>JAKFBS010000011.1:0-251355 GCA_036677065.1 Bdellovibrio sp. | reverse complement strand
CGCGTATGAATCTTTAGCGGCTTTACCGATTGAGATCATACCCCCGATGTTTTTATGTGATACTTCGCCTTGAAATAGACGTACAAACGACATCACCGTCATCACTGAAATATCATATGAACGGTCAAAACCTTTTGCTGTAGCAGCAAAAATATTGCTTTCGGCGACTTTAACTAATTCAGGCTGAGAGATATTGGCCATTGGCATAATACCAACCGTATAACGTTTGTCTTCTTTACCTTGAAATGTCATTTGTGAAGTCACTTGCGGAGTGATTTTTTTAACCATCTCTGTGCCTTCGCGCATGATTTTAAATTCTAAAGCGTCTTTGCCATCGTAAGATTTAATCGTGTTTAAAACGTTTTCCCAAACAAGCATTGGCTGTCCGTTGATTGAAACCAGTTTGTCATGCCTTTGTAAGTCAGCTTGTGCCGCCGGTGACCCCGGAACAACTTGTTCTAAATAAAGTTCAGGATTTTCTAAACCAATTTCAGCAAGTTCAGGTGCTTTTTTATAAACCGGTAAGTTTAATTGCAGTTTAAGAATTTCTTTTTTGTCGTCAGCAGATACGCGATCAACGGTGATTTCAGTTGTCTGATTTTGCGTTAAGCGGTTTAAATCATTCCACGATTGAACTTTGCGGCCAGCAATGTGAGTGATCTCATCGCCAGTGCGTAGTCCTGCTTTAAAAGCTTGTGAGTCAGGTTGAACGGCAACTAATGTGCCTTTCGTGTAAGGCATTAAACCAGCGATACTGCCGATTGTTTTGTGGCCAGCAAAAATATTTGGATTATCTGCACTCGAAATTTGTGCCGTGATCGTGCGCGGTTGTTCGCCCTCTTGTTGCACCTGAATTTCGGCACTTTGATTTTGCGCGCGATTTAAAGCTAATTGAAATTCTTCATAACTTCTTACAGGCTGGCTATTTACGGCTAACACCATGTCTTGTGATTTAAGGCCGGCAGTTTCAGCGATTGAACCAGGAGTCACTTCAGCAATGCGGGCAGCGCGAGTTTCTTCACCACTGTAAGCAATAAAACCGAAAACCAAAATCGCAAATAAGAAATTCATCAAAGGGCCGGCAAACACGATTGCGATGCGTTGCCATACAGTTTTGTGAGTGTAAGAAACCGCACGATCTTCTGGGGCAATGGCTGAAGCATCAGTCGATTGTTCACCGAACATTTTTACGTATCCACCAAGTGGCACGATTGAAATGCAGTAAGTTGTGTAGCCTCTTTTAAAGCTTAAGATTTTTTTACCGAAGCCTAGCGAGAAAACTTCAACACGTACGCCACATGCGCGTGCCACTAAAAAGTGACCTAGTTCGTGAACAAAAACTAGAATTCCTAAAAGGATAACAAAAGGAACAACGTTTGAATAAAGGTAACCCAATGATGAGAAAATATAAGTCATGTAAAAACCCTCGTGGTTTAAAACAATATTTTAGCATTTTTAAACTATTAAGTAACTAGGTAGCTGGTAACTAAGACCAAAGACTATGATAATTCGCAGCAAAATAAAACAATGGGGCCGCTAATAGGACGCCATCGATTCGATCTAAGACACCACCATGGCCTGGCATGATTGTTCCCGAATCTTTTACACCAGAAACTCGTTTAATTAAGGATTCGAAAAAATCACCTATTTGACCCAGTAAGCCACCAAAGAATCCACAAGCCAATAAGACTGGTAACGCCACATCAGTTAGTATGAATGAGAAAACATAAGCTGCTAAGGTTGAAAATAATAAACCACCAATAGCACCCTGCACACTTTTCTTTGGCGATAGGGTGGGAGCGACTTTAGTTGTGCCCATTGTAACACCAAACAAATAAGCGCCTATGTCGCCTGCAAAGATCACGGCTAATAAACAGTAAAACCAGTTCATGCCCTGTTGTGAATACACAAGCCAAGTTACGATAGCAGGAATCACAGTGGCGTAAAGTGTTCCAAAGGCCGATTGTGAAACGTAATCAAAGATCGTTTGTAGATCGTTGAATTTTTTATGAAATAAAATGCTAACAACAACACTTGCAACAAAACTTAATAAAATAAAGAACATCGCAAAATTTTTAGTCGGTTCTAAAGTTAATAATAAAAATGTCGCAAAATTAATTAAAACAAAAGCGTAAGTCGCAAATTTTGGGTAATGCGCTTTAAAAACCATTCGTGCGATTTCGTAAGAACATCGAACAGAGGCAAACGCGATACAGGCATACATGCCTTTTTCAGCAAAAAAATAGACTGTCGAAATTAAGATAGCTAAAGCAACCAGTGCCGAAATAATTCTAGAAGTTAAGTTCGGCATGATTTTTTTCTTTTTTAGTGAAGAGAGTCTTTAAAACGCCTTCGATGCGGCCAAAACGGCGTGAACGGTTTTTGAAATCAGTAAGGGCTTTGTTCAAATCATCTTCTTTGAAATCGGGCCATAGAATGTTTGTGAAGTATAATTCGCTGTAAGCGGCTTGCCACATTAAGAAATTCGATAAACGATATTCACCACTGGTGCGAATAATTAAATCCGGATCAGGGCAGTGTGATGTCATCAGCTTTTTGCTGACCATGTCTTCGTTAATATCATTCAAATTAATAATGCCATCTTTAAGATCAGTGGCGATTGATTGGACGGCATTAATTAATTCTTGGCGCGAGCCATAGCTAATGGCGAAGGTTAATTTCAAACCTGAACAATGAGCTGTTTTAGTCTGCGCGTTTAGAATTAATTTACGCACGTTAACTGGCACTTTTGATAAATCACCAATCGTGTGGAACTGAATATTTTTTTTAACTAGGTTTTCAGTTTCACGAATTAAATAGCGCTCCATTAATTTCATCAATACAGAAACTTCTTCCTGTGGGCGAAACCAATTTTCAGAGCTGAACGCATATAAAGTTAAGTGATTTAAACCAAGGTTTGAAGCGTGCGTGATAATTTTTTTCGCTACACGTACACCTTTAACATGTCCAAACGTACGTGGACGGCCGCGCATTTGCGCCCAGCGGCCGTTTCCATCCATAATGATTGCGACATGTTTTATCTGCGACATTAGATTGTAAGGATTGATTTTTCTTTTTCTTCAGCTAACTGATCCACTTTTTTGATAGTGTCGTCAGTTAATTTTTGAATGTCAGCTTCGCCTTTTTTAGCTTCGTCTTCGCTAACAGCTTTGTCTTTTAAAAGCTTTTTAACTTCTTCATTCGCATCACGGCGAATTAAACGAACAGCTACGCGAGCATCTTCAGTGATTTTTTTAACTTGTTTAGCTAAGTCTTTACGACGTTCTTCAGTTAAGCTTGGTACTTTTAAACGAATAACTTTACCGTCATTGATTGGCGCCATACCGATATCAGATTTAACGATGGCCATTTCAATTTCTTTTAAAATTGCAGATTCCCAAGGTGCGATTAAGAAAGTCGTCGCATCTGGAGTAGAAACTGAAGCTACTTGATTTAAAGGAGATAAATTGCCGTAGTAATTTACACGAATATTATCAAGCATTGATACTTGGGCTTTACCGGTACGAACTTTTTTTAAGTCCTCTACTAGAGCAGTAGTCGCTTTTTCCATTTTTGCTTTTGCATTTGTTTTTGAAGTTTCAATCATAAATTCTCCGTCTTTAAATTTAAACAATAAACTAAATTAGATTCACTCTTTATTTTACACAACGGTCGAACCGTTATTTAACCACAGTGCCGATATTCTCGCCACAAACCGCTTTAAGAACGTTTCCAGCGATACCCATATCGAATGTTAAAATAGGTAATTTGTTATCCATGCAAAGGCTAATCGCCGTTGAATCCATAACTTGTAAACCTTGCTTTAAAACATCGATATAACTGATTTCATTATATTTCTTAGCATCAGGGTGTTTCTTAGGATCTTTATCATAGATTCCATCAACTTTAGTAGCCTTCATGATAACTTCGGCATTTATTTCCATAGCTCTTAAAGAAGCGGCTGTGTCTGTAGTGAAGTAAGGGTTGCCTGTGCCCGCACCAAAAATCACAAGACGGCCTTTTTCAAGGTGGCGAATCGCACGGCGGCGAATATACGGTTCTGCGATTTCAGCCATTTCAATGGCCGATTGTACGCGTGTAGGAATTCCGGCTTTTTCAAAAGCATCCTGTAAGGCTAAAGCGTTGATACATGTGGCAAGCATACCCATGTAATCAGAGCTTGCACGATCCATACCCTGGGCAGAGGCTGCGACGCCGCGAAAGATATTACCGCCGCCAATAACAACACCGATTTGTACACCAGTATCAAAAGCTGCTTTTACATCTTGTGCGATTTGCCCGATGACCTGATTGTTGATCCCTGTTCCTTGCGTTCCGGCTAATGCTTCACCGCTCAGTTTAAGTAAGATGCGTTTATATACAGGTTTATTCAAGGAGTCCTCCGGTCAGTGGTGTATGAACAATTCTAGAGAGTAATCAAAAAAAAAGCCCTCCGAAGAGAGCTTTTCTATTTTGCTAAGGCTTAGTGCCCTTGCATTGAAGCAACTTCAGCTGCGAAGTCGTTTACTTTTTTCTCGATACCAGCGCCTAATTCAAAACGTACGAAACGTTTAATCGTTAGATCGCCACCAGCTTTTTTACCAGCTTCTTTTGCGTAAGCAGTAATAGTTAAATCTGGGTTCTTGACGAACGGTTGATCAACTAAGCAGTTTTCAGCTAAGAATTTACGGATTTGACCTTCAACGATTTTTTCGATCATTTCTGGTTTTTTGCCTGATTCTAAATTCTTTTGTTTTAAAATTTCTTTTTCTTTAGCCACTGTTTCAGGATTCATTTCAGCAGACGATAAAGCCATTGGATTCATCGCAGCGATATGTAAACAAACGTCAGAAGCAAAAGTTCTTGCGTCAGCAGATGAAGCTACAGCAGCAGATGGAGTTTGCACTTCAATCATTACGCCGATTTTGCCTTCACCGTGGATGTATGTATGTACTAAACCAGTTTCGTTAGTCGTGTACTTTTCAGTACGGCGGATAACTAAGTTTTCACCGATAGTTGCGATACTTTCTTTAAGTTTATCGCCTACAGTTTTACCTGGAGTTTTAGCAAATGGCTGAGTTAGTAAATCATTTGTAGTTGCCGCTGTTAATACATGATCAACAACATCAGCTACGAAAGCTTTAAAGCCATCATTACGAGCTACGAAATCTGTTTCAGAGTTGATTTCAACAACAACTGCAGTTTTACCGTCAGTTTTTGCAGAAACAGTGCCTTCAGCGGCAATGCGATCAGATTTTTTTGCAGCTGCAGATAAACCTTTTACGCGTAACCATTCAACAGCAGCTTCAAAATCACCTTTTGATTCTTCTAAAGCTTTTTTACAATCCATCATACCTGCGCTAGTTTTTTCGCGCAGTTCTTTTACCATTGTTGCAGAGATAGACATGCTTGCTCCTTTAATGAATTCAACTGAGATTACTCAGCTGAATCATCCTTTTTCTCTTCGTTTAATTCTGCTTCGATCTCAACTAGGTCTGCAGTTCCTGCAGCAACTAATTTACGAGATTTTGCTGATTTAACAACTTGTGGACCAGCAGGTTTTGCTGCTGCCGCTGGAGCTGCTTTAGTGTCTTGGCCTTTAGCACCTGGAGTGCGAGGAGCCGTACGTTTTGTTTCAGTAGCTGCTTCAGGTTTGTTGTCAGAAGCTTTGTCAGTCATAGTGCGAGCTTTTTGCTCCCAAACTTTAGCGCCTTCCATGAAAGCATCAGCAACTAAGTTAGAGAATAATTTGATAGAACGGATAGCATCGTCGTTACCTGGAATTGGGTAATCAACTAATTCAGGATCAGAGTTAGTATCTGCGATAGCTACAACTTTGATACCTAATTTTTTCGCTTCAAGAACCGCGATGTGTTCTTTAGGAAGATCTACTACGAACATAACCGCTGGAAGCGTTTTCATGTCGCGGATACCTTCTAAGTATTCAGTTAAACGGATGTATTCGTTATCTAAACCAGCGCGTTCTTTTTTAGTTAATAAATTGAAATCGCCAGATTCTTTCATTTTGTCGATTTTGCGTAAACGATCGATAGAAGCTTTGATTGTTTCGAAATTTGTTAACATTCCGCCTAACCAACGTTTAGTTACGAAATATTGACCAGATTTTTTAGCAGCTTCTTGAACAGGTTCGATAGCTTGCTTTTTAGTACCAACCATAATCATTGTTCCACCTTGAGATGCGATTTCTTTTACGAATTCAGCAGCTTGGTTTGCACGAACTACAGTTTTTTGTAAGTCGATGATGTGGATTCCGCCGCGTGCAGTGTATACATACGGTTTCATTTTTGGGTTCCAGCGTTGTGTTTGGTGACCAAAGTGTACGCCAGCGTCTAACATTTCTTTCATGGTAACTTGTGCCATGTGATTTCCTTTTTTTCTGGTTAAGCCTCCGGGGGGCAGAGCGTGCCAGGGTTTGATCCCCAACTCGAGTTTCCGATGCAACCAATTTAAGCATCAGACCAGGTATTACCGTCCCGTGTGTTTTAGTGAGGATCAGAGATAGCAAACCGAGTTGGGTTAGGCAAGCGAGAAATCCATGGTTTGGGACTTCTAGACAGTTTAAAATGAGGGACAATACGAAAAAGCGGTATTAAGATCTAACCCATGAAAAACAATCTACTTTTAGCTGCAATTTTGATCTTTGGTTTGCTACCTGCGGGCGCGAAAAACCTTTCTTTTGAAACCTACAAACAAAAGCCCAAATTAGTGGTGGTCGTGGTGATCGACCAGTTCCGTTCTGATTTTTTGGCCCGTTACCAAAAAGACTTTATGCCGGCATCATCGCTTGGTTTTAATCATATGATGAGCACCGGAGCTTACTTCGCGCAAAGCACTTACGGGATTCTACAAGCAATGACTTGTCCGGGGCACGCAATGATTCTGTCGGGTTCATATCCGGCGCAAACAAGCATTTCAATTAATGAATGGTATGACATCAAAAATAAAAAACGTGCGTACTGTGCTGATGATGACGAGTTTGGACTTTCTCCGCGCCGACTTAAAACCACGACTTATGGTGATGAAGTAAAAAATATTTATCCTGACAGCAAAGTTTTTTCTGTTTCATTAAAAGATCGCTCGGCGATTTTTCTGGGTGGGCACAGAGCCGACATGGCTTTATGGTATGAAGATAAACCGAATGCCTGGAGCACAACTAAATATTACAACGGTGGTAAAACTCCTGCGTGGTTAGATAAAATTAATGCTAAACAAAAGACCCAAGGTGATTTAGAAGCGAAAAATATTGAAGCGGCCATTCGCGGAACAGAAGCTACAATGGAGATTGCAATTACCGCACTTACCGAGGAAAAACTTGGACAGCGAAACAACAGTGGGCCTGATGTTTTAGGCGTCAGTATGTCGAATCACGATATTTTAGGTCATAAAGAAGGCCCGGATTCTCCGAATCTAAAAACGCTAACATTATTAGAAGATAAAATGCTTGCGAAATTATTTACGGCTTTAAAACAAAAAAATCTTTTAGATAAAACTGTTGTCGTGTTGACAGCAGATCATGGGATTCCACCAGCTCCAGATTTATTGCGCGCAAATAAAATTGCCAGTGGTGAATTAGATTTTTTAGGCGCGATTAAAATAGCGAATGAAAAATTAACTAAAGAATTAGGCTCAAGTGGTAAAAATGCCTGGATCGAAGGAGTGTTTGCATCACACGTTTATTTAAATCGCAATCGCTTAGCAGAAAAAAATATTGATCCAGCAAAAGCGCAAAATTTAGCAAAAGAAGTTTTCGAACAGCTTCCTGGAATTTATAAAGTTATTACTCGCGAGCAAGTTTTAAAATCGCAAATTCCGTATTTTGATTTACGTTTTCCAGTCGAAAATAGCTTTGTGTCGGATGTTACAGGAGATTTAATGTTAATTCCTGAACCATACTTCGCGCAAAAAACAGGGGCCCTAGTAAATCATATGACGAACTGGAATTATGATAATTCAGTGCCGGTGATCATGTGGGGGCCAAAATGGTTTTCTGCGGGCGTTTACGCAGGTTCTAAAATCGTAGATATTGCGCCGACATTATCGTTTATATCTGGAGTGCTTCCGCCAGCAAAAGCTAGCGGTCGTGTGCTTGATGAAGCGTTTAGATCAGACAAAAAATAATAGCGATGATCGCTGGCATGGCTTGAACAAAGAAAATCTTTTTTGAAACAGTAGCTGCGCCGTAAGCGCCAGCTACGATCACACAGCCTAAGAAAAATAATTTTAATTGCTGCGCGATTTCTGGTTGTGGGTGTAAAAATGCCCACAGTAAACCAGCCGCTAAAAAGCCATTATAAAGACCTTGATTGGCAGCCAGGCCTTTTGATGCCTGAGCGAATTCTGGCGTTAAGCGGAAGGTTTTAAGGCCTAAGGGCTTAGTCCACATAAACATTTCAAGCACTAGAAAATAAATATGCAATCCTGCGATCAATAATACTAGGGCTTGAATGATTGTGTTTATAACTCTGCCTCTGTATGCATTTCTGTTTGTGGTTGTTCGTCTTCTGCAAATTCGGCATGCGCCATCGTAAATTCGCCAAAACCTAAAGCTGCTAAAGTCATTTGGGATTGAGTTAACGAACCTAAAAGATTTGGATACTTGCTCATTTGTGCTGAAGCAATCCAAAGGTTTTTCACTTTATGTAAAGTGCCGTTGGCGTTCAATTTTAATTCACCACCTGATAATGGTGGGCTCATGAAAATTCTTTCAGCTTTAACTGCTTCGCTCATTTCAGGAAATGCACGCTTAATTTGGCGTTTCATTTTCTTTAATACTTCGCCGATGTTTTCTGTTTCTTCAGCTGTTGAATAATCAATAAAGCTTAACCATTGTGAAACTTGCTGGGCTTTTTGTGTTGGTGACACATCAGCTGTAACGGCAGGTAAAAAGCGGCCGATGCATGGGCCGATGCCGTCATCAGTTGTTCCATCAAGAACGAATAAATTAGTTTTATCGACAGTTAAATCCTGGTGAAATAAATCTAAACATACAGCCATCCAATAGGTGTCTTTTTTAAGTTTAGCTTTTGCACGAATATTTAAAACTTCGTCAGGCACAATCAAAGCCAGATCGCGAACCGGGCCGGCAAAAATAAAATTATTGGCGTGATAAGTTTTAGAACCGTTCACGATCACATGAGTTAATTCAGGTTCTGCTTTTGAACCCTCTTCGATTTCGTTAAAACCAAATTTAGTGACATGTGAGCGAAGTAAAGTTTCGCCTTGGTATTTGGCTTTTAATAAATCCATGATTTGATGAATTGGTAATGTTAATTCTAATTCTTTAGGATTTAAAAAATATGAGAATTGATCATAAAACGCCGGAGATTTATCACCAAAGCCAACAAACGCTTTAAAGCCTGAAGCATCATAAGTTTCTGGATGATTTTCGATTTCAGATTTAATTAGTTTTAAGCCTAAAAGATTTTCTAAATTTTGTACCGCTTTAATCGAAAGTTCTGTCGCGGGTAAAAAACGTAAACCTGAATCTAAGACGTTTCCGCTAAGGTGTGCCTGGCGATTTGACCCGCCGGTGAAAGCTTCGGCTTCGATCAATAACACGTTTTGTGTTTCTTGAGATAACTGAGTTGCGATTGTTTGGCCGGTTAAGCCGCTTCCAATGATGATATAATCGTAGATGTGCATACTACTACGATCAAAAAAGTTTCGATTTGATGCAACTAAAAAGCGGTATACGGTGATTTCTTTTTTTATCTAACGCAATTGATCACAAGCTTTAAAGCCCAGCGGGTTGGGGCTTTCAGGTACTCATGCTGATCAAGAATGCAGGCTACTTTTGGGGAGTAGCGGTAGTAGAAATAAATAAATTTTCTGCCTAAAAAAGTCTGTTTTAGAACAGAATCACGATAATTGCGTAGGATCATAACATCAGTGTGGGTTGGCGACTGGTACGCAGAGCTTGCAATAAAGCAGCGCGAAGATTTTCCAACCGCTGCTAAAAAGATTTTTACGCGTTCTGGGTGACGAGCGTTTTTACTAAATTCTTGGGCTTGTTTTACGATGTCATTGTAAATCGGAGTTACCGGTGCAAATTTCGCTAATTGGGCTGCGCATTTGGCCTGGCGGTCGCCGTATTGTTGGCTGGTATCGTAAATACGCACTAAATCCCAGTAAGCTCCGGCTACGATCGACATTTCAGATGTGCGTGAAGATTCTTTGAAAACTTCGGGAGTTAAATTTCCGGGGGTTACGTTAAAAACTAATTCTAAGATGCGAATGTATTTTTCATAACTAATGGCAGCTTCGCCGTATTGTTTAACTTGCATAGCGCGGTGACCACGTTGAATAAACGCCATACGCATATCCCACATTTTGGATTTGCGATCCTGTTCGGCTTTTTCGATCATCGAAAGTTTTGAATTTGGATTGCGCTTGTTATCACTCACATCTTAATTATTTTACAATAGACTCATGGGGTCAACATCGATCAGGACCTTCACTTGGCTAGGAATCCATTTTTCGTCTGAAATAATTTGGCGTGCAAGTTGGTTTAATTCAACGGCTTTAGAGCCTTTTAAAATCAAATGATATCTGTATTGGTTCTTTAATCGCGCTAGCGGTGAAGCAGCTGGACCAAGGACTTCAATTTGTGAATAAAACTGGGGATATTTTTCTTTCAGCGCTTGGGCCCGCGCTAAAATATATTTTGCCGTTGTTTGTGATTTTTCTTGATCCATCGACTGAATTCGAAAAGACAACATTTTTTGATAAGGAGGATAATTTAACGGTGAACGGTTTAAAAGTTCGTGCGCAGCAAACCCAACGTAATCATGTTTTTGCGCGAACATTAATGATTCATGCTCGGTATTGTACGCCTGAATAACTACAGATCCCGGTGACTCGTCTCCGGTAACGTGACGACCAGCACGCCCTGACATTTGCGTGATGAGCTGAAAACTTTTTTCGCTCGATCTAAAATCAGGAAGATTGAATCCCACATCGGCTAACAGTAAACCCACTAGTTTTAAACGTGGAAAATCTAGGCCCTTGGCGATCATCTGCGTGCCGATCAAAATATCGATTTCACCGTTTTCCATGTTGTTGATAAGTTCTTCCATTTCAACACGATTAGTAATTTCATCACGATCTGCACGGGCAATCACTTTATCTGGAAATAGTGTTTTTAAATCTTCTTCAACGCGCTCAGTGCCAAGCCCAAGCGGAGATAGTTCGCCTTCAGCACAGTCAGGACATTTTACTTCGTAATTTTGATGATAGTCACAGTAGTGACAAACTAAGTGATGTCGCGCATGCAGGGTTAAACTGATATCGCAATTCGGACAATCGGCGGTATAACCACATTTTTGACAGAACACCACTTGCGCCATGCCACGACGATTCAACAACAAAGCCACTTGCTCTTTGTTAGCTAAAGAAATTTTCATTTTTTCAAAAAGTTCTTTAGATAACCAAAACGGTGTCATGATCGAACGATCCATGTTTTCTTTTTCTAAACGCATATCTGCAATGGTAATGTCAGGCAGCGGGCGATCTTCAACACGTGAAACTAATGAATGTAATTGATATTTATTTTCGATGGCGTTTTTCCAGGATTCTAAACTAGGTGTTGCAGAACCCAGAATCACGGCACAGGCATTGTGTTTAGCCAGCATAATCGCGCAATCACGGCCATTATATTTTAATTTTTCATCTTGTTTAAAGCTGGTTTCATGTTCTTCATCGACAACAATTAAGCCAATATTTTCGACCGGACAAAAAAGCGCAGAGCGCGCACCGATAAGAATGCTTTTTTCACCGTGAATGATTTCCCACCACTGATTGGTGCGTTCGCGATCAGTTAACTGTGAATGCAGCACGGCAACTTGATCACCAAAACGTTCAACAAAACGATTCACTAATTGCGGGGTTAAAGAAATTTCGGGCAATAGAAATAAACCTTTTTGTTTTTTTTCTAAACACTGTTCAAACAGCCGCAAGTAAATTTCAGTTTTTCCAGACCCCGTAACTCCATGAACCAGATGCGTGCGAAAGCCGTTATTCAGACTAATACCATCGACACACTTTTTTTGTTCAGGTGTTAATTCTGGTTTAGGTTTCGGCGCTAGATTTGGGATCACCGGCGGGCGTTTCGAGGCGCGTGCCTTAGTTTGTTTTCCCAGGGGAGGAAAAGCTAACTGAATTACTTGTCCAATAGGATGAATATAATAATCTGCAACCCATTCAAGCCAAGTTAAATAAGGATCTTTAAGTTTAATCGAGTCTTCATCAATAGAAACTACGGCTTTAAGTTTAATTTCTTTGCCGAATTCTTTATTGATGTCTTCTTGGGTCTTCGTAAATGCAGATAAAACAAAACCTTTAATTTTGCGGTTTCCGAGAGTGACATTAACAATATCACCGCGCGAAACAGTAAACTCAGGATTTTGCAAATAGGTTAAAGGATCTAGTAAAGGCGCATCGACTGCGACTTTAACTACATTCATCGAAACCTCTTGTAAAAGTCTTCGACGACTTGGGCGATACCACTAGATTCGTTGAAAGCTAGTTCTGTCGGTAGTTCATAATTTTGTGGATAAAACTGTGCAAGAGTGGCTGCATTTTTTATTGAAAAGTTTTTAACTTTAATGGTTGCTGTGGCCCCAGCCCATTTGATGGTTTGAGTTTTCGCAATCCAAAAATCATCAGTCACTTTTACATAATCAGAAAGATTAATTTCTGTTCCAGAGGGCATTCTAATTTTACGAATTAAAAAATCATCCTGATCGATCCAGATTTGCGGGCTTTTGTTGTCACCTTGTGAAGGTTCACCGATCGCGATACAGATACGGCCTTCGGCTTTTGATAATCTGGTTTTTTCGCTGATACCTAAATCACGAATGTATTGCATGAAAGAATCAGTAGATCTGATAAACATTAGACGTTGATAAAAGTCATTTCCAACGGCTGTTTGGGATTTTGTTTTTCCAAGCACTTGGGTTTTATGTTTTGAATTAAACAGTGAATTTACTTTTATATTTTCTTTGTAAGGTTCTAAACCATTTGCTGAAACTTTTAAATTGCGATCGCCTTCGATTTGCCAGTTTTCCTGAGTTTTTAAAGTGTCTTTGCCGACCTTAAAAGTGACTTCTTGATCAATAGAAATAGAGGTGCGGCCTGTTTTGCCCACACTTTTTTTGACGACAAAATCCAAAGGCAGAACGAAAGTCCAGCCTGTTGAAGCAGATAATAAAGAAAAAACAAATAATGTTGTGACCAAAGTCAGGCGTACAGCTGATTTCATACGAAAAATATATCATAATGAGACGAGAAGTTTAGTCAGAATAAGATAAGTAACGATCCGTGTTACGTTATCTGCTATAATGGAGAGAGATGAGCTTGGCGTCTATAATTCAAATTTTATTGTTAGCATTCTCGGTATTGGTGTTTTCATGCACACCAAAAGGTGAAGGTATTTTAAACAATAAAAGTTCGTTTGCAGAAACGATCGACAATGCCACAAAACAAGCTCCTTTTGCTTATGATATTGCCGCCGATACAATTTCTTATAATTCGTGTGTAAATTTTGTTGCCGATGCTTCATCAGCAAATAATCCGGTTCCCGGTTTAATCATTGGTGTGAATGAAGGTTTTGTAACGAACAATGGTAATGGTGCTGTTAAGGGCGGATTAAAATTACGCACTCAGTTTTTACAACACATTGGCCGTTATATTAAACCGCAAGCGCCCTCATCAACAATAACGCCAGAACAAGTGCAAAGAGTGTTGCAAAATTCTACAGCTAATGCCGCTGCTTTTATGCAATTTTCTATCAGAAAAAAAACTGATTTAACTTTGAATATTGATCTGATTTCTCCAGGTGCGAATAATAATTTAAATACTTTAGTACCGCAACCCAATCGTGATGCGATTGTTTTTCTGAAAGATCTAACTGGTGGATTTGTTGGCCACATGTTAACAAAAGATGTTAAGTACACGGGCTCGGGTACGGTGTTATCAGAAGGCCCACGTACATATAATTTATCAGATACTCCTGATCCAGTCCTGATTCAGGGTTCATTCGGTATTAATCAAACAGCCGATGAAACTTTGCCGCCGTCAACAGATACCACCACAAACAATCCAGAAATTAAATTTGGTGTGGGTGAATATTATTCAGACATTGTTCGTAAAAAATTTAATTCGACGGCAAATGACCGTGTTATTTTAACTGCCGTTTTCGGTGGTAAGGCCTTAGATGCAGGCTTTGGATCGGAAGGTTCAGGAGAAGAATCGATTAGTCAAATTCGTCGCCAGACGACCGATGTATCGAAAGCTTTTGGCCGCGGATATGGTTTAAAATTTACTCCGAAAGTCAGCAATGTTGCCGGTTGGGTAAATAATGTTTTATCCGGAACTGCAGTTACAGAATTTGATCTGGCCACCGGAACAACCGTGCAGGGTGCGCAGTGGACTTGTGAAAACTTTGTGATTGTTTTGCCTGCTCATTATGACAATAAAAAATTAACTGAACCCACGTGTAGTCCGTTACTTTCAACAGATATGACTGAAGCTCGTCAGTTGGCGGTTAAAAAAATTCGCCGTCAACATTCTGCACGTGATTGGAATATTGGATTATTTATTCCTAAAGATCAGGCGCTTGGTGTTACCGTCGCAGATCGTATTGCGAATCGTCTAAATTACCAGATTTGCGTGTCACCTCGTAAAAGCAATTGTTATTTGCCGACGACAGATATTTTTACTTCAGCGAACGCAGGTGCCGATGCGGGAATTCAGTATGACACAAGCAAAGAGTGTTATTTAACAGCATTCAATCTTATGGGTGCTAATTATACCAACGCGGCGACACCGGATGCTAAGCGCCTTCTAGGCCGTTGCGCCAATTATTTAAGTGTGTGTACGCGTTCAAGCACGAATTTCTAGATTTTTTAAAATTTCACGTTTAGTCTAATTCTCATGAAATACTTATTCATTTTATTAGTGTCATGTTCGGCTTGGTCACAAACATTTGAAAATTTGGGATCAGTCTCAACCTCTTTAGGTGGTGCTGGTGTTGGCGCAATTAATTTAGTTGATGGGGCATTTAATAATCCGGCCACGTTTGCCCTCTTTGAAAATCGCGCAATGGATTTAAGTTTTGCAAAAAAAGCATTTCGCGCTTCGTTGGCAGATAACGGCGCCGAGGCCTTGTTTCCGGCCTTATTAGGTTACACTCAAACTGATCTTGAAGGTTTAAGAACAAAAGCTTTTTATTTTGGTTTGGCCTATCCATTCAGCGCAAAATTATCTATTGGCGCAAACCTGGCTTTTCAAGAAACTCAATTGCCTGGAACCGACGATAAATACAGACAAAATTTAGCCGATATAGGGGTGATCTTTCGCCCAAACACTTGGTTTTCAGTAGGGGCCGTGATTAAAAACCAACCGCTAAATGACACTGATTTACCGAACACAATGGATGATCGTCCGACTCAAGCTTTGGGTTTTGAGAGCAAATACGAGGATTTAGTGAATCTGCGTGGAGAAATCGAGGCCGGTAAAAATACGGTTTCTGAGCAAAAAATGATAGTTAAGGGCGGCCTAGAAATTATACTAAATGAGTGGACTCAGCTGCGTTTGGGCTACCAAAATAACAATATTATCTCTCAGAACTATTTTACGGCAGGTTTAGGCTTTGGGGGCCCGCAATTTGGGCTTCATTATGCTTACGTAAAAGAGTCTGCATTTGAAAAAGAAGTTCATCACTCAATTGACTTAGCAGTTCCGTTTTGATAATCCTATTTCTCTAAATTTGCTTATTTAATTAACAAGGTAGGATTACATGGCTTCAAAAACAAAAAAACTTGAGTTCATCCGTGAACGTAAAAAATCGTCTGCTGGCAAAAAAAGAAAAGCTAGCATCAAGACAAAAGGTTCTACTAAAGCTAAAAAAGAATTATTCGGCGATTAATTTTCTCCGAAGTTCTTTCTAGAACTTTTCGTTCTCTAAAATAAAAAAAAGCCGAATATTTAATTCGGCTTTTTTTGTTTGTGCTGTTTGAATTTAATTATCTGAACGATTGTTTTCGGCGTAGTGTTGCAGGCATTTGTTCAACATCACCTTTTAATGTCCAGATTTGTGGGATCTCGACCCAACCTTGTTGGCCCGGATAGAATCTCCATTTTTTAAGGGCTCCCAAAGTTTTACCATCTAAATTTTTGTAACCAGTTGAAGTTAACAAGCGAAAACTTGTTAAGCCGCCGTCTTTAGTTACATAAGCTTGAAAGATGACCCGACCTTGTTGGCGGTTCAAACGTTCTTCCATCGAATAACTTGGTTTTGGGTTTCCTGGAATTTGGCGAAGTTGGTCAATTGAACGAACTCCTGTTGGGGCTCCGGCTGCGGCTTTTGCGTCTGCATTGGCGCCACTTGATCCACGGCCTGCGCCTGCATCACCAGTGCCACGAGCGCGCGAAGCTGCTGCTAGGGCTTCAGCTTTTTCGCGAGCAGCACGTTCTGCCAGAGCTGCGTTTTCAGACGCCTTTAAGCGCGCCACAGCTGCCGCATTTTTCGTGCGCGTTGCCATCAGATCATCATTCATTACACGCGCATCAGCTGCGATTTTATCTTCTAAAGCTTTTAACGATTGATCTTGTTGATCACCGATTAATCGAGCTTCGTTATCCATACGTGCTTTTTCAGCGCGGATTGAAGCTTCATTGGCGTGATCAATGTTTTTAAATTCATTTTCGAATTCATCATCACCTAGATTTCCGGTTTGTTCTGCGGCAACGCCATCGAAATCTAATTTTGGAGCTGGAATGTCTTCTAACGTTTCGGGAACACCGGCGCGCGATGGAGCATAGGTCGCAGCTTTTGCTAAGCCGCCAGAAGTTTTAGTTTTAACTGTCGCGATTTTTGCTTTTGAAACTTTTGACGTTTTCGCAGGGCCTTTAACGATCACATCATCTTTGGCATTTAACGGTGCCGATGGCGCCGGTGAATGTGCGATTTTTCCACCACGGGTTGGTTTTACTTTTTCGCCTTTGACGATTTCTGGTTGGATTGGTTTTACTGGAATTGGAGGCAATTCTTGAATGGCTTCGAATTCGACAATAATGGGTTCTGATTTTAGTTTTTCCATTACCGGAACTGTCACAAATAATGCGCCGATAGCTAAGGCTATATGGATGATAACTGACATTCCAAAATATTTTGAAGAATCTTGATTACGATAACTTGAATCGTCGAAATAATAATCGTAAGTCCCTGACATAAATCACCCCTGAGAAATAAAAGAATTCAAACAGGTTGATACAAGTTTTGCGCCAGTTTTAAACCAATGGATTCGGCTTGAACTGGCACTTCGAGAACTATTTACAGGGGTGTGTTACCTTTTGTCAGCTGGGGGCGCCGAGCCTAAGCTAATTCGGTCTCGTTACCAGCATCAAGCATACCTTCGGGCATGACTTGTTTGCGTAAACAATCAGCCAGATATTGATGATCTGGGTGACCCACGACTTCCATCGCTTCAGCAATGGGTTTTGGATCTGGGTTTAACATTTTGATTTTTTTCACATCTAAAATGCGTTTCAACGTGTACTCAAGTTCAGCTTTAGAATGTTGACCTTGGGCTACGGCATTCATGATGGTTTCAATCGCCACCGGAGGAGACTCTGGCTCATTACAGTAAAGTAATAAATCAGCTCCTGCCTGTAATGAGCGAACTGGAATAAAACCTTTATCGTAATGTTTAGCCATGGCTTTCATGTCTAAATCGTCTGTGATCACTAAACCTTTGTATTTTAATTCATCACGCAGCATTTTTTTAAGAAAGAATTCAGATAAAGTGACAGGCCAGTCTTTATCGACTGATTTAAATAAAATGTGCCCAGTCATCACCATATCAACACGGCTGCGTAAGGCTTTTTTAAACGGAACTAATTCAACTTCATGCAGGCGTTTTAAATCAGCTTCTTCAACTGGTAATTCTTCGTGAGAATCGATCACTGTGTGACCGTGACCTGGAAAGTGTTTCGCGCAAGATAAAATGCCTGATTTGATATAACCACGCACTAATGCAGAAGCCATTTTTTCAACCTGGTGAGGATCAGTACTAACTGCGCGATCACCAATGACTGTGTTTAATGGATTCGTGAATACATCCACGCAAGGAGCGAAATCTAAGTTAATACCTACAGCCATCATTTCTAAACCCATGCGGTGAGCGAAATGAAAAGCCACGGTCGGGGCATCTAAATCACCAATTAATTTTAGTGGAGGCCATTGTGTGAATGGAGGTTTTAAACGGTGAACACGTCCGCCTTCCATATCTATACCGATAAACAACGGAGCTTTTGAAGCCATTTTGTGACGTAGTGATTGAATCTCAGCGCAAAGATCGCGGATTTGTTCAGGCGTAGAAAGATTGCGGGCGAATAACACAACACCTGAAATATTATTTTCAACAATAAATCTTTTTTCAGAGTCAGTCAGAGTTAATCCAGAAACGCCAATCAACATGTGTTGGCCGATAAGTTCATTTAATTTCATTGTGTCGCCTTAGTTGTTTAAAACGTTAGTTTTACCTTTAGGTATGTTACCAAAAACTTTTTCTAAAGTGCCAGCAGAAACTTTAACTCCTTGCACAGCTTCTTCAGAATTTTTCATTAATTCTGTTTCAATACCTGTTGCCGGTGTTAACGCTGAAATATTTTGCCCTTGGTTTGTGATGTAGTTTTCGTAATCCATGCCCGCAAAGGAATTGTTGGCCTTTAATAGCTGTAGGATTCCGCGCGAGACCATCTTTTTTTCGATGCTTGAAGTTCCTTTTGTCACATCACCCAGTTCTTCGGCTACTGCAGTAAACTCAAATTTAGTTCCTGTTTTTAAGCCTTCTTTACTCTTAAGCATCATGTAGTAAAGCGAACTTGATAAGAATGTTCCTTTTGGAACTTTTTTAGAGATTTTAGCTTTTTCACCGTTATCTAAAACTAAACCTGACATCGTGTCGCCTTTGAATGTCATGTCGATCGTTTTGCTTTTGCTGCCATCAATGGCCATATAAGAATAACTAACTGGGGTAAAGTCGGTGGTTGAAACAGCATTCAGTGATTCGGTCATGTTAAAGCCGTTTTTGCCTAAACGTAAAAATGTTGTAGTTTTAAATTGTTTAGTTTTGGCATCCATTTCATTACGTAAAATGAAAAAACCCACATGTTTTTTAAACTGAGTCACTTTGTAGTAACCTTCGAATAAAACCTCGGCTTGCGAAAAATTTAAAAATGCGATTTGAACCAAAATAACTAAAAGTGCGCGGATAAACATAAAACAGGAACCTTTCTTCTAATAAAAACGTCTCTCTAATCTAAATGATTGTCTCACTGTTGACATCATCTCGCTATCAAAGGCACGGCAATATTATGACCTAGGTCTGGACTGGACGCGATAGAGAAAACCAGTTACGCTTTTAGTTCATGAATCAAGGGCAGAAAACACATAAAAAACGATTCGTATTAACCATGCGAAATGAAAAAGGCCAAGTTGGCATTTTTGTGGCGTTGATTTTTCAGGTCGTCTTTGTGTTTTTTGCGATGCTGGTGAACGTGGGTTTAGTTGTTCATCATAAAATTAATTTACAGCAATCGACAGACTTGGCTGCCTATTACGGGGCGATGAAACAAGCAGAAATCATGAATGTGATGGCGCATGTGAATTTTCAGATTCGCCAGGCATGGAAGTTAATGACTTGGCGTTATCGTGTGCTTGGAACTTTTGGGTTAGAACATAATGGGCGCGCCCCATTGGGGTTATCTCCGATAGAAATTCAATTTCCAGTGAAATGGCCGTCGCCTAGTTTTGTCCCACGGTACAATGCGGCTTCGCGAGGCTTTGCCTGCAGCGGCTCTGGTCCTAACTCTAATGGCTTAACTATCACCGACGTACCTTTTATGTGTTTGGGCCATATCGGTTTTGGTGATTGGATTTCAGCAGAGGGCGACCGCGAGACTTTTTGTAAAGTTGAATGTAATGCTATCGAACAAATGAAAGCATTTTCGATCAGTGAAATTCCAGGTGTAGGTACTAGTTCAATTTACGGAAACTCGATGGGTGCGTCGGTGAATGCAGCCATCGGTAAAGCTAATAGTATTATTAAGAAAACTTGCAATTCATTAGGTCCGATTACGACACAAATGTTGGCTTTGTATTACGGTAATTATATCAAAGATACGCAAAATCGTCGTAACTTCATCTACATGTTAACTAAAAATCTTGGGCAGCCTGAAAATAAAATGTTAGATGTCGAAGGTAAAAGTATTTTAACTGGTGTAGAAAATACTTTAAAAAATAATCTTACAGAAGCTAATTTAACTTCAATGACAGGAAATTCAATCTCTGCATTGAACGGTGTTAAAAGTTTAGGTGGCGGCAGTAGCTTTGCCGAAGCAATGATGAAAGAAATTAATTTTCAACGGTTACTTTTTTTTCTGATCGACTGCGAATTTGTAAGTTCAAATTTTAATATTGAATTAAAATCACTGTATCAAGGTGCTGCTGGCGATATTGACGCAAGAATTTTAAGTCAATTGAACGGTATTATGGATCCTGCTGGCGTAGCTGCAATTCAAAATCTTTTCAATCAAAACTCGGACGCATCAAATATTCTAGGTTATGAAAAAAATCCGTGGATCCAGGTTTATTACGGAGTTAAAGCAACCAGCGAACCGAAGATTCCGTTTTTACCATTGGCAAAAATTAAGCTGAGTGCAGTTTCGTTTGCAAAACCTTTCGGGGGAAGCATCGGTCCTTGGTATTTTAAAACCTGGGATTCTGGAACTGATGATAACAAAGGTCGTGCTGACTGGGAAAATCGCACGGATTTCAATTTGCCACGCCGAAATTTATCAGGTATTACAGCAACTCCTACTTTAAAAGATGCCCGCGAATTTATTTTCAATTATTCAACTCATGTTGGCGATACGTATTCAAACGATGCTCCAAACCGTGACCCAGCAAATAAAGGCGGTTTAGCAAATACTAAAATCGTCGGGCTTTATCATACGTTGCTAGCTAATAAATATGGACGCCAAGATTCGCCTTCTTCGAGCAATAAAATTAGAGAACCAAAAGAAGGTGAATTTCAGAAATCCAAACAATGGCCAATGTATAAACATTGGTATCACCTAGCTAGTGATGTCACTGATCCAACTTATGATCCATTAGCTGTTGATAGACACGTTCCCGGCAGTCTTGGAGATAGCCCTCCAAATGGTCCTCCAAAAAATAGTTATATGCGCGATATTGAACTGATTGTCGTGTCACCTAATCAATTTGATGCTACTTACTATTCGATTGAACCTGATTTTTTTACCAATTATTTTCCGAAGTTAACTCCTCCAGTGATTCAAACTATGGCTTCGAATGCGGGGATTTCAAAAGTACCGGTTTTTCCACTCGACTATGGTCATCGCGGCGCTTCGAACTATGCGGGAATTCCGGCAATTTTTAGCGTGCGACATCAAATGCAAGTGACCCATGATCTTTTCAAAAATGCCGCAAACGATATTGTTAGTCTGTTCGGCAGCGGAGACAGTGCCGTAAAATTTGGACTTGATGTATTGGCAACCAAACCATCTTCGTTATTAACTGGTTGGACATTTTTAAACTTATCGAGTGTGGGTTACGACGCATTTCCAGCGCCTGATGCAGGTGGTGGAAAGTACAGTATGCTATTTGGCACATGCGATGGTGATACGGCATTAAATCCCTGGACAGACAATTTTCAAGCCCCCTACGAGATTGATGGAGCACTTCCTCCGGTGCCTGGAAACTGTGTGACCGGTGGTCGTACCGGTTATTCAGTAAAGCTGATTTCAAGCGAACTTTTACGCCCTGGTAAAATCTTTAATAATCTAGGCGGCGAAGGCACAACCGGCCAGATTAAAAATCCGGTGCCTGAAGATTTTCTGCAATTCTAAAAGTTATTTTTTTATTTTTCTCAAAATAAGACGCTCAACTCTGCCACGATTAAGGTTTGAAAACTGATCACAACAAATTCAAGTTTCTAGACTTTTGTACCGATATTAAAATCAGTCAGGGGGAACTGTGACTAAAAATCATATTCTTATAAAGAGTATCGCGCTTGGTGTATTACTTATGTTATCACCTACAGCGAAAGCTGCAGGCGGGGTAGACCAAGTATTAGTGGCGTATTTTAAAAAGCTTCATATGGGAGCTTCGCCGAAGTGTTCCGTCGACGATGCGACAAAAACTCGTATTCTTTCTGAAATTGAACCAAAGTGTTTAATTAGAACGGTTCAACCGGAAGGCTCATACATTAGCGGAGTTAAATCTGAGTGTAGTGAAGCTTCAGTAAAAACTACGGTTGATGCCCAAGTAAATGCACTTTGTGAAAACACTGCATTTAAAGCTGATCAAGCTGCGGTAAAACAACAGCAAGCAACAGCAGAAGCCGCAAGACAAGCAGAAGCAAAAAAAGCTGCTGGTGGTGGTGGTGGCGGCGGATCAGCCCAAGCATTAAAACAGGCATCGCAAGGCTTAAAACTTTTTAACGATATTAGCTCAAGAGATTTTAAACGAAACAAAACTAAAGCCGAAGAAGAAAAAGCAGCGCAAGAAAAAGCTAGTAAAGAAAGTTCAGAATCAGCAACGGCTTCGACTACTAGTCCTGATCCAAAAGCCGCGAATTCTAGCGGAAATAGTAGTAGCAGTAGCAAGGACGATTGGGGTCCCGCGAAACCTGCTGTAACTGCTGATACTGCTGCAGTCGCTGGTGATGCAAAAGCCCCTGCCGAACAGAAACTAGATACTACAGGTGAAGGACAACCTGGCGATGCAGAGACTTTAAAAGCTGGTGAACAACCTAAAATTGATCAAGCTAAGCAACAGTTAGCAGCTAAAGATCCTAAAGCGGGAGCTGCTGCTGAAGAAGCAGATAAACCTGCCAAACCTGAAGAAACAGATCCTGAATACGAAGCTCGTCATTCAAAATCAAAAGCTGAAGACGAGGCACTGATGACAAAACTTCAAACTTTTAGAACTAGGCTTAATGCGGCTATTAAACAGATTGGCCCAGATGCCGTAGCAGATTGTACAAAAAATGAAGCTACAAGAGCTAAAAATTACGGAACGACGACAGATAATACAAAAATGGAAGGCGAGTGTAATGCAGGAACGCCACAACAAATTATTTCTTGTATTGATACCAACTTTGCACAAGTAGAAAAAGATGCGCCTGAATTAAAAACAAAAAAAGAATCGTGCTCTAACACCTCAGCACAAGCTGAAAAACTGTGTTCAATGGTTAGAAGTGAAAAAGCACAAAACGTACAAAAATTAATGTCAGTGGGGGCCACTGTATTATCAAAAATAACTGCTGCCTCTGACGCTTGCGGTACAACTTCTGATTTAAGTAAAGTTGCTCAGGGTGGTATGTTATTAGCTCAAGGTTCTTGTACAGCAATGAAATATCGTTGTGATTTCAGTTGTGCAGGAGCTAAGAAAAAAGTTGAATCTATGAAAACAAGCGTAGCTGCGGCATTAAAGTGTGGCGCCAGCAAAATTGAACCGGCAAAATTGACTGGTCAAAACGTTGATAGAGATCTTTCTGAGCTGGAAAAGCTTCTCAGCCAAGAATTAAATCCAGATAAATCAGTTCCGACGGCGATTGCTCAATGTATAAAACATAAAGCAGATATTGCTATAATGGGTCTTTCAGCCCTTGGATTTTTGTCGGCCTTCCAAGATGCGCAAGCATGTAAAAAACAACTTGCTGCTGGTGGTGATGGTGCAGGCGGAAAATCAACTTCGGGTTTAGCTGGTCCAACTATGACCACAGCTGAATACTGTAGTATGCCAAACAATGCGACAAGCATTACTTGTAAATGTACTGCTAATCCAAATGCAGATGGTTGCATGGGTTCGTTAGCTAAATCAGGTGTTAACATTGGTAAAATTGGTAATAACGGTGGTGCTTCTGCTTTTGCAAGCGCTGGTCAAAATGGTTTAGGTTCTCTTAACTCTATGAGTAAAGACCCAGCGGGTGAAGAGCTTCCTCCAGGTGCTAACTTAAGTGAAGCGGCTCGCGAAGCATTGGGAATGGGTAGTGCTGTTGCTGATTCTGCTGGTGGCGGTGCTGCAGCGGGTGTGGCGACAGGTTCAAATGCTGAAGCTGCAAAAAAAGGTAAAGTTGAAGAAAAAGAAAAACCAAAATTTGGATTTTTCTCAAGCCTTGGCAATATGCTGAGTGGCGGTAAAAAACCAGATCAAGCTGCCAATGCAACCATTCGTAAATATGAACAAGACCAGGCCATTAAGCGTAAGTTAGCGTCAGATCAAGTGCGCGCAGAAATTTCTACGGCGTCTGGTAAATCAAACTTTGATAAAATTAGAAGTCGCTATCAGCAAAATGCTGCTAGCTTCGAGCAATAATAGGTATCGGGGGATACATGAAACGAAATTCAAGCTTAGCAAAAATTATTTTAGCGGCCCTTTTCTTTCAATCGCAATTTGCCTTTGCTGGCGAAAACTTTGGCCAACAGACGAACAACGAAGCAAACTCTGCAGCTGAACTTCAGCCATTAGTTTGTAAAAAAGTTCCTTCACCTTACTGGAATGACAACATGGGTGGCGATCGCCCGTTAGTTGATGATCCAGCCTGTGTTGCGGAAAATAATAGACGTGCGAATGTTCGAAACCAAATGGCCGGTGTGCAAGCGCAAGCTGCTCGTTCAAGCACTGGCGATGGTACACAACTAGTGGCGCCAAAAGCCCCGACATATACTTGTGGAAGTCTTGATCCACATTCATCAGCATTTCAATCGTGCCAAAGTTCTTATAATGCGGCCAATGCTCAATATCAAAAAGATTTATCTGTTTATAACCAAGCTAATTCGGCGCAAGGTACCGCTCAGAATGCAGCTGAATTAAAAGCTATCGAAGATCAAAAAAATAAAACGGCAACGGCAACTTTAGCTGAAATCAAAGAAAAAAATGACAAAGGTAAAAAGAGTTTTGATATAACAGCTGCAATTACAATGGGTCTTGGTATCGCCGCAACAGTTAAAGGTACAGCGTGTGCTTCTTCATGCCCATACGGATGTTGCGGAGCAGCTCCAATGTTTTTTGCAACAGCCGCAGCGATGTTTTTACTAAATTCAAAAGCCAAAAAACAATCGGGTGAGCATGCACAGTCGGCAGCGAATGCTTGTCAGTCGCTTAATCAATTATCATCACAACCTTCGAATTGTGCTTCAACGTCAAATGGTGCAAATCAGCCTACGACGACAATTTCTTATGACCCAGTGACTGGTAAATGTTTACCTGAAGGTTCAGAAGAGTGTAAACAGCAACCGGGTATTGGCGCAGCACCACCAACAGTGAGAGATGCTTTAAAAACAAGTGGTTTTGCATCGGGTAAAACTATTGCTGATCCATTTACGACTTTAGCAGATGGCAGTGTAAAATTAAAAAACGGAAAAATTTATAAAGATGGCGACTTTAAAGACGTGAACTCATTAATTGCTGCCGGTCTTCCGGCAGTCTCAGCTAAAGGTGTGATGGATTCATTATCACAAAATTCAGGTGGATTAGCGGGGCTTGGTCTTGATTCAAAAGCCGCGAAAAAAGAATACAAAGATAATCTTGGCGGATCTTTCGGTGGTGCAGATGGCGCAACAACCGTTGTAGATGTTAACAATGGTCCAAATTCAGATAAAAAATATACCGATGATTTAGGTGCAGCTAAAGGTGATGGTAAGAAGTTTGATCAAGATCGTGCGCCATCGTCAGAAGGTCTAGCTAAAGAATTTAACGGTGAATTAATCGGTGTTGCCGGTGATGACATCTTCTTAATGATGAATCGTCGCTACAAACTTAAAAACGAACAGGACTCGTTCATTGCTCATGAAGTAAAATAGTCCGATCCAGATTCTAGAAATTATTTTGTCAAATATGTTTAAGGTCGTCATAATTAAGTTATGGCGACCTTAAAAGTTTTAGGCATCATGAGCGGCACAAGCCTAGATGGTGTTGATTTCGTTAAAATCAAAATTAATAAAACACGATTACAATGTGAATATCTGGGAATGGAATCATTTACTTTTCCGGCCATGCTAAAGAAAAAACTTTTGCGTGCTGCCCAGAATGAAATGAATGTGGCAGAACTATCACTGTTAAATCACGAGCTAGGCCGCTTCTATGCGGATTGCTTCAAACAACTACCTAAAGCCTTAAAGCTGGTTGATTTAATTGGCTTACATGGGCAAACGGTGTTTCACCAGGGCAAGGTGGCCACCTCGCAAATTGGTGAGCCAAGTTATTTAGCTTTAACTTCAGGAAAAAAAGTCGTTTCTAATTTTCGCTCGGCTGACATTGCTGCTGGCGGAGAGGGCGCACCGCTGGCCCCATTTTTCCATCAAACAGTTTTCGGTGATAAAAAAAGAACCATAAGCCTGCATAACCTAGGCGGCATCAGCAATTTAAGTTTGATCGTCAAGGGTGAATTAAAATTAGGTTTTGATACGGGCCCAGCGAATATGCTAATTGATGAAGAAGTTCGCCGTTCGACGCATTCATCACAGCTTTATGATAAAGAAGGAAAGCTTGCAGCGCGTGGTAAAGTAAATGTTCAGCTGTTAGTTGAAATGCTGAATCATCCCTATTTTACAATGAAGCCACCGAAAAGCTGCGGCCGGGAACAATTTGGTAAAGAATTTTATTCGAAGTTTGAAAAATCTTTATCACAATTATCATTAGAAGATCGCGTGGCAACTTTAACTGAATTCACGGTGCAATCAGTTGCAAAATCTTATATTCAATTTTGTCGCCCACAACCGCATGAAATTATTTTCTGTGGCGGTGGTGCTAAAAATAAATTTTTAATTAAGCGTATTGATGAAGAACTTGAAAGTATTAAAGTTAGCACAGTAGAAGATCACGGCTGGCCAACCCAAAGTATCGAAGGCGCTGCCTTTGCATTGCTGGCAGCTTGTTGTGTGTGGAAGATTCCAGCAAATTTGCCGAAAGCTACATCGGCTAAGAAAAAAGTAGTTTTAGGCCAAATCACCGAGCTTTGATTGTGGTAGAGCATTTAATTTTGTGAAATGCTTTTTATAAACTGGATTCGAATCTTTTTGTGCCGCGATCTCTGTTTTTGCATGCTGATAATCAGTTAAATTACCCAATTCATACCAATCCATCTCAACCGGAAAGATTTGCACTTTATGTGTCGGTAATTTGTGAATAAGAACATCATAAAAAATATTTAACTCTTTGTCAGATTCAATCATCGAAAAAATGTCAGGTGATAAAATCTGTAAGCCGATAAAATGCCACGGCCTTGCATTTGGTGTTGGTGCTTCTTTGCCGATCGAGACAACTGTTTCGCTACCGTGCGACTCAGTCCAAATACCACCAAACTTATTACCGGCTTCTGGATGATTCATCACGATGAGTGTTGCTAACGCATTTTCAGCGATATGTTTATCTAAAGCTTTTTTTAAAAATTGAGAATCAGGCGTAAAGAAAACTTCATCAGCATTACCGGCTAAAATTGGATTTTGATTTCCTAAAATACTTTCAGCCTGCTTTAAGCCGCCACCGCTGCCTTTGATAAAACCAGTTTCATCTGAAAATTTAATTGAATGGCGTAAGCGATCGTAACATTCATGAATTTTTTCAGGCAAGTGAAAGGTATTAACCACAAACTTATCCACAGGCAGTTCAATGATGTACGGTAATAAATAATAACCCATCGGAATACCAAATAAAGGAATCACCGGCTTTGGATTTTCTAAAGTCGCTGGGCGAAGACGGGTGCCAAGGCCAGCTGCAAATAATAAAACATTAACTTTAGAGTCGTTCATAATTTTTATCAAAGGCTCCGGCATCAATTAAAACATCAAGTAAAATTTTATATTCAGGAAAGTGAGTTAAAGAGCGCATGACACGTTTTAAGGTGCCATTTAAATATTTTGCGTAGCGACGGTCATTTCGCGTATTCATAAAACTAGCAAAGCTACCACAAGCTTTAAAACAGCGTTGTACGCTTTGTAATTCATAAATCACGTTAAACTGTTCTTTTGAAAGCTTACGGTCTTGCATAAAGGGAGTGTTATCAAAATAATAATTCAACATTTTATCTGCGTAATCATCGTTGATATCAACATAAGAGTCTTTTAATAAACTGACTAAGTCATACTGAATCGGGCCTAAGCGTGCATCCTGAAAATCAATCACATAAACTTCATCAAGCTTAATCATTAAATTACGAGAATGGTAATCGCGGTGACAAATTACTTTTGGTTCATTATGTAAACGTTCGGCAATGTCTGTGAAAGCTTTCTGTAAATCAGCAGCCACTTTGTCTTTTAGCTGAAATTTTAAAACACCTTCGATTAAATGTTCACGGGCGTAATTTAATTCCCACAAAAATTTTGCGGTATCAAACATGATCTCTTTTGCAATTGTCGGCTTCGGAGAAAGCGTAGC
Source organism: Bdellovibrio sp. (assembly GCA_036677065.1). GTDB lineage: Bacteria > Bdellovibrionota > Bdellovibrionia > Bdellovibrionales > Bdellovibrionaceae > Pseudobdellovibrio. Next base: position 222,869 of record JAKFBS010000011.1, on the reverse strand, counting down.
TGTTGTATGAATTTTAATAATTTCATCTAAAGATTTTTTGTAGTAGTCCCAAGAATATTCTTGATTAGCTGATTCCCAAAATTTTCGTTCTAAAGTCAGATCGCCTAAGTCTTCTAATAACAGTAAACCGTGCTCTGCGCCAATTTTTTTGATTTTAGGTACGTTTACGCCGCTAGATTCAAAGTGACGTAATACATTGATGAAGGGGTATTTGTCGGCATCGAAAGGCTCCCACGACATTAACACATAAGTGTCTTGTTCATAAATTACGCGAAAGTATTTACGTGCTGAAGCGTCGCCTGCAAGCTGCAGAACTTTGTAGTGTGAGTTTTTAAAATAGTCTTGTAAGAACTGATCGATTTGTGCGGTCATCCCTTAATGCTGGCATGATCCGCACGAGCGAGCAATTAATTTTGTGCGCCCATATTACTTGTAGAAAAGAACAGTAGTTCTAAAACGTCGGTACTAGTTTGTTGAGCAAATGGCAGACGATCAATATCAAATAAAATTGCATTCATGTCAGCTCTAAGTTCTTTTGAAACATCTAAAGCGTCGATTTGTTTATCAGCCATAGAGCTTCCGATAATAAAAACTAGACCTTCTAATTTTAATGCACAAGCTGCATCAAGAAGTGCAAGCTCTTGGGCATTTAATTGGGCAATGTCTTCAATAAAAAACGTGGTTTTATCAAAAGTTTTGAATTCTTCAGCAGAGTGCATTTGGCGGGCAATTTCATTAAAGGCCACGAATAAGTTTTGTTCAGCCATATCGTGAATTTTTAAGGCTACTTTTTTGCGGATTAATCCAGAAGTAGAACGTAAATGAATCACTGAATTAATAAGTTTAACTAATGAAGTCTCTTCGTCGTCTTCATTAAATAATGAAAATACATTTGAATCTTCTGTATCATCAAGATTTACAGCTTCCATCGCAGCTTGGCGTTTATAAGCTTCGATTTCTTCTTTAAGTTTTAAATGTTTATTGTAAACATGCGGCTCAACTAAGAACTTAATAAGATCAACGATCTCTTCGCGTTGTTGTGTTGATAATAATGAACCACGATTAACAATCACTTCCCCTAAATAGATAGCTTTAGAATTTAGCGGCACGATCAGATCATCACCTTCTAAAAAAGAAGGCATTGCTGAATTGGTTAAATCTATAGTTTTAAACGCAATCTTTTTTCCATACTTATCTTGGATCAAAGCTTGTGTTTTAGTCCAAACTGCATTTTCAACAACGTCCTTCATCATATCATATCCCCACGGACTTGGCGTCCCCGCTTAATAGTTATCCCCAGCTTTTTTCAAAGCGTTCTTATGAAGAATTAATACAAGAGTTGTGCCGAATTTTGTTCCGCTTGGCACGCTGTCAAATTATTTGTTATAGAGCCTATGTACTAGGGGTAAATGCCTGTTTTCAGAAGAGAAAAGGGTTGTGAAAAAAAGATATGACAATGTTTTAGACGAAAAAAAACCTGAGGGTTTTAAGCCTCAGGTTGAATTTTTTTCTTAATGTGTATTGATAGTTAGCGAGCTAACTTACGTTTATCAAGACCGTATTTTTCAACTTTCATGATAAGACCGGCACGTGAAATACCAAGCTCTTTAGCTAATTTAGACTTATTCCAACCCGTGCGGCGTAAACCTTCTTTGATCATTTCGCGCTCTAGGTCTTCTAAAGCATCTTTTAGTTTACCTTGTAAACGAGAGCCCTGAACTTTGGCTTTTTCACCAATTTCTAAGATTTTCGGAGATAAAATTTCATGCCCAACTTTAACTTCGTCGCCTGCTAAAACGCATAATCTTTCGATTTCATTTTGCAATTCACGCACGTTACCTGGCCAAGCATAGTCATATAGTTTTTCAACAGCACGGCCCATTAATTGCTTTTTAGGTTTACCAGATTGTTCTGCAACTTTAGCTAAGAAAAAATCCACTAATACAGGAATATCTTCTTTACGCTCACGTAATGGCGGAACACGAATATTGATTACATTTAAACGGTAATACAAGTCTTCGCGGAATGTGCCTTGTTCAACCATTTCACGTAAGTTTTTGTTCGTAGCGGCAACGATACGTACATCTACTTTTCTCATTTCAGTAGAACCTACCGGAGTAAAAGTTCCTTCTTGTAATACGCGAAGAAGCTTTACTTGCATTTGTGGTGAAGTATCACCGATCTCATCCAAGAAGAAAGTTCCTTTATCAGCGATTTCAAAAAGACCTTTTTTGTCTTTTAAAGCACCTGTGAACGATCCTTTAACGTGACCGAATAATTCTGATTCTAATAAGTTATCATTGAATGCCGAGCAGTTCTGGATAACAAAGTTGTTACCTTTACGGTGAGAATTGTAATGGATTGATTTTGCAATCAATTCTTTACCAGTACCGTTATCCCCTTGGATCATAACAGTAGAATCAGCAAATTTAATTTTATCAAGCAAAGCATATAACGACTGCATCGGTTTAGATTTACCGATCATGTTGTCATATTTGAAACGATTACCTAATTCAGAGTTTAACTGGCTGATTTTAGATTCGCGGCTAGCGATTTCTACATGTAATGTAACGATCTCTTGCGCAACTAATTCAACTAACTCAGTAAAATGAGTGCGATTAGCTTCATCAAGATATTGAAATTTAGATAATGATTTTTCGATTAGTTCGTTCGTGCAACCGTAAGTTGCTAAACGTTCACGAATTTCAGAAATTCTGTGAGCTGTGTTTTCTTCTTTGAAAAAACCCATCGCCACAACAGTTCCTACGAAATCGTTTTCGATGACGATTGGAAATACACACACATCAAAACCTGCTGCATCCCATTTTTTGAAAACAAAAGGGTTATTTGATTGGCGTAAGTCATTAATAGATGCCGACACTAAATCAGCCAGGCTATTTTGCGTTAGCTCTTTGTGAATTAAATAATTCACAGCTGGATTAGCAAAAGTTAGTTTTTCATCTAAGCCTTTGATTTGTCCGCGCTCATCAGTAAAAACTGTATCTACATTCCACCAAGCTTGGAGAACGTGTTTTAACTTTTTAATTACGTGAATATGTTCGAATTCGTTCCAATTAATCATACGACACCTCTTTGTTGTCTTTTTTGTATAATTATTTATCGTCAACTTTGTTGACAGACTTGAGACCGCAATTTTAATTTTGTTTAAACTTTTGACGAACTTAGACTTACGTCTAGCCTTTTGATTTGGTTACGCTTTATTTTGCGTGTAATACAGTCGTGCGTACTCGCCATTTTTTTCTAACAGCTCTTTGTGTACACCTTTTTCAACACACTGACCATGCTTCATGACTAAAATTAAGTCAGCACTTTGTATAGTAGATAGACGGTGAGCAATCACCAAAGTCGTACGACCTTGCATTAATTCATCTAAGCCGCGCTGAACTTGTTCTTCGCTGACTGAATCTAGTGCGCTTGTCGCTTCATCTAAAATTAAAATCGGTGCGTCTTTATATAATGCACGCGCAATAGCTAAACGTTGTTTTTCGCCACCAGAAAAATTACCGCCGCGTTCGCCGACTAAGGTATCAAACTTATTTGGATTTTTATTAATAAAATCTAAGGCGTGTGCGGCTTTAGCAGAGGCCACGACTTTATCGCTAGCAGTAGAATTTAGACCGGCAGTAATATTCGTTGTAATAGTGTCAGAAAATAAAAAGACATCCTGAGAAACTAAACCAATATTTTTTCTAAGATCATGTAGAAGAATATCTTTAGTGTTTACCCCGCCAATTGTAATTTCACCGCTCTGCGCATCGTAAAAGCGTGCTAGTAAGTTCGCTAAGGTCGTCTTACCACTTCCACTTTCACCAACGAAAGCTACGGTTTGGCCTTTTCTAATCTGCAAATTAAAGTTTTGAATTAACGGAGTACTATCATAAGCGAATTGAATATTTTTATATTCAATGATGTCCCAAGTTTTTGGAAACGGTAAGTTTTTACCAGACTCAGGAACTTCGCTGTCTTCATTAAGCATTTTTTCAATGCGATCAGCGCAAACGCGGCTTTCTTGCAGACGCACGATGGCTTCTTGAAACTTTTTAATCGGTTCATTAGCTTGCATGATCGTCGTTAAATATGCCATTAAGATACCAAATGAAGATTTACCCGCAGCTATGCGTGATGAGAAGTAATACACGATGGCGACAAGAATCAATGTGGCTACGAATTCATTAATAGGGCCAATCAATTCTACGCGTCCATGCACTTTACGGCGCATTTCGATAAAGCGATCACCTTGGCCAATTAATCTATTTTTAAAAAAGTTTTCCAAATTGAACGCTTGAATTGTTCTTACGCCATCTAATGATTCTTTAATGGTTGATGTAATACGTTCTAACTGTTCAACACCAAATACCGAATACTTTTTAATGGTCTTAGAGAGCTGACGTAGAGCAATTAAAATCACCGGAGTGATAACTAGAATTGAAAAAGCTAAGGTCGTATCAAAATAAAATAAATTGAATACTACGGCTACGAACATCAGGGGTGCCGTAAAGATATCAGCGAACAGACGTAAACCGTCCTGTACGATTTTAACGTCATTGAACGTACGGCTTAATAAGCCACCCGAACCTGAAGCGTATGTATTATGAAACTTTAGGTTTAGGCGTAAAAACTTTTGTTGTAACTGCTGGCGAATATCCTGAGTTACTTTTTCGCTGACCACATTCATTAAATAAATATGAAAATAACGAGAAATAGAAATAACAAAGGCTAGGCCGATACCAATACCAATTAAAGATTCAAGATTCTGCGGCATGGCTGCTGAATCCATCAAATTTTTCACATAGTGAGCAATAAAAGCTTTAGAGGCAGCATAAATCATTCCCGTAAGACCAACGATGATCAGGGTAGATTTATACTTTAATAATTTTGACCAAACATAACGAATATCTGACTGCATCTATGACCTTAGCGTAAATAAGATTTAAGGTATTGGCCAGTTAAACTTTTTTTGCTGGCCATAACATCTTCTGGAGTTCCGGCGACCACGACTTGGCCACCCATTTTGCCGGCATCAGGGCCCATATCAATGATGTAATCTGAATTCTTAATCACATCGAGGTTATGCTCAACAACGATAACTGAACCGCCGGCTTCAATCAGTTTATGTAAGACCTTCATTAAAAGTTCGATCTCTTTAAAGTGTAAGCCAGTAGTAGGTTCATCTAAAATGTATAGAGTCGACTTTTGCGAAACTTGAGAAAGCTCTTTTGCGATTTTTAAACGCTGTGATTCACCACCACTTAAAGAATTGGCTGGCTGACCCAGGGTTAAATAATCAAGACCCACTTCTTTTAAAACTGATAGTGGTTTACGAATGTGCGGATGAGCCACAAAAAAGTTCATGGCTTCTTGAACTGTCAAAGATAGAATTTCGTGAACGTTTTTACCCTGAAAAGTAATTTCTAAAATTTCAGGGCGATATTTTTTACTATCACAGACATCACACGGAATAATCACATTATCCATGAATTGCATGTCGATTTCTTCATAACCTGTTCCGCGACAAGCAGGGCAGCGTCCACCGTCGACATTTAAACTAAATGTTCCCGGTGTATAACCGCGTGACACCGCTTCTGGCGTTGCGGCTAAGACATTACGAATAGAATCAAAAGCTTTTAAATAAGTGATCGGCGAACTACGTGCAGATTTTCCGATCGGGGATTGATCTACTAATAAAACATTTTTGATGGTTTCAAAGCCCGAGATCTTTTCAAAAGGCTGCGCCGGTAAAAATTCTAATTCAAGTTTACGTGCTAGGGCTGGGTATAAAGTTTTTGAAATTAAGGTTGATTTGCCAGAACCACTCACGCCAGTAATAGCGACTAGTCGATTTAACGGAATACTGACATCGACATTTTTTAAATTGTGACCGCTGCAGCCCTGTAAATCTAATTTATACTTATAATTCGTAAGTTCTACCGGACGAACTGTGCGTAAGACTTTTTCTTTGCTGGGTTTTAAGTAGCTGGCTGTATTTGATTGCGGCGCTTGGTAAAAATTCTCGGTATTACCCGAATAAACCACTTGTCCACCAAGGTAACCAGAGCCAGGGCCCATTTCAATAATGTTTTCAGCATTTTTAATTACATCGTGATCATGTTCAACGATAACTAAAGTATTACCTAAATCGCGCAAATCTTTTAAAATAGAAATCAATCGATCATTATCACGCGGGTGCAAACCAACTGTAGGTTCATCTAAAACATAAAGAGTTTGTGATAAGCCTGATCCTAATTGATTGGCCAGAATTAAACGTTGGTATTCACCACCTGATAAAGTTCTGGTTTCGCGATCGATGGTTAAATAATTTACTCCCACGCGCATTAAATAATTTAAGCGCGAACGAATTTGTTTTAACACTTCACCGGCAACTTCTTGCTGGTACTTAGTTAATTTAATAGTTTCAAAATACTTATCTAATTCTTCAATTGTTAATGCACTTAATTCTGTGATCGATTTACCTTGCACTAAAATGTGGTGCACTTCTTTACGTAAGCGTGAACCATGGCAATCCGGGCACTGACGGCCAGAGCGGTAGCGCGAAATAAATACGCGCACATGCATTTTGTATTTAATTTGATCTAGATATTCAAATAAACCAACAACCCCAAAAAAATCTTTGTTACCAGCCCAAATTAAATCGCGCTCAGCCTTGGGTAAATCTTTCCAAGGTGTTTTCAGATCGATTTTATTTTTTTTACAGAACGCAAAAAGAGATTTTTTATCTTGTTCTGCTGAAGGCATGGTAAATGGGTTTAATGCGCCTTCCGAGATTGATAATTCAGGATTTGGAATAACCTTAGCTTCATCAAGCTCAAGCACATTGCCAAAACCTTTACACGTTGGGCAGGCGCCGATAGGTGAATTAAATGAAAATAATTTTGACGACATTGGTGGTGGTGTATAACCACAAATTGCACATGATGGTTCTTCTGAAAGTTTTAAATATTCGCCTTCAGTGGTAACAACTAAAGCTCTGCGAATTAAAGAACCTGTTAAGTATTTAAGGCTGACATCATAAGCTTGTGTCAGTGAATCGGTTAAACGACCTTTTTCATCAGCGCTAAAAGCCATACGATCAATCACTAAATAAAATGTGTCTGCCGGAATTCCTTTTTTAATATTAGCTTTTTCGCCAATATCGATCACTTCACCCATTTCAAAAACAACGGGGTCAGTTTTTTTCTTACCCTTTTTTTCTTTTAACGTCGTAATACGTAAATAACCATCTTGTAAAAGTAATGAATGCAGTTTTTTACCTTCAAGCACGCGTTGACCGGCAGAAATTTCAACTAAGATGTAACCACGTTTATCTTTAAATTTTTCTAAAACTAAATCTGAAGCTTCGGTGGTTGAAATTTTAGTCGCCGGTATATGATGGGTCGGGCAGTACGGTGTTCCGATCTTTTCAAAAAATAAACGCAAATAATCAATAAGCTCTGTCGTCGTACCAACAGTTGAGCGTGAAGATTTAACTGTATTTTTTTGTTCGATTGAAATTGCCGGAGGGATATTATTAATGCCTTCGATGTCAGGCTTTGGTGCTTTATTTAAAAACTGACGAGCATAATTAGACATGCTCTCGATAAAACGACGCTGGCCTTCAGCGAACAAAGTTTCAAAGGCTAAAGAACTTTTTCCAGAACCAGAAGGGCCGCAAATCACAGTCATTTGACCTAATGGGATTTCAACTTCAATATTTTTTAAATTATTTTGTTTGATACCCCAAATGTGGATGCTCTTCATTGATCCTGGTCCTTATTCTTCGATATCCCGCTTTAAGTAGTCGGTCGTTTCTTCGCTGCGACTTTCAGCTGCCGTTGGTTCAGTGCCTTCGATATACGCTTGCATGATCGTTCTGCTGCTAGCCGAGTTCGCCAACTTACCACTTTCAGCGTCGACTTTCACGATTTTAACTCCATCAGGGATCGGAAATGACATAGGGGGTAATCCGGTGTGCGCAGCTTTCATATAATCGAGCCAGATAGGAAGAGCTGATTTTCCACCCACTTCGCCGCGGCCGATTGTAGCTTCTTTATCAAATCCAACCCAAACACCTGTGGCAATTTGGGGAGAGTAGGCGATAAACCAAGCATCGACGTAACCATTTGTTGTTCCAGTTTTTCCTGCTACTTCGCGTCCTAATCCCGCTGCGCGTCCGCCAGTGCCGTAAGCGTCTTCAACAGTTCCGCGCAACATATGCGTAATCGTTGCTGCGACTTCTGGGCGAATCAATTGCTCTGGATCTTCAAAGAAAAACGGAGACGACGGCGCATTTTCTGCATTGCTGTCTTGGCTTTCGAATTCTTTTCTTTTTTGCGCAAACTTTTCTTCAATCGGTGCCATCTCATTGGTAAAGCGGGCATCTAAAGACAGGTTTTCTAAAATCACTTTGCCTGTAGTATCGATCACCTTTTTTACAATCATTGGACGAGTGCGTTTACCTAAACGACCAAACTGTGAAAAGGCTTTTGTCATTTCATATAAAGTCACAGAGCTTGAACCTAATACCAAAGTATAATCCGGATTTAGTTTTGAAAAAATTCCCAAACGTTGTGCAAAATCAGTCGCAAAATCAACGCCGATGTCTTCAACGATTTTTACACTCGGAATATTTAAAGATTTAACAAGCGCATTGCGCATGGTGATCTCACCGCTAAATTCTTTGCCGTGATTTGAAGGTTTCCAGATTTTTTCATCGCCCTGGCCTTCTTCGCCGCTGTTCTGTTTGTAAACAAGTGGCGCATCAATAATTTTTGTCGAGGCGTTATAACCTTTTTCTAAAGCAGCAGCGTAAACCAGAGCTTTGAAAGAAGAACCCGTTTGGCGAGCCGCTTGAAGGGCGCGGTTATACTCGTTGCGCGCGAAACTATAACCGCCCACCATGGCCAGAACATCTTGTGATTGCTGATCAATTGAAAGTAGCGAGCCTTCAACTAAGGGTTCTTGATCAAGTTCGATAGCTAAATGTTTTGAAATATCTAATTTCGGAAGAATTTTTCCGCGTGTTTTGCGCCACGTGAATTTATCATCTAAAATTTTAACTAAAATCACATCACCTTTTTTCAGGGCTGATGACGGCTTTTTAATTTCATTACCTTCAGCTTTTACGTCGAAATTAACTTTACGAGCCCAAGTCATGCTTTCAAGTTCAATTAAACCTTTTGCTTCAGGTAATTGAACCTCAACATAGGCTTCAGCATCATTCACGTTAGTGACGATAGCTTCATAATTTTTACCAATGTCTAAATAGCTCGGTAAATTGGTCGCCGCTAATTTTTCGTTAACTTTTTTAGTGATGATGCGACCTTTTTTAATAATATCAACTTCAGCAAATGTTCCATCTTCTAAGATCGTACGTTCTGGGTTCGATTCGGTGATAATTGATTTTTTTTGTTTATCTAAAAACTCGGCGTATTCAGCTTCGGTTTCTAATACTTTAAGTGGGCCGCGAAAACCCTGGCGTTTATCAAGTTCTTTTAAGCCTTTAACCACAGCTTCATTAGCTGCGATTTGCTTGTTCAAATCTAAACCTGTGGTAATGCGTACACCTTGATTTAAAATCACATCTTCACCAAGTTGTTGCACCAATAACTGGCGAAGAGTTTCTAAATAAAACGGGGCGATAATTTCATACTCTTCTTTTAAATAAACTTTTATCGGTGTTTTTACGAACGTGTCTCGTTGTTCTTTGGTGATGTAACCAATATCATGTAAACGATGAATCACGTAAACCTGACGTTCTTTAGCGCGAATCGGATTTTTCACTGGCGAATAGTCTGAAGGAGCTTTTGGAAGCCCTGCTAACATCGCCGCTTCTGGAATCGTTAAATGTTTAGCAGGTTTTCTAAAGTAAGTTTGCGACGCCATTTCAATGCCATACGCACTTTGACCGAAGTAAATTTGGTTTAAATAAAGGTATAAAATATCACCCTTAGATAGATTTTCTTCCATTTGAATGGCCAATAGCATGTCACGCAATTTACGAGCATATGTTTTTTCATTCGTCTGTAAAATCAAGGTCTTAGCAACTTGCTGAGTAATCGTAGATCCGCCCTGAACGTTTCTTCCAGCCCGCATATTGGCAATAAATGCACGCAGTAAAGCCTGAAGATTAATACCTTTATGTTCAAAAAACGTATCGTCTTCGGCAGCGATAAAAGATTTGATCACTAATTCAGGAATATCTTTGTAGGGGATAAGTACGCGACGCTGGCGCGAGAACTCGCCGATTTTTTTTCCGTTACGATCGAAGACTTGTGAAACTAAAAGTGGTTTGTAATCTTCAAGTTTGATGACTTCAGGAAGTGAAGCTTTAACCGAGCTATAAAGAAAATATGCGCCAGTTAAAGAAAGAAAAATAAAAGCAAAAAGACCCAGAAGTATTTTTTTCAACATAGGTAATTAGCCTATCAAAAAAATATCCTTCTGGGTAATCGTAACTAGATGTTGGTCTTATTAAAAAGCACTCTTCGATTTACCTGTTCGAGTTTTTTTCTCTTCTCCACCAGCCGGTAAAGAACGTTTTAATGCCTTACACGTGTTTAATGCTTTAGTTGAACTGCCTTTAGGAGCTTCTTCGCCTGACTTAGCATTAGCGATATCTTCAGCACAACCACATTGAGCGATTACGTTTTCCACATCAACTTTTGTTTTACGAACAGCTGCCGATGCTAAGCTTGTTTTTGAACGTTTTCCTGTTTTTTCTTCAAGTTCTAATTTTTGTAAGTCTTCAGCTAATTTTTTCAAGCGTTCTTGTGAACGAAAGTTTTTAGCTTCAAGTTTTTGCGCAAATTGAGCCATCTCACCTTGTAAGGTAGCAATTTGTTGCGCCATATTTGCTTCAGCTTCTTGTTTTTCGCGCTCAGCTTCTTGCGAAATTTTTGTCGAGTTCTCGGATTGAATTTGTTGACGTTGACCTTCTTCTTTAGCTTGCGCTTGAAGTTCAGTCATTTCATCCATAACTTTTTTCATTTGTTCTTGTTGATCGAAGTTTAATCTCTTTTTTTCGCGCTCTTCTTTTTCATAACAAGCGTCATTAACAACTTGTAACTGCGCTTTTAACTCAGCCGTTGCTTTAGGACCTTTAGATTTAATTGTGAAAGGAAAGTCCTTACAAGCGTCGTCTTTGATTCCTTTAGCAGATTTGATCATACAAGTTTTGGCTTGGTCTAAAGCAGACTTACAACGTAAGTTCTGTTTTTGTGTTGAGGTATCAAGCATACGATCAGCATAAGCAAAGTTTAAAGCTCTTACTGAATCATTCTTTTTTGAAATTTGTGTCGTTAAGTTACGTAAACGCGCTGCTGAATCAACCATGTCTTTTTGTGATGCATTTAATTGTTCACGCATTCTCACGTCAGCTTTTGCTAAGACTTCTTTGTTTTCACGTTGTAATTCCTGAACTTCTTTTGTGATACGAGTGATTTCTTTATCGTTATCTTCTTTATCTTTGATCGCGTCGTTTTCGATATCTTTTTTCTCTTTTTCAAATTCCTTACGACGGTCACGAAATTCTTTTTCAGCATCACGCGCTTCTTTGCTATCGATATCAACTAAACAGCTGCTGCTTCCAGATAAACCTAATGATTCTTCACCGCCGATGACAGCGCGAAAGATATTTAGTGTGCTCGACATGCCGCCATCTTCTTGTGTGGTTTGTGCAGAAGTTTGGCTGGCGAACTGAGCACATTCTTGAATTTTTTCAGAGCATTTTTTACGAGTGTCTGTCGTACCTGAATAACGAGATGATGATGAGCTAGTAGGGGAGGCAACGCTTTCGCACGCACTGTTCGTATCAGCTAAACTCTCTTGATATGCTTTATATGCAGATACGCATTCTGAATCATTTTCTTTAGAGTCTTCTCTTGAAGAGTAAGATTCACATTTTGTTTCAGTACTGCGAGCACACTTAGCCGTACATGTAGTATATTTATCGCCCTCTTGACCGTCACAACCTGAGGTAGCTTCACATTTACTACGCTCAGCTCGGGAACAAGTTTCTTTATTTGGATATTCATCAGCTGCGAAGGCTGCATTTACGGTAATAAACCCACTGACTACAAAAAAACCTACAACTGTAAAAAATTTAGCTACCTTATTTGTATTCATTTGATTTCTCCCCTTTAGAGTATTAGTCAGCAATGTAGAGACCAATATTGTTACTCTATCTAATAGTTTGACGTCTCAGAATGAGACTGTGAACACTAAACTTTATATATTAGGACTGGTGTCTAGATCAGAGCTATATGTGGCTAGACCATGGACTGGCTATCTTGCCTAAAACAGGACATAACGTTAGTCTAACTAAGGGAAGACACGCTAAAAATTATTTTTAGCACAACAGCGGAGGATCAAGGATGATTCCAAAAAATTTCGTACTATTGTACGTCGTGTGCGTATTAACTTTATTTGTAGTGAACGCAGTTTTTACTTAGATAAAAAATCTAGTTCTTAAGAACGTAAATTTCAGAGTAGTTACGGCCTTTTTCATCGCTATCCATGCCGTAACCAACAACGTAACGATCTTCAATAGTTTTACCGATGTAATCCGCGCGAATCGGTAATTCGCGGCGTGCGGGCTTATCTAATAACGTTACGATCTTTAAAGACGCTGGTTTTGCGGCCAATAAACGGTCTTTTAAAAAACTTAATGTACGACCTGTATCGATGATCTCTTCAACGATGATCACGTCTTTGCCTGTGATGTTTATAGAAATATCTTTTGTCATGCTGATCGCGCCGCCTTTTTCAGTCGAGCGAACAAAAACGAAATCAACTTGCTGAGGTAATGAAATACGGCGCATAAGATCTGCCGTTAAGTGAATTGAACCGCGTAATGGGCAGATAAAGATAATTTCACGGCCTTCATAATCATTTTCGATTTGAGCAGCTAATTTACCCACTAATTTTTGGATATCTTCTTGTTTTAAAAATGCAGCCATTTCGTCGCGAATTTGTTTCATAATAAATCCTTTTAAAAATCTAAATTAGTAATACCAGTTGTCTGAGCCATTTTTAAGTAACGTAAGGCTTCAGTGTTTTTTGGGTCTAAGCGAATAATATTTTCCCACTGTTCAACGGCTTCGGCAACCATATGCGAGTTGTACAGGATTAATCCAAGCTTAAGACGAGGTTTAATTAATTTACTGTCGTACTGGATAACAGCTTTTAATTCTTTGATGGCTTTTTCTTTGTGTCCAGCTTGCACGTAACATTCAGAAATTAATAAAGCGATATCGCCTTTTTTCGAAGATAAGTGATAAGCCTTCATATACTGTTCTAAGGCTTCATCAAAACGGCGAATTTGCAAGTACAGGTCAGCCGTTTCAATGTGTTTAGAAGCAATTTTTTCTTCTAAGTTTGAACTTTGTTGAAAAGATTTTTTCTTATCAACAATCGTTTGCGCCTGTTCGAAAACTTTTTTAGCTTCGTCGTATTTACCAAGGTCATTTAAAATAATTGATAAGCCAACTGCAGCGTCGCTGTATGAAGGGTCAATTTCTAAAGCTTTTTTAAATGTTTTAATCGCTTTATTAAATTGGCCGCGATTGTAATAGATCGTTGCTAACATTTGATAGATTTCAGGATTGTTCGAATTGATTAACGTCGGCTGCATTAACAGCGGTTCGGCCTGTTGGTATTTACCATCAATAAAGGCTTCACGAGCTTCATCAAGAAGTTGTCCAGAAAAAGATCTCATGTTTATAGCCCCTCGCTTTTTAACAATCGTGCTTCATCAGAATTTGGATATTTTGTAGTTAACGTGTTGGCGTGCTGATCTTGCTTTTTCTTGTCAGAGATAAACTTTGCAGATTTAGCTGCACCGAAAAGTGCTCTTGGTTCAAAACCAAGCCCCGGAAATTTATATAAAGTCGATTCGTATCTGCGTAGTGCTGCAGAATACTTTTCTTGTTTAAAATAAAAATCAGCAATGTAAATTTCTTTTTGTGCTAAACGTGAATAGATTTCGTCACGTTTAGTTTTGCTATCAGCAACGTATTCAGACTTGGGATATAATTTTACTAATTCGCTGAAATGATAAATCGCATCTTTTCCGACTGTCAGATCACGATCAATCGTTTCAGGTAATTGCATGTAATAACTCATGGCAATTCGGTATAAAACGTAATCTGATTTTGGATGTTTAGGATGAAGATCGCGAAAATTTTGGTAAGCTACTTCTGATTCAGTGTACGACTCACGCATATAATGAACATCAGCAATAGCAAGTTCAGCTTCAGTTGCTAAGCTGTTGTAGGGAAATTTGTTTCTAACTTCAGCGTATTTTGCTAAAGCCACTTCAAAGCGTTCAGCATCTTGAAATTCTTTAGCATAAGCAAAAAGACCTTCTGCCGTATTTAAATCTTTTTCTTGAGTGGCGCACGAGAAAAGAAAGCCCCACGCCATTAAAGAAACTACAAATAATTTCAATGATTTAACACTTGCCATAGAATTCACAGTTGACCTCGAAAATATATCAACCCAAGGGGGCATTGAAGTCAAAAAAATTAGACACTAACGCGTCTGATTTTGGTTAGTCCTTGGGCAAATTTGGTGCAGAAATAAGCTCCAAATCGTCTTTCTTCGCCCAGCCCGAAATTCCCCCCGGATATTTGATTTGAAAATAAAGAATTTCATCAATTTTAGCCACCCGCAAAATGTGCACAAGGCTGCCGCCAGGCAGGTCTGCCAAAGTCGCTTGGTTTTCGCCAGCCGCCGTTTTTAACGAGGCCTGTTCTGTACGAATGAGAGCTTTAGGAATTTGTTCTTCCCAGATTTTTAGCCCTGAAAAATACGAAAAAATCAGAAATAAAACTAACCAAAAATAGTTCTTAAAAGAAAAACGGCTGAACTTTAAATTCTCTAAAATTTCTTTTTTGCGATTTAAAAAATACCCGAAAACACTGCGCAAAAAAATCACTAAAAACAGAGTGGCTAAAACCCATAAAGCTTCAACAGGAACGACTTGAAGACCGGCTTTGTTTAAATTTTCAATGAGCGAAATATCATGGGGTGTAGCTTTCACCTGAAACTGTGTTTTAATCTTAGTTGCTAATTCTAGTGCTTGATCATGTCGGGGGTTTAGTAAAATAGCTTTTTGGTTATAAACATAACTCTCTAAAAAACTTTGTTTATTAAAGCTGGTTAAGGCCGCATTATAGCTAATATCAGCGATTTGATCTTGGCTAAGGTCGGGGTTTTGCTCTAAAAGTGACTTATAAGCCGTTAAAGCCTCGTCATATTTTTTCTCTTGTTGAAGAGATAACGCCTTTTGAAACTGTTGCTGAAATTCGGCTGTTGGCTGCATATAGCCAAAGTCTAACGATGAAGTGCTTTCCTTGTCATAGCTCGTCGCAACAAGGTATTCTATCTACCTAAAAACACTCTCTAGAACTACGAGGAAAAAACGATGTTATCAGCAATCAAAGGCGCGATCGCCAAAGTGCAAAGTACAGATGAATTATTAACCGGTAGAAAACTTGACCACGATCCCGTTGTTGAAGGTCTTGTAAACGATTTAGTGGATGAAGTTATGGTGATCAACAGTGCCATTCAAACTATTCAACCACCTCAACCAACTTTAGTTGAGCGTTCAAAAAATAAAATTGAGCACATCGGTGCACTTCGTGGTCGTCCACTTTATCACCAGTATGTTGGCACAGGTGCAGGCCAGGGTGTGTATGTTGAACTAGAAGATGGCAGCGTGAAAATGGATTTGATCAACGGCATCGGAATTCATTTAATGGGTCATTCGCATCCACGTGTTATGAAAGCAGCTGTTCGCGGTGCTTTATCAGATGTAGTGATGCAAGGTAATATTCAACCAAACAATGAATACATCAGATTGACTGAGAAATTAGTTCAGATTGCTGGTCGTAACTCTCGTCTTAAACACGCTTGGTTTTCAACGTGCGGAACTATGGCTAACGAAAACGCTGTAAAAATGGCGCGCCAAAAAAATTCTCCGGCGAAAATGATCGTTGCGATGAAAAATGCTTTTGCCGGTCGTTCAACAATGATGGCCGAAGTGACTGATAACCCTGCGTATAAACAAGGTCTGCCAGAATACAATGAAGTCTTGCGTATTCCAAACTTTGATAAAAAAGATCCAAAATCTTCTGAGACTGCGCTTCGCACTTTAAAAGAACACGCTGCTAAATTTGATAAACAAATCGCTGCATTTTCTTTTGAGCCAATGTTAGGTGAAGGCGGCTTTGTTCCGACACCGCGCGAATTCTATGAACCAATGTTAGCATTTTGCAAACAGCAACATATCGCTGTTTGGGCTGATGAAGTTCAAACTTTTGCTCGCACGGGTGAATTTTTTGCTTTTGAAACAATGAATCTTGGCGAATACGTTGATATCGTAACCATCGCAAAAACAGTTCAGTTAGGTGCAACTCTTTACACTGAAGAGTACAATCCTAAACCAGGCTTAATAGCGGGAACTTTTTCTGGTGGATCAAGTGCAATGACTGCGGGTCTTGAAATTTTAGAAATGCTTGAAGAAGGTTACATTGGACCAAACGGCCGCATTAACCAAATTCATAATCACTTCGTTCAAGGGATCAATCGTTTAAATGAAACAACTTGCAAGGGATTATTATCAGATGCAGGCGGTATGGGTTTAATGATTGCATTCACACCGTTCGAAGGAAAAAAAGAACAAGCAGAAACTTTTGTTAAAAAATTATTTAAAAATGGCATCATCGCATTTACTTGCGGTAAAGACCCAGTTCGTATTCGCTTTTTAGTGCCGGCAATTATTCAGGAAGCTGATATTGCCTTAGCCTTAGAAGTGATCGAAAAAACGGTACACGAAGGATTATAAGATTGGTTACTCCCCAAACTACTTCTTCAGTTGAAGGATTTGATTTTGTCGGCGCCTGTCGAAAGCTGATTGCTTTTGACAGCTCGCCGCAAACTTCGACTGTTGAGGTGGTGGATTATTTATCTTTGATAGCATACGAGCTTGGCTTTGATGTCGAAGTTCAGCAAGAAGTGCAAAACGGCATCACCCAGGCAAATATCATCGTGCGCTTACAGCCTTTTCAAACCGGGCAAAATGAATTTTTATTACAAGCTCATCTTGATACTGTTGATCCCGGAAATTTCGCTTTATGGAAAAAAAATAATTTTAATCCGTTTGATGCCGTGATTGAAGACGGTCGCATTTATGGGTTAGGATCAGCCGAAGTAAAATTAGATTTTTTATGCAAACTTTTAGCGATGACGCAATTTAAAAGCATGAAACTTAACACCTTACAACCAGTGTTGGTGGGAACTTTCGGTGAAGAAACCGGAATGCAAGGTGCACTTAAATTAATTCGTAAAAATAAGATTAATGCAAAATACGCATTGATTGGTGACCCATCGGATTTAAATATTATTAATGCAGCAAAAGGTTATGCCACAGTTGAAATGCGTATTCCTTTTTCGCAAGAAGAAGTTGAATACAAACACAACATCGCAGCGTCTGAATCAATTTCAACGCAGTCAAAAATCTTTTCTGGTAAAAGTGCGCATTCATCAACACCGCATTTAGGTGAAAGTGCCGCGCTTAAACTTTTCGATTATTTATCTAAGATGCCAGATAACGTCGTGATAGTCGATATGGATGCGGGAACCAGACAAAACATGATTCCCAATCAAGCGATGGTCGAATTAGATGTTGCGGCTTCTTTTAAAGACCCGGCGATTCGTAAAATTAATTTTTTATATAACGTCATGGTTGATGTGCAAAACGAAATGAAATCGGTGATCGATAAGGCTTTTATGCCCGAACATTCAACGATCAGTGTCGGTATCATCAGAACTTTTGACGATCATATTTTGATCGGCGGCTCATGCCGTATTCTTCCTAATGTAAGACAAGAAGATTACGAAAAGTGGATGCAAATGATTTCGAGTGCCTGTGAAAAAGTAGGCGCAAAATTCAATTTACAGGATTACAAGCGTCCGTTTCGTACTGATGAAAAGTCAGTTTTGATTAAAGGTGCATTGGCCGAATTAGAAAAACTTGGACAAATCAGCCAGTGCACAAGTCTGGCTTCGACAAACGAAGCCAGTCTGTTTTCGCGAATCGGCATAGAATGTATTTGTGTCGGTGCGGGTAAACGAGAAAACAATGTTCATACGCCGAATGAACACGTTGAAATTAAACATTTAGAATTAATGACATCGTTCTACACCAGAATGATCGAAAGGTTTTGTTTATGAGCTTTATTGTAAGAGCGGTTAGCAAAGACGATATTACGCAATTAACAGATTTAGCGAAGCAATTTAATTTATTAAATCTTCCGGGTGATCGTAAGATCCTGACTGAAAAAATTGCCCGCAGCGAAGCTTCATTCGCTGGTGATCTTCCAAAAGATAAATCAGAATATATTTTTGTGGTTGAAGACGTCGAAGAGCAAATGGTTGTCGGCAGTTCTTTAATTATTGCCAAACATGGTTCTGAGGCTGTGCCCCATTGTTATTTTAAAATTTTAAAACGGGATCACTTTTCGCAAGATTTAGGAATTGGTTTTATTCATCAAGTATTACGTTTTCAGTTAGACACTGACGGGCCAACTGAAATCGGTGGGTTGTTAGTTGATAAAGCGTACCGCCGCCGCCCAGAGCGTTTAGGAAAACAAATTTCTCTAAGCCGCTTTGTGTACATGGCGCTAAACCCGGATCGTTTTGAAAAACGTGTGTTATGTGAATTAACACCGCCATTAACTGACGAAGGCCGCAGCGAATTTTGGGAGGCCTTAGGCCGCCGTTTTACCGGCTTACCCTATCAGGAAGCTGATGCACTATCACAAACCAATAAAGAATTTATTGAGTCGTTATTTCCTGAAGAAGATATTTATTTAAGTTTATTAGATTCAAAAGCACGCTTGGTGCTTGGCCGTGTAGGCGAAGCGACAAAACCCGCGCAACATCTTTTAGAAAATATTGGCTTTCAATATTTAGACGAAGTGGATCCGTTTGATGGTGGCCCACATTATGGTTGTGAGACAGAAAATATTCTTCCGATCAAAGCCGGAAAAAAACTTCGCGTTAGCGAAGGCAAAGAAGCTGCCTATAAACAAATGGGTTTAATTGGTTACGGCAGCGAAGATTTCAAATGTATGTTATCGGGTTACGATATCCAAGATGGCTACGTTGCCGTGCCATCAAAAACTCGTGACCGTTTAAAATTAGATTTAGATCAAGAGGTGTTTGTGACGCCTTTTGAATTTGGGAAGAAGGCGTAAGAGTATGGCGTACAAAACCACTCCATTTTTAGGTGATTTTTTAAACGGTCAGTTCGTTAAAGGTCAAAAACCAGACGGACAATTTAAAGATATTTCTCCGGCAGATTTAAGTGATGAAATTATGACAGTCAGTTATAGTTTAGATCATGTTGAACAGGCGATTACAGCCGCTAAGAAAGCCTACATGCCTTGGGCTAAACTTTCTTTAGACGAACGTAAAAAATATTGTTTTCGTTTAAAAGAATTATTTATTGCTCACGAAGCTGAAATGGCTGAAGCCATTGCTCGTGATACTGGTAAAGCTCTATGGGATGCAACTTCTGAAGCTAAAGCTTTATCTGCAAAAATTGATGTAACATTAAATGAATCATTAAAATTAGTTCAAGAAGAACACATTCCAAATGCGTTGCCGCAAGTAGAAGGTGTTATTCGTTTT
The DNA here is from genome assembly GCA_036677065.1 of Bdellovibrio sp. GTDB lineage: Bacteria > Bdellovibrionota > Bdellovibrionia > Bdellovibrionales > Bdellovibrionaceae > Pseudobdellovibrio. The sequence goes on along the minus strand of JAKFBS010000011.1, from coordinate 203,156 downwards.
AAATCCCGTGGTGTGATGGCGGTGATTGGGCCTTTTAACTTTCCGGCACATTTACCGAATGGTCATATTATTCCAGGCTTAGTGACTGGAAACACGATTGTTTATAAACCCTCTGAACAAACGCCTTATGTAGGCCAGTTGTACGCGCAAATTTTTGAAAAAGCGCAATTTCCTGCGGGCGTTTTCAATATGATTCATGGTGAAGCTGAAACAGGGCGCAGACTTGTCGCTCACGAAGCGATTGATGGTATTTTATTTACAGGTTCTTATGAAGTTGGGCTTAAAATCAAACAAGAAACGCTAAATCATTACTGGAAAATCTTAGCGCTTGAAATGGGCGGTAAAAATACAACTGTGGTTTGGGATGACACTGATATGGATAAAGCGGTCTACGAAACAATCGTGGGTGCTTACATGTCTACGGGTCAGCGTTGTTCGGGAACTTCACGCGTGATTTTACACGATAAAATTGCCGATGAATTTACAGATCGTTTTTATAAAACGGCAAAAAAATTAACAATTGGTCACTGGGCAAAAAATCCATTTATGGGCCCGTTGATTAATGGCGCAGCCGTAGAAAAATATATTCGTTTTCAAGAGATGGCAAATCGTGAAAATTGTGAAAACTTAATGCGCGGTAAAGCTTTAGATCTTGAAAATAAAGGTCACTACGTGACTCCAAGTATTCATTTGGTGAAAAGTTTTGATAAAAATTCAGTTTATCAAAAAACTGAAATCTTTGGACCAAACGTTGCTATCTATCGTTCAAGCGATTTTGATAACGCGATGGAGATGGTGAATTCGACAGGCTATGGCTTAGCGATGGCGCTATTTACAAAAAATAAAGAGCTTTATAACGAAGCGATTTTAAAAGCGCGTGTCGGTTTATTAAACTGGAACCGCACAACAAATGGTGCAAGTTCACGCTTACCATTCGGTGGCATGGGTAAATCTGGTAATGACCGCCCATCTGCGCACTTTGCGGTTCAATACACAACAGTGCCAATGGCAAGTTTAGAAGATCCAACAACTTTAGATAAAACCAAGCTACTTCCTGGAGTAACTCTTGAATAAAAAAATGAAGACGATACTTTCTGCAACAACAGTATTTGTTGTTGCTCTATCTATTTCTTTAGCCTATTTCAGCTATCAGTTTTTGCGCACAGGTGTAACCAGCGATAGTACTGAAATATTGTTTGATGTAAACCCCGGGCAGTCGATGCCTACAGTTGCCCAAAATCTAGAGACTGCAAAACTAGTTAAAAGTGCAAAGTTATTTCAATGGTATTCGCGCTACCGAGGCATGAATCCTAAGCTTAAACGCGGTGAATACGCATTAAATGCAGCGATGACTCCGGATGAAATTTTAGCGGTAATCACTTCTGGTAAAAGTGTTGCCAGAAATTTCACAGTGGCTGAAGGCCTGAATATGTGGGATATCGCAGATCTTTTAGAAAAAAATAATTACGGCACCAAACAAGAAGCTTTTACCTTGTTTCGTGATCGTGAATTTATTCAATCGTTGTTAGGTGAAAAGCTTGATTCATTAGAAGGTTATCTGTTTCCTGAAACTTATAAAGTAACAAAATTTGACTCACAAAAAGATATCATCACGCAAATGGTGCGCCGGTTTTTAGCGGTGTATTCAGAAATTCAACCTGAAATAATGACTTTTAACCAAACTTTTCCACAAAGAAAATGGAATCGTAACCAGTTAGTTACTTTTGCCAGTATCGTTGAAAAAGAAACGGGAGCTAAAGAAGAACGTCCATTAGTTTCATCAGTGTTTCATAATCGCTTAGATAAAAATATGCGCCTGCAAACTGATCCAACAGTATTGTACGGTGTGGCTTTAACTCGCGGGCAAATGCCAAAAAATATTACCCGCACTGATTTATTAACACCGACAAGACACAATACGTATACAATTTACGGCTTACCGCCGACGCCGATTTCTAATCCGGGTAAAGAAGCGTTGTTAGCGGCATTAAAGCCATTGCCGTCTAAGTATTTATTTTTCGTAAGCCATAACGATGGCACTCATCAATTTTCTGAAAGTTTAGATGCGCACAATGCAGCTGTTAAAACTTTTCAAGTTGATCCAAAATCTCGCGCTGGAAAATCCTGGCGCGACCTGAATAAGAAACAAACTAAAAATAAATAATGAATAAGCTACTTATAGCCGTATTCGTTCTTGGAATAGCCTACTTTGCGTATCACAAACGCTCGCAGGCTGTTTCGATAACAGAAGTAAGCGCAGATAAGACAGTTTCTGAAGAAGCTCTAGCTAAACCCATACAACTTGAAGTAACAGCCGCTAGAGTTACGGTGTCCGCAACCGTGACAACATCGGCCCCAATTGAATCTATAGAGTCGATGCAAGAAAACGAAGTCACGGATGAAGCTATTGTTGAGCGCGATAAACTAAAAGAAAATGTCGATCAAACTGTAATCGCCAATGAAAAAAAATTAGCCGGTGCCCGTTCATCACAAGAGGTTATCGATCTTTTACGTCAGCTGCGCTTTCGTCTAAAAAATTTGAACGCTATATCTGCATCAGTAACGGCCATAGATTATGCAAAGTTTTGGGGCTCTTATGAAGGTTCGGTTGTGAATAACCGTAACGAAGTGCTGTTCGGATTAAAAATCAATTTAAAAGCTGCGTCTGATACAAATTCAAAGATTATTGGAAAGTATCAGATTGCAAAGCCAGGACAGCCACCAACAACTCATGAGTTCTATGACGAATTCAGTGCTCAACTTATTGGGCGTGATGGCTTGGTGATTGGAAGCCCTGATGGGCATCATTTTCAGCTTTATAAATTAGATAATGGTTATCTGGCGGGTAATTATTATGAAAAAACTGGGCGCCGCACAAAAACCTATCGCTTCATTTTAAAAAATAAATAATTAGTTCTGACCTTCAGCATATGGAACAAACGAATTTAAATCGCTGTTGAACTGAAAAACATTTAATCGCGAATTGCCATTTTTGTCTACGGTCGGGGCGATCACATCCATTTGGCCATCGTTATTAACATCGACTAAGCCTAAATTCATCGAATTGTTATTCACCATTAAATAGGCTTCAACATCATCACTTAACGGAAAGCGCTGTTTAAACTGCTGATTATTAGTAGCTAAGTCTTTTTCGTAAATTTCGATCTCGACGCCGGCATTGGTCTTAATTTTAAAGATCACAAAAGCCTTACCGTTGTATTCGGTAAAAACTTTGGCCAAAATCTTACGCTCTTCGGTATTAGAATCAAAGATTCTTCTGACAGAAGTCATAGACGAGCCAACGGCAAAAATCAGCGAAATAACCAAAGCCCCAATTAATAGGGGTATTGAGATAGATTTTTCATTTTCAACGGCCTGATTCATAGCTATTATTTTGTTCTATAAGCCTAAGGGGGTCAAATGACGTCACAAGAATTCTACGAACTCGTCCAAAGTCGTAAATCTATTCGCCAATATAAAAGTGATCCCGTGCCTAAGCAGGTCTTAGAAAGAATATTTAATGAAGCGGCTTTTCATGCCCCATCAGGTAAGAACCGTCAAAACTGGAGATTTTTTATCGTGCAGGGTAAAAAGCGTGACGAATATTTAAAATATTCGCAAAAATCTTGGTTAGGCATTAAAGATATTTTACAAAAAAAATTAAAACCTTCTTTATACGATTTTACTGAAAGATTTTTTTTCACCTTAGGTAACGCACCAGTTCTGGTTTTTTGTTATTCGAACAATTCGCCAGAAGAACGTCATTACACTAGCATCGGTAGCGTCTATATGGCTGTGCAAAATATTAACCTAGCCTGTCAGATTGAAGGCTTAGGTTGTTGCACGATGGGTGCTCCACTTGAGATCAAGCACGAAGTCGACAAATTTTTAGGAGTAACAGAATTACCCGAATATCAGGCGGGTGAATTAGAACTTCTTTGTGGCATTGTGATTGGATACCCAGATCACACGCCACCTAAACCGCCACGTCAGACTGAAAACCGCCTGACGTGGTTAGAATAGTTATAAAATAAAATTCCACACCAATTGCAATTGCTGATGGGTTTCTTTGTTGATGCCATTTTCGGTGGCGAACTGGATATCAAAGTTTTTTCTGAATGTGTAATTCACTTTACTTTTATAGCGCAAAAAATCAGATCTTTTGTTTTGTCCAAAATAAGTTAAATCTAAAGAAAAGCCCAAGTTTGGCAATAGACGGCTAACCAATAAAATTTCAGGCCCGATGCTGTTAATGGATTTATCCCAGTGTCTCGCGGTCATTAAATAAGCTATACGCGTGCGTTCAAATAACGCTAAATCATAGCTATATCCACCCGAGGCTTCAATATCACCGGTAAAGGCATCATCAGTGAAGGTTTCCATGTTATTCACAAGTTCGGCACGAAATTTCCACGAAAAATTTTTATCTAGCTGGGTAACGGGATTTAAGTTCACTAAATTTAAAGCCGTAAATTTATAAATACGAAAATTTTTAGCTTCTTCGTCAGTATTTAGATAACGAGCTTCGATAGAAGCCATTTCATTCTGACTAAAGGTTACTGTTCCAAAATCTTGCTGTTCTAAATCATGTAAGGCATGTCTGAATTTTAAACTGGTATAGGTTAACGTTTCATTTTTGAAATCACTTTGTCCCATACCAAAATATAGTGCTGATGAATCATGGCTATCTTCAGGAGGCTCTGGGTTAGAAACATAATCAGCCCCAGCAACCATACCCATTGAAGCTCTTTTTAAAAACAGTTGGTATTTTTCATTGTCGTAATCTTTGTCCGACGTAAATGCGCGCAATGAATAATATTTCATCGCGGTTTCATAGACTTGCGCCTTTTCTAATTTTAAAAGTTCATAATCATCAGGTATATTTAAATCAACGACAGCGATATCAAGCGCTTTTTTTTGTAATACGCCAAGTTTTGCAAATGATTCAAGGTAATCCGTTTTAAGTGATTTTTTATACTTACGTGCAACAAAAACCGGAGTAGGTAAGCCAGTTAATTTTTTGACGGTATCGATCGGAATAGTAAAATAGCGAAACTCTTGTGAAAGTTTTAAATCAGGGCGCACTACTTCTAATGTTTTTAAAATCTGATATGAGCAGTTATCACTAAAAAAATAATATGGAGCGCGTGCATTTTCCATTTCGATCAGGTGATTCACTAAAAAATCAGTTTCTTCAGGTGTGAAGTTAAAATAATATTCCCAGATATCACGGCCTTCTAGATTAATGTATTCGCGAATCTTTTGATGATACGGAAGCATAGTAAATTGGCCATCGTACATGCCAAATAAACCTTTAAGCGCATAAAATACGCCTTCGCTGGCATCGGCATTGGCCGCATAGTTGATTCCGTAATCAATTAAATCTTTGTTCTGCGCATTTTCAGGGTTTACGATTTTTAAAAAAGTATGGCCAAAACTTGATGAAGCATTACCCATGTCACTGGCGGCAAAAATTAAAGAAACACCTTTGACGTTAAGTTGTTTTTTCCAGAGTTGTCGCTCTTCGCAGGGTAATCTATCTTGTGCATCAGTTTTTAAGAGCGCATTTAACCATTGGGCCCGCGCTAAATAACGGCATTGCAGGCGCTGATCATTGTCGCCATAAAGTAACTCAATAGTTTTAAGTAATTCTTTTTCTGGTGAATTTGCGCCATCGGCATCAAGAAAAAAGCCTTGAGTAAAGGGCGAGCTATAGGAAAAGTATTTATTTTCGTAATGGCCTAAAGCTAGCCACTGAGGATCAGTCCATAATTTTTCTTGGCGAGCTGTATTTAAGTATTTTTGTAAGCGGGACGCTTTGTCAGAAATAGAAAAGCCCCAAACAAGTGGGGCTTTCACTATTAGAAATAAAAATATAACTAAATTAAGAACCGTGGCATGCATCTGCTACTGAAGCAGACTTCATGTTGTTAACAAAGTCAACTGCAGACGTTTTAGCAGAAGGCACGATAGAGCTGAAGCTAGATTGTGCTTTTGCGCTGAACGAATTGATTTGTGAATCAGAAGCGCAACCGTTTAAAGCAGCTAAAGTTGATAATTTTTCGCCATGGCCTTGAGCCATCTCACGAGTTAATTCAGCTTGGTTAACTTCTACGAAATATTGAATTTGTTTGTCATTTTGTACGATACCACTAGCAGAACAGTTAGAAGTACCAAAAGTGATACCAAAAGTTTGCGAACCAAAAGAAGCATTTGTAGTAGCTGCGAATAATTGCATAAGTTTAGAATTTTTAGTGATGATCATGCTACCAAGACCGCAACCTGCGTCGCCAGCAGCCATAGAAACCGAACCCAAGAAAAATACAGTAAGAAATGCTTTCAACATAGAAACCCCCGTTGAATAAAATTGTTTCATCTATAATCGATGAAATTTTATTTATATCCAACGAAATCCTAGGGTTACCAGACTATCGGCTAGCGCTACATTCCCAGTAAGAATTTAAAGTCTTCTGCACTTAATTGGCCGCTGCCGTTTAAGACTTTATCTAATGATTCTGAGTCTGAAAATAGAGCATCAAAGTAAGATTTTTTCTTCAATTTCAACAACTCAATTTTTTCTTCAACAGAATCTTTCATCAAAAGCCTATAAACTTGCACATCATTTTTTTGACCTAAGCGATGTGAACGATCGGTGGCTTGATTTTCAACTGCAGGATTCCACCAAGGTTCAATATGATAAACGACTGAAGCTTTCGTTAAATTAAGACCCACGCCACCAGTTTTTAAAGTCATGAGTAAAACTTGTGGTGTTTCTGAATTTTGAAATGATTCTAGAATTTCACGACGAGCTTTGTTAGCGACACTTCCGTGGAGCGTATAAAAAGGAATTTTATCAGCCGTAAATAATCCTGAAATTTTATCTAAGGTAGCCAAAAACTGGGTAAAAATTAAAACGCTCTTACCTTCTTCAAGATGTTCTTTCACGCATTCTAAAATGTGCGCAATCTTTGGTGGGCTTTCGGTGAATTTCACCTGCGGAATACCGCTCGGGTCAGAGCAAGCCTGACGCAAACGCAGTAACGCCGTTAACATCGCCAGTTGTGACGAAGTTTGCCCTTTTTCCTGAATCAGCTGGCTAACCTGATCGTTGTGCGAAATCGCCAAATTTTTATAAATTTCAATTTGTCTTTCGCTGAAATCAAAACGAATGGATTCTTCTAATTTTTTCGGAAGATTTAAATTCACTGAATCTTTTGTACGACGCAATACTATCGGTCGCATTTTTAATTTCAGAAATTGCACATCTTGCGTATCAATGGTCTTTCCGGGACCAAAACTTTCTTGAAAAGATTTATAGCTTCCCATTGAGCCGGGTAAAACCAAATCTGATAATGAAAAGAAATCTAAAAAATTATTTTCAAGCGGAGTACCTGATAGGGCTAATTTAAATTTAGCCTTTAATAAGCGAGATGATGAAGTTCTTTTAGATGAAAGATTTTTTAAATTCTGTGCTTCATCAAAAATAACGACATCCCATAAAACTTGCGAGAAAAAGTCTTCATGTTCAGTTAATAAACCATACGTTGCAATAATCACTTTGTGTTCATTATTGGCTTGTTTTAATAATTCTTGTTTTTTAGAGCCGCTAAAAATTTCGACTTGTAAGTCAGGCGTAAATTTTTTGGTTTCTGACTCCCAGTTAAAACATAATGATGTCGGCACAACAACTAAAGACCATGTCTTATTAGTTTTGCGATGTTCATCTAAAAATGCCAGCACCTGTAATGTTTTACCAAGACCCATGTCATCGGCTAAAATTCCGCCTAAATTTAATTTATAAAGGTCGTGAATCCATTGTGTTCCAACAAGCTGATGTTCTTTAAGAATACCTTGTAAATGTTCTGATAGATTTAATTTAGTTTCAGCTTTGCCTAGATTTTTATAGAATGTATGAATTTCATTCCAGTAGGGGTGATCTGATACAATGTTTGTTCCCGATTCAGCTAAAGCTAATAATTCTAAAATTTGTGACTTAGGAACTCTGACGAATTCTTTTTCGCCGCGTGCACCTTTATTGACTTCATCGTTTTTAATTCTTTCCCAAAATTTTTCTAAAGCTGCAAATTTTGGAATAGAATTCGGATCAATTAAAAACGGTCGGCCTTTGTAAAACATGATACCGCTTAAAGTTTGCGTGCCTTTTCCAGAAAAGTTCACATCTTCAAGGCTAACTTCGACACCTTTGAAAAACAATCTAGGGCTTAATTCAAACCAATCCGTTTTAGAATTATTAACAGTGATCTCAGACCTAAAATCATCTTCACCCAATTTTTCTAAAGATTTAGAATTGATATAAACTTCCCAGCCTTGGCCGGCTAGATCAGACATTTTATTGTACACTAGCGGCAGGGTTTCATCAGAAATTTTTATTTTACGGATGTACTGGTTAGCTAATTCACTTTGTAAATTAAAGCCCGTGTAAACTGGTTCGAAGGCTTCGCTGGTTTTTAACGATTCAGCAATTAATTCTAAATATTTAGTTGTCGATTTAGTAAAGATTTCGCCTTTTGATTCTAACATCAATGGCTCAAGGGCAACTAGTAAGGATTCAGCAGTGAATTTATCATAATCTGTTAGTTCAAGAATTTGATTTTTTAAAACGATATAGCGCGATTGCACTCGTACAATTTTTAAAATTTCATTTAAGGCGAATCTAAAGAAAGCATAAACTTTGTCCGATAAAAATGCGCCCAGATTACGGTCGTATGGGTTCATTTCCCCAAACTTATCCACAAGAATTGAACGTTTGAATAGATCAAAAATATTATTTTCTAGAATTTCTAAAAACTTTTCATCATTTAAATTAAATTGCCCTGTTGTTAACGGGCGATTTAAAACGTGGCGGCAAGTTTCAATAATCATTAAACAGGCGACACCCTGATGTTTTAAAACGCGTAAATCATTATCGCGTTTTAAACCTTTTCGCTGTGAGGCTAAATCTTTACGTTCAGATTCAGATAACCAGGCAATACCATTAAGAGCCGTTTGCAATAATAATTCAGTCGTTAACTGATAGTTATGCACGCGGTAAATATCGTCTTGAAAGGTAAATTCAGTCCACATCGAATAAAAAACACTTTCAAAACCCGGCTCCATAAAATGTTGCAAATTAATGCCGTATTTTTCTGGTTTAATAACAAGTGGATTTTGTGAAAATGCAAAATGAATTTTATGCTGGTTTAAAAAACCCTTAATAGCCGCGATGCTAGAGTGATTTTTATAAATGCGATCGGCGCCGACTTTTTCATAATCAGGGCCAATGTGACTAAACGCTATATCATTACTGCGGCCAGCTTTTTCAAGCGGCACGGCCGACATTAAACCGGTTTTTACATTTACGGTTGTCGGGTGAAGATGTAATTCATATTTTTCGCCAGAAGCTGTGCGATCTTGCGTTAAGGCCGCGCCGCCTAAGTAAGGAATATTTTTTTCTTCAATAGGTTTAATAAAATATTCGCCAAACATGGGTTTTTGCACATGCAGTTCTGAAATTTCTAAACCGTATTTAATGCCAGCCACATCTAAAGCAAGATAAACTTTAAATTCAGGAAATTTTTGGCGTAAGACAAATAAATTATCGATCATTTCTAGCAGAACATAACCGATCATGTATTCGTTTTGTTGCGTTTCAAAACGCCCCAAAAACTTCATAAAATTTCTAAGACGTAAACGCTCTTTAGCGGTTTGAAAAGCAAATTGTTTTTCAATTAAAATAGGATTTAATTCGCGTGGAAGTGCCGTGCCTAAATCATAATTGCCAATTTGTTCTAAAGATAATTTAGTTTCATTTTTTAAATAAAAAGAAACCACATCAGTTAATTCTTGGTACGTATTGCGATTAAAACTAAAGTTTTTACCGCGCAATAAATCTGAAATCATACTGTAGCTGCGGGTATCAAAAGATTCGTAAGTGCGTACTTTAGGAAGCGGGTATAAATCTAAACCTAAAGCTGAAACTTGATCAGCAATTGTAGTTAAGTATTGTTCGTTTAAAAATTGCGGCAATTGAATAACCGCAAAATCAAGCTGGCCTAATTGAGCTCGCTCTAACCAGTGATAGTAAGGTTTTTTTATAGCCGTTATATCGTTGTTTACGTCGTTATTCACGAAACTCCAGTTCCCGAGGTTTTCCATCGGCGAATTGGAAATATTACCAAGGATTCTGAATATTAGCAATTTGTTGACGGAAAATCTGAACTTTGACATAAACAAACCGCATGTCAGCATCTTTCAATAATCCTAATAGAATCAGTCCTTTAGACGCTCTAAAGCAAAACCCATTTGTGTTGGCTCCAATGGCGGGAATTACTGATCATGCCTTCCGCAGTTTTATGAAAAAACTAGACGCAAGCGTCGTTGTCACTGAGCTGGTTTCAGCAACCGGCATCGAATACAAGTCAGAAAGAACTATGCAGCTGATGAGTTACGATGAAAGCCAACGTCCTATTGGGATTCAGCTCTTTGGCGAAGACGCAGAAACTATCGCTAAAGGTGCACAAGTTGCTGAATCTTTAGGAGCTGATTTTGTTGATCTTAATTTTGGTTGTCCAGTACCAAAAGTCGTAAAAAAAGGTGCAGGCAGCGCCATGATGAAAGACCTTGTCGTCATGCAAAAGGTTTTAAGTTCGTGTGTTAAGGCCGTAAAAATTCCGGTTACTATTAAAATTCGTACTGGTTGGGAGCAATCTCAACGTAATGCTTTAGATGTTTGTAATTTAGCTTATGATGAAGGCATCACTTGGGTGGCTGTTCATGGGCGTACTCGGGCTCAAGGTTATTCTGGTTTAGCTGATTGGGATTTTATCGCTGATCTAAAAGCGAAAACAAAAATTCCTTTATTAGGTAATGGTGATATTTTAACTCCGCAAGCCGCTGTAAAACGTTTAAAAGAAACAGGTTGCGATGGCGTACTTATTGGCCGTGGCGCTTTAAAAAATCCACTAATTTTTGCTGATGCCTTAAGCTTATGGAAGAATGAGCCCATGCGTTCGGACCTTAAACGAAATTACCATGGAATTTTTCAGGACCTGCATGTGGCTTTACAAGCACACTGTTCAGAGCATATTATAAACATCCAGCTCAAAAAGTTCGCTTCTTGGTTTTCTACGGGATATCCAGGCGCGGCTCAATTCAGAAAAGACATTTTCCAGTTGAAGAGCAATGACGAAGTTCTGACTTGCGCATTAGGCTTTTTTCAGTCAATTTCAGACTTCGAGCAAGAAGACACATCTCATGAGGCTTTCCTTATGGGTGGTCATGGTTAATAAAGAGTTAAGCATAGAGCTCGATTTTAATTTTATTTTATAACAACGAAAGAGAAAAACATGATTCAAGATCCAAAGAAAATTAGAAATATCGCTATCATTGCGCACGTCGATCACGGGAAGACAACTCTAGTAGATCACTTAATCAAACAAGCCGGAACGTTCCGTGAAAACCAAGCTGTTGAAGAACGTTTGATGGATTCGATGGATCTTGAAAAAGAACGCGGAATCACGATCGCGGCGAAGAATGCTTCTTTCGTTTACGAAGATTATAAAATTAATATCGTCGATACACCGGGACATAGTGACTTCGGCGGAGAAGTTGAACGCGTACTTAACATGGTTGATGGCGCGATCTTACTTTGCGATGCTTCAGAAGGTCCACTTCCGCAAACTCGCTTCGTATTGAAAAAAGCTTTAGAACAAAACATTAAAATTATCGTTGTTATCAATAAAATCGATCGTTCAGATGCTCGTATCCAAGAAGTGCACAACGAATTATTCGATCTATTTATCGACGTTGAAGCTAACGAAGAACAATGTGATTTCCCGACAATCTACGCAATCGCGCGTGATGGTATGGCAACACTTGATCCAGCTGTTAACACTGGAAACTTAAAAGTACTTTATGATGCAATCGTTAATTTAGTACCTCCTCCGACAATTAAAGAAAATGAGCCATTGCAATTAATGGTTTCTAACATTGGTTACAATGATTACGTTGGTCGTTTAGCGATGGGCCGTATGCGTGCAGGTACTGTTAAAGTTGGCGACGAAATTATGTGTATTCAAGAAAATGCTCAGAAAAAAGTAAAAGTATCTGCGCTTTTCCAATATGTAGTAAATTCTCAGGTTCCGGTTCAAGAAATTGGCGCGGGCGACATGGCGATTATCGCGGGTATCGAAGATTTCACGATCGGTGATACTATTACTTCAGCTACAGATCCACGTCCACTTCCACGTATCAAAGTTGATGAGCCAACGGTTGGTATGATCTTCTCGGTTAATAATGGTCCGTTTGCGGGTCAAGAAGGTAAACAAGTAACGTCTCGTAAAATTTTAGAACGTCTTGAAAAAGAATTACTTTATAACGTTTCAATCCGCGTAGAAAAAACAAATGCAACTGATGCATTTAAAGTTATTGGCCGTGGCGAATTACAGCTTGGTGTTTTGATTGAACAAATGCGTCGTGAAGGTTTCGAATTATTAGTGTCTAAGCCACAAGTAGTTTTTAAAGTTGTCGACGGCAAAAAGTTAGAGCCATTTGAACACGCAGTTATTGATATCGAAGATCCGTACGTAGGTGCCGTAACTGAGAAGTTAGGTATGCGTAAAGGTGTTATGACGAACATGGTTCAAAAAGGTACAGGCCGTACTCGTTTAGAATTCCGTATTCCTTCACGTGGTTTAATCGGTTACCGTTCTGAGTTCTTAACTGATACTCGTGGTACTGGTTTATTAAATACAAACTTCGACGGTTACGATGAGTACCGTGGTGACATCAACTCTCGTATCAATGGTGCGATGGTTTCAGATCGTCAAGGTGAAGCAAATGCTTACTCGATCTGGAATAAGCAAGAGCGTGGCAGAATGTTCGTGAATGACGGCGACCTTGTTTATGAAGGTATGATCGTGGGCGAAAATGCTAAAGACAACGATATGATCGTTAACATTCAAGAAGCAAAAAGAATGTCGAACGTTCGTGCCTCTGGTTCAGACGAAGCAATTCGTGTTACTCCAGTTAAACCAATGACTTTAGAATTTGGTATGGAATGGATCAAAGAAACAGAACTTATCGAAGTAACTCCAAAATCGATTCGTTTACGTTTAAAAGAATTAGATCCACACAAACGCCCTAAACAAGCAAAATCTAACAAAGACTAATTAGTGTCGATTTATAATCGCAGTTAAATAAAAACCCGGTGTAATAACCGGGTTTTTTATTTGTGCTTTTGATTTGTCCTGTTAGACTTTTTGTATGTCATTAGCATTGAACGCCATTGGGCTTAAAAAAAATTACGATGGTATTCCAGTAGTTAATGGAATCTCTTTTGATATTAAACCTGGCGAATGTGTTGGCATCCTTGGACCTAACGGCGCCGGTAAAACCACGACGATTAAAATGATCTATGGCCAAGTGATTCCAACTGCAGGTGAATTATTAGTTCTTGGTTTAAATACTAAAAATGACATCACCCAAATTCGTTCGCGCATCGGCGTTGTGCCACAAGAAGATTGTTTAGACACAGATTTCAGTGCGCTTGAAAATTTATTATTATTTGCCCGTTATCACAATATGGATAGCGATCTTGCGCATGCTCAGGCAGAGCATTTGTTAGCCGAGATGAAATTATCTGAATTTAAGCACAAGCAAGTCGAAGCCTTGAGTGGCGGAATGAAGCGCCGTTTAGCGATTGCGCGCGCCCTGATTCATAAACCGCAATTCATTCTGATGGATGAGCCAACGACGGGCCTTGATCCGCAGGCGCGTTTATGGATTTGGAATTACTTTGAACGTTTAAAGGCGAATAACACAACGCTGGTGTTAACGACGCATTATATGGAAGAAGCTGAACGCCTTTGTGATCGTATTATTATGATCGATCATGGGGTTATTTTAGATCAGGGCACAGCTAAAGAACTTATCTTAAAGCACATAGGCACTGAAGTGATCGAACTTCATGTCGGCGATGAAAAAGGCTATTGGTTAAGTAAAGTTGAACAAGCAGGGCTTAAATTTCAAGAGTATGAAGACAACATCTTTATATTTTTTGAAACTGCTGAATCAAAACAAAGTTTTATCAGTCATATTCAAAACACGCATTATTACGTGCGCTCTGCGAATTTGAATGATGTGTTTTTAAAATTGGCCGGATATCAAATCCGTGAAAAGAGCTAAACATGTATAATGTTTGGCTTCGTAATTTTTTATTTTTTCGTAAAACTTTTGTCGTCTCTCTTTTTTGGACGACACTAGAGCCACTAATGTTTTTAGGCGCTTTTGGTTTTGGCTTTGGTCATTACATTTCTTCAATTGAAGGCATGTCGTTTTTGCAGTTCTATTTTGCGGGCTTATTGTGTACGACGGCGATGATGGTGGCGTACTTTGAATCGACTTATCCTAATTATACGAAAATGACTCATCAAAAAACTTATGCGGCTATGTTGTTAACTCCGGTTTCTACACAACACATATTTTATGGTGAAATGTTATGGGCTGCCACTAAGGGATTTTTAGGTGTCTTAGGGGTGTTTCTAATTTCTTCGTTATTTGGCTTATTTAATCCAAATTTTTTCGTAGTTGCGCCGATTCTGTTTTTATTGAGTTTAGTGTTTGCATCATTTGGTATGATTATGATTTCGATTGCTAAAAACTACGATAGTTTTGTTTTTTCTACATCTGGTGTGATCGTGCCGCTTTCGATGATCAGTGGAACGTATTTTTCATTAGATGAAATTCCATACTATTTAAAAACTGCGGCTTATATTTTTCCGTTGGCACATGCGGTCCGTTTAGTGCGTACAGTATTGTATAAAGAAATCGGTTGGATCGATCTGGGTCACGTTGCGGTACTTGTTGCGTATTTAGTGATCTTTAGTTTTATCGGCCTACGCCTATTCAGAAAAAAATTAGTTAATTAATTATTAGCAGGTTCGGCAGTTTCGGTAGGCGGCTCAGCCGTTGCTGTCGCATCCGGAATGGTCGTTTCTTCAACGCCATCTAACATTTCATTTAAATCATCAGATGATAATTCTTCAGGGGCCGTGTTAATAGTGGCTTGTCCTGCAGTTAGAAAATACTCAAGTTTTCCCATTGCTAAGAAATAGTCATCGTCATTTAACGATTTATAGCGGTGCATATCTTTAATAATGCCTGATAATCTTTTTCTGGCAAAACGAGTTAGATCTTTACGATAATAACTTTGTGAATATTTTTCTGGATTTGGTAAAACCATAGCTAAAAAGGCAGATTCAACGACATCTAATTCTGAGGGGTGTTTTTTAAAATAAAACAGTGCCGCTTGTTTTACACCGTAAATATTTTTGCCAAATTGCACCACATTTAAATAGCGCTCTAAGATTTCTTTTTTAGTCAGAGTTTTTTCTAGCTTGATTGTGATTAAAGCTTCTAAGCCTTTACGAATAAATGTCTTATCTTTGTAAAGAAATAAGTTTTTCGCCAGCTGTTGGGTGATCGTTGATCCGCCACAAGTGATTTTACCGGTTTCTTTTAATTTTTCATAACAACGGGTTAAACCTTCTTCATCAAAACCTTTATGTGTGTAAAAGGCAGAATCTTCAGTGAGTAAAATGGCGCGCTGTAATTTAGAAGAAATATTTTTAAGTTTTACGTAGCTTTTTTCTGTTGGGCACAGATCAATACCATACATCGATGTTTTGAAACACCCTTTGATCGTCTCTTGCGAAGGAATTTGCCAGAAGACAAATCCCGCAGCTGAGGCCACTGATAAAAGTATGATAAGAAAAAATATTTTCATTAGTCTCTATTATTACAGTAATTGGACTTAGTCCAAATAACCGTGATCTTTCATCCAGCGTACACTGTTTTCGATGGCAATATCAGAGGGTCTCGGACTAAAGCCAAGTTCTTTTTTTGCCTTATCGCAGTTAAACCAGTGATACATCGATGCGGTATAAGCATTTTCTACAGACAAACCAGAACCCGTTAAATCGCCGATTTGGCCGATTAGTTTTAACACCGGAAACGGCATTAAAATCTTAGGCGGTTTGACTCCGGCAAAACCAGCAATTTTTGTGAATAATTCTTTGATCGTCATGTTCTCTGAAGTTAATAAATAACGTTCGCCACTGCGGCCTTTTGCGATCGCTTTCATAATGCCATCAGTAACGTCTTCGGCTGCGACCACATTAACGCCACCGCCGGTATAGAACGGAAACTTTCCGCGCGCGACTTTAACTTGGGTTTTGCGGCTGCCTTTTTTAGCATCGCCAAAACCGTAGATCGTACTTGGATTAACATTGATCGCATGTATTTTATTTTCTTTAGCAGCCGCACATACAATTTTTTCAGCGGTGTGCTTGGTTTCAAAATAACCTAAGTTTAATTTGTGGATCGTGTACGGAGATTCTTCAGTTAATTCTTTGGGAGTAAAACTAGCGCCTACAGCAACCACTGAAGATAGATTTAAAAGTTTAGCTTGCTTTTGTTCAGTTAAAACATCGACTACGTTTTGTGTTCCGCCGATATTTACTTTGTCCATCATTGGGCGATCAGCTTTTTTATAAGCGATTAATCCAGCTAAATGAAAAACATAGTCTTTATTTTTAAAAGCGGTTTGTAGAGATGTTTTGTTGGTCACATCGCCGTATTCATAATTTAATTTTAAATGTTCAATTTCGCTTAAGTCGCTGGTTTTACGAACCAGGGCTGTAACTTCATGTCCTTCATCTAACAGACGCTTGCACAACCAAGAACCTAAAAAACCATTAGCGCCAGTGACTATTGTTTTCATGGATTTTTCTCCAAATGCGAATAATGAATTTTATAAACTATTTTTTTAGCTAGGCGGGCAAGTAGCCAGCCGATAAGTAAGCCCATGAGCGCGCCAGCTAAAACATCAGATGGGTAGTGAACGCCATTATACATGCGCGAATATCCAGTTAAAAAAGCTAAGGCAAAGAATAATAGTTTAGCTGTCGGAAAAAAATGACTCGTGTAAGTAGCAAAGGTAAACATATTTGAAGTGTGATTAGAATAAAAACTACTTGTAGGTCCTGCCGGGCTTTTTTCGGTGATTTGCAGTTCTTTAACCGTATAGGGACGCATACGGGGATAATTGTTTTTTACGTTTTTTCCGGCAAAGTCGCTGATACCCATGCTTAAAGCCAAGAATAAGAAATAAGTTAATCCGGCGCGTTTGTATCTATGAATGAAAAAATAAAGCAGAATTAAAACGGCAGGTATAATAAACCAGTTAATTTTATGAATGTCGGTATAAAACGGAAAAAGGCCATCAAAGATAGAGTTCGAGTTTGTTTGGTGAATCCAAAGTAACATCGATTTTTCTAAGTTTGATAGCCATTCAATCATGCAACAAGGTTACACAATTTTATTAAATGATGCATTCCTTAATTTTTTCTAAAGTGATTTTACCGTTTGAGGCGATTTTAATAGCTTCTTCGATTGATTTAGCCTTACCAAGTCTTAAAGTCTTGATTAATTCAGCTTTAAATTGTTTTGCCGCTTCGTTGTATTCGGCCATTTCAGTGATTTTTTCTAAAATCTCAGCACTTTCTTTCGTTAATTCATATTTAGAACCTTCGCTTAAGATTTTTAAGTCAGTGGCTGCTTTTGATTTTTGCTCAACAGTACCATCTCTGTGAAGACTGATTAATTGAGTTACCTTGTCTAAAGTTTCTGGGCGGGTAGAAATTAAAGATTCTAAATTAGTAGAGTCGACACCACCGATTTTAGATGTAGCATCACTTAAAAGCTTAACTAGAGCTGCTCTGATTGGCTGAGTAACTTTACCTTTTTTAACGGCTTCTAAATAATCTTTAGTCTCTTTGCGCTCAACGTTTGCACGGCGTGCTTGCTCGCGAGACAAAGGCTTATTCACTTCTCTAACTTGCGCTAAAGCGATGTTTGAAGCTACCAGAATGGCTAAGATTATTAATTTTTTCATGTTCAAATCTCCGTTTTTTAATTCTTCGTTTAAAGTAATTTCAATTTTAATGCCTACTTAAATCGTTTTAAATGCACTTCCAGAGCGTATTATCTCATTTTGAAACACCAAAGCCGCCAATCGCGTCGTCAGTGTTAAATGCTTAGACATTACTGTCCGCCGGTTTGGTGTGCTCTAGAACCTTGTCTTTGCTGAGGAGCCAAAGATCTGTGTTTTAAAAAAGTATTAAGCTGTGACATATCGATCTCTAAGCGATCAGCTAGTTTTACTTTCATTAACAAATAACGATTCACTTCAATTTCAAGCGCTTCTAAACCATTTGCTATGGCCAAGATAGCTTTAAAATCAGCAGGTAATGTTTCAGCCTCTGCTCCAGCTAGTTCAGCTACTTGTTTAAAGCCACTGAAAATGATCGTGTTCGATTTATAAAGTTTTTCTTTAGCGGCGATCATATCTTCAAACTTCAATGATTTAAGGCGTAATAAAGCCATGAAGTTTTTGTAATTCATTTCTAATTCATTCACGCGAAATACATTTAATTCAGAAGTTAACGTATTTAATGCTTTTTCGTATTGGGCAATCGAAGGAAAATCTTTAGGATCTTTCTTTGCTTTTTCAACTAATTCACGAGCCGGTATTACAATTTTCTCTGATAGGTCATCTACAGTCGTAATATCTTCAGCAGTAACGTCTTTTACTAAGGCGAACAAACTCTTATATTTAGTTTTTAAACGTTTAGATTCGTTGTCTGAAGAAACATTTGGAATTATATAACCATTTGTTCTGGCGCGTTTTGAAATTTCAAGAATATATTCATGGTTTGTTTTTTGTGCGGCAACTTTTTCTTTTAAAAGAACTGTTTTAAGGGCTGATAAATAGAATTCAAATTCGAAGCGCAAGTTGTCGCCCAAATTATTATCTAATATCATTCTATCTTTCATGTAAGCTTCGCCAGTAAAAACATTATCAATGGTTTTGTCATACCAAGATCTGTGGTTATTGAGCTGCTGATCAGCTTCGGCAACGACTTGGCCATAGCGCGCATCCATTTTTTTAAGCTGTGCTTGTAAACCCGGTAGAATACTTTTCACCCACCACTGGTCAAAAGCAATGCCCTTATCGTCTTTAGTTTCACTGCGCCAGTTACCTAATACTTGTGGGTAAATGCGTGCCATTATAAAGCGAGTCGGACTCTCAAAAGTTTTACCGTCTGTTTCGATTTTCCAATCGTGTAAAGTATCGCTTGTCGTATTTTTTCCGTAGATAGTATTTTTACAGATATCTAATTCACCATTGTAATTAACAATACGTGGTGGGTAGAAAGTTACACCAGTAAATGTACCTTCTTTGATTTTAGCTTGTTTATCGCCGCAGATCATTTTTAACAGCATCAAATCTGAAGTTTTGGCAAAAGCAAAGTTTTTGGCTCTTAAATCGAAACCAGCTGTCTGAGCTGATTGGTAGTTTCCAACGTTAGTATCAAAGGCCATGTTAAATCCGGCGCCTTCTTTAAGTTGTGGCTTTGGATCGCCTAAAGCTGATTTAAATTGTCCTAAAGCTGTGCGAATTCCTTTATTTGGATCATCATTCTTTTTAATGAATGGAAGCATTTTTAAACGTCTATTGATTTTGTCTAATTGAATACCTTGTCTTACTGGAGATAGTTTCTGTGTTAAAGGCGAAATTAATCTTTGAACTTCACCTAAATGTTCAGCGGGCATTCCGAAAGTTTGAAGTTTAGGATAGAAAGCTGCGGCCACTTTTTGAACCATTTCATTTTGCGCTGGTTCTAGCTGAAATGGATGTGATACATAAACATCATTTTCAGGCTGATCACCAAAATCTTTACCGCTCTTAACACCGTACAGTGGTAAAAGTCTTAAAGGATATTTTCTTTCTAAAGCCCAAGCGCGGCTTGGTGCATCGTTGAATTCGCCTTGATTAATCAAATGCTGGCGATTCAAAGTATCAAATAAATTATCAACATATTTTAAGTAAAAGTTTTTAGAGTAATCCACTTGGTGAAGTAACTTTGATGATACATCTAACCAGCCAGCAAGGTTTGCCTCTGCCTTAGCATTTAAATGCATACGCCACTGCGCCATACGCTCAGTAAAATTTTCGATCTGTTTTGGAAAGTTTTGAAAAGACTCATTAGCTTTATCAGCGGCAGTTACATTCCAATTATGTTTGCTTCCGCGTGCCAGCGATTTTCCAAGGGCCATAGCATCGAAATCAAAGAATGCCGGTTGCAGTAGGTTATTACCTGCACGGTTCACATGCGGGGCTACATAGTGATCAACAGCTAAGAACATACTAAATTTAGTTAATTTTCCGCCCCAGCGAATGGCTTTGATCCACCAAGTGCCACCAGAAAAAGCCAGATCAACATTCGCAGCACTTACTTTTAAAAGTTTAACAAAAGTTGATTCAAGAGCTTTTGCTCCGGGTTTAATAACTGTTCTGCCAATCCCACGGGTGCCGGCTTCAACGACTTCAGTCGCCTTTTGCGCAACAATAAGTGCTAAAATTTGCGTCGTGTATTGAACATATTTACTTCTATTCGTCCATTGTTTGTAAGAATAATCACAAGCGGCCTGAGAAGCGGGATCATTTTTATTAGTGATCCAACCTTTAGTACACTCTTTCATTGTGACTAGTAAATCTGCTGTTAGGCTTGAAGCAAATGAACCAACCGCTAAACCTTTGTAGGTCAGTGTTTTCATTGCTAATTGTTTTGTCATCGGATCTAAGCCACGCGTTTTCATGTCGATGTAGATCCCGTTCGCGACCATAAAGGCTGCAAATGAAATGTGAGCAATAGGATCTTTTAATGCTTCAATGTGCTTAACCATTAATTCTGGATCTGACTTAGTGGCAATTTGCAATTGCGTAAAATAAACCAAACCACCGGCAATAGCGAATGTAATACTATCTGGTACAAAATGGGCTTTTACATGGCGAAGCACATGTCTTGTGCCCTCACCCTGATTTTTTTTAGCTTCTTCCATTTCAATTTTATTTAATTCCTGGCGTAAACGGCGTAAGAAACTTGGGTCAGGCTTAGGTGTATTATTGCCGATGTCCAAGTTCACTTGATCGCCATATTGAGTCGTTGTTGATAGTATCGTTGGATTAGCGAAAGCAGCCAATGAGGTCATTAAAACTACGAATGTCGCGATAGTTTGTAAATGTCTCATAATGATAAGGCTCCTTGGTTACTCTTAATTAAAGCAAACGGCTTGCTTGCCAAATTCAATAGATTGCAGAGAATGTGTCTCAGATTGAGAAGTGACAATTAGGGGTCAACAGTGGGGCAGGCAATGGTGTACTAGACTCGAATTTGTCTATGAGAATTACGATAAGTTGGCTATGAAAAACCTATTTTTATTTGTCATCTTGATTAGCAGTTTATCTTGTCAAAGTTTATCGAAATGGTTCGCGCGTGAACCATCTTCAGACCCAGCCCGCACAGCAAAACATTATATTTTTACGGTGCACGGTCTAGCAGGTAATGAAACGACTTTTGGCAGCCTGCTTCCGAACTTAAAAAATCATCTTGAATATGCTGATCCAAAATACGAAGTAGTTACGCAGGCGTTTTTATATGGAACCGGCAGAATGGATGCTGATGTGCCGCAGTTTATTGAAGATTTTGAAAATTTTCTGGATCAGTTTTTTGCAATCAATCGTTTAGATAAAGACGATAAAATTTCAATTGTCTGTCACTCGCAGGGTGGCTTAGTGACAACTCTTTGGTATGCGAAAACTATTGCCGGAACTGATGCCCGCCAAAATGAAATTGCAGACAAAGTTAAGACAATTGTGACGCAAGGTACGCCATTCTGGGGTTCAAGCATGGCTCACATCATTAACGACAAATTGCCATTCGAGTGGATGCAAAACCTAGTCTATAAAATTATGGCGATTGGCAAGCTTGAGGTGCGTGACATGTCAACGGCATCAAATAAAATTTTTACTTTCTTTCGTGAAAAATCCACAGCGAACGTTGAACGCTTACATACTCCTTATATGTTAAATATCGCCGGCGTTAATTCTGTTAACTCGTTGCAATCGCAAAAAATGAATATGGGGCATCGCTTAGAGTCTGATCAGGTGGTTAATGTTCCGAGTGCTCGGTTAGGTTTTTATTTTTATAGTGATTCAATCATGAAAGCTATTCGAGAATCAATTCCAGATAATGTTTCAATGAATGATTTTCATTACTCTCAGTATTTCAGTCATGATCCGAAGTTAAAATTAATTGAAACCATTCATACTAAGATCGGTAAAAAATCTTATGGTATGGCGATGGTTCCGGTTAAATGTATTGATACTTCTAGCTGTGATCAGCCAACATATGCTCCTGTATTTACGCATCTTTCACGCTGTGAAGAAAAAGAAAATAGCTGTAATCAAAGTAACTATGAATTTTTACGTGGAAAGCTTTATGCAGGTGATGAATCGTTTGGAAAATTAGCCAGCGATGCTTTAATGAATCAAATGCGTACTTTTCAATTAAGTGTAAATATTCAGTTGCCGAAAGATTTTATTCCGCCTAAAGATTTCTTAAAAAGCGAAGGCATTTCGAAGTATTTAAAAGTCGATTACCAATATGGTCGTAAAAAATCTGCTAATAAAGATGTCGAAGTCTTTGATGATGCCCTTATTAGTCGTGAAACGCCAACGCAAGACTACCGCATTCAATTGGGACGTTACCGTGAATGGGGTTCGCGTGTGGCGAAACATTTTAAAGAGACCAATCAATTGAATGTGCAATTTACAGGAAACGTAAAGCCTGCAGATGTAAACTGGAAACCCACATCAATTAATCCAGTTGGCTGGACTGAAAAAACATTTCCATTAAAGGTTGATATTGATATTCCTGGTTTGAAAAAGCGTCAGGTTGTAATTCCCTTGCGGCCGACATATACCACTTTTGTCGAATTAACTTTAGACAAATAAAAAAAGGGAGCTTGAGGCTCCCTTTTTCTTTAAAGATGTAAAAGTTGCGCTTACTGAGCAATCGTTAATTTATTAATTACAATTGGTTCAGCAGGACGATCCATCGGGCCAGTTTTAGTTTTACCGATAGCATCAACAACATCATAACCTTCAGTCACTTCACCGAAAATTGTGTGTTTGTTATCAAGCCATGGTGTTGGCACAGTCGTGATAAAAAATTGTGAACCATTCGTGCCAGGACCAGCGTTAGCCATTGAAAGAAGACCTGGTTTATTGTGTTTTAATTCAGGGTGAAATTCGTCACCGAATTTGTAACCTGGTCCGCCAGTGCCTGTTCCAAGCGGACAACCACCTTGAATCATAAAATCTTTAATTACGCGGTGAAAAACTAAACCGTCGAAATACGGACGTTTTACTTTGTCGCCAGTTTTAGGATCAGTGAATTCTTTAGTGCCAGTCGCAAGACCTACGAAGTTTTCAACTGTCTTAGGTGCTTTATCAGCAAAAAGTTTAACTTTAAATGTTCCGCGGTTTGTATCGAATGTAGCTATCATATTTTTATCCTAGTTTTTACGAATTGATTTAATTGTGATTACTTTTTCAGGAACGTCAGCGTATTCGCCTTTAGTAGTCGTTTTCGAATCACGGATTTTATCAACTACATCCATGCCTTCGATCACTTCACCAAATACAGCATAACCATAACGATCTTCAGATTTGTGATCTAAACGTTGGTTATCTACTACGTTAATAAAAAATTGTGCAGTTGCAGAGTTGATGTCGTTAGTACGAGCCATCGCCAGTGTTCCGCGCATATTTGATAAACCATTTTTTGCTTCGTTCGTGATGGGCGGAAAAAGTGGTGCTTTTTCTTTCATGTCAGCTGTGTGGCCGCCGCCTTGAACCATGAAGTCTTTGATTACGCGGTGAAAAATCGTTTTATCGTAGAATTTTTTATCGACGTATTTTAAGAAATTTTCTGTGCTGATTGGTGCTTTTTCAGAGTTTAATTTAACTTTGATTTTGCCAAGAGATGTATCGATTGTAACTGTTTGCGCGACCGCTGGAGCAGTAGCTTTTTTAGCCTCAGCGCTTGCGTCTTTAGCGTGGGTTTTAAATGACCAAGTCATTAAAACGAAAGCTAGTAAGTAGATCCAAACAATAACATTAACTTGCGAATTTTTTACTTTTAACACTTGTGTTTTCATAGGTGTTTTTATACCTGAACAGGCCCAAGCGTCGTCAAGATCCCATTAAGAGTGCTTATTTTTACTCCAAGTTATTCGACCATTTAGGCTTATAATAGTTATAAGAATCGTGAGTGACACGGCGTTCTTCATTTCCGTCAACGCTGCTTACAAAAATCTGAAATGTGCCAGTGCGATTGCTCGTAAAAACCACAAATCGACCGTCCGGAGAAAAGCTTGGATCTTCATTGCTGGCGCGCTTACCGTTGGGTTTTGTTGCAGTTGTAATGCGACGTAAATTTGCGCCATCGCTATCCATGATAAAAATATCAAAATAATTTTCAATCTGACTGGCGAAGGCAATTTTTTTGCCGTCAGGAGACCAAGTTGGCGTTGAATTGTATTTGCCTTGAAACGTTAAGCGTTTCACGTTGCCGCCATCAGAACTCATAACATAAATAGAAGGGTTGCCGCCACGATCAGATGAGAAAGCAATTTTAGCTCCATCATCTGAAACTGCAGCTTCGACGTTCATAGCGCCTGCGGGGCCTTTTGTTAAACGAGTTACGATGTCACCTTTAAGATTTAATTTATATAAATCAGGCGAGCCACCTTGTGAGATTGTTAAATAGATATTTTTTCCATCCGGAGAATAACTTGCACCTTGATTTAATCCATTACGATTAGAAATGATTGAACGTTTACCTGAATTTAAATCATGTTGAAATAAAGTTAAATTCATTTGGGCAGAACCTACACGACGCGTGTAGATTGAATACAATAATTTTTTACCATCAGGTGACCAGTTAGGGGCAATCGCAACACTGCGATCTTTGGTGACTGTCTTGAAATCATTTCCATCCCAATCCATAGTGATAACTTCTTTATAACCAGTGCGATCAGTTGTTGCGACAATCTTAGATAAAAATACGCCACGACGACCGGTTAAGGCTTCAAGAACGTCGTTAGCCAAGCTGTGACCTAGCTCGACTGTTTTGCTGGATTTAGCAGAATATTTTTTGCCAACGACCGCGCGGCCTTCGCCGATATGATACAAATACATTTCAACAGAAACTTCATCGCCCACTAAGGCAAATGATGAACGAATTAAAAACTCTGCTCCGATTGTTTTCCAAGAATCAAACTTGAAACCGTTAGCATCAAGTGTTTTTGATTTAATAGAAGTCGTCGTTGTGTCTTCTAAAAAGGCCCCGGCCTTCATGATGTTGAAATACGTTGAAAGTTCTAAGTCTTTCGATGCTGTGCTGTGAATTTGTGCCGCAAGCTTTACGTGATTACCAGTTTTAGTGGCATTCAATTGATTCATCACCGGAAAAGCTAAATTGCTTTTTTTAGCTTGGGCATCGCCAACTTTAATGTAAGTTTGTGCAAAACTTATTGAACTGAAAATTAATATTGAAAATAATAAAACTAAATTTTTCATAGTTATCCTTTTTTATTCTGGAAATCCAAAGATCACACCATCTTCTGCGTAAATTTCGGTAAATTTATTCGGCACTTTCGGAAACGGTGAGGCTTTCGTTACAGCTTGTAAGCAATAATCATCATAAGTAGGGTTTCCAGATGATTGCACGACTTTTTTTTCGCTAACACGACCATCGGGTTCGATCTTAACTAATACTTTTGTTTTTAACTGTTTACCAATCAGCCATTGTGGTAAAGCCCAGTGTGATTTAACTAAAGCATCTAATTGCCCCGTATAATTATCTGATTGAATGCGATCCAGCCCAGTTAAAGCAGTGCCTCTTGTGATTACGCGGCCTTTTAAAATTTTTGCCGTTGCAGCAGCTGTTTTTTCGTTTTGAACTTGTTGGCGAATTTTATCTATTGCTGAAAGTTTTTTTAATTTTTCTAAAGCAGCTTTTTGCTTTTGTTTAGCTTTATCTAACTTAATCGTATCGGCTTCTGGTTTAGCTTTTTGGTCAGGCTTTGTTTCAGCTTTGGGCTCAGGCTTCGGTTCTGGTTTGGCTTCTACTTTGGGTTCAACTTTAGGTTCAGGCTTTTTTTCTTCAACGACGGGCTCGATCGGTTTTTCTATTTTTTCTGGTAGGTCAGTCGATTTTTGTGCGGGATTGTATTTTTCAGGTAAGCCTACCATGTCGACGCGAATCGCTTCAGACAAGTCTAATCTTGGCTTGCTAAAAAACGATACGTTGATGACCATTGCCAAGAACAACGTAGCGTGTGCAATTAATGAAAAGGTAGTTCCGCGACTTAAAACCAAAAAACTACTCCTTAGGAATCGTGATTAAACTAAGATTGTAAATTCCCGCAGCGCGAGCTTCGCCCATCACTTCAGCGACAATACCGTAATCAACTTTTCTATCGGCTTGAATATAGATTTGTTTATTTTTTTTATTTTCGAAAATGGCTTTTAATTTTGTTTTTAAATTATCCATTCCTACAGTATTTCCGGCAATTTTAATTTTGCCGGCCACATCAATCACTAATACAAAAGGGTCTTCATTTAATTCAACACCAGCTGATGATGTCTTCGGAAGATTCACATCAATCCCTTGTTGCATCATGGGCGCAGTGACCATAAAGATCACCAGTAACACCAACATCACGTCGACAAACGGCGTGACGTTGATTTCACTCATCGCCATTTTTGAATTTTTATTTCCGCCGCTACTCATTCCCATAGTGATTAACCTCTAAAGAAATTACGTTTTACAATGTTTAAAAAATCTGAGCTGAAATTATTTAATTGTGATTCTTCGCGTTTGATTTCAGTGATAAAGTGATTGTACATCATTACCGCAGGAATCGCCGCTGCAAGGCCGATCGCTGTAGTGATTAAGGCTTCTGAAATACCCGGAGCAACGGCTGCAAGACTTGCATTGCCTGTCTGGCCAATCATTTGAAACGAATTCATGATCCCCCAAACGGTTCCGAATAATCCGATGAACGGGCCAGTTGACCCAGTCGACGCCAAAACTATTAAACGCGACTCTAAAGCTGAAACTTCGTTTTCAATTGCTTTTCTCATCGCGCGATCTAAATTATCTAAACCTGCTAACAATGGCGGTTCAGTTTCGCTATTAATGTTTTTGTTCAACATTGGTGATTCTGCAATTTTTTTCATTTCAGCGTAAGCCGCTTTAAATACACGTGCATGCGATGAACCTTTGAAGGCTTCTATTTTTTCGTGCAATTCATCTAATGAACTTGTTTTCCAGAATAAATTATCAAACGCTTTGTTGGCTGTTTGCACTTGCTTAAGGTCTTGGTATTTGTTCCAGGCGATTCCCCAGCACATAATTGAAAGTGAAATTAAAATCATGATCACCGCTTGCACTATAAGGCTAGCGTGCATGATGGATTCAAGCGCACCCATCTTAACCGCGACGTTTGTCGAGGCCTGAGTTTGTGCCATAGCCGTTTCAAGACATAAAAAAAGTGATACACTGATGAAGAGTAAAGAATTGATTTTTTTCATGAGGATATTTTAGTGAAGTTTAAAGGCACACGCAACTCGAATCAGATATTAATTTTTCTGTTATTGAGTTCATTTTTTTTGATTCAGTGTGTTCAGAAAACTGTTGATCGTTTGCCAAGCTCAGTTCCATTGCCAAAAACTACTAAAGTTACACAATCACCAGCAAAACAACCAGAGTTCGAAATTTGTCACTCGCGCAGTAAACTTTACCTAGAAGATCAAATTTTACGAATGCCCACTGAATATTACGAAGACCATAGTGATGAATGGGATAAGAAACTTCCAATTCAGTGTATTCAATTTGCGCAAAAAAACTTCAATGGCAGTTTTGCTTACTGTAGTAACGAAGATGAAAAACCAAAAGTCGGCGCACCTCGCCCTTGTTTAAGTGAAAATTACACGCGTTTAGTTTACAACGCCTATCATGACGTAAAAGATTGTTTTAATTTAGATCCGAAAAGTTCATTTCTGCAAATCATGATCGAAAGTGGTTTTCATGTGAACGCGATCAATCGCACAGGCTTCGATGCAGGTGTCGCCCAGTTTACAAAAAATGGCATGTTGCGCGTAACTGAACGTGATCTTGTTGAAAGAACACGCCGCGTGCTTTTAGAAAGCAACAGCTCTAGCTGCCAGCGCATCGCAAGCACTATTGGTAAGTTGGATGTAGATGCGTTTCAGGTCAACAAACGCTGTTCGATGATGTCGTTGCCACAAAATCCATATCGTGGATTTTTATTACATTATTTGCATGCGCTACGTGATCAAATGTTTTTTAAACAGCAGCTTGTAAAGCAGCGCCCAGAAATTGAACCTATCTTAACTCCGCAAATGATCGAACAGTTTGTGTATTTCGCTTATAACCGCGGCGTAACAGGCACGTTACGTTTGATTGATGGTTATTATAAAAATCGTAAACTGGCAGGCCAAATAGTTAAATCATCAGACTTTGTCACATATCAAAATTTAAGTGAGATTCGTTCATCAATGCGCCGAGAGCCAGCTATGCGCGAACAATTAAAGAAAAGTAAAATTAAAAAATTAAGTTTTATGGAATACGCGATTATTCAAAATCAGCCGTATATGGCTAATATGGCCGAAGCCCGCGACATGGTTCGCCGTCATACGCAAAATCGCTGCGTCGACTAAATTATTCTTGGATAACAATGCCCAGTGGATTTATTTTTTTTGCTTCTTCAACATCACTGGCTGGGATTGGC
This sequence comes from Bdellovibrio sp., assembly GCA_036677065.1. Taxonomy (GTDB): domain Bacteria; phylum Bdellovibrionota; class Bdellovibrionia; order Bdellovibrionales; family Bdellovibrionaceae; genus Pseudobdellovibrio. Next base: position 174,368 of record JAKFBS010000011.1, on the reverse strand, counting down.
CCGATAATAATTCGCTTAAACCTGCGCTTAAGTTCGGCCTGTAATTTGTCAGTGTAAAAGGGCTGTTTGTAATAGGTTAAAGGATAAATCAAAACATCTGCGCGCATAGAGGCAGCTTCAATTAGATTTAAAGATTCCATCGCCTTAAGTTTTAAGATTTCTGGTGCAGTCGTTCCGTAAATAAAAGTGGGTAAGATTTCTTTGATTGTTTTTGATAATGTTTCATACGGGGTCGTAATTAAAATGTTATCGCCTTTTTCTAAACCTAACGATTTAACATGATCTGTAAAAATCAGATGCCCACCGATGGCATTTTCATTGATGTTCAAAATAATTCTTCTGTTTTTTAAATGGTCTTTATATTTTTCTAATAACAAAACATCTTTTTCAACTTCAGCATACTGTTTATTACGGATGTCTTTAGTGTGATCCAATGATTGATCGTTATTCGTTGAAATGATCACCAACTTTTGATCTCTTGTGTTCGCCACATCTAAATACAAATTATCAGTTGTTGTAAGAATCGCTTGATCAACATTTGCAAACGAAGGTTTTTTGAAAATTAAAATTTCAGTTGTTTCAGTAAATGGATGTTTATAGTCCGCATAGGGTATGCCTAAGCCCCAAAATTTAATTGTGAAAAATACGATGGCGCTGACGAATAACGATATTAAGATAGCTTGAATAACTCTCATTTGAACTCAATCTATTCAGGGTTCCAGATAAACTCAACCTGATTATGACCTGTGCCTATGGTTTTACGATATCCGCTATAATAACGAGGTTTGGCTTTGGCTAAGTTTTCATCAATATATTCAATCTGACTCGGTAGGAAACGGATCATGCGGTAGGATTTACGAAGGTCTGCTTGATCTTGTTTAGATTCTTCTACTTTTTTATCAACATACTTAGTTACATCTTCGCCTTTTTCTACAAACCATGAAGCTCCGGCTAACGTCACATAAAACAAACCTTCCAAGGCTTCGCTGCTTCCACCAATTTGAATTGCTGTATAAACTCCAGCAGCGACCACAACAATCGCCCCTGCGAAAAGCGCAGCAGAAGCAGCAATGCCTGCAGTTTTTTTAGAAAGATTTGAAGTCTTATGTCCAAGAGCCATCGTCATATAATGGCTTTTTAAGAGCGTATCACGTATGTTCGTGTTTCTTTTTTTATGCCATTGATACCAGCTATTAGTAACAAATGAGTGTGGGTGCTCAATGGGTTGCGCAAATTTAAAAAGCACTGTTTCGCCATTGTCTGACCATTCTGTTTGCGGGCCTGTGCCGCTCATGAGTAAATGTACACGACGATTTTTATTTTCTACAAATGGCGATAAGTTTTCTTCACTGAGTTGCATGGCTTTGCGAAGATCAACGTCAGATTCATTGCGATTTCCGATAGCTTCCCACAGTGCGGCCAGCCAGACGCGAATAGCGGGATCATCGAAAGTAGTTTGTTTGCCTTCAGGATTATTCGCTAAATATTCAATAGCTCGTTTCAATTCAACATGAGCCGGATCTATTTTGTTCTTATCCAAATACAACATGGCCAGGAATAAATGCAGCGAAATAATTTCGTGTTCGGAAGGGATGTAACCATCTTCACTTTCGCCAACAAGAAAGACTGTGGCTTCATGACTGATACTGACAAATTTTCTTTTTTCGATTTCATCAGAGAGATTTTGAATAACTTGAATATCTAAATCAGAAAATTTTTCTGAACTTGTCCAAAACTGAATCCAGGCTTTTTCAAACGTTGTGATAAATCCACTTTGTTCTTTATCTGGAAAATTTAGTAAGGCTTCGCTGGCATTTTGTTTTTGCAGGGCTTGATAAACAGGTTGGTATTCACTGTCGCGAATAAGAGTTTTATTGGCGCAGCTTGCGAAAAACAAACAGGTAATTAGATATAAACAGAGTCTTACCATGCTAGTAACCTAGCATGCGATTTAGACTGCTTCTAGTGACAAAAACCCCAGCAAACTGCGGTATTTGCGCCACAATTTAACTCTAGTACTGTTTAATTGAATTTGAGGCCTTGAATGTACGACTAAAAAGGTCGGATTTTCAATTGCCTTTCATCTAAATCGGCGTATAAATGGCCTTAAATATATACGACTAATTTAGTCGCCTATTGGGTGAATTACATGAGCAAACTAAATAAAAAAGTTGAATACGCTTTGATGGCGTTAAAACATTTTGCAGAAGGTGATGATACAACTGTGTCAGCCAAAGACATCGCAGAGGCGACACATGCGCCGGCTGAAGTCACAGCACGTGTTTTACAAACGCTAAGCTCGCACGGAATTTTAAAAGCCGAATACGGTTTACATGGCGGTTATCGCTTAGTTAAAGATTTAGCAAAAGTTTCTGTTTATGAATTAATGAATATCGTTGATGGTTCGACTGGTCTTGCAAAATGCTTATCTGATAAAGAATGTGACCTTTTAAAAAATTGCACGATTTTGACCCCAGTCGAAAATTTAAACAAAAAAGTTCAGGATTTTTATAAATCGATTTCTATCGAAGAGGTATTTCATGTCTGAGTCATATGAATACAAATATGGATTTACTACAGATATTGAAATGGAGACTGTTCCTAAGGGTCTTTCTGAAGATATCTTACGTTTGATTTCTGCAAAAAAAGAAGAACCTGAATGGGTGTTGAATTACCGTTTAAAAGCATACCGTCACTGGTTAACTTTAACTGAGCCAAGCTTAAGTGAAAACAAATGGGCGCAAGTTAGTTATCCGCCAATTGATTTTCAAGATTTAACTTATTATGCAGCCCCGAAACAAAAAATTGATGCTAAAAAATCAATGGATGAAATTGATCCCGAATTACTTAAAACGTTTGAACGTTTAGGGATTCCGTTACAAGAACAAAAACGTATCTCGGGTGTAGCGATGGATGTGGTCTTTGACTCTGTAAGTATTGCGACCACTCATAATGAAGACTTAGAAAAAGTTGGCGTTATCTTTTGTTCAATTTCTGAAGCCATTAAAAAATACCCTGAACTAGTAGAAAAATATTTCGGTTCAGTTGTCCCGTACACAGATAACTACTACGCAACTTTAAATGCAGCCGTATTTTCTGATGGCAGCTTCGTGTACATTCCCAAAGGTGTTCGTTGTCCGGTCGATTTATCGACATATTTTCGTATCAACGCTAAAGAAACTGGCCAGTTCGAAAGAACATTGATCGTGGCTGACGAAGGCAGTTTTGTAAATTACCTTGAAGGCTGTACAGCGCCTCAACGTGATGAAAACCAACTGCATTCGGCAATTGTTGAGTTAGTTGCTTTAGATAATGCTGAAATCAAATATTCAACAGTACAAAACTGGTACACCGGCGATAAAGAAGGTAAAGGCGGAATTTATAATTTCGTAACTAAGCGTGGTATCTGCCAAGGTAAAAACTCAAAAATTTCTTGGACCCAAGTTGAATCAGGTTCAGCAATTACTTGGAAATATCCGTCAGTGATTTTAAAAGGTGATAATTCTGAAGGCGCATTTTATAGCGTAGCCCTAACTCATGATTATATGCAGGCTGATACCGGAACCAAAATGATCCATATCGGTAAAAACACAAAAAGCACGATTATCTCTAAAGGGATCTCAGCAGGGCATTCATCAAATGCTTACCGCGGTTTAGTCAAAATCATGCCATCTGCAGAAAACGCACGTAATTATTCACAATGTGATTCTATGCTTGTGGGCGATCGTTCGAGTGCGCACACGTTCCCGTATATTGAAGTAAAAAATAATACCGCAGTTCTTGAGCATGAGGCGACAACTTCACGTATTTCAGAAGACCAGCTCTTCTATTTACAATCGCGTGGGTTAAATACAGAAAAATCTATTTCCATGCTGGTGAATGGTTTTTGTAAAGAGGTTTTCAAAGAATTACCTCTGGAGTTCTCGGTCGAAGCGGTTAAGTTAATCGAAATGAAATTAGAAAATTCAGTAGGATAAAACATGTTAGAAATTAAAAATTTAAAAGCTAAAATTGACGAAAAAGAAATCCTAAAAGGTTTAAACCTAACAGTTAAACCAGGCGAAGTGCATGCGATCATGGGGCCAAACGGCGCCGGCAAATCGACATTAGCAAAAATCCTAGCCGGACACCCTGCGTATGAAATCACTTCTGGTGAAATTAAATATGATATCAATTTTAAAATGCAAAATCTTTTAGAACTGACTCCGGATGTACGCGCTAAAGAAGGAATCTTCTTGGGTTTTCAATATCCAGTAGAAGTACCAGGCGTAAGTAACTTTACTTTCTTGCACACGGCTTTTAATTCCGTACTTGAGCATCAAGGATCGGACGCGATGTCTGAAGGTGATTTCAGAGAATTTTTATACCAAAAAATGAAATTAGTAAGCATGAAGCCTGAATACTTAGAGCGTCCTGTGAATGTGGGCTTCTCTGGCGGCGAAAAAAAGCGAAATGAGATTTTGCAAATGGCAGTGTTGTCACCGCGTTTAGCTATTCTTGATGAAACTGATTCTGGTCTTGATATCGATGCTTTAAGAATCGTTGCAGAAGGTGTTAATAAACTTCGTTCAAAAGATAAAGCGATCATTTTAGTTACGCATTACCAAAGACTATTAGATTACATTAAGCCTGACTTTGTTCATGTACTTGCTGACGGTAAAATCATCCAAACGGGTGATGCTACTTTAGCCCATGAATTAGAGAAAAAAGGCTACGACTGGTTAGTATAATGTTAGATCAAAATACTTATAACCAATTTAAATTAAAATATCCTTTAGAAAGCCTAAAGGCAGCAGGGCTTCGCGAAAAATCGTTCGCAGCTTTCGTTAGCCAGGGTTTTCCGACTAAAAAAGAAGAAGCGTGGAAATTCACATCTTTATCAGATGCTAAAGCCATTGATTGGAACATCGCTTTAGAAGAATCAATGTTAAGCCATGATGAAATGGTTTACGTTTCTAAACAGTTATCTTCTGATTTTTACAATTTAGTTTTCGTGAATGGTTTTTTGAATAAAACATTATCGGATTCAGATGTGCCTGTTAGCCTTGTTGATCTTGAAGAACAAGATTTTACCGTTGCTAGTGACATGCCTGAATTAAAGCTAGTTAATTTATCTCGTGGTTTTGGTTTTCAAAAAGTGGTCATCACGATTGATAAAAAATCACAATTAGATAAACCATTACAAATCGTTCACGTGGTTTCTGCTAAACAATCAACATTGGTTCAGCCCATGATTGAAGTCAACGTAGCTGACCTTGCGGAATTAAAATTAATCCAGCAAACCTTAGGATTAACATCGCAGTTGAATCAAACCCATGCCTTTAACATTGATTTACAAGTTAATCTGGGGCGCGCAGCAAAAGTAAAATTTGCGAATTTACAAAATGCGAACAACAATGATTTTGTTTTTGGCCGTATTCAATTTTCATTATCGCAAGATAGCCAACTAACTAGTTTAGACTTAGCTTTAGGCGGAAAAACTTCTCGTCATTATCTGGCGACTGAATTTAACGCTGAAAATGCTTATGCCGGTGTATTTGGTTTGACGCTATTAGCTGATCAACAACATTGCGACCATTACACATATATTCACCATAAAATCGGCCACAACAATTCATCTCAGCACTACAAATCAATCTTAACTGATAAATCTCAGTCAGTGTTTCGTGGTCGCGTGCGCATTGAACAAGACGCGCAAAAAGCGAACTCTGAGCAATTAAATAATAACTTACTGATTTCAAAAGCCGCACAAGCGACAAGTATTCCGCAATTAGAGATCTATGCTGATGACGTTAAAGCCGGGCATGGATCAACTGTAGGCCAATTAAATAAAGATGAAATTTTTTATTTCTTAAGCCGTGGTATCAGTGAAAAACAAGCTGTGCAGCTGATCGCGCACGGTTTTGCTAAAGAATTAGTTTATAAATTAGAAAATGAAGTGATGGAAGGTTTTATCTTCCAGACTTTAGAGAACAAATTAAACGAGATATTTTAAATGTATGATGTAAATACCATCCGTAGCCAGTTTAAATCTTTACGCCAAATGGTGAACGGTTATCCATTGGTTTATTTAGACAGTGTAAACACGACACTGAAACCAGACCGTGTCGTCGCCCGTATTGAAAAGTTTTATGCCGAAGAAGCATCGAATGTTCACCGTGGTTCACATTTTCTGAGTGATCAGGCAACCAAACACTTTGAAAACGCCAGACAAACTATTCAAAAATTCATCGGCGCTGCAAACACTGAAGAAGTTATTTTTACTAAAGGTACAACTGAAGGCATTAACTTAGTGGCCCAAAGTTACGGAATGAATTTTATCAATGAAGGCGATGAAATCGTTATCACTGAATTAGAACATCACGCCAACTTAGTGCCTTGGCAAAATGTAGCTTTACAGCGCAAAGCCGTTTTAAAATTTATCGCCGTAAATGCAGATGGTTCTATTGACGAAGCTTCAATTGATACAACAATCACAGCAAAAACTAAGCTTGTGGCTTTTTCAGGTTGTTCAAACATTTTAGGTACAATCACTCCTTATAAAAAAATTATCGCTAAGGCTAAATCCGTAGGTGCAGTCACTCTATTAGATGCTGCTCAGTTAGTGACGCAAAAAGCTGTTAACGTTGTGGATTTAGATGTGGATTTCTTAGTATTTTCGGCCCATAAGTTATTTGGCCCTTACGGTTTTGGTATTTTATACGGCAAAAAAGAGTTATTGCTAAAAATGCCTCCGTATCAATTCGGCGGCAGTATGATCAGCGAAGTGCGTTTTGAAAAAACAACGTATAATGATCTGCCATTTAAATTTGAAGCCGGAACTCCGCACATCGAAGGCGCTCTAGCGTTAGCTGAAGCTATTAACTTCTTTACTCAATACGATATCAAAGAAGTTTTTGCGCACGAGCAAGAATTATTAAATTTAGCTGTTTCAAAATTAAAAGAAATTCCAGAGATCCAATTTTTTGGTGAAGCTAAAGATAAAGCGGCTATTTTAAGTTTTAATTTAAAAGGCATACATCACGCTGACGTTGGCCAAATTCTGGATAAAATGGGAATTGCCGTACGTATTGGCCACCATTGCACGCAGCCGCTGTTGCGCAAGTTCGGATTAACCGGAACTGTGCGCGCCTCATTTTCGATTTATAACAATAAAGAAGACGTTGAACGATTAGTCCTTGCTGTAGAAAAGGCAAAAAGGATGTTATTATGACCCCGACACAAAATGAAGTTTTAATCCGTGTGCAAGAAACACCAAACCCAAGCGCTTGGAAGTTTGTCTTAGACCGTCCGGTATTAACCGAAGGTAAAGCCACTTATTCAAATATTCAGGAAGCTGAACACAATAATTTGGCGCGTTCGTTATTTCAAATTCCGGGTGTCAAACAAGTGCATTACTTTCAAAATGTAATTACCGTCACCCACCAATTCGATGTGGAATCAGAAGAAATTATTCAACAAGTTTGTGCGGTTATCCAAACGCGTATGCCAATACATAACCCAAATCAAACTATCGTTGATGAGAAAAAAATTGCTCGTCAAAACTTATCACCCGAACAACAAAAAATCGAAGAGATTTTAGATCGTACGATTCGCCCTGGTTTGCAAGGCGATGGCGGTGATATCGAAGTGATTAAATTTGAAGACAATAAAGTTTATGTCACTTACCAAGGTGCATGTGGCACATGCCCAAGTTCAACGACAGGTACATTAATGGCCATCGAAGGCATTCTTAAAGATGAATTTGATCCTAATGTCGAAGTGATTCCGGTTTAACGAATAATATTGCCTGGGCGAAAGCGATCGCTCAATGAACGTTTTTTACCTAGTTTTTGCACTTTATCAGGAGCCGCTTGCTTTTCTGCAAGTTGTGCTTGTTGAACTACATATTCAAAAGAATCTTCAGGACGTGACGACACAATGACATCACGTCGAACCGTATGGCCTGACATATCACCTGATAAAGATAGGCTTACATGTGATTGCCATTCTTTCGAATAATTTTGCACCCGAATTTCATAAATCTTGCTTTGACCTTGTGTCAGTGGTTCAAGTACTCCGTCTAAATTTTCAGAGCTAACAACGTCTTTACCTAAGATCCATTTGTAATTTAAAGAAGCTGGAATATCTTTTAAAGCGGTGACACGAACTTGTACAATAGATGTGTCTTCTTTTTTTTCAGCTAAAGAAACGTTTTCAATTTTAATATCAATGTAATCATACGAAGCCTGATCAAAGCCCAATTTACCTAATGGAACAGATGCCGTATTACGGCTCGCGATTTCATATTCGTTATGCATTAAATGGGTCACGCCATAGCCAAAGCTGATTCCCAGTAATGAAACACAGATTGTTTTTAATACGACGTGCTTGGACATAAAGTACTCCCATTTTGATTGGTCAATTTATAAACGCAGGCGCTATTATTAGGGATCAGAAACGGATTACTCGAATAACCGCGTACATTTAATAAATAATAACTGCTGCTTAATCCTGAAATACTCACTGACTCAGTGGTATCAGCGGGTCCACGTGACACAGTCACGATGTTAGTGCCATCAACGCCTTTTTTGCTACACGTGCCATCGGCGCAATCTTCAATGTAATAGTAACCTAAATTTAAAACCACAAGATCTAAATCTACAGGGCATGTGCTATCCGGCACTAGACGGATTGAAGTCACGCCACTTAAATCCGATGTTCTAAAAGCAAAGAAATGATTTGTGTAACGCTGATCGCTTTCAAGTCCGAAAGTTTCATCTAAGTTACGCGCTTGTAGTAAGTTTTGATTGCAACTTGTGTTGGTCGTAAGTTTTATTCCATAACCAGGCCAAGCATTCGTTGAAATACTTCCGGTAGATGACGAAGCTGCCGTTACGGTAAAAGAAGCTGATCCCACCATGTGAAGCGCTTCATCGTTGGTCATCATATTTGTCATTGTTGCAGAAAAAGAATTACTATTTGCAGTAAAGGCTTTTGCAAAAAATTTAGCAGAGCTGCTGAATGGTGTCGTAGAAAACCCCATGCCGCCACTGGTACGGCCAAGGGCTGTCCAATATTTATCAAATCCCACGCCGCCACCGCAGTTTGTACACGTGTTAACACCTTTAAATAACCCACGGGCAATTGAAGCTTCGCGCGTGTGACTTTCACCAGGATTATTTGCGGCATCCACAGCATCATGGGTGGCGCCAGTGCCTGAGCCATTACCATTTTTATTTAAACGAATCAAAATAGCTGAACCGTTAAAAGTAGGACTGCCTTCGACATAACCTACGGTATCGCTGTAATGAAGCCATTCACCATTAGGTAGGGCGCTGACTAAGTTAGGATTAATTTTAGCCGTATTGTTTTTTAGAATGTGTCCGCCGATGAAATTTCCCCAGCCTTCAGACCAAGCTAAGCGTGGATCAATTCGGTACTTTGCTGAATGCTGTCCACCAGGTGAATCCATTGTGCCACAGACATTTTCGATGTGATGGCCAATCTCATGTAAAATGACCGTGTCATCCCAATGATCGGTATCTGCAGTAGACACATTGCCCGAGACACCACCGCAAATATAAAGTTCGTTATTATCACGCGCGTAAAAAGAAATTGTGCTGTTCGGGTCATATCCAAGATAAGCACCGGGGTTAAATCCCGCTTTCCAAAACATATCTAGACGGGGATTCAAACAACTGACGTCTAAACTTCCAGTGTTGCTTGTACTAGTTAAATATTCAAAAGTAGTTACCCAGTCGTTATAAATATTAAATGCGCCACCTTCTATTTTACTAGATGCAAACTCGCTGGCTTCGGCAATCAAATTAAGTGGCGAATTCGCACTGCCGCCAAAGCCGCTTGAAGCTAAAGTGCCAGAAATTTTATAAATAGTATTTGAAGTAGGATCTTCTTTTACTGCCGCAGAAAGGGTCGCACTAATTGGTTTGCCAATAGAAGGAAAGGTGTAATTTGCACGCGAAAGAACTTCGATCGTGAAATTCCCGGCATCGTTAGGTAAAAACAGAGATGATGTGCCATCAAGTGCGCGTAGTTCGCCAATATTATTTGTAGTTCCGCATTGAATGATCGCACCTGCGGTATTCAAAACACGAATTTCAGCATATTTAATTGGAAGTGGTGTAGCAATAACAGCACCAGTTGTAGCACTTGTGACAACGCCACTGTTGATTTGTAAATTAGTGCCGCGACGACGATATTTAGCAGTGCCTGAAACCAAAACGCCTGGATTATAACTTGTCGAAACTGAGCAAAATTCAGATTCGTTTGCAGCGGGGGGAGCTTGAAATTCCTGTTTGACCGTAAAGCTTTTTCCACAGGCCACCATTAAGGAAGCTAGTAACAATAAAATAAAAAATCTAGCGGTCACAGGGTTCATTATTAAAATCCTATTAATTACTTTTTTTGTATTCTTCGATTTCTTGAACGATTTTTTCAAACGATTTATCTTGCGAACTTAAGATACCATCGGCAAAAGCGCGTTTTTGTGGGTTAGATCCGATAACTTCAAAACGCGCAAAGCGGGCGATATCGCCACTGAATCCTGTAACTTCAAGTTCAATTTCTAAGGCAGAATTTTTTTGCATACTTGAAATCTGGCCCTTAAGAGATCCTGAGCTAACTTGTACGCCTTCACCTAACTTCCATTCATAAGTTAATGGAAAATTATAGTCATAATCGGTTTCGATGTGGGCAATCAGTTTACTGACTGCGCCTTTTTCAATTTTAAAATTTAATTTAATAGTACGATCAACGACTCCACGGTAACTAAATTGCGTCAGTGGCAATTTTGATAAACCGTGTTTATTGTCAGGTTGTTCGTCGTAACAACTCGTAAGAAGTAAAAATAATGAAGCTAAGATTGAAATCAGAATTATTCTGGGCATAGCGTCCCCAAGTTACTCGTCATAGTATAGCTATATGACGTGGCATTGCTTAAACTTTTATTAGCGGTGTAAGCGCGAATATTAAGTAAGTATTTTTTTGTCGGATCAAGTTTTGTTAAAAGACTTGAAATTGATTTTGTATAATTACTATTTAGGTTTGAAGAAGCAGCGCGATTAGACGCAACCACAAAAGCATTTGTTGACCGTGAAGGTTCGTATTCATTGCCTGGGCAATTGCCATCATCGGTTTCAGGTTGTTTGCAGGCGTAATCACCGTTAAAGCGATAAGCTTCATCAAATATAATGATATCGTGGTCTGTGTCTGTACCAGTTAATTTAGTAAATGTAATCGATAAGGTGCTAAGCCCTGATAGTACGCTCGGATCGAGCATATAGAAGTGATTTGAATAACGTTGATCAGAATTGATTCCGGTAAATGCCGGGTCATCACTGCGCTCTTGCATGAGCGTTGGCTTGGTGCAAACTGATTGCTGCAGCTTGTGACCCAAAGGAACCCAATTTAAATAATCGGTACCAGTAATATCAGTAACATATTTTTTAGAAACAGAAGCTAAATTCTGATCAGAAAATAAATGTAATGCCTCGGCGTCAGCGGCACCTTGAACAAATGAAGCCCAGGTTGGTGCAGTAAGTATAGTTTTAACTTTTTCTAAAAATTGATTTGAGCTTGAAAAGTGATTTGTAGAATCACCCATACCGCCGTTGGCATCAAAAGCCTGCCACATCACATTGAATGGGACCGGACTAGAGGCAAACACTGAACTTCCGCATGACGAACAAAGTGTAGCTGGCGCTACAGTCATTTTAAACAAAGCGCGGGTGATGGCGCCTTCGCGAAAATGCCCTTCGCCGGGATAAAGCGTGGGATTAACCTGATCAAACGGTGAACCAAAATACGGTGCAATTTGCCATTCGCCCGGAGAAGTTCCTGGTTTTTTAAGATCCATCATAAAGCCTGTGCCATTACCGACATTTTGGACAGAATCAGAAAAGCCAAATGAGTTAAATAAAAAGCTCCAACTTAAATCACCCGTTGGGCTTGCAGCTAAGCGAGTGCTCATTTCTGGATTTATAAAATTCATGCGAGTATTGGTGACTACGCCGGCAAAATAATTTGCCCAGGCTTCATGCCACGCTAAGCGTGGATCGATACGTACAATAATCGCATGACCTCCGCCCGGAGTATCAAAGCGCCCGCATTGGTCTTCAATAAAATGACCTATCTCATGAATTGAAGCAAAATCATCGAAGTGATCAGTGTTTGCCAAACTGATATCACCCACTTGGCCACCGCTGATAAATAAACTATCTGATTCATGTTTGTAGTAAGATGAATTCACTAAAGTATTTGGATCAGCATTTGGGTATTCGTATTGAAACGGATTAAATCCGGGCTTCCAGTACATACTGAATTGTTTTGATAGGCAAGTTAGCTCAGAGTTTGGAACCGATAAGTTACCATCCAGATAAATGTAAGTCTGGATGAAATTATTATAAATATTAAATGCGCCACCTTTGATATTTACATCATCAGTTTGACGGGCATAGGCGATTAATGAAATCGGTGTGGTATTAACGCCATCAGAATCAAATGTTGTTTCGATGTAATGAACTTTATTTGTGTAAGGATCTTCTTTAACGGCGGCGTTTGCTGTGAAACCTTTGGTTGGCATTACTTTGTTAGCACGAGCATAAACACGGATAATATAAGATTGAGGTGTGTCTGGAATTTCTAATGCACCACCTGATAAGCCCATAAGATTACCAGCAACGTCGGTCACTCCACATTGCACTAATTGTTTGTCACTCGTGTAAACTGCAACTTCAGCATATGGAATCGGAAGACCATCAACGAGTGGATCACTTAAAATTAAATTTGTAATTTTATTGTTAACGATAACAGGTTCGGTGCCACGTTTAAAAAATATGGCTTGTGCCGATACATTTACCGAGCTTGCATAACTGTACTCTGTGGTACATGCAGGAACTTCTTGTGATTGCGATAAAAATTCTTGGGCTTCAGAACTTAAACGGGGACCACAGCTTTGCGTAAAAGCTGTTAATAAAAATAAGCTAAATAAAATCAAAAATCTGCTCGTGAAAACCACAAGTATTTATCGGTCAAAGTAAGGTAAAGATTGATGAATTTATCGGATTTTAAGAGAGAAAAATGGTCCAGTTTCTCATTGTGAAACAGGACTTTAAGGCCAACGTATTGACTCTAAAAGAGAATAAAAAAAAGGCTCGAAGACAACTCTGAAACATAAACCTCTTTTCGCTAGGTGGGTTTCCATATAACAACTTTAGGCTTCTCACTACGAGGTGAGCTTGCACACCATTGTCAGGGACAGATCCCGTATATAAGCTTGTAAGGTTTATTTTCGATGAGTTTTACGTCAGCGAACCCCCAACTTCATAATATCAAAGATCCTAAAAAAGTCTATGCATCAGGACTCCAGAAAGTGAAAAAAAAGCCCGAAGGGTTGGCATGATTTCGCAAATTGATTTTTATTTCCCATTTTTAGTTTTCTTTTATGGTCTGGTGCTCACTTTTGTGCTTGAAATCCCATATTTAGTAAAATTGGCCCAGAAGGAAATGCCTGTCTATCACGCCCAGTTTGAAAAGCACCGTCATTTGGCTGTAATATCGCTCTATGTTGGCGGTCTTTGGTCATTGCAAAATCTCTGGTTTTCTTGATACATTTCGTGGATGTCGCAAGAGGTAAATTCCACAAACGCTCCTAGCACCGCAGCACCACAAATCTTTTCTGTTGAACAGGTTAATAATATTCTGCGTGGTCTGATCGAAACCAATGTTGGGACTATTTGGATCAAAGGTGAAATCTCAAATTTCAAGCCACACTCTTCAGGGCATTTTTATTTTTCGTTAAAAGATTCAAAAGCACAAATCAGCGCGATGATGTTTCGTGGCCACAATTCGAAATTAAAATTCAAACCTCATGATGGTCTTGAAGTGATCGTGCGCGGTAAAATTACTGTTTACGAACCACGTGGTACTTATTCAATTGCCTGTGAAATGATGGAGCCAGTTGGCGCCGGCGCTTTACAAAAACAGTTTGAACAATTGCGTGATAAATTAAAAACCGAAGGTTTGTTTGACTCGGCTAGAAAACAACCAATTCCAACTTATCCAAAAACTGTAGCGATCGTAACTTCGCCAACAGGTGCGGCTATCCAAGATATTTTAAATATCATGAACCGTCGTGCACGCGGTGTACAAGTGATTGTAGTTCCTGCGATCGTGCAAGGTGCAGCCGCAGCTCCGTCATTAGTTGAAGCATTTAAAAAAGCAGAACTGCTTAAACCAGATGTCATCATCATCGGCCGCGGTGGTGGATCGATTGAAGATATGTGGTGTTTCAATGATGAAAGGTTAGCGCGCACAATTGCTGATAGTAAAATTCCTGTGATCTCAGCCGTAGGCCATGAAATTGATTTTACCATTTGTGATTTCGTTGCCGATCTGCGTGCACCGACCCCATCAGCTGCTGCTGAATTAGTGGCGAAAAGCTCTGTCGAGATTATCAATAAATTAGAGCAACTTGAAAGATTATTACGTTTAGCGATTCAGCGTCGCTTGCAGCACAAGCAGCAATCATTGTTATTACAGGCAAAACGCTTAGTAGATCCTAAAAAGAAATTGCAGGATTTATTTATCCGCAATGATGATTTGTATTCCCGCATGGATCTGGCGATGACGAATTACTTATCGCATGCGCGCCGTGATATCCAGTTGTTGCGTTCACGGTTGGTTTCGCCAAAACAAGTTATCGAAATTAAAAAAGTTTCATTGCAGCAGCGTCAGCAAAAATTAAGCAATAGTCTTACAAAAAATCTGACGCAATTTAAGTTTCGTGTTGAAAGTGCAATGGCGTTATTGGATTCATTAAGTCCGCTGAAGGTTGTAGATCGCGGTTATAGCATTACGACCAAAGGTAAAGACGTTGTGAAGTCAGTGAAACAAGTGAAAGTCGGCGACTTACTGGCAATCAAAGTTGCTGACGGAACAATTGAAACAGAAGTTAAAAATATTAAATAGGAGTATGTGATGGATTTTGAAAAAAAATTAAATCGCTTAGAAGAGATCGTACAAAAAATGGAAAAAGGTGAATTATCGTTAGATGATTCTTTAAAGTTATTTGAAGAAGGCGTTAAGCTTTCTCGTGATTGCCACGGTCAACTAACAACAGCTGAGGCCCAGGTTAAAAAATTAGTTTCTGTTGATGATAAAGGTAATGCTGTTACCGAAAAATTTTCTGAAGAAAACTAGTTTTTTATATGACCCCAGAACTTTTGCAGTTACAAACCCACTTTATTGCTGAATTTGATCAGTACGCTGCAAATTCATTAACTCAGCTTTCGCAAAAGCTTCCGGAAGTTAATGTGTTATGGGATAGCCTTAAATACTCGTTCGAATCGGGTGGTAAAAGATTTCGTCCGTTTCTAACTTCGCTAGTGGTGAAAGCTTACAATAAGCCTCAGAATTATTTGGCTTTCGCCATGGCTACAGAAATGATTCACACCTATTCACTGATTCACGACGATTTACCATGCATGGATAACGATGATATTCGACGTGGAAAAGCAACGAATCATAAAGTGTTCGGTGAAGACATTGCGCTATTAGCGGGTGATGCTTTTCAGACCCAAGCTTTGTCTTTATTAGCTTTTGAATATGCACATAACCCAAAATTAGCTGTTCAATTAATTCAGTTACTATCAACTAAAGCAGGCGCACTAGGAATGATCGGTGGCCAAGTTTTAGATATGAAAAGCACATCTGATATTACACTTTCGCAGGTTGAACTTATGCATCGGTTAAAAACCGGTGCTCTTATCGAAGCGGCAGTTATGGGCGGCGCAGCCATTTCTGAAGCTAATGATACTGAAACTAAAGCTTTTGCAGCTTTCGCTTCGTCGATCGGATTAGCGTTTCAGATTAAAGACGATATTTTAGATGCTGGCGATAAAGATCAGGATTTTAAAAGCTACATCGCCTTGATTGGTTTAGACAAAACTAAAGCCGAATTAGCAAAACAAGTTGAAATCTCAACCCAAGCGTTAGTATCTCTTGCTCATTTAAATATTCAACCACTTAAAGATTTAGTTCTTTATAATCAAAATAGAAATGCATAAATGCGTTTAGATCTTTTTCTTGTACAGTATAAAAAAATAGAATCTCGCACGAAAGCGCAAGATTTGATCGCTCAAGGATTAGTGTTTTTAAAAAATAAAGTTTTAACTAAACCAAGTTTTGAAGTGATTGAAGACATGTTTTCTGAGATCACAATCGCAGAAAATAATTTAAACCAGTATGTTTCACGTGCCGGTTTTAAACTTGCGGGGGCTTTGGATTTTGTTAACCAAGATGTAACAGGCCTTACAATTTTAGATGTCGGGCAATCAACCGGTGGTTTTACTGATGCCTTACTTCAGCGTGATGCCAAACATGTCACTGGATTAGATGTTGGTTCAGTGCAGTTGCATGAAAAGATTAAATCTGATTCTCGTGTAACATATTATGAAAATTTAAATGTAAAAGACATTGCAACTCATGCCTTAGCAAACGAACGTTTTGATGGGATTGTGTGCGATGTTTCGTTTATTTCCCTGACGAAGGTCGTTGCCTTTTTGGAACCACTCCTTAAGACAAAAGGCTTTTTCTTATTGCTCGTAAAGCCCCAGTTTGAATGTGGCCCACAGGCCCTTGATAAAAATGGTATTGTCAGTGATGCTAAGGTCTACAACACCATCCAAACGAACATAACTTCACTTTGCGAAAATCTATTTCAATGTGAATGTAAATACTTTGAAAGTTCGATCACTGGAAAAGATGGCAACAAGGAGTTCTTCATTTATGGTCGTAAAAAATAATTTTCTATTTTTAGCTTTGATTTCAGTTCTGTTTACTTTTGGTTGTCAGTCGATGCGCAGAGCTCAGCCGACAAAACCATTTACTCCCCAGGTGGTCACTTCTGGAACTACAACGACGATAACTCAACAAACACCGGCGCTACCTACAGTTTCGGCTCCCGTAGTTGTGACTCCACAAATTATTACACCCCAGTTTACAACTGGTGCGGTAAAAGGGCTTCCTAAGTTTGGAATTATCTTTTCTGCAGGTGGAGCTAAAGCTTGGGCGCATGTCGGCGTTTTAAAAGAAATGCAAAAATTTAAATTTCCGGTGATCAGTGTTGCTGGCATTGAATGGGGTTCAGTTGTGGCCGCAAGTTTTGCGCAAAACGCTTCAGTAAATGAAGTTGAATGGGAATTAGCCAAATTTAAAGATATTGATGACTGGCAAGAATTCGTGCAAGCAGCTTTCGGCCGTAAAACCACGCAAGATTTTAAAATGCCGTTCGTTTGTCCATCAGTGAATTTAAAAACTAAAACTAGTTACATGTTAAACCGCGGTCAGGTTGATCAGTTTTTACCATTCTGTATACCTTCAGCGGGTATCGTAAAACCCTTTGGCAATAGTGTTGCTAATTTGACTGATCTGAATTTAACGATCCAGCATTTAAAAGCTACGGGTGTGAATAAGATCATTTTGATCAACGTGATCGCGGGTAAAAATGACTCAAGCATCATTAAATCAGCTGATTCGGCTGAAAACCAGATCTGGGGGCAGTTTGCAGCCTCTATCGCTAAGAAAAACCCAGGCATCGATGAAGTTATTGATATTGATCTAAGCGATTACGATATCGATGATTTTGATAAACGCCGCGATATCATGGTCAAAGGCTCTGAATTAGGTTACAGTCAGGTTAAGAAAATCGCCGATAAATATCGGTTGTAAGGATAGTGTATGGCAATTAGCAAAGCGACTCGCAAGTCGACCGAAAATGCAGAAATTTTTAAACGTCGCCGTCAAAAAGTAATGGCGGGTCTTCATAATGCAGCTTTATTAGTTGCGGCACATCCAGAACATGTCAGAAACGATGATGTTCATTATCCGTACCGCCAAGATTCAAATATGTATTATTTAACCGGTTTTGAAGAGCCAGAAGCTTTTTTATTATTACGCCCAGGTAAAACACCTGAATCAGTGATGTTCGTGCGCCAAAAAAATGTTGAGCGTGAAACATGGGATGGATTTCGTTTTGGACCAGAAGGCACAAAAAAAGAATTTTTAATTGATGAAGTTTATCCAATTGAAGAGTTCGAAAAAAAAGCTGTCGAACTTTTAAAAGGCTATGAAGATTTATATTACCGCCTATTCAAAAATCCAGAAGCAGACCGTCAGGTGCAAAATATTTTATTAAATTTAAAACGTGCTTATGGCCGTTCTGGTTATGGTTTATTATCTATTAAAGATGCTGACACATTTTTAGGTGAATTTCGTTTACGTAAAAATGAAGATGATCTTCGCAATCAGCGTGCAGCTTGCGAGATTTCAGCAAAAGCTCATGTTGAAGCCATGAAATTCACTCGCCCAGGAGTCACTGAGCGCCAAGTGCAAGCCGTGCTTACGCATTCATTCTATTCAAATAATTCAGGCCGTGAAGGTTATAACTTCATCGTAGCCAGTGGTAACAATGCGACAACCCTACATTATAACTTTAATGACCAAGTTTGTGAAAACGGTGAGTTATTATTAATCGATGCTGGTTGTGAAATGAATTTCTACTCTGGCGATATCACAAGAACTTTTCCGGTGAATGGTCGTTTTACACCAATTCAGAAAAAAGTTTATGAAGGTGTTTTAAAAATCCAAAAAGAGATTATTGATTACATCAAACCTGGAATTTATTTTAAAGATTTACATGCGATGGGCGAAAGCCGTTTGACTGATCTAATGATCGAATTAAGCTTAGTGCGCGGCCGTAAAGAAGACATCATGAAAGCTAACGAACATCGTAAGTACTATCCACACGGCATCGGCCACTGGTTAGGTATGGATGTGCATGATTCTGGAATGTACATGATCAAAGGTGAAGCGCGCCCGATCGAAGCTGGTATGGTGTTCACGGTAGAGCCTGGTCTTTATATTCCGGCCAATGATATGACGGCTCCTGAAGAGTTACGTGGTATCGGAATCCGTATTGAAGATAATATTCTAGTGACTGAAAAAGGCTGTGAAAATATGACAGCTGGAGTACCTAAAGAAGTTGATGAGATCGAAAAACTAATGGCTAGCACACGCTAGCCTGGGCCTATTCGAGATTAATGCTCTCTTCTTTGATCAGGGCATTTGATTTAACATCCTTAAATTTTATTTGTAATATCAATGGCGAAGTTTCATCTGTATCTTCGCTGAATAACTGCACCTGCATGTAGTGACCCGCATTTTCATCTAATGGAATTTTTAACGCTTTAATATCTTCTAAGTCTTTTTGATAACGTTTTGTAAACGTTTCGATTTCTACACGCGCTGGTTTTTTGTATTTAATGATTTCTTTTTTTACTTGAAGAGCTCTTGTGTAATCCTGCTTGTGTTTTTGATCAGCCGCGTATTCTTTTTTTACGCGAGTATAAAGCAGTAGGGCAATAGCAACTGCGATAAAGATAATACAAAGATTTTTAACAAGATTTAACATAGGCTTCCTTATCAAATAAAACGGTGATGCATCCAGTTTTTATTTTTTGCTTCATTCGCAAGTTCGAGTTCAGTTTTAAATAAACGATCATCGCGAGACGCTGCGCTGACGGCTAAACGTAAGTGAGTAGCACATTCCAGTAATTCGAAATCACCCATAGTGTTGCCGCTGGCTAAAAATGGCGCTTGTTTTGTTTGCGCTAACAAGGCTTCGACTTTTCCGGTGCGGTAAGTGATTGGTAAAATCGGAGTGTCAGTGATGATTCCATCTTTGATCGCCGTTTCTACACCAATTACATTATCGGCATCTAAACCGATAGCGATCGCGCCTGGCTCGACAGCCCACTTGATCGAAGCGGTAATAATATAAATTTTTACACCGTGGTTTTTTAATAATTCGATCAATCTTTGTTGTTCAGCAAAGATTGGGTTAGGTTTGATGTTTTCGAAGGCTTCTTTTGCCCATGTGCGAACTTGTTCGACTGATTTACCCTGATTAATTTGTGCAAGCCACAGGTAAGCTTGGCGTGGGTCATTATTGATTTTTTTCATCTCAAGATAGTGCTCAAAAGGATTCGGGGGCAAAGGCACTTGTTTATGATCAATCTGATGGTGAAAGAAATTTTCACCAAGATCTGTATCCCAGAGAGTTCCGTCAGCATCAAAGGCGGCGATTAGCGGCTTTTGCGCATTTTTTAACTCGAGAATAGTTTTTTCGATATTTGTCCAAAATTCATTAGGGTATGGTTTGTAATTCACACACTAATGCTACATCCGGTTAGGACTTGGCTCTAGTAAAAAATTAAGTTCAAATAGACAAATGTCTATAAACTACCGCATCGCCCAAATTACAGATGTTCAGCAAGTCTATCAATTTGCTGAAGATAAACTACGTATTCAGTTTCCTGATGATATGGAACTAATGATGCAAGTGTGGAATTCGCGTTTTCGCAAAGAAGCCCTTGAGCATTACTTAAAGTTGGGCTGGAGCTTTATTGCTTACGATGAAAATCAAAAAATTCATGGATTTTTTCTTGGCCAGCCATTTTTGTTTTTTCAAGGGCATACGCAAACCCTATGGGTTGAGATGATTTCAGCCGAAAATTTTAAAATCGAAGCCGAACTTGTTGAAATTGCAGTTAAACTTTCGCGTGATAAGCATTTACAACAAGTGATATTGCCAAAATCAGTTGAAACTCTGCATTTTGAAAATTCAGCTTTTAAATTTCAAAAATGGTCTGATGAATGTGTTTGGGTTAAAACCACTAAATAGAGCAAAGGCTTAAATGAAAGATTTTTCTTTTAAAACCAGAATTGATAACCTTAAAAAACTTGAATCAGAGACTTTTGATTTATTAATTTTAGGTGGCGGTATTACCGGAGCAGGTGTTGCCAGAGATGCGGCAGCTCGCGGCTTAAGAGTAGGGCTAATTGACGCTAATGATTTTGCTTTTGGAACTTCATCACGTTCTAGTAAACTTATTCACGGTGGTATTCGTTATTTAGAAAATAAAGAATTTCATTTAGTATTTGAAGCTTTAAACGAACGCACTAAATTATTTCACATGGCCCCGCATTTAGTGCATCCCTTGCGTTTTATGATTCCACTTTTTTCAGATAGCCGTGTTGGCATGTTTAAAATGGGATTAGGCATGTGGCTTTATGATGCCCTCTCGTTATTTCAAACTCCAGAAATGCACGAGCGCCTAAATGCCTATGAAACTATGGATCGCATGCCGATCGTTAAGGGCAAAGAATTACAAGGTTCATTTATTTATTCAGATGCCTATATGGACGATGATCGCCTAGTTCACGAAACGTTACGTTCAGCCAATGAGCACGGCGCAATTTGTGTAAATTACGTATCTGCTGAAAAATCAGAATTTGGCATTGATGGAAAAATCAAAGCCATTTTCGCCCAAGACAGTATTAATAATAAAAAAATTAAAATCTCGGCAAAACATGTGATTTGTTCTGTTGGTCCTTGGACAGACATCGTCGGCGAAAAAGTTGTCGACGATTGGAAAACAATTTTGCGCCCCACAAAAGGCATTCATTTAACTTTTGCTAAAGATCGTTTGCCGTTATCATCAGCCGTAGTTATGGCAGCGCAAGAATCAAGTCGTATTGTATTTGCGATTCCTCGCCATGAAATGATCATTGTCGGAACAACCGATACAGATTTTAAAGGTAATCCAACCGACGCGATCGTCACACCTGAAGATGTTGAATATTTATTAAATATTACAAATCAGTATTTTCCCGGAGCTAAATTACAGGCTTCAGACATCATTTCAAGTTATGTTGGCGTGCGCCCGCTAGTGAAAGATGAATCATCATCAGAGGGTAAAACCAGCCGCGAACATACGATCATGTCAGATGATCGCGGATTTACTTTCGTGGCCGGTGGTAAATACACGACTTATAGATTAATGGCTGAACAAATTGTCGATCGTGCTTTAAAATCTTTTTCTTTTGATACCCGAGCTTCATTAAAGCGCTGTCAAACTAACGAACCGCTTAATCCCTACGTTTCGCCAGATGCGTATAGCGAAGCCGTGAATACGGCAGAAAATTCGTTATTAAAACAATTAGCTGATCGTTACGGCAAAGAAAATAAAGTGATCTTAGAAAAGTACGGATACACCGATCGTATTTGGGCTTTAGAAGCCTATCAGGCTATTAACACGACGATGTGTTTGAACCTGATTGATTTTTACACGCGCCGAGCGCCTTTGTTTTTAGCGCAGAAAGATCATGGCTTAGAATTTTTAGATGAAGTGTCAGAAGTTTTCAGATCAGAATTAAATTTATCTAATGAGGCTCTTGAAAAGCAAAAACAAGACTTAAAAAATTATATTTCAACAGAATTGAAATGGAAAAGTTTTTTCTCGAAGTAATTGTTTAACCAATTTAAAATTTTTATCGGATTTTGAGTGATCGAAAGTGGATCAATCACGGGAGTGATTAATTCACTTTTGCCTAATAACCCATGCAGTGAACTAAAACGGTACTCTTCAACTTTCGTTGAAAGCCTAGCTTCGACCGGATTACGATAAACGTATTTATAACAATTTAAGTACTGCGCGATATTAGTAACCGGCTCTACCAGTGAGGCTTCGCCGGTTTTTACTTTTAATTCATTTAACAGCGCATCAGCAAAGTAATTTTCATTCTGCAGCGAAGCTTTAAACAGTAAATGCGAATGCGACGACATCATCACAAAGGCATGCATTTCAATTTTATAAATTTCGCCTAAACGCTTTAGATGATAATTGATCATCAGCCAATCAAGTTCAGGAAATAGAGGGTGAATCGTAAACGCAAAATTTAGGTGAAAATATTCGGTTACGTCTTTATTGAATTTAATTTTTCGATTTAAAGATTTCATAAGTAGTTGCTGTAGCAACCTAAGGACCAGGATTTTTATCCGAAATTCGGACATAAAAAAAGGGAGATCGAAATCTCCCTTTTAAGAATTAAACCATTGTTTTTGTTAAATCGCGTACTTTTTTAGAAGCGAAGTTTTCGTTAACAAAGTTCCAGTTAACGTGAGCCCAGAACGTCTCAAGATATTTTTGACGTAGGTTTCTGTAATCAACGTAGTAAGCATGTTCCCAAACATCAGCTGTTAAAAGCGGAGTAGGGCCATTGTTCGTGAACGGAACTGCTGCATTTGAAGTTGATACTAAAGAAAGTTTTCCAGCGTTATCAACGCATAACCAGATCCAGCCAGAGCCGAAAGTTTTCATGCCGCCGTCTACGAATTTAGCTTTAAGCTCATCTAGGCTGCCGAAATCTTTTGTGATTTGTGCAGATAACTCAGCTGAAGGTTGTCCGCCAGCACCAGCAGGGCTCATACCGAACCAGTAAAACGTGTGATTCCAGATTTGAGCTGCATTGTTAAAGATGCCGCCTGATGAAGATAAAACGATTTCTTCTAAAGATTTACCTTTTAAAGAGGGATCAGTTTCGATGAATTTATTTAAATTTACGATGTAAGCGTTGTGATGCTTATCGTAGTGATAAGTCATTTGCTCTTCGTTAAATAACGGCGCTAAGTCAGTTTTTGCATAAGGTAGTTGAGGTAGTTTGAACATAGTAATTATTCTCCTTTAAGCATGTTACGAACAAACGTAGGCAGTGTAAACGCCGCACTATGTAGATCTTCGTTGTAGTACTTAAGTTGTTGTGAATTCACAAATTGCGCGGCTTGAGAGGCTTTAAAATCCTTTACAGGGTGATATTGACCCTTGATCGCCATTTGTAAGCTCCACATCCCAGATGGGTATGTTGTCGCATGGAATAACATAGTGTGAACTTGGTTTTGGCCAAACACAGTTTTTAAGCACTTATTAAGTTCAACAAAAGTGTCTGAGTGAAACATTGGTGATTCACCTTGTGTCACTAATACGCCATTTGGTTTTAACGCCTTCATGCAGTTTGTGTAGAATTCTTTAGTGAATAAGCCTTCAGCCGGGCCTGCAGGGTCAGAACCATCAACTACGATTAAATCATAGCTTTCTGGTTTTGCTTCAGCAGCGTGTTTAATACCATCGCCGATGATTAAGTTTAATTTCGGGTTGTTAAATTCAGAAGCGATATTTGGTAAGTGAAGTTTTGAAGCGCGAACAACAGCTTCATCAATTTCAACCATCGTGATTTTGTCGATCGAAGTGTATTTGAATAATTCACGGATTGTTCCACCGTCACCGCCACCGATAACTAAAACATTTTTTAAAGGCCCAGCTACAGATTGAAAAGCTTGCGCCGCAGGGTGAGCAATCATTTCGTGATAGTGGTATTCATCACGCTCAGTGCACATCACCATGTCATCAATAGCTAACATTTTGCCGTAAGAGCACGAATCTAAAATGCGAACGCGTTGAAACGGAGATTGTTCATCAAATAAAATATCGCCCGTATAGCGAAGTGATAAAGCTTGGTTTTCATCTTTGTCAGTGAACCAAACATTGCGGCTGATTTTATAACCTTTAGATGGATCATAGTTTTCAGCATCATTTGGCTTAACTTGTAACGTTTCGCCTTTTTTAATAACTTGCGTAGAACCGCGGTTCATTTCTAAAGCTGAATAGTTTGCGCCAAATGCATTTCTTAAAAATTCAAAAGACACCCAAGGATCAACAGAACCGCCGCATGTGAATAAATCAACAGCTGCGTAGTTGTATTCAGGCCAAGTGTGAATTGCTAAATGTGATTCTTGAATTACCACAACACCAGATACACCGTAGGGAGAGAAATGGTGAAATGTAGAATTGATAACTGTAGCACCTGCAGTTTGTGCGGCTTTAACCATTGCGGCTTCGATCGCTCCAACGTCATTTAAAACGTTAGCTTTACAGTTGGTGAACTCAACTAAAATATGACTTCCTAAAGCTTTCATACCTTACGATCCTTTTTTAACAGGGTTAAATTTAGAGGTGAAATTAAGGCCTAGGGGGGGTAAGGGCAAGCCTTTTTTAAGATTTTTCTCTGATCTCAAAGGAATGGTGAATTTTTTGGTCGAAGCAATCCTGAGGAATCGTTTTTTCAGTCGTATTTTTGATATTAAATTCAGTTTCCAGAGCAGGATCGACCTTAAACTTGCGCTTATTCGTCGAGAAATACAAAACGCCATTCGGTTTCAAAAATTTCATCGATTGTTCGATAATAAATTTTTGATCTTCTTCGACCTCAAAATCAGTCGCCATATCCTTTGAATTCGAGAATGTCGGGGGATCTAAAAACACCATATCAAACGAATGCTCATAATCTGGCCAATCGCAGGCAGTTTTTAAAAATTCCAAGGCATTTTGCTCGATAAAACGGTGATCGTTAAGGTCGATATTGTTTAATTCGAAATTGTCTTTACCCCAGTTCAGGTAATTTTTCGACATATCTACACTGACAGTTTTAGCACCACCGCGCGCAGCCATTAACGACACAACACAAGTGTAAGAAAAAAGATTTAAAAGTTTTTTTTCTTTAGAATTTTTTAAGAAAAAATAGCGCATCGGACGGTGATCGATAAATAATCCCGTATCTAAATAATCCCAAAGATTTACTAAAACCGGAACACCATTTTCTAAAACTGCAAAACGACGGTTTGAGGCTTCAAGCTTTTGATATTGGCTTACGCCCTTTTGTCTTTCGCGTTTTTTTAAAATAATTTTTTCACTGGAAAAATGCAAAACTTCCTGAGCGGCCTTCATCACTTCGGCGTCTTTATTTTTACCTTCGTCGATGATTTCAGTTTTATCGTAAATGACACAATAGTCTTTGTAGATGTCGATCAAAAACGGAAATTCAGGAATATCTTTATCGTAAAGTCGATAAGCTTCGATTTTGTTTTTATCAGCCCACGGCTTTAATTTTTTAAAGTTTTTTTCCAAACGGTTTTTGATCATCCGTACTATGTAAATTAAATAGGGCCAAAAGTGAATAAAACACTCCAAAATTGTCACTCTGGGTAAGTTTTACCAGAGCCCTAAAGATAGGGTCTCTTAGCTATAGGTTTGTGCTACTAAAACCTGTCGTTTAAAAGCGTAATTTTTCTCGTATGGGGGATATATGAAAAAGCTTTCAAAAGCTGTGTTTACAATGATGGTGATCTTTTGTGCCGCTTACATGTTAGCAGCTACAGGCTGTGCAGATTCAGGCGGAAATTCAGGAACTGATTTAACAGCTCCAGTTACTCCAAATGGTGACGGTAATCCAGATGACACAACGGTTTTAGAGCCATTAAAACCAGAACAAGTTCGTGAATGTACGAATAACGAATTTGCTCAGTTAGTTTCTTGGCGTAATGCTGTTGATAAAGCTAACGGCTTAATCGATGCAGCTAAAGGTAAACAGCAAGCTCAAGCTGTTGATGCAAGTCTTAAAGCGATCAATGCTTGCGATAGTCGTTTTGCTTACCACAAAATTGAACCCTGCAAAAAAACTAAAACTACCATCGTAAGCACGCAAGTTAAAGTTTACGACGCTTACACCATTCATCGTGATTGCGGTAAAGTTGATGGCTACTTAACGAAATTCAACTTACGCCCGGATGACTCAATTGATAATACACCGATCACTCCAGTAGACCCGCAACCACTACCGGCAGAGCCTCAGCCAACTGAACCGCCAGTGATTGATAATAACCAAGGAAATTTCGCAGTTTGTTCGCAAGATGAATTTTCGCGTTTATCTGAATGGTCAGCTTCTTTAGACCGCGCTAATAAATCTATCGCTAAACTTGGTTCACAAGCTAACTGGAAATACGATGAACCAGCTATCACTAATTCTTCTTTAGCAGTTAAATCTTGTGAAACTTTAATTAAATATCATGCGGCTCGTCCGTGTGAGAAGAACATCAAACAAGACGATGGCTCTGTAATTAAACGTCAATACACCCAAGAATCAATTGCTGATCGTTGTAAAACGACTCGTACTTATTTTTATGAGTACGTTCAAAATAAAACGACTTTGATTTTTCCGAATGCAGATCTTTATGTCGATTTAAGCCATTTCGCCCAACAGCGTTTTGAAGCTCAATCGTTTGTATCATTAGGTAACTGCGTAGTTGAAAATCGCACTGATAGCACTATTGATTATTCTGGTCGTAAAGCCCTAGTGACTGACACTCGTGGTTTCGATCAAAAAATGATGGTGCTTGTAACTGCTGAAGGTTTAAAAATCGATTGTTATGGCTTAGACCTTGATGGTCCATTTAGCAAAACTCAAGTTGTTAAACTTTTGAAGGCTGAAAGTACTGATATCCGCCTTGAGTATCGTTTAAAATAGTTACGATAGGGCTTTAACGATCGCTCTGAAGTACTCAGGCATTTCAGGGCGGTAATACCAAGCTAGCGCAATTTTATAATCAAAATGCTGATCTGGAGAAATATCGAATATTTCTCCATTTTTTTTGGCAAAGTCTTCTGACAAGACTGAATACCCTAAACCTAGTTCGATCATCGACATTAAGGCATCAGTGTTATTTGCGTAATGACGATCAGGCTGGATTTTATTTTTAAGGCGATACTTTTCTAAATACTGAAATGTCATCCGGTCGGCGGCATCGAAATCAATGATGGCTTCATTTTCAATGATCTCAGTAAGCTTACGCTTCTTCCATGTTTTTGGCACATAGAGCTTGTAGCGTTCAGCTTTTAGAATGCGTGAATCCATCTCTTTGGTGACTTGATGGTGTTCTAAGATGGCTAAGTCGCAATGGCCATTTTTAAGTTTTTCTTGATTGCCGTTACCGTCAGATAAATCAAATCGAAATTTGATTTTTGGAAGCTTAGTTTTTAGAGCTAATAAGTTGGGAATGACCCTCGATCGCAAAATACTAGATGGTCCCGAGATGCCTATTTCAATGTTGTGTTCAAAAGCTGCCTTTTGAATCTTTGAAAGGGCCATTCCCTCATTTTCTATACTAACTTTTACGTACTGAAGAAGAGATTCTCCCTCGGTCGTAAGCTTCATACCTTTCCTTGATCTAATAAAGACAGTTGTTTGTAACTGCTTTTCTAAAGATCTAATTCTTTGGGTTACTCCGGTTTGAGTAATCCCTAAAATTTGCGAGGCTTCTTGAACGGTGCCTTTTTGAACGACTGCCCAAAAAGCCTCTAGGGTGGGGCTGAGTAAACTCATTTAAAATCATAATAAACTCATAATTATGAATTATACAAACACTTTGTTTTTTTCTAGATTCGCAGCAACAGAGTTATCAACATATGTCGTGTGGAAAACTTTTGTAATTTACAAAAATAAGGAGAAAGAAGTGAAAAATAATATTTATACATCAATGATTTTTACAATTTTACTAACTGGTCTGAACGCCAATGCTGGTGCGGTGGATACGGTTGTGGATAAACCTGTGAAGTACGGGGAAAAATATTCGTGTGCGATCACAACTACGGATGAGAAAAACTATACGCTAGATATAGAGTGGAATGCAGAGCCTGCAAAATATTCGACAACACCTAAGTGGGAAAATAAATTGATCTACACTTTAAAACAAAACGACGAAAACACAGATAATGGCTATTTCAGCGATTTAGGTTTTGGTCGTGGCACGACAGAGTTGGTTTTTAATTACGACAAATACGTCTTTTCGGCTAACGCGAGCAACTCGACCAGAGTTGGAACTAATTATCATGATGTCGCAATTGAAATGACGAAGTCATTTGATAACAATGGCAAAGTCGTTTTAGCGGTTGCCAGCTTCAACTCAAGTCATTCGTACGACCGTTATTATGGATCTACTAAGGAGGAAGTGTTTATTCTGGATATCGCAACTTCAGTGTGTGCTATAATACCAATGAGCAAAGACTAGACAAACCACTTTAGATCTTGCTGTAATAGGTGTATGAACAAAATAGTATTTACACTTTCTTTATTTTTGGGCCTACGCCTATTCGCAGCTGACTTTAACGATTACTTTAAAAATTCATTCGAAGATTCAGATCAAGCTTTCGATCAAGCTTTTCAAACAGTTAAAGCCCTGCAGCCAGCGGCCGAAAAACACGAATTCACTTTTGATCAGGGCACTATTAAGTCGATCTATTGGCCCGCGAAAAACAAAACCGATAAATTATTAGTATTGTTTTCAGGAACTCATGGCATCGAAGCTTTCGTAGGTTCAGCCGTGCAACGTTGGTTGGTAGATCAGCCTTATGTGCAAAACCGCGAAAATGTGAACATTTTGATGGTGCACGGGTTAAACGTGTATGGTTTTAAAAACAAACGCCGCGTGAATGAAAACAACATCGATTTAAACCGTAACTTTATCCCCAATCGTTCAGTGTTTGAAAGTGATGATAGCGGTTACAAAAATTTGTATGACTATTTAAATCCGGAATCAGCTGCAACGCATGGTTTTATCAGTAATGTGAAATTCATGTGGACTGCGGTTACAAAAATCGCTCGTTATGGTTTAGAAAATCTAAGAAATTCAGTTTTGCGCGGGCAGTACTCTTATCCACAAGGGTTATACTTCGGCGGCAATATGGTGGCTAAACAATGGGATCTGATGAATCAGCTAATTGATAAATATGTCAGTGGCCACACAAAGATGTTCGTCATCGATTTACACACGGGTTACGGTGCCCGCGGTAAATTACATCTTTTAGCTAACGGTAAAAAAGAAGGTAACCCGCTTGCCGAAATTTTTTCTGAAGAAGGTGAAATTGATTTTGGATCTGATAAAAAATTCTATTCAATTCAGGGTGAAATGCTAAGTTTTTTCATTCATGAAACGAATTACAAACTTAAAGATAAAGCGCCAGCCTCTGTGGGAATTACCTTTGAATATGGAACTTTAGACAGCCAGAAAACAACGGGATCAATTGAATCTTTGCGTCGTATGGTTTATGAAAATCAAAATTTTTGGCATCCGGCAAAAGATCCACAAGATGCCGAAAAAATTAAAAATGATTTCGTAGAGATGTTTAACCCGTCTGATCGTGAATGGCGTAAAACCATTTTAGATCAGACCGAAGCTAAAACAAAAAAGATCATCGACTGGTTATCAAAATAATTATTTTTTATCTGGAGCTATTTTTTGGAATAAATACGTGTATTCCATTCCAAGCATAGTTGCATACTCTTTTAAGTTTGCGGCTCTGCCGTGGCCACCATCGGTATTTTCGAAATACATCACTGGATAACCTAATTGTTTTAAACGCGTCACCATTTGTCTGGCATGTCCTGGGTGAACGCGATCATCTTTAGTGCTGGTGATGTAGAAAGCTTCTGGATATTTCATATTTGGTTTTATGTTATGCAACGGAGAATATTTCATTAACACTTCACGATCAGCTGGAATATCAGGGTTGCCATATTCAGCCTGCCAACTGGCTCCGGCTAATAATTTGTTATAACGAATCATATTTGTCAGAGGCACTTCGCTAACCACTGCGCCATATAAATCAGGTCTTTGGGTTAACATCACGCTTGTTAGTAAGCCACCATTTGAGCCACCCATAATACCTAAGTGTTCTGGTGATGTGATTTTACGTTTAATAAGATCTTCGCTGACAGCGATAAAATCATCGAAGGCTTTTTGGCGATTTACACCTTGTGCTGCTTTATGCCAAGCTGGCCCATATTCGCCGCCACCGCGAATATTAGCTAGTACATAAACGTTACCACGTGATAGCCAAACTTTACCGGCAACACCTAGATAGTACGGCGTCATAGCGGCTTCAAAACCTCCATAGCCATATTGTAGAGTCGGGTTTTTACCGTTGAATTTAAGATTTTTCGCATGCACCACGAAATAGGGAATTAATGTTCCGTCTTTACTTTTAGTTTTAAATTGCTGAGACGTAAAATTTTTCGAATTAAAACGTTCAGGTGCGGTCTGAATTAATTTTAGTTTTAAGCTGGGCCGTTGGCCATTTTCAGAAAAATAAACCTGGGCCGGAGTTAAAAAATCAGTGTAACTAAAAAAAGTTTTATTCGATTCCTGCTCGAGAGCCAGGACTGACCAGTTACCTTTACCGTGATCATTTAAGCCATGCTTAAATTTTTCTAGCACCCAGCGATGCTCAATGCGGTCGATAGGAACTAAAGTTCTTTTAACATCGTCTAAAGTATTTAACCAAAGTTGGTCCTTACTGCGCGTAACTCCTTGAAGAACCTGAGTCGGCGACGGTAATAAGACCACTTCTGGATTTTGCATATTCTGCAATGAAAAAAGTGGAAATGATAAGAGTGTTCCTGGTGGAACTGTTTTTGTGCCGGCGGTATAATCTGACTTAACCGAAAACAATAATTGGTCTTTATAAATCGTTCTGACTTCAGCATCTTTTGGAACCGGAACTTTAACTAATTTTTGTGTATTTAAATCTGCTAAGTAAAACACTTCGTATTCGTAGAACGAAATCGATTTATAAATTATGAAATGAATTTTACCTTGGTCTAAAACGGCCCAGCTATCAATGCTTACATAATTTTTAGGTACATCAGTGATAAGTTTTGCTTCATCTAGCTTTTGCCCGCGCTTAATAAATTTTAACGTTTGCGGATAACCAGAGGTTGTTAATAATTCGGGATTAGTGGCGTCTGTCCACAGCAGGGTGTTTTCATCGTACCATTCGAATTGACTTTTTGATTCAGGAAACGAAAAGCCATCTTTAACAAATTCTTTTGTTCCTAGATTGAACTCGCGGGCAGTGATGGCGTCTTTTCCGCCGTTAGATAAAAAAACCAAGCAAGTTTTTTCATTCTTCTTGTAACAGGTGAAACTTTTCCAAACCCAGTTTTTATTTTCGGCTTTTGCTATCGCATCTAAATCAAAAACAACTTCCCAGTTGTTTTTGTGGGCATTAAAGTCAGCCACTGAAGTTCTTTTAAGAACACCGCGCACATGCACTTGATCTTGCCAGTATTGATATAATTGGCCGTCATGAAAAAAGATCGCCGGTAATTTATCTTTAGCCGTTATGACATCTAGTATTTCTTTTTCAATCACCGGAAATAAAGGATCAGTTTTCAAACGGGCGACTGATAAAACATTTTCGATTTCAACAAAACGGCGTACTGGTGCTGAATCAATTTCTTCAAGATAATCTAAGTTTTTAGATAAGGGATCGTTTGGGGTATTTGATTTAAGCGAGCATGATGAAATCGTTAGAGCACAAAAAAATAAAGCTATGATGTTTTTCATAGCTTTATTCTAAGTAATTAATATTTTAAAACAACGGCTTTATTTGTAAGTAATAACATCCGCCGCCGGAAAGCGAACTTTTTTAGAATGTTGGTATTTATCATCTTCAGCTCTATAACCACAAGCTACAGCCGCTAAAGTTTTCCAACCAGAGCCTTCAAGCCCTAAAATTTTATCGTAACCAGCTGCATTTAAACCTTCCATTGGAAGAGTGTCGATTTCCATCATTGCCGCTGTAGTTAGGATTGATCCCATCGCGATATAAACCTGACGTTGAGCCCACCACTTAATTGTTTCGAAACGCGGGCCCTTAATTAAATCTCCCACCATCAAATTTCTGTACTTTTCTAAAGAAGCCGGCTCAACGCCGCGTGCTTTTGCAGCCTCTGCAATATGAAGATCGATATGCGCTTCATCTAATGTTTCTTTGTAAGTTAATACGACAAAGTGTGAAGCTTCAGTAACCGGAGTTTGACCGTATGATTGATCTTGTAACTGTTTACGAATCTCAGGCGTTTGCACAACGATGAATTTCCAGGGTTGTAAACCGTACGACGAAGCTGATAAACGCAAAGATTCAGTTAGAATATTCCAGTCTTGCTCACGAATGATTTTTGTTGGATCAAACTTTTTACAAGCATAGCGCCAATTTAATTGCTTATGAATAATTTCGTTATCAACTGCAGACATGATTACTTCACTTCAAATTCAGAAAAAGCAAAACCTGATTTAGTGAAAGTAGATTCTTGCTCGCCGTTAACAGCAGCCACACGCCAGAAATATTTAACACCAGCTTCTAAGCCTTTAACCTCTAAAGAAGTTGCCGCTAATTTTTTATCTTCGACAACATACATTGAGCGATTGTTGAAACCAGCGTCTTTTGAAACCTGAACGTGGTAATTTGTTGCACCTTCAGAGGCGTTCCAAGTTAAAGTAACTGCATCGCCAGAAACTTTTTCTAAAAACTTAGGTGAAGATAATTTTACTTTTGCCGGAACATTGCTTGCGCCATCTTTTTTTTGTTTTGCAGGAAAAATCGCTGCAACTTGTTCTTGGCGTTTATGACTCCAGTCATAGTTCGCGCCGTAACCTGGTTTTGCACCATGAGCATCGTGACCGGCTTTGCCATGATCGCCTTCAGCGCAATCTTTGCCAGCGTCTTCTTTTGAACAAGAAACTGTATCAGTAGGAGCAGCAGCATGTTCTTCTTCAGCAACTGACTTTAAGTTTAAACCTAAAACTAATAAAAATGCCGCGATGGCCACTAAAATTTTCATAAAAATCTCCTCGAAAATAACTGTAAACAAACTAGAATGATTTAATCTAATGCAAGGTCGTGAGCAGGGCAAGAATTTCGCGAATATCGCTTGTATTTGGGCGGCGCTCGATGCTAAAAATCTCAGCAAGGTTTCGTAGATAATCGCGTGCGGCAACGTACGAGGAAAGTCCGGGCTTCGCAGAGCAGCGCCTGGGGTAACGCCCCTCCATCGCAAGGTGAGGAACAGTGGAACAGAGAGAATGTCCAGGGCAGTGATCCTTTTTTCGGGAACGGGAGAATTAAGGGGAGCCGCTGGAGTGAAAACAGCTAAACTCGTGCGCGAAGCAAGATCAAATAGGGAATCCCTCCTGGCAATAGGGGGTTCTTGGCGGAGACAGCAATGTTTCCGAACAGAGAATAAGGGCTGCTCGCCTGAAGATTCCGGGTACGATCGCTCGAGCCCACCAGTAATGTTGGGCCTAGAGGAATGATTATCGAACTGTGTGGACAATGTGGGAGTCAGCACAGGGAACAGAACCCGGCTTATCGCGAAACCGACCCACCTTTTTTAAAAGCGTAACTGAAAAGTTACGCTTTTTTCTTCTTTGCTAAGACAAAAAGTTCACGGCCTTCACGGCGCGGAATAGATTCTCTCCAACGCCCCCAAAATAAAAAGTGAAAACTATTTTTTAAAAGCTCACGAATTTCCCATTCGCTGCTGCCGTACGGCGGGCCTGCGCGTTTAAGCATGGCAAAGAAGACGCCCATCAACTGGCCCTCTTCGTGAAGCAGTCTGCGCCAGAGTTTGACCATCTCTTTACGTCTATCAGGCTCGATCGCACAAAAACAAGTGTGCTCAACAATCACATCAAAAGTTTCGTTCCATTCATGTGGCAACGTAAAAATATCTTGTTGAATAAAAGTAATGTTTTCCAGATGACCATACAAAGACTTAGCTTTTTGAATAGCGCCTTCAGAAAAATCTACGGCAGTAACCACGTGTCCTGCTTGCGCAAAAAGTGCGGCATCGTGGCCCGAACCACAACCTAAAACCAGGATGCGGCTTTTGGGTAATTTAATTCTTTGGATCATGTCTGTAAAGGCCACTGCGGGGGCGCCTAGATCCCAACCTGGATTGCCTTCGTTGTAAATATCTGTCCAAAATTCTGAATCAGATAAGTTCTCATTTTCAAAATAATAATCCGGAGTTTCAATGCGAAGGCCATTCAAAGTAAAACTTTCGTCATCGAATTCATCACAGTCATCAAAAAGCTGCGCTTGCGCTTTTTCAGTCAGACGAAACGGCGCATTTGATGTGGTTAATCCACAAATACGGTCGAACGGATCTAAACTAAACTTTGTCAGGTCAGCTTCAAAGCTAAGTTGCTGTTGTGTTTGAATAAAAATCTTACCCGCCTGGGCCTGAACTCTGTAGGCAAATAGCGGATGATCAAAAGCTTCGATTAAATATTTAGTTTTTTCGAATGAGGTTTCTAAATTGAAATTATTTGTTAATCGCACATTACGTAATAACGTCTGCGCGATTTCGCCATCGGGAACTGGTTTTTCACTTTTGTCTAAAAACAATTCGCCGTGTTCATTGATTGTAAGATAGTTCATTTAGATATTAGTGCCCTACGCCGGGCGCGCTCTCAACTGGAGCAGAAGTCGTAGGAGCAGTTTCAGTCGTTGTTTCTGTGGCAGGAGCTTCAGGAGAATCAGTGCCATCAGAAGAAATTGTTAAACCATCTTGGAACTCAACAATATCGCTGCCAGTTTTAACAGATTGTAAAACCCATTTTTGCACGTTTGCATCTTCTGATAAGGCTTTTGTTAAAACAGCATCGCCAGAAATCGTTTGTGTCGCTTCGTTTTCATCGAATTGGTAAGAAAAATGGGCCTTAACTTTGTTATCGTCCATTTTCTCTGTGTACATTTTATTTAAGCGGAAATTCGTCATAGACGGGCGTTTCGCCTTGATTGTCTCTTCAATAAGGATCGTTAATTTGCTTTGAATACCAGCATGGATGTCAGTTCCCATTTGCGCCGGTGAGTTAAAAAGGCACCAAGTCCAAATAAATGCTGAAACAAATAAAACAAAGCTGAAAATTTTAATCATAGATCAAGTTCCTATCATGTTGTGTACAAGTAAACTTCACCATGTTAGGCTTGCGCAATCAAGCTATGAAAAAGAAATTAGTCGGAAAATTGCCACTCATTCAGTCGAGCTACGTCGATAAAATCAGAGACTTTAAAGTCTGGAGTGATTTGCATACACCTGCCTTGCTGAAGCCCGCTTTAAGCTATGCGTTAGACTGGTTAGCGCCTGAACTTTTAGGCACAGGCTTTAGTATTACCGAAGCAGGCGACGAAAGTATCACGGCTAAGATCCCTTACCAGCGCACAAATTGCGATTTTCATAATCAAATTCATGCAGGCCTTGTGGTCAATGCCGGTTTAGAAGTGATCAGCACTTACATTGCTAAACATTGGGCAAAAAATCTGTGGGAAATCAAAAGCTATCAACTTGAGCTTAATAAAAATATTAAATGGGATAAAGATCTTATGCTGCAATTTACTTGCAGCGAAAACGACATGGATAAATTAATTCTTTCATTGCAAAAAAATGACCATGTGACTTTTGAAGGCACAGTTTTTATTGCGGTTAAAAACTCAAGCCAATCTGATTCATTAAAACTTAAATTAAATATTACTAAACTTAAGCTTTTGGCTTAAGTGATTTTTGCGAACTCGAGGAAACTGTGATTCTAGAATCTAGCGTACAAACTCAATCAGAAGATTTTAAAAAAAACTATAAACAAATGATGACGACAGTTGAAAACTGGCGCGCCAAAGTTGCAAAAGTTAAATTAGGTGGCGGCGAAGAAGCGCAAAAAAAACATAAATCACGCGGTAAACTAACTGCACGTGAACGTATTGAAGGCTTACTTGATCAAGGCACTGCATTTTTAGAATTTTCTACCTTAGCAGCTATCGGTATGTACGAAGACCAAGCGCCAGCAGCGGGTGTGATCACAGGTATTGGTGTTATTCAGGGTGTTGAATGTATTATCGTCGCTAATGATGCCACCGTAAAAGGTGGAACATACTTTCCAATGACAGTAAAAAAGCACATCCGTGCGCAAGAAGTCGCTTTAGAAAATGGCTTACCTTGTATTTACCTGGTTGATAGCGGCGGCGCCTTTTTACCTTTGCAATCAGAAGTGTTTCCAGACCGTGATCATTTCGGAAGAATTTTTTATAACCAAGCCAGAATGAGCGCTCGTAATATTCCGCAAATTTCAGTAGTGATGGGTTCATGTACCGCAGGTGGGGCTTACGTTCCGTCAATGTCAGATGAAAACGTGATCGTAAAAGATAACGGCACAATTTTTCTAGGTGGACCTCCGCTAGTGAAAGCAGCTACTGGTGAAGTGGTTGATGCCCAAGTGCTGGGTGGTGCAAATACTCACTGTGAATTATCAGGCGTAACTGATCATTTTGCAGAAGATGACCAACATGCCATTGAAATTACCCGCTCAATCGTAAAACATTTAAATCATAAAAAAGTAATTAGCTTAAAAACAATTCCTGTCGAAGAACCTTTATTTGATGCGAATGAGATTTACGGCATTTTACCAGCTGATTCGCGTATTCCGTTTGATGTGCGCGAAGTCATTGCGCGTATTGTGGATGGATCTAATTTTCATGAGTTTAAAGCTCTTTACGGAAAAACTTTAGTGACTGGTTTTGCTCACATCTGGGGAATGCCAGTCGGGATTATTGCAAATAACGGAGTTTTATTTTCTGAGAGCGCGCAAAAAGCAGCTCACTTTATTGAGCTTTGCGAACAGCGAGAAGTGCCTTTAATTTTCTTACAAAATATTACTGGCTTTATGGTTGGTAAAAAATATGAACAAGAAGGTATTGCCAAGCATGGCGCTAAAATGGTGATGGCCGTATCAAATGCACGGGTGCCAAAATTCACAGTGGTGATTGGTGGATCATATGGCGCAGGTAATTACGGAATGTGCGGTCGCGCGTTTCAGCCTCGACAAATGTGGATGTGGCCGAATGCCCGCATCAGCGTCATGGGCGGCGAACAAGCGGCAAATGTTTTATTAACTGTAAAACTAGATCAGTTAGCTATTAAAGGCCAAAGCATGACAGCCAGTGAACAAGAAGATTTTAAAAAACCAACTCTGGAAAAATATGATTTTGAAAGCTCAGCTTATTTCTCAACAGCACGTTTGTGGGATGATGGCATTATTGATCCAGTAGACACGCGTCGTGTATTGGCTCTGGGAATTTCAGCCAGCTTAAATGCAGATTGGGGCCCGAAACAACAGGGCGTCTTTAGAATGTAGGCGTAGCCTAACAGGATGTAACATGAAAAATATCAATATCACTTCTGACCTGAACGATAACTCGATTAAAATTGTTGAATTAAATAAACCAGAATTAAAAAATGCGTTTAACCCAGAAATGATTTCTGAAATCACAGAAGCATTTCAAACAATTTCTAAAGATAAAACTGTTCGTGCCGTCATTTTAAAAGGCGCCGGCACAGCATTTTGCGCCGGTGCAGATTTAAACTGGATGAAGTCGATGGTTGATTTTTCATTCGAACAAAACATCAAAGATTCAGAAAAACTTTGGGAGATGTTTGAATCGATCGCTTTGTGCGAAGCTCCGGTGATTGGTTTAATTCATGGCGCAGCTTTTGGTGGCG
Source organism: Bdellovibrio sp. (assembly GCA_036677065.1). Classification (GTDB taxonomy): domain Bacteria; phylum Bdellovibrionota; class Bdellovibrionia; order Bdellovibrionales; family Bdellovibrionaceae; genus Pseudobdellovibrio. The sequence continues at coordinate 136,244 of JAKFBS010000011.1, read as the reverse complement.
CTTTAGGATTAATCGCAGCCTGTGATTATGTGATCGCTGACGAAGCTACCAAGTACTGTTTCAGTGAAGTAAAACTTGGTTTATCACCAGCAGTGATTTCGGCATTTATTTTACGTAAGTGTGCTGACAGCCAGGTTCGTCCGTATATGTTGAATGCTGAAGTTTTTGATTCAGTAACAGCACAACGTTTAGGTTTGGTTCACGTTATTAAAAATGCCGAAGATGGTTTAACCGAAGCTAGAAAATTTTCTGGTTTAGGTTTAGAAGCCGTTCGTGAAACAAAAAAAATATTAAATAATATCGAAAATTCTAAGACTGAAAAATCTTGGGCTGAGCAGAAAAAACTCAGCACCACTGTAATTAGTGAACGCAGAATGTCTAAAGAAGGCCAAGAGCGTCTAAAAGCATTTCTAAACAAAAAAAAATAGAACTTTCATTGGCGTAAAGATTGCTCCTTGCTTGTTGTGACATAAACAAAAGGAGTTATTTATGAAACAAAATACACTGCAGGGTTTTATGGGGAAATATTCTAATAAAATTCCTAAAGAAGGCGAAATGACCAAACAAATCGAAGATGTGACTGCAAAGGTTCCATCAGTGGGTTATTTAGCATTAGCACTTGGTAGCTTGGCCATTTCAGCAGGTCTTACAGCGTTTACGAAAAAAAAATTCTTAGCCAATTTTATCGGGCTTTGTGGTCCAAGTTTTATGCTCATTGGTATTTATAATAAATTAGTAAAACTTGAAGGCCATGATTCAATTGATCGCCCGAGTATTCATTAATTAGGTAGCGCCAAAATGTCTGGTCCCGCGCTTGCTATATTATTATAGCACGGGGGATCTATGCTTATTTCTAAATCGTTATTAGCTATTACGGCCTTAATTCTAACTTATAGCTTTTCAGCGCAGGCTCAGCTTGGTGCCCTTTTGCCAGGTAAGTCTCAGCAGGCCAAACAGGAAGAAGAAGACCGTCCATTTTTTGATAACAAAAAGAAAAAACAAAAACCTGGTAAGGATAAGCCAGCACCTTCAAAAGTAATTATGCAAAAGCCCAACTATCAAGGTTCAGGTTGCCCGGAAGGAACAGCGGCGGTAGTCATGTCGGGTGATAACCGAGCAGTTTCAATTGTGTTTGATAACTTCACAACCGAAGCCGGCCAACAGGCAATGAAACAAACTACTGAAAAAACTTGTCGTTTAATTATTCCGATCGAAGCGCCAAAAGGGTTTCGTATGGCTGTAGCACAAATGGATTACCGCGGCTTTCACGCTTTACCAGTAAAAGCCCGCGCAAAACTTTCAGCTATTCATCAGATTCGCCATCTAGGATTAAAAGCGCTAGGCACACGCGTGAAAAGCCAGCAAACATTCGTTGGTCCGTTAGCTGAAGATTTTTTCATGAGTGCAGTGATTGAAAACAAACCACTGGTAAATATTAAATTATTAAATCCGTTATTAAATCCAATTCTTAAAACTTGCGGTGGCACATACAATTTAGAAATTGATGTGAGTATTGCAGTAACAAGCAATGCAACGGGTGAACAAGCCATGATTACTCTTGATTCGATTGACGGCCAGATAAGTGATAAGAGAAGCGTTTCTTACCACCTACAATGGGAACAATGTAATTAAGAATTATTCTAAATAGATTACGCCGGCTTTGTTTTTAACTAAAATCCCAGAGATCACGTCTGATTCAAATTCACAGTCATGACCATTTTTAAGACCGATCTCAATACCTTCAGACATCACTTCTGAAAGATCTAACGGGCAGATAATGCTTTCGTTATAAAGGCTTGCAGATTTAATCATCACGCGACACGTAGTCATTGAATCAGATTTTAATGAATCAACTTTAGCGATAATTTGTGCTTCGCCGATACAAGATGCATTGGCAAAAGCAGATAAAGTAAGAATAGCAAAGATAACGGTAAAAGCTTTCATGGGGGAACCTTTCGTTAAGTTTTGTAAGTTTCAACGTGGTTATACCATGGGTGCGGCTAAATAGAGACTGTCAAAAGTTTTGTCAGCTATCTTTTACAGGTTCGTATATACAGACGAACAGTTCGGTCTCATCCATTAAGGGATCTTCGGGGAACTGCTGTTTAAAAAGACCTGCGTACTCGGATTTGAACCTATCGGCTTTGTCTTTAAAGCCCATATGCTCAAGCATAATAGGATCAGGGTCGCCATAAGTGGTAATGAAAGCGTCTGTCAGCTTGGCTTTGCCTTGAATCTCTTTTTCGGTGTCACAGACTAAATAGACCATTCCGACTTCGCTTAAGCGTTCGTCGACAAGGCCGGGTTGAGCAGATTCTATGCGATCCACAGGCTCGCAACTGACAAAAATGCCTCGGTTTAATATATGCATAGCAACGTTATCTAAATAGAGGCCGATTTTCATCTCTCTATTGTACAAAACTTTAAAAGAAGTTTATACCTAATTTTATGCCAAAATTCAGTCGTGTTGCTATTGCTAATCGTGGAGAAGTTGCTGTTCGAATTATTAAAGCTTGTGAGGAGCTGGGTTTAGAAACCGTGTTGCTGCATTCTGAAGCTGATATTAATTCTCGCGCATTTCGTATGGCGACTCATAAAGTCTGTATTGGTCCTGCAGCCACAGCCGAAAGCTATTTAAATATCGAGGCTAATATCCAAGGCGCAATCGCTATGGGCGCCCAAGCGGTTCATCCTGGTTTTGGATTCCTGTCTGAAAACGCACACTTCGCTCATCGTTGTGAACAGGCGGGTTTGACCTTCATCGGCCCTTCGGCAGACGCTATTCGCACTTTGGGTGACAAAGTAAGCTGTAAAGCCTTAGCTAAAAAAGCAGGTCTTCCGTTGGTTCCGGGTTATGAAGGTGAAGATCAAACAGTTCAAACTTTACTTAAAGAAGTCGAAGTTATTGGTTTACCTGTGATTGTAAAGGCCGCTGCGGGCGGTGGTGGTCGCGGTATGAAATTAATTAAACAAATGTCTGAAGCGGTAGAGGCCATTGAATCAGCACAACGTGAAGCCAAATCGGCATTCGGTTCAGAAAAAGTTTTCTTAGAAAAATATTTAGATCGCGCCAAACATATCGAATTTCAAATTTTCGGTGATAGCACTGGAAAAGTAATGCACTTATTTGACCGCGAATGTTCAGTACAACGTCGTCATCAAAAAATTATCGAAGAAGCAACGTCGCCTTCATTAACTGAAGATCTTCGCCGCAAAATGGGTGAAGTGGCTGTGACGTTAGGTACTCTTGGTAAATACAAAGGTGCAGGAACCGTTGAATTTTTATTACAAGACGGAAAATTTTATTTATTAGAAGTAAACACACGTTTGCAAGTTGAACACCCTGTCACTGAAGAAGTCTTAGGTGTTGATTTAGTGAAGATGCAATTGTTAACGGCACAAGAAAAATTTGTCTGGAACGATAACGAAATCAGAATTCCACGCGGCCATTCCATTGAATGCCGAATTTACGCCGAGAACTCTTACATGGGTGGCGTTCCTTCAACAGGCTTGCTAGGCACAGTTCACTGGCCAGAGGGCCCACGCCGACGTTATGAGTTCGGTTTCGAAAAAGGTGACACGATCACTTCACATTATGATCCGATGATTGCTAAAGCGATCGTATGGGATGAATCGCGTCCGCGCGCTATTGAAAAAATGATTCGTGTATTAAAAGATTCAACAGTGTTTGGCGTGCACACGAATATTCCGTATTTAATTGAAATTTTATCGCACCCTGAATTTATCGATGGCACTATGACGACTCGTTTTATCGAGAAAAATTTTGCTGACGGCTTAAAATCAAAACATGTAGAAGCCGATCGTAAAAAATTAAGCCAAGAAATTTATAAAAAGTTTATCGCAAGTGGTGCAGGAGCAACTGGCCCAAATCAAACGACGACTGAAAATTCACCATGGCTTAGTCATTGGAGAGGTATCTAATGAAAACAATCGACAACATGCAGGTTGAAAAAGTCGGCCAAACTCTGTGGATTAAATCTGGTAGCGAAACTTGGTCTTATGATATTATTGATTTATCTTCTGAAGGTCAGCGTCGTAAAAAATCTAATACAGCAAGCCCCGATGTGATTGTTGCCCCGATGCCGGGTAAAATTACCAAGGTGTTTGTTAAACCCGGCGATAGCGTCACAGTGGGCCAAGCCTTATTAGTTATGGAAGCCATGAAAATGGAATACACCTTAAAATCAGACTTAGAAACAACTGTTGAAACTGTAACTGGCAAAATAAATGACCAAGTGCAGGTTGGCGCAGTTCTTGTTAAGCTAATGAAAACAGAAGTTAAGACAGAAAGTACATAAGCGTGGCAAAAACAAAAGTAAAAATTGTTGAAGTAGGTTTGCGAGATGGATTACAAAATGAATCCACTGTTTTATCTGTATTTCAACGTTTTGAACTTTTAGAAAAACTAGTCGCGGCAGGAACAAAAACTTTTGAAGTCGGAGCCTTTGTATCACCTAAATGGGTGCCACAGATGGCGGTATCAAAAGAATTAACTGAATTAGTTTTAGATAAATATCCAGATCAAAAAAAATATCAATCAAGCGTGCTTGTGCCTAATGAAATGGGCATGAATGCGGCCCTTGAGACAGGTATTAAAGAAGTCGCTATTTTTGCTTCAAGTTCAGAGGCATTTTCGCAAAAAAACATTAACTGCAGCATCGAAGAAAGTTTTAAACGTTTTGAACCCATTATAAAAATGGCCAAAAAAAATAAGATCAAAGTGCGCGGCTATTTGTCGGTGTGCTTTGGTTGCCCGTTTGAAGGTGCTGTGCCCGAGAAAAAAGTCGTAGAACTGGCTAAACGCCTTTATAAAATGGGCTGCTACGAAATTTCTATCGGCGACACCATTGGTGTGGCGACTGTTAACCAAGTGAATTCATTATTTAAAAAATTAAAAAAAGCAGTTCCAATCGCAAAACTTGCGGGCCATTTTCACGATACCCGCGGGCAGGCCTTAGCTAATATTCTTGAAGCCTATAAGGTAGGTGTTCGCGTATTTGATTCAAGTATTGGTGGTTTAGGTGGGTGTCCATACGCGAAAGGGGCTACAGGCAATGTAGCTACTGAGGATGTGGTTTATATGTTTGACGGTATGGGTGTTGTGACTGGCCTTGATATCGACAAGCTGTGCGAAATCAACCGTTGGTTAGAACCACAAATGAACCATGCTCTATCATCACGTGTCGGCCGTGTCGGCACTTTAAAAGTTTAATTAAGCTAACGGTAATTCAATAGTAAAACACGTGTTCGGACAACTTGTGTCGACAAAAAGTTGGCCAAGGTGAATTTTAATAATTTCAGTCGAAATACTTAAACCTAAACCAGTTCCGTTACCCACATCTTTAGTGGTGAAAAAAGGCTGAAAAATCTGATCGCGAATATCTAATGAAATACCAGGGCCAGAATCGATCACTTGCAATACGATGTTATTATTTTGCTGGAGTAAGATAACTTTAATCCATTTTTCTTTTAACGGTAGTACGGCATCTTTAGCGTTGCTGATTAAATTTAAAATCACCTGAGAAATTTGGGTATCACGACAGTTCACAATCGGAGGAACAGTCATTTGATTGTCAAATGTGACTTCGATATTTTGGTAACGAATACTTTCAACGCATAATTCAAGAGATTCTAAAATAACATCGGCAATATTGACCGGCATCATTGGATCATTTTCACCGTCGCGCGCATAAGTGCGAAGGCCATTCACAATACGGCTAATGCGGGTAATCGTGCTCTGAATTTTTTCTAATTTTTCAGGAAGCTGATCGTATTTGTTTTGTTCGATATGTTTTTGCACGACAAAGGCTACCGAAGTTAAAATCATTAAAGGATTATTAATTTCGTGAGCAACGCCTGCAGCTAATTCACCTAAAACGGCTAATTTTGAAGTTTGCACAGCTTTAGCCTGAATCTGATTGATCGTATTTTGTTTATTAATGTCTTCGGTCACATCAAAACCTAAAATCGAGATCTTATTTTGATCGCGCATTTTATTTAAAGTCATTTTAAAATAATGATTACTAATTTGCTTAATAAAACTCGTTTGTGTCGATGAAGATTTAACAAACTCGTTGGTTTTTTCAAGCAGATCATGCAATTTTAAATCGCCTAACGAAATTTTTTTATCATCCAAAGAATCATTAAATTTTAGAAGCTGGCGAAAAAAATCATTACAGCCTTCAATATTGCCCTGATCATCAACCCACATAATAATACACGGAGCGGTGCTCATGATGTTTTGCAGTCTTGAATCTAAAGATTGAATTTTTTGTGATGATTTCGATTCAAGTTCTGAATAAAGACGTTGTAATTCGTCAGTCGCGACATTTAAGGTATTGTGTGAACGATATAAATGACTTTCGTACTCGTTGTAGGTGACATCAATTAATTTTAGCAATTCTTGCCATTCCTGCGCGGTTGCAGGGGCATCTTGTTCGCTGAAATTAAGCTTCTTTAATTGTCGCTGAAGCATTTTCGATTTCACTTAAGGCCTTTCCTGAAAGATAATTAAAGTCATTGTTTGGTTATGCAATTCATTCTGTTTATTTGCCGTAGGTGCAAATTCTCCGTAAGAATAAAATCCGCAAATTTCAGCGTGAATAGGTAAACGATCACGGATAATTTCAATTTCATCTTCAGTTTTTTGTCCCATGATCATGCGCCTTCCAATGCAACTTACGATCAAGGCCAATGTTGGCGTGTCTTGTGTGAAATCCATCGGACAGTTATCTAATGCGTTTTCAGCAGCGTTGATGAGCTTCATCACATTACTGTGCATAAGCTGTACTTTTGAGTTCTCAGGAATTCTGCTGGCAAAAATCAATCCGTTATTAGCTTCGTCAATGCGTGCGACAGAGCGAACAATATTTTCGTTTTTTCCCCATGAGACGCCTAAAGGAAACAAAACTCCAGAGACTGGAAGATTTTTGGCGTCTTCTTTTAAATACTCACGATAAAGTTTTAAAGCAGGAATGCCGTCAATTTCGAAAACTGTATTGTGCTTTGCTTTTGTAACTACACGTAACGGACCAAACGGATCCCAACCTGTGCCAGTGCCTGCAAAAACTTGAATATGTTCGCCATAAAAACCTAAAGCCACTGCGTGGTGAGTTTTTATTTCGGTGTCAAAAATAACAAAAGTATTAATGAAGCGGTTTCCGTCTCCGGCTAATCCTCCGGTAATTGGGGTATAAATATTTTTTTCAAGTAAAGTTTGATGCATTTCTTTAATGAGATCAGAACCATCAATGTTTAAGCCATCGGTAAAAAGTAAAATATTTTTTAATTCAGGCGAAGCCAAAGACTCAGAAATTGTTCGGCCTACTTCGGCTGATGTTGTAAAATCAATGGGTGTTGAAAATAGTTTTAAACGTGTGTGTTTAAACCGTGTAACAACACAAACAATTGAATTATCGTTGATCTCGCCATTTTGAATTTCACCAGAGGTTGATGACCCTACGATTTTACTTTTTGGATAAACAGCTCTGATATTTTTTAAATGCTGATCAATGACTAATGTCGATTCGAAGAAGACCAAAATCATAGTGCTTTCTGAATCCATCGACGGATCAAAAGGCTCGGACCACTCATTATCTGTGAATTTATAACTCTTCGTTAACATTGATATTTGCATCGTATTACAAACCCCTAAATAAGCCTAGCTTTAGTAAGCTGCATTTTACTATTTGGTCCTTGTTTTGCTTTTAACAATGGGTAATGAGACAAAACGTGTACGTCATTCTAACTATTGGATTTTACTTATCTTTTCTGGCGCTGTTGCAGATGAGCAAGCCCTATCCGTGTATTGATTCCACGCTCGTTGAAAAGTTAGACGTGGTTTCTTCAGAAAAGGTCGAATCAGTTTATACCTGTTCAAAACGCAAAGCTGCCGAATACTCAGAAAATCTTAACAATTATGCTGAAGCTTTAGAGTCTCGTTTGAATCAACTATCGTTGGTGTTAAATCGTATTAAGCCAAGTCAAGCTAGCGTGCATTTAGTGATCGATGAAACTAACCCACTTCTTTTCCAGGTCGAGCAAAATCAGATTCGCATCGGTAAAAGTTTAGCTTTAGCTAAGGGTCACCTTGAGCAAGCGATTATTCGGTTATGGTTACAAAGTGCTAACAACCAAGATGCAAAACTAAAACTGTTTGATAAGTCGTTAGCGGATTTAATTTATTACGCAACGTTTGGTCAAATAGATCGCCAAGATCCGGTGACTCAGTTGTTTCCTGAATTAGGTTTAGCTAAATGGCCACAGGTATTAAAAAATTTAGATGTGTATTGTGAATCAGCCTGGCGCAGTTCAGAAGATTTTCAACGCTGTGCCAGTCTTGATGAATTAGGTCATAACCGAAAACAACTTTTAACGATGAGCTTGCGTCCGCTTTTAACTTCAAGCTTAGTGGCCGCATATGATTCGTTAAGCTACAGCGAACAGAATAATTTTTTACAAGAAATTCCGCGATTAGTGGCTGAACGCTCAGTAGATTCAGAAAAAGCGATTGAGTTTTTATTAGATCAGGATAATTCCTTAAAAGAAGGGCTGACGATTGTTAAGGTTTTTGCGGATCAGTTTAGTTTAAAGCAAGAAGCCAGTTACCCGCAGCGCAGGTTTATCGCGCGCCTTAACCAGTACTTACAAAGTCACGGGGTTTCGGATTCCTTTGCTGAAGCCTATTTTGATGTGCTTGTAGAGTTTCCGGATCACTTAGAGCCGAACTCGCCTTTATTTAAATCACTCGAAGCTGCATCCAGACAGAATTTGAACTTACAGGTGGCCGTTAAAGACAAAGATCAGCTCTGGATTTTACCTTCGCGCAGCGGGCTTTCGCTTAAGATTTTTGATCAGGTTAAAATTCGCCAGCATGTGTTTTTTGCCTGTCCGATCTTAAAAGAAATCGGGATAGGTCAATTCGCTGGCAATTCTGAAAAATTATTGATGATTAAGGGCTGTGATAGTCAGCAAAGTTACGCTTTTGATATGCTTTTAAAGTATGGTGCTCAAGAGTTTACCAAAACTGAATCTCAATTAGCTTTCATCCAGTTTCATCTGCCTTCGTTGCAGCAACGGCTGAATGAACTTCAGCACATCAAAAACTTTTTTGAACTTGTACAAAACCGGGATGTTACGCAGCGTGAGTTTCAGTTGCTCGGTTGGCAAGACGTTCAATGGAATGAAAAGTATCAGTTTTATAAGCCTAAAGCGGTTATAGACGCGATTGAGTTTTTTAGAGTCGAGGCTCCACAGAAAACAAACTAAGATGTAGATAACCTGACATCCATAAAAGAAATTTCACTAAACTATCCCTTTATTTGCGGGTAGGATTAGATCCATGACAAATAATTTAAAAAAAATCTGTTGGTCGGTGACTTTATTTTTGGTCTTAAATCCGATTATCTCTATCGTTACACTTGTATTATATCTTGTGTTCTCTAACAGCTACACAGCTGGTCACATTGGTTGGATCACTTTATTCGGTTTAGTTTTCGCAATTGCTACGAACTTAAGTATCACGATGGGCTACCACCGTTTATTTTCGCATAAATCTTATGAAGCTCATCCAGTTTTAGAAGCGATCTTGCTTTTAATCGGCGCGGGTGCATTTCAAGGTTCATGCTTAAAATGGTCAAGCGATCACCGTATTCATCACCGTTTTGAAGACACTGATAAAGATCCGTATTCAATCAAACGTGGATTTTTCTACGCGCATATGGGTTGGATGATGTTGCATGATTCAGTAAGTCTTCCGATTCAAGCTCCTGATTTAGAAAAAAATAAATTAGTTAAAATGCAACACGACTACTACATGATCTGGGCCATCGGTGTTGGTTACATGATGCCTTTAGTTGTAGGTGCGATGTTAGGTAATGCACTGTTAGGTTTAGTGATCGCGGGTGGCATTAGAATTTTCTTAACTCAGCAATCAACATTCTTTATTAATTCATTAGCGCATACTTTAGGAAACACTCCGTATTCAAAAGATCTGACAGCTAAAGATTCTATTATCATGGCGTTTTTAACTCACGGTGAAGGTTACCATAACTTTCATCACAAGTTTCAATTCGACTACCGTAACGGCATTAAGTGGTACCACTGGGATCCAACTAAATGGTCTATCCAATTAGCTTCGTTAATGGGATTAGCCAGAAAATTGAAAACAGTTCAGTTCTCTGAAATTTTGCGTGCGAAATTAGAAGCTGAATCAGAAAATTTTCAGAATTCTCAGTTCTACAAAGAAAAGCTTGAGCCTTTGTCAGCTAAAATCGTAGAAGCGCAGAAAAAGTTTGAACAAACAAAAGCTGAATACAAATTAAGCTGCCAAAAAAATTACGACGAAAAAATCGCGCAGCTTAAATTCGAAATGGATTTATTACGCACTGAAATCGACTCAATGAAAAAGACATGGAATATTTTAATTAAATCTGGCGGTCTTTACTTACAACCGATTCCGGTTAGACGGTAGGGCCTTACTTTTTGGAATGCAGCGCATTCCAAAAAGGGAACTGTTACTGGTGCCGCCCAGGCTAGTACTTACTTTTGGTAGCGCGTTTTTCTTGTTTTTTCTTTTCAACGAACTGATTTTTTTCATCAACAAAAACCACAGTCGGTTCGTGCTTTTCAGCTTTTTCTAATTCAACTGAAGCGTAAGTGATGATGATCACTTTATCGCCTTTTTGCACAAGCCTTGCGGCTGCACCGTTAAGACAAACTTCGCCTTTTTTGCCGGCGATAATATAAGTGCTAAATCTAGCGCCGTTGTTGCAATTCACGATATCAACTTTTTGATTTAAGTACATTTTTGCTTTTTTAAGTAAGGCCGTATCAATAGAAACTGATCCTTCATACATTAAATCTGCACCAGTAACTGTTGCGCGGTGAATTTTTGAATACATCATATCGATTTTCATAATGCAGTTTCCTTTACGTATTTTTCTCTAATGCGATCAAGTTGCCTTTTAATACTAGATCAGGAGCAATCAGATCAAATATTTTTTCTTTTTCAAATAACGATGAAAAACCACCAGTGCCGATCACAAAAGGTTTTTCGCCTTTAAAACATTCTTGCGAAATCTTACTGATGATCTCGCGCATAGCGCCCAGATGGCCGTAATAAAGCCCTGATTGCAAACTTTCAACTGTAGACAGACCTAACGCTTCAGTGCGCGGCACGATCTCGACAGAAGGAAGTTTCGCGGTTTTTGCTTCTAAAGATTCCATGCTTAATTTAAGACCAGCGATAATTGATCCACCTAAATAATCACGATCGGCACTCACTGCGCAAAACGTGGTGGCCGTACCAAGATCTACGATAACTAAGTTTTTTTGCGGATGCATTTGCGTAGCAGCAACTGCATTGGCAATACGATCAGCGCCGACTTCAAGAGGGTTGCGGTATTTAATTTTTAAACCAGTTTTAACACCGGCTTGTAAAATAAATGGGTTAATCCCGAAATATTTTTGGCAAGCACCTTTAAGCGAATAAATCACTTCAGGCACTACTGAACATAAAACAATTTTTTCGATTTTTTTCGGGTCTAAACCATTTTCTTTGATCACAGTTCGTAAGAAAATGCCCACTTCATCAGATGACGAGCCAGATTTTGAATTTTTGCGAAATGCGATAAGCATTTTATCGCCTTCAAAGACTCCGCCGTAAATTTGTGTGTTACCAACATCTAAAGATAAAATCATAAAGCCTCCGCAATGAGTTCTTGGGCAAGATCATCAAGGGTTAAGTTTGTTTTTACAGGATTAGTTTTACTGTGCATATTAAATAAGTGTTTATCTGAAGTAACTGATGACCAGTCATTATGAATGACAACATCACATTTTGCATTTTCAAAAAGTTTAGTGATCTTATCAGAAACTAGTTTTTCATCGGTTGTAGAAGTTAATTTAAAACCGACTAATTTTGTTGAGGGGCTTAATTTTTTAACTAAATCGATCAATTTAGGATTACGTTTAAGTTTAATCGTTAATTCTTCGCTATCAGAATTGATCTTACCTTCGGCCGGCACCACTGAATAATCGCTGACAGCAGCGGCGTGAATAAATGTTGAGAAGTCCTGTGGTAAAAGCTCACGTAATTTTTTTTCTAAACTTTGAAAACTTGAGTAATTAATTACTTCGCACTCTAAAGTTGGCAATTTTGCTGTTTCTGCAGCTAAGTAAGTCACGGTGAAGCCATTACTGATAAATTGATCAGCGATCTGCGCTGCGGTTTTACCGCTACTTTTATTTGTGATTACACGAATATCATCAATTGGCTCTTGTGTGCCGCCAGAAGAAATTAAAATCTTTTTAGCTTTTGTAATTGGCGTGCCAGTAGGTTTAGTTACATTGACTGGCCATCGTAAATTTTCAATCGCTGTGATCATTTGTTCAGGTTCAAGCAAGCGCCCGACTCCGATTTCACCACATGCTAATACACCAGAGGCTGATTCTAAGATATCAACGCCCCAAGATTTTAACTGGGTAATCGATTTTTGCGTCGACGGGTGCTGGTACATTTTTGTATTCATCGCCGGAAATACCGCAAAAGGTTTAGTAAAATCATGAGCTAAAAATAAAGTTGAAGCTAAATCATCGGCAATGCCAGTAGCTAATTTATTAATATAATTTGCTGTTGCTGGCGCCACGACAATAGCATCAGCCCAACGAATCAAATGGATATGATCCATGTTTGAGCCGTTAGCATATAGATCTACATGCACTTTTTCAGCAGTTAAACCTTCAATCGTTGATACGCCAACAAACTTTAAAGCTGATTCAGTGGCTACAACTTTAATTTGGTAATTTAGTTTTTTAAAATGACTAAGAACATTCATCACTTTGTATAAAGCAATCGATCCAGTCAGGATAAATAATAATTTCGGGTTTGTGTTAGATTTCAACATTATCAATCAACCTAATCCCTTCAAGAGTTGCAGCCACGTATCTGTGATCTGCGATATCTTCTAAATAATCCACGGTAAAACCATTCTTCGTTAAAATCTGGTTAGCTTCTTGTGGAGTAATTTTTTGCGTGATTGTTTTATAAATCAGACTGGCTTTGTCTTTGCCTTCAGGGCTTAGACGCATATTACGCGAACTCATAGCTAAACCAGAAGCTTCACGTACTGTTGGTAAGCCAATAATTTGAGTCGGTAAAAACAAACTTTTCGCCATATCACTGATTAATTTATATTGTTGGTGATCTTTAAGACCAAAATACGCTTTAGTGCATCCGGTGATTTGTAACAATTTAAGAACAACAGTTAATACACCATCAAAATGCCCTGGGCGATGAGCACCACAAAGTTTTGTTGAAAAATCATTTTCTGTAACTTTAAAACGGTAATCGTCTGGATAAATATCTGTGACTTGAGGAAAAAATAAAATATCTACGCCATTTTCAGAGGCGATCTTTAAATCGTTTTCAAAAGTTTTTGGGTATTTTTCTAAATCAGTCGCATTGTTGAATTGCGTCGGGTTCACAAAAATACTAGCTATAGTCAGTTCATTTTCTGAACTTGCTTGTTTCATAAGGCTTGCATGGCCTGCATGTAAAGCGCCCATCGTTGGTACAAAGCCAATCGAAGAATACTTTTTACGGTATTCAATCAAATCTTGCGGACGTTCGATTACTTTAGTCTGTTTCATTTACTCATACCCATTTTCTGGTTTAGGAAATGACTTATCACTTACTTCAGCAGCGTATTGGTTTAATGCTGTTAAAGTGTGGTCATGACCTTGGCCAAATTTCTTTAAAAATTTTGGGCTAAAATCCGGAGTCATACCTAACATATCGTTTAATACTAAAACTTGGCCGTCGGTTTCAATACCAGCACCAATTCCGATTGTAGGAATTTTTAAACTTTCAGTTACTTTTGCGGCTAACACTGACGGAATACATTCAAGCACCAGTGAAAAACAACCCGCTTGTTCCATAATGAAAGCATCGTTCAATAATTTTTCGGCACTGTTTTGGGTACGGCCTTGAATTTTAGGACCGCCCAATTGATGAATTGATTGCGGCGTTAATCCTAAATGGCCCATCACAGGAACACCTGATTCAACAATGTGTTTTATTAATTCAGCATGGCCGTCTGCATTTTCAATTTTTACCGCATGCGCACCTGCGACCATTAATTTTTGCACATCGTTCATTGCGGTTTCTAAACCTTTGCGCGTCGACATGAATGGCATATCAGCCACGATAAATTTATTTCCGGCACCGCGAGCCACAGCCGCTGTGTGCAGCGCCATCATTTCAATCGTTGCGTGAAGGGTGTTGGGAAAGCCGTGGATAACTTGCGCTAATGAATCTCCGACTAAAATGGTGTCTACTTTTGATTCCGCCACGATTTTTGCAAACCCGTAGTCGTAACAAGTGACCATTGAGAATTTTTCTTTTTTAACTTTTTTGTTAGCAAAATCCAGAATTGTTTTCATGGCATTATCCTTGTAAAAAACTTTGGTAAATATTTTTAAGTTTTAAATTCACTTTTTCTAAAGCAGAAAGATTTTTTGCAATCGTCGCCGTATCTTTACGCACGATCGGTCCAGTCACAGCACTTGGACCAAGAGCGAAAAAATTAGTTAAACTTTGCTGCAAGAAATTTTGAACTGCGGCTTTTGGAATTTTCAAATCTGCGAACTGCGTTTCGGTTTCGCTCCAGATTAATTGCGGTAAATTGCCAGCAGTCACACAAAGGGCGTGATAAAGGGGTTTATCTTCGGCGCGCACTTTAAAAGCTGGATTTGTAAAACCAGGTAGCGCTTCTGCTAAGGAATCTGCCCCAGTTAAGCCGAAATAAATTTTGCCGTAAGTCGCTAGATCATAAAGTTCGTGGGAAAAAGTCATTAATGGGTGCGCCGCGATCATCTCTGCGTGATGCACGGTTCCGCTAAAGTGCACAACTTTTTGGCCTGATAAAACAGGTTTTAGTGATTCTTCATAAAAAGAAACCAAGGCGTTATCGCTAATCGCTAACCAAATATAATCGATATTTTTTAAATTAAGGGGTTTTGTTGCATCAGCACGATGCCAATGACTGACATTTTTTTGCAATAGTCCGCACCAATGAATCAGATGCTTCGCAAGTCGGCCGTGGCCTATAATTAGAACATTTTCCATATTTTCTCCGGTACCTGTCGATTATCTAACTTTCGATCAAGTCCAATTAAATATTTAAAGCATATTTGCTTTACTTAGAGTCTATACTCTATGCCCGAAACATAACACTTTTTATTTCAAACGCAATAGAGTATTTTGCCCAAAAGCGTTTAAATACACGTACATAAAGGATATCCCACTATGAACAAACAAAAGCCTAGTTATCGCCCAATTTTGTTTACGTTACTCTTGTGCCTAGTGGCAGGAGCACTGGTGATTCATTTTTCGGGAGCCGATGCGCAAACCACAGTTCCAAAAATTCAATTAAGTTACTTCAAAGATAATGCCGAATTTGCAACTTCGATTGAACAAAGTTTACAGACAGAAATCGGCAAACAAAAGTATTTTTGGATCGGCTATGAACCAGAAAACAAAGCTCAAATTGATCTTAGTCAGTTGCTGAAACAAGAAATTGAAAAGCACAACGGGCCTTTTGATATCGTTATCGTCGATAAAGAATTAATGTTAGCTGTAGAAATAGAAAAAGAATTCGGCATGACTCATGAAATTCTGTTAAAAGAAAATTTTGCTGAAGTCGCAGAACTAATTAACGCCAATAAAGATAAAAAGATTTTAGTGATCACGGCGGCCATTTATTCTACAAATTTTATTCAGGCTAACCCGCATGGAAAAATCCAAGAACTTACGCAACTTAAACCCTTCGCGTTTTCGCTGGGATTTTTTCCGGCTGTTATTGAAGAAGAGCGTCAGACTTTATTTAAGTGTGATACCGAAGATAAAACCGGAACTTCACCCTGGGCGTGTGGCATAATCAACAAATCACGAGCGATTCGCCGCCGTATTGATTTAGTAAAACTACAACAAGCTCCGCCTCCACGCATTGGATTAATGGATATCACAGGTGATGCTGATTATATGATTCTATTAGGCAAGTAGTGTTTACGAGGCTAAATCATTAATTTTGATTATTACAGAATAGACTTTTATTCATTATATTAATATTTCATTCGGCGGTAGAAATGCCTATAACAAGGAGATTTCTATGAAAGAAGTAGCTTTCGCAACGCTGATTTTATTAAGCGGCTCTGGCATCATCACTCAGGCATAAAAAAACCCACGTTTTATAGACGTGGGTTTTTTATTGATACTGTGCGTATCAGAAAGGGAACTGTTACCCTTATTTTTTCTCAGCAGGAACTTTTGATTCGTCTACTGTTACTTCGATTTCTACGCGGCGGTTTTGTTTGCGGCCGTCAGCAGAAGCATTGTCAGCGACTGGATTAGCAGGGCCTAAACCTTGGGTTGAAACAACAGTCGTTGGAATACCGTTAGCTGTTAATTCTTTTTTTACAGCGTCAGCACGTTTTTGCGATAAAGTTTGGTTAGTTTTATCTGTACCAGTTGCGTCTGTGTAACCTTTAACGGCTAAAACGTTTTCTGGGTACTTTTTCATGATTGTAGCCATCTCTTTAAGATTAGTTTTAGCTGTTGGTTTTAAATCAGCTTTACCAGTTTCAAATAAGATATCACTTTTTAATTTAGTTACTAAACCTTGTTCAGTACGTTTAGTTTCAGCGATTTTTTCTAATTCTTTAGCTTGTTGATCCATACGGTGACCAGCGTATCCGCCGATACCAGCACCAAGTAATGCGCCTGCAGCAGCACCTTTTGCGCGGTTACCAGTTTGGTGACCAATGATAGCGCCAACAGCAGCACCAGCTAAAGCGCCGATACCAGCACCTTTTTGTGTGTTTTTGTTTTCAGAAGCACAGCCTGTTAAAGTTAAGGCCGCAGCAGTGATAACTAGGGTGATTGTTTTTTTCATAGGTTTTCCTTTTCCTTTTTTGTGTTTATTCGACTTCGTGACTTAGTGGACGTCGTGGTGCTCGAAAGTAAGTTCTTGGTGATAGATCAAAAAGATCTTGCACCTTACTCATGTAGACGCAGGCATAACGTTCCATTTGATATGCAAAATAACTTTCTTCATTTCCAGCGCGCATTAACTGCCCCCAGTTAGGGTTGTAAAGCGCTTGCTGTTTTTTAATGAGCTGACTGATCTGAGTGTCAAAATCACCAATGCCTTTTTGTAATTGGTCGATTTTAGTTTCATCAACTTTTGTTAAACGTTCATATTTTTGAGTCATTAAATCAGTTAAATGATCTTCTAATGGCTCTTTTTGTTTCATTAAAGAGTCAATTTCTTCCATTAGAGGTTCAGCTGTTCTGTTTTGTTTGATCTCGTGCTCTAGCTCTTCGATGATCATTGCCGTACGCCAGTTACAATCTTTCTTTAATCGTAAGATATCGCCGTAAATGTGATCGCCGATGTAAAGGATATCATCACCTTCAAGATCTAATGTTGAAGTGAATTTCTTAGCGTTTCCGCCTTGGTACACGCCCGGAGTCAATTTACCTTCAACGTTAGTCATTGTTCCGTCTTCTGGATTTACTCTTAAGAATCTAGCATCTTCGTAGAAGAATTTAGGCTTTTGCGCAAATGTAACCACGAACTCAAAAAGATCAACCCATGATTTGTGATCTTTTAAAAATGGATTAACTGCATAATCTAATAATAATTTTGAATAATGAAATTCAGAATTTGTTACGATAAAAATTTTCTTACCATGCTTTTTATATTTTTCTAATGCACGTATAACATTTTCATCTTTGATGATGTAGTGTTCAACATTTTTGCGAACGGCATCTTTTAAAGATCCGTCGCGGTGAGCTTCGTCTAAAGCATCTAAAACATCATCAGCAATGATTGAGTACTCAGGTAATTTCAAAGTAGGATCGCTATCTTTTAAATCCACTAATTGCGAATAAGCATGGGCTAATGAGTAAGAAAAGCTTGTATCAACCGCTAAGTAATCAGATTTAGATAAATCAATGTAGGTAGAGTGATACATTTTTCTGTGAATTTTATAATCCAAAGGTTTCAAGCCGTGAAATGAATTACGAATTGCCGTGTAGCGATTTAATTTTAATAAATTTCCGCGTTGGCGATCGATCACTAATCCGCGTAAGGCGAAATTAAAATCAAAAGTGAATTTTTTAACAATTTCAGGGTAGCCTTTTTTATTCACTAACTTGTCAATAATTGTAGTGTGTGAAAGGCGCTCAAAATTTTCAGTGTTGTAGCGGACCAAAGTGTGATCCATATCAAGACCGATGTATTTGATTTTTTTAAGGTTCAAGGTTCTGTTGACGTAAACTTTTTCTGTCGACATTAAGGTACTTTCTGTTTTGGTTAGTTTTCTACTGGGAGTGAGAGTTTGTTCCATAACAACATGCCACCAAGCATATTGTAGGTATTCGTGATTCCCAGCGAATAAGCGTAGGCACTGGCTTGAGCCGAGCGCATGCCAGAACGGCAAATAAACACGACCGGTTTATCGGTTGGAATATTTTTAATTTGGTTTGGAATTTCACCTAACACCACTAATTGAGCATTATGAACGTGTCCAAGTTCTCCAGTGTATTCTTCCGGTTGGCGCACATCGATTAACGTTAGATTTTGAGCATTGCTTCTAACTTCTTCGGCGGTGACATCAAAGACATTTTCAAAATTAGGGTTAGGTAGTTTTTGTTTAAATTCGTAAGTCATTGGTGAAACAGTATAGGCCTAGCCAAGACATGCAGCAACAACATTTCTGGTAAGAGATTACGTTTTGACTGAGGTCATAACACGGTTAGTATAGCTGTTGTGAAAAAAACAGAATCCGTCCAACTTTCAGAAGAACAGGCTCACGCCCTCGAATTATTGCGATCTGGCGAAAATGTGTTCCTTACAGGAGGAGCGGGCAGCGGTAAATCCTTTGTCGTTAAAGAGCTGACAAAAGATTTGGATCCCAAAGTTATGCCAATTTTAGCCAGTACCGGCGCTGCTGCAGTGCTGCTCGGTGGCAGAACTTTTCACTCATTTTTTGGTCTAGGCATTATGGAGGGTGGAACTGACGCCACCTTTGAGCGTGCCAGTAAAGACAACAAAATATTAAAACGTTTAGCTAAAGTCGAAGGCTGTATCATCGATGAAATCTCGATGATACCCGGTGATGCTTTAATGATTGCTGAAGCTTTGGCGCAAAAAGCCAGAAATTCTAAATTACCTTGGGGTGGAATGCGTATGATCGCCGTTGGTGATTTTGGCCAGCTTCCGCCGGTGACAAAAACTGGGCAAAAAAGAGACTGGTGCTTTTTAAATCCAGTCTGGAGCGCTACGGGATTTCAAGTTTGTGAATTAAAGCATAATCAGCGGGTGCAAGACTCAGAATTTTTAGATGTTCTGGCTGAAATCCGTAATGGGCGCATGACTCAGAAGGTCGCAGATTTTTTAAATCAGCGCACTAAACCGCATGATGAAGAACATCCGGGCACACGTTTATTTCCGCGCCGTGAACAGTCTGAAAATTATAATCAAAAAAGATTGGCTGAAATCAGCGAAAAAGAAATGAGCTTTGAAGCCATTTATTTTGGTGAAGAAAAATTTGTTACGAATTTAAAAAAACAATCGCCGGTACCTGAAACTTTACGAGTCAAAATCGGTTGCCGCGTGATGTTTTTAAAAAACGACATGCAAAAGCGCTGGGTGAATGGCACTCGTGGTATTATCGTAGGTGAAGAAGATCAGCATTTGATCGTTAAAAAAGACTACGGCCGCGAAGTCAAAGTTGAAAAAATGACCTTTTCTTTGCTGGATGCCGAAGGTAATGCGAGAGCTAGCGTCATACAATATCCACTCACTTTAGCGTACGCGACAACGATTCATAAATCTCAGGGAGCTACCCTGGATGAGCTGTGGTGCGATTTAAGTGCTTTATGGGAGCCCGGTCATGCTTACGTAGCACTTTCAAGGCTTCGTGATGCTTCGGGATTACACATTGTACGCTGGAATCCGCGCTCATTTATCGTTGATCCACTGGTGCAAAACTTCTATCAAAATCTTTGACCCTGTCGAAAGCCTTTTGATAGATTTACCCAATATTTTGCCGTAGGCAAATCTTAGACAATTGAGAGAGGTTTTTAATGGCAATATTTGCTCCAACTCCTGTGACCATCGACTGGTCAAAAGCGAAAATCACTGAACAAAATCCAATCGGTCTTTATGGCGTAGATTTTTTAGAATATGCCGGCGCTGACGCTGTTCACTTCGAAAATCTATTTAAAAAAATGGGCTTTGTTGAAGTGGCACAAATTGCGGGTAAAAAAATTAAACTTTACCGCCAAGGTGACATCAATTTTATTTTAAACACTGAGCCTGGAACTTTCGCGATGGATTTCGCAAAAGCCCACGGGCCAGCGGTAGCCTCTTCTGGTTTTCGCGTAGCTGATGCTAACAAAGCTTTTGAAACAGCAGTTGCTCGCGGTGCAAAAGCTTACGATGGTTCTGAAGCTGCACGTGGCGCAACGCCGTTTCCGGCAATTTATGGCATCGGTGATTCTTTAGTTTATTTCATCGATGAAAAAAATCATAAACACCTTTATGAAAATATTTTCGGTTTAAAAGATAATAACAACCTACACCCAACGGGTTTAGGCATGAAAATTATCGATCATTTCACGAACAACGTGCCTAAGGGTGAAATGCAAAAATGGTGTGATTTCTACGAGAAAGTTTTTAACTTTCGTGAAGCGCGCTATTTCGATATCAAAGGCAAATCGACGGGCTTAATTTCAAAAGTAATGCGCTCGCCGTGTTCTTTATTTTCTGTACCGATCAATGAACCGCAAGATACTAAGTCTCAAATTCAGGAGTACTTAGATGAATATAAAGGTTCAGGCATTCAGCATATCGCGATGATCACTGATGATATCGTTCCAACATTAGAAGACTTACGTAAAAATCAAATGGAATTTTTAAGTGCTCCGCCGCACACCTATTACGGAATGTTAAAAGACCGTTTACCAATGGTTTCTGAAGATATCGCGCGTTTAGAAAAAAATGCGATCTTAGTTGATGGCGATCATGATGGTTATTTATTACAGATCTTTACTAAAAACGTTATCGGCCCGGTTTTCTTTGAAGTGATTCAACGTAAAGGTCACGATGGTTTCGGTAATGGAAACTTTCAAGCCTTATTCGACGCGATCGAAGCTGATCAACGTGCCAGAGGGTATTTATAATGCATCAATATTCACAAGGTAAAAGTCATACCCAAGGCCATAAGGGGATTCCTGAAGGTCAATTCGAAGAAGAGCACGGTCGCAAAGGTTTTTATGGCCCAGTTTCTCATTTATTAAAAGATAAAGCGCCAACTCGTTGGACAAGTATCGAAGGCCCGTTAAAGCCGCACTTGTATGATCTTGTTCCGTGCCAATATGAAAATGGTAAATGGAATCGTTTATTATTTAATAACGACGTTGTGATTTATTCTTGTTGGAATAAAAAAACTGATTTATCAAAAGGTAAAACAGTTCTTCCAGCTTTAAGAAACGTTGATGGCGAAACATTATATTTCGTTCACACTGGTTCTGGAAAAGTTTTAACTGAGTACGGATTGTTAAAATTCAAAGTTGGTAGCTACGTTAATATTCCTAAATCACTACACCACACAATCATTTTTGATGAAGACACACAGTTCTTAATCATTGAATCATTAGTAGGAATGTATCGTGAACCAGACCGCGGCATGGTCGGACGTAATGCATTCTATGATCTTGCAGCGTTAGGTAAACCAAACTTAGAAGAACTTTATCAATTTAAAAAAGATAACGGTGTTGAATCATTAGAGATCAACATCCGCCGTGCAGGCACTGTTACAAAATTTACTTATGATCAGTGCGTGTATGACACTGTGGCTTGGAAAGGGGATTACTTCCCATTTACACTTCACATTGATGATATGATGCCGATGATGTCTCATCGTGTACACTTACCTCCGTCAACGCACACTACGTTTGCTGCAAATGGTTTTGTGGTTTGTACGTTCTTACCACGTCTTATCGAAACAGATAAAGACGCGCTTAAAGTTCCGTTCTATCACCAAAATATTGATTACGATGAAGTGTTATTTTATCACGCTGGAAACTTTTTTAGCCGTGATAACTTACACGCCAACATGATGACGTTCCATCCGGCAGGAATGCCGCATGGGCCACATCCAAAGGCGTTTGCAGCAGCCGCCGCAAATCCTAAAACGTTCACTGATGAAGTGGCCGTAATGATTGATACGCAACGTCCGTTACAAGTTGATCCTTACATTGAAAAAACAGAAGTGAATTCATACTGGCAGTCATGGATGAAAAAATAACTTTTCATAAAGGTGATTTTTTATCTGATGAACAGGCTATGAAGCTTGCGATTCAAGAGGCGTACAAAGGTGCGCCTTTTGTGTCTCCGAATCCTCTCGTTGGTTGCGTAATTCTAGATGAAAATAATAAATTCTTAAGCAGCGGTTATCACCATAAATACGGCGAACCTCATGCTGAAGTTGACGCTTATTCTAAATTAACAGACTTCGAACTTCAAAATGCACAAGTGTATGTGACCTTAGAGCCCTGCGCTCATGAAGGTAAAACTCCGTCATGCGCAAAAGCACTCGCTAAAATGCCACTTAAAAGAGTGGTGTTTGGTTTAGAAGACCCAAATCCGCTAGTGGCAGGCCAAGGCGCGCAGATTATTCGCGCTGCCGGGATTAGCTGTTTAGAATACGACGGTGAATTAAAAGCAGACCTTGAAGACACTTGTGAAGTGTTTTTAAAAAACTTCAGAGAGAAAAAAACTTTCGTCGCGGCCAAAGTGGCCCAAAGTTTAGATGGCCAAATTGCTTTAGCCAGCGGCGAAAGTAAATGGATTACCTCTGAAAGTTCTCGTGAATTCGTGCATGAGCTGCGCGCATGGTACGACGGGGTGATTGTCGGCCGCAAGACAATCGAGACTGATAATCCTTCGTTAAATGTACGTCATCCACGTATTCAAAAAGAAAATTTTTTAATCGTAATTGATCCTGATGGAAAAATCCTCGCTTCGAAAAAATCTTATAAATTTTTAGATTTACATAAAAAAGATAAAATTATCTTTGCTGTGCAAAAAGATGTTGCGACTGATTATCAAACATTAAAGTTCACAGATTTAAATGATTTATTAAATCAATTATGGAATCTAAAAATCAAATCAGTCTTTATCGAAGGCGGCGCGAGAACGTACTCTAGTTTTTTAACCGCCGGGCTGATTGATCGCTTACATGTCTTTACCGCACCTGTAATTATTGGTTCTGGCGAAGGCCTATCATGGTCGCAGCATTTTTCTATTCCTGCTTTAGAGCACAAGTTAGTGCTTAGAAATGTGAAACATAAGACTTTTTCTCCTGATCAGTATTTAACCGGAAGGCTTACCCGTGACTAAAAGATTAAAACGCTATTTTGATATGACCCACTTTTTATCAATAGCTTCAGTTTTAGTGATGGTGATGGTTTTATCTTTAGGTACATCGTCGGCGTGGTTATTAGCTATCGCTGTAGGCTTTTTAGGTGTTGCTGTTATGACGGCAGTCCATCACGCCGAAGTGATTGCCTTACGAGTTGGTCCATCACTAGGCGCTTTGATCTTAGCTTTATCGGTAACCGTTATTGAAGTTGGATTAATTGTTTCGTTAATGACCAATGATACACCTGAATCATCAGTAGTTGCGCGCGATACGGTTTTTTCGGCGGTGATTATTGTCACAAACGGGATTGTGGGCGTGTGTTTATTATTAGGCGGTTTACGTTTTCGTGAATTAGATTTTCATGTACAAGGAGCAAGCTCATTGCTTGGCATCTTAGCTGTATTAGCTGGTCTTACGATGGTGATTCCGAATTACACGACATCAACGGCCGCATCGACCTATAGTACTGGCCAGTTAATCTTTGTCTCGGCCGCTTGTTTGATTTTGTATGCGCTGTTGGTTTACTTTCAAACTAAAACGCATAAAGATTATTTTGAAGTGATCGAAGTTCCCAGCGAAGATGCTGAAGGTTCACCAACGCCATCATTACGTCTTACGGTTTTAAGTTTTATCTGTTTATTTTTAAGTTTAGGTGTAGTGATTGGATTAGCTAAATCACTAAGCCCTGCCATAGAAGCAGGAGTGACGGCGCTAAATGCTCCACGCGCAGCTGTAGGTATTGTGATCGCGTTACTGGTTTTACTTCCTGAAACTTGGGCCGCTATTACGGCAGCTCGTGCCAATCAATTACAAACGAGTCTGAACTTAGCATTAGGTTCTGGAGCTGCATCTATCGCGCTGACGATTCCAGTTGTAGCGGCATTCTCGATTATGACAAATCGCACATTAACTTTAGGCTTAGATCCAAAAAACACAGCATTTTTATTACTGACCTTTATTGTGGGCGGATTAACATTGGGAACTGGTCGAACAACCGCTCTACAAGGAGCAACGCATTTGGTGCTGATGATTGCCTATCTTGTGATGTCGTTTATTCCTTAGGGCGCATTGGTCCTAAGAACTGCTCGACATGCTTAACCACAGCTTTGTCATCACGTGCTGGAAAAATATCTGCGCGTAATCTTGTCGTAGGTTCGTAATAATAATCACTGATCACAGCTTTTCCAGATTTATCACGCGATAATTGTAAATACACAATCGCCGATGATTTTCTTTCAATACCGCGTTGGTTAGCCACAAAATTTCCTAGTGAATAAGCGATAAAGGTTTCGCGTTTATCAGCAGTTACATATTTTTCAACAGGTTGTAATACGTGCGGGTGAGAGCCGATCACAGCGGTGGCTCCCATTTCTAAAAATTCATGGGCAAGAGCGATCTGAGTTTGTGAATGTTTATGTGAATATTCAACACCCCAGTGCGGAGTCATAATCACAGCATCTGGTTTTTTTTCTGAAATCACGCGCGCGATTAGTTTTAAAATCTCTTCACGCTGTTGAAAGCATAAATAGACTTGTGACTTACGGTCGAAAAAACCATTCAGCATTTCGGTGCAGCCAATCCAAGCAATCGTGAAATTTTTAACTTTAGTTACCGTGTATAATGGATCTTCGCTGCCAGATTTTCTTGAACCGATGAATGGCATATTACGTTTAATTAATGCATCAATCGTAGAATTTAGACCTTTTGCTCCGCGATCCAGCGAATGATTATTCACTGTCGATATAATATCAAAGCCAGATTTTTGAAGCGCATCAATGAGGGTGGGGTGATAGTTAAATAATAAATCAGTGCCGCTATAGACTTCGTTATCATAAACAAAACCTACATCACCTTTGTTTTTTAATTTATTGCTGATGCCCAGAGCGGTTGGGCCTTCCATATTCACATAAGAAAAATCGGCTTTGGTAATTAGGGGAATTGTCTTTTTCCAAAGCACGGAAAAATCGTGGTTTTTATCGGCCATCACTTTTTTGTAAAGATCTTCATGAATAATTAGATCGCCATTGAAAGATAATAAAAGACTATCGCTACCACTAACTGCAGGTTTTGCAGTGAAAGAAATCACCGGCGCAGACACCACTTCAGGACCTTTGGCCAGGGCTAAAGAGCTAGCTAAAAATGCTGCAATAAATAAAAGTCCTAAATTCATTTATTAAATCTTATATACTTAGAGGCCGCAGTGTCTAGTCTATCGTCTAGTTACTTATGCTATTCAGCATTGTTACAATCATAGTATGAACGATGACAGTCATAGTAGTGCTACTAAAGGTTCCCTGAAATCCGAATGGTCTCTGCTTATAGAAGCTTTCGTGGAAGAAGATATTCCAAAAATTAAAGAGCTTAAAGGTCTGCCGCAAGAATTTATCCATGAAACCATGCGTGAACTTAGCGAGCAGAAACAATCCCTGTTTCAGAAGATCGAGGGCATTAAGGCCAAGATTGAAGAAACTCATATGGTGATCGAAAACTTACAATTAGTGGGTTCGATGACTGAAGATGCCCACGAGCGCATCGCAGATTTACATGATCAGGGTAAGTCATTAACAGAACATATTTCAGTTTTAGATCAAAAGATTAAAAAAGTTAGAAGTTTGGCGGGCTAGGCGCCCCGGGCTAGTCTTTTTTTAGGTCATTTAGCGCGCGAAGTTTACGAATACTTTGTTGCAGCACGATTTCAAGCACACGAAATTCTTTAGCCGACGGCGTATTCTGTAAAAGCATACGTTTTAATGTCGTGTAGACATTAATTTTTTTCTTATCTAACGCAAAACCCATTTCAGTTAACCATGTACGTAATGATTCATCGGGGAAAATACCTTCGTCTTTTTTCTGTAGGGCTTTAGGTTTTTGCTGGCCTTCAAGCTGAGTTTTTTCGCCGCCAAATACCGAACGTGTGATAAACATCGCAAGTAATGTCGCCTGAGCCAGGTTAAGACTGGTGTTGTCTCCATAAGTAGGAATTGAGCAGCTGAAATTAGCGTGCGAAATATCTTCGGCACTTAACCCTGCATCTTCAGGCCCGAATACGATATGAATCACGAATGGATTCTCAGATTCTTTTTTTATGTCGGCATTTGTTTCTAAAAAATAATTTAAAGTAGATTGTAAGTCTTGCGCTTGGCGACCACGGCCATCACGCGCAGTGGTTGCAATCATTAAACCTTGTGGTTCATTTTTAAAAAATTCAGCCCAATTTTTATAAACAACGCGATTTTGTAGGGCATACTGGCCAGTGGCTGCAGCTTGCTGGGCATCAAAAGTGATTTCACACTGTGGTGCTAGTAAGATTAAATTCTTAAAACCCATATTGGCCATCGCGCGAGACGTTGACCCGATATTTCGTTCATAGATTGATTTAATTAATACGATTCTTACATCCAGCTTACGCATAAGCTAGACGTACACCATCATCTATAACTGATGTCAATTTTTCGTTGTTAGATTTGATAGTTTGTAAGTGGGCTTCCATTTTTTTCGTTAAGACTGGCGAAAGTTTGCTCATTACAGCGATTTCTAGAATCTCAACAAATAATAACCATTGGTCTGAAGCTTGGTTTAAACACTGGTCAAATAAAGCCATCGTCGTTGAATCTGACCACTCAGAGCGAGCTTTGCGGTAATCACGAACTTTTTGATAGAGCGCAAATAGTGCCTTTTGTTCAGCGTTATAATTCGGCGTAGGAACACGTGCGGCTACGAAATCATCGGTATCGCCGTAACTTTTGCGATCTGCGGCTCCGCCAAATACTGAAATCACTTTATTACCCACGGTGATATCAAAATTACCCCAGTCAGGTTGAAATAGTGTTTGGTCTTTGTATTTCACCGTACAATTTTTAAAAGTCATAATGCCGTGTTCAGTTTTAGCTAAATCACCAGTAACAGTAACGCCTGAATCATACTGCAAAGTATTGCCAACAGTTTTGTAGTTTCCTAACGGAAAGCTATAGCCATGCTGGTGATATTCTTTATTATGCCCTGGTAATTGCTGGTCGTTGCGACTGATTTGTGTAGGTCCTGTGAATTTAATGTAAATCACATGGCCTGAAGAATCTTGAATGTATTCGGTCACAACGCCGCTGATCTGTAAGCCTGAATCAAGTTCAACAGTATTCACAGATTTTGCCTGAATCGCTTTATCTAAGCCAGCTTTACCGCCAATGCGATAAGCCATAGTTTCAGCCATTTGATGTAAGACTTTAACTAGAGTTTTAAAATCAGGTGTTACAAATAATTGTGGTTGTGGCTCAGTGATGTCGTAAGTCTGTTTAATACAATCAACTGTTAAGGGAATTTTTTTAACTTTG
The DNA here is from genome assembly GCA_036677065.1 of Bdellovibrio sp. Classification (GTDB taxonomy): domain Bacteria; phylum Bdellovibrionota; class Bdellovibrionia; order Bdellovibrionales; family Bdellovibrionaceae; genus Pseudobdellovibrio. The sequence goes on along the minus strand of JAKFBS010000011.1, from coordinate 108,402 downwards.
TCAGACATGCATAGTTTTGATTCGCCAACAGAGGATAATAATCCGGCACCAAATATTTTTGGATTATCGACAGTGCCGATTAAACCATATTCAGCTGTCCACCAATTCATGCGTGATAATTCAGAGGCTTCAGAAACATGAGTTGAAGCCCTGATAGTGTCTTGTAATTTTTTTTCAGAAGCTGCGATTTGTTCTGCAGTCGAGGTAGGATTTTCTTTAATGTCTGATAATTCGCGAATGGCTTCGTATAAATCTAAATCTTCTTTGCTGATAATCGCTTTTTTCGCCACTTGCGCATACTCTTTTAAATACGCTGCGTATTCTGGATCAACGATAATCGGCGCATGCCCTGCAGCTTCGTGCACGATATCCGGGGCAGGAGTATAAAGTAAGTGATCAATACTTCGCATGTCAGAAGCGATCGGTAAAATTGATAACGATTGTAATTCCATAAATGCTGCTGGTGGAATAAATCCAGAAACAGGCATGGCTGTCCAGCCGAAGTTTTTAAGTTTTTCACTCATATCTTCAATGCGTGGAATTTGTTCTTCGCTGATGCCGGTTTTTTCTAAACCTTCGATATAAATAGGATGCGCGTTTTTAGATAAAAAATCTTTTAACTGGCGTAGGCAATAGCGCCAGGTGGCCTGATCGATCGGCGTATAGCGCGCGTAATTTTGGTCTACACAGTATTTTTTTAAATGCTGAGGAAGTTCATACATAATTTATAACCAAGGATCTTTTTGTGATAAATAGTTTTGCACATAATCAGCAATGGCTTTTTCAAGCGGCCATTCAGGTTCTGACATGCCAGCCTGCTTCCATTTAGTCATGTTAGCCAAAGTGTAATACTGATATTGGTTTTTAATATCTTCGGGCATATCAAGCCATTTGATTTTTTGCTCTTTACCTAAGGCTTTAAAAAGGGCTTCAGCCATATCTAACCATGAGCGCGTTTCGCCGTAACCCATATTATAAATACCGCTAGCCGGTTTTTTATCCATCAGTTCAGCCATCCAACGAACAACGTCTTTCACATAAACGAAATCGCGCACTTGTTTGCCGTCCATGTAATTGGCATTGTAAGATTTAAATAAACCTAATGAATCATTTTTTTGTAAGTGGTGATAAGATTTGTAGGCCACAGAGGCCATCGAACCTTTTTCGTATTCGTTCGGGCCGAACACGTTGAAAAATTTTAAAGCGTACCAATTTTCAGGTGTCGCTTTTTGTTTCATCGCCCAACGATCCATAATTACTTTAGATTCGCCGTATAGATTTAATGGTTTTAATTTTTCAGAATCATAAGTGTCTTCAAAACCATTTTCGCCTTCGCCGTAAGTGGCAGCAGAACTTGCATAGATTAGATTTTTTTTGTAGCGCGCAGCCCACTCGAATAATCTTTGCGAATATAAAAAATTATTTTCGTAAAGGTATTCCCAGTCTTTTTCAGTCGTCGAAGAACAGGCACCCATGTGGATAATCCATGTCACTTTTTTCTGGGCTTCAGGAGTCGCTAAGAAGCTCCATAATTCTGAGGCTTTAAAAAACTCAGCATACTGTCTTTTGTGTAAAAGATTGCGTTTTGTAAGATCAACTGTGTCTGTGGCAATGATGTTTGTATGGCCCATTTGATTGAGCTGCCAAACCATTGCACTTCCAATAAAGCCATTGGCGCCGGTTACGATAATCATGCTTGTGAGTATCTGGCATGACACTCGATGTTCGCAAGTATTTTGTGTGTGGTTGTTTTGATCACCTTTGAAAAACTTTCCTAATACTGGGGCAGAAGGCCATTTTATGGGTTTTGAGAGGGGGAATATGTGGCCCTAAGGTTGCTCTATTTTGTCACTGGGAAGGTTCGTGTAGAACCTATTTGGGGTGTATAGATGCGATCATGGGGAATAGTTTTTACGATAGCCATGGGTTTTGTGATGGGGTTTGTGCTGGCAGGGATCGGGGGGATCTCTGCGGGGTTGCATGCGGCTCAAACACAATCAAAATTAGAAATCAGCAAAATCGAAGAGTACTGGTCAAAATCTGATTTACAAGAATCAGAACTACGTAAATTAGTTAACGATAAGACCTGCCATTTATCTGAAAAATACTTTTTAGCCTGCGTAAATTCTGTGAATAATGCCTTAGCCTTAACATCAGAGCGCTTAGGCCTAACTGGCGAAATCTGGCCAGCATACAATGAAACAACAAGCTTAGATAATTTTAAAGAAAAAGAAACTCTAGCGCCGTTTTCAAAAATTTATAAAGAACATATCAATTCAAGTTTTTCATTTGATAACTTATGGGATTTAATTTTAGCTAAAGCTGGTCCAAAAACGCCGCTGAGATATTTATTAGCTCAAGGGATCAACGGTTACCTGTCAGTTAGCAAAGATCCGCACACTTACATTTTACCAATGGCGTACTTTGATCAAGTCAGTTCGCAGTCTGATAGATCGCCGTTCTTTGTAGGTTTAAGTTTTGAAAAAGATCACCACGGTCAATTACGTATTAAAAAAGTAGTGCGTAATTCAGACGCGGCAGCAAGCGGTTTAATTGCGGGTGATATCGTAAATTCAATCAACGGGCAAAAAGCCGAATCATTAAGTTTATCTGATGCAGGTCAGATCTTAAAAGACCGCAACATCCGTATTTTTAATTTCATCATCAAGCGCGACGGTGCAACGTTAGTTAAAAATATACAACGCACGTACCGTGTATTAAGCCAAGTTTACGCAGAAGTTGTTCCGGGCCCGCGTAATTTTGGTGTGATCACGATTTCTAAATTTTCTAAGAACACGTGCAGCGAAGTAAGTACAGCGATCTTAGAAATGGCTGATAAAAACATCTCAGGATTAGTTTTAGATTTACGTGATAATCCAGGTGGGCATTTATCAGAAGCGGCTTGTTTAACAGGTCTTTTCATTGGTGAAAATAAGACCATTTACTCAGTTGAATACTTTGATTTATCAAAATCTAACGAAGTGGTATTAACAAGTGCTGAAAGAATTTATTCTGGCGCGCTTGCGGTATTAGTTAATACAAATTCAGCAAGTGCTGCAGAACTTTTTGCCGGAGCAATTCAAGAATACCGTCGCGGTATCGTGATCGGTGCAAAAACTTTTGGTAAAGGCACATTTCAAGAAATCGAATCTTGGGATAAATCAAAAAACATCGGTTTTTTCAGAACAAAGGGTTTTTATTTATTACCAAGCGGAAGATCAACTCAGTTTTACGGAGTAACTCCGGATATCGAGTTAGCTGAAGCTAAAGCTAGTGACTCAAGCGAAGAGACTAACTACATCAACCCGATCAAACCGGTGAATTTAGTGTCTTCGCACAAAAAATTAGAGTTACCTTTGCAGCTTTGTAACAAGCAAAATGATTTAAATATCAACGATAGCCTTATCTCGAAAGCCGTTGATAGTTTGTCATGTACAGACCTAATGTCTTATGTGGCGCTTCAGTACGACAGTAACCAAACAAGCCCTGAATAGGGCTGCTGTCAAAATCCTAGACATAGTAAGCACCTTAAACCCATTCTAATTGGCTCTGATTTGAGAGCCAATATTGCTAGTTTTCACACTTGTGATGAACTTATTATTACGCTCAATTTTAGTGATCGCTTTAGTGGTGCTAGCCAGCGCTAATTTCGCGCAAGCGGCCTTTACCGATGCGCCAACGCTAGAAGCTTTGCTGCAGATCAAATCAGTAAAAAAACTTAACGTGCGCGAGCGTGCGATCTATTACGCAGATATTTTTTTGCATAATAAAACTCCCTATGTGGCTGATCCTTTAGGTGAAGGCCCAAATGGCGAGGTTTCAAAAGCGCCGTTATATCGTTTTGATGGTTTTGACTGTACGACGTTTGTTGAAACCGTGATGGCGTTATCGTTTTCAACGACGCCGCAACAGTTTCAAGAGCGCATTAATCAAATCAGGTATAAAGATGCAGCGGTTGATTACGAAAATCGCAATCACTTTACCAGTATTGATTGGATTCCAAATAACAGCGAACTAGGTTTTGTAAAAGACATCACGGGAGCGATTGCAGGTCATCACACGCGCTGGTCGCAAACATGGATTGATAAAGCCAATTGGTTTGCAAAAAAAGGTGATAACTACGTTGAAATGAGCAAAAACTTTGACCGCCAACTGGCGCAGTTGCCGTATATCAGTAAAGAAGATCTGGTCAGCAAGCCAGACCTAATAAATCGCATTCCGTCAGGCAGTATTTTTAATCTGGTTCGCCCTAACTGGGATTTAACTAAAGTGGCAGGCACGCGATTGGATGTATCGCACCAAGGTTTTTTAATTCGTGAAAATGGCGTTCTTTATATGGTGCACGCAAGCAACGGTATGGGCCGTGACGGCAGCGACAGCTATATGGGAGTTAAAAAAGAGCCTCTAATTAACTACATTAGTCGAGTCATGTTAAGTAAAGAAACTATGGCTGGTTTTAATATTTTAGCTCTTCCGAATCGCTATTTAAATTGATAGCATAAGCTATGAAGAAGTTAGCCGCGCTTATTAGTATCACAGTACTTACAACAAATGTTTTTGCCAGCGAAGTCGGTGGCTCGAATGGCCAAGCGGCTGCAAAACAATCAGTCGGTGCAAAACTTCCGAATTGTATTAACGATCCTGCTAAAATCGATGGTATCAAGGCAACAATCAAAGCCAATAGTAAAACGTCAAATAAGTATGTTGGTTATAAAAAAGTATTGAATAGCGATTCTGATATCGAATTAGCAGCACGTCTTGTGTACGCCGAAACAAAAGCCACAAACTGTGAAAAAATGAATAGCCAAATCGTTCCAGTGATCGCAGAAGTGATCGCCAATCGCGTAAAAATCCGCAAAGGCGATGTGCAATCAGTTATTTTTCAACGTGATCAATTTGCATCATCTTTGAATATCTATGACGAATCTAATTACAAAGATTTTTTATGCCCAAGCGATTCAGCTCTGTGGAACAAAGCCTACAGCCAAACATATTCAGCGCTATCAAATAAAACTAAGGGAACAGACACTGTGAATTACTTTTTGTATAAACACAGCCCGCGTTGGACAAAAGAGCCTTGGAAGTTAGAAGAAGACACTTCGTTAACCAAAGGCGTGCGCGAATGTATTCGCGCATTTAGAAATCCTGCCTTTAAATAAATTATTTCTCGTTAATAACGCGTTCAATTCCTGAGAAAAAAGCATTCGTGCGCTCTTGAATACGGCTCTTGTCGATGACCGGGCTAGCATCAATTACTTGTTGCACAGCTTCTTTGTGAGATAGGGCATAGTTTGTAGCCGCGTAAGCTTGGTTGCGGTATTCATCACTTGTATATTCTGCGCCGACCCATTTCTTGAACCAGTCGCCATCATCACCCCAAAGCTCCAGCGTCCAAGGCTTATGGGCCCATGCAGAGCCTTTATATTGAGAATCCAGAACCATTCCAGTCAGATCAAAATCATAAGGCACCATAGTCACAGCTTTTGTTTCACCTTCGCGCACAAGCAGGATGGTATTGTGTTCTCCGCCATGATCAACATCAGTGTGCATAAGAAAACGCGTCGATATTGAAAACGGAATCTTATTGATTGGTTCTGGTGCAAAGATAATATCAGCCTGATGTTTTTTAAGATGTTTAAGGCCATAGCGTTTAGCCATATTTGATTTAGGCTCAAGTAAAAAAGCAAGGGCTTCGGCAACTACAGTTCCATCCAGGTTTTTATAAGTAATTCGAGCTGAGCGAGTTTTTAACGACGCAAACCCAAGGGCTTCAAGCATTTTATAAGCCGTTTGCTCGCGAAGAATACGTTGTACATTTGCATCTGTATCTTTGATAACCCCTAAGCCTTCACAATGAGTTGCGATTTTAAGATCGTCAGAGATTCCTTTAAACGGAGTCAGTGTTAAATCAGTTTGTAATGTATCAAAATAAATTCTAATGGGGCGAAAGCCGCTGCAAAATATTTGTTTCGATTTACCACGTGTGCTCAGCTTAACGTTAATTTCTTGAGCCTGTTCAGAATCAGTAAAATAAATTAACTTAGCAGGAACTTTAGTGTTCGTATCTTTATCGGGTAGATGCAAAAGTTTATTAAAATCAGCCACAAGCTCTAAACGTAAAGTGCTGTCTTCTGCAAAAAGCGGGATCGGCGCTTTAACTTCAGGTAAAACCCCGGCAAGGGTTTGGGCCTTCGCCTGAGCGATAACCACCATTAATCCACAAAGAAATGTTAAGACAGATTTAATTGAAGAGTTCATGCATACCTCGATAGGTTTTAGCGGAGCAAGGCAAAGGCCAGAGGTATTGGGATATAAGGCCGCTAGAGTGAATCTGGGGAGCGAACAAGTAAGAAAATCTGCAGAGAAAGACTCTTTTTGAAAGCCATGTTAACCGCTTAGACAGTGCATTTACCAGAGTAAACAATGTTTAAGGTTTAGACGCTTAAGTAAGTCTTGCAACCAGGTCTGAAAATTTAGATATTGGCTCTCATTTATGAGAAAGTGACTCTATGAAAACCCCAATCTTTTTACTGTTATTTATCTTTTCATTTTCAAGCGCAAGTTTTGCTAATTACCCAACTTACGATTCAACCTTAAGCCAGTACTGGCCATTAGAAACAGATAACATGAAACAACACTGCGCAAGCCACAACCCATACACATGGATGGCGATCGCTCAGCAAATGATTTCGGTGAAACCACTACAAAATAAAATTCCAGACTTAAACGCAGACGAAGTGATGGTCATAAGAAATCTTTTAATCAGCGCAGCCTACAACCGTTTGTTCACGCACTCATTAAAATTACAAAACACAAAAACACCAACAGTGAAATACATCTGGATCGGTGCAGGTTCGCAAGCTTCAGTTACAGTGGGCCACGCGCTTCAAGCAGGGTTAGCCGATCAATATCCGTTAGGCTCACGCCAACGCCAGATTTTCAGAAGGCTTGAATCATTACACAAAGATGTTCCGTTAATTCCGGCATTACTATTAGCCAACATCGACAAAATTAAAACACAAACAGCACAAGGCAACTGGAAAGTTTATTCAGATATCTACTGGCAGCATTTAGCGTACACAGTTTGTGGATATGATGAAATCATGTCTTTGAATAAAAGACTTCAGAAAGATACGCCATCATTAGCTGGCCACTACGAAAGATTTTTGGCTGTGTGGAATGATATGGAGAATGGTCGTTATTTAGACGCGAATAAAAAACTAATCTATGTCGAACAACATAATATCTTGCAACCACAGTTGTACGCTGGCTTAGATGCACAAACAGCAAGTGCCTTAGGATTATTTAACGGTTTAGCAAAAGCTGAACTTGCTGGTCCTGGTGGAAGAAAGATTGATAGTTTTAATAGATACTCGATCAAACATTTTAATTATCCGAATTTAGCGCATTTTCCAACCCGCTTCGTATGGCAGAAGTATGTTGTGACAGAGCAAGCGTTGTATTTACAAGAGTTGGGTACAATCCCTGCGATTGAGTCAGTATTGCTACAGTCATTGAAAGAGTCGTATCAGGTTATTAACGATTATCTTTTGTTAGCGCAGTAACTAGACCTAATTCTTATAAATAGAAAAGTATTTAAATTTTAAGTTTGGTTTGTTATCCTTAGTTATGGAACAACCAAAAAATTCTAACTCGTTCATCAAGAAAAAAATGACAAAGGCACAATTACTAAGCTCATTTTTTGTCGTATCTTTCCTTGTGACATCTAGTTTTAAAACAGCGTCTTTAGCTGAAAAAATATTTATTTTTATTTTAACAAATCTTTTATGTTTATTCTTTGTTTGGTTTCGTACTATGTCGAAAAGTGCTAAGTGTTATTTTGTCGCAGCTGGAATTGTTTCATTTTTGATAGTTTTCAATTGGGGATTTAGTGGCGAAGGAGGCATTAGTACATTTTTGGTAACTATGTTTTTGACTTTCCCAGTTGGTGTTTTGCTAGGGTATGTATATTCTTTTTTGGAAATTAATAATCAAATTTACGAAAATCTGACCTTTATGCCACTCGCGATAATTCTAAATTATTTTCAATGGAAATATTTTATTTTTATTTACAAAAAGTGGAAAGGCCGATTTACTACAATGGTTTAGTTTAAATAAAATCAACAATCGCAAAACCACCACCAGTGGTTTTCAAATTCGTAGTCTGGCCTTGATAAAGACGAGCAATCACTAACTGCAATTCATCCTTATACGTATAACAACGAAGATCATACTTCATACGAAGATTCGCACCATCTTGTAAAACATCAACTTCTGCAGGCGGAGCATATTCTTGCGCAACGAAACCCTGAAGAAAAGCTTCTTCAAAAATTCTTTTACTAACAGATGCGCCATTGTAAGCTTGCTTACTGCCAAACGAAGCTTTCGGTTTAAAGAAAAGTTTTTTTCTTTCATTCCAAATTTGTTCTTTATCAGCTTCGGCTAAATCATAAATCTTCAACAAACTAGCAGGAATCGGAAGTTCAGTTTGTTTTTGCCAGTCAGAAAGTCTTTGTTTGTCGCCAAGTAAAAAATATTCCCACGGTGAAGGCGATAAATGAATCTTACCTTCATTGTACATAGCTTTAATCTGCGCCGATTGGGGTTCTTTCAAGTAAAAATCAGTGTAACGATTGTAAACCAATGTTCCAGGTTTCAAATCACCAGCATTCGCGGAATCAACAATCGAACACGCAATACCAGCCTGTGCAAAATACTGTTGATAAACCAAGAACTCGATGAACAATCGCTGAACTTCGGGTTTTTCGTCCATGATCGCCATCGACAAATCTTGTAAACCCAAAACACGAGCTTCTTCGCGAAACATTTCAATTAACTTCGCAGCCGTAAACCCCGTGTGCGGTTGAACTTTCCAAAAATCATAAAGCGTAAGCCCCAACGCCAAAAAAGCAGCGTTAGTGTTAATCTCGATCAACTTTGGCTGATGGCCATCAACAAGATGAAAATCAAAGCTTGTGCAAACGCTAAAATTCTTAGCTCTTGGTAAACCCATAGCATCAAAGGTAGAGCCCAAGTTTTTTTCTGACCAAGAACGTAAGGCGTATAATTGCGAGATTTCAGATTTTAAATTCGTAAGAACTGACGTAGGCAGCGTAATGCGATGTGGGCAGATTAATTGGTCAGAGATAGTGCTGGTCATAGTTTCTTCGGGGATGGCCGGAAACTGCGTGCGTAGATGCTGAATAAAGTTATCTTTGACTGACATGCAAAGTACTGTATCTTACTTCCCTGTATGGATCAAAGAATTGTGACCTGGAATGTTAATGGCGTGCGTGCGTGTTATGAAAAAACACTGTCGAATTTTATTGAAATGCAAAAGCCTGATATTTTGTGCTTACAGGAAACCAAAGCCCATATCGATCAAGTCGAACCAGAAATCAGAACCTTAGGTTATAAAAATTCATACTGGTCATCAGCAGAGCGTAAAGGTTATTCAGGTGTAGCCACATTCATGAACCAAACCCCGATCAACGTGATCAAGGGGATAGATAAGCCAGCTTATGATAACGAAGGCCGCATTGTGTGGACGCAGCACCAGCATTTTGATTTATATAATATTTATTTTCCAAATGGTGGCTCAGGTGATGAGCGCCACGGTTTCAAACAAAGCTTTCTAAAAGACCTAGCAATGCATTTACAATTCGAAATCAAACGTGGCCGCGATATCGTGTTAGTTGGCGATTACAACGTGGCCCACTTAGAATACGACGTGTACGCTCCAAAAGCCCTAAGCACAGTATCAGGATTTTTACCTGAAGAGCGTAAGTGGTTCACAGAATTTTTAGATTTAGGATTTGTCGATTGTTTTAGACACCTTTATCCAGAGAATAAAGGCGCCTATACGTGGTGGTCTTATAAAGACGGTGCGCGCGAGAATAATAACGGTTGGCGCATCGATTATGTTTGTGTGACTAAAAACTTAGTTAAAAATCTTAAAACTTGTCAGATTTTGCACGAGCAACGAGGCTCTGACCATTGCCCCGTGATGGTCGAACTGAGTTTTTAACAGATTTTTCATTCACAGGTTTTAAACTTGGGCTTGGGCGAAAGTGTTCGCGAAACATCATCTCGGCTAAGGCCGAAGATTTCACTGTCCACTTTTGTATATTTACAGTGATTGCAGCGATCGCAACTTTAGTATCACCATCAGAAGCATAACCCACGAACCAATCATTTGTGCCTTTTGGATTTAAACCAGAGAAGTGTCCGGTTTTTCCACCCATTTCAACATCACCGTATTTTTTATCCTGAACAAGTTTGCGAAATGTTTTACGAGAAGTTCCTTTTAATACAGTTTGTTCCATCATCTCGCGAACTTTGGCCGCTGATTCTTTAGTGATTGCCTGGCCGATATCGTAACCTTCGCCTTTATAGATGATCTCTTGGTCTTGCGAAATCTCTTCGATCAGATAAGGAGCCACAATTTTGCCATCGTTAATGATTGCACCGGCAATCATCGCCCCGTGAACCGGGCTCATGGTATTAAAGCGGTTATACCCCGAAGCCACTTGCGTTAGTTCAAACCCTTTTTCTTCAGGAATTTGTGCTTGGCTTTGTTCAAGCGTAAAATCTGCCGGGATAAATTTGTTAAACATAAAACGTTTTGAATATTCTGCTAAATCTTGGGGATCAAGTGTTTCTAAAGTTAAACGACCGAACGCTGTATTGATAGATCTGGCAAAAGCATCTTTCAGCGAAATAAAACGAGTCCAACGATTTACTTTATCAGATAAAACATTCTTTTTATAAAGTGTGTAGTTACCACCGTTGAAGCCGATTTTGTCTTCGGGCTCGACACCGCTACGATCAACAGCCGTAGAAGCCGTGATAATTTTAAAAATACTGGCTGCCGGAAAAGACGCGCGCAAAGTTAAGTTCTCTGCTTTTGGTTGGCCTTTAACATAACTAGACATCGCTAAAATTTTACCAGTCGTTGCATCAATCATGACGATAGCGCCGTAATCTGGTTTATAACGTAGCAGTAATTTTTCAGATTGCTCCTGCAGGCTTTTATCGATCGTGTATTTTACATCGACTAGACCTTTGTCTCCCACAGTGAGCTGTTTTGGTAATTGGTTATTCCAAAGTTGTGGGCCTAAGGCGTCTGCTAAAGTCTTGCGAGCTTCAGAAGTGGTTCCTAGTGCGGTTCTTTTTTCGTGTGGACCGTCTGTATTTAGAGAATCATCTCTGAATAGAAACAGAGTGATTAATGCGACTATTGCTGTGGGCACCAAAATCCATTTGGCGATTTTAATTCTTCCTTGAATCATAGTGATAATCTTAACATAATGTTAAAGATATTTCCAAAGTAATAATAGGGGCGATTATATGAAGACCAAAGAGAGAATTTTAATAGGCGCTTTAGGATTGTTTAATACAGACGGTGCAACAGACGTTACAACAAATGATATTGCTAAAGAACTTAAGATGAGCCCGGGAAATTTATATTTTCATTATAAAAACAAAGAGCAAATTATCAGAGAAATTTTTAAAAAATTATCTGCAGATACTGCTGAGGTGTGGAAGCCGCAAACCAAGCTGGCAAAGAAAAATCAGCAGATCCATTTACAACTGTTTATAGAAAAAAATTTGCAGCTGTATTGGAAGTACAGATTTTTTCATCGCGAAATTTACACGCTAAGAAAAAGAGATCCCGAGCTTTCAAAATTGTGGAAGCAGCACATGAAAAAATTAGGTTTACTGATGATCATTATGTACAAGCACTGGGTCAAATCAGGTTACATGCAGCCGATGCAAACAAAATACGAGATGGAATACATTGGTGAACTATTATTTGTTTCCTCGAATAGCTTCATGCAATTTTTCGAAACCTCTGATCGCGGTGATGTGCCAAGCACGAAGGCTTTTGAAAAAGCCCGTCGCCATATCATGCGTATGCTTCTGCCTTATTTAAGTGGTCAAACTCGAGACGAGTTTGAAAATTTTATTAAAGGATAGCCGCTCTTAAGCCCTGACAGCCATTATAAGCCACTCTAACGCTTTAGAGTTTGGACACTATTTTGCTATGTTAGAAGTCATGAAAACTCTGATTTTATTCTTAGTGTTGAGTCCGATGTTCGCGTTTGCAAACGATTGTTCGCAAGTCGTATCCCAATTACGTGAAATGAAAGCTGCGCAGGTAGCGGTTCAGACTAGTCTAATTAAAAACCATGAAATGGTGGCGGATAGCTTAGATTCATACGCCGACGCCTTAAAAGAGTCTTCAGGGCGCGCCCATAAGACCGTGTCAAACAGCATGTTAACGGCTTCAAGTTCGCTACGTAAGCGCGGGGAAAAGGGTCAAGACCTTGCCGAAAAGCTGGCTGAACAGACCGATATCATTATCAAATCCGTTGAAAATTGCCTTAAATAATCTGTACTAGCTTTTATTTCAGATCATTTTTACGCATTCTTACGAAATTAACGCCAAGCACCCAGACTTACCGATTGAAAATTGGTTAATAAATTCAATATCTTACTGTATTTCATTTTCTGTAAGATTTTCGTTGCATAAATTACAAAATTCTATTTATATGTGTGCAGTTCCATTTTGGAACTTAAGTTATTGGCGAAGATGCCGATAAGACTGGGCTCTTAAATTCTATATAAAAACGAATTTAAAGAATCTGGGCTAATTGCAAGGAGGGTACAATGGCAAAAACTACGGTTGAACCAAAGGCTACAAAAACTAAAGTAGCAGCGACTAGAGTAACTGATCTAAAACCAGCAGCTCCAAGAGTTGAATTCCAAGCTCCAAAAATCACTGAGGCTTTAATCAGTGAATGCCGCGAGAAGCTTTTAACGACAAAAGCTGACTTATTAAATCGCGTAAAAGAAGCTCGTGGTAAGTTAGACCAAGTTGAGCGCGGTGGCGATGAAGCTGACCAAACTATGAGAATCTTAGCTGAACAAGAAGTGATGTCACAAACTGACCGCCTTCGCAGCCAATTATTAGAAATCGAAAGCGCATTAGGAAGAATGGAAAACGGTTCTTACGGCTTCTGCGAAGAAACTGAAGAGATCATCGAGACTGAAAGACTTCGCGCGATTCCTTGGACTCGATTAAGCATCGAAGGTGCTGAGATCCGCGAATCAGTTGATAAACGTTACGCTCGCTAGGTGCCAGGGCACGCAGCCCGCGCCCTGTTTCTGGTAACAACGCATTAAATTCACAATAAAAAAAACCCGCTTGATGAAAGCGGGTTTTTTATTTTCAACCTACAATAATTAGGTTTATCTAACTGGATAACCAATTATTTCTTTTTGTTATTAGCTGGTTTACGACCAGTTTCTTTAGTCCAAGAGCCAATGTCTTCTGTAGGCATGACTTCGATATCCATGTTGTTATTAATTTTGTAATCTTGGCGCTCACCTTTAGCATCGTAGTAGTGAGGGCGTTTCGAATTACCCACAGTTTGAATGAATGAGTATGAACCAGTCGAAGGGCAACCTACTAAGTGAGCTAAGTTAGCAAATGTATCAGAAGAAGTTCTTACATAAGCATAAGCTAGATCAATCATGTGCCAGCCTGCTTGATTAGTATAAGAAGTTACGGCTTTTTTGCTAGATTTGTAAGTGGCTTTAACGGCGATTTCACCAGTTTCTTTGTCAATTTTAACATCTGAAACCACATAGATAAGACCTGGCTTTTTTTCATCGCAAGCTCCACACCAGTCGATAAGCTCAACGTTTTTTTGGATTAACTGTTTTGCAGATGTGCCATCTGTTTTTGAATTCCAAGCACATTGGTCAGCGCGAACTACTAAAGCGGCAGCAAATACGACGGCGAAAAATAAAAAAGCTTTTTTCATGAGAATCTCCTGTTTTGGTTTTATATATTGGGGTACGAAAATTATTCTACACGAATAAATGTTTACGTGGTGTTAACACAGGAAAACTGGAAGATAGTCGGGGATTTGTATTTAATAATTAAATTAGAACTAAATGGCGTTCAACATCCATCACTGGAGACTTAAGCGCACGTGATTCGATAGTTAATTCTTTGAATTTCTTTTTCGCTAATTGCAATTCTTCATCGATTTTTTCTTGGCGGCCTTTTAGTAAAAAGTATTTACCTTTTTTGCCGTAATAAGAACGCGTGATATCTAAAATCACATCAATTGGCTTGAAGGCCCGAGCCGTCACGATTTGCACTTTTTCTAAATCATGCGGAATTTCACCTTGCACCACTAAATTAGGCGCCAGAGTTTTACATTTATTTAGAAAGTTTTGTTTTAAAACACTTTTTTCAAATAAAATATATCGCGTGTTCGGAAATTGAATCGCATAAATCACGCCAGGTAAACCGCCACCAGAACCAAGATCAGCGGCATACCTTAAATTTGTCGGAAATTGTTTTAATGGAAGCAAACAATCGATCACGTGATTATCCACTAATTCTTCAACAGTCATTTTGCGGCTGAATAAATTTAATTCTTCATTCGATGCCCATAGTAATTCGACATATTGTTTTAATAAAGCAATGCCATCTTCGCGAAAGCCAAGATCAAGAATTACCGGAACACGAGAATCAAAATAAGCAGCTAATGACATATTACTTCTTATTATTAGTCACGATTGACCAGTTACACAATTTATAAAGCATACGTGCACCCACGTTGCCGTCCCATTCAGACTCTTCAGCTTCGCCGGTAGAAACTTCATTTAAGTCAAAACCTACGATTTGGCGGCCACTCGCTGCTAAAGTCGTGAATAAGAAAAACACTTCGTCAGTTGATAAACCACCAATCACCGGAGTTCCAGTCGACGGGCAGAAGCGTGGATCTAAGCCATCAATATCAAATGAGATGTAAACTTTTTGCGGAAGCTCAGAAACGATATCTGCAGCAACCGATGCCCAGCTTTCGCCTTTTAACAGACGTTGTTTTGTCGGCAGGTCAAAAAATGTTTTAATGTCAGAGCGTGATTTAATAAAATCAAATTCTTCTTCACAGAAATCACGAATACCCACTTGCACTAATTTTTTAGGACGAGAAGCTTCAGGTAAATTCATCACGTTATACATAATCGAAGCGTGAGACTGCTCAAAACCTTGGTAAGCTTTACGCGTATCAGAGTGCGCATCGATGTGTAATACGCCAACTTCGCCCTTATGCTTTTCGCAAATCGCTTTCATAGCTCCTAATGGAGTTGAATGATCACCGCCAACTAAACCGAATAGTTTGCCGGCATCCAGAATTTTTTTAGTCTCAGTGTAAACCCAGTCAGTTAATTCGCGCGACGCTTGGTTAACCTGCGCCGTTAATTTTTCTATCGTTGTCGTGTCAGTAGATTGCTCAGTTTTCATGTGAATAACTTTTTGAGCGATCTCTTTGAAGTTTTTTGATTTGTTATCAATTTCTGCAGAGATTTCTTTCATGAAATAACCAGCTTCATAGGCAGTCTTAGTTTCAAAGTCGAAAAGATCGATTTGTTCAGAAGCTTGGCGGATGATGCGCGGGCCGTTTGAAGCGCCTTTACCGTAAGAAGTTGTGACCTCCCACGGAACCGGCAGCATAACTAATTGGCATTCTTCTTCAGAAAGGGGGATGCCGAAGATGCCAAATTCAGATGAAATGGTCGTTGTAGCATCAAATTTTGCTTTTCTTGTGGTGTCAGTTGAGCTCATAAAAACCTCGGTAGAGTTTAATAAAATATAAGTAAATTTAGCACTTTTGCTCAAGCATAGATAGCTTGTGGACTTGAGGCCCGCAACAGAAAATTTCAAAGTAATTACAGGTTTTTAGCTATCTGCAGCAATAATATATAAAATTCAAATTACCCCTTGAACACCGAATACACTTCATTATTCTAGCAGGCGAATGAAAAGGGGAATATTTCATATGAAATTCTTAAAACTAATCACAGCAGCAGCGGTAGTCATGAACCTAACTTCTGTTGCACAAGCGGTAACTGCAAATGCATCTGCTCCAAAGGGCGGCGCATTTAATTATAACTTCGATGCTGAGCCTGAAAGCTTACATCCAATTATGGGTGGCGATGTTTATAACCAATACTTCAACAATTACGTGCATGATTCTTTGTGTACTAATAACTTTAACACTTGGGCTTTTGAACCACGCCTAGCTGAAAAATGGGATATCGGTAAAGACGGGTTATCTTTTACATTTTTCTTACGTAAAGATGCTGTTTTTCAAAACGGTGAACCAGTAACTGCTGAAGATGTTAAGTTTTCTTTAGAAACTATCAGAGAACCTAAGCACCAAGCTTTAAATATGCTTCCTTACTTTGAAAAAATCTCAAAAGTTGAAGTTATCGATAAGCACACTGTGAAATTCATTGCTTCAGAAAAATACTTCCAAAATTTAAATTCTCTTTGCGGTATGATCATCTTACCTAAATCAGTTTACGGCGATATTAACAAGTCTGTAAAAATGCAAAAAGAAGCGATCGGTGCCGGTCCGTACTCATTACTTAAATACGATAAAGGCCAATCAATCTCTATCAAACGTAATGAAAAGTGGTATGGCTGGACTGTTCCGGCTTTAAAAGGTTTTTATAACTTTGACCAAATCAATTTCCGTTTCACTAAAGATGATAACATTTTAGTTGAACGTCTTAAAAAAGGTGACCTTGATTACGCTGAATTCAAATCAACTGACACTTTCTTAAAAGCGACTGGCAAACCTTTCAAAGCTAAAACTGTTGCTGAAAAATTTATCGGTTTAGCTGTTAAAAATGATATGCCTAAATCATACGGCTACATCGGTTTTAACTTTAAAGATCCAATCTTAGCTGACAAAAACGTGCGTATTGCATTTGCTCACTTAGTAAATCGCGCTGAAATGAACAAAAAATTTGCCGAGAACTTAAATCACTTAGCAACTTCTCCGGTACCTGTTGGAACAGCACAGTCTCCGGCTAACAAAGCGATCGAATTCAGTCCGGCTAAAGCTAAAGCCTTATTAAATAAATCTGGCTGGGCTGATGCTGATAAAAATGGTATTTTAGAAAAAGAAATTAACGGTAAGAAAACAGAGTTAAAATTAACTTTCATCTACGCTAATAAAGATTCTGAAAAACAGTGGACTATCGTTAAAGAAGACTGCAAAAAAGCAGGTATTGATGTCGAATTAAAACTTTTAGAGTGGAACACTTTCATCAAGAATGTTGACGAGCGCCAAATGCAATTATGGGCAATGGGCTGGGGCGGCGGAGACGTTGAAGGCGATCCAAAACAAATTTGGCATTCTTCTTCAGCTTCAAAAGGTGGTTCTAACTACGGCACTTACGCGAATGCAGAAGTTGATAAATTAATCGACGAAGGCCGCCAAGAATTAGACCCTAAGAAACGTAATGCGATCTTCAAAAAAGTTTACGGCTTAATCGCTGACGATGTTCCTTATGTATTCTTGTTTAACCGCAAGTATGAGTACTACGGTATGTCTAACAAAGTGAAATCTCCGGGCGACACTTTTAAATACGATTTTGGTTTCAGAACTTGGTGGGCTGCTACGAAGTAGCACTTTGAGTTTAAATTCTAAACAGAGTAGAAACTACAAAACCCAAGGCTTCAAATCCTTGGGTTTTTTTGTTTTGGGCTCCTGCCCAAAACCCCCTACGGGGCTCGCGCGAAAAAATGCCTTCCTGGCATTTTTTTATGCCCAAAATTTGTCACAGATTTTGTAAAATCGTTTGCCCTCTTTCAGCATGATCAGTATAAGCTTCGTATGTTCGTTTACATCCTGAGACGTATTCTATTAGCGATTCCTACCTTCATCGGTATTACTTTAATTACATTCTTGATCATCAATGCGGCTCCAGGCGGGCCGATTGAGCAAAAGATGCAAAAAATTCGTATGGGCGGCGGCGGCGATGGCGGTCGTTCAACGGGTGTATCGCAAGAAATGCTTGATAATTTAGCAAAGCAGTACGGTTTTGATAAGCCAATCCATGAACGTTACCTAATCTGGCTTAAAAATATTACCAAAATGGATTTCGGCGATAGCTTCTCGTATCAAGAGCCGGTGATCGACGTTATTTCTTCTAAATTTCCAGTTTCATTATCATTTGGTTTGGCTTCGTTGTTCTTAACTTATCTGGTTTGTATTCCGCTCGGCGTAAAAAAAGCTATTAAAGCCGGAAGTGCCTTTGACCAGATCTCAGGATTTTTACTTTACATCACTTATTCGATTCCTCCGCTGGTGTTGGGGATTTTCTTAATTGTTTGGTTTGCCGGCGGTTCGTATTTTGATTGGTTTCCAATTGGTGGAATCAAATCTGATGAGTACGACAACTTAACAACGCTAGGTAAAATCGGCGATCGCGCGTATCACTTTGTTTTGCCACTAACATGTTACATGATCGGAAACTTTACTGAGTTATCAATGTTAGTGCGTAACTCGATGTTAGATATTATTAAATCTGATTATATCCGTACCGCGCGCGCCAAAGGTCTTTCAGACCGCATGGTTTATTACAAACATGCTTTGCGTAATGCCCTAATTCCGGTAGCGACTGGTTTAGGCGGATTTTTACGTGTGTTCTTAGCAGGTTCATTAATTGTTGAAACGGTTTTCAACTTAGATGGTATCGGGTTATTAGGTTACAGTTCTATTCTTGCCCGCGATTACAACGTGATCATGGGATTAACATTCATTTCAGCCTTGTTATTATTAATAGGAAATATCTTAAGCGATATTATCTATGTACTGGTTGATCCTCGTATTGATTTTAAATAACGGTAAATATAGATGAACATCATTGAAAACAGATTTATTACAAATGAACTAACTTTAAAGCGCTACCGCCGTTTTAAAAGAAATAAATTAGCCGTTTTTTCTTCGTGGATGATTTTGGCATTATTGTTTTTCTCGTTCACAGCTGAATTCTGGGCGAACAGTAAACCACATGTTATGAAATATCAGGGCGAAATTTATTTTCCGTTAGTTAAAGAATATCACCCAACGGTTTTTGGCCGCGAAGATATTTATGTGATGGATTACCGCTCTTTAGAATTTAAAGAAGGCGACTGGGCTGTATGGCCAGTGGTTCAATGGGATCCATTTGAAAGCAATACGACAGTTGAAAGTTATCCGGCGGCTCCGACTAAATTTAATCCGATGGGAACAGACGATCGCGGTCGTGATGTTTTAACCCGTCTGCTTTACGGATTACGTTATTCATTTATCTTTGCTTTAGGGGCGTGGATTTGTTCGTACCTTGTCGGTATTACGATTGGTTCTATTGCCGGTTATTACGGTGGCAAGATCGATTTAATTGGTATGCGTTCGGTTGAAATTATTCAAACAATGCCGACAACGTTAATTTTGATCACAATCATTTCGATTTTTACGCCAAATCTATTAGTGCTGGTTTTATTCTTAGCACTATTTGATTGGACGAAGATGGCGCTTTACATGCGCGCTCAGTTTTTACAATTACGTAAACGTGAATACGTTGAAGCGGCTAAGGCTTTAGGATCTTCTGATAAACGGGTGATCTTTAAACATATCTTACCAAATGCAATTACTCCGGTTGTGACGTTTTCTCCGTTTGATATTGCTGCAAATATTTCTGTGTTATCATTCTTAGATTATTTAGGTTTAGGCTTACGCGCACCAACTCCAAGTTGGGGTGAATTACTTCAACAGGCGCAAAAATACTTTACCACGGCAGAGTGGTTAGTCTGGTACCCAGCAGCAGCTTTAATTATTACATTAACTCTATTAATTAATATCGGCTTGGCGGTACGTGACGCTTTCGATTCGAAATCGTCGGTTGGTTAATTCTATGGAGAGCGAGAGTCGCCCCGTAGTATTAGTGACCATGGGCGGAAGAGGACTTCGCTTTCGCCAAGCGGGCTACACCGAACCAAAACCCTTCGTCAATGTCTTAGGAAAACCAATGGTCAAGCGTGTGCTTGATCTGTTTCCGCAAACTTGGCCAACAGTTTGTGTGTTGAATAACCAAGATTACACAAAAAATCATATTCAATTTATCGAAGGCGAACGCAATGATGTTCGTTTTGCAGAAATTGCGCCTAATAATGGCGGACCAATGCAAACGGTAATTGCAGGTTTAGAATTAATCCACGCTGATCAACCAGTATTTGTGACTTACTGTGATTACGGTCAAGTTTGGAATCCAGACCATTTTTTAAATTTTGTAAATACAAACGATTCAGATATTTGTTTTATCGGTTACCGCGGATTTCACGCGCATTATCTGACAAGCAATATGTATTGTTACGCTAAAACCGAAGGCCATCAGATTTTAGATATTAAAGAAAAAGAATCGTTTTCAAAAAACCGCGAAGATGATTTTGCCTCAACCGGTGGTTATTATTTTAAGAGCGCAAAACTTTTAAAAGAAGCGCTGATCGAACAGCAAAAACAAAAGTTAAGTTGGAACGGCGAATTTTTTACTTCGCTTGCGGCTAAAGCCTTAATGAATGTGCGCCCTGGTTTAAAAGTTCACGCTTATGAAATTAATAAATTCTTTCAATGGGGAACTCCCGAAGATTTAAAGGCCTTTGAATATTGGGCCGAGGTAAAATATGAAATTTTCCAGTGAGTGGTTTAATAAAAAATTATTCTTTGGCTTTTTAATCTTAGTCGTATTGCTGGCTTTAGTTGATTGGATTCTATTTGGCCGCACACCAATGCATGAAATCGAATCTGTAACCGCGGCGGTCAGTGAAAAAATCAAAGGCAAAAAACAAACGGGTGGTTTTGCAGGAGCTGCTGAAGCTCATGCGATTTCAGCCACAGCAGCAGCGGCTCAGGCAGCTCTGCCTGCTTTTGATCCGTCGGCAGTAACGCCAACTCAATTTAAAGAGTGGTTTGATTCTGAAGTAAAATTAATGAATCAGTACAATGTAAATGAAGAAGTCGTGCAGCAACGTTATCTGCAGATAACAGGTAAGATGACGCCAGCACAATTTAAGCAATTGGCAGTGGTGGCTCGCACGAAGTCTCCGAATGTGAATGACCGAATTCTTGCGGCCTATTTATTAGGTTATGCAGGTTATGCGAATGTGGCCGATCTTTCTGCGTTAGTTCTGAGCCCGATTAAGCTTGATGGTAAGCCCGAAGCTCATAGTTTGGCTGAGACGCAGCAAGTGCAAGAGCGCGCGTTACGCATTTTAGCAATTAATCGCCTTGCCGATTTAGCACGAGGCGATGATGTTGCGGCAGCGAATAAGGCCCTAGCTGAGCTGACAAAACTAAGCCGCAGTGTAAAAGATCTTAGTGTTAAGAATTACGCTGAGAATAAACTCAAAGAAATCTCTAAATAACTAACGAAATCTTGTTGAAACTGGTTCCATTTTGGGGTGAACTCTTTGGCGACACCAAGGGGGGCAGTCACATGAAACAATTATTATTAGCAGTAGTGCTTGGTTTTTCTTTATCAGCACAAGCTCAAATCGGCATCGGCCCAATCACAGAGCCAACTCCAGGCACAGATGCAGGCAGCTGTATTCCTGCAGCAGACATGACTCAAATCGCGAAAGATTTTAAACAATTCGCCAAATTATCAGGCAAAGAATATTGCAATGATGGTTCAGAAGAAGCTTACTTACTTGCGGGTATCCACTACATCCGTAAAGTGCAATTCACTCAGCCTATGACAAATAGCCCTGATGATTTATTCAAAGGCACTTTTGCTGGTGACTGGTATAAATACACAACTAACTTAGTAAAAACTTTCGCTATCGAAAAATCTTGTCCACAAGGTGTGATCGCTTTCGTTTACGGATTTTTTCACCAAAACACAATGCACGTTTGCCCGATGGCTTTAACGCCTGCATTTACTCCGCTTGATTTAGCTTCTGTATTTATGCATGAAGCACGTCACATCGAAGGTTACCCACACGTAACTTGTTCGCAAGGTCCTCGTGCTGGCTTAAACGGCGCTTGTGATAAAAAAATCTCTGATGCAGGTTCATACGCTGTAACAGTTGAAACTTACGCACAACTTGGCGCTTACGGTAAAGACATTCACCCTGCACACCGTGCATTAGCTCAAGCATCATCTTTAATTTACGCTGCTGAAGCATTCCAAACTCCAGTGACTATCAATAAAGAAGAAGCTTTCTTGGCTTTAACTGCTGATCGTGAAATGTACCAAATCGATGCTAAGCTAAAAACAGCTAACTTAATCGGTAAAACTGAAAACTACGGTCATTTTGCAAAAAGCAAAATGGGTTTAGTTTTCATTCCTGAAGATAAAAACTTAGCTATGTCTAGAATTTTCCAGACTGGCGAAATTTCTCCACTTTCTGGCGAATACAATGACAATGTGGCTACTCGTGCAAACGTTGTTGATTATTACTTCGCATGGACATGGAATGCTCGTGTAGAAAAAACTAAAGTTAAATTTTTCTGTGATAAACGTCAAAACCCAGCTCAAGCTAACGAAGTTCAGCTTGGTGGTGGTGAAGCCTTATCAATCGTTTACACAGAAGGTTACACTCCAGAGAAAAACTACGCTTATGTTAATACAACTAAAGGTGTAGTAAAAATCTCTTGTGAAGGCACGACTGGTAAAATTACTGCTGCTAACAACGTAGCCGTTGATGCAGACGTAAAACGTATTCATAAAGCAGCTGGCACTATGGTTGGCTTAACTAATGACGGCGAATTATTAAATTTATCGGCTAATTCTATTCGTGTAGATTTAGGTTTAGGCCGTATCGTTGATGTGACTTCATTCACACGCGCTACATTCTTCGATAAAAAATAATTTTTGAATTAACATTCGAAATTTTTGAAAAGGCTGATCTTAGGATCGGCCTTTTTTATTTTAGCGGTTCAGTGTTATAGTTTTATACGTGAACTCATTTAAGCCGATTCATTTTTTTATTCATCCGTTGCCACTGTTGGCTGTGGTTCTTACAGCGGTGAATGATCATTATTTAAAATATCAATTTCCTGGAATGATTACCGGTAAACTTTCGGATTTTACGGGGTTATTTTATTTTCCGTTATTTCTGTGTGCTGTTGTCGTGTTGCTAGTGCGGTTGTTTCGTAAAGACTTTGTTTTTAATCGCGGGTTATTGTTAACAGCGATAGTCTTAACTGACGCCGTGTTTTGTGTAATGAAATTAAATTCAGCTGTTAAAGACTTATTCGTGCAGTGGTTTTCGGATCATGTATTTGCGATTGCCATTACTAGTGATCCCACAGACTTGATCGCCCTAAGCATAAGTCTTGCGTGTTATTTCTTTGGCCGTAGATTTTTTATTACGGAGTAAAGGTAACTGCGCAAACAGGGTTGTTGTTATCTGAACAACTATACACGTGTAATGTGCCGCTGGTTGTATTTAATGAGTACGTGCAAACGCGAGTTAAACCACCAGCAATAGTGCCTGAAACTATAGTTTCAGCTGGAATATCCAGTGTGGTTTTTGGCAGGCCTAAATCAACAAAGGTCATGCCTTCAGGTGTAACAATTGAACCATATGCAGTGCTAATCGCCTGATTCGTTACTGTTCTGTTAGGGCAGTTTGAAGCAGCGCCAAAATAAGAGTATTCAGTTTCTTCTTGTTGAGACGTTGCAACTGTAACAACAGCTGCAACTAATAAACTTAAAGTCGCGAAAACTTTTTTACTTGTATTCATTTGACGCCTCGTTGCCAGGAACAGGGCCTGGCATCTGAAAAATTATTCCATCTCTTCTAAGTAAGTGTAGCCTGATAAACCTTCTTCGTAGTGTTTAAGTAAGGCTTTAGCTTCTAACTTAGTAATACCACCTGAAGCGATTGATTCTTCAGTGTATTGACGAACGCTATCAACCATTTCTGCGCGGCCGTACTGAACGTAACTTAATACTTCAGTCACAGTATCGCCTGGTACGTAGTGATCTACGGTGTAACCAGATTCGTGGATTGAAATGTGAACCGCATCGGTGTCGCCGAATAAATTATGTAAATCGCCTAAGATCTCTTGGTAAGCCCCTGTTAAAAATATTCCTAAGAAATATGGAGGATCACCTTCTTTGAACGGGTGAATTCTTAATGTCTTTTTGAATTCGCCAGTTTCAGTGTCGATGAATTTTTCGATCTTACCGTCAGAATCACATGTTAAGTCAGCAATTGTTGCTTCATGGTGTGGTTCTTGAGAAAGATTGTGAATTGGCATTACTGGAAACAACTGGCCCACAGCCCAAGAATCCGGAACTGATTGGAACACCGAGAAGTTACAGAAATAAGTATCGCAAAGCTCTTCACGTAATTGCTCGACGATGTCTTCGCAATCAGGTGTTCTGCGCGCAAGTTCTAACATCTTAGTAGCGATTGTGAAGTGCATGTTTTCGCACCAAGCACGTTGAGTTAAATTTAATACACCGTAAGTGAATAAATTTAAGATCTCGTTTTTCGCCTGCATAGTATCATTGAAACACTCATTAAGATTTTCAGGAGTTAACTTTTCAAAGATGTACTGAAGATCCTGCATGATTGATGGATCTTTTTTAGTTGCAGGATTTGGTGGTTGTTGGCGGTAAAGATTATTTACGCCCATCACGTTAAAAATTAAAATCGAGTGATGCGCTACTAACGCACGGCCTGATTCTGTGATGATGTTTGGATGTGGAATATTTTTTTCATCACAAAGTGTTTGAATCGTAGATACCACGTCGTTAGCGTACTCTTGCTCAGAGTAGTTTACTGAAGAGTCAGAGTGACCTGAGCCATCGTAATCCACACCAAGACCGCCACCCACATCGATATACTTAAGGTTTGCACCTAAGTTATGTAATTCAACGTAGAAGCGAGCGGCTTCTTTTAGTGAAGATTTAATAGACTGGATCGACGGAACCTGTGAGCCGATATGATAGTGAAGTAATTCTAAACAATCTAACATGCCAGCATTGCGAAGCGTTTCTACGCCTTCAACGATTTCAGCCGCAGTTAAACCGAATTTAGAACGAGCGCCGGCTGAATCAACCCATTTACCGGCACCTTGCGTGTTTAATTTCGCGCGGAAACCAATTTTTGGTTTAATAGATAATTTTTTTGCCGCATCCATGATGAGTTTTAATTCATCTTTACGATCGACAACGATGATAATTTGACGACCTAATTTTTGCGCTAGTAATGCAGTTTCGATATATTCAGCATCTTTGAAGCCGTTACATACGATCACTGCATCTGGAGTGTTCATGAGTGAAAGAACCACTAATAATTCTGGTTTAGAACCGCACTCTAAACCAAGTTTACAGTTTTTACCAAAACGCACTAATTCCTGAACCAGGTGGCGCTGTTGGTTTACTTTGATTGGGTAAACGCCGCAAAATTGGCCTTTGTAGCTGTATTCAGTCATCGCTTTGTTAAAGCATGAGTGAATCAATTGCACGCGTTGGTTAATAATATCTGGAAAACGAATCATGATCGGTACGCGAATACCGCGATCTTGTAATTCTTGAGTTAACTCATAAAGGTCAACTGAAGGGCCTTTTTCAGAAAAAGGAGTTACCGCAACGTTACCGTTATTGTTTACGCGAAAATAACCGTTACCCCAGTTATTGATTCCGTACAGGGCAGCACTTTTTTCAGGGCTCCAAGAAGCTTCTTTTGAGTAAGCAAAAGTTTGTAAAGGTGTCGATGACGACGACGGAACTGTTTCCATGAAACCCCCTAAAAAATTAATACTTTTTTATACAGTTTTTTTAGGGGGGTGCAATAAATTATTTACCGGCGATTAGATTTAAAATTTTGCCAGCTTTGTAAATCACTTTTGCGGGAGCAGCGCCGTTTAGGGCTTGAGCTACAGCAGCGATTTTTAGTGCCTCCGCCACCGCGGTGGCTTCGTCAGCGGCTACAGCTAGTTCTACCGTGCCACGCATTTTGCCGTTCACTTGAACGCCCATGGTGACTGTGTCGTCTTGGCAAAGTGCGGGATCGAATTTTGGCCACGGAGCCGTCACGACTAAGCCTGCGCCACCTAATAAATGCCAGATTTCTTCAGCGATATGCGGAGCAAATGGCTGTAATAATTGGGCTAATGGCAACAACGCTTTTTTCGATCTGCATTCGTGTTTATAAAGTTCGTTGACCAGAATCATCATCGAACTGATGCAGGTGTTGAAATTTAATGCTTCGATATCTTGCGAAACTTTTTTGATCGTTTTGTGTAATAATTTTTCAACTTCTGCTGGCAGGGCGGCATCTGTAGCGATCACTTCGCCAGTTTGCTCGTTGACGGCCAAACGTTGAAGGCGGTCTAAGAATCTGCGAACGCCATCGATGCCGGTTTCTGACCAAGGTTTATCTTTATCCATTGGCCCCAAGAAGCTAACGTAGCAGCGTAAAGCATCAACACCAGTTTCTTTAGCCACATCATCGGCAGGAATCACATTGCCGCGTGATTTTGACATTTTTTCACCATCTGGTCCTAAAATCATTCCTTGGTGAGCCAATTTTTTAAACGGTTCATCAACAGAACATAAGCCGACATCAAAAAGCACCTTCGTCCAAAAACGTGAATATAATAAATGACCTACGGTATGTTCGGCACCGCCAACATAAAGATCTACGGGTAACCAGTACTTGATCGCTTCAGCAGAAAATGGCGCTGTCGTATTATGTGGATCAGCATAGCGCAAGAAATACCATGAAGAGCCCGCAGCCCCAGGCATAGTGTCGGTTTCGCGGTGGCCTTTACCGTATTTAACCCAGTCTTTGTTGTTCGCCAGTGGAGCTTCACCTTTTTCAGAAGGCTCGTAATTCGCCACCTGAGGTAAAATCACCGGAAGTTCATTTAACGGAATGGGTTTGATTTGCCCATCTTCATGGTAAACTGGAAACGGTTCACCCCAGTAACGTTGGCGCGAAAATAACCAATCGCGCAGTTTGTACTGAACTTGTTTTTTTCCCAAACCTTTTTCTTCAAGATGAGTATTCATCTTTTTAATGGCTTCAGTTTTTGTTAAGCCATTTAAGCTGAATTCTGGTGTCTCAGAATTCATTAATTTGCCTTCACCAGTGAAAGGTAAATCAGTGTCTGATTCTAAAACACGCACAATTGGAATTTTAAATTGGGTCGCAAATTCAAAATCACGCTCGTCGTGGCCAGGAACTGCCATGATAGCGCCAGTGCCGTAATCCATCATCACATAATCTGCAATCCATACGGGAATGTCTTTGCCGCTTACAGGGTTTACGGCAAAGCCGCCAGTGAAGACGCCTGTTTTTTCAGTGTTGGCTTTGCGATCAACTTCAGATTTTTTCGCAGAAGATTCGATATAATCAGCCACATCTTTTTGTTGCACCGGAGAAGTTAATTTTTTAACTAAAGGATGTTCTGGAGCTAACACCATAAACGTCACGCCAAACATAGTGTCTGGGCGGGTCGTGAAGATTTCAAAGTCGGCTTCAGAGCCTTTAACTTTAAATTTTACAACTGCACCTTCGGATTTGCCGATCCAGTTACGTTGTGCTTCTTTAGTGCGTTCGGGCCAGTCGATTTTATCAAGGTCATTCAATAAACGTTCTGCGTAGTCAGTGATTTTTAACATCCACTGCTTCATTGGTTTACGGATGACGGGGTGGCCACCGCGCTCTGATTTACCATCAATCACTTCATCGTTGGCTAAAACAGTTTTTAAAGCGGGGCACCAGTTTACCGGAACTTCTTTTTGGTAAGCTAAACCTTTTTCAAAAAGTTTTAAGAAGATAAATTGCGTCCATTTGTAATAGCTCTCATCGCACGTTGAAATTTCGCGTGACCAGTCAAAGCTAAATCCGTAGCGCTGAAGTGTGGCTCTGAAACTCTCGATTGATTTTTGCGTTGTGATCGCCGGATGCACACCAGTTTGAATGGCATACTGTTCTGCAGGTAAACCGAAAGCATCGTAACCCATAGGGTGTAACACATTAAAACCCATCGCTCTTTTATAACGAGAAACAATATCTGTCGGCGTGTAAGATGCGATGTGACCCATATGTAAACCTGATCCAGACGGGTAAGGGAACATATCGAGCGCGTAATATTTTGGTTTGGTCGAGTTGTTGTCAGCCTTGTAAGCTTCTGCTTTAGTCCAGGCCTGTTGCCATTTTGATTCGATTTCGTTGTGTTTCATATACTCTGCATGCCTCCGGCAAGACATAACACTATATCGAAAATCTCATAATGAGAAGAATTGTTAAAAAACTGCGAAAAAATGGTGCGGTTTGTCTCTAGAAAGTTCGTTTTAGTGTCGATAACTTATCTATGAAAAAGGATCCAAAACAGAGGCCCATTTTAGTCCTAGACGAGGACCCAACAACGCTTGAACTGATGGTAGAACCCCTTCGCTGGGAAGGCTACGATGTTCATGGCTTTACTTCTGAAAAAGAAGCTACTGAAGCGCTAAATTATCTGCGCCCGCAATTAATTATTTTAGACCCGGATTTTGCTGAAGGTAATGGCTTTATTTTCGTAAATAATCTGTTTTCGACACTGCAAAAAGTTCCAGTGCTTGTGGTTTCAACGAACCCAACGACTGAGAAAATCACTCAATTTTTAGATTTAGGGGCTTCTGATTTTATCAGCTCGCCGTTTGTTCCTATGGAATTTTTGGCCCGTGTTCGTACGCAATTGCGTATGCGTGATATGCAAGAAGAGCTAATGGCTTCGAATCAAAAATTACAAGAAATGATCGAGATTGATGATCTGACAGGATTATTCAATACGCGCTCGTTATACCAAAAATTAGAATTTGAAATTGAACGCGCTCAACGTTTTATTCGCCCAGTGACTGTGATTATGATCGACATGGATAAATTTAAATCTGTGAATGATGGGCATGATCATTTATTCGGAAGTTTTGTTATTTCTGAAGTGGGTAAAATTATTCGCCAAAACACGCGCACCGTGGATATTCCAGCTCGCTACGGCGGTGATGAATTTTTAATCGTGTTATCAGAAATTCCACTATCTGGTGTTGGATTTTTCTGCGAAAAGCTACGTAATCGCGTTGAGCAACATACGTTTAGCTCAGGCCCTGACTCAATTAAATTAACTTTATCGATTGGTTTTGCCACTTACGATGGCGATCCATCAGTCTCTATTGCGGCCAAAGAACTAGTGCGCAGAGCGGATTCTGCCTTATACGAAGCTAAACACCAAGGCCGTAACCGCGTGGTTTGTTATGATCCTAGTTTTGACCGTTTACATAAACTTGAAAAGTCTTCAGTTATTGCGCTTTTCGACAAAAATAAAAAGACAGCTTAAGTCGCTTATGCGATAAGGCTGTCTATGGAACAAACCGAAAAATTTGATAAAGTCGATTACTTTAAACACGTCAAAGTGCTTAAACGCCCGATCATTAATTTAACTCGCACCTTACCAAAACCCACCGAGTATTCGCTGGCGTTGGATAATGAGTACAAAGATTTCGCGTTCAACGAAGAGCGTTCTCCAGAAAACAAAGGCAAATGGCGCAGCCAAATTTTTAAAGTCGATGACCAGCACCCGATGGATGTTGAAATCGGTACAGGCGCAGGCCATCACTTCGCACACTGGGTGACTCGTTATCCAGAACGTCTGCTTGTGGGCTTAGAATTAAAATATAAACCGTTAATTCAATCAATTCGCCGTGCTCGCATGGGCGGAAACAAAAACGCAGCCATCTGCCGATACCACGCGTTTAATTTAGATTTATTATTCGAAAAAAACGAAGTGAATAACGTATTTATTCATTTTCCTGATCCATGGACATCACCGCACAAACCAAAAAATCGCGTGGTAAATCGCATTATCTTAGACTGGCTTTTTGATATGCAACGCCCGGGTAATTTTTTAGATTTCAAAACAGATTCTAGAGAGTATTTCTTATGGGCTTTAGAAGAAATCAAAGCTTCTAAATACCGTATTGAATTTCAAACTTTGAATTTGTACAGCGAAAATAATAAGTACAAAGACGAAAACTTTGCCACAGGATTTGAAAAAATCTTTACTAAGCAAGGTGTCGAAATTAATTACGTCCGTTTAATTAAAGATTAATTCTGCTTTGCACTCTTGTGCCGGATGTTGACTGTCGTCAGCGTGCGGCAATATGCTTACATTTATGAGCACACTGCCTACTCTAGAAACCAAAAGATTAATTCTTCGCGAAGCCGTAGAAGCTCATGCTTCACATTGGCAAAAGCATTTTCACGATTATGAAGTAATTCGTCATTTATCTCACTTCGTGCCGTGGCCGTATCCGGATGACGGTGCTTTAAGTTTTCTAAAAAATCTTGTTATACCCAATTAGGGAAAAGACCGTTGGGTTTGGGGAGTTTTTTTAAAAGAAAATCCGAATGAACTTATCGGTTGTGTGGATCTTTGGCGAAAAGGTAAACCTGAAAATCGTGGCTTCTGGTTAAGTCGAAAATACTGGGGAAAAGGCATCATGACTGAAGCTGTAGAGCCAGTTATGGATTATGCATTTAACGAATTAGGATTTTCTGTTTTGTGTTTTGCCAATGCCGTAGGAAATACTGCTTCTCGTCGTGTGAAAGAAAAAACTGGTTGCCGCCTTATTAGGGTAGAGCCTGCTAAATTTGTTGATCCCAAACTGACAGAACATGAAGTTTGGGAACTAAAAAAAGAAGACTGGTTAAAGTTTCGTAATACAAAATAGGAATTATTATGAGTTTTCAAATTAAAGAATTTTCGACTATTCGTATTTTTTCAGATGATGTGCAGAAGAGCCGTGATTGGTATAAAGATTTTTTGGGTTTAGAACCTCTGGAAGATTCAGAAAATTTTGTTTCTTTTAAAATTGGACAAACTTGTTTTGATATTACTGTGCCCGATCTGAAAAACCCTCTGTCAACGGGTGGCTCAGTAGGATATTGGCTGGTTGATGATTTGGATGCTTTAGTTAAAAAAGCAGAATCTCTTGGTGGCAAAGTCTATCGAGGACTGCTTGTGGTTTCTGAAATTCAAAGAACCATTGTACAAATTCAAGACCCAATTGGAAACATCATCGGTTTTGAATGCGCTATTCAATAGAAACCTGAGTAAGAATATTATGTCGCGCCCTGACGACGGTAAACTTCCGGCTTAAGACCGAAAATTAGTCTTTAAAGTTTTTCGTCATGAATTCGCCGATTTGGTGGCTAGCTGAATCGGTTCGGTTTTCTAATTCAGCAATAATGTTGCGTTGATCAGCTGCAGATTTTGATTGGCTTAATTTAAAGCGACCAGAAATATTTGTCGGCGTTAAAGAAAATCCCATGATGGCTGCTTCTAATTCACTTTCGTTCTGTAAATCTGACGGAATATTAAAATCCCATTGATCGGCATAGTTTTCATTCGCTAAAGCAGTAGTCTTTTTTAAGATATCAATGAGTGAAGCGTAATCTTCGTGAGTTGCTGGCTTTCCCGAAGCTTGTACGGTGATATAATTCCATGTTGAAACGTCATCGACTTCATACCAACTTGAGTTGATATAAGTATTCGGGCCATGAAATAAAATGGTAATTTCAGAGGCGATTTTTAAATGTTTTGCTAAGGGGTTGCGTGTTGATAGGTGTCCGTAAATAGTCAGCTTGTTATTTTTAAATTCAGACACTAATGGCAACGGGCAGGTCACAAGCTGGTTATCAGCATGGGCAATCACTGTGGCCAACGAATTTTTCTTCATGATCGGCAGTAACTGCTCGAGGTCTTTTACATTTAACGATAATTTGTTCATGCGAAATTGTTTACCAGTAAGTTGTGGCTACTGTTAAGTCTTTATCGACAAAAACCTGGCAACTTAAACGCATGATGTCTGGTAATTTATTGCGCTGGGCAGTTTTGATTTCTAGTTCAGAGCGGGTTCCTTGCGGAGTCATTAAAACGGCGCATTTTGAACAAATGCCATCGCCGTGGCAGCTTGAGGCTACTGGTAAACCTGCTTCGATCAGCGCATCCATGAGGTTTTTCCCGTCGGCAACAGAGATTTCCAAATTCTTTTGTGGAATCGATAGAGTTGGCATATAAGAAAAGTATGAATGAAGATCGTTCCGCGCACAAATTTATTTTGCTGGGTGCTAGCCGCGGGCTAGGCCATGCGACCTATCAGGCGTTAGCTAAAAAATATCCGGCTGCAGAATTTTTATTAGTTTCGCGTAAAATTGCTGAAGGTAATTACCAATCGTTTAAATATGATTTCGCCAAAGACTTAACGACTGAATTTTTAACCCAGATTTCTGATTTTAAACCAACGACCATTATTTATTTTGCCGCTGGTGGTCCTTACGGTAATTTTCAAGATAAAAAATGGGCCGACCATCAGTGGGCGCTGAATGTGAGTTTTTTATTTCCGGCGCAGCTTTTACATTCGTTGATGCAAACAACTCCTGCAAGTTTGAAAAAGTTTGTGGTCGTGGGTTCGGCGATTGCCGAAAACAAACCAGATCCAGGGGCGGCTAGCTATTGTGCAGCAAAACATGCCTTAAAAGGTTTAGTTACGACTTTGCAGGTAGAAAACAAAACTGAGTTCAAAATCGACTTATTTTCGCCCGGTTACATCGAAACTGACATGCTACCTGCATTGAGCTGGCCTCGTCAGCAGGGCTTAGCTAAGTCTGCTGAAAATGTAGCTTTGCAGCTGATCGATTCTTTAAATTAACCAATAGGCGTTATCTCTTTTGTCTATCAATTAGATTCGATAAACTTTACCATCTTGAGTGAATATTTGAGTGGAGTTTATATGTCAGAAGCGCAAAAAATTGAAAATGTAATTATCATCGGTTCGGGTCCAGCAGGCTTAACAGCAGCGGTTTATACGGCTCGTGCAAATCTAAATCCTTTAATGATCGAAGGCGAAGAAGCCGGTGGTCAGCTAATGATTACAACTGAAGTTGAAAACTTTCCCGGTTTTGCTCATGGTGTAACTGGCCCTGAACTAGTTGCAGTTATGCGCAAACAAGCGGAGCGTTTTGGAACTCGCTACATCACTCGTAACGTCACTAAAGTAGATTGTTCAGCTAAACCATTTAAAGTTCATGTTGGTAACGATGTGCACTTAACAAATTCTATTATTATTTCTACGGGTGCCAGTGCGAAATACATTGGTTTACCAAGTGAAAAACAATACATGAACCGCGGCGTATCAGCTTGCGCAACTTGTGACGGGGCATTTTTCAAAAACGTTGAAGTCGCTGTTGTAGGTGGCGGTGATACGGCGATGGAAGAAGCTAATTTCTTAACTCGTTTTGCGACTAAAGTTTATGTGATTCACAGAAGTGAAAATTTCAAAGCTTCTAAAATTATGTTAGATCGCGCAAAAGCTAATCCTAAAATTGAATTTATTATGAACACTGTCGTTGAAGAAGTGATCGGTGACGGTAAATCTGTGACTGGACTTCGTCTAAAATCAACTAAGACGGCCGATGTTACGACTAAGAACCTGCAAGGCCTGTTCGTAGCTATTGGACATCAGCCTAATACGAAGCTTTTTAATGGACTGCTAGAGCTAAATGATGTGGGATATATCAAGACAAAACCAGGCACAACATACACGAATATTGAGGGTGTGTTTGCCGCAGGCGATGTGCAGGATTCTGTATACCGCCAAGCAATTACTGCAGCCGGTACAGGTTGTATGGCAGCAATTGATTGCGAAAGATGGTTAGAAGCACAGCACGTATAGGACTCTAAGGAAGCACATGACTAAAAAATTAAGCACCTCTGATTTAATCCGCAAAATCGAAAAACTGACTAAGCAACGTATTGCTGGTCAGGAAGTCGTGGCCCTAGATCAGTTTCGTGATGCTTCAAACAAACTTCATCCGACAACGATCTTAGTGATCGAGGATGAAGAAACTCAACGTACTTCATTAAAAAGAATTTTAGAATCAGATGGCTACCAAGTAAAATTGGCAGCTGATGCTGCGCAATTGACGGCGCTATTAGACGAAGACATCGAAGTGCATTTTATCATTATGGATGTGGGTTTACCTTGGGTGAACGGTTTTGAATTAGCGCAAATGCTTAAAGAGCACCGCGAACTAAAACATATTCCATTAATTTTCTTATCAGCATCGGCTGAAGAAGAAGATTTACAAAAAGGCCGCGAAGTTGGCGCCGACGATTACATCAAAAAACCTTTTGATATCGAAAAACTAAAAGTTCGTATCAAAGAAATTCTTAATAGCAAAAATTAATTTTCGATTTAATATCCACAGATAAATTTTCACAAATGGATTTTAAAAGAACTCCAGCTGAAAGTTTGTTTGCGGGTTTAGATGGATTACTGGCATCAGCCCCAAGTGCTGCAGGGTATTCGCCAAAATTATAATCCCAAGCACTTGCATTGCCAAAAACTATTCCCACCATAATATCGGACTGATCAAAAACGGGACTGCCACTGTAGCCACCAATAATCAGAGCATCGTGAAAGAAAACACTCGTGTTATTAAATAAATTATTCAAAGTGAAGTCTCTTAAAGAATTAAAATTAGCCGCTGATAAATTAAGGGATTCATAAATAGATTTCGATATTTCAGAGGCATAAGACGAAGATAAAATTTGACCTGCGCTTGAATAAAATCCTGGTGTGTTTGCTAATTTTTCTCCGACAGGGGCTGCAGGAAATCCTGTAAAATGAATGCTTTCGCCGGGGATTAATTCGCGCGAAAAAGCTTTAAGAGCGGGAATATTTTTAACTATGGTTGGATCAATTTGTAGAATCACCCAATCATTCAGAAGGCTATTAGCCCCGGCGTGAGCCGGATTTCCAATCGCTAAAATTTTAGCGGTTCCTGTACTGGTTAGGCCGTCAGCATTAGGAAAAATAATTTCTAGTGTTGTTTGCGGACAGGTTTTGCCAATGACTGCATTAGAGGGGTGCCATGGGTTGGTTTCGCCAAGGGCATCAAAGCACGTAACGATGACGTGGATATTCGTAAGCACAAAGCCTTGAGTCTTTTCAATCAGAACACCAGTGCCAATACCACCAGGAGCACTAAGCCCTTTAACGGGAGTAGCCAGAATTTTAGCGACAGTAGCGTATTGAGATTGCGCCAAATCGGCAGAGTAGGAAAATGTTGCGTTTAAAATAACGAATAAAAATCCCAGAAACATTTTCATAGACACCTCATGCGCACATTTACCGTAGCAACGGGGTTAGAGTCTATCGTTATCTCTAGGTAACAAATTTAGCCAGATTTTCGTAGTTTAGCTTGCTGAGTAAGATAATCATTCAGCAAATTCATTAGACGTTGTTTGTGCTTCTCTGACGGAGCCACAAAGCGTACACGCTGAGTGAGGCCATCACCAACAGTTTCAGCGCGCATTTGCACACGGCCATTCTGTGGGTTTAGTGAATTGCGATTCACAACGACCATATCAAATTGCACGCCGTAAAAATCAAAAGGGATGTTATCTTCTAAAAGACTTCCTGTCAGAGAAATATTTCGAGAATAACTTTTAAAAGTTTTACCTTTTTGTGAAATTAATAAAATTTCAATTTTTAATTCATGACGTTCAGCACGGTTTTTATAAGCTTCGCTGATTTCTTTAAAATCTAATGGCTGTGGTGGTTTGTGATAAGCACTTTCATCAATGGTATCACCGTTGTAA
The DNA here is from genome assembly GCA_036677065.1 of Bdellovibrio sp. Taxonomy (GTDB): domain Bacteria; phylum Bdellovibrionota; class Bdellovibrionia; order Bdellovibrionales; family Bdellovibrionaceae; genus Pseudobdellovibrio. Next base: position 72,877 of record JAKFBS010000011.1, on the reverse strand, counting down.
TCTTTTTCCATGCTTTCAGGAACGATCGTCTCTTCAGATGAACTCACCATGGTCATAGCTTTACCACCAGCTTGTTTTTGCTGGGGATAATGGGCCGTTTTAGTCACAGTGTCTTCTTGCTGTTGCGGTTGAATCGCTACTTTTTTGCGACTGGCTATTTGTGCATGAATATGTGCTTTCACATTTTCTTCAGAAGCTGGCGCGCCTGCCAAAGCAAAATCTTTTTGATCGCTGTTTAAAAAATCTTTTAACAGTTGCCAATTTTGCCAACCTTGCGTCCACACGTAAAATCTTGTCCAATCGCGCTCACTCAATTTAAGAATGGCTAATTGCAACTGCTCGGTTTGCAGCGGTTGCGATTGAATTTTAGTGATACCATCAAGTAGTACCCAAGTTTTACCCGTAGTCGACATGTGATTATTATCGGTTTACGGGGGCTCGTATTTGAGGCTAGGCGTTTGCCAGAGTGAATTCTGGATGATGGTCTAGTAAACTTTTGTCTGAGTTACAGAGATAATATTTGCTATGAAAATATTAATCCCGATTTTGTTGGTTTTAGGCGGTTTTTCCCAGGCTTTAGCTGAGGAAACTTACGGTCTGTTAATGATCGTCAAAGGCCAAGTGCAAGTTGCTAAAATGAAATCTCAGCCAATGGGTGTAAAAGTGGGAAGCAAAGTGTACCCCCAAGATACCATCATTACCGGCAAAGATTCGCGCGCTAAAATTGTCATGAGTGATCGCAATATTATTAACGTGTTACCAGAAACGAAGCTGCGCATTGATCAGTATATTAATGACACTAAAGAAAAAAATGTGCGGTTAAGTTTATTCGAAGGCAAAGTGCGCACTAACGTCGAACAAAAATATGATACTAATGAAAATAGATTTGAAATTAAAACGCCTTCTGCTGTCGTCGGTGTGCGCGGAACCCAGTTTATGACCAGTTATCGTAAATCAAATAATATCACTGGTGTAACTACATTTCGTGGTGAAGTTATTTTTCGTGGTTTAGATACTTTATCAAATAAATTAACTGAGGCTGTGTTAGTTAAACGTGGTGAGACTTCAGAAAATATCGATGGCAAACAGCCTGGTTCACCGGTCAAAGTCAGCCCGTCAGAATTAAAACGTATCGAAGGTGATACAGCCGTAAGAAAAGACGATAAGGGCACTGATCCACAACAAGTTTTTGTTCCTAAAAATGACTTAAGCCAGATTATCGCGATTCAAGAGCGCAATGATAACTTACTGGGTGATTCTGCAAAAAATATTATTAATAAACCTGCAAATGTTAACATCATCATCGAGCGCTAAATATGAAAAATATCGTTATTCTTTTATCGAGTCTTTTAAGTTTTTCTGTGTATGCGCAAACTCAGGCCCTAGAGTCGCTCCCACCGGCCTTTGCACAGGCCTATGAATTTTATAAAAAAGAACAATTTGAATCTTCAATTGCCGTCTTACAAAAATTGAAAAGTGATCCAAGCCAAACGCCGGGAATTTATTACTTATTGGGTTTAAATTATTATCGTATTGAAAATTATGATTTAGCCGAAAAGTATTTATCAGAAGTCACCCGCGCAAACAGTGTTAAAGAAATATCTTTAGCTTATTATTATCTAGGTCTGAGTCAGTACTATAAAGGCGATTACGAAAAAGCCGTGAACAGTCTTGAATTATCGATCGATACCTCTAAAGACCCCGAACAAGACAGACGCGCTGAAAAATTAATCGAAAAATGCATGCAAATTCAAAATCAAATTGAATCTGACAAATTAAAATACACCATGGGCTTTACGGCCGGTTATGGTTATGACAGTAATGCTTTAAATGTGGCACCTCAGCAGGATGTTCTTGTTGGGCACACTTTGAATGCCAGCGGATTTATGGCTTATAAATTTTATCAAGATCAGAATTCTGTTATTGAACCGATGTTGTACATTGCTGATAACCGCACTTTAAATCATAAATTAGAATCAACACCAGAAATTCAGGCTGCTGATGCGACGATGTTTTTAGCGACGCTTCCTTATAGAACTAATTTTGACGGCTACCGCAGCAGCTCATCGGCAAATATTGGTTTGTACATGTTACCGTCTGATTCACAAATTCGCGAAATGTCGATTACACTTTTGTATTTTAAACAAACGCTGGGCTCGAAATTAACTACTGATTTAGATTTAGATGGCCAGTTAATTATAGGCCGCGATCAATCGCAATTAACTTTTACTGATGCTGAAGATAATCAAACGGCAATTAAATATGACATTTCTGGAGCCTTAAAATACTCAATGCGGCGGATGCAAAGTCTAACTGGAGAATTAGGTTTTATTTTAAATGATGCCGATGGTGATAATGCCAGTTATTACAAAGTTTACACAAATCTAAGCTATGAAAGACCGACTTTTAAAAACACGTATTCGGTTTTTAAAGCCAGCTACGGTTTAACTAATTATAACTTATCTGAATTAGCCAGACGCGATAATTTAGCCGTGCTGACTTATTCAATTTCAAAAGATTTAAGCGATCGCACCACGATCAATGGATTTTTAGGTCTGTCGCGCAATGATTCAACGATCGAAGATTATACTTATGCTGATTCTTCAATCGGTATCCAGTACGTTTATTTAACGCGCTTTTAAGTTTTACGGCGTTCAAATACGCCGTCCCAGGTTTCAGGAACTGGATTTTTCAAGCAGTAGGCAGAACGTTCTAGATACATCTGAGTTAAAAAATCATCGGGCTTTTGTTTTAACAATTCGGTAAAAGCTATTTCAGCTTCACTGAATTGTTTTGCATAAAACTGCTGTAAAGCTTGATGGTAAGAATCAAAAAATGCCATATCTGGATGAGTTTTACGGTGTGCAATTAATTCGTAAATTTTAACGGCACGGTTTTTACCCTTAACGCGCACATTATCGACTTCGCGGGCGATAAATTCATTTTTGACTTCTAAATAAGTACTTTCCGAAATTAAAATTTTAGCCTGATAAGTCTTCGTTAAACTTTCTAAACGCTGACCCAAATTCACTTCATCGCCGATCACCGTATAACTTTGGATTTGATCTGAACCGATATTGCCGGCAACCATGATGCCGGTGTTAAGACCGATACCAATTTTTAGTTCTGGCCAGTTACGTTTTTTTAATTCGATATTTACATCTTTTAATTTTTCAATACAGCGGAGTGCGGCAGTGCAAGCTTTTTGCGGGTGATCCGGGTAATTGAGCGGAGCTCCAAATAAGGCCATAATCGCATCACCCATAAATTTATCAATAGTACCATTAGAGCCAAAGATGATCTCTGACATGGGGGTAAAGTATTTATTTAACATTAATGATAATTCTTGTGGGTCCATTTCTTCAGAAAGAGTTGTAAAACTTCTGATATCAGAAAAGAACACGGTCATTTTTAATTTTTGACCCTTAAGCTCAAGGTTTTCCTGATTTTTTAAAATTTCTTCAACGATTTCTTTAGAGACATATTTTGAGAAAGTGTTCTTAATTTCTTTAGACTTTCTGGTTTCGAAGAAATAAATATAAATCAAAAAGACGATGTATATAGAAACTGTAAATATAACTGCTGGTGCTAAAAGCTCAAAATACAGGTTTTTATTAAAGTTGTGTAAGGCCACTTTATATAAGCCATAATTAACGACTAATAAATATAATGAAGCGATAAATAAATTACTATATAGAAATAGCCCGACAATGGAAATCGTCAGAAATAGTAGAACAAAAACTGAAATTTTAAATTCATTTTGTGAAACCTTCATAAAGGTTTGATCAAACAGATTACCTAATACGGTTAAATGGATTTCTACTCCAGGTAAAGCTGTTTCTACCGGAGTGTTTCGTAAATCGAAGATGCCTGTTGCGGTTGGTCCCATAACAGCGGCTTTACCTTTAAGCCATTGGGCTTTATTCACGGTTGTGGCACGGCCATTTAACTGCACCACCATTTCGGGGTTATCATCATGAAATAAATCGCGGGCTGACACGTAAGGAATTGAATTTCCGCGGCCGTAATAATTAATATTTAAACGACCATTTGAATCAACCGGCAGCGACATCACATCTTTTTCATTTTCGATATCACGAATAACTACGCTGTTGATGGTTTTAATATTGTTTTCTACTTTAGGGTAAAAGACAGCCTGATAGCCGGTAGCTAATAAATAAGCTTGTAAAGCCAATGACGGGATAAAGCTCAAATTCGTTTTATTACCCGAGCGGTAGATCAACGGGTAATGGCGGATCACACCATCAAAATCTATATCAGCATTAAACGTAGCTGTGTATTCGGCAGCCGTTTGAATTTCAGAAATATTGGCTGGCCACGTGGCGAACTGTGGAACTAATAATTGATTTACATCATCTTTAAATTTTTTGATTTTATCATTTAAAGATGGCAATTTTTCGTATCCGGGAATTCGGTCTAAACTTGCATTATAAGATTTTAATAAATCCTGCCCGGCACTTCGTAAATACTCATCGTCATCTTGCAGCCAACGAAAGCAGTAGCTGACTAAATTACGACTTTTTTCAGACGCAAGACTATTTTTCTGATAAAAATCTAAATCTTGCAGCGATTTTTTATTAATACGTGCTAAATAGGTTTGTTCAAACTGTTGATCAAGATCATCAAATATCGCTTTTAGTTCATTACTGAAAAAAACCTGCTCAAATTGTGAATTACTATCATCAAATGTTAAAGTGGCATTTAAAGTCACAATTTTATCGCCGCCGCTGCGGCGAAATGATTCGACAAAACAATAATCTTGATAGGGTGGGTTACCATAAGCAATCGGGCCTTCGCCGAAGGTGCCTAAGATAATTTGTGCCGGGTATTTTTTAATAACTTCTTCTAAGCGGCCATCGGCTTTCTTATTTTGCGCTTCTGAAAAGATAATATCATTGGCGATAACTTTGACGCCGTTTTTCATGCTGTTTTCCCAGATCGTCGCGATAATTTCGCGCGACCAAGGCCAGCGTCCTAATTCACGCACAGAATCTTCGTCAATATCGATTAAAAAAACATTATCACTTTTTTGGCGTTCGGCTTTGTTTTTGTAAAAGGTGTCGTAAATTTTATTATTAAATTCGAATAAAAAACTATAAAAAACATTGTTTTCAACAACCTCGGGATTATTTTGAATGCTTTTATACTTTAAATTAAGCATGACAAAGCTTAAAAAAAGTATGCTGGCTAAAATGATTCCGTAGATTTTGATTTTCATTAAATAGCTTTTTTACGGTGTGAGTTGTTCTCGCAAAAATTTAAACTTTCAACTAGCTGACTACGTAAAGCATCAGCTGGAAAATTAAATTCTAAGTACTGGCCATTACCAGTGGTTGCGATTTTTCCGGTGATTTTAATTTTTTCAAAAAATTTATTGGCTGCTGCAGAGTTAATAATAACCACATCAAGAATTGTATTGTGGAAATGATTGGGAATAACCTTATCACACAGAGTACCTTCTTGTGTGGCATTGATCGCATTTGCCCGAAAAATCATGCCTTGTTTGTTCATGATGACGATTTCGATTTTATGGGCTAATGGTTTTTTAAAACTTACGGCTAATGTTTTATTATTATCAATGCAAGAATTTGTAAATGTGCGTTCGATTTCGTCTTGTGTGCCACGATCTACCGGGTGCATTTTTAGTTTGGGGTTAGCTACAGGCTGTGCGGTTTTTTCTGCTCCCATTGAAGTCAGTAAAGCTAAACCGGCAAACGGAGATGCACTTGAGGTCATTAATAACTTTAAAGGCTTCCAGGCGCTGTCATCACTGCGCGAAAAATAGAAACGGTTGATATCTTTTGGGCGCATTTTTAAAATGGTCATTTGCGCTTCGTCAGTAGCTAGATCGGCAGTTTTAGTTTTTGTTTCGGGATCGTAAAAACACCATTTAACTTGTTGGTTCATAGTTTTGCTCCTATTCATAGGTCCAATCTAAATTAATACCAAATTGGTTAGCTGTGTAATTTTTGTGACTGAATTCACCGGCAGAAATATAGCCTTGGTGGCCGTGACTTCTGCCTAAAATAGCTGTCGCGAAAAGTTCAATGTTTGTTTCTGCATCGTATTTATTGGCATACACCAAAGAAAAACTATAAGTCTGATCACTGCGCTTAGCTGTTGAGTTGGTTAAAGCTTCAGAGCCGGCAGGTAAGTCTTCAGCCTGGTAGGCTGTGTTTGAGTAAGACAATTGTGTTCGTAATGAGTGCTCATCAGTGAAATCAATACTGTGGGCTAAATCAATGCTGGTTATGCCATAATTACCAAAAACGGTTCCACTTTCGGCGATAGGTGCAGAAAAACCATCAAAATCATACCTAGCAGCTTCATCAAAATTTTGGCTATGCGAAATCGTGCCGTAAAGCAGTTGCGTGTCATAGACTTTAAATAGCGAAAGTGAAACGGTGTGAGCATATTTGTACTGAAATTCAATATTTCGGCTGTAACGATATGTCGCGGTAGCAAATTTATCGTCAGTGATTAGATGAAATAAACCTAAGCGTAAAAAGGCATCATTAGACGCATCTAAAAATTCAAGTTGTGATTTAGTTAAACCTAAATCCCAAGAAAAAGTATTGCGTGAATCAGTTTTTTTAGAATTTCTGAATTTAATGGAATAGGTTTCTGATTCGTTGGCGGTTTCTTTACTAGACCACGCAAAGCTGAAATCAAGATTGATGTATTTTTTTGTCGTGCGGTCTTTTCTGATATAAAAATCAAGCGATGGGTTTATTCGATATGTTCCGTCGATGATGTAAGACGCTGGTTTATCATTTAACGTCAGATTTTCGACGACAGATTGTTTGTTGGTATTTGTGTCGTAAGTGGCATTTAAATAAATCACTGCACGAAAGGGTCTGTATTTATCATGAACGGCATTTTTTAAGACCTGGGCAGCATCTTTAACCCAACCGCGTTCTTCATCATCTTCTAAGATTAAATCTAAAAAATAGGTCGTTTTGTCGTATTCGTCTTTTAAAAAATAATTTTTAGCTTTCCAGTAGCGAATTATATTTCTTTGGTAATCAGTTAGTTTATTCGGGCTGATATAACTTAAAATTTTCAGCGAAGAATCATAGTCTTCTTGTTCGTAATAACTTTGCGCTACGTAGATGTAATACTGAAAAGTCGCTTTTTTAGGTTTTTTCAATTCGTAATCATCGGTAATGCGCTTAAAATCACTGCGCGAAAGATCAAGTTTAGCTTTAGCCTGGTTTAAAATTGAAGATTTATAACCTTTGCGTTCAAGATTATTAAATAATGATTCAGCAAATTCTAATTGGCCGCGGTCTACAGAACAATCTGCAAGCTTTGCCAGGTAGTCGTTTCTTTCGTTTTCGGGAATGATATCCCAATTACTTTTAAGATCGCGGGCAAAGTACTCACAATTTTTATGTAAGTATAGGCCGTTTATATATTTTAAATTAACGGCATATGCCGTTAATGAAAAACAGTGAATGAGAAGTAGTACAAAGATGAAATGCCTCACGATATAAATTTATCATAAGGCGTTAGGCTTGATCATCGTTAAAAAGAGACTGGACTTACCTAAAGCCGAGTAAGTCGCAGCGATTTATTATTTATTGATAGGAGTAATTGTATTCGGAGGTGTCAGGCCAGTGTCTATTCCAGACGGAGGTCTGATGACTGAACCGCGTTTTGCAATTTCAGCCAGACGACGAGCTAACTCAGATTTTTTCTGAGCTTCTTCCATGGCCCGTCTTTTTGCCTGTGCGACTTCAGACTGCTTCTGCTTTTTAGCTTGCTCTTCTTCGAGATGTTTTTGTTTCTTGGCTTGTTCTTCTTCAGATTGCTTTTGTTTTTTGACCTGCTCTTCTTCTAACTGTTTTTGTTTTCGAGCCTGGTCTTCTTCTAATTGCTTCTGTTTTTTGCCTTGTTCTTCTTCGAGCTGTTTTTGACGGCGCTCTTGAGCTTGCTGTTGCAATTGTTCACGCTTGCCCGAGTTATTTACTGCAGTGGTGATAGTTTCTTTGATTTGTTTAACAGGTTCGCGCGGCGGCATTTCATTAACGACCGGCGGGCGAACGCTAATTTCTTTAATTGGCTCATCGTCTTTAGCGCGTCTTACTTCTTTAAGTTCTTTAAGTCGTTCTTTGAATTCTTTACGACGCTCTTTAATTTGTTCTTTAACAACAGCCGTGTCTTTAACAGGTTCTACAACAGCAATTTCTTTAATCGGTTCACGAATTTCTTTAACTTCGCGAACGACGATTTCTTTGATTTCTTTTACCGGTTCTTTGACAGCACCAGTAGGTTGTTGTTCTAGACTTGGTTCTTTTTTAGGATCGTATTGGTAACCTAAGTCTTTATCTTCTTGTTGGCGAACATCGCGCTCTTCTGGTTTTAAATCGCGCGGTTGTTCAGCTTTTGATTGTTCAACATCAACTTTTACAACCTGATCGGGACGTACAAATACCGGAGGCGTTTGTCTTTCGCGATCAAGCATTTTAGATACAGCAACTAACCCTTCGATGGTTACGACTTTAGAAACTTTTTTAATTCTGTCGTATTCAGCAGTAAATACTGTTCCGCGAACACCGGCTACTGCTGATGGTGTTTTCACCTGGAATTTATTTTTAGCCCCGTCATATTTTTGATTAACTGTAGATTTGATTTTACCGAAATCGATTTTTAATTCGACTTCTTTTTGATCTTCATTTGGTTTGTAAATGTATTTTGCGATTTCAACTTTTGATCGCGGATAAACGTCGACTAAGTTTGAATCGATCATCGTAATACGGGCCGTACCGGCTTCTGATTCGATAATGTCTGATTCTAAAATGGTATCGTCTTTTTTGACTTGGATTTTTTGTCCACCACGTTGAATAAAAACTTGGCCTTTCAAAATCGTAACTTTGCCAGCAATCGTGCCAGCTGCATTTGCGTTAAAGACTAGTAAAAAAACTGTTAAGAATGAAAGTCGTAACTTTCCCAAAAGACGTGCCATAGATCTCCCCGTTAAATATCTACCTACAGGATAGCAGCGGGAAAAATGCGAAAACCATGTATTCTTTAACATTCTCAAATTAAGATGCGAGGTGATTTATTGTTCGACAATAAAAGCAAACTATTGAATTAAAATTTATTTAGTATCAACCAATTACGCTAATACGGAGAATTCGCGCCCGGGCTTGGAGTCGATGGCACGGTGGTCGCCGGGGGTCTATTGATAATCGTAGTTTCTGCCAGACGTCGGGCGGCCTCGGCTCTTTGCGCTTCTAATTGCTGACGTTTTCTCATTTCTTCTTCTAACTGTTTCTGTTTTCTGGCTTGCTCGTCTTCGAGCTGTTTTTGGCGACGTTGTGCTAGCTGCTGTTGTTGCTGTTGCTGGCGATCACTTGAATGCTTCACAGTTGAAGTCACAGATTCTTTGATTTGTTTAACGGGCTCTTTGGGTGGCTCTGGATTTGCGCCGCGATTTGCAGTTTCGGTCGTAGCTGGTGGATTGCTTTGCGTGTCGCCAGCAGTGACTGGTGGTTGATTCGGTTGTCCTTGCGCAGGACCGCCTGCCGGTGGCTGTGGTGGTGGATTGTTAGCGCTTGGCGGTGTCGGCGGTGTTGCTTCATTTTTTGGATCATACTGATAACCTAAATCTTTATCTTCTTTTTTGCGGCTATCGTGCTCTTCGGGCGTTAGATCACGGGGCTGTTCAGAGTTGGTTTGCTCGGCATCAACTTTGACCACTTGATCAGGGCGTACAAACACTGGCGCCGATTGTTTGTTGTCTTCAAGTAATTTAGCAACGGCAACTAAACCTTCAATCGTTACAATTTTAGCAACTTTTTTAATGTTATCATATTCAGCAGTAAATACTGTTCCGCGTACACCGGCAACAGCTGCAGGAGTTTTGATTTGAAACTTACTTTTAGCGCCATCATATTTTTGAATAACAGTGGATTTGATTTTACCAAAATCGATTTTTAAATCGACTTCTTTTTGATCTTGATTTGGCTTGTAAACATATTTTGAGATTGTAATTTTTGTCTTCGGGTAAATATCGATTAAGTTAGAATCAATCATCGTAATGCGCGCAGTTCCCACTTCAGCTTCGATGGTGTCTGATTCTAAAACCGTATCGTCTTTTTTAATTTGGATTTTTTGTCCGCCGCGTTCGAAAAAAACTTTGCCTTTTAGAATTGTGACTTTACCGGCGATGGCACCACCAGCATTAACATTCATCGCCAATAAAAAAATTAATAAAAACGAAAGCTGAAAATTCCAGGCAAGACGTCCCATAAGTACTCCCTTAAGAAAAGATAGCTACCTATAGGATATCAGAGCAGAAAACGTGAAAACCACGTATAGTTTAATATTCTCAAATTAAGATAAGACAGTGGTCACTATGAGACAGTGACCACGCAAAAAACTATTTAGAATCGACTGATTTTTTGATTTCGTCAGCTTTATCGACAACGGTGTCTGTCGTTTCAGTAACACGGTTTTTAGCTTTTTTAGCAAGACAAGTTGCCTTGCTATCACCTGTTAATTTACCGCAAGCCATTTCTTCGGCGCGGTTAGCGCCTTTTTTAACTTCACGAACTACAGATTTAGCTGTAGCTTCTGCTTTTTCAACCAAAGTCTCTTCAGCTTGGGCGTTTGAAATAAAACTAACTAACGTAATAAGCGATAAAAATAATTTCATCTTAAACCTTTAAACAACTTACAAAGTGGCCCGGTGATTTTTCAACTAACTCAGGTTTTGTCATCGTACATTCTGCAGTAGCCATCGGGCAGCGTGGGTTAAAATAACAACCTGGAGGCGGCGCGATTGGCGATGGCACATCCCCTGTAAGGATAATGCGCTCTGGGCGTGGTTTAGGGTCTGGTACCGGAATGGCTGACAGCAACGCTTTTGTGTAAGGATGTTGCGGATTTTTATAAAGTTCATCAGCTTCAGCCATCTCAACGATTTGACCTAAGTACATCACCGCCACTTTTGTTGAAACGTGCTCAACAACTTTTAAGTCATGGGCGATGAAGATATAAGTTAAACCCAGTTTTTGCTGAAGTTCCATTAGCAAGTTAATCACTTGCGCTTGGATAGAAACGTCTAAGGCAGAAACCGGTTCATCACAGATGATGATTTCTGGATTTACCGCTAACGCACGGGCAATACCCACACGTTGACGTTGTCCGCCTGAAAACTCATGCGGGTAGCGTGATAAATGTTCAGGGCGAAGACCAACAAGTTTAACTAATTCTTGCACGCGTTCTTGGCGCTCTTTTTCATTCGGGTAAAGATTATGAATAACTAAAGGCTCTTCTAAAATCGCACCGATCGTCATGCGCGGATTTAAAGAAGCATACGGATCTTGGAAGATGATTTGCATTTTACGACGTAAATCGCGCATACGGTTTGAATCAACATGCGTGATGTCTTCGCCGTTGAAAATAATTTTTCCAGAAGTTGGTTCGATTAAACGAATCAAACAACGACCAAGTGTAGATTTACCACAACCTGATTCGCCAACTAGGCCAAGCGTTTCACCTTTGTTTAAAGTAAATGAAATATTTTGTACGGCCTTAACAGCGGCGATTTGACGAGAAAATAATCCGCCATGAATCGGAAAGTGTTTTACAACATTATCAACGGTAAGAAGTGGTTGTTGTGCCATGATTAGTTATTTCCTTCTGATTGAACTGGATGATAACAAGCGACCTTATGAATGCCACGTAAGTTTTCTAAATTAGGTTCTGCACGACGACAGTTTTCTTGCACGAATTTGCAACGCTCTTGAAAACGGCAACCTACAGGTAGGCTGTATAAGCTTGGAACTAAGCCTGGAATTGTATTTAACTGTTTCATGCGCGAGCCAGTTTCAAAGTGCGGAATAGAATCAAGTAAACCTTTAGTGTATGGATGTTTCGGGCGGTAGAAAATATCTTCTACAGTGCCGTACTCAACAATTTTACCAGCGTACATAACAATAACGTCTTGGCACATTTCAGCCACTACGCCTAGATCATGCGTAATCAAAATCATACCGGCTTGAAATTCTTTTTGTACTTTGCGCATTAGATCTAAGATCTGCGCTTGGATAGTTACATCAAGTGCTGTCGTTGGTTCATCCGCGATTAATAATTGCGGTGTACAGCTCATTGCCATCGCGATCATCACACGTTGGCGCATACCGCCTGATAACTGGTGCGGATACTCATGGTAACGTTTGTCAGCTGCAGGAATACCCACAAGCTTTAACATATCGATCGCTTTATTTTTAATTTCTAAATTAGTTAAACCTTTTTGGTGAAGACGAATGCTTTCTTCGATTTGATCACCGATCGTGTAAACCGGATTTAACGAAGTCATTGGCTCTTGAAAAATCATCGCCATTTGATTACCTAAAATCTCACGCATTTGATCTTCAGTTTTTTTCAATAAGCTTTCGCCTTTAAAAACCACATCGCCAGAAACGATCTCACCTGGTTTTTGAATAAGGCGCATAATTGAAAGCGCAGTTTGTGATTTGCCACAACCTGATTCGCCCACGATGCCTAGAGTTTGACCCTTTTTCACACGAAAAGAGATGTCATCTACCGGAAAGATATTGCCATCATCAGTTTTATAACGAGTACGTAAATTTGTAACTTCTAGTAATGTTTCAGACATGCAGTCAGTTATAATGGTTTGCCTAATGATCAGCAATTGAAAATCCAATTTTTTCGACGTAAACAATAAGCATGAGAAATTCAATCCAGCCCTCGTACACCTACATTGAAAATTGTTATCAACTTGAAAACGAACACATGCAGCTTTCACGCAAATTCGCAGATCAATTGGGTTTAGGTGGGATTTCTGTTTCTCATACCGAAGCCCATTTAATGGGGTTTTTAGTGGGCCTAATTAAACCGAAAAAAGTAGTAGAAATCGGCACCCTTACAGGCCTATCTTGTCAGTACTTTCTTCAATCATTACAACAAGATGGCATCATTTACACATTAGAAAAGTCTACTGAACATATAGCGCTTGCAAGCCAAGCTTTAAAGCCCTGGATCGACCGCGGCCAATGCATGATAGTGGCCGGTGATGCTCGTGAAGAGCTGCCTAAGCTATCAAGCCAAGGGCCGTTTGATGCGATCTTCATCGACGGTAATAAAGCGGCCTATAAAGATTACTGGCTGTGGGCAAAAAACAATATCCGATCAGGTGGAATGATCCTCATCGACAATGTGTTTTTAGCAGGAAGTGTCTGGGGAGATCTGTCAAAACAGAAGTTCAGCGATAAACAAGTTCAGACGGTGAAAGAGATGACGAAGGATATTTTCGCGGATGCGAATTTTTCTGCGTCGTTTGTGCCGACTGAAGAGGGACTTCTTCTGGTTGTTAAGAAATGAAGAAGATGCCTGATTTCGGGCTTCGATAAATTCTGTTGCTTATAAATTAATATTTATTTATACCGTTGGGTTCTGAGGGAGCCCATATGAATTCTATTTTTCGTTCGTTATTGTTAATTGTAGTTTTAGCTTTCAATTCTCAAGCTCAAGCAGTTTCTTGTAAGGACGAGATCGAACGTCATAAAAAGCAATGTCTTGAAATAAGTGGTCCTCCAGATATGAAGAGAGAATTTAAAGTCGTCCGCTATTTTGAGGGGGGATTTGAATCTGAATGTACTATTAGTTGGCAGGGAGCTGTAGATGTAGGAAGAGCCACAGCTTACTGCGATGGTGGAGCTCCAACTCCAACGCCAACTCCTCCAACCCCGACGCCAACACCACAACCACCGACGTCACCGAAATATGATCCAACTCCGGTAACGATTACAAAACCTTCTGTTGATAAACCTTCATGTAAAACAGGCTCAATTATTTTTACAGATAACCAAGTGCTTGGGGAAGAAGTGCGAATCGTCGGTACTAATTTTTCATTAGCTTATTTTACGAATAAGGTTTCTGGAAGAATTGGTGATTACACTCTAAGAATTCCGCTGACTTCAGATAAACTTGATGCTGGTGCTACTCAAGTTAAATACGCGATTAAAATAAACGGCGAAATGGTTGAGAATAAAGCTCTTCCAATTTCTACGAATCTTAGTTCTCAATATGTTTGGAATGGAAAAGTAAATGGAAGTCAAAACATCGGGTCTATTGCAGCCGAGGTTTTTGTTAAGCAATTTCCAACAGGAGTTGCAACATCTTTCCAAGTTCCGATGGGGAGCTTGCAAGCGAAGTATTTAGGATTTGGACTTTGGCTTCCGACTATTTACCACTTCTATGATTTAAATCGCAAACAAGTGTTAAGAGGGGATGGTTCAAGTTTAACAGCAAAAGCAGAACTATTGGCTAATAATCAATTGCGAGTGATCGATTCTGATAGATCGCTTATTTATATTTTTGATTCGTTAAGTGGTAAACATCTTCAAACTAAAACTTTTTGGTTAGGTGCTTTAGTATATTCATTTGAGCATGGTGTAAATGGATTATTGAATTCAATTTCAGATGCATTCGGCAAAAGAACTCTGTTCAATCGTAACGCAGAAGGGGATTTAGTTTCAATTACTGCACCTGGTGGCCAAGTAACGCAAATAACTCTGAATAATTTTAAATTTATTTCTGCGATTAAAAATCCTGCGGGTCAAACGTACTCAGTAACTTACCATAACGAATTAGGTTTATTAAAAACATTCAGAAAGCCCCAAGGGCAAGTCAGTTCGTTTTCATATGATAATCTAGGTAATTTAATTTACGATGCTCATTCAGGCGGATATAGTATCAATTTAGAAAAGAATGTTGCGCCTGGCAAACCAACACAAATTAATTCTAAATCGCCAATGGGCCGTATCACAAACTATACAACTGATAATCAAACGTACAAAAACGCTGATGGAAAAGACGAGGTCTATTATTATAAGCGTGTTCTGAATCCGTATCAAACCGTGGTACAGTCGTGGGCTGCTGAGAGTGAATTGTCTGAAAGAAAAAACGGAATAGATTATTCTACTTACTATACGCCAGATCTGAGATTTAAGGATTTCGCCCGCACTGTCACACGCAACGTAGCTTCTGGAACAACTTTAAATACAAAGGCAAAAACATTAGAAAATTTTGAATTAAATGATCCTACCAATCCTTTTTCGATCAAGAATTATTCTTCTAAACTAACTGATGCGTTTGGAGAGAATACTGTAACAAGTTACAATGGCGAAAAAAGAATATTCACCACACAAACTGCAGATGGCATTAATTTTAAATCACAAATTGATGAATTTGAAAGAGTTGTAGCTTTTCAATGGGGAAGCTATGTGCCGACAACGTTTTTGTATAAGCAAGACAAACTGGTTCGTATATCTCAGGGCAATCGTATTATTGAGAATATTTATGATCCATTAACAAATTTGTTAACTTCAACAAGAGATGTTCTAGGCCAATCAACTGATTATACTTATACTAAAACTGGAAAATTAGATTCTATTCAATATCCCGATGGCAGAAAAGTTATCTATAATTACGATGAAAATGACAAATTGATTGCTATCACTCCAGCAAACAAGCAAAAACATAACTTTAGTTTCAACGCATTAGAATTACCAATAAGTTATTCTCCACCCATGTTGGAAGGTGAAGAATCAACTCCGACAAACTACTCGTACAATGTTGATAAACAACTAACTGCAATTACATTCCCGGATGGCAGTATGAATATTTTCAATTATCACCAAGCCAACGGCACACTTGAAAGTATTGTAACTCCAGAAGGCACTTACAACTACAGATTTAATTCTAAGTTTGGAATTTATGATGGAATTAAAACTCCAACTACTTTAGCGTCGTATTTATACCCGCTTGAAGGTGGGTTTTTAAATCAGGATGTTTTAGAAAAAGAGAACGCTGTTGTCGGTGCATATATGGCATTTCCTAATTCGTTAGGACGACTTGTTGAAGATGTAGTTGTAAACGGCGTTAAAGGCTCGCCTAGAATTATTTTCAAATATAATTATGGGCCTGCAGGAAAAATCAGCCGCATAGGTAACGAAGATATTTTATATGCATCTGACTCAGGACAAATCAGTGAAACTAAAGTCTTCGAAGGTGAAAACACAGCTAGAGACGAATTTTCGTACAATCAATTGGGAGAATTAAATTCTTATGTTCTAAAATATCACAATAAAGCTGTTTTGGTCGATCCAGCTTTATATTCATACAAATTAATTCGTGATGAGTTAGGTAGAATAGTTAAAAAAATCGAATCAATTAATAACGTCGAGGTAACGTATGACTACGCGTACGACTTGGGTGGCAAACTGATTGAAGCACAAACTAATGGAACCATTGCTTCTAGGTATGTTTATGATGCTAATGGAAATCGTGTTGGTGGAAATGTAAGTACTCAATCGATTAAGTCGGTGTTTGATTCGCAAGACCGGCTTTCTGCATACAACACACAGAATTATAAATATAACTTAAAAGGTGATCTTGTTTCGAAGAAAAATTCGATAACTAACCAAGAAACATCTTATGTTTTTAATTCGTTAGGTCAGCTTGCGGCAGTTAAATTAGGTTCGACAGCAATTAGTTATGAGTACGATGGTCTTAGAAGAAGAGCGCAGAATTTTGTAAACGGAGTATTGCAAAGCACTTATATATATCAAGGCCCACTAAGGCTGACTGGTGTATTAGATGCTGAAGGTAACGTATTACAGCGATTTGGTTATGCGTCGAAATCTCATGCACCAGACTTCATGATTATGAAGGGCATGGTTTATCGTATTGTTACTGATCATCTGGGAAGCGTAAGATTGGTTGTTAGAATTAGCGACGGCACAATTATGCAAGAAATGTTGCATGATGAATTCGGAAGAATTTTAAAAAATACGAATCCAGGTTTTCAACCATTTGGTTTCGCAGGTGGATTGTATGATCATCATACGAATTTAGTTCATTTTGGAGCGCGTTGGTATGATCCAGAGATCGGGCGCTGGATTAGTAAAGATCCGATTGGATTTAGCGGTGGCGATACGAATTTATATAGTTATGTAGGAGGAGATCCTATAAGTTATGTAGATCCGACCGGATTAACACAGGAAGATATTGATAATGCAATCGAGTTTGTTAAAAATTTCATTCCAGAGTTGAATTCGGTTAAATTTGGTACATTCGAACACCCCAACGATGTAGGTGAAACTAGTGTGTTGAGAAATCAGATCTTGCTAAATACAAAGTATTTAGGAAAATTAAATAATGAGCAAATGGTGGATCTTTTAGATACTGTTTATCATGAAGGATTGCATTATAAAGCCGGTAAAGTGGGCGCAGTAAGAAGCGTGTGGGATGCAATTTTTAATAAAAATGCTTTCCATTCTCGTATAACTTTGGATGCAAATCAGTTCTCTCAAGATTATGGAGATAGGTTTTTAAAATGTGTTGGAAGAAAATAAATGAAAAATAAAGCACGTGTAGTATCAATAGTTGTCATGACTCTAATTTTTGTCATTTTACTAGTATACCTAATCGGCAATCAAATTTTATATCGAACAGAAGCAAGTTGGAGCCGTACAAAGAATAATGCAATGCCATTACGATATGCACTCGCGGACTTCTTTAGAGGGTGTAATCGTTTCCCAAGCCAATCAGAAGGAATCGATATATTGAAAGTTGGAAATACTTGCTATCAACCAAATAGAAAGCTTGAGGATAAGAACTTTCTTGATGGTGATGGGAACAAATTAGATTACACCGTAGGAGATAGCAGTCATTTTAGATTATCAAGTTCTCAAGGTCACTTCTGGACAGAGAAGGATGTGGAGAGAATTTTGTTGGAGAAAAAAGGTAATTAGATGAGCGTCCTCGCCTGAATCTAAGCGTCGTGCCAAACTATTGCCAAAAAAATCATGGTAACCCCAATTTCGGTTCTCAAATTAAACAGAATAAGCTATGTTCAATAAAATTTCATTTACTCAGGAGAATAAATCCCATGATAAAAATCGTAATGATTTTTGCAATGTCTATGCTCGTATCTATAACATCTGTTGCTCAATCAAATGAAGCAGGTAACTTTGATTTTGCTAAAGCACAAAAAATATTTGCTGACGCTCATGTTCCTAAAACTCAAGAGCTTGTTGGTGCTTGGATGATGATTGGTGGAGCCACAGATAGTCAGACGCCAAGTTGGGAAGTTGGTTATTTTCCAGATGGCATTGTAACAAGTAATGCGGGCAACAAAGGCTACATCTGGAATTTCTTTATGTTCGCGAAAGATATTTTTGGTACCAGTACCCTATTGTTCGAAAGGGTTCGCACCGCAGAGGGCAAATACAATAATATCTGGGACTCTACACGCTTAGTGACATATAAATCAGAAGTGACTCGTCTTACTCCTGAAACAGATGAATTTTGTGAACAAACGTTAGTTTTTCGTATTACAAAAGACAATATGTTAATTACCAAAACTCAGATTACTCAGAGCTCTACATGCAAGGGTGGCGATAAGAATTATAGAATATATAAAACAGCTGCTGCTGCTCAAAAAAATCCACCACTAAATGGCAATAGCGCTTACTTTAGTTTTGAGGCTGCAGAAGAAGCTTTTTCAAAGGCACGTATTCCCCAGTTGAAAGAACTTTTAGGCAATTGGATGAGGTTTGCCGGAGCAATGAGTGGTGGAAGTTTGACTTCTGGTTTTGGATATTTTCCCGACGGCATCACAGATAACGGGGGCGTAAAAGGTTCTTTTTTGTATTCACTCAAATCTACTGAAGATATTTTTGGCGATAAAATAAACCTGGCAGAAGAGGCGTGGGTGACTAATGGCAAGAATGAAGTTTTCAGTACTAATCAAATTGTGGTTAATCAAAATGGAATTCATGCCGTTAATCAAGGTTCAGACACAACATGCTCTTATATGGTGTCTTTTCGGTTAACTGAGAAAAATTATTTAATTACAAAACGCACTATTACAGATCAGAGTGATGGCTGCCAAAGCCTTGCAGGGCATTACAAGATCTATATGCAAAATACATCGAATTAATGAAGTAAGATACTTAACTAATGAATAAACTGATTTAAAAAATCTTCGACCGCAGGTTTGTATTCGCTCGGAAAATCGCGAAGACCATTTAAGTGACCTGCTTCAGGTAACGAAAGCTTTTTCCAATTTAAATTCTTATGATGATCAAAAACTTTGTCGATATCTTGTGGTGTGATCAAACGATCGCGCCAGCCACGAATACTTAATAATGGAAATCCCTGTGGAAAACTATCTAAGTCATGACGAATATCAGAATTTAATTTCGGACTCCAGCCAAAGGCAACTGCCGGTGTGCCGATAATTTTTAGGGGTAATGATTTAACGCCGATTTGATCTTCTAGTAACATGTACGAAGATTGAAAAAAGTTACCCGCACCTGGTCCGCTATCACAAACCATCGCTATCACATCATTCTTGCCTTCTTTAAGGCGTAGTGTGTGAGCTTCGATCGCACAACCTGCGACATTCGAGAAAGCAAAAAGGATTTTAGTTTTATATTCTGATAATAATTCTAAGTGCTGACCGATTTGTTCAGCTAAAGCGTGCTTCATGCCGAACTTTTTTGATTTTTTAGAGTAGGGCACATACTTATGATCTTTTAAATCATCTTTTAAATTAAACGCGTAAGCATCAAAACCAAGATCGTTTACTAAATCGATATGGCGGCGTAAGGCTTTTTTGTGGCCTTTAAAAAAGTGGCAGAAAAAAACCAGATGATCTGATTTTTTATCTGCCGCTTTAAACAATTCACCTTTGTCAGGAAACATTTATATCCTAGTGCTTTTGATTTTGTGTTTTAGAAGGCCATAACTCTGTCCAGTGAGGACGTTGTTCGCCGTTAGAAGCTGTCGCTTGCGCTGTTTCTTCCATCGTAGTTTTATTTACGATTACTTTTTCTAATGCTGTTTCTGATAATACTTTTCCGCAGGCTTCAACAACTGCTTCAGTGTCGATGCTGTGGAAGTGATAGATCTCGACCGGACGACCACACTTAGAGTGTTTACGTACTGCGCATGATTCTTGTCTTACGCCAACGATTGAACCTAAATTATCAAGTAGACCTGCTTCACCATCGTGTACTGACACGATCGGAATACGGCGGCCTGAAGCCATCACTAGATCTGCAGAACCAACGTCACCTTGACGGTTTAAATATAAATCAGACGTGATTCCTAATTCGTTACGTAAGTAGTTGTAGTCATTTTCATGAGCTAAAATACCGCATAATAAATCAGGCGAAGTTACAACGATCACGTTTGCGTAAATTCCGCGAGTTAATAAATCTTCTGAAGCTTTGATTGCTTCAGTAGTCATTGAACCCATCGAGAAAATATTTACAACGTTATCACCTGGTTCATAACCAGCATAACCTCGGTAGTCGATTAAGTAGTAAGCGCCTTTTAAAACTTCTTCGCGCATGACAGCGTGAATTTCAGTTTCAGATTTTGCTGTTACTTCTTCTTCGTTTACACCACCTGCAACTGGAAATTCAGCGCGGGCTAATTTTGATTCTGGATTAGCTTTGAAACGTAATTGTTTATTTAAGTATTTCATTAAATCTTTTTGGTCAGCACCACGAGTTACTAAACGAAGTAATGTACCGTTACGGCCTGCATTGTCGTTTAATAAGTGACGTTTGAATGATTCACATAAAATCCAATCAAGCTCTAAACAGAAGAACGGCTCCCAAGTGATTTGACCAGGGATTTGGAAGTCAGACTTCCAACCATGCTGCGCACCTTCTGGAGATAACGTCACACCTGATGGAGTACCTACGCAGATGAAAGAAGACTTCCAGTAAAGATTGTAGAAGTACTGATCTAGGGCACGTTTAATAAAGAAATCGTAAACCGTCATTAAAGGCATAACAGGAACGCCTAAGGTGTCGCGGATACGACCGAACGAACCCACGCATGACATTACGTTACCTTCAGCGATTTCAAAACGTAAGAAACGATCTGATTCTTCTTCGCCCGGAACAAGATCAGGAAGTTTCGTGTCTTTAACGCCGTATTCAGCTTCAACGTCAGTAACAGTTGGTGCTCCGAAGATTTTACCATCCATTGCTGGATTTAAATTCGTTGAAGTTCCTACGTCTGGCGCCATGGTCATAAATAATTCGCCCGCTGTCTTCCAGCGTTTTTCGAAATCATTTAATTTAGTCACATCAGCATTTGCGATACGAGTTAATTTTGCAGTTAACTGACCAAGCATCCATTGTGTGTGCGGGTAGCTGGCCATTTTTGTGTTGATGTCTAACTTTTCAGGAAAGCCACCGATTTTTTCAAATTCTTTAGCGAAGAAATTTTTATTTTTATCTTTCAAAGCATTTTGCGCTTTGATTTCAGAATATAATTTTTCGCCACGGGCTTGTAAAAATTTACCTTCAGCAGTTTTAGGATCAAAGCCTGCGAATAGAGTTTCGCCTTTGATACCTTGTTTAGCTTTTAGTTCGTCCATCTCTTCTTGGTTATTTAAAGCCGAGTGGTTACCAGGTTGAGCGGCCATTTTTAAGCCCCAGCCTTTTAACGTATGAACGATGATGATTGTTGGTTTACGTTTTGATTCTTTTGATTTCAACATCGCTTCAGCAAGTTGAATCATGTCGTGACCACCGAAATCGCGTAAGCCTTCGTATAATTCTTCGCCAGACACGCCGTCTAAGAATTTTTTAATTTGTGGATTGTCTTTGGCCATTCCCGCTTTTAAAGCTTTTGGATCTTGAATTAATAAGAACGCTTGTAGATCGTAATCGACTAATTCGTGTTCTAATAATTTTTTGAAAGCATCGCCGCCTGGTTTTTTAAATAAGGCTAATCGTTTAGAACCGTGACGTACTTGAATCACTTCCCAACCATTGGCTGCCATCGATTTTTCAATACGATCGGCATCAGTGCCTTCCATGATTTTTTGATTCACGATACGGTGACCATCTAACGATTGACGGTTGTAGTCGACCATCCAAGTTAGGTTTCCGATTTCACGTTCAGCAAAATCTGGAACAGCTTCATACATTGAACCTTCGCGGAATTCAGAATCTCCTGATAGAGCCCAGAAGTGAGCATCTGGAATATCGTAGTTATGCTCTTTAGCAAAACGGTACGCTAAGGCTAAGTAACCGGCTTGAACTGGTGGAATGCCCACGGTGCCAGACGGGAAGAAGTTGTGGTGATCAGAATCGTAAGTTGAGTGGTAAGATTGAAAAACCGGTTCGCCGTTTTTAGAATACTTACGTAAGCCCATCATCGCGATGTTTTTATCTTCTTCAGATAATTTTGATAAATCAGATTTTAAAAATAAATCTAATAAATAATTATATGAGTGATCAGTAGGGGATGCATGTGGCTTATTCGCGATATGATCAAAACCTGATTTTACGATTAAGTGTAATGCGCCCATGATGTGTAAGGCAGAAGCTGATGCCGATTGATGGCCGCCGATTTTTGGATCGCCTTTATCTTTTTCGCGGATGTTGGCTTGAAAGATCATTTGCGTCGCTAAGTAATGCGCGCGTTTTGCGATCGAGTCTAATGTATCTTTGTTCAGATCTTTAAGATCCTTGAGTGTGATTTCTTTTCCAGACATAAGTGGTCCCTTTTTATAACTTAAAACAGTCGCTAAAAATTCAACGCTATAGAGATAAAACTTTATGTATTTAGAGTAAAGACTTTATTTCATCTGCGGCTGCAGATTTTTTAGATTTGGCTTTGGTTTTTTGGCCGGCTTCTAGGACTCCACCACGAAGTCCCAGCGGATCTTAATGGTGCCGTCATTTTCAACCATCCCTTTCGGGGGATTTGGGAAGGGAGCAGCCTGTCTAAAGGCATCTACAGCGGCCTCATCGAGATCGCGAACTCCAGATTCACCAATGACCTGTACTTTCACTAACGTGCCGGCGTCGTTAAGAACAATGATCAATTTAGTGACTTTATTGTTCGAATCAGAGGCAATTGTTCTACCTTGTGTCATAAGACGTGATACTTTTTGCTTAACTTCTGGCTGCCAAAATTGATTTAGCTGATTTTTAATGCGTTGGTAATAGCCGTAATATTTGTATTCGCGCGTGTTCAGTTGAGTTTTTAAAGTCTGTTCAACTTGTGCTAGTTGATCTGTTGCTGTGGCTTCAACACCGCGATCGTTTCCGTTTTGGGCAGTTTGCGATTGGTTTTGTTGTTTGCCGTTGATATCTGATTTACCGTTCGCCGCTTTTTTTGCCATCGCATCGTAAGCATTAAATTTTTCACCGAATAAAGTCGGCGAAGATTTTTTAACAGCTTTTACAGATTTTTTTGCAATAGCTTGTGCGTTTTTAAAAGTTTCACCAAGCTTAGCAATCGTTTCTTTTTCAACTGAATTATTTTTTGCACTTAAATATTTTGCGTTTTCATTAACTTGTTCGTTAGCTGATTTTTCGTCAGTCTCAACAATACGAGTTGGATTTTTTTCGTCTTTGGCAGCGTCTTCGATAATTTCTTCGGGCTCAACAAGCACAACTTCGATAGGTGCATAGTGTTGTTGAATTTTTGGTAAAACAAAAACTACCGCTGCTAATCCCATATGTATGGCAATAGATAGAGTAATAAAAATTTTAAGGCGACTTGTACGTTTCATATCGACCTTTGTTTGGTAGCTAGTGTTTGTTTTTTGTTACACTAGATAGTTAAGCAAATCTCTTACTAGACTATCGGTTGTATGACGTTTGAAATTGAGGTTTCGGTGATGACCTTTGGTCGTATTTTTTAAGAACTAGACCAGCGTCTAGGTAAGCCATAAGTAATGGTTTAATTTGTGCCCTTTGACTCGGATGGTAATCGCAACGACACTGTATAGGAATGAGATTTCAATGTTGGTGCTTAACAGATAAAGGGCTTAAACGCTCCGGCAATCAGGATTCATTTCTGATTGACGAACGAATTGGTGTTTTTGTAGTCGCAGATGGCGTGGGTGGTCACATGGGTGGCGAGGTCGCTTCTGCCCTAGCAGTTGAGACTGTTCGGGAAGTTTTGGGACATCCGAAAGCGTTACAATTTTCTCCGCGAGAAGTATTAATGCAGGCATACCAAGAAGCTTCACATCGCATTTTCGATCGTGCCGCTCAAGAATCAAAATTAAATGGTATGGGCACAACGATGGTGATGGGTTATTTTCGTGATTCACGATTATACATCGCTAACGTTGGTGATAGCCGTTGTTATTTGTACCGTAAACCTTACGTGTGGCAATTAACCGAAGATCATTCTTTAATTAATGAACAAATTCGGCTTGGATTTTTATCTGAAGAAAAAGCCAAAGCTACAATTGGAAAAAATGTTATTACCCGCAGTGTGGGTTTTGAACGTGATGTGTATCCAGATATTATTGAACGCGAAGTTTCACCTGGTGATATTTTTCTAATGTGTTCGGATGGTTTAACAGGAATGATCACGGATCAGGAGATGTGCCAGATTTTTAATGATAATACTCCGGATAAAACTACTCCGGTGTTTATTCAGCAGGCATTAGCTCACGGCGGTGATGACAACGTCACTGTTCTTGTGTTGAATTTCAGCGAAACATAAAAGCATGAGCGAACCACGTAAACAGATCACTCTTTATTTTGTTACTAGTAATGAAAGCGAAACTAAAAAGATCAGCTTACCGGTCGCCTATTTTAAAATTTCGTTATTTTTTGTAGGGCTATTTGCCGTTTTATTAATGGCAGGCTTCATTGATTATTTTGGTTTACTTGCCCAGTCGTTAGAAAATAAAAAATTAAAATTAGAAAACATCGAATTAAAAAACCAATTCCAGGTGGTTGAAGCCAAGCTAGATTCATTACAATCAGCAATGGACCGGGTCACAAATGTTTCTAATAAATTAAAATTAATTACAGATGTTCAGTTAAAAGACCGTCCAGAAAAATTAAATTTTCCGGCAGCGCAAGTAGTGGGTTCAAGGCTTGATGATCCAAATCCGCGTATGAGCTTAGATGATATGGAACGCGATGATCCGGTCATTGAAACTGAAACTCCGCTGAATCCGTTAAAAGGCGAAGTGGCTTCAGAAAAATCTTCAGCTAATTATGCATCCTTAGTGATTCGCATTGATCAAGCGGTGAAAGATTCGAATTTAAAAGAACAATCTGTGATTGAATTATGGGAGCTGTTATCAGATCGCCAAAGTTTATTAGCAGCAACGCCAAGTATTCAACCAGCACGCGGGCCGATCGGGTCACGTTTTGGTTATCGCATTGATCCGATTAACGGTCGTCAAAAAATGCATGCAGGTTTAGATATTACCGCTCCTCCGGGAACACCAGTGCGTGCGCCTGCTGATGGAATTGTTAGTTTTGCCGGCTGGGATGATCAATTCGGTAAGCTTGTTTCGATCGATCACGGTTACGGCGTGCTAACGCGTTTTGCGCATAATTCACAAATCTTTGTGCAAGTCGGGCAAAAAGTTTCACGTTATGATGTGATCGCCGCCGTTGGAAGCACGGGTAGATCGACGGGCCCACACTGTCATTATGAAGTTCGCGTGAACGGTATTGCCGTAAATCCTGCGAACTATATCTTAGACAACGAATAACAAGATCAGCAAATCGTCGTTCATTGTCTAAACATAAGACACTCCTTTCTAACTTAATCGAATAGGCCTCGGCACGGTCTTTGTAAACTCACTCCGGTTCAGGAGTAAATATGAAAAAACTGATTCTGTACGTTACGTTGAGTGCCTCTACCTCTTATGGCATTGGATTAAAAGATGCGATTAAAAGCGCTATTCAAAATAACCCACGTACAGCAGCTATAGATTTACGAGTTCAGGCTATGCAAGACCGTAAAAAAGCCCAATACATGGATTTATTTCCCTCGCTGAATATTTCTAGTTCAGTGTATCATTCGACCCGCGAAGTTGGTGGTGTGCCCGGAACCAATCGCTCAACGGGGCGTAGTAACAGCGTTGGCATATCAATGAATCTTTATAATGGCGGGGCCGATGTAGAGTCACTGCGGGCTTCTGAAGAGCGTTTAAAAGCCATGGATGCTGAATATAATTCAAGTAATTCACGTATTCCGAATACGCGCGGAAGTTTTGCCAGTTCTGTTTTTGAAGCCTACATTGGGCTCGTAGAAAATTATGAGCAAAAAAGTTTTGTTGTTGATCTGGAAAAAAAATTAGAGTTTCTGAAAAAAGCATCATTGAATGAAGAAGAAGGAAAAACTCTGGATCAAAGAATCAATGATTTGCAGACAGCTAACGTTAATGTTGATTTCGGTATTAGTGAAGCGCAAAAGGATTTTACCTACTTTACGACATTGGCCGCTCCACAAGCTTCAAGTCTGGAAAATTTAGAGCAAATGCGCAAAGGATTAACGATTCCGAATAATGCTGAACAAGCTTTTGAATTAGCTATAAGTAAAAGCCCGGATATTCAAAGTATGGATCATCGTTTAGCCGCAGAAACACATGAACGCGAAGCTGATAAAAGAAGAATGTTTCGTCCACAAGTGGATTTAAATGCCAGTTACAGTGGTAACAATACGCGTACATCGGGCAGTGACCCCATGCAATCAAAAGGCGCTTACGTGGGCCTTTCAGTAACATACACGATCGGTGCTGGTTCTGTGTATCGTAACCGTGCCGGTAACAAAGATTTAGCGGCGACTCGCAGTGAGCGCGATGCCACTTTAGCGGATGTGCAATACAGTTTAAATTCACGCTATCAAGCCTTAGCCAATCTAGAGCATTTACATAGCTTGCAACAACAAAATTTACAGCAAGCCGATGCGCGTATCACAGAAATATTTCGCAAAATAGAAAAAGGCGAAGATGTTGAATTTAAAGATATGATCGCTGCAGTCGATACGCGTTCTAATTACTGGCAATCAAATTTGCAGCTAAAAAGAAATTTAGTTTCAATGCATTTTAATTTGCAGCGCACTATCGGAACATTATTTGAAAGTGTAACGCTTAATAAATAAATTCACTGCCGAAGGTAAACCCTGTGGATTGCATATCGCTGCCATCTTCGGCGTGATATGCACTGATCGTTGAACGTAAAGTGTTCGTCAGCCAAGAATACCCAGCAGAAACATATTTTGCATTGGTGTCGAATTCATAAGATGCACCGGTCATAAATTGCATTTGGTTCGAGAAGTTTAATTTATATCCAAAAGTTTGAAAAAAATTATAAGTGTTTTCACTTGCATCAGTTGCATTGAACCGTGAATCAGTTAGAAACTCATGATCAGCCGCTAAAAAACTGTGTCCGAAGATGACAGCTTGCGTGTAGATAGGATTATCGCCAACTGAACCTTCTGTTTGGCCTGAAGTAAATAAGTTATTACCTTTATCGTAATAATAATATGATCCAGCTTGTTCAGTCTTATCATAAACGCGTAATCCAGTTGATTCATATTTATAACCAAAACGATAGCTGCTGCCAAATTGGTGAATGCCGCCAAACCCTGCGAACAAATGCCCGGTTCTTCGCGAGATATCGAAATTAGCTCCGGTGGCAATGTTGCCATCATTGGTGGATTGATTAACATTAAAGCTGCTTTCATTAATGCGCAGACCTAACTGAAATCCGAACGGAAAATTTCGAAACGCAAAAGAATAAGCCAGGTTGTACTGGTCTGTTCTAATGCTCGTGTTTTTTGTGCCATCGGTGATAGGTGAAGACGTTCTTGCATCAAGAGAGATCTGGTTCACAAGCGAAAATTCGTGAACATAATTTTCAAAGGCATGAATGCTCGACAAATAATTCGGCGCAAACTTTGTTGAATTGAATTCTTCGGTATCGCTTTTAGATTTAAACGAAGTTAAAGTTGTTCCAGTGACACTGAAATAACTT
Source organism: Bdellovibrio sp. (assembly GCA_036677065.1). Classification (GTDB taxonomy): domain Bacteria; phylum Bdellovibrionota; class Bdellovibrionia; order Bdellovibrionales; family Bdellovibrionaceae; genus Pseudobdellovibrio. The sequence goes on along the minus strand of JAKFBS010000011.1, from coordinate 45,038 downwards.
TTTTGTCGTTCAGCTAACAGTGCTGGATTGTAAAATGAAGGGGCCGAGGATTCAGTAATAGCCGCACCACTGTTACCCATTGCGGATTCTCTTAAACCGACAGAAATTTGCGCCTGAAGGCTCGAAGTAATAAGACAACAAACAAAAAATAAAATTAATTTTAAAGATAGGTTACGCATACAAACCCATTGTTATGGAGTTTGTATGCCGAATCAAATGTAATATTACAGAAACGGAAGTCGATCGTAATTGGTTACTCTAGTGCTAGGTTTACTTTCTGAATTTTGGATCGAAGCACACCCTGAAAAGAATGCGAAAAACACCATAGCTGCCATTAAGAAAAACATTGTTTTGTTCATGTTGCCTCCTCCTTGAAGCTACTTCTAAGACGTATCAACCTGACTCTAAGGTTAAAACAATATCACCACCTGGCAACAGGTTTGACAGTGTGTCTCATAATAAGCCTATTAGGTCGAATAGGTCGCTTTGCCACCGTCTAAGAGTGGCCCAGGACTTGAATATATATCAGGTATGGTTGTTAGATTCGTTTTAACCCTATTTACAATGTTCTCAGTTTTAAGCTTAGGCAGTTTGGCCTCGGCAAAAGTGAACGTTGCGAACACGAAAAAATTAGTATTACCGGCAAAGGCTGGTGCGGAATCATTATCGGATGTTTTTGCTGGCGAAATTTTGCCAGAACGAATCTCTGCAGATGAAACTTCACAGTCTTTTTTAACAAAAGTGGCTGATAACAGTTTATCATTATACTGGAAACATTCGCCACTTCGTCATTCAACAGCAGGGAAAGCCGTTGAATCAGCAGAGAAAAAATTAAACGTTGAAGCTTCGTTTAAAGACGAAAATCAAGTCGATCACCGCTTCAATTTTAAAGTCTTAGCTATCCAGGCTTTGGCTAAGATTCAATACACGGGTTGGGTAAATGCCGCACTTAATTACGACTTAAAGGCAGCGCGCGCAGCAGCAGAAGTCTCAGAAGCCTTATCTGATAAAAATGATTTAGTGCTTTCGCACGAAATGTCTAATCACGAACAGAAGTCTGCCGTATCGCTTAAATGGAAATGGTAATTTCATTGTCTCGTCTGACTTTCTAAGATCTAATAACGTATGGAAAAAATTTATTTAGTATCTGGTAAAAGAACAGCGTTTGGTTCATTTGGTGGTGGCTTAAAAGATGTGTCGGCAACTGACTTAACAGTCGCAGCAGGCAAAGCCACATTAGAAGCTGCAGGTATCACTGCAGATAAAATCGATCACACAATTATTGGTAATGTTGTACAAAGCGGAGCCGATGCTGCGTATGTCGCAAGGCATGTGGGATTAAAACTTGGAATTCCGGTCGAGCGCGGTGCTTATTTAGTTAATCGTTTATGTGGATCAGGGTTTCAATCTATCGCCAGTGCGGCAGAAATGATTTTAACTGGCCAAGCACAATGTATCTTAGCCGGTGGCGTAGAACAAATGTCACAAATTCCCTATGTTGCCAGAAAAGTTAGATTTGATGGCATGCGCATGGGAAATTTCGAATTAGAAGACGCAATGACTTCAGCGTTAACTGATCTGTACACAGGAACACCAATGGCGATCACCGCAGAAAATCTAGGTGAGATGTACGGCATCACAAGACAGCAATGTGATGAATACTCAGTCTTTACTCAGCAAAAATATAAAAAAGCTTTAGATGCAGGTCTTTTCAAAGATGAAATCACGCCTGTAAAAATCACGACAAAAAAGGGTGAAGTGATCATCGATAAAGATGAACACCCAAAACCAGAAGTCACTGTAGAAAAAATCGGAGCTATGAAGGCCATGTTTAAAAAAGATGGTTTAGTAACTGCAGCCACAGCATCAGGAATCGTCGACGGTGCAGCAACTTCATTGATCGCCAGCGAATCATTTGTAAAAGCCCACGGCTTAAAACCAATGGCTAGAATTGTTTCTTGGGCCTCAGTTGGTTGCGATCCAAAAATCATGGGCATCGGCCCAGCACCCGCAGCAAGAAAAGCTTTAGAGCGCGCAGGTCTTGGCATTGATCAAATGGATCTAGTCGAAGTGAACGAAGCTTTCGCAGCCCAGTACTTAGCCGTAGAGAAAGAATTAAAATTAAATAAAGAAAAAACCAACGTGCGCGGAGGAGCGATTGCCGTGGGGCATCCACTCGGAGCCTCAGGTACGCGCATTATGAATCTATTGGCGTATGAATTACAAAAGCGCCAAGCAAAGTATGCACTAGGTTCAGCCTGTATCGGCGGCGGTCAAGGTATCGCCATGATATTAGAGCGAGTATAAATGAAAACATTAATCTTTTTGTCTATATACATGGTTATCGGCTTTGCGCATGCTGAATCAGGACCTGAACCAGACAAAAAGATTTGGTTTAAATGCGCCAAAGATTCTGATTGTACTATTGGCGCAGGCGCTTGTGGTCCGGACGCAGTGAATAAGAAATATAAAATTCAATTTGAAGAGCATGCAAAAAAAATCATGCCTTACGTAGATTGCATGCCGATCGATAAACGTAAACGCGAAGCGATCTGTTATAAAAAGACCTGCACATTGAAAAAATAGTTACGAACCTGTTTTTTTAATACCTTTGTCGATAAGTTCACCTGTAGTAAAGCGGTGTAAAACACTGTTTATCAGCGTTTGATACGGTATACCTAATCGATGCGCTTCGTATTTAATATCAGCAACGACGCTTGTATCTAGTCTTACGTTGATGGCAGTTTTTGCAGCTTCAGGATAAACCCTTCCAGGTCGTTGCTTCATTTTTTTAAGATCTAAATCTTTCTTCATAAAGTTTCCTTTCTTCTGCAGAAGCTCTTCGTGCAGAAATAATTCTAATGTGTTCGTTATCACGTTCGCAAAAGACAACAGTTAATAATCGAGTCTTATAAGAATAACCAACTTGAATAAAGCGATCTTCGTGTTCAGTGCTGTGATCAAAAAGTTCAAGTGAACGAAGATCTAAAAAAACTGTTTGGGCTTCTTCAAAAAGAACTCCGTGTTTGATTAAATTATTCTGTGCTTTTTCGGGGTCCCATTCAAACTTCATATCATCCTACCACAATGTATATACAATAGCAACTTTGGCTATAAAACAGTGCGGTAAAAACAATGCAATGGACGGAACAGCTGTGAATGCTGTTTAAACGCTTTATATGTATTTGGAATCCGGGCGACGGTTTAGTACTTTTGTTCTGACAAAATCTTTTTGGCAGTATCGAAGTTTTCAGGGGCTACGTAGACGCGGTCGATTACGCGCGAGCCTTCGTATTTTTGAAAGATCTGCGTCGCATTGTTGATCGGAGATGGTTTATCCCATTTGTCGTACTGATCAACCACGAAGATGTTGATATCGTTATCTGAAATCGTTTGGTGGTATTTAGATAGACGAACGTCAGAGCTGGCCCAGATTGAATGAATTTGTGAGTCTGTTAATAAACGGCGAACATTTTCAACGCGGGCTTTATCTTGGTTATGTAATTCAATCGCCACGCGGTAAGGTTTACGTTCAGCAATACGTTTAGCCCATGGGTTTTGAACCGTGTCTAAATGTTCGTAAAGTTTATAGTCGGTGTACGGAATATAACTTTCAAGTTCAGCAGGAATTTTGAAACTAGCCTCGTTAGAACCTAAGTACAGGTTCAGCATTTCATCATAGATGATGCTCTTATGATGAAAGTACACCATCAGGTACATATGATGACGAGAAATTAAAAAATCATCAAAGGCATACAGTGCGCGTCTATTGAGGGCTAAATATGCGTTATGGTCTTTAATATGCAAAGTTAAGTTCTGCACTAACCAATCACGATCGATCTTACCGTAGTTAATCCCGCAGAAATAAGAATCGCGCTCTAGATAATCCATACGATCAGCGTCTAGTTCTGAACTTACGATCTGACTTAATAAAGGTCTGAAGTTAATGATCCCGTCAGTAAAAACGTCTGGTGAACATTTTAATTCTTTATCAATCAGACAAGCCACATGTAACGGGTCGATATCAGAATAATATTTTTTAATAATGTCTGCGATATTTGAATCAGTCACAAACTTGATCGTGTAGTCTTCGTGATTGGCCTGGCGATTTTGATCAACGCCTTGCTCTTGGTAGATTTTAATCTTTAGTTTATCAAGCTGGGGCATCACTTGTTCTGTCGTGTGTGATAGCGGGCCGTGACCCACATCATGAAGTAACGCAGCTAATTTTACCATCTGGCGAAAACGAATTTTATTTGAAGACTTTAACGGATACGCTCTGAAAATACTGTCAAACACTAACCCCGAAACATGGCTCACACCAATAGAATGTAAAAATCTATTATGAGTTGCTCCCGGAAAACTAAATTCAGAAAAACCTAATTGTTTGATTTCGCGCAGACGTTGAAATTCAACTGATTCGATGATCGCTTCTTCGCCGTCTGAGAGATAAATACTACCGTGAATGGGATCGCGTATTTCCATATATGAGTATGAAAATTACTGAAATTTAACAACAGAGTCACGTACAAACGCCTGTTTTGAACAAAAGACTTTAGTCCGAAAATTTGACAAAACATTCATCAGGACGTGTTTAATTGCATTACAGGACAGACCTAAGACCAAAAGTGATCTTTCTTGATACGAACGTCTCAAGTTTTCTCAGGATGAGCCGAAAAAGTGTTTAAGAGTAATACGATTCTGAGAATTCACGGATGGATTCTCAAAACAAACCGCTTCGGTATGAAACGAAGTGAGACAGGAGTCTCACAGAGTAGTAGCACACCGGAACAGCTTCATGGAGGAAGTTATGGGATTAAGAATTGGTACAAATGTTACGGCGCTAAATGCTCAAAAGGCATTATGGGGTACGAAGAACAAAATGGATACGGCGATGGCCAGATTGTCTTCAGGAAGCAGAATCAACAAAGCATCTGACGATGCGGCGGGATTAGCGATTTCTGAAAACATGAAAGCGCAAATGAGAGGTCTTAAACAGGCCAACAGAAATGCGCAAGACGGTATCTCAATGATTCAGACTGCAGAAGGATCATTAAGCGAAGTTAGTAACATGCTCATTAGATTACGTGAATTAGGGGTGCAAGCAGCATCAGATACGATCGGGGATAGAGAGCGCGGATTGGCAAATGTCGAATACGTGCAGCTACTAGAAGAGATCGATCGTATGACAGGAAGTGCAGAATTTAACGGAACGCCATTACTTAACGGAACGGGCGGATTGTTGGACTTCCAGATTGGTGTAAAGAACTCGGCCGACTTTGACCGAATTTCTTTTGACGCCACATTAACAGATGCGAGTACGGGCGCACTGGGATTGGATTTAACAAGTATTTTGGATAAGACGTCTGCTCAGAGCAGCTTAGCCAATGTAGATAGCGCGATCAACTACGTGAATCAGCTACGGGCAGGTTTCGGGGCGATCCAAAACAGATTGAACTCAACTGTTGAGGGATTGCAAACGAACTTAGAGAACTTGTCAGCATCGAATTCACGCATTAGAGATGCGGACATCGCGGATGAAAGTACTGAATTAGCGAAGCAGAATATTCTTCTGCAAGCTGGAACATCAGTACTGGCACAGGCGAATCAACAACCGGGCTTAGCTCTTCAGTTGTTGAACAAAGGATAGTAGATAGATTCGACTGATTGAATCTATAACCTGGGATTGGTCTCACTAAACTGAGACTGAGCAAAGGGGTTGGACTTACTGAAATGAGTCTGACAAAAGGGACAAATCCGTATTGGAATTTGTCCACCAAAGGCCGTCGTGCGAGCGGCGACTTTTGGGGTACAGGCATAGGATTAGTGTAATTAGTTTTTTAAAGTTTTTTAAATAAGCAGAACGGATTCTGCTCTAACCAAGGATCGGGGACATTCACGGATGAATACAATACAAGGAGGATAATATGGGATTGCGAATTGCAACCAACGTAGCCGCGATTAATGCAGGTAAGAATCTGTATAGTTTAGGCATAAAACAAAATACCGCGATGGCACGTCTATCATCGGGGTTCAGAGTAAACCAAGCGTCTGACGATGCAGCTGGTTTAGCTATCTCTGAAAACATTAAAGCTCAAATCAGAGGCCTTAGACAAGCCAACCGAAACGCTAATGACGGTATTTCATTAGTACAAGTTGCCGAAGGCGGCTTGCAAGAAATGGCTAACATGTTAGTTCGCTTGCGCGAGCTGGGTGTACAAGCTGCTTCTGACACGATCAGTGATCGTGAGCGCGGGTTAACAAACATCGAGTTTCAACAGCTTAAAGAAGAGATGCAACGTATCTCTCAGAGCACGAAATTCAATGGCACGCCACTGTTGAACGGCCTAGGCGGAGTTTTGGATATCCAAATCGGTACCCAAAATGATCCAGAACTAGATCGCATCAGCTTTAAAAGTGGTGAATCAAATGCAACATTAGAAGCGTTGCGATTGACCGAAGCCGGCGTGGGTAATAAAGAGTCTGCACAATTAAGCTTAGCTTCAGTAGATGACGCGATTAACAACGTAAATTCTATCAGAGCGAACTTGGGTGCATTCCAAAATCGTTTACAATCAACTTCTCAAAACTTAGCGACAGCTGAGGAGAATTACGCAGCAGCGAACTCTCGTATCCGTGATACAGATGTAGCCGCAGAGTCGACAGAATTAGCGAAGAACAATGTTCTTATGCAAGCTGCGACCTCAGTATTGGGACAAGCCAATACACAAACTCAACTAGCACTTAAGTTGTTAGGGTAGTTGAGTAGATTCTGATCCACGTTTTATCCATAAATCCTTGGGATTGCTGGCCTAGAGATAGGCTCGAGGCCAGCAAATCTTATGATGAAGGGTAAAAGTGTAATTAAATTCTATTGTGACTGAATTTTCGTTACTAGACTTTAGTATGAGTATCTGTTTTTAAGAAATGATTATGCAAAGCTATGCATGATTTTTCACATTTTGTCGTTTAAACTTTCTTAAGTTTTATCAAGCTTAAGGAGTCTCAGATGTTTAAGTCGACGTTATTAGTTTCGTTTTTCTTTCTTTCTACCGCAATAGCGGCTACCAACCCTAAACAGGGTTTACCAATCTATAAATTAAATGTTGATCTGACTTTGAACGGCAAGCATGTCGCATCTCAAGGTTTATTAGCCAATGAAGGCGAAAAATCTGAAGTTCAACAAAAATATTCAAATGGCACCGGAAGCTTTATGGAAGTCACTCCAGAAGAAATCGACGGCGAACTTGATAAAATCCATTTAAAATTAGTTATCGGAAGATTAGTTAAAGGCGTTCGCGAAATTCTTTCAACGCCAGAGATGATCGTAACGAATGGTAAATCAGGAAGCATCACTGTCGGTGAAGACGATGGTCCTGAAAGTTTCACATTGACGGTTTTAGTAAACCGCCAACCCGTAAAAAAATAAGCTATTTAAATTGAAGATTCACCACAGTCGTTAGACTTGTGGTGTAAGTTGTGTTGCCTGGTGCATCCGGATGGTCAATCTGGCCAGCGGTACTAAAACTGACTGTCGTATTAGCAACAATTGCTGTTGTACTTACGCCCACATAAAATACCCGGCGATAATCATCAGCAAATGATGAAGCATAAGTCTGATTACAAATATTATTATTAAAAATCGCTACATTTGAGGGTGCCCCAGAAAGTAATGAAACTACAATCGCCCCTTCAGTCACTAAGGCGGCGCCGCGTTCGTTTTCAACTAAGACCTGAAATGGTCCAAAACATCCAGTGGTTGCGGCCGGTAAACTTGGTGGTAATTCGGGACGCAAAAAAGTCGGGCTACGAGATCCGCCGACAACTTGAACTGGGTATCTTGCCGGAAAAGTCTGCGTAGCTGAAGTGATTGTTGGTGTTAAAGTAAAGTGCGTCGGGGTAAAAACATCTTGATCGTATCTCATCGAAAAATCAAAATTTGAATTGATGGTAATTGCATGCGCAGTACCGCTGGCAATCGAGGTGTTTGTGCAAAATTTTTCAGGAAACACGCGGCCTTGAATATCAGGATAAGAAGGCGTGTAAGCAGTTCCGCTGATCACAGTTTTATCTGCAGTTTTAAATGTGCCAACTAAGTTATAACACATATCTTTGATCACTCGGCGTGGGCCAAAAATATCAATCGAGGCAGAACTATTTTCCTGAAGTAAAAAAGTCGGTGTAGTGGTTTGTGCATATGGAGAAGGCGCCGTTGTTCCCGGTCTTAAGCGAAATTGAAAACCCGAAACTGAAGGTGAAGCCGTAGTATTAAAGTACACTGGTATTGAACGTGTGTTTGCAGGCACTGAAATTTCGTTAAATAATGAGACCGAACAATTTGGTTGAGTGAACATCGCAAATGAGGTGAATGATCCAACAGCTCCTCCGCCATCTACTTCGGCGCGTTCTAGAATCATATTATAAGGAAACGCTGTTGCGCCTGAACGACCGACATCATCAGTAAAATTAATATTTACTGAGCTGCAAGAATTAGCCGGAAAGGCATCGTAGGTAAAAAAATCTTTAACAATTTCGGCTTTCGTCGGCAGAATGCGCGTTTTATATGGAGAATCAGGACCGGTGCAATCACCAATGCGAGAACTTCCTGTGTTAAAGGCAGTGCCTGCCGTCGGTAATTTAATAGGCACCGCCACCGTCACTCCAGGTTGCAAATCAACTGAAGCGGATTCACCGACAAGAAATAAATCAGAAGTAAATTCTGTTGAAGCATTTGGGCTATTAAAATCAATACAAGCCGAAAGTGGATTTGCTTTTACACCAAGCAGGGTAAATTGACGACTTGCTCCGGCAGGAATCGCTAACGTAATCACGCCGCCACTAGGAATTAAGCCCCGAAATAGACCAGTTCTTTTCGCCGCAGCAACTTGAGAACCAACGCTATCAACCACTGAACAGCTTGTGCGATTTAAAAAAGGTTCTGGGCCTGAAACCATCACCGCAAAACAATTCACGTCGTCAATTGTGGCCGGTGCAGAAGCAACACGTGTGTAAACATTTTGTCTGCCGTTGAGCGAAAGATCAGGCATCGTCAATGTTACCGTAGTCATTTCACCAGTTTCTTTTTTTTCGCAGGCCGCAAAGATAATTAAACTACACAATAAGATGTATATAGATTTCATATCCATATTATGACGTAGAACAAAGTCAGATGACAAACTGACCAAAGCGGCATTTGACGAACTACGACTAAGGTCTAAGGTTGGCGAGCGTATGTTGCAGTGCTAGCATCAGGTTATGAAATCAGATGCAAACCAAGTATATGTTTTAGGAAGTTCAAGAACACCTTTTGCGAAAAGCCAAACGGTTTATGCCGATGTGACCCGTAAAGAATTAATGGTGGCCGCATTAAACGGGCTTATTCGTAAAAATAATCTGCAAAAAAAACTGATCGGCGATGTGGCGTTAGGCTGCCTGATGAATAGCTCTGCAGATTGGAATTTAGCGCGTGAATGCGTTTTAGAAACCGAACTTGATCCAAATACTCCGGCTTACAACACGCAACGAGCGTGCGCCACAAGTCTTGATAATGTTTGGCAAATCGCGATGAAAATTCATACCGGCGCAATTGATATCGGAATTGCCGGCGGTGTCGATACGAACAGTGATTTTCCAATTGAAGTTTCTGATAAATTCAGAAAATTTTTAATGAAAATGAACAATGCAAAAACTTTCGGTGCGCGCATGAGTGCATTGTCAGGAGCTTCTCTTGGCATGTTTAAGCCAAGAGCCGCATCAGTGACTGAGCCGCGCACGTTGATGTCCATGGGCCAGCACTGTGAACTGATGGCGAAAGAATGGAAAATTGCGCGCGAAGAGCAAGATGAAGTGGCTTACAACAGTCACATCAATGGCGCAAAAGCTTATGATGGTGGTTTTTTTGAAGACTTAGTGATTCCATTTCATAACATCACCCGCGATGCGACTTTACGTGCTGACACCAGTAAAGAGCGTTTAGCCAAATTAAAACCTTCATTTGATCCGCAAAACGGAACTCTAACAGCAGGAAATAGCTCGCCGTTAACAGATGGTGCCTCGTGTGTACTTTTAGGCAGCGAAGCAGCGGCGCAAAAAATGGGATTATTCCCGATGGCTAAAGTGATTGATGTGCAAGTGGCAGCAGTTGATTTTGTTCATGGTGCCGGTTTATTAATGGCGCCGACAAAAGCCGTTTCACAATTATTAACACGCAATCAATTAACATTTAAAGATTTTGATTATTTTGAAATTCACGAAGCGTTTGCTGCGCAAGTTCTTTGTAACTTAAAAGCGTGGGAATCTGCTGCCTATTGCAAAGATGTCTTAGGATTAAAATCACCAATTGGTTCTATCGACAGAAGTAAAATGAATGTGGTTGGTAGCAGTATCGCGATGGGACATCCATTTGCCGCTACCGGCACGCGTGTTACCGGCACACTCGCTAAGTTATTAGCAAGTGGCGGAAAAAAACGCGGCCTAATTTCCATCTGTACTGCAGGTGGAATGGGCGTGGCCGCGATATTAGAGACTGCATAGTCCAACTTTGCTTTCTGGCGTGCGCCATCAGTGTAGCACTCCCATACTTTCTTTGGCGTCGATTTTTGGCCACTGATTTGAATCTTTTTCGGCTTTGCGCGCTGAAGATTTAAATGCTTTGGTCAGAATCGATTTATCAAAAATTTCTCGGCTTTGCGCGCCGGTTTTATATTCGCCAGATTGTCCTTGTGGTAACAAACGATTTAATAACACCATTGTATAAGCCACCAGTTCTGGAAAAAACGAAGCTAAGCCTAAGCGTAATTTCGCAGGTAAAAAAGGCATTAATTCAAAGCGCCGTTCACGCGCCGCTTGAATAATTTCTTTGGCGGCATCGCGCGCTGAAGTTGAAAATCCCGGAATCACATCTGCAGCTTGAAACCAGGCAAATTCTTTTTCATGTTCGCCCTTAAACACTGCTTGTATCGGTGATCCTGTGCGCATCATTCCCGGATAAACTGTTGTTACCGAAATGCCTTCGTCATACAGCTCAGTGGCAAGGCCTTGTGAAAATCCAGACAGCGCAAATTTTGAAGTGTCATAAGGTAACATATGCGGCACCGCTACGCGTCCGCCCATTGAACAAATATTTACGATACGCTTCGCACTGGTTTTTTGACGCAAGAATGGCAAGGCTACGCGAATAGAATTCATCGTGGCATATAAGTGAACATTCATTTGCGCTTCAAAATCTTGTTGCGTCATGCTCTCCCATGGGCCAACAACAATTGCGCCGGCATTATTAATTAATAAATCCACACCATCGTATAAATCAGCCGCTTCATGAATGGCTTTACTTAACTGCACATTATCGGTGATATCGCAGACGACAATATGGACTTCGCCTCTGTTGAATTTATCTAATTCTTTTTTTGCGCGTTTTAATTCGTCTTCGTCACGCGCAAGTAAAGTGACATTACAGTTTTCGTTGACGAGTTCGCGCGCTAAGGCAAGGCCTAACCCGCGTGAACCGCCAGTGATGATGGCCGATTGCCCGCGAAAAGATTGCGGGTTTGTACTTTCAATTAATAAACGGGTTAACAGATAGCCGCTGGCCATCGCAGGCACTAGGGCTAATCGTTTTCTCTTTGCACGCAGTAGGGCTAATGTCCCTAAACCACAAAGCATTAAAAGTTCGTTTTTGACTCTTGTTTGCATAAACACCTCATAAATTTAATTACGAGACGTATGTAGCATTTTTCACGCCGTGATTAGCGTGTCTACGACACGACTTAGCCGTAGATTTCTTTGATCGTAAGCAACAACTTATCTAAGGCAATGGGTTTACGAATAAATTTAGTCACCTGTTGGCGAGCAGTTTCTTCGATATCAGTTGCAGCAGATAATAAAATAATTGGTGAAGGATTACCTTTGAAAAGATTCATTTTTTTCATCTCGGCTAACATTTCATAACCGTTCATGATCGGCATCATCAGGTCTAACAAAATAAGACGCGGGCGTCCTTCTTTTTGCATCAGCTCGATGGCTTGTTTGCCATTGGCAACAGACTCGACTTCGAAGTTTTCCATTTCAAGAAAAGCTCTTAGATTGTCTTGTATATCAATGTCATCTTCAACAAGAAGAATTTTATTAGTGATGGCGTTCATGGCTTGGTCATTCTGCTGGAATATTTACGATAAAACAAGCCCCTTCGTTCGGGGCACTTTTTACTATAATGGTTCCACGATGAGCCTGAACAATTTGCTGTGAAATATAGAGTCCTAAGCCTAGTCCACTAATGTTTTTTGCGGTCACAGCGCGTTCAAAGCGGGCAAAAATTCTTTCTTGATTTTCTTTGGCGATACCCATGCCTTGATCCTGTACTGAAATTGAAGCTTCGCTACCGCGTTTGCTTAAGCTGATAGTGATTGGTTTACCTTCGCCGTATTTGATGGCATTCGTCAGTAAATTAATTAAAACCTGCTCCATGCGAAAACGATCAATGTTTGCCACGACATTAGTGTCGAGCGTGCGAATAATTTCGTTACCATTTTGCTTAATTAATTCAGCCATCGATTCCAGGGTCTCTTCGATTAATGAATTTAATGAAGTCGGCTGTATATCTAAAGATAGTTTTCCTAAAGAAATTCGCGAAACATCTAACATGTCTTCGATTAAATTGGCTAAACGATCGGCCTGCCGGTCAATTTGATTCACAAACTTTTTCATCCGTTCGGGACTGTAGGCTTGCGCTTCATTTTTTTCAGCAGCTATTTGAGTCATCTGCGTTTGCAGTTTAATACTTGTTAACGGCGTTTTTAATTCGTGAGAAGCGATCGAAATAAATTCATTTCTAATGCGTAACGCTTCTTGCGAAGCTTCAAATAAAATTTTTGTCTGTTCATTTTTTTTACGCTCTGTAATGTCTTGAATAGCTGCCACTCGGCCAAGTACGCCATTTTTCAGCATGTGTTTTTTGCCGCGAATTTCAATATGAAAGCGTGAACCATCTTTGCGAATACCGATCGCTTCATAAGAAGACTCTGATTGCTGAGCAATGTGAGCTGCAACGATTTGACCTGATTCAAGTGTGCAGATTGTATAAATACTTTTGCCGATGATTTCTTTGCGGCTATAGCCAAACATAAGCGAAAGTGATTCATTGGCATCTAAAATAAATTCACCATCATGAAGCGCCATTCCTTCAACCGTGGCGTCTAATAAACGACGAATTTGCAGGGCACTTTCGCGAACCTGGGTGATCAGTTTTAAGCGTGAGCGCAGCCCCACAAAACCAACAACCAATATTGTTAGAATTCCTGGTAAGAACAATACGGTATTTAAATTTGGACTAAAATAATTGATGATAATTGAAAGTACGGCCACGTAAATAACATAACTCACCATCGAACGCATGGTTTGCATCATGGCAGCGACGGCGACGACCGCCATATAGCAGCCCCAAACCCAGGTTAGGTCTGCGCGGTTGTTGTAAAATAAATAATAAAAATGCAGAGTCACTGCCCAGGCGCCGACTGAAAACCAAAAGTCGATATGTTTACGAACATGTTCAGAAAAATACGTAGCGATAAAAATTAGCCAAAGACAAGAGGCTGCAACTAGGCGGCTGTAAATCGGATTAAAAGAATGTGGTAAAAAGTAACCCGTCAGGTACCACCATAAAAGATAAACTACACCACTGATCGCCAAAATTAATCGGTAGTAAGTTAGAGGAGTTCCTTCTTCAAGATTGTAAGGCAGTTCGGCCTTTTTTTTCATGGCACTTTCCTTGCTGAATTTAGATTAACATTCACTGATATTGAATTAGGAGAACTATTTATGAACCTATTGATTAATCTAGTCGTTTTTGCTATTTGGGGAATAATGACTTCTGGTTGTACAAGCATGGGGCAAAAGACAGCGTGGCAAGCTTCAGGTATTGTCGATCGATTTATCACCACAGCTGATGGCGCAGTCGATGGTTTTATTTTAGAAGATGGAATGCAGATTCGTTTTCCTGGACATATGTCAACTTTGATCACGGATTCAGTGGCGGTTGGTGATGATGTTACGGTCAAGGGTGAAGAGACATCGTCAAATTCGATGTGGGCCAAACAAATCATTACATCCAAAAATGCCGGTGAAATTTTAATCACTTCTGAAGCTAAAGGAAAAATGCTCGCACCTAAACGCGAACGCCGCGAAGCTTTTAAAGATCTTAATAACATGACGGTTCATGGTGAAATCGACACACTGTTGATTGAACCCTCTGGTGAAATTTCTGGATTTTTATTAACTGAAGGTTCAGTGGTAAGACTGCCGATGGATATCAGAAGACCAACTCAGGCCTATGATGTCGGCCAATATGTAGAAGTCACTGGTTATGGCAGCGAAAATAAATTCGGCAAGTCTGTCGAAGCCACGACAGTGCAGCGTCAGCCCAGTGATTACCAAATTGACACTGATTAGCTGATATGAGCAGATAACTAAATGCAGATTCGTCCATTGCATTTAGATGATTTAACACAAATTAAAGTTTTCACCGATGCCACGATCGGTGAAAATTATTTTAGTTTAGAAGAACTTAACGAGTGTTATCAAAAATCACTATTAAACGGTGTCATGTATTCTTTTGTTTTAGTGGATGCAAATAATAAAATCCAGGGATTGCGATTAGCTTACCCTCCGGGAAGCTGGAGCAAAGGCAAAGGTGCAAAACTTCGTCCTGAACTATGGAAAGTTCCACAAGATAAAGCAGGGTACTTTCAAAGTTTATTTTTATCTGCAGAAGTTCAAGGTTTAGGTTGGGGGCCACAGCTGTCAGAGGCTTCGATCAAGTGTTTAAAAGCCATTGGAACCGAAGCCATCGTTACGCATGCCTGGCAAGAATCGCCAAATAATTCTTCGATTCGTTATTTAACTAAGTTTGGTTTTGAGCCCGTGGCCACGCATCCTAACTATTGGATAGATGTGGATTATACTTGTGTACGTGACGGAAAACCCTGCCGCTGTACGGCTGTAGAGATGATTAAATATTTATGACTCAGTCATTTTGGCAAGATTTTAAATTAAACACCGGCACAGCCAAATTAAAAAATTATGATTATGTGATCGTGGGTGGCGGCATTGCCGGCTTATCAACAGCTTATTGGCTGTTACAAAAAAATCCAGATTTAAAAATAGGTATCGTTGAAAAAAATCAGATCGGTTACGGCGCTTCGGGCAGAAACGCAGGTTTTGTCACTTGTGGTTCAACAGAACATTTTATTAAACTTAAAGATCAATTTGGGTTAGACAAAGCTGTCGAGATCTGGAAATTTTCAGAAACTAACCGTAAACTTTTGCAAGAGCACATTATCCAGGATCAAGCTAACAAGCTTGATTTTAAAATTACGGGTTCATGCACCGTGGCTGCAAACAGCGAACGTTGGACGCATTATCAAGAGATGATAAAAACCATGCGGGCTGAGGGCATCGATGTGTATGGAGTAAATGCTTCAGATATGGATCGCGATTACGGCGTGACAGGTTTTGAAGGCGGAGTAGTTTATGCAGGGGATGGGTATATTCATCCGGTGAAATTACTAGGTGAAATCTTAAAAAAAATTAATATTTATATTCATGAAAACTCTGAAGTTCAAAGTGTAAGCAAAATCAGCGACAAATTTGTTATCAAAACAGACAAAGAAGAATTGCAAGCAGCGCATGTGGTGATCACAGTGAATGCTTATTTGCCTTTGGTTAATCCAAAGTTTTCAACATTGATTGTTCCTGGTCGCGGACAAATACTTTTAACAAAGCCATTACCCCAATTTGTTAAGGGGCCATGTTATTTAACTAAGCATCTTTGTTATTTTCGTCAGCTGCCAACGGGTGAATTATTAATTGGTGGTTTCCGAAACCTGGCTTCAGAAACCGAGAAGACCCACGCCGATCAAACAACAGAAGTTATTCAGGCAGCTTTGTTTGAATTTGTTAAGACTCACTTTCGCTTTGGGCCGCAGGCTAAAATCGCAAGGCAATGGGCGGGAATTATGGGCTATTCGCCCGATGGGCAAATGTTAATTGGGGCAGTTTCTGACGAGCCCAATTTACATTATCTAGCAGGCTGTTCAGGCCATGGCATGGGGTTAAGTTTTAATGCGGCAAAAACATTGGTGGATGGCATCTATGGTCTTGAAATTCCTGCTTATTTGCATATTAAACGTTTTGAAGTTTAGCCATAGTTTTTAAATAATATTTTATTTGCACAAAAAAACAATACATTCTATGTCTATAGAATTGACAGTGATGTAAGTATTTACTGAAAATAGACTTATATCAAAGATGTGTTTTAAACTGAATTATATTTTAGTATAACGGTAAATCATCATAGTAATTATAGGGGCACGAAATAAATGAAAACAGGCGATTTTCAAAACTTAGGTGTTTATTTAAAAGAAAAAAGATTAAGCGCAGGCTTTACGCAGACTGAATTATCTCAGTCATTGAAAGTGCATGTGCAATTTGTTTCTAACTGGGAGCGCGGTTTATGTGCGCCACCATCACATTGTTTTCACCATTTGATCGACGTGCTTGCATTAAGTCGCGACCAAGTTGTCACGGCAATGGTTTCGGATTCTAAGCGTTCTATTGAAGCTAAGATCTTTAAGAAAAAGAAAAAAACCAAAGCTAGTTAATTCTGTTTTTTTGATTCAGAAGAGGTGTTTATGTCTCAGGTTACGGAATCGATTCTTAGAAATTCAACGAGTCCCGCAGCAAGAGAATTATCAAATACATTCAAAGAGTTTTGTTCGACAGTTTTGCGCATGCATGAACTGGCCGCTAAACTTGGATCTACTTTCAGAGTTTTTTCTAATACGGCTGATATTAAATCATTAAAGTTAGATGATTCAGAGTTCACATCTATTTCAAATCGCCTGAAAATCTATAAAGATGTTTTTCAGATGGCTTCACAGCAAAAAGAACTTTTCAATACCGTACAAGAAAAACAGTTATTATGGTTTGCGCTTCGTTCATTACGTTTAGCGCCGCCGGCTGAATTTTTTAATATTTTAGAAAACGATCATATTGTTGAAGTGTATATGGGAACCCGTCAGGTTTACCGCACATTTAATTATTATTCATTATGCAGTTATTCTTTAGATGAATTAGAAACTACACCCTGGGATCAATTGTTTGCCCGTAAAGACGCGACAGTTGTCGAAAAAATCTTTGGCGATGTGGCTGTGGCTTTAGCTGAGCGTCGTATTGTGCATTCAGAAATTCCGCCGCATGCCGTGGTTGAAACAGCATCAGCCTTAAAAAATGAATTTATGTATAAATTAGAATTCGTGGCTCCGCTGACTGATCTAGATCATAATGCCCAGGACTGCTTTGTGGCAGTCCTGTCGGCAAAATTAGTAAATACCCCGGATGAACTTGAGCGCCAAAGACGTCAAGAAGAGTATGAATTAAAACGTTTTTCAGAAGAAAAATTTCTTACGAATAACGTTAGACCACTTTTCGAATAGGAATCGCGGCAGGCACGTTATCAAAAACATGCTCAGCGATGGATTCAGAAATCACCCGATTATCCCAGAGACGATCGCATATCCGGCTTAAGAATGGGTCGGATACATTTTTGTGATCACCTTTAAAATAAGCAATCATGTCACAGGCAAATCCACGCTGAATCACATCCGCTTCAATGCACGTAAAACCGCAGTCATAAGCCATTTCATGAACTTTGACGTCTTTTCTGGCCGGGGCCACGATCGCATGCCCTGGAGAATGTTCGAATAAACGCACACCCAGTTGGATCAGCGCACGCCCAAGCGAAAAGCCGATTACACTAGAACGAAATTTTTCATTCACGGTTAAGTATTCCATCGACATGACGGTGTGAATATTTTTAGCTTTCATCTTGTTCACAAACTCTGGCGAAAAAAACTGAAAATATTTAGTGCTGACATCGGGTTTAGAGTCGATATCAAAAAAACTGTAACAGTGAACTGCAGCCGCTTCACCATTTGCCATCACGGCGCAAATTAAATCGTGGCGAATAAATTCTTCAGCTTTAACTTCGAAATCCCTTCCTTTATAGGTGTCGGTCCAAACTTTTAGCCACGTTTCAAAGGCCTGTTGCATTTGTTCGGGCTGATTTTTTTCTCGCCAGGCTTTGGGTGAAAACACATGATAGGTAAAATCAATATTAGATAAACTATTTGTTTTCATCGAAGCACCCAATTAGGCAGATTTCTTGTTGAATGAACGCTTAGATCTAACTTTTTCTTCAACACTTTTTAGAATTTGTATATACATATAAGCACTGACTTTTAAATTTTCGATAATGTATTCAGTTTCTTTTTGATTAAAAGTATCTAAAACTTCGTTATGTTCATTGATATGGTCTTCATCTTCTTCAACGTGAATACGTAAGAAGGTTAAACTTTTTTCGGGATGATGCGGTTTTAATTTTTGCATTAACACCGGCCCGCATTGAATTGCCAGGCATTCTAACACTAAAAAATAGCCATAGACAGATGCCGGGTTAACTTGATCGATCCAATAGTATTGCGACTGATAAAAAGCCTGTGTTGCCGGAAGCGGCGAGAACTCTTTAATATCGCGGCCTAAATGTTTCAGATCTTTGATAGCGATGATTTCATGATTTTTTTCTTCGGTAGCATGCTGTAAAAACCGGTTATGAAGTGCATTTTTTTCTATCGGAAACTTCACTCCTGCGGTGGCGATGATGCGTGTTGAGTGACAGACAAAGAAGTAAGTCTGAGCCAGCCATTCGGCGTAAAACTCTGGGTCTTTCCAGTCCATTTCAACAATCATTTTTTGAACAGCATTCATTTCGTCTTGAAACATTTTTTTAACAGCGGTCATTTACACCCCAAATCACGTTAGTTGTTATTGTTGATAGCGCCGGTTTTTTAGATAGCGCCAAGATTAAGAATAACAAACATGACTGTGTTAAAAAATATGCAGGATCGAAATGATACAAATAATTTTGTATTTACAAATAAAAAATCTGTTAAAAGGATAACATTAGTGTTTCTTTTTGAGAGAGGTCTTTAAAACGCTTTCTAAGGCAGATAAGAGCTGGTGTGTATCAATAGGTTTTGTTAAGTGGCCATCGCAGCCAGCTTCACGCGTTTTACCCCGCTCTTCGGCCATAGCATGGGCTGTAAGCGCTAATATTGGCATCTTGTAACCTAATTGGCGAAGTTTACGAGTGGCTTCATAGCCATCCATGACCGGCATTTCGATATCCATAAGAATAACGTCGTATTGTTCTTTGGTGCATTTTTCAATAGCTTCATTACCATTGTCGGCCACCGTTACGATAGCCCCATTTTTTGATAAGAATTTTTCAACGTAATACTGATTATCTAATGAGTCTTCAGCTAATAAAATTTTAAATCCGGCTAACGGTGCAAAATTCATCTGTAGTAAAGCCTTTGTTGCGTCACAAGCGGTGATTCTTGCAACGGCTGGAATTTCTGCTGTCAGAGTAAAGGTAAACGTACAGCCCGCATCTTTTTCATAGCGTTCAATAATTAGATCACCATCTAGCGCCTGAGCCAAATGTTTTGATAAGGCTAAACCTAAACCCGTACCGCCAAATTTTCTGGTGGTGCTGGATTCAGCTTGCGCATAGGGCTGAAACAGACGAACTTTTTGCTCTTCGGTTAAGCCAATTCCGGTATCGGTCACACGAATTTGAATTTCGGTCTTTGATTGCTTTTTTATGATCGACTTAACTTGCACGATAACGCCGCCTTGATCGGTGAATTTTACGGCGTTACTTAATAAATTGGATAAAACCTGTTGGATGCGAACACTGTCAGACAAAATGGCGTGCGGCAGTTCATTTTGGATATCTAATAAGATATAAAGATTTTTACTGCGCGCTTTATCTTTAAATTGTTGAACGACACTATGTAGTAGCGGTTGAATGGGTATTTCAATTTTTTCTAGTTCAAGACAATTGGCTTCTACTTTTGATAGATCTAATAAATCGTCGATAATTTTAATCAAGGTATTGCCATTGCGGCTAATCGTTTCAATAAACTGAGTTTTTTCAATTTCTGAGATCGGCCCATCTTTAAGTAAATCAGCAAAACCTAAAATGGCGGTTAAGGGTGTTCTGATTTCGTGACTGACATTCGCTAAAAAAACATTTTTGTTTTTATGAGCGCAGTCTGCTGTTTGTTGAATTTGTTTTAAGCTCTTAACGATCTCTTTTTGTTCTTCGAGTTCTTGCATTAATTTTAATTTGGTTTCGACGGTCTCGGTAATATTCATTGATGTTCCTGAAAAACGAAAGGGATAGCCATTGATATCTTTGATGTATTCACCACGGCCTTCGATCCAAATAATAGATCCATCAGGGCGCACCACACGGTATTCAGCGTGATAGGGAAGCCCTTCTAACATGGCTTTTTCAACTGAAGCCCAAACTGCCGGGCGATCTTCGGGGTGAATGGCTTGCACGATGGTCGTTGATTGCACCGGGTTTTGTGAGTGATCAAAGCCCCAGTCTTTGGCCATACGAGGGCAAATATAAGTTAAGCCCGATACGGGATCGGCATCCCATAAGCCAATATGGGCTGTTAACAGTGAATTAGCAAAGCGGGCTTCGCTATGCTGAAGATCCGTTTCCATTTTTTTTAAAAACGTCACATCATTGAAATAAAGGATATTTATTTCAGTAGCGCCAATGCGAACAGGTTCACCGGATGTTAACAGATAAGTGATAAAATCACCCTTAGGTGACTTTACAGTGTATTCTTCGCTGATAAGCCAGTCGCCGTCAGCTAAGCGATCTACAGCCAGATCTAATTCATTTAATTTTAGATCACGGTGATTCAAAAACTTTTCAAGGGCCGGATTAATTTTTGTAATAATTTTATTCTTTAAATCAACCATACACGCTGGCAAAGGCATCTCGTTAAAGATTCCCTCGTGCTCAGCAGTTGTGTGAGTTTTAGCTGTAACGGGTACAAGTTGAGTTACATTAAAAAAGCTCTTGTTATATGGTTTTTGAATGATCACCGGTGCTTACCCCTTAAGTGCAAATAAGAATTTATTTAATGATTTATGCCTTAATTCAAAGAAAGCGTCCAGCGAAAAGTACTAAATAAAAATTCTTTTATAGGTTTTGTGCACTTTGTACACGGGCAATTTTCCCTATTTTTCAGACCAGTAGCGGTTTTTATAGGGTTCTTAACTTAAATATAACGGGTGTTAAGAAATATTGTGAAGATTTTAACAACAAGAACGGCGTGAAGGTGTTGCAACTTCGCAAATTTTTTTCAAACAAACAAGCGCGAATTTTATAAAAACTATTGTAGCAAATATTTTAGTTCACTGAAATTAAATTCGCTAAATTACACTTCTATCAATTTAAAAAAACAATGTGCGCAAAGACCTTCGGTTAGTTTTTCTTCGAAGACTTGGTGATTTCGCAAAACGCCCGTAACACTAATTGCACATGAAAAACACAAGAGTAACAAAAAACAATTTACGAAACGTGGTATTAACATTAACTCTGACGAGTGTATTACAATCCTGTTTACTTTCGTCATCTTCTGACAAGCCTTACGCTGCTTCGGCAACGAACGGGGCAAATAGCTGCGAAGCCACAACAATGGCTGCTGCAATGGATACAAATAATATTCAAAATAACGATGATCTTTTTGAAGATGTTACTCACTTTGCTGTGCGTAGCAATACTGAAAACACAAACAACAATGACCAAGATGAAACGCCAACACGACAAGTTCGTATTAACGTCGGTCAATTGAGACAACGTCTATTAAGTAGAACTAGTAATAATTTTCATCTGCCCCTCCTGAACAACAAATCAGTGAACGTCGTATTACAAGATGTTAAGAAATATTCTGCGAACAACATCGTAGCTACGGGAAGAATTGATAACGATGACTTAAGTAATGTAACTTTAGTAATCAACAATAATGTGTTAACGGCCAATATTAGCGAAAACGGAACGCAGGAATCTTACGAGATTCGTTTTGCCGGTGATGGCACCCATACAGTTAAAAGTATTCATGACCACAGCGAAGACTGTTTAACTGAAGAAGGCGAAAACGCACAAAACTTTGCGCAACCACTGGAAACTGAAGCGGCTGCTCAAGATGTTACGGCAATGGATGCGGTTCCGACGGTGGATGTCTTAGTAGCCTATGCGCCCAATGCTTTAAAAAATGTGGGTGGCGTGGATGCGATGAAAGCTTTAATTCAAATGGGTATTGCTGATTCAAATAAAGCGTATCAAACCAGTGGTGCGAATTTAGCCATTCGGTTAGTAGGAATCATGGCTTTAACTCAAAGTGAAAGCACATTCTCATCTGACTTGTCGGCTTTAAAAGGCACGAGCGATGGTAAATGGGATGCGGTTCATGCTGAACGTAAAAGAGTCGGCGCCGATTTAGTTTCATTGGTGGCTTATTATAATTCATCGACTGCAGGTATTGGTTATGTTGGATCTTCATTCAGCACCGGTTTTTCGATCACGAAAACGACAGCGTTTAAACAATTTTCATTTACGCATGAGTTAGGTCATAACATGGGCTTAAATCATAGTGATGGTTATGAAAACTCTTCGGGTAAATTCAGAACCGTTATGGCTTACGGAACTTACACTCGCATACCTCGTTTTTCGAACCCAGGTTTTGACTATAATAGTTACGCAACCGGTACAACTTCGAACAACAGTGCAAAAATTCTGAATGCAAGTGCGGCTAAAGTCGCAGCGTTTTCGGTCTCAGTTGGTCAGTCTGAGAACCCGACCAATTCAGACCCGACAGTTCCTAGCGAGCCGTGTACAGATGGCGACACACCGCAAATAGCCAGTGAGTAGTTAAAATTACGTTAAATTCAATACAAAGCCCCTATCTAAAGGGGGCTTTGTAGTTTTCTACACATCAGGTCTGCCCCTCTTATTTTCTGCAGTAAACTTATCTATAATTAACTCATGTTTAAACCATTGAATCGGTTTGTCGGCCGCGAGTCAGAAACTCGTAGGCTTGAAAGTTTTATTTCAGAAATTGCTTCTGGTGGCAGTGGTGTATTAGTTATTGAAGCTCCATCGGGTGGCGGTAAAACTTTATTCTTACAAAAAAGTCTTGCTGAAATTACTCAAAGTCAAATTGAAGTGATCGCGGGCCAGGGTGTGCAGATGTCTGCAATGACCCCGGGCTACATTTTAACGGGGCTATCAAAATATCTTTTAAATTCAGATCAATGGTCAAAACCTCTGCGTGAACATATTCAGTATTATTTCGAAGACATTACGCGCATCTTTCCGGGAATATCATTGTTGCGTGCTGATGCTGAAACTTCGCAAGACAGCACCGACGGTGGATTAAACTTTTTTGCGTTAAATCGTATTGCCACTTGTCTGGCAAAAATATTTTCAATGATTGCTAACGAAAATCGTCCGGTGCTTTTGATCTTAGATGATTTTCAGTGGGCCGATGAATTATCAAAACAAACTTTAAAGATGTGGTTAGAATCAGAAAAAAATATCTCAAGTCATTTTGGTGTGATCGTGTGTTGCCGTAAAGAAAACAGCGAACAATTGTCGTATTTAAAAAAAGAATTATTAAATGATCATATTGAAATTCGCCCGTTCACCGTGGCAGAGACCTCTGAGTATTTGCAAAAATTTAATTTAGTCACAAGCCCCCATCAAATTGAAAGCATCATAAGTCTGACAGCGGGTAATCCCTTTGCGATTCATTTTTTAGCCAGTGATATGAGTGCGCAAAACAAAGATCTAGCGCAACCTACGGCATCGCTGGCAGCAACAATCAGCCGCCATTTTTTTGCCTTGAACAAAACGCAACAGCTTTTGTTATTGCATTTAGCGGTGTTTGGTAAGTCTGCAGCGATCAGCGATTTGGCAATCATTGCGGGGGTGCCGCTCGACGAAGCCTTTGCTGAATTAACCAGTAAAGATTTACGTATTTTAGTTGATGTTACGGGGCCACATTTACCTGAGATTCGTTTTAACCATGATAAAATTCGTGAAGCCCTCATTTCGCAGTTAAGTTCATCGAGTGCACAAAAGTATCATAGTTTAATTGCCAGTTTTTTAGAAAAACAAAGCAAGCCTGATTTATTTAAATTAGCTTATCACTGTGCTCAGGCCAATGATTCTGAAAAAGCCATTAAATACTCGCTACAGGCGGGTGAAGAGGCGTTTAGCAGCGCCAGCTACGATCTGGCTATTCAGAATTTTCAAATCGCGCTATCGTTTGTTATATCGAATAATCAGCGTCGTGCTAATGTACTGGCGCGCTTAGGTGAAGCGTATTTATTAATTGGCAAATATGAACGCTCGTCACATGTTTTTAACGAAGCTATTGAATGTTGTGAAATTAAAATACTTCGCTCTGAATACACCGGTAAACTGGGTGAAATTGAATTTAAACAAGGTAATATCGCAACGGCCACAGCCCTGACTGAAAAAGCTTTAAGCATTCTACAGGTGCCGGTGCCAAAAAATAAAGTTGTGACCTGTGCGTTTTTGCTTAAAGAAGTTTTGATTCAAACCTGGCACACCTTGTTTTTAAAACCCGGCGTACGCCCGGCGATAACCGGAAAAGATGCTTTAACGGCAAGGCTGCTCAGTCGTTTGGCTTATTGTTATTGGTTCGGTAAAGGTGCTATCTATTGCGGTTGGGCTCATATCAAAGAATTAAATGCGGTCGAACATTTTTCTGATTCATTAGAAAAAGCCCAGGCTTATTCAGAACACGCGCCGGTCATGACGATGATTCCATGGTTTGAGCGTGGGATTAATTATGCTTACCAATCGATGAAAATTCGTGAAAGTTTAAACAGTCGTTGGGGCGTGGGCCAATCTAAAGGATTTTTAGGAACCAGCTTATACGGATCTTCTCGTTATCAGGAAGCTGAACAAGTTTGTTCAGAAGCCTATGACACCTTAGTTAAAGAAGGTGATATGTGGGAGGCCAACACTGCTGGCTGGCATGTGGCTATTTCGTTATACCGCCAAGGACGTTTAAAAGAAGCTATCACGCAAAGCCAAAAAATATTTAACAGCGGAAAAAGTTTAAACGACAATCAAAGTGCTGCGATTTGTCTGGG
Organism: Bdellovibrio sp.; assembly: GCA_036677065.1. Taxonomy (GTDB): domain Bacteria; phylum Bdellovibrionota; class Bdellovibrionia; order Bdellovibrionales; family Bdellovibrionaceae; genus Pseudobdellovibrio. Next base: position 19,934 of record JAKFBS010000011.1, on the reverse strand, counting down.
AATTATCGGTAAAGCTTCTAACGGGCAATCAGTTGATATTCATGAGATCGAAAAGATCGAACGTTTGCAGTTAACTGATGCGCATGCTCTAGCCGAACTATCAATCGCTAAGGCTACATACTTAGCAAATCATAAAAAGTTTGATGATGCACTTCTGGCGATTGAAAATGCCAAAAATATTGTAAGCAGCCAAGGGCTTCGCCAAGAGTACGTGACTCCGCTATGGCCATGGTCTGCGACGATCTTGCGTTTAAAAATCCAACAGACATTTTTAACGCCGTCAGAAACTGCAAAAAGCTTTAAATTATTAAAAAAACACACGCGCCAAAGTTTATTTAAAGCGCGCTTTTATAAAAACAACTTACCTCATGCATTGCGCGAAGAAGCTTATCGCCTGTACTACCTTGGTCAGAGAAAAAAAGCGATGACGATATTACAAAAAAGTCTGGACTTCGCCGTACAACAGAAAGCGCAATGGGAAGTTGTTAATTCTTACGAGTTATGGAAGGTCTGGGGCAAGGATTTACCGGATCATGTTCAGCGTAAGATGGCTTTTGAAATTGATAAAATTACCGATGCCGATAATTTTATTTTGCCTGATGTGAACCGCAGCCATAACGAAAAGTCAGTGGGCTATTTTTTAAATGAAATTTCAAATATTAAAACTCCTCGTGATGGTTTAGAAAAACTTTATCATTTTACATCGCATTTATCTTCATTGCGCCGAAGTGTCGGCGTGGTTGAGTATTTTTCAAATAATACTTCGCATGATTTTTTGCCGGTTCTGGAAACTTCAGGACAAAGTTATAAATCATTAACAGCTTGTTTTGAAGAGAGCCTGAATTTGCGTGAAGCGGTTTTGGCCAAACAGCGCGAACAAGAAACAATTGTGATTTTACCGGTGCGCCGCCAGGCGAATACGTACGGCTTTATTTATATAATTTGCGCTGATGAATTATCGTATGCCGAATTTATCCAAGAAGCTGGCCAGATCGAAACACTGGTTAGGCTAGTGACCTCGGCGATCGAACAGCGCCAGCAGCATACTCAGATTCAATTATTAAATCAGGATTTGGCTTTACGTATTAAAAATGCGATTAATCTGACTGAACAAAAGAATATGGAATTAATCGAAGCAGAACGCCAGGCAAGCCTGGCTTCAAAAGCCAAATCAGAATTTTTAGCCAATATGTCGCATGAAATTAGAACGCCATTAAATGGTGTGATGGGCACAATTTCATTACTTAAAGGTACGTCGCTGACAAAAGATCAGACGACCTTTTTAGAAGCCTTAGAAAGTTCGTCTGAAAATCTGCTTCGCATTGTGAATGATATTTTAGATTTAACAAAAATCGAAGCAGGTCGCCAGACTTTGCAAAATGAAACCATGCTGGTTTCAGATATTGTTCTGCAGTGCTGTGATTTGTACCGCGTGTCTGCTGATAAAAAGAATATTTTGCTTCAGCACGATATTGAGAAATTAGACAACATTAAAGTCAATGGTGATGCTTTACGTATTCGTCAAATTTTAGCGAATTTAATTACTAATGCGATTAAATTCACCGATCAAGGTTCGGTGCTTGTGCGTGTTACGAATCAAATTAATGCCGAACATGTTCAATATCGGCTAGAAATTGTTGATACCGGTTGTGGAATTGCTGAAGATGATTTTCAAAAGCTGTTTCAAAATTTTTCTCAATTAGATGGCTCGTCTAAGAAAAAAGCGGCAGGCACCGGCTTAGGGTTGTCAATTTGTTCTAAGCTTGTCGAACTCATGGGCGGCGAAATTGGACTGCATAGTGAAAAAGATAAAGGTTCAACATTCTGGTTTGAAATCACCTTAAAACGTGAAGTCGAACAAACTGCGAAATCCACTACGGTCAAAGAAGAGCTTGCTTTGCAATGGAGCAGCCCGCTTAAAGTTCTTGTGGCTGAAGATAATCAGGTGAATCAGATGATTATTCGAAAAATGTTAGAGGGATTAAACTGCGAAGTGACGATCACTGAAAATGGCGAAAAATTTATTGAAAAGATCCAGCAAGAAAAATTCGACTTAGCTTTTTTAGATTGCCAGATGCCTGTGGTTGATGGTTTTGATGCCTGTCGCAAGCTGCGTGCAGAGAATATTAAAACTCCGCCGATTATTGCTTTAACAGCCTATGCCCTTGAATCAGATCGCCAGCGTTGTCTTGATGCCGGTATGGATGATTACCTGGCTAAACCTGTAAAGGTCGAAGTCATTAAATCAATGATGGAAAAATGGTACCTGAAAAATCTATGATGATTTAAGATGTGCTTTTTGATGAAGCTCAGAAATCATTGAAGTTAGCTTTTCTTCGCCGCAATATAACATGTGATGAAACTCAACACCGATCGCAAATTGCTCTGGCCCGTGTTTGCGTACATTTCTAATCACAGCTTGCAGTTGCAAAGAACCATCGTTGCCGTTGATTAAAGTCGCATCGATAAGATCACCAGCCTGAAAAGCCGTCTGTGCAGAATTCATGATCAATGAGCAGCCTAATGAATTTAAATCTGTAACTTCACAATTAATTAAACAGCCTTGTTCGTTGTGTGAACCAATTAATAATTTAATCTGTGAATTGTGGGGCACTTTGTAGCGAACAGTTTTGCGAAGTTGTAAATGAAATACGCGTTTTAGACTTAACACGACTTGGCCGTCTTCCATTTTAGGAACGGCTTCCATTAAATACTTTTCGTTATCAACGGTGAAATGGGCTGTGTAGGTTTCTGAATAAGAAAAATCTAAATCAAGTTTCACGGCACCTTTACAGTAAAACTTTTCGTTTTCTGCATGAGTTACTTTTAAAGGCAAGTGACGATCGAACTTATCTTTAAGTAAAATCAAAGCATCTGAATTTAAAAGTTTCATGAAAACTTTTTGCTTAAAGGCACCATCGGTAATCTGTTTTAGTACTGTAATGTCTGACATAGTACTTATCTATCGGAATTTTTTTCTGTCTTTTGAATGGTCTTTAGTCGAGCAAAAAGTAAATGCAATCTTACTGACAAACAAACTTTTTTCACAATTATAAACAACGCTGTAGTCGAATTTATTCATAGTTCACAAAAACTAGACTAGACCAGAAACTCATACTGGTGGCGGTTCTTAAGTCGTGTAGTTGAAACTGCTTTTCTATGAAGAAAAGCACAAAACAACAACATTTAATCGTAAAAACATTAACAATTTACATCGCAGCTTTTTTATTATCTGGCTGTCTAACCCCAGACCTATCGTCTGTAACTAGTCCTTCGTCTTCAACTGATGACAATAACTCAACTTCAGTATCCGGTACTCCAACAGTATCGCAACCACCTGTCGTAACACCGACCCCAACTCCAACTCCAACGCCCACTCCCTTACCAACGCCGACCCCGGCTCCGAGCTCTGGATACACAGCTTCAATTAAAGATATCGCCGCGAAATCAAGTTGCGCGCAAACTTCTTGGATAGACCGCGGTCGCGCGCCTGCGGCTTACATTAAAGGAATGGCTTTAAGTTATGCCCGCAGTTTATGTCGTATTCGCGCTAACCCTGTAAAGCCTGCAGCTGCGATTTTAGCGGCGCCAAGTTCAGGAGATGCGGCTAAAGATGTGCTTGCGCATTACTCTAGTATTTTAGCCAACTCTGGTCTTCGCATTAGCTCTACAGGGGATGAACCACTGCATGCAACTTATGTGATCGGCATGGGTTTAGGTATGCGTGAAAGTTCAGGCAAGTATTGCGAAGGTTATGACACTGCCGCTGGAACCGATCGAACCTCTGCAGAAGCAGAAGCTGGATTATTTCAAGCCAGTTACAATTCAATGAATGCATCGACTGAACTAAAAAAACTTTATGACGAATATAAAGCTGACGAAAGCCGTTGTCTGTTGGCCACCTTCAAAGAAGGCGTAACTTGTACAGCGCGATCGATTTTAGGAACCGGTGCGGGAGCCGATTACCAAACTTTTGTTAAACGTTGCCCAGCCTTTGCGACTGAATACACAATGACTTTAATTCGCCTTCTACGAGCGCATTTCGGGCCGTTAAACCGCCAGACAGCGCAAGTGGTGGGCTCGTGTGATGCAATGCTTTCGCAAGTGCAGAACTTAGTTGAAGGTAACGTCGAAGCAGCCTGTGCGGAATTATTTTAAGATTTTAGCGCCAGCAGTCACTGCGATCGTTGGCGCCTGCAATTTAAAAATTTCTCGTTAATTTTTTGATGTCTTTAATGATCGCTTGAGTAGTTTGTTTTTCGCGCTCAATTTCTTGTGGAATCAACTCTAAGCTTTTTGTGTAAACAGTGCGGATGATATCGTTAGTTTCTTGGTCGTTTAAAGCCGTTTGCATGTATTCAGCATCACGTTCAAGTTTAGCGATTTTAGTTTTAGCATCGTCTTCCATATAGGCTACTGCGAATTCAGAATCAGCTTTACTGATCTTTTTCTTCATGCTTGTGCAAGCCAGGATTTGAACCATCTTAAGGCTGAAGGTGCCGTTTAATAAGAATCTGCGCGATTCATCGCTAAGACCTTCAGTTTGGTTAATGCGTTGTTGCTCTGTCAAAATGTCAGCAGACACGCACTTCTCTTTACCGAATGCTGTTAAAGAAATCGACACTAGGCTTAAAATGGTTAACATCTTTTTCATGAGTAATCCTTTGTTTAGTTTATAAACGTCACAAGGTGAGATACTACAAGATCTGGACCACTAACTAGACAACAGCCTAGTTCAGTCCAGTCGGGCTTTGGCCGAATAGAAGAGTGATGAAAAAGATCTTTTCTATATTAATACTGGGTAGTTTGGTTTGGGGCTGTGCCTCGGCACCGGTTATTCCTGAGAAGACGATTTATTCAGATCTTTTTCCACAAAATTCTACACGCACTGGGTATTACAAAGATGTGGGGCTTGGATTTTTAAATGATAATAACTATGACAAAGCTGTCGAGTATTTTAAATTATCATTACTGCATGATCCAAATAATAATGACTCACGCTATTGGTTAAGCGTTTCTTTTTTTAAGAAAAATCAGAACAACTTAGCTTTGATCGAACTCGAAAAATTAGATGCCGTAAATTTAGAATACCCGCGTCTTAAATTAGTTTCAGATATTTACGAATCGGCAGATTCGTTTGAAAAAGTCGTTGCCGTGAACCAAAGACTTTATGAATTAAAGAAAGAGAATTTTCCGTTATGGAAAATCTATCAGATGAATTTAAACATGAAGCGCCTTGATCAAGCGATGTTAAACTTAGATCACTTAGAAAAAAACGGCGAAGAAGCCTTTCGTGTGCATTTAGGCCGCTATGAAGTTTTACAAAGATCAAATCAGTTCGAATTAGCTTTAATTGAGCTTCAATACGCAGAACAGGCAAAGCCATTTGATTTAGTGACGATGAAAAAAATGACGTCAATTCAGTACGAATTGCGCAAGTGGCAAGATCTGTATGCCTTAGGTATAAAATTTTCTAAGTATCACCCGTATGATTTAGATGTGTCTGAGCGTCTATCGCAAGCCTGTATTCGCATTGGGGCCTATAATGATGCGATTGCTGAATTAAAAAAACAAAAAGAAATTTTTCCTGATTCGATCGGTATCGAATTTAAAATTGCCCACGTGCTTTTTTTAAAACGTGATTTTTCGAATGCCGAAGAAATGTATAAAGAACTTTACGAGATCACAAAATCTGATCAGTCAGTTTTTTATATTTCGCAAATTCACTTAGCACAAAATGATATCGGCGAAGCTTCAAGCACTTTAGAAAATTTAGCATCATGGTCTGAATATTATCCTACAGCTCAGGTGCAACTGGCGCGTTTAGAATGGAAAAACAATCAAAGTGACTTGGCTTTAAATCGTTTACGCCGTGCCCATCAATTGCGACCAGATTCATTAGAGCTATATCAAGAGTATGGCCAGTACATGATCTGGAGCAAAAGATACGTAGAATCAATTGCTTTAATTGAGCAGGGAATCAGATCTTACCCGCAAGATGACAAATTAAGAATTTTAGCTGCGTACATTCATTTTAAAATGAATAATATGAAAAGTTTTAAGCGCCAAATTGAATTGGCACAAAAGATTAATCCTGAAAATTCAGAAATTTATTCGGTGTTAGCTGAATTATGGTATGAAAAGAAAAAGCCATACTCTGAACTTGAATACTTGGCCCAAAAAGCATTAGAGCTTAAAACTAGAAACAAAAATATCAAACCGCTATTGGCCTGGGCTTTATTACAACAAGATAAAATGGCCGGTGCGGTTAAATTATTCGAAGAATTCTATGATGCTGACCCAAATGAAGTTTTTTTTGCCGAATCTTTGGCAGAAATTTATCAAAGAAATGTCTTAACTTCGAAAAACCAGCAGTTTCAGCAAAAGGCTTCGGCATTGCAAGCTGATGCAAAAATTAAGTCAGAATTCGATTATTTCAAATTTCAATCTCAGCAAGAGCGCTTACAAACAGACGGTAACGGAAATCGACTTCCGGCTAGTCTAGACGACCGATAACGTTGATTAAATTCGAAATGTTAACAGATAATTAAGAATGCGAAGAAGAAGTTTGATACTGTGGGTTATACTCGCCGGCTTGTTTATATCTGTGGTGGCCGAAGCAGCTCCTGTTATACCAGTCTGTTCTCCTGTAGTTAAAATTACAAAATATCGCATGGTAAAAGGTGATTATCCAGCAGCAGTGTTGCGTAAATTCGGCTTAGAGCCTGTGTTCGGTAACAAAGGCTCGATGAATGTTCTTCTTAAGTTTAATAAATTTAAAAATCCCGATCTGGTCGACCCAGGCACGGTAATTACTTTACCGTTTGATTGTGAACAAGAAGTTACGCCGTTTAAAGTGGTTGTGAATGAAAAAGATTACCGTGAAATCACGGATGAAAAAGTACCCGTCACAGAAGTAAGAGCAGAAGCTCCGGTCGAAGTTCCTGTGGCGCCTCAGCCCGATACCTTTAATCAAATCGTGGGTAAGCCCGCTGAAGAACAAATCCAAGATGTTGAAGCCAGCTCTAAATCGCAAGATAATATTTCTGAAGCGCTTCGTTACCGTATGATTTGTGAAGGTGAATGGACGGGATCAGAGTGTATCACGCGCTATTCATCAATTTTTACTAGTCTTGGTGGCTACAACAATCGTTACGAGGGTGTGGATTCAAATGCTGCTCCTGGCGCGCAAAAAGATGGGTTGCTGCTTTCAAAATTAAATTTAGCCGCGGGTTTTGGCTGGAATAATTACTGGAATGAAAATGTAAAAACTGTTTTGTATGCTGAATTACAAAATAATCAGATGTTGCCGGATATTAAAAGTGTACCTATCGAAGGTGGCGACCGCTTGCTGACAAGTTTATCTGCTGAAGCCCGCTTTGAAAAAGGCAACTGGGGCATGGGAGTAGGTCTTCGTCAGTTTGATAAATTGTATTACGTATTTAACTTTGCCAATTTAATCTTAGGTAGCATTTGTACTGTGAATGATGTTTCTCAGTGCGGAGTCGTCGTTTATTCGGCGAATGTGACTTCATTATTTGTCGATTTAAGTTACATGATTCATCAGGCGGGTAAATTCAGATTCGATACTGAATTGAAATACTTCACATTGGCCCCGACTAAAGTCAGTAACGTCGATGTTAATGCAGGGTCTGGGCAAAGTTTAGAATTTTCTGTAACTCACGATCGTATTGAAGAGTATTTAAAGGGAACAGTTCGTTATTCAATGTCATCTCAAGATACTTCAATTGAGACTCAAAACGCAAAAGAGTTAGCATTACTTTTTACATATTCTTGGAAGCTTAAAGACTGGTCTGAAGCTTCTATCAAGGCTGACAGCCTATCAAATTAAGTCATACATCAAGACATTAAAGTCGAGGCTAGTCTTAATTCTTAAGGCTAGAACATGTCTAGTTCTATTTGTACCCCTTAAAAAAATTATCAAAACAAGACAAAATGTTAGTACGTGTATCGTGTTGATACGCCTAAAAATTACAAGGCATGATTTATGCCTTTAAAAATAAACCATGTGCTAAGTCATGGTAATATTTAAGAAAGCGCAAACTGTGGAACGTTACGGGAGAGAAAATAAGTTTGAAGCCAATTAAAATGAAGTACATTTCATTTTTATTTAATAATTGCAAATGCAACAAATCTGCGTTTGTGTCTCTTTTTATTTTAGCGCAAACATTTTTTATTTCTGGTTGTAATTTTAATTTACTTGGCGGAAAAAATTCTGAAATCTCAACTGGATACAATCCGGGTTTGCGTACTGAATCTGCTCCGCCAACAATTTCTCCGTTCAGTGATTTAGAAATGGATGAGAACGACACTGTATCAATGCCGTTCCAGCTTTCTGATCCAGATACATTTCTGTTTTGCAGCGGTATTAACGTGGCCGCACGCTCATCTGAACATACGGTGATTGACCCGAAAAATATGGTTGTGACCGGAACATACCCAAATTGTACATTAAGTGTGACTGCGGGGTCTGTAACAGCTTCAAAACAAATTACTATCACTGTTGAAGTTTTTGATTACTGGTCAACGGTAGGCACAAGTTTTCAGTTAACTGTTCGCCGTGTTGAAAAGCCCGGGCCATTCAGAATCACTAGCACAGAAGGTTTAAGAAAATCTATTTTAGTGAACTGGACAAACGCTGACTACATGGACGGCTCTTCAGCCAGATATTATTTATATTATAAAAAAATTACTGACCAATCGCTACAACCTGCAGCGTTTACGGGTATCATGCCGGCATACCAGGCTTCGTCTTCAACATCTCAGCCAACATTTGTTGAAATCGGTAACGTAAGCAGCCCATTTTGGATCACAAGCCCTGATCACATCTTAGAAGACAGTTCGGTTTATGAAATTTATATCACAGCCCGCAACATGTTTAATAAAAAAAATCCGACAGTTCCGCTTGAAGAAACCCAACATGTTTTTGTGCGTACGTTAGACCGCTACCAATTTAGAGTTCGTGAATTCGTTGCCGGCAGTTCACAAGAATTCAAACCACCTGCGGTTCATTCGGCAAGTTGTTTAGCTGGCGGTGTACCCATGTCGCCATTGGCTGAACCTTGTGTTGATTCGAACAGATATTTTGTTCAGGCTTCGCTTGCAAGCCCCATGGAGCGCACTTCTGTTCCATCTGCGTCTTCGTTGTTCAGAGTTTATCTGAACGGCCAGGGATTAATGTATGGAGACAATCCATGATTAATCTAATCTCTTACATCAATCGTTTATTTATTGCTTTATTATTTTTCGCGCCATTATTGGCTAATGCCCAATTTGGCCCGCAATTAACTTACCATGGACGTATCTTAGATACGGCCGCAGCTAATGCGCCGGTCAGCGGAACTATTCAATTCTTAATTCAAGTTGTTCATCCTGACGTGCCTACATGTGTGCTTTATCAAGAGACACAAACACAGAATTTAACGGCAGCTGATGGCAACTTCGTATTAACAGTGAATGGCGGAAGCTCGACTTTACCGGCTGTGCTGTTAAATCCGTTTTCTGATATTTTTATTACTGATTCAACAAGAACAATTAATTGTATTAACGGGGGTACTGTTCCAGGTACTGTTAATTCTCGCCGGTTGAATGTATTTTTTGTTCCACCGGGCGGGGCCGCTTATGAGCCATTGCCTTCTCAGGCCATTAATTATGTGCCATTGGCCATTGAGGCCTTAAACACGAATGCTGTTGGTGGATTCGGTGCTCCAAGTTTATTAAGAGTTGTTGAAATCAATGGCTTCGGCGTACCGGTTCCATATGCAGTTCCGGCGATCACTCGTCCGTTGTACGAAGAATTAGATGCGACGATCAAAGGTCAGAGTTCATACTATGTAACTTCACAAGGGACCGTCGCTTACTTCTCGGTGCCATTATCTGGCGAGGTCACCGGTGGTCAGTCTGCAACAGTTGTTAGCCGAATCATGGGCCGAACAGTTAATCCGGCTGGTGGCACTTATGTTGGTGGCGAAGTTATGTATTTCGACGGCGCAGCCTGGATTGCTAAACCAGGTATTGCGGGAACAGTAAAATCTGTAACTTCGACAAACCCATACTTAACGGTATCGGGCGGCCCTCCTTCAAATGACCCGACAATTGATCCACTTTTAACAGTGAATGTCGGCGCTGTAGCAAACACCGTTGCGGCCGGTAATGATCCACGCATTGTGAATGCAGTTCAAACAACAACAGCCTTAGGCGGCGACGTTACAGGTGTAATTTCGGCAACAGTCGTTGCAACCGTAGGCGGTAGATCTGCTTCTGCGATTTCAACTAGTGTTGGTGATACAATTGCCGCAACTTCAGCGTTGGTGAATGGAACATTAGTTAAGCGTGATGGCTCGGGTAATGTTACGGTTAACACAATTTCTTCAACGAATAACTCAACAAGAAACATTTTACTTTTTAATGCGGCAAACACGCAAAATGCCACAATTAATGTGCCGGCAGCTCTAGCTGTAAGTTACACATTAACTTTACCGAGCACCGTGCCTATCAATGGATTTGTGTTAGCTACTGATGCTAACGGAATAACTTCTTGGATTTCGCCTACGACAGGTAACGTAACTAATGTATCTGCAACGGCACCTTTAGTTTCAACGGGTGGCCAGACTCCGACAATTTCTATTCCTGAAGCAACCACTGCAGTTGATGGTTTTTTATCAGCAGTTAATTTTACAATTTTTAATAATAAAGTCGCTTCAGTTACAGTTACAGCTCCTTTAACAATTGCCGGTACCTCAATGACACCGCAACTGGGTTTACAGGACAGCGGTGTATCTGCAGGTACATACACCAAATTCACAGTAGATAATAAAGGTATTGTTACAAGCGGTACTTCTTTATTAGCTTCTGATGTCCCTGATTTAGATGCTTCAAAAATTACGACAGGTACATTGCCGATCGCACGTGGTGGTACAGGATCAAATGCTTTAACTGGTGACGGATTTGTTACTGTGACTTCAGGTGGTGCTTCGTTAACCAGTACAGTTTGTACTGCTAATGAAGTCCCGTATTTTAACGGAACCAGCTGGATCTGTAAATTAGCTTCGTCTGCCAACTCAAGTGCAACATTAGTGATGCGTGATAATAATGGTGACTTCACTGCAAATAATATCACGACAGTTCAGGATATGACTGTACAACGTAATTTGCGTGTACAAGATGGATTGGTTGGCGGTTACATTGGCCTTACGACTCCGATAGGTATTTCAAATTACGATATCGTGTTACCGGGTAACGGCGCGCCATCAATCGGGCAGGTGTTGTCGGCGGCTTCCGGCACAACCAGTTCAACAATTTTTACAACTTGGGTTACGGCACTTTCTGATGTTTTAGCGCCGGGTAACTTTTTTGTCGGTAACGCTTCTGGTACAGCAACAGCTGTAGCTATGTCAGGCGATGCGACATTATCTGATACTGGTGATTTGCAATTAGTTGGTGTTGGGGCTGCAGTAACAAGTGGTACCGAGTATACGAAAGTCACAGTCGATGGCAAAGGCCGCGTAACAAGTGGAAGCCAGTTAACTAATGCCGACGTGGTAGCAGGCTTAGGTTATGTGCCTATGAACACTGTATCATCTACTTCTCCGATCACACTTACTGGTGGCACTTCAAATCCAGTGATTGGTTTTGAATTTAGCGGTGTTGTTTCTGGCGCCTACGGCTCGAATACATTAATTCCAAATTTTATGATTGATGAATTTGGGCGCATCACTTCAGCAACTTCAACAACCTATGCTGATGCTACGAATGTAACTAAAGGTATCGTGCAAATCGGTAATAACATTACCGTTACAGCCGGTGTGATTTCGATCACAAGTGGTAACGTCATTACTGCATTAGGCTCTTTAAGCGGAGATGTTTCAGGAACCCTTGATAATACCGTTGTGATGACTGTTGGCGGAAAAAATTCAGCTCAAATTTCTCAATCAGTCAGTGATACAATTGATGCGACTCATTTGAATTCAAGCGGCACAATTGTTCGTCGTGATAATAACGGTGACTTCACTGCAAATAATATTACGACAGTTCAAGATATGACTGTACAACGTAATTTGCGTGTACAAGATGGATTGGTTGGCGGTTACATCGGACTTACGACTCCGATTGGTATTTCAAATTACGATATCGTTTTACCAGGTAATGGGGCTCCGGCTGTAGGCCAGGTATTATCTGCAGCATCCGGTACAACGAGCGCAACAGTTTTAACAACTTGGATCAGTGCTTTAACAGATTCATTAGCTTCAGGAAGCATCTTTGTTGGTAATGCTGCAGGTATTGCATCAGGTGTAGCTATGACCGGTGATGCGACGATGTCGAATACGGGTAACTTTCAGTTAATTTCAGTAGGTGCCGGTGTAACAAGTGGTACTGAATACACGAAAGTTACAGTTGATGGCAAAGGCCGTGTGATTTCAGGTTCTCAATTAAATAATGCTGACGTTACAGCGGGTCTTGGTTACGTGCCGATGAATTCGGTTTCATCGACTTCGCCGATCACTTTAACTGGTGGCGCTTCAAATCCGGTGATTGGTTTTGAAAACAGCGGTGTGATTGCAACGACTTACGGTACAAATACTTTAATTCCATATTTTACAGTAGACGCATTCGGTAGAATTACTTCAGCAGGTTCTCAAGTTTACGCTGATACAACTTCGGGTACTAAAGGTATCGTGCAAATCGGTGACAATATCACATTGTCGACAGGTGTAATTTCGATCACGAGCGCAAATGTGATTGCAGCGATGGGCTCTTTAGGCGGAGATGTTTCAGGAACACTTGATAATACAGTTGTAATGACTGTTGGCGGAAAAACTGCAGCGCAGATTTCTCAATCAGTCAGCGATACAATTAATGCAACTCATTTAAATTCTAGTTCAACAATTGTTCGCCGTGATAACAACGGTGACTTTACGGCGAATAACATCACAACAGTTCAGGATATGACTGTACAACGTAACTTACGTGTACAAAATGGTTTAACAAATTATATCGGTATTACGGCACCCATTGCTTCTCCGAATTACGATATTATTTTACCGAATAATTCTGTGGCGCCCTCTGTGGGTCAGGTTCTATCAGTGGCCTCTGGTTCAACAGGAACATTGATTGCGACAAATTGGATTAATGCTTTAACTGATATATTGGCTTCCGGATATATCATTGTCGGCAATGCTTCAGGCACTGCGACACCGGTAGCGATGACTGGTGATGCGACTATTTCTGATACTGGCAATATTCAGTTAGCCTCTGTAGGTGCCGGAGTAACTTCAGGCGCACAATATACGAAAGTTACAGTTGATGGTAAAGGCCGCGTAACAAGTGGCGCACAATTAAATAATGCCGATGTAACCGCGGGCTTAGGTTACGTGGCAATGAATACAGTATCATCAACTGCGCCAATCACTTTAACTGGTGGCGCTTCAAATCCGGTGATTGGTTTTGAAAACAGCGGTGTGGTTGCAACGACTTACGGTACAAATACTTTAATTCCATATTTTACTGTAGATGCTTTCGGTCGAATCACATCTGCAGGTTCTCAAGTTTATGCAGCCGCAACAAATGCGGCTAAAGGTATCGTGCAAATCGGCGATAACATTACATTATCAACAGGAACAATTTCAATCACGAGCGCAAACGTGATCGCAGCGATGGGCGCACTAGGCGGAGACGTTTCAGGAACTCTTGATAACACAGTTGTACTGACTGTTGGCGGAAAAACTTCAGCGCAGATTTCTCAATCAGTCAGTGATACCATTGATGCAACTCATTTAAATTCTAGTTCAACAATTGTTCGCCGTGATAACAACGGTGACTTCACGGCGAATAACATCACAACAGTTCAGGATATGACTGTACAACGTAACTTACGTGTACAAAACGGCATGACAAATTACATCGGTATCACAACGCCGATTGCTACGCCAAATTACGATATTATCTTACCAAATAACACTGTGGCTCCAACAGTAGGTCAGGTTTTAGCGGTGGCTTCAGGTTCAACAGCAACTATAATTGCCACTCGTTGGATGAATGCATTAACAGATGTTTTGGCTCCGGGTTACATTTTCGTAGGTAATGCGTCAGGTACAGCCGAAGGCATGGCCATGAGTGGTGATGCGACTATCTCAAACACAGGTAATTTCCAATTAGTTTCTATAGGTGCCGGTGTAACTTCGGGTGCGCAGTACACGAAAGTTACAGTCGATGGTAAAGGCCGCGTAACTAGCGGAACTCAATTAAATAATGCAGATGTGGTGACGGCTTTAGGTTATGCACCGGCTGATGATGCGGTTTCTGGTACTTACGTAAGAAGAGCAAATAATTTAAGTGATTTAACAAATAGTGCTACAGCCAGAACTAATTTAGGTTTAGGAACGTTCGCAACAGCAGATACTGTTGATCTTGGAAGTGCTTCGGCTACAGGAATTATCGCTGATGCAAGATTACAGGATTTTGCCGGAGTAGTTTCAGGTACTGAATATACAAAAATAATGGTTGATGGCAAAGGCCGTGTAACAAGCGGCGCGCAATTAACGAATGCCGATGTAAATGCAGCGTTAGGCTATGTTCCGATGAACAGTGTGTCTTCGACTTCGCCAATCACATTAACTGGCGGTGCTTCGAATCCAACAATTGGGTTAGAATTTAGCGGCGTAACGTCAGGAACATATCCTAAAGTTTCAGTAGATCTATGGGGCCGTGTAACAAGCGGAACAGTTTTAGACTTTGCAGATGTGACAACTGGTTTAGGTTATTCGCCAGTAGCCAGCGTATCAGCAACTTCTCCGTTAGTGTTAACGGGTACAGCTTCGAATCCAGTAATCAGCTTATCAAACAGTGGTGTGATCGCCGGCACTTACGGATCGAATACGTTGATTCCATATTTTACAGTGGATGCATTTGGTAGAATTTCTTCTGCAGGTACACAAGTTTACGCTGATGCAACTTCGGGTACTAAAGGTATCGTGCAAATCGGTGACAATATCACATTGTCGACAGGTGTAATTTCGATCACCAGCGCAAATGTAATTGCAGCGATGGGTGCACTAGGCGGAGACGTATCAGGTACATTAGACAACACTGTTGTAATGACTGTTGGCGGAAAAACTTCAGCGCAGATTTCACAAAGCGTAAGTGATACAATCAATGCAACTCATTTAAATTCTAGTTCAACAATTGTTCGCCGTGATAACAACGGTGACTTTACGGCGAATAACATCACGACAGTTCAGGATATGACTGTACAACGTAACTTACGTGTACAAAACGGCATGACAAATTACATCGGTATCACAACACCGATCGCAACACCTAATTACGATATTATCTTACCAAACAATGCGGTGCCACCAACAGTGGGCCAGGTTTTAGCGGTGGCTTCAGGTTCAACAGGAACTGTGATCGCAACTCGTTGGTATAGCACATTAACAGACATGTTAAATCCAGGTTACATTTTCGTAGGTAGTGCTTCTGGTGCAGCCGTCGGTATGCAAGTTACTGGCGATGCGACAATGTCTAGTTCTGGTAGTTTGCAATTAATCAATGTTGGTGCAAATGTAACTTCGGGTACTGAATATACGAAAGTTACGGTTGATGGTAAAGGCCGCGTAGTCAGTGGTGGTCAATTAGCTGCTTTAGATGTAGTGACAGCTTTAGGCTATACACCGGCTGATGATGCCGCTTCAGGAACTTACGTGCGCAGAGCAAATAATTTAAGTGATTTAACTTCTTCAGCTACAGCTCGTACAAATTTAGGTTTAGGAACATTCGCAACAGCAGATACTGTTGATCTTGGCAGTGCATCGGCTACAGGAATTATCGCTGATGCAAGATTACAAGATTTTTCAAATGTAACTTCTGGAACTCAATACACGAAATTAACAGTAGATGGTAAAGGCCGCGTAACAAGTGGTGCCCAGTTAGATAATGCAGATATCGTAACAGCATTAGGTTTTGCACCAATGAGTTCGGTTTCATCAACTTTACCAATCACATTAACTGGTGGCGCATCAAATCCAATAATCGGTTTAGCTTTCAGTGGTGTGACTTCAGGAACATATCCGAAAGTGTCTGTTGATCTTTGGGGTCGTGTAACAAGCGGTAGCCTTTTAGATTTTACAGATGTGACTACAGGTTTAGGATATTCACCGGTAGCCAGTGTTTCAGCGGCGACGCCGTTAGTTTTAACGGGCACGGCCTCAAATCCAGTCATCAGTTTAGCAAATTCAGGTGTAACTTCAGGAACATATCCAAAAGTATCAGTAGATCTTTGGGGCCGCGTAACTAGCGGAAGCGATTTAAACGTTGCCGATATCACAACAGGTTTAGGTTACACACCAATGAATTCAGTCAGTGTGTCGTCTCCGTTATCAATCACGGGCGGTGTATCTAATCCAATGATCAGTTTAGACATTTCAGGTGTAATTTCAGGAACATATCCAAAAGTTTCAGTTGATATCTGGGGTCGTGTAACAAGCGGAAGTAATTTAGCATTCACAGATATCGCTACCGGCTTAGGTTATACGCCAATGGATGATGCTGTCTCTGGTACATTCTTAAGAAGAGCTAACGACTTAAGTGATTTAGCTTCAAGTGCTACGGCACGTACAAATTTAGGTTTAGGTACATTTGCAACTGCAGACTTTGTTGATTTGGGAAGCGCAAGTGCTACCGGGATTATCGCTGACGCCCGCTTATTAGATTTCGCAGGCGTGGTCTCTGGCTCTCAATACACGAAATTAACGGTAGATGGTAAAGGCCGTGTAACAAGTGGTGCGCAGTTAGATAATGCAGATGTCGTAGCCGCGTTAGGTTATTTACCAATGAGTTCGGTTTCATCAACTTCACCAATTACCTTAACTGGTGGCTCATCAAATCCAACGATTGGTTTAGCGTTTAGCGGAGTAACATCAGGAACATATCCAAAAGTATCAGTAGATCTTTGGGGCCGTGTAACAAGCGGAAGCGATTTAGCTTTTGCTGATGTAGTTACAGGTTTAGGTTACACTCCTGTTGGTATAGTATCAGCAGCAGCGCCCATCGTATTAACTGGAACAAGTTCGCAACCGGTAATTACTTTAGCAAACAGTGGTGTAACTGCAGGTTCTTACGGCTCTGATACGTTGATTCCAAATTTTGTTGTTGATGCCTGGGGTAGAATTACTTCAGCAACTGCACAAGCTTATGCGGATGCAACAGCTGGTTCAAAAGGTATCGTGCAAATTGGTTCAAACATTACTTTATCTGCCGGAACAATTTCAGTCACAAGTGGTAACGTGATCGCAGCCGTAGGATCTTTAGGTGGCGATGTATCAGGAACACTTGATGCAACGGTAGTACAAACTGTGGGTGGAAAAACTGCAGCACAGATTTCACAAAGTGTAAGTGATACAATCACGGCAACTCATTTAAATTCTAGTTCAACAATTGTACGCCGTGATAATAACGGTGATTTTTCTGCTAATAACATCACAACAGTGCAGGATATGACCGTACAACGTAACTTGCGTGTACAAAACGGTATGACAAATTACATCGGTATCACAACGCCGATTGCTACGCCAAGTTATGATATCGTATTACCAAGCAATGCCGTCGCTCCAACAGTGGGCCAAGTATTAGCGGTAGCTTCAGGTTCAACAGGAACTGTGATTAATACACGTTGGGCTAATGTATTAACAGATATGTTATCAAGCGCACATATTTACGTAGGTAGCGCATCAGGTTCTGCGGTAGGAGTCCTTCTTTCAGGTGATGCCACTTTATCAAATACAGGTGAACTGACTCTTTCTAGTGTCGGTGCAAATGTAACTTCTGGGGCGCAATACACGAAAGTAACTGTTGATGGTAAAGGCCGCGTAACAAGTGGTGCCCAATTAGATTCTGCAGATGTGATTTCAGCTTTAGGCTACACTCCAAGCGGAGTAGTTTCGACTACAGCACCGTTAACGGTAACAGGTGGCGCATCGAATTCTGTCATCGGTATGGCAAACAGTGGCGTAACCGCCGCGACTTACGGGGCTTCTGGTACAATGTCGATCATCACAGTAGATGTTTTTGGGCGTATTACATCAGTAACTTCAGAATCTTTACGTGTAGCAGACACCGTGAATACGGGTGTTGTTTCAATCGGAAGTAACATCACTGTAAATGGTGCTGGCCAAATTTCTTTAACAAATTCAAATGTAACTTCAGCGTTAGGTTTTACTCCGGTAAATCTTGCTGGCGATACAATGACTGGTGGATTAACTACTCCATCATTAGTAGTATCGAACACAATTGCCCTTGGTACTGCAGCTGCAAACGCTTCAGCAATTTTAGATATCGCATCGACTACTAAAGGTATCTTGATTCCGCGTATGACGACAGTGCAACGTAATGCTATCGTTTCTGGTGCGACAACTGATGGTCTGCAAATTTACAATACTGATAACAAAACAATCCAGTATTACGATAGCGCAGACAGTGACTGGAAAACTGTTTTAAACAACTCGGGCGCTGTCACTTCATTAAATGGATCAACTTCTGGAACACAAGCTTTCGCCACAGGTTCCGCAGGAACATCTTTTGCGGTTGCAACTGCAAATGGATTGCATACATTTAACTTCCCGATGGCAGCAAGTGCCGGAGTAACTCAGGGTGCGATTACAAATACTGAATTTCAATCATTCGTTGATAAAGTAACTGCAGTATCAGGTGTTGTGGGTCAAATCGTGATCACAGGCGGCGTTTCAACTCCGGTAATCGGTTTGGCAAATAGCGGGGTAACGGCAGGAACATTCGGTTCTTCAGCAACTGTTCCAGTTGTAACTGTAGACGCTTTCGGGCGCACAACTGGCGTAACATCAGCAGCTCTTCGTTCTGCATCAACTACTGAAAACGGTGTGGTGCAAGTTGGTGATAATATCACTGTAACTGCGGGTGTAATTTCAATCACTAGCGGTAACGTGATCACAGCCTTAGGCGCCTCTTTATCAGGTGATGTAACCGGTTCACTTTCAGCAACTGTTGTAGCTACAGTGGGCGAAAAAACTTCTGCGCAAATTTCACAAAGCGTAAGTGATACAATCAATGCTACTGACCAAAATTCAAGTGGTACAATTGTACGCCGCGATTCTAATGGTAACTTCATCGCAAATAACATCACGACAGTACAGGATATGACTGTACAACGTAACTTACGTATTCAAAATGGTTTAACAAATTCAATCGGTATCTTCACGCCAATCGGTACGCCGAACTACGACATCATTTTACCAAATAACGGTGTGGTTCCACCTGCAGGTTATGCATTAGGTATTTCTTCTGCAACTGCGGGTATGGTGCAAACAACTTGGGTTCCGATCATGAGCGCGGCAATTGCCAGCGGCACAATGTTCGTAGGTAATGCTTCTGGTGTTGCCACAGCTGTTTACATGAATGGCGATGCGACAATGTCAAACACTGGTGACTTACAGTTAATTTCTGTAGGCGCTGGCGTAACCAGCGGAACACAATACACGAAAGTAACTGTAGATGGTAAAGGCCGTGTTACAAGCGGTTCACAATTAGTATCATCTGACATAACAGCAGCTTTAGGTTTCGCACCAGGCGGAGCAGTTTCATCGACAGTTCCAATCACAGTGACTGGCCCGGCATCAGCTCCGGTGATCGGTTTAGCAAACAGTGGCGTAACAGCTGCTACATACGGAACATCATTCACAATTCCGATCATTACAGTAGATGCATTTGGCCGCTTAACTTCGGTTTCGTCACAAACTTTACGTGTAGCTGATGCGACGAACACGGGTGTTGTTTCAATCGGAAGTAACATCACGGTAACTGGTGCTGGTGAGATTTCATTAACGAATTCAAATGTGACTTCAGCTTTAGGTTATGTTCCGGTTAATCGCGCTGGCGATACAATGACT
>JAKFBS010000010.1:0-1572 GCA_036677065.1 Bdellovibrio sp. | reverse complement strand
GGCCATAGCCGTCAGGTTAAGGCTGTAAGTATCTCATTTAAAGACAGTTTTCCTTTTTTCTTTTCTAGGTATAAAATCTTGGGAGCAAAATCTTTGAGTTGATCTAGTAGGGTAATCAACTCTTTATGGCTTTTCAAAGCTGTGATCAGGTAATCCGAGATGTTTTGGATCAACCTGAAGTACTTCCATATGCTGCACAGTACTTTATTCTTTTGCAATACCTGATGTTGTAACCAGTTGAAAATGTTTAGATTAAGGATAATCCAAATCAGTTTCCCATAAAGCTGACATTCAAATCGACGGATCTTGGAAGTATTAAACTCGTCAATGGTGGCCAGCGATTTCCAGGTTTTGAAGATCAGCTCGATTTGCCATCGTAAGGAATATACTTTTCTGATATCTTTTCCTTTCAGGATCTCAGCGGGAGCGTTGGTCACCATGATGTTCAACCTTGCTCTTGCTTTAAACTTGTCAGAAACCTTGTTTCCTGTAGACCGAGCTTGTTTTGAGGTTTTCCGGAGTCTTTTCTCATACGTAGTCTCATCGGCCAGTGAAACCACAAGCCGAACAGGAATTCTATCTTTTTTCCCCAGAAAAACAGGCACTTCCAGGTATTCCAGGTTATCTTTTTTGACCTTTTTAAGGTAGAAGTTGATATCCACAGGATCTTTTGAGTCCGGTTCTGAATAGATATTAACCTGTGGTGTCAACCGATTGACAAAGTACGCTTTCGCTGAGTGAATCTTTGACATAAACGACAAAGTACAATAGCCCATATCTCGGAGAAAAAGATCATTTTCCTGAATATCATGGGTGAAATCCGCTGAGTCTGACTGATCATTCTTAACCCCGGAGGTTAGCCTGAGATCAAGACTCTGCCCACTCAGGAAATCATATTCGTATTGGACACTGATCATTGAAGAGGAGTGATGAAGTGCCCCTCCATACCCTTTGTACTTTTCCGAAAAAGAATCAGGGAGGGCAAATTTGGTAGAATCCTTGATCCGGATCCGATTGAAATGGGTTTTGAGTGCCTGCTTTTCGCCTGTATAGCTGATCTTTTGAGCCAAAAGACAATCGAGACACTTTTTTAGGAATTCAACAGCTGGGGAAGTAAACCGGTCATGAAGGGACTGCTTGGTGATGTTTATCCCGAATTCCTGAAAGAGAAAGGAAGCCATGTCCAATAGACTGAAATCTTTTCCCCGTTGATAAGAAAACATCAGACTCAAAAGAAAACTGAAACCGTCGAGCTTAGACTTTCTGATGGAATAGCCAGTTTCTTTGGCTAATGAATTGATGGATTCAGGGTTAAAATTTGATAGAAAATTTTCTTTTAAAATTTGGTCTTTTTTCTGTATAAACCATTGATTTTCATTTCTTTAGCATCATAAAAATCCGTATATTCAGAGAAGAAAAAGGCGGTGAACCGCAACAGAATCCGCCTTTTTCAAACTAAAAAAACAATATACAAATATGGGCAAAAGGAAGAAAGATCCCAATGGGGATCTACACCCTGTTCATAAATGAACTCACATACAGTGTTTTGGCTCGCTAAACTGACGGCTATGG
>JAKFBS010000009.1:0-1800 GCA_036677065.1 Bdellovibrio sp. | reverse complement strand
AGAGGCCGTATCAAAATTCACATGATGCGGTCTCTTTATTTTAAGCCTAAAAATTTGAGGGCATTCAATTTCATGTTTTTTTTCCAATGCTGAGCATTTTTTTAAAGATAATTGGCCAGAAAGCACCTGTTTAGGCTACTTTCTTTCTCAGATTTTGTGCAATTGCGATTAAGCCCCATTCGATCTCTACTTTTTCCTTACCGCGGAGCATAAAGCGGCGGAACCCGTGGTTCTGTTTAATATTCCCGAAGACTGGTTCTACATCAAAGCACCTTTTCTTTCGCCGCCGGATCCCTTCTTCGCTGTTCAGCAGTTCGTGTGCTTTTTGTTTCAGCCGCTTCAGGTTTTCGTTAATCTCTATGATCCGGTTACCTTTTGATTTGTGGCAGGCACCATTCATCGGGCAGTTTCCGCAGTTCCTTGCCTGGTATCTTTTCAGGGTTTGTTTAAATCCAGTACTGGTTTTTTTAGTGGCGGTTCCAATGAAATCCATCTGCTGTCCCATCGGGCAGATATAGCAATCCTTTTGCGGATTATAAAAGAGCTTATCGCCGGCAAAGGGAAACTTACTTTTGTAGTTTTCGTTCTGTTCCTTATCAAACAGGCCATATTTTACAAAAGAAACAATCTTTTTTCCCTCCAACAAGGTATAGTTTTCCTCAGAGCCATATCCTGCATCTGCGGTAATTACTTTAGGGGCTTTGCCAAAGCTGGCCTGGTGCTGAGATAAGTGTGCATCCAGGGTCGTGGTATCGGTTGGATTGGGATGAAGGGTATAGTTAACGATAAACTGATTTGAGGTAGATATCTGAACATTATAGCCGGGTTTTAACTGCCCATTCTTCATGTGATCTTCCTTCATACGCATAAAAGTTGCCCCGGTATCTGTTTTGCTGTAGCTGTTCCTTTCGCCCAAAATAGCCTCCTGTTGCTCATATTTAGCCATGTTTTGGGGATAGTTTTTAGTGACATACTTCAATTTACCCTTCATCTTCTTATCCAGATTTTCTTTACCGGCAAGCTTTTCATTAAGCTGATCTACAGTCGCCTTCACCTTCTGGCTGTCAATCTGGGTGAAATCAGGTGGTTCCGGCATTTTATCTTCATCCTGGGCTATTTGCTGGGCATACTGCCAGATCTCAGTCAGCTGCTTTTTCATTTTCTCCTTATTGGTCTGAATAGATTTTTTCCAGACGAAGGTATACTTGTTCGCATTGGCTTCGATCTTCGTTCCATCAGTATAGACCTCATCAATACTTAACAGCTCTTCTGCTGCCAACAACTTGACTACCTCCTCAAATACACTGCGAAGCGCATGTTTCAGACGAACACCTCTAAAACGGTTGATGGTATTGTGGTCGGGATAACTCATCGAACTTAACCACATGAAATAAATGCTTTCCTTACAGGCTGCTGCCAGTTTACGGCTGGAGTAGGTGTTAGTCACATACCCATACACCAAAACTTTAAGCAATAATTGAGGATGATAGCTTGAACTGCCTTTGATATGGTAGGCTTTTAATAAGGGCTCAATGTTAAGCTTGTTAATGATCTCATTGACCACTCTAACCGGATGAGCCTTAGGAATTAACTCTTCCAGCGTGGGTGGTATAGCCATAATTTGCTGTTGATTATAAGGCTTAAAAACGGGTTGCCTGACTGCCATATAGCGTATGATTTAATACTTAAATATATGAAAATCAACTGATTAACCCAAATAAAAGACAACGGAATAGTAACTTAAATCACTTAAAATCAGAAAATATGAAATTATGAAATAAAAAAAGAGGCTGATCATGA
>JAKFBS010000008.1:0-182592 GCA_036677065.1 Bdellovibrio sp. | reverse complement strand
GCCATGGTTATAGCGAAACCGCCAATGTGTTTTTGTAAAATGCAATTGTGTGTGACCCATACCCAAGCCTTTCGATGAACTAACGAAAAGCAAGAACCTGGCGCAGGTTAGAGGGCTGTTATTGGTAGCTGGCAAAGATATATCCGATAGACGGATTTAAAAAACAAAACCCACACCTTGCTTAAAAGATGTGGGTCATGGAAAACTATCTCTAGTCGCCTTTTTTATTTTTAAAAGTGTTCGCCATTCTCAAAATAATCAGTTTTAGGCAGATCAAAAAACAACACAGCGGTATATTCTGCTTTCGAAAACCCGCGCACAAGTTCAGTCACTTTCTTTGCAGCTACAGCTTTCATCTCAGCGCCGCGATCAAACCAGTGAATTTCAATCATCGGATCACCCAGGCCGTCAGGCACGATGACGCCGTCACGATAAAAAACCGTCTGAACTTTTTCAACAGTGAAGTTTTCTTCGGGCGTGTTCATGATTTGCGAAAGTTCTTTTGGTAAAACACGGCTTAGGTTTTTAACATCTGAATCGGTCATGGAGCGAATACGAATATGTGGCATAATTACCTTCCATTTTAGCTAGATTTCTTTCTATACTTCAAGGATGGATTTAATCACGCCTGCTTTAATTTATCTTTCTTTATCTGCCTTACTTGTTCCAATATTTCATAAACTGGGGCTGGGTTCAGTTCTTGGCTACTTAGCAGCGGGCTTTATTATCGGACCACACGCCCTGGGTGTGATCAAAGATGTAAATAGCGTTGCAGGCTTTGCTGAATTTGGCGTGGTGTTTTTATTGTTCATTATCGGGTTAGAATTGCAGCCGAAAAAATTATGGAGCATGCGTAAAGACCTGATCGGCTTTGGCGGTTTACAAATTTTAGCTTGCACCTTGGGCTTAGGCTTAATCGTTAAATTTTTTGGTTTAACCTGGACTCAATCTATGGTGATTGGTTTTGCGCTATCGCTATCTTCAACAGCTTTTGCGATGCAAACCCTGATTGAACGTAAACAATTGCAAACTACTCCCGGTAAAACCGCGTTTGCGATTTTACTGATGCAAGATATTATCGCTATCCCCGCTTTGGCGTTAATTCCTTTATTGGGCGGAGCCGTTGGTGATTCTACCTTGACCCGCTGGACAGCGCTTTGGTTTATCGGCACTGTAATCGTGCTGGTTTTAATCAGTCGTTACCTGATGCGTCCGCTGCTTCGAATGGTGGCCTCAATTCATAATCGCGAAATCTTCACAGCGATCACTTTAGCTATCGTGCTGGGTGTATCAATGTGGATGCATCACTTGGGTTTATCTATGGGGCTTGGAGCGTTCTTGGCCGGAGTCCTTTTAGCCGATTCAGAATACCGCCACGAATTAGAAGTCGATCTTGAACCGTTTAAAGGTTTATTAATGGGTTTATTTTTTATCTCGGTCGGCATGTCTGTGAACATTTCATTACTTGTGGCTTCGCCGTTATTAATTTTGGCCCTGACAGGATTATACCAAGCTGTAAAAGGATTTTTAATTGTTGTTTCAGCCCGCGTGTTAGGTCTTGAAGCCGACAGCTCAAAATGCATGAGCTTAACCATTGCCCAAGGCGGAGAATTTGCCTTCGTTATTTTTGCTTCAACATTGAAGATTAATTTTTTACCTGCAGAAACTGTCGAGATGTTAGTTTTGATTGTCACATTATCAATGGTTATAAGCCCGATTGCTTTAGCCTTTAATGAAAAGATCTTGGCTAATCTGAACAATCGAAAAAAGAAAGATGTTCAGTTTGATGAAATCGATACCAACAATAATCATGTGATTATTGCAGGTTACGGACGCTTCGGGCAAATCTGTGGCCGTATTTTACGTTCTTTAGGCATTCCATTTACGGCGTTAGAATTAGACCCGGCACAAATTGAGCTGTTAAGAAAATTCGGCACCAAAGTTTATTACGGTGATGCTTCGCGCGCAGAACTTTTAGAAAAAGCCGGCGCTGCAGATGCAAAACTTTTAATTTTGGCCATTGATGATGTTGAATCAAGTATTGAAGCTGCAAAAGTTATCACTGAACAATTTCCGAAATTAAAAATTCTGGCGCGGGCCCGCAATCGTGACCACGCTTTTCAATTACGTGATCTAGGAATTACTTTTATCAAACGTGAAACTTTTGATGCCGCTGTTGAACTTTCAAAAGAAATGTTAGTTGAACTTGGCTACAAGCGCGACCACGCCGATCGTTTAACGGATAAATTTAAACTGCATGATGAGAGTATGCTTATCGAACAACATCTGATCAGACATGACGAAAAGCAGATGATCAGCATTTCGCGCCAGGGTGCCGAACAGCTGACGCAGGTTCTGAATGACGATATCGTGCTAAAATAATAAGCGCTTTTGCTGTGCATTCACTTGGGTAACCATTAATACCCTTGTGTGCAGCGTATTCTGATTGAATAACCGACTTTGCTTTCGTAAAAATAGGTATACAAACGAAGGTAGGCTTTCAATGAGAAATTCAGTTTCTATGTGCGGTTATTTATTAGCGGTTCTGCTTATTCCACTTCATGGCTTTTCTCAAAGCTCGCCTGATACAAAAAACTTATCTACCTTAATGGGAGCGATTGATAAAATCGTTGCAGAAAAAACGCAGATTTCTGGCTTTAACGAAGAGCCGGCAAAGTTGACTCCGTCAGCTGAACAAGCTGCTGATGATATCGCGAATGAGCTTGAAGACTGCCAAACAACTAAAACCGAAGAGCCGCAATTAGTTGTGGTTGAAAAAGACGGCGTAACAACTGAGCTTAAAACTTTTGATCTAAAAATTTCTGGCGAACGTTGTCCGTTAGAAATGTCGGTTTCAGTGATCACAGACGAACAAACACCTGAAAAATTTGTTGGCGGCTTTACAATGTCGATCGTTTTTAAAACTGAAGGCTTTATTGAAAAATACCGCATGCGCCACATCAAAGCTACGGGCGTTATTAAAGCTCACGCCGAAAAAAAGGGAACCACAGTCACTTTACCTGTAAGTGTTGAGATCGCAAGCTCTGGTGATAGTTTAGATATGGGTTTGTTTTCACAAAATATGTCGATCAAAGTTTCAACGAGCGTAAATTTAGCTAACTTTAGTTTTTCGGCCCTGACTGAACAAAATGTTTCGTTAAAGTACGGCCAAATTGACCAAAGAGGCACGGCCCGCTTAAAAGTAAGTGGCTTTTCTGCTCCTGAGCAGTCGTTCATGATTAACGATAAAAAAGTTTCTGAAACAGAATTTCAAACTTTTTTACAAAGCTTTATCATTGCAGGCTTAGTGTCTGAAGACGATCCGCAAACTCCGGATGGCCGCAGACCAACACGCTGTAAAGTTGCAGCTTACGATAAACAAGCAATCACTGAAGCTGATTTAAAAATCGCTTTATCAAAACCAGCTGCCCTTCCTGCAAAAGGCCAATTAGTTAAAGCTGAATCATGTCTTAGTAATAAAGCTGTTCCCTTTAAAAATGGCACTGATAATTTAAATGGCTTATTAGATTTTCAAACTGAATGGATTTCATTCAACGTGCAAAACACGGCAACTCAAAAATCTTCTGGTGATGTGTTCGTGCTTTACGGCGATCACGCTCCACAAACATCAACGACTGAGAATATGGTTTTAGGTCTTCTGTGTGAGGCTGTGCCGTCTTGCAAGTAATTCGTTTTGTTTTATTTTTACTTCTAGCGGCTGCAGCCAACGCACAGCCAGCGCTAGAGATCACTGATCCGCGTGATCAGCTGAAATGGATTCGCGGCGCTAACGAGCGCCCTGCGTTCAGCACCGCGTTTCGCTGTGGCGAACCACTCCCGTTTTTTGTGCGCACTGGGCAGTGCGCTATTCACTGTCAATTCGCGCTTTGTGAACAAATGTGTGATTGGCCAGAAATTGCAAATGCTGATTTTCAAGTTGAAGAGTGCACCAGTGAATCAGCATCATTGTATTCAACAAAAGGCCATTCAATTCAACTTACAGCTGCTGATTATAAAGCTTCAGGCAATACGATCGCGCTTTCATTAATTAAAGCGATACCGGTTTTTTATCAGCCCGTACAAAAAATCGAAATCGATCGCATAGGTATGCCGATCGCAAAAAAGTTTATTGAAAACGGTAAAATGAAAACAGTCTATATAACACCGATCAGTGTATTGATTTTTCCAAATCGCATCAAACCTGATTTTATGATGTTGGAATTAGACTTAGATTTATCACGTTCAGGTTTAGATCAATTGATGTGCTTTAGTGAAACTGAATTTTGCTTAGGTACTGATGCGTATTTTATAAAAAGAAAAGGACTCGTAAATGGCAAATAATCTTAAAAGTTTTTGCAGCGTTTTTTTAGGTTTTTTATTTATCGCCGGTTTTGCTTCAGCCAATGGGGGCTGGGTTAGCTCTGGTGGTGAAGTTTTTAGAAATGGCAAGAACCCCTGGTTTGTGAATAACACGAAAGTAATTAATTACTGCGTGCGCTTTAGCCCAAGCGAATTTTCAGTCGATGAATCAACGGCTTTACGCCTTGTGCGCGAAAGCTTAGCTTACTGGAAAGATCAACTTGATGGCGTGGCTTCGATTAACTTAGATGCTCCCATTCTTAGCCCGAACCAAAATCAAATTATCATCGCCCAGCAAGAATTTAAATTTAGCACGAATTGCACCGGCACCGAAGATCTAACAATCAAATTCGGTTATGATATGCTTGATGCCGCTGAAAAAACTTATATGATTACGCCTGAAAAATACTTAGGCTTAACGATTCGTAAAAATTACGACGACGTGCAATTACGCGGTAACGGCGTCATTTATATCACAGGTGATCTAGGTGCACACTCTTACAAAAAGACTTCGCCTGATGTGATTGATGCGGCCTGGAAGTACACAAAACTTTTAAATTACGTTTTGATTCATGAATTAGGTCATGTGTTTGGTTTATCGCATTCGGGTTCTGGCTTAATGTCAGAAGTTTTCTTAGATCAGATGCTGATTCGTAAGTTTGCAGCGTTATACGCGCGTGAACCGATTTCTCCGTTTATTAAACCTCCGGTTGTAGCCGAAGTGTGTGATAACAGTAATGGTGTTTTTCCTAAGGGCAGCCAAAGCTTTTTAGCGCCGTATTTTTCTTTAACTTATAAAGAAGACTGCTTAAAACTTGAAATGAGTGCGAATAAAAAACAATTTACCATTCTGACTAAAAAAATGAATGGCACTGAGTGGAAACAAATCGGTATCTTATTTATTGATCGCAATGAAATTATTGATTACTCATTACGCCCGGCCCTGACATTACAAGTAAGTGAAGAGCAAAAAATCTTCAAATTAAACGGAGCCTCTTTTATTTTAGGACCAATCTACCAAAACTATAAAGTCGATGGGCATATTAATTTTGGAACTTCGTTAAAACCTTTTCCGGTACAAATTGACTTAAGCCCGGATAACATCGTGGTTTATGGTCTGCATGAAAATCGCCTGCGCCAGGTATTTAGCTTCGGTAATCCACTGCTTTATAGCCTTAGTAAACCCTTCTAGATAAAAAAAAGGGAGGAAACTTTCGTTCCCTCCCCTAAGCGACCATCAGTAAAGAGGTTTACTTCACCGTTGATTTCTTTGTTAAACATTCGTAACTAATCTGCCATTCTTTAACTTCTGTCGTAGAAACTTTTGCCGACGTGTTTTCTGAAGGGTCACGACCACCAGATAAAAGTGGCATTCCTAAAAAGCTGCCAACATGTGTTGATTGAGTTCCGGCATTTTTAGATGTGTTTGAATTCGTCGTTGATTCCTGGCCGATCACTACTTCACCTTCTTCGATCACTTTAGCTTGCGTAGGGGCGCAGTTTGAAGCCATCATGTGTGTCGCTTTTTGGCGGTCTTCATCACGGTATCCAACTTTTAAAGCGATGATTCCGTTTTGGCTTGGTTTCTTTTTCACATCGCGAGCGTAGGGTTGGTACGGCACACTTTGGCATGAAGTTAAAAGTCCAGTGATCATTGATACAGTCATTAATAATTTTAAGTATTTCATGGTGTTATTCTCCTGTGATATTTTTGGCTTAGAAAGGGATTGCGTAACCAGCTTGAACTTCAAGACCTGCTAATTTACCGCCGCCATTTTTAAATACTTTAGTCAGACCGTAGTTATAAGTTACATCTACATTTAAACGTGATTCAGAGGCGATTTCCCAATCAGCACCCAAACCAGCTTGTGCAAAAGCGCCGAAAGAATTTAGTTCGCTTTTGATATCTTGCGATTCACCTAAAACGTTGGCTTCAGCACCGACAACATAAGTTGCAGCCACGCCTGCTTTACCATAATAACGGGCTCCAGTTGAAGTCGGATTAAAAAGGTATTGCGCACGAACTGGAATCGTAATCATTTTTATGTCTACAACTACTGTATCTAAGCTAAAAAATCCGAAATCTAAACTTTGCTTAGCTCCCGCTTCTAGATATTGCAGACCGCTCTCTACTGATAAGGTTGGGCTGAATGCTTTTTGCACTAACAGACCTGCAGAGCTTCCGCCTTTTGAGCTGTAATCAACATCAGAGCCAGTAATGTTAAAGTATGAATATCCTAATGTCGGGATAAATTTTACGTTTTCTGTAGGTGAAACGACTTCGCGGCTTTCAGCATCTGCAGCTTGTGCAAAGTTCTGAGCTGCACATAGGCATGTCACTAAAAGTACTTTCGCTGGTACAGTTTTCATTGTTCTTAATAATGCTTTCATTGGGGTCTCCTTTTGTTTGCGTGATCGCTTTTTGTTGGCTCACTATTGAACCGTTAAAGTAATGGTGCTTGAGGCGTTCTGACTTGGTTATTATTTTTAATTGAAATTTAACGAATAAAGTTATACTTTTAGTATAACTTTTAAAACGGGGTATTTATGGCGTTTTTGATCTTTGAGCATAACAATTATAAAAAGATCATTCGTGAACGCCTTAAAGAACTTAAGAAATCTAAGCCTAAATTCACCCTGCAATACCTAGCTGAGGTTTTACAAATTCAGTACACGTTCTTATCTAAGGTATTAAATTCAGATTCACATCACTTAAATGAAGATCAGATTTTTTCTGTAGGTTACGCGCTTGAATTTTTAGATGACGAAGTCGAATATCTGTTATTACTGCGAGCGCATGCAGCCACCGCGAACAAGGCCCGTAAAGACTTTTTATTTCAAAAAATTTCGACGCTGCAAAAAAAACGTAATCTAAGCTTAAATACCGTTGAAAAACCATCGTCACAGTTTGCTGATGATATTAGTTATCTTATGAACTATCAGGCCGTGCTTGTGCATGTTTCACTCTGGATTAAAAGTTTACAGAAAAATCCGAATCAATTAGCTTCGCTGTTAGGTTTAGATGTTATTCGGGTAAAAGAAATTTTAGTCTTACTAGATCGCTTAAACCGCATCGAATATGACCCTAAAGTAAATGAAGTCAAAAAAGTAACTAGTTCACGCATTCACTTTGGCAGCGATCACCCTTTAATGCGCACCCATCAGTTAGTGATGAAAACAGCGATGAATCAAATGAGCTTTGCTAAAGGCGAAGAAAAAAAAGATAATATTTTCGTGTCATTTACGACGGATGCCGAAGGTTTTGACAAAATTAAAGGGCTTATTAAGAACTTTATGACCGAAGTGCAAAAAGTTGCCGTTGATGGTAAACACACCGGGCTTTACCAGCTCAATGTGGATTTACTTGAGATTTTTAATTTACGATAAAAAATAAATTCTTTCTCATTAGTTTTGTCCTTTTAATAACATTAATATTTCTTCCATTTTTTCTTGGATAACTTTACTGTTGCGACTAGAAACTGCGGCCTTCACACAATGCTTCATGTGGCCCTCAATGATTGAAACCTCGAGACTTTTTAATGCGGATCTAACGGCTTTAATCTGATGAACTATCTCAGGACAATATCTATGTTCATTAATCATTCGCTCGACGCCCTCAACCTGCCCTTTAATTCGGCTTAACCGGCGTAGCTCGCCCGTATGATCATGTGGTTGTGTTGCGTGCGAGCGCGACTTCTTGCTCTTGTTTTTATCTTTGATGGTTTCTTGCACTGTGTTCCCCGTTATAACATCAATAATTATACCCCAGTAGGGTATATGTCAAAATTATTTAGTTGCATACCCCCATAGGGTATTTTAAGACAAAGCAAATCCCAACAGGAGTAATATTATGTCTAAATTTTTTAAACTACTAACTGCACTGGCCGCAGCGGCTGTTATTTTCGGACAATCAACTGGCTTTGCAGATGAAGACGATCGCGTATCTATTGAAGCAAAGACACAAGGAACACTTGTTGCTTCAGATGACATTGAATTCCTATTTCAAATTTATGATCAAGAAACAAAAAAACCTATTGCCGAATTAGATCTAAAAGAGTCTCACACCAAAAAATTGCACTTAGTTGTTTACGACCTGTCTCTTAACGAATTTAACCACGTTCACCCCACATTTGATGGTGAATTTTGGAAAGCCGAATTAAACCTTACAACTGACGGATCATATTACATCTGGGCACAAGGTGTATTACTTGATGAAACTGCATTTTCAGCTTCCTACCAAGTAGACGTAACTGGAGGAAAACCAGCATTACCGGCAGTATCACTTGGCAACATTAGAAAAGTTTCTGTCGGCAATACTGTAGTAGAGTTCTCAAAGCAAAAACTTAAACCAGGTAAAATGGCTATGCTAACTTATACCATAAGCCGCAGCGATGGAACTCAGCCTGAAGTAACCCAATACCTTGGCGCAAACGCCCATATCATTGCCGTCTCGCCTGGGGGCGATGATCTTATTCACGCACACCCAATGGATGGCGATAATGCCAATACCGGAATGATACACGTTACCTTCCCAACAGAAGGCGATTATCGTATTTGGGTTCAAGTCATTGATGCAGGTGTTCTTAAAACCATGCCCCTGTCTGTGACCGTTCAAAAATAATTATATTATTTGTCACAAATAGCGATTTCCAATCATAGTAGTAGTGAAGAAGGTATTTCGGCATGTTAGATCGCATTATTAAATTTTCTCTTTCTCACCGCCTATTAGTTATCGCCTTTGCGGCACTTGTTGTGTCTTACGGAGGCTGGCTTGCGGCAAACTTGCCGGTCGACGTTTTTCCAGACTTAAATAGACCGACAGTCACTGTTATGACCGAAGCCTCTGGCCTAGCACCAGAAGAGGTTGAAACTCTTGTCACATTTCCGCTCGAAACTGCACTTAATGGCCTACCCGGCGTCGAAAGAGTCCGGTCTAATTCAGGCGTGGGTCTGAGTATCGTTTACATCGAGTTCGCCTGGGGAACAGACATTTTTAGAAATCGCCAGCTTGTTCAAGAAAAATTATCGCTGGCCCAGGAAAAACTACCTAAGAATATTACACCTATTATGGGCCCAATATCTTCTATCATGGGAGAAATTCAGCTTATTGGTTTAACATCACAAGATCCAAACATGAAGCCGATGGATCTTAGAACCTTAGCCGACTGGACAATAAGACCACGCCTACTAAGTATTCCGGGAATTTCTCAGGTTATCTCAATTGGTGGCGGAGTCAGGCAGTACCAAATACTTCTTTCTGCTGAGAAAATTCAAAAGCTGCAACTTTCTATAGAAGAAATTGAAAATAATCTTTCAAAAATCAGCCTGAACACAACAGGTGGCTTTATAAATATCGAAAAAAATGAATCCTTAATTCGCGTCATTGGCGCTATCCGCAACAAAGAAGAAATTTTAGATTCAGTTGTAGGATTTCATTTAGGCCGCCCGGTCGTAGTTCGAGATGTTGCCGAAGTTCGCGAAGCGCCTCAGACCATGCGTGGCGAAGCTAGCGTAAACGCTAAAAGTGGCGTCATCATAAGTGTACAGAAACAGCCTGGAGCGAGCACTATTGATCTGACTCGTGCCATAGAAAAAGCTTTAGCCGAGCTTGCGCCTTCACTCCCAGCAAAAGTTGAACTAAACGCAAATTTATTCAAGCAAGCTCACTTTATCGAATCATCAATTGAAAATGTTAAAGAAGCCCTTCGTGATGGCGTAATATTAGTATTAATAGTTTTATTTCTATTCTTAATGAATTTTAGAACAACCGTCATTACAATGACAGCAATCCCCTTAAGTTTTGTTTTGACGGCTGTTGTATTTCACTTCTTTGGGCTATCGGTAAATACAATGACCTTAGGTGGGCTTGCCATAGCCATCGGTGAGCTTGTAGATGATGCGATCGTAGATGTTGAAAACGTATTTCGACGCCTGCGCGAAAATAAGTTATCTGCGACACCTAAGAATAACCTGAAGGTCATCTATGATGCATCCAGCGAGGTCAGAAACTCGATTGTTATTGCAACAATCATTGTCTGCCTTGTATTTATTCCCCTTTTTACAATGGGTGGCATTGAAGGAAAATTATTTGTTCCATTAGGAATTGCTTATGTTATTTCGCTTTTGGCTTCGATGATTGTTTCTTTAACGGTAACTCCGGCACTTTGTTCGTACTTATTAAATAATAAAAGTTTACTGGAGCACAAAGAAGGTAAGCTGGTTACAACTTTAAAAGCCTGGGATACCAAACTATTACACAAAGCCATCAAACATCCCCGTATAGTTATTGGAACAACAGCTTTTTTATTTTTGTTAGCAATAGGTGTGGCGACACAAATGGGCCGCGATTTTTTACCCAAATTTAATGAAGGCACTGCGACTATTTCGATGATGGCCCAGCCTGGAATATCATTAGATGAATCTAATAAACTGGGATTTAAAGCCGAAGAACTTATTTTACAAACGCCAGAAGTAAAATCTGTTTCACGCCGCACAGGCCGCGCCGAACTAGACGAGCATGCCGAAGGTGTGCATTCGTCTGAAATTGATGTAGATTTTAAAGAAAGCGGCCGACCTCGCGAAATTGTTCTAGAAGAAATCAGAAAAAATTTAAATTCTATTGAAAATGTATTTGTGAATATCGGCCAGCCGATTTCGCATCGTTTAGATCATTTACTCTCTGGCGTGCGTGCTCAAATAGCGATTAAAATATTTGGCCCTGATCTAACTGTTCTACGCTCAAAATCAGCAGAAATTTTAAAAGCTCTTGAAGGCACTGCAGGGCTTACTGATCTTCAAATCGAACAGCAAGTTCTGATTCCGCAAGTTAAAATCCAATTATTACGCGACGAAGCTCTTAAATATGGAATTGTCGTAGGAGAACTTTCAGCTCTTATGGAAAAAGCCTTACAGGGAGAAGTCGTTGGACAAATTCTTGAAGGTCAAAAAAGTATTGATCTGATGATGAGATTTGATGAAAAATCACGAACTGATCTAGAACTTATCAAGGCAACAGCGATCAAGACAATGCCTGATGGAACTAAAATCACTATCGAAAAAGTCGCCGATGTTTACGAATCAACTGGTCCAAATATCATCAATCGTGAAAATGCCCAGCGCCGAATTGTGGTCCAAGCTAATTCATCAGGGCGTGATTTAGATAGCTTAGTTAAAGAAATTCAAAGCAAAATAAAACAAAACGTTGAACTTCCACAATCCTATTTCATCACTTATGGTGGGCAATTTGAAAGTCAGCAAAAAGCAGCTCAGTTAATGATTGTCTTAGGCTTACTTGCTATCGCTGGTATATTTTTAGTTCTCTATGCCCATTTCAAATCAACTTTTATTTCTATTCAGGTCATGCTGAATATTCCGATGGCCTTTATCGGTGGAATTATTGGAATCTACTTAACAGACAAAACAATTTCAATAGCCAGCCTTGTAGCCTTTGTTACATTGTGTGGAATCGCTTCGCGAAACGGTATTATGATGCTTTCGCATTATCTGCACTTGCTGCAACATGAAGGCGAAAAATTCACCAAAGAAATGGTGATTCGGGGCTCATTAGAAAGACTGGTTCCAGTTTTAATGACAGCACTGACAGCAATTCTTGGTTTAACACCTCTTGTTTTCGCCGGCGGCGAACCAGGAAAAGAAATTCTACATCCTGTGGCTGTAGTCATTGTTGGGGGATTAATTAGTTCTACCCTGCTTGATATTTTTGTAACACCGACCGTATTTTTTCACTTTGGCAAAAAATCGGCCGAAAAAAGTTTAGAACGAACAAACAAAGCAGATCTATTTGAAGGAGAAAAACATGTTTAAAAAAATTATTCTAACTACTCTCTTAATGACCAGCCTGAATGTCTTTGCCCACGAAGGGCACGATAACACACCGGGTTCACTTAAAGCGAATCATGGCGGCGTGGTTAAGGCGGGAAAAGAAATTAATCTTGAGTATGTCGTATCTGGCAATGAACTCAAATTATATCCAGCAAGTCATGAAGGTGCGGATTTTGCCGCTGCAGAAGTCAAAATTTCTGCAACTGGAAAACTTCCAAAAGGAAAAGCTGAAAGTTTGAAGATTGAATTAAAAAATGGGGTTTACACGGCTCCGATTGATTTTAAAAATGCTTACCGCATCGAAGTAGTGGCAACTACAGAGTATAAAAACAAAAAAGATTCTTTCAAATTTCAAGTTGAAAAATAGGAAGCTTACTATGCATTTTTTGCGAAACGCAAAGCAGATCACAATTGCAATTCTTCTGGTAACCGCATTAGATGCCACGGCCCAGACACGCGCACAACTAGAGCAGAAATTACTTTCATCTAATGAGGAATTGAAATCATTAGAAAATGAAATCGCTGCCCAAGAAAGTCTGAAAAAATCGACTTATTCAGCTTTTTTACCAAGCTTAAACGCTGTGGGCGGATTAGCCAGAATTAAAACCGACGACGAGGTCGAAAAAGGCGAAGTTGGCTACTTGCAGGGAACTGCTAATTTATTTGCGGGTTTCAAAGATCGAGCTACTTTTGACATTCAAAATAAAAAAATGCAACTTTCTCGCGTTGCTTATGAATTAAAAACCCGTACTGCCAAAGAAGAATTAACTGAAGTATTAACTTCGATGATCGGCTTGCACCAAGTTGAAAAAATTCTTGATGAAGAATATTCGATCACCCAAAAACAAAAACAAATGGCCGCCAGAAAAGTAAATGCCGGTTTAACCAGTCAAGCTGACAACTACGAATTTAATTTGCGTGAAAGCGAAATAGAAATTCAAAGGCGTAATATTGCCCGCGAACATGAAGTCGTTCATCAAAAATTAAATGCTCTTTTTAATCAGGAAATTTCAGACAGCGAGCTTGCGGCCTTATCTTTTGCATCAACCGGAACACTGGCTAAAGATTTAAATTTGACCGCTTATACAAATCACCCCTTAGTTCGTAAGGCAAAGCTTGAAGAAGAGATTGCACGGTCAGAGAAATCTTTTGCAACTGCAGATTTTTTGCCGAAAATTGATCTCAGCTATTCGTTTGGCCGACTAACCCCAACAGAAGATGAAGTGAAGTATAATGAATCAGAAGTGGCCTTGCTTATTACGATTCCCCTGTTTTCAGGGTTTGACACTTATCACAAAAGAAAGTCGTCTGTAGCAGCTCTTGCCAGCAAAGAGCACGAAAAAAACCAAATCATTTTAAATATTAAATCACAATTTGAACAGCTAAAGTCCCGGGCTAATGAACTCGTAGAACTTTACCAAATTATTGATAAAAAACTTTTAAACGCCGAAAAATATTATAACTTAACCTTAGAAGAATATAAACGCGGCGTAAAGAATTCACCCGATCTAGTCGGAGCCACTGAACGTTTTTTTGAATCAAAAAAGAAAAAAATTGAAATACAAAAAGAACTTGAATTAGTTCAAGTCCAACTTAATAACTACAAATAGGAGCTCAACAAATGAAATTATTATTAACTTTAATTTTACTCTCGGTATCTTTAAACACCTTTGCCCATGGCGAAGATAAACCAGGGCCAAATGGCGGATACTTGAAAATGCCAGGTGGTTTTCACACTGAGGCCGTTCCGCAAAAAGATGGCAGTCTAAAAGTGTATCTTTTAGATATTGAATTTAAAAACCCAACAGTAAAGAACTCAAAAATTTCAGCAACTCTTAGTAATGGCACTCCTAAAACCCTCGACTGCACAGCAAAAAGAGACCATTTCATTTGCAAAACATCTAAAGCAGAACTGAACAAGGGCACGTTAACTATAGTGGCTGAAAGAAACACGGTTAAAGGAGCTGAAGCCATTTATTCACTGCCTTTTTCACTAACAAAAACAAGTAGCGAAGTAAAAGAGGAAGACCATGGAAGCCATCACTAATTCTAATAAAAATATGCCAAAAACAACTTACACTTACAAAATTGAAGGTATGACTTGCGCTTCTTGTGTCGAAAAAATCACCGAGCGCTTAAAGGCAATATCTGGAGTATCTTGGGTCAATGTTAACTTGAGCGAAAAAAAAGCGGATATTATTTCAGATCGAGTGGTTTTATTACGCGAAATCCAGGAAGCGATTGCTGATCTACCCAAGTATAAAGCCAGCTTTTACGATGATGTAGAAGCTAGCACTGCCCTTCCGCAGGCGAAATCATTTT
This sequence comes from Bdellovibrio sp., assembly GCA_036677065.1. Lineage (GTDB taxonomy): Bacteria > Bdellovibrionota > Bdellovibrionia > Bdellovibrionales > Bdellovibrionaceae > Pseudobdellovibrio. The sequence continues at coordinate 168,069 of JAKFBS010000008.1, read as the reverse complement.
ACCAAACTTACAAGCCTTTGCTTGTGGTGTTTGCCTATATACTTATTTTTAGCACAGCCTACCAAATTCATCTTGGAAGTTTTTCGGCACACATGTTCATGAATCATCTTATGGCCGGTTTTTTTATAGGTCTTTCATTTTTTAAATTTTTAGATTTAAAATCTTTTGCGACTGCTTTTGCCAATTATGATCCGCTGGCAAAAAAATGGAAACCCTATGGTGCAATTTATCCATTCATTGAACTTACGCTCGGATTTTTATATATTGCAGATCAATTTCTAATTCTAGCGAATATCATGACTATTATCGTTCTAGGAATGACGACAGTTGGAGTTTATCAAAAAATTAAAAGCAAGAGCCAGTTTCAGTGTGCTTGCCTTGGTGCGGGGTTTAATTTACCTCTATCAAATGTGACGATAATTGAAAATCTGTCTATGGTTGCAATGGCCTTGATTGGCTTATTTTTACCTCTGTAACTTCGAAAATACGGTCTATTTTTTGCTTCTCCTAAGAATTCATAAATTCTTAGGAGGAAATATGACTCAAACAACTGCACGCGGCACTAGTTTTTTCACTAAGATTAATTTGATTTCATTTATAGCCGTAGTCTTGCTTTCGAACTTGGCCCAGGCCCAAATGGATCACTCGCCTATGCAACATGCGATGATGGACCATGAAATGATCGATCACAGAAACAAATGGGGGCCATCGTCATGTAAAGATGACGAAGCTTGGGACAACACCCAAGGCATGTGTTTAGGATTAAATTTAAACAGTTCAGAAAAAATGCAATTTATGGTTCATGGAAATGCATTTCTAACTGGTATCTGGGCAGAAAAGCCTCGTGGAAAAGATCAATTTGCTGTTCCCAATATGATCATGGCAAACTTAGGCCGCGCTGTCGGCGAATCGCAATACCTGAATGTAAATCTAATGCTGACTTTTGAGCGCTGGACATTTCATGAAGATGGTTATTCTGAACTATTACAAATAGGCGAACGTGACAGCAGTGAACAGCCCTTCATCGATGCACAGCACCCTCACTCATCGCCTATTATGGGAATCACGCTGAGTGATACATTTTCTCTGGGAGAAGGAAAAGACAATCTAAGGTTGTTCTTTGCTCCTCGCGGGCAATCTACTGACGGACCAATTGCATTTATGCATCGACCAACTGGAATGGCAAATCCCGATGCTCCGCTGGGGCATCATCTTGCGCAAGATGCGGGGCATATCACAAGTACAGTCCTAGGGGCGGCTGCAACAAAAAACAAAACGACTCTTGAAGTTTCTGCATTTCATGGCGAAGAACCGGAGCCCACAAAGACAGATCTTCCGATAGGAGATCTTGATTCTTATGCTGCCAGATTATCGCAAGAACTTTCTGAAAATTGGTTTATAATGACCTCTGCTGCTTTCATTAAAGAACCAGAAGGCGACTATAATCCTGATATCGACCACACCTGGAGATACTCATTAGCGAGCTATAATCAAGTTTCACTCGCAGAGGAATGGACTTGGAGTAATTCATTAATCTACGGCGTAATCAATTTTTACGACGAAGTAGCGAAATTAGTGTCGTTAAACGAAGAATTTCTTCTGTATAAAAAACCCTATAATGTTTGGGGTAGATTTGAATTTGTACAAAGAACGGCCGCTCAATTAGGAATACTCACTGCCTCAGATATTTTTGCTCCACAAGACGTTTATGCTTTAACCCTTGGGTACACTCGCGATTTACCGGCATGGGAGCAGATTAAATTCGGACTTGGTGGGTCATTAACAAAAGTATTTTTACCCGATGAACTAGAGAAATCATATAACTCAGACCCAGTCAGCGGCCGAGTATTTATTCAAATTTCAGGAATGTGGATGCCGATGTAGCCATCTTTTTTTATTTTACTAAAATAAGCCCCGTTATCATATCCATACCACAGGCAAAGCGTACTTCACCTTTTTTTAAAACGCCGACATCAACACTGACCTCTTTATTCAGTGGAAGTTTAATTTTTTTGTCTTTTATGGCAATTTGTGTAGCACATGTGTCATCAGTTTTTCGGGTGACCTTAAGAACGATATGACTTCCCGCTTTGACATCAATCTTATTCGGCACAAAACCCTTTTCAGTAACTTGAAGCGAAATGTTCTGAATATCATCCGCAGCAAATGTTGTAGCTACACTCAAAACAATCATCAAGCCTGTTAAAATTTTTTTCATACTGTATTCTCCTTAGTTAGATTTAATATTTCTTTTTCTTTCCAGAGATAAAAAATCACTGGATAAATTAAAAGTTCAAGAATAAATGAAGACATTAATCCACCGATCATGGGCGCTGCGATTCGCTTCATCACATCAGCTCCGGCTCCCGCTGACCACATAATAGGAATAAGCCCCATAAATAAAGCCATCACTGTCATAAGCTTCGGACGCACGCGATGAACAGCACCTTCTATTACAGCATCATGCAGATCTTTGACGTTATTCATCTGACCTTTTTTCTTTCTGTCGTCATAGGCAAGATCTAAATACATTAACATAAAGACACCGGTTTCTGCATCTAGTCCTAAAAGCGCAATCATTCCAACCCAGGCGGCAATTGAAACATTGTAATCCAATGCGACAAGAAACCACACAGCCCCAATCAACGAGAATGGAACAGCTAAAAGAATAATTCCAGTTTTAATCCAAGACTTTGTATTAAAATGTAAAAGTAAAATAATTAAAATCAATGTCAGCGGAATAACAACTTTAAGCCGTTCTTTTACACGCTCCATATTTTCATACTGCCCACTCCAAGTCAGAGTATAGCCTGTTGGTAACTTAATTTTTTCTTGAACGATTTTTTTTGCGTCTGAAACGTAGCTGCCGATATCAGTTTTATTAGGATCAACATCAATATAGACATAACCCACCAAAGAAGCATTTTCGTCTCGAATCATCGAAGCCCCTTCGGTGATTTTGACGTCCGCAATTTCTTTTAAAGGAATTTGCGCTCCGGTAGGTGTTGAAATTAAAGTTCGTTGTATAGCACCGATATCTTGCCTGAAATCAGGGGCCATGCGCACTTGAATAGGATATCTTTCACGACCCAAAATCGCAGTCGAAACATTATCGCCGCCAACTGCAAACATCGCTTGATCTTGCGCATCTTTTAACGAAAGCCCGTAATACTGAAGTTTATTACGATTAATATTCACATCTAAGAAATAACCACTGGCAATTCTTTCTGCTACGATGGTGCGCGTATTTGGCAATGTTTTTAAAACTTGTTCGACTTGTTGACCAATTTTTTCAATCACTTTTAAGTCTGATCCAAAAATTTTTACTCCGATAGGGCTTCTGATGCCGGTAGATAACATATCAATACGATTTTTAATCGGCATAGTCCAAATGTTCGGCATCCCCGCGAATTGAAGTGCGCTATTCATTTTTTCAATAAGTTCTTCTTCGCTGATTTTTTTAGGCCACGCAGATTTATCTTTAAGAACGATCGTTGTTTCAATCATCGAAAGTGGCGCTGTATCGGTAGAAGTTTCTGCCCGTCCAGCCTTACCGAATACTGACTCTACTTCTGGAAATGATTTTAGGATTTGGTCCTGTTTGGTTAAAACTTTTTGAGCTTCTGAAACTGAAAGCCCAGGAAGAGCGGTCGGCATATACAATAAGCTGCCTTCGTGAAGTGTTGGCATAAATTCAGAACCTAAGATCATAAATCCAGGTATAATAGAAAGCACAGCTACACCTGAAGCCAGCAGCACTGATTTTTTTCGTGCTAAAATCCAGTTCAATACGGGCTCGTAAACAGCAAATAGTCTTCGACTTATAGGATGTTTATGTTCTGAATAGTATTTTCCCACAAGAGTGACATTACCTAATTTATTAAGCCATTTATTCGGCCCATTAAAATAATCAGCGCGTGCAAACAGCATCCGCATCGCTGGATCTAAAGTAATTGCCAAAAGTGCTGCAATAAACATGGCTAAATTTTTTGATAAAGCCAGAGGTCTGAATAATCTTCCCTCTTGATCAACCAGTGTAAATATCGGTAAAAATGCGACTGCAATAACAAGTAACGAGAAAAAAACCGAAGGCCCCACTTCCATTAAAGCCTGAAGGCGGACATTAAAAAAACTTTCTTTTCTACCGTTCTCATCCCAATGTTGAATTTTTCTGTAAGCATTTTCCACTTCAACAATGGCGCCATCAACCAATACCCCAATAGAAATCGCAATACCTGCCAGCGACATAATGTTCGAGGTTTGTCCCAAAAGGAGCAATGGAATGAAAGCTAACAGCACCGCTACAGGAATCGTAATTATGGGGACTAAGGCTGATGGCACATGCCAAAGAAATAAAAGAATCACAAGGCTTACGATAATTAATTCTTCTATTAATGTTGCTTTAAGTGTCGCGACCGCTCGGTGAATCAAATCTGAACGGTCATAGACCGCATGAATTTTTACATTTTCCGGTAAAGTCTTTTGGATTTCAGAAATTTTTTCTTTAACTTTTGCAATAATAGTCGGTGCATCCTCGCCTTGTCTCATGACGATGATTCCGCCTACGGCATCACCCCGACCGTTGTAATCAGTAATGCCCCGTCGCATTTCTGGTCCAAAGGAAACCTGGGCCACTTGTTTGACTAGGATCGGAGCTTTGCTATTGGGTTTATAAGTGACGACCGCATTTTCAATGTCTGTTGTATCAGTCACTAGGCCTTGTGATCGCACCATGGCTTCAGTGCCAGAAAATTCCAGTACCCGCCCGCCGCTTTCTTGGTTTGAATTACGAACCGCATCCATGACTTGCATTAAGCTGACTTGAAAAAGCTCTAGCTTTCTTGGATCGACTTTAACTTGATACTGCTTTACAAAACCGCCGACACTGGCTACTTCAGCAACACCTGGAACAGATTGTAATTGGTATCTTAATGTCCAATCCTGAAGTGATCTTAATTCGCTTGAATTTATTTTTCCAGATTCATCAACTAGAGCATACTGATAAACCCAACCTACGCTGGTAGCATCTGGGCCAAGTTCAGTTTTGACTCCTTGGGGTAACTGCGAATTAATGCGATTTAAATATTCAATCACGCGGCTTCTGGCCCAGTAAAGATCAGTGCCATCTTCAAAAATAACATAGACATAAGAATACCCGTAATCAGAAAATCCGCGCACCGATTTAATTTTAGGAGCTCCCAATAATGATGCCACGATGGGATATGTGACTTGTTTTTCGATAATTTCAGGAGATCTATCCCACTTGGAATAAATGATAACTTGCGTGTCAGAAAGATCAGGGATCGCATCAAGTGGAATTTTTTTAACCGAATAAATTCCAAAGCCCACTAAGACCAATGTCAAAAAGATCACTAAAATACGGTTATGGGCTGAAAACTCAATGATCTTTTTAATCATAGCTAGAGTCCTCGGATTTTAGATTCAGAATCTAAAAGAAAATTGGCTGAACCTGAAATCATGTCACCTTCACTGAGGCCAGAAAGAATCTGATATTCCTTCTGAGTTTTAAGGCCAACGGCAACTTCGCGAGCTTCTAATTTGTTATCAGTTGAAAAAAAATAAACTAAAGCTTTCATTCCTGAAAAAAGCAGTGCTTCCTCGGGAATAACAATTTGGTTTTTTAGCTGTGTTTGAATTTCACCGTAAAAGCCGCTTTCTAATACCAGAGGTGATAAAGACTCTGAAAGTTGACCTGTGACCCGAATTGTCCGGCTTGAAGGATCAACGAGATTATCAATGCGTGTAATTCGTCCTTTTACTTTTTTATCAGGGCTTGTGGACGATGCGCCCACAAATTCAGAACCTATTTTCAAAATAGCAAGATCTGATTCATAAACTTGAAAGGAAATTTCACGTGAAGACATTACGCGGCCAGCAACTGAAACTGAGACATACACGTCTTTTCTAACAACAGTGTGTTTGTTGATTTGCGTATTTTGAATTTGGACTTCAGTTAATTCGATCGACTGTTGAGGCGCGCTGGCTTTTCCCTTCACCTTCACCAAGGCCATACCGCAGATGGGGCATGCCCCTTTTTCATGTTTGTGAACTTGTGGATGCATGGGACAAGTCCAGTAACCGTCGGGATCAGTATGTTCTGATTCTGCATTGGCCATAGAAGCTTGTGTTACTGGCGAATTTTTAGCAGTACAGCTTGCCAAGAACATACTCAGAACAAGTGCAAGAAAAAAATTAACAGCATAACTTGTAGCCTTCATAATATTTATTCCTTAGAGAGTTTTAAAATTTCTGCAACGGCATTTTCAAAGTCAACCCGCACATCAATGGCTTTAGTCTTAAGCTCTAGGTAATCAAGCATCACAATTCGATGTGTCTCTAGCCCTGTCATCGTTCGGGTTGATAAATTATCCACAAGTTTCATTCGTTTATGAGCTTTGGGGATTAGCTTTTCATTAAGTGTTGCAAGCTGCTGTTTAAGCGATTCTTGCTTTTGCATAAGACTTAAAAAGCGAGTTTCGGTATCTACTTTTATTTTTTGAAACTCAGCCTGTGCTTTTGCAAGCTTTGCTGATGCCTCAGCAGATTCAGAATTAGGCTGCCAGAAAAATAAAAATGGCAAACTCACCCCAATCATGATTTCTTCATTTTTTGGCATTGCGCCATTTTCATTAAAAATTCGGTATCTGATAAAAAAATCTGGAAGATAAGATTGCTTTTTTAAACTTAATTCGGCTTGAGCTTTTTGCACTATTTTTTCTTTAGATTCAAGCAGTGCACTTTGCTTTGAACCTGATAGCTCGACAACGGCCATTTCTGGGGTAATAGGATTAAAGTTTTCATCTTTTAAGCCTGGGGCCATGGTTCTTAAGGCTTGTTTTTTTTCAACTAAGCTTGCTTCAGCTTCTATAACGTCGTTCTCAAGCATATCCAGTTCGGATTCTATGCCGAGCAAGTGAATTTGTGATTCGCTGTCGGATCTGGTCGCTGAACGCGCGATCTTAGTATGCGTTTTAAGCCAATCTCTTTTTTCTTTAATAATTTTTAGCTTTTGAAAAGCTTTCCAAAAATCAAAGTACATAAGCCTTGCCTGCAGAAGAATCTCCCTGCGGCGATAGTTAAAATAGGAATTTTGCATTTCTGCTTCAAGCTTGCGACTCTCTTTTTCTTTAAAAATTTTGCTTGGAAATGGGATTTCTTGCGAAATCTCGTAGCCACGACTTGTCGATCCTTCTTCTTTCATCGTCATAAAACCCACCATCGGCGGATTCAATCGTATTCCGTTAGATTTAGTTTCAGCCTCATCCTTCATTGATTTTTCAACATTAAGGTCAGGACTTTGCAATTCAACTAATTTTAAAAATTCAATAAAAGGTAAGTTTCGTACTGACTCAGCTGCACAAACCAAACTTGGTCCAATCAACACATTAAATGCTATTACTAGAAAGAAAAGTGACATCTGCTTCATACCTTATATACGAACCTCAAAGGCTAAATGTGACATCTGCGACAAAAAAATTAAGCTATTTTTAGTCTAAAAACCATCTCAATACCAACTCGCCCCAAACAACGCAAAACGGGACAGCAAAGCGACTCTAAATGAAACAATTTGCTACCTATTGCAGCCGATCATGCAAAAACCATGATTTCCTGACCCATAGCTGCAGTAAGGGATTACTTAAGCCCTGGATAAGTGGCTTTCAGCGATTTCATTTTTTCTACGGCAGCTTTTTTGATAATTGCATTTCTACTGCCCGCCTGTTCAACAAGATTAGTGTATTCGTGGTGAATCTGATTGCTGAGCGCATCTTGATAACCTGGCTTGTTGGTGTAACTTCTTTTGATATCGCGTTCAATCTGTACCCATTTTGCTTTTGTGATTTCGTTAAGTTGCTGCACATGACCTGATCTGGCTGCGGCTTCTTCAAGTTGCATCAAATCCCGCTCTGACTTTGTCGCCAGAGTTCTTTTAGCCGAGCTTGCATCTTTTAAATCAACGCCACTTTCTTTAACGTAAGCTCTGTAAGCTTTATTATAGGCTTCAGTGGCTTCGGTAAGCTTACCTTCACCAGCGGCAGCTTCAGCATGTAACCGGTGATATTGCGAATAATCTTGCTGGGCGGCTTTGGCCGCATAAATTTCGCGGGCGGTGCCTTTTTGAACTTTAGCCAAACCACCCGTAATCCCATTGCGAAGTCCGATTTTAGTTTCTTCATTAGAAAAATACGGTTTACCAGTGTCTGGATTAATTTCTGCGGCCAGTTTTTGTTTAGCATCAATGTCGGCTTTTGTATAAGTATCAAAACCGCGACCGTCTTTGGTTCCGACGTCATGCATTTTGATCCATTGCTCAGCTTCACGTTTTGATAGCGGGCTTCCTCTTAATTTTTCTAAAGCCATAATGCGCTCTTCGAGAGTTAAACCCGCCGCCGTGGCAAGAATTCGTTCTCTATCGGCAGGATTTATAATACGCCCACCAGGCCCATCGGTTGCGCGTTCTGCAGCCTTAATGTCAGCTACGAAATCATCAACTTTTTTAACTCCTGCTAATTTTGCTAATCGTTGCGCGCGTGCAGCTTTTACTGCGGCAGCACCGGCTTTGGCTGCGCCCCATAGTGTCGGAGCGACTTCGGCCAGAGCTTCACAGATTAAAGCTTTTTGATATTTACTGTTATAACAGTCATACAGCACGCCCATTTTTTTTAAATGTGCTTTTGCAAGATCAATTACGTTGGCTTCTAATTTTGGTTTATTAGTTTGAATTGTCCAATCAACGAATTGTTGCTCTTCAGGAGTATACGTTGCTGTGCGATCATTTAAACGGGCACGCACTTTTTTAAACGCACGCATTGAAAGCTTTCGCTGTTGCATAGTCAGATCTGTATGAATTTTTTCACAGGTTAAATCTTGCAACTGTGATTCAGCCGGTTCAGCAACCTGTAAAATTGTTGGCATTCTAGCGTTATAATCTTCGTAAAGAATTTTTTTCTGTTTGATGTCTTTGTTACAAGCAGCTAGCTCTGCAGCTTTTTCTTCGCGGTTTAACATAATTTGCGCGGCCGTTTCACCAATAGTTTTACCTATATTTATAAAATAATCGCCGACACCGATCATGCAGCCCGTGGTCCAATCAGCAGAAGCTGATAACCAACTTTGATTTTGGTCACCATCACAAACTAACGATCGTTCTGAGGCCACGCCACCTGCTGCATTAATTTCTTGATACACTTTTTGACATTGATTTGAAGTTTTCGTTTCTTCACAGCTGATCTTTACAAGATCTGTAAGAGATTCTGATCTGAGACCGCAATTTTCTGCAGCGAATGCAGAAAAAACAAAAAATAGAGCAATCAAAAATGTTGAAATCCATGTCGTCATACGATCGAATTATCGGCGATTTCAAAGAGCTACTAAACTTGACTGGACCTTCGTAGATGAAAGGTAATTAATAAAAAGTGTTAGCCGCGAATAACGTTCTCGATGGCTAACGTTATTTAACAACGCGACGTGGTTTTCATCGCTCATGCCATTTGACGAGATTTTTTTGTTTACCTATAACGATCGCACAAATGGAGGTTTCTATGAAAACTGTTATCGTATTATTGGCTACTGTGGCTTCTTTATCTGCACATGCTCTATCGAGCACGTACGGAAAACTATCTTTCTCTGGTGGCGAATATCACTGTTCTGTAACTAACGGTGGATCTGCTAAAACTTACAAATATGTTGTGTACAACATGGAACGTCGCGCTGGTAAAGAGCGTGAAGTTGTTGTTCAACAAAGAATCGATGCTTCAGCTGCTGTTGGCGAAACTGTGACTGTAGGTTCTGGCATTTCTGCTAACCTAATCGGTCAACACTGCCGTTTTTTATCTAAATAATTTTATTTAGGTAAATACCATATAGAATCGCCGACTTTACCGTCGGCGTTTTCTTTTGGCTTAAGCAAAATCCTACGCCTTAGGTCCTAACGTGACGCAATTTATCGTTACACAAAAATTTTATCTCGCCTTTATCCACTTCTGGTAAAAACTGGATTAACTCTTGCACGAAAAACATCCGAAAATCTCTACATAACTTCGGAGGATTTTCATGTCGGCAAAAAAATTGTCTTTAGCCCTATTTTTATCATTAAGCCCAATCACTTCATTGGCGCAAACGACTGGCGCAGCAGAAGAAACAACGCGCGAAGTTGTTTTACCAAAAGCCGTTCAAGATCGTTTAGATTTTAAGAATAATGTACCTCATACTTTAACTGAAGACATCACAGCTGAAGATATTGCCCAATCTGGTACAAACTATGACTATGTTGACCCTAGTCGCGTGATTCCAAAAAAACTGCGTGACGCAGCACTTGCCTATTTTGATGTGAATAAGAAAAATTTTGCGAATCAAAAATATCTTTCAATTGTTGATTTTTCGGCACATTCATCTAAATCGCGTTTTTACTTAGTTGATATGACGACCGGAAAAGTTTCAGCCTTACACACTTCACACGGTAAAGGTTCTGATACGAACAATGATGGCTACGCAGAACGCTATAGCAATGTATCAGGCAGCGAGATGTCTTCACTGGGCTACTTTCGTGTAGCTGAAACTTATCATGGTAAACATGGCCTTTCTATTCGCTTAGACGGCTTATCTTCAACAAACTCAAAAGCTCGCGCCAGAGCTGTTGTTGTTCACAGCGCAAGTTATGTCAGCGAAGAAAAGAAAAAAGCCGGCCGCAGCTGGGGCTGTTTTGTTCTAGATCCGAAATATCACTCTTCAGTGGTTGCTAAGATCAAAAACGGAAGCTTACTTTACGCCAATCTTTCTAAGTAGTCGCTATAGCGCTTAATTTAAGCAAAAACGTCTTTTAATCTCGAAAAGGCGTTTTAGTTTTTTTCATTTTTAAATAAAAAATTTAATTACAATTTATTTTACAAAATTAACGCACTATTTTTTCCGCAAAATAGATAAAAGTGCCATTAAATTTGAGTGTATTTTCGTCACGCAATTCTTAAAAAATTATTAGATTGAATCAAAAAAAAATTCGATCAAGCATAGCAGCTCTTTAAAAAAGGAACTCTGCTTTGAACCTCCCTGAACTTAATTTGTCTCATTCTCCTGTAGTCAGCTATCTGATGAATTCTGTGAAAATTGCAGAAGTCACAGAATCTTCTGATTTTACAAAAGTCGTATTAAGCGTTGAAAGCTTAATAGTTAAAGAGATGACGGTAAGACATTTAACGAGTCAAATTCAGGACAAGTACGAAAAACTTTACAATAAACCTGCGTTGATCGAATTTATTATTGAAAGTCGCCAACAATCATTATTGGATTACTCAACAGAGTCAGAAGCCGCACCCGTTGCAGCTTCTATTCAAGTACCCGTTGCTGCACCAACGTTTCAATTTAAAAATAAATATGAGCTTTCAAGACAATATAGTTTTGATACCTTGATTCCGACTTTAGAAAATACTTTTTCGGCGCAATCACTACAGGCGATAGTTACTGATAAATCAATCACCATGCCTTTTGCTCTTATTAAGGGGCCATCAGGCGCAGGCAAAAGTCATATGTTGCATGCCGCTGGCTGGTTAGCTCTTTCTCAATATCCTAACCTACGCGTTAAAGTGATCAGCGGTGATGAATTTATTAATGATTTTCAAACCGCGATTTTTACCAAAACGACTGGTGCATTTCGTGATAAGTACCGTTTAAAAACAGACTTACTGTTAATTGATGATATTCAGGCCATTGCCAGAGCCAAAGCCACACAATTAGAATTATTCAATTTAATGAATGATTATAGCCTTGCAGGTAAGAAAATATTTTTCACCTCAGATAGTGACTTAATGGCGATTGATACTATTGAAGAACGCCTGAAATCACGCTTTCAGTCAGGTTTACAGCTTCACCTTGAAGCCCCCTGTTATGATTCAAAAATGAAATACTTTCGGGCGCAGCTTGATAATCATCAATTAAGTTTAAATGCAGATTTACAAACAAACACCAGCCAACACTTTGGCAGCTGTTATCGCAGCGTTGAAGGCATTGTTAACCGTTTAATTATGCTTAAAAAAATCAATGGCCATCTTGACATACAAGCTGTTGAAAAAATGTTTCCGGTGCAATCGAAAGAAAAAATTAAAAACCTTTCAGTGGATTCAATTATTGAAGAAACTGCACTGAAGCACAAATTAAAAGTCTCTGACTTAAAAGGCAAATCCAGAACAAAACTGATTTTTTCGGCACGCAAAGAAGCTATTGTGCGTTTACGTGATGAATTAAAATTAACGGTTGCTGAAATTAGCCGTATTTTTCAAAAAGATCACACGTCTATTTTAAATGCGTTAAAAGCTGATTAGCTACATCTGCTTAAGGATGAACTTCAGGTTTTTTGCGCTCTTTATTTTTCGGCTGTGCTTTAAGATCAGCAACGACCTCATCCCCAAGACCTTTTAATTTTTTTAAATCACTGAAGGCTGGTCCTTCGATCACTTTGCCATGCGCATCGAAGCGCGAACCATGACAAGGACAATCCCAGGATTTTTCAACATCATTCCACGCTACAACTCCAGCTAAATGCGGGCATGATGCCGACATTAATTCTATGTCTCCCGATTCATTTTTAAAAGCTGCGACCATTTTCAAACCATCACGAAAAACAGTGCCCTCACCTGCCGGTAAATCTGCAAAATTCGGTTTTGCTTTGACGGCTAACCAATCACCGTACTGAGCCGCCACATTCAGATTTTCTTTTAAGAATTCTGGTGTTGCACGCAGCGAAATTCGTGAAGGATTATAAAGTTTTTCCCAGCGGTTTTCGCGACCCATGATTTGATCACTGACCAGCATAGCGCCGATCGTACAATGGGTCATGCCGTTGCCAGAGTCTCCGGTAATGACATAGACATTATTTCTATCCATAGGATTGCGACCAAGAAAAGCCATGCCATCCACAGGCTCCATCACTTGTCCTGACCACTTATAAAGAATATCTGATGTCATCAGAAAGCGATCGCGTGTCCAGCGTTCTAAACTTTCAAATCTATTTTCAGGATGATCATCTTGACCTGTTTTATGATCTTCACCACCGACAATTAACACTTCATGCGTATCATCACCTTTTTCAAGGCGAAGATAATGATATGGATCTAAGGTATCCCAATAAAGACCTTTTGAAAGACTTCCTTTCGGAACTTTAAATCCGAGAACATAAGTTCTGTAGGGCGCTTGTTTTGTATGAATTGCAAAAAGATCATTCACAGGACTATTCGTAGCTACGACAATTGACCGGGCCGTCACTTTATGGCCACTTTCGGTTTTTACAAAGGCTAAATCTCCGCCCTGAAATTCTTTAACTCGAGTGTTTGTGTAAATCAGACCGCCACGCTCAGTAATTATTTTAGCCAGAGCTGCTAAATATTTTAACGGATGCAGTTGCAGCTGATTCGGAAACCTAAGACATTGGCCAGTATTAAATGAACCTATTGTAGAATTCGCGATGAGTTCGACATCTGCAAGGCCTGCACGACGAGCAGCTTCAAGTTCTTTTTCTAAAACATTTACCCGAGAATCCCCTTTAGAAAAAAGATAACCATCCAGTCTTTCAAGATCGCACTCAATTTTTTCATCGCGAACAATTTTTTCAACTTTCTCGATCGCCATGCGGTGACTATCTGCCGCAATCTTCGCCCCATCTTCACCGTGAATTTTTTCGATTGCAAAAAAGCGATCATCAAGTGCTGTTACAAAATGAGCTGTTGTTTTGCCCGTCTGACCACTTGCAAGGTCAAGGGCTTCTAAGACGCAGACCTTCAAACCTTCTTTCATTAAAAGATAAGCTGTCGTAAGACCAGCGATACCGCCACCGACAATACAAACTTCAACATTTAAATTATCTGCGAGCGGAGAAAATTTTGGCATTGATGCGGTTGCTTGCCAAACTGATTTGGTTTCCATAGATAAATCTCCTTACGTGTATATATTCAGAAGATATGCAATATGGAGACCCGAGAGGCTGCGTTAAGGATCTAAAATCCTAGCTACCCCGCCTATGCCATTTTGTAAAATCGGAAAAATAATTGAATTTTGCACGGGATCCCAAGTCATCGAATAGCCATCACAACTGATCGTTTCACTAGGCCAGAATAACGCCGTCTCGCTCGATGTGTTCAGATTATATTTATACACTTTACCACCAGAGCAATAATACACATGCGGAATGCCAGTTTTCACGACGTAATAAAAAGATTGAGCCCCGCGCGGAAGACTGACTAGATTGCCGATTTCTCCGCCTTCGACGGCGGTGTGAATAATTGAACTGCCGATATGGTGAATTAACCAATAGCTATTCACAGAATCCCACTGCGCTTTTGAAAAAGAATTAAAATTTGTCGGAGCTTTACAAGTAGCCAGCGTACTGCTGACCGCACAGCTATCAAGTGAACCGACATTAACACCAAGCAGCCCGGCAAAGTGAGTCTGGGTGCCATCAGCCGTGCTATAAAGTTTAATCATTGAATTAACCTGGGTTGTGCCGTTCCATTGATGGAATGAACGCATGATTTGTGAACCGTTATAACCCATTGGCCCTTGTGGATAACCTGAGATTGAAATTTGATTTCCAATCAATGCATCACCTGCCGTGTAATCAGTTGCACCACCGCCGGCAATATCAGACCACAAACCTGTGGCACGCGTTAAGCGTGAAAGATATGAACCACCTCGCGCATAGAAAATATCACCGGTGGGCGCATCGACTGCAAATGGATATGTGGCTCCCCAGTATTTGACCGTGATCGGTTGGCTAACAGCAGGGCTTACGGTGTTGGGTGCACTATCAGATCCGTTACCGGCAACAAGTGACATGGTTCCGCCAGCGATAAATTCGCGAATTCGAAATTCATTATTATCAGCTACCATAATTCGCCCATCACTTGCACGGTCAATCCACAGCACTCGCGATAGACGAGCCGAAGTCGCTTTTGAGCCGTCTCCGAAAGCTAATGATTGCCCGAATAAAGTTTGTACTTGGTTTGCCGCATCGATCACACGAATGCGGTTTCTATCCATGAAATAAACTTGCCCGACCGGACTTACATAAACATCAGTTAAATCTGTATTGCACGAAAGCGCATCCACGCCATCAAGACATTGCCCTTTGGTGCCCGTACCTAATAGGCGAACCCACGAGTTCGTCAGTGGATTATAGCGGTGAATTCCCTGCCTATCGAAGTGATCCACGTTGTACATCACACCACTCATAGCGGTGAAGGTATTATCATCAGCCCAATAATTAACAAATGGAATATGTGGAGCTTCAACACCCCCGTGAGTTGGATTATAACTTACACTTCGCGGATTATGACCACCGGTGGTTGGAATAATCGAGCGCGAACGAATTTTTGTTACAGTTGAGGTGTCCGGATCAAAAGTGATTCCGAAATTATAAATTGAGTACGTGCTTGGATCAAAACCAGCATCTTCAAGAGAACCTGTTCCTGACGGAGTGATAATATAAACTTTTTGATCAGCGGCATTGTAATAACGAACTTTTGCGCCGGCATTACGTGAGCGCATAAAGTCATCATTAATTTGAAACCAGATATTTCCATTCGGCAAAATCGTAAATAATACATATTCAAAACTGCCACCGATGGGATTAATTTGAAAATCACTGGCTAAAGTTGCATTGGCGTTGCTATTACCCCCACCAATTAAAGTCGTGATTTGTCCTGTTGTAAAATTAATTTTTCGAATTAGATCGTAGTCATAAATTATTAAATTTTCTGAAGCATCGAGCGCCATTTTGATTGGATTTTTTAAGCTAGCGCTAGCAACATTGCCATTTACCGCAGTGCCATTGATCGGCATATATAATTTTAATAAGCCATCATAGGGATTAATTTGCAATAACCCACGTTCATCTAAAATATAAACATTACCATCACTGCGGACAACGAAGCGGCCTTGTCCAGAATTATTAGTACCTGCAGCGTTGCGTGTTTTAAAAATAGCTGAGGCCGCACTGCCGTTTAAACCTAAATCAGTATTGCCGGCAATAATAGAAAAAGGTGTAGTGTTATTTGGCGGAGCCGAGGCGTAGCTGATTAAACCCGTTGTATCTGCAACGCCCACCCGAACTTTAAAGTATGTTGAAAATGGTGACCCGTTAGTCCATCTGTAGCAGCCGGTGGCATTACCATCAATAGTGCACCCTGCTCCGGCCACATTCGGAATACCACTGACCACAGAATTAAAAATTTCTTCATCAGCGGTAAAAGAAATCGTGATCGCATCAGCAGGCAACGCAATATCGTCAGTTGCTGCCCATTTGATAAAAACTGATTGCCCTGCCGGAATAAATAAATCCGCTTCTGAAATCGGGCTTCCGGGAGTATCAGAATTTAAAGCCAGTACATTGGTAATTTCAGGGGCTTGTGGCGGTGTGTACGTGGTATCAAATTTATCAATGCCGATGGTGCCCGAGGCCGTATTAGAAAGTGAAGAAATTGCGCCCGCTTCGCTTTTGGCCCAGGCATAGATTGAATAGGTCGCTTGCACATAACCAATACTAAAATTAAATCCAGAAAAATTAATGGCTGTTGCTGGCAATATCGCCGGGTTAATCCCATCCAGGGTTTTCCAGCACGCATCGTTTTTAGGTGGATCATCAGGTGCAGGAGTTCCGATTTGTGATTTTAAACAAAACTGATTAATTTTTAAATTCGTGTGATTTGCTGTCAGCGCAATTTGCACCACATTAGAATCTGTTGCGGTTGCTCCACCGTCGGCAGAAAGAGTTTGCACGACAGGTTTAATCGTATTCACACGTAAGGTAATACTGGCTGTGGGTAAATTTTCATTCTGCCAGGCACCCACAAAGTTTTTACCGATCACACAGACAGTGAAAAAATCATCGACGGTATTCACCGGCGGAGTAAAATAAAAATTAGTGGCAATAGTTTCTTCAGTCGCCGCAAGTAAATTAGCAGCTACTCCGGCACTGTTACATGTGCCTGAAGTAATCAGCACTGCTTTATATGAAAGAATTCCCGGCCCGCCGACAGTAATATAGCGCTGGCTGGTATCATTACTTGGGGTTGTACCGATTCCGGTTGAACTAACTGAGGCAAAGACTGGATAAATTGATCTTTTCCAAAAGGCCATATTCGGAAAAAACGCATTTCCGAAAAAACCGTAAAATATAAAAAGAATAATTAAACTTATCTTCATCATTGAAAATCTACGACTTGTGCCACGAATACAAAATTGTTTGCGCGCAAGAAAGAATACACCATCGGGTTACCCGTTGATGAAAACTTTTGACCTGCCGGATATTTAAAAGCTGTCACTGCGGTTCCACCAGAACCACCAATCGCATGCGAGATACCGGTAAAATCAACCAGACAGCCATTCGGCGCAACGATAACAATCGAATAACTACTGCCTTCGTGTATCGAAAATAAATTCACTGTTAACACATTACCAGGACACGTACTAAAGGTAACATACTGAGTATTACCAGAAGCAAAATCAACGGCTTCGCTGGCCGGATTTACTAACGGAGTACCCATTGAAGTTTTAACCTGACCTTGAACATCCAGTTTTGCAGCCGGAGCTGTTGTTCCGATGCCGACATTACCCGCATCCATGTAAATAGAACTGGTTGTTCCGGCATCATTGTGCTGAATTGCAAACTTGTCATTTTGAAAAGAAATTCGCCCCCAATTACTAGCATCTTTTCCGACAAAAACAGAACCACCGCCTGTAGCATCACCAACGACAATACCATTTCCAGCAGTCAGATCGCCAAGATCATCACCAACGACTAATTTTTCAGAGGGGCTAATCGTGCCTACACCCATATTACCATTAGCAAGTATGGATGTTTTAACAGACCCATTTGTGGCGATTTGCACAGGCACATTTGATTGTGAACCAAGAACCGTAGCAAAAGTTAAACTATTGGTAAACAGCGTGCCGGCAAGGCCTTCAGTTCCAAAAAAACTATTAAAAACCCCGTTTAAATTTGTTCTTAAATAACTTGGGCTAACTCCATCACTCGATGTGATTTTAATCGTAGCCGATGTGTTTTTAACTTCAAGTTGCGCAGTTGGCGTATTTGTTCCGATACCCACCCGACCTGTATTATTAATGAAAAAATCATAATTTGTTGTCGGTGCAGTTTCACCAGTCGCAAAACCGATGCCGCCGTAGGCAGTCATAGTTAATCCACCCGTACTAATAGCATCTTCTCTGATTAGATTCATGACATTCACGCCACCACCAGAGTATCCAGAAATTCCTTGGCCACTTAAAAGATTTGAAAATCTTAATGAACCACTAAAAATATCTAAGGCGGCTTGTGGCGCCGCGGTTCCAAGACCGACAAAACCATTTGTATAATTAATAGTTGTGCCACTGGTGTTCCACTGTGTACTGGCTGAGGCGCTGGCCGGTGTATAACCTAAAGCCGTGGTCACATCACCTGATGAAATTTGGCTTCCGTTAGTTACAAAACCTTTTCCATCGACCGTGACTTTTGTGTATTGCGTTCCTGATGTTACCCCACTGCGATTAGCGAAGCGGGCTTCATTAATGATTCCGGTTGCACTGGCTGAACCTAAATCAATACTGTTTGCTACCGCAAAAGTTCCAAGTCCTAAATTAGTTCTGGCGGTTGCGACATTTGTTAAATCAGATAAGTTATTAGCTTTGACGGCAAAAGTTCCAGAGACGGCGCTATCTAACGGAATATAACCTAAGGCATTTTGTTTACTATTAAATGTTACGAAATCTGCTGCAGATAAATAACCATTCGACGCAGATGTCGCTTGAGTGATTGAAATTGTTGGTGTTGATCCACCCGTCGAGGCTAACGGTGCTGTTGCACTCACATTACTGACTTGAGCTTTAAATTCGGCATAATCTGATGATGTTAAATAACCATCACTCGACATTGAAACTGCACTCATAGAAATAACTGGTGCTGAAGCTGTTCCGCCAATAGCTAAAACTGAACCGCTGACAGAAATTCCTGATACCGGAATACAACTAAAACTTACACCATTAAATTTAATGGCTTCGTTACTTTGACAGTTCAAGCCTGTAAGAGCTGTGTATTCAACAAAATCTGTATCAGCTTTACCATTTAATGTTTTTGCTATATTCGCCGTATTTGCAAACATCGAATACGGAACAGAATTGATCGTCATCGCTGGAAGCGTTTGCCAACCGACACCTTCGTTAAATTGCATCACCACACGGCGCGTATCATTAGGGCCCGGATTATAAATTCCTAAATTTTGGCAGGGAAAAGAAGCTACTGAGTTGTCAAAAATATTTTGAAATGTTTGCGAAGTTCCACTGGTTGGAAACGCACGCGATCCATTACCTAATGCAAACGATACTAAACCGCCGGTATCTTGCATGTTGATCGCCGCATAGTCTTCGACATAAAGAATACAACTGCCGACGGTATCTAAAACGGTGAATCTGAAATTTACGCTGGCAGATTCCAGTGGGTAACCATCAGGCTTTGAAATTTTCGCTTGATAAGTCGTTCGTCCGTTCATTGCAAAAACAGGAAGAGCAAACAAATAAATGCTTAATAGAATTAAGAATTTTGCAGCGTTCACGTTCCACATGACTACTATATCGACGTTTACTGCAGTTAACTTAACTTACTTTGATTCAGAATGAGACATTCTAAGCAATATTTTATTTACGCGATTAAGAGCTAGCTGAGATCTAATTAAACGAACCCCGCTTTAAATCGCTATTATCTCGATTAAAAGCGGTCTTACTGCTCTAAAATAATATCTAAGCCGTAAAGTAAAAGTGTAGCTTCTGGCAGTGAAAATTTCGCATTTTTAATTTTATTGCTGTCGGGGCGAATCGAATAATTTCTGGCTTGGCGAAAATCAGCTTTTATTAAATTAGTTGAAGCAAATCTTGCCGAGGCGAAATCGGTTGCGCCCAAATTGGCTTCGCTGAAATTAGTTTGAATAAAGTCAGCTTCAATAGCCATGCACTGAAATAAAACACATTTGCGCAAATCTAGGCCAGAAAAGTTTCCGTAATTTAAAATACATTCATACCAAGCTAAATGCATGACTTCAGAAGCTGCTGTCCAATTAATGCCGACTAATTTTGAATTTTGAAATTTAACCGAGCGTAAAGTCGAACTGGTTAATTGCGTATTACTTAGATCACAATGTTCAAAGATACAATCGACGAAGCGGCAGTTTTTTAGCGTGGCGCCACTAAAAGAACTTTGATTAAAGGTGCAGGCATCAAAACTACAGCCTTCGATAACTTGCTGACGCAAATCCAGATTTTGAAATACATGATCGGTGAATTCTTTGATTTGAGTAAAATCTATTGGTTTTTCCATTTGCTATTAATTTCTGCTTTACTGGCTTTGGAGTCAATTATGCCATTCGCGTCAAGCTATTCAGTTTACTTCCTAGTTATTTCTTTATAGGTTGATTGGGTAAATGAGAATTCACGCTGTCAGATTTTTTCTTATCTTTAGCTTTATCGTTGCGCAGTTTTTCATGCAGCAACTTCATGAATTAACGCATTTACTTTCGAATGAGAGCGAACCTGAAATTGAAGCTTTACACGCGGTCAATGGCTCGGCAACGGCTTCACTTCAAGAACTACACAAACACTGTAAGTTTTTACAACTTATTGCTAATCAGCACCCACAGCCGTTTGTAGTTTTAGACTCAAGCCCCCAAGTTCACGTTTTAGCCATTCAAAACATCAGGCCTACCCTAATCCCCTACTGGATTTCTTACAGTGACAGCAACTATCATCAAGCCCGTGCTCCGCCCGTAGTCTAAGTTTAAACAATCTATTTAAATTTTGACCTATTAATTTTATACAACGGAGTTTTTATGAAACTGTTCAGTTATTTTTTTATTATATTATTTTCGACTCAAGTATTTGCCCAAACCATAAAATCGCGCGGCAATTCTTTTAACCCAGACATTGGGATCAACACTTTATTTCTTTATCAAAATTCAAACCGCGGCAATGATGCCAATGTTGAAAATCCGAATGGACTAGCTGTGCAAGAAGCTGAGCTGCAGTTTTCTGCCGATGTAGATCCTTACTGGCGTTTTACCAGTACTTTTGCCTTACACCAAGAGTATGACGATAGTGTTGTACCGCCCGAAAGAGAATTTGTGTTTGAACCCGAAGAGGCCTTCGCTGAAAGTTTAGATTTACCTTTTGTGACTCTAAAAATCGGTAAATTCAAAACTGCTTTCGGAAAACACAATGCACTTCACACACATGCCTTTCCTTTTATTGATGCGCCTTTAGCTAATCAATATTTACTGGGTGACGAAGGCTTAAATGATGTGGGCTTATCAGCTTCTGTGTTGTTTCCGACTTCTTGGTTTTCTGAGTTAACACTACAAGGTATTTCTGGCCGCTCTGAAGGGTTAGATTATTTTAACTCATCAGCTGCTAACAGCACTGTAGCCTTAGCGCATCTTAAAAACCTGTGGGATATCAATGCTGATTTAACTTTTGAACTTGGACTTTCAGGAGCAAATGGTAAAAACATCGATGAAGAAAAAACAAATCTTGCAGGCGCTGACTTAACTTTCAAATGGCGCGCTAATGAATCGCGCTCGGCAAGCTGGTCAACAGAACTTCTGCAACGTAAGCAAAACAGAACCGCTTTTACAGAAAAAGCCGAAGGCTTTGCTACTTGGATTCAATATCAATTTGCACGCCGCTGGTGGTTACAAGTACGCGGTGAAGAGCTAACATTTAAAGAACAAGATCCCTCTTTAACTGAACCGTTACCTGAAAAACAAAAAAAACAATCTTTGTTAATTGGATATATTCCTTCAGAGTTTTCTGGAATCAGACTACAGTATGATCAATTAAAAGATGGTGCTACCGACGATGAAAAACGTGTGCTAGTGCAATTTAATTACAGCATCGGTGCTCATCCCGCCCATGCCTACTAAAGGTTAGCTTATGAAAATTTATTTAATATGTTTTTTCATGATTGCAATGACATCGATAGCACAGGCTAAATTAAATGTCGTGGCAACAACTGCAGATATCGCAGCCCTTGTTAAAGTGGTGGCTGGTGATACCGTGAATCTTTCACAAATCGCCAAGGGGTCGCAAGACCCCCACTATATCGAAGCTAAACCTTCGTATATGGTAAAAATGCGTGATGCAGATTTAATCGTATCAAATGGTTTATCACTAGAAATTGGCTGGCTTCCGACTTTACTAAAAGGTGCGCGTAATCCAAAAATCTCAGCGGCTTCGTCAGGGTATATGGAACTAGGTTCTTTGATTACTCCTCTTGATAAGCCCACTGTGAATGTAACACGAGCGATGGGTGATGTTCATCCTGAAGGTAATCCGCACTTTATGCTTGATCCGGTTCGTTTAAGCGAGCTGGCAGTAAAAATCGCAGAAAAACTTTCTGAATTAGATAGCGCCAATAAACTAATTTATGCAGCTAATGCTAAGCTGTTTCAAGAATCTGTTTCTAAAAAAATGGCTGACTGGACTATGCGTATTCAAAAAACTGAAATTAAAGAACTGGTGACTTATCACCCGTCACTTAATTATTTCTTGGATCGATTCGGGTTAAAAGCACCCATTTATTTAGAAGCTAAACCCGGTGTTCCGCCTTCAGCGCAGCATGTGCTTTCAGTGATTAACACGATGAAAAAACAAAACATCAAATTAATTTTGGTAGATAGTTTTTTTGACACCAAAATTGCTGAACGTATTATTAAAGATGTGCCCAAAGCTAAAGTGATATCGGTAGGTATTTCAGTTGAAGCACAACCTGGTTTAAACAAACTTGAAGATGTGACTGAGCAACTGGTTAAAGCCCTAGAGAGTGCCAAATAATATGGATGCTATTCAATTTTTACTAGCCCCGTTTGTGATGTGTCTTTTACTAGTCGTGATTCACTGCTATTTAGGAATTCACGTTTTAGCTCGCGGTGTAGTATTTGTTGATTTAAGTCTTGCACAGGTCGCCTCATTTGGGGCGACCTTAGCTTTAATTTGGGACCCTGAACACACTTCTGCCTCTGGATATTTTATTTCACTGGGCGCAACCTTTATTGCTGCTGCGATATTTGCAATGGCCAGACGATTTGAAAAAAAGATTCCGCAAGAAGCATTGATCGGCATTACCTATGCTTTTGCCTCTGCAGCAGTCGTGCTTGTCATTGATCGATTAGCTCACGGTGCTGAACATCTTAAAGAAGCCCTGGTTGGGCAAATTCTTTGGGTCAGCTGGGATGATGTTTTAAAAACTTTTCTGATCTATTCGGGTGTTGGTTTTATTCACTGGTATTTCAGAGATAAATTTATGCGTAACTCTTTTGAAAATCAGCAGGGCCATTGGTTTTGGGATTTTCTTTTTTACGCTTTATTTGGTGTAGTGATTACTTCATCTACTTCGATTGCCGGCGTGCTGTTAGTGTTTTCGTTCTTAATAGTGCCTTCAGTCTTAAGTTCACTTTTTGCAAATACAATTGGAAAAAGATTACTGTTTGGCTGGGGCTTAGGAGCGATTGTAAGTCTTATTGGAATGATCGTCAGTTATAAACTGGATCTGCCGGTTGGCGCAGTTCTGGTCGTAATTCTTACGAGCTTACCGATTTTATGTATACCCGTCATGATTTTAAAAAAGAATGCAGCTTAGGCTGCATTCTTTTCTTAACTCTAAGCTGCTTTAGAAAAAGCTCTTAGGTATTCACTTCTTCGCAGGTCTTCTTGAACTTCGAAATTCTTCATCTCATCTAAGTAGTAAAATTCAGGGGCGCTTGATTTAAAGAAAGCTTGTTTTAATAGGGTGAACCATTTTTTCATAACAATCTCCTTACTTCTAAGTATCGACAATCCTAGACCCGAAATAAAGAGCGTGTTTCAAGGTATTACTTATTAGTACCATAAGTATTATATTGTGATACTTTGACTTGCTCGCCGTCTCGGATTAATGCAGAATCTATGTAATGAGTACAGGATCAAACACGACTTTAATTATAGAAAACTTAAAATCACACCTTAAGCTGCGCGGTCTAAGTTACTCAGATCTTGCCAAGACCTGGAAGCTATCAGTATCAAGCACCAAGCGAATCATGGCTTCAGAAGATATTAGTCTTTCAAAAATAGAAACGGCCTGCGAATTAATGAATATTTCTGTGGGCGAATTTTTACAGCGCATTCCTTTTGAAAAAAGCACTGAACTTTTTTATTTAACGCCCGAGCAAGAAAATCGTTTAGTTAAAGATCCCGAAGCACTTCATTATTTTTTACTGATTCTAGAGGGTTTCAGTCCGACAGAAATTTTACGTGACTATACAGTGTCAGCAGAAAAAAACATTCGCATTCTTAATCAATTAGAAAAATGGGGTTTATTAGAAGTTCAAACTAAGAACCGCATCAAACGTAAATTCGATGGTCAGTTACGCTTTCGTAAAGAAGGCCCCCTTGGCCAGCATTTAGAAACCCTGATGAAAACAAAATTTTTTGAAACCAAATTTAATGAAAATGATGATTTTTTCACGTTTTTAAATTTAAATTTTGTGCCCGGTGGCCCACAAAAATTAAGACAAAAACTTTTACAGATCAGCAAAGAACTTATGGCCGAATCTGACAGCCACAGAAATCATCCGAACACGAAAGATTTTGGTTTAGTGATTGGCTTACGCCCGTGGGAATCGCCGTTCACTAAAGCTTTTAGCAAACGTAAAAAACAAAGTTAATGACAAGAAAATGGGGTTGTCTCGACCTGACCTTGCATGTGTTCAACCGTCCAAACACCACCAGAAAATGTCATTGTCGCGTTAACAGATCCGTTTGATATACCAGTTACAGTTCCAAAACTGGCATCCAGAAGTTGCGCACCCCAACCAGCATACTGAATATCCACGATGTTTGTTGCGCCGGCTTTACCGATAACTAAGCGATAAGTTCCGCCCCAGGTTGAGTCTCCAGCATTCGAAAACATGTACCCTGCTGAAGGCCCAGCACCACAACCTACAGTATCTTTCAAACTCGGCGCAGGAGCACGCCATGTGAAAACTTCGTCTTGATGTGTATTCATGTAAGCATCAGTTAAGAATGTCGGCATTGAAGCAATTCGTGTTACGCCATCCCACGAAAACCATATTTGCCCGTGATTTGGCTGCTTGATACCACCATTAACCTGTAATTTTGAAGTTGGCGTTTCTACGCCCACACCGACATTACCGGTCGTTGGCGCAAGTGATACTTGATTGTATTGCACTTTAACCATATCTACATTTGCTCCACCCGATAAAGCATTTGTACGCATTATGATTTGATCATTAACGTTGTCATAAATTTCTAAAACTAAACGACTTGTTTCAGAAGCAAGATCATGTTCACCAAAAATAGATCCGGTATCAGAGCTTGCAACACCTGAGCTACCTGCTGTTGTACCCGCATTAAAACTAACTCTGCCTGTTGGCACATTAATATTACCACCGACAACTTCTAATTTTGTTGTTGGCGCAGAAGTACCAATCCCGACATAACCAAGATTCGTAATACGAACTTGTTCACCGCCAGCTAAGTCATGACCAAAAGTAATCGGCTGTGCTGATCGCATTTTTAAAGGGCCATTCAGTTCGGCTTCGATATAATCAAGTCCCGAATTACCTAACTGAACTATCGCTTTATCTCCGCTGACAGCCCACGCCGGCCCACGCACTTTAATATTTCCAGCAACATCAAGTTTTTCTGATGGCGATGGCACACCAATACCGACGTAGCCACCATTTGCATTTAACACCGTGCTGTTTCCAACTTTATTAATATGTAACGGCCGTGTTCCGTGCGACTGAATCCATGCATACTCAGCACTTGCTGTTGTATCGTCTGTACCAAACAGCAAAGCCGCAACTCCTCCACCGTTAATAGCTAAAGTGCCACTCGCATAAGACGATGGGCTACCATTAGGGCCACGAATATCTAATCGAGTTACAGGTGCTGAAGTTCCAATGCCCACATCGCCGTTACCTTTAATAATCATTTTTGTTGTAATCATCGGCGACGAGGCCACGGCTTCAAAAGTTCCGCTTGGCGCATCAGGTGAAGCGTAAGTGTCAAACACGATATTACCTGCGGCCATTCTGATTCGGTCAGGACCAGAAGCATTGTCTGAATCATTACCTTTAAATAATAATAATTCTGAAGCTTCAACCCCGCTATACAGTCTTTCACCAATATAAGTATGATTGTAAGATCCTGCACCATCGCCAGTGGTTCCGCGAAAGGCAATGTAGTTTGAATCAGTTGCCCCGATACGCATATTACCTAAGACATCTAATTTTTCACCTGGTGTTGAGCCGATGCCTAAACTTCCGCTTGCAGATAAAGTCATTAGAATTGCGCCAGAATTTTCGACGGCATCATAATTAAAATATAAATCATTACCCTGAGTGGTCAGGGCATGGCCTTTGTAAGCTGCGCCGGTTTTTTTATACAATTGAATCGCGGCTGATGAATCAACTGTTGTTGCGCGAACAACTGAATTTCCACTTCCGGGCGCGACATCAATTAATTGGCGCGGAGCAGATGTTGCCACACCTACATTACCCGCATTTGAAATAAAAAATCTTGAAGTCATTGCGACAGAACTACCAATGGCTGCCGCTTGATTTGACGCTGTTAAAAAATCGATATCTTGACCAAGTTGTACAACCGAACGCCCGAGGTTGGCCGCGTATGAAGATTGATAATAATCAGCTGCTGTAGGCCCAGGCCCGGCTTTGATGCCGTAACCTAAAAATAATCCACCTGAAGAATATCTTGTTCCGACCACGGCTGTAGTTTCTGAAGTCGCTCCGTAACGTGCATAAATTAAATCTGAACCCTGAACCGAGTTATTGTTACCAATACGAATAGCACCTGAAACATCAAGTGCTGCTTGCGGTGCAGATGTTCCGATACCCACACGCCCGGCAACATTGACGTCACTTCCGAAGTTAGCATCACCCGCAACACCTAAGCCACCTTTTACAATCAAAGCACCGGTGCTAGAATCTGTTGAAGCCGTTGTGCTTGAAACTATCACTGAGCCTGTTGGCGACAGCGTAATGTTACCTGACGAATTAATATTAGATGCATTATCAATTGATCCTGCAACAGAACCTGTAGCAATCGTTCGGCGAATGTTTGCGCTGTCAGTTAAATAAAAATAATTACCGTCGTACTCCATCGTGCCAGATTGCGGCGCCGATAATAAAGTTCCTGAAGTAAATTTAAGTGGAGCATTACTGGCTGAGCCCGCGGCTAAATTTAATAACGCTGATGGCGCTTGTGTGCCGATGCCGACAGAACCACCCATCAGACTAAAACTATCATCACTATTTAAAATTAATCTAAAATCAAAATCAGTTGATGGATCATTTACAAAGTCTATATAAGGAGTTCCGGCACTGTCATTTTCACGCATTTCGATAAAGGCATTGTTGTCATTTCCCATAACGACTGAACCATTACTTACGCTACCCGTGCGGGCGCTTCCAGAAACATCAAGTAAAAATGCAGGAGTCGCCGTACCAATCCCGACGTTACCACTTGGCATTAAACGCATAACTTCGGTGTATGAAACTGCTGGGTATCCTGCGCCACCAGAACCATCAACTCGAATAATTAATCCGTTTTCGGCACCACCGACATCATAGTAAGCATTTGCGCCCGCATGATAAAAAGATAAATGATCCCAAGCGGCTGTGTTAATAATCGCAAGCTTTCCCGCACCAACTGTTAATCGCTCTGTCGGAGTCGATGTGCCAACACCGACATTGCCAGTGCTGTAAGAAATATCTGCACCGTTAGTCGTCCATTGCGTTGCACTTGTTGCATTCGCCGGAGTGTACCCAAGTGTTGCAATAATGGCAGCTTGTGTAGCTTGTTGTTTATTATTAAAAGTATTCCAATCTGCCGACGACAAATAACCATTCGTTGAAGACGTCGATTGCGTGATTGAAATAGTCGGCGTTGATCCACCCGTTGAAACCAACGGTGCTGTCGCACTGACACTTGTTACGCTACCGGTTGCAGCACTGATCCAAGATAAATTTCCTGAACCATCTGTTGATAACACTTGGCCCACGGTCCCGCTGCTGGTTGGTAAATTTAAAGTGTAATTTGCAGCTAAACTGGTTGGCGCTTGTAAGCGAATATTAAAACTTGTGCTTGGTCTATAAATATCGACGTAATTTAATTTTGCAGCATTGGCGTAAATATCATTGGCGGTAAAATTGCCTGAAGAATTACGCTTTACAATAGTATCAGCCGTCGAAGACGACGTTGCAGCTAGCGTATCATCGACACTTGTTGCCACTTGCGCTGAAGTTTTACCACCAACACTTTGAACAAAGTTTGCAGCAATTGTTCCGCTGACATCACCGGCCAAGTTTGAAGCTTGAATTTGCGTATTTACCGCAGATCCACTCACTGGCGCATAACCTAAGGTACTTATAATCTGGGTACTACTGGCAGAAAGTTTTGCTTTAAATTCAGCGTAATCTAACGACGTTAAATAACCATCACTCGACATTGTGGCGGCTGTGATTGAGATCACTGGCGCGCTGGCTGTACCACCTGTTGATAAAACTGTGCCGCTGGTTGTGACGCTTGAAATTCCGCTACTGGCAACGCCGACCGCGATACAACTAAAAGTTGCGCCATTAAAATGAATCGCTTCATTTACCTGGCAATTTAATGCAGCTAATGTTGAAACTTCAACAAATTCAGAATCAGCTTTACCATTTAGTAATGTTGAATTTTGTGCTTTCGCAGAATACATCGCATACGGCACCGAATTGATCGGCATTGCCGGCAATGTTTGCCAACCCGAGCCTTCATTAAATTGCATCACGACTTTTCTATTATCTGTTGGCACCGGATTGTACACGCCTGGCGTTTGACAAACAAATGACGGGACTGAGTTATCAAAGACTGTGGCAAATGTTGTCGGCCCACTTGCTGGGTATGTTCTTGTTCCCATACCTAAGCTAAACGAAGTTAATCCACCACTGCCGATCATGTTAACGGCTGCGTAGTCTTCAATAAAAAGTACGCATGATGATGATGGATCTAAAACAGTAAAACGAAAATTAACACTGACCGCCTCTAAAGGCTGGCCGTCGGGTTTGTAGATTTTAGCTTGATAAGTTGTGCGACCATTAACGGCATACGCCGAGGCCGAATATACAATTAGGCCTACCAAAAGCAGGATAGAATAAACGTACTGCAGACGATGCTTCACTTAGGTCTTATCGGTGTTTTCTGGAGTGAACTTAAACGAATATCGATATGAGTCTGGGCTTCAAATACAAATGAAGTGGCAGACAGTGTCTCATCTTGAGCAATGCCCCTAAATGTGATCTGTCAAAAGCTTCGACGCGATGACAAAGAACTAGAAGCTCAGGATAGTTTTCGCCTGTGGCATAACAATGGCTATGTAAAAAGCCATGAGCAAACGCCTTCACGCCTTACCATTAATTCTGTTAACTCTTACAAGCTTAGTAACCACAACAGCAGTAGCTGGGGGAGCTCCCCTTTCACTGTATACCGAGCTTGATCACAACTTTAAAAAAAGCGAAACGCAAAAAGTGCGCATGATTCCCAAAGGCAACGGCAAACTTAAAACAATCCCCGAAGTCGCCAAGCTGCGCGTGTATTCACGGGCTATCTTAAGTGGTGAATGGGAAGCCCTGTTAAATTCGGGCCGCGAAACTGAATTTGCCTTAACCCTGGGTAAAAATAAAATTCCGAAAATTTTAGATGCTTTAAATGAAGAAGGTCTTTTATCTGAAACTTTAAGATTAGCAAAAGCATTTAATATTCACCCGCTTCATATTCTTGGACCAATCATTGGCGAAAATTCTTTTAATGGAGCTATCGACAACACGATTCAAAATAGTTTTGCAAAAATGTTTAAAGAGTCTGATTTTACAACCATGTCTGCACGTATGCAGATCATCACCAAAGACCCGAACACACAGGGCTGTCTTGATTTAAAAATTT
This sequence comes from Bdellovibrio sp., assembly GCA_036677065.1. Lineage (GTDB taxonomy): Bacteria > Bdellovibrionota > Bdellovibrionia > Bdellovibrionales > Bdellovibrionaceae > Pseudobdellovibrio. Next base: position 138,027 of record JAKFBS010000008.1, on the reverse strand, counting down.
CAAATTACTGGAAATGGCGCTGCTTACTTAATAAAACAAGTTATTTAGCCAATGGCAGTAACCGCGACTTTGTTTTTTGGTTCTATCAAATTTCAAATAAAGGCCAAGGCACCTTTGGCTTAGGCCAAGCCCAGCCATTTTTATTATGGAGTGTCGCAGATCTAGTTGCTGAAAAAACAAAACCCCTTGGTTACGACTATAAAACTTATGATGTCACGAATCTGAAAAAACCATTTCAAGTTATTTTTAACAATAAAGAAATGTTAGCCTACATCGCCGCTATGGCACACACTTCAATTACAGTTTACAAACAAGTTGCCGGCGTTGATATCAGTCAGAACCCAGGCCTTAGCACTACCCTTTACAATTTAGGTGATGAATACCAAAGAGCTTACATGAACACAGTTCGCGGCGGCGACCCACAGGTGAATTTTATGGGCTGGTATGTTAATTATTTTGAAGAGGCGATTACAAATTATTTAAAGACTACACCACTTAAATAGTCGCCATTACCATTACTATGTTACGTGAAAACAAAAACCACACCTAAATTTCCCAACAAGAGGCAGTTTCAATTTTTTGTTTAACTTTTTTACGAAAATTACCGATCTGTAGTCCATGAAAATACTAAAGCCACTTCTTGTTCTGTCGCTATTCTTAAACATGTCTTGCACTAAAGAAGAGCTTGCAGCCATTGCTGAAGGTGCAACTCCAACTGATGGTAGTCAGTCTGCGGCTCAGCTTGCCGGCGGCGCCAGTCTTGGCGGTTTACGTTGTGATGACGAAACAACTGTTGGCGGAACTTATGCTGCGCTTAAACAATTAACATTAAATGCGAACGGCACATATACATATAATGTGTTTTTCTCAAACTCTGCAACCTGTGCTACTACTTTTGCCACTGGCGGTAATAATATCGCAACTTTATACACTGCTGGTGTTTGGACTGTTGCTGGCACCAACACAACACCTAGCACATCGACCAAAATTGTATTTGTTGTTGGATCTGCAAATATGATCGTGCGTTCTGCTACTTATGCGGCAACCGCACAACCATTAGCAGATTGGCTAAACTCGTGTACACCAAGTCCAGCGTTTAATAATGCTGCCGATGAAACAAAAAGTGTTGCAGGTATTTCTTGCGGCGGGAGCGGACAATACGCTGCTGTTGACATACCAGACGTAAACGACGTCCTCAACAATATTGGTTACAACCCAGGCGGCGGATCATTCAGTCTTGGAAATAGCGCTGGTCAAACAGTATGGTTTCCAGGTGGAACTACATTTCCGAGCTCATATGGCTTTACTTTAACTTATTGGTAGTTAATCTAAATTTCTTACTTACAAAATACGAAGAAAACCAGCCATGTGCTGGTTTATCTTTTCGATCAGTGCGGCAACTTTAAAATCTTTATCGCCTGTGAAATCACAGTAAATTGAATAGTTACTGTTTTCTAAAACCGAATAACGAACTATGTCTTTATTCGGAAATTCTAATTTTTCGATTTTCAGATTCGCCTTCTTAGTCGTCTTAATTTTTAAATTTTGCAATTTGATATTTTCTAAAGCGCAGTAAGTTCCGTTAGCTTCTAGATCTGTAATATTAGCAGTGGCTCTTTTGCCATTACGAAAGCTAATAAGTTTTTGTGTTTTACCGACTTGCAACGCCTGAATGCGCGCTTTCGCTGTTTTTAAATCCTGTGGGTTAAAAATCGGCAGTGAATACACCACGTCTTTTCCGCTTACATTTGCACGTGCTAAATTTAAAGTTAATTTTTTAGCTTTTTTAATATTTCCGGCGCGGGGGTAACATTCGAAGTATTCTTTTTGCGCCACACATAGAATTTCTTGTTTTGATTGCGATGGCCCTTCAGTAGAACCAGTCACATAAGAATATCGAACAGTAGATTTTTTAGTTTCAGCATCTAATAAGTAAACATCAAACGAGCCGTCTTTATTAACTAAGACTTCGACTAAAAATGAGCCCGCTGACTTAACTTGCCCTTGATGCGGACCAAGTTGTTCTTCTTGAGCAAAAGCAAAAGATGAAATTAAACTGATGATGAGAACACTTAGGCGCAAAATCTTTGTCATACTGATATTTCAGCGCTGTTAGCTTAGTTCGTCAACAATGGCTTCCATAGTCGATTCGATTTTTTTAACTGATGCTGGGGCCACAAATATTGTGTCGTCGCCGGCAATGGTACCTAAAATACCGTCAGGTTTAGTTAAATCTAAATGATGGGCTACAAGACTTGCAGACCCTGGTGGAGTTTTAATAACGATCATTGAACCGTTATGTTCGATACTTAAAAGTAAACCTTTGATTCCCGAAGTTAATACAGGAGGCGCTGATGGCAATAACAATTCATCAGGTAAACGGTAAACCACTTCACCCACAGGCGAAATAGTCTTAACCGCACCGATACGGCGTAGGTCACGCGAGATGGTACTTTGCGTGACTGAAAAATTTTTCTTTTCTAAAGCTTCGCACAGCTCTTCTTGAGTACTAACCGTTCCTTCTTCTAGAAGTTTACGAAGGGTTTGTAATCTGGCGCGTGCGTCGGCTTGCGTTGTGGCTGCCATGGTCTCATTTCCTCAAATGAATATAGTCCAGTCAACAAAGCTTTTTGCGCATGCATGCGATTTTCGCTCTGTTGAAATAAAACTGAGTTCGAATGCTCAATCATTTCGCGAGTGATCTCTTGGTCTTCGTGAATTGGCATGCAATGCATGATAATTGCCTTTGAATCAGCCAAATCATGAAGTTCACGGTTTACTTGGTATCCCGCAAAAGCTTTTAAGCGTTCGGCTTGTTCTTCTTCTTGCCCCATAGATGTCCATACATCCGTGTATATCGCATTCACCCCGGTAACCGCTTCTTGCGGCGTTTTAAATTCTTTGATCTCAGCCCCTCCAGCCTGCGCACGCACTTTGGCGCGCGCTAAGATTTTAGAATCCGGTTTGTAGCCCTCTGGACATGCATAATGAACATCAACTCCGACATATGGAGCCAACAATAGTAAGCTATGAAGTACGTTATTACCGTCACCGACATAACAAAGTTTTAAACCTTTAAGTTTACCAAAACATTCAAGCAAAGTTTGAAGATCAGCAAGCGCTTGGCATGGGTGATGTAAATCAGAAAGTCCGTTAATAATCGGAATTCTAGCAAACTTCACCATCTCTTCTAAAATTTCATGCTCAAACGTTCGAATCATTAAACCGTCAACATACCCTTGCATGACACGAATCGTGTCAGCGGGAGTTTCTTTTTTACGCTGCGTTGAAGTGATTTCAATAACGCTGCCAGAAAGCTGTTCAATGCCCACAGTAAAGCTCATGCGCGTACGTAAAGACGATTTTTCAAAAAGCAAAGCGATGGTTTTATTTTGCAAAATACTTTGTTTTTTATTGGCTTTAAGATAAACCGCGCAATGAAGTAAATTCATTAATTCAGCTTGGCTTAATTCTTCACCCGTTAAAAAATGAGGAGAAGTAATGTTAAACATAGTGAGCCCCCGAAATATCAGATGATTTACACATAGTGCCGACGTAGTCGCTCCATAAGCCGTTGTAAGCTTCTGTGCCACGTAGAATTCTAACTTGCGAAACACCGTGAACAAGCGCATCCACCACAGTTAACACTTTAGTGTACATGCCACCACTGACAGTGCCGTCAGTGATCAATTTTTGTAGATCATTGTTCGTCGTTTGTTCAATTAATTTTTGGTTCTGATCAAGGATTCCGTTTTGATCAGTTAAGAAAATTAATTTTTTAGCTTTTAACGCCGAAGCAATTTTAGCCGCAGCCCAGTCAGCGTTAATGTTATATAGCTCTGCATTTTCGCCAATACCAATCGGCGCAATCACAGGAACAACATTTTTTTCTGGCGTAAGCAGTGCATGAATCATTTCTGTGTTCACAGCTTCTACTAAACCAACTTGGCCTAAGTCTTTTTGCGCCTGACTGCAGAATAATAAATTATTTTTTGCACCAGACAAACCAATAGCCGGCACTCCGCCTTCATTTAAAGCTGAAACAAGTTCAGCATTAATTTGGCCAAATAAAACATTTTCAATAACATTAATCATTTCTGTGCTCGTTACACGTTGGCCGTTAACGAAACTCCAAGAAATATTTCTTTTTGTTAATTCTGCATTAATTGCAGGTCCACCACCGTGCACAAGGACCACGTCATAATCATAACGACGGTAATCGCGCACAGTTTTAACCACCTGATCACGAGTTGCCGGATCAAGTAACGAAGCCCCACCTAATTTGATGACTACTAAATCTGTTCTCATAGTTTAGCTCCTCAAGAGTATTCTGTGTTGATTTCAACGTATTTTTTAGACAAGTCACAACCCCATGCTGTGGCTTGGTAAGGACCCGATTTTAAATCAATCTCGATTTTAACATTTGATTGTTTTAAAAGGCCTTTTACTTCTTCTTTATTAAAAGCGATCGGTTCACCATTTGTGAATAGTCTTACGCCTTGTAAAGTTAAATCCATTTTGGCTAAACTTGCCGCCGGAACTTTCTCTGCTCCAAGACGTGCTAAAATTCTTCCCCAATTTGGATCTTCACCGTGAACAGCTGTTTTAATTAATGGCGATAGTGTCACACCCCGAGCGGCTGATTTAGCTAAAGCATCTTCAGGCGAACCAGTAAGTGCAACTTCAATTAATTTAGTCGCGCCTTCGCCGTCGGCGGCAATAGATTTCGCTAAGTAAATAGAAACTTCAATCACCGCTTTTTGAAACGCGTGATAGTCAGCATCATTTTTTAACTCAACTCCGCTTTCGCCGTTTGCCATAATAAATGCGCAGTCATTCGTTGAAGAATCACCATCAACACTGATCATGTTAAAACTAACATCAGTCGCTGTTTTTAAAACTGTGTGCGCTACATCTTTAGTGATTTTTGCATCAGTTAAAATGTAACCAAGCATTGTTGCCATATTCGGGTGAATCATGCCTGAACCTTTGCAGATTCCGGTAATGCGAATTTCACCAGTCGAAAGTTTCACAACGGTAGTTACAGTTTTCGGAACAAGATCAGTTGTAAGAATGGCTAAAGCAAAACTTTCAGCATTTTCTTGCGCACGCTCTACTAAATCAGGTAACGCCGGAATAATTTTATCCGTCGCCATTTGCACGCCGATCACGCCAGTTGAAGCAATCAACACTTGATCTGGAGTTACGTTTAAGGCTTCTGCCATACCTGTGATAACTTCTTGGTTACGCTTAAAACCTTCAGCTCCAGTCGCAGCATTTGCTTGTCCTGAATTTGTAAAAATAGCGCGGATGTTATCAGCTGGTAAAACTTTTGCACAATGTAAAACAGGAGCCGCTTTACATTCATTTAATGTAAAAACCCCGGCTGCTACTGCATCAACTTCAGAAATAATTACGCCAATGTCCGGACGGTATCTACGCACGCCGCAGTTTGTTCCGCTCGTTAAAAACCCTTTAGGTAATGGTGTTCTGTGTAATCCTGGTCCTGGTGTCATATCATAGCCTCCATATCTGCAAGCCCTGCATCTTGAGAGAAGTCATTCATGCGGTTGAAATTTTCAATCGCTTGGCTGGCTGCCCCCTTCATAAGGTTGTCGATCGTCGAGAAAACAAAAAGTTTCCCGTCCACAAGTTCGTAACTAATGTGCGTGTGAGCCGTTCCAACAACTTTTTTCAAAGATAAAAGTTGAGGTTGCTTCGCGCTCTCGCCGTAAAACACTAAAGCATTTTGCTCGTAAGAATCTGCATAAGCCTTTTGGATCTGTTCTTTAGTAACGCCAGATTTAACCTTCATATATAGCGAAGATAAAATCCCGCGACGAGTTGGTAATAAATGCGTCGTAAAAAATGGATTAATACTAACGCCAGTAAATTGTTCTACCGCTTCGATGATTTCAGGTAAATGCTGATGTTTGCCGATTTTATACGGTAAACATTCGCCATCAACTTCAGTGAACAATAAATTCTCAGAAGCTTTTTTACCGGCTCCTGTTGAACCTGATTTTGCATCGATAACAATAGTATCTGCTTCAACTAAGTTATTTTTGATTAATGGAATTAACGCCATTAATACACTCGATGCATAACAACCAGGGTTTGCAATAAGCTTTGATTCAGAAGGTTGTGCAAAAGGCACCAATCCATAGGTAGCCGATTGCAACAATTCATTTTGTTCATGCGTAAAGCCGTACCATTTATTATAGTCGCTTTTTTTCAAACGGAACGCGCCAGATAAATCGATCACTGATTTACCTTGTTTTAAAATCTCGGGCGCTAATTTTAATGAAGCTTCTGCAGGCGTTGCTAAGAACACCACATCAGTTAAATTTTTCATTAAATCTTTTTCAGCCAAACAAATGACTTCACTCGCTTTTTTACTTTGAAAGTAATCAGTTAATGAAAATTCACTCGTAGCAAAACAATGCGTAAGCTTTGCAAACGGATGACGTAATAGTTGTTTCACCGTCTCAAGACCTGTGTAACCACGTGCCCCGACGACTGAAACTGAGATAGATTGTGCCGGCATTTGCGCTGCCGGACGTGAATAATTATGCACCATGTATGCATAATTATGGATTTATGTTGCATATGTCAACCATTAATTTATATATTCTCGTTGACTGCATAATTATTCCTATATAAACCAGTTGTATGCATAAACGCCCTAACAAGGCTTTAAAGGAGATAGAAATGAACAATAAAAAGGTTCTATTAGTTTATTCAGGCGGCTTAGACACCTCTATTTGTATTCCATTGATGAAACAAGAGTACGGTTACGAAGAAGTGATCACTGTAACTGTTGATGTGGGCCAAGATCCGGCTGATATTATTCAAGCTCAAGATAAAGCCAAAGTTTTAGGAACTACGCATTACACAGTTGATGCTAAAGAAGAGTTCATTAAAGAATATTGCTTTAAAGCTTTGCAAGCCAATGGCGACTATCAAGGTTACCCGATGTCGACATCTATCGCCCGCCCCTTAATCGCTGCTAAAGCGGCTGAAGTGGCTAAAAAATTAAATGTAAATCACTTTGCTCACGGATGTACTGGCAAAGGTAATGATCAATTTCGTATCGAGTTTGGTTTACGCTCTTTAATTCAAGACGCTGTCATCCACGCCCCTATTCGTGAACGTAACATGACTCGTTCTTGGGAAATCGAATACGCCTTACAAAATAATGTACCTATTCAGCAATCTTTAGAAAAAATCTGGAGCATTGATGAAAACTTATGGGGTCGTTCAATCGAGGGCGGACGCCTTGAAGAGCCAGATTTCGCACCACCAGAAGAAATCTTCATGTGGACAAAATCTTTAGAGAACGCAAATGCTAAAGCCGAAGAAATCGTTTTAACTTTTGAAAACGGAATGCCTACGCACATTAACAATACTGCATTTACACCTGGGCAATTAGTGATTCACTTAAATAAAATTGCGGGTGATCACGGTATTGGCCGTATCGATATTATGGAAGATCGCATGATGGGTTTAAAAGTTCGAGAAAACTACGAATGCCCGGCATCGACAGTATTATTAAAGGCGCATAAAGCTTTAGAAAACTTAGTTTTAACAAGAGATGAAATTCGTTTCAAATCTACAATCGATCTTGAGTGGAGCAAGTTAGCTTACGAAGGTCTTTGGTGGGATCCGTTCAAAACTGATCTTGAAGCTTTCATTGGCGCTACGCAAACTCGCGTTAACGGAACTGTTAAACTAAAACTTTACAAAGGTAACGTCGTTGTTACTGGCAGAACTTCTGATTGGGCACTTTATTCAGAAGATCTTGCAAGTTTTGACACGACTACATTTATTCAATCTGAAAGCACAGGCGCAGTTAAAAACTTCGGTTTACAACCACGCATGTTCTTCAGCATTAAAGATAAATTAGCTTTACAAGGACAATAAAAATGAAACTTTGGGGTGGATTATTTCAGGAGCCGACACATCAAGAGGTAGAAACTTTTTCTTCTTCATTAGAAGTTGATGCTAGGTTATGGGAAGTCGACATATTTGGATCAATTGCACATGCTAAAATGCTTGGGGATGTGGGTATTATTCCTAAAGCAGAAGCTGGCGTTATTATTTTAGCTTTACAGCAAATGCATGAAGATTTTAAAACAGCTAAAATCGCAATTGATCCGACCTCAGAGGATATTCACTCTGATATCGAGAAAAAACTGTACGCTAAAATCGGCGCTGTAGCTGGAAAGCTACACACAGCACGCAGTCGTAACGATCAGGTTGCGACTGACACCCGTCTTTATTTAGCACAAGAAATCTCATATTTAACAACAAGCCTTAAAGCGCTGCAAAATTACCTAGTAAAAACGGCTGAAAAGCATTTTGAAACTATTTTGCCGGGCCTTACGCATATGCAACATGCGCAACCCGTAAGTCTTGCGCATCATTTGATGGCTTACTTTTGGATGTTTCAGCGCGACGTTGATCGCCTAGAAGAAACACAAAAAAGAGTTTTAAATTTACCACTAGGATCTGCGGCACTTGCAGGTACTGGTTTTCCGTTAAACCGCGCCCAAGTAGCCAAAGATTTAAATTTTAATTCTGTAAGTGAAAATTCATTAGACGCGGTTTCTGACCGTGATTACGCGATTGAATTTCTATCAGATTCCGCAACAATCATGATGCATCTTTCACGTTTAAGTGAAGAATTAGTATTATGGTCAATGCCAGAATTTAAATTCGTAGAGCTGTCAGACCGTGTGACAACGGGTTCTAGCATCATGCCACAAAAGAAAAATCCAGATGTGGCAGAACTTATCCGCGGAAAAGTCGGCCGTGTTAATGGCGCACTTATTGGATTACTTACTACGCTTAAAGCATTACCATTAGCTTACAATCGCGATCTGCAAGAGGATAAATTTCATGTATTCACAGGCCTTGATACAGTTAAAGGCTGCACGCGTTTAATGTTAGTGATGCTTGAAGAAGCCACTTGGAAACCCGAAAACATGAAAAAATCATTAGCCGGTGATTTCTCAAACGCGACCGATCTTGCCGATGACTTAGTAAAAAAAGGTTTACCATTCCGCGAAGCCCACGAAGTGATTGGCCATGTTGTGCAGTACTGTAATAAAAAACAGTTAGCTTTAGAGAACATCACGTTACCAGAACTTAAAACTTTGCATACGTTGTTTGACGAAGAGAGCTTAAAAACTCTTCCGCACTTAGCGGTCATGCAAGCCAGAACTTCTGCTGGCGGAACTTCTCCAAAAGCTGTTGCCGTACAAATTCAACACGCTAAAACGCTAATTTAGTAAAATACTTTTTACTAGCAGAACACTTCTTAAGAAATTTCTTGCCTATTTTCCGACGCTCGGGGTTTCAGTTAACATTGTTGACTGAAACCCTGAGCGAATTTACCGCGTCATGATTTTATCTACTCATTGTTTTCGCACGAGTTTTTGACTTTAAATATGTTTAATTTGACTATCTTTTTTACAGGACCATTCTGATTTCTCCTGCCACCTGGACCACGACATAAAAAGTCAGAAAAAAAATCAAAAAAAGACCTTTAAAAACTAAGTTTTCACTCTGACCTGACTCTAAATTCGCTCTCAAAATGACGATAAGTAATCAGTCATGACGAAGCTGCTTACGGCATTTTTAAAACGCCATTTTTATATTTTTGGATTAGCTAATTTTGCATTTTTTCTGATGCTGGCTTTTTCTTATCAATCAGGTTTAAGTCAGAACCTAAATTCACTTTTTGTGACTCAAGAGCAGCTGACTAAAGAAGAAAAAGCTTTGTATGAAATCGTCAATGCTTGGCAAGAAAACATCGTGTCGCTTAAAAGCTACATTGAAAGCCCTGAATACACAGCCGATCAAAAAGTCGCACGCTCAAACAAGTACAATAATTTTTCAACACGCAATAACTCGCTGATGACTCAGGCTTTATCTTCAGCACAAGCTAAGAAGGCCTCTGTTCACAATACTTTAGCCCAGCGATCACTGAATTATGCCGACTACTTTGAATCTGTTAAAAACTTTATCGCTTCGGGTGCCACGGTTCACACAAAACTTGTAGTTGAGCCGATGGATCTATTCAAAAAGAATGTCGGCGAACTTAAATTTAATAACGAATCAACATTTTTAGCGATTAGCTTACTTTCGTTAGCCTTGTCTGTGCTTCACTTACTGTTCATATTCAGCACGACCCGCAAAGAAAACATTATGCTGAACTCGCAAGTTGATACCTTTAAAAAAGTCATCAGCAATATGTCAGAAGGCGTGATCGTGACTGATAAGTACGGCTTTTTCACATTCACCAATGAATCTGCCAAAAACATTATCGGCCCTGTAGTTAATGATATTTTTTATTCAAGTTCGATTGATGTGATGGGTTTTCAATCTGCTGATGGTCGCAAGCTGGCTAAAGAAGAACTTCCGATGTACACCGCGCTTAAAAAGCACATGGTGACCGAACAAGAATTTGTGATTAAAAATCCACTTCACCCTGAAGGAATTTTTGTATCTTGTTCTAACGGCTATTATGTCGATGACAAAGGTTTAACCTCGGGCTCGGTAGTGGTATTAAAAAATATTACGACTAAAAAACAGCTTGAACAATTCTGGCAATCTGAAAAAGAGCGTGCCGTAGAACATTCAAAATTAAAATCAGACTTTTTAGCTTCGATGTCGCATGAAATTAGAACACCGATGAATGCAGTGCTAGGCTTAACTACCCTGCTTAAAGAGACAAAGCTTAACGAAGACCAAAAAGATTACGTGGTCACGATTCAGCGCTCGGCTAAATCGCTATTAACACTAATTAACGATATTCTGGATCATTCAAAAATCGAAGCTGGTAAATTAGATATTACCAATGCCCCGTTTAGTCTAAAAGCATTGGCTCACGAGATCGCTGATAACTTTAAACCTCTGGTGATGGAAAAAAATATCGAGCTAAAATTAAATTTCTCAGAGTTAAAACAAGAGTCATTTAATTCTGATGCCAATCGTATTCGTCAGATTATGATTAATCTGATCGGTAATGCGATTAAATTTACTAAAGTTGGCTCGGTTGAATTGCAATTTATCTCGGAAGGGCTTAACACAAAAGTGATCGTTAAAGACACTGGCAGCGGGATGACACCGGTTGAAGTTAGCCATCTGTTTCAAAAATACTTTCAAACTAAAAATGGCCAAACGGTCGGCGGCACGGGGCTTGGTTTAAATATCTGTAAACAATTAGTCGATCTTTTAAAAGGTGAAATTGGTGTTAGCAGCGAATTAGGCAAAGGCACACAGTTTTGGTTCAGCCTTCCGCTTGAAGCTTGTAATCTGACAATCGCTGACACTGCTGAAATGGATGCTGAATCACTGCTATTCACGAATCAGTTTCAAGGGCTTGTATTGATTGCTGAAGACAGCACCGTAAATCAAAAAGTGATCACGAATTACCTATCTAAGCTTGGTCTACAATCAATCATTGCAAATAACGGTGAAGAAGCTATTAAGATTTACCAAAGCCACCATCCTGATTTAATTTTGATGGATTCTAATATGCCGGTGATGAACGGCCTGGAAGCGACAAAAAAGATTGTGGCTTTACAGCAAAACAATCCTGATTTTAAAAAGACACCGATTGTTGGTTTATCCGCTGATGTTAGACAAGCTAACTTTGATGATAACATTAAAGCCGGTATGGCGGCGTTTCTAACTAAACCTATCGAGTTAAACAAATTAGTTAACTTACTTAAAACTTATTTCACGGCAACGATTGCGACTGCCAGCCAAATAGAAAAGATTAAACATTTAACAGTGGGCGATAAATTACTTATCGAAGTGCTGTTACAAGACTTCTCTGAAACGGCGCCAGATCAAATTGCCAAGTTAAGTGAATTACTGGCTGCAAATAATTATGCAGAACTTTACCAGACGGCACATAGCTTAAAATCAGCGGCCGCTGAACTTGATGCACACGAGCTACACCAAATTTTAACAACTGTTGAAAAATTAGCTGACGAGAACAACCCCTCACTGACGAATGCCCTGGCTAGTGAAATTAGCAAAGCTCAACTTTGTTATGCATTAGCTATTGCGGGAATCAATGAACGCATTGATGATATTAAAGCGAGTCAAAGGAAGGCCTCATGAAAACCGTTCTTATTGTAGATGATCAAAATAGCGTGTTGTTAACTTTAGATGCTATCTTGAAAAAAGAGGGCTTCATTGTAATTTCATGCACAAATTCATTAGATGCTTTTGAGCATCTTCAACGTGAAAAATTCGATGTGGTTATCACTGATGCTGTGATGCCCATGGGAACAAGCGGCTTTAGCTTAATTTCAACGGTTCGTTCACAGCCAAACATCAACTCTAAAGTTCCAATTCTTATGTTAACCGGCAAACGCGACCCTGCTGACGTTGAAAAAGCAATTGCGGTCGGTGCTAATGATTACATGATTAAGCCGATTGATCCTGATGTATTAATGCAGAAATTAAAAAAGCTTTTAGTACAGTCTAACGAACAAGATGATTTCGTCAGCGCTAGTGTGAATAAACCAGCGTCGGTTCCGATGAAACTCAACATCACTTCGACTTCTGAGATCAGCATAAAGTTTTCTTCTGATGTGGGGTTTATTCCTGGGCAAATTTATAAAATCAGCTCGGATTTTTTTAGCTTGTTTGAAAAAACGACAGTTTCAATTCGTGTGAACACTTCTGAAATTCAAAAAGATCACTACCTGGTTTCTGCCAATTATGTGGGATTATCTGAAATAGAACTTTCACATATCAGAACGTGGATCAGAAATAAATTAATTCAGGAAAAGAAATAATTACTAGCCTGCAGAACTTTTCGGTCGTTCGCGCAGGCTATTTAGCTAGATTATAACTTAATGATTTGCGGCTTGGCGATCAGTTTTAACCGCATCCATTTTCTTTTTCATCATAGAGACCATTTGGTCGACTTCACGACGAAATTTACCGTCGTCCATCGATAAACCATTTAAGTAGGTACTCCAGTGGCGTACGGTGGCCGCAACAAGAACGGCTTCTTTAAGCTCATCGGCAGAGGCTCCGTTAAGTTTGGCAAATTCACCATCAATATGCGTGCAGTAATCGCAAGGCATTTGCGCACCCACGGCTAAACCAATCATGTTTTTATATTTCAAAGGCAGAGCTGTATTTGGACTGAAGTGAAAATCACGCAAACTTTTCCAGGCGCCAGGTAGCGCTGGTTTATGGTATTCACTTAAAAAGTTTGGCGTAAAACCATACATACTTTGAATGTCTTTCATCGCCAGATCTGCCGTTGTGATATTTGCAGCTTCCATAGCCACAGGTGCTGGCGTGTTTTTCTGCATTTGTGATTTCGTGTTGCTAATGAGCTGGCTGACATCTTTTTTAAATGTATCCATATTTAAATTTGCACCATACGCGTAAGTACTCCACTTTCGCACAAGACTTGAAATCGCCATAGCTTCGTTAATTTCAGCCTCTGTCGCCCCCTGAAGTGCAGCAAATTTTTTATGAAAGTACACGCAGTACTTACACGGGATTTGTGCTGAAACGGCCAGACCAAGAAGTTCTTTATACTTTCCGGGAATTTGTGTGTTCGGATTCATTTGCACGGCTTTCATTTCTTCCCACGCACCAGGAAGACCTTCTGGCGGATACATTTTGAACATCGTTGGAACCATGCCTAAGCTTGATTTAATGTCTTCCATTGCGGCCGTGTAAGCAGCTGATGGTTTTGCTTTAGTTATGCCTTTTTCCACATCGGCAGCAAAAGCATTTGCTGATAAAATTACAGTTAAAGTCATCATTAATTGGGTCATAATTTTCATAGTGAATCTCCTAAGTTGAGTTAGAATTTATGTTCCGTTAATTTGCAAAGGCACAGCCATTGTGAAATGAGGCAGATAGGGCACAAAATAGCGGCTTTACCCACTGCGACAAGCATTTTTAGAGTGATTCTTTAATCTCGATTTAGCTATGATTTTTTCATGAAGAATCACTTAAGAATAATCGCTTTTATATTTTTAGTATCAACTTCGGTTTTCGCTCAAAGCCTTTGGGACGAAGGCGTTGCGGTTCCTGCCGGTGGCCGCACAAATATTCATAATTATTCAGCCCAGGATTTTTCAACCTATCGTGATAACGGAAAAATCCATGCGCAGATTTATCCTGTCTCTGTCACTGGTGCGCTTCCGCCCTACCAACCCATTGTTAACGTGATTGAAGATGATTCAGGCAACCCTTTAAAAGAAATTTTAAATGGTATCGTTCAGGGTGTTTCAGGAATTACCAGCTTTGATCAGGTCATGGCAAATCTTGGTTTACACCACTACCCACTTGTTAGCGATACAGGAATCTATCAAGTGCCGTACCCGCGCGGCATTCGCCCAGAACACCGCATGGGTTTTGGTTTAATTGAACGCAACGGCGCCACTGGTTTTACATTTTCATGTGCCGCTTGCCATTCAAGTCAACTCTTCGGAAAAACAGTCTTAGGTATGACCAATCGTTTTCCGACAGCAAATGATTTTTTTGTTAAAGCTAAAAAAATGGCTCCCGCTGTAGATCTTTGGTTATTTAAATCTGTATCAGGCGCCAACGACGCTGAAACGCAATTAATGAAAGAACTTAAAACCAACATTCAGCGTGTTGGCGCCAAAGCTCCGATTCAACTGGGCTTAGACACTTCACTTGCACAAGTGGCGCTATCATTAAATCATCGTAACCAAGACGCTTATGCAACACCTTCTAATTGGAATGAGTTATTTCCCCGCGCAGATGCGATCTTAGATCATAATCCGGCTGATTCAAAACCTATGGTGTGGTGGAATCTAAAATACAAAAACCGTTGGTTATCTGACGGAAGTATTCTAAGCGGTAACCCGATTTACACAAATATCATCTGGAATGAAATCGGCCGCGGCGTTGATTTAAAAGTTTTAGAACAATGGCTTAAAGACAATCAAAAAGTTATCGATGAATTAACAACGGCTGTATTTTCTTCTGAAGCTCCAAGGTTTACTGATTTTTACCCTGCAGAATTAATCGATATTGATACTGCAAAACAAGGCGAAAAGATTTTTAACCAAACGTGTTCTAAATGCCATGGCAATTACGAAAAAGCCTGGAACTTGCCAAACGCTGACCAACTTACACACGTCGAAAAATTAGCGACGACACTGGTGATTCCAAAAACTAAAACACCGGTAATTGATGTCGGCACTGATCCGTACCGCAGACAAGGTATGAAATCATTAGAACAATTAAATAATTTATCAATTTCTAAAGCGAACAAAATTGTGATCAAAGAACAAAAAGGTTATGTGCCGCCACCTCTGGTTGGTATCTGGGCGCGCTGGCCGTACTTTCATAATAACTCGGTACCATCGCTATGTGCGATACTAACACCATCTGAATTACGCCCGAAAACTTATTACGCAGGTGATGCCATTAACACAGCCACTGATTTTGACCCTGACTGCAACGGCTATCCTACCGCAGAACACACGCCAACCAACTGGAAACAAGAGGTCTTCTTTTATGATACCGCTCGCAAAGGCATGAGTAATCGCGGTCATGACACAGACATTTTTATTAAAGACGGCCAGGAAATCCTGACGTCAGCTGATAAAAAAGCTTTAATTAAATTTCTACAAACATTGTAAACTAGTAATAATCGATATTACCTGTTGGCATAGGGCCAAAGATGTCGTCGAAATTGATCTCGCCGTTGATATAAATACTTTCATGCGTGATCGAATGTTTATTTAAAAACTTTCTTAATGGCGGTATTTTATAGCTTCCCCAGCTTTTTGCCGCGAACCTGCGACCAGCGTACTGTTCATCGGTTTGCAAACTTGAATAACTTGGGTGCACGCCGTAAATTTCGCCCATCACAAACATATCTTGTTCTGATAAAATGTATTTTACTAAATCAACGCCGTTTTCACGGATACGGATTGAATCTAACACTTTATAGTACTGTTTAAGAAATTTCTGGTCTTTCACCGTGTATTTTTTCATATCTTTAACCGCACCTAAGAAACGATTTAAATCATATTTATACGGGCAGTTATTACTGTTTTTCTCAATACCATATGCGCAAGACGTATCCCCTTTATAAGTGTTCGCAAATAAACCCTCTAGCTGCTTTGGCGTGTATGATTTCAAGGTATTTAATAAAGTATCACCGTAGAAATAAATTCGCGTGTGGCCGTAAATCTTACGGTACTTGTCGACTTGTTCTTTGGGCGGCAAGAAATAATCTGAATAAAACGGAGTATTCTTATCTTTTGAATAGAATTTATTTAAATCAGTGATGTATTCAACTAAGTTTTTACGGTTCAATTTTCTTTCATAGTTCCACACTTCAAGGTAAGCCACCATTTTATCTGGCTCAGCTTCATCAAGTTCAATTGAAATTTTCGTCGTGTCTTTATAAACCACGGTCGCCATCTTATCGATCACTAAAATGCTTTTGTCAGCGCCAAATAAGCTTGTTTGTTCGCTGCTGTAGCGCTGAAAGTTTCTAACTTCTTTACCCGAAGTTTTAACTGTCGCTTTTGAATAACCCGTAGCTTTTTCTTTTTTAAATAAGAATAAGAAACTGAGTGCCGATTTTTTTGTTTGGCCTTTGGCTTTAATATCTAAATCTTTTTTAGCTAAAACTAATGGATCACTGTCGCCTGATTCTAAATAACGGCTTAGTAATTCTTGTTCTTCTTTAGCGCGCATTTGTTCTATCATATTAAAGTTTGCAACAGATTTTGGCGCCGAAAAGCGGTATAAAGCACTTTTGTGATCATAGAAATAACTGGTTTTGCTAAATTCTAAGAATGGTAGATTGAATAAGATTAAATCTAAGCCCGCATCAACACCCACTGATTGTGAATAACCAAACATTGAATTTTCGGCTTCATAAATCACTAATTGGTTAAACTGATCACGCGAAAAATATGTCGGCTTAGAATTTTGCCAGAACACACTCGCCCCTAAAGTAAGTGGCACGCCGGCCACAGCACCTACGGGCACTTTTGCGCCAACCGAAACACCGTAGCTATCAGAGATTTTTAAAACTTCGCTGCGATCAAGGCATTCAACGATGCAGTTTTTCCAGTTAGGGATAAAGTTAAATAATTTAACTTTGCTGGTGTAGCCCTCTTTCCAGGTATTGGCAAAATGGATGAATTCAAATTCACGGCGCCACACTTTGATGTTGCCGCTAACAGATAATTTATCCGGAAACAACCCTTTCAAAGTTGAAAACAACGAAGAGCCGACATTGATTTCTACGGCTAAACGATCGCGCACCACGAAGGCTTGCGACTGATCACCACGCATCACGTATTGGCTGTTGCTATCTACACTGCGAGTAAGCTCTAAACCGATACCACCTGCGATGTCTTTAACATTTAAAATTTTTCCAAGATCTTGCGTCGCTGATAATGAAATCTCGTTAGACACTTTTACTTGCAATTGATTATTTAAAGCGTTCAATTTTGCAAATGATGCAGCACCTTGAAGAATGATCGGCAGCAATGTATTACGCGGAAGTTCATAACTGACGTAACCCTCGTAATGGCTTACGACCACATCACCGTTTTTCACATTCTTATTTGGGCTGTAAGTTTTAAAATCGACAACTGGATAAATCGAAAATTCACCCACCAAATCAAATGCGCGCACGATTTCGTTACGGCGATTTGAAATTTTATGAATATATAGATCTTCGATATCTGCCGGAAACTCTGCACTTTTTACGGCGTACTTAATATCATCATGGCTAAGTTTAGCAATTTGACGGGCCATCCATTTTAAATCAGAAAAAGTCGTTGTCTCATAGCGGTTACGCGTAAAGAAAATATCTGCCCAGTGAATTTTAACCCCGTCATTATCCCAGCTTAAAAATGTATAATCGTATGTGTTTACACCCCACGACAAGGCTGATTTTAAAATTTGAAATGGGCGAAATGGATTGATTTGAAATTGTAATGAATAACCCACATCTTGCATCGACATACGTGGCACTAAACCTTTGTCGGTTTTTTCAAACATCAACATATGATTACCTGTTTTAGAGTCGATCATATTCACTAAACCAAACCATAAAACCTGGGCGCGATGTTCACGGCGATTTTGCAGATCCCACCCTGCTGGATCATAACCGGCAATTCTTAAAAACTTAGGGTCATTAATAGATAATTGCACATCTTGTAAAGTTACATATTTGCCGTGACTGTCTTCGCCGTGATTTAAAAGAAATGACGAGAGCTCTTTATTAAGGCCTGTGTATTTGCGCTTCCATTGAGCTTTGAAAGCCTCATAATCCATATCACCTTTAAAATACACGCGTAATGTTTTACGCATCACCGATGTATCTTGGTACATACCAATCATTTTACCTAATAAAGAGGTCGTGATCTCAACGTGTGTTTCGTGGCCCATTTTGATTTTAACTTCAACGTCTTCGCCGTCGCGCTCGAATTCGCCTTCCATTTTAGGAGAACCTGCAGACGAGAACTTTACTTTTTTAAAATAAATGATTTCGTTATCACGAGGAAACCAATCCTGATGCAGATTTTGCGCTTCAGCATAAGATTCACGCGTGTGTTTTCTCCAAAGTGTTGCATCGGCCGGATTATAAACCGAAATATCGACGCCACAGGCTTTTAATTTTTGAATTTGAGTCTGTTCTAAGATATCACCGGCTTTAACTTCAGGAACACAAGCCTTGGTGCGCGCTAAATTCTCTGATTCTACCAATAAGTTAACGGCTTCAACTTTTTGTTCATTTTTCTTGTATTTAAAGCCTAAAAAACTTTTACCGATAAATAAAACATCTAAATCTTGGTGAAGAATATTACGTGGTGCTTCTGGAAGATAAAATCCAGCATAAGCCGTGATAAAATCATCCATCAGGCCTTCGCAGCTAAATTGCGGACGCGCAAGGGCCACGCACTCTTTAAGTTGTTGCATCTTAGGAATTAAATATTGATCGTAAGCCAGGATGTATTTTGACTTATTTGCATCTAATTCTTTTTTAGCAGATTTAATCGCATCTTTGTGTGATTCGATTTCTAGTTCAAGTTTTTCAATGATTTTAGTTTCATACATATCACTGGCTAACGATTTTTTTTCGACAGCTAAACGCTCTAAAAACTGATTGATCTTAGCTAAATCAAAAGCCCCGTTGCTTTTCAAATTCTGGGCGGTAAAGCGTTCTGCAGCATGATTATGCTCAGGCGTTAGCTTCGAGTGGTTTTGAGCCCATAAAGACCCAGAGAACACTGTTAACGCAATTAAAAGACCGATCGAATTTTGAATTGATTTTTTCATATCCTTTAACAGATACGAAATAAGTGCCAAAACCATTCTGAGACGATCTCAAAACGAGACGCCGTAATCGACTGTAATTAGTTTTGGTTAAACAAAGTTACCTTTGTTTTTGATGGGTTTTTAATAGCGACAACTTTTGTAGACAGTGATCAGAACGTAACTCTAAAACGAAACGCTCGGGCACATCCCGCCCGCACCATGCGACGGACGTTCAATACGGTGATTAAAATCATTTTTGATTTTATCTAACACTTCAAAAAAGCTAACCGCTTTTTCGTCAATGATGGCTTCAAACTGCAACCCCCGAATAAAGGTTACAGCTGTGAATTCTCCAAGATGTTTTTCGATGGAAAGACTTACTTTACATTCAGGAGTTGTATGCTGTTTGATATAATGAACCAGGCGCTGGGCGCATTCGTCCATTTCCATACTTACTGAAAACTTACTATAAGCAATATCTTCGAACATTATAACTCCTTTTAGAATGTGCAACTCATTCACTTATCTAGTGTGATTTATAGATTAGAAACTTTTTGAATGAAAGCATGGCTTTAATGGTTTCAACAGCCACAGCTTTTTTAATAGGTTTTTTCATAAAAAACGGAACGTAGTCGTTTTCATATTTTTTAATAACATTCGCGAATTCTTTAATGCCCATTGAACTCGTAAACAAAAATAATGAATCGCTAAAACGGTATTTCTCCCATAAATCAATTCCCGTTTTAAAGCCTGATAAATAAATATCAGCGATCACTAAATCAAAATCCTGATCTTGGGTGATCTTTTGATTCATCAAAATCTCGGCCCCTTCTTCTGATTTTGACCACTTGATCGAAACGTTTGGAGAAACATCACGCAAGATGCTTTCCCAGATTGGTTGCATCGCGAAATCATCCTCAACGATTAACACGCTGAGTTTTTGTTTATGAGGTGAAACGCTCATAAAGTTTTCATCGACCTTTTTGTTAAACGGTGCACCCGCCTCTAATAACGACTCATTCTCAATATAGTGAAGATAATCCAGTTCACCCATACAGCCCTCCTTGTATTTCTGAAACTTACTTAAATAGATGAAAATTATTAGGCCATACGATTTTTGTAATGATTGGGAATTGGTTTAAAGAAATCCCAACATGTCATTTTTTTTAATTTCATTAAAAAATTTATGTTTAATTCTGCAGCATATGTAAGATTCTGCACTGGAAAGGAGATTTTTAAGGTCTAGTTTTAACTATAATTTGTTGAACAGATTATTTGCATGCTAGCTCTAGCGTTTACTGATAAACTTTTTTGATTGTGGCAACATTAATATCAGCATTCCAATTATCAAAGTCTTTCGCTTCTAAAGAACTCTTCAAATCAATTTCTTTTGCAATTGATACCGAACAAAAAATCGGACTAGTAGGCCCCAACGGCGCAGGTAAATCGACTCTCTTAAAAATTCTCAGTGGAGCTATGAAGCCAGATTCTGGCCAATTATCGACGTCGAATAGTTTACGCTTAGGGTACTTAGAACAAAAACCAGTTTTAGAAGCTGGTAAATCAATTTATGAAACTTTAGTTGAAGTAACTGATGATCCTTATGATGGAATCAATATCAGTTTAGCGTTTGAATTAATTAAGCGTCTTTCATTAGATGAAACTGCTGAAGCTGAAAACACAGATGTCGGTAAATTATCTGGTGGTTGGCAAAAACGCGTGGCTTTAGCGCGCGAATTAATGAAACAACCGACCCTGCTTCTATTAGATGAGCCGACAAATCACTTAGACATTCAAAGTATTTTATGGCTTGAAGATTTTATCGCAACTCAAAATCAAATTTCATTTTTTATCGTAACCCATGACCGTGCGTTTTTACAAAACACGTGTACCGCGATTTACGATTTAGATCCGCGCAATCCAGACGGGCTTATCAAGTCTATCGGTGATTACGGCCAGTATCTAGAAACAAAACAAATGATCATGGATAGCCAACGCCGCTTAGAAGAAAAAACTCGTAATACGATGTTGATCGAAAAAGCCTGGTTAGCCCGTGGCCCTCAGGCACGTTTAAAAAAACAACAAGCTCGTCAAAATCGCGCCCATGAATTAATTGATTCTGTTGATAAGTTAGAAAATAAAAATACTTTACGCAAATCTGATTTCGATTTTTCGACAACTGGTAATTCACCGAAGAAATTAGTTGAATTAACTAAGGCCAGTAAAAGTTTTGGCCCAAGAACACTATTCTCTGATTTATCAGGAATGGTTCGCCCGAAAGCGCGTATCGGTTTACTTGGCACGAACGGTTGCGGAAAGTCTACCCTAATTAAAATGATGTTAGGTTTGGAACAACCCACAAGTGGCGAAGTTTTTGTAAATCCTGATATTCAGATTAATTACTTCGAACAAGGCAAAGAAACACTTAATCAAAATGTTCCGGTTATTAAAATCGTGGCTCCTGAAGGTGATTATGTGCATCTTCAAGGAAACCCTGTGTATGCGCGCAGTTACTTAAGCCGCTTTCATTTTAATAATTTTCAAATGGACATGCCGGTTTCAAAACTTTCAGGCGGAGAACAAAGCCGCCTGTTACTAGCGAAACTTATGTTAACTTCAGCACATGTTTTAATTCTGGATGAGCCAACCAATGACTTAGACGTTGAAACACTTGATACGCTTTCAGAATGTTTAAATGACTTTCCGGGCGCATTGATTCTAGTATCGCATGATCGCTTTTTCTTAGATCAAAATACAACTGAGCTTTGGGCCTTTACTGAAAATCCTAAAGGCGAAATTATTAAATTTGCAGATTATTACCAGTGGGAATCTTGGTACCGCAACGAAGGTATCGAAGCCAAAAAAGCAGGTATCGCTGCTGCCGAAGCTGCCGCTAAAGCCGCTGCAAATGCTCCGGCTAAATCGGGTTCTTCGAATAAAAAGCTTTCTAATAAAGAAACAACTGAATACGAAAATATCGAAAAAAACATCGCCGTCAAAGAAGCTGAATTAACTAAGGTGCAAGCAGATCTTGATAAGTCTGAAAATCAGGTGAATCACGTAAAGCTTCAAGAACTAAGTTCGATGTCAGCTTCTCTAGAAGCCGAAATCGCTAAGATGTATTCGCGTTGGCAAGAATTAGAAGCTAAAGTCAAAAGCTAGGCGCCGCCAGCTAGCTAGCTATTTTGATCTCATAGCGCATATACGCGATTAACGCACATTGTGGTGTCAATATTCGTTACAGTTCAGAATGTTTTACTCTGAACGCATTTTACCTCTGTGAGAACCCCGAAAGTTTGTTATTTTAGGCCTTCATATGCGGGGGCATAATATATGTTTACACTAAAAAGAAGATCTAATTTAACAGTCGTTATATACCTTACGGTACATATTCTAGCGGCTACTTTAGTGTTTGGTTGTGAAAACCGTAAATCATTTTATGATAACAATAGAAGCGATATCAATTTGGTTCCCATTCAAATGGAGAATCCAGAAGATCCAATTCCTGATGAAGCGATTGATCAGGTTGATGATGATAAAATTATCGTTGATTTAGATACACCAAAAGCTCCACGCAGATCACGCGAAGGCGAAGAACCACCGCCACCAATTGAACCTGAACTGGTTACACCAGCGCTGCCCGTGCCTGCGCCAGATGAACCAGTTGTTAATGATATTCCTGATGTACCCGAGCCGATCATTGTTAAACCGGCTCCTAAGCCAACAACGCCGGCTAAACAAGATCCAAAATCGCCAGTCGCTGCCGGTGTTGGCGAAGCTTCGCTTTTTATTAAAGCGGCTTTTTGGGTCGTGCAAAATGAAGCTCGTAAAATCGGAACTCCGTGCAACTTTTATGTTTCGCGTGTTTTAGTTTTAACTGGTTTTAGTAAAGATAGCTTTCGCGCGAATGATTTTGATATTTATGCGCGCAAAAATTTTTCAAGTTACAAAAATGAAATTTTTAATACAAGTAATCTTGAATCTGAGCGTGCTCGTTTAAAACGCCATATTTGGTCTTATCCTCAGCGTACGCCGTTTATTATCCAATGGGAGCGCTCGGCGCCACAACCAGGCCATATCGCGATCGTAGAGCGTATTGGCGAACAATTAGTGGTGTACCAAGCCAGTCTTAACCGTCATATCGCCCGTCGTGAACAGACAACGATAGACCGCCTGTTAAGTCATGCCCGCAAAGCGCGTATGACCGTGTACTCAGAATTCGTTGCAAGATAATTTTAGATAATTAAAATTACGCTCCAAATTTGCCTCGCCCAGTGAGTGTTTCGCTGTGCAAGATTACGCAATCACTTGACCAACCTCTTGGTATTGGCTGCAATAAGCATGTGCTAAACAAACCAAGAAAGGTTTTTATGAAACACGGCTTATTTGTTACTGCTTTGCTTTCTACTCTAGTTACATTTTCTTTTATCGGTTGCGCTGATAACCAAGATAATTCACAGGCACTTCATAGTGCTGCAGATTTTAAGATTTCACGTAGGTTTAATTTAGTGACGCCGGCATCAACGCCGACGATTCAAGTTTTTAATCAAGCCAATCAACCGGTAGCTAATGCGCAAGTGTTAATTGGTAAGGCCGTTGGCAACCCCTTTAAAGATAATTTAAAAATCACAGATAAAAATGGTTTTGTTTCTTTAGCTGATTGGACTCAGACCACTCATGTTACTGTGAATGCGCAAGGTTACATTCGCCAAACTTTATTAAATCAAAAACCCGGTGTTTTTCAAATTAAGTTAAATCCAGCTTACATGACGACGCGCCCGGTGATTAAAGGCCAAGTCACTGGTTTGCCGGTTAAAGACGGCGATAAAATGATGGATTTTTCTTTGGTGATTCCAACCATCACTAAAGGTGATTTGATGAGTTTTGATTTAGATTCAATCGTAAGCCCATTTGACGATGAAATCGATATCATCTTTGGCAAAAAAGCTCAGTTACCAAGTAATGTTTCGCTGCCTACACAAAAAGAAAAATATAATTTTTTAATTTCTTTAACATTATCTAAACCCGAACACCGTGTGTATGCGAACACCTACGGGCAAAAAACTTTCTATGCTTTTTCAGGAAAATTTCCGTTTAAAGAAGTCATGGAACAGTTAAATGAAGACAAACAATTTTATGAAGTGTTGAATTCGTTTCAGTTCACGAATGGCAGTATTCGCGAAGTGACTGTGGCCGGGCCAGCGACAGCCTTAAATATACCGAGCGGAGAAATTAAATTCGACGGCGTGCAAGCTAACGTTAAAGGTGCATCAATTCTTCCTGACGAAGTCGTGATGTTATTATCATTAAATGATTTATCTGGCGGAAGATTTGTTCCTTCAGATGTAAAACGTTTAGAAGCAAATCAAGCAGCGACGCTAAAAACGATCGCCGGTAAACCGACTTATATCGTGAGTTTATTAAAAAAAGCGACTGACTTTGATTCTGCAACTCAGGATGCAGCAAACCGTTCAAGCGCTTCGATGGTTGCTTATAAAGCTGGAATGCAATCAAGCTTACTTCCACTATTACCTGCGGGGCCGATAGTGACTGATGTTGATGGCGCTTACAAAATCACGATTCCGCAATCTTCAAATAAAACTTTAGATGCCCAGGCTGTTAACGAATTAGCGGTATCTGTTGCAATTTCAAATATGAATATGGTTCAGGATGGACAGCTGCAAGTTGAAATCCTTGACCGCAAATGGGAAGTGATCGGCACAGGCTGGCCAGACGAAATCAATTTACCGGTTTGGCCTTTAGAAGACTCTGAAGACACTGTCGCCGTGAAACGTAAATTTGAAGTAAATTTAATTGGCAGTCAGACTTCAAAACAAACAGACTTAGGTGATGATTTAGTCAAAGCTGCTACGCACGTGACTAAAGGTGCTGCCGATTTGTAATGTTTAGTTTATACTTATGGGTATGAAGTTTTTAAGTTTTATTGTTATCGGATTATTACTTACAGGCCTATTTTCTGGTTGCGGATCACAAGTTCTGCAGCCTGAAACTACAGATGCGATCATCGAACGCTCTTCTCAACAAAAAATCTATTTTGCTCCCTACGACGAAGTTTGGAAAGCCGCGCATTCTGTTCTTAAATACACGATTGCCGCGGAAAATCAGGATTTCGGGGTCATTGAAACAGACTACATCAAAGCTGTTGATGGCTGGCTCCCCCCGTTTCGCACAAGACCGCAGTTTCCAAGTTCACGTTATAAATTAGTTCTAAGTTTTGCCCGCGGTAAAAAAGGCGAAGCCCAAGAAACCGTGCGCCTCACGATTGAAAAGAAAATCGAAGTTTTTAAAGACTTTATTTCAGAAGTAAAAACTGTTCCGAGCGATGGTTTTGAAGAGAAAACTATTTTCTACCGGATCGAGCGCGAATTAATTATCGCTAAAGCTTTAAGAAAAGCGTCTGAGAATCCAAACTAGGATTTATGAAATTCACCGCAATACTGATTGTAGCTTTAGTTATTCTTCTACAATTAGGTTGCGCTAGCTTTGCAAGCAATCCTGCCGCTTGTAGAATGACACCATCAGCTACCTACCCCCTTCCTTTTGCATACCAAATTTCGGGAAATCTTTTTCAACTAAGCCCTTGCACTTCGATTGAACCATTAAGAGTCGAGATCGGATGGGAATTAGATCACATTAGGGACCGTGTAATAGAAGATTTAGACGACAGTCAAAAGAAGGCTGCTGTAAAGGTTTTTGCGATGCGAATGGGTTGCGACGAAACTGGTTACGATGAGTTCTATAATGAGTTAGAAAAAAATAGATATGACATATTTGGAAAAGAAATGCCTGTTAGTAACAAGAACTCAGTTGCTATAGTTAGAAAGATAACAAAATCCAATCCTATTCTAAAAGTTGCTTGCTGGAGATAAAGATTCTTACAGCCTTTTTTCTCGCTCTGTATTTCGGTTTACAATGTAAACCCAAACCCTGAGCGTCGAAAAACAAGCATAATTAAAACTGATTCTGAAATAAAAAAAAGCAGCTTTATAGCTGCTTTTTACGTTTTATAATTTGTCAGCGGTGTTTAGAACCACTTTTGGTCTTTGACGAATTTTTTCCATGAACCGAGGGCGTTTTCACCATCGAAGTGCACTTGGGAAATTTTTTCTAAAGCTTGCATGCTCATTAAAGAAATTTCAGGATCATTATCAAATAATAATTTTGCAAAGTATTCTCTTTCAGATTGATAAGGCTTTTTTACTAAGTTTTTCATAATCTGAGCGCGAATCCATAAACTTTTTTTACCGACAAAGTTGTAATTGCGATTTAGTTCTTTAGCTAAAAGATCACGAACTTCCTGGCTTTCTAAGCGGGTTAAAATATCAACCGCTGCCGAACGCACAACTAAGGCCTTGTCTGACACTAAGACTTTCGCTTTATCATAAACTAAATCAGTTCCCATTTTATCTAAGGCAACTAGCAAAGCATTACGCATGTACCAGTCTTTGCTTTTAGCAAATTCAAGAACTTGCTGGATTTGTTTGCCATCTGCGGCCTCTGCCGATTTGATCAGGGCGTCCCAACGTTGAGCCATAGGTAATGCTTGATTTTTTGCGCGGGCAATCTGAGTTGAAAAATTTTGTTCGTTTTCGTTTTGCACATAAGACCAAACATTCACAGAAAAAAGAAACACTAAAATACTTAATGCTTTCATACTAATCATCATCCTTTGCGAAATGTTTTTCAAATTCGTCTAATAAAATCTTTTCTTCTTTTTTTACATCTTTAGAAACTTCACGGGCCTCGTCATTATCTAGGTCTCCTGTCGCAGTTGCTTCTGGCATTGTTTCATCTTCTACGACTGAATCCGCTACACTTTCATTCATCATTTCATTTGCCGCAGCAAAGATATCATTTGGAACATGTGGCTCTTCAACTGGAGTTGCCGCAACGACTTCTTCTTCTGCTGCTGCTGCAGGTTGTTCTGCTACCGTCTCTTCGGGCACTTCAGCAGGTGCTACCGCTACTTCTTCTGTTGCTTCAGGTAATAAATCATCTAAATCAGATTTTTCTTCTTCGACCACTTCAACGGCCGCAACTGGTGCTGTTTGCGTAGGTTGTTTTGCTAATAGATTTCTAAGGTCGACATTTTCTTTTTTGTACTGTTGAAGATCAGCAATATCTTCTGCGATAATTTCGTAATCAGACAAACGATTTTTAAGAGCATCGATTTCATTTTCGTAATCAGTGATTTTGCCGTTTAAATCATTAAGTTTAGCGTCTTGTTGATCTGTATTAACACTTTTTTGCGCTTGGTCTTTTGCATCGATGATTTCATTTTCTTTGCGCTTTAAAGAATCTTTTAAAGTTGAAATTTCCGCGCGCAAACGGCTTAATTCGGCCGCCTGTTCATTACTTACAGCTCCACCCGCAGGCGCCGCTGTAGCACCGTCGGTCACAGCGGCCGCTGCCGTTGCCGGGTCACCCGAAAGTGCCGCCAAGGCATCTTCGCCTAAGACGTCTCCCATACCTGCGCCATCAGTGGCGGCATTAATAGAAACCTTCATTTGCGATTGCTGTTCTAAAAGTTTATTTAA
This sequence comes from Bdellovibrio sp., assembly GCA_036677065.1. Lineage (GTDB taxonomy): Bacteria > Bdellovibrionota > Bdellovibrionia > Bdellovibrionales > Bdellovibrionaceae > Pseudobdellovibrio. The sequence goes on along the minus strand of JAKFBS010000008.1, from coordinate 110,152 downwards.
TTTTTCTTCTAATTGGGCATAGGTCACGTTTTTAGCGCTAACGCCATCAGCCGCAGCTTCGGCAGCGAACAACAGACGAAAAATAAGAAATACGATCAGCAACGCTACAACAGCAGCGAGTGACTGAATTACCAGTGTATTATGCGACGCAAACCAGTCTAAGAAAATGGCCATATTTATATCATCAAGTAAGGCGAATCTGATTGCAATGAAGCCCATCATCACTTGATTGAAATATGACTCTGGTCTAGCTAGACCCACAGCCAGGGTTAGTGTTATAACCATTTAATGACATACGATCTTATTATTAAAAATGCAGAAATTGTGACTTTTTCTGAAACACAAAACCAAATGATTCAAGAGCGTACCGACATCGCTGTAACAAATGGAAAAATCGCAAGCTTAGGAATATTGGCAAATCAGGCTGCTAAAAAAACAATTGATGCCACTCATCTTACGGTATTACCCGGAGTCATCGATTCACAGGTGCATTTTCGTGAACCGGGCTTAACACATAAAGAAGATATCGAGTCTGGATCGCGCGCCGCTATTTTAGGTGGAGTCACAACTTACTTTGAAATGCCGAACACGAATCCCCCGACAACAACTAAAGAATTGTTTGAAGATAAACTAAAAATCGCTGCCGAAAAATCTTCAGCCAATTACGCTTTTTTTATCGGTGGCAGTTCTGAAAACGTTGATCAGTTGCCTGCACTAGAAAATCTTCCGCACTGTTCAGGTATTAAAATATTCTTAGGCAGTTCTTTCGGAAATCTTTTAATTGACCAAGACGAATTGTTCGAAAAAATTATTAAAAACGGAAAACGCCGCCTTGTAATCCACGCTGAAGACGAAGCGCGCTTAAAAGAACGCAAACAAATTGCCATTGATGCAGCCAATGCAAATGTGCATCACATCTGGCGCGATGAAGAAAGTGCGCTGATCGCTACTAAAAAATCTGTGCACTTTGCTGAAAAATATAATCGCTTAATTCATATCTTGCATATTTCATCTAGCGAAGAAATGGCTTTTTTACGTGAACACAAACGCTGTACTACAGTTGAAATATTGCCACAGTATTTAACCTTATCAGCCCCTGAATGTTACGAACGTTTAGGATCATTATGGCAGCAAAATCCGCCGATTCGCGATAAACGCCATATGGAATTTTTATGGAAAGCTTTATTAGACGGAACCGTGGATGTGATCGGGTCAGATCATGCGCCCCACACATTAGAAGAAAAAGCAAAACCGTATCCAAGTTCTCCGTCAGGAGTCCCGGGAGTACAAACTTTAGTACCGCTGATGTTAGATCAGGTTCATCAGAAAAAACTTCCTTTGAAAAAATTTGTAGAACTTGTGACTGAAAATCCGCGCAAAGTTTTTAATCTAAAAAATAAAGGCCGTATTCAAGTTGGTTATGATGCTGATTTTACGATTGTGGATTTAAACAGAACTCAAACCGTAGAAAAAAAATGGCTTGCTTCTAAAACTGGTTGGTCTCCGTTTGAAGGCATGTCTTTTACCGGCTGGCCTGTAATGGCTTTGTTAAATGGTGAAGTTGTTGTTGAAGAACAAACTTTATTAAAACCACGCCAAGGCAAAGCTTGTGACTTCAACGTCTAAGCAAACTCCGAAGGCGCAAGCTCTTTCATTGCTTTTTGGTGGTTTACTTCCGGTCATTGCTTATACTGTGATCGAAGAAAAGTACGGGCCAAAATATGGCCTTATCGCCGGCCTTGTTTTAGGTGGTGGCGAAATAATCTATGAACTTGTGCGCCATAAAAAAGTAAGTACAACCACCTGGATCGGAAACGGTTTACTTTTAGGATTAGGTTCAATTTCACTATTTTTTAACGATGGCATCTGGTTCAAACTGCAACCAGCCATGATGGAATTTGGAATGTTTGGTTTCTTATTGGGGTCATGGGCTTTAAAAAAACCGTTCTTACAAATTATGGCCGAAAAACAAAATCCTCATATGCCACCACTGTTAAAAAATAATCTGAGTGGCATTACGTTACGTTTATCGTTTTTCTTTTTAGCACATGCGATTATTGCCACATATGCCGCCTTCTATTGGTCGACTGAAGCCTGGGCTTATCTAAAAGGTATCGGTCTTTTTGTTTCGATGATTGTTTATATGATCGCTGAAATGTTTTTTATTCGACTATATATCAACAGAAAATAAAAAAAGGCCAGTCCGAAGACTGACCTTTTTCATTAAGAAGTTTTAACTTCAATCTGCCAGAGGCAAATTAGTTACAACGACGTAATTGGAAGTGGTATAACATACCAGCGCTGATGTCGATAGAATCAACGATCATCATAGTTTGTTCCATTCTTGAATTTGACATAGATGTCGCAGAAGCATTGATCGAGAAGATCACTTCTTTAGAACATGCAGACCAAATTAAGTTAGTTGCGATTAAGTTATTAGTGATTTGGAAAGAATCAGCTTGTGGACCTTTAAAACGTTTGTTGAAAACTGGACCACGAGAACCAGCGTAGAAGTATTCAGCACGGAAATCATTGTATGCGCCAGCACCTGGAATCGCATTGAAGCCACGGTAATCAACACCAATTAATGCTACAGAGTATCCGTTTGGAACACGTACTGGAACGCGTAAGTTACAAGATTTACGGTCTACGCGGCGACCTGTAGTGTTACCCGCTTCAGCTGCGAAACTGTCGAATAATACTGACATAGTTTGACCATCACCAGTTACAGTGATTGAAGCAGATCCAGCTGGACAACCGTTACCGCCGTAAGCTGGTTCGCCAAGGCTGATTCTTGAAGCCTCTGCAGATGCAGTAGCCATAAGGATTGCTGATAATACTAGCAATGATTTGAATGCGTTCATGTAATTCCCCTTTTGAAATCGCGCTCCCGCGATTGTTAGTGTTTTTGGACGACAAATGTCATCGACGAAGAACACTAAAGCAAAGGGTCTGCCAAACTTAATGAGGTCAAAAGGACACTGAATTATTTATATGAAGAAACCGCAACTATTATGTTACGGCATTTGTAAGACATTTTCATTTATGAAAAAGTGAAATTATTTTTTCAGATTTTATTTTAATTATGGAATTTCTCTGAACTCAACAACTGAACCCGCATAGATAGTTAAATTTCCGGTACTACTTTGCGAAGCCACTAACTGAACTGTTCCATCAGCACTCGCAACAATAATACCTTCGGCAGTCGCAAACTGAATTCCTGCAGGAGTTGCTGTTGCCGCTGTAAAGGTATCGCCCGAAGCATCGTAACTACCGGCTGCAATATAGCCAGTCCCGTAAGTTGTCGACGCCGGAACACTGTACAACACAGAATACGCCGTAGATCCACCATGATTGATTCTTAAACGTAAACCTCTGGTTGTACTACTTGTTGCATAGAGAATATTAAATTTAAATTTATAAGTTCTGCCGCTAACTACTGGAAAATTCATACTGGTAACGTCAACATATGTTGTGCCATTGATATTTTGATTGGCTGTTACACGATTTGACCGAGGACCTGGCGTCGGAATCCACTCACTGCCATTATAAACCAAAGCATCACCCACTTCAGGCGCGGCCGCATTCACAGCCACACTTTGAATTTTAGTCACAGTTAACGAATTAGTGCCGACAGTTGAAGTCACATCACCCGTCAAAGCTGGTAAACGTGCTGTTGCTAAAGTTCCGGTTGCGCTCGCTGAACCTAAATCTAAACTTGATACGAGTGCAAAACCACCAAGACCTAAATTAGAACGCGCTGTTACCACATTTGTTAAATCAGATAAGTTATTAGATTTAACTAATATCGTTGCGCTATTTGCCGGAGAAAAACCTAACACTTGCGCAACACTTGCAGCCGATGAAGTGATTTTATTATTAAACGTTGTCCAATCAGCACTTGCCAAATAACCGTTTGTCGAACCATTAGCTTGCGGCATTGATAATGTTGGAGCATTGCCACCCGTTGTTTGTAACGGCGCAGTTACGGCTATACTAGATACGACTCCTGCCGAACCGATATCAGTCGCACATGACCAAATTGTTCCGTTAAATGTTAAATACTGAGTCGCTGTACAGGTTGGAACTGCACGATTGATAATATTTGTGCCGTTGTATTGCAAAATATGATTACTGGCGATCGCTGAAAAGCTTGCGCCTACGCCTTGAATTTTTGTGACTGTAGCGTTTGAAACGATTCCAGAAATATCACCTGAAACTAAAATATTTTGACAGGCAAATAATGAACTTACGCTATTCCAGTACATCGATTGACCTGCGGTACAACTTGCACCAGCTACGTAAGTATTAAAATTTGTTTGCGATAAGGAATCGGCAATACGCGCGTCATCACCTGCGGCTACTGTACCTGCTGCGGCACCGACATTAAGAATCGCTGCTCCGCCTAAACCTAAATTTGTGCGTGCAGCAGTTGCTGATGTTAAATCTGATAAGTTATTAGCTTTAACTACGTAAGATCCTGAAGCTGCATTATCAGCTGGTGTATAACCTAAGGCTGCAATCACTGCGGCACTGGTTGCAGAAACTTTATTATTAAATGTTGTCCAATCAGCACTTGCTAAGTAACCGTTAGTTGAACCATTAGCCTGCACAATTGATAAAGTTGGCGTTGAACCACCCGTTGAAGAAATCGGTGCATTGACGTTGATACTAGTAACGGCTCCGCCACCACCTGCATCGACTGCGCATGACCAAGCTGTTCCATTAAAAGTTAAATATTCACCGACGCCGCAAGTTGGAATTGCGCGGTTCACAAAATTTGAACCGTTGTACTGCATGATGTGATTATTTGCTAAAGCCGCAAAGCTTACGCCCACACCTTGTACTTTTGTTACTGTAGCATTTGAAACGATTCCTGAAATATCACCTGAAACTAAAATATTTTGGCAGGTAAACTCACTGCTTACACTATTCCAGTACATGGATTGACCTGCGGTACAACTCGCTGGTGCCACGTAGGCATCAAAAGCGGTTTGTTGTAAAGCTCCGGTAATACGGGCATCGTCACCGGCAGCTAAAGTACCTGCTGTTGTTCCGACATTCATAGTTGCTGCTGCGCTTAAACCTAAATTTGTACGCGCCACAGTGGCAGAAACTAAATCACCTAAATTATTACTTTTTGTAAGTACAATAGCGCCGTCGGCTGGCGTATATCCTAAAGCTGTAACAATCGCCGCACTGGTTACGCTTCCGGCGCCAGGAATCCAGGATAAATTACCATTACCATCTGTTTGTAAAACTTCGCCGACATTACCATCTGTAGTTGGCAGAACTAACATATAATCTGCAAAGCTATTTGGAGCTTTAAGACGAACACTGTTGGTGTTTGATCCTTCGAATAAATAAATATTTTGTGTTGAGTTGTTTGTCGCTAATAAATTAATTGCGGCTAAACTTCCGCTGGCATCACGTCTTGCGATCGTGCTGGCTGTTGGCAGAGTTGTAGATGAAGTTACATCAGTTACTGCCGTTGCTACTGCTGCTGCAGATTTTCCACCAACACTAGATACCACTGTCGCAGAAACATTACCTGTTACATCACCTAATAATGACGTTGCACTTGTTACTGCTCCGATCGTCGCTGCATTTAAAACGACGGCACCTGTTTGACCATTCACACTGCTTACCGGAGCGCTTGCTGAAAAAGTCATCGGCACGTACTGCGAGCCATTATAAGCTAGTACCTGACCAGAGGCCGGAGCCGTTGCGGCAACAACAACGCCGCGAATAGAACCAACAACTGTTGCTGACATTGTGCCAGTGACATCGCCGGTTAAATTTCCGGTAAAGTTAGCAGCATTCGTTGCAGTAGTTGCTGTTACGGCATTATCAGCCATACCATTAGCAGCGATATTTTTTAGTTTATTAAATTTTGTTGGGTTAGCAAAGATGTCTTCTAAATTAGCTTGAGTTAAAGCCGTTGAACCATTTTGCACTAAGATATCAGCGGCGACTTTGCCACCTACTGATTCAGCGTGAATTGCATATGGCGTTGCACGCTGGATAAAATCAACAATAATCGGAGTACCAAGATCTGTAGTGCTTACGCGGATAACGCGCGTGTCTGTTGCTGCCGGAATATAAGTTTGATTTAAAAGCCCTGGATTATTATTTATATCCACACAATCTAAACCACTTTTATTAGTCGAATTATCATATACCTGTGTAAGCGTAAGATTTGGATCATCACCCGCGCGTGAACCGGTACCTAAAGCTAAAGAAACTGTACCGCTAACTACGGTTTGATTTGAAAAAGCCTCTTCACGTAAAACACAGCCATCATTTGGAGTTAAAATTCGAACAGTAAAAGTAACACCGGATGCATCAGGATAAACACCAGATGGATCTTTTAATTTTAATTGAATCGGTACACCCATCTCAACGGCGTGAGAAACAGCTGCGAATAAAACTAAAAAAACAATACTTAAGAACCTATTCATATTTTACTTCCACAGTCCAACCATTCGATAAGGTCTTTTGTTCTACCGGATCAGCATTATCATGAGAAACCTGCCAGTTATTTGAAGTCGTTACGGTTTCTCCGTATTTAACACTACCCTCTGCAGTTGTAGTTGGTGTGGCAGACACAGGCGCTTGAACAGCTCCTGGAGCAAATCCAGAGTCTGCACCCGGCCCGGTACACGCAACTAAAAATAAAATTGGAAATAATGTTAAAACAGTCTTCATCAGGCAACGTCCTATATATAAATTCTAGCGAATCAGTTTATATATTTAAAGCTATTTCACTGACATTAATTAACAACTCATACAATGGTCATGGATTTTCATTATGAGACACGCGACCAGGGTAGCGTCTAGGTAGATTTTGCAGCTTTGATTTATTGTCTAGAGTCGTGACTCTAATTTAGAGCACTAGCGAATTCTGTGAATTAACAGCATTCGGTTACTGACTGATGTCGCTGTTCCTGCCGAAGTTTTCCAGCGAATTTCGATGGCCTGGGCACCGTTTACAGTAACTTCACCCATTGTCGTGTGATTTAAAGTCGCTGCGACCGGCGCTCCAAAGCTTGAAGAAACTTTCGGAATTGCCAGCATTGTTGATGCTGCTAAAATCGAACCACCTGAATAAATTGAAATAGAAACACTCGCATCAGCAGTGCCGTGTGTAACTGAGGTTACGAAGTTCACTTGATATGTTCCCGCTGCAGGAGTAATCGTCATCCCTGTCATCAATACATCAGTTGTGGACGTCGTCGTGACATTACTTCCAGCACCTGTCACCATTGTGGTCGCTGGATTTAATATGGTGTTTAGCTGCGCTTGTAATTTACCGATGGCCACTAAAATTGAATCTGCTGCAGTGACTGCGGCGACTGTTCCTGTCGAGAAGCCCGGCAATACAGTCGCAATAACAGTGGCCGCAAAGTTAGTGACTTGTGATGCAACAATCGTGACTGGATTTGAACTGACCGCGGTAACGCGGCCTTGAGCATCTGTAGTCACCGTAAGGGCCGTATTCGAAGCACCGTATGTTCCAGCTGTACCTGTATTTTTTAACGTTACAGCACCTGTATTTGCGATTGTAGCATCACCTGACATCGTTACTGCTGCTGCGACATTTGATCCGTTACCTAAATACATTTGCGCACTAGTTAATGAATTTGAAATTGGTGTAAAACCTAATGCCGTTGTTATATTAGTATTAGTTAAGGCATTGCCGCTTGTAACACGGCCTTTAGCATCAACTGTTACCATTGCGTATGTTCCGGCAGCTACACCAGAATTTGCTAAAACGGTTGAATTGTAATTTCCTGAAACATCACCAGAAAAACTTGTCGAAGTTGATAAGGCCGTCGCACTATTTGCGGGTGTATAGCCTAAAGCTGCAATAACAGTTCCAGATGATAGCGCTATGCTTTGACATGAAAAAGTGCTGCTTACGCTGTTCCAATACATTGTTTGTGCCGTCGTACAACTTGCTGAAGCGACATAGGCATTAAAACTAGTTTGTGATAAGGCGCCCGTGATTCTTACATCATCACCTGCGGCTACTGTACTACCGATTGCACCAACATTTAACATAGCTGCATCGCCTAAACCTAAATTTGTGCGCGCTACTGTTGCTGATGCTAAATCAGATAAGTTATTGGCTTTAGTTGGATAATTTGCAAGAGCTGCATTATCAGCCGGAGTATAACCTAAGGCTGTAATGATTGAAGCACTTGTAACACCGCCCGGTGCTGCCCAAGATAAATTACCACTGCCATCAGTTTGTAACATCTGGCCATTAGCACCATCATCTGTTGGTAAAGTTAAAATATAATTTGAAAAAATATTTGGGGCTTTAATGCGAACGTAATTCGTGTTTGTCACTTCATAAAGATAAATATTTTGGGTTGAATTATTTGTTGCCGACATTGTACTGGCGGTAATATTTCCTGAAGCATCACGCTTTACTAATGTGCTTGCTGTAGCATTCGCTGTGGCCGATGCCACATCATTAACTGTTGTTGCAACAGCGGCTGCAGATTTTCCGCCAACACTGGATACCACTGTTGCAGAAATATTTCCGGTCACATCACCTGTTAACGCTGAGGCGCTTGTTAAAGCGCCAGCGATATGTGAAGCATTTAATACAACAGCACCTGTTTGCCCGTTAACACTGGTTACAGCAGCTGCCGCTGGCGTCGTTGGAATATACTGACTGCCATCATAAGCTAAAACTTGTCCTGATGTCGGCGCTGTCGCTGATAAATTTACACCACGCAGTTTACTAACCACCGTAGCGGATTGAATTCCTGTTACATCGCCTGCTAAACTTCCAGAAAAATCAACTGCTGTTGCTGCATTTGTGGCGTTTGTGGCATTAGTTGCGCTTGTTGCAGTTGCTGCAGTGATCGCCTGACCGCTGTTTGCGATATTTAAAAGATTAGTTAATTTAGTCGCATCACCTAATAAATTTTCTAGATTAGCCTGGCTTAATTGGGTGCCGGTATTTCTAATTAAAATATCAGCGCCTTCTTTACCGCCCACTGATTCTGCTTGAATCGCGTAAGGCAAAGATTTCATATTAAAATTAGCAATGATTTCATCGGTATTAATTGTTGTCGTCACACGCATAATGCGACCATCAGTTGCAGATGGTATATAAGTTTGATTTGTTAAAGTGACCACATTAGCTGCATTAATACAATTTAGACCAGTTTTTGTGACGGTATTATTATAGACAGCATTTAGAGTTAATCCGGGGTCATTACCTACTGTCGGGATACCTGAACCTAACATTAATGAAATGTTACCTTCACTGATTGTGCGGTTAGTAAAATCTTCTTCGCGCAAAACACAACCGGCACTTGTAAGAATGTGAACTTTAACTGATAAACCCGTATCTGATGGATAACTTAAATCTGGCGACGTAATTTTAATTGAATCGGAACACCCATGTCAGCTGCATGTGAAATATTTAAGCTTAACAAAGCTGAAATAAAATAAATGTTCGTGATAAAATGTACGGCTTCTTAAACATCGTATAACTAATCGACAGAATTAAGACTTTAGTTGAGCGTATATTAAGAAGCTCTTTATAATTTATCTAGAATTTAACCGCAGATTAGGACTGAGAACGAAGTCTCACTTTGAGACTATCTAATATGACATTACTTTGTGTTTAATAAAGCTTTTTCAATACGTTCTAAACGTTTTTTCAGTTCAGCATTTTCTTTTTCTGATTTTTCGACGCGCGCTTTTAATTCGGCGTTTTCTTCTTTAACAGAAGCAATTTCACGCGCATTTTTTTCTGTGCGGTCAAACAGCTGAGCGATGCGCTTATTAAAAACTTTTAATGCTTCGATGATTGGAGCTACCAATTTATCGTAGGCTACAGCTTTAAAACCTGAGTCTTTATCTGTATACACCACTTCTGGATAAACTTTTTCTAAATCTTGGGCGATAAGACCAATTTGATGTTTATCACCAAATTTAGCTTTATCTTTCCAGTCGTACTGAACTGCATTTAACGATAATAATTTCTCTAATGAAAAATCTAACGGCTGAATATTTTCTTTTAACCGTTTATCAGAAGATGATGTGCAACCTGCACTCGTACAAACTACTGTTGCACCGAAACGCAAACTTGAACCCGTAGCGATGCTTATATCTCCGCCAACCTCTAGTGGATAAAGTGGATTTGCATTTTGGATACCAACTCTGCCGGTCACATTTCTAATTGTTAATGCTTGCACATATGAACCTGCATTGTTCGCATAAAAGTTAACAACGTCTCCACCTGTTGTAGAAGGATGAACTGTGAAGCCACGTTTTACTGAGCCCGCCGCCTGCTGAATATCGTATTCAGAATCAGAACGCTCTGACCAAAAATTTGATCCATTGCCTGCAAGCACACGAATACCGCCAGATACATCTAACTTGTATGCAGGATCTACAGTTCCAATACCTACATAACCAGTAACTTTTTCCATAACCATTGCTGTCACACCTGAGTTCACATCTTCAAAAGCTAATGCATCCGAATAGCCGGCTTTATTATTAATTTTCCAAGTTCTTGCATCATTTTGTAAAATTAAACCGGCATCTGAATCGCCTGCATCAGTTTTCATTCGAATGTTTGCATCACCTGTTGTTTTAACGACATCAAATACTTGCGTTGGTGCAGCAGTACCGATACCGACATTACCATCACCTTTAACTATGAATCGATCTGTGCCTGAAGTCGTAATAGCAACAGCGCCGTCATAAGAAGTCGTACCACGATAAAATTTTAACAGTGCCGTATCTGCGCCAGATGTTGCATAGCGCATACCTAGTTTACCGATAAGGTCTCCGTTAACATTCGTCGCAACACCAGTTACGGCTTCCATGCGAAAATTCGGGTCAGCTGCACGCGCAAATATCGCCGTGGTTGTATTTGCAGAAGCCGTTCCTAAATCGAATCGCACTACTGGAGATGATGTGCCGAGACCGATATTACCTGCAAAAGTAACATTACTTGAATTATATCTATATTTAAAAACTTCGTGATCGACTCCCGCATCACGACGAAAGAAAACTACATCGTCACTTGTGCCTAACTGATCAGGAGCATCGTCACCGTTGTATAACATGCCGGCGCCAAAAGTAGCTGATTGCCCGACAAAAATCACACCAGATCCCTGGGCAGAACCAGTCACTGCAAGCTCGGCAATAGCATTGTCAGGTGCAAAAACATGCAAATTAGTCGCTGGGCTTCCTGTACCGACACCGACATTACCGGACGCGGTTATAGTCATTCGTGTTGCACCGTTGGCTCTAAAAACCATAGCATCTAATAAATGACTATAAGCAACGCCGCCAGGATCACGACTTTCTGGATCCGAGAAATAAATCGCGCCTGATTGGTTATTTGGCGTTGTCACCTGAACGACCGCATTACCTGTACCTATAACAGCTAGTTTATCAGTCGATGTTACATAAGGCGACGAAACAGTTCCGTTTGAATCATCAACAGTTAACATAACCTGTGGTGAAGCTGTTCCTAAACCGACATTACCTGCGCCGGTCATAAGTAAAATATTATCTGTTGTTAGTGATCTAAAACCTAATCGATCCGAATTCGTTGATGCTTCCAAATCAGTTTCAATATAAAAACGGTCTGAATTATCAGAAGCTGAAAAAGCTAAACGTTTTTCATCAGCCGCTTCACCGCCACCAATATCTAAATTTGCCGACGGGATCGCCGTGCGAATACCGACATTGCCACCACCGCTGGCTAATAGCACACTGCCTTTTGAAGCGTGAGTTGTTGCCTCTAATCGTAATGAGCCACCCGATACGATCGATCCGTACACATACGGCGTAATCATTCCAGTTGTTGCTGTGATCGAAGCCCCTTGAATATTTGAAGAAGTAATAATTGTGCCTGATGAATAAATATTTCCGGCTACACCTAAGCCGCCTTTAACAATCAAGGCACCCGTTGCTGAATTTGTTGAAGCTGTTGTTGCAGAAACAGTTACGCTATTACCTGCGGCAGGCCATAAAGCGATTCCACCTGTCGAAGATACTACTGAAATGTTATCTAGTGTTCCTGCAGTTGTTGCTGTTGCGATTGTTCTTCGGATGCTGTTTCCATCTGTGATATAGAAATCAATACCATCATACTCCATGGCACCGGCCTGAGCTGATGACATTAAAGTGCCAGATGTAAATTTAAGCGGCGCTGTATTGGCCGTTGCTGTTCCAGAAGCTAAATGCAATTTTGCTGATGCATTGCCGATACCAATACCGACATTACCGCTTGTTGCAATCGATAATCTTGCGGTATTAGAAGTTGCCAAAAATAGTGGTGAAGCTACTGAATTCATAACTAAAGAATTAGTCGCCACATCATTAACAGTTAAATTAAACGCTTCGTTGGCATTACCTGAAAACCCCAGATAACCATGAATAAGATTTCCATCTTGTTTAAAATGGATAAATGGATTGTCGCCTTCATTATTATCATCAGTATCTGCTTCAATTAACAATTCAGCATCACCGTTAGTCGAAGCACTCATAGTCAATAAAGCTGAAGGCGCACTTGTACCGATACCGACATTACCACCTTCGGGATTTAAACTTAGATTATAATAATTTGCCGAAGAAGCGTGACGCGATTGAATCCAAGAATAAAAAGTTCCTGGGTTAGCCACACCCATATTCAGAACTCCATTTGTCGAAGCTGCACCAACGACAAAAGATCCTTTAGTCGCCGTGCCCGAAGCAGCTTCTGCAACACCAACAATGTCTAATTTTTGTCGCGGTGTAGTTGTACCAATACCTAAGCTTCCTGAAGCAGTTAATGCCATCGCCTGTGTATCTTGAACAGTCGCTTGGCTTGTTCTAAACATGATACCACCGCCAATACCTTTTTGGTCGATGTAACTGTACGTACCCGATGCGGCGGTACGCTGAAATGATAAAGAGTTTGAACCTAAGTTTGTAGAGTATCCAGACTGCGTTCCAACTTGAATTGCACCTATCACATTTAATGTGGCTTCTGGTGTTGTTGTACCGATACCGACCTCACCGCTAGATCTAATAACCATGCGTGGCACATCGACGAAACCACCATTTAAAGCCGAGAAGCGAGCAATTTCTGTTGCCTGTATATCGGTATCCCAACCCGCTTGAACATACAAGCCATGTTGGGTTCCGTTTCCAAGTGAAGATCTGTTTCCGTATGTTTGCAAATTCGCCACGTAATCATTCATCGCTACAAATGAGCCACCTTGCTGGGCTCGAAATAATGACTGTGAATACAATGAAGAATTCACATAGGGATTTAATAATGCCGTAGGTGTTGTTGTACCGATACCGACATTACCACCCAGAGCATTAATTATCGTATTTCCTTTATTTACGTGTGTTGTTGATTCAAGTCTTAATGAGCCACCTGAAACAACTGATCCATATATATAAGGAGTAATCGTTGCACTTGTTGCCGTGATTAAAGCCCCTTGAATATTTGACGAAGTAACAATTGTGCCTGATGAATAAATGTTTCCGGCAACACCTAAGCCACCCTTAACAATCAAAGCACCCGTCGAAGAATTTGTTGAAGCTGTCGTGCTAGATACAACCACTGATCCAACCGGCGTCATCGTGATATTGCCTGAAGCATTAATAAAACTAGCATCATCAATCGTATTTGGAGTTGAGCCCGTCGCTAAAGCACGGCGAACTCCCGCACCATCAGTAAAGTATAAATCAAAACCATTGTACTCAATCGCACCAGCTTGTGCGGCTGTTAATAAAGAACCCGAAGTTAATTTAAACGGAGCCATTGATGTCGTACCTGCAGCTAAATTTAATTTCGCTGTTGGCGCTGTTGTACCTATACCCACATTACCTGACGATGCTTGGATCGTCATCCAAGTCGACGCGCCCATCATATTAGTGAATCGGATGTCAGCCGTAGAGCCAGCACCAAAGCTAACTCCCGACTGAAAATAAGTCATCCCATTTTGACTTAACAAACGAAGCGCAGAAGATACTGCATTGGTATTTTCAAGTCGAATATCTGCAGCCGTATTATCTGCGACATGTAATATTCCGCCCGGAGCCGCAGTTCCGATACCCACATGACCATCACCACGCACAACCATGACGTTACTAACTGTTCCGGTTCCTGTTTTTGAACGTAAGAATAATGAATAATCAGTTGCTGCCGTGCCTGGCGCATCGAATGTCGCTGTCGCACTTGTAATACCAAACACAGTTGAATCATGTGTTACGACTAATTTACCAGACGGAGCCGCTGTACCAATACCAACATTACCGGCTTTATCGATAGTCAAACGATCAACCGAACCCGAGGTTACATCAGTAATAGAAAATTTCGAGTTATTGTTTTGCACCCACCACTCCTGCGGTGTGGTAGTATTATTTAAACTTAGTTTGGCAAAATTAGGTCGCGTCGAACGAATCACTCCGGCAACATCTAAAGTTGCCCCCGGAGCTGCCGTGCCGATACCAACATTTCCACCCAGTGTATTTAAAGTAATATTACCTTTATTTGCGTGTGTTGTAGATTCAAGACCTAATGAACCACCAGACACTGTTGATCCATAAATATATGGAGTAATCATTGCATTTGTTGCCGTGATTGAAGCCCCTTGAATATCTGAAGAAGTTATAATTGTGCCTGATGAATAAATATTTTCGGCAACACCTAAGCCACCTTTTACAATCAATGCACCAGTTTGTGAATTTGTTGAAGCTATAGTGCTAGATACAATTACTGATCCCACCGGAACTAAATTCATATTTCCAGTCGAATTAATAATTGAAGCATTATCTAACGATCCAGAACTAGAACCTGTCGCAATCATACGACGATTTCCAGCCCCATCAGTTAAATAAAATCCACCGCCATCGTATTCCATCGTACCTGATTGCGGTGAAGTCAGTAAAGTTCCTGAAGTAAATTTTAATGGTCCATTTGAAGTAGATCCTGCAGCTAAATGCAATCTTGCTGAAGGAGTGGTTGTTCCAATACCAACATTGCCTGAACCATCAATGCGCATTTTTTCAGTCGCAGCGACAACGCCATTTGCATTTGTTTGAAATATAAGTGAAGTCCCTTTTGCGGTAGCAGAATGAGCTTCTGTGGCCATTGTTCCAATCAATGCGCCACCACCACCAAGGTGATCGCGAAATGCAATATAACCTAACGAATCGCCAGAATTTACATAAGCGGGAGCTGCTTCAGTTCCACGCGCCCGACGCATAATAAGTGCTGCGCCAGCCCACGACGCAAAGTCGCTATATGAATCCATAAACTGCACTGGGTATCCAGACGAACCAGAATTCTTCACGCGAAGATCTGCATTCAGTACATCAATATCTAATTTATAGACCGGAGAACTTGTGCCAATACCGACGTTTCCGGCAGAGTTTATGACCATACGCTCTGCTGGAGAATCTGAAGATCCCGTAGGACTTGTATAGAAACGAATTAATCCCGGTGTTGAAGTTGTTGAGTACAATGCCTCACTCTCAAATTCAATTTTTGCACCGGCTGCCCATGAATCACCATCCCAGCCTTTACCAATAATAGAACCCATAATGGAGTTCGCGCCATTTTCTAATGGACCTGTCGACGAACCACGCGCTCTTTGCATGACGATTTGATTCTGCCCACCTGATGAACCTACATAGTTCGTCATAATAAATCGTGGGATTTGTGATGAACTTGAACTTGCATTTTCAAGATTGAATGCCGGCGAATCATTCTCAGTTCTGATATGTAATTTAGAGATTGGATTCGTTGTACCAATACCAACGTTTCCTGTGTTGTAATATATAGATGTAGCACTCGTAATCCATTGCGAACTAGTAAATGATCCACTCGCAGCCGCTATATAACCTAAAGCTGAATTCACATCACCCGCAGAAAGTTGAGACCCACTCACCACACGGCCTTTGCCATCTACAGTTACTTTTGTATATTGCGCCCCTGATGTTACGCCAGATCCCACATCTGCAAGTTTTGTGGCAGGTAAAGTTCCTGAAGCTGCAACTGAACTTAAATCAATTGAATTAACAGCACTTAAAGAACCAAGGGTAGCACTGTTTGCCGGAGTGTACCCTAATGCCGAAATCACCGCAGCGCTGGTCGCATTTACTTTATTCGAAAAATTTAAATAATCTGCATTTGAAATTACACCCGCTGTTGTTGTACCAACAGAAGCAAACGGAAAATTAAAAGTATGAACTGAACCAACAGATGAAACATTTGGTGAATTTCCTGTGGCACCAAATGCAAAAGTTTGCGAACCCGAAACTAAGCCATTGATTGCAAGAATTCCTGCACCAGATATACCGAATGCAGCCCAAGAAGTTCCGTTACAATACTCAACAACTCCTGCGTTATAGCGTAAGGTACCAGCTAAAGCCGGAGCACAAGTTGCGGCTTCTGAACCGATACGAATACCACCGGCCACATCTAATTTTGTGACTGGCGTTGTCGTACCGATACCGACATAACCAGATCCCGCAATTGTCATTAAATCAACTAACGTTGAACTGCCTGATGCTGCTCTTTGAAAAGCAAAGCGGTCAGTTGTGCCATTCATTTCAAAATTAAATGAAGGTTTTGTTGCATCCATTTGTGCTGCGCCCGAAGTGGTTAACATTCTGTTCCACTGCATAAAGCCGCCGTTCACATTAGCGCTTAAGCGCGTGCGCGGTACACTTACACCAGAATTACCGACATAAATATTTCCAGAAAAATTTGAATTAGTTCCAGATAAATTTACCGGTGCTTCTGGCCAACCGCCAACATCAAATGTGGCAGATGGTGCTGATGTACCCACACCGACGCGACCTGAAGCATAAAAAATATCTGAAACACTGGATGTCCACTGCGAAGAAATAATCGCAGACATAGACGCTGAAAGACCAGACACAGTTGAAGAAACAGAAAAAACTGTCGACGACACCGCCAACACGTCAGAGTTTGTCGAACTTAACGACGAAGTAAGAATTGTCACACTCGCGCCGTCTGCCGGAGTATACCCGAGGGCTGTAATCACTGAACCCGATGTCACGACTGTTGCGCCATCACCCACCGCGATACAAGAAAAGGCTGCGCCGTTAAAACGTAACGCTTCACTTACTCCGCAGGTCATTGGCAGTGTTGATACTTGCACAAAGTCAGCGTCAGTTTTGCCATTTAATTTTTCTGCATCATTGGCATACAGAGCGTACGGTACGGCGTTGATGCTCATCGCCGGTAATGTTTGCCAGCCGTTACCATCGTGAAACTGCATCACTAATTTACGAATATCACTTGCTGCCGGTGAATAACTTGGCGGCCCACCAGCATCACACGCTAAATTTGGCGTGATGTTAGAAAAAACATTTTCAAAAGTTGTCGCCGACACCGGATAAACTTTTACGCCCGAACCCAGTGAAAAAGAAATTAATCCACCTGTGTTAGCCATGTTCACTGACGAATAAGTTTCAGAATATAAAATACAAGCCCCTGCTGGATCCAGTACTGTAAATTTAAAATTTACACTGACTGATTCAAGAGGATAACCATCAGGTTTAATAATTTTTGCTTGATAGGTTGTGCGGCTTGGCCCTGCAATAGCAGCTAGCGCGTTTAAAAAAATAAACGCAAAAATGAAAAACAAATTTTCAGTTTTCAACCAACGTGAGTATTTCACGTCATCTTGATCGGCGTAAATTGCCGATTTCTAAAGGTTTTCAGAGGAGAAATCTCAGAATAAGACGTCAATCGCAGCCACTGTTTTTAATCGTCATTTAGAAACAAAAAAGCCAGTCGTCTGACTGGCTTTTTTGTTTTATTTTGGTAATTTATTTTTTTATTTTGACGAAGCTAGACGGTCTTGTTCAATCACGTGCGACAAAAGGTTGTCATAAGTGTGGCGCATAACTTTTCTATACATTCTTGTGTTTAGGTGAAAAGCGTCCCGAACTAAAAATAACCAGTTGATCATACTTTTATTACTGCTCGGCAGATTTATGTTTCCGCCCATCGCCCCGGGGTTTTGCCACGTTGAAATTTTATTTGGCGATAGGGTCATTTCTTCGTCCAGACCATGTTCTTTAACACCATCGTAATACTGGGCTACGCCCATATGCTGAATGTAAAAAATATTTCTTCCGTCAGCCAGTTTCATCATTGACCGTGCTAATCCTGCTAAGGCCGGATTTAATCTTGCCGGAGTTGGACTACGCATTCTTTCAAAAATTTTTCGATACAACGGAAATTTATGATTCGGTTTAAAATTTGGATAATCATAACCCGTTAAAATAATTTTTAGATCAGGGCGCACCGCCAAGTAGCGATCCATGATCTTTTGCACAGTGCTATTAATTTCTTTGTAAACTACAGTCTCTTGCTCTGATGTAAAATCTTTATTCCACACGGCCATCAGATCGTTTCCGCCCATTGAAAGATAAAGATATTTCAGCCGCGGTGTCGTTTTTAAAAATTCGATCACTTTTAAATCCTGCTTTGAACCAATCCATTCAAAACCCGCAACGCCAAGTTTAGTCGTGCGTAAACAGCGATTGTCTTCAATAATATCGGCATCCACATCACGAATCATTTTACCCATTGAATTATACACGCATGGAAACGAAGCCCAACTGTCGCCGACGATAAGAATTTTATCTTTCTTACTCATGACTTCGACATGGTCTTCGATATCCATTGAAGGATCATCTGAATTTTGTGCCTTTTCGATTTGGTCCATGGCGATATAATTTTCATCAACCAAGTCTGTTAAATCAGTGTAACTATGGATTTCGTTAGATTTTTTTTCGTCAGAATCTTTCGAACAGCCCGTTTGAAAAACGGCTGAAATAAGAATAGCGCATATGGCGATGTGACTTTTCATCTTTATCCTCTGTTGGTGTTTATTTATGTAAACACACACCTGTCGGATCAGAATATTAAGAATTAGAGCAATAGTCCTAAATTTTGTTTGTTGGTCCAGTCCAGTTGAATAAGATTCTGTTCCAAAACAAAAAAGCCAGTCTTGCGACTGGCTTTTATTTTTAACTTTGTTAGTTAAGTAATTTTACAATTACTTAGCACACCATGGAAGTTCAGGCATGATACCGCACATGATTTGGCAAAGCATTGGATCACCAAGTGGACATTCACCTTCGCCAGGGCCACCTGGATTAGAAGATTCAGTTTTTCCAACATTGATATCTAATGAAGAAACTGATCTGCCAGAAGCATCAGTAGCTTTAATAGTTACTGTACCTTGAACTTTACCAGTTAATAAACCTTCTTCAGTGATTGTAGCGATGTTTGCATCAGAAGATTCAAACTTAACTGCACCAGAAGCATTTTTCATTGCGAATTGTTGAGTTGCATCTACTGCTACAGTAGCCGCAGCCGGAACCATCCAAGATTGTTTGTCTAATAAAGTAGTTACAGAAGCTAAAGCATCGATACGGCAGTTACATGCAGTTTCGATTTGTACTTTTGCGCCAGTAGCTTGCATTAATGAACGAATCTCTGCACCAGTTAAAGTAGGGTCTTGAGCTTTTAAGAAAGCTACTAAACCAGCTACTAACGGAGTTGCCATAGACGTACCAGATAAATTTCCGTATTTGTTCGAAGGTAAAGTCGACATAATCGCATCACCTGGAGCAGCAATAGAAACCATCGCTTTACCGTAGTTTGACCAAGATGGTTTTGCATCAGAAGAATTAGATGCAGCAACCGCGATCATATTAGGTGTGTTAGCATTTGTAGGATACATTGCTACGTTATCGTTATTTTTACCATCATTCGCAGCAGCAGCTACGAAGATAATTCCTGCAGCGTCAGCACGTTTAACAGCTTCGATTAATGGTTGAGCTTGAGCAGTTGGAACTGCAGCTCCCCAAGAAGCAGAAATAACTTGAACGCCTTTTTCAATAGCGTAATCGATAGATTTGATACCGTTATCTAAATCGCCAGAACCATCTGCGCCTAAGAAACGGATTGGCATCATTTGTACTTCAGGAGAAATACCTTGGATACCGCCATCGACTAAACCAGTTGCACCGATAATACCAGCACAGTGAGTACCGTGACCTGGATTTTGTGCGCCAGTTAAATCCATTGGATCATTATCGTTATCACGGTAATCGATACCACTAACCATGTTCGGTGCTAAAGCACTGTGGTTGTAATCAATACCAGTATCGATAACTGCAACAGTTACAGTTTTCTTACCTTTGTTGCCAGCTTTTGCCCAAGCTTGTGGAGCATTAACTTTTGCTAAAGCGTATTGTTCCTTCAGGCCCATGAAATCTACAGGAGTAGAGAAAGCTTTGATTTTGAAGTTAGGTACAACGTACTCAACGTTTGAATCTCTTAAGATTTCAGCTAACACACGAACTTTTTGAAATTCGTTGATGCTTACTTTTAAAAGTTTTCCAGGCTTGTGCATTGATCTTACTTGAAGACCATTTGATTCGTTTTGCATGAACACGATATTGTTCACTGCTTTTTCGTTTTTGTACTTTACTAGAAATTCGCCAGCGTTAGCTGATAACGAAAGTCCTAATGAAGCAGCTAACAACAATACTTTTGTAGCTAGTTTAGATGTCATTTCCCTCTCCTTGGTGAAACATTTTTTTAGCAAATTTGCTTAGGTTCCAACTTGGAACCATTTTTTCTTTCAAGAATCGTATCCCGATGGACCCCTAAAACAAGAAAAAATTAAAAAAATAATAAACTAACGCAGCTGGACTTTGGTTGAGGTCGCACGATCTGCACGAAACACTCTATATATATGTCTTATCTACACGTCGTCATACTAGCTCTCGTCGAAGGCTTTACAGAATTTTTACCCGTAAGTTCTACAGGTCACCTTATTTTAACATCGCACTTCTTAGGATTAACATCTGACGCGTTTCTTAAAGCGTTTCAGATTATTATTCAATTTGGCGCCATCATGGCTGTTGTCGTGATGTACTTTCCGCGTTTTATTAAAATTGATATTAATTTTTATAAAAAAATTGCGTTCGGCTCACTACCTGTTCTTATCGCCGGATTTTTATTAAAAGATGTGATCGATCAATGGCTTGATAGCACAGTGATTGTTGCCTGGTCGCTGGTGATCGGCGGAATCATTTTTGTGATCGCTGATTTGTATATCAAACCTATCGATGGCAAAGGCAATATTAGCATTCCGGATTCAATTAAAATCGGGCTTATTCAATGCATAGCTTTAATTCCGGGAATCTCAAGATCAGGAGCTACAATTTTAGGTGCACAAGTCTTACGTTACGAAAAATCAGAGGCTGCCGAATTTTCATTTTTCTTGGCCGTACCCACTCTGACAGCCGCGACTTTATATAAAGCCTGGAAAATTCGTCATATTATCGATGCCAGTAACGCGCCTCATTTAGCTGTGGGAATCATTTTATCTTTTATTTTCGCTTGGCTTGCGATCAAAGGTTTTATCGCTTTTGTTTCGCAACATGGGTTTAAGTGGTTTGGTTTTTATCGTATAGTGCTTGGAATTATGGTGCTTATTTATGGATAGTAATATTTTTCAGACTTCTGCAAATTTTATCTCTTTAGAAATGCAGGAACTTTTAAACAGTCAAATCGTTGTCATGGCAAATTGGAAGTGGCTGGCGCTGGCAGCATCTGTATTGCTGGTTTTAATTATCAACAAACTTGTGCGAATTCTTTTACACAAAGCTAAAAAAAGAATTCATCTTTCTGAAGAACGCACATTTTTTACTTATTTCATTCAGCAAAACATTGAACGTGGCTTAAGTTGGATTTTAGCAGCCCTTATCGGAATGGCACTGGTTGAAAATTTAGACTTACCAGCAAACTTTGAAAAGTATTTGTTATTACTTTTAAAAGTTACCCTGGGTCTTCATGTTCTGCGCCTAGCTTATTTTGCTGCTGACGCGTCAGGATTACTGATCGATCACTTAGCCCATAAACAACAATCACAAATCGGCGATCAACTGGCCCCGTTAGCGACCAAGTCTTTAAAAGGCCTGGTCATCATCATCGGAACGCTGGTGATCTTACAAAATTTCGGCGTGAATGTTACAGCGATCTTAGCCGGCCTTGGTTTAGGGGGCGTGGCCTTAGCGTTCGCAGCTCAAGACACCGTTGCAAACTTCTTTGGTACAATCACGATTTTATTGGATACTCCGTTTCGCGTCGGCGACCACATTAAAATCATTGATGTTGAAGGCACCATTGAAGAAGTTGGCTTTAGATCTACACGAATTCGATCTTTTACAAATACGGTTATCACCCTACCAAACTCGGTTGTGGCCAAAGAAAAAATCGACAATGTGACTGAACGTCGCGGCATTTGCAGATTTCGCCATATCCTGGGTTTTACGTATTCGACAACTCCAGAGCAAATCGCCCATTTCTGCGATCAAGTGCGCTACCGTCTTAAACAAGACCCACGCATTAATCCAGACCGCGTTGTGGTTCAATTTCACGAATTAGCAGAGAGCTCGCAGAATATCTTGATTAACTTTCATTTTGCCATCCAACCGCATGAGACAGAGTTTCAATTTTCGCATCAATTTTTATTGGATATAGTGAAACTAGCACAGGAAACAAAACTTGATTTCGCCTTCCCGACCAGAACTTTAATTATGGAATCTACAAGCGCAAAACTAAACAGTGCGCAAACTGTCTAACCAGTTTCTGAAGCGCATAAATTGCGGGTCAGACTCTTCTGACATGACCTGCACGCGCTTTTTCTCTTTTTGGTCTTCAACTAATGAACACATCACTGAATAAACGTTACCATCGCTCGTGTCTGTGATGCGGACGATAAAATATCCCGAAACCCAGGCTGGAATCAGATCATTAAAATGTATTCCGCCCTCAGATAAATCAATTGTCGTGGTGTTAAAATTTTGATTTTGCCCCAGAACAGTGACATTAAATTCTTTTTCAATGCGGTCATGCAAACGCGGGTGCAATACTTTTTTAGTTTTTACGACGAAATAATCAGTATCAGTGCTTTCAACGGCTGCATCTGCATTTAATGCCGGATAACCTTCTTCGAATTTTCCGACAGGAGCATAAAGTTCAGGAAATTGTTCACGTGAAACTTTATGCCATTCTTTGTCGTGCTGTTTACAGACTTTCACAAGCTTTATTTCGTTACTTGAGAGCGTGTTAATCAACAACTGAACTTCGCGCTCAGCCAATGAATAAAGAGTCCACCCTTTTAAAGAATTATGTAAAGCCCACATAGGTTGCTCCCTGCGAAAAGTATTATTTTTTCTTTTTCTTAGCTGGTGCCGTCGGAAGCTTTGAAGCATCATAACCGACAGTTTCAGCTTTGATCTTTTCAGCTTCTAATTTCATTTTTTCAGCTTCAGCATTAGCTCTTTCAGTTTCAGATTTAACTTTGCTTTCTTCGGCCTGAGCTTTGAACTTTTCAACTGCCGCAGCTAAAGCTTCGCGCTCTTGCTTGTTTTTTTCTGTATCTTTTTTCATCTGTTCGATCTCAGCCTGGTTCTTTTTAATCTCGGCTTCTAACGAAGCTTGCGACTTTTTCAGCTGGTTCGACTCGGTGTTAAATTGTGCGCTTTCTTTTAGAAAAACCGATTTAGTTTTTTCTAATTCAGCACGAGACTTTAAGTTTTGCTCTTTTAATTTATCTTCTTCTTTGCGAATGCTTGAGAATTTTTCTTTTTCTTCGCTTAATTTGGCTTGCGATTCTTTTTGTTCTGTTTCTGTTTTTTTCACTTCTTCTTTTAAACGATCAACATTTGCCTGTGCTGTATCAATTAACGATTTGTGTTTTGCTGTTTCAGCTTCATTTTTCTTTTTTTCAGCTTCTGAACGCGCTTTTTCCTGAGTAAGCTTTGCTTCGTTCATTTTTAATTCAGCTTGCGCTTTTTGTGACTGCGCCTGTGCTTTAACTAAATTTTGCTGTAATGTTCTTTGTTCGTTCTGTTGTTCAGCCGTTTCTTTAATCGCTTTTGCTAGTTCATCTTGCGATTTAGAAGTTTCTTTTTCAGTGTCTTTCCAGGTTTTTTCAGCATCACGGGCTGCCGTTTGGGCTGCTTTTGTTTTTTCTTTTGATTCGGCCGTTTGCTTTTTCAAAGCTTCAATTTTTTCATTAAACGATTTTGTCTTAGCTTCGAATTCAGCCTGTTGCTTAACTGATTGCGCTTGCTGCCTTTCAGCCTCAGACATTTCAAGACGCATTTGCGCCAGTTCTTTTTCATATTGCGCCGTCATTTTTTTAGATTCAGCTTCGGCACCGCGGGCTTTGTCTAAAGCTTTTTTAGCATCATTTAAAACCTGATCATGCTTTTTCTTTTCTTCTTCTAAACGTTTTTTAGCATCAGCTGCATTTACTTTTGCTTCAGCGGCGTCACCAATAGCTTCTTCAGCCTGAATTTGCGTGTCAGTTGCATCTGCTGCTTGTACACTTTGGCTAACACCCTGAAATAAAAAAACAATTGAAATTAACAGAACGATTTTTTGCATCGAGAACATATAATAACCCCTTAAAACTCTATGAATTTATCTATTCATAATAGCCCTGCTTCTTGAAATTGAATACTTCTTGATTTCAATTAAACACCTAAGTCCAGATGAGCCTTCAAAACATTATGTTTCTATTTGCGAATTATCTGTTAAATCTTTTTTAAGAATGACGTCACGAGTGAATTCGTAACTGAAAAGTAAAGTTAAAGCGGTGTAATAAACCCATACTAATAACACAATTAACGACCCCGCAGCCCCGTATGAGGACTCAAGTCCTGCATTTCCCAGATACAAGCCAATAACCCGTTTGCCGATTAAATAAAAAATCGTACTGATCACGCCTGAAATGATACAACTTTTATAAGTCGCCTTATCTGTCGGGACAAACCGGTAAATGGCACTAAACACCAAGGCAAATAAACTAAAATTAACGGCAAACGAGACTAAGCCCCAAAAAAAACCCATGCCTTCTGGATAAATAATCGCAATCACCATGGTAAAAACTAAAGAGGCCACTGATAAAAAGGCAAAACCAAAAACTAAGCCCATCGAAAACAATTTACCTTTAACAAAAATCCAGAAACCACTGGGGTCTTTGGCAAAAGCGTGTTCATTGATTTTATCTAAAGCGATTTTTAGATTCGAAAAAATAGCCGAAGCTGAAATAGCTAAAACAATAACCCCGATCACTCCGGATATTCCTGAAAGTTTTGGATTACTGTCTGCACTTTCAATCATCGCCAATATGGTTCCCGCAATTTTTTCACCGACCGCGGTTGTTAATCCTTCGTAAATATTTTGCTGCAAGTCTGGCGACAGTAATGATGCAAACGATAAAGTAATTAACAAAAACGGAGCCAGCGCCAGCGCTGTCGTATAGGCCAAAGAACTGGCCATAACAAAAATATCATGCTTATTTGCATTAGAAACCGCACTCGATAAGCGGGCTTTGAATTCAGAAAAAGGCATTTTTTGAATCAACTGCATATACGCAAATTAAAAAGCAAACTTAGAACCAGCTTTTTTCGACCTATTCCGCCTCAAGCATCCAGTGACGCGCGTTTCGCGTCACTGTCCAGTGGATATACAGCTCAAATCGTATAAATTGCTTTAAAACTTGGTCACACTATTGCTCTATATAAAAGCACCCCCCATGGCGGCTAGGCATCCCCCCCCTTTACCTGGCCGTCTTTTTTTTTCTCTTATCTCATACGCCCAAAAAAATGCTTAAATTAAGAAATGCGATACGCATTACTTATCCCAATTTTACTATTCACTCTGACGGCTCGGGCCAATATCGCTCAACCAGTCGCAAAACCTTTTGTATTGGTGATTGATCCGGGACACGGTGGGGTCGACGTTGGGGCTGTGCGCGGAATTTTCAAAGAGTCTGACATTACGCTTAAAGTAGCGCAAAAAATCCAGAGCCTGATTCAAAGCCAGTTCTCACAGAATATCGAAGTGATTCTCACTCGTGAAACAAACAAAAGTTTATCCTTAGAAAATCGCGTAAAAGTGGCCGAACGACAAAGCGCTGATCTTTTTATTAGTCTTCACGCTAACTCTTCACAGGCAAGTTATGTAAGCGGCATGGAGTTCTATTTTAAAAAAGGTGTTTACGCTATAAAAATGCCTGCGATTGAAGCCTCGACCGGAGTAAAAAAAATTATTGGCGATCTGACAAGCTTTGGCCAAACCAGACAGAGTCTTAAGTTTAATCAAATTTTGCAAAACCAAGTCAAAGCCCTAGGGTCAGACTCTAAAACTGTAATTAAACGCGCGCCATTTTTCGTGATCGAGAAAACCACAATGCCTTCTGCGCTGATTGAAATTGGCTATATTTCTAATTTAAGCGAAGCGAAACTGCTCCTCACCGAAGAGCGTCAACAAGAGATTGCTGAAACGATCGTCAAAAGTATTTACGCTTATAAAAATTCACTCTAGATTCCCTTTACTTTCACTCGAGGATTTAGTGTTATATCAAGCATGACAAATCCATCTCAACACTTCGTTCGCGCCGACAAACGTCTTCACAATCAACTTCGCCAAATTAAAATTACGGCGAATGTTTCAGACTACGCTGAAGGCTCTGCTTTAGTTGAATTCGGAAACACCCGCGTACTTTGTACAGCGACTTACGAATCGAAAGCTCCGCAATGGCTTGCAGGCTCTGGGGCTGGTTGGGTCACTGCTGAATATGGCATGTTACCGCGTTCTACTCACACACGCATGAAACGCGAAAAAACCGCAAGTGGTGGTCGTACGCAAGAAATTTCAAGATTAGTTGGACGCAGTCTTCGTTCATGTGTTGAGTTAAAAAACTTAGGCGAAAAACAAATCATCATCGATTGTGATGTGATCAATGCTGACGGCGGAACTCGCACCGCGGCTGTCACTGGTGGTTTCGTGGCGTTAGCTTTAGCGTGTAAAAAATTACAAGCGCTTGGCGAAATTAAAACTAATCCGATCAAACATTACGTCGCTGCAATTTCTGTGGGTCTTTTTGAAGATGATAAAAATAATTTAATTCCTATCTTAGATTTAAATTACGATGAAGACTCTGATATCGGCACCGATATGAATTTCGTGATGACGAACAAAAATGAATTTATCGAAGTGCAAGGCACAGCCGAAGAAGGCACATTCTCACGTCAACAATTGTTTGACATGATGACGATCGCTGAACACGGCTGCAAAGAATTATTTGAATACCAACAAAAAATTATCGGCGAATATTATCCGCTGGTTAAGGCCTAACGATGGAACTTTGGATCGCCACTGGCAACAAAGGTAAACTTGAAGAATACAAAATGGCCTTGCGTGCATTGCCAGAGATTCAACTTTTTCATCAAGGCGAAATCAAAGGTTTCACGGCCCGCCCAGAAGACGGCGCAACTTTTTTAGATAATGCGCGTATCAAAGCAAAAACATTAAAAGCCATTAAGCCTGACGCTTTTGTGTTAGGTGAAGACGCAGGTCTTGAAGTGACTGGTTTAAATAATCTTCCCGGCGTTCACTCAGCAAGATACGCAGGTGCAAACGCAGCTGACTCTGAGAACGTCGCAAAACTTTTAAAGATGATGCAAATTAGAAATATTTCACCGCGCACAGCCCAGTTTAAATGTGTGACGGTTGTACTTACACCCGATAATGCGCCGGGCGGACGGCAAGAATGGATTTTCGAAGGCGTTATGAAAGGCGTGATCAGTTCAAAGGCCACTGGACAAATGGGCTTTGGTTACGATCCGGTATTTGTTCCTGAAAATGAAACTAAAACTCTGGCAGAACTGGGTCCCGGTTATAAGATCCAGCACTCGCACAGAGCTCAAGCGCTAAATCAATTTATTTCGAAATTGAATTCAGCAAAGTAACTGCAAAACGTCATAGGGGGATTAATGACAGATGCAAAAAACCAAAATTTTAAGGTGTTCGCAGGTAATACAAACCTCGAACTTTCAAAACAAGTCTGCAGTATTTTAGGAATTCCGCTCGGAGAAAGCAAAGTCACAAGCTTTTCTGACGGCGAAATCCAAGTCGAAATTCACGAATCAGTGCGCGGAAAAGATATCTTTGTGATCCAAAGTACTTGTCCGCCAGTAAATCAATCTTACATGGAATTATTTATTATTCTTGATGCCCTTAAACGCGCTTCTGCCGCTTCAATCACGGCCGTCATTCCGTATTACGGTTATGCCCGCCAAGATCGTAAAGTTGCACCACGAGCGCCGATCACAGCAAAATGTATGGCCGATCTAATCACAACAGCAGGAGCCGATCGCGTAGTATCAGTTGATCTTCATGCTGCCCAAATTCAAGGCTTTTTCAACTGCCCAGTGGATCACTTATTCGCAGTTCCGACCATGGCCCGTGCCTGGAAAGACGCTTACGGTGATGGTGATAGTTTTGTGACCGTAAGTCCCGATGCCGGAGGCGTTGAACGCGCTCGCGCCTTCTCTAAACGAATTGGTTCGACTATGGCCATTATCGACAAGCGCAGAACCGCTCCAAACGAAGCTAAAGCGATGCATTTAATCGGCGATGTTCAGGGTAAAATTGCAGTGATCGTGGATGACATGATCGACACGGCTGGAACGCTAACACAAGCTGTTGACAGCCTCCTTAAAAATGGTGCAAAACAGGTGTTCGCCGTTGCTACGCATGCGGTATTTTCTGGACCGGCTATTAGCCGTTTACAAGAAAGTGCCATTGAAAAAGTATTTGTGACTGACACAATTCCTTTATCTGAGCAGGCGAAAAAATGCAGTAAAATCCAAGTCATTTCGGTGGCTGGCGTTTTAGCTGAAGCGATCAGAAGAATTCACGACCACGATTCAGTGAGTTCACTTTTCGACTAGATTTATAAAAACAAACTCCACCGATGAGTAAGGCAATTTCGCCTGATGAGTAAGTGGTACAAAGAGAGAGTCGTGTCGCAGACACGCAAGGAAACAAGATGAGCAAACAAAGAATTGAATTAACAGTTACAACTCGCGAAATCGGCCGTGCTAACTCACGCGAATTACGCGTTAACAAAATGGTTCCAGCCGTAATCTACGGAGCTATGGAAAACCAAAACGTATCTGTACACGTAAATGATATCTTAAAATACAACACTCGTGCTTACGAGAATGCTTTATTAACTTTAAAATCTTCTGATTCTAAATTAAACGGTAAAGTTGCTTTAATTAAATCTGTACAAGTTAACCCATTATCTCGTCGTCCAGAACACGTTGATTTTTTCGCATTAGACATGAACAAAGCAGTTCGCGTATCTGTAGAGATCAAAATCGAAGGTAAAGCGATCGGTCTTGCTGAAGGCGGATTATTAAATATCGTTATGCGTTCAGTTGAGATTGAGTGTTTACCAACAGCAATCCCTGATTTCTTAACTTTAGACGTATCTAACTTAGGCGTAGGCGATTCATTACATGCTTCTGAATTAACAATGCCAGCGGGAGTTAAACTTATCTCTCGTCCTGAAGTTACAATCGCAGCAGTTGTTGAACAAGAAGACGAAGTTGTTGCAGCACCAGTTGTTGCAGCGGCAGCAGCTCCAGCAGCAGCAGCGGGTGGAAAAGCTCCAGCGGCAGCAGCAGGCGCGAAAGCTCCAGCAGCAGCTAAACCAGCAGCAAAAAAATAAGGTAACAGTTCCCTATCTGATAGGCGAAGCGTTACAAATAAAAAAGGCGATGGAAACATCGCCTTTTTTATTTTTGAACTTCAAAACAGAGTTTCTAAATTTAAAATCGAAATTACTTACAAACTAATTTGTTATCACCGTAATCAATTGAACACTCTACAGTTTTTAATAAACCTTCGCTTGATTCAAAGTTCGGTGTTTCAGAGTCATACTGATTATCAGCATATTTGACTTTACATTTGTCGCCCTTTTTAGACATAACCACAATCCACTCAGATGGTTCAGTTTCATCACTTACACAAACTAAGTATGTTTCTAAATAATCTCCTGCTGTTAAAAGTTTCGCGCCACATGAACCAGTCGAAGCATTAAAACGTTTAAAGTTATTTAAAGTCGCGGCTTTTACGGCCTGATCAGCACACTTTAATTCTTGTGTTTCAACGGCAAAGCCAGCTTGTGCAAAACCCAATACTAATAGCGCCATCGCTAAAGATTTCATAAATTCTCCTGTTAGTTTTTTATTTGTATGGATGGATTTATAGCAGCAAAAATTAAAATTTGTTGTGTTGATTGCGAGTCGTGAAAAAATGCTAGTTTCGTCTACATTTTGGACGATCGCTGCGGCAGCTATTGCTAATATAAAGCTGCTTAAGTTACATTTAGAATATGTACTTAATCGCAGGCTTAGGAAATCCAGGTTCTAAATACGCAATGACCCGTCATAATATTGGGTTCATGGCCGCTGACTACTGGTTAAAATCTTTAGGTGGCGCTGACTGGCGCGACGAGCACAAAGCGATGACCAAAAAATTCAAAATCGAAGGTAAAGAGGTTCTCTTAGCCAAACCTCAGACGTTTATGAATTTGTCTGGCGAATCAGTTGTAGCGTTAATGAATTTCTATAAAATTGATCGCGCTAACTTACTTGTAGTTCACGACGAAGTGGATTTCGCATTTGGAACAATTAAAATGCAATTTAACCGCAGCGCTGGCGGCCAGAACGGCGTAAAAAGCATTACCCAGCTCTTAGGTACTCAAGAATATGCTCGCCTTCGTTTAGGCGTGGGGCGCCCATCTCATCCTGATTTCGCGCTAGCTGACTACGTCTTAGGAAACTTCTCAAAAGAAGAGCAAACAAACCTAGATAAGGTTTTAGAGACTGCATCAGATGCCATCGAATCCTTTATATTAGAAGGCATAAATAAAGCCTCAACAAAGTTCAACGGACCTGTTAAGCTCGAGCCTTAGTTTTTCTGAGTAGAAGTCGTGTCGAAGACACGCAAAGGAACAAGTCATGGCTTTACAAGTTGGTATCGTAGGTCTTCCAAACGTAGGTAAATCTACATTATTTAATGCTTTAACTTCTGCAAAAGCCGAGGCTGCGAACTACCCGTTTTGCACAATCGATCCAAACGTGGGTATCGTGATCGTTCCAGATTCTCGTCTTGATCAAATTACGGCTTTCGTAAAACCACAAAGCATAATTCCAACAACAATGGAATTCGTTGATATCGCCGGTATCGTAAAAGGCGCAAGCCAAGGTGAAGGTTTAGGAAATCAATTCTTAGGTCACATCAAACAAACTGATGCTATCGTTCACGTGGTTCGTTGTTTTGATGATCCAAATGTTATTCACGTATCTGGTTCAGTAGATCCACTTCGCGACGTTGATGTGATCAACACTGAATTAATGTTAGCTGACTTTGATAACGCTGATAAAAAATTAAAAAAAGTCGAAAAGATGGCAAAAACATCTTCAGATCCAAAAGTAAAAATGGATCTTGATGTGACACAACGTCTTCATGCAGCTTTAGCGCAAGGTAAACCTGCTCGTTCAGTTGTGTTGAATGATCTTGAAGCCCCTTACGCTCGCGAGATGCACTTATTAACTTCTAAACCAGTTCTTTATGCTTGTAACGTATCTGATACAGATTTCGCTGCCGGTGGTAATGACTGGGTACGCGCAGTTGAAAAACGCGCCGCTGAAGAAAACAATAAAACAATTATGATCTGTTCTGCGATGGAAGCCGAGATTTCTCAGTTACCTCCTGAAGAGCGCAAAGATTTCTTAGATTCATTAGGCGCTACAGAGCCAGGCTTAAACCGTCTAATCCGCGAAGCTTATGCTTTATTAGGATTAGCCACATACTTTACAGCTGGTGAAAAAGAAGTGCGTGCTTGGACCATTAAAACTGGTTTCAAAGCCCCACAAGCTGCCGGTGTAATCCATACTGATTTCGAAAAAGGTTTCATCCGTGCCGAAGCCTACCACTGCGAAGATTTATTTAATTTAAAATCTGAAGCAGCGGTTAAAGAAGCCGGCAAATACCGCTCTGAAGGCAAAGAGTACATCGTCAAAGACGGCGACATTCTTTTCTTCAAGTTTAACGTTTAATTGGTGCCAGGTCCTATTTCATGTCACGCCGCTCCCCAAAAAGGAACGGCCTACCTTTAATATGGCCATACGAACGGCTTCATCTCGTCGGTGTAAATTTCTTCTAATTCAAAATAATTACTGATGCCTTTACAACCTGACATGGTTGTTGCCTGAAAGCCTGATGCCGCGACTTTTACTTTAAAGTGCGCATTCATGCGAAATAAAACTTCAGCCTCTTGATCGTGTTTAGATTGATTTTCAACAACACGCCCTGATTTCGAAACGATTTTAAATAAGGTATTTCCTTTTTTTGCAAATTCACACCCCACATTGAATGCCATCGACGTGCTCGAAAAAGCCGGAAAGCTAACTTCTTCTGAAGCGTGATATTTCTCAGCGACAGCTTCAGGCAAATTGGCTCCGCGAAAAACTTCTTTTTCACTGATTGGGTAATCACAAAGAACTGCGTCTAATTGCTCGGCTAATTGCAAAACATCGGGATTTTGCTCTGTAGTTTTAAATAATTCGCGATTAATTTTATCAAAGCATTTGTCGGTGTATTGATAAACCAGAAATTCGCTGGCCGTCGATGATTCATAGGCTCTGTCGTATTCCATATAGACATCAGGATCTGAAGTATTTTCAGGTGGGCAAACTTTAACCGTAAGCTTTTTTAAAAGATCATCAGATAGAAGATTCTTCTTGCTGGCTTCGCACGAGGTTTGGCCGGCCAAAGCTGGCAACGACTGCAAGAATACAAGTAGAACTAAAACCGCAAAGCTTTTCATACGCAGGGATGATGCAACTGCATGCCAACCTAAAAACGACTACAAAACATCAGTTTGTCGACTTTTTTGACAAAGTGACTGTAATTATGAGCCTGATCTAGAATGTCATTCCTAAATTAAAATCCAGAAGCATTCCAGGGTCTAATTGAGTTTCGACCTGTTGAATAAGAGCTTGTTCATTGGCCCAATGACCCTCGCCGGCTGCCCCGTAACCAAAACCAAATTGAAAGAGCGAAGTGTGATTCTTATTTAGTTCTCCGGTAAACTGATAACCCACTTTAATTTGCACACCAGTGTCAGAATCTTCATCTGAAGAAACCCCGTAAACTGGATCGTTGTAAGTAATATTATTTACACCTGCTGCATACCCCAAAGACGTGTAAAGACCGCTCGCAAAAACTGAATTGAAATAATATGTGATCGACATTCCGACCTCTGCAAATTCATACTTGTTCGGGTCTTTACTGCGAATAATAAACCCTTCAGAGTCGGATTTATACTGCTTTCCGAATACCCCTGTCGTGATGTTCTCATTAAAGGCGTAATCAACCTTTAAACCAAATCCCTGCTGCGCTAGAGCAGCTCCATCAACAGTCACTGAGTATTTATCTTTATTCTGCTGCGCGAACGCTAATGATGATCCGGCGAATACCGCTGTAGTTAGCAATGCCGCAAAAAGAAGTCGTTTAAAACTTAAACTCATCAGGCTTTAGGTTACAACGCGTTCTTCATTCATGAGAAGCGAAAAGTTAGAATTATGCTTATTTTCCGGCGCTCAGGGTTTCAGTCAACAATGTTAACTGAAACCCTGAGCGTCTTTTAATAGGCACTTAAAAATGCACCTATAGAGCACAAGAAACTCCTAGTTTTGCATTTGGCGAAATTCAGAGCGGAATGGTTCCCATTCTTCTTTTAGTGAAATCGGCTCTTTTAATTTCATCGGGATTGGATTTAATAAATACGTGTATTTATCCAGCTCGATCGATTTGTTATACAGTTTATCGTAAGTCGCACGGTAAGTCAGAACGCGCTTAACGTAGGTTCTTGTTTCGACAAATGGGATATGTTCGATGAATTTATCAAATTCTAACTGCCCCAGATTTCGCATCCACGCTTTTACTCTGTGCGGGCCACCGTTGTAGGCAGCTGCAACCAGCGGTTTCTGGTTATCCAGCTCTAATGATAATTTTTTTAAATAAGCCGCACCAAACTCGATTGATTTTTCAGGAGAAAATAATTGCTCGGTTTGAATTTTTTGATCGGTGATATCAGCCACTTTTTGTGCCGAATACGGCATAAACTGCATTAATCCCACGGCACCCACCGGTGAAATAGCATCAGATTTGTAGCGTGTTTCAGCTCGCATAATCGATAAAATCAAATACGGGTCGATTTTTCTTTTTTCGGCGTACTGAAATACTTTTGTTTTGTAGGCCTCTGGATAAAGTGAACCCCACATCACGGGATCTGCTTTAATTTGTAACGAAGTTTTATCAGATTGCGAGAACCGATCCATTAACGATAGCGCCCGGTAATAAAATTCTTGGGACAGGTAAAATTGCGCCAAGACTTCGGCTTTTTTACGCGTATTAATCTTTTTTTCGATTTCATATAAATGCCAGCGGGCTAAATCTGGTTCATTTTGCAGAATTAAAAATTTTGACCAGTTAATTTGGGCTGTCAAATCTTTTTCAGAAGATACTTCAATACCCGCGGTATCTGTGTTTTGAATAACTTCGTTTTCAGAATTGGCTAATTGAACTTCGCCTTCATCGGTTTCATAAGATGTTTGATCAAAAAAGCTGTATGACTCCATAATTTGCGAATAGCTTTGTGTTTCAGAAGCTACCGGAAACGGGCCTTTGTTCATTTTTGCAACAAGCGCGATGCTTTTTAAAACACCGTTATCTTGAAATTCTTTTTTCATATTTTCGTAACGAAGCCAGGCCAATAAATTATAATAAGAAAATGATTTCTGTGCCAACACCGGCGCAGACAAAGTTCTAAAGCCCGCGATCGCTGAACTTTCGCTGCCTAATTTAAGTCTTGTATCAGCCACCCAGTAGGCTAATCGCGCTTCATCAATGGCAAATGGCACGGTGTCTTCAAAGGCACCTAAAGCTTTTTTGTATTGGCCATCAAGATATAAAGTCCATCCCCGCAGCCAGGCAATTTGATCAAAATCACGCGAAGGACGTCCGCGTCTTTTCTTTTTCTTATAGGGATGAGCTTTGTATAACTCATCAAAGATCGCATGGGCTTGGGTGTATTTTTTAATTTGGTACAATAAAAAGCCCTGCTGAAATTTCATTTCTTCAAATTCTTTACGACTTTTTGTTTTTGTTAAAATTTTAGCGATGATCTGCTCAGCTTTTTCTAATTCGCCGGCACGCTGAGCAATAAAGAAATAATTATCTTTATAATCAGTCTCCATAAGCTCTTTTTCGTATTTTGCTAAATTTTTAAAAGCAGTTACCGGATCGCCCTGATTTGAATCATAAACTGCGCGAACATAAGTGCGCTCCCAGTTTTGTAACTTGGCATAAGCTGAAAACAATTCAATTTCACGTAAGGCCTGAAATTCTTTAGCGGCAAACAAAAGTCTGCGCATGCGGGTTAAAAAATCATCTAAAGCTACAGGGCATTTTTCTGTCGCCGTAGTTAATTCAACGAAATCAATTCCAGGTTCTGCGATCCAACGATCGCGCTCAGTGTAGCAGATTTCATCAAAGTATTTATTTCTTTGTAGCCATTTTAAATACTCTTCTTCAAAAACTTCGCCCTCAGATGAACCGCGCAGTTGGCGCAAGATCGCACGTGATTCGGTTTTAATAAATGGCACTGCATTGGCAAATTTTAATTGCTCAACCGGAGAATTAATTAAGAACACAATTAATTCTAAACGAATGCGAATAAATTTTTTCTCTTTTTTGAGGGCCAGATAGTGTTTATACACATCATCATAATTTCCTGACCATGTAGATAAGAAATAATCTTTATAATTATTTAAGATGGCCTGCGGCGGATTCCATTTTTTGATTTTTTCAATAGCGTTATTTACGTTCTGACTTTTTTTCGTGAATTCAGAAAATGCGTCTACTAACGGCTGATTTTCTTTTAAAAACTCTTGATAAGATTTATCACCCTTCAAAGAACTAATTTGCTCTGTATTCAAATGGACTGCTGAGATATCAGTTTTAATTGTAGAAATTGTTTTTGGCGTGTCAGTATTTTTGCCTTCAAGAAAATGCGAATTTGGCTTACTAGAAAATGCAAAAGCTAACGAAAATAAAAACTTGAACAAGCTGAATAACACCATAGGTGATATGGTACCCTTTTTACAGAGGTAAACGAAGGATAAAACAGTCTCGAGACTGCTAGCTCGCAACGCATTGATTGGCTGCCCCTTGACCAAAGGCTGGCTGACAATATGATTTACCAAAATCAAGTTTAGTTATATTATAAAAGCCATCAACATCTCGAAGAGGTCCATCATGAGTTCAATTACTAAAGAATCTTTTAAAGCCGGCGATTTTATTTTTTTTGAAGGCGATATTGAAGCTCATTTCTATATTATCGAATCAGGCACCGTAAAAATTTTTTCAAAAAATAAAACTGGGCAAAAAGTTGAACTTGCAACCCTGAACCCTGGTGAAACATTCGGAGAATTTGCATTGATTGATAAAGGGGCCCGTACAGCCAGCGCGCAAGCAGCTACAGATTGTAAATTAATGAAAATTTCTGAAGAAGGTTACAACATCATGTTAAATGATCTTCCATTATGGGCTTCGTCAATGCTTGAATCTTTCTCTTCAAGATTAAAAACGATGAACACTCAGCTCAAAGATTTCAAAGCTCAACAAAAGTAAATTGTCACTTCGTCTACTTTACACACACCGATTTTGCTTTTAAGCAATTTAACCAGCTTTTAACCATGGTTTGA
Organism: Bdellovibrio sp.; assembly: GCA_036677065.1. Classification (GTDB taxonomy): domain Bacteria; phylum Bdellovibrionota; class Bdellovibrionia; order Bdellovibrionales; family Bdellovibrionaceae; genus Pseudobdellovibrio. Next base: position 73,405 of record JAKFBS010000008.1, on the reverse strand, counting down.
AAATAGCACCAAGTTTATCCGTGAAGTACGTTCTATCGACTTTTATTATCATCTGCATGGCCTCTGCAGCCTTTGCCAATTCAGAAATTAGCTTTTCTGAAGCTACGGCTATTGAACAAATTGATCAGCTTCATGACTCTGATGACGCCGCTTTTGATATTGAAAGCCAAAGTGAAATAGATTCTAAAAAAAGTAAAATTTTAATTGCCGGCGATAGCTGGGCTTTTTTTACCTGCGTTTATAATAGCATGGGCAAAATGATCCGTGATAAAAAAGCCCCACTGGTCGAAGACAATCGCTGCTGGAGAACTTCAAGAACTGGATTAACCGCTGCCGAATGGCCTGCTTCCAGATCTCATAAACGAACTCTTAGATACTTAAAAAATACTCCGCGTATTAAATACTTATATTTATCTCTTGGCGGAAACGATCTGATGCGCAACTGGAACCAAGATTTTACGCCTGAGCAAGAGCTGCAACTTTTTGAAACTACAACAAAAACTCTGAAAAATATCATGGATAGCTATCTGGCAGTTCGCCCTGATCTAACAATTATTTTAGCGGGTTATGATTTTCCAAATTTTACGATCAAGTTTACGCTTCCTCTGTATCGAAAAATCCATAAACGCATGCATGAGCCCGCACCAGAACGCATGAACAATCTTTTAGTTCAATTTACTGAACACGCGGCTAAACTTGTTAACGGAAAAAACATTTTCTTCATTCATAGCATTGGCCTTTCGCAGTATTATCACGGTGTACCTGAAAAAGGCTTTGCCGCAAAACTGACGGCAACTCCCGCAGAAATTTCACCGATGAATGATCCAGGTTGTGCCGGTGGTAATGTCTGCATTCAAACCAGCAAAAAAAGCATGGTTAACTGGTTATTTATTCTGCGCGATGCTTTTCATTTGAATACCAGAATGTACAGAAAAGTTATGCATCACGCTTATGACAACCTGATCGTTCACCTGCTGCGCCGTGAAGAATTGCAGAATAAAATTCAGAATCAAGAAACCCTGAAAATGGCTAATTAAGCCTTAATTGGGAAGCTGTAAAAAAGTTTGACGCTATCAGTGTGTCAAACGTCGTTAAATAGCCATAACCAGGTCTTAAATTTGTAATTAGATTCAAGCATAAGGAGCCACCACCCCATGAAGCGGAATCTGATTTTATCTCTAGTTGCAATTTTGGGTGTTATTTTTGCCGCGCAAATCAGTTTTGCGCGCACGGCGACGACAGGCAAAAAACAAATGGCCGCACCAAAATCGTACCCGGATGTTGATGACCCTGCCGTGGTAAAATCTCCGTTTAAATTTTCAACAGCTATAAGTTTAGCTTACGAACAAAGTGCCGAAGAAAATTCAAACGGTGCTAGATCGCGCGGTCTTGGTTTAGCCGTGGTTCCTAAATTTATTTTTTGGGATTTCTCAATTCGTGCAGACCTGTTTTATGGCTATGATTTAAACGCTCCAAGCACAGGTTCGGGCATTGCCGATGGCGTATTTTCACTTTTATACGATGGTTGGAAATTTTCAGCTTTAAAATTTTCACCCTACACATCTGTTGAGCTTCCGTTATCAAAAGAATCTCGTGAAAATCGTGAAATCGAATTAGTAAATAACGTGGGTCTGTTAATCAGTCTTGATAGCAAAGCCTTAGATATTCCAAAACTAAGCATGTCTTATTCGGTCGCTTACGGTTATTACACCAACAAATACACAACGCGTGTAAATGGCGAACCGGCCACTGAATACAAAATCGTACAAACCTTTAAAGCGGGCTACAATTTTGATCCGATTTCGATCGCCACAAAGTTTCAGTTCACCAGCGCTTATTCTTATGAAGATGTGGTGCGTTCTGGCTTCTTATTAGTAGAAAGTATTGCTTATGAAGTGAATGACACTGTTGGATTCTCACTTTACCACTACAACCGCGCGGCACTTTTAAAAGATACGACTTATGAAAATAACTTAAAAGCTTTCGACAAAGAGACTTCGACAATTGGTCTTGGAATAGATTTATCGCTTTAACTAAAGAAGGTGTAACATGAAAAACCTAATTATCTTTTCAACTCTAGCAGTAATGGCCGTGATCAATTTCACAGGTTGTGGCAAAGCACAAGAGCGCCCGGCAAAGCCTAATAAAAAAATCGCAAGTCAGGTTGTGGCGATTGATGGCTTAATTGACATCACAAAAACAGAACATCAAAATTCACCAGAAAATATTTCTTTTAAAAAAATGCTCATCGCAAAATTAGATTCTTCTGAAAAACGCGAACAGGCTGAAAACTTATTAACACAGAACCGACTTGTCTATATGTTAATGGAAGGCAAAGTGGTTGTACTTGAATACATGCCTGCAACAATCAATAAGCACGCCAGCGTTTCAGTTTCAGCAACAGTTGAAACAGCATCACAAACAGTTGAAGTCGCCGCTGAAGCAACGGCTAAGCTTTATACCTACGAATCACTTATGGCTTTAAAAGCAGGTCGCGCTGAAGAGGCTGTTTGGTCAAAAGTAAGTTTACCTTCACAAAATCATTTCATGATCTTAGCTGAAATCGGCATGCAAACCGGAATTTTAGAAAACGAAACTACAGATTACGACGAGAAAAAAAGCACATTAAAATTAACCGAGACTTCGCTTGAACAAGCGCAGGTTTTACTTCTACAAGCTGAACTTAAAACAGCTACAGCCGATGTTTCCGGTGACGAATCGAAATAGCATTGTACGCTTGTTCGTAAAATTGTAACGAACGGGCGTCGGTTTTTTTCACTAATTCTTGGTAAACTTTTGTAATCTCATGCATCGATGCCCCTTGCGGCACACCCAACACATCATGGGCTTCCCAATCGTGCCCGTTATACATAAAAATCACCGATAGCGAGCGACTCCCGCCAGAGCGACCCACTTCACGCGGTTCTGCTTGTTGAACTGCCAAAGTCTTTGGGCTTTCGGGCTCTAAAACTTGCGTTTTTTTATCGCCAGAATCTTTGGCGCGCATGTTCAACTTTGTCGGCTGTTTAGGCTTAGGACGCCCTAAAACAAAATACAGCACTAAAAGTACGCCGAATACTAAGTTTAAGAATAAAAGCAGTTGGCTATTGATCACTTTGTTATTATTAATTTACTTCTATTAGTTGTAAACGAGAATTCGGCAATGCCCGATACAAGGACTGTCATGAACCCATTCGACCGCCAAGCGGCTATCCCCGGAGTTAAAAAAATCATCGTCGTTGCCTCAGGAAAAGGCGGCGTTGGCAAAAGTACCGTTTCAACAAACCTGGCCTTAGCCTTACGTAAATACGGTTCTGTTGGTTTATTAGATGCCGACATCTACGGCCCATCGATCCCACGTATGATGGGAGCCATCAACCAAAAACCCACAGTTTCTAACGGCACCGAAATCAACCCGATCGAACGTTACGGAATTAAATTAATGAGCATCGGCTTCTTAGCTGAAGAAGGGGCTGCGATTGTTTGGCGCGGACCAATGTTATTCAAAGCCATGGATCAATTCTTTCGCGATGTAAAATGGGGCGAGTTGGATTTCTTAGTAATCGATCTGCCGCCAGGAACAGGCGATGTGCAATTATCAGTGGTGCAAAAAATTCCGGTCTCTGCTGCCGTGATCGTATCAACACCGCAAAACGTGGCCTTAATTGATGCGAAAAAAGCAATCGACATGTTCGAACGCACCCAAGTTAAAATCTTAGGTATGGTTGAAAACATGTCTTACATGTTAAATCCAGTTAACGGCGAAAAAATGCAGCTATTTCCAAAAGGTGAAATGGATTCTTTCTTAGCAGCGAAAAAAATTCCGAAGCTTATTGAGATGCCTTTTAACCCAAGCATATCTTTAGGTTCTGAAGCCGGAATTCCGTTAATGGAAAGTTATTCAGATTCTTTAGAGGCAAAAACTTTTGCAGAACTTGCCGCAAAAGTTGTTGAATCAATTTAATTGTGGTGAACGCGTTCTACATACTCAGGATAAGTCATATCATAAGTCGTTAAGTGATTCTTATCGATCTCGAACACGCGTGTAGTGATTTCACGTAAGAAAAAACGATCATGGGATACCATCATTACTGTTCCCGGAAATTCTTTGATCGCTTTTAATAAGACTTCACGCGATTTAATATCCAAGTGATTCGTTGGCTCATCCAGTACTAGAAAATTCACGGGCTCTGATAAAATACACGCTAAAATCACGCGTGATTTTTCACCACCCGATAAAATAGAAATTTTCTTTTCTGCTTCTTCACCAGAAAATAAGAACGCGCCTAATAAACTTTTGATCGAACCAATCGTTGCATTCGGAACACGCGATTCCATCTCCTGCATGATGGTGTTATTTGGATTCAATAAATCTAAAGAGTTCTGCGAAAAATAGCCTACAGAAATAGAAGGCCCAACTGTACAAGTTCCAGCACTGGCTTCAGTTTGCTTAGTGATTATTTTAAGTAAAGTCGATTTACCCGCACCGTTCACACCGACTACGGCTACGCGGTCCATACGTTTAACTAAGGCCGTGGCATTGTTAAATACGTTTCTATCACGGCCATCTTTTAAGTGATAAGTTTTGCCAAGTTTTTCAAACTTCACAACTTCATCGCCACCGCGTGGTGGTTCTGGCCAAACGAAATCCATCGCGCGATCTTCTGGTGGAATTTCAATGCGATCAATTTTTTCTAATTTTTTAACACGCGATTGCACTTGCGCTGCATGCGAGGCACGAGCCGCAAAGCGCGCGATAAATTCTTCTTCTTTAGCTAACATATCGTCTTGGCGACGAGCTTGCGCGATTAATTGCTCTTTACGAATTTGACGTTCTTTATCATAGAAATCGTAATTACCGCCGTACACGGTAATAGCTTTATTCGCGATCTCGATAGTTTTAGTCACAAGTCTATTCATGAAATCACGATCATGCGAAGTCATGAGTACTGAGCCTTTAAAATCTTTTAACCAAGCTTCAAGCCACACGATCGATTCAACATCTAAGTGATTCGTCGGCTCATCCATTAATAAAACATCAGGCATAAGTAATAAAATCTTAGCAAGGCTTGCACGCATTTTCCAACCGCCCGAGAACTGGCCGATATCCATTTGCATATCTTCTTTAGAAAATCCAAGACCGCCTAAGATCGCAGAAGCACGCGGTTCTACATCATAGCCGCCAACAGCTTCAAATTGTTCTTGCAGCACGCCGTATTTTTCCACGACATCCATCATCTCGTCTTCACCAAGATTTGGATCTTGTAAGCGCTCTTCGTAGTGCTTAATCATATCGACTACTTTATCTAAGCCTCCGCTCGCTAACACTTCAGCCAATACAGAACGGCCTTTCATGTTCTCGATACTTTGCGAGAAATAACCAATACGAATTCTTTCAGGTTTAGAGATAGTGCCTTGATCAGGAGACTCTTCGTTCATAATTAAACGAAAGATTGTCGTTTTTCCTGAACCGTTAGAGCCAACCAGGCCGATTTTATCGCCAGGATTAATTTGGAATGATCCATTTGCGTATAAAATTTTAGTACCAACTTGTTTTGTAACGGCGTTAAAAGCGACCATATTTGTTCCTGCATCGGCACAGCCGAATTCCTAGAATTGAGATAATTAATTTGAGACGTTTTATATTCTTTTTTGAGATTAATCAAAAAAAATTGGAAATACAATTCGCACCCAGGCTATTCTTAATTCATACAAGCAAACAAAGCTGAGTAAGCTTTCTAACGTATGCCGGGTAAAGGTCGCAAGGCCAAGTCAACCTGGGTCAGTTGTTAGTTTTAATGGAGGGACGTTATATGAAGCGAATTCACGATCATAACGATAAAGCACCAAAGTGACGTTGCGATAAATAAAATATCTTACCGTTTAACAGACGGAAACCGGTTTACATGGTGTAGGCAATGGTTTCGAGTTGATTTCTTTACTTACGTAATAGGAGGTCACTAGCGGTTTGAAAAGAATACGGGTAATTCCGTATCCTTCTTTTGCCTCAAGGCAAACCAGAGGGAACTCTGGGACGCAAAGCTATAGGGGCTCGCTGTTTATTCAGCAAAAGCCAGCCAGCTACCAAAGGATATAAGAACCTGCGGTGAAAACTGCAATGGAAGGAAAAACAAATACATTTAATTTCATGGATTGGTTTCATTCCCCTTAACTCTAAACTTATCAGTGGATGACAAAGTTTAGAGTTTTTTTTTGCTTAATTTCCGACGCTCAGGGTTTTAGCTAGCAGGTGCTAGCTGAACTACAGAGTGCAAAAAATGAATAAAAAAAGCAGCTTTGAGGCTGCTTTTTTCGTTTCTTAGATTCTAGGAATGCTTAATCTTACGCCAGCGCGTAGTTTCGACTTACGCTTAATATTGTTGGCCTTGCTTAATTCAATAACAGATAAGTTATATCTGTCAGCAATCGAGGCCAATGAATCGCCTCTTTTAACCACATAAAATTTGCTCGATGTTACGCTTTTTGAAGACGTTTTTTTCTTTTCTTTTGTCGATTTGCGTTCGATCAATGGCGTGCGATCCGGAACGATAATTTTTTGACCGACACGGATAGTTTTCTTACGTGAAAAATCATTTAATTCGCGTAAGTACGCCACTGTTGTTCTGTACTTACGGGCAATCGCACCTAAGTTGTCGCCACGGCGAACTTTGTAGTGCTGGGTTTCAACCTGGTCAGGCACGAAATCTACAAGACTAGCGACCGAGTTTTGCGCCGCTAAGGTAGCTACTTCTAAGGTACCTGCAGGAATACGTAAACTTAAAGTGTTGTCAGTTAAATCAAGCGGCGCTATTTCACCTTTGAATTTTGGATTTAAATCTTTAAAGTCTTCGTAATTGAAATTCATTTTTTCGGCCATGATACGAAGATTAACCGGCTCTTTTAATGTTACATGATCAAATTCAATAGGTGTCATGTAATCGATACCTTCAAATCCGTATTTATCCGGATTTTTTGCAATCAATTTTGCAGCGATATATTTTGGAACGTAATTATCAGTCTCTGCAGGCAAAGCTTTACGGTTTTTTGAAAGTTCCCAAAAATCTTTTGTTTTGTATTTTCTAACGGCTTTGATCACACGGCCTTCACCCACGTTGTAGGCAGCCATTGATAAATACCAAGAGTTAAAAATACCGTACAAATCTCTGAAATACTCTGCAGCCGCTTGCGTTGCTAAAACTGGATCGCGGCGCTCATCAACCATTTTATTAATGTCTAATTTATAACGTTTTCCTGTACCGCGGATAAATTGCCAGTAACCTACAGCCGATGCATGTGATCTTGCTGAAGAGCTAAAACCCGATTCAATTAAAGCGATGTAGAATAAATCTTCTGGTAATTTATTATCACGTAAAACTTTTTTCATTAACGCTTCATAACGCGTAGAACGGGCTAAATAGCGCTCCATGTGTGGACGGCCGCGGCCCTGAAAGTATTTGATCCACATTTCAACTTTTTCATTAATTTCTGTGGGGATGGTCTCAAGCTCTTGGTTTTCAGAAATTTTAGCGTTAGTCGATTTCGCGCTTTCTTTTTCGCTTTCAGAGACGCGAAATTTTTCTAGATCGCCTTCTTTATTATACTCAGTTGTCGGTCCTGTAGATTTAGAATTCGTTACACAACCAAATGAAACACATAATAAAGACATCAATAATAACCTAGATGTTAGTCGCACGCGATGCTCCCCCCAAAATTTAAGGCTACAAGTGAAGAGCAGCGTTTACAAGACTATATTTTACCTGTGCCGTTTTACGGCAATTCAGACACAATTTTTAGTGTAGTGGCTTTGATTTCTTTTAACATTTCTTCAGGCGCATTACGACTAAGGGCCTGCTCACGCAGTGGTTCTGGCGCAAAGCCCACCATCTGAAAATAATCAAAAAGTTCATTCAATTTTTTCTCGTAACTTTGGCGGTAGTTTTCGGGCATTTTATAAAACAATGCGGCCCAGTCTTGCGTGGCACTCTGCTCTTGCGCCAAGTGGGCCGTCACTAAATAAAGTAAATTAATCGATTCAGCACCAAACAAACGGTAATCTTTATTTTTAACAGCACCTTCTAAAACTTTTAATTTGGTTTCGACTTTAAAAGATAATTGCGGCGCCATTCGTAAATTTTTAAGAGCTAATAAAAACTGGGCAATCACCGCAATAATCGCAATCATCGAAAGGCTGGCTAAGATCGGAAGTTTTGCATCAGCGGTTGGCAGCCATGACGAACTCAGTTCTGTGACCGGTAAAAATACTTTTTCGGCTTCGGCTTTTTGGGCATCCACTTTATCGCTGGCTTTAAGTGGCGCAAGGCTAGAACCTTTCACCGCTTCAGTGATATTAATGCTGAATTCTTCAGTTGATTTTGTGATGTACTGTTTTAATGTCGGGTCAAAATACGAAAAATTAATCTGCGGAATCTTTACTTCGCCAGGATTTTTCGCAATCACTAAAATTTCAAACTCTTTAAAACTTAATCCATCTTTAAAAAATTTAGATTCACTTTTCGTATCATAAACTTCTAAATTCTCGGGCCATTTGATTTCAGGCAATTCGATCACCTTGGCATTACCCTGGCCTTCTAAACGCACACGCAGTGAAATCGGCTGCCCTGCGGGAAACTGCGTGCCATCAACTTGAGTTTGTATTTGAAACTGTCCGACGGCTCCAGAAAACGATAAAGGTTTACCCTCGGTCGGCAGTGGCAACACGGTGATTTCTGCGCGCTTAGAGGCTTTGGTGTATTCCTGTTGCGAACCCCAGCCAAACTGGGTCGGCAGACGAACTTTGGCTTTAATTTTAAATTCATCGATCGTGGTTTTTCCAGGTTTAATCGGAAACAGCGCATGCGCTGCCAGTAAGGCTTTTTTGTACATCAGGCCATTCACCATCTCTTCAGTGAATTGCAATGACGGCACTTCTTCGATGATTTCTTTCCAGAAACCTTTTAAATCCGGAAACTTTGCGCGATCTAGAGAATCTAAATTACCGCGGGTATAAATATGCCAAGTGGCGGTGATTTGTTCACCTTCATAAACTGTTTTTTTATCGGCTTCTAATAAAAGAAAAAAAGCTTCGTTGGTATTTAAATTTTCAATCGTGCGCGAAGGGATTTGATTATTTGGCATCTGGTTAAAATTCGGCGCTGTTCTGCCGCCGCCCAGGCCTTGCCCCATCTGGCGCTGCACTTCTTCTAACATTTTCTGACGCTGTTTCATTAATTGCGCAAACATATCTTCATCAGCCTGAAACGGGTCATCTTCATCGTCTTTAAATTGTGGGCGGCCGGCAATGTTTGGACGCGGCTGTCTTTGCGCTTGGCTATTTTGTGAAACAGAAATTTTTTGCGGCGCAGATCTGATTTGTTTGCCATTCACTTCAACGGTAATCGCCGGGATGGTAACAATCCCCGCCTTAACGGCTTCGAACTGAAATATATATTGCTGCGACACTGTTTTACTAAAATCAGTTTTGCCATTTACAAAATTCATGCGCGTTGACGAAGATTGCCCGGCATTTTGCCCTTGTAAAAACTTTAAGCCCGCAATATCTGAAAGCTGCGGGTCATTCATTTCAAAATCATCAGATGATTGCACGGTTAAACTAATCTGAACGGTATCACCAAGCCCGACTGATTCAGGCTGAATTTCAACTTTTAAGGTCTCGGCGGCAAAGGCCATCACCGCGAAGACTTGAAAAAACAAAATAAGAACTGATTTCTTACCAATTTTTTGCATTTTTATCCTCTTTGCGATCTTTTTTATTATAATTAGCGCGAATTTTTTTATCTTGCTGTGATAATTCGCCTAAGATTTTTTTAACATCTGCTTCGCTTAACTGCTCGCCTTTAAACGGGCGAGGTTTATATTTAGAGGTCTGCTGGCGATCTTTTTCTTGTTCTTTGTCTTTGTTCTTTTCTTTATCTTCGCCATCATTTGGGTCTTTATTTTCACCCTTACCATCTTGGTCTTTTTTATCAGACTTACCATCACCACCGCCGCCTTGCTGTTGCTGAATCAGCAATTCGATATTGTGCTTAGTCTCTATCGAGGCCGGGTTAACATCTAAAGCTTTCTGATAAAACTCTAAAGCTTTTTCGGTTTCTTTAGCCTGGTGATAACGTAAACCTAAATTGTAATAAATTTGAAAGATATCACCTGGGTACAATTGATCTTTGTAACGCTCTAATAAATTCAGCGCTAAATCAAAAGACTGCCCTGATTCGTCTTTTTTCTGTAACGAATCAAAGATAATTCCTAAGTTAGAATGGGTTTGAATCGAAAGCGGATCATGTTCTAAAATTTTTAATTCATATTCTAGCGCTATCTCGGGGTTTTTATCTTTAAGCGCACTACGGGCTTTATAATCATAATAAAGCGAACTTAAACTTGGCCACGGTAATTTATTACTTGCTGCAACCGGTGCCGACACTTGCGCGACTGCCGTCGCCGAAGCCAGAACAACCAAACCTAAAAGAAAAGACTTAAAATTCATAACGTCCTTTCCACATGATGGGTTCTTTTTTGCGGTCACTGATTAATAAACTGAATAATAAAATCGCTAAACCTAAAGCTAACGGATAACTAAATTTTTCGTCGTATTGAACAACCATCGACGAATCAAACAGCGCTTTTTCATAAAGATTAATATCTTGGGCGATTTGTTTTAAATGGCTGCCTTCGGCCGATGCGAAATAAAAACTGCCTTCACCGGCTTGGGCTAAAGATTTTAAAAATTCGCCTTTAACCTGAGTGATAATAACTTCGCCCTGTTTGTTTTTTTTCGAGCCCGTTAAATTACCAAACGGATCACGCGTCGGGATACTGCCGCCCTTTTCAGTGCCGTAGGCGATAGAAATAATTTTAACGCCGTCTTTAGCCAAAGCTTTCGCGGCTTCAAGGGCACCTTCTTCTTGGTCTTCACCATCTGAGGCTACAATAATTACGCGTGTGGTTTTTAAATCATTAGATTGCGTGACCCCGCCTTTTTCAAAAGCCTCTTTAGCAAATGACAGTGCAGGTTCAAAAGCGGTTCCTTGCGTCGATACGGCGTACGTATCTAACGACGAGATATATAATTTAAGCGCTCCCGGATCAGAAGTTAACGGCGACATTAACGCCGCACTGCCGGCAAATGCGATTAAGCCTGTTTTATTACCCGGCATTAAATCCATCAGTTTAGCTAATTCGATTTTCATTTGTTCTAAACGCGATGGGCGCACATCTTCAGCTAACATCGAATCTGAAACGTCAGCCACGATCATGAGTTCAACACCTTCAGATTTTACTTCTTGTTCAGATTGCCCCATCTGCGGGCGAGCTAACGCGGTGATTAGAAAAAATCCGGCTAAGGCTTGTAAAAATAATTGTAAGCGGCGTTTCGGTAAAGAAACACTGGCGCGAAGCCACGGCACCACTTTTTTACCGAAAGCCTGGTTTAATTTTTTTTCTGAATTTTTTTCGAAATAAAAATATACTAAAACCCAAAGGCCCAAAAGAATTAAAAAACTAAATGCCGATGCATTACCCCAGCGTAAGACTGACATTAGGGCCCCCGTCTTAAAAATGAGTAATTTAAAATGCGATTAATTAAAAATAAAATAATTCCCCAAATTAAGAACTGATAGAAAAATTCATTATAGCGAACAAATTTTTGATCTTCGATCTTAGTAGTCTCTAAGCTGTTGATTTCATTAAATACGCCGGCTAATGAATCTTCACGTGTGGCTCTGAAGTATTTTCCGCCGGTGCTTGAGGCCATTAAACCTAACAGCTCATCATTTACGGTGCTTTCAAAGGGCTGGTAACGTTTAACTTTATTACCGAACATATCTGTTGAATAAATTGGTAATTTTGTCGGGCCCGATTTACCAATACCGATCGAATAAATTTTAATTCCGTAACCTTTAGCGATCTCTAACCCAGTTTCAGGGTCAATCATGCCCGAGTTATTTTCACCGTCTGTTAAAAAGATCATAACGCGCTCTTTGGCCTGTGAATCTTTTAATCTGGCAGCACCGGCAGCTGTGGCCACCCCGATCGCGGTGCCATCTTTAATACGCGCTGCCTGAGCGGTTCTAATTTGGGCGATACGCTGTTCGATCAGCTGATAATCTAAAGTTGGCGGCACCAGGGTAAAGGCTTCGCCGGCAAAGATCACAATACCAATACGGTCAGAAGATCTTTGTTTAATAAAATTAGCGATTGTTTCTTTGGCTGATTCTAGGCGATTTGTCGGCTTCATATCTTCGATTAACATCGAATCTGAAATATCTAAGACGATCACGATATCTAAACCATCTAATGTGCGTTTGACTCTTTCATCGCGCGTTTGTGGGCGCGCTAAGGCCACGATCATAAACGCTAAACTGATAAATAGTAACAGCGTATTAAAACGCACCAGCTGCACTTTACCCCGGCCGGCCCAAGGTTTAAATAATTGCACGGTGCTAATTTGAAAAGTGGCTTTATTTTTTTGCGAACGCGCATATAACCAGTAAATGACCGGTAATAATAAAAGCAGTAAAAAGACCCAGGGCTGTGCCCAGATAAATCCAAAGATCGTCATTTGCCGAAACCTCTGGTTTTTGCCGTGGCTTCGCAGCGGTTAATGAATTCATAAAAACGTCTGATAAATTTAGTTTTTTGTTCGGTGGTTATGTTTGCATCTTTTGATAAAATTTCGATGTCTTTAACGATATTATAAACCTGGCGACGCAGCTCTTTTAATTGCGGATGACGCTTTTTAATAAAACTGATGGTTTCTTTTAAATCTAAATTAAAAATAGGCACACTGAACCGGCGTAAGATATAAACTTTGGCTGCTTTTTCAATTTCAGCAATCGGATAATCTTTTTTCTCGATTTCACGAATGGTTTTATAAAACTGGTTATCAGCGGCCTGAACTGAATCGTACGCCAGCACCACTTCAGCTAAACGTTTCCAGCGCTGTGACCGGGCGGCCAGCATAATCGCCTGTACAATTACCGCTAAGATGAGTGCTGCAAAAATTACGGTATAAGCCATTGGCCAGTGCAGACTGCTGATCGCAAAACCGAAGGGTTTAGGTGGCTCTTTTGCCTGTGGGTCAGGTTTTGGTAAAACTGAAACCACTTCAAAAGTTTGTTGCCCCATTGAAATCTGTAAGTTGCCATCCGAAATAATCATATTCGGAAACTGCACACGACCAGCAGCATATAAAGTCATATCGACTTCAAAACTTTCGGTGCTTCGGGCTTCGGCTTTAAATAATTTAAAAACAAATTTAGTTTGTTCGTCTGTTAAAAACTGCGCTTTGGTAAAATCAAATGATTTATCCCACGTGCCTTCACACGATAAGAAAAAATGACGACCAACCGTCAGCTCTTGCGACTTTAAATCTGAAACCTCAGGAATGTTAACCGTGCACTTCACATCAGCCATTACCGAGACTTCCTTCTTTTGAAAAAGGCTAATAATGATTTGTGAAAGTTTTCGTCGGCTTCAAAAGTAAAACTATCAATGCCCGAACGTTTTAGATTTTTTTGAAATTTTTCAAAGTCATTTTTAAATTTACTTTGCATCTCTTCACGAAACGCAGGGTTTGAGGTGTCGATTAAAATGGATTCACCCGATTCGGCATCATGTAAATCAATTAAGCCCACATCCGGAAACATAAATTCTGCAGGATCAGTTACAAGCCCTGCGATGACTTCGTGTTTTTTTTCTAAGTAAGTTAATGAATTTTCATAACCCTGATCCTGAAAATCACTTAACACAAAAATCGTTGCGCGTTTTTTTAAAACTCCGCGCAAGAAGTCTAAGGCCGAACTGATTTTAGTTTTTGTTGATTTGGGTTTGAAAAATAATATTTCACGCAAAATGCGGTAAACATGCTGTTTACCTTTTTTCGGCGGAACGTAAAGTTCAACTTCATCCGAAAACAGGCATAAACCCACGTGGTCATTATTGCGAATCGCCGAAAACGCTAAGGTCGCCGCCACATAAGCTAGAGTTTCGCCTTTAAAATTATCGCGCGAGCCGAAATCCTGAGAACCCGACACATCGACCACGATCATCATGGTTAATTCGCGCTCTTCTTCAAAAGTTTTGACGTACGGTTTACCCGCACGCGCCATTAACGTCCACGAAATATTTCGCACGTCATCGCCGGCCACGTATTCGCGAAAATCCGAAAACGTCATGCCTTGGCCTTTGAATTTAGTGTGGTATTCGCCGGCAAAAATATTATTCACCATCTTGCGCGTATCAATTTCAATGCGCTTGATCTTTTTTAATATTTCTGCGGGCACCTGTTGTTGTTCAGCCATTAGAGTCCTAGATTAAGCAGATACTTCGACAGCAGCTAAAACTTCTTTAATCACATCGTCTTGTTTTAAATTTTCAGCTTCGGCTTCATAAGTTAAAATTAAACGGTGACGTAAAACTTTATAAACAATTGATTTAATATCTTCGACCGTGACAAATCCACGGCCGCGTAAGAACGCGTGCGCTTTGGCTGCGCGAATCAACGATAACGAAGCACGTGGTGAACCACCGACGGCGATGATCTTTTCTAATCGGCCTAAACCGTAAAGTTTTGGTTCACGTGTCGCCATAATGATATCAACGATGTAATTACGCACTTTTTGATCTACGTAAATTTGATCTACTGTTTTAATTGTCGCGATTAACTGCTCTTTTGAAAGTACAGTTTGAATCACCGGGCGGTCGTTGACTCCCATGCGGTTTACGATTTCTAATTCTTCAGCTTTGGTTGGGTAAGTTACATTAATCTTAAACATGAAGCGATCCATTTGCGCTTCTGGCAATGGATAAGTGCCTTCTTGCTCTAATGGATTTTGTGTCGCCATAACTAAGAACGGCTGATCTAACTTGTAAGACACATCACCAATGGTCACTTGTTTTTCGGCCATCGCTTCTAAAAGTGCAGATTGCACTTTCGCCGGCGCACGATTGATTTCGTCGGCTAAAACGATATTGGCAAAGATCGGCCCTTTTTTCGCGGTGAATTCGCCTGATTTTGGGTTAAACATCATGGTACCGATTAAATCAGTCGGCAAAAGATCGGGCGTAAATTGAATACGCTGAAAATGTAATGAAATCGTTTGCGCTAAGGTTGAGATCGTTAAGGTTTTTGCTAACCCCGGCACACCTTCTAACAAAATATGACCGCCGGTTAATAAACCGATCACAATGCCTTCGATCATATCACGTTGACCAACGACGACTTTATTCATCTCGTTCATCATCTGCATAACGAACAAACTTTGTTCTTTAACGGCTTGATTCAGTGCTGCAACATCCATATTCGACATACTCTCTCCAAGTTGAGCTTACATTTTGGCATAAATAGGCTTGATTTCAACCTCAACTCGCATAAAAATTATCGAATGAAGACCCTGACTCAAGTCTGGCTTATCAGTGCGGCCAGTTGTTTTATTTTTTTAATTCTCGGATTTCAAGTTGGTGGCCGTCTCGGACTGCTTGTCGCATTTTTATTATGTTTAGTTTTGTTGTACCTAATCTTTCACAGAGGCTTACAAATCTTTATTGAACGAACCAAAGCTCAAGAAGTCTTAGGTAACGATCCGCATAAACTAACTGGACTTTTCAAACAACACGCCCTGGCCTATGGTTTTCGCGAAGTTCGACTGTTTGTGACCGACCGCCCAACACCGCCCCTGGTCTGGCCCGAATTTTCAAATCAATTAGTTGTTTTCTTAAACGCCCAAACTTTAGAACAACTTACAGCGAACGAGAAAAAAATATTCGTCCATTTATTATTAAGCCATGGTTTTCTGCATTCAAAATTAACCCGAAAAACTTTGGGGTTAATTTATATTTCGTTAGCTCCCTTAGAAAAATTATCGGCGCCGCTATTTAACGCCATCGCTTACGCTTTGGGGTTATCTAAAGAAATTTACAAAGCCGATCTCAAAGCTTTGTCAGTTTCACAAGCCAGCCATTTTGAATTCGGAATGCTTTTACATAAACTGCATTACTTGCAATCGCATAACGATAAAATTTTTGAAGGCACTTATTTTTTCTCTATTTTATCAAAAATTAATCCTAAACTTTACAATTTAAAATTCCACCCCAACATTACCAGTAGAGAAAAAAATCTCTTAGGTTACGCCGTAGGAATATAAAAGGATCATATGGAAAACATGGAAGCGTCATTTAACGTATTAATTATGTCAATCGGTTCATCAGCAGCTATGGCCATGGGTTTGCAGGCAGACCCACAAACTGGCAAAACCGAAGTCGATAAACCTTTAGCCCGATTTAATATCGATTTATTATCTTTATTAAAAGACAAAACAAAAAATAACTTAACTGCCGACGAAGCCAATTTCTTAGACGCAGTTATTACAGATTTGAAAAATAAATTCATCTCTGTAAAGTAGGCCTAACAAAAAAGGACTCTGTATTATGAAAAGATTAACTGTAGTTGTATTAGCCCTAATAACAGCATTCATTGTATTTCAAGGTCATAACGTCACGGCGCAATCCTTTCAAAAAACTCCACCCGCTTTAAAACTGGGTGAACCACTGCCGGCAAATCTTTTTATTGAATTAGCCAAAGCGATAAACCCTTCAGTGGTCAATATCTCAACCTCTGTGATTCCGCGCGGCCGCATGTACCGCGACCCGATGTTAGAAATGTTAGAACAATTCTACGGCGTACCGATGCAACAGCAGCAACAACCGGGTAAACCACGCCGCATGGGCCTTGGAACCGGCTTTATCATCCGCGAAGATGGTTTAATCGTA
Source organism: Bdellovibrio sp. (assembly GCA_036677065.1). GTDB lineage: Bacteria > Bdellovibrionota > Bdellovibrionia > Bdellovibrionales > Bdellovibrionaceae > Pseudobdellovibrio. The sequence continues at coordinate 56,623 of JAKFBS010000008.1, read as the reverse complement.
ACTAATAATCACGTGGTTGAAGGTGCTGATATCGTCGAAGTGCAATTAGCCGAAAACGATCAAAAAACTTATAAAGCCGAAGTGATCGGCCGCGATAATCGTTCAGATATCGCTCTTATTAAAATCAAAGCTGATGTGAAATTAACAGCGGTTGCAATGGGCTCATCAGAAGATGCACAAGTCGGCGAATGGGTTGCAGCGTTCGGAAACCCTTACGGCCACGGCCATTCAATGACTAAAGGGATTATCTCGTCAAAAGGCAGATCAATTAACGAGATCAATAAATTTCCGTTAATTCAAACTGATGCTTCGATTAACCCGGGTAATTCTGGTGGCCCACTGGTCAACGCCAAAGGTTTTGTGATCGGGGTAAATTCGGCAATCGATGCGCGCGCCCAAGGCATTGGTTTTGCGATTCCGATTGATGAAGTTAAAAAAATTATTCCGGCTTTAGAAAAAGGCGAACAGTTAGCTAAAGGCTATATCGGCATTCAGCCAGGTGATTTAGATTACCGTGCGGCCATAGCGATGGGGTTAGATGAATATCGTGGCGGCGCGATTTTAGGTTTAGGCAACGGCCCAGCTAAAAAAGCGGGAATGAAAGTTTACGATATCATTCAAGAAATTAACGGTAAAAAAATTCGCGACGCGCAAGATTTAATGAACACGATCGCCGATCTTGAACCGGGTAAAAAAGCTAAGTTTAAAGTTTTACGTAATGATAAAAATTTGAACTTTGATGTAACAGCTGATGAGCGCCCGTCTGAGAAAAAACTGTTAAGTCTTTTTCAAAAACAAGACAGCGAACCACAAGATGCCCCGAAAGCTTCGACGAATACCAATACTCCGTATAATTTCGGGGTTAAAATTTCAGATATGACTGAGGCTTTACGACAGGATTATAACTTAGAGCCGTCTGTAAAAAACCCGATGATCACTTGGATTGATCGTGGCTCTATTGCCAGTGCCATTGGCCTTCGTGTGGGTGATGTGATTTTGGGGATTAATAAAACTGAACCGACCAGCGCCGATCAAGCGATTAAGGCGATTAAAAAAGGCACGAACACGATTCGTGTAGCCCGCGGCCGTGGTATTACGGCGATCACTTTCGATCTTAAATAATTCCTCAATAAAAATTATGTAACCCACAAACTGTCTCAAAGTGTTTAAGTTTTAGACGACTAAACACTTTGGCGATTTTTTTTCATCTCAGTGCGTAATTTTTTTTAAAGTCTCAAGACCATGGTCCCGATACTAGACGTAGATACAGTAAGTCATGAAGGCGCAAGCCAACACGGCGAAATACGGCTTAAAGAAGGGCACCATGAAAATCACAGAAGTAAAAATCTTTCCGGTTAACGAGGATCGATTAAAGGCATACGTAACGATCACCATCGAAAATTGTTTCGTTGTACGTGATCTAAAGGTCATCCAAGGGCCCGGCGGCTTATTCGTGGCCATGCCCAGCAAAAAGCGTAAAGATGGCCAGTTTCGTGATATAGCGCATCCGTTAAATCAAGAAACCCGAGAAACGATTGAAAATTTAGTATTTGAGGCTTATGAAAATGAGCTACGTTCTATGGGAGAAACTCTGACGACATTAAAACGGCAGAAAACTCCGCATACCTATCAAGGTGATGATTAAGCGTTCCGCAAGGTTCGTCAGTCTCTTGGGTGAAAGCCCGAGTTACTAAAGTCGCCCGATAGGCATGCAATAGGGGGAGAATTCCAAGTTTAGATGTGGTCAGAATTATAGCACCTCGTGAAGACACAAGTAAAAAGAAAGACCCTGCTCAATAAACTTTCCAGATACACCCCATAGAACACCCAGCCCAAGCTTATTCAGTTAAGTTTGGGCTTTATTTTTTCTTGCGTTACCTGCTGTTTTTATTTAACTTGTGGATCACGTCATTCGACAGTTGGGGTATCGCCAAGTTGGTAAGGCAATAGATTTTGATTCTATCATTCGGAGGTTCAAGTCCTCCTACCCCATCCAAATTTTTCTTCTTTTTCAGGTTTAACAATGAACGACCGTAAATTACCTAAACCTCGCAATAACAAATATCCTGCTGCTAGTATTACTTTAGAAAAGATGGTTCGCGATCTTGTTGAAGAGTATGGTTGGTCTGAACTTGGTCAGAAGATTTATATTCGTTGTTTTAACGAGAACCCCAGTTTGAAATCTAGTTTGATTTTTTTGCGTAAGATGGAATGGGCTCGCCTTGAGGTTGAGGAATTGTATTACTGGCGCTTTGGTGGCGCACCTGAGGGTTGGGTTGGACCTGTTCGTCGTGGTGATGATGGGTATGATCCGCGGGATGATGGGGATTTTGGGGAGTAGTAGGTTTTTGGGATTGGATTCGCGTGCCCGAGCAATTTTTTTTAAACAGGTACAATTTCCAGTTCATGTTTATTCATTAGTGTGGCGATCAAACAAGTAGCAAAGATTCCACTACCTAACAAAGCGCCGATGCCAGCTACTTTAGGTCCACCGAATTTTGCCCCTAGTACGAAGCCTATAGTTCCGTAAGTGATGTTTAACCGGTTGAAGCTAGATTGAACTAATTTTATTTTTCTATTTATTCGCTTTCGCTTATTTAGTTTTGAAAAATCTGGGACTTCTAAATCCACATCAAACATTTGTAAATTAATTATTAAAAAATCTAAATCATCTTCGAATAGATCTGAAGAAAAATATCTTTTCACTTCGTTAATTTTATTCTGAGAAAAGTGTTTAACTGTATTAAAAAAAGAACTAACCATAATGCATACCCTCTCAACCCGACTGATGCGAGCACTAACATTCAATTATAAACGAAATAGCTGTCAGCAAAAAATAATATCGTTAAAATGCATTATGACGTCTCGAAATGATAAAATACGCAAGGGACTACGTTATTTTAAATAACGTGCCTAAAAACTCCGAAATGGGCACTATGAGTTTAACTGGGAAAATTATCAAAATTTACGTTCGTGGAAATACACCAAGATCACTTAGAAGTATTGAAATGGTTAATTGGAGCGGTAAAGCTTTTACAGGAAATCGTAGCCATCTCAAACAGTTAAGAGATATTCCTGAGCTTACTGAGACCGGCATTTATTTTTTACTTCGTACTAATGAAGAATCTGGACTAACAGATATTTATATTGGAGAAACAGATACGGTGTCACAAAGAATGAATCAACACACTAGTAAAGACTGGTGGGATACATTCATTGTGTTTTTAAGTAGAGATTTAACAAAAGCACATGTTCGATATCTTGAGAGCAAAATGTATCAACTCGCAAATCAATCAGTTTCTACTTTGAAAGTAATGAATGAAGGAGTTCCGCCTGGATCGAAATTACCTGAGCCCGATATGTGTGCCATGGAAGAATTCGCTAGTAACATGATTTTCACGTTAGAAACTCTCGGACTTGGATTATTCAATGTAATTGCAATTTCAGAAAACGTAACCGAAGTAAGTGAGTCGCCCAATCACTTCAAGAAAAACTACGACGTCACCCATGGAATGGAATTTTACATGAACCTGCCACGTGAAACGTGCATAAACGGCGAAAAAGCAACAATGGTAGTAGATAACGGTTCGTTCATATTAAAAGCCGGTTCGTTTATTCGAAAAGAAGTTGTTGATAGTTTTCCAGAAAGTTCCTACTTCGAACTTTGGAAACAAATCGTAAATTCAAATGCCGTTAAAGCTGCTTCAAATCCAAACCTATTTCAGACAATTAGAGATTTGGAATTTAAATCACCGTCTGCGGCAGGAGCAGTTGTAAAGGGACGGACCACTAACGGACGTGCAAACTGGAAAAGAACTTCTGATGAAAAATCATTGTTTGATTGTGAATCAGAAGATGCAGCCTGATGATATACTATTTGGTGACATATGAATATAATTGAAAATGGTTTATTGAGCATCCCACTATACCACGGCACTTCAAGTCTGTTTTTAGATAGTATTATTGATCACGGATTAGCTGGGCGAAATCCGATAGCAGATTGGAAAATACTTGAGATTGCTAAAGAAGTTTTAAATCTAAGTGAAATCCATCTTAGCGATTTTGAAACTTTCGTAATTCGCGAAGTGAGTTTTAGAAAAATGGTAGATCAAAAAATTACGAAAGGTGGTATGAATTTTCAGCATGGGGATACCTATATTTCACCGTCAGAAAGAACAGCAATTCAATATGCAATAGATAAGCAATATGGTTCTGAGTTATTGACCTACACAATTGATTTATTGAGGGAACTTGAAAGGCGAGATGTTCCTGGGGTTAGAACGACACTGTACAAAAAATATCATCATATCTTCTCTTTGCTTGATATTTCACCCGCACCAATACTAGTTAAACTTACAAAGGTACCAGTTACTAATTTACTAAGTGAGTTTGGCGAGGACGCTAGTGATAATTTAGAGATGATTGAAACCAATTTTAGAGATCACCCTAAGTTTGCAAACGAACTCAATCAGCAAAATAATTTCAGACTTAAAATTCCTATAATTACTGATCAGCTTCAGTTTTGGCTTATAAACGTAAAGAGTTACTCTCAGTGGAAGCCCGAATATACTTTGTACAAAATAAATCGATAGCTGCGCTACAAGCAGAATGATAACGCCGCGTGAATATTTTTTTTCAAATCCAGTGCGAGCTCAAGAGCCTTTGGATTACACAAATGATATTTAAAATATCCCCAAGTTCTATGAAACCATTTTTTTGAGATTTTCAAGGATGTACTCTTCTGGACTTATAGAAGTGTTTTCTTGATCTCGAAACTCTCTAACGATGCGATTGAGAGCGAAACGATTCATAAAACCCTTATCGCAAAGTTCAACAAAGTCGTTCTTGGAAATGCCGGTCATTACCTCAAAAAACTGAGGAGATTTTGTTTGGATGACATCGTCAATATTATACTCTCGTTCGTAGGTCATATAGATGAAATCCGCCATACAGATAGCGAGTCGCTTAATCTGAGTTGCATACCATTTTTTTCTGGTTTGTCTTTCTTCGTCTTGATCCTTTTCCGCAAAGTCCTCGATAATTTTTTCTTTTTCATCTTGAGTAAGATTGGGATCAGCTTTTACTTGCTCTAAATCACTCGCATCTCTTCCAATTTGCACGAAGTCTTCAATTGTGGCACTAAACTCACTAGTACGATATCCTTTAACTTTCTCAAGGATTTCGAGTATGTGAGGATATTCTTCCAAAAGTTTTAATTTTCCAAAATTCACTAAAACATTTGAGGTGATTCGTCGAGCGAGAGCAAGTCGAGAACCCTCATGATTAAGAACCTCAAAAATATCCTTAGCGGTAGTAGGTGTGCTGACCAGGCTACCTTCATAAAATCGCTTTATGTTCAAAGTGTCGCAAAGACCTTCAGTTATAATTTCGAGATTGTCTTTATTTATATCGACCCTTTGTTCGAAGCTTTCCTGTTGATCAACCTGATCGGCAATATTGCTCGCACAGCCATAGGTTACTTGCAGACACCGAGTTATCGCAAAATCGAAAACCCAAGCTTTAGGCTTTAATACCTCTTTTGCCTTTTCATTCACCCATGCTGATTGAACTCGAAATATCGCCTGATAATAAGACTCCGCGGACTGAATATCATTTAGTATGAGGATACTATCCCACTCTCTGATAGTGACCCCAGTAAGAAATCTTCCGCAAGTGAAAGTAATTGTTCCTAGTTTAGTAGGATCTTCATTTGCTGAATTGATAGCTTTCTGCACTGATGACTTTTCTTTGGCCATGATTTTGTCATCGTCATCAGATTTTTTAGCATCGCTTCCGGAAGCATTTATTAAAATAAACTTTGAGAAGTGGTGGTGATTCTCAAGTTTTTCAATCAGCGCTTTGATTGAATCAACACGATTAATCCACCAAACAGTATGCCTTTTTAATCCCGGGCATCCAAGTTGAGAACCAAGCTTTCCAAATACGCTGATTGAGCGAGCTTCATGTCCTGACTTTGTTAATCCCTCAATAAAGTGATCAACTGCGGTTTCATAAACGAACTTTCCCTCTTCATTAGTTTCAAAAAGCCTATTTAGAGAAAAATCAATATCGTCCGTAGTGAATGTCTCCCGCTGTTCAGCAATGTCTTCGTCTGTAATTTCAATAGCCGAAATGTTGAGGTCAGGCATAAGTCGATACACCTTTTCGCCAAGCTCCTGCGGGTCAGTTTCAACCTCTGCTTTTTTATTTTTTTGCTCATCAAGGTAGCTATATGTGTAAACTTGCTGAGATGAAAAATCGTCTTGCTCAATAAGTCTAAAAGGCGTTCCTGACAAATCAAGTCGATGTGTCGTTGATCCTACTATTTTTTCAAGAATACTTTTAGCTCGCTCGGTACGACTTCCATAATGAACCTCGTCAAAAATGACTAGATCCCACGCGATTTCTAAAATTTTATGAAGTCGATCTTTTGTATTTCCATCTTCGTCAATCCAAAGATCTTGCAAAGAAACACACAAAACTATGGGTCCACTTGTTCGTGGGAATTCGCCGTCTTCATTTAAGCTTGGATCAGCGGGCCTGTCCGGTTTGTGCTTTGCTCGAATTCCAGTCCAATCATTAAAATCGACCTGTTCATTGACGGTATCAATCCATTCGCCAATTACATCGGGCTTATAGGTGACGATCAATGTATTACGCGCATTAATTCTTTTCGCTAAATGAATGCTGGTAAAGCACTTACCAAATCTCATCTTAGCATTGATTAAAAATCGATTCGAGTGTGTCGCTGAACCGATAACTTCAGCGGGATATTCTTTACTAAACCATTTACTTGCTTTATCTATGGCTCCCAATTGTTCTTTGCGAAGTTTGTAGTGTTCAGTTCTTGAGCTTCCATTTACAATTTCGTTATAAGCCCTGCGGACATCTTTAAATGGATCACTTTTATTTTTTGCTTCAAACCACTCTTGGCCTGGTACATTCTCGATTTTCTTACAACCATTTTTTATTAGTTGAGCATGAATATGGTGATCCCGAAAGCCCTCTGTAAGTAGGCCAATCATTTGGTAGTCGGGATTCTCCGGATTGGATGTCCCAAACTGATTCCAAATCCGCTCTTCACCGACTTTTGTATGACCTACCTTAATCCAACCCTTTTTTATGTATTCTTCGGTTGTATAAGCATAGAGTTCGAGTTGTTCCATTTTTTATGACCACTCTTTTAATTTCTTCGCAATATGCTCTTGCTCTTCTTTGGTAATTTTGAACATCTTAAAGAGTTTTTCATCAGTCCACTCTTGCGAAACATCAACCAACGGTATCCAGTCCCACTGCATTTTGTATATATCTTGCGTGACCTTTCTAAGTCCTAAGAAATACCTACCGAAGTTAGTTGCAAGATAATTTCTGAAGTTTTCAGCTTCTGATTTCTTCTTAAATGATCCAACGATATTATATGTTTCGGTCGTAATGTGTCCCTTCGGAACAATGAAAAATTGAGTCGTTGGTAAAGTAACTCGGCGAGATCCAAGCGAATAGCCTTTCGGAACAGCGACTTTCCATTCTTCAATTTTATCAATATTTTTTGGTATATCTTTTATGTCGGCATTCATTATTTTTCTTCGCTTGGAAAAGCAAGGCACTGCATTCTTATGCCCATCAGGTAGTGGCTTCTTTCTTTCAAAGTAATATGTGCGAATAGCCCAGGGTCTGACTGTCCATGCAATTTTTGACACAAAATCACCAGACCAGTGTTTTTTGACTTTAGCAATAAGATCATAGCCATTTGGATCATCTAGAATAATATCGAATCTTCCTAGATTTACCATCGTTGAACTTCCGTCCATGATAAACTGGGTTTCTCCGTTGTAGTCTGACTTATGATGAAAGAAACAGACACCGCCCTGAACATCTACAGTTGGAAACACGGACTTCGAGTTGAGAAAGTGATGTAGAGTTTTAGTAGTAGTAGATCTAATAACTCTTTCTCTAAAATCCTTTGCGCCTTTTCCTGTCGTGAACCATCTAGATGGTATAACTAGAACAAATTCTGATATTTTTTCTGAATCCATCAAAGCTTCAGTAAACAAGTTATAAACCGCTTTTGCACTACCTCCATGACCCCCATCATTCTCCTGGTAAGGTGGGTTGCCAACGGCAATAATTTTTTTACCTTTAGATTTTTGGTCAATGTAATCGATCATAGAAATGAACTCCTTTTCAAATTTTTCTTTATCTAATCTTCCGTCGATTTCTGATAAGTAATGCCCGTCTCGAATAATCTGATTAAATGATTCGTTGTGAGAATGGGTGTTTCCTAAAAATGTTCTCATGCTAAGACGGTGATGTCTTTCGTCTGGGGCAAGTCCATAGTAACGATTGGATTGGTAAATCTCTTTGAAGACCATTTCCATATCCAACAATTGGGATTTCCCTTTGGATTTGGACCAACAACTATGAAATGCGCAAGCCAAAAGTAGCTCGCCAGCTTTGCAAAATGGATCAAAAAAAACGACATTGTCGTCGGAAAAAACATCTTCGCCCAATACAGAAACCATTTCTAAGGCCTTCTCCATACGAAGAATTGGCTGATCCCGGCCAATTACATTGCCGAGAACATCGACAACATGGGCTGTGGGTTTTAAAACCAAAGCACTCATCTTATGCACCTACGGATAAAGATCTGTTCGGCTTGCGAACAACCTCTTGAACCTTGTTCACATCAATAACTGCTTTAGCGAATTCAAAATCTTCTAGACCTCTAAGTTTGCCGGAAAGAACTCCGTCAATAAAGCGAAGTGAGCGTTCAAATTCTAACGGAACAGCGTTAGTTGATTCACAAGACTCATAAAAGCTGACCCAAGTTAAATCAAAGTTCATTGGATTGTGGCCGTTTTGCGAGTACCACTTAGCTCCTGATCTAGTAAGATTAGCGCTGGCCTTTGCTGTTTCGGATTTACTCAATGCAGATAATGTTTCGTTTTCGTCTATGTGCCATTTAATTGCGGACAATACATGAGCGAAAAAGTCTCTTTTTTTAGACAAAAGGATGTGATTATTTTTTATATCAAGCTTACTTTTCAAAAATTCTAGAGTTGCCGACAACACGCGGGAGCGACAGTTCTCGACATTTTTAGCATCGATATCTATTGCCCATAACGTATTGAGAGCATTGGCTACTGCATACCAGGCGGCTTCGTTTGACCTCAAGCCCTGAGTGGTAGCTTTTTTGTAGATACCTTCAAGTCGTCTTTTGTAAATTGGCAGGACAATATTTCCGTGACCTGAGCATGGTTCAAAAAAAGATACTTCTTCATCTGACCAAAGACCTCGTTTATCTTTTGTGAGTAGATTTAGCATGTCTTCAACATACGATTCTGGTGTAAATACTTCGCCCAAATCTTTGATGCGGTCTTTGCTTCGGTGAAATAATTTTTCTAAATCAACAATGTTGCTCATCCGTGGCTCCTCTAAATGACGCTTATCTAGTTATCATTTCGGGACAAACTACTAATCTCTAAATAGATTTTTATTAATTAATTTTTTTTACTTAAAATTACACCTTTTGACGGGTTACTGTACTAGACTTTAGCTACGTTTTTTTAATTTAGATTAGCGAATTTAAGCACCTTTCATTAAATCACACTATTCAGAAAATCGTTCGCTATCACTTGATTTGGTATTTTGATGGGCCTCTATATAATTCCATTCATATCAACATCATTAACTGTTATATATTTGGGAATAAGAATACTCCCCTCTACTGTTGCTTGAGCATCAGTAGAGACTGTTAGAAATGCATGTGCATTTGGCTCAGGCCACTTTTTTAGATGATACAAAAAGCGATACTCGCAATTTTCGGAATGAGATATTCCATTAGTAAAAAATAAATCATACGTTTCTGGTGGTTTATCTAAATTATTTTTATACTCAACTCTGCTGTGAAAGTTAAAATCAACAAAATCAATTCCAAGCTGATTTATAATTTTCTGAAAAAGCAGTTTATAATTAAGAATCCTAATTGAATGTGAGCCGTATTTTTCACTAACAACACTAGATGTTTCAGGCGTGCTAAATGATAGCATGTAGAAAAGGCCAAGTGACGATGCGCTATAAAAACCTGCTCTCGAGTCTGAAGAGCTTACCACACCTGAAAAATACCCATCACGCGGATTTTTCCTGGTATCGTCAGTGGATAGCCTATAAGATTCCACCAAGCCCAATCGAATATTTCCCGAGCAAAAAGAATCTAAATGTTCTTTTTGTTGAAAATTTCTTTGCAAATAAAGTGGTTCATCCATTAGTTATATGTTTACGTGTGCGATCCACACTTCCTCCAGATAATGACAATATTATTCTATTTAGAATGAGTGTCCCGAAGCGTACTCATTAATCCATTTCTTATACCAAGGATCAGTAATATATTTATTCAATCCAGCTTTAATTCCAGAATTGTTTTTCGCGCAATCATTTGTCAACACTGCTGATAAAATTAAATATTTATACAATGGATAATTTTTTTTATGACCCGAAGTAGGGAATACATATAAAGATACGTCTCTCGGAATCACATCTAAATTACTTAAACTGAGCAGGTTGGATGCAACAGAACTTACATCTTTTGAACTATTAACTACATAACTATTCAGTATAGCTTGAGTTTCATTTTTTTTCCATGGAAGCAATCTCGCAACTGCTGAAATGTTTTGTCGCGCGAGAAACTTATTATGTTTCCATAAATTTTCATATTTTTTAAAGTATTTTAATAGCTCTTCTGGTTCGCTATATTTAGCCCTTACCCACAAACCAGCTAGCTGGTCACCGAATAGATCCGAATGCTGCGTTTGCTCGATATAAAACTGTATACAGTCTTTTATTTCACTGTTTATAGGCAACTCCCATTGTGTAAACAATTTTGCCAAATTAAATTGAGTTATATCATCTAAGTATTCGTTTTTAACTAATGATTTCCATATTTCCAAACGCTCAGTATCTGGATTTTGCGATGAAAGGTAAGAAATAATGTTCGATCTCATATCAGGGTAATCAAAAAACAATTCAGGAATTTTTTTATCCAATGACTTCAGCTTATATGTACCGCCCAATGCGATATATCTTTTAACTACTTTCTGCCAAGCTTTAGGACTTGAATCCTTCAGCGTTTTGTTAAACTTTTTATTGCATTCACGTATTTTAATCTGCGTAGGCTTTTTTATTTTTTGAATTTCATCCAAATATGTATTCTCATCTACCATGAATTCGACTTTAACCTGCTCGGTCGATAAAATATTAGTTTTTGAAACATTTAAGGATAGTCCTCTGCTTTTCAATACATCCGACAGTTGTGAAATTATTTTTTTCGCCGTAATCTTATCGTTTACTCCAATATTTATATCATCCATCCACCTTACAAAACTCCCTGATGACGAACTTTCCAAGACCGAATCGATTTCATAAAGATAGCTGTGCGCTAAGAGCCTCGGCGCATCCAAATTGATAGTAGGTAATCCGCGCATATTATTTGGCAGATAATCTGGATTCCAACTCATACCTTCAATTACTCTAAATAAAAGATCCAGAATTACTTCTTCAGATTTAACATGACTTGCAATTACATTTCTTAATTCGCGTAGACCTATCGAGTCGAAATAGTTTGCTAGATCTGTGACAATTAAATAATCATATTCCTTAGAAAAATTCCAAATCTGTTTTTGAAAACGCTTCCATTTAATAAACCAAGGGTAATCTGTTGGCTCGCCGTGTTCATGAGGTAGCTGCCACCTAGCATGAGTCCTAGAGAATAAAGATCTGGTATTTGGAGCAGCAGCGAGTAATTTTTTTTCTAGTGCATTTGTTAAAGCTTGAAAGACCAAAGAGTCCGTTGGCGTAGGCAAACACATATGTCTACATATGCCCATTTTTTTCTCCAATCTGAAGACTAATGGAGGTTCCGGTCGGTATCTTCCACCTAAAACTTCAGCTTCGATGTCCGCGGCATGACTCTGAATACTGCGATTAAAATCGTAGTAATCATGTAAATCCAAAAGATCCTGCTTACGCAAAATATTTTTTACCTCGCTTCGCCACAATTCTTTCAAATTATTGCTGCTGAATATTTTTTCGATTTCCTTTGATCGTAATACCTTAAATCGTGCTGTTGTGGACATATATCGCCTTGCTATACTGCAATTACGCTAAATTATAAATATATCTATATTTATATGAGTTTTACTTAAATGTTCAGGATTATTTTGCTCACTAACTACCTTAGTCTGTACCGCTTGTTATTTTTGGTTCAAAATTGGCAACTCATATAATTAATATAAAAAACGGTCGATCTAATGAAGCAAATGGAAATTTACAGTTCTAAAATCTTATTAAATGTGATGAAATTTTCTGACTAACTTCTAAAGCAGGTATCCAATGAGTCATTTCACTAAAAAATTTGCTCAATTTTTCTCGAAAGCCATTCATGGCAACCAGACTACCATTTTACTTGGATCTGGTGCTTCGGTTAATCATTTAAGCGGAACAACTGCAGTCACAGACAAACTCAAAACTTGGACGAAGCATAATATGCCCCGGCAATCTAATATGGTGTTTTCATATCCGCAAATTGCGACAGAAGTAGATGGTTTAACAGGACAAACACCTTACTTTCAAGAGCTGTATAACTTCCTTATGCCATCGTTTAAAAACCCAGAACCATTTTTGCATTTTGAACGACTTATTCATGTTGCGCAAAGCTTAGATTATCATACAACAAGCGCATCAGAAGAGACCAACGATTATGTTAAAGTTGGTTCGGGACCTTTGACTCCCATATCCGAAAAGCATATCGGGTTGGATAACCGCATTCACAATGTAGTCGCTTCTGATGCTTGTACATACATTCTTGATATTTTTGCTATAGAAGAAAGGAACATCACAAAAAGTGGAATTCTCGAGAAAGACCCGTTAAATGAATTATTCAAAAAACTTTCATCTAAAAGCTATCTTCGCCTCTTTACATTAAATTATGACACACTACCATTACATAGTGGGATTAACTTTGTTTCCGGATTTAAAAAATCTAGCCCGACCAGTTTAGAAGAGTCATTTTATCCGATTGATATTCGTTCTTCTTATCGTGCGCATTTATTTTGTCAGCTTCATGGCTCTAGTCGATTCGGATACAACTCAGGCAATGGCGACTCACGAGGTTTGATCGTAAGACTGCCAGATCATGATACAGCTTTAGAAAATAGAGCCACTACAGCCGTAGGTAACCATCTTGCCCAAGATGGCATTGAGGGTATAAGCCAACTCATGATTACGGGTTTACGAAAAGCAGATGCAATTCTGCACGAACCATTCGCCACATATTTCACTCAACTGTTTGAAGATTTAATAAATAGTAACACTTTGCTTATAGTTGGATACAGTGGTGGCGATAAACATGTAAATGAAATAATAAAACGAGCACATTCGCATCGTGCAGAAATTGGACTTCACACCAAAATACTTTGGATTGGATTTCTAAGTCCCGATAAATTTGATTCAGCTGGCGAAGCTAGAATGCAAATAAATGACATTCCCTGGCAATCACTTGGGATCACTAGAACAATCTTACCTGATAATTATATAGAGTCTATGAAGCATCTTTCAGAAAAAAAACGCATCCTATCGCGAAATAAAATTAATATATTCCAACATGATGGAATAACGATTGGTTATTGTTTTCAAGGATCACCAGATGCATTCTCACAATGCGGCGATGAAATACTGTCTTTTTTAGATGTCTAGACAGCTTAGATCAATAACACCTTAAAAAGTCTGAAGGTTGATTCATTCAACTCACACCTGCTGCAATGAGCAACAAGATGCTTTAAAATTATTATTCTATACAAACCATTTTTTCCGCCCCTATAATTTGTTAACTTTCAATTATGGGGGACCGCATGATTTTAGTTCGATTTATACTTTTATCCATAGCAATCAGCTTCGCTACCACGGCGGCTTTCGCGCAAAACCCTCCACCCAGCCCTTACACCTTAATGCTCTTCGAAAACGACCACTTCCGTAATTTCACCTACGAAGAAATCAAAGCAAAAATCTCAATCAACCAAGATGTAATCGATTTAAATAAATGTAATGGAAATGAAAAACTACTTCTACCCGATCTAGTTAAATCAAACCCAAAAAAAGACTCACTTAAAATCCTAAACGCCACCACAAACAAAAAAATCACCTACATCGACGGCATCTTATTCAACGAAGCAGGCCAACAAATCGCACCAAACACAATCTCAGACAGCTACACAAAAACAGTTCTAGCTTTCCTCGAAAAACTTCGCACATTCCCCGAAGGCAAAAGACTTATCTCATTATTACAACAAGTGCTTTACCCAATTACCCTAACTAAAACCGGCGGACCACGCTTCGAATTCGTAGGAAGCACCGGAAAACCAAACTCAGGCTACGACGAAGCCCCGATCATGCAGCACTTCGCAACTTTAAGAAAAAGCGATGAACAAGGCGGAACATTCAAACAATTCGGAGCCGGCGGCTTCGTACGTTTCGATCCAAACATTAAAAACTTAGCAAACATCGAAAGCGATAACGTCACAAGATCATCACCAGTACTAGCGGGATTTGCCCACGAACTTTTTCACGGTTTCGACAGCGTACGCGGTCTAATGGATCGTCGTGGCGTCAATGGCGAAGGTATGGAGTTCACGGAAGTCACTGAATACCGCGCAGTGTACTTCGAAAACGTAATCCGTAAACACCTAGGTCGCAAATACCGTAAATATTACGGAAACATCGATATAAATGATCCCGCTCAAGCTAAAGATTCAATGCTTGATAAAAAAGGTCAGCCTTATTTAATGCCGACCCCATGCTTGAAATAGCGACCCAATTTAAAATTATTTACAAGACAAAGGTCCGATGTAGATAAGACCTTTACAATTCGATAAGCAACTTATCATGCGCAAGCTTAATCGAACAATAAAACAAGTAAAAGCCCTATTTGCCCTTGTAGCAATTAGCAGCCTTGTACTTCTAGCTTCAACTTTACCTGCTTATGTAAATGTAATCATAAGTATCTTCGCTTTTATTGTCTGGTGTATTTGGATGAACATCACATCCAACCAAGCCTCGAAAACATATGTCAACGAAAGAGGATATGTAGTTTTAGTAAAAGAAAATGAACTCGCACATCGGTACATCGCAAAACAACTTTTGAATCGTGATTTAAAACCTAATGAGGTTGTCCATCATATCAATGGCAGAAGAACTGACAATTCTATAATTAATCTCTGTTTAATGGATTCCCATAAACACGAGTTGTTTCATTCATGGCTAAGCTGGAAAAGAACAAAAACAGGAAGATACCCACACCCTAAACATCAAAGACAAATTTTAACTAATGACTACGACGGCATTTTGTTGGAACAAATTTTTTCTGAAAAATCTAGAGTAATAGAAAAACCTACCGAACTCTCGAACAATCATAACGAAGAGATAGTAACTACAGATTCACCTACTGATGCATACGATTCCAATCTTCTTTTTGAAGAATTACGAAAAGAAAGACTACGAATTGCTCGCGAAGAAAACAATCCGGCTTATATGATATTTTACGACAAAACATTGCACAGAATGGCCCAGGTTATGCCTGATAACGATGCGCTGATGTTAAAAACTATCGGTCCAAGGAAGTACCAAAAATATGGTCCTGCATTTATCGCCGTGATTAAAAAGTTTAAAGTTAATAATGTCGATCATAAAAAAAGTGTCATTGGCTAGAATTAACACAATTCTGTAAAACAAATAGCGTCACTTAACGGTTAGTTCTCACTCACGCCCTATTATATATAACCTACCAGCTATAACAGGCCCAAACTTCGCAAAGAATTTGGGTATGCAAAGCTTCGTAAAAATCTCATCACAATCTGCAGCCAGTCTCATTATGAGATTTTTAATGTTACTTCCTATTTTGCTAAGTTCCCCATCTTTCGCAAACCAATGTTCAGCGCTTTTTTCAGACGCTAAAAAAACCGCTCCCGTAACAAAAATAACTTTCGAATCGCGCCTAGAAAAAGCCAACACTAAACTTAGAAAATTCCATCCCGAAATCCTCACATACGAAACAAAGCTACGCCCTGAAGACATCGTATGGGAAGCAAACCTAAAAGATACCGAGCGCGGCGCCGACGGCGAAGTCCGTTTCGGTACTTACAAGGGCCAACCAATTGTCGTCAAATTTTACTACGCAATGTCTTTACGTAATCAATTAGCAGAAGCCACACCTGAAACTATTCAAAAAGCTGTAAAAGCATTAGTAAACCAATCAGTCGCAGTCATGGACGCAGTTCACACACTTGGCTACGGCCCCAAGCCTTACGGATTCGCCGCAGAAAACCAAGCAGCACACTGGTTCGAATCAGCAAATATACAAACCACACCGTATTCAGCAGTAGTCATCATGGAGCGCATTCATCCTGAATATCATAAAAAAGGCCACAACCCAGACAAACCCGTAGAACCTACTCCGCAGATGAAAGCACAAATCGAACAAGCCACCACCGCATTTCTAGATCTTGGCTTAACAGTCATGGACATGGATTTCATGATCGCCAACAAACGTTTAAAATTCATAGATTTCGACAAATGGCTTATCGCTAAAGAAACCGGGTTCTGGTGGATGGGCCAACACCGAGCTGATCCCCCGAAACCGCGAGATTTCCACAAAGAAATTACAGAAATACTTTTCGAAAGTTCGGAGGACTAATGTTTTTAATTCTAATCTTAGCCACAGCAACAGCTTTCGCACAAAACCCTCCACCCGCGCCTTACACCCTTCAGATACGCGAAGCCAATGATTCTCGCAATTGGACGCACGATGAATTAAAATCAAAAATCTCGATCAACCAAGACGCGATCGAATTAAACACCTGTAACGGCAATGAAAAAATCCTATTACCCGATCTAGTCAAATCAAACCCAAAAAAAGATTCGCTTAAAATTTTAAATTCTAGAAATAACAAACTAATAACCTATATCGATGGCACCTTATTCGATCATAAGGGCCAACAGATCGCTAAGATTTCAGATGATTACACAAAAGCAGTTCTAGGTTTAATCGAAATACTTCGCACGCTTCCTGAAGGTGAAAGACTGATCTCGTTATTACAGCAAGGGTTATACCCCATCACACTTACACAAACTGGCGGCCCGCGCTTTGAATTTGTCGGAAGCACTGGCAAACCAAATTCAGGCTTAGATGAATCTACGGCTATGCAGTACTTTGCGACTTTAAGAAAAGGTGCAGACCCACGTCGCACGTTTCAACAATTCGGAGCAGGCGGTTTCGTGCGCTTTGACCCGAATGCTGAAGACACAATGTATATTGAAAGCGATCATGTCGCACGCCCTGTTCCTGCGGTTGCAGCATTCGCGCATGAACTTTTTCATAGCTTTGATAGCGTACGTGGCCTTGTCGATCGTCGCGGCGTTATTGGCGATGATATGGAGGCCAATGACGTCACCGAATACCGCGCAGTGTACTTTGAAAATCTAGTTCGTAAAAAATTAGGTCGCAAATACCGTAAGTATTATCAAGAAGTCGATCTGAATAACCCCGCGCAAGTTAAAATTTCAATGCTTGATAAAAACGGCCAGCCGTATTTTATACCGACGCCGTGCTTAAATAAATAAAGTCCACTCCTGCCCCGTTTTGTAAAAATTCTGTCGGATGGCGTAGGCAAACACCTAAAACAATGTTAAGTTTGATCGCGAGGTCAAAATGACAGAAGTGACAGATGCAAAGCTGACTTTGCTACTGATTAAAAAAGAAATAGCAAAGCGTAATGTCAGAGCCTCTTTGGCGACTTTATTTCTGCTTCTGCTATCAGTGTATTTTGCTTTCGCCATACCCACCTATAAGGTCATAATCTTGGTTTGTTCTGTGATCACTGTTCTGTCATTGGGTGTTCGCGTTTATTATTCAAATAAATTTCTTGAAGCTTCAGAAAACGAAAACTATTGGTTTATCACAAAACTGACCCATTGGCTTAATGCCATTTTACTTGCGCTCATCCTGACGATCACTGTTTTTAATATCGAACCGACAAGCCCGCATTATTTTGTGCTTTTTGCATTTCTGGGTGGCTTCATCGCGAATTCAATTTTTACCCTAGCTCTTGATGCGACGCTGTTTTTTCCGACTTTGGCGATGGTGTTTGCGTCACTGATTGGCGTATCTATTCATTCGCTAAATCGTGATATCGCCCATTCGAATTATATTTTTGTCACTTATGCCGTTTTTATTATCTATACCCTGCTGCAGTACGTTTTTTTAAAACGGCAATTACTGGATAATATTGCTTTTCAATTGCAGCTAAAAAAAACCAACAAAGCACTGCAAAAAAAAGATTCGCAACAAGAGCACTTTGTAAATCTGATTTTAACATTACTTTCTAACAAAGAACCGCTAGATAAGATTTATAAAACCTTGATCGGCTTTTTCGAAGATCTTAACCCCGATACAACTTGCAGCATCTTGTTTCTTGATAAAGATAAAAAGCGCTTTGAAAAAGTCTATGCCCCTAAGCTTCCCAGCTTTTACAACGAAGCCATCCCGCATTTAGATATTGGTGCCAGTGCTGGTTCGTGCGGAACAGCCGCTTATTTAGGTAAAAGAATCATCGTCGATGATATTCAAAACGATCCGCTTTGGGCTAATTATCGTGAACTGGCAAAAGCTGCAAACTTAGCTTCTTGCTGGTCGCAGCCTATTAAATCCCTTACCGGTGAAGTGCTGGGCACGTTTGCGATCTATCATGCCGTACAACATTCTCCGTCAGCCCGCGATATTCAGACCATCGAACATGCAGCCAACCTGGTTTCTATTATTTTACGACATTTTGAAACTGCAAGAATGGTTAAATTGGCCCAAGAACGAATTGCCGTAAACGAAGCCGATCTGGTTTACGCCCAGCACGTAGCGCAAATGGGAAGCTGGAAGTGGGATGCAAAAACCGACACCGTTCATTGGTCGCAAGAAATCTATGATATTTTGGGTTTAGATCCTGAATCTGCACCCCTGCCTTTTGTTGAACAGTCAAAACTCTACACCGAAGAGTCTTGGAAAAGACTAAGTGTTGCGGTGGCTGAAGCCCTTGCTACCGGTGGTGCGTACGAAGTCGATCTTCAAGGCTTGGCTAACGGCAACGACCCGCGCTGGTTTGTCGCGCGTGGCGCAGTCATTGAACAGGATTCTGAAGGCCGTCCTATTCGCTTGGCTGGCACCCTGCAAAATATCACCGAAAGAAAACTGCTAGAAAATAATCTTAAAAGCGCATTGAATGCCCGCGACGAATTTATTGCCGTGGCCACCCATGAATTAAAAACTCCGCTGACGACATTACAGTTATCTTTATACGTTATTGCAAAATCTTTAGATGGCGTTATTGATAAAGAAAAACTTTTGGCCCAGATTGAAAAAACTAAATTGCAAGGTGATCGTCTTGAAAGCCTAATTAAAAACTTACTCGATGTAACCAGCATAGGTGCCGGGCATATGCGTCTAGACTTAAAACCTAACGTTAACATTTCTAACTTAGTTGAAAATGTAAGTAAAAAATTTGAAGATGAAATCACCAAGTTAGGCTGTGTTTTAATTAAAAAAATTGAACCCGATATCACTGGTCTTTGGGATGAGTTCAGACTTGAACAGATTATTACAAATTTAATTTTAAACGCCATCAAATACGGCGACAAAAAACCCATTGAAATTCATCTTCGTCGCAATAATCAAAATGTACTTTTAGAAGTTCACGATCAGGGTATCGGCATCGCCGAAGATAAACAGAAAAAAATCTTTGAAAGATTCGAACGCGCTGTCAGCGAAACCAGCTATAAAGGTTTGGGTTTAGGGCTTTGGATTGTAAACGAAATCGTAACCGCATTAAAAGGCAAAGTTTGGGTGACAAGTACCCTTCACCAAGGCTCTGTCTTTAGCGTAGAATTGCCAACACAATGACATCAGATATTTTATTAATAGATGACGAACCAGATTTAAGAGAATGCATCGCCGAACTTCTCGAGGGCGAAGGCTACACCGTCAAACGGGCAGAAAACGGTAAAACTGCACTTGAGATTTTAAAATCAGGTCACAAACCAAAAGTGATTATCCTTGATTACATGATGCCCGTCATGGACGGAAAAACATTTTGCGATAACGCCAGCAAAGACAGCCAGATCAGTTCTATTCCAATCATTCTATTATCAGCAGCTAATATTCCCGAAGAAACACTCGCCGCTATGAAAGTGGCTGCGCAACTGGAAAAACCCATCCATGTTGAAAGGTTTTTAAACGCCGTGAAATCGTATGTTCACTAAGCTATTTCTTTAATTCTAAAACCACCGGGCAATGATCTGATCCATAAACTTCGTTACGGTGGTACGATGCCTTCAAGCGATCGCTGAATTCACCATTCGCCATAAAATAATCCAATCTCCACCCAACGTTCTTCTCACGCACGCCAGGGCGGTAACTCCACCACGTGTAATGATCGCCGCCTTTTTCAAATTGGCGAAACGCATCGACATAACCCTTTTTGATCATCTCATCCATCCACGCCCGCTCTTCAGGTAAAAAGCCTGCGTTTTTTTTATTGGTCTTTGGATTTTTAAGATCGATTTCTTGATGCGCGATATTCCAATCAGCACACATAATTACGTTCTCGCCTTTTTTACGTAAGTCTTCAGCGGTTTTTAAAAACTTTTTGCAAAAAGCTAATTTGTACGGAAGACGCGTATGTTCGCGCTGTGAATTCGGAAAGTATGAATTAATTAAAGTGAATTTCGGGTATTTAACAATCATCACGCGGCCTTCATTATCAAACTGCGCATCCCCTAAACCCAATTGCACACTGAGCGGTTCTTTTTTAGAAAAGATCGCGGTGCCGCTGTAGCCTGGCTTTTGCGCCGGGTTCCAGATGGCGTGATACTTTAATGGATTTTTCAGATTATCTTCTAACTGATCAGGCGTAGCTTTAATTTCTTGCACACAGATGATGTCGGCATTTTCTTTTTCGAACCATTTTAGAAAACCGCCTTTAGCGCAGGCACGAATACCATTTACATTCCAGCTGACTAGCTTCATTTTAAACTCCCATCAATATACTTTGAAATTATATCATATTTTTCTTGCTGTTTAGTAAGTTCGTCTTTATAAAAAATTCTTAAAAAGAGGGGCCCTGCATTGAGAATTCTTTTAATCACACTTTCGTTCATGTTTCTAATGGCCTGCCAAAATGCAACTCAAAGCCCAAGCATCACGCAAAATAACCTGAACCCCATTATTGGTGGCGAACCCGTTCTGGATAAAGCCGAACTTAGCTACAGCATCGTCGGCATCTATGACAGCGAATACCAAGCTATCTGCACAGGGTCATTGATTGGGCCTAATTTAGTTCTTACGGCTGCTCATTGCATAAACTCGGATCCGTCTAAAATGAAAATCATTTTTAACGTTAATTTAGACAAAGTCATCGATACAAAAAACCAGCTGATCACGATGTTCTATCAGCGCGATGTGACTGATGCTAAAGCAAATCCTATATATCTTGACCCTGCCAATGAAGATAAAGAAACAGACATCGGCGACATCGCCCTTATTAAATTCGAAGGCACTTTGCCTGAAGGTTATCATCCAGCTGAAATTCTAGGCGATGATTCTATTTTAAAACGCGGCGTTGATATCACAGTCGCGGGCTTTGGTGTTGCAAATGTCTATACTGAACCTATTGACCCGAAAAAAGTAAAAGATCTTCAAGATGCCATCGACTACGGCGAAATCTACTGCTTTGACGAAGAACTTACAGATTGTGTAACTGTTGATATGGGCGGCGACGGACAATTGCGACAAACGCATGCTTTAATTTCTTCGGTGCAAGAAACTGAATTTCATCTTGATGAATCTACAGGCCATGGCACTTGCAACGGAGACTCTGGTGGCCCAGCTTACGCAACTGTCGAGGGTAAACTTTATTTAACTGGTGTTACCAGCCGCGGAAGCGCTCTTTGCGACGACGTCGGTGTTTACACTAACGTTGTGCCTTACGCCGAGTGGATCAGCTTAACGGCTCCGTTGTTGAAATAACTTAATTTTACAAGCTAGCTACATTTATAAAACTTCGAACGGCAATGGCTTCAATTTCAAAAAGCATTCCCGGTAAAGCTAGTGAATCTACAGGAATATACGTGCTGGCCGGAAATCTTTCAAAGATCTTTTTTTTCTTATTATTAACGGCTGCAAGTCTTTCTAGTGAATTTCCAACCACAAGCTCGGTCACCTTGACCACGTTGGCGAAGCTCATGCCCGCACTTTGTAAAACTTTTTCCAGATTTTGATAGGCCAGTTCAATCTGGCCTGAAAATGATCTTTGTTCATTTGCAAATAAAATTCCGACTTGCCCCGAGATATATAAAATTTCTTGCGGCGATGTCACTGCTACAGCTTGTGAATATCCGTATTCACGCGAATCATAACCTTCACTGTAATTAATATCTTTAATTTGTGTTTGGCTCATAAAAGCTCCTTTGCTGGGTATTGATCGTACTTGGCCCAGAATTCATATTTTTCTTTGTCACTGGCACCGGTGTATAAATGAAAATTTAAGAAAAAATCTTCGCGCTTAATATTGGGAGTAAAAAGAATTTGTATCTTACAACCGCGATCAGCCAACGGTTTAAAGGCATGAATGGTCATCGTCGGGATCACCACAGTTTCACCCGCCATAACCACGCGCCAGTCGCCGTTAATTAAGATAGCTATAGCCCCTTCAAGAACGTTAAAGATCTCTAGCATTTTTTTATGATAGTGGGGTTCGGCTCCGTTTGCTCCGGCCGCGTAGCTCATTGTATAAAGACCTACCCTCCCGTTAGTTAGATCACTGGTCACATCAAACACACCGGTCCACCCCGGATTCTGTAAAGTTTGTTTATCCTGCACTTGTTTTAATGTCGCACTCATATTATTTCACTGCCTTTCAGATACAGAATAGATTTTGAAAGGTGTAAAATCGTTAACATATGATAAGGTTTTAAAGAAAGATTTATGAAAAAGCCCAATTCAGCCCAACAGAAATTTCTAAACTTCTTAGACCCCCTGGGTAAACTCAGTCAGGCCGAGCAAAACCTTTTATTAGACCATTGCGAAATCACTTCAGCTGCTAAAAATGAACATCTGATCAAAATGGGTGACACTGTTACCCATATTTTATACTTGCTGGAAGGCATTGTTCGCTATTACGTCGTAACAGAAGCTGGCCGCGAAGTAACAAAGGCCTTTTATAAAGATTCTTTTTTAATTGGCAGTTTTGATGTGACCTTTAATAAAGGCACCAATAAATTTTTTGTGCAGACTTTATCTGATGTTCAGTTTCTTAAAGTTCCTATCGAAAACATTCGCAGCTTACTTGAGACTTCTCACGAATTTTCGAAAGCTTACAATCGTTTTTTGACTTCAGTTTTTATCTTTAAAGAAAAACGTGAAATCGAGCTTTTATCAACCACGGGCAAAGAAAGATTTGAAAATTTTCGCCAAGAGTTCTCTCAGATCGCGGATGAAATTTCTGGAGTTACGCTTGCCAGTTATTTAGGAGTAACCCCGGTGCAGCTGAGCCGCATTAGGCGTGTTATAATTTGACGATAATTTATCTTAATAGTCCAATAGGTCATGGATTCACAAAAACCGCACACTTGGTCTGAAGATTATAAAATTGCCTCTTACTTTGTAAACTTACGCGGGCGCGCAGGTCTTTACTCGCTGCTTAACTTTATTCAAGACGTCGGCTGGATGCACGCCCGCCAAATGCGGGCTCACCTTGAACCGCATCAGGGCTGGGTTTTTACCCGCCAAAGTTTAACTATGACGGCTTGGCCTAAGTGGAATGAAACGATCACTATTAAAACCTGGCTGCGCACACCGACTTCAGATGTTTTCTTTTTTCGTGATTACGAAATTTTTAACGGCGATACAAAAATCGGCGAATGCACCAGCACTTTTTCAGTGATCGATATGAACACCCGTAAAATGGTAGCCCCTGATTTAAATAAGTTAGGTGCGGTATTTCGCGATGATCATAACCGCACTGAATTACCTGAAAAAATTCTTTGGCAAGCCGATGTCACCGAGATCACCCAATTTGAAGTGCGCAACAGTGATCTGGATATGAATAATCATGTGAATAACACCAAATATGCCCAGTGGATTTTAGATGCGATCCCGCTTGAGATCTTAAAAGGTGATGTGCAATTAAATAAATATGAAATTAATTTTTTAGCCGAAACTAAATCAGGCGATAAAGTCACGCTACAGAAAACGAATGCTCCAGATTCTGCGATCACGCAGTTTCAAGGCGTGCGCGCTGCTGATGGTAAACCTGTGTTTACAGCTCGGCTTCATACTTCTTAGTCCGTATTTCGGAGAATCTAAACCTAAGCTCTAATCCTATTCAACGACGCCTTGGTACAAAACCAGCGTAAAGGCCTTTATACGCTGTTTTCAGCAAGTAAGTGTTAAAGTTGACAATATAACGAAACCGTTATATTTTATAGGAGGTTTATTTGCAAGTCGTCGTACTTAAACAAGCAGAACGCGAATTAAAAGACGCTCCAAAAAACATTTTAATTGATATATTTGCGTTGTTCGATGATTTAGCCGCAGGCATAAAACTCAGTATGCCTATATCGCGCCCGCTACCTTCAATCGGCAAAAATTTGCATGAATTGAGGCTCTCTGGACGAGCTGGCGAGTACCGGGTTTTTTATGTAGTGAAAGTGTCTGATGCTATTTATGTCATTCACGCGACCAGCAAAAAGAAACAGGCAATAGATCGTCAAACTGCTGACCTTTTAAAACAACGCATGAGGAGTTTAGACTTATGAAAGAAAAGACCACTCGCTATAAAAGCATAAAAGAGTTCGGAAAATCCATCGGTCTTTCAGAGATCGAAATGGAACTGATCCGACAAAAAAAGAAGCTCATTGAAAAATTTAAAAATACGCGTCTTAAAAAACAAATCACGCAAGCACAGCTTGCGAAAATGGTGGGTAGCAAACAACCAGCCATTGCTAGGATGGAATCAGGCTTAGTATCTGAAGTAAGTTTGGACTTTTTAGCTAAGATTGCTTTGGCGTTAGATGTGGTTTTAACAATTAGACAAGCTGCATAGAGCAAGCTCACATTCACTTGTAAAATTCAGCACTTAAATCTCCAATTACCCGTCCACTTTAATCAGTGGTATAATAGAGAATGGCAAATAC
The DNA here is from genome assembly GCA_036677065.1 of Bdellovibrio sp. Classification (GTDB taxonomy): domain Bacteria; phylum Bdellovibrionota; class Bdellovibrionia; order Bdellovibrionales; family Bdellovibrionaceae; genus Pseudobdellovibrio. The sequence continues at coordinate 31,342 of JAKFBS010000008.1, read as the reverse complement.
CTAAGGAGGCATTTATGAATGCATTACTTCTTAAGACTTTACAAGGGCCAATAACTTTTGCACTAGCCGTCGGGATTTTCTGGCTATTTGGCTTAGTCTTTGCGATCGTTTACGCGCTTATTCCGATTTAGCGAACCTACTTACTATAAAACAAATAGCCTCACAAAAGCTTATGCAGTAATATTCTAACCATGAGCGAAGAAGTAGTAGTAAAACCCTTGAATAAGGTTCAACAAAACATTGCAGCCAACAAAAACCCTCTTGAAGGCATTACTCTTGAGACTATGGTTACCGAATTAGTCGAATGTTACGGCTGGGAACGCCTGTCTGATAAAATCTCGATCAACAGCTTCTCAGAAAACCCAAGTGTTAAATCAAGCTTAAAATTCTTAAGAAAAACTGACTGGGCACGCACTAAAGTTGAACAGCTTTACACTTGGCGCGCTAAAACCGGTTGGGATCCACGCGATAACGCCAAGTAAGAATTAGCTGTACAAAAACCTGACAGCGACCATAAACGCCGAACCATGAAATAAGGTTTGGCCGCAAGCTCCTATCTCGAATTAATCGCATTACAAGGCTGGAACGAAACTAGCTCTTAGAGTTTGTAGATAACAAACGGGAGCTAAAATGTATAAAAAAATTATCATCAATCTGGCAATGGCCATTGGCACAACACTGACGACGCCTCTAGCGTTCGCTAACACTTCATTTGATGACGGCTTATCGCTGGCTGCCGCTGCAGATTCAAGTTTTTATATCGAGACTCCGGTGGCTGCAAAGTTAACTTTATTTAATCAAGATGTGACCGGTAAAATGTCTGTGAGCAAACAAATCACAGTTCCAGAGAATTCAATCTTAGCGGTGAATTTATCAACCTTTGCAACGCGTGTAAATAACGACTGGGTGTGCGGAATTCGTGTAGTCGACGTTCAAGATGAAGATCTTCGTGAATCAGAAGTTGCTGATGAAACTGATTTTTGTATTCGTACAGCAGATGTTAAAAAAGCTGGATTCTTAGATAGCTCGAATGATTTAAATAAAGAAGCCTTTCTTAAGTACCAAAAAACGGGTCAGCTTTCTGAACTACATGATCTTGGTGCATATACTGCTCATTTGGCGTCTTCAGAAAACAATTACCAAGTCTTTAAAGCGACTACGACTAAAAGTAATAATATTATAAGCCCACTTAAAAACTGTGGCGCTGGCTGTTTAGCAGTAACAAGTGAATACGGCATGCGTAAACATCCGGTTCACAAAACTAAACGTTTACATAAAGGTATAGATTTACGCGCAAGAACCGGAACCCAAGTCGTGAGTGTTTATGAAGGTAAAGTTTTAGCGACTCGTACTGAACGCAATGCTAAAACTAAAAAAATGAAGGGCTACGGTAATTACGTGATCGTGATTCACCCCACACGCCAGATCGAAACTTTATACGCGCATTTATCTGCATTTAAAACTTCAGCCGGTAAACCAGTAACTCAAGGTCAAACCATTGCTTTATCTGGCAACACTGGTGTTGGCACTGCTCCACATTTACATTTTGAAATTCATGTGAAGAAAAATCGCAGTTACGTGCCGGTGAATCCAAGATCGTACGTTACTAAAATGTTAAACGTGAATCTTTAATTCCGGATCCAAAACACTATCTAAGCTATTTTAAATGACTCCCATGCTGGCATACTCCTTGAGAAAGCAAGTTTTAGTTAAATGACTAATAATTAAAACTTGCAGAATTACGGAAGTTACAGTATGGTTGAAAATGCGCAGCGCCGAGAACATCAACTCAGAGTAATTGTTAATGGCACTCTATTCGATCGCGTGGTGAGAAAAAATGGCAAAGCAAAAAATTAACTGGCCTAACGAAGCAGAACTTAAAGCTACCAGCAAAAAATTATCTAAAGCTAAAGGTTCTGCAGGACTTCCTCCTAACGCTGACCCACTCGATCGCACAAAGTATGCCCTATGTGGCGAATTTGTTAAATATTGTTTGGCTCATAATATATCTCAGCGAGATATTGCTGCCCGATTAGATGTTAGCGAATCACGCATTAGTGAAATTGTACGCTATCGCATCGACAAGTTGACCGTTGATCGACTGATCAAATACTTAGGAAAACTGAACCCTAAGTTTAAACTTCATGTAGCTTCTTGAGACTCATATAATACTTGAATCAATTCACGCACTTGATACACCATTACCCTCCTATCGCTGTTTTGTGCTATAATATCTAGTACAGCAGACTTACAGATAGGAGGACTTATGGATTCAATGCGAATACTTATTGATACCGCAAAAGGACTGCTAGCTCTAGGCTTAATCATGTTAGGATTGTGGTTGTTTGGCCAATCATTACTTATTATATATGCGACTTTGGGAGACAACATCGGCTTTCTTGCCTTAATCCCGACTGGCTTAGTGGTGGCGTACTTAATCGGTCACGCAATTACTGCGCAAAAAGATATTACCCATTATTAATAGCTGACTAAAATAGATTCCAGAACTGGTTGGCGCTCCAAAATTTCAAATTCACCACGCGTGAACCAGTTCCAACTTTTTCAGCAAGCTTATCGTCGGCAAATATGTTTATGGTGTAGTCTTTTAAATTCGGAGTGCCCGTAAGCTTGTTCATATCACTCTCAACCATACCGCCATGATTATCATCAACTTCATACCCGCCTAAGATAGAACCTTCTTTAACTCGCGCTAAGAATGTTTCTTTAGGTATTTTTGTGAAATCAATTGAATCATGCGCATAAATTCCCGCAACCGGTAAATGAATTGTTAGCGCTTCTTGGCTTACAAGAAAATGTCTGGTGATCGTGTCTAACTGGCTAGTGCGAAGACACTGGCTGTAAAACCCACCCATCATGATGACCGTGTTGGTGCTTAATACCGAGTGTTCGCCATTTTTTGAAAAATAAGCCCGGGTCGGATTTTTATCAGCTAAATACCAAGTTTGATCATGTACCCCGTCATCACTGACTAAGTACACCACTGGAAAACCACGTGATTTAGCGTACTGAATATTTGCATCAGCAAAAGTCTTAATCGATTTTTTATCAAAGATAGTTGTCGCATGAGTCACCAGAACTAAAGGTTTTGTAATGACCGGGTCATGACCTGCATAAGCTTTTTTATCAAATTCTTTTAAAGTTCCATCTAACAAGGCGTTTCTATATTCAGCATTTTTATACCATTCAAATTCACGCTTATTGTCTAAGGTGTAATTCACTAATTGATTCAAAGCCATTATTGCATCAGCTTTAACTTGGTAATCGGGCGCATTGTAATCTGTATAAATTGAGTTTTGATTTAGTTGAGATAATACATTTTTAATTTGTGGCAATTCTGGAGTTAAGAATTTTTCTAATGTCGGAAACACAATCGTCAATGCATCGTGATCTAGTTTTAAACAATTAAATTTTGCCCACATGGTTTTATCAGCCATTGTGTCTAAATTAATCGTTAAATCTAAAACGCCTGCTTGCAGAGATTGATCACAAGTACTCTTAAAGCTGTAGTATTCATGTTTTGTTGGGTAATTTAACCAGAATTCGCGCTGACCATAACGATTGCCCTCAGCATCGCGTCTTTGGCGATACCACAATTCATAGGGTTTTAACGGCGCATACGGCTTGATAGACACTTTTAACACGCGACCTGTTATAACGGCCTTAACCTCAGCATGAGCTGATGTAAGCCATAATCCGATCGTTAAAATTGCAAAAATCAAGTGTCTCATTTTGATACTCTCTAAGTTATTCGCAGACCTAAAGAATACCTATGAAATAATCGTTCCCGTTTTTATGAAAATATAGAGCTGCTCGGGCGCTATATCGTGTCGAACTTATTTCATTTCTGGAATTTTATTGGCAAGAACGTTTAAAAACTCGTCTTGAAAAACTAACGGTTGGCCTGCAAGACTGACGTTATAAAAACTTTCAAGCTGTGAATTCGCATTTCTAAAAAAGTGATCTAAAGCCGGGATTTCTTCGATCTGTAATTTGACAGCGCGAGTTTGATTAATGTCTTTAGAAAAAGACTGATGCTCTGGCCACTGCGAACCGACAAAATCAGCTTTGCCTAAAAGCATAAATACTTTAGCTGATGATTTTTTCCAGCTCGGATTCAAATTCAAATCTGCTAACTGCTGCATGTACGTGTAATGCACCGGAAACTCTAAATAAGGCGCACCCGCTGGATAAACTTGTTTAATTTGATCGGGAGTTTTTTTACCGATATAAAATTCTTTTGCCACATAATCGCGAATTTGAAGTTCTTGTGCAACTTGTGGGGCTGTATATCCTGCTAAGTACAACTGGCGAATCGTGTTGGTGCGGTCATAATCATACCAGCGTTCGGCTAAGCTTCCCATCACGATCACCGCGTGAGCCGAAACTTGTTCTAATAATAACGGCGCAATCACTCCGCCGATGCTGTGGCCAAATATTGAAACGCGGTCTGCGTTTACAAAAGAATAACTTTTTAACGCTTTTAATCCCGCAAGATAACCTGCCAGTTCACGGTCAAAATTTTGCTCAGCACAGGGTTTACCTTGGCTATCGCCCATGCCGGTCTTTTCAACTCGCATGGTGACGAAACCATTTTTACTCATAAATTCGATAATGTTCTTGTAAGACTCGACATGCGGACCAGCCCCTGAAAAATCGAGTGAATAACAGCCAAGCCCGCCAATGAGTAGGAGTGCTGGGTGTGGCCCTTTGCTGTTTGGCACCGTCACGATCACACGCTGAAGTTCGCCAGCGATGTTGACCGACCCATACTGAACGGTATGGTCAGCACTGGTTTCTTGAGCCTTCGGAGCACCCAATTCATTCGCAATCTCAGCCGCTAGACTGTTAACTCCAGTTAAAATTACAACGATACAAATTAGTTTAGAAATATTTTTTACATTCATGGGCGCATAAAACCCTTTTTCAGAGCTTTATGCTAAGAAAAAATTGCTCTTTAAATTGTAAAGCTCCTATGCCTGTTGAAACCCCACATAGATGTGTGTACTTCATAGTTATGAACGATGGCTTTAACCTTAGCATTCAAAACCAGTATAATATCAGCACCCTGCTTAAGGCTGATCTGACAAACTTTACCGGCCAGACAGTTTGTGAAATGCCGGGCCTTGAATATGTGGTGCCGTCGAATTTTATTTCTGAAATTCATACCCGCGGTAAAAAAATCAAGCCATCCTACAATAAAGTTTTACTGTTTAATGGAACTGAAAGACATACCGAAACTTATCAACAAGTGACCGGACAAATTCAATCTGTCGTGATCGCTAAAGATTATTTAAATAAACTGTGTGAACCATTAGGCGTAAATGCTGCAGAAATTCTTTTTGATCCGATCGAACTAGAGCAAGGCCAAGAAATTTCAACGTTAATGAAAAAGATCATTCATTTTTCTAATCCTGAATCTTTGGGTAGCTCGTTAACCATTGACTGCCTTGCCACCGAATTAGCCCTTTTGACGCTGACTCGTTACCGCCATAGTGATTCGATGAAAATTAGCCGCGGCATTGATTCAGGGCATTTTCCGGATTCAATCGATAAAATGAAGCGCGTGATTAATCATCATGTGGGTGATGTTGAATTTAGTTTAGATAAATTGTCAAAAGCAGTTGGCCTTAGCAAATTTCATATGGTGCGCGTATTTCGTAATGCTATTGGCGTGTCTCCGGCAAAATATTTAGCGCGTATAAAAATAGATTTAGCTAAAGAGCTTTTGCTTTCTACTAATAATACAATAATGTCTATTTCTACCGAGCTTGGCTTTGATCATCTTTCAACCTTTAATAAATCGTTTAAAGCTAATACTGGCTTATCGCCAAGTCAGTATCGCGCGAATCACAATGTTTAAAAAAATACTTTTCTATTTTGGTTTGGCTTTTACTTTTTCTTCTAAAACTTTGGCCGAAGCTGTAACGGTACCCTTTGAATTCGTCGACAACCGAATTTTTGTCTCGATTAAAATCAATGGCCAGGGCCCATTCGTCATGGTGTTAGACACAGGGGCTTCAAATATTTTAGATGCGCAAGCGGCCGCGAAACTAAATATTGCAACTTATGATTCTTTTAACATCACCGGCGGCGGCGAATTTACGGCAACTGCTTCTTACGGCGACATTCAGCATATGGATATTTCTGAATTAAAACTTTTGAATCAAAAATTTTTAATCGTTGATCTGTCAGGCATGAAAAAAGCTATTGGTTTTAAAAACTTTGATGGTCTGATCGGCTATGAGGTTTTTATGCGTTATGTGGCTGAAGTTAATTTTGATAAACAGCAAGTCACTTTCACTTCGCATAATCAATTTAACACCAAGCCATCCGGTGAAATTATTCCATTTATTGGTTTTGACGGTGGCATTCCCTTAGTTGAAGCTTCAATTGATGGTGTGCGCGGTAAATTCTGGCTCGACACTGGTGATCGCGCTTCGATGACTTTAACAACTCCGTTTATTCAGGCTAATAATTTAAAAGCCATTTACAAACCCTCGTTTGAACTTATCACTGGCTGGGGCATCGCGGGCCCGCTGCAAACACAAATTATTCGCGCGGGCCAAGTCACTTTCGGCAATGAGGCCTTTACCCATCCCATACTGCGTCTGCCAACCGCCACCAAGGGCGGAATGACTTCGACGACCTCAAATGGAACAATCGGTAATGAATTACTTAAGCGGTTTAATTTAACGATTAATTATCTAAAACAGCACATAGTTCTCAATAGAAATTCTTTTTATTCTAACGCGCATGAATTTGACCGCAGTGGTATGTGGCTTATGTTAGATGGCGCAAATTTTAAGGTCTTAGATGTTTTTAGCCAAAGCCCTGCCGATAAAGCCGGTGTTCGCACCGGAGACATCATTACTACAGTTGATTACAAACCCACTGTGACTTTATTTTTACCTGCAGTTCGCGAGCACTTATCGAATCCGCAAACTAAGTCTGTCACAGTGAGCATCGAATCACGTAATGTGGTTATTCTTCTAGAAAACCTCTTACCGTAGAAACAAATTAATTTATCCTAGATCAAATAACAAAAATTCAGAATCAGTTCCAGCTTTAAACTGGATAGCTTCAGCGTTTACAAATTTCAGCGCATCTCCGCCTTTTACGGTTGCACCATTCACTGTTAATTCACCTTTAACCACTTGAATCCAGGCGCCACGAGTTTCGCGAAGTTTAAAATCTAAATCATCTCCTGCTTTTAAGCGCGAGATATATAAATCAGCGTCTTGATTGATACTGATTGATCCATCTCGGCCATCTTGTGAAATCACGTGAACTAATTTTTTAGTGTTTAGTTCTGTTTCAAAAGATTTTTGCCCGTAACCAGGAGTGCTGCCTTTAGCTTTTGGTAAAATCCAGATCTGAAAAAAATGCGTCTCATCGGTTGGGTTGGCATTGTATTCAGAATGCACAACACCCGTACCTGCCGTCATACGCTGAACTTCGTTCGGGCGAATAATAGTATTATTACCCATTGAATCTTCATGCTTTAAGCCACCGCTCACGACATAAGAAATAATTTCGACATCACGATGCGGATGCGCCCCAAAGCCTGTACCACCTTCGATGCGATCTTCGTTAATCACCCGAAGGGAGCGAAAGCCCATTTGTTTAGGGTCATAATATTCGGCAAATGAAAACGTGTGAAGCGACTTTAGCCAGCCATGGTTAGCAAGACCTCGGTCTGCGGATTTTCTGATTTCTAACATAATTGGCCTCCTTGATATAAAGTACTTTACGGTATTTTTGATTAGCTGAATAGACGGTTTAATCTAGATTTATTGTTCATAGTATTGTACAATCACCTCTATGGATTTAAATGAAATTGCAATATTCGTCAAAGTCGTAGAATGCGGAAGCTTCGCCAAAGCTTCATTACAACTAAACATGCCTAAATCAACAGTCAGTACAAAAGTTTCAGCTTTAGAAAAGCGCTTAGGTGTAACCCTGATTCGCAGAACCACGCGAAAACTTTTTGTCACCGATGCTGGCCTGGCTTACCACAAACAATGTTTGCAAGCCTTAAACCAAATTACGCTGGCCGATGAACAAGTGACACAAACTCAAAGCATCCCGCAGGGTTTACTACGCATCACCGCCCCTGTTGAATTAGGTGGAGCTCTTTTACCCGCCGTGATCGAGCAATTTCAAAAAATGTATCCAGCTGTGCAGCTTGAAATTATTTTATCTGATCGAACTGTTGACTTGGTCGCAGACGGAGTAGATCTGGCTATTCGCGCTGGAGATTTGAGAGATTCTAGCCTGATCGCCAAAAAGATTGGGTCTGTCTATTTTGCCCCATTTGCTTCGCCTAAATATATTAAATCTCATGGCGAACCCAAAAACCCCAAAGACTTACAAAACCACTTTTGTTTGCAGTTTACTCCGCTGGGCGCAGAAAGCTGGAAATTAAATAGCTCTAAAGGCAGTCAAACTGTCGCGATGACTAAAAATCTGATGATGAATGATTTAAATTTAGTTAAATCGCTTGCGGTATCTGGCTTAGGTATAGCCCTGATGCCGACTTTTTATTGTTATGCTGAAACAGGCAATAAAAAACTAGTGCGCATTCTAGATGACTGGAAAAGCGAATCGCGCCCCGTGCATTTTGTATATCCGCACCAAGCCTTTGTTTCTAAAAAGCTAAGTGCTTTTTTGCAAGTGGCGACCGGAATCATGCGCGAAAGCCTTGAGACCTATAATTTTTAATCGAGAAATCGTAATAATACAGTTTGTTTTCTGAAAGACCGCGGGCTATTAACGACAACGCCCCACTTTCAGAAAATCTTAACGTGAAAACTAAAAACTGAAATAACATCTTTGGCAAAACCCAGCCTTTGCTTTCACGCAAGCGATGATTTAATCTATAGAGATCGAACTTTTGTTTAAACAAAGCCATCGCGCTCAGAGAAAACAATAATGGATAAATTAACAGCACCGGTAACTTTTTTTGTTGGGCTAAATATAATAAAATCACTTCACCATGAATCACAGTTAACGAACTGACTGACAAGGTCGATACAAAAAACAGTCTGATAAACACCGAAGCCTCAAAAGCACGATCTGGGTTTGGAAATAACAACACCATCAACAGATATATTGCCGTAAAGGCTAACGTGTAGAGAGAAATCTTAACCAGCTGTAAAAGCGAAAGCCCTAAATATAAAAAATAGCCGATCACACTTAAAAACAGTCCAAGCATGACGACGGGCTGGCTAAAAATAAATAAATTCACTAAAACTAAAAACAAAACTAGTGCACTTACCGCAGAATGCACTTTTTCTGGATAAATCAGACGATAATCAAGCTTCATAAAGCATTCCGTCTTTTAAAGTGAATACCCGGTCAGCGATGGCAGCGATAAAGGCGTCATCGTGACTGACAACGATCTGTAAAATGTTTTTTTCGCGAAACTTTAGTAAACTCTCGGCCACTGAAAATTTATTCTTTTCATCCAGTCCAAACGTAGGCTCGTCATAAAGTATGACTTTTTTATTCGGGTTTAAATGCACCAATAGCGAAAGCCGTCTTTTTTCGCCTTCAGATAATGAAAAGGGTGACACATTTAAATTTTTATCCTGAAAAAATAACTTTACTAAGTCTTTATCAGTTTCTGCTAATTCTTCAGCGGCGGTATCACAAATAAAATTATCTTCGGGGTTTTGCATCACATAGCCTACTTGCGTGGGCTTTAATGTACCTACTATTAATTTTAATAAAGTACTTTTACCAGAGCCATTCGCACCCTTGATGACAACAATCTCAGGAGCCTTTACCGATAAAGAAATATTTTTTAATACGGGCTCATTTTTTTTATACGCAAAACTTACCCGATCCAACTTAATTTGATAACCTTCTGACTTATTCGAACTTAGATAGCTTTGTTTAAGTTTTGAAAAATCGAGGGCTTCAGCGGTAAATCGATCTTGCTGCGAAATCCTGCCCAGTTGATCAACTACTATAAAACTATCCACAAGCTGCTTAACTTCATTAATATGATGATCCACCAACAGCACCAAATACTTTTCTTTAAGTTCAGCAAGCATCACGTAAAACAATTCTCGCGCTGACTGATCCATAAAAGCCGTGGGCTCATCCAATAACAACACTTTAGGATTTGTTACCAGCAGCGAGCCTAATAACAGCCGCTGCGCCTGCCCCAGAGACAACTCCGAAGTCTTTTTGCTCCACATATCAGAAAGTCCGAAAGTGTGTGCAATTAAAGTTTTATGTTTCACAAAATCTTCATAAGCTACTTGCTGGCTTTCAGCGGTGAAACAAAATTCTAACTGTGGATTTTGATAAATTATCTGATGAAATGGATTTTGAAATAGATAAACTATTTCATTTTGTTTTCTATAAACAAAATCTTTATCCACCAATTCATTGTTATAGTGAATGTGGCCAGTAAACTTACCTGGTGTATAATGCGGGCATAAACCTTTAATTAAACTTAAGAGTGTACTCTTACCTGAACCCGATGGACCCGTTACCAAATGCAGCCCGCGCTCAGGCAATGTGACTGACGCGGTTGAAACCAATGTTGGCACAACCGCACCGGGATAGAAAAAATCAAAAGGCGAAATGTTTAACACTAAATAGACTGAGCTAAAAAACGATTTAACAAATTAAGTTTTTTTAAACGGCCAACGAGAATACAACTTAAAATACCTGCTAACAGCGCCGACGACACCACAAAAGATAAATATTGTGTTAACTGTAATTGAGTCGCTATTTGACTATAACCATAATAGAAAAAATCTAAAATAAAACTTGCTGTGGCAGACATCATCGCGGCAATAACGACTATGGTTAAATTCCATTTACGGTAACCCGTGGCCGCAAAAACCATTTCAGCACCCAAGCCCTGAACTAATCCCCACACTAAAGCCATCGCACCCCAGTGAGTAATTACTCCTTCAACTCCGGCCGCAATCACTGATGCAATAATGGCTACAAATGGCCTGCGCACGATCAGTGGTGTAAACACTGAAGCAAAAATCCAAAAGCCTGCAGCTAAATAATTTAAACCAACAAGTTTAAGCGCAGGTTTTGTGATTTCATAAGCGAAGGTCCATCCCCAGAAAGCCACACCTAAGGCTACGGAGGAAACGCAAATAAAAACCATCTCAAAGATCGTGTAGTTTTTTAAAAGTTGTTGGATTGTGGATTGGGGGCGCGCACCGCCGACTGTTGATTGGGTGCGCGTACCGCGCACGTGTGACGTGGTAGTCATTGTATCTTCCCTTCGCAAGCATTATCTTGACAGGTTCATAGGGTGTATTCTCAGGCGGCAAAAGAAATTATTTGCAACCACCCCTAGTATTTTTGATACAGTTAACAGAAGTTATTCTTAGACACAAGACGTTTTTTAACAAAGGATTAACCCCATGCCAAAAGCTATTATCGTAGGCCCATGTAGCGAACCGAAAAATCGCAAGCTAAGCTATGATCATGACACCTTGATGATCTTTGTCGACGGCGGCCTTAAATACCGGAAATCACAGTTTAAAAACGCTCTTCACTGGATGAGCATCGGCGATCAAGATTCGGGACAGCACAGCCCCAAGATAAAACTTAAAAAAAATAAAAATGAATCTGATCTTTATCACGCATTAAAACTTTTGCCGAAAAATATTCACTGGGTTGAAACTTACGGGCTATTTCCAAAAATTAAAGATGAAAAACGACTGGATCACCGGCTTTTTAATTTAGGCGAAATTTACCGTGCAAGCAAAAAAACAGGTTTAACATTTGTGTTAAATGATTTTGAAGTCCTGTTAGCTGCCGGAGACCATGAACTTGATTTTTCAGGAGAATTTTCTTTAGTCACCTTTGTAAATACTAAAATTAAACTTACCGGCAAAGTGAAGTATCCACTTAGAACACCAACTAAAATTGACCTCTTATCTTCACGCACACTATCAAATGTGGGCTCAGGCGTAATTAAAGTAAAATGTGAACATCCAGTTCTACTCTGCAATATTGACTAACTTCGTAATTCGGCTAGGCTAAAAGTATGAAAAAATTAATCCTAGCAACTTCTTTATTATTAGTTACGCAAACTGCCTCTGCGACAACATTAACTTGCGTTGAAAAAATCGCCAATACTGTTACGCAAAAAATGACTGTCGATTTAGATCTTGGCAAACGAGTTTCATTGTTTTCTGGTGATGGCAATTCAAGCTACATTACAGAAAAAAAATCTGGGTTTTTCTCGATGGAGCTTTTCATGGGAAACCGCGAACAACGCCTTTATTCTGAAGGCCCGATCAGCGATGCGACCCCATTAATTCTTGCGATCTGGACGCGCGATGAATTAATCGAAATCGAATGTGCTAAATAAGCTTCGCTAATGACATCATAAGCTGTTTTTAAATACAAAGCAGCGATAGCAAAGCCGATGATTACATCGGGCATTCCTGATCCTGTTAACGCCACTAGACCTGCAGAGATTAACACGCCGATATTTGCAAAAATATCATTACGTGAACACAACCAGGTCGAACGCATATTCATATCGGCCTCACGATATTTAAATAAAAACATCATGCAAACCGCATTGGCGAACAACGCTAAAAGACCAATACCTGTCACAGTTAATGAGAAAGGAACTGTTCCAGAAATTGCGCGATACACGGCTTGACCTAAAACAAAACAACCAAACATCGCCATCACTAAACCTTTAAAAAAACCAGCGCGCACATTCCACAAAGGCCCTTGCGTCAACGCATACCAACTGATTCCATAGATTGCGGCATCACCTAATAAATCTAATGAATCCGCCATCAGCGCCGTTGATTTTGCATAATAGCCGCAGATAAATTCGATGAAAAAAACCGAATAATTGATCCACATCACTTGTTTAAGAATTTTTGCGGTTTCATGTCTAGCTGCTTGCATAGCGAGTAAAACCCTATGCTACAAGTAAAAGCAAAGTCATGATTGGGCTAAGAATTTCAGCCAATTGAAAACTAGGTGGAAGCCAAATGTTCACCTAAAAAAACACCGATAGCCCAAGGCCCCTCATGACTATCGGTATCATTGCATTTAAACAATTCTTAATTCAAACGATCACGCTCATTGGATTCACGTAATTTATCTTTAGCGTCTTCAGCCGTATTTTCAAACTTACTGTAAACTCTATTTAATCTTTCAGAAGCTTGCTCTTTAGTTAAACCAAACTTTTGCTGGATCAATCCAGAGATGGATTCCATGTTACCTTTTGTTTGTTCGATTTCATCATCTGTTAAATTACCCCAGGCTTTTCTGATTTCGCCTTTAATTTCTTTCCATTTTCCTGCGACTTGAGATTGATTCATAAAATACTCCTCTTGTTGTTAAAAACTTATCGGAAAACTTACACTGGCCACTAAGCCAGATTCAGTGAGCTCGATACTGTCTTGTGCATTTACATTGTTAAAAGGTCCTACCTTTTCTAGCTCGGTCGATTTGTATTTCACATCTTGATATTCAATGTTCACACTAAACATCGCCACGTGAATACCGGCGCCAAGCCGATAACCTTGGGCTTTGGTAAATTTTAAATCTACGCTTTGATCTTCTTTGGGATCTAGATTTCCGTCGACAATATATGATCCCCACAGACGTAAACCCGCAATCGGCATTTGTAAGCCCAACACCACACCGTAATTTTGCGCTTTTGCGTCCGCTTCAAAGTTACTGTCTTGATATTTCGGTTGCGAATATCGCAGATCGGCTGCCAGAAAAACTGTGTCTAACACATGCCCGCCAGCACGAAGCCCCAAGCCCGTGCCTTTAATCTCGCCTGATGAATCACTTAAAAAAGTATTCGGATATTCAATATCTGCTTTCATATTTTGATAGGTGATCATCGGTTCAAGAAAAAATCCACTTTGGGCATATATTGTTGGAGTTAGAAAAAATCCTCCTAAAAAAATCATAAATGTTAAAAACCGTTTCATATAAACCTCGATGAATAATTCTGTTTATGACAAAAGCAACCATCACGCCATAATGATAAAGCTTTAAAGCGGTATAGAATAAGTTGGAATTTAAATTTTGGGGTATATTAGAACGTAAACAAGCTTAAGCTTTTGAACGTTTGGCTTTGATCTTTTTTAATTCGTCATAGATCTCGGTGTAGTTTTTTATCACCTTATGATAGTAAGGATGCGCTGATACATCTTCTGCCGGCGTGCGCGCTAACTTTCCGATTCCCATATTATAAGCGTTCACATAACGATTTGATTTTGAGTTTAAAGTCTTTTTTAAATATTTAAAATACAGCGCACTGATTTTTACATTATATTCAGGGTTCTTTAAAGCTTGCGCGCCTTTCCATTTAACGCCTTTTTTCTTACAAATCCATGCAGCGGTATCTGGTTTAATTTGCATCAGACCAATCTCGCCGGCAGTGCCGATGGCTTTTTCGTTAAACTGACTTTCGGTCTTAATCACGGCCATTAGAAAAATCGGATCATATTCGTATTGTTTACTTTCAGCGATCACGGCTTTTATAAAACGATCAGAACTCAATTTCGGGTTAGCCGCCTGCAGATAGGATTTCATATACACGGCAAATTCTTTATCGCCAGAAAACTCTTTAAAATTAGCTGCATTGTATTTTGATTTTAGTAATTCTTTCGCATGTTTTTCGCGAATTTTTTCTGAGATTTGCATATCAGGATCTACAGCCTTGTGGTTACAGCTCACAGAAAAGTTAGAACAGTAAATAACTAAAAGTAAAGAAAGTAATTTCTTTGAGTTTCTTAAAATAAAGCAATGCCTGATTTTTGTAAAATCCATAGTATAAATAGGTTCAAATTGAAGACCAAAACAGCCCCCTTTGTAACCTGTGGTAATGACAGGGTTCTTAGAATGAGATTTCTATATTGCAGCTGAAAAAGCCTACGCAACACCAGTGTCTAAAAGTTTTTAGACACTGATAAAAAGTTCGTCATTCACAGTGAAACGAATAAATTTTCGTCAAGAATTTATGTATTTTTTTAAAGTTAGAACTGCGCTTCAAAATAGAGCAACTGGGGCAGATTGCCCAGCAACACCTATGCCCCAATTTTGCATCTCATAAATACTCTAGCGTAAGGAGGCTTTTATGCGCCATTCATCAACCTACGGTAATCTTCGCAAAGAACGCAAATTCGCGCGCCAATTGTATTTCGGGATTGTGTTAACCGTGCTTGCGGCGATGGTCTTAGTGTATGTCGTAAGCCAAATGAAATCGCTGTATCCCTACTTACCAGGCACAACTCCAGCCAACGTAGAAGAAACCCAACCAGCTCGACCTATGGAACCTACTCAATAAGCGGAGCCGATATGCACAAATTAGTTTTGATGTTCATTGCGACCTGCCTCATCACCGCCTGCAGCAAAAAAGAAACACCACCGCCAAAGCCCAGTGATTTAGACCCACGCGGAGTCTTACGCCCGTTAGACAACGAAACTGATCCCAATAAAATTGAAAACTGGTTCACGAAAGGGCCCAAAGATAACGTTGAGGGTGTTGATATTGAACGAGCTTTGAAAACTTTAAATTTAAATCCAAAAGCTAAGCAAATTCTTGTCGCCGTGATTGATGGAGGTTTTGATTTAAACCATCCCGATCTGCAAGGTCGCATATGGGTCAATGAAAAAGAAGCCCAAGGCCTTGCTGGCGTTGACGACGATCAAAATGGCTATATCGATGATATCAATGGCTGGAATTTTTTAGGCGGCCATGATGAACACGGCCGCGCCGTGCATGTGAATCATGAACGCTTAGAAAGCACACGTGAATTAGTGCGTCTTAAAAGATTGAAAGCAAATCTTATTACAACAGGTGCTATGCTTTCAAAATTTGACCAGGCATATTACGAAAAATTAAATTATGAAGTCATTGGTGATCGCACCGTTATGCGTATTCAGCTTAAATACACCCAAGCTGCAATCGACCGCCTATTAGAATATTACAATAAAATTGGGGCGCGCATTAATATTCCCTTCGAACATTTAACTTTAGAAGCGGTCGAAGCCTTCAAAGCCACCGGAGAATCTGAACAGCAGGCCAAAGAAGAACTCATCGTCGAATTTAATTCTACATTTGCAAAATCTGTAGAACGCCTGCAAACCCGCGTAAATACATTTAAGGTCGCGCTTGAAACGGCTTTAAATGAAAGTTTTGACCCACGCGCACAAATCATCAAGGATGACCCAAATAATTTTACACATGGCAATTATGGCAATAACGATGTCATGGGCCCTGATGCACTCCATGGCACGCATGTGGCCGGAATAATCGCTGCACTTCGCAATAATGGCCAAGGTATTAACGGCGTTTCACCTTACGCAAAAATAATGGCGATTCGAGCCATACCAAATGGCGATGAGTACGATAAAGATATTTATTTCGCGGTCAAATATGCCGTCGATAACGGCGCAAAAATTATTAACATGAGCTTTGGCAAAAGATATTCTCCGCACAAGTCAAAACTAGATGAAATCTTTAAATACGCCGCTGACCGTGGCGTAATTTTAGTTCATGCCTCGGGAAATTTTGCGCACAACAACGATAAAAGACAAAATTTTCCGAACCGTTATTTCGCAAGCCCTCATAGCCAAGCTGAAATAAAAAATTGGATCGAAGTCGGAGCTTCTTCAAAATATAATACCCAGGCCTTAGTCGCCACTTTTTCAAATTACGGAAAAAAAAGCGTCGATATTTTCGCGCCCGGATATGAAATCACATCGACTTCACCGAATAACACTTATTCAATTTTAAGCGGCACGAGCATGGCGGCCCCAATGGTGAGCGGAGTTTTATCAGTGCTCTGGGCGCAAAATCCACGGCTTTCGGCGCATGAAATTCGTCAAATTTTATTACGCAATGGGCGCAATAAAAGTTCACTGCAAGTGCTGAAACCTGGATTTGGAGAATTAGTTAACTTAGATCAACTTTGCCGAACAGGATCAGTTGTAGATAA
The DNA here is from genome assembly GCA_036677065.1 of Bdellovibrio sp. GTDB lineage: Bacteria > Bdellovibrionota > Bdellovibrionia > Bdellovibrionales > Bdellovibrionaceae > Pseudobdellovibrio. The sequence continues at coordinate 14,348 of JAKFBS010000008.1, read as the reverse complement.
TTATAAAGCTTTAGAAAAGATTTTAAGTTTATAGCTAAGCTTGTAACAGATCAGACAAAATCTGATCGCGACAATTTAACAAAATTGAATAATGGCCTTCAGCTTCGAAGTAATTTAAAGTCGCTTGTGGTAAATAGCCCTGCATATCTTGCGCAAAACGCAAGTGCACCACATCATCAACACCGCCGTGCCATAAAGTAACCGGGCAAGTGACTTCGTGAATCGGAAAACCCCAGCTTTTAGCTAAAATTTTAATATCATGTAACACACCGGCTGGCCCTTGTTTTAAAGCCATGTACGTAGATTCTAATAACACGGGCTGAATTTCAGGATCCATAAATACTTTTCGATCGGGCTCAGAAAAATCGGCAGTAAATAGCGTCTCATCTAATTTATCTAAGCCCTGAGCCCACACGCGATTCATGCCAAAATGCAATACACGATCTGGAATAAACTGCTGTGCAAACCAAGTTTTCTTTTGCACACGATTCATGTATTTAAAATTTTTAAAAGTTAACGGAGCAATTCCGCCAACAGAAGTCAGTTTTAAAACCTGCTCTTTCATCACGTAAGCCAAAGCTAACGCATAAGGTGCGCCACCGCTGACTGAAATAATCGAAAACTTATCAATATTTTGTTCTTTAAAAAGACTTTTGATTTGGCTGGCAAATTTTAAAAACGTTAAGTTTTTTTGCACTATTGATTCGCCGTAACCAGGACGATCTACAGCAATCAGGCGAAAGGATTCCCATAACGGTGATGTTGAAACAAGTTTACCGTGTTCTGAACAACCGGGAAAACCATGCACTAAAAAAAGCACGGGCTTATCAACTGCGCCCCATTCTTTAACAAGCATTTCATAACCAGGCTCACCGAAAAAATAACTGCGATCACATTGTCTCATAGAACGGCCATCTTAGCGTCGAAACCAGATAGCCGTCTACGGCAATCTTAAATATTACTGGCAATCGTCAATATGACGCTTAGGTAGTTCGATTGAACGATCATGAATGAATTTAAATCCACGTACAGTTGTTGCAACGGTTTCAACTAAGTAAACATCGCACGTTTTATCAGTCGTATTCGGGTAAAGCAGTTTCTTTTGCACGATTTCAAAATCATGAATTTCTTTTGCTGGATTACCTTTAACTACATCTTCTACAGTAAAAGTCTCGTAAGTGGCTAAGCACGGTGCACTTTCGCCTTCGTTACGGTGGTTTAACATAGTTTCTTTAGCTAAACCTGGAACCAAAATCTTTACAAAAAACGTATCGCCATATCCTAAGTTACTAGAGCGGATGCCAGTTGTTGAAAGATCAACTTCTAGCTGAACCGTTTTTTTAGAGATAATCGTCTCGCCTTGTCCGTATACTGTTGTCGCTGTTAATAAAACCACAGCTAAAATAAATTTTTTCATATAAAACTCCTTTGTTTTATTTTGTTAATTTTCTGATCTGAATATTAAACTGGCCAACGGGGTGTAGCTGATCAGTACGCTCTTTAAAATCTACAATCACTTTTTCCTGGTCTGCCGCACTTAAATCCTGAAGAATTAAATCTTTGCTATTCAAGTCGTGCCCGGCAAAATACATCTGCGTGATTAATTCACGGTGACGTAACGCTGAAATCTTAAAATGAATATGCGGCGGACGATCCCAACCTGTATCTGCTGGATAAGCGCCCGGAATAATTGTTCTAAAACGATAGAACCCTTTTTCATCAGTAATGGCTTTACCCCAGTATTGAAAATTCGGGTCAAGCTCTGCCGTATTTGGATCGGCAGCATGATTGTATCTGCCCGAGTGGCAAGCTTGCCAAATTTCAACCAGCGCATTTTTTACCGGCGTACAGTTTTGATCGGTTACAATACCTTCAACGATCACGATTTCACCAAGGGCTTGAGTTGAACTTCCTTTAATGTAAACTAAATCGCCGTCTTTATCGACCTGATCCACGATAGGATAAAATGGTCCTTCAACTTGTTTGGGTGTTAATCCATTAACGCACATCACATCCTCCGCTTTAACTACGCGAGCAAATGCAAATACTGATAAAGAAGATAACAGGCCATTTTTAATAAGTTCACGTCTTTTCATTTTGAACACTTCCTTCTTAAAATTAGAAGTACTGAAAAAACAATAATAAATATAATGAAAGTTATGTTTAGGTATGATAACTAATATTAATGATTAACCAAACCGACCTTAAATACTTTTTAGAACTATCACAAACCCTGCACTTGACCAGAGCCTCTGAGCGTTTGGGCATCACCCAGCCAGCGTTAAGCCACTGCGTAAAACGTTTAGAGTCAGATTTAAACTGCCAGCTTTTTTTACGTTCTAAAAAAGGGGTGCAGCTTACCCCTGCCGGCACAAAGTTAAAACAATCGGCTAACTCGATGATTCAACAATGGGAAAACCTCAAACAAAATATCTCAGATGATATAGAAACCCCGCAGGGAGTTATTAAGCTTGGGGTTCATTCAGCAGTCGCGCAATATTCGCTGAGTTTTCTGGGCTCTTTCTTGAAAAAAAATCCGGCGATTGAAGTGCAACTGACTCACGGTTTATCGCGCTATATGACTGAACAAGTAGTCAGTTCGGTATTAGATGCAGCCTTTGCGGTGAATCCTGCGCCCCATCCCGATTTGATTATTAAAGAGATTTGTCGCGATGAAGTTTGCTTATGGAAAGCCAAGAACTGCCAAAATGATGATGTGTTGATCATCGAACCCAGTCTTTTACAAACCCAGGATATTTTGCAAAAATTAAATAAAAAGGGGTTCAACTTTAAACGCGTTATCGAATCGTCAAGTTTAGAAGTTATTGCCAATCTTGTGGCTCAAGGCGTTGGTTGCGGCATCGTTCCAGAACGGGTTTTACAAATTTATGAACAGCAAAGCTACGAAAAAGTTAAAGGCGCACCGCAGTTCTCTGATAAGATCTGTTTGGTTTACAAACAAGAGTTTCGTAAAGTCAAACGCGGCCAGATTTTTATTGAGAGCATTTTACACAGTCTAAAGGAATAACCCATGCCACAAAAATATATTCACGGTTTTGAAAAAAAAGAGCAGGATCGCTTAATTTATCAGGCTGATTTTTTAGAACCCTATATATATCAAGGTGTTGATTTAGAATTTACTCAAAACCTATTAGAAGTCGGCTGCGGTGTCGGCGCGCAAACCCAAATTCTTTGTCGTCGGTTTCCGAAATTACAAATCGATGGCATTGATTTATCGCAAGCACAGTTAAAAACAGCCAGTAAATACTTAGCCAAAGAAATTAAATCAGGCCGTGTTACCCTACAACAACAAGACGCACAAAAAATGAAACTCAGCAAAACTGATTACGATGCGGCTTTTGTATGTTGGTTCTTAGAACATGTTCCTGATCCATTATTGGTTTTAAAAAATGTCTATAAAAATTTAAAGCCCGGCGGCAAAGTTTATATCTCTGAAGTTTTCAACCACAGTCTATTTATGGAGCCCTATTCACCGGCGTATTTAAAATATTGGTTTGAATTTAATGATTACCAATGGGAAATCAAAGGCCACCCGTTTGTCGGCGCCCAATTAGGAAATTTATTAAAAGCTTCGGGTTTCAAAAATATTAATGTTGAAATTCGCCCATTTCATTTCGACGCCCGTGAACCTGAAAAACGAGCGGCCTTTATCGATTTTTTCTTTGATATTCTGTTAAGTGCCGAACAAACACTGATCGAAAAAAAACGGGTAAGCCCGCAATTAATCAAGCAAATGAAATCTGAAGTAGAAATTGTAAAAAAATCTAAAAACTCAGTTTTCTTTTATTCATATGTGCGAGCTACGGCGACAAAATAAGCCGTAGCGTTTCGCCTCAAAATTCAGGAATTTCACCACAACTAGTTTTGTGAAGCACACCCCTTGCGCTTTAAGCGGCAAAGGCTTTGGTTGCACACTTGCAATTACATAAGAGACCGTTCAACTAAAAATCTATTGGAGGTACCTTATGTTAAGAGCCGCAATCACATTCTTTGTGTTGGCTTTAGTGGCCATTCTTTTTGGAGCTACTGGTTTTGCCGGGGTTTCTATGGAAATCGGACGCGTATTACTGGCTGTTTTCCTAATTCTTGCTGCAATCAGCTTTGTTGCGAGTCTCATCGGCGGAAGACGTCAGGATTACCTTCCCTAATACCACTTCCCCACAGGGATATGATCTATGCAACCTCTCTTGCATGGATCATATCCCTGTCATTTACTATAAGGAGACCGCCATGCGTTCTTTAAAGACTCATATCAATTTAAATTTTACCTTAATCGCTTTGTTCTACGTGCTGATTAGTTTTTCAGGATGTGCGAATAAAGCTTATCGTGTGCAATTTCCTAAAGGCACAAATCCGAGTGTTGAACTGAGTCGCTTAGAAGCTGATATTCAGCAAGGTGAATTAAATCAAGTTGATATCACTTCACCAAACTATTTCGCAGTGGCTAAAAGAAAATTAGCCGAAGCCCGAAAAATGGAAACTGAAGGTAAATCAGAAAAGAAAATCCTTGAAACTGTTGGCGATGCGCGCGGAAACCTAGAGTATGCGCTTAGCCAACAACAAGAAGCACGCGGTGAAATCAGTGGTATTCTAAATGCCCGCAAAATGGCGTTAAAAGCCGGCGCCCTTGAAAATTCTCCGAGTGAGTTTCAACGTACCGACTGGGAACTCAAAAAAGCGATTAAAGATCACAAACCAAATAAAGAGTATTTCTCTTTTAGCGAAAACGAAGCTTTTAAAAACAAATACTACAGCCTGCAAAGTCGCGCTATGGCCGCACGGCAAAATACTGACCCAACAGCAGCAGCCCTTGCAGAACTTAATTTCGATCCAAAAATGGCTGAAGTCATGCGCGATGGCGAAAAAATCGTGGTGCGCTTAATCGGCAGCAACTTTGCTCCTGGCCAAGCTAAAATTACTGACGAAGTTATGCCGGCTTTAGACAAAGTAAAACAAATTTTAACTTCGATGAATCAAGAGCAAGTTAAAATCGAAGGCTTTACCGATTCAACCGGCAGCCCTGCGTTAAATCAAAAAATCTCTGAAGCCCGCGCTGAAGCGGTCGCAGATTATTTACTTTCAGGCGAAGCCATCACGCAGGATCAGATTGAATATCAAGGTTTAGGCGCCACCAATCCAGTAACCTCTAATTTAACCAAAGAAGGCCGCGCGGCTAATCGTCGCGTTGATATTATTATTACTCCAACAAGAGTGGAATAAACATGAAAACTGAAATGGATATTCCTAAAGAAGCTATCCTGAAATATTTAGAGCGTCGATTTACCGACATCGAAAATTGCCGTATAGCTTTACAGCGAGGCGACTTATCCGTTTGTGAAACTATCGGCCACCAACTTAAAGGCAATGGGTCAACATTCGGCTTTCCTGAAATTTCAACGGTTGGAAAATCTTTAGAACTTGCAGCTAAAGCTCATGATAGCGATTCGGCTTCGCACTTGGTTGATGAATTAGAAAGCATTGTTAAAAAATCGACGCTCCCTCATTAAAGTCCAAATTCTCTCTATGCTGGGGAATTTTTACTGCTTAAATTCATTTAAACTAACACCTGCAAGCATAAACTTTCTTACTGCTGGCTTGGCCTTTGCTTATTCTAGTGGGTACTAGAATTTTCAGAGGGGTGAAATAATGAATCAGTTAACGCACGTGAATGCGACTAAGATAGTCCATCCACGTCAAGGAAGAGTCTTAATCGTCGAAGACGATCGCGATCTAGCAGAAGTATTAGCAGACAAATTTGCATTTGATGGAGCCTACGTCGAAGTCGCTAACGACCCGTACGAAGCGTTAAACCAAATGTCTGAACACCATTTTGATTTAGTCATTATGGATTGGGAATTGCCTGATATGACCGGCGGTGAAACACTTAAACAAGCCGACCGCAATGCGATGATTGATCCGTTAGCTTCAGAGCAATGGAACATGAAAAAAACGCCAGTGGTGATTTTATCTGCACACAAAGCACGTGAATGCAGAACCAATAAAAACAACACTTATCGTGTGGTTTCATACATCAGCAAACGTCAGCCGTTTGCGAATATCTTGAAAAGTCTTAGAGACATTCTACAATCAGCAATTAGCCCGGCTTTAGTCAAAGCGGTATAATACAATTGTTAACAAGAAATAAAAAAAGCATCGTTAATAACGATGCTTTTTTTTATTTCTGCAGTAGTGTTAAAACTACTGCTGCAACATGTTTTCTGTTTTTTGCATAGCTGCCAGTTTTCGGTACAATGTTTTGCGGTCGATACCTAATTCTTTAGCCGTCTTTTCTTTTGATTCATTATTTTTACGTAAAACTTTTAAGATATAGATCTGGCATAGCTCTTCAAGTTTTAACGTGCGTTCATTCATGACGATTTTTTCTAAAGTCATTTCAGTGGTTAACTTCGGCGGAGCAGAGACTACCGGAAGAGCCGCATCAACAACGTCTTCTGTGTTCACCTTTTCAAAGTCCACTAAGTCTTTACACTCAATGACAGGGCCCGTGGCTAAGACCACGGCCCGTTCTACTGTGTTTTCCAACTCGCGCACATTTCCACGCCACGTATTGTTTAATAAATGGTCGGTCGCTTCACGCGAAAAACCACTTAAAGATATACCGTTGAGTGCTGAATATTTTTTTAGAAAATATTCAGCTAAGGGAAGGATATCTTCTTTACGTTGGCGTAATGGCGGAATACGAATCGGAATAACATTTAAACGAAAGTATAAATCTTCGCGAAAGCGGCGTTCTTGCACTTCAAAGCGCAAATCTTTATGCGTAGCTGCAACGATGCGTACATCGATATTGCGCTGCTGGTTTTCACCAATACGGCGAATTTTCTTTTCTTGCAGCACGCGAAGTAATTTAGCTTGTAACTGCAAGGTCATATCCCCGATTTCATCTAAGAATAGAGTTCCGCCTTCAGCTTCTTCAAATAGACCCACTTTTTTATCAATGGCGCCGGTAAAAGACCCTTTGGCGTGACCAAAAAGTTCTGACTCTAGTAATGTTTCAGGAATCGCCGAGCAATTGATCGTCACAAAAGGTTCTTTACTGCGAGGGCCCATTTGGTGCACAGCCTTTGCGATCACTTCTTTACCCGCACCGGATTCTCCGGTGATCAAGATATGCGCTTGGCTTGACGCTACTTTTTTCGCTAAATCCAGTGCCTGGCGAAAGCCTGCAGATTTACCGATGATACCAGTTACACCGGTACCTTCTTTGTTTTGAATCACTGCTTTTAGAACTTTGTTTTCACCGCTGACTTTACGGTAATGCATCGCTCGCTGAACAGAGGTTAATAAATTAGGAAAAGGAATTGGTTTTAAAATAAAATCATAGGCTCCGACTTCAACTGTTTGCACAGCTAAATCAACATCGTTATGCCCAGTCACTAAGATCACGGGAATATCTATGTCTTCATCATGTAACCGTTGAGTGAATTCGATCCCAGAAAGTTCGGGCATCATTAAATCGGTAATGATAACATCGAAATTTTCTTGGTTTTTTTTTAAGCTCGCTAAAGCATCAAGCGGTGTTGAAAATGTTGTTACGTCAAAACCGCGTGGTTTAAAAAACGCTTCAATCACTTCTGACATGTCTTGATCATCTTCGACTATGGCTAAACGCCCAGTTGCATTCAATGATTTCATTATACAGCTCCTGTTGCAGCATCTCTAGTATGATGCGCGTGATGTTCGTGTTTTTCTCTTCTGTTGTTCACAAAATCCGTAATTAATACCGCTAAGGCGTCTTCAATCGGCGAGTGTGCTCCGTGAATAACTTCGGACGGTTTTACGGCGTGCTCTTTTCTTAAATTTGCGACCACCAAAAACACAATTCCTAGAACGCAAATCCCCAAGCCACCAGCTGCCACTGCTGATAACAAGAAATAACCTTTTAAATCATAAGTAGATAAAGTATTAAAAAATGAGACTAAAAAACCAGTCAGCAGTAAGATGATTCCTACTAAACTCAGAGCGGCAGATTGGGCCATGACTTTGACCCGAGCTAAAGCATAGTCAACGATCACTTCATATGGAATCTGCAACATGCGCTTACCAAATAAAAATGATCCTATAAAACGAAGAATTTTAAACATAGCTCTGGCCCCCCAAAGAAAAAAGGCCCTGGTGAGTCAGAGCCTGTTTTTAAAAAAATTAACTTGAACGACGACGGCCAAATAACAGGCCGGCGATTACGCCCACACCAACTGCGGCACCTAGCCAAGCTGCCGGATTACGGCGAACCGCTGAGATTGATGTATCGTAGGCTTCGACTGATCTAGTTCTTAAACCAGAAAGTGCTTCAGACATACGTTCTGCAATTGGAGTTTCTAAAAACTCTTCACCGGCACGACGTGCGCGATCTACTGCATGAGTTGCTTTATCACTGATTTTTTCAGCTGCGTGAGACGCTTTATCACTGTATTTATCAGCTTTTGAATTAAATTGATTTTTGATATCAGAAGTCGTTTCCATTTTTTCTCCTTGGCGTTTCAAACACCTTATTTGTTTTGATTAATCGATCCAAATGCAGACCGGGTTCGTGAATTATTTTAAACTTGTCGTTAACTACTTTTTTGTGAAAATCATCAATACTGCTTTAGAAGCCTGCCCCTTTTCACCAAATAAACCAGTTTCAGAATCTTGCACCGGAGCAGCCCCCGCCACTTCGGTCGTTTTTTTAACGCGAGCATCTTTTGTTTTTAAAAATTCTCTTAGGGCCCCAGGACGCTTGGCCATATTAAATCCAGAAACGTCTTTAATCTTTAAATCACTTTTTAAAAAAGCTTTTACAGTTTCGATTCTTCGTTTAGCTAAAGTTACATTGGCTTTACTTTGCGAAGTTTTACTTGCTGGATATTCTTGGTCAGACCAAGCTAAGACATTTATATAATCGAGCTGGCCCTTTTGGCGGGCTTCATCAACGACATTACGAATTTCTGCCCGACTCTGATCAGTTAAGGCATCAGAACCAGCGACAAATTCAATTTCACCTAAGTTGGCAGCACCTAAACTAGTAGCTGCTTGGCGAGTTTGCTCTGAGATCATGGCCAATGCTTCGATGGCAAACAATGAACCCACTAACGAAATAACGACAAGACAACGCAAAAACAATTTCATACCATTCCCCTAATCCTGTGATTTGTTTGATGTTTGCAATGACTGCGCCACCAAAAATACAGAGTTAAGTCGTATGTGTTTATTCTTGCAATATTCCAGAGGGGCGTTTCGCCACGCTAAAGAGCAAAATGTCCCGTCATGATGTCTTCAAAAAATGACCCGCGCTGTTTTTCATCGTCTACGATATGAATTTCTAAGACCCAAATGTTTTTAACAGGGCTTTGTTCGAACTCAAAAAGTTTATGTTTTGAATAAAGCTGATGCGGAAAATCACCAAGGCGGTGCCCAGCCATTCGGTGATCTAAACGATAACCAAGCTCGCTGGTTTTATTCTGGGCAAATTCAAATAATTTAATGCCGGTAGCACCCGTTTGTTGCCAGTGCTTTTCTGTTTCGCGAAAAATCAATTCACTCGCGTTAGCTAGCTTTACATAATTTGCATCTAACTGAGCACCTGCTTTATTTAAAACTATAGTTCGTCCAAAATCTGCTTCGTGATTATCTATGATTGGCCCGATATCAATAAAAACTAAATCTTGATCTTGGCACTTTAAATTATCATCGGGTAAGTCACGAAAAGTTTTTGTCGTGTCGCTACACATGCGAAACTTTGTCGGATGCCAGAACTTAAGTACACCCAACTCTTTAAACACATCTTTAACAAGAATCTGCCCGTCTTTTTCAGTCATTCCAATTTCGATACGCGAAATGATTTCATCAGCTGCTTTTTGACAAACCGTGCGCGCGTTTAAAAAAGTTTCTAAATTAAATTCAGGCCCTAACTGTTCATGATTCATAAGAACTTCCTACACAGGCGGCAATAACTAAGGCCATGGCTGTAAATTGAATGATATCTAAAGTTTCATGTAAAAATACAAATCCGACTAACGTAGCTACCACTGGCTCAAAACTCATTAAAATCCCAAAAGTTTTCTCTGGAATCTTTTGCATCGCTTTTAATTCTAAGCTGTACGGCAAAGCACTTGATAAGACGGCCACACCTAAGCCGGCCAACCAATAATTTGGATTTATGACTTGGGTTGTATTTATATATAAACCTAAGGGTAAAGCCAACACGGCGGCAAAACACATTCCCAGACTAGAAACAATTAAACTGGCATGTCCGCTACGAACCGCTTTTTTACCAAAGATAATATACAATCCCCAAAAAAATGCAGCCACTAAGGCTAAGAACATGCCGAAGTAATCAATTTTAGCCTCACCACTGTGATAGAATAAAATTCCAATCCCTGCGGCGGCCAAGATCACCCATAAAATATCGCGCCATTTACGCGAATATAAAACAGATACGGCTAGTGGCCCTGTAAATTCTAAGGTTACGGCTAACCCTAAGGGAATTTTCTGTATCGAAAAGTAAAAAAATATATTCATTAACCCCAGTGATAATCCATAAACTGCGATCAACCCCAGTTGTGCACGGTCAGCAATAATGCTTTTGAAGATGGATTTGTTTTTAATGGGATTAGCAATAGCTACTAATATAAGAGCTGCAAAAAATACGCGTAATGCTGTGGTACCTGCAGGGCCTAAATCAGTAAATAAACCCTTGGCCACTGAAGCACCGAATTGAATTGAAAGCATCGCAATGACTAAGGCTAAATATGAAGAAAAAATTAAGGCGCTCCTTGGTTGAAAAAATTTGTCTAATTTTTTTACTCTATTTTAAAACTAACTATCTAACATTTAGTCAAAAAAATGCACCTTTGTAAACCCCTGTATTAAGTGGAGATTTTAAGGTTTTAAATGTGTAGTTTTCACAGAATTCGCCGAAACTGAACCTAGATTGACAAGGAGTCAAAAATGACTGTTTTTAACAAAATCGCCCTAATTGCATTACTTGCCGTAAGTATTTCAAGCTGTAGCCCTAAGAGTGGCGGTCCAGCACCTGCTTCGGTAACTGATGCGAATCGTGATTTCTCGAACACTAGCTTTGCCGTAAGTGGCCCAGATATTCCATCTGATTACGCCAACTGTTCATTCAACGGCCAAACAGTCTTACATGGCTCATCTGTAACTGGGTATCAAAACTCTACGGTACTTTACGGTTCAACCTGCGTTTCGCAAATTAGACGCTGTAATGATGGTGTGTTAGCAGGAAGCTATCAATATGCATCATGTACTGTTGCCGGCCCGGCAAGTTGTTTATTCAACGGTCAAACAATTGCCCACGCCTCTTCAGTTGAAGCGTTTCAAAATTCAACTGTAGCTTACGGCTCATCATGTGTATCTGAACAACGTACTTGTAATAATGGTTCATTATCAGGATCAAATTCTTATGGATCATGTGCTGTAGACACAGCGGCAAGTTGTTTATTCAACGGCCAAACTGTAGCGCATGGGTCTAACGTAAGTGCGTTTGCAAATTCAACTGTAGCGTTCGGCGAAACTTGTACAGCTGAACAACGCTCTTGTAATAACGGTGTCTTATCAGGATCAAATTCTTTCGGTTCTTGTAGCGTAGATGCAGCGGCAAGTTGTTTATTCAACGGTCAGACTGTAGCGCACGGATCTAACGTCAACGCCTTTGCTAATTCAACTGTAGCTTACGGCGAAACTTGTACAGCTGAACAACGTTCTTGTAATAACGGTGTGTTATCTGGTTCTAGTGCTTACGCTTCTTGTAACGTGGATGCAGCGGCAAGCTGTTTATTCAACGGCCAAACGGTAGCGCACGGATCACAAGTAAATGGTTTTGCGAATTCAAGCGTACCTTACGGTCAAACTTGTACTGCAGAAACAAGAACTTGTGATAATGGAATTTTATCAGGTTCAAGTGCTTATGCTTCTTGTAACGTTGATGTACCACAAAGCTGTTTATTTAACGGCGAAACAATTGCTCACGGTCAATTAATCACAGCATTTCAAAACTCGTCTGCTGCATTTGGCGGATCATGTGTATCTGAACAGCGTTCTTGTGAAAATGGCGTAATGTCTGGAAGCTACCAATACGGTTCATGTAATGTTGATGCAGCGAAAAGCTGTTTATTCAACGGTCAAACTGTAGCTCACGGTCAAAGCGTTGAAGCTTTTCCATCTTCAACAGTAAATTTCGGTGACATGTGTATCTCTGATACTAGAACTTGTGATAACGGAATTTTATCAGGCTCAAATCAATACGCATCTTGTAGCACAACTCAGGCGGCAAGCTGTTTATTCAACGGTCAAACCATTGCTCACAATCAAACTGTTCAGGCTTTTGCGACATCAACAGTTGGTTTTGGCGAATCTTGTGTGGCTGAAGAAAGATCTTGTTTTAATGGAACATTAGATGGTTCAAGCCAATATGCTTCTTGTACTGTAGCGCAACCTGCGAGCTGTTTAATTAACGGTTTAACAATTGCCCACGGTCAAAGTACGATTTTATTCAAAGAATCTAATGTAGGTATCGGTCAAACTTGTGAATCTGAATCTAGAACTTGTGCTAACGGTACATTATCTGGTTCATACACAAGCGGCTCATGTGAAGTTGAACAAGCAAAAACATGTTCTTTCAACGGTCAGACTTTAAAAGATGGCGAATCAGTTCAAGCTTACTCGTCTTCTTCAGTAGGTTATGGTCAACTTTGTAAATCAGAAACTAGAACATGTTCTAACGGCGTGTTGTCTGGCTCAAACACTGTAGTAACATGTTCTGTAGAAGAAGCTAAAACTTGTTCTTTCAATGGTGCGGTCGTAGCTCACGGTGCAAGTGTACTAGCTTTCACAACTAATTCAGTGGCTTATGGTCAAACTTGTAAATCAGAATCTAGAACTTGTGATAATGGTGTCTTATCTGGTTCAAACACTTATAGTTCATGTTCAATTGAGTCTGCTAAATCATGTTCTTTCAACGGTTCAGCTGTACCTCATGGCGGAAGCGTTCAAGCTTGGGCCACCAACTCTGTGGCTTATGGTCAGTCATGTAAATCTGAAATCAGATCTTGTTCTAACGGAGTATTATCTGGTTCAAACACTTATAACTCTTGTTCTGTAGAACCTGCTAAGTCTTGTACTTTCAACGGTCAAGTTGTAGCCAACGGGGCAACGGTTAAAGCTTACTCGTCAAGCCAAGTGCCTTACGGTCAAATCTGCCAATCTGAAAATCGCACTTGTTCTAATGGCGTGTTATCAGGATCAAACACGATTGCATCATGTACTGTAGCTCCTCCAGTAATAGTAACTCCGCCGAAGTCTTGTACTTTCAACGGTAAAACGATTGCCAGCGGTGCTAGTGTACAAGCGTTCAAATCATCAAGTGTTGGTTATGGCCAATCTTGCCAATCAGAAACTAGAACTTGTAACAATGGTGTATTATCAGGTTCAAACACTGCAGCAACTTGTGTTGTTGAAGGCCCTAAATCTTGTAAGATTTTATTCGGTCTAATCACGATTCCGCATGGTTTTACATTATGGGCGGCTGCACACACTACGGCTGGTGCGGGTTCACGTTGCGAAGCTGAAATCACATTATGTAATAACGGTAAATTTGTGATTGATCCAAGTTTAACTTGCCAACATGGCAACAAACCTCCGGTTACAATTCCGCCGCCAAAACCTGGAGAAGAACAATGTGAAATCGATGTTAAATCTAACAACGGTAAACATTTAGGTGTAAACCACGACGGTAAACACGCAGACTCTGGTTTACACTTAGGTTGGTACAAAGATAAAAAGCCTTGTAAGCCAAAAGATCCGGTGAAACCACCGACTCCACCGAAACCTGATCCAAAACACCCTTGCGAACATAAGGACAAACACAGAAGTTCAAAAGACAAAGACGATTGTGATAAAAAGAAAAAAAATAAGAAAAAATAAAAAAAAGGGATACAGATTATTTTAAACCCTTGTCATGACCCACATCTTTAACGAGATGTGGGTTTTGTTTTTTAAGCCCACAACACTTCCCACTCGGATGACGAAAGCCCTTTTAAGCGCTGCGGTTTATATTTTATTTCGCCAGCAGCTTCTTTAATATTAAGTTGAATATAGTTTCTAACAATCAGATAGGGCTTCCATCCCTGAATCACACGCGTAAAAGGCCTGTACTTCCATAGCTTTACGGATTTTACCGAGCTTGCTGGGGTATCGGTCACATTTCTTGCGGCTAAAAATCCATTATTTTTAAACTGCTGAGCAATTTGTCCCGCCACGACACGCAAAAAATGCTGGCCGTAAGATCTTTTTGAAAAGCGAACTAA
>JAKFBS010000007.1:0-2273 GCA_036677065.1 Bdellovibrio sp. | reverse complement strand
GTATCCGCCCGAGCAACTACATCTTTTGAGTTTCGATTAATTTCTTATAATTCTGGGGGTACAGGTCGCGAATGTTTTTGTGATTAATGCTCATGACATTCTGCAGGGCATATTTCAGCCACTGAAACGGATTTACCTCATGTTTTTTGCAGATGGCAAAGAAGGAATAGATCATTCCCGCCCGGGCAGCAGCATCATGAGTTCCGGCAAAGAGATAATTCTTTCTGCCCAAAGCTATCGGACGAATGGCATTTTCGGTAGCATTATTGTCGATATACAGATTTCCATCCTGCAGATAGGCGCTTAACTTATCCCAGCGCTCCATGGCGTAACGCATGGCTTTGCCGATCTGGCTTTTGGGTAAGGTATTTTTTACTTCAGCGAAGATCCATTTTCCCAACTCATTGATTACCGGAAGCGATTCGTCCAGGCGGAGCTCCTTGATCTGTGCGGCATTCAACTGCTGCTCTTTTGCATTGCGCTCTACGGCGTAAAGCTGCTGAATCCAATGGAGGGCTTTGGATGCTTTGATCCTATCGTTATCCAGCGCCCGGTCAAACTCTCTGCGGGCATGCGCCCAGCAGGCAAGCGGAACCACTTGCTGCCGCTGACCTATTTTTTCATATACCGCATAGCCATCACTCTGAAGGTAGCCTTTAAAGTGTTCCAGCATCTCTTTGCTTCCGCCTGATCCGCGTGTGGGCTGATAGTCCATCAGCACCAGTCCATCCAAAGGACTGTGATACACCCAATACCATCCCAGGTGACAGGCTCCTTTCTTATCACTTTCCAGTACTTTTATGCTGGTTTCATCGACTTGCAAATATCCTTTGGCTTTAATGTCGAACTTTAGCTGCTGATAAAGCGGTTCCAAACGTTCCAGCCCCTGTTTGACCCAGCCTTCGATTGTGGAGGAAGCAATGGGAATGTTTTCACGGGCAAATCGCTGCTTCTGCCGGTACAAAGGCAGATGATCCATATATTTATCCGTCAGGATCATCGATAACAGGCCCGCTCCCGGAATCCCTTTATCGATCACCCGCTCGGGAAGCTCTCCGGTTCTAACGCCTTCTCCGTTTTTAGCTGCATATTTATAGCGGATGTAACGACGGATGAAAAAGCGGGCTGGTTCACATTCCAGCTCTTCGGTCACTTCTTTGCCGATACAGACCATATCAGAGAGATCGCCTTGCGGGTGAATTTCGATTTCTTCTACCGGAAGATGAGCAGGAAGGGCTGCACGACCTTTATGTGTGGATTGTTTGTTACGGGTATAGGTAATTTGTTCTTTAATTACCTCTTCCTGCTTAGCCACTTCTTCAGCCGGAGCTTCAAAGGGTAAAACGCCCTGTGCCGGATCGCCCTCGAAGCGTTCCCGCTTCTGGCCGAACTGCATCCGCTTGAAAAGTTCTACCTGATGTTTGAGGTATGCATTTTCTTCCTGAAGTGAAGTGTTGATTTTTTGATGGGTTTCTATGGTGGCATCCTTCTCTTTTAAAAGAGTAACCAATTTCTCCTTCGAGAGGGTTTCCAGTGCCATATCCATGGCATGAAAATACTCAAAAAAGTGCGTTTACGCAAATAAAAATGCACTTTTTCATACCTGATAGCGAAGCAATTGCCGACTCTTATGAACCTGGATTCCTTCGATCATCAGCACCAGATCGGCCCAGCTTAACTGCTCTCTGGGAGGGGCCGAAAAGGAGCCTTGTTCCAAGCGTTTATAGTACAGGACAAAGCCGCCGTGTTCCCAGTGCAACAGTTTGATATGCGTGCGCTGCCGATTAAGGAAAATGAATACTTGGCCGCTGGTAACTTCCCGTCTCAGTTCTGAAACTACCAACCCGCATAAGCCGTTGAAAGACTTTCTCATATCGCAATACCCCTGATAGAGGAAATACTGGTTTGAAGAGTTGAGACTGAACATCAGCAAAAACTGATCAATTGGGAAATGGTTTTTAACTCAGAAGCCGGCACTTTTAAGCGCACTCCGTTTGGATAAATAACCTCAATGCAAGATGTCTCAGGCCGGGGCGCTGGAATGAGTGGAATAAAACCTTTGCCTCTACTCTGATTAATCCGGGTGATCCAATAGGTGAAAGTGCTGATCGTAATCCCCTGCTGCTGGCAGTACTCTTTCTTCCTTAGCCCGCTTTCACGCCATTTCTGTATTTCAACTTCCATTTGTTCTCGTTGATTCATCGCTTTCTATTTTAAGCCAAAGAAAGAGAACTACATCGTAGATTGCAATATGGGGTTACTCGGGCGGTTAC
>JAKFBS010000006.1:0-1633 GCA_036677065.1 Bdellovibrio sp. | reverse complement strand
CGAGTAGGCACATTTTAAGAAAAATCAAAATATAGGAATGACATTTTGTGCACGTGTTTTAACTTGCAATAAGAAGCAGGCTAACTACATAACCTGGTTACTCATTTGGTACCTGAAGAGTCCGTTTTCGAGTTTAGGACGGATACTTAAAGGAAAATATATTAGTGGCAATGCATTGAGCATTGACCCTGTTTACTAAGCTTTCAATATATCTGTAAAGTATCCGAGTTAGCCTGCTTTTTATTTAGAAAATCAAAACTATGAGTAAAAAGCAAGAAAACAAAGCGAGTGATATCCGCTTAGGGATCATTTACCCTAATTCGGCAGGTATTGATGTAGGCAGTATGAACATGGTCGTTTCCTATCAAGGTCCTCAAGGCGGATCCCAGGTTAAGGAATATGGTTCGTATACCGAGGAGTTGCATGCCCTGGCACAGGAGCTCAAAAGTGCAGGAATTAGCCAGGTAGCCATGGAGGCGACCGGAGTATATTGGATGGCAGTTTATGAAATATTGGAAGAGTATGATCTGGAGGTAACTCTGGTGAATGCCCGGCACTATAAGAATGCTGTGGGTCAAAAGAGCGACGTGAGTGATAGCCAGTGGATCCACCAGTTACATGCCCATGGTCTCTTCCGGGCTTCCCACATCGCCGATGAGAGCTACCGGGAACTCCGGGCATATATTCATGAGCGGGGGATCTTTCAAAAGCAGAAGAGTGATACATTGAACCGGATACAGAAAGTACTTACCCAAATGAATGTCAAGTACCAGCATCTGATCAGCGATATTGAAGGAGTGACCGGTATGCAGATCTTAGAGCGTATTGCATCAGGGAGTAACGATGCTGAAAAGATATTAGCCGACATAAACCTGCGTCAGCTTAAAGCAAGCAGGGAAGATCTGCTGAAGTCCTTAACAGGCGTATATAAACCACACCTGATCACCATACTGAATCAGCATCTGTTAGCTTACCGGTTTTATAAGACCCAGATGCTATCCTATGAAAAAGAGATAGAGGGGCTGTTAAAAAAGTTATTGCCTGAGCAAACTGCCGTAGCTGCCAAAACAGGCACAGTCCGTAAAAACCAGTATCATTTTAACTTAAAAGACTACCTGCATCAATTAGTAGGAATAGATCTGACAGAAATCGATGGACTTGATGAAAATACGGTACTCACTATTATCTCGGTAACCGGATTAAATATGGAAAAATGGCCAACAGCAGAACATTTTGCCAGCTGGCTTAACTTAGCGGCACGTCCAAAAATCTCAGGAGGTAAAGTGCTAGGGCATCAAAAACGCTTTACGAATAATCCGGCTACCCAGGCATTCCGTCTGGCAGCTCAAACCATGTGGCAGAATAAAGGAGTGCTGGGACATCTATACAGGCGACTTTCGGCCAGCAAAGGAAGTAAGAAAGCAATCAAGGCTGTAGCCAGAAGACTGGCTGTGATCTTCTACAGTATGGTCAGGAAAAAAATAAGCTACGACCCCAAGGTAGTAGCTCTGGATCAGGAACAGATTAAGGCAAGAAAAATTGCCCGTCTGAAGAAAGAAGCTGAAAAATTAGGTTGCAAAATTGATGTTGTGGCTGCCTGATAATTAGGTACTTATCTTAGATGTCATTATAA
>JAKFBS010000005.1:0-3293 GCA_036677065.1 Bdellovibrio sp. | reverse complement strand
TCTCCGCGCATACCTTGCTGCCGGCGAAAACCCGCGCCTTTGTGGATTGCCTGGTCGAGCATTTCAAAGCGCAGAATCTGGCTGAGCGGTTTTCCTGCTGAGCCAGATGCGGCGGCGCTAGATAATAGGGGGCAGACCACGATTTCGCTTGAATGATCAAGCAGAAGCGAAAAACCGTGGTCTCCTATTACTCGCAGGGGCGACAACAGCCGATTGTTAGGGTTGAGGCAGCTATAGGCTGACAACCCGGACATTTCGCTCCCCCCGCCTGTTTTCTCGCCATATTTCGACACGATACAAATCAGGAACAGGGGCAGGCGGTTTTGGTAGAGGCTGCTGAGGTTTTCTCGTTATAGCCTCTAAAAATATTTCTTCACCATCAATGTCAACCAGGGGAAGCTTTAGCTGCTTAGGGAGCAGTGGTGCTTGCTCCAGTGAAATCTTGAGCTCATTTTTAAACTCAATTGCTTCATCAAGTTCAGCTCCAAAAATTCTCTCTGACTCTCTCATGGCATCTTCAACTGACAGTTCGCCACGCTGAACTTTTGCAAATAGGTTTTGCAGTCGCGCTAACGATTGGCCTCTCTTCCGTATTTTAGGCTTTGCCTTGCTCGACTCAAAAGGAGCACCGGCACGCTCCCCTAGATAGTCGCCAACAGAGTGTACTTGGCGATGAATTGTCTGCAACCCTGATATAAAGGAACCATATTGCCCAATGCCGATATACAGAACGCCGAGCGCGGCAGCTATCCTTCCTACTGCCCTTATTGATCCCTCTTCCACATCCAGCGATAAAGAGTAGTCAGATAACTTTAGGACTCGCTCGACATAGATCTCCCACTCATCGAATAGGTGAGTGGAATACTCCTCGAACTGCTTCCTAGGCAAACTAGGCACACCTATATAGAAATCTGTTGCCCCAATAATTGCCATGCGCTATCTCTATTCCATTTCCCTTACGATAGGTTTAGGGGCGGACTATAGCCCGTCCCGAGTGAGCGCAGCGAACCGCTTGTTGTGCTTAGCGACACTGATTTTTCTCGTAGCAGTTCAGTTTTTCGAGAAAACCTTTTGAAAGTGAAGATGGAACTATGAAAACACCCTCATTGCGTTTTCCATAAACTTTAATCTGCCAGTCTTTATGTGCCATTTTTCCCAGATAGTCACGTGGCACAGTTAACGCAAAGTGCTCGTTGGTTGTTACCATGCCGCCTGAAGAGTCAACGATACCGTCTACCTTGACGAATTTAAAACTGTACCCATCTTCACCATTTGCTGAATGATAGAAGCCCCAGGTGACATCCATTTTTGTGACGTAGAGTTGAATGAATTTTACTTTGCCGTTTTTATAGAGTGCACGCAGGCTAATTTTGACCGGGAAGGTGTCCGTAATGCCTTGCCTGCTTAAATATAAAGGTGTTTCAATCCAAGTTTGATTTTTGAACTGATCATGCCTTATTTCGGCCTGCTTCTCAATTGATGCGCTGTTGGTCGGTATGTTACTGGTGCAGGCAGTTAAAAATGCCATTACGACAAGCGGTATGATTTTTGGGTATACCACAAATGCTCCTTTTAGGTTGGCGCATAACGCCTCATACACCGGCTTGGTGAAGTTAGCGACTTTTTTGGAACAAAAAAAGTGACAGCTCTACCAAGTCCGAGTGCTTTGACTTGTTAGTGGCTACTTTAATCACGGAAAAATGATTCTTTAGAGTGAGCATCAGCAGAAGCTTGGCCCTCGCAGCTCTCACAGTATTTCCCATCATTTTGATAATATTCAACGAGATCATGATCGTCTAAGATGTTTGGACACTCTCTTGGTACCTCTTCAAACTCATGATTGTAGCCTGAGCACTGAACATTTTCGATTAAATGCCGGATGCATTTTTCAAAGTGATATTTTTGATTGTCTGATAATTTTTCAAACCCATTACCAGCAGCGTATTTCGCGATGCCTACAATCGTATTTTCATCGGTATTGTTATCTCGGGCAGATGATTCCAGAATTCCGACATTGTTATTAATGATTTCTTTTAGTGCTTGTAAATTCATAATGACTTCCCTTTTATGAGAGTTATTTATCAAAAGGCAACTGCCCACTAACGTTTGGTTAAGGGGTGGGGTATAGCCCGTCCTAGTGAGTGCAGTTAACGATTTTAACCACTAGTTAGAATTTAAATTAAATCTGCTTTTTCTTTTGGTTGGGAAACCAAGAGATATCCCGCCTGATACTCCAATTGCGATGAAGCCAGCTAATATAAAAAATCCACCGAGGCCAAGTTCTCCATGGAGTTGGAGTTTTCCGAAAGAACTAGCAAGATAAGAAACCTGTGTGCGAGCAGCATCGACTGATATGTAAGCCACAATGGTTCCAAGCGAGGCAACACTGATATACCACCAGCGGGCAGATGGGAGGTTTCTGTACAAGCTAAGCGTTGCTATAGCTAAAGCCATAAATGGCAGTATGTATAGCATATAGGGCAATCCCGTAAGATGCTGTATAGAAACAAAGTAAAACCCATTGGCAGCGGTAGCTAGGGGCATGAAAACGCCTATTGCTGCAAGTAAGCTTCCTGCAAGGGCGGTTATGTTTGCTGACTTCATTTTTTCCTCTTTCTAACATTTAGGTTAAGGGGCAGTTTTTAGCCCGTCCCAGCGAGCAGAGCGAGCGATTTTAACCAGTTGTTAGGGGTTGTCTGCTTTGAATCCGGATTCTAATTTAACTTTTTTAACTAAATCTAATGCGTATTTTTCAGGCATGTCGTAATCAATAAGAGAGCTTGCAATCTTTTCATCGTCAAGAATTCCATTCTTCAACATTGCCATGATCTTTGAGATAACCTTCTTATCAAAGTCTATATTTCGTAGCGAATTATATTTCTTTCTTTCGTATTCGACGGACGACTCAAGGTCTCTGACGCGATGGCTTAGGCTTCGAGTGTTATTAAGTATTTCTGTAAGTAAGTCTTGCTCTGAGCGAGGGGGCGTTTCCGCCTGAGGTGGATTTTCAACAATAGCCTCTTGGAATCGCGACTCAAATTGTGGCCAATATGTGGCGAATACTTGTTCTAGGATTCTTTCGTCAAGGCTTTTTTCACTCAAGCAACCATTAATGGTTTTTACCAACTCCCACATGCTTTGTTTGTTGGGTAGTGTGTGATTGAACTGAGCTAGGGATGGTCTGAAGTAGCCATGTATTTCTGGCTGACTTCAGCCTCCGCCGATTTTGAAAGCGGCAAATCGATCAAAAACGATCAGATCACCCGCTCATTTCTGAGTTTTTAGCCGCCGCG
>JAKFBS010000004.1:0-698167 GCA_036677065.1 Bdellovibrio sp. | reverse complement strand
TAGCCACCCTGAATTTAAGTTCAGAGCTGGTCAATTTGTCATGTTACATGTGCCCCAAACTGATGAAGCTGGCCAACCGATGAAGGCTGCCCTTCGCGCCTATTCAATTGCAACGACTGAACATGATTTACAAAAGTTTCGTTTAATATTTAAATTCGTTGATAACGGCGTAGCTTCAAAATATGTCTGGGGTTTAAAAGGCGATGAGATCATTAACTTCACAGGGCCCTTTGGTAAAGTGTTCTTTCAAGAGCCGCCAACAGAACAAATCGTATTTTTAAATACTGGCAGCGGTATCTCGCAGCACTATAGCTATCTTGAATCTAAAATGGCGCAATATCCTGAATTAAAATACAAACTTTATTTCGGCCTACGTTACGAAGAAGACATTTACTACCGCGAAGAATTAGAAGCTTTAAAAGCTAAACTTCCAAATTTTGAATATCATTACGTTCTTAGCCGACCGACAGATAAATGGACCGGCAAAAAAGGCTACATTCAAAATTTCTTGCCAGAAATCGATTACAAAAACACACCGACCACTTTCTATCTTTGCGGCAATGGCGCGATGATTAAAGATGTGAAACATCAAGTTCTTGAAATTGACGGTTTTGATAAAACTCGCTTCTGGGCTGAGGCGTTTGATTAGTGAAAAAGGCTTTAGCGTCTATCCCCACCTACCACCGCGCCGTCTTAGAATTGTTCTTCGCGGGAATGTTATGGGGGATTTCGTTTACTTTTGTAAAATGGGCGCTCGTTGATTTTAGTCCGACAACATTGGTTTTTTGGCGTTTTGTTTTTGCGATAATTTTAGCTGAAACATTTTATTTTATTTTTGATCGCGAAGGTTTTAAAAAAACTCACTCTGATTATAAAATTAGTTTGATTGCAGGTCTGGGCCTGGGGCTTTCATTAATCTTTCAAACGATTGGTTTACAAACAACGACCGCGACAAATTCTAGCTTTATCACTTCACTTTATGTGGTGCTGATTCCGTTTGCGAATTATTTTGTGTTGAAATCAAAAGTGCATTGGTACCACTTTGCTTTAAGTTTTGTGGCCTTTTTAGGAATGGGTTTATTATTAGATCTTCCGACCAATGGCTTTCGCATGCACAGCGGAGACATTTTCACGCTGATGGTTGCTGTGACTTCAGCGGTTCATATTATGGCTGTAGCCAGTGCTGCCAAAAAAATGAAAAGCGGCTTTCGCTTTAACACCGCACAAACATTTTGGGCGTTGATATTCTTAGTGCCATTTTTAATTTATGATGTTTCGGCTAAAGAAATCCCGATAACTCCAAATATCACGACTTACTGGTCAGTCTCTTCAGTAGTTGGGCTTGCGATTTTAGTGACATTGGGTGCGTTTTATTTACAAGTTCGGGCACAAAAGGTTTTATCAACTACCACAGCAAGCATGCTGTGCCTGTTAGAGGCCCCCTACTCGTTTTTATTTGCTTCGGCTTTATTGGGTGAAAAACTGACTCCGATCCAATTGATCGGAGCCATTATTATCTTAAGTATTTCGGCGCTTACGGTCTTCATAGAACGACCACAGAATACTCAATCCTAAGATCACAGCCCCCGAAAGCCCTGTTAACCATTCAGGAACATGAAAGAAATAACCTAATAACATAAATAGAGATAAAGCGCCTAAGGCATAAAAGGCCCCATGCTCTAAAAAGCGAATCTGCGCCAGAGTGTCTTTTTCAACTAAGTATAAAGTTAAGCTACGTACGAAAAAAGCACCGATGCTTAGACCGATCATGATTTGAATTAAATTTTGCGTGATAGCAAAAGCGCCGATTACACCGTCAAAACTGAATGAGGCATCTAAGACTTCAAGGTACATAAACATACCAAAACCTGCAGACATCATTGTTTTTTTAGCCATCAGATTCGCATCACGAGTTAACTCCATGCTTTCTAAGAAATCAGAGAAACTGTGCACGATCAAATACGTGATCATTCCCCAAAGACCTGGAATTAAAAAACGAATTTGATCTGGGCCATCCATCAAACTTGTGATCGATAGTAACGTCAGTAACGCCACGATGATCTCGACACCCTTGTACTGAGAAACTAGCACTAAAGGTTTTTCGATCACATGAATCCAATGATCTTCTTTATCTTCGTTCATGAAAAAATGCAGGAACACCATATATAAGAACATTCCACCGAAGGCTGATACGGTTAAATGCACTGAGGTCATGATCTCGGCATATTTAGCCGGGTTATTTAATGACAACATTAAAGCATCCCACGGATTAATGTGGGCGATAATACCAACGATCGCTAACGGGAAAATTAAACGCATTCCGAATACGGCGATTAAAATACCCCAAGTTAAGAAGCGACGTTTCCAAACGGCATCCATTTTTTTAATCACTGTGGCATTCACCACGGCATTATCAAATGACAATGAAATCTCTAAGACCGCTAAAATCAGCGCGGTTAACCCCGCCTGCAAAATGTGAGATGTTGAACCGGTTTGGTACCATTCAAAGCCCATAGCCAGGGCTAAACCAATAGCGGCTATAATTAACGATCCTCTTATGTACTTAAACATGCTGCTTTTCCTTTTCTAGTAGCGGTTTCAAAAATTTTGCTGTTTCACTTCGTGCTGATTTGGCAACGGCTTCAGGCGTACCTTTGACGACGATTTCTCCGCCGTAAATTCCTCCGTCTGGGCCTAGATCAATAATATGATCTGCACACTTCATCACTTCTAAATTATGCTCGATCACCAGAACTGTGTTTCCCTGCTCTGTAAGCTCTTGCATTAATTCAATTAATTTTCTGATATCATCAAAATGAAGCCCGGTTGTCGGCTCATCAAGGATATACAAGGTTTTACCCGTACCACGACGTGAAAGCTCTTTTGATAATTTCACGCGCTGGGCTTCGCCGCCAGAAAGCGTCGTTGAAGATTGACCTAAGGTCATATAATCAAGCCCCACTTTGTGAAGTGTTTCTAATTTACGATAAATTTGCGAATGATTTTTAAAAAACTCGCAAGCCTCTTCAACATTCATTGCTAAAACGTCAGCGATATTTTTTTCTTTGTATTTAATTTGCAACGTTTCGCGGTTGTAGCGTTTTCCCTGACAGGTATCGCATAATACAAAAACATCTGATAAAAAGTGCATCTCCATACGGATTTGCCCGTGGCCCATGCAGGTTTCGCAGCGGCCACCTTTAACGTTAAAACTAAAGCGGCCGGGTTCAAAACCACGAAGTTTAGAATCAGGTAGTGTGGCGTACAGATCGCGAATCATCGGAAGAAGCCCTACATAAGTTGCAGGCGTTGATCTTGGTGTGCGACCAATCGGACGTTGATTGATGTCGATCACTTTATCGATGTGCTCTAAGCCCGTGATTGATTTGTAGGGCGAAGCAACAGCGTGCGCTTTATAGAATTCTTTAGCTAAAATTTTATATAGTGTATCAACGATCAATGTTGATTTTCCGCTGCCAGATACGCCTGTCACACAAGTGTATGTGCCTAACGGTATTTCTAAATCGACATTTTGTAAGTTGTTTCCGGTGGCGCCTAAAAGTCTAATGGCTAAACCATTACCTTTACGGCGTGTTTTAGGAACTGGAATTCGGCGTTTACCCGACAAGTATTGACCAGTGATTGATTTTGGATTTTTCATTAACTGCTCAGGTGTACCTTCGGCAATTAATTCTCCGCCAAGTTTTCCGGCGCGAGGACCAAGATCGACAACATAGTCTGCAAAACGAATCGTGTCT
Organism: Bdellovibrio sp.; assembly: GCA_036677065.1. GTDB lineage: Bacteria > Bdellovibrionota > Bdellovibrionia > Bdellovibrionales > Bdellovibrionaceae > Pseudobdellovibrio. The sequence goes on along the minus strand of JAKFBS010000004.1, from coordinate 694,409 downwards.
TCATCATGTTCAACTAAGATGATCGTGTTACCACGATCTTTTAATTCACCAATAATTTCTAGTAATCTGTGATGATCTCGCGGATGCAAACCAATGCTTGGCTCATCCATAATATACATACAGCCAATAAGTGCCGAACCAACTTGTGTCGCTAAACGAATACGCTGGGCTTCTCCGCCAGATAATGTTCTAGCTGGACGAGATAAACTTAAATACGAAGTTCCAACACGTTCTAAATAACTTAGACGATCAGCAATTTGTTTTACGATTTTTTCGGCAATAAATTTTTGCTTATCTGTCCATTTTGCTTTTTTGAAAAACTGATTTAGCTCAGTGATCGAAGTGTCAGAAAGCTGGGCGATATTTTTATCGTTAATTAAAACATTTAAAGCTTCAGCCTTTAAGCGCGAACCTTTACACGTTGGACACGACGATAAAACCATTTCTTCTTCTTCGTCATCTTCTTCACCTGAAGCTTTTTTACCTTTGTAGGTGTATTTAACGGCTTCAAGCTTTTTACCGCCAACATCAGAATCAGAAAATTGTTCTTCTTCAACTAAGTCTAACGTACCTAAACCATGACAAGATTCACAAGCGCCGCGCGGATTATTAAAACTAAATAAACGTGGCTCTAACTCAGGAAAACTGAAACCGCATTCTGGACAAGCTGAATGAATTGAAAAACTTTGACGCTCATTTTCACCATTGGGTTTAATGATTTCAATCACTAAGCGGCCAGCGGCTAAAGAAATGGCGGTGTTCACACTTTCACTTAAGCGGGGTTTAATAGTGTCTTTTAAAATTAATTGATCAACCACAAGATCGATATCATGTGATTTGGTTTTGGCAAGCTTGGTGGCTTTTTCTAAATCGATAAACTTGCCATCGACTTTGGCTTTCACAAAACCTTTTTTAAGCCATTTGGTGAATTCAGCCATGAACTCACCTTTTTTACCTTGGGCCATCGGAGCTAACACATAAAATTTTGTGCCCTGAGGTTTTTTCATAATTTCAGTCACGATGGCTTGCGGCGTTTGCGAACTGACCGGAATATGATGGATCGGACAACAAGGTGTTCCGACTTTGGCGTACAGCAAACGCATGTAATCATAAATTTCAGTGATGGTGCCAACTGTTGAACGTGGATTTAAACCCACTGATTTTTGATCAATGGCAATCGCAGGCGAAAGACCTGTGATCGAATCAACTTCTGGTTTTTTTAATTGTTCTAAAAAATTTCGCGCGTAAGCCGATAAACTTTCGACATAACGGCGCTGACCTTCAGCGTACACGGTATCAAAAGCTAATGAAGATTTTCCTGAACCTGATAGCCCAGTAAAAACTGTGATCTTATTTCGTGGGATAGTCAGAGAGACATTTTTTAGGTTATGCTCTCTAGCCCCTTTTACTACAATATCATCGGACATATGGCCGTTATAATATTACTTTTGGCAGTCCGAACATACTCCAAACAGCTCTAGAACGTGCCCCGTCAAATGGAATCCAAAGTGTTTTGCCACTTGTGATTGCAATTCTTCGATTTTTTCGTTTTCGAACTCACAAATCTTGCCGCATTTCGTGCAAGTTAAGTGATCGTGATGCTCTTTGGGAGTTAATTCATAACGTGAGGCATGACCGCCCATACGAACTTCGGTAACCAATTCGTTCGCAGCCAAGTCACGTAAAAAACGATAAACAGTCGCAAAACCCACAGAAGAATCACGCACCGATACTTTTTCAAAAAGCTCCTGGGCAGTGACGTGGCGTTCGCCAGATTTTTTATCGCCATCGTGCAACGAAGAAAGAATCAACAGGCGTTGATCAGTAATTTTTAAATTCATCGAACGGATCATTTTTTTAAAATCATCGATTTGGTAACGTTCAGCTTTACGAACAGTTTCAGAACTTTGGTGAACGGGCAAAACAATAGAGTTATCAGTGTTCTTCATAGATAAAGTGATACTGATAATGATTTTCATTTGCAAGGGTTATTTTTAAGGACACTGACCTTTTAAGCTATTATTCCACTCTTCGATGACTTTTAGAGCTTCGCTATGCGCGACCGATCTTCCAAGCTGTGGCATTTTGACTTCAAGGTGATCGTTCTTCATGCGGTAGTAAACAATCGATTTATCGGCCCCTTCGGGATTGATATCAAATGCTCGTCCGCCCGATCCTAAACCTGCGGCTACGGGGCGTTTACAAAAACCATAGCTGATATCTTGGTGATCCAATTCGGTCATTAAATAAAGACCGGTGTTTTGCGCTGGGCCTTTCGGATTATGGCAATGGGCACAGTTAATTTCTAAATATGCCTGCGCTCTTTTTTCGATCGGCCCGCTTTCTGGCAATGACCATACAGCCACGCTAGGAACTTTTTTAATATCACTGGGTAAACCGCTCAAATACGCACGACGTGCGAAATACATTAACTGATTTTCGGTACTTCCATCTTCGTTTGCAGCGAATGTCCAATTTAAAAATTTTGCTTTTGGACCAATCGGTTGGAGCGAACCATTAATTGTATCGGTCACATGACACGAAGAGCACTGACGACGATTCGGAATAACGTAATCGACCTTAAGCGCTTTTTCATTGTGAGCTAAAATATCATAACTTTCTACACTGCCACCTAAATATAAAAAGGCTTCTTCTTTAGAGTGATCCCAAACATACTCGATAGCTTGCCAACCCGATTTACGTTTAACTAATAAACGCGTCTCGATCGCACTAGGTTTAACATTTTTAGGATTTTGTAGAAACAAAGAAAAAGTTTTTGTAATCACAGTACCTACCGGAAAATCAAAAACTGAATTTTCGTTATACTGCATTGAAGTGTTCGGCGGTAAAAAGATAAAACGATCTTTTTCGGCGTAATCTGTGAATAATTCATTATTCAATAAATATTTAAAACCGCGATCATTTGGCTTTTGCGTGGCATCGTTTTTCTGAGCGAATAAATTATAATTCGATAATTGCGGACAATCGTATTCAAGAGCCGCCCAGTTAACACCTTTAGTTTTTTGCTGGCAGATTTTTGTTATCGTTTCTGCACTTGGCTTTACCGAACTTTCTGGAATCGCAGGAGCCGCGCCTAAAACTATTTCAGGAAAAGATTCAAACGCACAATCTTGCGCCGTATCTTCAATCGTCGCAGGGCCTCCGGGATACGGCACCCACCAACGGCTGTTATCTAAATGTAAATTGGCGTATCTAACAGCTTCACCTTCGGTGGTTTTATTTTGACCAACACAAATGCGGTCACGATCAGAAAGTTTTGGCCCAGAATACGTGCCATCTTGAATACCATCGTAAATAATTTCAGGAGTATTAAACCCGCCTAATAATTTAATGATCACCGTCATTCTTGAATAAAGAGGAAATTTGTATTCACTTTTAGTAAACGTATTATCACGAATAGAAATACGGCGAGGCATCGGGTCATAATTAGCATCGCTATGTTTACGCTCACTGATCGCAAAATGGGTAATGGCTACGCCTGACAATTTATTATCGGTAATTTTATTCTTAAAAATTTCAACTTCGCTGTTGGCCATAATAAAAATGCCTAAGCCATCCGGCACTAAATTAATAATGCTACCTTCAGTTGAAAAGTTTTTTAAATTATTATTAAAAACATGATTTTCAAAAACGCGAGTCTGACGACCGCCCTTAATCGGAAGATTCGGTAAATTAAAAACTAAAATACCCGCCGTGTTTTCATAAACTTCGTTATTATAAACATCAGCATACCGAGAATTTTCAATCTCGATACCCGCTACGTTATGGTGAGCCTTATTATTACGAACAATGATGTTTTCAGATTGGCCGACGTAAATACCCGCATCTGAAGAATCTGACACATCACAATTTTCAACAAGCACATCGCGACTGCTCACGGGATATAAACCATACGCTCCATTTTCACGGCGCGGCCCTGCTGTCCACGAAACTCTTAAACGTCTAAAGGTGACTGATTTTGCAGAAACCACTTTCACAGCATTGCCGGCGCTATCTTCAACAGCGAAGTCTTCAAACACCAAAGCATTGGCACTGCCAAACACTCCTTGGGCTCCGACTTTTTGATTTTTAAAAGATAAAATGGTTTTATCCATTCCTTGGCCACGTAATTTAATGCCGTGTTTGATAATAACGACTTCTGATTTTAAACTAAACTTACCCTCGGGCATGATGATTTCAGAACCGTGTTCTGCATTTTCAATCACTTCGTTTAAGGATTTTTCAAAATTTTCGGCAGTGACAAGGTAGGTTTTGTGCTCTTTCGCAAAAGCTGAACTGATACACAAAAATAGAACAACAAACGAACACTTAATGAAGAAATTAAACATAAACTTATGTTACAATCTAGTTCGGAAAAATCACGTAGTTGAAGCTCTTCTGACTAACGGCATCATGGGGATGCAAGCTCTCTTCGTGGCGGGTCTTAATGCGGTAGCCTAATAATTCAACAGGCTTGTGCTGAATACGAGCTTTTAATTCAAGATCGACTCTTCTGACCGCGTCTTCACAAAACATTAAGTTCTCAGAATTTAAAATCGCAAAGGCCATCTCGTCAGCTTTTTTAACTGCCGTTTGCACAGGGGTTTTTAAAGTGTTTTCAATAATTTGGATAAAAGACTTCATTAAATCATTCACATCAAAATGATCTTTATTTGTAAGTAATAATTCACAATCCATCACGCTTCTTTGCGCGTGCGGAGTCGCCGGTAAACGATCAAGCACAGTTTTTTGCGCAGGCTGAGCATTGAATGTTTCGACAGATAAAGCCGCTGATTGTGGGCAAGTGCTTGAATAAATAACCGCAAATTTAAGCCAAACTTTTAAAGCCGCGCCTTCAATTTTTAACGCAGAAACTGAAACATCGTAATTGCGAAAACCCTCTTTACCGCTTTTCAAAGCTTGGGTTTTTACCGGCAGTTTATACGTCAAAGTAAGACTTGCGTGTGTTGATAAACCTTCTTGCGAAGTGATGGCTTTTTGTAAAAGCAGATCTAAACCTTGAGTTGTTAGTTCTTGCTGTAAAAGATGATCCATCATCAAAGAATACAAACGCGACATGTGAATTCCGCGGTTACCCTCTTTAAGATTTACCCCTAAAGATAAATCACAAGGAATCAGATTTTCGTGGTGACGAATCGATGACTGAATACGCTGCATCCCGACCCAATCCAAAGATTGAAGGTCATGCAGTTTTTGAATCATAATGTCTGATTTAATATCGCTGATCATCTCGAGCTGCAATCTAGTCGAACTGGCTATCCTTTTCAAGGAAAGATTACCCTGGAGATTAGGGTGACTGCGAACTGAAATCTTTACCTGTTTTTGATCTATAGTCCTAGGTCGGGGCATGTTTGAATCACACTCTATAAAAGCTTATAATTTTGCATAGATGAGCGAAGCCAAAAAAGACACTAAACCAGCCACATTGTTTTTTGTGAAGAATATAAGCCACCAGTTTGCGCCGGTGGAAAAATTCTTAAAAAAACGCGGATACATCGTGGTTGTCGAGACTGATGTCAAAACCGCTCTAGATCGCATTTTAGAAGAAAATCCAGAATATATTTTTTTAGCGTGGGATCATAAAAACGAACATATTCGTTTGATGCCGAAGACGATTTACCAATCGTGCACCGGTTCTGTGGTGCCATTCATTATGTCGACCCAGCGTGATCAAATTATTCAAATTGAATCGAGCGGTTTTGAAAACAAACTCTACCCGCCTTTATCAGGCCCGGCCATTATTCGGGTGATTTCAAAATACGAAAAGAAAAATCAAATCTTTGATCAAATAAATACAAAAAAAGCGGCCAACGCAAAAAAAGAATCTGACATGATTCAGGTTAAATCCTTTTTTACGCAGGATAAAAATGAAGGTCCGGAAGTAAATCTTAAAAGATCTAATAACGGTGAAGATAACGAACGTAAAATGATAGCTAGCCGCAGTCGCGGAAAATTAAACATGTTCGTTCCGAAACAAAGAAAAAAAAATTCTTTACCCATTCCTTCAATAGTGCAAGAAGGCATCAGAGCCAAGATGAAGCATGCCATTGAAGAACAGATTGGCAAGCTTGGCGTTTTATCTGCCGTTCAAAAAGAAGCGGCCAAGGCCAAATTAATGAGAGCCATTCAAAATGATTTTGGCAGCGATGGTGCTTCAGGAAAATTACTTAGAGCGATCGAAGAAGAAATCGGCAACATGAGCGAACTTTCTGAAATTGAGCAAAAACAAACTGCAGGCAGCCTGATCGCTTTAATGGAAGCTGAATTAGCTGAAGCACTGGCCGCTACTGAAACCGACATTGGTGATGGTGCACCTAAACTAAGTATCGGCGAAGGCATTGATTTATCTTCAGGTGCTGAGCCAATGTCTAACCTTTTACCACGAGAAAGCAAAAGCTTAAGCTCGGGCCAAATCATGTTTTTAGATCAATCCTTCAACGACACGGTTAAACCTGAAATGTTTGATGTCATTGAAAATTATTCTGATCAAAAAACTGATCAAGTTGATTTAACAAAAACCACGCAAATGTATGTGCTTGTCGTGCAAGAATTAGAGTGGACAGGTTATCTGACTGTGGCTTCAGAAAATTTTCTGGATGTCGCTTCTGCGCAAGTTATTCTGAACAACTGGATCAAACAAATGATTCGCGTCGAACAAATTGACCAACAAGACCCCGACCATAATGAATTACCGGATGCTGTCTTATTTGAAATTCATGTACCGAAAGTGGATTTCGCTAATTTCTGCAGCTATAAATCTGAATTTTTCAAAGACGTTGACTACCAAGGCAAAAAAACCATGATTGGTTTTTTTTCGTTCAGCCCGTTTGAAGTGATCAATTCAGTTCACCCCGCGCATGACATGTTAGAACTACCGATTGAGTTCTTACAGCCAAATAAAGAATTGCCGTTTGATGTGAATTTGTATTTACCTGAAAATGAAAAATTTATTTTATATATTCGCCCTGGATCATTTTTAGATAGTATTCAGGTATCTAGACTACAAACTCGCAAAGTAAAATATATTTTCTCGAATATGGATTTCGAATTAGCTCTGTTAAAATATAAAGCGGAATTTAACATCAATAAGCTGATCGATATTTACCACCGCATTAAGGCTTCAAAAACATGAAAAAACTTATTCTTGGCAGCACCTCGGTTTATCGAAAAGAATTAATGTTAAAACTAGGTATCCCGTTTGAAACCATGAAACCAAGCTGTGATGAAGACAGTCTAAAAAAAGCCCTGCTCGCGCAAAACAAAACCCCTCTTGAAATCGCTGAAGGCTTAGCCTTAGCCAAAGCCACCTCGCTCAACAAAGAATTTAAACAGGCCGTGGTTATCGGTGGTGATCAGTTAGTGGATTTTGACGGCCACATCATCGGCAAAAGTAAAACCTTCGATAAAGCCAAAGAACAACTGCAAGCCATGTCAGGCCGCACACACAACTTAATCACTTCAATAGCCATTTTACACGAAGATCAAAAGTGGACGCTAAATCATATTTCAAAAATGAAAATGAAAAAATTAACTCCTCAAGAAATCGAAAATTACCTGCGTATTGATTTGCCATTAGACTGCGCTGGCAGTTATAAAATCGAACGCAGTGGCATATGTTTATTTGAAAAAATCGAAACAGATGATTTTTCTGCAATCCAAGGCTTACCCATGATGTGGATCAGCCAAAAACTTAAGGAGATCGGCTATGAGCTCTTCACCAATCAGTAACGAAAAAGAATTACAAACAGAGCTAAAGAGTCTCGCGATCAAAGCCATGGAGTTTTCACACTCCCCGTATTCTACGAAAAAAATTGGTTCAGCGATTAGGTTAAGTAACGGCAAGATTTATTCGGGCTGCAATATTGAAAACGCAAGCTACGGCGGCACAGTGTGCGCTGAGCGCGTCGCGATCTGGAAAGCTTACAGCGAAAACAAAAAGCCAATTCACATCACTCATGTAGCTGTGGCAAGCGCAGAAGAAAGCCCATGGCCACCATGTGGATTTTGTCGTCAGGTGTTAGCAGAGTTTGCTAAAGCAGACACGACTGTGATTTTAACCAACACAGCAAAAAAAGAAAAGGCTCTGAAGTTTTCTGAACTTTTTCCGTTCGCCTTTGAGCCGGAACATTTAACTAAATAAAAAAAGGCCAGAATTTTTCAACTCTGGCCTCTACGAGTAAAGTGCTCGGTTAAGCGCACTAATTTTAATGTACTTAACTTATCGACAGCTTCCGACATTACTTTACACTAGTATGTCGCTACCTAAAAGATTCCGTTCCCACAAATTTATGGGAACACTATCTAAATGTGATTCTATAACTTCCACCAAACGTCATACCTTGGTCAAAAAACTTACCATCTATCTTAATGACTTCAAGAGGCTGTAAGCTGATATCAAATACCTTAACATCTGGCGTATTGATCACAAACTCTTGAGAGCTTACATGCGGATTGATAGCCATTGTTTGATATAAGGCCGTTGCATCGGTATTTAGAACTACAATGTTAGCTTTTGTATATTCATAAGATAGTGTGCGTCCATCTTTATTAAATACGAATGGACTGCTTAAAGCATAGGGAACATGGATCATTTTTCCTGATTGTTCAATGCACACTAAATTGTCCAAGCGAAATGTTAAGAAATTATTTTCAGATCGGATCATTTTCACTTTAAAAGCACGAGAACCATAATCAGACATGTCATGACAACGAGCTACCGAACCATCAATTAGAATATGCTGAGTTGGATTTTGCGCCTGAACAACCACAGCAGAAAGCCCAACAACTACGAACGCTAAGACCATTTTTAACATAAGATTCTCCTTCAAAATATGAACCGGGATTATACATAAGCTAAGAAAAAAACTAAAGAGAAAGCTATAAGAAGTGTTCCCGTAGTCGCAAAGAGAACAGATGAAACAGCTGATTAAATTTCATGGACATTCAGGAATATCAATTTTAATTGAATACTTAAAAACAGTAAGGTAATTTTTTGCAAATGGATTACGTAAACTTTCAAGGTAGCGTCTCTGATCTGCTAAAAATTATTTTTCTTGAAAAAAAAAGCCGAAATAAAAAATTTTCAATGCGCGCATTTGCACGCGACATCGGTGTACCACCTGTCTTTCTGAAATTATCGCGGGAAAAAGAAATCTAACTCTGAGCCTGGCCCTGAAATTTTCTAATACCTATTCACTTAGCACGGAAGACAAAAAAGCTTTGTATAAACTTGTCAGAGCACAGAAAAAACTGCGCAAGCAAACAATTCTAGAGCGCCATTTTATACACCCTCAGGATTTTTCAAAAATTTGCCATTGGAAATATTATGCTTTAATCTGCTTGGTGCAAAATTCGAGCGATGGAGCCACGCTTAACGATCTTTCTGCAAAAATGGGAATCGATCAGAGCGAAATCCAAGGTATGTTAAAAACTTTTGCAAAGATTAATTTAATCTCATTACATGGTGACCGGTACTTCGCACCTAAAATGTCAACTACGACCACTCAAGACGTGCTTGATGAGTCTATTCAACGTTTTCAAAAAGATATGTTACAGTTTCACATATCTCAGATGACAAGTATTCCCATGGAGCTGCGAGAAGTCCAATCGATGATTCTGCCACTGCCAAAAGTAAAATTAAAACAGGCTAAAGCAGCCATTAGAAAGTTTTTTAACGATTTCGAAAACAAATTTGGCACAGCTAACACAACAGATATTTATGGGCTAAGCGTGCAGCTTTCGCCATTAACTGTGGTAAAGACAAAAAAATAAAAACTCAAAAAAGGTCGTATAAAATGAAGAGTTTTATTTCACTGATCACTATTTTAAATATATTACCCGCAACAGCAGGACCTGTTTTTATCGGCAACGGCAGTTCTTCGGCTAGCTCTACGGAACCTTCTGAATAAAAGTGGATTTCAGGTATAAAAAAAAGCCGAACACAATGTTCGGCTTTCGGGGATCGAAAGGGCACGCAGCCCGCGATGTCTCCTACGAGAGACTACTGCATTTCCATAATAGCTTGGTTCGTAGTCACTTTCGAAGATTTGCGTAATTCAGAAACCCACTTAGCATAACCACCAAGTGATTTTTGCTTCTCAGCAGTCTCTGCAGCCGCATCTTTAACAACAACATCAGTAGCCATAGTCTTAGCATCCACAAGTTTTAATAAAAACTGAGCGTCACCTTCACGGATCAAAGCTTTGTTCACAGGATTAGCCTTACTTAACTCAAGACTAGCTTTAAAAAGTTCAGCAGAAGTTGAACCAGGTAAGTTTTCAGAAGTTAGATCAAAATAACCAGACTCAGTCCATTTAAGGCCTTGTTTAGCTACGAAATCATTAATTGCAGCCAAATCGCCTTTTGCGACTAGGTCTTCTAATTGTTTAGAAACTTCTGAGTTTTTCTCGTCAGCTAATAATTTAGAAGCAATACCAGTTTTAGCCGCTTCAAAAGAAGTCGTTTGCGCAGGTTTTTTATCCATAACTTTTAAGATATGGTAACCAAACGGAGTTTTGATCACTTCAGATACTTTACCAACTGGAGTTACAAACGCCACGTCTTCAAATTCTTTAACCATACGGCCTTTAGAGAAGTAACCTAAATCACCGTTTTTAGCTTTAGAACCTGGATCTTCAGAAACCTGACCGGCAACTTTAGCAAAGTCTTCTTTAGCTAAACGTTTAACGATGTTTTCCATTTTAGCTTTTGCTAATGCATCAGAATCAGCATTACCTTCAGTTGAACGGATTAAGATGTGAGACGCCTTAACTTGTTCAGGAGTTTCAAATTCACCTTTAGTGTTTGTGTAATAGTCTTGAACTTTTTTAGCAAAATCAGGGTCAGCTAATTTTTTGCTAACTTCGGCAGCTGACACTAAATTTGATTTTTTAAGTTCTTCAGCATTTAGTTTAACAAACGCTACATTGATTTTTTTAGATTTAAGTTCGCTTTCTAAGTCTTTTTCTAAACGATTAGAAGATAAACCTAATTCAAACAATTGACGAATACGCTGAGTTTTAGCTTGTGCACGTAAGCTCTTTTCGAATTCACTAGGAGTTAGTTTGTTTTGAGTTAACAAACCTTTGTAAAGATCAGACTGAAAAACGCCGTCTTTTTTAAAGTACGGAAGGTCTTCCATGATGATTTTTTTAAGCTCTGCATCAGTGGCGAAGATTTTTTGGCCTTCAGCTGCTTGCGCCGCTAGCGAGTTATTCACTAATTCGTTGATGGCTTCAGAGCGAATTTGCTTTATTTGAAATTCATTGTCGATTTTGCCACCGAAAAATTGGGCATAATAGTTAGCAATACGGCTTTCTTGCTCTTGAAATTCTTTAAGAGTGATGATTTCGCCATTCACTTCAGCTGCAGCACCGATGCCTAAGCCGCCAGTACCACGAGTTGAGTAATCTGAAAGAACGAAAGTTAAAATGATCATTCCGAAAATGACCATAGCAACGATACCTTTACCATTGATGGCTTTACCGCCAGATAATGCAGTTTTAACTTGTTTAATAAACGTAGGTTTCGACATGTAGTTGCGCTCCTTAAAAAATGTCTGCGAAAAATATTTCATCGTCGCAGACGAATATCATTAAACTTAGTGTTGAAATCTGCAAGTAATTTGTTACCGTTAGTTCAGGAGAAATTTTCTACTGTGAATTTTCTAAATATAAATTTCAAAAAAGCGATTCTCATTGTACTGATGGCCTTACTGCCGTTGATTTCAATTAACATGGAGCAGAAAAAAACTCAGGAAAGCTGGTTTGCCCAGCCCTTAAGCTTTTTATCTGATGGCTTTCAGTCGTTATTCTCTGGATTAAGCTTAGGTGTTCGTGGAACAGCTTCTGAATATGTCAATTTACTGAATATTAAAAAAGATAATGCCCGCTTACAGAGCGAATTAGCTGAAATCAAAACTCGTCTTAAGCTTTTTGATGAAAGTCAGATTGAAATTGCCCGATTAAAAAACATTTTAGACTTTCAAAAGAACACTAAGATGGAGCTTCTGCCTGCACAAGTGATCGGCCGCGATATGCTTCCGGATCATAAGACGATCACAATTAATAAAGGTAAAAAGCACGGCCTTAAACATTTACAGGCAGTCATCACTGTTTCTGGGGCTGTAGGTTATGTGTTTCGCCCTTCAGAGCACACATCTCATGTGATGCTGATCACCGACCGTTATTCGGTATTTGATGCCATGATACAGAAAACTCGTGCTCGCGGTATTATCGAAGGCACAAGTAAAGATGGCGGCATTTTACAGTACATCGATCGCACAGAAGATGTAAAATCTGGTGATATCATCGTTACTGGCGGTTTAGATAATATCTTTCCGAAGGGCTTTCCGTTAGCCGTGGTAACAGATGTTGAGCGCAAAACAAAAAGTGCTACTTTAGTCGTGAATGTAAAACCAGTTATTGAATCAAATAAAATTGAAGAAGTTTTTGTTGTGATCGATGCGGCTCATGAAGATTTTTTTCCTGAGACGACAACGGCTGCTGTTGAAACGCCTACAAAACCTGAAGGCAATAACTAAACAATGTCTAGAAGCTCGATTTTACTTATTTTAAAACTTTTAGTTTTCACTTTGGTGTTTTACGCCTTTTGCGCGTTTCAAACCAGCTTTTGGCCTTTTGTTCTGGGATCTTTTCCGGCCCCGCAATTGTGGTTAATTATGATCGTATTTGTGGCCTTAAAATGGCCTTCGGTTCGCGCGGTCTTTTTTATCTATTTTTTGGGATTAGTAATGACCCGTTATTCTTATATTCCGCTAAAAATGGCGTGGACTAGCTTAGTGGCTTTATTGTTGTTTGTTTGGTTTTTCAAAAACCGCATTCACTCAACATCGTTATTTTATTTTTCGATCTTAACTACAAGCGCATCGTTATTTTATGCCATTGCGTACATTACGATTTCACGCTGGTTAGAGCCCAACCCTACACCGGTTTTCTTTTTACATCGCCTGTTAGAAATGGGCTGCAATTTCTTATTCAGTATTCCGATCTATAAATTCTTAGAATTTATAGATAATCGTTTTCAATCAAATCAAAATTGGGGACCGACCAGCACTGATCATGCGTCTGAGGTAGAATCGTGAGAACCCAGTATATTAGTAATCCCGAAGAGGCCCGCGATTTTTTAAACCGTTACCGCCCGTTTTATATTTTTGTCGCCATTACCGTAGTTATCTTTTGCACACGTTTAATGTGGTTACAGATCATCAATGGCCGCGAGTTACGTCAGTATTCAGAAAAAAATCGTGTTAAACAAACTAAAATCATCGCACCCCGTGGTTTAATTGTTGATCGCGATGGTAAAGCCTTAGTTGAAAATTTACCGGGCTTTGAAGCCATAATTTCACCGCAATACATCGAAGACCTAAAATTATTATCAGAAAATGTAGCCCCTATCATCGGCTTAGAGCCTGCTAAATTAACCGATAAAATCCTTCGTAGTAAAAAGATTAACGGTCCATTTTCATTAATTCGCCTAAAAGACAACTTGTCGCGCGAAGAAGTGTTTCGTTTAAAACGTATTCGTTTGGATTTTCCGGGCTTAGAGATTCGGGAGTCGATTATTCGTTATTACCCTCTTCGTGAAGATGGTGCACAGCTCTTCGGCTATGTGGGCGAGATCTCGAAAAAAGAAATCGAAAAATTAAATAGAAAAAATGCACCTGATTTAAACTTTGAACAAGGTGACATCGTTGGTAAATCTGGCCTTGAAGAGCACTTAGAGAAAAAAATCCGCGGCGAAGATGGTGTAAGCTTTGTTCAGGTAGATGCCCATGGCCGCCAAACAGTGACCGAAATTCCGAATATTTACGGTGAACAAATTAAAGATATCGAACCTACGCATGGTCATAGCGCGATGCTTACGATTGATCGTGATATACAATTAGCGGCTTACGATTCGATGGTTAAAATGAATCGTATCGGCGCGGTCGTAGCGATGAAATCAAACGGCGAAATTTTAGCCTGGTTAAATTCACCAAGCTTTGACCCTAATATTTTTACAACAGATGTGCCCGCAAAGCTCATGCGTAAATTAAGCACTGACCCGATGAAACCATTCAGAAATAAAGTGATTCAAGATCACTTTTGGCCGGGCTCAACATTTAAACCATTAGTAGCCCTTGCTGCTCTTCAAGAAAAAGTGATTACCGATAAAACTATTATATCGGCGCCGCCAAAACTTTGGTTTGGTAATCGTAACTTTCATGATCACAATAAAAACGGTTTCGGAAATATTGATATTTATACGGCTTTAGAAAAAAGTTCGAATGTGTTCTTTTATAAAATGGGGATCTCGCTAGGTGTGGATAAAATGTATAACTACATTAGTCTTACCGGCCTTGGCCAGCGCACCGGCATTGAGATGGACCGCGAAGCCCCGGGAAGACTGCCAAGTTCTGAATGGAAAAAAGCCCGTCTTGGTGAGCCTTGGCAACCCGGTGAAAATTTAACTATGGCGATCGGCCAAGGTTATGTTACAGCAACTCCTTTACAAATGGCCGTGGCTTACAACACCATCGCTACCGAAGGAAAAGTTGTAAAACCCTTTATTGTCAAAAAGGTCACTGATCACGAAGGTAAAATTTTATTTGAACGTTTTCCTGCAGAAATTCGCGATGTAACTTTACCCCAGCCAAATGGCTACAAAATTGACCGAGCAACATTTAAAATTGTTAAAGAAGCTATGCGCCGCGTGGCCAATAGCGGTGGCGGTACGGCAAGACACTGGAAAGTGCCAGGCGTTGAAATGGCCGGAAAAACCGGAACCGCGCAGGTTATGAGTTTTTCGGCAGATCAAATTTATCAATCTTGTGAAGCTCGTCCGTTACAAATGCGCCATCATGGTTGGTATATAGCTTGGGCTCCCGCCGAGAAGCCTGAAATCACTGTCGCCGTACTGGCACAGCATAGTTGCCATGGTAATACCGGAGCTGCACCTATCGTGCGCGATATCATCGAAGCGTATTTTAAAAAGTATCATCCAGATATTATTAAAGAGGCGTTAAAGAAAAATCCAAATGCAAGAGGTGCCGCGACTCCGACAGTAGCACCGAGTAATGATTAAGGAATAGAGATGTCAATTGGTGGATTAAACGTATCAGAGAGAAATTTTTTAAGTCGTATTGACCTGCGCCTGATTGCCTTAATTTTTACATTAAATGTGATTGGTCTTATTAATTTATTTAGCGCCACGCATGGACCTCACTCAAGAGAAGTTGAAACTTTATTTATTCAACAGATCGTATGGCTGACTGCGGGCTGGACGATTTTTTTCGTGATGACGTTCATAGATTATTTATGGATCAACCGCATCGTGTGGTTTATGTATATCATCAATGTCGGCGCTCTGGTTTATGTGGATTTCTTTGGTAAAGCCGTTCTAGGCGGCCAACGCTGGATTGATCTGCAATTTTTCAGATATCAACCCTCTGAAACCATGAAAATGTGTCTGATTTTAGTCTTATCTAGAATTCTAATTAATCGAAATCCTGAAGGCCCTGGTATGGGGATGCGCGATTTACTGTTTCCGTTTGCCTTATTATTTGTGCCGTTTGTTTTAACCATGAAGCAGCCAGATCTTGGAACGGCGATGATGTTAATGTTAATCGGCGGAACTTTATTATTTTTCGTAAAAATCAGAAAAAGCATTTTAGTTACCCTTGTCTTAGTGGGGGCCTTCGCTTTACCGGTGGTGTGGAAATACGCTCTTAAAGATTATCAAAGAAACCGTGTTTATACGTTTATTTCTCCGGATTCAGATCCTCAGGGTAAAGGTTATAACTCGATTCAGTCTCGTATTGCCGTGGGTTCTGGCCAATTTTTTGGTAAAGGCTTTCGCCAGGGCACACAATCACAATTAGAATTCTTACCAGAACGTCACACCGATTTTATTTATTCGGTGTTATCTGAAGAATGGGGCTTTGTCGGAAGCGTTGCCGTGCTTACCACATTTGTGTTTTTATTTTTAGTGTGTTTTGAAATTGCCGCCCGGGCACGGGATAAATTCGGAGCCCTTGTGGTCGTCGGGGTTTCTGCATACTTATTCTGGCATATGTTTATCAATATCGGCATGGTGATCGGGTTACTTCCGATCGTGGGTGTTCCGCTACCGCTGTTAAGTTACGGTGGGTCGGGAATGCTAACCACAATGCTAGGCATGGGTTTAATCAGTTCGGTCGCCTACCGCAGATACCTATTCTAGATGAAATACTTTTTCGCAAGCTTAGTCCTTATTGCAGGTGTGGGTTACTTTTCTAAAGAAGCCTGGCTCACGCTTGCTGAGAAAAAAGCTGAAAAAATTCAGTCTGAAATGGAAAAATCTCTTTTTCCGATCATGCTACAAGCACAACCTAAAGAAAATATTTCCGCCCGTCCGATGTGGGTTGCCGAAACGGGTTCTACTTTAACTGTATTCTGCGAATATTTTGGCGATCGCCTACCTGAAGAGCGCGAAAAAATTCGTGATGAAATGGTGCTGGTTGTAAAAAAATGGGCTGAAACACAAAACAAAAAACATCAATTTTATTATGTAACCTTCACAGACGAAGTAATTTCGCCGGAGAAGAAATAAGAGTTACGCAGACCGAGTTGTGCCAAATTTCTTTCTCTAAACGATCTAGCACTTAAAGCTGATACAATTTGTAGAAATTTTTTTCTATCTGCGTATGACAATCGCAAAACTTTCGAGATAACCTCGGCTTTCTTGCGCGATAGCCCTCTTTGCCCTCGCAAGATATAACTTAAATGCATCGGCGTAAGCTCAAGATCTTTGGCATATTTTCTTATTGAGTAGCGTGAATTTCTTTTTTTGCGTAATTCATAGCCGCGCTTAAGTAATTTAATATAGCCTAAATTTTCTTGGGGTATTTTATAGATAGTATTGTATCGACGGCTCTTTTCATAGTTACAGTTGGTGTTCAAAGGTGTTGCCAATAAAATTACCAACCTAGCTACGCAGGGTGATTTTCGATCCGAGTTCCGAATATACGGGGTCTTACGATACTTCAAAGATAATTTCGAAGGCACCATCAAAACTCACTCTGTATTTGGGTTTACAGTTTTTGTTGTTCTAAGCTGGGTTATTCAACGTAGCCATCAGGTGATTTACACTTACCGGATGTATCGCCGACTTTAAGTAGTTTGAAAAGTGTAAACCGAAATACAGAGCAGAATTTAACGATACTTCGCGACACTGCAAAAGGGGTTGTAGGTTCTGATGCGGGCTTACCAGATTCACCTGTTTTTAGATAAAAAAAGCAGTTGGTTTCCCAACTGCTTTTTTTACTTTTGAATCTGTATCTAACGATTACTGATCGATTTTATATGATCCTACTGATCTATTTAGCATGATCTTACTGATCAATCATTCTGTAGCGGATGCGTTTTGGAGCTGTGTCTTCGCCCATGCGTTTTTTGCGGTCTTCTTCGTATTCTGAGAAGCTGCCTGGGTAGAAGTAAACTTTTGAATCGCCTTCAAAGGCCATTGTGTGAGTACATACGCGGTCTAAGAACCAACGATCATGGGAAATCACAATCGCAGAGCCCCCGAATTCATTTAAAGCTTCTTCAAGCGCACGCATTGTATTTACGTCTAAGTCATTTGTCGGCTCATCTAGTAAAAGTAAGTTCGCACCTTCTTTTAAGATTTTTGCCATATTCACGCGGTTACGTTCTCCGCCTGATAATGTGCCCACTTTTTTCTGTTGGTCTGATCCCGAGAAATTAAACCAGCTGACGTACTGACGCGCCGGAATTTCGCGGTTACCTAATTTAATAAGATCGGCGCCGCCTGATAATTCTTCATAAATCGTTTTATTTGGATCAAGAGTTTCACGCGTTTGATCAACGTAAGCGATTTTAACAGTTTCACCGACTTTGAATGTTCCAGAATCTGGTTTTTCTTTGCCTGTGATCATTTTGAATAATGTTGATTTACCGGCACCGTTTGGCCCGATAACTCCAACGATGGCTCCTTTAGGGATCACGAAATCAACACCATCAAGAAGTAATTTTTTACCGTAACCTTTTGTTACGCCTTGAGCTTCAACAACGACATTACCTAAGCGAGGACCTGCAGGAATGTAGATCGACATCTCTTGTAATTTTTCGGCTGATGGCTCTTTTAATAAATCTTCGTAAGCGTGAATACGTGCTTTAGATTTGCTTTGTCTGGCCTTTGCACCCTGACGAATCCATTCTAACTCGCGCTCTAATGTTTTAGCTTTTTTGCTTTGCGACTGTTGTTCAGAAGCTAAACGTTTATCTTTTTGTTCTAACCAAGATGAGTAATTGCCTTTCCAAGGAATACCTTCACCACGGTCTAATTCTAGAATCCAACCAGCAACGTTATCTAAGAAGTAACGATCATGGGTTACGGCGATGACTGTTCCAGGAAATTTAGCTAAGTATTGTTCTAACCAACCCACTGATTCAGCATCCAAGTGATTCGTAGGCTCATCTAGTAATAAAATATCTGGGTTAGACATAATCAAACGCGCTAAAGCTACACGGCGTTTTTCACCACCCGATAAGTGGGCCACTTCAGAATCTGGTTCTGGACAACGTAAGGCATCGATAACAAGTTCGATTTTTTGATCGACTTCCCAGCCGCCCAAAGCTTCGATTTTTTCTTGAAGGTCACCTTGTTTTTCGATCAGGTTATTCATTTCGTCTGGATCTAAATCAGGATCAGAAAATTTATCGTTGATCGCGTTGTAGTCTTTCATTAATTTAGGCAGATCACCCATTGCTGAAAAAATATTATCGCGAACATTTAATGTTTCATCTAATTTAGGTTCTTGCTCTAAGTAGCCGACTTTCATCTTTTTTGCCGGAAATGCTTCACCTAAAAATTCAGTATCAACACCCGCCATAATTTTTAGCAATGATGATTTACCTGAACCGTTCAGACCAAGAACGCCGATTTTTGCGCCATAAAAATATGATAAATAAATATCTTTTAGAACAAAACGGTTCGGTGGATAAACTTTTGAAACACCTTTCATGGTGTAGATAATATCTTGAGACACTGGCAACTCCCTTGCGCTTTCAGCGCAAAACAAACCCCTTGATTTTAGAAGTGATATTAGTACCATAGAAGACTAAGGCAAAACAACTTTAGAATGAACAACAAGAAGTCCAAAAGTAAAAGCACAGCGAAAAGCAGCGCAGCTAAAAAGGCTGACCAGAAAGCTTTAAACCCCACAGATCTGCAGGGTTTGGCTAAGGTTAAGTGGTCGTCATTACAGACGGACCTTAAATCTGCTTTGGGCTCATGGTCAGATAATGATCATGACGAAGCTGCTAAATCCCCTGAAGAAGAGCAATTAGACAAAGTTAGATCTCTTATCGAAGACTTAAAGGAAAGATTGAACGAATTTTAGCCGTTTGGTTAGCTTACGATTTGACCTTTTTCCCAAAGACTTGCGACTTCAACTAAGCCAGCCGTCACACTATGAAATTCAGTTTGCGTTTGTAGTTTATCAAAACCGAAGCGTTTTTCGAACTCTTTGCGAATTAACGGAACTTTTGAAGTTCCACCAGTTAAACACACCAAATCAATATCTTTTTCAGTTAGACCCGCTTGTTGCAGCGAACGATCCAGCGCGTGGATGATATTGTTTTTAATGTCATTAGCCCACGTTGTAAATTGCTCGGCCGAAAAAGTTTCGTAAACTTCGATATCTGGATACGGAAATTTAAAATTTGATTTATCAGCTTTTGAAAGCTCTTTTTTACTGGCTTCAATACTTTCAAAAAATGGAAAAATTTGATTATCTTCAATAAGCACGAATAATCGATCAACACCGACAGCATCTTTTGGCGTTAAGGCACATTTTCTAACCTCGCGCACGAATTCATAAGTTTCTTTATCTTTTAAATGCACGATGTGAGCTGGATGATTTAAACGCGTCGTAACCCCAGGAGGCATAGTCATCACATTCGATGACATCGGTAGCATGTATCTGGTTTTTGCACCGAAGTATTCGTTTAATTTATTCGACATAAAAATACTATCTAAAGCATCACCCGCTAACGGACAACCTTCGATAGATAGAACATCTTTTTTACTAAATTCTTTGGGGTTAATTCGCATGATCGTGAAATCTGAAGTTCCACCACCGAAATCGCCAATCAGAATTGTTTTTTCTTCAGTAGCTTGCCGGCGATAATCAAATGCGGCAGCCAAAGGCTCTGGCACAAATTGCACGTTGGTGAAGCCTGCAAACTGGCAGGCTTTTTCCATACGGTGAAGCGCGAAACCATCGGCCACTTCATCCATTGAATATCTTGCCGGGCGACCCATCACCACGTGAGTGACTTTTTGCCCGATAGCAAGTTCTGCGCGTTTTTTTAATTCGAGTAAGAATAAACCAATAATGCTTTCTAAAGAAAGCACGCGGTTCTTAAACATTGTGCCTAAGTAAGCTTGATTCGGTAAATGCGTTTTGAACGAGCGAAACAAGCGCCCGTCCATATCGTTTTCTAGAAATTCATCAATGGCGCGCTGACCATAATAACAAACATCAGGCTCTGGAAAATAGAGCAATGTGCGCATCATCGTCGGGTCAGAGTTTAAATCATCAATTGGCAGTGCTAAGGTTTTTTCACCGTTATAAACACAGCCCACTAGTGAATTACTAGTGCCGAAATCGATGGCCAGTATCGGCGATTTAGACATTATACTCTTTCGGAGATAACGTTTTTAATTCCAAAGCGTGAAGCCCAGAAGTAAATTCGTCTTTTAAAAGATCATAGACCTTACGTTGGCGATCCACACGTGAAAGACCTTCAAAGATTTCACAGACAATTTTCAATTTGTAATGCGTCTCACCCGTAGGTTCAACGCCCATGTGATCAACATGCTTTGCATGTTTGGCGCTATCGTTTTTTAATTCGATAGCGACTGGATTTAACTGCTTTAAGATGGTCTTAATACGCTCTTCGCGGTTCATGCTAATTAAGACTTCTTAAATTTTGCTAGAATTGATTGAGCTTGAATTTTTGCGATCTCGACACCCATTTTAGCGGCTGTGATCACACCTTTTTCTTCTAACTTTTTTTCTACTTCTTTAGCTTTTTCTAAAGCTTTAACAGCCGCAACTTCAGCTAAAGGATTTGATAGACCGACATCGAATTTTTCGTCGTTCTTCCATTGGGTGGCTACGTTTTCAGCCACATCGAAGGCCTTTGGCGTAATTGAGCGCACAACATCGCTGTAAGGAAATTCAATTTTTACTTTTTCCTTAGGAGTTTCGGTTTGCTCAGTAGAAGTTTCTTGGGTCTGTTTGATTTCGTCTTCATTCATCATAATACCTTGCCTTTTTAATTACTTAACTCGTATATAGTACCATGATTTCAATACTAGAGGACAACGCTTTTTTTATCGTACTTGCCAAACCTGAAGGTGTTTCTGTACACAATGAAAAGCCTAGTCTTTCAGATTGGCTTTTAGAACGAAAACTTCCACAAAGTTTTGTTAATCGCATTGATCAGCAAACCAGCGGCCTTGTCGTTGTCGCTAAAGACCCTGCTCTTCACGAAGGCCTATCTAAATCATTAAGCTCGGGCCAAAAAATTTATCGCGCCCTGCTTCGTGGTGGCTGGAATGATAAGGTTTTAACTCTAACTTGGGATCTGCCTTTATCTGATAAAGCCGAAGGTCGTAAAAACCCTCAAGGTAAAACCAGTGAGCGTAAAAACTGTATCACTCATGTCAAAGTTGAACGTACCAACCAATATTTTACCGAAGTGTTGTGTGAAATTAAAACTGGCAGACAGCATCAAATCAGAAAACATGCTGTATTAGCAAAACATGCCATCATGGGCGACACTCGTTATAATGATGAAAGTTATAATACCAAAATGGGCGCGATGTATAAGACGACCCGCATGTTTTTACATGCGGAAGAATTAACATTCAAATTCGAAGGCAAAGACTACCATATCCGTGCTGAAAAAATGAACTGTGATATGTTTTTTCCTTAGACGAAATATTTACCTGGATTTGCAAAACACTCTTTAAACACACGTAACATATCTGCCGCATGCGCACCGTCGATATAACGATGATCAAAAGTAACTCCAACTTTCATCGTTGGACGAATTTCAAGACGATCTGCCTGACCTTCTGTTTCAATCACCACCGGTGATTTTTTTACGGCACAAATAGCTAATAACATCGGCGAACGTGAGTACGGACATAACGGTGCTAATGCCCAATCAATACCCATTGAGCCCACACTGGTGATCATAATGGCTCCGAATGGATCTTTCGGAACACCAAACCAGTGCAGTGGCAAACCTAAATCGAAATTTAAAAATGAAGTTCCGAGTAAAACGTATTTCATGATGCTATTTGGAATTAAGTGCATCGTCGAGCGAACTTTCATCAGTTCACCTTCTTTATTTTTCTTTAATTTAGTGCCCTTGTTTTTTAACTCTTCAGCCAATTGAAAAATAGATTTATTTTGTAATTTACGAAGTGTCACACCAGATAATTCAGCTTTTGCTGTTTTATCACCAGCGTCGTCACCCTCGATATTCACCTGAAAAAAGATATCGATATTTTTTCGGTAATAAATTTGATGGCGAATCATGATTGAATTCACTTCAGGACGAACTTTTAAACACTCAACCACGGCTTGCCCTACGAGATGAGTCGGCGTCAGAGAAACATTTTTTTCGCTTTTAATTTTTTCAATATATTTTAAAGCTTCAGTCATATCGACATCAACCATGCCGTACACAGAGGGGTCGCCGGCGTTCCACCAAGAACCAATTGCAATTTTACGAAACAGAGACTTATACGTTGGTTTGTAAACTTCAAAACTCATTAGTTTCCTAACTAGGCTGCGCCTAGATTAAAACATAGCGTTATTTTAAACAGATCTCAATTTTAAACGCTCTTGTTAAGACCTTAAGACCTTCGTCGCAAGTCATGAGTCTTAGCGCGCATGGCAAAGACCATAAATGCATCGGGTTTAGCTCTAAATCTTTGGCAAAACTTCGCAGCGAATAGAAAACATTTTTTGTTCTTCGTTGAATAAACTCTTCTTTAAGAATTTCGACGTATCTGGCTCAAGAATCCGCTCACCGGAAATTGAAATCAAAAGAATGTGCTTAATTTCCGACGCTCAGGGTTTCGGATTACAATGTTATCCCAAACCCTGAGTGCTGATAATGCGTCATTGAAAGTTCAGTTTTAGCTGGTTTTTATTGTACATACTCTAGCTTGATGTGATCGGCGCCTGATGAGTTTCCTGTCGTATTT
This sequence comes from Bdellovibrio sp., assembly GCA_036677065.1. Taxonomy (GTDB): domain Bacteria; phylum Bdellovibrionota; class Bdellovibrionia; order Bdellovibrionales; family Bdellovibrionaceae; genus Pseudobdellovibrio. Next base: position 671,096 of record JAKFBS010000004.1, on the reverse strand, counting down.
ACTGTGCATGATGAAAAACTTTGCGAGAAGTATTCTGTGGTGATCGTGTAGGTTACTCCGGCCGTTACACTCCAGATGTCGATAGCTGGTGCAAAGTGAACATCACCATTAGCTAAGCGGTGAATGTTGGTGATAAAGCTTTGGTTTGTTAGCGACCCTTCAGTGCCATTGACTCTGATTGAAAATCCTAAGTTTCCACCGGCGCAGCCCGAAAATACGTACGGTGGTTTTTTATTAAAAGTCAGCATCACATTTCCTGTAGCCGGAGCCACCCAGTTCTGGGTTGAAAGTGTACCCGAGGTTGAAGTGGTAATGGTTATGTTACCTCCCCCTAATAAAATTTGCGGTCGGATACTTGCTGTCGTTTGCGTCGAGCTATCTGGAAATCTGAAACCGGTATTTGAATAAATTGTTCCTGATACACTCAGCGGATAAGCTGGAGCAGAAATGCCAACTCCGACATGACCTGCACCAGTAATACGCATACGCTCTGCAGTGCCGCCATTGTAGGTACCAAAAGTCATGTCATAACTTTGCGGAGCATTGGATGCGTAATGTGAACCAATGAAAACTGTACCAAATGAATTTAAACCTAAGCGAATACCTTTACCTGGCGTATTTGAATCTAGGTTATATCCAAACCGAGCCACCTCTTGTACTCCAGCTAAACTTCCGCCCTTAACTTCTAAGACCGTAGCGGGTGCTACCGCTCCAATACCGACGTTACCCGATGCATAATGAATTGCTGTACCCGAGGTAACCCATTGCGATGAACCTGCACCACTGACCCCAGGTGTATAACCTAAAGCTGTGGTGATATCTGAGGCTGCTAATTGTGACCCACTGGTCACGCGGCCTTTGCCATCGACTCGAACTTTTGTGTATTGTGTTCCACTGGTTACGCCAGCACCCACATTAGCTAAAGTTAAAACCGAAGATCCAATCGATGATGAAGCATCGCCGCTAAATGCCGGAAGTCTTGCAGCGGCCAAAGTTCCTGAAACCTGTGCGCTGCCTAAATCGATGGATGCTCCGGCTACGCCCAGCGCTGACCACGAAGAGCCGTTACAAAATTCAACGTTGCCTGCAGAGTATCTTAATGTTCCTGCATAATTTACAGAACAAGCTGCGGCTTCCATACTGATCTTGATACCGCCACTGACTTCTAATTTTGTGATTGGAGTGGCTGTACCAATGCCGACAAGCCCCATAAAAACGTTACTTGAATTTGTTCCTTCTGAATAAATATTATAAGTCGAAGAAGTGCCTGTGCTAGATTGATTGTGCACATACAAACCATAGTTATTGTTAATTAACCCAGTGGCCGCATTAATTCTGACACCATAATTATTAATTATCGGAGTTGTACCCATATTGAGTGATTCAAACTGACCACCCATACTATGTGTGACCGCACCGCCCACAACATAGGCGTGACCTTCAAGACCACGCAGGTTGTAAAGTGTTCCCGAAGTATTCGCAAGTGCCAACCCACCAACGCCGCCAAGATCAGTCATAGCTCCAGAACCGCGATGTTCGGCGATGCCGTGATGGGCATAGACCAAACTATAACTGGCTGGGTTACTGAATTCAGTTTGCACAAAACTAAGTCCGCCGAAAGCAATATTGTTGGTTCCTGTAACCGGATTTAATTTTAACGACGAGCCATAACCCAAGGTGTACTCAGAGGCCATATCATTAATCGTTTCTTGAATTAATAATGGTGATTTATAAGTCGCGTTGGCGCCAAGGATACCACCAAAATCAAAAGTAGCACTTGCGGCCTGACTTCCGATCAGCGCACGTCCGCTTATGCCGACATTGCCAGCGCTATAAGAGATTGATGTTCCGCTGGTGATCCATTGTGAAGACACCATACTTGTCATCGAGCTGGTTAGATTATTTACCAGTGAAGTGACTGTGGTCAGCGAAGTACCTAATGAATTTACCGTCGAAGTCACCGTTGAATGTGACGCAGGACTTACCGGCGTGTACCCGAGTGCCGAAGTTACATCTCCTGCTGTTACGGTATACGATGACCCGCCACCGCCTGCGGCTATACAAACAAAACTTGCCCCATTGTATTGTAAGGCTTGCGACGCCGTACATGTTGGTATCGTTGAGTACTGTACAAAAGCTGTATCAGCTTTGTTATTAAATAAATTTGAATTATCAGCAAGACCTGCATACATCGCATAAGGCACAGCATTGATCGTCATTGCCGGAAGTGTTTGCCAGCCACTCGTATCTTGAAACTGCATAACAATTTTTCGATTGTCTGTAACCGTTGGAGAATAAATTCCTGGAGTTGCACAACTAAATGATGGCGTTGAATTATTAAATACATTTGCAAATGTGGCTGTTGTTCCGCTTGTCGGAAAAGAACGAACGCCCGACCCCAGCGAAAAAGAAATTAATCCGCCGCTGTCTTGCATGTTAACTGCGGCATAGTCTTCAACATAAATCGCACATGATGCTGACGGATCTAAAATAGTAAATCTGAAATTAACACTGGCCGCTTCCAGCGGATAGCCATCGGGTTTTACAATTTTAGCTTGGTAAGTTGTACGCAAAGGCGTGGCATAGGACGAAAATCCCAGTCCTAAAACGGCTATAATGGAAAGTATATGACGTGCGTAAGTTCCCACACTTTCTTATCGGCAAAAGTGCTTACTCCTAGAGGCTTCAGAAACAGATTTTCATTGGTAAACGACTGCTACAATTAGATCATTCTAAAAAAATTTCGAGTGTTTCAATTTGAGATTTCGCAGACTATTTTTTGTCGTTGAAAGCTTTTTCTAAGCGATCTAAACGTTCTTTTAGCTTCATATTCTCTGCTTTAATTTCAGCGTTCTCGGCCTTGACTGAGGCAATCTCGCGCGCTTGTGTTTGTTGCGAAGAATACAATTCTTTGATGGCCTCGGTGATCCATGGAATTAGGGCATCGTAATAAACTTGAAAAAAACCATTATCATCTGTGCGCACGATCTCGGGTAGTATTTTTTGCACTTCTTGAGCTCTGTATCCTGTGTGACGGTCAGAATCTTTTGCTGTTTTAAAATTATAACTTACGGCTTGAAATTTTAAGATTTTTTCTAAGGCTTTAATTCCACCAAGATCAATAAAATTTTCTTTTAATCTTTCATCTGATGAACAGGCCACTCCCGAACCCGCAGCTGCAGGTGTTAATGTACATGTTCCGTCAGCATTCTGAAAATTTGCTACAGGAGTTCCTGCCGCAATGGCTGAATTTCCGACGTGCAATAGGCGCGTTGGATTTGCGTTATCGATACCTACAAAACCACCGCCTGCTGGATCAATATTAATATGCCCCGTAGTTTGATTGGTGATTGAAAGTAAGTTTGTTCCTGCTACGCCATAACCAAACCAGCCTGAACGCGTTGTTGGCGTTGCCGTACGCGCATAAAATTCCATATAAATATGATCACTCGTTGAGGGCTGAAGAGCCATGGTTCCATTAACTGTTAAAGCGCCCAACGGAGAAGCTTGATTGATGCCGACTTGTCGACTGGCTTTTACAGTGAGAACATCATAACTATTTGCCGTAGAACTCACACCAACTCCGGCTGATAGAATCGTGTAACTCGAAGTTGTTCCCAGCGTTCTGAGATTTAAACCATTCGCTCCCACCCCATTCGACGTATTCGTGATCGCGGCAGAATAACCAGCTGAATTTGTCGACCAGCTCAATGAATTTGAATTTTCGCCAGTACCATTTTGATCACCCACATTAGAATGGTTAGCTGTAGATGCCACATTTGAAAATATTGTGACAGGATTTGATACCCCGATACCTAAACGGCCCGAAGCAGTTACGCGCACACGCTCAATCGGAGATGCATCAGTCATTGAACGAGTATGAATTTGAAAATTCGCTGCTGGCGCTGCGCCACTGGCCGAGTCAGAACTTGCACTAATCCACGCCACTTCTTTTCTGACGCTGGAAACATTTGGCTGGGCCCAGGTTAAGGTTCCAATTGAAGTTCCACTAATTGCAGACACGCCTGTGGTTAAAAATAAGTGCGATTGCGCATTTACAGTGGTGCCTGGATTTTGAATTTCGATAAATTTATTTGTTCCACCATGGCCGTACGAAGACGGAGTTCCTGAAACTCCGACGCCAACATTACCACCAAAAAGTGATGTGCCCTCTTCAACCCATAGTGCGTAAAGATTATTTACGATTAATGTCGAAGAGGCTGCCGCATCTATATTTGGTGCGGCGTCAATTTTAAATGTCGCTGCACGATTTATTGTCGTTGATGTTGAAGCCGTCATACGTGCGCCAACACTGTGATCTAAATACATATCACCATTGCTGCCCGTTATATCGATAAGATCACCGTTTGAATTACCAGAAACCCAACGGTTATTTACGCCTCCACTTGCAGGTGTTGCTACCTGCAAGCGCGCTCCAGGAGTCGATGTGCCGATGCCGACATCTCCATTTTCCTTAATCGTCATACGCACAACACCTGCCGTTGATCCAACATCAGTTGTCAAAAAACGCAAATAAGCAGGAGTCGATGAAGTTGTCCAAGCGCCCGAAACTACCGGCGTCTGAGCATCGATGAGGGCTCCTGTTCCCAGTGTCGCGTCACCTCGATAGCCAGCAAAAGAAAGAAATCCAACTCCGACCCCACCTGCAGGAGCAACTTCAGCTCCTGCCGAGCCACCCTGAGATCTATATAAATACAAACCAGCTGCAGAGCCGGCAGATGATCCGTAGTTCGATGTTTTTAGATAGCCCATAACATCTAGCTTATGCGTAGGAGTAGTTGTACCTATGCCGACGTTACCTGTTGAAGTAATACGAACTTGTTCGGCACTGTTTGTTAAAAAACGCATGTAACCATTTTCACGAAGATCAAAATCAACATTATTAAAAACCAGAGCCATATTAAAACCGTCTGATGTCTGAGTAACACCAGTTGTTGAATGCATAAGACTAATATCACTTCTTTGCGAGCTGGTATTTACGATCAACCCCTCGGTCGAATAGCCGCCGATGTTTGCGCCAATTAATACTGGGCCTGAAGCAACATGAAGTTTCATTTGCGGTGCATTGGTGCCAATTCCCAAACGTCTGTTTGCTCCATCCCAATATAAACTAGAATTATTTTGAGTAACTGTTCCATTTGCTCCGGCAAAAAGCACACTTCCGCTGGTCATAGATGATAAATTCAGTGTTCCAGCAATCGCAGCTGTTCCCGACACATTTAAACTTCCTGCGGTGTTGATTGTTCCGGCCACACCAAGACCACCTTTGACAACCAGGGCCCCGGTATTTGCTGATGTTGATATCGTGGTCGAAGACACAACCACGGATCCTACCGGTGTTAACGTCATATTAGTCGATGCATTGATATTGCTAACATTATCCATTGTTCCAGAACTAGAGCTCGTAGCAATAGCTCTACGAGTGCCGGTGCCATCGGTGATATACAGATTAAACCCATTAAACTCTACAGCTCCCGTTTGCGGCGTAGTTAATAAAGTTCCAGATACGAATTTTAAAGCTGCTGTTGAAGAAGTTCCAGCAGCGATATGCAATTTAGCTGTTGGCGCGCTTCCCATTCCAATAGCCACGCGGCCATTAAATGAAGAGTTTCCGCCCCCATTATTAAAATCAATATTATCCGTTGAATAATAATTGAAATAAAGTGGACCCCACCCGATGACTGTTCCCGAACTATCGGCATCAATTCCATCAAGGCCCGATGGATTTTGCCATGATCCGTAGCCGGCATCTTTATCGATAAGTATAACCCCATGCGAAGCTGATCCACTATCTGGTGTATAAATTGTAAGAGAGGCATTATTGGCCGCAAGATTTCCAATGACTACACTTCCTGAAACATCAAGCTGTGTCTGTGGGGTCGCGGTACCAATACCAACATAGCCATTTGTATCTAAGACCATTTGCGAAGTATTCCATGCTCCACCGCCACCAGATTTTGTTCCGAAAATCATCTTCGAACCGAAATTACCTGTGTTTTGTAAAGCTGTGATTTGCCCCGTACCAAAGCCATCTTGATTGGCAAACATTATTGAAGTTAAAGCATTTGCTGCAGCATTTTTATTTTGCAGAATAAATGCATCAGATATTGTAGACATTGCAGTTCCCGAGTTATTCAGAGCAAGATGTAAAGATCCTGTTGGGTTTGCAGTTCCTATACCGACATTACCTGCAACGTAATTAATTGAGGTGCTACTTGTTACCCATTGTGACGAAGTGATCGCCGCAACTGAGGCAGAAACCGCTGCCAAATTAGAAGTTAAAGCTGAAACTGTTGTTGCACTTGCAGGGGTGTAACCTAAAGCTGAAACTACCGCAGCACTTGTTGCACTGACTTTATTCGTGAAAGTTGCATAATCTGCATTTGATAATAATCCCGCAGTCACAGAACCAGAAGCCGCTAACGGAATATTAAAAGTGTGTACACCATTATTAGAAGTTATATTAAAAACAGTTCCGGTAATTCCGGTAGCAAAAGTTTGTGATCCTGAAGTTGAGCCATTCACTGACGTGATTCCTGCACCGGCCACCCCGAACGCAGACCACAGAGCTCCATTACAATATTCTACAAGCCCTGAATTATAACGTAACGTACCGGCAAGTGTAGCATCACACGATGCGGGCTCCATACTGATGCGCACACCACCTGATACAACTAGTTTTGTAGCATTTGATGATGTACCGATACCCACATTTCCAGATTCATAACTAATCGTTGTGCCTGATGTTAGCCACTGCGATGAAGTGATCGCCGCAAAACTGGCTGCCACAGAATTTGTTAATGAAGACACCGTCGACGAAACCGAAAATACCGTTGATGAAACATTTGAAATATTTGATGTGATTGTGGTTAAACTTGCTCCATCAGCAGGAGTGTAACCTAAGGCCGTAATCACTGAACCCGAAGAGACTGCTCCGCTGCCGCCAATGTCCACACAAGAAAAACTTGTGCCGTTGTAACGAATGGCTTCACTGGCCGTACAGGTTGGCACAACAGATACCTGCACAAAATCAGTATCGGTTTTGCCATTTAATTTCAGTGCATCATTGGCATACATCGCGTAAGGGACAGCGTTGATATTCATGGCCGGCAATGTTTGCCAGCCGTTACCATCATGAAACTGCATCACGATTTTTCTGATATCAGTGGCTAATGGCGAATAACTTACTGGGCCGCCGGCATCACAAGAAAGACTGGGTGTAATATTTGAAAACACATCTTCAAAGGTAGGGCTTGATACAGGATAAGTTTTTACACCTGATCCTAACGAGAAAGAAATTAATCCACCCGTTGAATTCATGTTCACCGAAGAATAAGTCTCAGCGAATAAAATACAATCACCCGCCGGATTTAAAATTGTAAATTTAAAATTCACACTTGAAGATTCAAGTGGATAACCATCGGGCTTAATAATTTTTGCTTGATAGGTTGTCTGCCCTGGGCCTGCAAATGTGTTAATTGCCGGCAACAACATTGTCGCGACCGCAACTAACAATAAAAAACGCATCTGCTTACGAGCCGTATTCACAGCTAACCTATCGGAATTTATAGCACTTTGATTAAGTTATTAGAGCAAATATAATATGATTTTTAATTCGAATTTAACAATTTCTCTAGACGTTCTAAGCGCGATTTGACGTCGTCAAGTTCTTTGGCTTTTTGCAGATTTTCGTTTTTAAGTTTTTCATTTTCTTGTTGAAGCGACGCGATCTTACGAGAATTCTGTCTCGTTTCGAGAATATTTTCTTTTAATTGGACATACAGCGATTTTACCGACTCGACCAAAGGCGCCACTAAGTTGGCATACACCATTGATTTAAATCCTTTTTTGTCTGTCACAACAACTTCAGGAAAAATAGGTTCAACTTCTTGCGCGATAAAGCCTAATTGATTTTTATTTTCTGGATCATTATTAAATTTATATTCTACACCGCGAAGTTGCAGAATTTTATTTAACGAACTGTCTAAATCTTTAATGTCATGTTTGTATCTTGCATCTGAAACGTGTGTCCACCCGGTCGTTGTATAACGGCCAATTGATACTCCGTTATACACCATAAATTTATCATCGGGAGTTAACGTGCCGATCCCTACCAAGCCACCTGAGGTGACCACGATATTATGCGTGCTGGTGTTTACGTTAAACGCTAATCCAAGATTACCATCATTGGGTACAGTCACACCATTGGCCACTAACCAACGTTGTGGAACAGTTTGCGTATCGGCCAATTCAACTCCAGGATTTGAACCTTTAACTAAAATTCCTGAACCATCTTGCCAACCAGAAGTTGTTCCTACTTGCAATGCTCGGGTCGGAGTCAACGTTCCGATACCGACATAACTATTAAATAAATTTAATAACATGCTTTGCGAAGCGGTTCCTAGTGATAAAGTGCTGTTTGCCGGAGTTGAAATTCGCGCATCATAGTCGCGACCCGAAAGACGAGAGAAATCAATATGAGGAGTGCCGCCATTTTGCGTTAATTGCATTTGGTAATCATCAGCTAAACTTTTTCCGAAGAAAATTCCTGACGCTGGAGAATTAGATTGTAATGACGAAGTCACCACATGCAACGAACCATCTGGAGTTGCCGTACCTAACCCAACACGTGAGCCGAAGTAATTTGTAGCGCTCGTAGCCGCTTGATAAATAGAATAGTGCTTTCCGATCGTACCAGTGCCAGTCGGTGGACTGATATAAAGATCATACAAATTAGAAATCGTGCCGGTGAATGCATTCGGAACAAATAGAGCCCCGTATACTTGGCTGGTTGTTGGAGAATTTGCAGGAACACTGTTTTCGTGGCCGTATTCGTTACGAATAGCCACCATCAGATTCACATGACCATTATCGGTATTAGCTGCATATCTATTACGTGAAGAAAAATTATAAAAACTATGATTTGAACCGGTCACTGTCACGCCCGAGGCCACATCCATGAATAAAATATTTACTAAACTATGACTGGCCTTCGCACTATTAGATACAGGAGATACCAATGAATAGGTGCCGGCATTAACATGGTTGCCAGAAGTTTCTGTCCATTTTTTTAAGACGCCAGAATTAAATTCGTTATGCACTGATGCATACTCTGTCGGAAAACCATCGGTTGTTCCAATCATTGAACCAGAGACCACATGCAAACCTTTTTGAGGAGCATTTGTTCCGACACCAATTAGACCAGAAGCGGCCATAGTCATAGCTAAAATATCAGTCGACGAGGCATTTCTGGTTTTCCAGTCATATGAAATCACGTTGTTGTTATTTCGCTGCGATAAACGCAAACCCCACATTGGAGAAGAAGAAAATGTATATGCCTGGATAACTTCACTGGTGTTTATGTTAGTTATCAAATCAACGTTGAACTTACCTTGAGGCGATGACGTACCTAAACCCACCAATCCGCCCATTGGATTTAAAGCTAACGTACCGACTGAACCAGCAGCATCAATACCCTGCACTAAACCACCGGAAGCTGGATTGCTTTGATTTGTACCGACAATGGTTCCGCCCGAGCCTACACCTTGAAAATAGGCAACTAAACCACCGGGTGCATCTTTTTGCACATGTAGTGGAACAAGCGGAGCATTGATTCCTAACCCAAGATTACCGTTTAAATCGATACGCATTTTTTCAGTCGCAGCTGAAGCCCCGGTTGTAGATTTCGTCGCAAAAACAAGTCCGCCACGCGAACCAGCACCAGATCCGTCATTGCCGGCTTGATCAGTGTAACCACCGACATAAGATAAATCATAATTTGGTCCTGAAGAATTCGTGGCAAAATATAAGCGTCCGCCATCAGTTGGTGTTCCACCAGAACCTGCAGCCGAGCGCATGTAACCATGCACGTCTAATTTTTGGGTTGGGGTTTGTGTGCCGATGCCGACAAAACCAGTACTTCCCATCACGCGCATCATTTCAGAGCCACCAATAGTCATCGTGATTGGCCCACCTGGATAACGAGAATTAATATCCAAAGCTTGTGTTCCGCTAACACCAATGTGCCAGACTAAACCGTTTGGATCATATCCACCCATAACAGTTTTATGCCCTGAACCAAATGTCGCGCCTGAATCCATTAAACTCATTGTTGAAGATACCTCAGAAGAACCAATCGCACTGCGAACACCAGCGCCATTTGTGGTATAGAAATTAAAACCATCGTATTCGATGGTGCCTGATTGCGGTGAAGTTAACAAAGTACCTGAAGTTAATTTTAATGCAGCTGTTGCAGAAGTTCCTGCTTTGATGTGCAATGCTGCTGTTGGCGATGTTACACCAATTCCGACATCGCCAACAGCCGAAATAACCATTCGCTCGGTTGAAGATGTTGCAAATGTTATCGGACTAGATTCGTAGTTCCAAAAAATTGGGCCATTCCCATAAGTTGAATCATCGTTCCACTTACCGATAATAACCCCATCGGTTGCGGTGGTTCCGGTTCCGCTATTTGTGAACCGAATACCTGCTGCTTTACCTAAAGAGTTGTGAATATGTAATGTTGTGGCACTTGTTGAATTGATAGTTGGAGTCGTAGTACCTATGCCGACATTACCTTGTGAATCGATTCTGACTTTTTCTGACGGCGTTGCTGATCCTGAACTTGATGTTTGAAAAACTAAATGTGACCCAGCGGATGTATTTACAAAATCCTGGGCTGCGATCGCGCGAATGATGGCTGCATGCACAAGTGTGCCCGAGGCATTGGCGCCGCGAAAAGAAATAGTTCCTAAAAAATCATTATTTAAAACGCCAGTTGGATTAGCCAGTGTGCCGCGGGCTTTTACAAAATTAAAACGGCCTTCACCTGATGGGCCAAGATCGTAAGCCGAATTAAGTGCTGGCCCATTGCTAGCTACATCGAATTCATGCTGCATTTCCCAACCAGCTGACGGCGACCAATTAACCTGAAATAATTTTGTTGGAGCACTTGTTCCGATGCCGACATTTCCAGATGAGTAACTAATTGCTGTTCCGCTTGTGACCCACTGTGAATTTGTAATTCCAGAAACTGCTGAAGCTAAAATAGTATATGATGAAGATAAATTATTAACTGTGCTCGTAAGCGTAGTAACTGAAGTGCCGGTGGTATTAAATAAATTTGTTAATGTCGTGAATGATGTTTCTACTGTTGTCGTATTCGCCGGAGTGTAACTCAGCGCTGCTGCAATTGATGAACTGGTCACCGCGCCGCCTGTACCGAACGCTTGCCATGTTGTGCCGTTACAATATTCAACATTGCCCGAAGTGTATCTTAGTGTTCCTGCTAAATCTGCAGCACAAGAACCTGACTCCATGCCGATACGCACACCACCGCTAACATCTAATTTTGTGACCGGAGTTGTTGTACCGATACCGACGTTGCCAGAAGGTGCGATCGTTTGGCGGATAACGTTGTTCGTTGATAGATAAATAGGAGCCGCAGTTGAAGTTCCGATGGCTACGAAAGATACAGGCTGTGTTGCCGCAGAATTACCATACAATAATACACCATTACTAAGATTTGGTATGCCTAATCGCGTTCCGGTAAAAGAAGCGCCTGTAAAAGTAATACCAAAAAAAGAACCTGTCGGATTACTTGGATTGTATATCGCTATACCTGTCGCCGTAGTATCACTACCACTTCCGCGAAGCTGTAATGGCAGAGCTGTAACAGCTCCCAAATTCGTAGTGCCCGATGAACTTACATCTAGCACTCCTTTCGGATCACTTGTGCCAATACCAACATAGCCACCGTTATAACTAATGGTTGTGCCACTGGTTACCCATTGCGAATTCGTAATCGCCGCAAAAGATGCGGCCACCGTGCTAGATAATGTTGAAACTGAACTTGATAAACTGGCCACTGTTGATGAAACCGAAAATACAGTTGTCGATACACTAGAAACATTTGAAGTCATCGCTGCATCATCTGCCGGGGTGTAACCCAGGGCTGCCGCGATCGTCGAAGAAGTGACTCCCCCGCCGCCAACAGCCACGCACGAAAAACTTGTGCCGTTATAAAATAAAGCCTGGCCGCCAGCACAGGTTGCTAAATCTGTATCTTGCACAAAAGCTGTGGCACTGACGCCACCTAATTTTTGCGCATCGTTTGCATACATTGCGTAAGGTACGGCGTTGATATTCATCGCAGGTAATGTTTGCCAACCGCCACCATCATGAAACTGCATCACTATTTTTCTAACGTCATCAGCAAGCGGAGAATAACTTACCGGCCCGCCAGCATCACAAGATAAACTTGGAGTAATATTTGAAAATGCCTGCTCAAAAGTTGTGGCAGATACAGGATAGGTTTTAACTCCTGAACCTAGCGAGAAAGAAATCAGCCCGCCCGCCCCTGACATATTCACCGAAGAAAAAGTTTCAGCATAAATAACACAAGCACCAGCTGGATCAAGAATAGAAAATTTAAAATTAACACTTGCTGCTTCTAGGGGAAGCCCATCAGGTTTAATAATTTTTGCTTGATAGGTAGTGTGTCTTGGTCCCGCAAAGGCAGACATCGCATTCATAAAAATGAATACGAAAAATAAAAACATCGAAAGAGTTTTATTCTTGCGCGGCGGTAAATTCACTCTTAACTTATCGGAATAATTGAATTTGTTTTTAATTTTAGATACAGGGAATGACTCAATTTGAAACAGGTTTTGTCTCAAAGCGAATCGTTAACTGGTCTAGTTTCGCAGGTTATTGGCAGATCGGAGCCTGCGGATCCTTGGCACACAGGTAGGCGCGAATATCATTAAGCTGTTTTTCTTTTTCAATATTTTGCAATTTAAGCGTTTCATTTTCTTGTTTAACCGAAGCAATTTCACGATGTAAATCTTTTGAATCGTTAACCCATAAAGAATAAAATTCTTTAATCGCAGCGATGATTGGCGAAACTAAGTCTGGATAATTCACCAATCTTGTACCACCCGGCAATGCATTTTCACTATGATCTAATTTAACAGCTTGCGGAAATATTTTTTCAACATTCTGGGCAATTAAACCAATACGTTCGCCTTCCATTTTATGACGAGAGGCTTCTTTCCAAGTGAAAGTAACAGCATCAATTTTTAAAATTTTCTCTAACGGATTTTCAATTGGTTTAATATTATCTTTCAGACGTCTATCTGATGACACGTTAAACGCCGAAGCCGCAATCGGCCCCCACGTAGAACTTCCGTTACCGACTTTGGCTCCTCCAGTTCCGCTAGCCCAGTTTAAATACACTGAACGATCTGCTCCACTGCCCCAGGCATCTAAATGAAAATTACCAGAACCATTGTTTTCTCCGCCCATAATACTGTTAATTCGAGCGTCACCATTGACGTGAAATTTTGCTCCAGGACTGGCAGTTCCAATACCCACTTTACCATCTTTATCGATCGTCATTGATTGCACGGGAAATGGATTCGCAGCGCCAGCTGCAGCAGTAGCCGGCGTATTCCAGAAATAAAATTTACCGGTTGAGGGTTCAAACTGTAAAAGACCAGCGTAACCAGTTGTAGTCTGATTCCAAGAACCATTGAAAGATGTATTAAACGCTGTTCCCCACGTTGTACCGATAATTCCCATCACATCTAATGGTAATTTAGGTGCACCGGTACCAATACCCACATAGCCGTTCGCATTAACATGTAAACGTGAAGCACCAGACACGCTATCGTAAATATAAAAATCACGTGCACCATTTACACCGGCATCAACACCGATTTCCATTTGTGGTACGCCACCTGATCTAAAATAAACTCCCGAACGTTTGTGCGTACCATTCGTTGTGTTTAACGATAAATACGCCGTACCACTTGATTCCACGGCTAAACGCCCGTGTGTGGAATTAGTTGTACCAATCAAAAAATTTCCCTGATTGTCTACACGTACGCGCTCAGCATAGGAAAAACTTGCTCCTGGCGTTAAGCCAGTATTAGTAAACATTTGAATCGTACCTTCGCCGACTGTGAACGCACTCGCTTGTGGTGAACTGGTGATCCACATACCACCATCATATTTAGCTGTAGTTAAGATGACTCCATCACTTGATGAAGGCACTGTTAAAAAACCACCGTTACCATTATTACGTAATGACATTTGTGAACCTGACGTCGTCGGGCGCGAAATATCAAGGCGTGTGATCGGCGCAGCTGTACCAGCACCGATATTGCCATTCTGATCAACAACTAAACGCATGGTATTTGAGGCTCCATCGTAAAGATAATATTTTCCGGCAACATTGTGGGCGACTTCAGTCGAATTGCCCACACCGATACGATATTCGCGTGCATCAGATGCAAATTGGGCTTCGGCATACCCCCCTGTAGCTGAAGTTGTAGCTACGATACGAAGAGCGCGAGTTGAAGTTCCCGTTGTTGAAATATGTAATCCCGCAACAGGAGCTATAGTACCAATACCGACATTTCCTGTACCGCGAATTGCCATCGCCGGCTGACGAATATTATCTGAGCCACGATTGGCAAATAAAAATCCGCCATCAGGAACTACATTGTTTGCATCTGTTTTTTCAAAAACAATGGCATCATAGTTACCTCCAAAAGCGTTACCATCGTAAACGAAACGGGCTCCGTCATTTAACGGCGTACCGCTACTGGCATTATCATTTACATACATGAAAGTTCCAGATGAAAATCCGGTAATTTTAATTGCCCCAACCACATCTAAACGAGCATCTGGAGCTGTCGTGCCTAAACCCATATTACCCAGATTATCAATACGCATTCTTTCAACTTGGGTCGACGTACCTGAGGCCGTCGTATTAAATGTCATATATGACCCAGCACTTGTACCCGAAAAATTTTGGGTAGCACGAATTAAGATCCCAGCTGTTGATCCTGCACCAAACGATACACCATTGTGACCGATGGCAGACCAAGAACCTAATACATCATTAGCTAAAACTGCCGTTGGCGAATCAATTGTTCCGCGCGAGCGAAACATTTCTAAATTAGGCTGAGTTGAAAAACCAGAGCCACTGTACTGAATGCGCGCGACTTTGATCGCTCCTTCAGATCTAACATCAAGTTTTGTCGTCGGCGTTGAAGCACCGATGCCAACCATTCCCGTCGATAATCCCATAATCGCATGGCCTGCGGTTAGTGTTCCGGCAATATTAGCATCCCCTGCTATACCCACTCCGCCATTTACAATAAGCGCACCCGTTGCTGAATTTATGCTGGCCGTTGTGCTCGACACGATCACTGATCCCGTTTGCGGAACCATCGTGATATTGCCTGATGAATTAATTATCGACGCATTATCAATACTGCTTGAACTGGCACCTGTCGCAATCGCACGACGAATTCCTGAGGTATCTGTTAAATAAAAATTAAACCCATCAAATTCCATCGAACCTGATTGTGGTGTAGTTACTAATGTGCCAGAAGTAAATTTGAAGGCAGGAATAGCGGCTGTACCAGAAGTAATATGTAATCTTGCGGTAGCACTTGCAGCACCCACACCCATTGTGTTGTTAGCTGTGTTAATAAATAATCTTGGGTTACCTGCGCCATCACGAATATGAAATAATTCTTGCGAACCACCGGCTGCTGCGATTTGCCAGCCTAAATTATTCATATAGTCTTTTGTGCGCAGAATGACATTTGTACTTTGAGTCAAATTACTAAATGTTAAAGTGTTGGCATCAACAACAGCATTAGCTGATAAATCTAAGCGAGACGCCGGAGAACTTGTGCCGATACCTACATTACCTGCATTGTAATAAATCGCAGACCCGCTGGTTACCCATTGTGAACTTGTGATGGTGGCAACAGAAGCTTGCATTGTTGCTAGCGTTGAAGACAGAGTTGTTACACTCACAGCATTTGCCGGAGTATACCCAAGTGTTACAATCATCGCAGCACTTGTGGCTGATTGTTTATTATTAAAAGTTGCGTAATCAGTGTTTGAAATTAAACCTGAAGTAACCCCTGCTGAAGCCGCATACGGAAAATTAAAAGTATGAACCGAACCTGTTGAAGAAATATTTGGTAACGTTCCCGAATTTCCGAGCGCAAAAGTTTGCGATCCAGAAACTAATCCATTCAACGCTGTGATGCCTGCACCACTTACTCCAAATTGAGTCCACGCTGATCCATTACAATATTCAACAACACCAGAATTATAACGAAGAGTACCGGCAAAACTTACAGCACAGGCTGCAACTTCCATACTGATACGCACACCGCCTGAAACATCTAACTTAGTCATTGGTGTAACAGTGCCAATACCGACGTTACCATTTTTATCGATACGCATTCTTTCTGATGAAGCTGTGGTTGTACTTGAACCACGCGTGTGAAAACGAATCGAAGCTGCACCTGTTGCGTCTGTCCAATCTTCTTCGGCAGCCATAATCATTTTTGCCGCTGAACTTGCAAGGTATGCCGTTTGCCCGTGGCCAACTGCTGCAATTTCTAAAAGGGCTGTGGCATTTGACACGGCCTGCGGAGCCGCTGCCGTGCCGTTAGCTTTACGAAAATAAATTCCAGGTGTTCCAGAAAAAGCATCGATCATAACGCTGGTTGGACCGCTCACTGGTTGCATGACATGTAAGTTATACGCAGGATTTAAAGTGCCAATACCAACTCGACCCGCATCATAGCCAATAGCAGTGCCACTTGTTATCCACTGTGAATTCACAATGGCTGAAAAACTTGCCGCCACTGAAGATTGAAATGACGAAACCGTCGAAGAAATTGAAAACACCGTTGAACTTACATTCGATGCGTATGTAGAAACTGTCGATACAGTTGCACTATCTGCCGGCGTATAACCAAGTGCTGTGATAACAGAACCTGAACTGACAGGTCCTGATCCACCAGCGGCAACACATTGAAAAGCTGAACCTGTGTAGCGTAAAGCTTCTGAAGCTGTGCACGTTGGAATTGTCGACACTTGCACAAATTCAGATGGAGCCATGCCATTAAATTTTTGTGAATCATTGGCATACATCGCATAAGGCACAGCATTGATATTCATCGCAGGCAATGTTTGCCAGCCGCCCCCATCATGAAACTGCATCACGATCTTACGGGCATCATTAGCCATCGGCGTATAAACCGCAGGTGCACCGCCCGTATCACAAGCCATGTTCGGCGTAATGTTAGAAAAAATTTGTTCGAATGTTGTACCACTGACCGGAAAAGTTTTTACACCTGCACCCAGTGAAAAAGAAATTAACCCACCGGTTGAAGACATGTTCACTGAATTATAAGTTTCAGCAAAAAGAATACAGCTTCCTGAAGGATCCAAAATCGTGAATTTAAAATTTACGCTTGCGGCTTCCAGCGGGTAACCATCGGGTTTAACAATTTTAGCTTGGTACGTTGTGCGTGTTGGACCTGCAAATGCATTCAATGTGTTTAGCAGTGTAAACACAAAAAATAAAAACGCAAAATGGTTCAGAAAATTATCCTGCCAACGTGTACTTTTCACTCTTAACTTGTCGGTATTTTTGACGCTTTTATAAAACTTTTTGGAGTAAAATCTTTAAGTTTTCGTTTCACAATGAAACACTACTTGATCCAAAGTTCGACTTTAGGCACACCCACCCCGCCAGGAAAAAGTTGCTCTGAAGCCGGAAGCCCATCAGGAGTTCCCCATGTGGTTTGTGCCCCAATAGAATAAAACCAATTACCATGATTAACTGAACCATCTGCTAAAGTTGTACCTTCACTTCCGAATTCTAAGCCACCCCAATAATTACTTGTAGAATCAATGGCTACACCAACATAACCAGCCGCAGGTTGCGACGTGAAGTTGCTGGTTTGTGTCCACCAATTGCGCGCAGCGCTTCCGCTGTCTGGCCAATTTATTTTTAATTCAAATTTTCCGGCTCGTAAAAATCCAGAAAGACGATTTAAGATTGAGTATTTAATCTTATTGAGGGGTGCACTCTGATTACTATTTAATGCTTCGGCGTTATTTACAAACAACGCGCCTGAAACTGTATGATAAAAAGCTCTTGTCCAACCGCCACCATCTGTTGTCATGTCACAAAAGACCGAAATCGGTGATCCCAGATTTCCGGGATCAATCGTGTAAAGACCACTTCCAGTTGAAGCTCCTGCATCCAAGATCGCTTTACACGAATTGTACGAAGTCACAACATCATCTTCTTTGATCCACAACACCGTTTCAGAAACACCACCTGTTAAAATACTGGTATCGGCGGGAATTCCCGGCGGAGTAGAATAAGCTGCAATACTTCCGACCGCGTAATGCCAGTTAGTATGTTGCACAGAACCATCAAGTAAAGATGATCCAATCGGTGGGCCGTGGGTTCCGCTTGAAAGCTCTAGGCCTCCCCAATTTTGGATGCGGGTATCAGAATACGCGTTTACCGCAATCGGAACAACGCCTGCGGTGACGACGTCACTGAGCGGATTCGTACTTTGCAACCAAATATTTTTTTGCGAAAATCCGGGCCAGTTCATACGAAATCGGTATTTACCATTGCTGATAAAATCTGGAATTTTATCAAGTGCCGAATATAAATTATTTGTGGCATCACCGGTATTTTTACTAATCGCATCTGCAGTGGTAGAAAAATATCCGCCAGCCACATGATGGCGAAAAATTCGCGTCCATCCACCACCATCTAAAGTCATATCACAATAAGTCTGGTAACTTACACCCGCCCCGACACCATCAGAATCAATCGTGTAAACTCCGTCAGTAGAACTTGTCAGTAGATTCTTAATTTCTAAACATGATTTCGGCTGGCATAAAGTTTTTGTAGCAAAGCCAGGCGTATTGGTAATAAAAGATAGCCACTCGGCCGGCGTTTTTGTCGGAACAAATAAATCATTTGTCGCATGATTATTCTGAACAACATAACAGGCACCTACAGAAGCACCGCTTTTTGCATAAATACGCAATGAACCACCGGCGCCAGGAATGCGGTAACCATCGGTCAGATTATTAATCCCGATCAGCATTGGCAAAAAGATAAGTAAAACTAGAAGCTTTTTCATTTTTTCTTTTCGCTAAAGAATTTTTCTAGTTTTTCAAGACGCGCTTTAAGATCCTGATTTTCTTTTTCAAGTTGATTCATACGAACTTCAGATTTTTCGGCCACGTTGGCCACTGATCTGACGCGCTCTTCGTGTTCTTGTTTTAACGCCTCAACTAAAATCGCTACGATATTGCCGTATTGCACGGCTTTAAACCCAGAAACTTTATCAGTTTTTACTAACTCAGGATAAACAGCTTCAACTTCTTGGGCAATAAAGCCCACAGTTTTTTCGTTGTTATTTCTCCAGACGAAATTCACACCGCGAAGCTGCAAAGCTTTTGTCAGTGCATCAGGTAAAGTGATAATTTCTTTTTTCAGACGTTCATCCGAAGTATATAAATAAGCTGTAGCTTTCACACTGCCGCTGACTTCTAACTTTTCACTCGGTGCAGTTGTTCCGATACCGACATTGCCGGCACTATTTGCATGAATGGCCAAATTGCCATTACCTTGCGGATTTCCTGTATAAACATTCCAAGATAATCCCATAGGCTGCATACCAACTACTGTTGCGCCAGTGCCGGTCGCAGATAAACTTGTCCAAGTCGTGTTATTTCCAAGTGATCTTATTCTGAAATTTAATGGCAACACAGGTCCAGCCGTACCACAACTAACACTAGCTTTTACGGCTCTGATTCTGAATTGCGGAGAATTTCCGTTGCCATTTATATCAACGGTAAAACATTTACTACCGCCAGTATAGCCGCTTTCAGAACTATGAGGTGCTTCTCTCCATGCATTGCCCACAGCATGCGTTCCTGTGATTAGATAAGTCGTGCCTTCGGTCCAATTACCGCGCGTACCACCCACATGCACTTCCCAATTACTTGAAGCCCCGGCACCATTTGGCCAGCCTTGAACTATTTCAACATAATCTCCGATAGCCCAGCCATCTGCAATGTTAATTGATTTTTCAAAAAAATCTTTTGAGGTGACCTGACCAGTCACAGACACATCACCGACGACAGATAATTTTTGCGCTGGCGTTGCCGTACCAATACCCACATTACCATTATTGGCAATTGTCATACGGTCTTGCAAAGTTCCAGACCCGTATCCAGTCATAAATTTTAATGAAACGTCATTCGCTCCGTGAGTATAAGTTTTAATAGCGGCAGCATCTGCTGTAGCCACATTATTTGTGAATTTTAAAATTCCGCCGCTACCTATAGTTGCACCTAGATGAGGTGCAGTTAAACGAAGTATTTCGGTTCCCGAAGCATGCGGAGCTGTCGTATTGTTAACATGTAGATTAACTTCTGGTGCTGTTGTGCCAATGCCGACATGACCTGAACTGGTCATAGTCATAATCGTATTTGCGCCGCCGTCTGTTCTAAAAACATGACCACCTGGTGTTGCCGTATTATTAAAATCCGCATCGTAGAACATGTTGCCGTTTTGAAACTGCGTAATAGTACCGTATGAACCATTAGGATCTTCTGAGTCTTCAAAAGCTATATACGGACCAGTTCCTTTAATATGTAATTGCGTTGCTGGCGCGCTGGTGCCGATACCCATACGTCCCGTCGAAGTCATTCTGACCACTTCTGTTGAAGCATATGTTCCATTCACATCAGCGCGATTTGGTCTAACAAAGAAACCAAAATTTCCGTTAGAGTATAATTCTGTTAAGCCATTTGATAAACCAATACCATGCCCGTCAACTTGCGTAGATGGATAAAGATTAATCGCGCGCGGGCCAGCGCCGTAACCTATATAATTTGCGCTCAGTGAAATTTTTGAACTTCCGTAACTTCCTGCAATCGGAGCCGAAGCTGTTCCGCCAACTTTTAGTGCTGATGTATTATCTGCAATACTACCAACAGGGCTAATATCTAAATTACTTGTTGGTGACGATGTTCCAATACCCACTTTACCATTTAGACTTACATATAAATCAACACCACCGGTGGTGTCTAATTCGATAGGCAACCAACTGTTCCAGATCATCGAACCATTGCTTGGCCCGA
Organism: Bdellovibrio sp.; assembly: GCA_036677065.1. Taxonomy (GTDB): domain Bacteria; phylum Bdellovibrionota; class Bdellovibrionia; order Bdellovibrionales; family Bdellovibrionaceae; genus Pseudobdellovibrio. Next base: position 650,069 of record JAKFBS010000004.1, on the reverse strand, counting down.
TAAAACTGTATTGTGAATTTCCGCTATCTCTGAAAACTAGTGCAGATTGTGGGCTTGCTGAATACAGAGTGTTTGTATCGTGCATTTCTAAATAAGCTGTTGTTCCTTTAGTTTTAATACCATTACCTTCGATATTCGAAGAGGTTACGATTGTTCCGCTTGAATAAATATTACCCGCAACACCAAGACCACCTTTTACAACGAGTGCGCCGGTTTGTGAATTCGTCGAAGCTGTCGTGCTAGACACAATCACTGATCCCGTTGGAGTCATCGTGATATTTCCTGTAGAAGAAATATTTGAAGCGTTATCGTAGGTTCCTGGATTTGCTACTGTCGCAATCGCGCGACGAGTATTTGCTCCATCAGTGATGTAGTAATAAGTACCATCATACTCAACAGCACCAGATGCAGGAGATGCTAATAAACTTCCTGATGTGAATTTAAGCGGTGCTACAGTTGTTGATCCCGAAGCTAAATGAAGTCTTGCACTTGGTGCCGTAACTCCCACACCAACGTTTCCTGCATTAAAAGTCATTGCAACACTATCTAAACTGGCTTGCCCATGACCTGTTACAGGTCCAATGTTAAAAGCAGATGATGCGTCGTAACCAATTGCAGAGCCAGTAGTTCCAGCTCTAAATTCAGCAAATTTTCCACCTACACCATAATCTATTGTCATTTGTGCATTAGAACCATTTCCGCTTACATATAATTTTGTTGTCGGAGCACTTGTTCCCACACCGACGTTTCCACTTGCGAGTGTATTTAATATATTGTCGTTCCCAAAAAATCCAAGAGAAATCCTGTTGCTCGCACTTCCGTCTGCCGCATGTACATAGGTAACAGCTGCACGATTATTTGTTGAGGCTGCTTTACCCATGTTAAAAAATAAAGTCTCTCCATTTGCTAAATTGGGTGCGGCTAAATTAAAACTACCTGAATAGCCTGCTGACGCTGAAGTATTTGTTACAGTAAATACGTGTCCACTTCCAGCTGCACCATTTACAGCTAATTTAGTTGTGGGAACTGATGTTCCAATGCCGACATTGCCACCGGATGGATTCATTACTATATTGCCTTTAGCCGCATTCGTTGTTGAATCTAAAGTTAACACTCCACTCGCTGCCGTCGATCCATAGATATAAGGAGTGATCATTCCACTGGTTGCCGTGATCGATGTTCCTTGGATATTTGCTGTCGTTGCAATGTTGCCAGCGGCATTGATCGCGCCCGCTACACCTAAGCCACCATTCACAACTAAAGCACCAGTACTAGAATTTGTTGAAGCTGTTGTGCTTGAAACAATCACTGATCCCGTTGGAGTCATCGTGATATTTCCTGTAGAAGAAATATTTGAAGCGTTATCGTAGGTTCCTGGATTTGCTACTGTTGCAATCGCGCGACGGGTATTTGCTCCATCAGTGATGTAGTAATAAGAACCATCATATTCAACAGCACCAGCTTGCGCTGCAGACAATAGTGTACCTGAGGTAATTTTAAGCGGAGCTACCGTCATTGATCCCGAAGCTAAATGAAGTCTTGCATTAGGTGATGCGATTCCTATACCCACGTTACCAAAACCTGTGGCCATAAAAATATTTCCGTTTGCCGCATCTAATTGAAAATCATAAGTCGTCGGACTATCAGAATTTAATCGTAAAAGTTGTCCTGTGCCTTGCACATAGTGAATTCTATTTCCTGTTCTTTGCAATGTAAAAAAATTGCCATCAGCAGTAATCGCACTGCGAATTGTTCCTGAAACATCTAACGGCGCCAGCGGGCTTGCTGTGCCGAGACCTACTCTGCCATTGGGCGCAATCGCAAAGCGCACTGGTGAACCCGAGGCTGTCAAATCACGAACAGCGAAATTTTTTGTAGTCGAACCACCTGGGTCAATACCCACTTCGTATCTTTGACTTGAAACTCTATCGTTACGAAAATGCATAACCGAACGACCATCAGATGTGTTCGTATTGTATATATTTAGCGATGGTCCACTGCCAAGATCTGCAGTTAAATCTAATAATGCACCCGGATTCGTAGTTCCAATCCCTACAGCGCCGGCAGTGTAATTAATAGTTGAACCACTAGTTACCCATTGTGATGAAGTGATCGCCGCAAAACTTGCGGCAGTATCTGAAGTTAAACTAGTCACCGTCGAAGAAACTGTATTTAAAACTGAAGAAAGTGTTGCTACCGTGCTTGAATTTGCCGGCGTGTAACCCATTGCTGAAATCACCGCCGCACTGGTTGCATTCATTTTCGCATTAAAAGTTACATAATCTGCATTTGATAATAAACCCGCCGTCACAGCAGCCGATGCTGCCAACGGAATATTAAAAGAATGAACTCCGTTATTCGTTGTAACATTAAAATTTGTTCCGCTAATTCCAGTCACAAAAGTTTGTGTGCCAGAAGACGAACCATTAAATAAAGTAATCCCTGCACCGGCCACGCCAAACGCTGACCATGAAGCGCCATTACAATATTCGACTAAACCAGAATTATAACGTAGAGTTCCGGCATAACTGACAGTACAAGTTGCGGCTTCCATACTTATACGCACGCCGCCAGAAACTTCTAATTTAGTTACTGGTGCTGTCGTGCCGATGCCAACATTTCCAGAATCATACGAAATTGCCGTGCCACTAGTTAACCACTGCGAAGAAGTAATCGAAGTAAAACTTGCCGCAACAGAACTTGCTAAAGTTGATACCGTTGAAGAAACAGAAAATACCGCTGATGAAACTGAAGCTACAGTTGCATCTGTTGTTGATAATGAAGATGAAAGTGCCGTAACACTTGCACCCGTTGCCGGTGTATAACCAAGAGCTGCAACAACAGCGGCTGCTGAAACAGTTGTCGTACTTACACATAAAAAACTGGTTCCGTTATACTGAAGGGCTTCAGTTGATAAACATGTCGGAATCGCAGCCACCTGAACGAAGTCAGTGTCAGCTTTGCCATTTAATTTTAAAGATTCATTGGCATACATCGCATATGGCACGGCATTGATGCTCATTGCAGGAAGCGTCTGCCATCCGGCACCGTCATGAAACTGCATAACAACTTTTCTTGAATCGCTGGCCAGGGGCACGTAATTACCTGGGCCGCCGACATCACAAGATAAACTTGGTGTGATGTTAGAAAAAACTTGTTCAAAAGTCGTCGCCGATACTGGATAAGTTTTTACTCCAGAACCAAGAGCAAAAGAAATTAATCCACCCGTTGAAGACATATTCACAGAAGAATAAGTTTCAGCATATAAAATACAATCGCCTGCCGGACTTAAAATTGAAAATTTAAAATTTACAGTTGAAGCTTCTAAGGGATAACCATCAGGCTTCATGATTTTGGCTTGATAGGTTGTGCGATTTGGACCGGCAAAAGCTAGCGACGCGTTTATAAAAATAAAAACGACTAACAATCTAAAAACATTCAAATTTTTAGTGGTTCCAGCAACGTCCATCACAGCATTCTTGTCGGTATTTTTGACATTAAAATGAAGATTAATTTTGGTTTTTGTTTAGTGGATTGTTTCAACATGAAACAGAATCTAAATCTTGTTAAAATTACTTAACCCAAAGTTCGACCCGGGGTACTCCCGTGTCTGGCGCCCCAGCAACTTCTTCAGACGATGGCAACCCAGGATTGTTTGCTCCCCAAAGTGCATTTAAGCCAATCGCATACCAATAAGAACCTGTTCCCACCGAACCATCAGCAAGCGTTGTTCCGGGCGTTCCGTATTCTAAGCCGCCCCAGCCTTGTGTTGATGTGCCGATTGAAACTCCGACATAACCTGCCACTGGTTGCGAAGTAAAATCACTGGTTTGTGTCCACCAATTTCTAATAGTAGGATTCGGACTCAATGGCCAATCAATTTTTAATTCAAATTTTCCGGCACGCAGAAATCCTGACAGGCGATTTAAAATAGAATATTTTGTTGTGGTCAGCGGTGCTGTCTGATTACTTGAAAGCGCTTCTGCGTTGTTCACAAAAAGTGATCCCGAAGCGGTATGATAAAAAGCTCGTGTCCAGCCGCCACCATCGCTCGTCATGTCACAGTAAACCGGAATTGGTGAACCAAGACTTCCCGGATCAATTGTGTAAATTCCTGAACCTGTTGACGCACCCGCATCTAAAATCGCTTTACATGAGTTGTAAGACACGACGACATCATCTTCTTTAATCCATAACACCGTTTCAGAAACCCCACCACTAGCAAGAAGCGGCGTATCGGCCGGAATGCCCGGCGGAGTAGAATATGGAGCATCACTGCCAATGGCAAAAAACCAATTGCCATGTTCAATAGATCCATCAATTAATGAAGCATCTCCGTTGGTTGGGCCATGTGTCCCGTTACCCAGTTCAATTCCACCCCAATTAAGTAATCTTGTTTGTGTAAAGGTATTCACTGCAATCGGAACAACACCCGCTACATCCACATCGTCTAATGGATTCGTTGTCTGTATCCAAATATTTTTCTCTGAATAACCTGGCCAATTCATACGAAAGCGATATTTTCCATTACTGATAAAATCAGGAATTTTATCTAATGCCGAATACAGATTGTGATTGGCATCGTTCGTATTTTTACTGATCGCATCAGATGTCGTTGCGAAATATCCGCCTTGCACATGATGGCGAAAAATTCTTGTCCAGCCGCCGCCGTCTGTCGTCATATCACAGTAAGTTTGATAGGAAGCACCGGCTCCGGCGCCATCTGAATCAATGGTGTAAACTCCGTCAGCAGGATTCCCCATTAAAGTCATAATCTCTTTACATGATTTTGGCTGACATAAAGCTTTTGCAACAAAGGTTGGTGCATTAGTAATAAACGATGCCCACTCGGTCGTGGACTTTGTCGGGACAAATAAGTCATTTGTTCCGTGATTATTTTGAACCGTATAACAAGCTCCCTGAGCGCCGCCATTTTTCGCATAGATGCGCATTGATCCACCGGCGGCAGGAATCCGATAGCCATCGGTCAGGTTATTAATCCCGATCAGCATGGGCATAAAAACAAGTAAAACTAAAAGCTTTTTCATTTTACTTTTTCGTTTAAGAATTTCTCGATTTTTTCTAAGCGATTTTTAAGCTCTAGATTTTCTTTTTCAAGCTGATTGATACGCGCATCCGATTTATCACTGCCACTGGCTACTGAACGTTGCACGTTTGCAATTTGAGCTTCGCAACGGTTTTGCGCCTCTAAACGTTCTTTATTTTCTTGTTTAATCGCTTCAACTAAAATCGCTACGATATTTCCGTACTGAACAGCTTTAAAGCCCGATACTTTATCAGTTTTTACAAGTTCTGGATATACCGCTTCAACTTCTTGCGCGATAAAACCCACAGTTTTTTCATTATTGTTTTTCCAGACGAAATTCACACCACGAAGTTTTAGCACGCTAGCTAAAGCATCTGGCAAAGTGATAATATCTTTTTTTAATCTGCGATCAGAAGTGTATAAGTAAGCTGTAGCTTTCACACTGCCGCTGACTTCTAACATTTCGCTTGGAGTGCTTGTGCCGATACCGACATAACCACTGTTTTTAACAAATAGGCCATTATGATCAGCCGGTCTCCAACCCTGGCCAACAGCTACAGGAAATGAATACTCTAAAGCACCATACATACCATCAACCGGTCCACCTGCTGCTGCAGTTCCTGCATTAAATGCAGTACCTACAGTATTTTGGTGAGTGATACGGGTAAAAGTTTGATCACTGTTATAAGTCATACGCACTTTCATACTTGAAGCCGAGCCATTCCCGCCTTTATTTCTGACACGAAAGAAAATCGGATTACCTGAAGAGGCCGACGTACGCAATACATCAACAACATAGTTTTTCTGACCATTCCATGCAGAGCTTCCAAATGCGACCGGAAGCTCTTGCCAGCCTGAATAGAAAGTTCCATTTGAATAGGTCGGAAGACTTACTTGAAACTTCAAGGCATCAATAGTACTGCCGTTATGCACGTGAAGATCAAACGTTGCATGCACGACAGTTCCATTATTTGATAAAGAACCAATAGCCCACGTTCCATTCACAGTGCCATCGATTCCGAAAGTAAAAGTCTCTGCAACCATACCACCGGCGTTAATAGAACCGTTCACTTCAAGTGTTCTTGTCGTTGCTGATGTTCCGATAGATACATTATTCACAAAGTAACCAGCTCGAGCGGCAATAGCGCCGTTCGCGCCTGTCCAACTTAAACCACGCGCAGAATCTGCAAAGAACGAAAATACCCCGCCAGCGCCTAAAACTGCATTATCATCATAATTAAAATAATCATTATTAACATTCGTACCAGCATCATGATTCATAAAAATATTTTGTCCACGAACCAAAACACTTCCGCTGACATCTAACTCTGTGACAGGAGCTGTCGTTCTAATACCCACGTTGCCTGAATTTTCTGAAGTAAAAAGTAACGCTCTAGAATTAGCTGTATCCCAAATTCCTGTATATCCAGTACCTGATCCGTTGGTCCAAATGTAGCTATCATTACCAGTCATTCTTAAATCACCGGTAATACTCACATCACCATTCACCGATAATCTTTGTGCAGGTGCAGATGTTCCAATACCGACATTACCGCCAGCCGTAATTCGCATAGCTTCAGCACCATCAGAGGCCCCACCACTTAATGTATGAATGAATCTTAAAACATCAGTTGCATCATCGCCCCAGGCAATGACGGTGTCTTGACGATTTAAACCTTCGTCTTTTAGACCGAAATAACCACCATCACTGTCGCCAGATTTTCCTATCAATAGACCGTTATCCATCCAAGAGCGATAAGCTCCAGACATTGATCCGCCGATATGAAGTTTTCCGAGTGGTGAATTATAACCAATACCCACTTTGCCGCCGTTAGGGTTTAAATAAATATTTCCTTTACCGGCATTTGTTGTTGAATCAATTGTGATCGCACCACCCGAAGCCACACTACCGGCAATATACGGAGAAATAATTCCGCTTGTTGCCGTGATCGACGCCGCTTGCATATTTGCAGTTGTTGTAATGTTTCCAGCAGCATTAATATTTCCGGCAACGCCGACACCGCCACTCACAACTAAGGCGCCAGTGTTTGAGTTTGTTGAAACTGCGGTTGAAGAAACAAAAACTGAACCAGTCGGAGCTAAAATCATGTGGCCCGCAGATGTCAGAGTATTAACAGCGTAATAACCATTCGTATCAGTAACGATAGCTTTACGTGAATTTGCACCATCAGTTACATAAAAAGAAGTTCCATCATACTCAATCGCTCCCGCTTGTGGAGACGATAACAAATTTCCCGCAGTCATTCTTACCGGTGCAACTGAAGTTGAACCAGAAGTTAAATGCAATTTAGCAGTTGGGTTTATTAATCCAATACCTATATTGCCAGTTCCCTTGATGGTCAGGGCATGTACCGGTCCGCTCGACCCATGATTTACAAAATACATACTGTCGTCTGGTGCCGGATTATTACTGTCAACATTTTCAAAAATAATCGCGTTATTATCACCAGTGCCGTAGGCATTACCAGTGCTTTGATCGTCGTGGTTAAAAATTCTGAAACTATCGGCTGTTGGTGCACGAAAGTTACTGACTCCTACGGTATTCGTAAATTTTAAAACTCTACTTAAATGCAGCTGCTCTTGGGGTGCGGCAATGCCAATCCCCACATTACCTGTTCCACTGGTCACAGTTAGAAAAGGGCTTGATGATAAATTTAAATTTGGCCCGATAGCAAAAGAACCTGTCATGTTTAAGCCCGCATAAACAGAACCTGCGGTATTTTTATATTGAATATGTGAATTATTAGAATTCGATCTTTCTAAAATAATGGCGTTTGGCGAACTTGATAAAATATGTAACGGGCCTTCCGGATTAACAGTGCCAATACCAACACTACCGGCAACGTAACTAATCGCTGTACCGCTGGTTATCCACTGCGTTGATGCCGAAGCACTTGCCGGAGTGTAACCTAAAGCAGTCGTCACATCTGTTACAGATAACTGCGCTCCACTTGTTACGCGGCCTTTACCATCAACAGTGACTTTCGTGTATTGCGAACCACTTGTTACACCTGAACCAACCGAAGCTAAAGTTAACACGGCAGAACCCGCAGACGACTGCACATCGCCCGTGTGTGCCGGTAATCGTGCTGCAGCTAAAGTTCCTGTCGCTTGCGATCCGCTTAAATCAACCGAATTTAATAAAGCGATTGAACCTAAGCCTAAATTAGATCGTGCTACCGTTGCAGAAGTTAAATCAGATAAATTATTAGATTTAACGGCATAAGTTCCCGACGCTGCATTATTTGCAGGAGTATAACCTAAAGCAGAAATAATAGCTGCACTTGTTGCATTCACTTTATTTGAAAATGAAACGTAATCAGCATTTGATAATAAACCCGCAGTCACAGAACCTGCAGACGCTAACGGAATATTTAAAGTGTGAACTCCATTTGTCGTAACATACGCAGGCTGAGTACCTGTTGCACCATTTGCAAAAGTTTGTGTTTGCGAACTAGATCCATTTAACGAAGTTAAACCTGAAGTCGAAACTCCGAAAGCGGCCCATGAAGTTCCGTTACAGTATTCTACAGAACCCGAATTATAACGTAGAGTACCCGCATAACTTGCCGCACATGTCGCAGCTTCCATACTGATTTTCACACCGCCGGCAACATCTAGTTTTGTAACCGGAGCAATACGGCCGATACCCACATTACCACCTACTAATAAGTGGGCAGCATATGGCATTGAAGTTACTTTTGTGTAATCACTAACGATGGCAACGCCCACGTTTTCATTGCTATCACGGAATGTAAAATTACTATAGCCCGGACGACCCGATAGAAAGTTTAATCCATGTCCGTTCGAACCAGTTCCTGCAGCATAACTTCCAAAAGAATCTTGTCTTACATAAGAAGTTGCAGAAACCGCAGTTGAATTTAGATATAAAGTTGAAGTGTGCCCGCTATTTCCTGAGCCTGTAATACCAATAGCGGCTGCATTACTGCCGCCAGCAATATCCAGATTATAAATCGGAGCCGAAGTTCCAAGCCCCATATATCCGCCAGAAGTTACAGTTACTTTTGTTGAACCATTTGTATAAAGAGATATTGGATTTGCCGTCGAAGTTCCAAGTTGTAACCCATTTGAATTCGAATTCGCCTGAAAATTTAAAGATCCTGCATTGTTAAACACGGCGCCGATTCCCGTGCCAGAACCATTTTGAAATGCAACTTGTCCGTTAACTGTTAATCCACTTGATGGATTTGATGTACCGATACCAACTCCACCTGTGTTGTAGTAAATCGCGGTACCGCTTGTAACCCATTGCGAAGAAGTAATTGCAGAAAAACTTGCTGCAGTAGATGCCGTTAAACTAGAAACCGTCGATGAAACCGTATTTAAATTCGAAGTTAAAGTCGCAACGCCTGTTGCACTTGCTGGTGCATAACCTAAAGCTGAAATTACAGAAGCACTAGTTGCACTAACTTTGTTTGTGAACGCCGTGTAATCTGCATTTGATAATAAACCGGCAGTTACAGACGAAGAAGCTGCTAACGGAATACTGAAAGTATGAACGCCATTTGAAGAAGTAATATCAAAATTAGTTCCACTGATTCCCGTCACAAAAGTTTGTGTGCCAGAAGATGAACCATTAAATAAAGTAATCCCTGCACCGGCCACACCAAATGCTGACCATGAAGCGCCATTACAATATTCAACTAAACCAGAATTATAACGTAGAGTTCCGGCATAACTGACAGTACAAGTTGCAGCTTCCATACTGATGCGTACGCCGCCAGAAACTTCTAATTTAGTCATCGGCAATGTTGTACCAATACCTATATTACCGGCAGACGTGATCATCATGCGTGAGGTGGCATTAGTGCCAAATCCGATGGCGCCAGCTGCAGTTTCATTGTAGATGTTAAGCTGGCTTGTGCCAGCTGTGGGATATCCAATATAACCTGTACGTGATGCTGGATTTGCACTGCGAGCAAAAAATTGCATATAAGTATGATCTTGCACAGCGCCTGCACGTAAATTTAATGTGCCCGCTCCGTTAGTCGCAGTAATTGCTCCGCTCACTTCTAATGTGGTGATCGGATTATCTGTGCCGATTCCTACATTTCCAGCATTGTAAAAAACTGTTGTTCCGCTTGATGTCCATTGCGATGACGTGATCGCAGAAACTGTATTAGCTAATAATGAAACCGTTGAAGAAACAGCAAACACACTTGACGAAACCGAAGCGACATTAGCGGCTACTGAAAATACAGAAGCTGATACAGCCGACACTGCCGAATCTGTCGTCGATAACGAAGAGCTCAGCGCTGTCACGCTCACCGCATCTGCGGGAGTATAACCTAATGCAGAAACCACGGCCGCTGCAGAAACACTCGCCGTATTCACACACGAAAAACTAGTGCCGTTGTAATGCAGAGCTTCTGTTGTTAAACACGTTGGCACCGATGCAAGCTGAACAAAGTCAGCATCAGTTTTACCATTTAAGCTAGAAGCTTCACTGGCGTACATTGCATATGGTACAGCGTTGATGCTCATCGCAGGCAAAGTTTGCCAACCGGCACCGTCATGAAACTGCATCACGATTTTTCGCGCGTCGCTGCTTGCCGGAGAATAACTTGGCGGTCCACCGGCATCACAAGATAACGTCGGAGTGATATTAGAAAAAACCTGTTCAAATGTTGTAGCTGATGCTGGATATGTTTTAACGCCAGATCCTAACGAGAAAGAAATTAATCCGCCAGTTGAAGACATATTCACTGAAGAATAAGTTTCAGCATATAAAATACAACTTCCGGTCGGATCTAAAATTGTAAATTTAAAATTAACGCTCGAAGATTCAAGTGGATAGCCATCTGGTTTTACAATTTTAGCTTGATAGGTTGTGCGATTTGGTCCGGCAAATGTCGGTGATGTATTCATAAACATGAATACAAAAACGATTACAAAAAGATTCAGATTTTTAGTCTGCCAACGTACGTTCACCACAGGTAACTTGTCGGCATAATTGACGATTTTTTAAAGATTTTTATCTGTTTTGTTTACTGGATTGTATCAGCCTGAAACAATGGTTTATTATTTTTTTGCAGAATCAAATTTAGCTAAAAAGTTTTTAACAAGATCTTCACGCTCATCGGCCGAAACGGGACGATTTCCCATTTCGTGACACACAACAAGACTTTGATCTACTTCTAACAAAAACCGCGATGGTGACACCGGACGAACCACGCCCTGCTTTTTTCGCTGCCGACAATAACTTAAAGTCAGCTTTTCTTGCGCCCGCGTGATACCCACATAAAAAAGTCTGCGCTCTTCATCGATGTCTCCACCTAAACGTTTATGCGGAAGCAAATCTTCTTCAACCCCCACTAAAATTACATTCGGAAATTCCAAACCTTTCGAGGCATGAAACGTCATCAACTGCACTTCATCTTTGACTTCTTCATTACCGACATCATCACGAAGCTGCATGCTATCAACGAAATCTTTCAGCGTGCCAATTGAAGGTTCACGACGACCCACATAACTTTCTAATATTCGGCCCACGATCTCAACGACTTGCCATTTTTTATCAAACGCCATGCCTTCAGAGTTTTTGATCATGTGGTCACGATAACCAATTTCACGCACAAGAAATTCAAAACGTTTAGAAATGGTTTCACCAATTGAAGTGTCATCTAATAAACGTTGTGGAAACGTCCACATCCATTCATTAAAGTTATCTAAAATTTTACCTTTATCTTCAGGAAGCCCTGCTTTATCCCACTTTTTTGAAGCTTGCGGCAAGTTCAGTTCAACTTCTTCTGCGTAGGCCATCAGCTTATCTAGAGTGTTTTCACCCAAACCGCGCGGCGGCAAATTGACGATACGACGAAATGAAACTTCATCATCATTTAAAGATTGTTTTAAATACGCCAACCAGTCTTTGGCTTCTTTACGATCAAAGATCGAAGTGCCGCCAGTGATGCTGTAAGGAATTTGGCCTTTACGCAAGCTGGTCTCGATAAAGGCCCCTTGCGTGTTAGATCTGTATAAAATCGCGATATCACGATTTTTACCACCGGCAGCTTTGATCGTTTGAATTTCACGACAAACAAAGTCAGCTTCGTCATCTTCGTTATCTAAAACAAAGACCTCAGGTTTTTGGTGTTCAATTTTTTTGGCTTTTTCAGAACGTAAAACTTTACCATGACGTTTGGCGTTTTTGGCGATAACGGCATTGCCTAAATCTAAAATATTTTCGCTCGATCGGTAATTACGCTCTAATTTAATCACCTGGCAGTTTTTAAATTCTTTCGGAAAATTTAAAATATTCTGAATCTCGGCGCCGCGCCAACCGTAAATCGACTGGTCATCATCACCTACAACGGCAAGATTGGTGTGCGATTCAGAAATTGCGCGAATTAATTTCATCTGCTCTTGATTGGTATCTTGAAATTCATCCACCATGATCTGTTTGAAACGCTCTTGCGTATTCACCAGAACTTCGGGATGTTTTTGAAATAACCTTAAAGGTTCTAATAATAAACCTTCAAAATCCACCACACCTAGGCGTAAAAGTTCCTTCTCATAGCCGGGCATTAATGCCATCGCCATTTCGTGATACTCTTCTAATTCAACAGGTAAAGTTTTTTTAGCGCGAAGTTGATTCACTAAATCTAAAACTTTTGAAAAATCGAATTTATCTTTAGTGGTGTTACGCAGATTTTTAGCTAAGTCTTTTAAGACCGCTTGTGAATCTGACTGATCTAAAATTCCGAACTGTGCCGGCAAACCACAAAGTTTATGGTTTTTACGCAAAAGTTGTAATCCAAATGAATGAAAGGTTCCAGCCCATAGGCCTTTTGATTTAATCCCGACTTTAACTTGCACGCGGTGTTTTAATTCACGCGCGGCCTTATTCGTAAAAGTTAAAACGCAGATCTCTTCGGCTTTGGCGATTTTTTCGTCGATCAAACGCCCCGTGCGTGAAACTAAAACCGTGGTTTTACCCGAGCCGGCTCCGGCTAAAATAAGCAGCGGGCCGTGATTATGGTTCACGGCATCGCCTTGCTCTGGATTGAGTCCTTGGGTCCACTTATTCACGGTGATCTGTAGTTTATGCGTTACTTGGCAATTACTTGCGATTTTGCATTAACGTGCGAACTTCATCAGAAAAAATAACATCGATTTTTTCATCGTAAGTTTTAGTCACAAAGCCAATACCAAATTTAGCATGATTTAATTTTTGTGTTTCTTTAAAGCTGCCTTTAATAGAATAAGGAGTCGCTTCATCAGCCATACGGTTTGAATTATAAACTTCGTATTGGCCTGTGTGTGATTTTGCCGAATTAGCTTTTGCTTTTGTACCTTTAGCACTTAAACGAACTGCACTTGGAGAAGCGCTTCCCGTTTTAGGTAATGTATACGTTTTACGTGATTTACAAACTTCACATTCAATTTTCGCTTTTGTCGAAGACGTGTGAGCTAAAACGATGTGATAACGATCGCCTTCACATTTTTTGCAATGAGTGTGGAACGATTTAGCAACTGCGGGTAACGTTAATTCAGCCATGTATTTTATCTCTCTTTTTTTAAATGGTAGACTGTTAAAGGTGCGGATAATTCTTGTTTAGCAATTTCGGTAGCACTTAAATAATAAGGGCCAAGGTTTTGCTGTATTAAATTTTGCATTTCAATCATCGACTGTTCACTTTTTGGATCAATCGTTTTTCCAGAAGGGGCGCATTTTTCAAGAAACGCCATGTCTTCTTCTTTAGTAAAAAACTTTTCCCAACAATCAGTATTCACATCACAACGATAGGTCATCGTTTTTGCGTGCGTGTGTAGCGGAGCATACGAACCAATTAATTCTAAGTGGCCGTAGTGTGAATGTAATTTTAATGACGGTGATCCCCACTGGGTCATGCCAGAGCACTGCTCAACATTGGCATACCACAAAGCAAAGGCCTTAGATAAAAAGCCTAGTCCGTGGTACTGCTGCTCTTTCGGTAAAAATGAATTCACCGAACAAAGATCGTAGGCAACCCACTCCCCTTTGTGCATCGTCGGAATAATAATAAATAAAGATAACGGGCACCATTCTTCAGTTTCCGGAATCCCAAGATCTTTAACTAATTGTTTTGGTAATTTAGATGTGCGACCAGCAAAACCGGCAATAAAGCCTGGCATTGCTGCGCAATCATAAAATACCCAGCGCGGAATCGCTAAATCTTGTTTACCAAATGACTTCCACTCGATTTGATAAATCGCATCGGCAAAAGGAAGCTCATTTAAGTTTAACGGATTTTTATAAATAGGTTCATGAATAAACCAATCCAAATGATGACGAGTCCCTGGTTGAGCAATCTGATTTTCTGGACGCACAAACACATAAGGTCTGATGTCACCAGATTCCAACCATGTCGACTTTGCTAATAACGGATTAAGTTGCTTCAATATTTTGCCTAACTTTTGACTGTTCTATTTGCCGAGTGGAGAAATCATTGTTTCAGGGCGAACAACTTCATCGAATTTTTCGGCAGTTAATAACCCTAGCTTAACAGCTTCTTCCTTTAAAGTCGTTCCGTTTTTATGAGCGGTCTTGGCGATCTTTGCCGCATTGTCATAACCAATGTGCGGATTAAGTGCCGTCACTAACATTAAAGAGTTATCTAAGTGTTTTTTAATCTGAGCTGTGTTTGCCGTAATACCAACAACGCAGTGATCAGTGAAACTTTCGCAGGCATCAGCGATCAAGCGAATTGAGTTTAAGCAGTTAAACACAATAACTGGTTTAAATACGTTAAGCTCAAAATGGCCGGTAGCCCCACCAACATTAACCGCGACATCATTTCCAAGAACTTGCGCACACACCATCGTCATGGCTTCAGATTGTGTTGGGTTCACTTTACCCGGCATAATTGAAGACCCTGGTTCATTCTCTGGTAAATTTAATTCGCCAAAACCACAACGCGGACCAGATCCTAACAAACGAATGTCGTTGGCAATTTTCATTAACGACACAGCCACAGTTTTTAAAGCACCATGCAGTTCAACTAATGCATCATGCGAAGCTAAAGCTTCAAATTTATTTGGAGCTGTCACAAACGGAATATTCGTTTCAGCAGCAATAGCTGCCGCAGCTTTTTTCGGAAAATCAATATGAGTATTTAATCCCGTGCCTACGGCAGTTCCACCTAATGCTAATTCATAAACATGCGGTAAAGTATTTTTAATACGTTGAACGCCATTTTTCATTTGCGTCGTGTAACCAGAAAATTCTTGGCCTAACGTTAACGGAGTCGCATCCATCAAGTGAGTACGACCAATTTTTACGATATCTTTAAATTCAGCAGACTTTGTTTCTAAAGCTTTATGAAGTTTAAGCATCATCGGAATAAGACGAGAATGTAATTGATCCGCAACCGCAATGTGCATTGCTGTCGGGAAGGTATCATTAGAACTTTGACCTTTATTCACATCATCATTGGGATGAACGGCTTTATTAGGCAAAGTTAAATTTTGCATCGTCATCGCGCGGTTCGCGATCACTTCGTTCGCGTTCATATTTGTTTGTGTGCCTGAACCGGTTTGCCAAACTACTAACGGAAAGTGAGCATCAAGTTTTCCAGAAATAACTTCATCAGCCGCTTTAATAATAAATTCAGCTTTGGCTTTATCTAACAAACCAAGATCAGCATTCGTCATCGCAGCGCATTTTTTTAAAACGCCTAAAGCTTTGATCATCTCGCGTGGAAAACGATCGCCACCGATTTTAAAATTTTCAGTTGAACGTTGAGTTTGCGCTCCCCACAAAGCCGTAGCCGGAACTTTAACATCACCCATAGTGTCTTTTTCGATACGAAATTCGCTCATAAATATTTCCCTTTTGGATTTATTTTTTTGTTTTTAATTTTGCTTTTGCAGCACTTAAATTCTTAATACTTTTCTCACCGCGAACTACTTGGCCAACGCTGGCCTGATCGGTCGGATAAATAACAAGCTCTTGAATATTAACATGCGCAGGTTGACTCAAACACCACAAAATATTTTGCGCGATGTCCAAGGGGCTCAGTGGCGACATTTCAGAGTAAATCGCATCGGCTTTTTGCTGATTTCCTAAGCGAACTAGACTAAATTCACTGTTCACCATTCCCGGTTCGATGTTTGTCACTCGCACACCCGTGCCTTTAAGGTCCATACGAAAGCCTTCAGATAAAGCACGCACCGCAAATTTACTGGCGCAGTATACGGCTCCACCTTCATAAACTAGGCGACCGGCCACTGAACCCATGTTCACAATATGACCTTGCTCAGAAATTATTGAATCAAAAAATTCACGCGTCAGCCACAAAAGGCCTTTCACATTGGTATCAATCATCTGATCCCAATCACGCGTTTTAGCAGCTTGCACTAACTCAGTGCCCGCAGCTAAACCAGCATTGTTAATCAGAGTACCCACCTGAAGAGACTTTTTATTCACCACTGTAGATTTAATTTTTTTAGCGGCTAACAAAACAGATTTTTTATCAGCAACATCACAAGTAAAAATCTGCACATCAGCAGCGCCCAATTTTAAACATTGCGCCTGAACTTTTTTAAGCCGCTCTAAACGACGAGCCACAAGCACCAAAGATTTATTTTCTTTAGCTAATAAGTAACTGAGTTGTTCACCAATTCCCGAAGAAGCACCAGTGACTAAAGTATAATTCGCATTGGAATCTGCTTTTTTTGTAGTTTTTTTCATGAGCCAAAATCTTAACCTAAGAAGTTAAAGATGCAAATCTTCAATAAGCTGTGTTAGCAATAAAGTTATGAAGTATTGGCTAATGAAATCTGAACCTGATGTATTCTCAATTGATCATCTAAAAAAAGACAAAACCACCTGGTGGACAGGCGTGCGTAACTACACGGCTCGTAATTCCATGCAAGCCATGGAAATCGGCGACCAAGTTCTGTTTTATCACTCAAATGCAGAGCCTTCTGGAGTGATCGGCATTGCCGAAGTCAGCCAGTTAGCCCAACCCGACAAACTCCAATTTGATAAAAAATCAGAATACTACGCTGAAAAAGCTACCAAAGAAAAACCCATCTGGTTTTGCACTGAAATTAAATATCACAGTACTTTTAAGCAGCTCGTAAGCTTAGATCAAATTAAACACGACCCTAAGCTAAAAGAGATGGTTTTACTTAAACAAGGCCGACTTTCTGTAAGCCCTGTAACCAAAGCTGAATTCGAACACATTTGCAAACTCGGACAAAAATAGCTATTACCTAGGCATGCCAACCAGTCACGAAAAGAGCACCACTCACCCAAAACTTTTTCTCGCTCCGATGGAAGGTGTCACTGACTGGGCCATGCGTGATTTATTAACAAGTCTTGGCGGCATCGACCAATGCGTGACTGAATTTCTACGCGTCACCGATAAGCTTCACCCGTACAAAGTTTTCGAACGCAATTGCCCAGAATTAGCCACGGGTTCAAAAACCCGAAGCGGAACTCCCGTATTCGTGCAACTCTTAGGCGGACAACCCGGCCCGTTAGCCGAAAACGCATTGCGCGCCCATGAAATGGGAGCCTTAGGCATCGATCTCAATTTCGGTTGTCCGGCAAAAACAGTAAATCGCCATGACGGCGGCGCAAGTTTATTAAAATGCACCGACCGAGTTTTTAAAATCGTAGAGACAGTCAGAAAAGCAGTTCCGCTATCAACACCAGTCACCGCCAAAGTAAGATTAGGCTTCGATGATCCCAGCGCAAGTTTAGATAACGTCAAAGCCTGCGAAGACGCAGGCGCCACGTGGGTGACAGTTCACTGCCGCACAAAAACCGACGGCTACAAACCACCTGCCTACTGGGAATGGATTCCAAAAATCAAACAAACCACAAAAGTAAAAATCATCGCCAACGGAGAAATCTGGAACATCAGTGATTTCGAAAAATGTAAACTTGAAACCGACTGCCAAGATTTCATGATCGGCCGCGGGGCCTTAAGAAATCCCTATATTTTTAGAGACATCAAAGCTCACTTAGCAACTAAAGTAATACCTGGCAACGCAACTTCCGCAAAAAACGAAGAATCTTTAGATTTAGTAGTTCCCTTCTTCAACGCGTGCACGCTCTATGTAAACGATCACTTCGCCACAGCACGCACCAAACAATGGTTAAGCCAATTACGCCTAGCCTCACCAAAAGCCCGCGAAGTTTTCGACCAGGTAAAAATCCACAAAAAACCGATCGAATTCAAATCCCACTTAGAAAAATTACTCAGTTAATTCTTCAGCCTCATTGCAAGGTTACACAAAATGCCTGCACTATAATCCTATAATTTATGACGCAATTTCGGCACTCAGGGTTTCAGTCAACATTGTTGACCTAAACCCTGAGCGAATTTAACGCGTCATCAGAGAATACTACATGCTTTTTTGTGTCGCGTTTTTTCGGATATTTTTTCGCATTTCGGACTTATTCTGGCACTTAATTCATCATCCACCAGGTCTACGCTTTGCGTGTGAATTAATTATGGATCGCCAAAAATATATTCAGATTTTAAAACAAGAATTTCAGCACCGGCGTAAATTAAATTACACTTATTCTCTGCGCGAATTCGCAAAAGATATAAATTTAAATTACTCCCACTTAAGTTATATCTTAAGTGACCTGCGAGGGCTTTCACGTAGAAAGGCTGAGTTTGTAGCAAGCAAACTCAGCCATCTTAACATCCAACAACGCCAAGAATTTCTGCTCAAAGTTTCAAGCGTAAGTGCTCGCTCGCGATTTGCGCGCAATCTAGCGAAAATGGGATTAAAGAACAACGCCTCGGGCCTGCAAAAAAGATTTAACTTAATGGCTCAGCTTCGAATAGCTGATTAAAACAGGCTTGCGCACATGCCAGCTTTCCCGGAACGGAACTTTTCACTTTCTGAGCGAAACTTTTCGTTGATGCGCGAAAAAATGCGCTTAGAAAAAATATCTTCCATAAATTCGACGTGAAATTGGGTGGATACAATTCGACCGTCTTTGCTTTCTAAAGCTTCAACTGTGTTATCTGGCGCGACGGCTGCTAAATCTATATCTGGGTGCGGTGAATATTGTACGGCCTGATGATGGTAACTGTTCACGACCATCTCATTCACGCCAGCTGCACGGCTTAAAAAGTTTTGCGACGTTTTTAGAAATTTAATCGGGTGATCTACCCACGTGCCGTCGCCGTGATTTTCGATGTGTTGAACTAATTTAAAACCCAGAGCGGCAGAAATCATTTGATGACCGCGGCAAACGCCGAATAAAAATCCTTTTTTTGCTTTTATCCAATGTTGTAAAAAATGAATTTCATAACGGTCACGAAATAGATTTACTTCGCGGGCTTCACGGTTTTCATCGCCGTACACACTTGGATTAACATCGGGCCCACCAAGGGCCACAACTCCTGAAAATTTATCAGTTAAGGCCTTATAAAATAAATCTCGGTTGGGTTTAGTCAAACCCAGAGCTGCTGCTACCGGAAGAATATAGACATCATTACTTTGCCCGATTTTTTCTTTGAACTTTTGTACGCGCTGCTGGCCACCAGATTTTTCTTCGTTTGATAAATCGTATCCGCGGTTAGCCAAAATCAAAACGGCTGGTTTTTCTCCAAGCTCAAAGTAATCACCATGACCATAGCTAAATTGGCGCAATTGTTCAGGGCTGACTAGAACCTGCAAATGCGGGCTATCAGCCAAAAGTGTCTTATAACGAACCATCGCCTGCACTGGGCTTTCCCCGTCCTGGGCAACGATTAAAAATTTCTCATGCTGTGGAGTTGGCTGAACGACGAACAGTTGTATACTTCCCAGACAGGTGCTGGAAACCATAAAGAATATAGCTGATATTAGCCATTGGCGTACGAGCAAAAAGCGCATACTAAAATAGATTACAAATTAGAGGCCTATAATCTGACTTAGGCGATGCCTAAAAGAGGATTTAACTTACCCTCTTCGTCTAAGGCTTTTAGATCAGTGTATCCACCGATAAGTTGATCATTGATCATGATGATTGGAACTGTCATCCATCCGGTCTTAGTTTTCCACTCCATTAACTCGTCTGGTTTTCCAGTTAAGTCGATGATGTCTACTTTGATGCCGCGGTTATCGAAAAAAGTCATAGCCCGTTCACAATAAGGACACGGATTTTTTTTAACCATTGTTACTTTTACTGTTTGGCTCATGACTTTTTCCTAAACTAATTTTTTAAATTGAGTGTAACTAAGCGTGCGTCGTTAAAAATTCAGTGATGCGTTCTTTGGGATGATTTCCAACTAACTCGCCCACTTGTTTTCCGTCTTTGAATAAAAGCATTGCTGGAATTCCGCGGATACCAAATTGACCAGGTGTCGCTGGATTTTCATCAACGTTCATTTTTACGATTTTAACTTTACCTTCTAATTCAGTAGCTACTTCTTCTAGTTTTGGACCTAAAGCGCGGCATGGTGCACACCACTCAGCCCAGAAATCTACAAGAACTGGAGTTGAAGAATTTAATACGTCAGTTTGAAAACTTGAATCTGTTACTGGTTGTGTTTTTGCCACGTTTACCCCTTGCGCGCCTGCGGCGCGACCTACCTCTTTTTTGTTAAAGCGATCGCAAACTTTCGGCGATCCTGATCTAGACTGTCCAACTTTTCTTGGCCAGGATCAACCAGAAGCTCCTTGCGTAATGCCTTTTGCTTCTCATTAGCATGCCTCTTTTTATGGCCCAACTTCAAGTCTGAATCGAGATTACTGATAGCATTATCGTAAGCCTCTATTTTCTTGTGGTGTAACGCCTCATTATCAATCAATTCTTTCTCAAGCTGCGCCTTGATATGCTGCATCTCTTCAGGAGCAAGGCCTTCTTTACTTTTAACATGGGTCACTGCGGTTTTATCAGCCTTACCGGTCACATGAATCATCTCGTGGTCCGCATTTTTTCCAGAAACCATGAAGTTTTCTTCTTGTTTGCGAAAGTTGGGATCACTGTCAGCGATTTTTTGCAGACGCCCGCGAATAGCATCACGATGTTCGGTGACTAGATTCAAAACATGAGAAACTACTTTAACTGCACCAACTGGTTCAAATAACAAATAATCCATTTTTACGCGGTTAATATCATGGGGATCGATGTTTTGATTTTTATTTAAAATCAGAATGACTTTACCTTGGTATTTGATGATTTCTTTTAAAACTTGGCCAATGCGCATCGAAGAAAGTTTGGCCGAACCACCCTTTACAACAACAATATCTGGCT
The DNA here is from genome assembly GCA_036677065.1 of Bdellovibrio sp. GTDB lineage: Bacteria > Bdellovibrionota > Bdellovibrionia > Bdellovibrionales > Bdellovibrionaceae > Pseudobdellovibrio. Next base: position 628,785 of record JAKFBS010000004.1, on the reverse strand, counting down.
TGAACTCAAAAATTTTGTGCTGCAAACCATTTTCGTTATTCAATAAAGCCGTCTCAAAACCAACCTCGATCAGAGTTTTTTCTACATGCGAGGCAAAAACGGCTTCTTCTGTGACGATAAGTACTCTATCCATAGGTCTATTCTAGAATCCAACCAATGACGATAGCAAAGAAATTATTTATACTTATCTTTAGATGTGGAAATCACGCCGCGTATTTTTTTATTTACTCTCTGAAATGGTTCCCACCTTTATCCTAGGTGTATTGGTATTTATATCGATCTTATTGATGTTTCAAGCCCTTCGTCTAACCGAATTCGTGCTCGTTCACGGAATTAAATTTTCATTTATTTTAGACATCATGGGTTATATGAGTATTTCATTCTTACCCATGATCTTACCGATGTCGCTGCTCTTTGCGATTCTAATGACTTACAACCGCGCTTCTCTTGATTCTGAAATTATCGCCCTTAAAGGTGCGGGCTACCACGGCGGCACAATCCTGGCTCCGGCCGTAGCCTTTGCTTTAGTGGTCAGTGTCCTCTCAGCGCAAACTGCATTCTATGTTGCACCTTGGGGAAATCGCCAATTCGAATTATTAATCACTCACCTTGGTAACACCAAAGCCGCTGCCAGCATCAAAGAGGGCACTTTCTCAGAAGGCTTTTTTGATATGGTGGTTTACGCCAATAAAGTAAACTCAGAAGAAGGCTTACTGCAGGATTTATTTATCTACGATGATAAAAATCCAAGTTCGCCTTTAACTATAATTGCACCGCAAGGTCATATCATTCCTGATTTAGACAACCCAGGCCATAGCGTGCTATTACGTTTATTCAAAGGCCAGATCCATCGTCGCGGCCAAGCTCATACTGTGGTTGAATTTGATTCTTACGATGTTCTATTAAATGATCCGGTTAAATTCGAAGAACGTAAAAAGTCTCCGCCCTCATTAAACTATAACGAGTTACAAGAACGCTTAAACGACGCTACACTCAAAGATAATGAAAAGGTCGGCTTCGCTGTTGAGTTTCACAAAAGATTCGCCTTAGCCGCTGCCTGCTTGATTTTCGGGTTAGTGGGCGTTGGTTATGGAGTCATCAACGATCGTAGGTCAGGCAAATCATCAGGCTTTGTGGTGTCGGTGGCTTTTATCGTTGGGTACTTTATTGTTTATATTGCCTTCGAAGGTTTATCACGCAGCCAAAGACTGCCACCTTACATGGGCCCATGGGTGGCGAATTTTATTTTCGCTGTCGTGTCGGCCAACCAAATTCAGAAGAAATTATCGTAAGCATCCCGAATAGAAAAAAGACAAAAAAAAAGACGAAGAGTGACTTCGTCTTTGTAATTTTTAAATTTTAAGAAAAACGGAACGATGTAGCTGCATCCATACAACCAGGGTCATCCATGACCACATCGCCCCTCCCTTATTATTATTTTAGATGCATCTTTCTTTTTTTCTCAATAGGTTTTTTTAGATTATTTCACTTTTCTGACGAATATTGACCTTAGTCACTGCCATCACTAGACCTAGTGGCAGTGGTCAAGCAATTTAACTAAATGCGGTCTATATCTAGTGTCAAACCCCGACCAGACCAACATTCAGCTTCCCAAAAGTTAAGCAAATCCTTGTTTGTAAGCACATAAAAACACCCTTCACGCATTAAATGCTGGTTTCCCGAGAACTCAAACATCATCGGGTGCGCGGGAAGCGTCACCATCGTGCGTCCATTCTGAAGTGCATGATGAACTGTAAGAAAACTTCCACTCTTTTTTTCAGCCTGCGCCACCATCGTGACTTGCGCTAAAGCGGTAATTAAACGGTTTCGAAAAAAGAAAAGATGTTTTCGCACACTCTGATCACTCTCAAATTCAGATAAAAAACATCCACCCGTTTGCAAAACTAATTTTTTCAATGTGTTTAAATTTTTCGGAAACAAATTCTCTAAACCACACGGCAAAACCACGATCGTCGGGCGATCTGATTTAATCGCCACCGTATGCGCACACTGATCAACACCGATGGCGCCGCCACTGGCGATGGCTATATCAGGCCTAGCTTCTAAAAACAAAGGAATCTCAAAGCGCAGCCAACGATCAGTAAAGGGATGAATTTTTCGTGCGCCCACAATGGCTAGAATTTGTTTATGCATCCACACGGGCTCACCGACGTATTCTAAAAATAACGGCGGCTCTAACATTTGATGAAAACTTGCCGGATAAAGCACATCGCCCGGATAAGTAAACTGAATGCCTTTGTCTTTTAGACTTAGCAAATAACGTTCAGCCAAGATCAATTCTTGCGGCGCCAGTTTATTTATAATGTCAGGTGTGATTTGTAAGATAGAATCCGGATTGCGGAATCCTAAATGTCTTTGCAGGGCTTTAAACAGTACGGCTTTTTTCATAACCGTACTTATACAATATCTATTCCGGAATAATCACGCGATCACCCACTTGAACCAGGTCATCGTTATTCATCACATAACCAATAGCCATGGTGCCCGTGCGTTTTAAAATACGAATTTCTCCGACAACGCCACCAGCTGATGCCGAATAAACTTTTAAATCAGCACCTTCAAGCGCTGGCAACTGGCTCATGTTTAAAATCACATATTGATGAGCATAATAATACTGTTGGGCATTCACTTCAACGCCTTCAATAATTTGTGAGCGTGTATTTGGAATCAACTCATTCGGCGGTTTTACTTCAGCAAGATCTTCGCTGCTCACAAGCAGCACATCCGTATTAACCGGCTTAATACACTGAGAAATACGAAGTGATTCATCACTTCCCACATCCGCTTCGCCGATAATGCGATAAATGTATGTGCGTTTTAGCTGACCAAAGTTAAAACTCTCTTGCACCAACATACTGTAGCGGCCTGGTTTTGCGTTCTTGCCAATTTTAATAACCGCAGGAACATACTGGTTATCTTTACAAACTAACGAGTTCGCATTTTTTTCCATCACCTTATATTCAGTCGTGATTATCGACGAGGTCAAAATAAATGGATTTTCCGGATCACGATCTACGATTTCAGCGGCTGGAGTAATTAAAAATTTTGTCGACTTCGCCGCAGCAAAATATTTCGCACTCACTGAAAAAGGCGGAAAACTCGGCGGAATATTTTGCACATCAGTTTTACCCTTAACACCTTCTTGAACTAATTTATTAAATTCGGTGTTTTGTTTCGTTGTCGTATCACGAATAACTGGCGCATCGGGATCAACCCATGCCGCACGTTCAGGAGACTCACTTCCCACTGACATCGAAGGCGCTGCTCCGCCATCACCAGGATAGAAATAAATTTTAGTTCCGGGTGCAATGTTATGTGGATTTGTAATGCCGCCATTGTTTAAGGCCCAGATTTTTGGCCAAAATTGCGGATCACCAAACAGGGTACGGCTGATCGTAAATAACGTATCCCCTTTTTGCACATCGTACACTTGAGCGGCTTTGCTTGAAGCAGCTCCCCAAACATCGTCAGAAGTTGGATTGATGTTATACTTATTATAGATATCGTTAAATTTTTGCTCTAAAGCCAAATCTGGATCATCTGGCGATAAGTTCGAAGTATCAACAACCGGCGCAGATTTTTTAGCTTTGCGTGCGACTTTTTTCTTAGCTTTTTTTACCGGAGCCGCAGTCGCACCATCGCCAGGTTTGGCAGCACCTGCTTTTGGCTTCTTAGCTTTAGTTTTAAGAATCGATTTGATGTCATCTAATACAGGTTCATCGTCTTCTTTTAACGATTCTTTTTTTAATGGCAATGGATCTAACGAATCTGGATCCGGAACAAACGAACTACTGTCTTTATTTAATTCGATATCATATTTAGGACGGCTTGCCGGCATCTCTTGACCTGTTGGAGCAGCAGGAGGCGTAGATGGCGCAGCAGGATCTTCCTGGCTCAAGGCTGGAAGAAAAATAAAACTGATTGCTGCTGCCGTTACAAAGATGCTTTTTCTAAAGCGACAAATCATTATTTTTTAGCCTTCTCCATATTGTATTTAGATTGTTGCAATAAGCCCATCTCGCGGTACAAGGCTGCTTTATCTAAATAAGCTTGGCGCACTTCTTTTGATTTTGGATATTTAACTATAATCGTGTTGTATCTTTTAAGCGCGGTAACGTAATCACGTTTCCATTTCGCATCACGTGCCATTTCTAAAATACGAGTTGGTGCTTGTTTCGCAGACACGCCTTTTTTACCAGTTAACTCTTCGTAAATACTTTTTTGCCCCAACGCCGGATTTACAGCAGGTTGCTTAACTGTATCTACTTTTGTTGCAACTTTTGTCGCTGGCGATTTAGTAGACACAGTTTTTTTAGGCGCCGAAATTGTTGACTTAGAATTCCTGCTCATTGACTGGCAGCTAAAAAATGAAAAAAATAGTAAAGTGATAAGAAGTGAAAATCTCATGTCGCCCCCTGATATAATTAAACTCAACTCTTGAACCTAATTCAATAAAGTTATCCGACTTATCCACATAAAATGTTATTAACTCATGTTTCTGGACTTTGGACCCGTTGATTATCAGTGTTTTCAGCGATTTGCTTATAATTCAACCTCAGTTAAGTATTTGATTAAATTAATCATTTCTAAAAAAGCCAATAAATCTTAAAAAATTTTTCAGAAATCTTAAATTTGTGCGCTTTGCAATTGCATAGAACGCATGAACTTCGTCTATATTTTAATCTACATAGTGTTAATATCACACACCATCCGCTTTTCGGTTATTGATTTTTTGATCGGATTTTGTTCACAACTCCATTCAGCTTGTGTTGAAGCAGCGTCCGACCATGTAAGATCTTTTGAATCCTTACAAGCTTTAGTGTGCGGAAAAAACTTTTCTGACCCTGCGCAGTCGAATTTATTAATCGCGTCGGGGTTAATTCATTTATTTGTTGTGTCGGCATCTCACCTCATGATTTTGCGAAAAATAATTTTATATTTATTATGTAACAAAGTAGCTACATTTTCGCTCTTATTTTTGTACTGTGGCGTTTGCAATTTCAATCCACCTATCATGCGCAGTTTTATAGCGCTGCTCATTTTAGCAGTTATTGAAAAAATAAATTTAAAATGGAAAACCGAAAACCTGGTTTTAGTGTCGGGTTTAATTTGTTTAATTCTTTCGCCAGCGTGGATCAATTCTTTATCGCTGCAAATGAGCTGGATTGCAGCTTTGACTTTAAGTGTGATCAGTTATTTTTTCGCCAAAGCGAATTCATTTTTTAAAAATTCTATTTTCTATTTTCAATATCTGGCGACATTTAATTTCATCGGAATTCCACAACCAGCATCAATCGGAGTATCCACCGTTTTCACTAAATTTTTAGAGTACGTTTTATTTCCGCTCGCTTTAGCTGTATTTCTATTTCCATTTTTAGGTTCAATATTCGATTTTTTAATAGTTAGTTTGAATATGATTTTATCTAAACTTGAACTCACCGTGATTTTTCGCCCTTACGATAGCGAAAAAATGATTTTTATCAACTGGGTGTTAATTATCGCGCTTCACTTATTTTTAAATTATTTCGCAAGAAAGCCAGTGACATGTCTAAACTAATATTTTTTTGGCTATTTCTGCATTCGACTTTATGTGCAAATAAATCATCGTATTTATACGTGATTTTCTGGAACGTTGGCCAAGGGCAATGGATCACTGCCGTCACGCCTGATGAATGCAGGCACTTTGATTTTGGCGGCGAACTCGGCCCCTGGAGAAAAAATCAGAATTTATTTTTAAAGCTCTGCAAAAACAAACAAAACACTTTAAGATTATCGCATCCAGATTTAGATCATTACGCTTATTATTCGATGCTGGTTAAATATATTCCGAAAATCTGCTGGAGTGAGCTTGATCACACGTCGATTCCCGCAAAGCGTTTAACCCGCAAGATTGCCTTATGTGCAAAGTCGAATGACTTACACCAAGAGCGTGTCTTTAAGCCCAGTGATTTTTCAAATAAGAACGATAGCTCTTTTGTGTACAGATACAAAAACATTTTAATCCCCGGCGATTCGTCTAAGAAGATGGAAAAAACCTGGGTTAATCGGCTTAAAACACACAAAATTGATTATTTACTGTTAGGCCATCACGGCAGCCGCACCAGCACGAGCGATTTACTCTTAAAGGGCCTGCCACAAATAAAAATGGCCATCGTGCAATCACGCATGGCCAAATTTAATCATCCCCATGAAGAGGTTTTAAAACGATTGAAACATCATCGCGTGCCCCTGATCAAAACTGAAGACTGGGGCAACACGGCGATTATCTACTAGCTAATTCTTAGCTCACTAGATTTTGTACGGACGGTATTCCATACCTAAATCTTTAGCTACTGGCTCGTAACATACGTAGCCGCCGTAAACATTTAAACCTTTCATTAAAGGCTTGTTTTTAGCGATAGCATCTTCAACACCCATAGCAGCGATCATTGAACCGTATTTTAACGTTACGTTAGTTAAAGCGTAAGTTGATGTACGAGGCACAACACCTGGCATATTAGGTACACAGTAATGGATTACGCCATCAACTTCGTACGTAGGAGTCGTGTGTGAAGTTGGACGGCAAGTCTCGATACAACCACCTTGGTCAACGGCAACGTCTACAACTACAGAACCTTTTCTCATTCCTGAGATCATGTCTTTAGTAACTAATGTCGGAGCTTTGTGACCAGTGATAAGAACGCCACCAACAACTAAGTCAGAATCAAGAACTGCTTCTTCGATATTTTTAGCATTAGAGAATAAAGTTTGTGCGCGACCTTGAAAAATATCATCTAAGTACTCTAAACGAGCCGTTGATACGTCTAAGATAGTTACCTGTGCGCCTAAACCAACAGCCATTTTAGCTGCGTTAGTTCCTACAACACCACCACCGATGATAGTTACTTTACCTGGCATAACTCCTGTTACACCACCTAATAAAATACCTTTGCCGCCGTGATCTTTTTGTAAGTAGAAAGCACCAACCTGAGTCGCCATGCGGCCAGCCACTTCAGACATCGGAGTTAATAATGGTAAAGAACCGTTTTCTAATTGGATAGTTTCGTAAGCGATAGCTTTAACTTTTTTCTGACATAATACTTTAGTTAATTCAGGTTCAGCAGCTAAGTGAAGGTATGTGTACATGATTTGGTTTTCACGCATTAATTCATATTCAGCCGGAAGTGGTTCTTTCACTTTCATGATCATATCAGCTTTAGCGTAAACTTCTTTTTTAGTATCGATGATAGTTGCGCCAGCTTTTTCGTATTGCTCATTCGTAATACCGCTGCCAACACCAGCATCTTTTTCGATGATCACTTTGTGACCCTCTTTAGTGAACTGTTTAGCACCCGCTTCAGTCATACCAACGCGGTTTTCACTGATTTTAATTTCTTTTGGAACTCCGATAATCATACTGTACTCCTGCGCGTCAGCGACGCGACTTTTTCCCGCTCACACCCAAGGCGTTTGCGTGGTTAAATTTTGAGAGACCACGAAGCTACCAGCGCCTCTCAAAAAGGGCAATTAATCTAATTTTTGGCGGTCCTGAGCCAAAGGCACATGTCCTATTTACCATAGGTTCGTGCACATTTTTCACGCAGGAAAATGCAATAGATTAGCTATACGAGTTATAGCTTCTTATAGAGGTCTTCATCGTAACCAAAGCATAACACTTTAGCTCCCGATTCTAAGATAGGCCGTTTAATGGCCGAGGTATTTTCCAGCAATAAATCCAATTGTTGCTTGGGTGAAGCCTTATCAAACAGCTCTTTAATTTTACGAAATGTGGGCCCTTTTTTATTTGCCGGAAGCTCACCAAAAACTTTTCCCCAACGTTTTAAATCTTCGGCCGTCGGCGGAGTCTTTTTAAAATCAACAAAGTCATAAGCAATTTTCTTTTTCTCTAAAGCCATGCGCGCTTTTTTAACCGTGTCACAATTAGGAATGCCATACATTTTATATTTCATAAATAATCCTTAAATTAACCAAACATTTTTGGCTGTTTTTTTGCTGGCACTTCACCAGAAATAGCCGCAGAAATTTTTCTTTTCGGAGCATTTTTTTTGCTCCACTGAAATTTTTTAAAATTCACGACACTGCTATCAGAAAAAATCACGCCTTCTTTAACTAACAAGTTTTTCTGATTTCTAAATTCTTTGGTGGTTTTATCAAAAGAAATCTTACCTTGCGAATTAATCACCCGGTGCCATGGCAGTTTATACTTTTTCGAACAAGCATGTAAAATCCAAGCTACACCGCGTGAACCACCGGCATTACCAGAAATCTTTGCGATCTGCCCGTAGCTAGCCACTTTTCCTTTCGGAATTCTTTTGACCATCTTAATCACCGCTTTGGTAAACGGCGTATTTTCATTCACTTTCTTAAAAGCCATGCCGAGCAGTTTTAAAGATTTAAAACCTTTCCACAAGTGAATAATAATGTGTCATTTTTTTTCGCTCGGGGTTTAGGTCAACAATGTTGACTGAAACCCTGAGCGCCGTTTTATAAGCATTTATTTTATTCGAAATGGCCGTTTAAAGTTTGATTACGCATTTTGAAACCTAATTCAATGCGCACGTCGTGGCCGTCTGATAAAGGGGGAATTTCGTTTTCTGCAAACCAGCCGATTTCGCTGGTTTCATGTGATAATGTCGGTTCGCCGCCGATCACTTCGCCGCGATAACAGACATGGCAGAATTCGTTGTCTTTCCAGGGGTAGTTTTTGTATTCGTAACATTGCGAACTGTAAACGCCTAATAAGCCGGTGATTTTTACTTTATAACCTGATTCTTCAAAACATTCGCGAACGGCGCATTCTGCCGGTGTTTCGCCAAGGTCTTGCTTACCGCCAGGCAAACACCAAAAACCGTTATCGGTTCTTTTCACTAATAAAACTTTATTTTCTGAATTTAAAACAAAAACATCAGCTGCCGGAGATAACTTCGTCCCCATGTTTTTAGCCTACACTCCACTGTGCAAATTTTTTCATTTCACTTGAGACATCGGCGCCTAATTCAACAAAACGATAGCTTTGCGGCTGTGATACGATTTTACGAACTAATTTGTTCATAATATCATGACCGGCTTTGTGTAAAATTAAATGGCCCATCAATGGCATTTCTAAAGTCACTAAATCGCCTAAGGCATCTAAGACTTTATGGCGAACGAATTCATCTTTGTAACGTAAACCGTCTGGGTTAATCACTTTAGTATCATCTAAGACGATGCAATTATCTAATGAGCCCCCTTTGGCTAAACCAGAAGCTTTTAATTGCTCAACATCTTTTAAAAAGCCGAAAGTTCTTGCGGGCGCAATTTCACGGGCAAAAGATTGCTCGGTGATTTCTAGATCAATTGTCTCTTTACCAATGACAGGGTGTGGAAAATCAATAGTCACAGCAATACGTAATCCATAATATGGAAGCACGTAGGCATGTTTGTCGCCTTCAGAATAACTGATCGGTTCAGTGATATAACAGTATTTTCTGGGCTCATCTAATTCGATAAGTTCTGCGTTCATTAAAGCTTGTGTGAAATAAATCGAACTGCCGTCACAGATCGGAATTTCTGGGCCGTCTAATTCAATATAAATATTATCAATTCTTAAAGCTGATAACGATGAAACACAGTGTTCAATCGTTGCCACCTTAAACATATCACCGCCAACAACGGTTTGGTAACTGACCGCTTGTACATTTGTTGCGGATACTTTTAAAAATGGTTTTCCCGGCAAATCGGCGCGAATGAAATATACACCCGTGTTTGCCGGAGCTGGTTTAAAACGCAAAGTGCACGGTTCGCCTGAGTGAATACCAACACCTTTTACTTCTACTGTTTTACGAATTGTTTTTTGAAAAAACATCTAAGTCCTTTGCATACTGGGTCAATGTTCTTCCGCGTGGCGTTTTTTGAATTAAACCTTCTTGAATCAAGAAAGGCTCGTAAACTTCTTCTAACGTTTCGCGGTCTTCACCCAAAGCTGCTGCCATGGTTTCAATTCCCACGGGGCCGCCTTCATATTTTTCGGCCATTAATTTTAAAATACGACGATCCATATCGTCTAAGCCATGCTTATCGACCCCTAATTGATCAAGAGCATATAAAGCGATTTTTTCTGTAACCACACCATTACCTTTAACCTGCGCATAATCACGCACACGTTTTAGTAACCGATTGGCTACACGCGGAGTTCCGCGCGCACGACGAGCGATTTCTTCAGCGCCGTTAGGTTCCATTTCTAATTCTAGTAATTTAGCAGATCTGATTAGAATTTGCTGTAACGAGCCTTTATCATAAAACTGTAAACGCTCTTGAATACCGAAGCGATCGCGAAATGGATTATCTAACAACCCTGCCCGTGTCGTTGCACCGATTAAAGTAAATGGGGCTAATTGAAATTTCATCGACATAGCACCCAGGCCTTCGCCGGTCACGATATCAATGTAATAGTCTTCCATTGCCGTATATAAATACTCTTCAATCGAAGTGTGAAGCCTGTGAATCTCATCAATAAATAAAATCGAAAACGGTTTTAAACTTGTTAAAATGGCTGCTAAATCACCTTTTTTATCAATCGCCGGAGCTGAAGTGATTTTAATTTCTACGTCTAATTCATGCGCGATAATTTGCGCTAAAGTAGTTTTACCTAATCCCGGAGGGCCAAATAATAACGTGTGATCTAAAGGCTCTTGACGGTTTTTGGCCGCCTGCAAAAACACTTTAAGTTTTTCTTTAACTTCATCTTGGCCCGGAAATTCTTCGAACTTTTGCGGACGAAGTTTGTTTTCCCATTTTGTTTCGGCTTCAAATTGGCCCGATTCAATAATTCTTGTCATAGCGTTTGGCCAGTCAATTTTTGTAATCCTTGGCGAACACCATCTTCTAAAGTGGCACTGACAGGAACTGAATCAACAAATTGCTCTACTAAATTTGACTTAAAACCTAAATTCACTAAAGCCGAAGCAATTTGTCTGTGAGTTTCAGGTCTGGCTTTAACGCCCGCTTTACCTTTAGTTTCAATAATAACTAACTTACCCTGAAGCGTAAGTACGATTTGTTCTGCCGTTTTTTTACCGATCTTAGGTAAACCCGATAAAGCTTTTGCATCGCCGGCTTCAATCCAAGTTTGGATTTGCGCCATCGGAGCCCCTGACATCGCCGTTAAGGCCATCTTAGGCCCTATGCCATTTACTTTTAATAATTGCATGAAAAATTCTTTTTCTGGTTTTGTTAAAAAACCAAAAAGTGAAAATGCATCTTCACGTACGTGTGAATAAATCCATAACGGTAAGGTTTGGCCCATTAAAACCTGGGCATCAGATAAAGTTTGCGTCGTGGCCATGATTTCGTAACCCACGCCATTTACTTTTAAAATAAAATTATCAGCGGTTACATCAAATACTGTACCTTCTAAAAATCCGATCATGCTGAGATCTCCCGCTTCGTTTTTGCGATAGTTTTTTTAAGCGCTGTAAAACGTAATTGTGTAGCATGATAACAAGCCATCGCCAAGGCATCAGAGGCATCTAAAGATTTAACCGGCGGAAGTTTTAAAAGATTTTGCACAACTAAGCGCACATGCTCTTTTTCTGATCCACCATTGCCAGTAATGCCTTTTTTCACAACACGAGTTGCGTATTCGTGAACTTCGACACCCGCTTTTAAGGCTTCATAAATCACTACGCCGCGAGCGTGACCTAATTTAAAAGCGCTATCTGCATTTTTACCTAAAAAGATTTTTTCTAAACTCATATGATCTGGTTTATAACTTTTCATCAGATCAGCGATTCCTTCACCGATTTCTAGTAATCTTTGGCTTAGGTTTTCTTCGGCATTAAATTTAAGAACGCCGTATTCAAGGGGCTTCATGATAAGTGGTTGCACGCTCGTTACTTCAAGCGCTGCAAAACCTAAAAATCGTGACCCAGGGTCAATTCCTAAAATAATCATAATCTACACCTATGTTACATATACGCTTGCAGCATAATCAATATAATGCCAGAATTAATTCAGATGACACAAGATGGAATGCCTAAAAAAGATTTATCTACGAAGAAAATCGAAAGCTTACAAGCAGAGCTTGAGCTGAATCCACGCTCGTTATCTTTTCCTCAATTAGCAGATTTATATCTTGAAAAAGACATGACTGATGAAGCTTATGACATTCTTCAAAAGGGCTTACATTTTCATCCAAACTCTGTGAGCGGAATGCTAATTTTAACTCGCATTTTAAAAACAAGAAATCATTTTCCAGAAGCTGAAGCCTTGCTCGGAAAATCGATCCGCCTAGCGCCGCAAAACTGGCAAGCTTATCTGATGCGTGCTGATCTTTATGTGCGCATGGGCCGCCACAAACAGGCCTTAGCTGATTTTAAAAAAGTATTAATGTTTAATCAAACGCACCCAGTGGCGCGCAAAGCAGTGGCAAAATTAGAAATGTTGACGGCTGATGAGGACATCGATGCGGATAAGGATTTTTCAGCCCAATCTTTAAATCAGATGGCCGAAACTCCAGAACCTGCCCAGCCCGAACCAAGCACGGCACCGTTTGGGCAAATTTCGCCGAAACTAGAGCGCATTTTATCTTTGATTGATGCCTTTTCTATGCGCCAAGATTACGCTAAAGCGCTTAAATTGCTTTATGAATGCAAATCTGAGTTCGGAACTCATTCTGAAATCGAGTCGCGTTTACTAAAGCTTTCGCAATACGAAACTGCTGAAAAAATACGCCCTAAAGCAGAATCAAAAATTTCTGAATCTAAAAAAGCACTTATCATCGAGAAAAAACAAAAAGCCCTCGATTTACTGCTGCGCAGAATAATTGCCATGCAAAATGAGCGATTAGTTCACAACTAGCTCGTAAACAGCTAAACTCATAAGATATTAAAATAAATAATACTTTGGAGTATGTATGTACGAAACGGCAGATTTTAGAAAAAATTTAAAGATCATGGTTGAAGGCAATCCTTATGTGATCGTTGATTTCCAACACGTTAAACCGGGAAAAGGAAATCAGTTCTCTCGCACAAAATTAAGAAACATGTTAACAGGACAAAATCTTGAGCGCACTTTTAAATCTGGCGAAAAATTTGAAGTACCTAACGTTGAAAACGTCGAGATGACTTACTTATACAAAGATGACAACGGTTACAACTTTATGAATCAAACTACTTTCGAACAAATCTGCATGATGGATCACGAAGTAGGCGATGCTAAAAATTATTTAATCGAAAATTTGGCTGTGTTCATCACAATCTATAACGATAAACCAGTGAACGTAGAATTCCCGAAAGCCATCAACATGAGAGTTGCGCAAACTGAACCTGGTATCAAAGGTGATCGCGTAACTGGTGCTACTAAGCAAGCTACGATGGAAACTGGATTAGTTGTTAACGTTCCTCTTCATATCAATGAAGGCGATCTTTTAAGAATTGATACTACTGAAGACGCTTACGTAGAGCGCGTCAGTCAAAAGTAATTACAGTTTTTAATTTATCAAAATTGGTTCCCGCGATGGATCGTGGGAACATTCACATACAGGGATAAGTTTTGGCAGGTACAAACAGCCTCGAAATTGAAATTCATAATTACTTTCAAGAGGGCACCTCGACCGAGTTTGTCAGCCGCGAGCTAGTCGCTAAATACGAAAAAATGGAAGTCCTAAGCCCTTCAGAGATTGAAGGGCTTTCGCATTTTTTGATCACTTGCGGCCGCTTTGATTTATTAAAAAAACTTTACGTAAAATGTGTTGAGCGCGGAAAAATCGGATTATTTCCGACAGGCTTTTTGATTGAAGCCCTATCTAAGCAAAACAAACCGATCACTGACCAGGCCTTTAATGTCTGTGAAGAGATCATCGAAAAACAACCTTTCGAAGCCACTGCCCTACAGCAGCCCTTCGTAAAAACTTTTTCTGTCAGCGTCGCAAAAGAATTAAAAGAGATTCAGAAAAATTATACCGAAGATCGGCTGCGCCAAAAAACCAGATTGATCGAACAACTCAATCACTATCGTACAGCGCAATTGCAAGACCAAGAAGAAGCCGTCATCCAGCAGTTAACTAAACTGTACCCACAAGATTTAGAGATCGGTTTATTAAAACAAGCCCACTTAGAAAAAAAGGCCGACGAAATTTTAGAGCGGGTCATTTCAAAGCGTGTACTCGTTAAACCAAAAACCAGTCTGGATAAAAGCGCTAGCAACGAACAGTTTTTAACTGAAATGCATGCCAACATCCTGAAAATCGCTGATGACTTAAAACAAAATCAGCCTGATCAATTATACAATTTAGCGATCTTGGCTTTTCAATTTGAATTATATGAAGCCTGTTTAAACGTTTTAGAAAAAGCACCAGAAACATCTGCCAGAAACTGGCTGCGCGCTGAAGCTCTCTTAGAGGCCGGAAAATACTTAGAGCTCTTACATATTTTAGAATATCTTGAAAACCAGGAAAGCCAGTCTACCGACACAGCTTTTGGTGCTACTTATTTAAAAGCGATTGCTTACCACGGTTTAGGAAAAAAAGACCTGGCGATCCGCTTAATGGAAAGCATTTTACAAGTTGTTCCTTTTTACCGCTCTGCTGAAGCCCTGTTAGTGGAGTGGAAATCGTGAAGAATTCCACCAAGATTAGCCTGGCATTAACGCCGGCTGTTTCATTAGCGCTACTGGGTGTATTGTGGTTAACCGCCATCAAACCCTGGATTTTAAAAACCGTAAAAGACCAAGTTCCTAAACTGAATCAAATGCAAGAGCTGGTTAAACTAGAAGTTGGCACTCTTGATTTTTCTTTAATTAAACTTCAGGCCTATGCCAACGATATTAGCGTTACGCTAAATAAAGATACCAGCAATACAGTAACGGTTCCAAGCGTTCGTCTACAAATTGATCCGTTCAATTTATTAATCGGGCAACTTAACATATCTTACTTACGCTTAGATGATGCTAAAATTAATTTAAACGAAACGATTTTAAACTTAACACCGAAAACTGATAATAAAGAAATTGATCTAAAGCCGTTATTTAAATTATTACCTAAAATCCCTGTCGACAAAGTCGTGATCAACGACACCCAGCTCACTTTCGAAATTCAAAGCCAAGCTGCAAAGCTTAAATCAAATATCGATTTACTCACTGTCGCGAATCAACAGAAAAGCCTGGTCATCGCCTTATCTGATTCTGAACATGAACTGGTTACAAAAAATATTTCTAAAATCACCGGGGCGACAATACGTCTATCCGGGCAGGCGTCATTAAGCGAAAACAAACTTGAATTACATAAATTAACTTCAAAAGTTGAAAACTCATTTATTAATGCCAGCGGCACTTTAAATAACTTTAGAATGGCGATGATTAAGCCTGAATTCGCTGTCAAAACAAACGGCACCCTTATATTTGAAAATTTAAAACCGTTTTATTATTTTTTCGATACGACAAACAGACGCCTGCCACAGATCTTAGGCCAATTAAAATTTTCTGGCCAATTGCAAGGCGCAGGCTTTACAAAAAATTCTGGAAACTTCTTATTACAAACCGAAAATCTGAAATTCAATTTTATCAAGTTCGGTAATGCCGAAATTAAAATGAATTTCAAAGACAATAACGTGGCCTTTGACGAAATCAACCTTGATCACCCCGCGGGCCAGGCGCATTTAACTGATGTGCAATTTAGCCAAGAAAAGCCGTTTAAATTTAAAAGCAAAGTTCAGGTTAGCCAATTTAACTTACAAAAATTATTTAACTCGCTTGAACTAAAAAATATTCCTGCTGATTTGAATGCCTCGGTTTTAGCAAATTGCACAGGCCAGCTTTTACCCTTTGATTCTAATTGCGACACCAAAATCATCGCTGAAAATATCTGGGTCAAATCCAGTCTTAAAAATGATAAATACATCGTGCAGGTTAAAAAAGCCCTGGTCGGCGGCAAAGTTAACTTAAATTTGAAGGGTGTAGCTTACGAAGCGCAGGCAAAACTTGCCACGTCTGAGTTTACCTCAACCGGTAAAGTTGGGTTCGATGATGGCTTTGATATGAAGTTTAAAGCGACTAACTTTGAATTAGCCCATATCGACAATTTAGCTCATCTTAATTTAAAAGGTCTTATCTCGGGCGAACTGAACACCAATGGCGCCACAGACTGGGGCGTTATCAGTGCAAAACTTAATGCTAAAAACTTTGATATCGACAAATTTCACTTAGGTCAACTCTCTGGTGATTTAGGTTATAAAGCCTCTGAATTAACATTGCATAATATCTCGGGCGAAATCGAAAAAAGTCTTTATAACGGGGGGCTTGAAATAAATTTTCAAGATTCTTCTATTAATGGTGATGTTAAACTTCCAAGACTTTACGGAAAAAGCGTCATCTCGATTTTAAAAGATCGCTTTTACCTGCCTTTTACTCTGACCGGCCAAGGCCAGGGAGCCATGGCTTTTTCTGGCCCGTTAGACTTCTGGAAAATGAAATACAGCTTGCAAGCAGAACTTAATCGCGGTGCTGTGGCTGAAGAGTCTTTTAATCAATTGATTGCAAATCTTAACGCCACTGGCGAAAAAATAAATTTTGATCGCGTGATCCTTACTAAGCCTTCAGGCCAAATTATCGTTGGCGGGCACATCAACACCCAACAAAACGATCCCCGCTTCAATTTAGATATTACTTCGCAAAATTTACGCGCCGAAGAAGTGGATCACTTTGTTAAACTTTTACCTAAATCAACGGGCTTAATATCTCTGAATGGCAAAGTCACAGACACGATTGATCGCATTCAGATCTCTGGTCAAACTTCATTGCGTGACTTCACCATCGAAGGCCAATCGCTATTATCAAGCCAGGGCGATGTGGTTATTAATAGAAACTTCTTAAGCTTTAATGGCCAGGTGTTTGGGCGCCAAGCCCAGACGGCACTGCAACTGCCATTTAATGATAACCATGATTTTATTATTAAAGCGCAGTTACGTGATTTAAATCCCCTGACGTTTTTGCCACTGATCAAAATCCCGCCGCCTTCGGTCGATACAACGGCGCTGGTTACTGCCGAAATTGATTTGCGCTCTCGTAAGATCGATTTAACTAATTTAAAAGGTTTTATTAAGCTGAATAATTTTTTATTACAGCGAAGCAACCAGACTTTAAAATTACAACGCCCCAGTGAAATTGTTTTTGCCTCTGGGTTAAAAACACTGACGCCGATTAGCTTACGTGGCGCCGATCAAAGTCTTGATATTAGCCAGCATAACTCGGTGATTAATTTTAACGGCAAAATTTTACTGCGCCCATTACAGTTTCTAGTGCCGTTTTTAGAAAATTTAAATGGCCAGCTTGAATTTGATTTCGGTTTAAATTTAAATTCGCATAAATTATCTTTAGCAGGTGACGGAGCTCTTAAAAACGGGGTTGTGCAATTCAAAGGGTTTCCGTACCCGATTAAAGAAATCAATGCGGCTCTTGATTTTTCACAGTCGAAATTAATTATTTCAAATGTACAAGCGCAATTAAACCAATCACCTATCACAGGATTTGGATTTATTAATTTTTTAGGCACCCAAAATATTGATATTAATATTCAGGCTGAAAGCTCGCGCGTTGATTTAGAGTTTCCGCCGCAAATGCAAACTTCGGGTTTAGTCAAAGTTAAGATCTTCGGGTCATGGATGCCGTACACATTAAAAATTGATTACAATATTGACCAAGGCTTAGTGACTAAAGAATTTTCTGGCGGCGACGAGGATATGAAGCTGACGCTGGCGCCAAGCCGTTATCTGCCCCCACAGCAGTTAAACCAACAAAGCCCTACCCTGTTACTGGATGTGAATCCTAAATTTCCTAAAGGGATTATTATTAAAAATTCGATCTTAGAAGGCACAGCCACTGGCGAATTACGCATTACCGGTTCGCCTGAAATTCCGATTATCACCGGCCGTGTTGATATCGCCCAAGGCAGTAAGCTTATCTTTAAAGATAAGCCCTTTGATATTTTAACAGGTTTTGTGATTTTCAACCCCGGCGACCAAAAAACGGCTGATATAAATCCCGAGATCTTTCTAAACGCCAGTTCACGGGTTAGTGATTACGACATCAGTTTATTGATCTCGGGCCAAGCTAAAAATTTGTCGATTAAACCGACTTCACAACCCCCGTTAAGTGAAAATGATATTTTTTCATTACTTGCCTTAGGATTTACGTCGGCGAAACAAGATCAGAACTTAACTTCAGATACCCAACAGAGACAAACAGGCCTTGAAGTGATTGCGGCGATTTCTAACCAATCTAAATTTAATAAACAAATTCAAGAAAAACTGGGTTTAAACGTACAAATTGCTCCGTCGGTGGACTCAACTAAGAATATTGCCGTACCGAAAGTTGTTGTTAGTAAAAAAATCAGCAAAAAAATCAATGCTTCGTTTTCTAAGCCCTTGACCGGCTCACAACAAAGTAATGAAGTGAAATTACAGTGGCTGTTTCACCCGGATTACTCGCTGAATTTAAATTATCAAAATCAGTCAGATACGAATGAAACAAGCATTATTCAAAATAATGAAAATGATAAAGGTAACTACGGCGTGGATCTAGAATATAAAAAGGAATTTAAATAGTGCTAAAAAGCCTGCTTTGCTCTTTTTTATTTATACTTATAACTGCCCCGGCGTTGGCGCAGACATACCCTGCATTCAATCTAAAAGACTGGCCGGCAGATATCATTGCGCCGCTGGCAAAAAAGCACCCGGCGTTGCTGCAGAAAAGTTTTACCGCTGAAGAAATTTCAGTCTTAATCAAAGATATTCACCGCGACCTTAACTTTACCCAGCTTAAAGTCGTCGAAAAAGACGATGAACTTTATTTAGTCGGCACCTTAAGCTCAAAAGTTGAAGCTATTAATTTCACAAATCTTAATGAAATCGATGAAGAAGAGGCTTTAGAAATCTTAGCTTTAAACTTAGCCGACGCCCAAGACGAAAATAAAACTGCTGCGGCGGTTGAACGTTTGCAAAATTATTTTAAAAATATCGGTTACCGCAAGGTTCAGATTAGTTCGCGCATCGTCAATAAAAGCACTACCACCCGTGAAGTATTTATTGAGGTTAACTCAGGCGAAAAAACTGAAATTTCTGAGATTAAAGTCGATGGTTTACCCGCCGATGAAACCCTCGAAATTGAGCGCGATTTTACCTGGAACGGTAAAGGCAAAATCTTATCTGACACCAATCTTAAGATTGTCAGCAAAAGTTTAAGAAAATCTTTAAATGCAGAAGGCTATTATTTAGTAAATATTCCTTCGCCGTCGATCACGTTCAGTGCCGATGAACAGCGCACACGTTTAAATTTTAAGTTAACACCGCAGCCTAAGTATAAAATTGAAATCATTGGCCAGCGGTTTCAGCATAAAGATGCCAATGAACTTTCAATTAATAAACCGGTGTTGTTTAACGAAGTTTTAAAACTTGATGAGTATTTTACCAGCGATCAAAACTTTGGTTCAGATCTGGCCGAAAAAATCAGATTACGCTATCTGGCTGAAGGTTACGCTTTCTGCGAAGTTTTACATTTCGAACGTAAAGAAGGTGAATTAAATATTATCACCTTAAACGTCAATGAAGGCCCACTGGTTAAAATTAATAAAATTTCAATCATCGGCAACATTTCGCGTCCTGAAAAGTATTATGTTAATTTATTCGAAAAATTATCTTCATCTAAAACCCAAGAACACGTTTTAATCCAGGCTGATGTCGAACAGGCCGCAAAAAACCTGATCACTTATCTTCAGAACGAAGGGTTTGTAAATGCCAAACTTTCTCGTATTCAGGTCGGCTCAGAAAACCGCAGGTCAAACAAAGCGCTCGTGGTTTTACAAATCGAAGAAGGCCCGCAAGCAACAATTGAAAAGATCACTATCACTGGTAATAAGTTTTTTTCGACAGATAAAATTAACGAAATTTTAGCTCTTCAAACAGGGCAAAAACTAAGCCTTATCGAACTTGAAACAGCCTTAAATAATTTAAAAGTATTTTACGCTGATAATGGGTTTATCGAATCAAAATTACTTTCTGAAAATAAAAATTTAATTCAGTACTCTGACAGTTTAACTGAAGCTTCGATTCGTGTAGACATTTTCGAAGGTCCACAAATTCGCGTTGGTTCGATTTTAATCGAAGGTAACGACATGACTCACGCTAAGCTGATCTTAACTGAGCTTGATTTTAAAGTCGGTGAACTTTTAACGCCGACTAAACTTGATGAATCAACAACGCGCTTACAACGCACGGGCCATTTTTCGACCATTGAAATTTACACACTTGAAGCCAACACCAGCACACAAGAACGCACGGTTGTTGTGCGCGTCAACGAACGTAAGCCCGGCGTTTTTACTGCAGGGGCCGGGGTAACCAACGAAAATAATTTAACTCTGCATGGTTTTGCCGGAATCGCTTATCGCAATATCGGTGGCTGGGGCCGTGGGGCTTCATTAAGAGGTGAAGCCAAATACAATCCCGAGATTATTAACTTTGTCGAATATAAAGCCACCGCCGGATACCTTGAGCCGTATTTATTTGATACCCGCGCGCGTTTTCGCGTGAACTACACCACAGCCCGCGAAATTTCAGATATCAGCATTCGTAAATCAACGCTCACCAATCAAACTGTTTTTTCGTTTGAACAGGATTTTACTTCGCACATTACCGGAATTTTTGAATTGCCAAACATTTCTAATTACGTCGATGAAGGCATTGATAAAGACGATGAAATTCAATTTGGTTACACCCGCCAAGACCTGGTGATTGTAACGCTTGGACCAACCATTGATATTGATTACCGTGATAATATTTTAAATCCGACTGACGGCCACTGGACACGCCTGACTTTAGAATATTCATCTGAGGGTAATCACAATGTCGATGATTTTTACCGCGCCACCGGCCAGTTCACGCTTTACAAGCCCATTTGGGAAGAAAAAGGTTTGATCTGGGTCAACTCTTACCGTGCAGGTTATGTTAAAACTCTGGGCACCCACGAATTTGGTGTTCCCTTTGATAAAAAAGGTTTTATTTTAGGCGGAAGATCTACAATACGTGGTTTTGAGTCGAGCGAATTTTTCCCGACCACAAACCTGCAACTTCCGGCGAACTACAAACTAGACAATTATTCAGTTTACCAATTAATCAAATCAGAATTCAGGTTTCCGCTGTTTGGCTCTGAAAACTTAGCGGGTGCTGTATTTTATGACGGCGGCGAAGTGATTGTGGATCATATTTCATTCGACGACCGCTACCGCGATGCTGCCGGAGTAGGCTTACGCTACAATACGCCAGTTGGTCCGCTTAATTTAGAATATGCCCGAAAGCTCGACAGAAAGAGCTACGAGTCAGAAGGGGCTTTTCATTTGTCAGTCGGCATCTTCTAGGATAATTTTTGAAGATTCGCGCGCCCTCGCGCGCTAAGCTTCAAAAGGAGATCCCATATGCGTCAACATACCGTTCGCGTTTACCCATCTAAAGAAAAATTAGAACGCCGTGACCAACTAGCTTGGAAAATGGCTGAAATCTGTACTGATAACGCTCCCATCAAAGAAGACGTTATCGACATGGTTATTAACCGCATTATCGATAATGCTTCTGTGGCTATCGCAGCTGCTAACCGTCATCCAGTAGCTTCAGCTCGCGCCATGGCATTAGCTCACCCACGTGCTGGTGGTGCTACTGTTTTTGGAATGCCGAATGATCAAAAGTTTTCTTGTGAATGGGCAGCTTGGGCTAATGGAACTGCGGTTCGAGAATTAGATTACCATGATACTTTCTTAGCGGCAGATTACTCTCACCCAGGTGATAACATTCCACCAATCTTAGCTGTGGCTCAACAAACTGGTAAAAACGGTAAAGAGTTATTAAAAGCTATCGTTGCTGGTTACGAATTACACGTAGATCTAGTAAAAGGAATTTGCTTACACAAACATAAAAAAGATCACATTGCGCATTTATGCCCAGCTTCTGCAGGCGGCATCGGTACGCTTTTAGGTTTACCAACTGAAACTGTGTTCCAAGCGATTCAACAAGCGGTTCACGTATCATTTACAACTCGCCAATCACGTAAAGGTGAAATTTCTTCTTGGAAAGCTTATGCTCCTGCTCACGCGGGTAAATTAGCTATCGAAGCAGTTGATAGAACTATGCGCGGCGAAGGCGCCCCGTCTCCGATTTATGAAGGTGAAGATTCAGTTATTGCTTACTGCCTTGATGGAAAAGATGGTAAATACGTTGTACCACTTCCAGAAGTTGGCGAAGAAAAACGCGCCATCCTTGAAACTTACACTAAAGAACATTCTGCTGAATACCAATCACAAGCGTTAATCGATTTAGCTTCGCGTATGAAAACTAAAATCACTAACTTCGATGATATTAAATCAGTTGTGATCCACACGTCTCACCATACACATTACGTGATCGGTACTGGCGCGAATGATCCACAAAAAATGGACCCTAAAGCGTCTCGCGAAACATTAGATCACTCAATCATGTACATCTTCGCTGTAGCTTTACAAGATGGCACTTGGCACCATGTAGACTCATATTCTCCAGAGCGCGCTAACCGCCCTGATACAGTACGTTTATGGAATAAAATCACAACGACTGAAGAAGCAAAATGGACTGAAGCTTACCACGACCAAGACCCAAACAAAAAAATGTTCGGTGGCCGTGTTGAAATCACCATGAACAACGGTGATAAAATCGTTGATGAATTAGGTGTGGCTAACGCGCATCCTGCAGGAGCAAAACCATTCAAACGCGCAGATTACATCCGCAAGTTTGATACATTAACTTCTGAAGTGATCACAAAAGAAGAACGTAACCGTTTTATTTCTTTATGTGAGCGCTTACCAGAATTAACAGCTGCTGAAGTTCAGCAGTTGAACGTTCAAATTCCAATCGACAAATTAATCAACAACAAACGCGACCAAAAAGGTATCTTCTAGATGATGTTTCCTACTCTTACAGCGGCTGAAAAAAGAAAGAATTTTCGTGATCAATTAAAAACGGGAAAACTTTTACAGTTTCCCGGATCGTTTTCTCCGCTGGCGAGTATGATGATTGAACAAAAAGGTTTTGACGGTGTTTACATCTCGGGATCTGTTCTATCAAATGATCTAGGCTATCCAGACATCGGTTTGACAACTTTAACAGAAGTTGCAAACCGCGGTCGTCAAATCGCGCGCACTACAAAGCTTCCAGCAATTATCGACGCTGACACTGGCTGGGGCGAACCAATGAATGTAACCCGCACGATCCAAGAATTTATCGAAATGGGTTTAGCGGGTTGCCATCTTGAAGATCAAGAAAATCCAAAACGCTGCGGTCACCTTGATAATAAATCTGTGGTTGAAACATCACAAATGACTAAAAAAATCAGAGCCGCAGTTAATGGTAAAAAATTAGATGCAAATTTCTTAATTATCGCACGCACAGATTCTCGCGCTTCAGAAGGTTTAGATAAAGCCATCGACCGCGCCAAAGCTTACGTTGATGCTGGTGCTGAAATGATTTTTCCCGAAGCTATGCAAAACGAAAAAGAATTCGAAGCGATGAGAAAAGCGATTTCAGTTCCACTTTTAGCAAACATGACTGAATTCGGTAAAGGCAAACTTTACTCTAAAACTGAATTAGAAAACCTTGGTTACAACATGGTGATCTACCCGGTGACAACTTTACGTTTAGCCATGGGTGCAACTTCTGCGGGTCTTGATATTATCAAAAAGACTGGTTCACAAGAAGAAGCGATTCCAATGATGCAAACTCGTCAACAATTGTACGATCTAACAAATTACGAAGCGTACAACTCGTTTGACCAATCGATTTTTAACTTTAAATTAAACACATAGGAGAATACCATGGCTGAATATATCAATCCGGATTACGTAGCTGAACCAGAAAAAATGAACGTTAAAAAAGGTCTTGAAGGCGTTGTTATGGATACATCATCTGTATCTAAAGTAAATGCCGAGACTAATTCATTAGTTTACCGTGGTTACCCTGTTCAAGATTTAGCTGAAAACTGTACATTCGAAGAAGTCGCATTTTTAATGTATAACGGCGAACTTCCGAATAAAGCTCAACTTGCTGAATTCTCTGCAAAAGAAAAATCATTACGTGATATTTCTAAAGACAATTTAAATGTAATCAAAGCTCTACCTAAAAAGTGTCACCCGATGGATTCAATCCGCACTGGTGTATCATTTTTAGGTTGTGAAGACGAAAGAATCTGGGATGCATCTCCGGCTGTAAACATGGATAAAGCCATCCGCTTACTAGCAAAAATCCCTACAATGGTTGCCGCTGATTACCGTTTTAAAAAAGGTTTAGACTTTATTGCTCCAAACCCAAATTTATCAATCGCAGAAAACTTCTTTCACATGTGTTTTGGCAAAGTACCAGACGCAAAAGTGGTTAAAGCATTTGATGTCTCTTTAATTCTTTACGCTGAACATTCTTTCAACGCTTCGACTTTCACTGCGCGCGTTGTAACATCAACTCAATCTGACATTTATTCTGCAACGACTGCTGGTATCGGCGCTTTAAAAGGGCCTTTACATGGCGGAGCCAATGAAATGGTTATGCACATGATGATCGAAATTGCAGATGCAGAAAAAGCTGAGCAATGGATGTTAGACGCATTAGCGAACAAACGTAAAGTTATGGGCTTTGGCCACCGCGTTTACAAATCAGGTGATTCACGTGTTCCGACAATGAAAAAATACGCGCAAGTTATGGCTGATGTCACTGGCGAACAAAAATGGATGCAAATGTATTCATCTCTAGAAAAAGTAATGGTCGAGAAAAAGAAAATCTACCCTAACTTAGATTTCCCAGCAGGTCCTGCTTACTACATGATGGGCTTTGAAATCGATTTCTTCACTCCGATTTTCGTAATGGCGCGCACTACTGGTTGGTCAGCCCACATTATGGAACAAGCGGCGAATAACAGAATCATCCGCCCGTTATCTGAGTACATCGGCGCGCCTCAAAGAAATGTGAAACCGATCTCTGAAAGATAATTTCGCGCGGCACTCTTGTGCCGGATCTTTACCGTCGGCACAGCGTACTTAATAAAAAAAATCTCATTAAAAAAAAGCCAAGGATAAGACCTTGGCTTTTTTTTTACTCTGTATTTCGGTTTACAAAAAGTGTAAACCGAAAACACGAGCGTTGAAAATTAAGCAATTATTTTACGATTTCTGAAAGTCCTGCTTCACAATCCGTTTTTAGTTTTTTGATGGCGAATGAATAAACATAGATTTTACCTTCGCTTTTGAATTCACCTTTAATTAAAGAAATAGCGTCCTGAGAAATAGATTTTAACATCGCATCAGTAGCGGTATCCGCAGACTTTTGTAAACCAGCTATTGCGCGCTCGTCGCCGATTTGACGTAAAGCCATTGCGGCACCCGATTTAGAATAAGTGCCTAGGTGATCATTTTTCAAAGCGGCAATTAAAGAATCAACGATCGCACCTGAGCGATCGTTTTTTCCTTGGGCGATCAGCTTGTTAACTGGCATTACAGCACCACAAGCATTCATTTCGGTTTCTACTTTGGCCAACTCAGAATTTACGTTCTGTGCGATGTCGTTGGCGTTTGCAATTAACGAACTACTGACTAAGAAGAAACTGATTAAAATATTTTTCATGAAATGACTATTCTCCTGCTGGTCCTGCTGTAGTGCTCACTAACGGAATTCCCATCATTAACTTGTACATGTCTAAATCAATACCGTAATTATCTTTAACTAATGTCATCTGACCAATGTCATTGATGTGTGCTGTATCGTAAAGAAAGTAAACTGGCACTGAGCGACCTAGATCTAAATTTGGATCTGGTCTATCCGCAATCGGAAAACGCGTAATAGTTCTGGCGTGTAAAGACTCAACTGTATGAGACATTCCAGTTAAAGGATCAATCGTCGCACCAAGATATTCTCCAGTTAATGGGTCACGAGTACCACCAAGCAACATGATCGCTAAATCCCAAGGTTTTTCCATACGAACACAACCAGAACTCAACATGCGGTCAGTATTACCAAATAACTTTCTATCATTGGTATCATGCATGTAAATGCTGTTTGTTCCATTCAGAGGAAACTTAATCCAACCTAATGCATTTTGTTCGCCACCTGGTCTTTGCACGATACGTAAAGCGCGGGCTGTTTTATCTGGTCTTAAACCAGTTGCTTCAAATCTTGCTTTTTCGTCTTGAAATAGCTTCATAAAAGCTGGCCAGTTTTCTGTCGTGGCATTAATTGTGTTATCCATTGGATTCGTAGATCTTCTGATCACATCGATGAAAGGATATTCTTCGCCAGTGGCCATTTTATATTGCTGGTTGTACTCTTCGATGATTTTTAGATTTTCAACCAAGAATGTGTAACGCTTTTCATTTACATCATCAAGGCCGCCCCAGCCTGAAAACATTTTGGTTTTATCTTTAAAATATGGAGTCGGTGCAACTGTCCAAGTTGGGTTTAAAATCATCGTTGTGATTTTACTTGTTAAAATCGGTGTTGGACGATCTTTCGCTCCGTTAATGGTTCTGAATGTTAAAGCAATAGCGTTATCTTTATAATAGAAAAAACGCTGAGCTGCTAAGTTAACGTGAACAAATTCAGAAGTTAAATCATCTGGTAACCAACGAGAACGGTCTAAGTTAATTTTTAAACGCGTAATAATCTGCGCGATTGGCGTAGTGATTAAACCATAGCTGTTTTTACCGATAACTCCATCGATAGATAAAAGATTATTTTCTTGTAACTGTTCAATCGCAAGTTTTAAATCATCTGTGTAAGTGGAATCAAGTTCGTTATTCGGATAACCCAATAAAGCTAAACGGTTACGGGCAAATTTAATCGTAGCTGCATCTTTTGAACCTTTTTTAATTACAGTCAGTGTTGCAGGAATTTCTGCGTCTGATACCTGACCGTTTTTATACATTGTCGAAATTTTTTGATACATTGATAATAATCTTGAATAACTGGCATTTTTTGGGCGAAACGTTGCAAACAATTGTTCTGCCGAGATTTCACCTTTTTCAAAACGAAATAATTCTTTTTGGATCAAGGCCGGTAGCCCTTTAGCCGACCCTTTAATTTTAGCAACGCTAATCAGAGTTTTGTCGCCTAATTGCTCTGGCTGAACATACCCACGATTTAAAATCGTCATCATTTTGTAAACAACATTATAAGCCGCTTTACGCAGTTCATTTGCATTATTTGCCTGCGCATAAGAATTTAATAAATTTGCAACTTGGTCATCAACAAACCAGTCACGTTGCATACCCTCGGCATCTGCTAACATAAGTAGTTCGTTTACTTTATTTAAATACACATGCTGCAGTAAAGCACCTTGGCTGCGCAGAACCAGTGTTTCACTAGTTAGCGGAACAGCAACTGTAGATACCACCGGAGTGATAACATTTACTGGTGCAGCGGCAACTCCGGCTGGAACAACCTGAGAAAATGCCTGAGCCGAGAAAACCATACCTAAAATAAACGGGGCTAATTTAATTGTTTTCATGAATGCGCCTTCTTATAAATTCTGAGTTGAAATTGTAAAATTAGTTTTGGTATCACGAGCTTTAATGGCGCGTTCAACAATTTGATCATTAGCGCGTGAACGAGGCGCATATATAGATTGCGTAAGTCCATTAGCTGCTTTTACAACGATCGAAGCGCCTTCTTCGTCTTGATTTACATCAATGACCTGGCCTTTAAAGGTTTTTTTAGAGTAAGTGGCAGAAGCTTCAACGTGAAAAGTCAGCGTAGCTAATAATAATGTTAAAGCCGTAAGGATATGGGTCATCTTCATAAAACACCTCTTCGAGATGTTTCATAGCGAGAACGATTCCATCGCATTAAGCAATATATGGGGTTTGGCGGTTAAAAACTATTCAAGAGATATACAGTAAGACAGTTTTTGCTTACATAGAACATGATTTAAGAACTAGGTTTTCAAGCCAGATGTGACTTGATAAAGGCGATGATTTTAAGGCCTTATCTGTTTCGCCAAGAAGAACCAATGAATCTTCAAGTTTGCGCACCGGCCACCCCTTAGCTTGGGCTGCATATTCATCCACAAAATAAGGCGAAACATTAGCCAGATTGGCTAGTTTTGCGCCGCCGATACCCTGATCTAAGCCTGTGCGCACAGTTAATAAAATTCGCATATGCCGAGCCAGTAAATTCACGATCCCAATTTCACTTTGGCCCTGGTCTAATAAATTTACGATTTGCTCTAACGCGCGAACGCGATCTTTTTGCCCGACAGCTTTAGTAAAATCAAAAACGTTTTCTTCACGGCTGTTAGACACAACAGCGTTTACATGTTCGGCTTCAACGTTAGTTGCCCCGTCTAGATAAACTTTGATTTTTTCTAACTGCGCATAGATTTCAGATAAATTATTACCCACCAAACGGTGCAACCTGTGGACTGCGGCTTGAGTAAGTTTTAATTCATACTGAGAGGCATAGTAATTAATCCAGCGGGGAATTTCATTATCGTAGGTTTTTTTAAATTCTATAGATGAGGCGATATCCATAACATTTTTAAAATGTTTTTTGCGTTTATCAATTTTATCGGCAAATAAAACAAAACAAGTTGAATCAACGGGGTTTTTAAAAACAGATTCTAATTCGTTCCATTCAGAGTCTTTTAATTCGTGTGAATTTTTTAAAATCACCACACGACGTTGCGCAAACACAGGTAAGGTTTCAACCGTGTCTTTAATGGCAAAGATATCGGCATCGCCTGCGTAAAATAATGAATAATTAAAATCTAGTGAATTTTCGTCTAACAAACCGTATTTAAAACGGTTTACACATTGGTCGATCAGAAATGGTTCATCACCAAAAATAAAATAAACAGGAGCAACATTTCCTGTTTCTAAATCTTTATAAAATTTATTTTGATCAATTATCGCCATCAGCTACTTTAAAAAATATACGTATTAAAAGTTATCTACCAGACGGTCAAATGCGAGCTGCATCATCTCTTCTGATAAAGTTTCTAAAGTCTGCCTGCGAGCCGATAGATTGTAAAGATTGTTCGCCGAATTAATGACTGGCAAAGTCAGCTGCGGCGGTGTGTAGTTTCTGCTCTGCTTAAATTGACTGCTCCACAACACTTCTGAAGAATTCTTGCGCTGAAGTCGTAAATCCACAGTCACCGTAATTTTTGTGGTCGTACTTAAGATCGTATTTTTAGGCAAAAACTGCGTGTCTTTGGCCTCAATCGCCCCTTCTTCAGAAACGATCTCAACGCTAAAGACTCTTCCGTACAAAACAGCATCTGAATCTAATTCAGAATCAACAAGTTTAACTACTTTCGAGTTTAAAAGCTCGCGTTTCATTGAATTGGTAAAGTAAACCTCTAAACCAGGTTCGGTAGAGACGTTTTTAAACAACGGCGCATAAATCACTCGCACATTCTGCGGAAGTGTATCAACCTTACTGCTAAGTTTATAAGCGCAAGAGCTTATGCAGCAGGATAAAACAAAGATTATGACAAAGTGTGTTTTCATTGCTGTAATCAAACCGCGGAAAGGTCGAAAATGTCAATTGATACATCGAAATCCTTACTTTTAGCACCGGGTCCCGTACAACTGCATCCGGAAGTTCAAAAAATATTATCTTTACCGATGATCCATCACCGCACACCTGAGTTCGATCAAATTTTAAAATCTGTTTTGGCTGATTTGAAAACCTTATTTGTCACCAACGAAAAAGTTTTTATTTTAACAAGCACAGGTTCTGGCGGCATGGAAGCTTTACTGATCAATGTGATTAAACCACAAAGTAAAGTCTTAGCGATTATCTCGGGAAAATTCGGCGAACGCTGGGCCGAGATGGCTGAAGTGTTTGGCGCCAAAGTTCACAAACTAAATGTGCCCTGGGGTTCTGCCGTTAATCCAAGTGATGTTAAAAAATTCTTAGATGAAAATCCTGATACTGAAATCGTGATGACCCAAGCTTGTGAAACTAGTACTGCAACTGTTCACCCGATTCAGGAACTATCTGCAATCGTTGCAAAAACAAAAGCATTGTTTTTAGTGGATGCAATCACAGCCCTTGGTGCGATGCCGCTACCGATGGATCAATGGCAGATTGATGGTTTAGTGGCTGGCAGCCAAAAAGCGATTATGTTACCCACAGGCTTAAGCTTAATTTCATTCTCACAAAAAGCGTGGGAAAAAATTAAAACCAATCCTACACCCAGATATTATTTTGATGTTCGCCGCGAGTTAGCAGCCAACGACAAAGGTGAAACTTTTTTCTCTTCTAATGTTACGTTAATCAGAGCGCTTGCGTTCGTGTTAAAAGATATCAAAACCCAAGGCTTAGAAACTTTATATAAAACTATTAAGCGTCGCGCCGACTACACACGCACGATGGCTAAAACTTTAAACCTTGAAGTGTATTCAAAAGCTCCAAGTGATTCAGTGACCGCCCTTGCACTACCCGCTAATTTTGATGGTGCAAAATTTCGTGAGCATTTAGAAAAATCATACAATGTGACCGTAATGGGTGGACAAGACCAATTAAAAGGTAAAATCATTCGCCTAGGCCACATGGGTTACATCACTGACCAAGATCTGCATCAGACCACTGAACGTTTAGCCGCCGGGTTAAATGATTTCGGCATGAGCTTAGATTTACAAACTGTACGCGATGCTTCGCTATTATGGTTAAAGGAAAATCCGTGAAACCATACATCGTGATCAGCGAAAAATTTTCGACTGAAGCTTTAGTGACTTTAAAAACTTCAAACCTTGCTGATGTTGTTAAACTAACCAATACAGATGAATTAGCTGACCACTTAGCCAAAGCCACAGGCCTGATCATTCGCAGTAAAACAAAAATTACCCGCGAACTTATAGCCGCAGCTCCGAATTTAAAATTAGTCATCACCTGCACAAGTGGTTTTGATCATATTGACCTTCAAGCTACCCAAGAAAAAAATATTCAAGTGATGTACACGCCAAACGCGAACGCCCAATCTGCGGCCGAACTTACTTGGGGTTTAATACTAAACACTCACCGCCCGATCCAAGAATCACACAAACAAATCAAAGCAGGCCTTTGGGATCGCGAAAAATTACCTGCTGGCTTTGAATTAGCCGGTAAAACCATCGGCATTGTTGGTCTTGGCCGTATCGGGCAAAAAGTGGCAGGCTTTGCCAAAGCTTTTTCTATGAATGTTGTGGCTTTTGACCCGTACCAAGAAGATGAAGTGTTTGAGACTTTAAAATTAGAGCGCTCATCTTATGAAGAATTATTAAAACAATCAGATATTATTTCTTTTCATGTGCCTCTGACTAAAGAGACTAAAAACATGATGAATAGATCACATTTTGAATACACCAATAAAGATGTGGTGTTGATTAACACGTCTCGGGGTTCAGTGATTAACGAAGATGATCTGATTGATGCCCTTGATGAAGGTGTTGTTCGCATGTGCGGCCTTGATGTGTTTGCCAAAGAACCACTTTCACGTGAGTCAAAATTACTAAAATCAGCAAAAGTGGTTTTAACCCAGCATATTGGTGCTATGACTGAACAGGCTTTCGCGAAAGCTTCGCTAGAAGCTACAAATTTATGTATAGATTTTTTAAAAACGAATAAAACTCAAAATACTCTCCCGTTTCAGAACAATTGGGGCAGTATGATGTTTAATGACTAAAGGAAAAACAAAAGTATGTCAGCAGTTGTTGTTATTGGGGCTCAGTGGGGCGATGAAGGTAAAGGTAAATTAGTCGACGTGTTTGCATCACATGCAGATACAGTTGTACGTTTTCAAGGCGGATCAAACGCCGGTCACACCTTAGTGGTGAATGGCCAAAAAACAGTTCTACATTTAATTCCATCAGGAATTCTACATTCAGATAAAACTTGCGTGATCGCCTCTGGTGTTGTGATCGATATTTTAGGTTTAGCTGAAGAAATCAGAAAACTAAAATTAACGGGCATGCCGCTTACCAACGCGCAGTTATTAATTGCGGATAATGCGACGGTGTTACTGCCGTATCACAAAGCTTTAGATCAAGCGCGCGAAAAAGCCTTAGAAGCAGGTAAAATCGGAACAACTGGCAAAGGCATTGGCCCAGCTTACGAAGACCGTGCGTCTCGCAGAGCATTGATTATGTCTGATCTTTTTGATTCTAAAGACCTCTTAGAAAAAATCGAATTCGCGATCAAAGAAAAAAACGTTCTTCTTAAAAATCTTTATGATGCTCCAGAATTATCTGCAAAAGAGATCTTAGAGCAAATTAAGCCAGTGATCGAAGAATTACGCCCTTACCGCTTAACAGATGTGTCATTATTCGTTTCACAAAAGCTAAAATTGAATAAAAAATTATTATTCGAAGGCGCCCAAGGCACTCTTTTAGATATCAACCACGGCACATACCCGTATGTGACAAGCTCTAGCACTCTAGCTGGTTCTGGTTCAGTATCTGCGGGCCTTGGCCCTCATCACTTATCTAAAATCGTAGGTGTGTTTAAAGCTTATTGCACTCGCGTAGGCAGCGGCCCTTTCCCGTCTGAATTAAAAGACGACATTGGGGCATTAATTCAAAAAGAAGGTCACGAATTCGGCTCAACTACAGGACGCGCGCGTCGTTGCGGTTGGTTAGATCTAGTAGCTCTTAAGTATGCGATCCGTTTAAACGGCATTAATAGCTTAGCTATGATGAAATTAGATGTTCTTTCATGCCTTGATAAAGTCGGCGTTGTAACAGCCTACAAGCTTAACGGCGAAGTGATTCACGAGTTCCCAACATCGACTGAATTAGTTGCTCAGCTTGAGCCTGTGATCGAATACATCCCAGGTTGGAAGGAAGATCTTACAAAGGTAAAAACCCTTCAGGATTTACCGGTCAAAGCGACTGCTTATATCAATTACGTACAGAGCCAATTGGGCACTCCGATCGATATTATTTCAGTTGGCCCAGATAGAGAGCAAACTTTATGGGTAAAACCACTCTATAAAGACTAATTCTGACCTTGAATTGGGCATCAAAAACTTTTTATAAAAAAAGTTTGACTGCCCCGAGAAGTTATATGAAATTGACGACTCGATTAAACGGTTCGCTAGCTCAGCTGGTAGAGCACTTCACTTTTAATGAAGGGGTCGATGGTTCGAATCCATCGCGAGCCACCATTTTTATGGTAGTTTTTTTCGAAGTCCAACGGGTTCCCATCGTCTAGTGGCCTAGGACACCTCCCTTTCACGGAGGATACAGGGGTTCAAATCCCCTTGGGAACGCCAAATTTTCTTTTTTTTTAAACCCGATTAGAAATAATCGGGTTTTTTTATTTCTAGCTGGTCGCTGATACCAATCAAGTTTTGCACTCTTCGAATCTCTGCACTAAAATTTAAATATGGAAATACAATGTGACTGCGGAAGTTTCCGCGCCGAGCTGACTCAGTTCCCAAAAAATACTCCTGGCCGATTGATCTGCTATTGTGACGACTGCCAAGCTTATTTAAAATATTTAAAGCGCACTGACTTATTAAATGAAAATGGTGGAACTGAAATTATTCCGGCATATCCAGCAGACATAAAAATTATCGCTGGCAAAGACGTTGTAAAATGTGTTCGCTTGCACGCTAATGGAATGTTTCGATTTTACACGTCATGCTGCCTTACACCTATCGCAAACACTGACCCAAAGCGGGCCTGGGCAGGAATTATTCGCCGCATGTATATAACCAAAGATTCAACAAGGCTTGATCGAGAACTTGGCCCAGTCAAATGCAGCATTATGGGAAAGTACGCCAAAGGTACTCCGCCGATTGGCACACCCCAAACATTTGATTTTAAAGGTATGGTCACAGTCTTACCATTCATTCTCAAAGGCAAATTTTTAGGAAAAGCTAAACCTTCACCTTTTTTTGAAAATGCTGAAGCCCTAGTAGCACCGAAAGTTTTGACAGCCGAAGAACGTTCTAAAATTTAATTGAGTTATGCAAACCTGTCTGACTCTTATTTTATTTTTGTTCGGTTTCTGCCAAGCTCGGGCAGCCACACTCTTTATCGACAACCCGCAAACTCTGATCCAATTAGAGTCGCAGGGCTTTGATATCGCCCGTCTTGTATTTAACGAACCTGTTCCTCGCGCCAACAACGAACTTCTCTTAAAAAACCCTTCTTACGCCTTTATCGCAAAAAGTTTAGGGACTGAAATTGAAGACCTTAAAAAAGAAGACCCGAAACTCTTCATTTCGATGAAAGGTTCACACCGCCTATTTGATTCTCAGTGGTTAATTTCAAATTATGCATCGTATGAACTTGTGGGAATCGTTAATCGCATGGATCGGTTGTCGTTTCATCCTGAAAGCTGTGGTGAGATTCGTTTTATCTATCGCCTATCTTATAAAACAACGACGCAACCTTCGACTTATTCAAGGCTACCTATGACGATCAATGCGGTTTTTTGGATTCCGAAGGGTTCGGATAACTGTCGCACCCCACTTCAGAAATGGACAGAGTTCGTTGCGCAAAATGAAAAAGGACTTATTTTAGGCGAACTAAAATCAATTGAAGTGAATATGCAGTCAGTGCGCTGGCCATCAACTATTCGCCCTGATATGGCAGGATACGCTGAATACATGTTACGAGTTTTTACGCCTAAAAATGGAAAAATTACTTTAGGTACACTTGAAAACACGCCGGATATAAAAAAACTTTTAGCCGACAAAAAACTTCGCCAAGAACTACTTGCATGGCTAACCGAGAAAAAAAATCTTAAAAACATTGATGACGGTATTGTTGTAATTCCTGAAAAATTTTTGGCAACGCGAGCAACATCAGTAGCCCTGCATGGAACTCACCGCACTCATAACGCCAATTTTTCACAACTTTTTAAAGCCCAGGATTTTTCTGAAACAGAATTAAAAGATTATAGTTCATTTAAAACATCGATGGGATTACTGCGACGATTAAATGATATGTCTTGTGTCGGCTGCCACCAAGGGCGAACAGTTGCGGGATTTCACTTCTTAGGAAAAGATAAAGCTGCGACCGATGCCGTAAATTCTATTTTCACATCTTCTTCTCCGCATTTTTTGTTGGATCAAAAACGCCGCGGTCTTTTTATTGAAGCCATCCAGAAAAAAGAAAACCTTCCTCATAGCCGCCCGCTTTCAGTGCACGCTGTTGCTGGCGAAGGTAAAATGGGCAGTCATTGTGGTTTAGGTGATCCATCTTTTGCAGCTTGGACCTGCAGCGAAGGTTATGAGTGCCAGTCTTTAACAGCGGATAAAGTTATAAGCCCTACTGGAATTTGCGTTCCGATAAATAGAATTTCAGGATCACCGTGTACAGCCGCGCGTATGGTTCACAATACTAATCCCAAAAAAGATGGTCTTAAATTATCAGCCGATTCTTTCTGCGGCAGCAATTCAGTCTGTGAAGACACATCTGTGGGCTTTCCGAATGGCATGTGCGCTGGCTCTTGTACAAACTTAAAAGCCGGTGAAACTTGTGGATCTATCGCCGTCCTACACGAATTTAATAGCTGTTTAGCCACCGGCAAAATACCATTTGCTAAATGTCTTAGTGAAAACGTTAGACCGGCCTCTATGCAAGAGTGCGATTCTGATAAATTCTGCCGTGATGACTATATCTGCGCCAGCACTTCTAGTGGCAAGGGATCATGTATCCCGCCCTATTTTCTTTTTCAATTACGTGTCGATGGCCATCCATCACCTGGCTTGGGTAAAGAAAAGTTTACTTTCTTAGATCGACTAAAAAAGTTGTTACCGGATCGGCTTTAATTTGAAAGACTTTTTAAAAATCATCGCTTAGTTCTTCGGTTGGAAAAACAATGCTCACAACCGAACCTGACTCGTTAGTGTCAATTTTCATTTGCCATTGATAAGTTTTTACAACTGTCGACACCAAAGCCAGCCCCAAGCCGTTACCAGATGCTTTACTTGTTCCCAAATTAAAAGGTTGTCCCAATCGCTCTAACACCTCATTCGGAAACCCTGGCCCGTAGTCTCTAATCACAAGACTATTACCTGCTAAATCAATACGAACTTTCATCGTATGAGGTGAAAACTTTAATGCATTTGATAATAAATTAGTTATGACCTGATCCAGATGGTTTGGATTTGCAACAACCGAAAAATCACTCTCTAAGCTCATCTGAATTCTTTTCGGAAAAATTTTTTCCAACCGGGCGGCTACATTTAAAATGGAAGACTTTATTCTGATCGCATGCAAATCCTTTTGCCTGTGCGAACTTTCTAACTCAGCCCAATCTAAAAATTGACTGATAATTTCAGACATGTGTGTAACTTCAGCAAGTATACCCTCTTTTAATTTCTCGCCAAAATCTGATTTATTTTTAACAGAATCTACTTCTATCTTGATTATCGCAAGAGGCGTTTTAAGCTCGTGCGCCATTTGCGAAGTCCACGACCTAGTTAATTTATAATTTAAATTAATACGATCAATCAATTTTTGTATCGTACTTAACAAACTTGAAAACTCATCAGCAGCTACCCAATATGTTCTTTTATACCTGAGCAATCTCTGCGGCAAAGATTTAACATCTTTCATATTAGTTAAATTTGATGTGGCACCTTTTAAATGTGCATTTAAATTGCGAAGCGGAGAAAGCAACACGAGCGTTAAAATTGCAGCGATTAAGAACAATGTCAGTACAATTCCAGTGACATACATGACAACTTTAGAATCGACTATTTCCCAATCTAAGAAATTTTGATTTAAAACCAATCCGACTTGCAACACATGTTTACTTTTTCCGGGAACTGGCACATTTTTTATTCGGGTAAACATGTCTTCTGATTCGACCATTATCCAATCTGGCGTCGTCGGTAAATCTGCCTTAAGCAAACCGACATTAAAACTTTGATATAAAATGTTTCCTTTTTCATCTCTTAGTACAAATACTTTTCCTATTCTTGCGCTCGCTAGAACTTTGGTAATATTTTCTTCAATACTCTCTGGGCGACTTAAGGTTTTTAAAAAATCGTTGGACTTAAGCAAAACAGAAGAGCTTTCTTCAATTTGTCTATCTATCAATCTTAGCCGCTGATTTTTAAAAAAATGGTTCTGAACAAGATTTATGCCCACGGCCGCAAGGATCAAAGAAAAAATTATAATAATAAAAAATCTAGTCCTCAACCCAATACCCCTTGTACCGAATACAATTTATTTTAAGTCTTGCGCCAGCTTCTTCCATTCTGCGTCTTAGCTTATTTACTGTCGTCTCAACGACGTTACTGTCAACATCAGAACTTACTTCCCAAACATGCTCATATAAATATTTTTTATTATAAATTTTTCCGGGTATTTTAACTAAAGTCTTTAATAGTAAAAACTCTCTGTTCTGAAGATTAACTTCTTGCCCGTCAACTTTTGCAACTCGTTTTTCTAAATCAAGCACAACATTGCTAAATGCTAACTCATTTGAATTTCTACGCAGCAATACTCTAATTCTTGCAGTTAACTCAGCGGCTTCAAATGGCTTTGCGAGATAATCTTCGACACCTTGATCTAACAGGGCGGCTTTTTCAGCCGATGAATTTATTGCCGACAGAACTAAAACTTTTGAATTCGGACATTTATCAATAATTAGCGGCACAAGCGATGCTGAGTCTTTTCCGCCAAGTAATCGATCTAGTATAATGACATCAGGTTTTTGTGAAACACCAGTGATTTGCAGCTGCAAATCATCGAACGAGTTACATTTAGTAACATTAAAACCTTCAGCTGAAATTATTTCGGCAAGATAGTCTAATAACCTAACCTCATCCTCAACAACCAATACATTCACGATACTCATAAACTAAAATTGTCCTTTTTTTTTCGGAAGAACAACTATAATCACACTCTAGACAAAGATATTATTTTTTAATTCTAAAGATAAATTATAGTTTATCTTTAGATAGGTGAAAAATTTTTTGTTGCGGTAACCAACTGAAATCATTGCTAATTTAAATCATCATAGACAACTGTTGCGGCTAGTCAGTCGGAGTTGCTTAGTTTATCGAAGCAATACAAGGTGAATTAATAATTCTAAAAATTGGAGGATAAATGTTTCATTCGGTATTGACTTTGTTTTTTGTGGTTGTTCTTTCTAGTTGTGCCGGTAAGACACTGTCGAACACGAATGACGGAACTGGTAAAACAGCGACATCAACCCCTCCCCCTGCCGTTGAAGCAACTAAATCAGATTCAGCTCAACAGAGTTCAACTAAATCTATGCAGAACTGGCCCAAAGTTGATGCCTACGATTGCAAAGCTAACAATGAAGTTCGCAATATCCATATTGAATTGACGGCGCCGGCAGGTTGCAAACTGTGGTACTCAAATCACAGCAAATCTGAACCAATCGCATGGTCAAAACACGGACTAACATATTGTGAAAAAGTGAATCAAAACATACGTCACAATTTAGAAAATGCTGGCTATGCCTGCACGCCTAAAGATACCAGCAAACCAACAAAGTAAGTTAATAAAATATGAAATCTGTTCCATCAATCAATATTGGATTGTTAGGCTTTGGGCGCACCGGTAGCCTTGTTGCTAAAGAAATCATTCAAGACAGCACACTCAACTTAAAATGGGTTTGCAGAAAGCGACGCTCAGAAGAAATTAAATTTGCAAGCCAAGCTCTCGGGCATAAATCAGAGTTTGCACCGTTCATCATGCATGAAGAGCTAACTAAAGACTTTTTAGCAGCAAATCCAATCGATGTACTTATTGATTTTTCATCAAGCACAGCTGTTGAATGTTACGATCTGATAGCCTCAAATGGAATTAAAATTGTAAGCGCGATTTCAAAGTATAGCGAAAAAGAATTTGATTTACTAACACAAGCAGCAAAAAAAACAGCACTGCTACATTCTCCGAATATTACTTTAGGCATTAACTGGTTGATTATTGCTTCTAAAGTATTAAAAAAAATCATCCCCGAAGCTGATATAGAAATTATCGAACAGCATTTCAGAGAAAAAAAAGAAGTTTCAGGTACTGCGCTGAAAATTGCACAACAGTTAAATCTTGATTCTTCGAAAAAAGTTAATTCTATTAGAGTTGGTAGCCTTGTCGGAAAACACGAAGTCATTTTTGGATTAAAAAACCAAACAATAACCCTAGTTCATGAGTCAACCGACAGGGGCGCATTCGGTGCAGGTGGAATTTACGCTGCAAAATGGCTAGCGAACAAAAAGTCAGGAATGTACTCGATCGAAGAAGCTTTTCATGAAAAGTTCATGCACCAATTTACAAACCTATGTCAACAGCCCGTGCCTTAGTAGTTATTGCTAAAGCCCCGCATCTATATGCGTAAACTTATATATTAATTTTTATTTCTTAATACGATTGGCGATTCGGCGCGAAAGCGAAACATAAACCATATCTGCCGTTGTAAGGTTATTATCGAGCATAACTTTTTCATCGCGACGCATTTTTAAACGACCCAACATGGCCGAATAATCGGCTTCACTACTAATCAGAATTTTTGATTGATAGACGTTACCAGAAGAGTCTTCGCAGACTAAAAAAATAGAGGTGTTTTCGATCAGCGATTTAAAGACTTTCATCTCTTTATGGTAGCCTTATGTGTGACATATACAAGATCCAGAGCCAAAGGTCTGCGTAAACAAGCTCAATTCGTTCGTGGCGCAGTACGAAGTGATAATTTCAAAAAATATGAGCTCAATGCGATCATCAAAAACACCATCTCGACCCAACCATGCAACATCGCGATCCCGAAATAGATTCGGCCGGCAAGGGCCGTGTGAAACCACATAGCTAAACCAACCACTGCCCCCACCAGCAAAAGAGCACTTGTCGTTTTCGGCCCACAGTCTTTACGCAGCTGTCGCAAACTATTGCGAAATGAATTCGGCACAGATTTTTCATCTAAACACTGCGGAATCGCCCGAAGCCAGATAAAATAATGCACTGACAAACCGAAGGTATATAAAACGATGATTCGGTTCCATATCATTTCATCGGATGTCCAGGGTGCTAAGACCCAACCGCGTACGCCAAATGACTGTTCAGAAAGAAAACTAATTTCGGGAAATGAAATTGCGGTATCGAAATAACCTAATAGCACCACAAAATGAATCAGCGCAAAGATCAAGAGCGCCGAAAATGCCACGGCCCTATTTTTATAATCTTTTGCGGCAAAAAACCAATGCCCGAACGCCACCCAATTATGAAAAATTAAAGCAATGCCTACAAAAGCCAGCGGGTCATGCCAGGCTAAACTTAAAACCCCTGCTGTTAGCAATAAGGTCATTGTTGCGACCAACACATCAAAAACTGAAGTTAGCTTTATTTTTACGATAGCTAACACCGATAATGATAACAAGATTTCCCAAGCGCCATAAGGTAGTTGCGGTAAGTTTATAAACTTTGGTAACGCAAACCGAATAAACAAAGAACTTGCCGTTAAAAAAATAAAAAAACGAAAAACGGCCGTTGTTTGTAAGCGCACAGACAATCCAGAAGCTGATTTTTGCACGAAGCGATAGCTTGCCACTAAGTGCGGGTATCCTAGCAGCAGAGGCCCTAAGACCAAAAGAACGACCGAGTATTTCAAACTTAAGAACAGGTAAATGGCGCTTAATAAAATATAACTTAAGCTAAGGCGATATGAACGGTCACAGTAAATTTCACGCAAATAGCTGCTCTTCATAGTCAGGCGCAACACGATCGCGCGAAAATGATCTAGCTGTGTCGCAATATTTATCATGTTTACAAACCTGCTCAAGTAAAGTTAGCATTTAAGTTATAACACTCGGGGATACAGCATGAATTATACACAGAATAAGCTGAACTTAAAAACTTTTTTACCATTATTACTGGTCGTGTTGTTCGCAAGCGAAACGATTTTCGCTAAAATGGCCGCTGACATGGCTTTGGCTCCACCGATGCAGCAGCAAGCTTTTGCGGTCTCTGAAGTTATCAGCTTTTACACTAAAAAACAAAACACCGAAAAGCTTAGCGAAAACGAAACTAACATTCTAAAATTATCGTTATTAGCGCAAGACGTTTTCGAAGTTAAAGATTTTAAAATTCCTGCCTATTTAAAAGCTGAAAAAGAAAAAGCTATTACCTTGAATCATGTTACAACAGTCATTCAACAGGCTATTGAAAAAAAATCAAACTGGGATGAACCCCTTTCAAATTCCAACCTTGAAAAAATTAAAGACAACCGCGACCTGTTAAAAAATACCTTACACGAGTCTTCTTATTCATGGGCCTGGATCAGTTATCAAATGGGTCAAAAACAAGAAGCTAAAAAAATATTAGCTGAAAAATTTGAAACTGCTTATGCGCATGTTATGAAGCTAAAACACGTTTTCAGCCACCACACTAGCCCTATGGCCGAAGGCGAACGTTTGGCAAAAGCATTAGCACCCCTGTCTACTGATGACGAAAATAAAACTCGTGAAGATCAGCTTAAGAAAATGCGCACCCACATAAGTACACTTCCAGATGTTCAGATAATGACATAGAAATAATATATTATGAAACTTCAAGAAATCGAATTTGATCTAGATGGCCACGAACATATCGAACTAAAAAATTTATTAAAAGTCGCCAATCTGTGTGAAACTGGTGGCCAGGCTAAGTCTGTTATCGAAGCTGGCCAGGTTCGCGTGAATGGCAAAGTCGAAACTAGAAAAGCCTTAAAGTTAACTGCCGGCCAGGTTGTGGTTTTTGGTAATCATTCAGTTAAAATAGTTTAAGAAATGATTTTTTGAATCACCCGATAGCTGGCTGCGCCTGTTATCGGTGGGCGAATTTTATATTCTGTTTGCATTTTATGAAGCCGCATAAGAGATAACATGTTCTCTTGCTCGACATAACCAACGACCGGAACCTTAAAATGAAGGGCTAACTTTTTAGGAATATCTTCTAAATTTTCTATCGCATCAGAACTTAACATCACACATTTTGGTTTTATTGTTTTCATGGCTTCAATAAGTTTT
The DNA here is from genome assembly GCA_036677065.1 of Bdellovibrio sp. Lineage (GTDB taxonomy): Bacteria > Bdellovibrionota > Bdellovibrionia > Bdellovibrionales > Bdellovibrionaceae > Pseudobdellovibrio. Next base: position 586,767 of record JAKFBS010000004.1, on the reverse strand, counting down.
ACTGCCGATTCAAAGACCAAAACATCAAATTTTTTTTTGCTTAGATAAGAAATTGCATCCGCTATCAAATCTGGTTTAAAGCTAAGAATATAGATTTTTAGCTTTTCACTATTTTGTGGCATCAGAAGTGTTGTCTTGCGATAATAACTGCTGTTTGTATTCTGAATGCCTAACAAGTTGAGCCAGATCTTTTTCATGATCTAATTCAGCCGTAAAAAGCCAGCCTTCGCCGTAAGCATCATCAGATATTAAAGCCGGGTCTTCCAGAAGCCGCGGATTGATCTCAAGCACAGTACCACTGAACGGTGCGATTAAATCCATGATGTCGCGAACACCTTCAAGTGATGCAACCTGAGACCCGATATTGATACGGCTGCCTTCATCTGGAAGATCTACGTATAAAATCTCTCCCAAGATTTGTGATGCCCGCTCGGTAATTCCAAAGGTAACGACATTCTCATCTACAGCTAACCACTCATGGTTTTTAGTATAAAAAAGCTCAACAGGTATTTGTAATGACTTGGATTGATAATTCACTCCTCATTCATAGGCCATAATATCGTGTCATGGCAAGTCTTTACTATTGCAACATATTGCAATAATAATGATATATGAGAATGGAAACGACCGAACAATTACGAAATTTAAATCTTTATTTGAACATGTTGCATGTTTGTGACGCACTGGCTCCGGTAAAGAATGAACGAATTCAAACTCTCAATCGAATACTCTTCACCCGTCTGGAAGAGCTTAAGGCCATCGAGAATAAATTAAACCTGCTTGCGCAAAAAAAATCCGTCTCTAGCAGCGCTTACACAGACAATCCTTACATACAGCCTGATAGAATTAAAGAAATGCAAAACCTATCTGCAGTTGAAAAGAAAAAAATTGCGTTAAAAAAACATAAAAAAAGTATCTCTGTTCAACTTCACGATATTATTAAAACAGTATCGCGAGTCATAGCTGCGTCTGAAAATCTGAAAAGCACAGACATTGACCGTTTAGTAATGCAAAAATTAAATGAGCTTGAATCAAATTTTTGCACAGATACAACATATGCCAATAAGTAAATCCGAGAAACGAGCCAAAGCATTAATTATTTCACCTAATAAATCAATCAAAGCGGTGATCCGGTTTATTCTTGGTGATCTTGTCTCTTGTCAAACTTCACGCTCGGCTCCGGATGGAAAGCTCATATTCAAGTCTGCACTGATTTTCGATATTCTAATTCTGGATTGGTGTTTGCAAGATAAGTATGGGTCAATTTTAAAATGTTTGGCCGAAGCTAAGGCCAGAAAAAACGTGCTTATTATCAATATTTTTGAGTCTGAAGAACAAAAAAAATGGGCTTATCAAAAATTACCAAACATAAAAAATAACAATAAAATTTACTCGGTATTTTCTGATTTTATGTCAATATCGCTGTCATTGGCGCTGTTAAAAGTTAAAGCACGCATCGCTGAAAAGTCTTAATAAATTTAAACCTTTTGCGCTTGAGCCTTATAAGCGACATAAGAAAAATAAATTGAAAGCAGCATCGGAAATAAAAATCCTTTATATTGAAAGCGCATAAATACAAAAGCACCCGCAAGTGACCCTACAATAAATGAAATGATTGTTCCCATACGCAATAAATTGGCCTTAGTCTCACGAGCTTTATCTTCACCTGTTAAACCGTGCAATTTAGTACGCACTAATCCCAAACCAAGATCTGTAGCAAGCCCGGTTAAATGAGTCGTTCTGATGGTAAAACCAGAAGCCGAAGTAATTGCCCCGTTTAACAATCCACAAGCCCCGCAAAGACAAGCCAGTAATGTAAAGTCATGTTTGATTTGTGCCGGGTCACCAAACTGGCCAAACCAGTCAAGGCTTCCGCCTAAGGCCACGACTCCCAGCAAAAGAGCTACCAATCCCATCACCGGCGAATATTTTTGCGCCCGCAATTTGTGAACATGTTTTCGTTCAGTTAAATAAGCCGATACCATAACACCGGCCACAAAAAACAAAGGTATTAATAAAGTTCCGAAAGCTTCAAGCAGGTTTAACCTCTCAAACGAGATGCCTGCAAGCGTTGCAAAACCAGTTATATGAGACACAAAACGGTGACAAGCCAGGTATCCACCCGTATTAATACTTCCAGCAAGAAAGCTTAACACAAACCAATCAAAGTAAGTTTTAAGGCTTGCTGTATCGTTTATCTTATGTTGAAACATACTTAAATGTTATTGCATCATTAGGCAATAATCACGGTGTATTATGAAAAAACATGCTGAACTTATCACTTACTTAAAGTCAAAGGGGCTTCGCATGACCCCATCTAAAGAAATACTCATTCAATTTTTTTTAGATAATAAAAGTCGCCATGTTCCCATTAAAGAATTGTACGATTATTTAAGTAAACACATTGAAGATGTTGATCGAACGACTATTTATAGAAACATCGAAAAATTTATTTCATTAGGCTTAATTCAGGAACTAGACTTACCCAAAGTCGGAAAAGTCTATCAGTACGTTTTTGGCAAAAAAATGCACCATTACTACATCTGTAAATCCTGCGGCAAAATGAATAAGGGAAATGCTGAACTTTTTGAAAAAGTTGAAAAAGCCCTCAAAGACATTCACGATTTTTCAAAGGCAAATCTATCTATGTTGTTTTATGGCTTTTGCTCAAAGTGTGACATCTCTGCTGAATCAGAAATTTTACCCTAAATGATGAAAAGCTTTGAACCGTGGATGTTATTTTTCTTTCTGGCTTTTGTCGCAGTCTTTGCGCTATTCATTTTCGCCTACTGGTATGTGTTTCTTAAATTCTTCAATCCTAAGCCCGTTATAAAGTTCAAAGCCCTATCTATCGTCTACCCTAGCGGAACCAAAATCGCCCGCGGCGAAAAAACAATCGAAGTCAGGTCTTGGTTACCGCCCGAAGGCTTCGTTGATGACTTACTGATCATCGAGAATAAAAATTTTCTGCGCCAAGAAGGCGAAACTGACCCTGACGGAACACCTGTGGCCCTCGTTAAAATTAAAAACGTCAGGCCCTTTGAAGAATCTGATATTACAGCAGCCTGTGCTACAAAATGGGAGCCAGGCTATTACGCTTGGGAATTGACTGACGTTCGACCTATTAATAGTCTTGAAAAAGTAATCGCCGCCCGCGGAATTTACGAAGTAGAACTTAAGGAGTAACCATGATCACAGGATATAAAGATTTTTATTACAACGTGACCGATATGAACCGCGCCGTTAAGTTCTACACTGAAGCTCTTGGCATGACTAAAACTTATGGTCATGAATACTGGTCAACAATGACAATTGGAAATCTAAATTTAGGTTTACACTGGACTGAAGGCGAAGCCATCCCTACTACTCCTCGTGATTCGCACGGCCAAAACTGTGGCGGAACTCTTACTTTTAATTCTGATGACATTGCTGCTGATAGAAAGAAAATTGAACTTGCTGGTGGAAAAGTTCTTGGCGAAGCGAAACAGGACTGGGGTCACATGCTTGCATTCGAAGATTTAGACGGCAACGTTCTTAAATTGATGAATACTAAATAACTTAATTTCTAGACCTTATGAAGTTGAACTCTGCACACAAGTTGCTAACATAACCCTATGGAAGCACTAAATGTTACAGAAAAAATAATGAAAGCTTACACGCAAATTAACGGTCTTATTGACCGCTATAAAAATAGCGAAACTATTTCTTTAAAAAAACAAGATGTTAAACAAATCTTTGAATCTATCAGTACCGTCGTCGACACTTATCAAAATAAAAATAATGATCAGGTGAAACAATTTCTTTTTTCGTACTTGCGCTATTTAAATAAAACTCTTTGCACAAATGGCGATATTTTCAGAACTCATACCGAACTTGAAAACCAAATCACGCACATGAGAAATTTTATTATCGATGAAATTTCTAACGTCGAAAAAAATGCTTTAGGCGTTTGCGCGACTGTTGTTGATTAAATTATTTTTCAACAAGCTTCCAGTACGAGTCTTTATGAAAAATCTTATCGCCCTTAAATTCAAGTAAATCGCAGCCCTGCACCGTAACCCGTTCGCCGCTTGGGCGCGTTCCGGTTAAAAGCCACTGCGAACATCCACGCTGACCACTGACAAAATGACGGTCGTTTGCATAGTGAACATCTGGTAAGCCGGCAAAGCGAGTCGCAAGACCTGCGCGCACTTCTTTTTTACCAGAATACCTGCGGCCTTGGGGTTCAGGCCCACGGGGCATATCGAAAATACAATCTTCACAGAAAAAATCCATGATCGCATCAAGGTCATGACGGTTAAAGGCTTCAAGAAACGCTTTCAAAATTTCTACACTGGGTTGTGTGCTCATAGCTAAACTCATAGCTAAGCTCGTGAAAAAGATTCTGAGCTTGCGCCCAGCTGCGTTTTACCCTCTTGCTCGTGCAAAGCTTTGCGCATTTTAGCGCCGCTAAAGTATCCGCCCAAAAGTGGCCCAAGTATACAGACATCTAAACCGCCCGCCATCAGTGGCAATAACCCTAACACCCCCACCATCTTGCCAGCCGTCGTGACGGCATTAAATCCGATAACAATCAAAGTTACACCCACGGCTATTCGCAAAAGCCGGCCTGCAGGGCTAGAAATAAATGAAACAAAACCTGGAAATTTAATTCTGTCTTTCATACTTTCCTCCGTCTTGAGCTACTAGCAAAAAGCAGGCTTCTATCTATGTACTCTTCTGACCCAAACAACGCGGTCACGATATTGCTATGTTTAGGTCGGTTAATTACAACCAAACTTTGAAAGGATTTTAACAATGAAACGTATTTCTTTAATTACAATTTTATTAACAATGTTTTCATTCACTGCGGCAGCTAAAGATGCGGCTAAAATAGAGACCAGCAAAATGAATCAACCCAAGTCGACGGCGAATGCGGTCTTTATGGAAGCCAAAGACATCAAATGGCAGGCTGTGGCAGAGTTTCCGGGCTTACAGATGGCTGTTGTTGAAGGTGATTCTACTAAAGGGGCGCATCATTCATTTATGAAATTTGACGCTGGCTTTTCAGCACCTCTGCATCATCACACTGCAGATAATTTTGTCACAGTGATCAAAGGAGACTTTGTATTAACTGTTGACGGCGTAGAACGTCGTTTATCGCCTGGGTCATTTTTTTCGTTTAAGAAAAAACAACCCCATGCAACGATGTGTGCAGCAGGTAGTGAATGTATTATTTTCGTGGATGCCCGCGGCAAATGGGATACAGTTCCAGAGAAAAAATTAGTCACCTATTAATTTTGGATAAAGATTTGTCTTGGGCGGAATCCGCCTGAGACATTTTTACAGACCTAGAAAATCTCTGATTTTTTGATCTACTTTAGTTATGTCTAAGCTGTACTTAACAGTTAACTCTTTAGTTAACGTCAGTACTAGCTTTTCATTAGGCAGCATATCCAGACTTAGTCTTTTGATATACGCCAAACATTCAACTTTAAAAGCATCGACTGATTTTTCAATGTTAGTGAATACCTGTTTTTGCTGATCATGAATGGCATGTTGAAATTGAAAATTTGCACCTTTTTCGGTGATATAAATATGATGCACACCAAAATTTGCCCGGGGCGATGTCGAAAAATTAAATCCTATGATATCAGTTTTTTTAATTTTTTTGCCTTCAAAAATTCCCGCTTGGGGTGTTCGGCTTGTTAACAAAATGCTTTCTGGATCGCCTGTATTAACCATGGTATTAATATAACCACAGTAAGTTGTTCCGTCAGACAACAACATATCGACCAATAATCCGGCTAAAACGTCTTCACTGGTGGACTGAATCCATTGATCTAAGTTCATATCGTCTTTGTGTCTCATGAGACTTAACAATATCAAATATTATATTATTTATAAAATGTATTTTTAATTGAGCAAACAAAAAACCCAAAAACTAGCCTCTGATCCATTGCTAGCTCAAAGCTAGTGCCTATGGTAGGCTCGTCGGTAATGAATATTAAACAAAAATCAGCAGAATTTATCAGAAAACATGACACCAAACTTGAAATCGCCTTCTTCATCGGCGGCTTCTTATTTGATATTTTGTTTATCGCAGACCCTGATGATTTATTTTCAATCGCTCAACAGGCAGTCTATTTATTTATTATCGCAGCCCTTATTCATTACGAATTGTTGTTTCGTCTTCACAAATGGCGGCCGAAAGACTCTTTACAAAAACTCTGGTCTTACCGTGATTTTGCTTTGCACTTTTTATTAGGATCACTTTTAAGTGTGTATTCGCTTTTTTATATTAAGAGCGCTTCAATCTTAAGTAGTTTTATTTTTCTAATTCTGCTGGTCGCATTAATTTTAATCAACGAACTCTCTTTCGTAAAATCCGCGAAGGTTAGCCTTAAAGTAGGTTTTTTTGCGATTTGTTTATTTTCGTTTTTCTCGGTGCTCTACCCGATCATTCTGGGGTTTGTCGGCTGGACGCCGTTTCTGCTTTCAGCACTTAGCACTGTATTAATATTAATCGCGCAAGTGCAAATGCTAGAACGCGCCCAGATCGATGCCAACATATTAAAAAAAGCTATCACCGCCCCGTGTGTGGCGGTTCTTGCGGTGTTTGGCTTATTTTACTTTTTAGGTTGGATTCCGCCAGTGCCTTTAAGTGTTAAGGCGCAAGGTGTTTACCATAATTTAGAAAAGCGCGACGGAAAATTTATTTTATCTTACGAAAAAACCTGGAAGTTCTGGCAAGACTCTGACAAAGAGTTTAAAGCCGCTCCGGGTGATAAAATTTATTTTTACGCCCAGATTTATTCTCCGGCACGCATCGCTGATCAAATTATTTTACACTGGCATATGAAAAATAAAAATGGCGACTGGACTACAACTGATAAAGTGCCGTTAAACATTCAAGGCGGACGCAAAGAAGGCTTTCGTGGCTTTGCCACCAAGGCTAATTTTCAGCCCGGCGAATGGATGATCACCGTAGAAACCAGCATCGGATCAGAAATTTCTAGATATTATTTTGAAGTCATACCCACTGAGGCAAACAGCACCCGAGAGTTTACACAGTTAGAATATTAAAGAAATGTTATAAATCAAAACTGTACTGATCACCCGCAACTTTGGGTCTTTGAAATAAATCCGTACGCAGACCTAATGATTTTCTTTCAGCAAAATACTTGCGGCGAAAAATATGAAACATTTCGGCGATATGATCTGCCCTGGCGCCTGTGCCTGTCATGCGCGATTCAAAACTTGAGTCATATAATTTACCATCACGAATATCCCGAATGGCTCCGACCACTTTAGATTTCTTTTCGGGAAAGTTTTCATCAAGCCATTCAACAAATAAATCTTTGACCGAGTGAGGCAGCCGAACCACGACAAAGTTAGCCGAACGTGCCCCGGCATTGGCGGCAGCTTCTAAAATACGCGGCACTTCGTGATCAGTAAGCCCTGGCACAATTGGCCCTACATTCACCGAAACTGGAACACCGGCTTCAGTTAAAAGTCTAATCGCCTCAAGGCGTTTTTGCGGTGATGAAGTGCGCGGCTCCATCGTGCGCGCTAATTTTTCATCCAGTGAAGTCACCGACAAACAAACTGAAACCAAACGGTCTTTAGCCATTTCAGCTAAAATATCTATATCACGAGTGACGAGAAAATTTTTTGTAATGATCACCACCGGATTTTTAAATTCAGCCAGCACTTGTAAACATTTGCGGGTGATTTCTAATTTTCTTTCAATGGGCTGATAACAATCCGTGATGCCGCTCATCATGATGATTTCAGGTTGCCACTTAGGTTTCATTAATTCTAAGCGTAATAAGCCGGGCGCTTTTTCTTTAACAAAAATTTTTGATTCAAAATCTAAGCCCGCAGACAAATTAAAATATTCATGCGTAGGCCTTGCATAACAATAAATACAACCGTGCTCACAACCGCGGTAAGGGTTAAGATTTACGCCTTCGCCCATATCAGGGCTGCTGTAACGATTTAAAATAGTTTTTGTGTTATCAACTAAAAATTCTGTTTTTAAACTAGGAATATCTTCGTCATCAACAAAGTGATTTGCATCAGTGATATCGTAAACACGCTGAAATTGATTGAATCTAGACGAATCATTACTGCTGGCCGCGCGGCCTTTTGTTTTTACAATCAGATCTAAAGATTTCTTCTTAATTTCATTCATAATTTACATATTATTTACATATAGCTATTTTAGCAAGAAATTTTAATTTTTCTGGCATATAAACTGCTTTTACTTCTTCAAGGGGTAAAAAAGGAGAACGCAACATGAAATCGTTTAAAGGAATAGATTTTTCTAACCGCGTAGTTATTGTTACAGGAGCCGGTAGCGGAATCGGCGAAGCGGCTGCACACGCCTTTGCCAGTTATGGCGCGCATGTGATGTGTGCGGGCTTACCCGGTGATCCACTTAAAGATGTGGCCAAAGCCCTAAAAAAATACGGCGTTAAATCTTCAACGTTTGAAGGCGATCTTGGCGATCCCGCATCAGCCGATGCCTTAATTTTACAAACCATCGAAGACTTCGGAAAATTAGACGTCTTGATTAATAATGCCGGCGTGAATCTAGGAATTGATTCAACCGACAAAACCAGTAACGATGTTTTTGAACGCACAATGAAAAGCAATGTGTTTGCCACTTTCTATGTGACTCGCGCAGCCCTTCCGTATTTAAAAAAAACTCATGGCTGCATTGTCGCCACCGGTTCTGTAGCAGGGCTTAAAGGCGAACCTGATGATACAGTCTATGGCGGCAGTAAAGGTTTCGTACACACCTTTATGCAAGGTCTGGCGGTCGAACAGGCCCAGCATGGCATTCGGGTTAATGTCATTTGCCCAGGGGCTATCGATACAGCCATGACTCACGCTGCCCGCACTTCGCTTACAAAGGCCGAAGAAAGAAAAATGGCCGAAAATATTCCGATGAAACGAAAAGGAACCGTCGAAGAGATCGCCAACACAATGGCTTTTGTAGCTTCAGATCTGTCTTCATATATGACGGGGTCACTAGTGACTGTCGACGGAGGCTTTACCTTAAGCTGGGGTGATGTTGAAGATGTTCCATCTAAACTTAAGCGTAAACCCAAAGGCCGTTTAGCTAAATCGTTAAAACATACTTTTGCCGGCGGTTATAAAAAAAATAATCCTAAGCCGCAAACATTAAAAGAAAAAAGACCGCATTAATTTTTCGGGCGAAACAGCAGTCGGAAAAGCCAATCAACTTTTTAAGTTGGTTAAGACCGAGGGAAGTTCATGAGGCTAAAACTGGTGCAATCCTCATGAGCAAAGCTTTCAATAGCCATCCGGCACCTTGCGGAAGTCGCGCTCCGCCTGTTTCGCCCGGCTTTATTTACCGAAAAGTTTTAACGTAATCCCAGAAAAAATCAGAAGACTGGCAATGATTAATCGCAGATGAATGATTTCATCTAGAAACAAAACTCCGCCGAACGCAGCTATCGCTGGTACACTTAATTGCACAACCGCAGCCGTACTTGTGGCAAGCTTTCGCAAAACCACATACCAAAGCACATAACCCATTCCCGAAGTAAGGGCTCCTGATAACACCGCCCAAAGCAAACCCTGGTTCGTTAAATGAATAGAGTCGATGGCTAAATAAATAACTGCAGCAGGTAAGATCAATAAAAAGTTTCTTGCCGTCGATAAAAATGGATTTTTAGACTTCTGGCCTAGCAAAGAATAAATTCCCCAAGAAACGCCAGCAATGGTCATTGATAACATCGAAATCAATGGCGGCATATCAAGACTAGGCAATAATAAATAAATCAAACCACCCGCTGCTAAGCTAAAGCCAAACCATTCATTCATATTTAGCGTCTGGCCTCTGACCAAGGCTGTGATAATCATCGTCAACTGAACACTGGCAAATAGAATCAAAGCTCCGGTGCCTGCGCTCATCCGAACGTAGGCTAGCGAAAAAAACAACGCATATGAAAACAGCATCACCGGAGCCAGTAATATGTTTTTACTAAAAGTGATAGGTTCTTCTTTGCGATATTTAATAAATAAAAATAACAAGGCGATAGCGCCTGCGACTAATCGAACCAAAGTAAAACTGACCGGACTATTATTAGGATCTGTAAGAGCTAAGCGGCAAAAAACAGAGTTGGCTGCGAAAGCCACCATAGTGATTGCCGTAAGAAAGACCAACTGAAAAGAAATACTAGCGACCAACAGGGACTACGTTGTTTCTTCCGCCACCACCTGCTGAACCACCGCCGTTTTTAGAACCAGCGTTAGCAGAAGCTGCAGTGATAATTAAAAGTAATGCTGTTAAACTTAAGGTGATAAAAAGTTTCATTGTTCGTTCTCCAATAGGGTATCAATAACAGTAAATGCAAAAACAGGAATGCTGCCTTTGGCGTTTGGTTTTTCTAATAATTTGATGCGCTCTTTAAAAGCGCGCTCTTCGATCATGACCCATTCTTTGTACGTCTCTGCACTGACCGACTCAAAATAAAGCGACATGTAATTGGCATCATCTAAATCAGCGTTGGCTGGTTTTAAAAAGCGCTCTGTTAAACGTAAACCTACCGATTTAATCGTCTCAGCAGAAAAGCTAGAGCTCACTTCGCCCTGGCCAAAAAGACCATTGCCTAAAGGGCGAATTACTTTTTGATCGATCATGCGTTTTAAAGTCTCAAGCCCGTACGAACCAAATCGCTGTTCAACGTAGTGAGTGCTGAAAGGCCGTGTTTCAGCCAAAACATAAAGTTCGGTAAAACAGGGATCTTTTTGCAGATCAGTTTCTAAATCAAAATGATAACGATTTAACGGCGAAGATTTTAATTGTGGATCAGCATTTTTAATTCTTTCGCGAATTACTGGCGGTGCTTTTTCGATCAGATCATTGATAATGCGCGTATCTAGCAGACAAGAATAAAGTTTATATAATGTAGAATAAGTTGGTGTGTGAATTTTTTCGCGCAGACGGCTTAATGTCTTTACGTGAATTTGCGCTTTCGTCGCTAACATATTCAGACCCTTTTTCGGATCTTTAAAACGCAATAAATAAGCTTCAATATCCCGTGATACTTGATCAGGGATAGAGCTAGCCGTAGCGTTCGAATTGGTATCGACGTTAATATTCATTTTCACCTTAAGTTTTGAAGTTTCTGATTATCTTAACAATTCATCAGGCACAACGAGAAAACGCCCTAGGTCGGAGGGGTGACTCTAGAGCGCTTACTAATTAAGCTAAAACTATGTGATTAGTGGCAATTTGGTACGTTAAATTGCTTGTTAAATAAAAACTCTACACGGTCGTTTTTACCACCCATAACTTTAGAAACTTTAACCATTACAGAAAGTGGGTAAGTTCCAGAGATCACTTTATCTTCGCAAACGCGGTGATCACCACGGCCACCAGTGAATTTGCAATCCCAAGAAGTGCGTGTGTAGTTGATTGGAGTTGATAAGTATTTTGAACCTTTGCAAACTTCTTTAGATTGGTTTTTACCAATGTAAATAGTTTCGCATTGTTTAACTGGCTTGATCGTGCGTAAGTTAGCACCGTCAACGCATGTGAACATGTAATCAACAGCGTGACCCATGAATACAGTTGGAGCGTCGATTTGAATTCTTGGATCATTTTCTAAAGTCTCCCAAGAAGTTGAAGCCGTGTATGCAGATGCAGTTGTTGCAGCTAATAAAGCGATCATTGCGATAAGTTTGTTCATAATATCTCCTTTGATATAGTTTCATCGTGTTTCTCTGATCGCGACGAGTTTGTAAATTAAAACAATCACAGCTTTTATTGATTTATGGACAACACTAGTTTGTCCAAAGTTAAGCGTGGACAAAGTTTACTTTGTCTCTCAGTTGCTAATCATTTGGGGAAATTTGCCTAACTGATATGGCCATCAGGACGAATGTGATAAACCCGATTTTTTTCTAAACCTTTTTTTTTCATCTCTTCATTCCATAAAAAATAATGCACATCATATTCTGTCTTTACCTGAAGATCACCATAGACATGAATCTGCCAGTCGAGCGATTGCAATGGTTTATAATTATCAACACTTTCAATCCAAGGTAGACGGTCTTGATGCCCGCTGTAGCTAATCGCCGTCTGCGAAAGGCGACGAAAGATAAACCGGCCGGTGCGTGAAAATTTAAAAAGACGCGGCAAAATTGCCGGAACTAACTGGGTTCGCACAAAGCGCGCAAGTTTTCCGTCATTCGAAATAAAACGAAAAGCACGATCTGTGGTTTTCACTAATTGCTTAGCAAAACTAATACGTTCAGTTTCATACGTGGCTAAAAGTTCAGGGCCTGATTTTTTCTTTAACACATCACCCAGCTTCCAAGCCAGGTTTACCGCATCGCCAATGCCCGTGTTCATACCCTGCCCGCCAAGAGGCGAATGAATGTGACTGGCATCACCCAATATAAAAACACGACCATTTTGAAAATGCGAGGCCACCCGGTGATGAACCCGGTAAGTCGAAAACCATTTTAGTTTTTCGATGGTCACATCCATCTCTGTTAAAAGCCTTGGGTTAACGTCATCCCAAGAAGGATCTTTTTTTCGATCTTCGCGGATGACTCCGATAAGTCGTGCATGCCCTTTTTCTTTGAGCGGAAAAAACGCCATGAACTCAGATTTATCTAATGATACATGCAGCTCGCCATTTAGGGCAGGCCCCTGCCCTGCCACATCGGCTACGTAAAATAAATGCGGATAAGTGCTTCCTGAAAAACTGACATTTAATTTCTTACGCACGACCGAGTGTGCACCATCACAACCAGCTAAGTAATCTGCCGTAAGCGTTTCAATTTCATTATTAGGTAACTTGATTTGTGCAGTGACTGTTTTATCGTTTTGTTCTAAATTTATCAGTTCGGCGTTTCTTTCGATATTTACGCCAAGTACTTTTAATTTTTCGATCAGGATTTCTTCGTGTTGGTCTTGCGGTAAAATTATAATGTACGGATATGGCGTGCTGCCACTACCTATATCTGAAATTTTAATTTTTGCGCGCTGAATATGGTTTACCCATAAATTGAGTGCAGGAAACCTAAAACCGGCTTCGATAATATCATCAACTATTTGTAACTGACGATAAAACTCTAACGTACGCGCGTGGATGACCAACGCACGCGACGTGGTTTCTTTCTCTGAAGCTTTATCAATAATCCTTACTTTTACGCCGATTTTAGTTAACCACAGGGCTAACACTAAACCCGTAGGCCCAGCACCGGCAATCAACACAGGAATATGAGTCACTGAAAATCCTTAATGATGCTTAAAGTACTGAATTTCACGTTCGTGCTTTTTTGCCTCGGTTAAAGATTTAAATGTCCCCAAATTTCTGCGTTTACCAGTTTTGGGATTTTTCTTTCTCGAATATATTCGGTAACCGCCGGATTTTAATTTGCGAATCATATTTACCGCCCTGTTTTACAGAGCAAGCAAATTTCAGACTCAGTAAATGAGAATGGCGGGTTTCCCCGCCATTCTTTAATAGATGCCTTTTTTAGCGCGACTGTTATTGCGCGCTTCGACACTTCTTTTTTTCCAAAGCTTTCGATCTTCGGCCGCTAGGGCTTTATCTTGCTTTTTCAATCCATTACGAACTTCAGCTTGAAGCTTTAAATAATTTTGCCATCGCTCTTGGGGCAACGATCCATCAGCTAACCCTTTTATGATGGCACAACCTGGTTCAGTCGCGTGCAGACAATCACTGAAGCGACAACTTGTCATAAGGTCTTCAACATCTGAAAACTGCGAGCTAATACCTTCTGAATGATCAGACAGTTGCAACTCGCGCATTCCCGGCGTATCGATAATGAGCCCACCGTAGCGACTGACATACAAATTGCGCGATGTCGTGGTGTGACGACCTTTCCAGTCATCACCCCTGGCCGTTTGAGTTTTAATTTCGTCGCTATTGATTAAAAAATTAACCAGCGTCGATTTACCAACTCCTGAAGATCCTATCACCACCGATGTCGTTCCTTTTTTTAAATAGTCTTTAAAAAACTCTGCGCTTTCAAAATTTTCTTTTGAAAGTGCATAAACACTCACGCCTGGAAATTCATTTTCTACGCCGGCGATCACTTGCGCAATATCTGCTGCTGTGTCGGCCTTTGTTAAAAGAACCACCGGGGTTGAACCTGCATCACGGGCGATGGCCAAGTAGCGTTCGATACGACGGTAATTCAAATCATGATTTACTGCCGAAGTGATAAAAATATTATCCACATTCGTCGAAAGAATTTGCATGTCAGAAGTTAAGCCCGCTTGCTTTCTCTGAACAATGGTCTTTCGTTGCAAGACTTGATTAATCATCGCCCTGTCTGACTGCCCTGAAGGCTCAAGCATGACCCAATCGCCAACGGCGGGGTAATCAACCCTGGTTACGGCATTATGTTGAACCTTGCCGCTGATCGTAGCCATAATGACTTTATCTTTTGCTATTTGCACTCGATAGAGATTTCTCTCTTCGCAAATAACTCGAGCTGGATATAACGTATTAACATTGTCGGTAATCTGACTTTCAAAAAAGTCATCCCAACCAAATAACTGTAAAAATTCCTTATCGGAATTAAGCATGTATACTCCTTAAGTTAAATTCAAAAAAACCGAACTGACTTAAGGGCCTTGAATAGAAATCTAATATGTTTTTGATTTAAACCAGATTCGCAAGAAGGCCCTTGATAGTTAAATTTTCCATAAAGACCTCCTGGGTGAAAAGTTATTGCAGGCTTAATTGCCGCGAATAAATACAAGCTAGATTAAATTGAGTAATTTGTCAACAGGTCTGGCCCCAAATATAAAAGCCAGGTGATAAACCTGGCTTTTATATTTCTAAAATTGAAATTTAAAAAATTATTTCGTCTTAACAAGATCTGGTAAAGTTAATAAAGACTGGTCGCCACCAACTTTTAATTTCGTTGGGTGAACGTAATTGGCAAATCTTCCTGTATCTACTGAATAAGTTCCGCGAAAGTTTTCACGACCTACTTCATACACATCACCTGATTCGCCAGATTTAGAAGTTTTTTTAGTGTTGATCGGATTAATAGTTGGAACACGGTCAACTAAGTAACTGCCTTGCTCTAACACATCTTCTTGCTTGATTTCGCCTTTAGCAATCTTGGCCATTGTCACAGAGTATTCAGAACTAGCCGCTTTACTTGAACGAACATCAGCTTTTGTTAAAGCGTAGTTGAATAAGAACTGATTCTTTTGATCAGCATAACGCGATAAACTTGGGTCATCAGCTACTTCTTCCGCGTAAACTTTAATAAGCGGAGTACCTGCTGGCACTAAATGCTGAAGATAAGCGATGGCTCTGTTTTCATGGCGAGTACAACCATGCGAACGTAAATCTGCGAATAAAGAAAAGAATCCTTTTTTAGCGCGGTTGATGAATTTATCTTCGTCCGCTCCCCAGCCGATTGTTCCATGCATCCATTGACCAAAAGCATTTGGTTCAGCTAAAGCTGCATACCAACCAAAGGCTCCGCGCATTTCGCCGCCGTTTGGCATGTAATCATCTTTAAACCATTTTGTAGCCGCTTTATCTGCTTTGGGAGGCATTGGCAATGCTGGGTCATACCAGCTTGGATAGTTTTTAGCATTATCTTGATAGAATTTTACCCACTGACTGATACGATAGGTACCCAGAATAGTTTGCTGGCTTTCTTCGTTACGTTTACCAACTAACATCACTGTTTCAAAAACCATTTTATGCGCACAGCCCGGAGCCGTGTAACAAAGTTCATAAACACGAGTTTTTTCTGTCGCAACGTTTTGAATAACTAAGTACTTCGGTTTTGATTTTGATGATTGAGCCGAAGCTTCTTGCACTGAAAAGCTTACGACCAATGCAGCACTTAAACTAATAGCTTTCGAGATATTAATGATAGTTTTCTTGTTCATTTAGAGCCTCCATAAAGGGGGTTGGGTTTTGGTGAGGCAGAAAAATATCATGGGTTTTGTTTATTAGGTGATTTTTCTTGCTAACAGGAAAAAGCAACAGGACTGTCAACTCTGTAGACAGCAAAAAAAAGCAGCTCGAAGCAAATTACCTCGAGCTGCTTTATAGACTTTATTAAATACTCTATATATTAGTATCTTTTATTTGTACTCGTATCTGTAGATTTAGATTCAAATGGCACATCTCTACGCTCAAAATCATCATCACCTTTAGCTTCTGATGTAGATGAAATATCATGAGCGCCACATTGTTTTAAAATGTCTTTCGCTTTAGAAACCCAGTCACCAACACCCGCATGAACTGATAATAAAATACCACCTTCTTTAACTGCAGTTTCAAAACGTTTGGCTTCGTACTCTGGAATTCCCATACCGACTAAGGCACCAGCAATACCTCCAACGGCTCCGCCAACACCTGCCCCAGCAAGACCAGCTAAGATCGGACCAGCTGCTACAAATGGTCCAATGCCTGGAATCGCTAAGGTACCAATACCCGCTAACCAGCCTAAGGTTCCACCGATCACAGCGCCGCCAGCGACACCTGTCGTTGCACCTTCTGGTGCTTTAGTTTGTTTTTCATGCGCAAATTCTTTGGTGTCTCCCACTGAAGGAAGTAACGCTGAAATGTCGCTATTTAAAAAGCCCGCGCTTTTTAATTGATTAACAGCAGCTTCCAGAGCTGCTCTTGTTTCAAATAAACCATAAACTACTTTATCACTTTTTTTAAATTCCATTTTATTCTCCGTTCGTTATTTGTTGTTACTCAGTTTTTGTTGTGACTTCGAGTTGATTTTTAATACTTTTCGCACCAGCGGATTTGGCTAACTGCTCGATTTTTCTTTTTTCAGCCATCGTGTTTACCGGCCCACGCAATGTCGTAATACCCTGTAAGGTAATGATTTTTACATTTTGAGCTTTCATAGATAGCGAATCTTCATCGGTTAACATCTCGCGAATTTTGCGGGTTAATTCGATATCAGCTGTTGATCCTTGCATTTGATCTGTCGGCAGAAGTTTGCCTTCAGCATCACGTTTGTTCATTGCTGTATTATCCATGTCAGTTGTTTCAGTTTCAGCGGCTGTAGAGCGCTCATAACTTTGTGGGTTCGATTGGGCACTGGTTTCATTGGCTCTATATGGTTTTTCTGCACATGCAAATCCTGCTGTTACTAATACTGTGGCAATAATAATTCGATTCATCATTTTCTTCTTTCCTTTGTTTGGGTTAGATAATTTTCAAATGAATTAAAGTTTGCGAAAAATGTGCCACATGAAATGCAGAAAAAATGCAGCAAAGCGCTACATAAATAGTAAAATTTAATTTATTACGGGGTAATTTGTCAGGCTTGGTGGCGTTTTACATCACACTGTAAATCGAATTTTTCGCCATTCACCATAATAGCGCCATCCATATTGATCACAGTCCATTTATTATCTTTTTGCATGGCGTTTTCTAACTGATTTAAAAACTCAGCTGATAACGAATAGATTTGTATTTCTTCTTTGCGATGAACCGTTTCAGAATTCAGTTCATTTAATAAAACTTGCGGGTCTTTGTAAGTGTATATTTTTACGGTATTTGCGCTTTTAGACGCCTTATGTACTCGGCGCGCTGAAGGGTTGCCGATTTCAATCCACACTTTGGGATTACCGTTTGGTGTCGGCACACTGATCGCGGGAGCGTCAGGGTCAGCTAAACCTTGCGATGAAAATTCTAGACCATCTTCATAACTTAAACAGTAAGCTAAAACTCTGGTTAACAAATATGAAAGACTTTCAGATGGATGTTGCGCCACCCGAAAGTCTAACGATTGGTATGATCCTTTTTCAAGATCAGACAGTTCAATCTTAAATCTGTAAAGCTTTGAGGGTAAAGCCATTAATTAAGTGACTGAAAATCTTCGTCAGATAATTCTTCAAGATTTGCGTGAAAAACATCTTCAGCTTCAACTAAAACTATCGGAGATTTTTTTAGTTTGTGCTTTTTTTCGATGGTGCCACAAATTGTTTTGATAATGTTTAATAATTCTTTACCAGAAAGTTCAGTTTCAAATTCATATTCATCAGGTGGCAAAGCGTAAATTTTTTCATTTTCATCAGTGATGTACGGGTAACCCTCTTCATCAGCCATCGCTTGATCTAATTCTTCGTAAATATCTTCGCTCTCGACTTCTTGGAGCATTACTTTTGCAATGAAAACTGGCATAAAATTCCTCTGGTTTTGGTGTTAGTTCTTTTCGCACTTAGCGTTATCAGCTTTGCAGTTAGAAATCAACGTACGATCTTGGCATTTTGCCACGACTTCGGTGCGAGCTTCTGCTTCAGTTTTACCCACGGCTGAAAAGCGATTCCCCATAGATTCGAGCTTACAGGTGTAAGTTTCAACCAGTTTTGGACTGCCCGATGACATGTCTAAAGCCAAGGTGCCTTTGTTATTTGGCTCGTTCGGGTTGATCACTTTAAGACCGCAGCCGGTAAAGACAGCCAGCATCGCAACTACTAATGTTATTTTAAATTTTATGTTTTTCATTTTTTAAAAACCGGAACCCCATCAAACATTAAACCCAGAGTTAAATACCCGCCGGATAAATCGAATTCATCGATATTACCACTAACAGTTCCGGTTTCTTTAAGACCAGTGACTTTGTTGTATTCATAACCCGCTTCGATCGTAAAAAATATGCTCTTAACACCGAATGAAGCTGAACCTCCGGCTACGGCCATTGGTGAAGCGTAACCTTTTTTATCAACCGATCCGTCTTGAGTAAGAGATTTGATTTTTAACTCACTGCTGGTCACACCTGCTCCGACAAATAAATCAAATTTTGCAAAGTCGTTATTATTTAACGGCGCACGCAAAATTCCGGCAAACACTTGCTGCGTAAGTTCTGCTTGATAATCAGTAACAGTGCTTGCGACTAGCTCTTCTTCTTTAATCATGCGATGCGTGTACCGAAACCCTGCATTGGCAAATTTTAAAGCTGGTAAGGTTATCTCGACGCCGAATTGGTTGATCATATCAAATTGTTTTAAACCCTGTGATTCAAGTTCAGTGTTCACATCTTCAGGACTAATTTGAGTTGATCCTAAAAAAAGCCTACCCTGACCTTTATCTGCGGCCAAAGAATTTAAAGATAACAATGAAATAACAGCCATAGAAAGAAGTGATTTTTTAAGCATATGTAATATTAAAACTAAGGCTTATTCACTTCTCAAGTCTTAATTTCTCATATGAGTTTTAACTAGCCACAACTGGACTGTTTACTTGCCACTCAATCCCACGCTGTTTTAAAAACTGAACTATGAAAATTCTGAGATTTATTATTCTTGTTCTTATTTTAACAGTAGCTACTGAAACATTTGCTGTTGAGTTAAAGTCGATCAATTGCCAAACAGCAAAAAGTGCAAATCATACAGTTGCAGTTTCTTTTTTTCGCCCGATTGATCCGTTAAATCCGTTTATTGGTTTTTTATTTTTTACGGCAAAACTTTCAGTATTTAAAAATAAAATTTTAGTTTACGAAAATATCAATGTACGCATGACTCCAGAAATTTACACGACTGATCTTAATTTACGTGGCGACGCGAATGGTGTGCATTTACGCCTGTACCCACAAACTACAAACGAAGGTGAATTTACTCACTACACGGGTCAGCTTTTCATTAATGATTTAGAGGCAAGAGCCTATTTCAATTTTAAAAATGAAGGCGAAACACCCGGGCTTGATTGCCGTTAGTTAAATTTACCCCGTCTTGGCGTGTGGATTGTACGTTTTTATATAGCAACATTAAACGGAGGCTATATGGGACAACGCGCTTACAAAAAAATATCTAAAAAAGAAAATACCGCACTTAAAAAAAATTATGCGCAGACCTACAACGAATTTAAAACTTTTGAAGGTCAGCGTTACACGGGAATGAAAGTCGGCCGTGGGCATAAATGGAATTACGACGCCGGTGTGTGGACAGAAAAAAAGATGACTCCAGATCAGTGGCAGGTCAATTTCAACGTCACGAAACGCCGGGCCGGAAAAGCGCCCAAAGGCAGTGGTGTACCCGTCGGAACTGAATATCATTGGTATATCATCGGTCATCAAAACGTAACTAAGCTCAACGCCAATGATTACTCGACTTCACTGACCGGTATGAAGTTTAAATTAGCTCACAAGCGATCTAATACTGATAAATGGAGCGTGACCGAAAAAACGCAGAAGAAACACACCATTAAAATTTTGGAAGACGTCATTCGTGATTTGAAAAAACAAATTAAAGACTAGACGAAAGGATTAGCACCATGGGCCTAATCCTTGGCACAGCGCTCAATATCATAATGAGACCTGCCGATAGTATAGTGTATGTCATCGAAGACTATTAAGGCTGAAGAATTAGCTGAATTATCTGATCAGGATATTTTAAAACTGCGTTTTAAAAATATTCAATTATCGCTTTCTGAAAGCGAAGTGCAAGATTATGTCGATCAGCTCTATAAAGAACTTGAAGCCAAAGGTTTAAATTTCAAACCGCAAATATTTTTCGGCGATGAATGGTTTAGCCCTGAAGGCATGAACGCGATCGCGGTCCCGTTTTACCTGGCCAATACCCGTCTAAAACATTTAGAAAAATCAATGATGTTAGAAGTTGAAGGCGGCAGTCCAGAATGGTTTATGAAGCTTCTGCGTCACGAAGCCGGTCATTGTTTTGATCATTGCTACAGATTTTCAAAAAGAAAAAAATGGAGCCAGGTGTTTGGCTCACCTTCGCAAGATTACGCTCCAGAAACTTATCGCCCGCAACCTTACTCTAAAGGCTATGTAAAACATTTAGAACGTTGGTACGCGCAAGCTCATCCCGATGAAGATTTTGCCGAAACATTTGCAGTTTGGTTATCGCCCACTATTGACTGGAAAAAAGAATACAGCAAATGGCCCGGAGCTTTGAAAAAATTAACTTACATGGAGTCTTTAGCTAAAGAGAGTGTGAAATTAAAAAACGCGTCTGAAAAAGGCCGTGCCCCAAGCAATGTCGCAAATCTTACATCAACCCTAGAAAAATATTATCAGAAGCGCCGCAGAGAAAATGCAGATGAATATCCGGATTTTTATGACACCGATCTAAAAATGATTTTCAACGGTGATCCAGCATTAAAAACTGAATTATCGGCGCGCAGGTTTATGAAGCGCCATAAAAAAGCTATTGTTGCTGCCGTTGCGTGGGCGACGAAAGAGCGCAAATTTACCATAGACGCGTTAGTAAAACGTCTTATTGATCGCTGTGCTCAACTTGAATTGCGACTTGGAAAATCTGAAAACCAGACAACGATGGAAGCCGCAAGCTTTCTTACCAGTCTGGTGAAAAATTATCTATTCACCGGAAAATTTAAAAGAGAGGCCTAACTATGAAATCACTGAAGATCGTACTTCTATTTGATTTATCATTAAAGCTAACTCCCGAGCAGTATCCTGATTACTGGAATACTCCTGATTGGAAAATTGAAAAAGATGTGAAAAACACCTTGATCAAACTCGGTCACCAGGTCATTCCGTACGGAATTCATGATGATATTGAACCTTTCTTAAAAATTGTTAAAGAACAAAAACCCGATTTAGTCTTTAATATGTCTGAGGCTTTTTTAGGTAAACGCGATTTTGAACCAAATTTAACATCGTTAATGCAATTAATGGGCATTCCTTTTACGGGCGCTGGCCCTATGAGTTTACAATTATGCAAAGACAAAGGTTTAACAAAAGTTATTTTAGATTATCATCAGATTAAAATTCCTAAATTTGTGGTGGCAAAAAAAGCTCGCGCAGTGAATTCATTAAAGGGTTTTCCCTTCCCTGCTTTTATTAAACCTTTAGATTTAGAATCTTCAGAAGGTATTTCACAAAGTTCATTTGTTAAAAATGAAAAAGAAGCCATCGCACGTGTTAAATTTATTCACAACAGCTTAGGCGCAGATGCCATCATTGAAGAATTTATTGATGGCCGCGAAGTTTACGTAAGCATCTTAGGTAATGAAAATTTAAAAGTGTTTCCGCCTCGCGAATTATTCTTCAAACAAAAATCTGAAGATGAACCAAAATTTGCGACTTACAAATCAAAATGGGATCAGGCTTACCGCAAAAAGTGGGGTATTGATTCTGGCTGGGCTGCAGAGTTTCCAGAACCTATGCAGAAAAAATTAAACGAAGTCTGTAAAAAGATTTATCGCCTATTGGGCATTCAGGGTTTTGGCCGTATTGATTTGCGTATTAAAGGCGAAGATATTTATTTTATCGAAGCCAATCCAAATCCCTCGATCGGTAAACGCGAAGACTACGCCCTGTCAGCCAACAAAGCCGGTGTGGATTACGAAGACCTAATAGCTAAAATCGTTTCTTTATCATTAAGCGCATAATGGAAAACAAAACCGAACTAGTTATCACAGACACAGTTGTGGGCGAAGGCAAAGCGGCTGTTAAAGGTGCATTACTTTTTTGCCATTACACAGGTCTTCTTGAAGATGGAACCATTTTTGATTCGTCTCACAACCACGGCCGCCCGTTCGAGTTCGTGATCGGCTCAAAACGCGTGATTCAAGGTTGGGATCTCGGCCTATTGGGAATGAAAGAAGGCGGCAAACGTACCCTTTTTGTCCCATCACATTTAGGTTATGGCGAGCGCGAAAAAGCCAAAATCCCGGCGCATTCAAACTTGATCTTTCATATAGAGCTTCTAGAAGTTCGCACCCGCGATTAACTTAAAATAGCAAAATTTACCTATTGCTTGTTTAGTCGAATGCTTCTAAAAATAGCTCCTATGAAAAAAATCACTTTATTATTTATATTAGGTTTTGCTCAAACGTTATTTGCTAACGAAGTTTTAGACTTAAATGCCACATACCAAGTGCCTGTGCCTTCAGAAAAATTCGCCCACTTAGCCACTTTTGAAATCACCAACTACCAAATCATTACAAATGATAAGGGCGTAAGATACATGACTTACACCTTACCTGATGACTTAACCGGCGAATTAATGACAATCAACATGCCGCTTGTTTCTGAAATCGACGGCAATAAACATTTTGAAAGCGAACAAGGAACGGCAGACTGCACTGGAAAATGGATTGCTTTAGAATGTGGTGTTGCTTTTAAGAATTTAGAGATCAATCAAAGTAAAGTGATCTCGCACTTAGTTTTAAAATACGGTTACAATCAAGAAACTAAAAATCGTGTTTTGGTCAGCCGCATATTTTCAAATGATCCCATTGGTTTCGTAAAAACCAACGGCAAAAAAGAAGAAGTTCAGTAAAAAGGTGCCAGGCCGTGTTTCTGGTTGCGACGCGACAAGAAACACGGCCTGGCACCAAAAGACTATTCTAATAATCTGGCGCGGATTGGTTGAGCTTTTCCTGAAACTGTACTGATTGCTCCAGCCAAACCCACTGCCGTGATCTCTGATACTCCTTGAAAGCGAATGGCTAAATCTTGATTGCGCGGAGGCGCATTCATTTCACAAGCGAATACTGTCGTATCGTCGCCGATCAAAGATGCATGCCATAACACTGGAGCAATAGCTTCACCATGGATGACTGATTCTTGGCAAACATCACCGTCTTCAGTCACTAAATCAATTACACTTGATGCTTTAGCTCCAGAACCGCCGCCAGCAGAAACCGCAAATACATGATAGTGAACGCCAGCAAGTTTTGTCGATACACGCACTCGTCCAGCATCCCAATTCATACGTAAGAACATGCCAAAACCAGCTTTGTTTTTCTGAATCGCTGCGAACATTTCATTGCTGTGAGCATCAAGTCTACCTTCTTCTAAATCAACAGTAACGTCTCCGCCGTTGATTACTGAATGCTCAAATTCAAACGGGGCTACAAATTCTTGTTCTGTTTCTACCGGAGGCTGTTCTTGCTCAGCTTGAGCTTCGCGCCACATTACATATGTTAAATATTTACCAGTATAAAGAGTGTATTTTGTTCTTTTTGATGAATATTTTTTTGAAATATCGGCCGCTTTCTTTTTAGAATGCTCTGGATCAATTTTAGCTTTTTTCATCGCACGATCAAAAAGTGGTTCGTACTTTTTACTTTCGGCCTCGATTTTTGCCATTCTTTCTTTTTCATTTTTGATCTTTAGAATTTCGGCCATTTCTTGTTGGTAGGCTTTATAGCCTTTAGTAAACTCAACATCTTTTTCTAAAGTATTTTTCAAGCTCGCCACCATGGGCTTTTGAAAAGCATTCATTTCTTTGCGCATTAAATCTAAGTTAGCGTGAGCCGTTTGAGTTAAGGCCATTGCAATCACGATTGGGGTTAAGATTCTTGTAAACATTTTTTATCTCCTTGGTTAGTTTTGTTAAGTTGGACGTTACCGCCACAACCTCAATATCGCCTCGTTTTTGGATTAAAAACACTTCTCTTAACTTAAAAGAAATTATACGATTTGATATGATTCACTTCATGATCTTAAATAGTTAAAATTACTAGGCTTATATGAATAATGACACTGCAAATCTATTTTTTAGCGGCAACTATAAAAAGATAATTTCAAGCTATCAAAAGACCAAAACTAAGATTTTTGATCCCTATGTACTAGGTGCATTTAGTTTTTCTGGCCAAATTAATGAAGCTGAATTGTATTTTGCGAAATTTAAAAAAAATCTAACCCCATCTGACTTAGCTAAAGTGTATTTCTTTTTGAGTGTTGGCTGGACAAGGCATTCACAGTACGACAAAGCCAAACAGTATTTATATTTACTGTTCAATCTACGTCGCAAAGTTAAAACCTCTGAAGATCGCTTTTTTCTATTTCAAAGTTTTGGCTTCTACCGCCACTTGGGCTGTCGTTTTAATAAATCTCTTTTATGGTCTAAGCTTTCACAAAAACACAGCTTTAATGCCGAGTTTTTATGGGGACAAATTTTAGCTTACGATTTACTGGGGCACTCGCAGGCTCAAACTGGCTTTATTCAACAAGGTTTAAAAAACTTAACTCAGGCGCAAAACTTAGCCAGTCTGTTAAAACTATCTCAAACGGCCCGCACCTTAGAGATTTCAATATTATGTTATCGCGGGCAGTTTGGTCTGGACCCGCAAAACATCATTATCCGTCTTGAAAAGTCATTACGCCTTTCGAAAACACAAGATTCCTATTCAAAAAGTAATTTGCTTTTAGAATTATGCAGACAATACACATTGCGTGGCCAACTTAAAAAAGCGGCGCATTTGCTTTTTAAATCACAAGAACAAATTCTAGCTGTAGGTCAGCGCCGACAAAAAGCATTATATTTTTTGCGCCAAGCTCATCTTAATTATTACTGGCGTAAAGAACAGGAATCATTGCGCCTATTAACTGAAGCTGAAAGACAACTCGATATAAATTTAGATTTATCAATCCTGGCACAAATTAAAGAACTGCAGTTGTTGCTTGAACCGAACAATAAAGTCATTCATCAACAAGTTAAAAAATTGCACGAACGGATCGGTCACACCGAAAACAATTCTGAAGATCACCTGGGCCAGTTATTAAAAGAGGCCAAAAACTTTAAAAATGAAAAGTCTTTAGACTTAGTTCATAAAATTTTAGATTCAGAATGTTTTATTCTGTTGCGCGATCTAAAATCGAGCCAATACAATCGCTGTCTGCTGATGGACTTGCTTCCGGGAAGCCTTACCTTTATTGATCAGGACGAAATCGTTCATATCAATGAATGCTTAACTTTAACCCTTAAAAAAGCGTTAACTTTGCTTTCTGAAGGTGAAGTGAGCAAAGAAACCTTCATCGAAAAACTTTGGGGCTATAGTTACGATCCCCTTCGCCATGATGCCAGCGTATACGCCTTAATCAATCGGCTTAAAAAAATGTTTGCACAGAAAAAATATTGGATCGAATCAAGTCCAAACGGTTATCATTTAAAACCTTCCACTCAAGTTGTCGTGCACGCACCAACAGTCATTCAACCTGTGTCTAAAATTCAAAATATTTTGCCACAAATTAAAACTCATTTAACTGCGCAGTTTAACTTGCGCCAGTTAAAAGCACTTCATTACTTAAAAGAAAATGAATCGCTATCTGTTAAACTGTACTCTAAGCTTTTCGCAGTAACTGCTATCACCGCAAACCGTGATCTGACAGTCCTTTACCAAAAAAATTATATTCAACGCATTGGACGTGGACGCGCGACAGTTTACGTGACAAAAACTTAACTACAAGGATTCTATGAGTCATCGCTTTAGCACATTACCTTCTGATTTTAAAAAATTAGTCACGGCCCGTTTCTTTTTTTCGTTGGCCGTGCAAATGCAAGCCGTCGTTCTTGGCTGGCGTATTTATGATTTATTAAAAGATCCGTTAGCTTTAGGTATGATTGGTTTAACTGAAGCCATTCCGGCTATTGGTTTGGCCCTTTATGCCGGCTATTTAGTCGACCGTCTAAGACCATTGATGGTTTACCGCCGGGTAATTTATGTCAGTCTTCTTTCAGGCCTAATGGTCTTGTTAGAAAATCACCTGGCGCCACAATTATCACTGCATACACAAGCCGGAATGTTATATGGCGCTGCTTTTCTAACAGGTATAGCGCGTTCATTTTCTCAGCCTGCCATCTTTGCTTCGATTCCGCGTTTAGTTGAGCGCAGCCAACTTTTACAGGCGACAGCAACCAGCAGTTCTGCGATGCAAATTGCCCGTATCGCTGGCCCTGCGGCCGGTGGGTTTATTTTTGGGTTTTTCGGCGTCACCGTAACATCATCATTAGTTTGTCTATTACTCATCTGTTCAGTGACATCGATGTATCTGATCAAAAAAGATATTCCAGCCCCTGAGACTTTACATAAACACGCCACCATCAAAGATGAACTTTTATCGGGTGCACGTTTTGTTTTTAAACACCCCATCTTATTTCCGGCGTTGTCATTAGATATGGTGTCGGTTTTATTTGGCGGTGTTACTGCGCTATTACCGATTTTTGCGAATGACGTTTTAATGGTCGGCCCAAAAGGTTTAGGTTTTTTGCGCGCCGCCCCTGCTATAGGTGCTACGATCACCAGTTTATATTTAGTGCGCAACCCCCTAAAAGGGCATTCGGGCACGTGGTTATTTTCTGCGGTGACTGGTTTTGGATTATGTATTTTATTTTTTGCAATGAGCACCACTTTTTGGATTTCTATGGTCGCCTTAGCGTTTAGTGGCCTTTTTGATAGCGTCAGCATGATGATCAGATCTGCTGCTGTACAGCTGTCATCACCCGATCACATGCGCGGTAAAATTTCTGCGGTAAATTCTATTTTTATTGGCTCGTCCAATGAATTAGGCGAAGTCGAATCTGGAATTGCAGCAAAATTATTCGGAACCGTCCCGTCGGTTTATTTCGGGGCCACGATGTGTTTACTGACCGTAGCCCTGATCGCATATTGGTCTCCAGCTTTACGAAAAATGGAGCTCGACACACTATCTGCGCACTAAAACTATTCACGCAATAATTTTTGCGTTTTAGTGTTTAAATCATCCATGGCCGTTGCGATTTTTGATTTCATCGTCATCCAAGTGGTCTCTGAGGATTTATCTAAAGCCGCAAGGTCATTTTTAATTTTCAGTTTCGTGCTTTCAAGATCTGCAATCGTGGCTTGTTTAACATTAGACCCTTTAACTTTAGCTTTTTCTTTTAAAGCTGTAATTTGGGCTTCAGCACTTTCAAGCTTCACAGACATTTCTTGTTTGAACATGGCCATGTCCTGTTTAACACCGGCAACCGTATTACTTTCTGTGGTCGTGGTTGTGGTGGTTTGTTTTTTTGCCGTGTCAGCTGCGAACGCGGCGATCGCCGAAACCATGGCAAATGCCGTTAAAAATATAGCTAGTTTTTTCATAACAAAATACTCCTTCTTATGGGTTTATCTGCAGGCATTTTAGCTCTCTCTGTTTAAGAATGAGAAATAAAAAAAACGCCTGGGGATATTTTCCGCGATGAAGGGTCAATACGCCCTATAACGGGTGCAGTTTGTAAATAGCCGAGCCGAAAATCCATTTATGATTTTCTGTAGCAATGACGGCTGAAAACACAATTTCGTTATGATTGTTGATATCAATATTACCACCAAATCCTGGAAACTGATCGCGCTTAAGAATCGCAGCCATTCCCTGATCAGCCATAATCGCATCGCCTTCACCAATAATTTTTTTTATCTCGGGTGTAACAGCAAAAGGGTTTGCTATAAATATTGCGCGCAAGCCTTTTTCATCTTTAGCACGAAACACGACAAGGCCGTTGTCGTTAATTTTTGGCGAGAACATTTCAATTTGCGAGATATTATCTGATTTTTCTTGCGCGACGGTAAAATGCTTTCCTTCTTTGACCGCCACGATGACTCTGGTTTTATCTTTTAAAGTCGCCCCAAACACGGCATAGCCGGCATTAGATAAGAAAGGGCTATTATCAAAAGATTTATACGGCGATAACACATCAGCATCACTATCCTGGGCAATAATTGATTTGCGGTAAGATTTCTCACCCGTGGCTGTAAATTGTGGTGTTAATAAAACAATTTGGTCTTTGGCTTCTTCGGCGTAATTAAACTTTTCACCCAGACGAGCTTTAAATAACCATTGTGAACGGTCGTTTACGCTCGGGCCAAATAAATACGCGTAGCCGTCATCTTCATCGACAATCGGCCAAAGTTTGTCTGAGCGCCATTCATAAAACGCACGATTATTTTCAGAATCGGTCGTACGAAAAACATAAGCGCTATCGTTAGTTAACTGGGCATAACTTAATGCCGCCATGTCTTTTGCCGGAAAAATATTTTTGCTGGCTTGATTTTTCGTTTCATAAATAAAAAGGCCGTCATTGGCAGCTTCATTAAATAAAGTAAATAAAATGTCTCCGTGATTTAACATTTCAGGATCACCGATGAACTTTTCTTTCGGGCCAAAATAAACTGCACGACCATCAATTTCTTTGCTGGTCTTTAACCAAATAGCTGACTGTTCACTGTGGTCACCATCCTGATCAAAGCCACCAGAGAGCATTTTAAAGGCAACATCTCCTTGATCATTAATACTTGGTGATGTGTTACCGATCGAGCTATACGCTGGCATATTATAGGTACTTGAACCATTTGTACGAGCTAAAAGTTCACTTTTATAATGAGGTAAAAAACTTGTTAACGCCGTTAATGTAAGAACTGTTAAGATCATAAAATTGTATCCTTATACTGTAAGGATATTCTTACGCAGCCTCACAAATCAATCATTTATCTATGGTATTTGTTGCGCGGTAAAGCCTTTCACCACATACTCTGTTCGTCATGGCAGCAAGCATAACTTTTTTAGAAGATAATGAAGAACTGCGCGAAGTTCTATCTGAAGTCACCAAATCTGAACTTGGCGAAGAAGCACTTAGCTTTAGCCGTCTTGCTGAACTTATCGAACACCGCGCTGAAGTTTTACAAACTAAAGTGGCCATCTTGGATATTAACTTAGGCAGTGACCAACCCACAGGTGTTGATGCCTTTCACTGGTTAAAGTCACAAGGCTATACCGGAAAAATCTGTTTTCTGACCGGTCACGGAAAGACTCATCCTATGGTGCAAGCCGCCTGTGACATCGGTGCCGAAATCTGGACAAAACCCATGTACGCCAACGCTTTATGTGAAGCCATTCGAACAGCGATTAAAAAATGAATTCACTGCTTGGTTCACTTTTACTAACCACTGAGTCCAGTGTCATCTTAGGTTTTAGTTTAGCTATCTGTGTACTGGCATGCTTGTTATGTATTTCATTTTATTTTAAATTTCGCCATCAATCTCTTTTAAATCTAAGTCTGGCGATTTTTGCGTTTCAATTTATGATGGTCATGTATGATCACATGCCCGCGCAATTTTCAACATTACAAAATGAACCGATCTTAAAACGTCTCACCCACTTTTCTGGCGGCCTTATTGTGTATGCTTTTTACCAGCTCTTCGTTTCTGCTTTTCAGCCATTTCCGGCCTTTAAATTCGTTACATCCCGATTTTATAAAACGCTTGTTATTACGGCGCTATCCATTCGTTTTGCAGGAATAGTCTATCCCACAGTGGTCTTATTTCGTATGGCCTCATTAGCCAATATTATTTTTTACGTAACAACGCTCATTTTATGTATTCGCTATAAATCAAAAAACACGTCCACTTTAATGTTACGCATCGGCTGCGGCATTGGCGTCGTTGGACTTTCCGTTTACCCGCTCATTCGTACCGGAATTATTTCATCTCATTATCTGTGGGGTATTAATAATTACATTTTAATTTTTACGATCACCTTATTTTCAATTTTTAGCCTTGTCGGTGCTTTAGAGCTTGGACGCGATTACCTTGATCGCGCTGAAAAGGCCTCACTGCGAAACATGGCGCGCGCCTTTATTCAACTTCGTGATTTAGTAAATACCCCGTTTCAAACTATCGATCTGACGGTGCAGTTAATACGCCAACGACACCCAGAAGAAGACGCTGCAATTCAAAAAATTGAGAACTCGCTCGAGACTCTGCGCCGAGTCGATGCTGCCCTGGCAAAATATGAAGCCAGCGTCGATTGGGAACAAACTGAAAACTTTATTGAAGTGGATCCGCTGGTAAAAAAATAGAGTTTTCATAAAAAATAATAATCCCGGAAATTTGATCATTAATATCGTACCACGGGCGTATTTCACCCTTAATACTTATTTTATTACCCGAAGAATCAACGATTTCTTCATCTGACATTTTGATAACTTCTCCCTGTAATGCCCGTTGGTACATTATTTGAATTTTCTCTGGAACCGCAGCAAAAGTTTCATAAATTGAAAGTCCGGTTAAAATATGACTGTTTAGGTTAAAGTCTTCAATCCACTTACGACTCACTAAAACATAGCGTAAGTCTTTATCCAAAACGGCCACCGGGTATGGCACACGCTTCAATACAAATTGAAGTTCACGTTCACGATTTTTTAATAATTTGATCGTTTGTTCGATGTGAATCTCGTTTTTTATTTGTTTTAAAGTCGACCACAAAATAACTGTGCTCAAAATTGTTATGGTAGTGATTAAAGTAAAAATCACTTCTAAATTTTCATACTCACTTTGAGGCACATAATAGTAGATTAAGAAACTGATTAAAACTAATGATCCGCTGACCGAAAACAACATCTTGCGTCCCAGCTTTGCGCTTACCCGCTGATTTGAGAATATCGACATTAATCCATTTTTAGGGTTTAAATACAAAACACCTAAACTTAATAATAATTCAATGGCTAGTGTGACTCGTGATTGCGACAAGTAGGGAATCAAACGATTAAATTCATCTTGATTAAACAGATGACCGATCAGACCCGCTATTGATAAAAAGAGAACGATCAAGGCAAAACCTTCAGTTAATTGTGTTCGATATTTGTAATTTTTTAAACGGTTAAAAAATAAAGCTAACGGCAGAGCCATAAAACAAATGGCTGTCGGAATCGCCATCCGGCCGGGCAAATTAAATTCATTGGCAAAGCGATCTTGCATAAAAAATTCATCTACACCAAAATTCGTAGACATTATATATTGCAGTAAGGTTAGACCACTAATGCAAAATACGATGAACATTGAAAACAATGAACCCCGTCGCCATGCTTTCGTTGCACGAAACGAGTTTTCTACGCCTAATGAAAAAATAAACAATAAAGTGCACAATATGACATTAAATTTTATAGTTGCCGCACTAGATGCATACATTAATAAAAATGGCTCGTTTAATAAATAACCAAGGCACGCCATGCCGACAACAAACAAACTAAGACCAACTATCCATTCGATAGCCCGCTGGTATGAAA
This sequence comes from Bdellovibrio sp., assembly GCA_036677065.1. Taxonomy (GTDB): domain Bacteria; phylum Bdellovibrionota; class Bdellovibrionia; order Bdellovibrionales; family Bdellovibrionaceae; genus Pseudobdellovibrio. Next base: position 554,972 of record JAKFBS010000004.1, on the reverse strand, counting down.
AAGGGCCAAGCCTTCGCGCATTTTTTTGATCACCGGATTTTCTTTTGATTAAATAAAACTTCTCTGAAATGCCAAATTCTTTTTCTAAAGCTTGGCTTGCTAATATACGACTTTTTACTTCATCAGCTTCTTCAAAGATGCGATCCTGCATACGGCTGAACTTTTTAAGAGCCAACTGTATAGCTGTCGCCAAAGCTAACTGGTCATAAGGTTTAGGTAAAAATCCATAGACATCAAGATCCACTAATTTATTTAATGTTGTTTCATTAATGCTTCCTGAAATAAGAACGCACGGTATATTTAATTTATTTAATTCTTTGATGACATCAAAGCCTGTTTTTGTGCCGCTTAACACGATATCTACAAGAACAATATCAACCGCAGTCACCTTAAGTATAGCCATAGCCGATTCAAAGCTAGTCGCCACACCTACAGGCGTATAGCCCAATTGGTCTAACATAGCTTCGGTTAAGATGATTGTGGTGGGTTCGTCTTCGACTATAAAAACTTTTACAGAAGATTTATCTGCTGTTGCTCCAGATTTTGGGGCGTTTTTATCTGGTTTTTTTCTGACAGTGTTTAAGCTGGGTTCGGTTTCCACAACTGTCCAATAAAGCAACGTTAGTGCCAGCAGAATACCTCTGAAAACGAGTCAAAATGCCACATCTTTGTTAAGCACTCTCCATATATGTAGATAACTCCATTGGATATAAAAAACTCTCTTCGCTATTCTGAAGTCCGATATAGATGTGAGGTTTTTTTATGAGAATTTTACTTGTAGATGATGACAAAGAAATTAGATTTGCCTTAGCTAATGTGTTTCAGGCTAAACATAAATTTATCGTCGTCGAAGCCAGCTCTGGCTCTGAGGCGATCACCACCATATCCACCCAAGAAAAGTTTGCTTTAATCATATCTGACTATCAAATGGATAATGGCAATGGCCAAGTGATCGTCGATTTTCTTAAAACCCAACAAGTTGACGTGCCTTTTATTTTCTTTTCTGGATCGCAAGAAGCAAAAGCCATAGAAGTAGGCGTTCCTGTTCTTAAGTGCTTTGCCAAATCAGAGATCTTTCACTTGATTGAATACGTCGACAATTTTTTTAAACATAATCAACAGCTAAGAGTTGTTTCATAATAAGACTTAATTATACAATTTATGGATGAAAATTTTAATTATTTTGCCCTTATTTGTATTCGCTTGCCAAGCAGCTCCGACTAGCACCCCTGTAACACCCCCGACAACACCGCCAATCACTCAAATCGAAGTCACCCTAGGAACCATTGTAGATTTTAATTTTAAATGGGGTGGCTTTTCGGGGCTTCATTTTATCAAAAAAGAAGCTAATGGCGATCTGCTATTTTGGACACTGACAGACCGTGGACCCAATGGCGCCGAATTCAAGAAAAACAAAAAAAGACATCGTCCGTTTATAAGTCCAAACTTTACTCCTAGCTTCGTGCAATTGAAATTTATCAAAGTTGAAAACAAAGTTGTCGTCGTTAAAACTGTCCCATTTAAAGATCTGCAAAATAAACCGATGACTGGTTTACCACCAAAAGATTCATTGGCTAAAATGGAGCAAGCAACGAACACAGATGGCACAAACATCGAAACTGATAACAATGGCGTTGATTCTGAATCAATGACTATCGACAATAACAAGCACTTTTGGGTGGGTGATGAATACCTGCCGTCAATTTTAGAATTTAATGAAAAAGGAAAGCTTCTTGCGCGCATTATCCCGGCAGCGAATGCCAAAGCTGCACTAAAGAAAAATGAAATTCCCCATGCTTTTAGTTTTCGTAAATTCAATCGCGGTTTTGAAGCTATCGGGCACAAAAATGATAAAATATTTTTTATGTCGCAAAGCCCTCTAGGCGTAAACGAGGCCAATAAAGATAAAGAATTTTCTGTGATTCGAATTGGTGTATTCAACACAAAAACCAGAATGTATGAAGGTGAATATCTATACTCGCTGACACGGAAAAAAGTGGATAAAATCGGCGATCTGGTCATGGTCAGCGAGACGCACTTTTATGTGATCGAACAAAACGGCGATACCGGTAAAGACAGTGTTCACGTGGTTTACAAAGTTGATTTAACGAAGGCCACAAATCTTGTAAAATCACCACTGCCGCGTGATCCAGAGACTTACCCAGCGAAAGAACTTTTATCACAGGTGAAGCCCGCACAAAAAACCTTAGCTGCTGATTTAGTTCAAGGTGGCTATCATGAATTTGAAAAAATCGAAGGCCTGACGATAATAGATGATAAAACCTTAGCCATTATTAATGACAATGACTTTGGTGTTTCAACCAATTCTGCAGGCAAATTAGAGATTATCGAGCGCAAAACCTCACTCGGAATAATTGCTTTATAACTAAGCACGAAAATGTTGCTGAATAAAGTCAGCAAAACAAAATTTTACTGACTCACCTACCCCCACCTGCTAGTTGTGATCGCATTCAAAGCATCAAAAAACAAAGGTGGGGCCCGATGTCTAAATTTCTACTTTTTAGCGTTAGTTTAATTTTAAGTTTACTGTTAGTGAGTGGCTGTTCGGTCGAAACGCAAAAAGCGCGTGAATCGTTCGACAATCAGGCATTGCCGCAAGAACTTTTAAAATTAGCTAATCAAACCAATGAACTTAATAGCTATCAAAGCGAAATCGCAGCACGTGTTCAAACTGAAGATCGCGGCGCGAACCTAGATATTGCCGTTATTGATAACGGCATGGATTTAGCTCATCCTGATTTAATCGAAAAATACTCTTACCAAGTTGAAAACGGTAAAATCACTGGCGTAGGACATGACTTTATGGGTGATGATCGTTTCCCGTCTGCCGTTTTAATTAACCCCGAACTTTTTGCCTTCACTGCGATTGAAATTAAAAATGGCTTAATCGTTCACGGCGATGAAAACGTATTTAAAAAAATGTTATCGTTAGATGCGGATTTTTCTAAACTTTTTATGCAAAAGCTAAAAGCTGACCCGGTTTTAAGCCAGTCACTATTTGCGAAAATCAGCGATAAATCCTTTAACGTATTTGGTTTATACAAATTTATTATCAGTGAAAAAATGGCCAAAGGTTATTTTGACCCTGCAACTTACAAAGAAAATTTAGAAGCCGGAAAATTATTAAGCCTTAATTTTCGTGAAGCAGTGGTTTCTAGCACAGCTTTACAAGAGCGCAGCCTAAATGAAGCTTATTACTACTTTGATAAGACAGCTTGGACATTCTCGGCTGGCAGCGGCGTTGCTGATATTTTCTTTTCTTTAAACTCGGTAGAACACGGCGATTTAATGTTTAACCTGATCAAAGATACTATGAACGAGTTTTCACGGCTTGCCGAATTAAAAGCAGGGATTGAAAAAGTTGTCGATTTCAGATTAGGCCGCGATCACGCTCTAAACACAGTTCGCGAAGACGAAGTGTCTGGTGCCTGTGGTTTTCTATCAAATGCCGTTGAATACCATAAACGTGGCAGCATCGCTGCTGACCCGATTATGAGTTTAAAAACCCAAACTGAATATGAACAACTGTCAAATTTAGATTTATTACGTAACCCAACTGATTACCCGGTGTTAGCTTTAAATAAAAACAGCTATTTCGAATCTTTAAATTCAGGTATCGCTAAAATTAAAATTTACGGCGATGCCGTGACCTCAATTGAAAAAACAGCCGTTGAGCAATTAAACTTCAAAACTTATAACAGAAATCTAGATACCTATTTAAAAGCAGCGCGCGCATTTGCCGAGTTACGCAAATCTGAACTTCACCGTTTATTTGACGTTGATTTCAAATCAGACCACTCAAGTCTTTACCGTAAACATTTCTTTAGAACTATGCACCCGTATATTTCAGACTTTTCTCAGGATGAAAGCCACGGAACGCACACCTCTGGTATCGTTGCCAAACAAAATACAAACATCCGCATTTACCCAATCCGTATCACGACACGTTCAGCGTTAGTTACAAAACAAGAAAAAGTACAACTTTTAGATAAATTCAGCACTGAGTTTAAAGCTTGGTTAGCAAAACCTGTCGTTGCTCGCGCGATTTACCGTAAATTACCAAAGCTTGTAGTTATTAATCCCGTGGGCCCAAATGCCGAGCCACAAACTAAAAGCGAACGCGAAGCCTTTGCAGAGCTTTTAATGGCTAAATTAAAAGTAGGCATGGATGTCGCTTTCGAAGAAAATCCTTTAGATTTTTTATTCTTTAAAGAATTAGAAGAATCATTCTTACACGTGGCCGAGAAAAAAATTAAAGTGGCCAGCATTTCTTTAGGTACTGAAGTGAATAACCGTATTCCGCAGTTTAAAGATTTAGATCCTGAAATTGATTTACGTACGGTTTTTACATTCTTAAATTATGAATTCGTAAAATTTCACTTAGGTGAAATTATCTCAACTAAAGCTAAAGACACTTTATTCGTGGTTGCTGCAGGTAACTCAAGCACATGGATTGACGGCAAAACGCACTCTGCCTTACCTGTAGATTTATCGTCTCGTTTTTTAAAACCATTTGAAGATAATGCTGACTTCGTTGCTCCGAATAATCATTTAGTGAACATTCTAGGTGTTGGCAGCTTAAGTCCTGATGAAGATTTATCAGACTTTACGAACGTGTTATTGGGTCTAAAAACAAATATCATCTTTGCCGTTGGTGAAGACGTATTATCACCGATTAAGAGCACCGATCTTTCTCCGGTCATCAGTGTTGTGAATAAAAAAATTCCGGCCTTGTCTCCGCCGGTTGGAACTTCTGATTCGCGCATGGCTCCTAAACTTGCTGAACTAGACATCTTTGCGGCCCTTAAAGGTAATGATAAAGCTGAAGGCCGCATCGGAACTTATTTAAGTGCTGGTTTTAGCCAAGTGGTTGCCACTGTTTCTGCGTTTAAAATGCATTTAGCGATGAAGTTCTCTGATCACCGCGAAAAATTCAGCGGAACGTCAATGGCAACACCTGCGGTTGCTGGCGTGATTGGTGATTTAGTTCTTAAAAAAGCACAGAGCATGAAATTAGCAACGACTGATATTTACACACACCCTGAGTTCAGCCCAGAAACGTTAATTAAAGATTTAAAGGCAACATCGACGCCGTTATTTCCTGAGTCTCCTGAATACGATTTGCGTAAAATCGACGTGCGCGCTAAATACGATCGTGGCGATAAAATTCAAGAGCTTGAGACTTACTTACAAAGCATACTCAACTAATAAGGGAATATGATCGGATAACTTTGCCCAAGGTTTTCCGATCAGCGCCTTGCAGTTTAAAATATCCATATTGCGCGAATACATTCGGTCTAGAGTTAACATCGGAAAAAAACTCGGGAACGACTTAGCCGGACGATTATGAAACTTAGTGTGCGCCTCTTCTAAACCCAACTCTTCAATAAACATCTGATTTAATTCTCCGGTCCAATCATTAAAATCCCCGGCTAATATAAATCGCTCCTTTTCATTCACATCCAGATGAATCTGAGAAACGATTTTTTTGTATTGAATTCTACGCCCACGGCGTAACAAATCTAAATGCACATTATACAAATGAATCTTTTGTTTTGAATCCGGTATTTCAACTTCACAGTGCAACAACCCACGTTGTTCAAAACGATTGGTCGACATTACGGTGTGTTTTTCTTGAACAATCGGAAACCGGCTTAAGATAGCATTGCCGTAATGAAATTGCGAAAAAATTGCATTTTTGGCATATGAATAGTGTGACCACAGTTGATCAGCCAGATATTCAAACTGACTTTCTGTGGGCCAATCTTTTTCTTCACTTTTGCGGTGCTCACCGACCACTTCTTGCAACAAAACGATATCTGCCGCTGTTGTACTTAAGGCTTCTTTAATGGTGCGCAAAATATATTTTATTCCGCCCGTCGAAAAACCTTTATGAATATTATATGTCATTACTTTTATTTTCATAACCAATACCTAAACCAATAAAAAATGTTCGCGATGCCCCGTAAAAAAATATTTGAATACCCTTTGCCGTCAGGTTTAATTAATTTTGATTTTTTAAGATCTATCTGCCACTGGCGCTCAAGATTTTCGATCCACTGTGGCTGGTCGATCACGACTTCAACTTCTAAATCATGAATAAGACTGCGATGATTAAAGTTATACGTGCCCACCGTTCCCCAATTATCGACGATCAAAGATTTTGCATGCAAAACCCGGTCTTGATATTCATAAATTTTAACGCCGGCTTTTAATAAGCGGCCATACAAAAGCTTTGATGTCCATTTCATAAACGGGATATCACTTTTTGCCGGTAAACATAATGCTACATCAACACCCCGGCGGGCGGCGCTTCCTAAAGACTTTAGAGTTTTACGATTAGGTAAAAAATAAGCGGTCGTGATCCAGATTCTTTGCTGGGCTTCATTAAATGACTTTATCATTTCGCGCAGGCGCGACAGGCGATGTTTACGGCGTGAACTTAACCGTAAAACGTGTTCATGAAATCGCCATGAATACGAAAGACCATGCTTGGCCTTATTCCAAGAAAATTCGCTGGTGCTGACAAGCTGATCTACAGGCGCGCCCTGCACTTCAACACCGGTGTCGCGCCAGGCTTTTCCATGGGGCGTTAAGGTTTCACTATGAACTTTACTAACATTCTGACTGCCGACAAAAGCGATTTTCTGATCGATTAAAAAAACTTTTCTGTGATCGCGGTTATTCATTTTACGAAACATGATAAAAAACCAGCGAATGTTTTTCCAGGTTAGAGCTTTAAATGAAAACCTTTGTAAAAAATGTAAGCGAATTGGCACCGGATGATAAATTTTAAAATGAATTTTATTCTGGCGACAATAATCATCCAGATCAGCTAAATGGCCAATCGATCCGATACCGTCGACAAGCAAATAAACTTCAACACCGCGAAGCCTTGCCTGTTTTAAAGTTTCTAAGACGGCTTTGCCGAGCTCGTCAAAATTAAACATATACATTTCAATGCGAACTTCACGAACCGCGGCCCGAATTCTTTCTAAGATAGATTGAAAGTACCCATCACCAGTAAAGTAAAATTTTACGTCACTCCATGTTTGTAACGTCACAAGCTTAAACCGTGCGTCTCACCACGCTATACCCGAAGATTCCGCTCAATAACGCCATCACAGAATGTAACCAGATTCCTGCTCCAAATAATGGAGCGAAGCCAAATAACGTATTAGTTTGCGGAAACAAACCTAACACCGCAAAAACCGCAGATAAAACAAACAGCGAACGTGAAAACGTAATCGAGCGCGGAACACCAAGAGCTGGATCGCTTGCTGCGGCGATTCCCCACAAGCCGAATCCAATTAAAATAGCCTTATTGATAATATTTAACGGAAAAATTCCCAAAAATAGACCATAACTTGTTTCAACTTTTAGTATCGGTAAACCAAATGATAATCCTGTAAATGCCGGAATCAAAGATAACGCTCCTAGCACTAACATCACAATACCACCCACAAGGGCGAAATTTTTTGCATTCATATATGACCTCCAGCAAGATAAAATCAGCAAAAATCGTGCGGAATATAAAAACGATTTAATGAATGCCCGTATTGATAAATTGAGGCGCATTGCCCTTTTGCTGTGGCGTTAGAGGTGTAGCTTATAACAAACAAAGTTATTTCGGTTTAAGACTTAATTTAAAACCCATAAGATCAATTAATTTTAAAAAAGTATCTAATCTTGGATTGCCGTTCTCAGAAAGCACGCGATAAAGATTTTCGCGGTTCAAATCAGCTTCTTCAGCAAATTTTTTAAAACCACGAGCTGACGCTACCGTTCGCATCGCTAATAGAATTTCATCGGCATTCTGTGACTCATCAATGGCACTTTGCAAGTAGACAATCTCAGAATGAGGATTACGTTTTAAAGTCTCTTTGATGATAGCTTGTTTGTACATTTGCGCTTTTGACATAGTTAATTTGTAGCTTGCAAGCTACAAATGGGTCAATTAAGTACAATCAACTGGCCTTTAGGCCAAGCGCAATCGTAATGCTTTCTCGCAGAGTGAAATTAGACTAAAATTGTCATAGCAATGTCATCAACTGGAACAGCTATGGATTTAGATTCAACCCGCGCAAGGTTTTACCAAAACCTTTTCTCTGTGCATACAAATGGTCCTAAAATTCTTGCCGATATTGAAAAACTTAAATCTTGTTATGGTTATGACATTACCGCAATTATCATTCTGTTTCAAAAATACAGTTTAAGCGGCCGCGTAGAACTTGAAACTAAAACCGGACAAATTAACGCTGTTGTATTTCAGGAAGGTCAGATTCAATTCATTGAACTTTCAGACACTGATACACGTATCGGTACTCTGCTTGTCAATCACCGCTTAATTACCCAACAGCAGCTTGAACAAGCTCTTAAAGAACAAACCGGCGTACCTATCGGGGCCTATTTAGTTCAGCGTGGCATCATCAACAAAGAACAAATCGGCTCTGTATTATTAACCCAATCCCGTAGCCGTCTTTCGAAACTTATCAGCGATGAGCAGTTTTCGATTCGCATTAAAGAATCACAAACAAAAATAAAATCTTCTGAACTTAATATCGAACAATTTCATTTATTAGTGCATGACTGGATTTTAAGTAAGTTTTCGCACGACTGGTTAAATGCTCATTATCTTGAATATTACAATTATGTGGTCACGGTAAATTTTAGTTATTTTCGACCTGCTGATTCTCAAAAATATTCAGTTTTAAGTTTATTCAACTCAAATTTTTTAGAGATCATCGATGGTCAAAAAATCAGTGACTTAGCTTTATTGTTTGAAAATAATAAAAATCTTTTTAAAGCTCTGCATTTTTTAATGTTATTAAAATGGATTCAGATTGAGCCTTCTGCTGAAGAAGATTCATATGAATTAAAAATCAAACATATTTATAAACTGATCATGAACAAAACTGGCTTAGACCTGGCTTACCAACTGAGTCTGATTACCAAACAAGATGCTAATAATATCGAGGCCATTTACGAAGAGCTGCAAAAATCTTTTCTTGGGCCAGAGACTCTAGCCAGTGAGTTTAAATTAGAAATCGACAAAAGAGTTCTTAATTTATTAATTAATTTCAGAACTATTAAAAATTCGAACGCCATTAACGAAGTGGCTCCAGAAAAAAAGCCCGCACAGCCTAAAACTGTTGATGTGAAGCCAATTAAATCTCTTCTGTTAGCGCAACGTTATAGCGAAGCCTTAGCGCTTGTAAAAAAACACAAAGACTCTATGACCAGCGTAAGCTGTTTACAGATGTATTCGGCATGGGCTCACTTAGGTTTATCGCTTTTTAAAGGCACCCAGATTTCAATGGGCACGTTAGAAAAAGAATTCTTAAATATTCTTCCAGAAGACATGACAACAGCTGATTATCACTACGTGAATTACATGCTGTTAAAATCAAAAAAACAAGATAGCCAGGCCGAGGTGGCGCTAAAACGCGCGACTTCTGCTGACCCGAATATTAAAAATTATCCGGTCAGCAAAGGTTTATTTGGCTGGTTTTAAAACGCGACTGAGTAACTGGCTGTGTAATCAAACGACTGATCTTTTAACTTTTGTAACGCTGTCTGCTGATCACGTAAATTATAGTGAAATCCTACGCCGAAAAGTTTATTGCCGTCTGCATAGTGCAAATCTGTACGAAAATAAGTACGCGAGCCAATTTTCGACGTGCTTCCTGAAATATCAGTCGGCAGCAGCATTGAATAACCCGCATGTAAAAAGCTTACAAAGCGACCTTTATCATACAGGTTAAGACTTCCCTGCAAGCCGATCTCTTTATTTAAAACTGAACTCATATTGACCTGCGACGCCACCGCCGATTGATAATCAATGGCCGTGTTCTTTTCTATGGCCGCGCGAAACGCGTAACTAATACGATCATTATAGGCGCGATTCACCGAACCAGAAAAGTTGTATAAAAATCCACTTGGATTAGCAATGGTTACGCTACTGGCTTCAGATACATATTTAATCGAACGAAAATTCGCAGAAGCCGTCCAAAAATGAAAGTACTGAGTAAACCATTTCCATTTTTGCTCTTTCGGCATTTGCATCATAATATAAGTGCGCAGACTGATATCGTATTCAGATAAGATTGATACATTTTTCGTACGCGTGTTTCCGGCAAATTTTGAGAACCCGAAAAACGGCGAAAACGAATACATATTCATAATTTTCATCCGTTTATATGGCGGCACATAATACACAAGGTCTAATTCTTTATTTGAATGATCTTTATTAAAATAATCTTGATATACAGTTACTAGATTGTCATTAGGAACACGAAATGCCTCTTGATCATAACCCACATTTGTTTCCCAAGAATAGTTATCCCATTCCATATCGACAAATTTAATTTGGTAATCTTTACGAGCTACATTTTTCTTTACTGTAGACGGAATAATAAGACGTTTACGTGTTGTCAGTTTAATCGATTCAACTTGATTTACTTTAACATCGAATAGAATACTTTTTTTAGGTTGATTTAAAATAACCCGGCCAAATTTGTTAGCTTTTTTCTTACTGATAGCGACTTCAGGGTATTGCGCTTCACTCTCTACTGAAGGCACCGGAGTTAAACTTTTACACATTAAGTACTGGGTAATTAAATTACGCGATGACAAGCATACCGTAGTACCTGGAGCAATTGTTGGCATGACTGCAACTTCAGCCGTACCGCTGACATCCGCTGATGCGGGTTCTGGCACAGTCATAATCGCGGCTGTTGCACTGACTGGCAAAACGAATGTTCTTAAAGCATTTAAATCAGTTTGCTTAACTGTAAAAACCACTTTGTTCTTTGCATTTTTTAAATTGATCGTCCAAAGACCCGCTAAAAGGATCTCTTGTTTTTTAATAACTAATTTTCCATCAACGATTTGAGCAAAGTCATCATTCCAATCAATCTTATGACCACCGATGCTAAAGATCTTGCCTTCAGACACATCATACTCAAAATATTGGTTAAGAAAAACAAACGGAAGCTTTGGTGCTTCAGCCAAAACTGCCATCGGCATAAATAATGTTAAGAAAATTGCTGCTAACTTCATTGCTCTCAATTCTTTAAAAATTTGAAATATTTTTGCTCAACAACGTCTAAGTCTAATTCACTGCCGTCATCACCTTTCGTGCTGCCAGCTACATTTAAAAAGCCATCGCCGAATTCTTTACCGAACGAATACAGCACGTTTTTTTCAACGTTACTGTCTTCATTAAAATAGGGCACATAAAAAGATGTGATTTTGCAGTTCGGAGTAATAAAACCCTGAACCATATTCACCTGATCAATAAAAATTTTAGGGCATTTTACAAATTCAATTTTTGTTGCTGCTACCGAACTCATAAATTTGATCCATTCACGAATTCCTAAAGAATTGATCATCTTAACCTGATCCATGTTAATAACCATGTCACCAGCAGGTTTTAAATTATGAAGTTCTGGCGGAAAACTTTCATCAATTTGCCCGATTAATGTTAGAACTGTTTTTCCGTTTTCTTGTGCTGTCGAGAATTGTAGTTTTGACATATTTTTATCCCTTAATGATATGTATAGATTTTTGAATTTGGTTAATTTTTTTCTCAGAAATACCGTAAGGCAACACCGCCGAAACGCGAGTCATCACATCAGGTACAACCCCCATAATTAATGAATCGACGTGTTCATAGATCAACGCTGAGCCCAAGCCTGCACCGATTGAATTTTTTGACATCGAGTCACGAAATCCATGCATATGGGCGGCATAGATATTTTCTAACATTTTGTATGGATCAAGACTGCCATAATGATCAATTGTAGAAATTGAGACAAGCCCTTTAGCCATATTCTTTTCAACAATTAACATCGAATTCGGAACACTTGTTTTTTGAGAAATCTTTGGGGCATCGATCTGGGCATTCATCACCAGCTCTGTAGCCACCTGAAATAAATATTGGTACTTGGTCATGTCTAAATCTAAATACGCTAAAGAAAAAGCTTTTTGAATCACATCTGAACGGTCTTCAGTTAAAGTAAACGGCACACACACTACATCCGTATTTAATAAACTTAAATTCGGGTCAAAATAGTCTTCGCGTTTATAATCTACAGCTTTTAAAAATTGTAATTTATCTGTTAAGCCCTGTATTGAATTTTGTACAATATGAGTTACCTTACGGTCACGTATTAAGCTTAAACAATCTAATGCAGACATATTGTCAGTCACTTTATAATTGCAAGAAAGTTCGCTATCACCGAATACATCAGTGACTTGTTTGTCTGCTTCGACTTTGCCTAAGTGAAATATATTACTCATGTTAAATCCACAGCAAAGAAAGTAACGTCATCGATAAGCTCTGTATTTTCACGGTAAGTATCAAATTGAGCCTGAATGCCAGTAATGAACTCAGTCACGCCGACGCCTTTGTTATGATTTTCTAAAACCACTCTAAACATACCGCGCTCTTGCAATGACTCTTCAGCTTTATTTCGGATATCAGGAATACCATCCGTATAAACAAAAATACGATCGCCGGCCTCTAATTGTTCACTCGCGACCGTGTATTCTGAAGTCGCAGATTGCCCTAAACGATTACATTTAGAATTATCCAAAAAGCGTAAATCTTTTTTCTTTAAATCGGTGCGCTTGCTTAAGATAAATGGCGCTTCATGAGAGGCATTGACGTAATGAATAACTTTAGACGCCTTATCGATCACACCTAAAAAGCAAGTCATCATCATTTTGTTTTTTGAAACTTGGCAAATTGATTTATTAACCAGCTCAATCGCTATAGCCGGTTCCATTTTTAAATTCTCGGTCATCGCCACTGCAGACTTAATCGCACTCGTGATTAAAGCGGCTGGTGCTCCATGCCCTGTGGCATCAGCCATCCATACCCAAATTTTAGTTTCGCTTTCAAAATAGTGCCACCAGTCGCCACCGCACTCAGAAGCTGATTGGTATGAACCATGGATTTCACCACATTCAAATTTTGAATGCGACGGAGGAAACAGCGTTTGTTGTACCGCTTGAGCCGTTTTAAGCTCGGCTTCAAGACGCGCACTTTGCGCTGTATCTTCTAAAAGTTTAACGATCTCGACCGCCATATGATTGAACGTCTGCGACAATAACGAAATCTCGTCATTACCTTTAACTTCAATATTTACTTTAAAATTACCACTGATGATTTGTTTCGCAGCATCGTAAAGAACTAAAATACGTTTGGTAATATAAGTTGATGCAAACTGGCTTACTAAGACCACACCGGATAAAACCATTAAAAACACGATTAACGATTTATTAATTAAATACGTCAAAACCCCGAAGGCTTCTTTTTTATTCGTCAGCGTTAATAGATACAAATCATTTAAACCAAGACCTGAAGATGATAACAACCACTCATCAGAATCTTGTGATGTGATTTCGCTGGTTCCCATTTTGATTGAATCCAGTTTTTTGAATAAATCAGGAAATTGCTCTTTTAAATAACCTGCGTTTAAGTTTTGCGTTTGGCGAAACACTTCACCATTCATGTTGATCATGAATGAACTATAAGCTTTATCAGATTCAAAAAAACTTTGTAGGGCATCAGATTTAAATACCGTCACTAACGCAATCTTTTCATCACCATCATAAACGATATCACTGACAAAAACTTCTTCACCACCCAAGAACATTGATTTTGAATCAGCTAGTGTTCTTGAAATTGATTTAATGAAACCCACATCTTCTGTAAGCTTAAAAGTAAAATTGGCTTTCGTTGTGATTTTATCAACAAGCTTTGGCTGGGCCTGTGAAGTGATATCAACCAAGAACAATCCTTTAACGAAAGAATCGTCATCTAAGAAGATACTATCGCCAGAACGAAAAGCTTTATTTCTTTGGTATTCAGATAGGTATTTTTTTGAAATTTCTGCAGATAGTTTTAATTCATTCTTAAACTGGTTCGTAATCGTTTCTAAATACACACTATTGCTATCGTAGATGTAAGCAATTTTATCTTTTTCAAAGACGTTGATTGAATAGATCAAAAAAACGCTGGAAGAAAGCAAACTGGTGATACTCAGTAGAAACATGATTTTTCGTTTAATTGATGAATTCATTACCTTCTAAGGTACGAGATGCCCGCACGTTTATCAACATAGACTAGCTAAAGAGCGAGCACACATGCAAATCTGAGACAAAAGAAATTATGTTACATTGATTGTGACACTAATGCAGATTGTATTAAGCTACGTTAAGTAACGAAACCTTGTTACGTCCTGTACGTTTAGAATTGTAAAGAGCATCATCTGCCGCTTTATACAATAACTTAACCGCCTCAGGCGAAAACGAATTCTTCGGCGTCCAAGACGAGACACCCAGACTAATCGTAAACTTAATCGCGATATCGTTAAACATCACCGTCGATGCTTCGATAGCTGTGCGCAGTGATTCTGCGAACATATTGGCAAATTCCTGATCTTTTTCAGGAATAACAATCGCAAATTCTTCACCACCCACGCGGGCGATAGTTGATACTAAAAAGTCTGGATTCACTTTTTGCATCACTTGCGGAATAATTTCACCTAAGAAAATCAATACGGCATCGCCACCTGGATGGCCGTAACCGTCATTAATTTTTTTGAAGAAATCCACATCAAATAAAACAAGCTGGGCATTTTGGTTGCTCGAACAAACTTCTTCGATCTTTTTTCTAAAGTAAAGATTGTTTTTAAGCTTAGTTAAGCCATCTGTGTATGAAAGTTCTTTTAACGTTAAGTTATTTAAAATTAAATTCAGCTGCTCACTCAGGATAATAGCTGATTGATGCGAAAACTTATTCATTTGTTCAGCTGAATCAAAAATAAAGATCGCATGCATAACATCAGTTGCTAACTTAAACGGAACCAATGACCAGTAATAATGACTGTCATTAGACGTATTTTTAACTGCTGATTTTTGCGTCTGGTACTTAGAAACCACATTAGTTGCTAAATGCGCATCGATTTCTTTTTGAACTTCTAAGAATTCAGGATTCATATTTTCTTGGCCACCGTAAATCATCGTCATCGTTTTATTTACACGGCTTGCCGCTGCACAAAACTGAGAAAATGTTAATTGGTAATTCATGAATTCATTCACAATTAGCCCAGGTTCATCTAATAGACGAATCTTTTGAAAGATCTCTACTAATTGATTCATCTCGTCGATTTTTTTATTACGCGAAGCTAATTCAAAACGAAAAGTTTTAACCAGATCTTCTTCAATCGATAAGTCTTTTAATGTTAACTGAAATAAGTTTTCATGCGGCGGTAAAGCCAATTTACGGATCGCAAACTGCCCAAGCCCTCTAAGTACTTTTTTAGTTTCAAACTTTAAGATACTAACCCCGCTGAAACTGCAAAATTCTTCGACGCGCGCAAGATCAAAAGCCTTATCATCAACTGATACAATAGAATTAAATACAGTCGTTTTTTTATTTAAAAAACGAATCTGCGAAGTGCCTGTTAAGGCAGAAAAGCTCTCGTTACAGTAAGCAACGAAACCATCGCGATCAAAAATACAGACAGGATCCTGTATAGAATCGTAATACTCTGAAAAAAAAGAAAAAACATTATCTTCCACGTTAACCTTCTCGGAGCCTCATATATTGGACTTTAAAATATTATTAAAAGTTTACACCTTTGGGGGGCCAAAGTGTCTAAAATTGGACCAATGCTCAGGTCTGGACTTCACCCATCTATATATAAACAAGAGAAAATATAATCAATACTGGCCTAAAGGCTATTATGAAATGAAGCATTCGTGTCGATAATATACACATGAAATTTCAGAAGTTTGAAAAATTCTTTAAAGAAGACTCAATAACGATATATGTCTGCGTGATCGGACTGTTGATCGGCTTTTACGCCCTTCACACTGATTTTTCATTCTTTAATATCGGCGGCAGATCTGCTTCGGGCGACGAGATCGGTGTAGTTTCTACTGTTGAATCTGACGTTCGTTTGCGTGGTACTAAAAATATTTTCTGGGAAAACGCCCGCAGTGATGATTCTATTGTTCAGGGTGATAGTTTATTCGTAGGCCCTGATTCATCTATTGTTGTTAACTTCGAAGACGGCACTTCAATCACTATTGGCGCCAACTCGTTAATCAAGTTCAAAACCGAAGGTGATAAAGTTAAACTTAATTTACAATACGGTTCTATTAAATCACAAAACTTACCCGCTAAGTTAGTTTTAGATGATTGCGGTAAATCATTAGATATCCAATCAGCAAAAGGTGACACTGATCTAGAGATCGGTAAATCTTCTGAATGCGGTAAAATCCAGGTTAAAACTAAAAAAGGTGAAGTTAAAGTTAACGATAAAGTTGTTACTAAAAATAAAGAACTTATCGTAGCCCCTCCTCCGATTGTTAAATTAATCGATAAACCTATTATTAATGAAGCGATCGTTAAATTAGAATCGCTTCCGGCTGTAGAAGTTGCAAAAATTAACGAAATGAAACCCGAAGAAGTACAAAAAAAGATCGAAGCTGAAACTAAGCCACTTCTTCCACCGCAATTACTTAGACAAAAAGCGCGTATTATCGTTGATAAAGATAAAATTCCGGCAGCTTCGTGGATGAAAGCTGAAAACGCTAAAGAATATATCTTAGAAACTGCAGACAACCCAGAATTTACAAATCCTGTGGTGTCACGCACGCCCGCTTCAATTTCTAAAATCGAAAATCTTACAGGCGATCAAGTTTATTACCGCTTAAAATCAGTGGGTAATAACAATTTGACCAGCGAATATTCGCAGACCGGCCAAATTGAATTAGTCTACCCTTCTATTAAAATTAAAGGCGACAAAATCGTTTACGATTACATCGCAAAAAGTTCAAAAGATGTAGGCCCAGCTAAAAAGTTTAATGTTAAATGGACTGATGTACCTAATGCAGATAAATACGTTGTTGAAGTCGACACTAAAGATGGCGATTTCTCAAATGCGACTTCTTACACGACTCGTGAACCTGCTTCTGCAATTAAAATTCCAGGACAAGGCGAATACAAATACCGTGTATCTGCTTACAGCAAAGCTGAGCGCAAAATCAGTTCAACAAGTAAGTTAGGCGAAGTTATCTATAACCGACTATTTGATATGAAAACACCGGTGATTGAAAAAACAGCTTCAAGCTTACAGTTTTTCTTTCAAAAAGGTTTAGGCAAATACATCTGGTTAAAATGGATGGCACCTGAAAATAAAAAATCAGACACCTTTCGCGTTGAGATTGCCAAAGACGAAAATTTCTCTAAATTATTTAAATCTTATTCAACCAACAAGAATAAAGTTCTGGTTCAAGAGAACATCCCTGCCGGTCAATATTTCTGGCGTGTTCGCGCTGAATCTGGCGAAGATAAAGAACAAGTTTCTGACTGGTCAAAACCGGCGTACCTTGAAATCAATTCGGGCGCCCTTTAATTATAAAGGTAACCCCGGATAGTTTCGCGATTTTTTCACAGATAAAGTTTCAGATGTTGTCGCTTTTCTATAAGGAAAAGACGCTTTTTCATTTGAAAAGCCAAGCGATGTAAATGGATTATCCTCATTTTTGTAATGCAATAAGCCTGTGTAAAAGTCAAAACGATTAGCACCCTTAATCGCACCGCCGCGATCACGTACAATAAAAAAGCCATCATGCACTTCACCATTTGGAAGCTTGGTGCCCTTCATCTCTTCAACAAAGATCACATCCCCCGGATTATGATACTTAAGATCGGCGGCTACGGTGTAGTAAGGATCTAAACAAATATTTTTAACGCCTAAGCCATACGGGCATTTATTTTTATCAACTTCTTTAAATAAAGGTACACCCGCTTTTTGCTCGATATAATTAATCACTGTAGTTTCGTCATCGATGATGGCGCACGTGCCTTCGATCACACAGGTCTTATAGTCGTTTGCACACACCTTATGTAAGGCCTTACCCGTCGTTGAATAGATTGTCTTTTTCGAGCTGCAGTTTTGTGAATCCATTTCAATAGATTTAATATAGTAAATCGTCGGGTGCAGCTTAGCCGTCTGTGCCTGAAGCATACCCGCAGTTAAGGTCGTTAAAATAAAAGTGAATAGTGTTTTTACAATCATTGTTTTCATACGTCTGATGACTACAATATAAAGACCAGTCCTAAAGGCTAATATATTGCGCGTGATAAACTCTTTTGGAATTAAATCTATCACTAAGGCCAGAATTGTTACATTTAGCCCTGCCGTAAAATGGCCGATAAAGCTGTGTTAAATAAAAATATTACACAACACCAAAAGGAGCTCTTTTAATGAGATCAATGAAGATTTTTACAGCATTAGCATTGCTATTTACATTCTCTTGCCAGACATGGCGTAAAGACGAAGCCAGAACGACAGCTTCATACGAATATGAAGATCACGAAGAAAAAAACTTACGTACATTTGAAAAATTAATGTCTAACCCAAATGATGGCGAAAAATCACGTGATTTTGCCAACTACTTAGACCGCCAAAGAAGTTTTTTCTATGTAGCCCAGCAGTTGTTATTTTCGTTTGATGAAAAATTAGATGTCATCTACAACAAAAAACAAATCGGCGAACAGTTAACGACTGATGATGTGAACGAGTTTACTAAAATTCGTTTTCAAAATTTAATCGCCTGGGAATTTTCAGAACGTAATCTGCATGAGATGTTAGATCTTTATTACTTAACTTTAAAACATGCTAACACTGAAGGTTCACCTTACCAAAAATCTTGTAAGTGGATCGTTGCTAACGTTAAAAAATGGGTTGATGAAGCTTGGAAAAAAGGCGACAAATCTGCAATCATCATTTTAGCGCAAAATTTAAATGATGTGAATGTGCAGTTTGGCACCGAACAAGCCAAGGTGAAAGCCCCGTCTTTTGATGCTTATTTAAAACCAACACAAGCTATGCTTGCCGAAGCTTACAAACGCTCTAAATGGTTAGTGGCCAATCGTAAGAAAACTCACATTGATACTTTTATCGAAAATAAATTCACCGAATATTTAAAAGAACGTTCGAATGAATCTGAACAAGAATTCTTAAATACAAATAATAGCTTTCGCACACCGCAAGCTTTAGATGAACTTTATCCAAGTCCAGATGGTAAGGGTCATGTGACCGGCAACCGTTTTCCAATGGGTAAATGGGCGATGACTTTTGATGATGGCCCTGCTCCAAAACATACGCAAGGTATGGTCAATGCTTTAACGGCCAACAACGTGCACGGAACATTTTTCTGGCAAGCACAAAACATTGTTAAATATCCTGCGATTCCACAAACGAAGAGCGCCTTATTTTCGCGCGCATCGCATTCATATACGCATGCAAACTTACCAAAACAAAGTTCTTCAGGCCTAGATAAAGAGATTACAAGAGCTTCTACAGACTTTGCTAAAGTCGTCGGTGAAAAACCGACGATGTATCGCTGCCCTTATGGCGCCTGTGGTCCGATGAATGGTACGATCCGCACATTGATCGCTAAGAACAACATGTTACACATTGCTTGGAACGTGGATACCTTAGACTGGCAAGATAAAAATCCCGAATCAATTTTTCAACGTTCAAAAAAACAAATTGATTCATTAGGTCGCGGCATCGTTTTATTTCACGATATTCACCCACAATCGGTGATCGCTACAGACAAGGTGATTAAGTACTTAAAATCTAAGTACACGATTGCGCCATTACATAAATTAATTGAAGAGTCTCGCGGTAAGGCTTACCATACTCCGTAAGATGAAACTTACGATTATTTTTGCTTTACTTAGTCTATTCCTAGTTACGACAACAGCTCAGGCCAGAACTCTACAGTCTCTGGCCCAGCTTTCAAATGCTCTGCTAGCTCAAATTGACAAGCCCACATGCAAGCTTTCAAGCCAACAGATCTCAGAAAAAAGCCAAGCCTTACATTCATTAATTGATGAAAAGACCACAAAACTTAATGAAGGTGATTTTATGATCTTAGCTCAAAGAGCCGAGACTTGCGATAAAGACTGCACCTGCGATATCTACGCCTATGCTTTAGAAAAACGCGAACGCCCTATTCAAATGATTTCGGATAAAGCCGCTAAAACTCAAATGGCTGATCGTGAAAAATGTATGAGCCAAATCAAAAACATCTGCGCTCAGATCAAAGCCTTAAAATAAAAAAAGGCCTTGTGATCAACACAAAGCCTTCTCCAATTATGAATTAACGTTTAAGTAACTAAGAACCAGTAGCTAAGAAATTATAAGCACTGATACCCTTGTTGTTGGTTTGATGACCCACCTGGGTAAGCCATTTGACCTGAACAGTTTGTGTACTGACAGCTCTTCCAACACATTTGTTGACCATTTGTGTATTGTGGTTGGCTGGCGCAAGATTGATCCGCGTATGACCAGATATATAAGTTAGGATTTCCATTACATTGTTGTTGGCCGTATCCACCACCGTTATTGTACTGTTGTTGGCAGTATGTCACTGGCATTTGCTGGCCAGTTTGGTTGTTGATACATTGTCCGTTGGCACCATAAGTATAGATTTGGTTACCGTAGGCCGTTGTGTTGTTGTTTGTCTTCTTGTTGTTTTTATCACAAGACATTACAAACGATAATGTTGTTACTAACATCGCGATTTTTAATAGGGTTACTAATGTTTTCATAATTGTTCTTCCTTTTCATAGTTGTTAAAGCAACCTAAGGGCCAACTTTCTGTATTCATCGTAAGTTGTTGATATAACGTAATTATTAAAAACCGATGTATCACGCCGAGACAGCTTAAAAAATCGCAGACTGCAAAATTGTTTTACACCCTGTTAATATGTGACATATAAATAGCCCATGAACAGCAAAGCTCTCCTTAAAGACTTTATCCGATCATTCTTAGTGCCCACGCTTATCGGCAAGGCCTTTGTACTTTATTTTGGAATCAAGATGGCAGAATATCCTGACGAAGGTTACGGCTATGGCTTGGCGGCAGCTATTATCTTTACCGTCGCATCCCTAAGTTTATTCGTCTGGAAATACAGAAACACAGAAGACCTTTAAGATGCGTCTCACCTTGAGACGCGTTGCTCCCCAAAAAGGAACGGCCTACCTAAAATAAAAAAAGCCGGAAGGACCCGGCTTTTTTACGTTCTATTCGAATGTAAGGCTAAAAACTATTCTTCAGATGAAGCGTTGATTTTAGTTTGGATCCACTCATAAGCGTTGCTTACTTTTGCGTAAACACCGTATTTGTTAGCGCGAGCGCAACCTTCACCCCAGCTCACAACACCGATTAAAGTGTGTACGCCAGTTTCAGCATCGATAATTGCTAAAGGTCCACCAGAATCACCTTGGCAAGAATCTTTACCACCAGTTTTGTAACCAGCGCAGATCATAGAGTCAGTAATGTCTCCGTTGTAGGCTTCTTTAACGTTACAGTTATTAGTGCTCACTAAAGGAACGCTAACTTTTTGTAACATATTAGGTAATGAGTAGTTGCTTTCTTTAATCGCTCCCCAACCAGCTGTCATAGACATGATCGGTGCAGCGTCAATTGAATCATCAATTGAAATTTCAACATTGTTCATCGCCACTGGAGCAAATGAAGAGTTTGTTGCTAATTTAATTAAAGCAAAGTCATTTTCCATTGTTGAAGAAGAATATTTTTCGTGAGCAATGATCTTAGCAGGTTTGATTTTTTCAACGCCAGCTGTATCTTTTTGATCTAACATTCCGATCCATACTTCATCAATTGTTCCACCGCGTACACAGTGAGCCGCAGTTAAGATCCAGTTTTGACCAATTAAACTTCCGCCACAAAAATGGCCGTAGCTTTTTGAACGTAAAGAAACGATGTAAGGAATTTCTCCCTTAAGAGCATTTTCACCACCAACGATTTTCGTTGATAATGTAGGTTTAGCGATAGCAACAGATGAAATTGCGATCACAGCAGTAACGATTAATGCATTAAATGGTTTTAACACAAACTCTCCCCTCGTAATGAGTATTATAAGTAAACAAATCCGTTTGTCGTGAATCTAGCATTCTACGTTTGTTTAAAATTTTTAAGAAGAATTACTGGTTCCATTATTAAACTAGGCGATGGTCTAGTTTTTAATACTTTGAGCCAGTAAAATTAAATAAAAAAATGTGGAAATGACACAAATTATCACAGTCGAAAGTCTTGCTTAAACTTGTTTTAAATTAATATTGGCGCAGCCAATTATAGAAGTGGCGCAGTGAATTTACTGCGCTGTTATATTTCTACTGCGCAGAAGTTGTAGTTAACCCAGAACGGATTTTCATAAAAATATCAAAATATAAGTACGCTGGATCTGGATTAGGTTGCTGCGTGTGATCCGGAAGAAACTTTAAAGTTCCAGTACGCAATAATAGATTTTTGATTTCAGAGTTTTGCAGAACTTTTTGCTCTGAGGCGCGGTAGATAATATTGTAGTGCTCAATTTTTCCGGCTTCAGTTTTGTATTCAACTTTTTTGCCTTTATAAGTGATCCACTTAATACCTAATGCTTTCATGTTAGCATTAGCCGCATCACCGGCAGCTTTAGATTCAAAGCCCGACATTTTATAGACTTGTTCGCGAGTGTAGGGCCAAACAACGCTAGGATCTTTCAATCTTTCGTCGTTAGGCCCTTCTGGATACTTCATCCCCTGCCAGAGCCCCTCAACACTGGCATAGTGAATTCCATCAAGTACAAAATGGGCTTCAGATAAATTAGAAAAAATTCCAAGTTCAGTACGTTTAGAAAGAATAACATCGCCTTTAGAACGATCTGCAGCCTGTGGTGCGATCTCCCAACTTTTTAATTCACTAGGAGGCACGTAAACCCACCAAGCATCAGGATAGTTGTCATTTACTTTTGCGTCTTGCGCAGTTGCATGAATGCAACCACACAACAATAAAGCTGATAGAAGGCGAAAGACATTCTTCATCGAAAAATTCCTATGGTTTTTGGCTATAGATATTTAATGAAGATAAAATTTTACGAAGTGGAGTATCGTAGATATAAGTGCCGTAGTTTAAACCACCGCCATTACCATCTGCGCGACCACCATCATGAATACCTACAACTTTAAGTGCATAAGCATCGATGATTGTTGCACCAGATGAACCTGGGTTTGTATCACAGATATGGTGAATTAAAGCTTGATCAAAATCAGCATCAGCTACTTTTTGAATTTTGCAAAGCTGTGACCAACGTAGCGGTAATTCTTCTGGATGAGAGAAGATCGTTACTTTTGCTCCTACTTTTGCACGTTTATACCAATCAGCTTTTACAAAAACCGGAGGTACTGGGCTAACTTTCAATAAAGCGTAGTCCATTTTCTGAGTTCTTTGAGCCATGATGATTTTTTCACATTTAGAAACTAAATAAGGCTCTTTGCCTTCACGAAAACCCCATTGGATTTCATTTTCAGCACCAGGACAGTCTTGATTTTCGATAGCTTTTTCGCCAGCCCAAAAACAGTGACCTGCTGTTAATACGTAACCACCACCGATATGAGTAGCTGTACAGCCCATACCTAATTTACCGAATGCATCCACTAAACGTTTATATTTAACTGGGATGTTTGTTGCTTCAGCGTCTACCGCGATTAAATCATTCTTACCGATGATTTTTTCGATATCGTTGTCAGCTTTTGCAGTTTGCGCTCCGATGATAACTGCGAAAGACAATGCTGCTACTGTTAATTTCACTAATGCTTTCATTGATAACCCCCTTCATGGGTGTAATGTCTTTGGTGGTTCCAGAGACGAACTACTTGTACCCAGATTGGAACCATCTGAAAAGTAAATATTGCAGACTTTTAGAAGAAAAGTGCTCTTGAAAACGCAGCGCGTAAAAGTGAAATGATCTTACTTAAAGATAAGTAGCTGATAGTACAAAAGGAAAATCAAAATCTGAACAAATTTGCTCATTAAAAGTGATTTCAATTGCTCTTAAAGCCAGGGGCCCAAAGGGCCATTGCAAAGCATTTAGACTAACTTTAGACCCATATAATTCATCACCCACGATAGGAAATCCGTGGCGACTTAATTCTAATCTAAGCTGATGCGAGCGCCCTGTAATAGGATACATATCCCACTCAAGAAATTCACCACGCTCACCTCTATATATAGCTTTGGTTTCAGCTGGGTCGCCGTGAGGTGATTCAAAAGACCTTCTTTTGCCACGCAAGATGTTCATCTTCCATAGAAACTCAGACCCTGGTGTTAAAGTTAAGGTCTCGCGCGCAGCTTTCACGTTTTCTGGCCAATGCATGAAATCTTGTTTTAACGTTAAAGCTTTATATTTTTTCTGTAAGAGCTTTTTAGCAAACCAATCTTGCGAAGCCTTGTGACCGCGAGAGTTTTTGGCAAAAAGAATTAAACCACTCACTTCTAGATCTAAGCGGTGCACCGGATAAATTTGAATGCCCTTTTGCTTTTGCAGCTCTAAACCTAAACACGGGCGATCAGATTTATGACGGTCAGGTACACTTAATACGCCTGCTGGCTTATCGCAGGCGATAAAGTCATTGTTCTCAAAAATCACATTTACAATAGACATTATTTTTTCTTAAGACCGACCAAAAAAATTTCTTTCGAAATCTTACGGGTCGAATCGGGCTTAACAGCTTCGAACTTTTGAAAGTCTTTTTTGATTTCTTCGCGTAATTTTGAAAAATCATCCGAATGAAATAACTTGCAAACAAAGTGGCCGTCTTTACGTAAAAATTTACGCGCCACATTCAGAGCAATATCACAAAGCTCATACGAACGGGCCTGATCAGTAATGCGAATGCCCGTCGTTTTTGGGGCCATATCAGACAACACGATATCAAACGGCTCATTAAAGCCATACTCTTTAAAAATTTCTTCTAAATTGATATCACGCAAATCTGCCTGAATGAATTTAGCGTTACTCATCGTTTTACTTAGTTTTAAATCGATTTCAGTTAAATCAACACCAAGAAGACGCCCGTTTGGGCCGATCTTTTTTGAGCAGTATTGTGACCACGAACCTGGAGAGGCGCCTAGATCAAGAATCTTTTGGCCAGCAGAAATAATTTTAAATTTTTGATCGATCTCTTCTAGCTTAAAAACCGAACGCGCCACAAAATTTTGCTCTTTGGCCTTTTTAAAGTAGTGATCTTGTACCTTATAACTCATGGGTGTTCGGATACCAAAAACTTAGACTTCTGTCACAGATTGAATGTATAATGGCTATATTATGGAAATTATTTGGATTCTTATTGGATTTTTTGCACTATTTACGATGATTTTTATCGTCATCGCTGTCTTCTTTCCGGAGTGGGTTGGCATCACAGGCAAGAAGGCCCTTGAGATCCAAAAACACCAACACAGCGACAGCGAAAAAACCGAGCCACCTAAGCAGTAGCTCTTTTGACCTCAGCCGGTCGCACTTGTACGCGGCTTAAAAAGTAAATTCCGCAAATAAATAACAATAATAAACTTAAAATCGTCTTTTGTGGGTGGCCGAAGGCACGCGCCGTGGCTGCCATTAATAACGGGCCAAGCACTGAGGCGAATTTACCAAGTAAATTAAAAAATCCAAAATATTCGCCGGCCTTTTCAGACGGAATCAGATACGCAAATAACGAACGTGAAAGCGCCTGCACGCCCCCTTGAGCAAGACCAATTAACACTGCCATCATGTAGAAGTGTTCAGGCTTAGTCATCACCGAGGCCCCGAACACCACCAATACGTACACTAATAAACAGCCGATGATGACTTTTTTACTTCCGAACTTTCCAGCTAAAGCGCCGGTAAAATAAGCTGCCGGAAAACCCACAAATTGCACCAGCAACAAAGACTTAATCAGATCGCCGGCTTCAAAACCAATCGAGATTCCAAAATCCACAGCCATCGACATCACTGTGGCTACGCCGTCGATATAAAACCAGTAAGCTACAATAAATAAAAATAAATTCTTTTGTCTGAAAAGTTCTAAGAAAGTTCTTTTAAGTTCTTTCAAAGATTTAAGAAATAACTGCACTGCCGTCTCGTTGCTGGGCATCGCTTCAGGCTCTGGCGTGTATAAAAAATTGGGAATCGAAAACACCACCCACCAGATTGAAACTGTTAAAAACGACCAACGTACACCTTCAGAGCCACTGGAAAGTCCGAAAAATTCAGGCTTTTGAAACATTAAAACATTCACTAAGAACAATAAACCGCCGCCTAAATAACCCAGCGAAAAACCAAAAGATGAGACCTTATCGAATTTATCTGGCGTGGTAACACCAACGATTAATGAATCATTAAAAACAACACTGGCTGCGGCACAAAAAAATGCAAATCCATAAAGAACCGCTGCAGTTAACCAATCTCCCTGGGGTACATAAAATAATCCAGCAGTGGCTACTGCTCCCATTAACATGAATGCACCTAAGAATTTTTTCTTTGATCTGCGATAGTCAGAAAGAACACCTAACCACGGCGCCAGCACCGCTAAGCAAAAACCTGAAATTGCTAGGATAACCCCTAAGCGTTCAGTGCTTTGGCTGACTGTGGCTTCGGTGTTCCAGTACTTTTTAAAAAATACCGGAAAAAAACCCGCCATAACCGTTGTGTAAAAAACGCTGTTGGCCCAGTCATATAACGCCCAAGATAAGACTTTTCGATCTATCAATTTACTCATAGTGCTTCATTTTTAGATGAAACGCCGCAAAAGTCTTGTAAAAAAGTGAATATCTGGTGCATTAATTGGCTTCACCGCAATTATCCGATATCGCTAACGGATAAATTACCTCTGAAGGAGTCTTTATGAAATTCGCTTACGCGACAGTGATCGTTCTGTGCCTTTTAGCTTCAACTTCGTGGTCAGCATCTAATCCGTTAATCAGAAACTGTAACTTAGCTGGTGGCGAATTTACGGTTGTTGAACTTCAAGATGATCAATGGGCGTTATGCAAATTTGCCAATACTTATGTTGGCGCCTTAGACGTTATGTTTTTCAACACACAAACGGCTGAACCAATTGCATTTCTAGAATACGCTGAAGAGCACACTGACTGTCATGGCACTTTAACGACAGCAACTGTTCTTAACTCAACAACTGAAATTGAACTTTGCCGTTATAACGATGATTCTTTCATCGACACCGCGACTTTAAATAAAGGCGTACAAAACACTGACAACGCCGTATTTAACAAATACTTAGGTTTATAATTAGCCAAACATGCAACCGCTCCCGAAGGCTCTGAATAACAAATTTGATATCGAGCCTTCGATTGTTTATCACGACCAAGATCTTTTGGTTTTGATGAAACCCGCACATGTCTACGTGCACCCTCCTGAAGATCGTATTGCCAGAAAAACTGTCGGCAGAAAAACCTGCCTGCACTGGCTTAAAGACAAACACCAAATTATCGGTTCACCCATTCATCGCCTGGATTTTGCCACCGAAGGTTTAGTGATCTTTGGTCTTCACAACAAAGCCTCGTCAGAGATGAATAAGATGATGCGCGCGCATCTGATCCAAAAAACTTATGATGTGGTAGTGCGTGGTTGGTTTAAAGAAGAGCACGGGCATATTAATCTTCCGCTAGAACTAGATTCAACAGGCACCTTAGTTGAATGTTCTACTCAATATTCAACTACGAAAAAAATTGAACTGCAGTATTCTGTGAATTCAAAATTTCCGACCAGTCGTTATAGTTTGTTGCATGTTGAACTTAAAACCGGCCGTTGGCATCAGATCAGACGCCATATGAACCGCGTGGCGCATCCGATTGTGGGTGATCGCGAACACGGTGATTCACATCACAATCGCTTTTTTAGAGATGAATTAAAAATTAACGGACTTTGTTTAAAAGCGAAGACTTTAAAATTTCCGCACCCGATCGAAAACAAAATGATTGATCTGGTGGCCCCGCGCACCGAATTGTGGGATCGTATCGAATTACTCTTTCAACCAACGTAAGTATTCAGAAATATTTTTTTCAAAACCCGAGTTCGAAGGTTCATAAAAAGTTTCAGGCTTTGCTTGTGGCGGCCAGTAACTTTGCTTTACCCAGTTTTTCGGGTGATTATGCGGGTACTGATAGCCTTGACCCTTAGAACTCGAACGTAAATGCACCGGAAGCTCTGGGGTTCCGGTTTTTTGCACGTATTCAATGGCTGCATTAATAGCTAAATAAGATTTATTCGATTTTGGACAACTCGCCAAATAAGTAACAACTTGGCCGATGTTAATACGAGCCTCAGGCATACCAATCGCTTCGACAGCTTGTAAACATGCTGTAGCCATTGTTAATGCTCGCGGATCAGCGTTACCGATATCTTCGCTAGCAAAAATAATCATGCGACGAACGATAAATGATGGGTCTTCTCCGCCCTCTAACATCCGCGCACAGTAATATAAAGCCGCATCTGGATCAGAACCGCGCATTGATTTAATAAACGCCGAAATACAATCGTAATGCTGATCAGATTTTTTATCATAGGGAATAACTTTTCTTCCCATTAATTTTTCTAAATCCTCTACAGATAAGGGAAAAGGATCTTCATCTGTTTTTACTTTATAAAATTTAATGACCGTCTCGGTGATATTTAATAAACGTCTGGCATCACCATCAGCAGAATTAATTAATAACTGCTTTGTTTCATCTAAGAATAAATCTTTGGTTGTTATTCCAAGTTCTGTGGCTGCTTTTTCTAAGATCTGCTCTAACGCTTCAGTTGTGAGCTTACGAAACTCAACCACCTGACAACGGCTCAGTAAGGCTTTATTTAACTCATAACTTGGGTATTCAGTGGTCGCCCCGATTAAATACACATCGCCTTTTTCTACGTAAGGTAACAACACATCTTGCTGGGATTTATTAAAACGATGGATCTCGTCGACAAAAAGTAATGTCTTTTGCTGGTACTGTAATTTTCTGGTGCGACCTGATTCGCAGGCAGCTTTTAGATCTTTGACTCCGGCATCAACCGCATTCATTTGGATAAAGTGCGCTTTTAGATTCTTAGCAAGGCTTATCGCAAGGCTTGTTTTACCGGTGCCCGGTGGACCCCAAAAAATCAGGTTTAAAAGTTGCTCACTTTTTAGGATGCGGTAGAAAGCTGACTTGGAAGATAGAAAATGAGTCTGGCCTAAAACTTCATCAAAGTTTTTAGGACGAATACGCTCTGCCAAAGGCAGCATCTCGGGATCAACTTGGGTTGCGAATAAATCATTTTCCACTGATGCTTTTTTACCTCTACTTCACAGAGATACAAATCATATTTGAAACTATTTCGCAGGTTGACGCGCTATTTGTTACTTTTTTGATTTAGCGGTTCCCTTTGACTCGAAGTTTCACTAGATATCTCACTCTATAAGGAAATCAGGGAAATGAAAGTTTACGGTGTTTACCATTCGGCGATGCGTTTAGCGCTCGCTATGTTGTTTATTTTATTATTAAGTTTTGGCCAAGCGGTACAAGCTTTAGAGATTCCAGAAAGCCAGTACCCGTTTCCGACCAAAGATCCATTTATCGCGACAGTGTTATCTACATTTTCGCCTTCAACAGCTAAATTTGACGAATGGGAGATGGTTTACCGCCCAGAACGCTTAAAGGCAAAATACCCGCTATCAAAACCAGTGATCAATTTGCAAGTTTACAAACAAAAGCAAAATGCGCCGCTGGTGATGATTATCGCAGGCCTTGGGGGCAATAGTTATTCAACAAATTCTGCGGCCTTAGCTGATGTGTATATCAAAGCTGGCTACAATGTGATTTGTTTACCGAGCAATTTATCTTTTAGCTACACTTTGGCTATTTCTGAAACAGGCGTTCCTGGTTACATGCCGCGCGATACGATTGAGTACTACCAATTTGTAAAATGGATTTTAGATTATGCTAAAAATAAAAAAGGCATGCGCTATAATTCAATTACTTTAGTCGGCTATTCAAATGGCGGAGTGTTAGCCGGATTTTTAGCACCCTATGATAAAAAGCAATCCCAACAACTTTTCAAAAAAGTTTTATTGATTAACCCTGGCGTAGATGTGATCTACGGTATTCAGCAGCTGGATTATTTAAATGATGTTGTAGGTGCTGGTATTTCAAAAGCGTGGAAAGACCATATCATGGGAGCCATTTACGTCAATGCCGGTGATGTCTCTGCGGCAAAAGATCCTGTAAAAGCCCTTTTTGACATGTTAGAGAAATTAAAATTTAAAACTAATCATATCCAATGGGTGATCGGCGATCAGTACCGCCAAAGTTTACGTGATATTATTGTTTCTTCTCACTTTGTAAAACCGCGTGTATTAAAAACTCCTTATTCTAAATACAAATTAAATGCGCTTGAAGACGAAGCTTGGACTTATAACTTTGCCAACTACATGCATTCGTTTGTGATCCCGACGTTAACTCCTGAAGAACAAAAATCAGATATCCCGTACAATACTGGTTTATATTCTCAGATGAAGGATTTAAAAAATGATCCACGCGTTTATGTTTTTACTAACGTGGATGACTTTTTATTAAAACCATCTGACATACCTTTATTGCGTGAAAGTTTTGGTGAACGTTTATTTTTATATCCACTGGGCGGTCATATGGGTAACATCGTGGTCCCATTCAACGTACAAATGTATTTAAAGGTGTCACAGTAGTATGAGGTTGTTAGCTGCGTTCATTGTATTAGTTTCACTTAATGTCTGTACTTATAGCTATGCTTTAACATTTAAAGTGATCGGTAAAAACAGCGAAGTTTTATTTTCTGCAGCGACTGAAGTCACACTTCCGCAAACCGTTGGGCAAATATCGGTAGATTTTTTTAATAAAAATCAGATTCCTTTTGTCGGTGATATTGATGGTATCGTAAGTGTTTATGACATCAATTCTGAATTAGAACTTATTTCAGACACCGACATGAAGGCCCACGGTTGGTGCTATTCGGTGAATGGTGTGGTTCCAGAAGATTTTGTACACAAAGTGAGCGTTTTGAATCAAGCAACTGAACTTGTGTGGTTCTATGGTTATGCTTACTACAAATCAGGCGAATGGGTTTCGCAGTGTGTGCCGCATGGCAAAGAAAATCTGTGAGCGGTGTCATTCTGAGTTTTCTTGCGGTGCCGTAAATGATGGAACCGCTGGGGGCACTTTGCCCTGCTGGTGTTTACAACTTCCGATCGCTAAAAATATTCCGAAAAATTTTAGCGATTGTTTATGTGCTAAGTGTTTGAATGAATTTATAAACGCGCAAACTTCTACTCCAACTAATGAGCCTAATGAACCAGATTACTATTTTGACACCAATGGCTTAATGGTGTTTTCAAAATCATATCATCTGAAGCGCGGTTACTGTTGTGGTAACGGCTGTCGCCATTGTCCTTATTAATCGTTTGCATTTCTTTTGCATACACATTAATTAAACAGCTCACTTTTAGGGGATGATTATGAAAAGACAAATTTTAAAAACCGCAGCCTTAGTTATGTTATTTCTTTCGGTTGTTTTAGTTTTCGGCGAAGCACAAGCTCAAGAACTAACAACGCAAGCTTCAGCTATCGAAGAAACAAACATGATCGAAGAATTGGATCCAGCAGCTGAAAACATCGAAGAAATTCTTCAAGAGATGGATAGAGAGTACATTCGCCAAACAGGCCAGTTACCTTACTTAATGCCATCGTTCTTCGAGATTTCTTGCCGCAGTTTTGACTGCCCGATTTACATTGAAGTTAGAAAAAGCGAACAACGTGCTTACCTTTATGTTTCTGGCAGCTTAACTCACACTTGGTTAGTTTCTACCGGTGCTCCAAAAAATGAAACTCCCCTATGGGAAGGTCACCCCAATGGCCGCATCTATGATGCTTACACTTCTAAGGCGAATCCAGGTGGAGATTACAACGGTTTAGGCAACATGCCTTACGCAGTTTTCTTACATAAAGGTTATGCGATCCATGGCACTCCGAAAAGCAACTGGTCAAAGTTAGGAACTAAAGCTTCTCATGGCTGCGTGCGCATGCACCCTGATCATGGCAAAATCTTTAATCGTTTCGTCCGTCAATACGGTATCGATGCAACTTGGGTTGCTGTTATTAAATAAGATCTTTTTTTCGCTATACCTCGAGAGAAAACTCATCTAAATTACTTTTAGTATGAATGATAAGTTTTCTCTTAAAAAAGTCTCTTTCGTAAGACTTTGCGTTTCATTATCCGTGTTAATCTGCCTGTTAGTTTTAACAGGCTGGGTTATAGAAAATGACACTCTAAAAACCGTACTCTCCGGCTACATTTCAATGAAAGCCAATACGGCGATCGGCTTACTTTTTTTAGCTTTAGCGCTACACTTCTATCAAGACAGCGAAGAATATCTTAACAACAAATGGATTCGTACATCGGCGCGTTTTTTTGCCAGTCTTACTTTTTTAATCGGCGCGCTGACGCTGGCTGAATACCTACTAGACATTAATTTAGGAATTGATGAGTTTTTATTTGCTGATCCGATACGCCCAGGCGCCCGCTTTCCGGCTGGCCGTCTTGCTCCGATTACAGCTATCAATTTTATAATTCTAGCCGTTTCGGTTTTTTTTAGCGCTAATGCAAAACCACGTTGGCAAAGAGCCAGTCAGTATTTAATATTCTTAGCTTTCTTGATCTCGTTTCAAGCGTTGCTCGGTTATCTTTTAGGAATCAGTTATACCTTTGGTGCTGCTTACTACACCCAAATGGCTCTGCACACGTCGGTCTTATTTATAATTTTAACGACAGGTTTTTTATACGCGCGCAAAAATATAGCCTTAATGAAAATTGCAACTTCACCAACGGTTGCTGGCCGAAGTACTCGCATTTTACTGGCTTCGGCTGTTTTGGTGCCCCCGATTGTGAACTGGGTTCAGATCAGAGCTGAGCGCGCTGCATTTATCGATGCTGACTTTGGTGTTCTAATTCGCGTTATGGGTAGCATTGTGTTTTTCTTAGTGATCGTCTGGAAGATGGCTAACGATTTATATCAAACTGAAGAACTTCAGAACACTGCCGAAAATAAATTATTGGTGATCAATGCTGAATTAGAAAAACGCGTTGTTGAACGCACCCAAGCCGTGGGTAAAAATGAAGGCAAATTACGCGCCATTTTAGAATCAGCTTTTGATGCCATCGTTGGTATGGATCAAAAAGGTCTTGTTACTGAGTGGAACCCACGCGCTGAAGAAATTTTTGGTTGGTCTAAAGATCAGGCTATCGGTCAGCGCATGTCAGAATTAATTATTCCTGAACGTTATCGGCAAATGCATGAAAAAGGTTTGAGCCACTTTATTATGACTGGCGAAGGCCCTGTATTAAACCGCAGTATCGAAATCAGCGGTTTAAAAAAATCTGGCGAAGAGTTTCCGGTAGAGCTGTCAATTACCCCGCTAAAAATTGATAACCAATATATTTTTACGGCTTTTATTTCTGATATTACCCAACGTAAAGCCAACGAAATTCAGTTAAAGACTTTAAACAGTGAACTTGAAAGATCTGCGCTACAAGCTAAACAAGCTTCTGAAACTAAAAGCTTTTTTTTAGCAAATATGAGTCATGAGATCAGAACGCCAATCAACGGCGTGATCGGCATGACGAATATCGTGTTAGACACTAGCCTTTCACCGCAGCAACGTGAATACATCGAAATCATTCGCACTTCAGCCGATAGTCTACTTGCCATTATTAATGATATTCTTGATTTATCAAAAATTGAATCTGGCAAAATGGAGCTCGAAGAGATTGATTTCGAAGTTTCAAGTTTAGTTCAGGACATCACTAAAACCTTGCGCCTTACCGCCACCCAAAAAGGTTTAGAATTAAAAACTGTTATTCCCGCAATTTTAGTTGAAAATGTTGTTGGTGACCCGGGTCGCATTCGCCAGATTTTAGTAAATTTGATCTCTAATGCGATTAAATTTACTCATGAAGGTGAAATTGCAGTCAGCGCTTCGGTTCTTTCAAGTGACGAAAAACAAATCAGTATTCACTTTGAGGTTCAAGATTCTGGCATTGGTATTTCTGGCGACAATTTAAAAAAATTATTTCAACCCTTCACCCAAGCTGACAGCACGATGAGCCGCAAATTCGGTGGCACAGGTTTAGGTTTATCGATTTGTCAGCGCTTGGTCGATATGATGCACGGAAAAATCGGTGTAATCAGCACCGAACATAAAGGTTCAGTTTTTTGGTTTGAGATTTCATTAAAGAAATCCCTTAATAAAAATGCCGGTACAATCCAACACTTTGAACAAGAAATCACTTCACATAAAACCGGCCGAATTTTAGTTGTTGAAGATAATTTCGTTAATCAAAAAGTAGCACGGGCAATGCTTGAAAAAATTGGTCATCGTGTTGATACTGTAGGTAATGGCATCGAAGCTCTAATTGCTTTAGAACAGTTTCCTTATGACTTAGTTCTGATGGATTGCCAAATGCCTGAAATGGATGGCTTTGAAGCCACTAAAGTTATTCGTAGTGGCAAGCGTGATAAAATTCCAGCAACGATCCCGATTATTGCTATGACGGCGAATGCGCAATCAGGCGACAAAGAACGCTGCATTGCTGCCGGCATGGATGATTATATTTCTAAACCTGTAAATATTAACTCGTTAAACAAAACGTTACAAAAGTGGTTATCATGATTTTCGAAAATCTACTTCCATTCATTAAAGAAATTGACCGTTTAAAAACCATCGATCGCCAAACCCCGATTCATGTCGGCGGCCGCGTTGAAAACACCGCTGAACACAGCTGGCATTTAGCAATGACAGTCATGGTTTTTGAAAAGATGTCTCCGGTAAAATTAGATATTAATAAAGCGGTCAAGATGGCTTTACTTCATGACATCGTTGAAATCGATGCCGGTGATGTGATTATTTACGGCGATCAATCCAGCAAAAAAGAAAAAGAAGCCTTAGCGCGTGAACGAATTTTTGGTTTATTGCCTGATCTGATCGCTGAAGATTTTAAAGCGATCTGGAATGAATTTGAAGAAGGCCAGTCTGCTGAAGCGAAATACGTTTCAGCGATTGATCGTTTTTTACCACTCTATTCGAACTATCTTAATGGCGGTTATTCTTGGAAAAACCATGATGTTAAAGCTGACAAAGTGATTAACAAATGCGAACCCCCCATTGCTGGCGGTCTGCCGGCGCTGTGGGAAGTCGCTAAAAAAATGATTGATGAATCTATCGCTAACGGAAATCTAAAAACTTAGGGATCAGTATATTCACCAATGCCGTACAAATTATTTTGTTTATACGCAAAGAATAACGAGTTCTTGACCGCATCGTAAAATAAAGAATTCGAAGCACACGACATTGAAGCAATCGGTAATGGCAATGCTGTTTCAACATCTGTAGTGATATTACGTTTATACAAGTTACCCGATGTTGAGCAGTAGAAAACAAAATCATCCCCGCCTGATTTAAAAAAATCATATGAGATAAAATTATTGTTCATCGTTTCAAATGCAGTTACAACCCCGCCCAGTGAAGGCAGTGAGTATAACGTGTTTTGCCCACGAATCGTAAATAACCAGTTACCCGTTGTAGAATCAAATTTATACCGCGTTTGCACAGCATCCGTAGAAGCATGCGCTAAAGTACAAGTGGTTGAACTAACGTCAGTACAAACTGTACCACTGAGTGAATTTGAAATTATATTCTGGCCGTAAACAATAGTGCTGGCCATGGTGTCTTGATTTACTGAACGTATTGTGACCTTATCACCTGAGACTCCGTAGTGCGATGGCGCATAAATCAATAAACCATCATCATTTAAACCGACATAACTTACGCGCGCAGCACTATCTTGCACAACACCACTACCTTGAGTCACCCAAAGACCCGTGGCTAGATCGATATAGGCCACATTGTTGCCACTGGCATAGTGATATAGGCGATTATTTGCGCTATCAACAATAAAACTGCAGGGTAAACCCCAATTGCAGTTAGGCATTTTTGTCTGAGTCGCTGCAGAGGCTATGGCTGGAGATCCACGTAATGAATTGCCCGCAATATGTTGTACGTTTCCGCCCGTTAAAGAGAATTTTACGATTTGATTTTCTTGTTCGTTTTTTACATAGATGTCATTGGCGATTTTTTCAAAGAACGCGACTTGTGAATAGCGCGCACTGATTGGGTTATAACCAATACCGAAGTTTCTTGGTTGCCCTGCGATCGTTTGTACTAATCCATTGCTATCAACTGTTCTTAAAACACCAAGATCGACAAAATAGATACGACCAAATTCAGTCACAAATGCTGACATCACGACCACCGGACAACTTGTCGCCGGCATGCCGTCGTCACAACGACCATTGGTTCCGTCACCGACTACATTTGAAAACGTATTTGTACCCGCATTGTATTTTTTCAGTGAACCGCGGCCCTGATTAAGAACATAGATATTACCATCAAGGCCAGTAAATTTATGTGACGACCAAGTCGTTTGCGGTGGATGCGGTGCTGTCGCTACACCTGTAGCAAGATCAAAGTTTGTATTGTAATACGGATAACTTGCTGCCGCTGATCCGCACGAAGCACTCGTGCTAGAGCTCATACGGCGCATAATTTTTGTAATGCCCGAATCAGCTTTAGTAAATGTAAATGCGGCATTTGAACCAGAACAAGCGACATTATCAAACGTTGCCCGCCAAGATGCCATGTCGTCCGTTCCTATGCCCGTCATGGTGATGTGTTTTTTAACTTTTGCATCTGTTGGATCATAGTACCAGATTTCATTTGATTTATTAAACCACACGCGTCCATTTGGAGTTATGGTGATTTGGTCTGAATATGATGCCGAAATGTTTGCTGATAATGCATCTGCACCGTCTGTTGAATCAGCTCCGCCGCCAAACAATGTTGAAATACTCCAAGGCGTGGTGTTGGTGTTAATTTTTCTGACTTTATTATAATCCCAGATAATAACGTTATCATCATAATCAATAGCCATTCGTCGCATGTCTCTGAAGGTCGCACTAAAAACACTGCCACCATCACCTGAAGCTGTACCGGTTTGTAAAGCGACGTCACGAATAATACCATCATGCGGAGATACATAAACTAAACCGCGGCCATAACTGCGATAAAAAACATAACCTGTTTTCGTCACAACAAGCGATTGATTATCAGCATAGTCGTTATAACTGGCTTCATTAGGCGAAAATAAAACCGCATTTGTAGCGATACCGCCAATGCCTAAACTGGTGTTACCGGATAAAAATTTGATTTTGCCCGTGTTTAATGGATTCGATGTTTCAAAAACAATGGCTCCACCTAAATCTGTCACTACAACTTTAATACGGTAATAACTATTTGTCGGAGACGCCGCAGTCCATTTATAACATCCGGTCTCAGACCCTGCGATTGTACAATCACCATTGATGCCATTATTTAAATTCGTTGCCACTGTGGTGTAAGACACATCGTTTGTCGTATAATATAAAGAAATATTGCCGGCAGGAATTGGATTATTATCTGCAACTTGCCACTTAATAAATAAATCATAACCAAATGTGACTGTAGTATCACTCACCCCAAGTGGCGATACTGATTCATTAAAACCAGCGGCGATAATATTAGCTAACGTCGGCGGTGGGTCTGGTGTAAAAGACATCACAAATGAATCTACATTTGCTGTTCCATTGCCTGATAGTGAACTGATTAAATTGGCTTCGTTCTTCCACCAAACAGTCACATTATAATCACCAACAACCGAACCCAATTGGAATTGATAGTTGGCAATCGAGACTGTTTTACTTGTGGGAACACTGATAGAATCTAAAGTCGTCCAGCAAGAATCGCCCGCTGCTGGTTGCGCTGTATTGTTATAACGCAAACAAAATGCAGTTAGCTTTAATAAATCATCGCTGCCACTGAAATTGATTAAAACATTTTTATTTGTCGTGCTTGATACACCACTATTAATCACTAACGATGTTGTAACCGGAGCCGTCGAATCAAGAATAAAACTGACTGATTTTGATGGTGAAATTGTACCGATTTCATCAATAGCCCATAAGTGTAATTCTTTAGAACCATCGTTGTTATCAAAATTCACCAACAGAGTTTGCGTACCACTTGTCGTGCAATCAAGATTAAATTGCATGATACCAGGAATCACGCCTGAGTCTGTTAACGCCATATGCGAGAAGTTCTCACAGTTGGCCATATTTAAACCGGTAGAAATATTAAGTTGAATAGAGCTTGTGGTGCGTGGTGCAGGCGTACTTGCATGAATCGAAAGATTCGGAGCCACTGGCAAAATGTTATTAGCGATCGTAATCATAAACGATTTTGTATAATATGGTTTTGTTAAATCAATTTCTCCTGCGCCATCATCTTTACCGACATACACATCAATTTGGTGAGGCCCTGCGGCATTAGCATGGGGAATATAATTCCATGTTTTTGCTGAAGAGCGTACGACACCGTCTAATTTCCATTTGTAAACAAATGAATAATTCGGATCAACGTGAAAGGTGGCGACTGTGAGCGCATGATTTTGTTGTTCATTAAAGCTTATTGGTGGCGCAAATTGGATTTCAGGTTTTACATCTTTGATAACATTCGGTGAAGCTCCAAAAATTTGCGTAAACATCGCTGACGGTGCGGGTGTATTTGTTAAAGAATCGATCACATCCCCTGTCGTTGAACCAGACACTGTGTTTAGCAAACTTTCAATTTCAGATTTCCGTGCTTCATTTAATTTTTTAGGAACTAATATTCCAGCATTCACCATTTGAGAGATGACCGTTGATTTGACATCGATATTTTGCTCGTTATTAAAACCCGTGATCGGGCGATTCAAAAACGAGCCGTCGCAACTTTCGGCCTTTACAATCAAGCCTACGGTAGCTGCTGAATCATCGATGCCAAGTTCATTCAGATCAAAACTGTATTTGCCATTACTATCAATACCTGTCGTAGCTAATGGGGCCGAGTCATCGATGGTTCCATTATTTTGCAACCGAAAAAGTTTAACCCGCACATCTGTACATTGCGCTGAAACTGATTGCGCAACCGCTTTAGCACTAAATCCAAGCCCTGAAGCGGCTAAACCTGAAACTTGGCCAGAAATAATAATGGGCTGCATGCCCGCAATATCAGTTGGTAATTCAACCGACATCGCATCAAATAAGGCTTTATGACATGAAGAAAAAGAAAAGATAAAAGTTAAAAGGAAAATATTCCTAATAACAATAGATTTAGACAAGAAGGGGCCATACGTACTACACGTCTTCACACTATATATATCGGTCTGCTGGACGTATGGCTTAAATGCTAAATTATTTGAAACTGTGAAAGGTTTGGACGGCTTATTTTGAGACAGCTTTCAGTTTTGCGATTTCGCTGGCTACACGCTCAGAATCTAAAACCGGATCTACATCTTTCATGACATTTCTGATTTTTAATTCTGGATCGATCACAAAAGTCCAACGTTTTGAAACTTTCACGATCTGCATTTTTGACCCGTAAAGATTGGTAATTTTCGCATCCGCATCGGCTAATAAATCAAAATTTAAACTATGTTCTTTGTGAAATTTGGCCTGGTCTTCAACCGTGTCAGTACTTATGCCATAAACTTCTGCGCCTAAATCACGAATTTTTTGAATACTGTCGCGAAAAGCGCAGGCTTGTTTAGTACAACCTGGGGTTCCGGCTTTGGGGTAAAAGTATAAAACTGTCCATTTGCCTTTACGAGTTTTAAGGTCGAAGTCGGTTCCAGTTTGGGTTTTCGCGGTAAATAAAGGCGCTGGCTCGTTTAATTTGATTTCACCGGCTAAAATTGTGTTTGTTGCAAACATTAAAACTGCAGTAATTAAAAAACGCATGACTCACCTCTTGGGTTAACCATATGTAAAAGTTTTACAAGAGTCAAAACCCCCATGGTCGAATGGCGATTTGTGACGTATTCTTGCATGAAATCATGAAGTTAACTGCACTATTACAAAAACACGAAACCACGAAGGCCCAAGGACTTTTATTAAGTCTGGGTGATGGCTATTTGGTGGCGAACAATTCAGTTTATGGTGCAGTTCGAAAAAAAGTTAAAACATTTGATTTCAAATTCTCATCTAACCCGACTTCAGAGTATTTAGCTTTTCCGATGAGCCAACTTGAAAATTTATTAACGTCAAAAACAATCTACTTTCAAAACAACTACGATATTCTTTCAGCGCTGGATCAAAAAGTTCCGCAACAAATCAATTGGGATCATATCGGCGGAAATCTAAAAGCAAATTATGTATTTCACGAATCTTGTCATGCGATTGCCCGTTCAATTTCAACACGTCTTGGCTTAGCAACGACGACTGATCAAAAAACTAAATTAGTGGCGATGTTATTAGAAGAATCGTTTGCAAACACCTGTGAATTTATGGCGATCATGGACGCCCAAGATGCGACTCACAAAACTTTTCTTGAAGTAAACTCATTTTTCACTAAATTCGACGACCGCACTCACTTAAAAAATCTAGTGCAAGAAGTTGGTCAAAAAAATGTTTTTAAGTTTATGATTTTCGCCTATCTGCACAGCAATTTCTTAAACGAACATTTTACTCAACAACAGATGGCTCGTGTGACAAAATTAACTTTTGACCATAAAGCGCTTAAGAACTTAAGTAAAAATGCCTTTGAACTTAGCCCTGGGTTTCGCTTTAACACCACAGAGCTTTATTTACGCCTAAATGGCATCAATGAAAACGTTCTTGATGCGTTAGAGTTTGATTATTTAGCCGTAATCGAACAGAATCCAACCTTTCTGAAATTAATAGATGAGCTATCGGAGATTTTCTAATGGAAGACAATATACCACCTAAACCAAACAATTCATTTCGCATCACTTTGGATCTTCTGCGTCCGGCAGGTCGCTTAGATGCAGTTTTATTACAGGCTATCAAAGGGCAAAACGAAAATTTAACTTTACGTGAGATCTCGCGCACAGCTTTTAAAGAATTATTTAATTCTGGCAAAATCCAAATCAAAGGACAAAATGCCAGACCTTCTTCAGGCTTAGCAAAAGGCATAACTTACGTTGATATTTTGGGGTTTACACAAAAATGATTTCTACAAGCAACATCAGCCTCCGTTTTGGCGGCAAAAAATTATTCGAAGACGTTAACGTTAAATTTACTCCGGGCAATTGTTACGGCTTAATCGGCGCCAATGGCGCTGGTAAAACAACGTTTTTAAAAATCTTATCTAAAGAATTAGAGCCAAACACTGGCGAAGTGATTGTTCCACCAAAGGCCCGTCTTTCGGTTTTAAAACAAGATCACTTTGCTTATGATGAACACACGGTGATGAACACCGTGCTGATGGGTAATTCTCGTCTGTATAAGATCATGAAAGAAAAAGAAGAGCTTTATAACAAACCTGATTTTTCTGATGCCGATGGTGTTCGTGCTTCTGAATTAGAATCGGAGTTTGGTGAACTTAATGGCTGGGAAGCTGAATCAGAAGCCGGTGTTCTATTAGCTGGTCTAAATTTAGATGAATCATTTCACCAACGTTTAATGCAAGACCTTAGCGGCGGCGAAAAAGTAAAAGTATTACTGGCGCAGGCGCTTTTAGGTAAACCAGATATTTTATTACTGGATGAGCCGACGAATCACTTAGATATCTTAGCGATTAACTGGTTAGAAAACTTTTTATTAAATTTTGAAAACACAGTTATTGTTATTTCGCATGATCGCCACTTTTTAAATAAAGTTTGTACGCACATGGCTGACATCGATTTCGGTAAAATCACGACTTACACCGGCAATTACGATTTCTGGCGCGAGTCGAGCGAATTAAAACAGCGTTTATTGTCTGATCAAAATAAAAAAGCTTCTGTTAAAGCTGAAGAACTAAAGGCCTTTATCGCCCGCTTCAGTGCCAATGCTTCGAAATCTAGCCAAGCTTCGTCACGCGCGAAACAATTAGATAAACTTGAATTCAACGACATCCCGGTTTCAACCCGTAAAGTTCCTTACATCGGTTTTGAAATGAAACGCGAACTTGGTAATGACGTTTTAACTGTTGAAAATCTGAATTACACGCTTGAAGGCAAGAAAGTTCTTAATAACATCAGCTTTCGTGTAAACAAAGGTGATAAAATTGCTTTCGTGGGTCGTAATGATTTAACGAAAACTATTTTATTCGACATTTTATCTGGCGAACGCAAAGCTGACTCTGGCAAAATCACTTGGGGTATCACGACTGAAGTCAGCTACTTCCCGGTTGATAATGCTAAATACTTTCAGGGCGATGAAGACACTTTAGTTAACTGGTTACGTCAGTACTCTAGTGATAAGGACGAATCGTTCTTACGTGGTTACTTAGGTAAAATGTTATTCGGCGGCAATGATGCTTTGAAAAAACCAAGTGTTTTATCAGGCGGAGAAAAAGCGCGCTGCATGTTTTCTAAAATGATGTTATCAGGTGCTAACGTGTTAATTATCGATGGCCCTACAAATCACTTAGACTTAGAAAGCATTACGGCAGTGAATGAAGGCATGGAGCGCTTCAAGGGTGCAATGTTGTTCACTTCACACGATCATCAGTTAATGCAGACAGTGGCGAATAAAATTGTCGAAATCGATGAACAAGTACTTTTTGATGACAGCACCACTTACGACGAATATTTAGTAAAAAGAAAACTTATGTAATTAAAAAAGGAAGCTTAAGCTTCCTTTTTTTTAAGTCCTAAAGAATCGATTTGCTCTTTAGTTAACACAATAAATAGGCCTGTTGATTTAGCGTAAACTTTTTCTTTATCAAAAAGTTCAGCTTCAATAAAAATTTTTCGTTTATCTATGTTAACAATTCGCCCGCGCATTGAATATTGGTGCAGCACTGGAATCATCTCTAAAAATTCGACTTCAATTTTAGCTGCCACTACACCATAGCCGTGATGCCAGCCTGTTGAACCCATAACTTCATCAAGGACCGCCGCCTGACAGCCACCATGTACATGCCCCGGAGGCCCTGCCGTCGCCGAACTAAACCAGACTTCGGCATTGAGCTCATGG
This sequence comes from Bdellovibrio sp., assembly GCA_036677065.1. GTDB lineage: Bacteria > Bdellovibrionota > Bdellovibrionia > Bdellovibrionales > Bdellovibrionaceae > Pseudobdellovibrio. Next base: position 511,968 of record JAKFBS010000004.1, on the reverse strand, counting down.
TGCGCTGAAGTTTTTAACAAAACCATTTCTAGCTGCGACGAAGCTAGTAAAAATGCCCCTTGGCTATCACCCGGATAAGGTTTGGCTACTTCAAGTACGGGATCAAATTTCAGATGTTTTTTTTGTGACATACCCAAACAGGTTATTTTGACTCTAACTACAAAACAATGCCTTATTTTAAGATTTGTTAAGATTCACGGCCCTTATTCGGCAGGTTGTTAAATCTTTAACAGTAATTCCACTTGTAGTCCTAATAAAATCCAGCTTATAAGTAACCAAAATTGCAGTAAGAGGATTCATGAAAAAACTATCGCTAGCTTTAACTTTCGCCCTTTCATTCACAACGATTTCAGGCGTTGCCGCTGAAACCAAAGAACAAGTTGGCGTTTGGCCAACGATTCCATTTATTCGCGGCGCAGATCTTTGTGTTTACAAAGATGCTTACAGCACGACTCGTTCTGGCTACATGGATAAAATGACAGGCCTTGCAAAAGACTTAATGGGTGCTGGCGCAAAAGGTAAAGAAGTTTTACCCATGCTTGTAGGTTTTAATAATCTTTACGATCAAAATATTGCAGCCGCTAATCAATACAAATATATGGAAGTCACTTTAGAATCGACTTTGAAATCTTATGTGAGCGATTACTACCGCAATCTTCGCCCGCGCGTTCAACGTTTAAGTTTTACCCGTGTAAATGATGTTTTAAGCGTGGTGCGTGCCGCAGCTAACGGCCAACGTGATGGTTATTTGGATCAAAGCTTAGTTGATAAATTAGATTATATCGCTTACGGAACTTATGCCTTAGCACCTAATTGCCAAGGTGATATTCAAGTGACTTTACATATGATTGGCCGTGATGGCGCAGAGACTTCTTACATCGGCCATGGCCAGCCAGCTACAGTGATGAGTCAAATTGCTTCACGTATGTTTGAAGATTTTCAACGCACGAAATTTCCGTCGACTTTAAAAATTGGCAAAAAATCTTTAACTCTTTTAGGCGCGATGAACGGTTCTGTTGAAAGAACATTTTCACCTAAAAATGCAGAGCGCGCGTGTGATACTTTAGGCGGCCGTCTACCAACAGGAACAGAACTTGAGATGATCGATGCTTATGGCGACTGGAATGGCGGCGTTAGTATTAACGATGCGATCTGGGCTTTAGCTAATGATTACGTCTATGCTCCGCATTTACGTAACCCAACGCCAATTCGTAACAAATCAGAAGTGAATAATCCAGAAGAAGGCTATTCATACTACTGCGTTCAAGACTAATTTAACTACTAGTTTAGCTGTTAAAACAGCTCTGATTTTATAAACTCAGGATCATGGGTCAGCTCTTTAACCAGCTGGCCCTTTTTATTTAAACCGTGACCTGAATAGCGCGTGATAAAGCCTTTGTTTTTACCAAGAAGAGCATCTAAAAATGGGGTGTTACGTTTATTTTCATAAGCCGCACTGCCATTTTGTTTAAGATACATTTTTGTTAAATCTTTAGTTAATTCTTTTTTACTGAACACATACAAATCCAAATCAAATTCTCTGGTGTCATGAGTGAATTTCATCGGTGCTGATAATTTATCTGATTCGTAAACAATATGTAGCGGTTTAGAAATCAGATTTTCAGTTGCTGGCTTATTTAAATTCATGCGAATTGCTAAAAACACAGCACCTTTTTTTAGATAGTATTTTTGGTTTTCAAGAGGCATCGGGTTAAATTTATTTTTCTTTAACCAAACATTAAATTCGTTACCAGAACCTTCTTCTAAAATTTCAATAGGTTGAATTTGATAACTGTCTAAGACAACGGTTTCGTGAACTTTAATTCCGGTGCCGCGACCAGTAGCCCTGCCTTTACCAAGACCCTCGCCAAAACCTTTTTGCACATTAACAGAAGGAAATAACCCCTTCACTTCTTCAAAAAAAATCCCTTTAATTTCTTCATATTTTTTCGGTAAACTTGGAAACGGCAATACCCAGGCGACTTCAGTAGGAAATTTCTTAGATTCTAAATGTGTACTCACAACCATGTGAGCGTTGGTGCCATCATGAAACATGAATATTTCTTGCAAACCTTCTTGCATGCGACTTTGATAAGTATTTGAAAAGTGTAAACACGCAAATGCTGAAGTTGTATAAAAAGAAATCGCGAGGATTAAAGAAATTAAAGTTTTCATACCTTAAGCCTATCGGCTTAAGGTGACGTTGTAAAGACACGCTCGTTATTTTGAGTTGAGAGCTTTTTCGATTTTTTCAAGGCGAACCTTAATAGCTTCGTTTTCTTGTTTAAGATTTTTAATCTCTTGGTCTTTAACCGCATTTTCAATTTTTAGAGCCTCTACAGCCGCATTATCTGCCGTTAGCGGCGAATTACTTCAAATGGCCATTCGTACCAACGAAGTTGTTTTAATCGACCAGATTTACTGGACTGAACTAAGTGACATTCAAAAAGTGGCCCTACTGTTTCACGAAGCCCTTTATACATTGATCGAACCCCTGAATGGCAGCAAATCGGTTTACAAAGCCCGCTCATTGAACGGCTTTATTTTTTCTAAGTTATTGGCCAAAGAAACCAAAGAAACGTTTTCCAAAAGATTACATCCGTTATTTCCTTCAGAAATTAAATACCCCGTTGCCTATCACTACATTACTGAAACTCAGATACATGAAATTACCAGCGTGATAAATCCTTTTATGCTCATTTCAGATCCTAAGAGACCTGCTACTGAACGGTTCTACATTACAGAGAAAATGAATTTAATGAATCCAGACCAGAATCATAAGGCCATCACTGATGCCATCTGTAGTGGCACCGAGCTAAATATTAAACTAGGCGCACACACTCTTGTGCAATTTCTTGATCAGGGCGATAACAACTCTCAGCAGAGTTTACAGCTTATCGAAGTAGAAGATTTATTTTTCAGCCCTATGCATATTCCTGCAAATATTGAATGCAAGATGCGTTTGTCAGCAATACAAACCAAGCTAAAAAAATATTTTTTTGATTATCTATAAAAAAAATGGGCTGAACTTTTAAAGGTCCAGCCCATTAGGTGTGAACGTATCGTGAATACGTATTAAAATGTACTTAGTTATCGCCCACAAAACCTTCCGACTTAAGCCAATGACGTGAGTTTCTGGTTTCCCAAGTTACAATTGGATAACCACGGGGCAAAATAGGTAAACCAGGCTTGGAATATATCTTGCTCGATCTTTTAGTATGAAAAGTTTAAGTCTTATCACCCCAGCGCTTTTAATTCTTTGCGGCTGTTCGCACACGGTTGAATTTGTTCGCCGCGATACAAGTCCGCAAAAACAAGCGGTGGTTCGCTATTACCCGACCGATAAGCCAGAACACGAAGCCAAATACCGCCAAGATTTAAAAAACAAAGCCACAAATTTCTGTGGCGGCGATTACACCATCACCAAAGAGTATCAGGCACGTGATGAAAGTAATTCGTCTGCAGGAGTAGCCACAGGCTTTGGCGTTGGCCATAGTGCGATCATGGTGGGTGGTGCAGGCCCGCGCACCACGATGTATAACTTTGTTGAATTTATCTGTAACTAGTGCGGCTTGCTAGGTGCGGCCAGCTTGGCTAGCCCTGCATTTTATCAATGGCTTCAGCCTTAGGCCTAATAACGAAATATAAAATACAAGATACCGCAAACACGCCCATGGCCCGCTTCGCTTCTTCAAAGGTTGCAGAAAAAATAAGTGTAATAGCTAAAACTGCTCCAAGCACAGGTATAAAATACGGAATTTCAAAACGGCCTTTTTCTTCTGGCTTTCTTTTTTTAAGAATAATCAAACTGATATTCATCATAAAAAAACCGGTTAATAACAATAGGCTTGAAGATTTAGCAAGAATCGCAATTTCACCGGTGAATGCCATAAATAACACAATAAAAATACACACAAAAATCGCTGTAACCGGAGTATGGGTTTTTGCTGATACATAACCCAGTACTTTGGGTAAAAGTTTTTCGCGCGACATGCCGTAAACTAAACGTGAGCCCATAATAAAATTAAGTAAAGCCGTATTAGCAATGGCAAACATTGAAATAATACTAAATAACTTAGTTGGAAACCAAGGCGCTGCTTTGGCGACCACATCGACCAGCGGTTGCGTGCTTTTTGCCAGCTCATGCGACGGAATCACAGAGACGGCGATAATGCTAATAAGCATATATATTACAGAGGATACAAGAACTGCGACAATGATCCCGATCGGCAAATTACGCTGCGGATTTTCAACTTCTTCAGCCACATTCATAATATCTTCAAAACCCATGAAAGAATAAAAAGTTAAAATAGCTCCAGTTAACATCAAGGGCATTTGCAATTGCGGTGTCGGATTTTTTTCAGAAGTAAAATCCATAAGCGAAACATCACCGATAAAAGAAATACCAACTACGATCACCAGCAATAAACCTGAAAGCTCAATGACCGTACAAACAATATTGGCCCACATGGATTCTTTAATCCCTTTAAGCACAATTAAAGTTAACAGTGCCATAAAAACTAAAATCCCCATATTCAGCGAAAGAAATGGCAGCATTCCTGATAGGTATCCAGAAAAGGCGCGGCTTGCTGTGGCCATCGAAACTAGACCTGAACATAAAACCACGATTCCAAAAACGTAGGCTAAAAAATTTGAACCAAAAGATTTTTTAAGAATATAAGCAATGCCCGCCGCGCGCGGATAACGTGAACCAAGGGATGCGTAAGTTAATCCGGTAAAAATCGCGGCCGCCGCACTGATTAAAAATGCTAACCACACACCATTTCCCATAATGCCTGCGGCTTTTCCGACGAGACCATAAATTCCGGCGCCTAAAATGTCTCCGATGCCGTAAAAAATCAGAGAAATGAGTGTAATACGACGCACTAATTGTTCAGAATTATTTGATGTCATAAATAAAGCATATTGGCAGTTTTTATTTTAGGCAAACTCTTTTGACAGTTACAGCGGCATCTTCAGAATAGAGACCGATTCGCCCATGGGCTGTGAAAAGCACCGAAGTCGATACTTCTAAAATATAAATCTCATCAAAGTAAAATTTAACGATTCCACCCTGTTTTTGCACGCGCAAGCGGTGCCATTGATTAAATTTGGCCGACACCTGCTCGCTGGTTTTCACATAGGCTTGATCAATTTCTTTTGCGGCTCGCCCTACTTCAAGGCCGTTCGGTTTGGCTATGACGTAGTTTGTAGTTTTAGTATGATGTGGCCCCGGCACATAATTAAAAAACAGCCAAAACACTTCCCAAGGATTAGGATTTTTTTTTCTTAAGGCGCGTTCGTTTTTATAATCGACGATAATATCGAAATTTTCTGACTTAATATCAAACTTTGAAAGCACAAGGCTTGCGTGCGTAGTTGCAGCAACGAGCGCTGTTTTTGGAGTCATCGAAATCATGTTTTTCTTTTCTTGAAAACTGACTTTACCCGAGTTGGGGTATTGATTTATCCAGTTGTTTTTTTTAAGCGAGATATCACGATAGCCTTCAGGACATTTAGACCTTGCAGGGCCTGCGTGCAACAGCACTGTTAACATAAAAAAAATAAAGCCTAACTTTTTAGAATTAGGCCTTTTTAATAAATTCAAAATTGATCTCTAGTTTTTAAAACGTTTTATAATGACTTCTTCTGTTTGCTTCTTTTTCATCGGGCTGAAACCAGAATCATTACCCATATGTTTCTTTGGATCAACAGAAATATCCCAGAAGAACACACCTCCAACCCATGGCCAGCCGGCATCCCAGAACGCTCGTAAAAATGCTTCGTAAGCCGCCGCCTGATGGGCGATGTTTACCCGCGGATCATTGTCAGCGAACGTAAATGGATCAATAAAACCATTTTCAACCGAACGATATCCGATTTCTTTGAAATAGAATTTTTTTTCTGAATCGGTAATTAAAGAAATTTCAGTCCAAGTTGTGTCTAACTGCGAGGCGTATGATTCTGCTCTTTGAGTCAGAAGATTCACTAATTCGGTGTAATCCGTTGGCGGCACTTGATCTGCGCTGGCCAGACTGCGGTACATATCGATACCCACCCCATCAAGTTCACGCCAGAACTGCACCAAATCCTGCCAGATTTTATATTCTTCAGGGTCAGTAGGTTCAGCTAAATCAACTAAACGGTAACGCCATCTTTCTAATTCACCACCGGATTTTTGAAAACCTGAATCCATATTTGAATCATCGGTAAAATTAATATCATACATCAGCATCGCACGTGGTAATTTCAATTTTACATAACGTAATAAAGAAATCCAACGCCCCGGAAATCCGTGCGGATGAGCCATCCACTGATCTTCGATTCCCACGGTCATACTGTAAAGCTCGGCACCCACCGTAAATTCATCAGCTTTTCCGATGTTGGCAATCGTAATATAAACATCTAAATACGTTCTAAAACTTTCAAACCAGCGATTAGGATCTGAGGGTTGAATATTGCCATGCCACCAGTGTTTTTTTGAACCGTCTGGCATTGTCTGGTGATAAGGAAATTCACCGTTAGGACCGACCACAAAAAAGATCGGGCGAATTCCGACCGTCATGCCCTGTTCTTTGATATACTTCATTAAGCGGATCATGCGTTTGGCTTCATTGGCGCGATCAGCCGGTTTTGTAACGGGTACGATTTCTGTGCCCGTGCCGGTGATCATGCGGGCGCGCACATTTAATTCGATGTGTTTTCCGCCAAGACGTTTAATATCGTCGACAGCAATTTGGGCATGGGTTTTTGGGCCATCAGTGGCCGCATCGTACAAAAAATCGTCCGTTTCGGTCAGATTAAAGCCACCGCTTAACTTCGTAAGATCTGCGTGCGCCTGCACTCCTAAAAATAATCCTATCACTAATAGGTATTTAAAAAACTTTTTCACTAGTTACCTTCTTCTATTACACGAGTTAATTCGAATTCTTCAGAGATGGTTCCGCGCCCACCCTGAATCATCACACCGCGCACCTTATCGCCATAGTATCCAAGGCGAAGATGGCTCCATGTGCCCGATTCAAGTTTTCCAGTTGTTAAATGGATTGTGCGATCTGATACGATCTCACTTCCCACACTGTAATCAATAGAGGCGTAAACCATTCCTTCATGAGCTAAATTTAGTCGGCCTAACACAAAACCATTCATCACCGAGATAATAATTTCGGCCTTACTCGTTGAGCCACCTTTGATTTTAATGTGGCCTTTGTAACGTCCACTAATGCCAGCCGTATCAGGATTAGAGTCGTTATACAGCGGCATAAGGCTGGATTTTCTGCCTTTAAGAGTTTTCACATCACGCAATGAATATAGATCTTCAAACTTGATCGTACCATCTGGGTTAACCACAAAACTTACGACTTGATTAGGTTGTGTATCCCCATCGGTTCCGCGCTCGAAAGCCAGAAATTTTTTATTTCTAAAGTCATAAGTCACATGAAAAAAACTTTTAAAGATCACACGGTCTTCATCGCCAAGAGCTGCGTAATACATATTGCGTCTGACCTGAACTATAGAAAAAATCCAGTTTTTTCCTTTATCGTCTTTCATATTGAAGTGACCTTCAGCTGAAAAACGCGCAATCATGATCGGCGAAATTGAGCGTTGCATGTACAAACCAAACTCTTTAGCTTCAAAGTCATATCCGTATGTTTGAAGACTAGTTAAAATGATTTGCGATAGGCGAATGTACTCATCACCATAGGCTTGTGAAATGACCATATTACGAGACATAATTGAATTGGCAAGGCTGCGCACACTGTTCGGAGTCATGATTGTTAAAATCTTTTCGAATTCATTAGCTTTAAAAGTGATTTCAAAAATAATCATTCTTTGTACAAGCTCGCTTAATTTTTCACTGACGTTTGTAATAAGATAACCCGGAATTTCGTCAGCTAAAGTCGACATTCTTTCTTTTAACTGAACCAAACACTCTACAAAATGATGGGCCTCATCGTTCATACCGCGCTTTAAAATGACAATGCTATTGTCGATCACTTCAAGGTACGTAGTTACCCCATGTGCTGAAGAAATTTTACCAACCCAAAACAAGGTTTGTTCTTCAGTTAAACCAGGCTTACTTAAATGAATATTTGCCTGATCAGAAAGAATATTTCTCATATTTGCTTCTAATGTCGGCTGATCTGGAAGAGTCACAACAAAAAGGTCACGAATGGCTTCAACAGTGTTTGCCCCGCGCATAAGCTTTACCTGATCGCGCTCTTTATTTAAGACATCGGCAATTGAATCAGCATAACGAAAAGCTAAATCGAAGTTAGCATATTGAGCAAACTCTAAAATTCGTTCACTAGCTATTGATCGAACATCAAGCCATTTGATCGAAGCACTGAAAATCGATTCTCCTAAACGATGAACAGCTTTAGGATACATGTCATCTAATTTAAATTGATCCGATAACTTTTGTAATTCAGGAAGGATCAAAACATATTTTTCAATATGTTCAAGCTCGGTAAACTCGATAATATTTTTATCAATATCAAAAATCACATCGCGCAAATCAATACGGCTTTGACGGGCTTTTTCTAGTAATTCTTCTGGCTCGGCCAGATTAAGTGCAGCAAAAGCATTTGTAGCTGCCAGCAAAAAGAGTGGGATTAGAGCAAAAAATTTCATCGTGTACCTTCCAGAGTTAAAGTTTCTTTTCTAATGGGTAAAAGCCAGCGGCGGTTCACTTCGTCGACATTAACGAAGCGATAACCTAAGGCTTTAAATTCTTTAATAATGCGGCGAAAATCAGAAGGATCGCCCGGATACTGCCCGCGCCCGCCATTTTGCAAACTATCTAAAAGAGCTGGATGATAGAATATGGATGCCCATGCATCACGTAAGACTAAATTACGGCGCGCATCTTCTAAGATGTCTTCCATCGTGCGCGGCCAAATGACATGTTCACTTTTGAAAGGCTGCGAATTTCCTAAATTTTCTGGAATAATTCTTTGCCCGTAAACATCACCGTAAATCAAATACGGAAACATCTGCCCGTTCCATGGACCAGTTGTTTCCACTTTTAAATTTTGAAAGGCCTGCATACGCTTTTGATGACTGCTGCTATCAGAAGCCATCAATAAGTCTTGAGAGTAATTCGGCACGTTTTGCGCTGAATGATCAAAGTAAATAACCCGGCCCACATTCCAACTAAAAAGACGGCCAAACATATAATAATCTAAAACCGAAGCTTGGTAATGTGGCGTAAGCCAAGAGGTTGGTTTAATAAATCCTTTGCTCAGTGAATATAATCCGTCATGTAAACGCGAAAGCACCCACTGCACACTGTCTTTAGGAACTGGTCGATTTTTAGGAGCATCCCAGAACTCAAAGTCATCGGTTGATACGGCATTGTAAGGATTTGGATAACTTTCGTACTGATGGGTGACCCCATGCCAGATAAATGAATGGCCCAGACGTTTAAAGTCTTCAACCAGCGACATGAACCCTGGAGTTTGTTCCATGGTATAAAATGGTTTTTCGGTAGAATAAAAATGCATAGGATCAACAAACACAGGAACAATCGACACATTCGCCGTGATTTTTTGCTCTTCAAGCACTTTTAATAAATCATAAGTAAACGGCAGTGAAATAAACGGAGACACATCCTCAATGCGCATGAAAGCAATTCTTTCGTTGTGCATTGGTTTTTCGTTCAAAACATCAAAAAACAAATCAGCTACGATCAAAAAGCGATCAGCCTCATGCATAAAGCTGAAAGGCACATCGGCGACATAAAAACGATTTTTATTTCTTAAAATATAGGGGATTTTTTCTTTTGTGGCATTATGAGTAAGCTCTGAAATAATCTGAGTGTCGGGTTTATCGCTGGTTTTACTTAAGATGACATTTTCAAAAGGAGCCATAAACTGGGTGGGATCAGTTCGGCTAAACTCTCCGAATTTTCTAAAAGTTTCACCTTTATATGAAGCAAACTTATAATAAGTGGGCTTTTTCTTAGCGTCTAAAATCTCGGTATTTAATTTAGTTAAGCCAGTGTACGAGTAACCAAAGATATCATTAAAATAATCTACTCCCGGAAGCCAAATCGAATAGCCCATCCACATCACAGGTTTGGTGGTTGTTGCATAATCTTCGAAAAACTCTTTTGGAATGTTATTTTCAAAGTACGAAGCTACGTAAAAGCTGGCCGCACAGCGGTCTAGATCACCTTTTTGATACTGCTCAATCGGCCCGGCAATTTGTTGATATTTCGGAAAGTGCGCCAATAGATTTTGTAAAAATATAGAGTACGTACGTCCCATCCAATATTTCGGATCTTTAGATTGATCATAGAAAATCTGAATGCAAGGACCCAGATTTTGCATAGCCAATGACTTGATCGGAAAGACATTCACCGACCGGCTTTGTGCATGTACAGTTAATGACAAAAGAACGAATATAAAACTAAGTAATATTTTTTTCATTTCGGCTAATATGAAATGAAGATGTGAAATTCGGAATTTAAAAAAAAGAGACGGTAAATTAGCCCCAAATTACTGCGACATCTTTACCATTTCTTGATTTCACGCTTTGCGTTTTTTATTGCTCGCCTGTTTTGATCGTTGATTCGTGATCGTTAAAAGCACCTTCAAGTTTTTCAATATCAAATTTTTTCATAGTGAACATCGCATTCATGGCGCGCTCTGCTCCGGCTTTATTTTCACTATCCATCATTTCTTCAAGTTGCTTAGGTACAACTTGCCAAGAAAGGCCAAATTTATCTTTAAGCCAGCCACACTGAACTTCATTACCGCCATTACCCGTAAGCTTTTCCCAGTAATAATCGATTTCTTTTTGCGAATCGCAGGTAATCACTAACGACATGGCTTCGTTGAATTTAAAGAGCGGACCGCCATTTAAGGCCTGAAAATGCAAACCATTGCAAAAAAAGTCTACGGTCATCACTGCACCTTCAGGCTGTTGGTGAAATTCAAAACCTTCTTTACCATAATAGCGAGTCTTACCGATTTTACCGTCTTTAAAAATCGAGGTGTAAAATTTGGCGGCATCGATGGCCTCATTGTTAAACCAAAGACAAAGCGTAAATCTATCAGTGCTCATAAAAATCTCCTTTTAAAACAGTATTATTTAACCATAAGTTCGTCAAAAATACCATATTGCAGTTTCTTCAAACCCGCTTGATCTAAACATCAACTATTGCTCGCATAATTTAAGACGTATCAAGGAGTCCTTATGAAATTCAACAATCGCGTTCGCTTTTTTACAGCAGGTTTTTTGTCACTGTCGCTTTCGCATTTACCACAAGTGGTTTTTGCTGAAACCGTGCAAGCCAGCAAAATGATTTCAACGGCTGATGTGCTCGCCAATTATGACCGTAAAGCAACACAAGAAAAAGTCGCCTCATACTTAAATCAACAACAGATCGAACAACAGCTGGTCGACCAAGGTGTTAGTTTAGCTGAAGCTAAAGCCAGAATTTCTTCATTATCAGATATCGAATTGCAAAACCTTTCGCAGCAAATAGACAAGGCCCAATACGGAGGAGACATTTTAGTCACTGTTTTATTAATTGTTCTGATTATTTATTTAGTAAAACGCATATGATTAATTTTAAGTTAATTCTTTTATGGTGCGCAGCTTGCCTTGCGGGCTGCGCATCTTCGACGGTTCAAACAGATGCTTTATCAAATTCAGCTGTTAGCTTTAAACCCAGTATCAACAATATAGCTCCGTATATTGAACAAGATGTTGGCCACTGCGGTCCAGCAACATTAGCTATGGCCATTGCTGCCACCGGTAATTCACACAACATCGATGAAATCACCTCGCAAGTTTATTCACCCAATACCAAAGGCAGCTTACAAGAAAGCATGATTTCAGCAGCCAGACGCCAAGGTTATCTGGCAATTCCTATTACAGGCTTTACTTCACTTCTAAAAGAACTCGAAGCAGGTAATGTCGTGATTGTTTTTGAAAACTTGGGCATCAGCTGGATACCACAGTGGCATTACGCTTTAGTTACGGGTTACAATTTAAAAAATAAAACCTTAGTCATGCATTCAGGCCCTCAACCAAATCAATTTATCGATATGGCTGAATTTGAATTATCCTGGAAGTTAACCAACTACTGGGCCCTCGTGGTATTACCGCCTGGCGAAGTTTCAGTCAGCGCTAATGAAATCACACAATTGCAAGCTGCCGCAGCTTTAGAAAAGTTAGCTAAATATGAAGATGCCAAGAATGCTTACTTGGGTATACTCGGCCATTGGCCGCAAAGCCTAATTGCGCGCATCGGTTTAGGAAATATTTTTTTCAATTTAAAACAATATCAAACATCGATTCACTATTTAAAAAGTGCTGTCGAACTTCACCCAGATTCAGTCGAAGCTAAACAAAATTTACGAATTGTTCAGCAAATTTATTCAAAATCCCTATAGAAATTAGTTCACTCCTATGTACAACCCTTAAACAGTCGAGCTCTCTCACCTACATCGTAAAAGCGATATGAGGCCCTTTATTGCTTGGCACAATTCATGGAATGCTAAATGCCATTAACCATATGGAAATTCCATGAACACTAAGGAGCTCTCAAAATGAATAAAACTAAACTAGTTACGGCGTTAGCCGTATTAGCATTTAGCGCCCAAACTTTCGCAGCGTCGACTGGCACGTTATTATTACTTGGAACAGTTCCCGTTGTTAATGACCTTGTCGTAACATCGAACAGCCCTAACAACACTACATTAGATATATTAGCCGGTGAATCAGCTAAAAACGTCGCTTCTGTTGCTGAAACATCAAATAACTTAAATGGTTATAAAATCTATATCTCTTCAGCTTCAGGCGGATTTTTAGTAAATACGTCAGACGCTTCAGCAAAAACATCGTATCAAATCGGTTATGATGGCGCAGCAGCAGTAGCCCCTACAGTGGCTCCTTTAGAGGTGAAAAATTTAACTTCAGTATCTGGCTTAGCAACAAACAACTCTGCTGTTACAGTCGATGTTACTGCGTTTGCAACAGCACCAGCTGGAACTTACGAAGATACACTAACGATTTCAATCGTAGCTAATTAATTTTTTTCTCGGTTATTTTTCAAGTTGGCCAATTTTAGGGCCAACTCATATTATGGCGATTGCACGGTCAATGTGATCGTGTCTGTATAACTCCCGTTAGTTTGATTGGCCGGGAGTGTTCCGATTGTCACAGCCGTATGAAAGATTAATCCACTGCCCGGAGAAACACCCGAGCCTTGCCTGATTTGCACAGGTGCATTTGCACTGCTTGTTAAATTCACCGCTGAACCAGCAAAATTAATCGTGTAAGGAACAAAAGTATTCTGCGTGGCATGTTTAAGTCGACTGTTATTTGCCGATGAGGCTGTAAGTCTGTAGCCCGCATTGTACTTTAAAATCACATCTGCAGTGCGAGTTGCCCCTTGTTCAAGGACACCAAAATTAATATCTTCAGTTGTATCCGCAATATTAAAAGTACTGCCGGTTGGTACAATAGAAATATCGACCTCTTTAGCAACATTCATATATAAACTCAGAGTATATGATCCCACTAGAGTATGATTGGCTAATGTTCCTTTATAAAGCGTGACCACAAATGAATCCGAGTAGTTGCCAGCGGCTCTTCCAGAAGCAGAAAAAAGTTGAGCCCAAAAATTGACCCAAACACTAGCAGAGTAATTTGCAGGAGGCAGGGTTCCGGTAACAATGTCATTAGAACTGCTGGCCAAATCTATTTTTTTTAAATAATGGCTACCAGCTGCGTCTTTACTGATTATTACTGGCCATTCGACGACACCGTTAACGAGTCTGCGAGTTAAATATGACATGGCTACGCCATAACCAACAGTTAAGAAAAAATCGCAGCCACCGTCTTTGGTAATGGCAGTAACTAAAACAGATGGGTTCACAATCAGGCTTGAAGAAAAATGATACGCTGTACCCACAGGCCGAAGTTGCATGTCGCTACAAGCTGCTGCACTTACTTTTAATCCAGCAAAAAAAATAAAAATAAAAAATAGGCCTGTGGTTTTTAATGAGTTCATCATTTAATTTCTCCATAGGTTTTAACCGTCACATCATTTAGATTAAGAATGTTGTTTTCACTTTTGATGACTTCGATTGTGATTGATTCTAAATTTGTTCTATCTGTCGTCAGTGTATAAGTACCATCTTCTAAACCTTCAATATAAAATCGGCCATTCTTATTGGTAAAAAATGAGTTGTCCACAAGTTCGCCCTTTGCATTTAAAATATCACCGGCCACAAAAGCTAGCGGGTTTTTTTGCGAATCTAACAATCGCCCTTTGATAACAGTTTTATGCGTGAACTTCAGCGAAAAATACAGCCCACTTTTATACGTTGGTTGCACTTTAAAATATTCTTTTTCTAAGGGATACCCAATCGGAAGCGTTGTCGTATCCACGTTTAGATTATATTTATAATATGCCGTTTGATCACGAATGATTACACTTTGATTATTCAAAACTTCGCCTTCACCTTTAACATCAATTGGATTAATTACGACAGCATGATTTTCAGGAAGATTTTCTGCATGCACTAACGTAAAACTATCACTGATTGGCTGCGTAAATGCTCCGTGATACCCATGCAATTCAGACCCAGTCCATGCAAACCCAGTATTCATACCCAGTGTGCTTACATTTTCTTGCACACCGCCCAAGTTACTTGAATATTGTTCTAAGCGCACACTTCCAGGCTGAGTTAAGTATTCACCCCAAATATTTAAAGTCTCACCGGTGTCGCTGCTTTGCCCGCTTAAGGCTAAACGGTAGTCATCATAATTATAGGTGTTGTTTTGACTAGCTGATAAATTACTGGTGTTTTTTAACGTATCGTAATAAGCGTTGGCGCTATAACGACCGCGAGGCTCTACCCAATTGAACGATAATAAGCCTCGATCTTCTGGTTCCTGTCCGTAATTTTTTGTATAACCAACTTCTACACGATAATTCGGCCAAAAATTAAAAACCAAATTAGTGTTATAATAATTTTGATTTGCTGCCGCAAAATGTTCGATGCGACCACCGCCGAAACTTAAAGAAAACTTTTCTGAAGCTTGATAACTAAACTGTGCATCACAACGATATTTGAAATTTTGTAAAGAAAAACTTTGATCATGTACTTCATATTCAGCTTTGAAGACTAACGGAAACTGATCACCTGCTAAACGATTAAATGTACGATACTGATAACGCTGAGCGAAGCCTGTGGTTGCAGAAACTGACGATTGTGAAAAGTATGCCGATAAATAGCCAATACCAGTTACACCCGAACCTTCAATACCTATAAGCGATTGATTGATGTAATTTTGAAAATTCAGTCCTGCCGTAAAGCTATCAGTAAGGCCATATCGATGATACAGGTGAGTCATTAAATGTTCACTCTCATAAGCACGATCGGCAGCTGCATTAACCCAAGGCATACCCGCGCTATAAGTAAATTCACTTAACCCTTTGGCTAAAATGCTGTCTTCGAAAATCGTCGAAAATTCATAAAACTCTTCTTGCCCTAGGTCATCACGCACCTTAATGCGCACATTGTTTTGACCTAATGCCAGCGGAAAATCGCGAATATTAAAAATTCCAGCACCAACTCGAAGCTCAGTGTATAAAAACCCATTAATAAATACACTGATGACTGATGATCTTTTGATTGAAACTTCTGTGGCAGTTAACGGTCGTAATGTTCTATACGGCTGAATTGAGAATTCGCGAACAACTGATACGCCGGCCATCGATGGCACTTGTTGATGCCCATGGCCCGATAGCGATAAATCGCCCAGCGTGTATCGAATCATGCGATCTTCATCGTCTTTACGCAGGCGCGTATCTTGTCTGTGCCAAGAATATTCTGAACGATCCTGAAAATCTGCGCCTGATTCTAAAACATAGCCATTTATATTTTCGACCAAGTCTGCACGTGCTACTAATGGAAGTGATTCGTCATTTTCATGACGAAAAGCCTGACTAACTCTGAAATTCAAATAGCCACTCTGGGGCTCAGGGCTAAGTGCTTTGGCTTTGTCGTTTGTTTTATTAAGAAGTAAATCAGTCGTTTCGCGGTATTTAAGCGGAATCGCTAAACTTAACTCTAATGAATTAAAGTCAAACTGCGCTGACAATCCAGAAGCTTGAAGCGTTTTCAAACTTAACGTGCCTTGCGGACTGACTAATTTTTTTAAGCTCTCTACCCTAGCTTGCGTTAGTTTTCCGCCTAACAAATTAAAAAGTGGTTCAGCTTCGATAAAAACTTCTTTTTCGCCAGTTTCAAAATTTTCGCGCGGATAAATCCAGGCATCTTCGCGAGCGGCATTATCTAAAGTAACCGGCGCAACTAAGTAAGGCTTTCCCATCGTCGGAAATGCCCCTACGGCTTGTGCTGCGATTGGCACGATAAGGCTTAAAGTTGTTAGAAAAACGAATAAACTCTTTCTTTGCATTCTTAATCGCCAGATTCTATGTAATCAAATTCTGCAGTGATTTTTTTATCAGACATTTTAATATCTTTAGGTAAGCTAAATATTATCGTGCGCTCGGTTTTAGCTAAAAAGTTAATAGAATCAAGTTCTTTAGGAGCGTCGACTTCAGTTAATTTTTCTTTATCCGCCAGCACCCTGAGTGTTTTAGCTTTAAGCACCTTGTGCGCGGAGCCTTCGTTAGCAATGGTAATTGAAAGTTTTTTATTTGAAATTAGTTTTGCTTCTTTAACAACGATCTTTGAAAAAACGCCATCTGCTGCCACATAGGCCGAAGCCACGTATTGAATTAAAAAATTCAAATTAGTTTTTTTAGTTTGGGCTTTTGCATTGCGCTCTTTGAATTCAACAGGAATCTGCGTAGCGACAATACGAAAAGCCTTTTCAACATCAAAACTTTTTGCACCCGTGTACGTGACTCGCACGTTACGCTTTTCGTTAGGTAATATAACAAGTTGTTCTGGATAAACGTTAAAGTCTTCACTGGCTTTACGAATTTCTTCACCCTTAATATCGACGTCACGAGTAAAGACTTCGATTTGAACCGGAACTTTTTCGTTCGCATTGTTTTCTAAGGTTAAAACTTGCGTGGCTTTATTGCCGGTTGGCGCAAAGTTAATAACCATCGGCGAAAGTTTAAAGGCCATAGCCTTAAAGCAAACTATCAAAAGCACAAAAAATATAATCTTTTTCATAACTTAAGAATAAAGGCATTTGGCTTGTTCAGGTATAGTTTAAGATAGAACTGTACTAGCTAAGGGGCCTCTAGCGCGTACATGAGAATGACCTTTTCGTTTGAAGCTAACGGACGCTTATGAATACGTTTTAATTTAAAGCGGCTGCTGCCTTTTGAGGTAATGTTGATTTGCCCGTTTGCAGCTTCTGAAACCAGCATTTCACCAGACAAAGGTACTACTCCAGACAGGTACAAGGGCCTAGCATTGATATAATCACAAGACCAAAGAGTTAGTGCTATAATCACAAGAATCTTCATAGATAGCTAATCGGACTTAAGTACTTAAGACTTTAGAGCTATTTCTCCATGTCATCAAATTTTTCCGATCAAAAATGATTTTAAACCAACTTTTTCGTCAGGCAACTCAAAATCTAACGAAGGCAAAATACAATTAATTTCAAGTTTATCTATTTTTAAGTCTTTTTGCACTTTGACGATAGCTTTGCGTACGTCATCGATAAATAACGCATCAAAACTAGTTGAAAAAAGAACTTGGCCCTTGTTAGCTAAGCATTGCAGACAGCTTTTAATTAAGTCTTCAAGGTTGTTTTCAATTTTAAAAACGCCTTTTTCACGACGAAAAAAACCTGGAGCATCGCAAATAATTAAATCAAAAGTATGACCTTTAGATTTGCACTGATCCAGAAATGTTAAGCTATCGCGATACAAAAATTTATACATATCTCCTGTTAACTGATTTAATTCAAAATTTTTCTTAGCCCATTCTAAAGATTTTTTACTGGTTTCAACCGAAGTGACTTGGGCGGCTTTACCTAAGGCCGCAGCAACGCTGGCTGTGGCCGTCTGAGAAAAAATATTTAAGACAGATTTATTTTCAGAATTATTCAAAATCCAGTTTCGCTGTAATCTCTGATTTAAAAATAAACCGCCAACTTGGCCAGCATCACTACGAAGTTCATATTTAACTGTGCCCTCAGCAGCAACCCAAGTTTGAGTCTTAGTTTCTGAATGTACTTTTTGAACGATCAGCTGCTTACCCAGAGCTTTTGCAAACTTTGAGAATTTTTCTGAATCAGTACTTGTCCAACGTTCTTTTAACCACGTCAAAGCCACGGTTTCACCAAACTGATCAATCGTAAAATCTGAATCCTTATGACTTAGACGATAACATTGGTCATTACCCGCCTTGGCAAATAATCTAAGCCTGCGATCAGCTTCAAAATAGGCGCGAGCAAGCACGACATCATCTAATAAAGACATACTTTCAAAATACGCGGGCATCTGCGATAAAATCACAATCCCGTTCGGAAATTCAATACGACAGTTGTGCAGGCATAAAAATGAATAGTTATGACCGTCATATTTACTATCACCTAAGATAGATAACCCGGCGGCCTTTGCATGAATACGAATCTGATGGTTACGCCCTGTGTGTGGATTAGCTTGCCATAGTTCAAAGTTGGCAGATTTTTTTACGAATTTTAAATCTGTTTCTGCATCTAGTTCTTTAGCTTTGTGAATAATCTGTTGATTGATCGTAAAAGATTTTTTTTCAGATTTGTTTTTAGTTACAAAAACATAAGTTTTTTTAACTTCACGATTAAAAAAATATTCAGCGTATTTTTTAGCTGATTCTACGGATTTACCAAATATCATGACACCGGTTGTAGTTTGATCAAGGCGATGAATGATATGCAGTTTACGGTCCAGGTGTTTTTCATAGATCTCGATTAGGCCATCTTGAATAAAATTAGAATGTTCAATTTTTGAATCATTGGTGTGCGCATTAAAACCGTAAGGTTTATCAATCGCCAGAATGTCTTCATCTTCAAAAAGAACAGAAAGTAAAATGTCTGGTAATCTTAAAAAGTTCATTAAACTATTTTAGTTTCTGAAAAAGTGTAAGCCCGATCCAGGCATCAGTGGCCGCGTATTTGATTTGTCGTTCTGATAAGACCGGCAATTCCCAGTTTGTAGTTTTTGGTCCTTTCGAAATAGTGGCGTGCAAAACTTCTTCTGTCATACCTTTTAAGCCCATATTTTTTAGACCTTTAACCTTCGCAACATTTTGCAGCTCGATAAAATTTTGTGGTACAAACTGAAATCTTTTTTGCAATTGTTTTAAGTCATCACGAATAGCCGCACCGACTTTAACAACGGCCGGGTTTTCAAAAATATTGATAAGCACCTGAAAATTTGAGATATGACCGAAGCGAATGATGTAAGCGTCGGTTTCAGTTGATAACTGCAGCATCGCTACATTGTGGACTTCACCCTTTTTGAAGCTGGGTCTGGTCTCGGTATCAAAACCAAGTTCTTTGGCGGCGGCTAAATCAGTAGCGATAGCCTGCAGCTGTTGGTCATTTGTAATTAAATGAATTGTTCCAGGAAAAGATAAAAAATTAAATACGGGTTTTTCTGCAGGATTATCCATTAGTTGTTATCCACAAAAACAAAATGAGTGCTTTCACACTCATTTCGATTAAAGAACTGTTTTTTTTAAATTAAGCTTTTGGAGCAGCTGGTTTATTTTTAGCTGCTTTTTCTTCAGGAGTCATACCCCATGGAGAACCTTTAGGGCCACCTTCACGTTTACCACCACCACCGCCGCGACGAGCGTTGCGTGGATCAACTTTTTCAGCGCGAGCTACTGGAGCTGCATTGAAAGTTTCAACTTTGTAATAAGTGTCTTCAACTTGTTGGTATTGTGGAGCTGGTTTTTCACCTTCACCAAAAGTAGCTACTAATACACGGCGAATAGAAGTTTGATCTTTTGCTAATTCAGCAGCCGCTAAAGCGTATTTAATTTTATCACCTTCATATTTAAAAGTTTCGCCAATAGCTGCAGAAATTTCTTCAGCAGTTTTACCTTCAGCAGTTAAAGTATTTTTTGCTGCTAAAACTTTTTGTAATGTAGTTGGTTGGAATTCAGTAATTGATTTCATATGTGCCTCTTTATTTAATAAGCGCTCATAATGCTTAAAGACCGCACTAATTGCCAGCTAATAATGACTTTTCTCTGCTGTGCTAATTAGGCGAGCTTAGAGTTATTTTAATGCATGCAATCTAAGCAAAAAGCCGCCTACCTAAGGTAACCGAAGTGCCATTTTTAGCGTGCCTAAGAGCGCTTAAGTGTCCACGAACTGGACAGTTTTAGCGGGGTACTCGAATTAAACAACTATTCAGCTAGGTACACTTCTAGCTAATAACCAATTTGAAATCTTTTAAGTCAAAGGAACGTTTATGCAAAGACTAAGTTTTATCGCAGTTATTCTTTTTAGCTTCAATTGCTTTGCGACCGATTTTTATGCTCTTAAAATCAAAGATGAACCGGTTTTTAACTTATTCGTAAAAAAAGGCGTACCCGCTGCGGCCTTAAAACGCACGTTCGATTTTTTAAATGAACATGGCGGAAAACCCATTAAAGTAACGACTAAAAAAACAAGAACTGAAACCGCTGGCACCAGACAAATCAATGTTAAAACTGAATGGCTTGCGGTTATCGATTTTACTCTACCATCAGATGTGCGCCGTTTATATATTATGAATATCAAAACCGGTGATCTAACGAAACACCATGTGGCTCACGGCAAAGGTTCAGGCGTTCGTTTTGCGACAAAATTTTCAAATGTCGACAAGTCAAAAATGTCATCTTTAGGTTTATATGTTGGCGGCAGTCTTTATAACGGCGGCCACGGGGCTTCATTAAATTTGCATGGCATCGATCATTCAAATAAGAATGCGATCAATCGTTATATCGTCATGCATGGTGCAACTTATGTTTCTGAAAAATTCTTGAACCAAACAGGCCGCCTTGGAAGAAGCTGGGGCTGCCCTGCGGTTTCTACAACATTGATTAAAAAGATGAATAACTTATTTAAAGATGGCGGAGTCATCTTTGCTTACCATAAAGATTTAGCTGCGAAAGCGTTAACAACCGGCAAAGTGATCGAAGACAGAACGATCAATGATGATGCCGATGTGGATTTAGATGGTGAAGAAGAAGTTGTTCGTAAAAAATCTGCTACACCAAAACGTCGGACATAAATCTTGCCCTAAGGATTAATCAACATTAACCTTAGGTCATGGTTGATATCATCAGAAACACGCCTATTTGGGTTTGGGGAATTTTAGTTTATCTTTTGTATGTCGGCATACAGGCCTTAAAACCCCGCATAGTTACACTCGATAAATTGATTTTCTTGCCACTGGCCTTAATCGCCTTAAAATTTAAAGTTTTTCTTTCGCCCGATGCATGGATCTATCTTGTCGGCTTGTCAGCGGGACTTTTCGCAGGTTTTGTAAAAGTGCGAAACTCTCCGATCAAGGTTTTAAAAGATATTAAGTCTATTCAAATTCCCGGAAGCTCTTCGTTGATTATTATTCTTCTTGGAATTTTTGTGATGAAATACTTCTTCGGCTATCTTCAGGCAACTGATCCCGTCGCGTACATACGCTACTTCGATTGGGAGCTTGTCTTAAGTGGCATCTTGTCTGGCTATTTCACCGGACAACGAACAAATTACCTCTACCGCTATTACACGACTTAAACAAAAGCTATTGATCTGATCGGCACGTGAATTTCATTTTTCTTCATGAATGAAATAACAAAAGGCGCATCGTATTGCGCAGCCGATGCTTCAGCTGCCGCTTCGTATTTTGGGTGCTTATCCAGCCAATCAAGTAATTCTTTTTTATGAGCTTCAATTTTTGCTAGCGAATTGGTTCCGTGATACGAATACACAGCTACATCGGCAGCTTTAACTTCTGAAATTTGAATATCTGGATTTAACGGCTTAGGCACATCACCCAGCGAAATTTTCTCGGGAAGAATAACACTCATCGTCCAACTGTTATCGCTGGTTTGGCTTTGTAGCACAGGAGAAGTCATATCAATTATTTTTGAATTTTCGCCATAAATATACTCCGTCAAAATATCAAAGGCTTTTTCTCTGAACTCATCAAAGGGCATATTTTCAATGGTCACCGAGGCCCGAAGTTGTTTTTGATAGACACGTATTTCAAAATCACCATCTTTTTCGACAGTTTCATAACGAGGCTCTTCATGAAGTCTAATACCCAGCATTTCGGGAATTGATTTTAACTTTTCCTTTATTGGAATATGAATATTGGACATATTTCCTCCGATGACTGCAATTACGCCGTCTAATCAGAGGAAAAGCAAAAATGATACCCTAACTTTTAGTAATTACCGCAAGATTCAGCGATGGCAATTAATTCTGATGGTTCATCGCAGTTATACGAAGGCACTCGGCTGCAAACATCGGTAATGCAAGAACTGTCTGTACCGCGACAAGCAGCTGCAATAGCTGTTAGTTCAGAACCTTCGTCGCAGTTGTATGAAGGCATTTTTTTACAGATCGTATCAATACAATCAGACTTAACTGCGCGACAGCTTTGAGCGATCTCTTTCAGTTCGTCGGCCTCATCACAATTGTATGACGGCATTTTACTACAAACTGATTTTACGCAACCGACATCGGTTCCACGACAAGAAGCTGCAATCGCCGTAACTTCTGATACCTCATCACAATTGTACGAAGGCATTTTACTGCAGACATAATCAACACAGGCTTTTTTATCGCCAGTAGGTTGATCTGGGTCACAAGAATTTTTCTTGAAACTTAATAAGCCTTTTAAGGACGTTGCTTTAACAGTGACTTTGCGAGTTTGGTATTGAGCTGAAAAGAACTCGGCGGCAAGAGTGTCTACTTTTTCAGCTTTTGCAAACGACAAAGACGAACAAAGCAGTATCATTATAGCTACGAATTTCATGTATTCCCCCCGGAAACAGTGTGTTTGCCAAGATGTTACAATTAAAGTGCCAACCCGACTGGTGGCATTATCCCAATTTACCCCATCGCGATTTTTTGCGAAACCTTTGCGACTATTCATGATATTTTTTAAATATGAATCACGTAATTCAAGTAGCCTACGATCCCGGGCTAATTTTATTATCTGTATTGGTGGCGATCTTTGCCGCTTACGTCGCTTTAAGCTTAGCCTATCCGGTCACACAAACGCAGGGAAAAACTAAATTAGCATGGTTAGGCTTCGGATCATTAGCCATGGGCTTTGGTATCTGGAGTATGCACTTTATCGGTATGCTCGCTTTTAAAATGCCCGGCATGGAAATGGCCTACAATGTGCCATTAATGATTCTGTCTGTGGTGGTCGCCATCGGTGGAAGCCTTTTAGCTTTATTTATTATAAGTCGGTCACGCGTGACCAAGGCTTTGGTATTATACGGTGGCTTTGCCATGGCTGTTGCCATTTGTGGAATGCATTACATCGGTATGTTTTCGATGCGAATGCAGGCGCATATTGAATGGGACAAGTTGTTAGTTTTAACATCTTTTATCATTGCTTTAGTTGCATCTTACGCCGCTTTAACAGTTTCGATTCAGCTACGCGAACAACAATATCGTTATAAATTATTATTGATGGCGAGTGTTCTTATGGGTAGCGCCATCGCGGGAATGCATTATGTCGGCATGCTTGCAGCAACTTTTATTCATACTGAATCCGCCTCTAACTTTCAAGATGCGCATATCTTAGTGACTCGGGGACTGATATTTACAACAATCGTAGCCACATTTTTTATTTTAGGCTTAGCCTTAGTCGGCACAATCACCCAGCGAATAATTCGCGATGGCGAACTGCGCAGTGAAGAAAAGTACCGCTTTCTCGTAGAAGCTGTTAAAGATTATGCCATTTTTATTATCGACGAAAAAGGTTTTATCACCACTTGGAATTCAGGCGCGCAAAAGATTACCGGTTACACAGATAAAGAAGCTATCGGAAAACACATTTCAATTTTATACCCAGCCAATTTACCCGAAGACACGCTTGAGCTAGAGCTTGCTCTGGCCGCCGAAACAGGCCACTTCGAGGCTGAAACTATTCGCCGGCGTAAAGATGGCGTGCACTTCTGGGCTAATATTGTGATTGATCCACTATTCGATAAAAATAATAAAATCACGGGCTTTTCAAAAGTCGTGCGTGATGTTACGCGCATGAAAAATTTAAGTGAAGAACTAGAGCTACGGGTACAAGAAAGAACACTGGCCGTACAGCAAAGTGAAAGACAATTAAGAATTATCACTAACGCCGTACCGCAACTGCTGGCGCGACTTGATAAAGACGAAAATATTCTATTTGCCAACAGTTCTTTTTGCCAGTGGTTCGGCATTAACCAAGAAGATATTAAAAAATATTCGTTCGCTGAAGTGCTGGGCCCAGAACGGTATCCGGCAAATAAATTTTTTATTGATCGGGCTTTAAAAGGTGAAACTCTGGCCTATGAACGAAAATCAAGATCTAAAGCAGATCCAGATACAGACACGATTTTAAACATTAACTTTCTTCCTGAATTTGATGGCACCGAAGAAGTTAAAGGATTTATCTTAGTTGCCACTGATGTCAAAAAATACAAAGAAATCGAAGAAGCTCTCAAGAACGCTAAACAAGAAGCTGAAGTCGCCAACGAAACTAAAAGTGCTTTTCTTGCAAATATGAGCCACGAAATTCGCACACCCCTTGGTGCTATTATCGGGTTTTCTGAGCTTCTGACCGACCCAAAAACCAAAGCCTCTGAAAAAGAAAACATGATTGGCATTATTAAAAGAAATGGCAAACTGTTATCGACCATCATTAATGACATTTTAGATCTTTCAAAAGTAGAAGCCGGTAAATTACAAATCGAAAAAATCGATGTGCGTTTAAATGATCTTTTAAATGATGTATCTCAGTTTTTAAATTTAGAAGCCAGCGGCAAAGGTTTAGAACTTTATCTGGAGCCCGAAAAAAATTTACCTGTCGCTATTAAAACCGACCCCACCCGCCTGCGCCAGATTCTTTTTAATATCGTGGGTAATGCGATTAAGTTTACCGACAAAGGTTTTATTAAAATTAAAGTTAAAAGAAACCCTGAAAACTTACAGCAAATTTTATTTTCTGTTCAAGACACCGGAACCGGAATCTCACAAGACCAAGCGAACAAATTATTTTCACCGTTCACCCAAGCTGACGCCACAACAACGCGAAAATTTGGCGGCACCGGATTAGGTTTGGTGTTGTCAAAAAAACTGGCTAAAGCCTTAGGCGGAGATGTGGTTTTAGAATCAAGCACCCTCGGTTTCGGCAGCACCTTCGTGATTACCATCAATCAGGGTGAAACCACAATGAAAGCTTCAGATCAACTTGCACCAAAAGCAGCCGTTGCGATGTCACAACAGATAAAAGATCAAGTTTCTGATCTGACCGGTGTACATGCTTTATTAGTTGATGATAGCGATGACAACCTTGAACTGATTCAACACATTCTAAATTTAGCCGGTGTAACAGCAGATCTGGCCAAGAACGGCCAAGAGGGTATAAAAAAAGCGTTAGAAAATAAATACGACATTGTTCTGATGGATTTACAAATGCCGGTTATGGATGGGTACGAAGCCACTAAGCTATTACGCGAAAAAAAATATTCTGTACCCATCATCGCACTCACCGCGCATGCGATGAAAGAAGAGCGCGAAAAAACTCAACAATATGGTTTTAACGATCATGTGACAAAACCCATCGACCGCAGCATCTTGCTACGCACGATTTCACATTACACGAATTTTTAATCGCAGGATTTGTATTTGCTATCTATTCTTTGTTTTTTAAACGGCTATCGTTTTCGCTAATAAAAGTTTTAAGCTCATCAGCAATTCCTAATAGTTTTAACCATTGCTCTTTATAAAGAGTTACCGGAAAACGGCCCATGCCATAAACTGACAAAGCGCCCTTTTCACTGACCTTCATAGAAAGTGCTCCACCAGATTTTTTATTTTTTAGAGCTTCGTTTTCAGCTCTTAGTCTTTCTAATTCAGCTTTCATATCTTCAGACATAACATCTCCTACTTACAATTTGTTTCAGCAACAGCTACGCAAAAAGCATCTTGCTCGTCAATAAGCATAGGCTCTACGGTTACGTTAGCGTATGCACCAACAGCTTCATCTAATAGTTCGCACTTTGCTTTCAAAGAAAGTGTTGCGGCTTCTGAAGCCATAAGACAAGCCGACTTAACCGTTTTGTTGTTTGGATTTGTGTAATATTTTGCTGTAGCGCGCACCTGAGTCGCCATTGAAACCGAAGAAATTAAAAGCAATACCGCAGTTAATAAAATATTTTTCATAAGACATCCTTTTCTAAAATTACTGACTAGTAAAGCCTAGCAAGTAATTTAATAATAAGACAACCCTTTAATCCATCATTTTCGCTTCTCTACACTAGCCACATACCAAGAGCTTAAAGCTGCTGTCAGAAGAATCGAAAAAATAACCAGTAACGAAACTGAACTTGGAATTTTGTACACTTCAAGCAAAAGCATTTTCACACCGATAAATCCCAAAACTGCGGCTAAACCAGGTTTAAGATAGCGCAGCTTTCCTACCCAATCGGCCAGAACAAAATAAAGGGCACGTAATCCTAAGATAGCCAAAATATTTGAAGCGAAAGCGACAAACGCATCTTGCGTCACAGCAAACACGGCCGGAATCGAATCTACTGCAAAAACAAGATCTGTGACTTCAATCACGACCAGCGCAAGAAACAATGGCGTCGCTTTGCGAACTCCATCTTCTCGCAAAAAAAAATGATTTCCTTCATAGCTTTTCGTTGTGGGAATAAAACGTTTAATAACACGAATTGTCCAGTTATCCTTAACATCCTGTGTTTCTTCGACTTCGCGTAAAATCTTGACGGCTGTGAAAATTAAAACTGCGCCGAAGACATAAAGAATCCAGTGAAAATGATGCAGCAGTTGCGCGCCGATGATAATAAAAAAAGCTCGCAAAACTATGGCTCCTAATACACCGAAGAACAGAACTCGGTGCTGATGCTGCTCGGGTATTTTAAAAGCACTGAAAATCAAAATAATAACAAATAAGTTATCTACGCTCAGACTTTTTTCGACTAAGTAACCTGTCAAAAACTCTAAACCTAATTCTTTTCCGAAAGCATAGCCGAACCAGAGGTTAAAAATTAAAGCTACGCTGATCCACAGGCCACTTTCGATCAGTGCAGATTTACGAGACACTTTATGCCCAGCTTTTCCGAAAAGACTTAAATCAATTAATAGCAGTACAAAAATACCGACACAGAAGGTAATCCATAACCAGGGAGGGGCTATTGATATACTTGAAGCTAAATCACCCATGCTTAATCAAAAATTTCTGAAAGAAATGATTTTTTTCTTTTATAGTACTGATCTTTTTTATGATCATCGTCTGAGGGCTTATAATGATTATTTGCCGCTGGGGCTACAGAGCGTTCTATGATTTTATCAAGTTCTCCGCGATCAAGCCATACGCCACGACACTGGGGGCAATAGTCGATTTCAATTTCTTGGCGTGTGCTCATTAGTAAAGTTGCATCTGGGCAAGTTGGACATTTCATTTAATCCTCCTGTGTGAATATTTCTTAAGTATAGCCTTGACGCATACTTTCTAAAATACGATAAATACAATCAAATCATTCGCTTTAAGCAAACTATTAAAAAGGCCCACAAAATGGATCATCCAATGCATTGGCTTAACTATCACCACCTCAATTATTTTCGCACGATTGCGACCGAAGGCGGAATCGCCAAGGCCGCCGAAAAACTGCGCTTGGGACAGCCCACTTTAAGTTCGCAACTAAAACAACTTGAAGAAATGGTGGGTAAACCTTTATTTGAACGCAGAAATCGAAAAATGGTTTTAACTGAGGCTGGTAAATCCGCTTTAGATTACGCCAATGAAATATTTCGCCTGGGAGATGAAATGCTCGAAGTTCTTCAGGATAAAAATTTAAATAACCAGACGCATGTTCAAATCGGCGCCTTGGATAGTGTACCTAAAAGCGTAATTCTTTCTTTAGTGAAAGAATGTTATCAGATCTCGCCGACATGTACCGTATCCATTCTTGAAGGCAAAGGCGATGAACTTTTTCGCGAACTGTATGCTCATCGAATTGATCTTATTTTATCCAACTACCCGCCAGCACTCGAACAACGGCAGGTGTTTTCTAAATCTGTTGCCCAGCTTCCGGTTTCAATTTTTGGATCAAAAAAATTTAAGTCGGTCAAAAAATCATTTCCACAGTCTTTAAAAGGAAAACCATTTGTCCTACCCACGGCACATAGTAAACTTCGTCATGATCTTAATCACTATTTTAAGCTGCAGAATATTCACGTTATCCCGGTCGCAGAAACGCAAGATACGAGCCTGCAGAAGTTACTGGCGTCTGATGGCATTGGCCTTGCTCCATTTTCAGAAGTAGGAGCCCCGCACGAAGAAAATCTGATTCGCCTAGGGCGGCTTAAAGGTGTTTACGAAGAAGTTTGGCTAAGCTCTGCGCAAAGAAAAATTGAAAATCCAGTTGCGGCAAAGCTTATGAATACATTTTTTCTGCGCTAAGCTGGTTTATATCTTACTTATTGATGACTGAATTAATCCAGTTGATTTCGACCGCAGGGATGCCATACATGCCGTAATTGCGGCAAAGCGCATCGCCACGACTGGTGATACCAGCTAAATAGATTTTACCATCTTCCATAACATAGGCTGGTCCACCTGAGTCGCCTCGGCATGAACCATTTTTTGTTTCATCAGTCATAAATTCATACTTACCAACAGCTGTTACCGGTGCACGCGTCGCTTTTAAGATACCATCGTATTCATACTTTTCATCTAAACCATAACCAGCAAGATGAATTGTCGTGCCTTTTTTAATTTGCTTTAAACTAGCGATCTGCACTGGTTTAAATCCTTGAGGCAGATCTTCTTCAAATTCCACAATCGCGTAATCTTTAAAGTCTGCAGGCTCAGTATCTCCAAAAAAACATGAGCCACAGTAGTTCGGGTGCGGTGTTACGTTTTTAACTTTATAGGTGATAGCTTTACCAACTTTCGAAACCAGCCCAAAATAAACATGACCTTTCGAAAAATAATCAGCACAGTGAGCCGCCGATAAAATAAAATGAGGCGCAATGATGACGCCCGTACATGGAGTATTATTTTCGGGTGCTATCGCTACCGTATGGCGCGCATATAGATCAGTTGCGACCACAGCCTTACCGTTGACGATAGTTGCTGAGTCAGTCACTGCATTTGATATATTAAAATTATTTGCCGGCGAACACGCCGCTAACGCTAATATCGAAACTAATAGTAAAACCATCACAGCCCCCTAATGATGCAGCTGTGATAGCACTATCTGCGGCAAGTTGCTAGCAGATCGTCGCATTCTTTTTGAATATAAATGCGCAGCTTTTCGACTTTAGCCTGCACGTTCTGGGCTTTGGCGTCTTTAGATATTTCCCATAGTGTCAGCCACTTCAACAAATCAACAAGACGCGATTTTTCGGGCCCCTTAGTTAGCGGATAGCGTGGCATTTTGCGTCGTTCGACGACAGCTTCCAGTGAGCGCTCAACCCAGGTGATCTCGGTTTGGGTAAGATAAATTCGATTCAACCTTGGCAGTTCAAGAACCTGGGTTTCAAGCATGTGATTTAAATTTCGTAAATCAGAAAGCACTGACTGATGTTCGGCTTCATACTGTTTGCCGTAAAGTTTATCGACCGCATCCTTCCACGCATCGCAAAAATCTTCGAAATCAATATTTTGATCTTTTTCGCCCAATTGCGGATGAGTCAGATCAAAAATAGTTTTACTTAAGGTGTCGACACTAGAAATGGGCGATGTTTTTTCGTAATGCAGTCGTAACATGTGATGCGCCCAACTGGCGATATCACGAATTTCACTAGGATTAATTTCAGCGGTACGAAAGGTCAGATGTATAGATTCAAAACTGCGCCAATCCATCGGCCGGTTAAGAAACTGATCCATCTGACTTTTACTGCGCTCGGCCGGGTGTGTATGAAAAAAACCTTCAAGTAAAAATGAAAACTCAGAATAAGATTTATCCCATAAGTTTTCAGCCTGACACATTTTATAAATATGAAAGGCCTTCAGCTGCGTAGGCTGGGCCTGATCAAGCAATCCATTGATCTTTTGTACAATTTGGCTAGAAAACGTATTCCATGTTTCTTGCAACATACACCTTTAATTTTAGCAGTAATTTAAAAAATGTGAGACTTTTGTTCGGGCGTTTTCGTCAAAGTTTTTTACACTGCAGACCAATCAGATGTCTGCAGCACTTTTAAACCTTTACTGAGCCTGGCTTTTTCACAGTCTTCATTTCTAGAGCCGTCTTCGAAACTGGCTTTAAAAATGCGACAACAATCAGGGCGATTTTCATAGATACTGCATGAAGTGGATTTTCCGACGACACCGACCAACGCTACACAACTTGGTTTTTCCTGATCAGTGCCATTCATCGCATTCACATACTGAGAAATCTGCTTAGTCATAGCAATGGGCACTCCGTGGCTTTCGCTTGCGGTTTCAGTCCAATGAAAAGACACGCGAAAAAACGCGCAACAGGCGCCGCACGATAAACAAGGATGCGGAGTCGAAAGATTAGTCATGACCAACGGTAGGCTTATACCTAGCTAATACAACCCCTAATCCCTGAGGGTGATGGAGATGGCTTTGACCCAGAAATATTCTTACACTAGACTTAATGTAAACGACAGGAGAACTACAAATGAATACGGTATTTATCACAACCACCCTTTTGCCAATTTCTCTTGGAATCATCATGTTCGGTTTTGGCTTATCGCTAACGCCAGCTGATTTTAAAAGAATTTTTAAATACCCAAAAACTATTTCGATTGGCCTTTTTTGCCAGATGATTTTAATACCTGTTTTAGCCATTGGTTTATGTAAGGGGTTTAACCTTTCGCCAGAGATGGCGATTGGTCTTATGATTTTAGCGGCCAGCCCGGGTGGCGTAACGGCAAATATTTTTTCGCATTTATCACATGGTGATGTGGCTTTGAATTTAACTTTAACTGCCATCAATAGCGTTTTGGCTGCGTTTACTTTACCACTTTTTATTTTACTGGCCGGCACACTTTTCAGTAATGAATCTGTCAACATTGGCTTTCAGTTCAGCAAAACGATTGAAGTTTTTTTCATCGTATTGATACCGGTGGCCTTAGGTATGTGGCTTAATTCTAAAAAACCTAATTTATCGCAGAAGCTTGATAAACCATTTAGAATATTTTCGATGTTGGTTTTAATCATCATCGTTGTCGGTGCTATTTTAAAAGAGAAAAAAATGCTCAGCGAATCTTTTGCTGAATTAGGCTTAGTGATTCTGATTTTTAATGTGGCTAGCATGGCTATCGGCTTTCTTATCCCTCTGTTTTTAAAACTTAACCGCAAAGAAGCCACCGCTATTTCGATGGAGGTTGGTATCCACAACGGCACCCTGGCAATTTATATTGCGATGTCAGTTTTAGGATCTATTACGCTAGCTCTGCCCGCAGCGATGTATAGTATTATCATGTTTGTAACCGCAGCCATCTTTAGTTGGTTTTTAGCCAAGAAAAATAAAAATTTATGAAATCAGGTCTAGCCGCAATTATCCACCCGCAAACAACAGAAGATTTTTTCGCGAAATACGATGCAAATGAACCGTTCGTCGTGCATCACTCTAAAGACGCATTAACTGCTTTGCGCAGTTTAGATTTTTTGGCGTCGTTAGAAAATCTTTTAAACACGTGGCCGCACTCGATTCAAGCGCACTTACCTGATCTGCGTGATGAATCAAGCTCGATCGACACCAACCCAAAAGATGCGAAAAAATTATTTCACAACGGTATGGGATTACTTTTTAATGAAGCTCACCGTCTTTCGCCGTTGTTACAGGAATGGCTCGAAAAAATTCGCGCAGACTTAGGCTTGTCGTCGCAAACTTATTCGCGCTGTTTAATTTACGCAACTCCGGATGGCAAGGGCACTGCCCCGCACTTTGATCAAAACATTAATTTTGTTTTACAAATTCACGGCACTAAAATTTGGAAGTTGGCTCCGAACGAGCATGTGCCGAATCCGCTTACCCGTCACACGATGGGTACAAAACCCGATGACGAAATGGCTGGATACTTAGATGAAGAGCTTCCATTTAGCATGCCAAAATCTGCGCAAACTATTGAACTTAAACCTGGATCAATGCTTTTTGTTCCGCGCGGTTATTGGCATTCAACAGAAGCACAAGGTGAAGCCTTAGCTTTAAATTTTACTTTCACTGCACCGACATGGATTGATTTATTCACGACTGCTTTACGAAGCCGCTTAGCGCTTTCACCAGAATGGCGTGAAACTGCAAATGGTGTAACTGACCCTAATCGCCGCGATGAAGCTGAAGCATATCTTGAAACTTTACTCGCGGGATTAAAAGAAGATCTTCCGCACTGGGAAGCTTCAGATATTTTGAATGCTGTTGAGCCTGATTAAAAAAACACCGTAGCAGTCAAAGCCAACTCACGCAGCAAATAGTAATTATGCAGCAGCCCAACGGTCACATGTTTCGAAGCAATATACTGAATCGCCTGAAAGCTATCTTTCTTAGTGAATTGCTCTTCCAGCATTTTCGTATCGTAATTATAAACCGGCCGGTGAGAATTTTCGACACGGTCTGAAACCGTGAAAATAAATTTTTTATAATTAAAACTTAAAGTAATAATTCTAACCGAAGACTCTTCTGCAAAATCATACTGAGGGTCAACGTAGCGAAGTTGCGACACATCCAGCAAGAAAGAATTCACCGACACGCCCACACTGTAAGTCTGCACCCGGTATTTCGCAATTTCTGTCGGATCACTTCCCTCAAGACCGTAATCCAAAAGCGATTCATCATTATAATTCGAATACCCAAAAGTCAGCGGCCCAAGCATACCGCTTAAACCAGCTCCTAAATTAACATTCTTAGTCAGTCGGTTATACTTAGCCATGACACCTAATTTAAGGGCATAACTTTTAAATAAAGTGCGATTCTTTTCAGTCAGCACCATAGCTGTAGCTAAATTGATTTTCTGATTCGGATATTTTTTATCGTTTATTTTTCGATCTAACAAATTTTCGGTAATTTCTAAGCCTGGCGTACCAAAAAATGTTTCATCGCTGTTCGAAGGCGAAACCGCAGCACCAATGCGACCGATACCCTGAACTATGGAAAAATCTGTTTCTGAGTTAAAATAAATGCCTTCAAGGCCAAAACCCTTTTGTGTTGGTACGGCAGAGGGGTTAATACGAATTTGATTACCGGTGGATGGGTTTCCGGTGCTGCCACTACGAGCCCCGCTAGTGCAAGTGACATCGATATAACAACTGAGGTCTTTGGCAAGACCAAGCGAAGACATCAAGAAACTCAGCAAGAAAATGTAAATCGTTATTTTCATATGCGCTTAGATCCAACCGATAACATCATTTCCTAATTTCAACGCAAGTAAAACTAAAATAAGACCAGAAACTAACGACACGGTCCGCATAGCTTTTGAATTGTTTAAAAAACGACTTGCGATTGAAGCAAGCAGGGCTAATCCATAAAACCAAACTGTCGAAAATACAGAAGCTCCGGCACCAAAAGCGAATCTATCGTTGATAAAACTGAATTTAGAAGAGTAACCCCCGATTAAGACGACGGTATCAAGATACACGTGAGGGTTTAGCAAACTGAAACCAAGACTTGCTAGAATTGTTTGCTTCATTGTCGTTGCCGGTTTTGCTAATTGAGAAATCTCAACGCCATTCACTGCTTCTTTAAGTTTTAGAATTCCATAGAACAGTAAAAAAGCGACACCGACAACACCAAGACCAATCTTTAGTAAAGGAAACTGAATAAAAAAC
This sequence comes from Bdellovibrio sp., assembly GCA_036677065.1. GTDB lineage: Bacteria > Bdellovibrionota > Bdellovibrionia > Bdellovibrionales > Bdellovibrionaceae > Pseudobdellovibrio. Next base: position 477,989 of record JAKFBS010000004.1, on the reverse strand, counting down.
GTAGCCACACCAAGAACGCCAACAAATATAAGAATCGTGTCGCAAACAGATGAAACGAAGGCGACTAACAGGTGCCGCTGCTTGCGAAGCCCCGAATTTAGAACAAAAATATTTTGAGCCCCAAGGGCAAGAATCAAACTGGCCTGAAGAAGAAAACCTTGAATAAAAATACTTAACATTTTTTACCTAATTTAATTTTACTTTAATAACATCTTCGAACTTAAAACCTTTATCACGGGTATCCATATTACGAAGTCTGCCGTACATGCCTTTACGAACGTAAACGATTTTTCCGTTAAGTTCGACAGTTATTTTTTTACTTAAGTTGATCATCTTTGAATGTAAATATATTCGAAGCTCTTTACTTTGTTTCGGAAGCGTCGGCATATCAATGCGAATGATGTTATTATCAATCTTTGCATGAAAATTGACGACCTCTGCTACTGTAAGATCAGTTTTTCTAAGTTCGATCCAGAAGTATCTAGATTCTGATTCATAATCAAAGGTAATATTATTTTCAGTGCGCGCACCTTTTACCGTATGCAGACTGCCCCATAGTTCTTTCTGATACAGATCGCGGGGGGCTGTAGTTACAAGTCGGCTTAATGTGTTTTTAAATAAGTCGTAGTCGTAATTATGACCGCCATTGTAAAAAACGATCTCAAGCTTTGAATTTACGCCGTAAAGTGATTCTAATTCTTTTGTTCTTTTTAATTGTTCTTCACAACGGGGAACAAAAATATCAAAGCTATCTTGCAGCCCTTGTAAGTGCACATACGGAACATTAAAAACTTTATTCAGATAAGGCTCGGTTTGCCAAGCCACATCCATACCGGCGGCCATCGGTAAATAAAAAGAAAATTCATCGGCAATCCAACTGTAACTGCGGGTAATACCCATACCACCCATCGAATGGCCTGAAACACCTAAACGGTTTACATCAATATTCAGATCTTTTTTAATCAGCCAGCCAAGTTCGCGCAGTAAGCCGCGCGTGTGCCCACCCCAGTTAAGACCATTTGCAGAAGGCAGAACAACGATAATACCTAATTCATCAGCAATTTTTTTTAAGTCCTTCATGTAAAGAAGAACCGTCTTGATCGAGCCTTCACGATCCATTGTTGAAGACCCACCGCCATGCATGAAGATCACGGCACTTGCGTTTGTTTTTGTTTCTAGAGATTTAGGAATATAATAAAAAATATCGTATCTAAAATCGTTTTGATATCTTTGCGGAGCCCAAAGAAAGCTATTTACTTCGCCGACAGTCGAAAAATAAGTTTTATTTTTGATAATACCTGCGTGCGATGCGGCCGTAACTAACAGACTTAGGCAAAACCAAGCCACATACTTTTTGATCATAACTCTGCCCCCCAAAGTCATTTGAGGGGGATTAAACATCAGAGCCTTGCTCGGATCAACACAATTGTGTACCGTATAAGCATCGACATTAGACTTAGAAGGAAAACTATGACATTTCAGCTTATCCGTAATTATGCGATCATCTTTATTTATGCTGTACTCTTTGGAACTGCCGCTTACGACAAATGGAAAACTCTTTCAATGCCAGACTGGTTCGGCAAACAGTTCGAGAACACGTTCATCAAACGACTTCCTGGAGGCGCTTCAGTAGGTTACTGGTTCATCGCCGCTTTCGAAGCTGTGCTAACTATAGCCTTTGTTATTTCGTTTTTTAATATTGCGATACTGCCATTCGCACTTTTAGGTTCACTTTTTCTGTTTGGATTTTTGCTTTTCGGATTAAGAATCACTTACGATTTTCAGGGTTCAGCGAATATGTTCGTTTATTTTGGAACAACGTTGCTTTCATTATTTTTCGTAATGATGAGCTAAAGTTTTAGAGTTTATTTGAGGCAGGCTATCTGATTAAAAAATAGATTTCTGCCATCAACCTTGAAACAAAGCTCGTTACCACAAGACACTATGTCACCCAGGCCAATCCCTTCAAAAAGAGGTAAGTGTTCTTTTTGTAACGGAAGTTCTATTTTTGAAATTTTATTCGGCTGTGTAGATAAAGTTTTCTTCTGGTGAACTTCAATTAGCGTTGGAATACCTTTTAGAAAAAACCAAGCCGTCTTATATGACATTGTTTTTTTACTTACTGGATGCAACTGCCAACCCAAACGTTGCGCTTTAATGATAAACGCCTCTGTATCCAACACATCAATTGCAATATGATGCAAAGAAGGTCCTCGCTTAATCAGGGCCTGCTTGTAAGGACCTTTAGAAATTGCTTCAAGAAGTAATAGAAGTCCTTTTTGAGTTTCGTATGATCCAACATAAACTTCTTTTGTGCCTTCTGATTCAAAAACTTCGGGAGTTTCTGTTTTTATATTTTGAGAGTTTAAAAAAATTGAGGACGCCTCAACAGATGGCACCAGCAAAGCAACATGACTAAAACTTGAATCCATTAAATTTCCCAACAATAAAGAATTATTTTGTTCGTTGATAAATATGATTACCAAGCTTCAACTTAGAACGGTCAGAACTTACAGCACAATCAGAAGCGACCTGGGCGCCATTTTCTGACATGATACCCAAGCTGCCGTCAGAATATAATTCAACAAACGGGTACTTTAATGTCTTAGTGATTGGTGAACAAGACTTCTGAAACGTTGTCACAGTCACGTTCACACCAGCCCCAGAAAATTTTCCGGCCTTTTTCACAAATGTGAAGACAGTCTTTTCATTTTTTACGGTCTTACCGCAAACCGAATGTGGTGCCGAGGCTAATTCAGTTTTAGCTGTCCACTCGCCGATCAAATTTTGAGAGTTGCAGCTAGCTGCAAATGACGGCGTAGACAGAACAAGAGTAGCTATTAAGGCGAAGACTGATTTTTTCATCTAGAGACTAAATAGCAGCCGCTTTAACACTGAATCAAGGATGTTTGAAAGTTTGATATTTTTTATGTAAATTAAGCCCATCCATTTGCCTCAATTAGCTGCAATACAAGCTGTTCAATTTCGTCTCGAATAATTCTAACGCTATCTAAACCTTGTCCTTTGGGGTCTTTTAAAGACCAATCTACAACTTTAAGACCTGGCACAAACGGACACTTCTCTCCGCATCCCATAGTTACAAGCAGGCTTGCACTTTGAGCTAACTCTTGGGTTAACAATGTGGGCTTTGCATTAGACAGATCAATGCCAACCTCTTGCATAACCGTTACCACTTCTGGGTGAACTCTAGCCGCGGGCTCAGTACCCGCAGCGATAGCCGTGAATAATGAAGGGTTTGTGTGTTTTCTAAAAAATGCGGCCGACATTTGCGACCTACCCGCACTGTGTACGCAGGCAAAAATAATTGTTTTCATTTTGAACCTCAAAAAACCACTAGAAGGTATCATATTTTTTTGAAGGTAAATATTTGATTTTGTTTAAGAGAAAAATGGCGGAGTTGACGGGACTCGAACCCGCGGCCTTCCGCGTGACAGGCGGACGTTATAACCAACTTAACTACAACTCCGTTAAGTAATATTTGCAGTGGGACCAATATATTGGGAAAGACGGTTTGTTTTCAACTACTTTTTTTACAGTGCGTAATAAAATAGCAATAAAAACTTATTTGGGGATAAATTCCCGATTCCCAGTGTGCCGACTTTGGTTCATACTATGTTTTCGACAAAATCCTGAAGGAGACTCCTATGAAAAAGCTTATTTTTACGCTTATTACTTTGACTGCGACTTTATCGCTGGCGACTGCAGCAACTACAGACTCAACGACTGACCTGATCGTAGAAGGCGTTCATTGCGCGGCTTGTACTAAAATGATCAGCAAAAAAGTATGTGCTGATGCTAAATTAGCTGAAAATTTTGAATCTTGTGGCGTAACTGTTGTTGATAGCAAAAAACAACTTGGCAAAATCTCTTTACGTTTAAAAGAAGGTAAAACTTTAGATACAGCGGCTCTTGAAGCAGCGGTAAAAACAGCTGGCGATAACTATAAAGTTCAAATGCCTGAAGCAAAAACTGAAACTAAGAAATAGGTTTTAAAAACATGTTAGATAAAATCTCAAAACTTCTTTGGCTTGATATGGAAATGACAGGCCTTGATGTAAACAAAGAAGTCGTGATCGAATGCGCCTGCATTATCACTGACTTAGATTTCAAAGAGCTAGATAGCTTTGAAGCCATCGTTAAACAGCCGCAAAAGTACCTAGACGCGATGGATGCTTGGAATACCGAACATCACGGAGCTTCAGGCTTAACAGCTGCTGTGCCGAACGGTATGGAGCCAGACACGGTTGAGTTTCACGTGACTTCGATGATTGACCGTCATTGGCCACAATGGAAAGAAGACAAAAAGTTTCGTCCCATCATGGCCGGTAACTCAATCACACAAGATCGTTTATTTGTAGATAAGTACTTTCCAAAAATCGCAGAGCGCCTACATTACAGAATGTTAGACGTAAGCTCTTGGAAGATTATTTTTAATAATAAATTTGATAAAATGTACCGTAAGCAGAACGCCCATCGTGCTTTAGGTGATATTCGCGAAAGCATCGGCGAATTAAGATATTATATCGACCAAATTAAAACCAACCCATAAAGTGTCTCATTATTAGAAAGTAGTAAAGCCTACTTTCTAAATTACAGATTAGACCGTATTCTTTCTCTCTGGGGGAAATAATATGAACTCTAAAACACTATTCGCAGTGCTTGTTATTTCATTTTTCTACACAGAGGCCCGCAGCGAAGTTATTACTTTAAAATTTGAAAGCCAATGCGCTGTAACCGACGACTTCTCAGTCAGCCAGTTTTTCAAATACGACTGTCGTCCCAGCGCGATCGCAATGTTAATTTCTGACGGCAAATTTGTTAAAAACTCAGAAGAACCTAATCAATATGATTATTCAGATAAACCAGCCCAATCTAGTGAGCTGTCACGAATATCGAATTTATACGAAGAAAAAGCCAGAGCTCTGGCTTGTGAAAGCAGAGGCGGCGGCGGTGCAGGCGGCCCCTGTAAAAAAACTAATTAGTTTTTCTATGCTCTAATTCAGCTTTCGCTTTATTGCGAACATCTTTAACCGGATCTTTTGCTAATTGCTCTAACAACTCAGTCGTTACTTTTTTATTGATAACAACGTGGTATCGCACAACTTCATTTGCATCAGTTGCTAACTTATTCACGATTTCTTGAGTCACATTCGGGTTTTTTAAAACCGAAGCACGGTAAACAACTGAATCTTTCTGTGAATAATCGTTTAATACAGACACTGGCAAAGTCGGATTCATCAATAATGTTTGAATCATTGTTTTATCTTTGCTGGTTTGATCAATCTGTAAAAGCTCAGTCACAAGTTCTGGAGTTAAATCACCAGAAGCTTTAGCGATGATTTTTTGGCTCGCCGAATGCCCGTGATGACTTACCATCTGGTACGTCGCTGTCGACATAGCTAAAATAAAAACCGCTGCGATTTTTGTGGTCGATAGCTTTGAGTATACATCTTGTTTTTTAGTTAATCGGCTAAACAGCGAATAAACTGCTGAACCCAATAAACCAAAAGCCAAAGAATTTAACGTGGTAAGAACTGAAACCATACCCATGGTGCCAGCTGCTGGCCCCCACTGCCCGTTAGCTAATGAAACCTCATACGCACGAAAGAAAAAATGCAAGTCTACGTACATCGTTAAAAAGCCGAAAAGCAAAAACGATGGAATATGTAGTGGTTGATTCTTTGCGCGTAAAAAAAGCGCGCCGAAGATCAGCGCGCTTAAAGGTAGAATCGATAAACTTATAAACATGAACGTTATCATATTAGTAACGGTAGTGCTCAGGTTTGAATGGTCCTTCTTCATTTAAATGTAAATACTTAGCTTGTTTAGAAGTAAGTTTAGATAATTTAACGCCAATTTGGCCTAAATGAAGAGCGGCAACTTTTTCGTCTAAGTGTTTAGGTAAACGGTAGATCGCGATTTCTTTGTATTTCGCACCGTTTTTGAATAATTCGATTTGCGCTAACACTTGGTTAGTGAACGAATTAGACATTACAAAAGATGGATGCCCAGTAGCACAACCTAAATTCACTAAGCGGCCTTTAGCCAGAACAACGATTTCGTTTCCGTTTTTCAATGTGTGAACATCAACTTGTGGTTTGATTTCGCGTTGTTTTGAATTTTTATTTAACCAAGCCATATCGATTTCGATATCGAAGTGACCGATGTTACAAACAATCGCGTTGTCTTTCATTTTATTGAAATGTTTTTCAGTGATGATATCGCAGCAACCAGTTGCAGTTACGAAAATATCAGCGATTGGAGCTGCTTCTTCCATTGTAACTACTTGAAAACCTTCCATAGCTGCCTGTAATGCGCAGATAGGATCGATTTCTGTGATTAGAACGCGTGCGCCTAAACCTTTCATAGAGAAAGCAGAACCTTTACCTACGTCTCCGTAACCGGCAACAACACAAGTTTTACCAGCCATCATTACGTCAGTAGCGCGTTTTAAAGCGTCAGTTAATGATTCACGGCAACCGTATAAGTTGTCGAACTTAGATTTAGTTACTGAATCATTTACGTTGATTGCAGGAATTTTTAATTTTTTATTTTTTAACATAACTTCTAAGTTATGTACGCCAGTTGTTGTTTCTTCAGAAACACCAACGATTTTTTTAAGCATGTGTGCAAACTTAGGAGTGTGCATCATGTTTGTTAAATCGCCACCATCATCAAGAATGATGTTGTAGCCTTCTTTACCCCAGCCAGTGATTGTTTGTTCAATACACCAGTTGAATTCGTCTTCAGTTAAACCTTTCCAAGCAAAAACTGGAACGCCAGTAGCTGCAATTGCAACGGCTGCTTGATCTTGTGTAGAGAAGATATTGCAAGATGACCAACGAACTTCAGCTCCTAAATGAGTTAAAGTTTCGATAAGCACTGCAGTTTGGATTGTCATGTGTAAGCAACCAGCGATTTTCGCGCCTTTTAACGGTTGAGATTTGCCGAATTCTTTTCTGATAGCCATTAAACCTGGCATTTCTTTTTCAGCAATTTTAATTTCTTCGCGGCCCCAACGAGCTAATTCAGCGAATACTTTAGGATTTTCCATAGCTTCTTTGCAAACGCGGTAATCATTAGCTGTCGCATTTTTTGCTGACTTGCTTTTTACTGCTGTTTTGCTTTTTGATACGGCTGCAGCGATCGCTTTAGAAGCGGCTGTTTTTTTTGCGTTATTAGATGCTTGTGTTCTCATGTGTGTTCCTTATTCAAGGGTTAAAATTTCATATCCTGTGTCTGTAATCAATATCGTATGTTCGAACTGGGCTGAGAGTTTCTTATCGGTAGTTATGTAGTACTTAATATCAGAATTGGGAATAGAAAACTCTTCGAAGTCTTCTTCGCCCTCATTCACCATGGGTTCAACCGTGAAGCATGTCCAAGGTATAATCTTTTCACCCTTACCGCGTTTACCGAAAGCCGGCACAAAAGGGTCCATGTGAAAGATTCTGCCAATGCCGTGACCACCGATTTCTTTAACAGTAGTGTATCCACGACGAGTCACGTATTTGTTAGTTTCAAAACCGATATCGCCTGTGTATCCATTAGGCTTAATAGCTTCTATCCCGATCATCATGGCATTATAAGCCGCATCGACAATATCTGCCGCTGCCGGTGAAACTTTACCCACCATCACGGTTTTAGACGTGTCTCCGAAGAAGCCATCTTTTTTAACGGTGACATCAATATTTAAAATATCGCCCTCTTTGATCACGTAATCCGACGGAGTCCCATGACAAACAACTTCGTTCACCGAAATGCAGGTCGCAAACGGATACCCGTGATAACCAATGCAGGCTGAAGTTCCACCGATTGATTTCGTGTAATCATCAGCAATTTTATCCAATTCTAAAGTGGTAATCCCTGGCTTAACCTTGCTGGCTGTGTAGTTAAGAACTTTTGCGGCCATTTTGCAGACAGTACGCATTTTTTGAATTTCGTCCTTATTGAAAGGAACTGGAGCGCGGGAGTTTGACATGCCCAAGAGTATACTCCCCGAGGGGCATAATAGCAAAAAAAAAGGCCAACCCGAAGGTTGACCTTATCTTTCTTACCGTCTTGCGACAGGTGAGAAAACTAAAACCTATTTTAAGTGCTTAGAAACAAGTTTTGTCATTTCGAACATAGAAACTTGGTTTTTGCCGAAAATTGGTTTCAATTTGTCATCAGCGTTGATGTTGCGACGGTTTTTAGAATCTTGTAAAGAATTCTTTTTGATGTAAGCCCATAATTTTTTAACAACTTCAGTGCGTGGAAGTGGAGTTGCACCAACGATAGCTGCTAAAGTAGTAGATGGAGTTAAAGCTTTCATGAAAGCTGCGTTTGGTTGGCGTTTAGCAGCGGCTTTTTTAGGAGCTGCTTTTTTCGCAGGAGCTGCTTTTTTAGCTGTAGCTTTTTTAGCTGGAGCTTTAGTTGCTTTTTTTGCTGTAGCTTTTTTAGGAGCTGCTTTTTTTGCTGTTTTCTTTGCCATGGTTAATTCCTCCGTTAAGGGTTGTTAAGGCATTGTTTTCAATCTCATGACGGTCATCATCATTGACGATCGTCTTAATATAAAAGTCTTAGTGAATCTAAGCATAAGTCTAGGAAAAACCCTTTGTCGAGAGAAAAAAACAATTATTTTCACTTTTTTTAGAGGGGGATCGCGATTTCTCTACTCTGGTATCGGGGAATTTATCCCGATAAAGTCTCTATGAGAGACTTTTCCTTCGCTGAAATTTTAGAAAATCTTAGCTCTGAAAACGAGATGGAAACAGTGACAAATATTGAACATTCACAAGAGATTTCAGGCACATTAGAACCTGCTTTTCTCTCTCATTTGATGGGTAGCTTGCAGTGTGAAGTGCCTAACGTAAGAGTGCAAAATCATTCAGTTTCGTCGTATTCCCGCAAGCAAAACTTTACAGATAGAACAGTGTCTGCTCGTGAATTTAAATTGAAATCTCAAGGTATGACCGAAACACAATTCAAAGCCTACGAATCTTTATTGTACGCCATGGAACTTCCGATCCTTGCAGCCCACCGTCTGTTTCCAGAGGGATTCACACTTTTGCAGTTAAAAAAAGCTTATAAACTTGCCGCGTTGAAAAACCACCCAGATAGTGGCGGATGCCATGAAAGTTTTTTAGAAATCAGAAAATGCTATGACATTCTAGAGGGATTCGCTAAAACAACGGCTGCATGAGCCACCCAAAAAACGAGATCCAAAAAGACATCCTGATCTGCACATTGAATTCAACCTACCAGCACAGCTCGTTCGGCTTACGCTATATCTATGCCCAAATGGCAGAGATGACTGATAAAACTGAACTTATTGAGTGGACCATCAAAGAAAACCCGCGCAACATTGTTGAAAAGATCTTGAACCTCAATCCAAAGATCGTCGGCTTCGGAGTTTACATCTGGAATAACGAACAGGTCTTTGAAGTTTGCTCAATTCTTAAGAAAGTCGCACCAGATATTGAACTTGTTCTTGGCGGCCCAGAAGTCTCTTACGAAACCGAAGGCCAAAGACTTTATCAATTAGCTGATCATATTATCTGCGGCGAAGCCGATCTTCTTTTTCCACAATTCTGCCGCGAACACCTGTCTGGGCACGACAGCCAAGATAAAATCATCCGCGGAGCTCTACCCTTACTGCCCGATTTAAAACTTCCGTACTATCTATATAGTGATAACGATATTGCAAATCGCGTGATCTATGTTGAAGCCTCACGCGGCTGCCCGTACAAGTGCGAATACTGCCTATCGTCTCTTGATAAATCCGTACGCAGCTTTAATTTAGATCAATTCTTATTAGATATCGAAACCCTGATTAACAGAGGCGCCCGCTGTTTTAAGTTCGTCGATCGCACGTTTAACTTAAGCCCAACGACCTCAACTAAGATTTTAAACTTCTTTATGCAGCATCTGGATAAGGGTTTATTTCTACATTTCGAAATGGTGCCTGATCGCCTGCCAGTTGAAATTCGCGAGCTAATTAAACAATTTCCTGCCGGAAGTTTACAATTCGAAGTCGGCATTCAAACGTTAAATCCAGTAGTTGCGACAAATGTTTCAAGAAAAAATGACCTTGTTAAAGTTGCAGAAAATTTTAAGTTTATCAACGAGAACACCCATGTTCACACGCACGCCGATCTTATCGTAGGCTTACCCGGCGAGACTTTAGAATCCTTTGGCGAAGGCTTTGACCGCCTAGCCCAGCTAGGTCCCCACGAAATTCAAGTGGGAATTCTAAAGCGCCTGAAAGGCACACCGATCGTGCGCCATGAATCTACATTCAAAATGCGCTACCAAGATTTTTCGCCGTATCAGATTCTATCAACATCAACGATGGATTATAATACTTTGCAGACTATGAACCGTTTTGCGAAGTTCTGGGACCTATATGCAAATAGCGGCGATTTTCCGCAATTTATGAAATGGATCAGCACTTTCGAAGGCTCATTCTTCTGGAACTACATGAAATTCGTAGATTACCTATCAGAGAAATATTCAGAAACACATTCTATTTCTCTGATGAACTTAGCTGAAAAAGCTTACGATTATATTATTATGCGCACTGATGATAGCGAAAAAGCTTTCGAAATCATCAAAGCCGATTTCTGTGAAGGCGTTAAAAAACGTGATATTCCGCCATTCATGAAAGCACAAGCCATCGCCAAAGGCCTTGGCACACAGTCTGTTACGGCCTCTGCGGTTAAGAAAACATCTTCTCTGAATTCACGCCAAGTCGCTCATTTATCGTAGTCAGGCATCAACTCTTACAAAATAACGCGCTTTTAGCACTCAGGGTTTCAGTCAACATTGTTGACCTAAACCCTGAGCGAATTTAATGCGTTATAATTTTACCCAATAGCGGCGAATGGTTTTATTCTCGGTTTCGTCGATGAATTTGTTTTCTAAAGTGGCATCGAATTTTTCGATGATTTTCCATGACGGCACATTTTCATCATCACAAGTGACTAGGATTTTTGGTAAACCTAAAGTTTTGCAGTAATCCATCCCTGCACGCATAAGCTCGGTAGCAAAGCCTTTGCGGCGATAACTTTCAGCGACTGAATAGCCGATGTTTCCACCGCGACGAAGTAGAAAATCATTTAGCTCATGACGAATACTTACGCGGCCAATGATTTTACCATTTAAAAATGCATAGAGCATTGTGTGCGCCACACGTCCTGGAGCTATATTACGACCAGCGCATTCATCTTCTAGAATCTTAAGCATATCTTGATATGACATTTCCGGCTTCCATGAAAATGTATACCAACCGAGATCTTTTTCTGACCACAGCTTCATTCCTTCAAAGAAGGCGGCTTCATCCTGCGGGGAAAGTTGACGTATGACTAAAGACATACTTGAAAGTTTACTGGCGTAATTCAGTGTAAGGCAACATTCTTTGTGGCTGAGCAAAGAACTTTTCTACGCGTTCGAGCATCTCTTCGAATGTTTTCGAACGGTTTACTTCTGAAGTTAGTGGGTGACCCCACTCAAGCCAGACATGCGTGGTGCGCACAAAAAATTGGATTTTACGAAAGGCGTATTCTGGTTTATAGCCAAGCTTATCACAGAAAAAATGGCGGCTTAAGTGGATGAATTTTAAAAGCATTTTTCCGTACTCGGCGCCTTCTTCATACTCAGTTAGCGGCGGAATTTCCGTCGTTAAACCCTTACGGTAGGCCACTTGCCACACCATCCACGGGCGCGCTGCTAACCCGCGACCCGACATCACCAGATCACAGCCCGTTGTTTCTAACATCGAAAAAACATCATCTGCCGTTTGAATATCACCATTACCGATGATTGGAATATCCAGGGCTTTTTTTAATTCGGTGATTTGATTCCAGTCGGCTTGGCCACGGCGTTTTTGCGCGGCTGTGCGCGGATGCAAGGTGATCCACTGGGCACCGGCATTGCGAAGGGTTTTTACAAAATGAATTAATTCAGGAATAGACTTATCACTGCCGACGGCACGAAGTTTTACTGACACGGGCTTATCGCTGGCTGTGGCTGCGAATTCCACAACTTGAGCTGCGTAATTTAAATCTCCCATAAGTGCCACGCCGTAATTGTGTTTTAAGGCTTTTTGCACGGGACAACCCATGTTGATGTCGATGCCAGACACTGTGCCGAAGTCTCCCCATTCATAAATCATTTTGTGAATGGTTTTTTGAATGTCGGCTTTTTCGTTACCTAAAATTTGCGGAACTAGATTGCGTTCGCCTTCAAATAATAAAGTTTCTGCGGTTTCGCCTAATTTTTCTTGCGGCACTCGGCGTGAATTTAGCATTTCGGTTGGCCAAATAGTCTCATGCCCTTGCGGCATATAATCGTAAACGATCTTTCGCAAGACTACGTGGGATAATCCCACCATTGGGGCTAGACATAACGGAAAACTAAATTGCATAATGTATGTGTATGGCGATTATCGGAAAAAAGATAGGGATTTTAGGTGGCGGACAACTCGCTCAAATGATGACTCAGCGGGCACGCCAAATGGGTTTTCACGTCACAGTTTTATCTGAGGATAAAGACGATCCAGCTGTTGGTTATGCCAACGCCTGGATCAAAGGTAAAATCTATAATGAAGACGATATCTTAAAACTGGCTCGCGCCGTTGAAGTCATTACTTTTGAGACTGAATTTATTCCTGCTCGCACGATTGCCCGTGGTTTACAAAAAACAAAAACACGTTGTATTCCTGATCTTGAACATTTGGCGATTTTACAAGATCGCTGGCCGCAAAAAGAACTTTTATGGGATTATCAAATTCCGACCAGCGATTTTATCAAGATCACCGGCAAAGATGACTTAGAAGCCGCTTACAAAGTTTTTGATGGCGAATTAGTTTTAAAAAAACGTTTAGGCGGTCACGATGGCCACGGCACTTTTATTATTAAAACTAAAGCGCAGTTTGAATTATTTAAACGCACGCATAAAAATCAAGAAACTCAGTTTATCGCTGAAAAATTCGTGCATTTTAAAAGTGAGAAATCATTAATCGTCTGCCGTAATAAAGCTGGTGACATTTTTATGTACCCACTTTTAAATTCGCTGCAAAAAAATCAGCAGTGCTTTCGTGTTTGGGGCCCTGACACCCATCCGGCCATTAACGAATTAACTAAAAAAATAACTTCACTTTTAAATCATCTTGATTATGTGGGTCTGATTAATTTTGAATTATTCGATGTCGGCTCTAAATTAGTAGTGAATGAAATCACACCTCGCGTGCATAATTCAGGTCATATCACGCAAGATGCTTTTTCATTTGACCAGTTCGAAATGCATTTACGGGCTGTCGCTGATCAAACGTTTCCGCTTGAAGTGCAATCGACAAAACATTTTTTAATGCAAAATATCGTGGGGACTTCATACAGAAAACCCACTATTCAAGTGGGCTTGCAAGGTAAACTTCATTGGTATGACAAGAAAGAAAATAGACCTAAAAAGAAATTAGGCCATATTAATTACTTCGGTAATTCTTTACGCTCGCTTATTACTTTGGCCGACTACGACCTGAAAAAAATCAAGAGCTAGTACGCGCTTGGCTACGAACAATAAAAGTGGAGTTAAGATAATATCTGCAGCGATTTGGTTTTGAAAAAACGGAATCGCCATTGTGTAGCACTGAATTAATCCGGCCGTTGTCATTGGGTACATGCCATCCATCACCCAAACACCAAAATTTGAAACTAAGAAAAAGATCGAACTACCGCCAAGAATAGCCGCGATACGAACTAATGACTTGTCTGTTACTTTACGATTTAAGAAGAACGGCACTAATGCAAGACCAATTCCTACATAAACAAAAGCCATCGTTGAGTGAAAAAACTTGGGTGAATTTAAACCGATAAAAAAATCTGACACAAGCATGGCTAATACTGGAAGCAAAACAGCTTTGGTTTTTGAGCCTTGAAAAAGAATTGCAAAAACATAAGCACAAGCCATAACAGCCGTGAAGTTCCAACTGTGTTGGATTAAACGAGAACCAGCAGCGATGACTAATAAAGCGATAAAAATGAAGTTTTCAGCAGTGATTTTTTTCATATCCAAAGTATGGCTAATGACCCCTAAATTGGCAATATGAAACCTTTTTGATAGTCCATTTTGCATAAAAAAAGCCGATCTATTGATCGGCTTTTTAGCTAATTTTACACTAAAACGAATTAGTTAACGTCTTTAAAGTCAGCGTCGATCACATCGTCGCCAGCTTTTTTCTCTTCACCCGGTGCTCCGCCAGCGCCATTACCGCCGCCAGAACCATCACCACCACCTTGTGCACCACCAGCTTTATATAAAGCCTCAGTCACTTTGTGTGATGAAGTTTGTAATGCTTCAAACGCCGCTTTTAATTCAGCAGTAGTTGCTGCCTTATTTTCAAAAACTTTTTTAGCTTCTGCGACTGCTGTTTTCACAGGTTCTGCGTCGGCACCAAGTTTTTCTGCGTTTTCATTAACTAACTTTTCAGTTTGGTAAATCAAGTTATCTAAATTATTGCGAGTCTGAGCTGCTTCTGCTTTTTCTTTATCAGAGTCAGCTTGCATTTCAGCTTCTTTAACTGCTTTTTTGATTTCATCTTCAGATAAACCAGATTGCGCCGTGATTTTGATTTGTTGCGACTTGTTCGTCGCTTTATCTAATGCAGATACATGTAAAATACCATTCGCATCGATATCAAAAACCACTTCGATTTGTGGCATACCACGAGGAGCTGGAGCAATTCCAGATAACTCGAAACGGCCTAAAGATTTATTATCTGTAGCCATTTTACGTTCGCCTTGTAACACGTGAATATCAACGCCTGGTTGGTTATCCGCAGCAGTTGAAAACACCTGAGATTTTTTCGATGGGATTGTCGTATTACGCTCGATAAGAGTCGTCATTACGCCACCCATAGTTTCAATACCAAGTGATAGCGGCGTTACGTCTAATAATAAAACGTCTTTAACATCGCCCGCTAATACTCCACCTTGAACCGCAGCACCTAAAGCTACAACTTCATCTGGATTCACGGTTCTATTTGGCTCTTTACCGAAAAAGTCTTTCACGGCTTTTTGGATAGAAGGAATACGAGTCGAACCACCCACTAAAACCACTTCGTCGATTTGTGCTGTCGAAATGCCTGCATCAGCTAATGCTTTTTTGCATGGCTCGATAGAGCGTTTCACTAAATCTTCAGTCATTTGGTCGAATTTAGAACGTGTTAATTTAATTTGTAAATGTTTAGGACCAGATTGATCTGCCGTGATGAACGGTAAATTAATATCTGATTCTTGTGCCGAAGATAATTCAATCTTTGCTTTTTCAGCGGCTTCTTTAAGACGTTGTAAAGCCATTTTATCATTCTTAAGATCGATACCTTGGTCTTTTTTAAATTCAGTGATTAACCATTCTAAGATGATCACGTCAAAGTTATCACCACCTAAGTGAGTGTCACCGTTTGTTGATTTAACTTCAACAACGCCGTCACCAACTTCTAAGATAGAGATATCAAATGTACCACCACCGAAATCGTAGATTACAATTTTTTGATCTTTCTTTTTATCTAAACCGTAAGCTAACGCTGCTGCCGTTGGTTCGTTGATAATACGACGAACATTTAAACCGGCAATGCGGCCTGCATCTTTAGTTGCTTGTCTTTGCGCATCGTTGAAATACGCAGGAACAGTAATAACTGCATCTGTTACTTCTTGGCCTAAATAATCTTCAGCTACTTTTTTTAATTTACCTAAAACGGCTGCGCCGATTTCTTCTGGCGAAGCCGATTTGCCACCTTGAATTTTGAAGGCCGTATCTGCACCGTTATTTTTTGATTCAACAGTGTAAGGAATTAATTTTAATTCACTTTGAACTTCTTCATATCTGCGACCGATAAAACGTTTTGCAGAAAAGATTGTGTTTTCTGGATTTGTTACAGCTTGGCGTTTAGCAATTTGACCAACTAAACGATCGCCATCTTTAGTGAATGCTACAACTGAAGGAGTTGTGCGTGCGCCTTCTTCGTTAACTAATACTTTAGGCTCTCCGCCTTCCATAATGGCTACGCATGAATTTGTAGTTCCTAAGTCAATACCGATAATTTTTCCCATGTGTTCTCTCTCCGTAATTTTAATACTATTAATGTGAGTCGCGTTCATGCCTCGTCAAGGTCCCGAAACCCTACTTTTTGGCTATTTTTTACGTCCAAAAAAGCCCTTTTTCTCGTTACCGACCTTGATCTTACGCAGGTCTGCTAACTGTCTCAGCAATGCCTCTTCTTCAGGGGTCACTTTTTTAGGGAATTCTGGGTGTAGTGTGAAGACCAAATCGCCACGTCGCGAGCCTCTTAAAGACGGAACGCCTCGTCCTGAGATTTTGACTTGATCCCCAGGTTGAGCCCCGCGTGGCACATCGACTTCGATTTCGCCATCTAAACCATCAACTTTAATTTCGCCACCTAACATGAATTGTTCGAAGGCAATATCAAGATCAGCAAATAAATGATCGCCTTCGCGCTCATACACATCGTGATCTTTCACTCTGATTTCAACAAATAAATCACCGGCTGGGCCACCTTTGTAGCCGCCTTCACCTTCACCTTGAATACGAAGACGTGTGCCATTATCAACACCGGCAGGAAGGTTTACTTTAATTTTACGTTTTACTTTTGCGCGGCCTTTGCCATGACAAGTTTTGCATGGATTTTCGATCGTCTCGCCCGTGCCTTCGCACGCTGAACATGTTGTCGCCATTGTAAAAAAGCCCTGTTGGCGAATCACTTGGCCTTGGCCTTTACACACTTTACATGTGACAGCTTGCGAGCCTTTAGCAGCGCCCGAACCATTACAATCAGAGCAGTGCTCTTCAGTTTCAAATTCAACTTGTTTTTCGCCGTCAGATAAAACCGAAGCTAATTCAACTTCAGTGATGTAACGAAGATCTGATCCTTTACGTGGACCGCGTGGACGCGACTGACCACCGCGCGATTGGCCGAAAGGGCTTCCGCCGCCGCCAAAAAAATCACCGAACACATCGCCAAACTGCGAAAAAATATCGTTCATGTCATGAAAGCCACCGCCGGCTCCAGCACCTTGCTGAAAAGCTTGGTGACCAAAACGATCGTACTTTTCTTTTTTTTCTGGTGAACTTAAAACTTCGTAAGCTTCGGCCGCTTCTTTAAATTTATCTTCGGCTGCTTTATCACCGGGATTACGATCCGGATGATATTGCATCGCAAGCTTGCGGTAAGCTTTTTTAATCGTATCGCCATCAGCGTTACGCTCAACACTCAGAATTTCATAGTAATCGCGCTTTGTAGACATAGCAGACTAAAATAGGAGGTCTAATCAGCTAACGTCAAGAGTGGAGAAGAGAGATTTTTACTTCGTCAGTGTCTTATTTTCTGACTTAGCTTCTTCTAGTTTAAGTTTTAGGCGTTTTATGAGCTTTTCGTCTTGGTTTTGAGCAATCATGTCTTCTAAGATTTTATCGGCATACTCGGTATCGCCACCTTCACTGGCTAAACGGCCCGCAAGCAATCGTGTCCAATCAGGTGCGCCTTTTTCTGAGGCCCGCAAATAATATCTGGCGGCCTTGGCTTTGTTTTTTTCTTCATATAAGGCATGATAACCAGCAGCATAAGCGATCTGCCAGTGGTCAGGATAAACTCGGCTGCCACGCTCGAGTATTTTAGCCCCGCCTTCAACATCACCGACTAAAATTGAAAGGGCTAAACCACCAGTTTGATACATCACCGGCTCTAATCTTGAATCAAGTGTGCTTGCTAAATCTAAAACTGAATACAACCACGAATTACCTTCGCAGACATTTTCAGCTAGTCGATTTGAACAGTGATCAAAATCTTGAACGGCACGCATCCATAATGAATCGGCCACTTGAATTTTAAAACCCGCCGTAAAATGTTGGATTGATTTTGGTGGAGCAAGATAAGGCTCTTCAAAGCGATCATAGCTTTTAGAAAAAAAAACGTGGCTCGAAAGCCACGTTACTAAAACTGATATACCTAGTACTAAGTTAAGCATTGCTTAAATTATCTAATACCCGCAGCCGTGTTAGCAATACGTTTATTATTATTAATTGTCCAACCATCTGGTGGAGCCGTTCCCGTCATCGTATTATTTGGATTACCAATCGCTGCTCCTATGAAAGCTGCAGAGCCAGCTGTTGAAACGCAATTTGTTGCCGTTGGTGCAGGTAATGTTTTTTGAAAGTAAACTACGCAGGCTGCAGTTTGTGGAGGACCCCATTGAGCTGCACCATTTTGACAAACGCCAGCTGAATCAGACCAGATATTGGTTGCTACAATAGCAGGAGCACCACTTAGTGAAGAGTAATTCGTGCATGTACCAGCAGAGAAACCTGTTACATAGCGTAAGCCTGTACCAGTCACACCAAAGCCGATAGCTCTTAAATCTGGACTATATTGATTCCACTCACCGTAGAAACTTTGCTCAGCTGCATATAATGCGCTTAATGAAGCTTTAGCTTCACCTTGGCGAGCACGTGCTTGGAATTTTTGATACTGTGGTACACCCACAGCGGCTAATAAACCAATAATCGCAACAACGATCATAAGTTCAACTAGCGAGAAACCTTTATTGTTTAACGTCCCAGTGTTTTTCATAATAACTTTATCCCCTTTATATTTAATAAATAATAACGACACACACCTAAATATTATAACATTCATCGGCTTTGACAAGTATTGAAATGAATTTTGTTCGTTGATTTTAACCGTACCTTGACTAGAATAATAATTATGTATCAAACAAACACGTATCAACCTGAGAACGACTTTGCCGAAGGCAAAACACATGTTTCTTCATTCTACAAAATCCAGTTATCTGGACAAAACGATAGTGGCGGCAAGAACGATTCTGCAACCGGTATTGATTTACTGGATGAAGTCGAAACTGAAGAGCCCAGCCTTTATAAAGTTTTACTTTTGAATGATGATTACACGCCGATGGATTTTGTTGTTTATGTTTTAAAAACTTTTTTTAAACATGACGACAAAAGCGCAGAAAAGATCATGCTAGACGTCCATAAACTAGGTTCTGGTGTGGCAGGAGTGTATACTTTTGAAGTGGCTGAAACTAAAGCCCTACAAGTAAACCAGTTTGCTAAAAGCAATAAATACCCGTTAAAATGTATTGTTGAAGAAGACAAGTAAAGGCGGAACTTATGATATCTAAAGAACTTGATAAAAGATTAGGTAAAGCCATCGATCTTGCGACCAAAAAATCGCATGAATTTGTTACGCTTGAGCATTTCACGTTTACGCTGTTAGAGGCACCGCAGGTGATTGAAGTTTGCGATAAACTAAATGTGAATGTCGCCGAAGTTAAAAAAGAACTGCAAAAATATATTAACAAAAACGAAACCCTTTCTGAAGACGAAAAAAAAGTTTTAAGTCCGGAAGGTGACCTGACAGAATGGAAAGCGCAACTCACCGTTTCTGTTCATCGCGCTTTTGAGCGCGCGGCTTTGCAGATGCAAAACTCTGGAAGATCTGAAATCAATGAACTTTCAGTTTTTATTTCTGTCTTTGATGAAAAAAAATCGAAAGCAGCTTTTGTTTTACAAAAAATGGGCTTAACCCAGTTTGATGTGATCTCGGTCGTCAGCCACGAACTGTCTGCGAGCACGCCGACAGGAACTGAATCAACAGCTGATGACACACGCTCAACTCAAGGCGCTGATAAAAAATCAACGGCTTTAGAAGATTTTGCGATTAATCTAAATGATTACGCCCGCAGTGGTAAAAAAGATCCTTTGATAGGTCGCGAAGATATCATTGAAAAAATGATTCAAACTTTAGGCCGTCGCCAGAAAAACAATCCTTTAATTATTGGTGACAGTGGTGTTGGTAAAACAGCCATCGTTGAAGGTTTAGCTGAAAAAATTAATCAAGGCCAAGTTCCTGAATTTTTATTGAACAAAGTTATTTATTCAGTTGATGTGGGTTCACTTTTAGCCGGAGCAAAATACCGTGGTGATTTTGAAGGCCGCTTAAAAAATATTTTAAAAGAAGCCAAAGCCGACCCGAATATTATTTTATTCATTGATGAAATTCATAATATCGTAGGCGCTGGATCAACTTCTGGCTCATCAATGGATGCGGCTAATTTATTAAAACCTGCTTTATCTAAAGGTGAAATTTCTTGTATCGGCGCAACGACGTTTCAGGAATATCGCCAGCACTTTGAAAAAGATCGCGGCCTTAACCGCAGATTTCAACGCGTTGATATTAAAGAGCCTACCATTGAAGACACCGTACAGATTTTAGAAGCCCTAAAATCACAGTACGAAAAATTTCATGACGTGACTTACACAAAAGCTGCGATTCGTGCCTGCGTAGAATTATCAGTAAAATATTTAACTTCGGCAAAGCTTCCGGATAAAGCGATTGATATCTTAGATGAAGTCGGCTCAACCACTAAGCTAAAAAAACAAAAAACAGTCGATGTCGAAGACGTTGCTGCTATTATTTCAAAAATTTCTGGTGTGCCGACAACGCAATTATCATCAGATGATTTAAGCCAGCTTAAAGATTTAGATATTAAACTTAAATCATTAATTTTTGGCCAAGACGATGCGATTTCTGCATTAACTCAGGCGATTAAATTTGCGCGCAGTGGTTTAGAAACCAAAGAAAAACCGTGGGGAAGCTTTTTATTCGCCGGCCCTACCGGTGTTGGTAAAACCGAAGTCTGTAAACAGCTAGCGCGCATTCTTGGCGTCAATTACCAACGTTTTGATATGAGTGAATACATGGAAAAACATTCGATCTCACGCCTTGTAGGGGCGCCTCCGGGATACGTGGGCTTTGAACAAGGCGGACAACTTACTGAAGCTGTTTCAAAAGCGCCATACTCTTTAATTTTATTAGACGAAATTGAAAAAGCGCATTCAGATATTTATAATATTTTATTACAAATTATGGATGGCGGCCGCTTAACTGATGGTAACGGCCGAATAGTTGATTTTAAAAATTCTATTCTAGTGATGACTTCAAACGCAGGAGCTGCCGATGTTGCGCGCGGAAGCATTGGTTTAGGTAAAAGTGTTCCTGGCCAAGTTAGCGCTGAAGCAATCAAAAAAACTTTTGCCCCAGAATTTATTAATCGCCTAGATAAAATTATATATTTTAACGGTTTAACATTAGATTTAATCAAAAATATCGTCGATAAATTTTTAACCGAGCTTAAGCACACCTTGGCGGCTAAAAAAGTTGATTTTACATATGACGATTCAGCAGTTACTTTTATTGCTGAATCCGGCTATGACCCGGTGTATGGCGCGCGACCGCTGCACCGTAAAATTGATGAGCTGGTGAAAGCCCGAATCATCGATGAGTTATTATTCGGTAAATTAAAAAATGGCGGAAAGATTAATGTTACTTTTTCGCAAACAAACAAGATATTAGAATTTAGCTATAACATTTAATTACAGCTAGGATAGGCACAATGATTTCAATTTTAAAAAAGTTCTGCTTTGTAATCCCCTTCTTTTTCGCCTGCTCTCATGCGCAGCTTTTGGGCTATACAAAGATTAAAGATATGTCTTGCGAACAACTTACAAAAGCTTCACAAGACAAAAGCTTCGCCTTAAGTTCTTTAGCCGGAATTCGTGGCATTAAAAAATGCCCGGGTTTTAATTATGATATGAAATCTGTGACTGATTTTGAACGCCGAATCTTTATTCAGGAAATAGCTGAAGCAAATATTTTATTATTACCGACACCAGTATCGGCCACGGCCCAAGTGGCCATTGCAGAAACCGAATCTATTGCCAGTTTACGTAAACAAATTAGCAAAGAAAAAAAGCCCATCGAAAAAATGGCTTTGCTAAAACAATTGCGCATTAAATACCGCAACAATAACAAAAAAAATGACGCCCTTAAGGTTCTTAAAGATTTTCACGTTCTATCTTTAAAAACATTTAAAAAAGATTCTAAAAACATTAAACATCAAGACCTGTATTTAGAAGCTTCGGTGAA
Organism: Bdellovibrio sp.; assembly: GCA_036677065.1. Taxonomy (GTDB): domain Bacteria; phylum Bdellovibrionota; class Bdellovibrionia; order Bdellovibrionales; family Bdellovibrionaceae; genus Pseudobdellovibrio. Next base: position 455,968 of record JAKFBS010000004.1, on the reverse strand, counting down.
TTTAGGCCGCATTTATTATTCAGATAACGAATTTAAAAAAGCTGATAGCCTATTAAATGCAACTATCACAGCCTTTAAAACTATCGAGCAACAAAATCTATCTGACATTTCATATTTGCTTGGCAAAGTTAAAGAAGATGAAGAAAAATTCAAAGATGCGCTAGCTCTATATGACAGTGTTTTAGCTGACCTTAAAAAAGGTCCATCGAAAAATGCGCTTTTAACACGTGAAAAACTATTGTGGACAAAAGCCTGGGTTCTTTACAAAGACGAACAGTGGGCACAAGCTTCTGAAGCCTTTAAAGTTTTAGCCACAGAAACAATTGATGTGGCTGAAAAATCACGCGCTAACTTTTTCTTGGCGCGCAGCCTTGTTCGCATCGATAAAAAAGATGATGCTGTGAAAATCTGGACACAAATGACCCAAGAAGATTTTTACAGTTATTATTCGCTTTTAGCTTACGATGAGCTCGGACAAAAAGTTCCGGCGTTTAATTCACTAAAGGCCACTGAAAAATTTAATTTTGACAAATCATTATCTTTTTTAACCCCGAAACAAAAAGATTTCTTTAATGCACTATTACAGCACGACGAAGTTGATTTAGCCGAACGTACGACTTTAGCTTTAACTGATAACCCAGAACAATTAACTGTGCTGGGATTAGAATTAGCTCATCGTGGGCAACGTTTTTTACCCTTGTTCATCGCATTTTCTAAACTTCCGATCGAACAAAAACAAGACATTCTAGTGCAGAAATATGATCTTTTGTTTCCAAGATTATACCATAGCGAAGTTAAAGAAATGGCCTCTGTGACGGGCTTGCCTTCAAGTTTGATATTTTCGATCATGCGCCAAGAGTCTGCGTTTAATATGAATTCACGCAGCCCCGCTAATGCTTACGGCCTGATGCAGGTGATTCCGCCGTTAGCCAAACATTTAGCCCGTAAGCACAAAGTCGAATACAAAAAAGCCGAAGATTTATTTAACCCGCAAATCAATATTAAAATCGGAAGTTATGAATTATCAGCACAAGTTAAAAAGCAAAAAGATCAATACGCTCTTGTCGCTGCCGCGTACAATGCTGGACCTGGGGCTGTATCGCGTTGGTTAAAAACCCGGTTTCGCCCTAAATTCGATATTGTTGATTTCATCGAAGAGATTCCTTACGACGAAACTAGACTTTATGTAAAAATCATCGCCCGCAATCTTCTGTTTTATGATCGCTTAGAGAATCCGAGCAAGGAGTTTGGCTTTCCTGAGAATTTTATCAAGCAGACTGACCTTGTGATGAATGCCCCCACTGTATCAAAATAAGCCATCTTAAGTCTTAAGATTTGCGTCTTAAAGTACCGATAAACACATTATGAATAATAAACTTCTAAATGCTGTTATTGGTACTTTTGCTGTGTTCTGCTTTTCAATAGGCGGATTTTTGTTATACAAGAAAAACCGTGACCTGACTCCTGAACGTACAGCGCAATCACAAAAAGCAAAAATTAAAAAAGTTGATAACAGAACTTTAGAACTTGGAACTGTTGTCGACTCGTCAACGACAGTTCCAAACGAGCCTTCTGCTTTATTCAATGATCCGGCGATTAAACAGGCTTGGGGTTTAAAAAAATCTGATGCTGCGCGCGCGTGGTCAATCACCAGAGGCAGCAAAAAAGTGATCGTAGCGGTGATCGATACCGGTATTGATATTCATCATGAAGACTTAAAAAATAATCTTTGGAAAAACCCAGGCGAAACTGGTCTGGATGCCAAAGGCCGCAATAAAGCCTCAAACGGTATTGATGATGATGGTAATGGTTTTGTCGATGATATTTATGGTTGGAACTTTGTATCACAGAATGCAAAACTTGATGATAATCATGGTCACGGCACTCATATTGCCGGCATCATCGGCGCCGAAGCTGGAAACCGTAAAGGTATCAGCGGCATTTCACCCGATGTGAGTTTAATGATTTTAAAATATTATGATCCGAAAGTTCCAAACACAGACAATTTAAAAAATACAATTCAATCGATCAACTACGCAGTTAAAATGGGTGCACATGTTATCAATTATTCTGGTGGTGGCACTGAATTTTCTCAGGAAGAACACGACGCTGTAGCTGCCGCTGAAAAACAAGGAATTCTTTTTGTTGCGGCCGCTGGTAACGAGCGTTCAAATTCTGATGAACATCACTACTACCCGGCTGATTACAAATTAAAAAATATTATTTCAGTAACAGCGATTGATCCAACAACCGAAGTTTTATCTTCTTCAAATTACGGCACCGAGACTGTAGATATCGCAGCTCCGGGGCAAACGATCTTATCATGTTTACCGAATAACTCTTACGGTTTAATGACCGGAACTTCACAAGCCACTGCGTTTGTGACCGGCGCTGCTGTTTTAGTTATCGCCGACAAAGAACTTTACTGGAAAGCTGATGATGTAAAAAGATTTATCTTAGCCACAGGCGATTCTTCGCTATCCTTAGCTAATAAGACGCGCACAGCTCGTCAGTTAAATTTATTTAAGTCGTTAACGATTTTAGAAAAAAGCACTGGATTTGCCGGAACGAAATTTTTAGATACTATGGATCGCAGCTTTTTTTCTTCGGGTAAAGCCGCTGGCGTTGATCCAAACGTGGGTAATCGTAAGCAAGTCGATCAGATGGCTGCATTTGGTAATGATATCTTAAAAGCCATGGGGCAAAAGCCAGCTAAGAAAGCTATCATCAAAGCTCCTGAACGTTTAGGTACAAAAACCGAAACTAATGAAAACTAAGACGTTTACAATTAATTCTTTTTGACTGTGGGACGAGTTAAAAACCACAGTCCGTAAGATAGAACTGTCACAGCCACTACCAAGCCCGTCAAATTCGGAAAGAGTGGCTTAATCTTATTGAGAATCAAAATAAAAGTTCCAAATAAAGCGACAAAGATAAATAAGCGGCCACTTGCAAGTAACGACTGCTGTGCTTCATGGTTTTCACCACGTGATTGGTTAAACTGTGATTTAACATGCGCATCTAAGCGATGTTCAATTTGTTTTAAGTATTTTTCAATCAAAGGATCTTCACCCATGATTTTTTTAAGATCATTATACTTTTGGGCCGCAAAATTAAGTGCTGATTGTTTTTGCGCCTGATCTAAAAAGTATTGGTGCGACTGATCTGAAGTAATGTCTTTCAGAATAACTTGCCAAGCTTTGTTCAGTTGAAACAAACGTGGGTTTTCAACTTTTTGTATTTCAGTGAACTTTGATTCAAGCACCCCGCAATTAGGGCATTCATCTTGGCCTATAGGTTTTAACCCTGAACATTTCGGGCAATTTGCAAATTGAGTTTTACGAAGTTCTGAAGTTTCGTAAAGACCAGAGCTTAAAACTTCACGACTTAAGATAAAATCTTTTTGGCAATCGGTGCATTGAAAATCAGCGCCATGGGCGTGAGCCGTCAGGCCTTCAAAGGCTGTCTGATCTGTACAAAATAACTTTTGACAGTGAGGACAACGGAATCGAATTTCAGCTGCTAATTCTACATTCATATGCTACCTGTTATAAGGATGACTAAAATCAGCGAAGTTTTCAAGAGGAATTATAATAATCCGGGCATTATTTTTTTAAGCTTTTTAGCTTTGCTCAGCGGCGTACTGATTGGAACTTCTTACATTCCCTATCCGCCATGGGCGATTGGCTTTTGCTACCTCCCACTTTGGTGGGCCGTTTTGACGGCTTCTGAGAGCAAAAACTATAAAGCTATTTTCTTTTTGGGCTGGATTTCACAATTTACATTAACCCTTTTAGGCTTCAACTGGATCTACTTTACCGCGCGTGAATTTGGCCACCTCAATGTTCCTCTGAGCCTTGCCGCCTTGGTGCTATTTGCCTCATTTATTCACCTCTACATTCCATTTTCATTAGTGGCCGCCACTTACCTTAAACGTAAATTCAATCTGCAAACGACAGCTTTTATTTTTACCATCGCCTTGGTTCATATTTTGTTAGAGCGCACTTGGCCGAGCATTTTCGAATGGAATTTAGGTTACACCCTTTTGTGGATCAAATCCCCGCTGGCTCAATGGGCTGACACCATCGGTTTTTGGGGAATCTCGGCATTAATTTTTATTTTTCAGGCGATGCTTTTGTATGCCGCAATGACGTTTAAAGCCCACAAAGCAAAAGCCCTATCAGTGCTTGCAATAACTTTGGCAGCTGTGACCGGCCTTGCCCTAATTGGCCAAAGCAAAAAACAAGAATTCAGCAAAAGCGATAGCCAAGTTAAAGTCACTATTGTTCAGGCCAATATTTCTAACGAAGAAAAATTGCAGGCTGAAAAAGGTTATGACTACCAACCGTTTGTTTTTAATTCTTATTTTGAGGCCACTGAACAAGAATTAGCGCGCATAAATAACGAAACCGATTTGATCATCTGGCCAGAAACCGCACTACCTGTGGCTTTAGACAAAGTTTATCACCACAAACCCAGCCAACAGAGTATTTTAGCCAAAGTAAAAGCTTGGCAAAAAACTTTGGTCACTGGCGCCTATTCTCAAGACACTTATAAACGCGACCATATGGGAAACCTGATCATTCGCAATTCGGTGTTTTTTATAAATCCCGATGGCGAAGTCGCGGCACCTTACTACAAAACTGATCTGTTGATTTTTGGCGAGTACATGCCCTTTGGCCAAGAGGCTCCCTTTTTATACAAACTTTTTCCGTTTGTCGGAGTTTATGAACGTGGACCAGGCCCTGTGCAAAAAGCGATACCCCTTACAAACCAAGAATTAACTTTGGGTCCGCAAATTTGTTACGAATCATTAAACCCAGGCTTTTCACGTGGTTTAGCAAAAGTAGGCGCTGAAGTATTTTTTAATTTAACAAACGATTCATGGTTTGGCGATTGGGCCGAACCCTACCAGCACATGATCATGACCTTAGCGCGCGGTTTAGAAAATCGCAGACCCTTGATCAGATCTACGAATACCGGCATCAGCACCATTATTTTAGCTAACGGAGAAATTCTAGAACAGTCTCCAGTTTATAAAAAATGGGCACATACTTACACTGTGCCCTACAATAAAAATCCGAAATTAACTTTCTACAGCAAATATGGATATTGGGATTGGGCATTATGGGTTCTGATTTTGCTTTTAATTCTTGAGAGGGGGCATCGTGCTCGCAATAAAAAATCTTGATTGGTCTGAAATTTTAGAAAAGACCGCAGCTTATGCGACCTGTGACCAAGGTAAAACCCTTGTCGAAGACATTAAGCCTTTAGCTTCTTCCGAAGCTGCAGAAAAAAGTTTTTACGAAATCGAAAGTGCTTTAGGTATTTTAGCCGGTGGCATTAGACCACACATGGAAAGTTTAGACCTTTTTGCCACATGGATTACCCGTGTTCGCAAAAGTGCCGTATTAAAACCTTTAGAATTAAAAGATGTCAGACATTTTTGCCTAGAAGTGATCGCTCTTAAAGAAGCTTTAAAAGAACAATCGACAGCTTGGGCTTTAGATCTTCACGAAAAATTAATGAACGCTGAAGAACCGTTATCTGCGATTGATAATTTAATCACACCATCATGTGATATCCGCATGGATGCTTCTGAAAAATTATATAGCTTATCCAAAGAAAAAGATTCTCTAAGCCGTCAGATTCAAAACCAAATGGATCGCCTAGTTAAAGATCATGACATCGAACACATGTTACAAGAACGATTTGTTACGACCCGCGAAGGCCGTTGGGTGATTCCGGTTAAAGGTGGCATGCAGCACTTTGTTCCGGGCGTGATTCATGCTTCGTCGCAATCAAAACAAACTGTGTACATCGAACCTGAAGCGATTATTCCGATCAATAACCGACTTCGCCATGTTGAAGTTGAAATCGATGAAGAGATCGAAAGATTATTAGTCGAGATTTCTAATTATTTAGCTACACAAAAAGTCGGCTTTGAAAAAACTGAAAAAGAAATGTTATTAGCCGATGTCTTATTAGCCAAAGCGCAATTAACTATTCAGTTAGGTGCAAGACCTTGCAAATTCAGCAGTGACAAGGTTGATCTGCGTGATCTATTCCACCCGCTTTTAAAAATGACTGGCAGAACTGTTATTGCCAACACGGTCACACTTACACCTGAAAAATCGATCTTGATGTTATCTGGCCCCAATGCCGGCGGTAAAACTGTTTTACTTAAATCTATTGGCTTGGCCGCACAGATGGCTCGTTGTGGTTTGCCGATCTGTGCTGATCGCGCATCAAGTTTGCCATTTTTTAAAGATATTTGTACGGGCATTGGCGATTCACAAAGTGTGGATGAAGATCTTAGTACTTTTGCCGCTCATTTAAAAACTTTAGACCAAGCCCTGAAACTTAAAGGCACAGAAAATCTAATTTTAGTCGATGAAATCTGCGGTTCTACTGACCCTGAAGAAGGCAGTGCCTTAGCACGTTCGTTCATCGAAGCTTACGCAGACAATGGCGTTTTTGCGATTATCACTTCGCATTTAAGCCCGCTTAAAACTGGCTGGAAACCAGAAGATGTCGTCATTAACGGAAGCTTAGAATACGATTCACGCAGCGGTAAACCAACTTATCATTTCTTGCCTGGAATTCCGGGTGATTCGTTAGCCCTACTTACAGCAAAACGTGTTGGTGTTGATCCAGCCATTATTGCTAAAGCCACCGATAACTTATCACCACTGGCGCAAAAAAAATTATCGCAGCTTGAAGAAATCGAAAATTTAAAAAGAGACATCGGCAATCTTCAGGATAAATTAAAAAAAGAACTTAAAGAAGTTGAGAAAAAACGTTTATCACTTGAATCACAAATTCAACAGTTTGAACGTCAAAAAGAAAACGAATTAGAAAAAACACTAAAAAAAGCTTCAGCCAAAGTCGAAGATGCTATTACGACAGCCAAAGCAGCAGCTCTTTTAAATAAACATCGCGAATTACAAGACATAAAATACAACTTGCCTGAAATCGTAAAAGGCAATCAAACCATTACAACTCAAAGCATACAAACTGCTGCAGAGTTCGGAAAAAAATTTCCACCAGGCAGTAAAGTATTTGTTTCTTCGCTGAATCAAGATGGTATCGTGCAATCACTTCCGAACTCAAAAGGTGAAGTGATGATTTTATCGCAATCGATTCGATTGCAATTGCACTGGCAAGATCTAAAACCGGCGCATAAGTTTGCAAACCCGACAAACCAACTCGTGCAGCGTTCTAGCACACAGGTTTCATTTCACGATGAAGACCGCGTGGTTGACCTGCGCGGTAAAACCGTAGAGACAGCTTTATCAGAACTTGAATTTGCTTTAGACAAAGCTTCTGTGCAAAAAGAAGATCGTCTTAAAGTCGTTCACGGTCACGGTACAGAATCGCTTAAAAAAGCGATTCGTACCTATCTGTCACGCTCGGTGTATGTGAAAAAATGGAAAGCCGGAAACCAAGAATCTGGCGGCGATGGCATCACTTGGGTTGAGCTCGGGCTGTAGCTTAGCCGCTTTCTTCGACACATTATAGCGAAAATGCAAAACAATTATATACTTGTAAGTATTTAATTTTGCGGTTGATTTTCATGTTTTTGTATTTTTTTGTGAATTTTTTATTTTATTTTTGTGAAACTAATTGAGCTTTTAAAAAAAGTGCGAAATAACAATCGCATGGATACAAAAATAAGTCCGATTCTGTTACCTGATACTTTTACCTACACGGACTCGTCCGCTTTTTTTGCTGCAGTTATTTCTATGAATTTAAAGAACGAACCTAAAATTTCTGGGCGTAAAATTTCGAAAATTCTAAATTGGCCGGCAAGTCTGATTATCGACATGGTTAAAAAAAGAAAACCCTTAACTCCGCAAAGGGCCATTGAATTTGCACGCACCTGCAACCTGCACTCTACTGAACTTGAACATTTAGTTTGGATTGCTCTCGTTGAAACAAGTGACGAATCAACACGCGACTATATTCGCAGCACGATAAAACCAACTCCCTCACTTATGGCCGCTGGCCTTTAAATGTAGATATCGTCGACAGCTAGTGCCGCAAATCACCGTGTGTTTCAAAGCGAAGCAAATACCAATTCTCAGAGTGAGAATTTCGTTTTTAGATCAAAACTATTCTGTTTAAAACAACACTCTCAGAATGAGATATGGCCCGCCTGTTGCTTTATACCATTGTAACAACTAACAAACACATATCGGGGGATATATGAAATTAACAACTACACTCTTCTTAACAGCAACAGCACTTTTAACATTAAGCTCTTGTGGAACTTCAAAGTCTTCGCAATCAGCGACAACAACAGTGCAGGCTTCAACAGTAACAAACGCTGGAACAAAAGTTGTAACTTCATGCCAAAAATCAGTCGGCGCCGATATGTCAGTGAATATCTCTGCAGTTAAAAATTCATCTGGCACAATCAATAACAGCTTAGTAAAAATTAAATTTAATCGCCTATCAGCAGCTTCAACAGCTTCAGGTAACACCATTCGTTTCTTTAAATGGAAAGTATCTGGATCACAGGCTTTCTTAGAGCCAACACAATTAAATTCAACTCGCTACGTATTATCATCAGGCACTGTAGATCAATCTGCAGCATCGTCTATCACTGCAAGCACAGTAACGACTTCACAAGGTTATTACATCGACCTCAACGATGCAGCTGGTGAATACCAAGTATTAAAAGCTGTAGTGTACAGTTCAACTGGCAGCATCGTAGCGCAACAAAATATTTTAATTCCACAATTCTTAGGTGTTGCAGCAGATTACGCTTACAACTCAGATGGTTCTGCTAGAGCACAGATTTTAAGAGACTTACACCCACTAGCTACAACAGATGTAACTGGCTGGACATCAGCAAACTACACAAGCTACTACCAAGCGACTTGTTTCTAATAGTTACCGCAAAATAAAGTAACCCCCCAAAGCCCAACTGTGTCCCCCCGCAGTTGGGTTTTCCCCTTTTTTACACTCTGTATTTGGGTTTACAGTTTATTCACCATAAAAAGTGTAAACCCAAAAGCAGAGTAAAAAGATTCAGGCTTTCAAAAGAGCTAGTGAGATGATTCTTGAGAGACTTCTTCAGCTTCTAAATTTTCACCCTGACGGTAACGATCTGCCAGCGTTGAATCATTTGTTGGAAACGAAAATAACAATGAATGCACTTCGGTATTAGGATCTTCTTCAGTCACCACGATATAAAAATGATCTGGTTTAAAATCAGAGATATCACGAATAAATGTAACTAAGGTGTGACCTTCAGAATCGACTTTACGCCAAATTTCATCAGGACTATTAATCGTCTCATCGCGCTGTTCAGCGAAATCCTGAAACTGATCAGGTGGCACATCTTTTTCATTACGTAAAATCATCATCGACTCTAAAAGCCCGATGGCTAAGTGATCGCCTTCTAAAAGCGAATCGCCTTCGATTGATGCAAACTGTATCGCTTCAAGTTTACGGTGATAAATAATTTCTTTGGTACGAAACATTTCTGCTAACTGAGTGTCTTTTGTCGCAAAGTGAATAAATACAAAACTAGGGTATTTGTCTTCGGTGTTTAAATACACAACGGCCACATAAATAAATGGCTCTGTTGGATCATCAACAGTTTTAATTAATGCATATAACGGAACATCCGGAAAAGTTTCAGCATCGATCCAGATTTCATCTGGATCATCTAAAGTTGATTCAAGGTAATTTTCTTTAGCGTCGATCTCTGATTCAGTAAAATCACGCGAAGGCGCATAGTGTTTTGCGTAACGCTCTTCCATGGCTTTGATTTGTTCAGAAAAATAACCAAAAAGGGTTTTGTCATTTTCAAAAATAAGACCTTGGGTTTCATCGATAACTATAAGTTCTTTATCCTGAATTTTTTTCGAAGCTTTATGGGCTTGGGCTTTCACTTTTTTTGCAGATTTCTTTTTTTGCGCGCCTGCTTTGACTTTAATTTTTATCTGCTTACTTTTAGTACGTGAGCCAGAGCCAATTTTTTTATTTAACTTATTGTTCAATTTACTGGCAACTTTACTCATGTGTTATCCCTTTTTATAGCAAAAATATAGCACCGAACTCTACTACGTCTAAGCAGAATTCGAATGACTAATAAAGTCAATCGATTCTGATTGAAACTCCCCATCCAGTGAGTAGGCTTTTAATTAAGAAGGAACACCCTCGTTTGTCTAAAGTAGAAGTTTATTTAAATGACGATCAGCTTAAGAATCTAAAAGGAATTTTAGATCAATCCCAAATGGGCGTTCATTTGCTTTTTGACAACCGTCATATCGCCGAAGTGTTCCAAAAAGCCTTTACTGAAGATGATTTTTTTCAAGTCGAAAATCTTAAAAAAATTCAGGATGATTTGTTAAAACTTCTTCAGTTCAAAACATTAACCGACAAACAAAGTTACGTAAAAAGTTTATCAGTTGAAGATCAAGAGCGTCTGATCAGAGCTTATTTCTATATTATCGAAAACAATATGCGTTCGAATAAAAATCATTCATCGCATTAATTTTTAATTAAAAATTTTGAAAGGCACCTCATGAAAGTATTTATTTATTTTTTAGCAGCTTTAGTTCTATACTCACAACCTATGCAAGCCTCTGATTATCAAACTCGTCGTGATTTTTTCACGCAAAAATTCGGCACGAAAAAACAAATGTGGATCGTCGGCTACGTGAACAGCAATCTTGAAGATTACCTTAAAGACTGCGAAGAAGCTTTCAACAACGGCGCCGATGCCATCGTTTGGGAAACCGGCGATTACAAAAAATTAGATGAAGCATTAGGGGCTATTAAGGCAAAATACCCAACTAAAACTTTTGGTGTTAATTTATTAGGGCCCGATGAAAAATTAATGACCTACAAAGAAACTTTTGAATTAGCCAAAAAACATAATTTACAAATCGCCTGGACAGATTTTTCTGCCGTCGATTTAATCAAAGAAGCTCCTGAAACAAGTTTGCATGCGATTGATGCCTTAAAACCTGCTGATGTATTTTACGTGAGCGGCATTCACATGAAATACTCTACTCCGGTTGATCCCACTAAAACTGTCGAACGATCAGCCATTCAAGCCATGGGTTGGGTTGATGGTATCGTGATCACAGGTCCAAAAACCGGCGTTGCCACTGATCCAACACGTGCTAAAGCTGCAAGATCAGTTATTGGCAAACATCCCCTGGGCGTAGCTTCCGGCACATCTGCTGAAAACGTAAAAACCCTCTTACCATATATCGACTTTGTACTGGTAAACTCTAGCATCGCTGATAAAAATCACCGTATTATCGGCGCAAAAGTAAAAGAATTACGCAAAGCCATGGATCAAAAAATCAAGACAGCTAAAAAGTAAGCCGATAAAAGGAAGGTGAAAGCTTTCCTTTTTGTTTTTTTACTGAGTCTAAACACCTTTGCTGAATACCGCGTATTCACATTAATGATCACCAATACAAAAACCGGCGAAAACAGACAGTTCGATTCGACCTTAGACCCGGAACAGTACCTGACTTTTTTTACTCTAAAGTCAGACGAAACCATCAGCTACACACAGACTTGGCGCTGTAAAGGCCGCACGAGTGACTTTAAATCACACTGTGTGCAACCTGAAAAGCGCGAACCCGCGCAAGCCGCCACGGCGCCAACAGCTCCCTAAATCTAGACTTTCTGCCCGTCTTATTTTGAGACAATTTTTGCTATGATTTATCTATGGCAGATTCAATACAAACTCGAAGAGTATCGCAAGACAACATTCAGCAAGTTCAGCAAGAAAAAACTGAGCGTAAAAAACAGCTCGCTGAAGCTCAGCGTGATGATTTGAAAAATCTTAAAGCTAAGTACAATGAGTTAAGTAAAGAAATTGATCAAGACTCTGCAGCGGCGATTAATCATATCAAACGCGATGCTGTTGAAAGCAATGAAGCGCACAAAGCTGAACGTCAGGAAATAAAAGCGGCTACTTATAGCCGTAAAGATGTTCAGCAAAAAAGTAATAACAACCAAGAAGCTAATCAATCTTCAGTAGCTAGCGCCCGTTCGATCTCTACAGAAAAGCCTGCGCCGATGGTGCAAAATTACGTAACTAAAGAGACTGATCAATTCTATAAAGTGCAAGACCGCGGTAGCCGCGTTTCTGAAATGAACGATGGTTATGTGATTGAAGCCTATGCTCCAGAACATGAAAAAGATAATTTGAGAATGTCGGTAGCTAATAACCGCGCGACTATTTCTGGAAAAAGAAAATTTCAGGATTCAGTTGACGAAGGCATAAAAAAAACCAGCACGAACAACTTTCAAACATTTCATGAAGAATTTAAATTCGAGCGTCCTGTCGCTTCAGAAGGCATGACCCGCGAGCGCCAAGGTGATTACGTCAGATTTTTTATTCCGAAATTAGAATCACTTCGCTTCGATGAAGAAAGCTAGCCGCCCGCAGCTAAAAAAAAAGAGAGCCACAAGCTCTCTTTTTTTTTGTCTAAATTTGCTGTATCTTTGCATTGCTTCGCAATAGCGAAATTATTTAACTAAATATCCAGAAACTTCTTTTAACAATAACGAACGACGTTTACCCATTTCATGGATTTGTTTAAATTGCTCGTTAATCATTGCTAATACATTTACTTCGCTTTGAGTTTGATCATGTAATTCATTGTAAACAGACATATTTAAATCAGGTAACACTGTTGGTTCAGTGATTTGTACTTTTGATTCTTGTGTTTGATTTAAATTTTTCATATCTGTTCTCTCTTCTTCTCTTTTTTTCTTACTTATATTCACATTGTACAGATTCAGCATCGACCGAAGCCAATTTGATCCTGTCTGAGTAGGCGCCAAGTTCTTTTGCCATTACTGTGCCCATGCTTTCGCGATGTTTCAGACCCAAAAAGTGACCTAACTCGTGCAGAACCAGCGCCTCGAAGTTATAACCCGCCGAGGTTTTATTGCTAGCTGTTCTTACAAGTTGTTGAGGGTTCTGATCGTAATAGTTAAAATCTGCAGAATTGATACGGATATCAGCTTCTTGAATCTCATCTCCAGCCCAGTAGACTGACGTGCGACCTTGCTCAGACTTTCTATCTGACTCCCATTGCGATAAAAAGTAAATACCATTTTTCTTATCTCGACCTGGCGTAGAAGTTTGTGAAGAATTTTCTTCAATCACTTCAAAAACTTTGCGTCCTAGAGTTTGCTCCCAGCTTGCCGCAGCACGGTGAATCGCGGGTCTTAAAGACGCCGGAACATTTTGGCTAACATATAATTGAATTGGCGTTGATGTTTTCCATGAAATTCTTTGTCCATAAACATTCTGAACAAAACCACAGTCTTCTGATTTTTTAGGTGCGCACGCATTTAAGGCAGCACCAATAAAAACGAACATAATAAAGCGTAAGAAGTAGTTTAATTTCATGTCAAAATACATTATTTCAACTTTATGACCAAGTTTGCTGGCATATATTAGACCTGAGCGTATCACTTCGAGATTAAAACAGCTCTTTGACAAAAAACGATAACACCCCTGACACACTTGGTGCCCCGTTACCTTTTGATCCCAGTTTCTCTATTTATATGAGGATTTTTTTGGACCAAGAAGTTCCATCATGGCACCAGCTACGTAAGTGTATGATTTAATTAAAAAATCTCATTATGAGAAACTTGGCAAGGTCATTGCTATATAGAGAAGTACAACAAGCCCGCTCCCATCTACAGTCGTAGAGCCCAAAGTGAGCGAACCCAACCTATCACAAACTTTTCTTCGCTGGTTTCGGAAAACACCGAGCCACCAGCTTCGCATTTTGCCATAAGTATTTTTAATACAACAGATTAACGCCTGACATGATGCCCTTTTGAAAGCAACTCCTCTAAACTAATATCACATCAAAAGGAGCTCTTCGTGAGATCACTCAATTTATTTCTGGTAGCTGCATTAACAACAACTGTTTTATTTTCATGTAAAACAAATCCCAACAAAGTGGAAGACATCGACACAAAGCTTGATCATAAAAATGAGATCAATGGCGAAAGTTCTATCGGCGTAAAAGATGGCAATGCCGTTTTTCAAAAGAAAGTTTCTTTAAACGAAGAACTTAGAAAAACTCAGTATGAAGTTTATGAATTAGAAGACCGCGTTTACGGCAACCGCAGATTCGGATCTTTAGGTTTATACGGCGTACTTCGCGAATGTAAAATCCAGTTATCAGACCCACGCAATGGCGGTGATGGTAAATTAATGTGGACTGAGCCATTAGAGCGTATCACTGATAAAGAAGATGATTTTAAAATCGGCATTGATGAACAGAAAAAACTGGTTGCTGTGACAGAAGAATTTTTAGTCGACCGTATTCAAAGATTTCGCGGTTACAAAACGGTTTTAAATGCCCGCCAGGATGAATACGAAGAAAAAGTATCTATCTGCAAAGCCGCTCTTCGCAGCAAGCAAACTGTAGCTAAATAATCTGTCTTAAATTGAGATTTTCCCCGAAGAGATAGAGAAGTCTTTTCTCTATCTATAGAATTAAAGTTTCGGGGGAATCTATGCGTTTATTCGTATTGGCTTTAAGCCTTTCTTTCACCTGTCTTGCTCAAGCAAAAATCGTAAAGTTAAATCGTACACTTCCGTACTATGCTAACGGTGAGTTTGAAATCGTTACCGAAGGCGCTGTTGATTTTCAGTTCCGCCTTAATGGACTCAAAAAACAGCAAGGTTATGGCGTTTTTATCTACGCCATAGGAGACTGTTCTAATTATTCTGCGCCAATGACTCCAAACGCTATAAATGAAACAGGAAAAATCGAAAAAGTTGAAAATGAATCTGATGCTCTGCTATTAACTTCAAGCGAATCTCAGCATTCAAGTTATGGCGGCCGCGCATCCCCCAACCTATTATTGTTTCAGCTAGAGCTTCGCGGAAAAATTTTTGTTCTTGAAGAAACCAAAAATGGAAAATCCACAGGTGTCGCTGTGGCTTGCGGCATTCACCCGTAAATTAGTGCATTGAATTTTTATGAAGAACTTCTTTAAGTTCAGACACTTCATCAATTGTAACTAAGTAAGGCTTACCACACATTTGGCAGATCACTTCTTGCTCTTCACCTTTATCGATGATGTCTTGAAGTTCGGCCATACCTAAAATTGATAAAGCACCTTTGACGCGCTCTTTATCGCACGGACAAAAATACTTTGCTTCATGGGGATGATCTAATTCTGTAAATGGAATACCCAACATAAATGGCTCAACTAGATTGAATGGTTTTCCACCTTCCATCAAAATTTTTGAAACACTTGGTTGCATGATTGCCGTATTGGCTTCAATGGCACTGACATTTTTTTCATCCACACCAGGCATAATTTCAATAATTACACCACCGGCTTTAACACACTTGCCGTATTCATCTAGATAAATTCCTAAAGCCACAACTGAACGAATTTGATGTGATTGATGTAAGTAATGGGCCAAATCTTCAGCGATCTCGCCGGTCACAAGTTCAACGGTACCGTGAAATGGTGATTTTTGAAAAGGCTGATGACGAGCAACGCTTAAAGTTCCTTTTCCTAAGGCTTCGGCAACACTTAAACCTTTATCGTAATTAGCAGGTTCATAACCAGGGTTTGGCGTAAACGCGCGAACACTACCTTCGTAATCTGCTTCAGCATAAATACTTTTAATAGAGCCATTGCCGCGAAATAAAAGACCCACTTGCTGCTTATCTTTTAACTGGGCTGCCATTAACAGTGCGCCCACCATGGCTTTACCAACGCCAACAGTTGCAATCGGCAAAGTGTTTTGCAACATCTGCATCTCTTGCACAACTTGAGTTGCGTCAACAGCGGCAGCACGTACGGTAAAATCATTAGAGCAATAGCGGTAAATTTTTGACATAACTTTAAATTAGCAAACTCGTGACATGTTCTCAAGGTTTTAGGTACGCTTAAACAATGATTTTTATATTATTTCGTCATGGTCACAAATCAATGGAGCCACCTGAAAACCCAAGCCTTAGCGCCAAAGGCCACGAACAATCACGTAAGCTTTCAGAGATGGCTAAAAGTAAAGTATTGCCAGCACCAACTGTTTGTTTATTTTCCAATATGATTAGAACTAAAGAAACGCTGCATGATTTAATCGAAAATTTTAAACCCAAATCTGAATTAAAAAATGAATTAAACTTACGCGACCTTAATGAAACGTCACAACAATTTCGCGCGCGCGTGCAAAAATTAATTAATTTTTACACCTTCCAAGCGGCACAACCAGAAAATAAAAATCAAGTGGTTTACGCTTGCACTCACTATGACTGGGTTGAAGAAGCTATGACAGTGATTAACTGCGACAAAAATTTAAACTCTTACGAATTTGCAGGCTGGGCTCCTGCGCAATACATTGAATTTAAAATTACCGAAGAAGGAATTTGGCAGTTTAAATCTCGTGGAGCTGCTTAGGCTCTTGAGTCATTTCTGTGTCAATCTAGACCTATGGGCAGCAGCCAGCAATCAGGCCTTTCGGTTAATGATCCCGTTGCATAAACTTTAAGTATAGGGAGTAATTTCATGGGAATATTAAAAGCGACCAGCGCAGTTTCATTAATTGGTCTTTTGTTTGTTTTAGGTTGCACTTCAACAGAAAAAAATCGCACACCCACAAACGACGAAGTTACGGGTTGTGGAAAAATAAACTATCCCCAAGATAATTCTGAAAATGGATTTGTCGTTTTGGATGTTATGCAACCGACATCGGTCGGACGCAATTCTAATAAAAAAATACAGCCCTTAATGTGCGATCAGGATTTAGCTAAAGCAAAATCTTTAGCTTTAAAACCTTTTGATCCACTTTTTAAATTCAAAGAAAGCCCTTCGACTTTAGCGAAGAAAGCCAAGAACAGAGCTCGTAAAAATGTTAAAGAAATGCCATGGGTCGGTCAAAACTTAGATGTATCTAACAAACAAGATGCAGAAAAGTTAGCGCATATGCTTCAACGTTATATTTATGAAGGCTGGTTTGATGCCGACAACACAAAAGGTAAAACTCAGTACGAAAATCATTTCAGATCAAATAGTTTACGTACTTGGTGCCATACACCGTGGCTTAATGTGACTGAAAAAGGCCGTGAAGCTATTCATGGATTAACAAAAGAATTTCCGATCAGAACAACACACGTCTACACGGTTCCTAAAAATGTAGAAATGACAGAAGATGCAGTAACTTGGGGAATTTCATATTTCAATCAACCCGTCTGCGATGGTTATGCCGAATTTTTTCACGAGAAAAATAGCCTACTGCCACAAATCACTGAAATGCGCCCCCAGTTTATCGCCAAAGACGGAGGCCTTGCTTTCAAATTATTATTCAACGCTATGCCTGACTGGGAAAACCAAATGCGTGGCCAGTGGGCTACAAACTCAGGTGACTTAAAAACTTATAACTGGTGGACTCACGTCAGTCATGCCCGCCAAGATGATGGCAAAACAGCTAAAGATGAAAGTCTTCGTCAGCTGCAAAATGTCGCTTTAGTGCAAATTGATATTTCACTAAAAGACTCACGCTTAAAAGGAACAAATCCGGTTTTAAAAAATTGGATTATGTTAACTTACTACATTGATCTGAATCATAAAAATGAACACTTAGCCGATATGGATATTCCAGAAGCTTTAAAGTACATGCGCCCTGCAGGCTTACAGTTCGGACTTGATGCAGGCCAAAGCCACATCTTTGATGGAGCTACCAATAATCACATCACAACCCGCGTAGCCCTTGGCGCAGACTTACCCCCAGAATTAGATCGCAACAATACCCGCTTGAATGGGCCAGTTGATAACATTAATGGCTCTTGTCTTGGCTGCCATGCAGGTGCCGGACTTCGTTTTAATGTAGGACCAATGACAAAGACATCTAAAAATGCACCAATGACATTTTTATCGAATGATGATTACGTGGCTTTTCTTAAAAATATGAAAAAACATCCGGATGTTAGCGGTGATTTTGATTTTAATATGCAGTTAGATAAAGCTATGCGAAACTTTGTGAATCGCAATCGTCAGAAAAAAGATAGAATCGAAGAAGCACAAAAATAATCTCGGAGCAGCCTATGGTTGATAAAAACACTTTTCATCAACAACTTGTTCGCAATGTCTGGGCTGCAGGTCGTAACTACGCCGATCACGCTAAAGAAATGAAAGCCGAAGTTCCGGCAAATCCAGTGATCTTTTTAAAATCAGGAAATTCAATTTCAACCGGCAGCGTGATTCACCTTCCGTCTTGGTCAAAAGAAATCCACCACGAATTAGAAATCGCCTTCTGGCTGAATGAAGATTTACAATTTTCACACTTTACATTAGCCCTTGATTTGACAGCACGCGATGCCCAATCTGATGCTAAAAAAAATGGCCTGCCTTGGACCTTGGCTAAATCTTTTACCGATTCTTGCCCGATGGGCCCTTGGCTTGAGGTTGGATCTGTGCCTAATCTTGAATCATTACAATTAGAACTAAAAATCAATAACGAAACTAAACAACTTGGTGATGCTTCTGACATGATTTTTAGCCCCGAAACGCTTTTAAAATATATTAAAGCGCATTTTCCCGTTTCTTCTCATGATGTTCTATTAACGGGCACTCCTTCTGGTGTTGGCGCGTTGAAATCCGGAGATAAATTAGAGGCCGTTTTGAGAGACAAAACACGTCCTGTAAACCAGCCGCTTTTAGTTTGCCAATGGGATATCAACTAGCGTAAAAATTGTCGCATATGCAAGACAATCAGTTAAAAATCCAATCTAAGGGTGAAGAGATTCTTAAACGTATGGAATCTCAATCTAAAGGCTCATTATTTTCAAAAGACTTCTGGTACGGTTCAGTGATGGACTGGTCGATGAAGAATGAAAAATTTAAAACCAACATGTTTCGCTTTGTTGACGTATTACCATCGTTAACTTCAGCTGATGGTGTTGCTACTCACTTAAAAGAATATTTCTCTGAAGGTGGCAAGACTGAATTGCCAGCGGTATTCAACATGGGTCTTGGCTTAGGTTCTTTAGCTCCAAGCTTAATGGCCGGAGCCATCAAAAAGAACGTAACATCGATGGCAAAAATGTTCATCACTGGCGAAACTCCTGATGAAGCTTTATCGGTATTAAAAAAAGCCCGTAAAAACAATTTAACTTTCACAGTTGATATTTTAGGTGAAGCGACTCTTTCTGAAAAAGAAGCTTTAGAATATCAAAAACGCTACATGGAATTAATCGAATGGTTAGCCAAAGACGCCGCGAAATGGGATGAAAATCCACTTTTAGATCGCGATGCAGATGGACCAATTCCAAAAATCAACGTGTCAGTAAAAATGACGGCAGTGTATTCGCAAATCAATGACAAAGCCTGGGACGAATCTAAAGCGATGTTAAAAGAACGCCTTCGCCCCATCTTCAAAAAAGGTATGGATCTTGGCGTATTCGTAAATTTAGATATGGAACACTACGGAGTAAAACATTTAACTGTAGAAGTTTATAAAGAATTAATCTCTGAACCAGAATTTAAAAACTACAAATTCTTTGGTTGCGTGGTGCAAGCGTACTTACGCGATTCTTACGCCGACGTTAAAGACTTAACTGAATTCGCAAGACAACGTGGCACACCGTTTACAATTCGTTTAGTAAAAGGCGCTTACTGGGATTCCGAAACTATTGAAGCTAAACAAAAAGGTTGGTCAATTCCGGTTTACTTAAATAAAGCTGAATCTGATGCCAACTACGAACTTTGCGCCAATTATCTTTTAGAAAATTACAAATTCATTCGCGTAGCTTTAGCTTCACACAACGTTCGTACGATTTCTGCAGCGATTGTTAAAGCTGAACAACTTGGTCTGCCAAAAAACGCGTACGAAGTGCAAATGCTTTACGGAATGGCTGAACCGATTAAAAAATCATTATCAGACATGGGTTACCGCGTGCGCGAATACGCCCCAGTCGGCGAACTTATTCCTGGCATGGCGTATCTTGTTCGTCGTCTTTTAGAAAATACTTCGAATGAATCTTGGTTACGCGGTAAATTCGCTGAAGGTAAAACTACAGCTGAATTATTAAAAGATCCTTCAGTTGGTTTAACTCCGACAAATCCAAACCCTGAAACGAATCCAAATCAATTTCACAACGAACCTTACTTAGATTTCGCTGTTGAAGAAGTTCGTAGCGAAACACTAAAAGCGATTCAAAATTTAAAATCACAACTACCAGTTAAAATTCAACCCATTGTCGGCGGGCAAAAAATCACGACTGGCGAAATCTTTAACCGCGTGAATCCTTCTCGTCACGCGCAGATTGTGGCCGAAGTAACAATGGCATCAGTTGAAGTTGCAGAAACTGCAATGACAAAAGCCCATGAAGCTTTTAAATCTTGGAAAAACGTAGATACTTACCGCCGCGCTAAGTTCTTAGACGATGTTGCAGACTTAATGGTAAAAAATAAATTTAAATTAATGGCTCACCAAATCGTTGAAGTCGGTAAACCCTGGGCTGAAGCTGACGGCGATGTGGCTGAAGCCATTGATTTCTTACGTTACTATGCCCGTCACCAACGCCAATTAGCTAACCCATTACGCGTAGGCCACGCTCCGGGCGAAATCAGCCACTACATCTACAAACCTCGTGGTGTTGTATCTGTGATCTCGCCATGGAACTTCCCATTAGCGATCTTAGCAGGCCAAGTAGCTGCGGCCTTAGTTACTGGTAACACAGTAGTTATGAAACCAGCAGAGCAGTCTTCATTAGTAGCTCAAGGTTTATTTGATTTATTCAAACAAGTTGGCCTTCCAGAGAACGTGCTTCAGTTTTTACCTGGTTACGGCGAAATCGTTGGCGACTACATTGTAAAACATAAACACACAACGACGATCGCTTTCACTGGATCTAAAGTGGTTGGTTTATTAATTGCTAAAAACGCTGCCGTTGTTCAACCTGGCCAGCAACACGTAAAACGTTGTATTATCGAAATGGGCGGAAAAAACGCCATGATCATCGATAGCGATGCCGATCTAGATGAAGCTGTCGACAACGTATTATACTCAGCATTTGGTTTTGCAGGACAAAAATGTTCGGCAGCATCACGTGTGATCGTGTTAGACGAAGTTTACGAAAAATTCACACAACGTTTAGTTGAAGGCGCAAAATCAATCGAGATTTCTTCAGCAGAAAATCCAAAAGGATATTTCGGCCCAGTTGTGGATCAAGAAGCTTACGACCGTTTAAATAATTCAATCACTGAAGCAAGTAGCAAATACAAAGTGCTCTTCAAAGGCGAAAGCCCACAGGGTGGCTACTTCGTACCAATCACAATCTTTGGCGATGTGAAATCATCTGATGACGTAGCTCAAAATGAATTCTTCGGCCCCATCGTTGCGATGATCAGAGCCAAAGATCTGACTCACGCCATCGAGATCGCAAACTCAACTGAGTACGCGCTTACAGGCGGTGTGTTCTCGCGCAGCCCGGCCAACATTGAACGCGTTAAGCAAGAGCTTGAAGTGGGCAATATGTACATCAATCGCGGCATCACAGGTGCAATGGTTGATCGTCACCCGTTCGGCGGATACAAAATGTCAGGCATCGGTTCAAAAACCGGCGGCCCTGATTATTTAAAACAATTCACAGAGCCTATCGTTGTGACTGAAAATACCATGCGCCGTGGATTCGCTCCTGAAGAGAATCAGTAATTCGCAAGGGGAAGACTCTTCCCCTTTTTTTTTAATTGTTAACTGATTTTATCTCTTAGTTCAGAATAATCTTCTGGCGACAAGGCGTGTCCCCAATTATTTAAGACATTCATTTTAACTTTTTGATCCCACAGAAAGTATAATCCCAATAAAAATCCAACCAGCGTGCCACCAATGTGCGCTGAATGCGCCACCGAAGACTGCACCCCTGAGGTGTAATAAAGAACTGTGGTAAAATCAGAAAGCAAATAAACAGGAAATAGCAAAAAAGCCGGTAAATAAATAATGCCGTAATAACCTTTTAGCGGAGATAAAAAATAACTCCACTCAATGTTTTTTATATTGCCGATCACAGCCAAAAAGGCCATCAAACCGCAAATAGCGCCGCTGGCTCCAAGAACTGCGATTTCATTAAATTGATTCATATAAAGATACGCGACCCCGCCACCTAAACCGCTGATGACATACACTGAATAAATCCAGCTTTGCGGAACCATTTTTTGTAAAACCGAAAGCACTAAGAATAAAAAAAACAAATTCATCGCTAAATGAAAAAAACCAGTGTGTAAAAACTGATAGGTAAACCAAGCCCACAATGAGGTTGGTGATGGTGACAAACCAAAAGTATACTGCGGAGACTTTAAATATTCAGAGCGTAGGTCTGCTAAAAATATTTTCGTGTCTTCAATTTTAACCTGGTCGCCTTTAAACGGAAAATTCTGGGCCCGTAACCAAAAACGCGAATCACGAATCATCGCCGGAATATTTTGCGGGTTATATGTTTCAAGTTCAATAGGGTCTAGTGTTTGACGATACATCTCAGAAAGTTTGGCGATCTTTTCCTGATAAATTTCAGGACGATAATTACGGCCTGGATCTGAATATCCCACTAATGTAAGTAAATACACAAACACATTGATCGCCATCAATATCCAAACTGGCGTTAAACTTGGCTGAATTTTTTGCTGATAAATATCGCCTGGAAAAATCATAAATCCTCGATCAGCGTTTTAATTTCATCGCTGTCTAACAGAGGTTCTTTTTTCAAAGGCTCAAAATTAGCAGGACGGCGTGATTTTGGATCTTGCAGAGTAGTTTTAGCTGTTAATTCTTCCATATCATTATTTAAATTTAAATTTAAATTTTCTAACAGAAGATACTTCTTCACACTTTTAAAATTAACGTATTCTTTTAAATCATTAAAAGCCTGAAGACGTTTTTTCGTATTACCTTTAGATGCAAATTCATAAAGTAAAACTTTACCTAACAAGGTTCTGGCCATTTCAGGCTTATTACGAATCGCCGCGAAGTTATTTTCGGTAAATGTAGTGGCCCAGTAACAACCTTCAGAAGATTCATCTTCTGTGCAGGCCTGCTTTAAATATTTACTTTCTAAACGATCATTATTACTAGAAACAAACTTAGCAAAATAAGCTAAGGCGCGGTCATCTGTAAAATTACGCCATAAGACAAAATCAGCTTCCTGATCAAGGCAGGCATCGCTGACTGTGCCAACTAAATTCATCGCAATGGCATAACGTAGGCGATCAGTTGAATCCAAATGTACAAACTCTGTACAAGATTTTTTCTTGGCTTTGATCTTTGCATAAGTGTCAGGAGACGTAAGAACATACTGATAGTTCTTCCAAAACATCACTAGCCCCAGAGCAATTAAAAATGAACTGATCGTTGCCAGCGAAGCCGACCAAAATTTACGATCAACATCAATGGCTTTAAAAAAATAAGAATCACGATCCATCGGCCAACGCGACACTAACTGAGATTCAGTCATCTTTTCATAAAAGCACTGCCCGTTTTCATCAGCTAAGGCTTTTAAAAATGGAATACCTAAAAATAAAAAACTAATCACAAAACCAAACTGGCGGGCCCAGGCCTGTAAAAAAATCGGATACTGCGTATTTTTAAATTCAACTTTAAGTTTTAAAAAATACTGCCCAGGTGTCGCGCCGATAAACGATATAAACAGCGCCTGAAAAAACGTCGACAAAATCACGTAGCCAACAACTAAATACCCAAAAACAGATTGTGCTTCAGCCGATTTCGGAAAACTGCGGTAGATGTCTACCCCACTGTGAAAAAAAACTAAAATCAGAAAGCTGATCACCGGTGCAAAAATAAAGTAATCAATCACGAATGAAAGAACACGAATCGGCACCAACGGTTTATGTTTTTGTTCAGAAATTTCAAATGTATTTAAATCTGGAAATACCATACTAAATTTATCGGTATTTCAGAGGAAAAACAGAGTCTAATTTTAAAAATTTTTAACTTGATCTGACGGCAGGACGCCGTCAGAAGTTCGCCACGGATGGTAGCTTCGTTATTGAACGACTATTTCAGTCACTCGACCTTGGTCATTGCGGTTAAACAAAAACGCGCCAGCATCATGCCCAGAAGCATCCATTAGCTCGACGATATCTTGCTTAGCATCGATTTTTTTAACTTCGAATTTCGTGAAGTTTTTCATCTTAGAGCCGTAGTCTTTCATAAACTGATTTACATCAATGGCAAAACCTTCATGTTGGTCTTGCAAAGTGATGCGGTCAATCTGACCTTGTTTCAAAGAAATATTGTATTGGCCACGTAAGAATTCATAAACGAAAACATCTTGCCAAGAAACTTGCGAAGGCAATTGGGTTTTTACTTTTCCTGCTGCTAAATCACGGGCTAAGTTATGTTCCCATTTAATTTGATCCACAGAATTACGTTCACCAAAACTAGCGACTTCACGATCATTTTCTTCAATGCTACTTACAAAAAAGTAATGAGTCGTAAAAGCGATCGCGATAACACCTACAAGAGCCGCAAAAATTTTATTTGGTTTAGTCATATTCTCTCCGTGAGCTTATAGATAATTCTCTCATACAAACGCCAAAAAAACGATACGGCCAGACCAAAGGTCCAGCCGTATGTTTCATTTTGATTAAATCAAATATCGGTCGCGAATAGTAACAGTGTGTAACTGCGATTAAGCTGCTACACCCTAGCCAAAGGCTAGGCAGCTACTAACTTACGACGTCGAGCTTGGGAGGGGTCGATGTGATATTGTTTTACTTTACGATAAAGAGTCGCACGGCCAATGCCTAATGCTTTTGCCGCTTCTGTTAAATTACCTTTATATTGGTAAATAGCAGCTTCGATAGCACGAGCTTCCATGTCTTCCATCTTCTGCACTTTTTCTGTTTGACCAGAAGAAGCCTGAGGGAAAGAAACTACGTTGTTTCCACCTTCATGAGTGATGGGTGTTAAACCGGCAGTAAGAGCTGGAACACCGTTAGTTAGTTGTGTTCTGAAGAATGGATTGTCCATTCCTTCTCTCCATTGCGGCCCTGAATAATTGAAAAAGTTAACATCTTGACCTTCGCAAGATTTTTTTACCTTCTCAACGACTTCAGGATTCTCTGATACAATGTATACAAATGATCGAGCCATTAGGCCTCCCTCTTTAATCGTCTTGGCATTACGCCATTTAAAAAACATTAAGCTAAAAATCTAAAGTCTTTTGTACCTGTATGATTCAAACGACTCACAATGAATGTATCGGAATGAAATAGAAAACCTTTAGGGGCTGATTCAAATTTAATTAAGAATAAATGCTTATAACGATTTTAAGCCGCGTAGAGCGACTCAAAACAAAATTTTCTGGTCGTGAGACTAGGACTAAAATGAGTAATAAATGACTGTTCCAATTTGATTGGCTGAGAAAATCGGAAAAACTTCAAGCGTTGATAGCTTTGGATTCTTCTGCAGACGAATATCTTTCGCGGCCTCTACATTTTCATAGTAGCTTGCTCTGCCAAGCCAGATACCGATTGTAGCTCCTGCGATAACATCTGACATGCGAGTGCAATCATATCCTAAGCGCGAATACGCGACGAACGTTGCTGCAGGGTATGCAATGATGGCCATTGGCCAGCCATAAGCGTAGGTCAAACTTGTCGCGCTCATAAATGCAATCGATGCATGCGCTGAGGGAAAAGCTTGATAATCATAATTGGCCCCGGGCCAGCGCCCATGCAAAAGCGCCTTCATTCCAAAGACAAAACCAATATCGTAAGCTAAGCCGCGCAAATGCGATTGGTAATTATAAGTATCACTATCAAAGATATATTGTGAAGCGATGATAAGACCAGAGAACACTCCCCCACCCAAATCTTCGCCCATTTTAATTTGGCTCTCGGTGGCTTTTGGAATTTCATACTGTTTATCGTAACTAGCCGCTGAAAGAATAGCGCCGGCAATTAATAAGTTTTTTGATTTTTGTCCGCGAGCCCGCTCTGCCATGGGGTAGAAATGCTCATCGCTAAAACCTTGAATGGTCGCAGCCATCAAGCCGTGAGAAATAAGTAATAGCGCCAGAAATAAAAAACGGATCATGTTTTTATCATGATCCGTTTTAATTATTCGTTCAAATGTTATCTGGCGATACTATCTGCGGCCAGATTTGATTTTTAACTGTAACTTAGAGATTAAGTGAACAGCCATTTTCTCTTGTACGCGGCACATTTTTAATTCGTCACGTTTGTAAGAACGTTGTGACGGAGTTAATGTTCCTGTCTCAAGCTCCATTTCGTAATCCATTTTAGATGCGCGGATGCCTTCAAGCTCTTTAGTTTGTTGTTTGAAAAGCTTTTGCACTCCAGATAAAGGAGCTACTTCAATCCACTCTTCTTTTTGACGGTACCAAGATACCATACGTAAAAAGCGCGCTTTATTTTTTGCCAGAGTAAATTTAGGAAATTCATTTTCAGGAAGTTCTAAAATGTTTTCTACAGCATCAAAGTTAAAGTCTTCATCTTCTTCAGATAATAAGTTTAAAGCTTGTGTGTTATCTAAGCCTGCATCTACTGCGATATCATCATCACCACCGAAACGGTCGTGAACCTTGCCTGCTGATTCTAATTCATCTTCATCATTAATTTCGATTTCGTCTTCTTTTGTTCTACCAGTATCTTTAACGTTAATAGCTGGTGCTGTCGGAGTTGATTCCGTGTTTGACATATATTGTACCCCCAAAGGTCCGTGTGTGTTCTGAGACGCCTACCTTTATACTCTATTTCAAGCGATGTCGCAACATGTCAAATTTACGTTAAGGTGAATTTTATAGGTTTTTAACTCTAATTTTTGTTTTTTCATTCACCGTTAGTGACAGCCCAAGGTTCCTAAGCTTAGGTTCTTACCCAAGTTTCACAAGGTTTTCCGGGGGGGATACATGGTAAAACTTACATCTTTAGTTTTGATTCTGTCTGTGGTGTTTTCGCCACTGTTTGTTAATGCTCAATTATTAGAATCAAATAATGACCAAATCTTAACGACCGACACATTGTCAGCCAGTACAAAACGCATCGCTGTGTTTGTGCCAGGCTTTTTCAATACGTTCGCGCCAGAGTATTTTTCAGGCGATATCGTTCAAGCCATGCAAAGCAAGGGCTACACTGTAGTGATTGCGCAAAAACTAAACCCTGTTGGCACTATCGAAGATAATGGCGAACGCGTTTTAAAGTTATTCGTAAACCTTAAACAGCTGGCGCCTAATGCTGAAGTAAATGTGATCGGCCACAGTGCTGGTGGATTATACGCTTTATACGCGATCAATAAAGGCGCCCGCTATATTAAGACACTTGTTACGGTAAGTACTCCATTTAATGGTGTTGAGTTCGTCGAAAAATGGCGTGAGAACTCTTGGCCATTCAGAGCTTTAATGGATTTAGCCCGCTTAGATGGTCTTCGCCAGTTAACTACACCGTATGTGCAAAAGTTTATTCAATCTGTGCGTGTACCTTCAACTCTTAAAATTATCGCTTACGGTGGCTACCAACCCGTTAACTGGGATATCACCAATGCAGCTAACATGACTGCCGTATTGAGTGTGACTGATGCCTTTATCACAGGCCCATCAGATGGTATTGTCAGTTTCGCATCGGCTACTTGGACGACCAATATCCCGACAACAGAAAAAACTTTAAATAAAGTACGTTCTGATAAATCTTTTGTTCTTAATTTAGAGCACTGGGAACAGTGTTTAGATTACCGTCACTTCTATTTGTTAGGTGTGCGCAATCCGCATGTGATTCGTGATCGCCAAATCAAATTCTATTCTGGCATCGCCAGTATGCTTTTACTTCTATAAACTCATCCGAATTTTAGGGGTAATAAACTCCCTAAAATTTTTAATCACCAGAGCATTTTCTTTATGCTCTGGCATCGCCCAGTAAATCGGAGCGGCGACAGCCTTATAAGACTTTAAGGCCACCTCTAATATTCCTTTTTGCACTTCTGCCTTTGCAAAAAAATCTGGAATTAGACTAAACCCTTGCGATGCCAGCACGATACTTTTTAACGATTCTAAATTATTGATTGTAATGCGCGGTTCATTTTTAATGCTGAAACTCTCTTTGCCATTGCTAAATCGAATTGATCGCCCGAACCGGCTGAAATGCATATAGGGCAATTCATCTAAGTCTTGGGGCTTTTGCGGATAACCATGGCGCTGCCAAAACTCATTAGTGGCCATCACTGAAAAAGAAGACTCGCCGATTTTTTTCATTTTTAAACGACTGTCTTTCGGGGTTCCGATTCTTAAAGCTAAATCAAATCCTTCACGCACTAAATTTACAACTTCATCTGAATAATCGACTTCAATTTCAACTAAGGGGTAGCTTTCAGTGAATTCTATGATCAGCGGATTTAACACAGCGACCCCAAGATCTAACGGCGCTGTTACGCGAACGGTTCCCTTAGCACCTTTTTTGCTTTCTATCAGCTGATTCACCTTAACTTCAAAATCGCCCAGGAGGTGTTTGCAGTCGTGATAGAATGTTTCACCTTGGTGAGTCATACTGAATTGACGAGTTGTTCTAAGAATTAACTGAATACCTAAGTCTTTTTCTAACTGACTGACCGAGCGCGAAATCGTCGACTTTGGCATACGCAACATACGCGCCGCCTGGCTAAAGCTCTTGTATTCGATCACTTTGACGTAAATTTTAGCAAGATTCAGATCTAAACCCAGTTGTTCCATTCTTGAAAGCCCTCACATTGTTCCACTATTGGAACAATTATTTCCAATTATAGGGTCTTTTGCAACACTGAATTTCGGGCGATACTTAACTCAATTGAACAAAACGTTTTTTTTAAGGAGAAACACTATGAACCACAAACAAACACTATTAATCGCATTAGCTATCAGTACTTTAGGTTTTACAACTCAAGCTGCTGACAAAAAAGCTGCGGCTTCAAGCCAAGCCGGCAAATACACTTTAGATGAAGCGCATTCAAAAGTAGGCTTTGAAATCCCCCACTTAGTGATTTCAACAGTCGAAGGCCGCTTTACCAAATTTGACGGCGAAATTGAATTAGCTGATAAATTCACCGATTCAAAAGTAACAGCTTCAATTGATGTATCAACGATCGACACCTCAAATGGCGACCGCGATAAACATTTAAAAAGCGCAGATTTTTTTGATGTCGCTAAATATCCGAAAATGACATTCAAAAGTAAAAAAATCACAGGCACTGCCGAAAATTTTAAAGTCGTCGGTGATTTAACAATTAAAGATAAAACTAAAGAAGTGACTTTAGATGGTAAATTTTTAGGTGTAGTTAAAGATGCCTACGGTAACGAAAAAGCAGCTTTCAATGCTTCGACAAAAATTAACCGTCAACAGTTCGGTTTAAAATGGAGCAAAGCCGTTGAGGTTGGCCCCGTGGTCGGTGATGAAGTAACAATTTCTTTAAAAGTACAGGGTGCAAAAGCCAAATAGTTAATGCGTAAGGAGGACACCATGAGACAGCCCGTTTTATTTATTGGCCACGGTTCACCGATGAATGCGCTAGCTGATAACGAGTATTCAAGAACATTAAATGATTTAGGTGAAAGATTATTAAAAAATCCACCGAAAGCGATCTTAATGGTTTCTGCTCACTGGGAGACTGCTCATGGTACCTACTTTACGGCGGATACAAAACCCAAACAGATCTATGATATGTCTGGGTTTCCTGATGAGTTGTATGAAATTAAATATCAGCCACCAGGATATCCACAAATGTTTGATAAAAAATCAGAACTTGGAATTAAGCCTGCAGAAAATAGCTGGGGTTTAGATCATGGAGCGTGGTCGACGTTAGTTCACCTTTTTCCGAAAGCTGATATTCCAGTTGTGCAATTAAGTTTAGACCGCAGCAAATCTTTCACCGAACATTACCGCTTAGCTGAAAAGCTTGCAGATTTGCGCGAGCAAGGTATTTTAATTTTAGGTTCTGGCAATATCGTGCATAACTTACGAAACTTTGACTGGAAAGAAAAAGCTCCGGTCATGCCGTGGAGTTCAGATTTTGACCATTGGGTTCACCAACAGGTAAAAAATCGCGACGATCAAAATTTAATTGAAAGCTGGGACAAACACCCTGCTGGCAAATTAGCCGTACCAACGCCAGAACATTTTTTACCACTGGTGTATTGCCTAGGAGCCAGTTTTGAAAATCGAATAAACCCACCCGAAGTCGTTTACAACGAAATTCAGAATGGTTCGATTTCAATGCGCTCGTATTGGTTTTCCTAGCCGGCCGCTCCTAGATTGAGTTCAATTTCTTTAATAACTCAGCATCAATTTTAGCAACCAAGTCCATCGCTTTCATATTGTGATGGACTTGTTCTACTTTTGAAGCGCCAGTAATCACAGTGCTGACGTTTTTATTTTTCAAACACCAAGCCAGAGCCAATTGTGCTGGATCAAAAGCATATTCTTTAGCGATGCCAACAAACTTTTTTACCTTCTCAGTTTTTTCAACGCTTAGTGCATCTTCTTTTAACCAGCCTAAACTTTCTAAACTTAAGCGCGAACCTTCCGGAACATTTCCGCCTAAGTATTTTCCAGTTAACAACCCTGAAGCTAACGGCGACCAAGTTGTTAAACCTGTACCGTATTTATCAAATATCGGAGCTAACTCTTTTTCAACATGATCACGCCATAATAAATTGTACTGCGGCTGTTCAACCACAGGTTTACGCAAATGATATTTTTCAGCGATTTGATAAGCTTGATCAATCTCAGCAGCATTCCACTCAGATGTTCCCCAATAAAGCGCATACCCACGCTCAATCATATCGTGCATTGCCCAGACAGTTTCTTCGATAGGCGTATTAGGATCAGGTCTATGACAGTACACAAGATCAACGTAATCCATTTGCAAACGTTTAAGTGAACCCGTGATCCCATTTAATAAATATTTACGATTTAAAGTATTACGTTCATTCGGACCATCAGTGATGCCCCAGAAAAATTTTGTTGAAACAATATATTTCATACGGGGCCATTCTAATTTTTTTAGAACTTCTCCCATAATAGTTTCAGATTTTCCACCGGCATAAACTTCAGCATTATCAAAAAAATTCACACCATGTTCATAAGCCGCAGCCATACAGTTAGCCGCAAGTTTTGTATCCACCTGATTTGAAAACGTAACCCAAGAACCAAAAGATAAAGCAGAAACTTTAAGACCAGCCTGACCTAAACGACGATATTCCATAACAACCTTCCCTCGCAAACCGGTCTGACGACAGGATGTCGTCAGAAGCAACAGCAGGATGCGAGCTTCGTCACTACACTAAGCCCATTCTCACTCAAATTCATCTTCTAATTTAGGAATATGACTAAACGAAATTCGCACCTTCGCCTGATCGGTCACATCAAGAAATTCAGCAGGAATCAAAGTATTCGGACCATACTTTTTATTAATCACATCCATAATATGACCCAACTTCTGCGTTTTCGGGTCAGCAAATAAGCTAAGCTGTTCTTCATTAGCATTCGTTAAACCAGAAACAGAAACCGCCACTTTAACGGGACGCTCTGGCGCACCTGCTTTGGTCAGATTTTTAACCTGCTGCAAAATAAAAAAAGTGTCATTAGTTTCACTGAAAGAAACCGATTTTTCTAAACTATCAAGGCCGTATTGGTCTTTCATATAGACATTTAAAGTTTTGCACTTTTGATTTCCCTCGCGCAGACGAGCAGAAAGTTTTGTCGCAAGCTTTAATAAAATTTCTGTCGCCCCTTGCGGATGGCGCAATTGTGGCGGCAGCACATGTTCGTGCGACATTCCTTTTGTTACGGTCTCTGCGCGGTGAATATTACGCCCTGCCAATTCTTCGGATAACCGAAGGCCAACGATCCCGCCCCACACGGTACGCAACTGTTGCGGCGAAAGCGCACGTAGCTGTCCGACAGTGTGAAAACCTTTAGCGTTTAAATTTCTTTTCATATTATGACCCACACCCGAAATAATTTCGATCGGCAGATGATCAAAGGTTTGTCCGATTTTTTCTGCAGGTACAGAAACTAATCCATCAGGCTTCACTAAATCTGAAGCCATCTTTGCAATCATAATATTCGGGCCAAGGCCGATAGATGTCGTCAAACAATCGCCAACAGTCTGCAAAATATGGGTTTTAATTTTTTTGGCAATTTCGATAGCCGTGGATTCAATCATCTCGCGTCCGATAAGTTCGCAAGCCACCTCATCTATAGATAAAATTTTTTCGACCGGACAAACTTCATTCACCGCTTTAACTATTTTATGATGGTATTCAGTGTAACGTTTGTGATGACCTTCGATAAAGATAATCCCAGGACACATTCTTTTCGCATCGCTAACCCTAGTTCCAGTTTTTACGCCTTTACGCTTAGCCTCAATGCTGGAGGCAATCACACTGGTGCTGTCGGTGACCATCGGAACCACCGCTATCGGCCTATTACGAAGCTTGGGATTATCCTGCTGCTCGCAAGAGGCAAAGAAGGAATTCAAATCCACTAGTAAATACTTAATAAGGCTTTGAGTAGGGTTCATCCCTCTATATTTACATATAATTTACATATGTCAACGGATCTTGGTCTATTTATCGCATTTTAATAAAATGTGAATAAATACCTATTTTAAAAAGGATATACGTATGAAACAGACCCAGAACATGTTTAAAGCTTTTACAGCTGCATTACTTTTAACGGCCAATATAGCTTTCGCGCAAAATGCAGAGGTCAGCAAAACCGAAGTTAAAAAAAATGATGGTATCTGGGCTGATTTTTTAGATTCTATCCGCAGTTCTAAATTAACTCAGAAAGTAAACCTTCCTTCAATTGAGCTATTTCACGGTATCGAAATTGGCGGACAATATAAATTTATTTCTAACCCGTCTGTCGCACAAAACTACTCAGGTATTGATATCTGGGAAGTCAAAGCCGGTATCGATTCACGCATTTTTAATTACGATCTGCCTGTGCATGTAGGCGTGAGCGCTAAAAAACAAATCACTTATATTCAGCAATTTAAAAACCGTAAAGATTCTTTATTGCGCCTGCCGTATGATCCGGTGACAAAAATTCCACGTTCGGCACAGGATTTCTTTCGCCGTGATAATGGCCAGTTAGTTTTTAAAACTGGCGATTTTATCGGTTACCGTATTCCGCTTGTATTTGAAGCCAGTGCCAATATTTTAAAAACCTTAGGCGCAAGTCTTCCGTTAAATGCAGGCTACCGTTATTTTATTAATGGCGAATTTGATATTCAGATCTTTCGTATGAGCGATAACTTAGTCCGTTTAAAAATTATCGCCGTAAACGATAAAAACCGCGGTTGGTTTGCCGGTGTTAAATTATTTACTCACGATCCGGTGACTTCGCTGGTTGTTGAAAAATTATTAGATGACCGTCTATTTACAGGATCTATCACTGATCGCACGACCGATCTTTACTTAGGTGATTATGTTTTAAATCTTGATTCTACAGATGCGCGCAATCTTTATGACTCTATCGTAGCCCAAAAAATGAAAATCTTTAATGTGGATTTGGTGCGTGAATACATTTCAGCATCACAATTCTTAAAAGACCGCCGTCAGTTTAATGAAAATCTATTTGCTGATCTTTCGCAATTTAACGCGGTCGCAGCCGCAGATAAAAACTTACCTGATAGTAAAAAACGCGTTATCAAAATCATCAATGCTGAAAACCATACAGAAGCAGATGAAAGCTCAAGCACGTTTAACCTAATTCGTTTAGTTAAATACACAAAAAACAATAATTCGTCTGACGCCCAAATCGCCGTTGTTGGTGATCAAGCAGACGATAAAGAAAACTATTTCTTACATTCAGTAGGTAAAAACAGCGAATTCAGCCTTTTTGACAACTGGGAAAAAGAAAAACGTTCACAATTAAATCTATTATTTAAAGCAGATAGCCAAGACAACAAAACCAGCGTTGTCGGCGTTCACTTTTCAAAATCGCGCAGACACTATAGCCTTCGCCAGAAAAAATATTTAGAATTTTACGAAACCACTGGCCAGCACATGCCAAAAGCTATTAAAAATGTGATTAAGTTTCCGCATGAAGGCAAATCTGTGCGTGATAAATATCACAATTCTTATGTTAACTTTGAACTTTATGTGACTAATAAAATTTTTGAATTAAATCAAAATCTTAGCCGCGATATTATCGAACAACGTGTAGATAAATTATTTAGCGCAATTAAATCACTACAAAACAAAGTCGATAAAAAAGAAAGACATGAAATCATTAACAGCTTAACTTACATTTTTAGTGCCGGAGTTCCTTTAAATGATAAGTTTAAACTTTTTGATCAGTTATCACTTAAAAATGACCTGTTCGGAGACTATGGTTTAGCGATCTTTGCTAATGTGATTAACGAAGAAACCGTGCCAGAATGTATTTTAGTGCAGTTTTCTTTCTCGGGTCACGAGATGGGTTCAGGCGTACAAAAATACCCTTCAGAAGAAAGTTTTAATCGCATTAATTTATTTAAATACATTATCGATCAAAACAACTATATCTTAGATCGTTCATACAACTTAAGAAACTTCTTAAAAGAAGATGGTTCTCCGTACAACTTAGAAGAACTTATTCTTAAAAACGGAACACTCATCCAAACGCACTAACAGTCTTTAGCATGGGGCATTCTGGTATCAGAATGCCGAATTCACCCCGAATAGATTTTTCGTAACCGCTACAAAGCCGATTCTTATTGGCATTTATAGTGCAAATCACCCCACATCACTTGTTCGTTTTAATTGGGGGATACATTATGATTAAGAATGATCTGTTAGCATTTTCTCAAACTCGCTGGGGCTTTGTTTATCAACGTACGCAACAGTTACTTTCAAGATATGCGAAACATCGCCGAGTCTTTTTTGTTGAAGAGCCACTTTTTACAGACACGACTCAAATCAGTTATCGCAAAGTCTTTGTTGAAAACGGCGTTGAAGTGATCAAACCCGTATTACCAGCAGATCTGACCTCTAAGGAAGTCGCTGCAGCGATGAAACGCGTGGTCGATGACCTTATCGAAGATGAATTTATTATTAATTTTTCAGTATGGTATGATTCAGCTGATGCCATTGATTATAGTCGCCACCTATCACCGATCAGTACCATTTATGATTGCGTTAAAGAAACCAATTCTGAAAAACCTTCAGAATTATCGATTCATGAAATCGAACTTTTAGAAAAAGCAGATTTAGTTTTTGCCGCGAATGAAAAACTTTACTCGTATAGAAAAAGCCAACATCACAATATACATAATTTTCCAAACAGCATTGATCTGGCACACTTTCGCCAAGCACGGCTTGTGAATGAACCCCTGGATCAGAAAAAGATTTCAGGACCAAAACTTGGATTTTGCGGAGAAATCAGCAATCAGCTTAATTTTGATTTACTCACTGACCTGGCAGATTACCGCCCGAGCTGGAATATTATTTTAGTCGGTCCAATGGTTGGCAGTTGTTACAATGATCTTCCGCGCAGACCAAATATTTATTTCTTTGGCCGCAAAGATTACAAATACCTTCCGCATTATTTTGCGGGTTGGGATGTCACTATCGCGCCCTACAAAGAAGATAAAAACACGAACACAACCACCCAGATGTATGAGTACTTAGCCACAGGCCGCCCGGTGGTCGCAACGCCG
The DNA here is from genome assembly GCA_036677065.1 of Bdellovibrio sp. GTDB lineage: Bacteria > Bdellovibrionota > Bdellovibrionia > Bdellovibrionales > Bdellovibrionaceae > Pseudobdellovibrio. The sequence continues at coordinate 420,288 of JAKFBS010000004.1, read as the reverse complement.
CAAGATATTCTTATTGAAAAGTATGAACCTCTGGGTTTAGTAAAAACGGCAAACACCGCGACTTGTTTTTTAGCGGCTTGTGAAGAAGTCATGCAAACCAAACAAAATCCAGAGTGGCTTAAAAAAATTGATGACTATTTAGATAGTAAATCCTGGGATCAAACTTTCGAAGATATGAAAGACTTAGAGATAAAAACTCTAATGAGTTCTTTGCCTTATAAGCGTAACAAATTTTCAAATGAAACCATGATGAGAGTATAGTTACTCAAGAACACGCGTCATTGTCATATACAGTGGCGCGGTTAAATCGACAAATTTATACAGTTGATTATTTTGGGTTACAAATACAATACGCGATTCAGCGGTCTCGGCCACAAACAAATTTCCGCTGCGATCAATAATCACACCAAAAGCTCCATTTAAACCATTAACCATCACTTCAGTGCTATCACTTTGCGTTGGGCCAATGCGAATAATGCGTGAGCCAGAATCTGTTCCTTCAGAAACATAAACTCGGCCTAAGATATCTTTAGCCATAGCAATCGGCTTTTGAATGCTAAACTGCGTGGCCCCATCTAATCCCCACTGCGTGCTGTTCAAATTAAAAAAACCAATGATCGGCTGATCACCGAGACCAAAAATAAAAGCCGATGGTGCACTCGAAAAGCTGGCAAACGTTGAAGCGTCAGAAATTTTCTGAATTCGATTAGCTCCTTCTTCATTGACATAAACTTCGCCTTTAGAATCAATAGCCACGCTCGTTGGAACTGAAAGCCCCGTGGCCACAACGGTTTGTGCTTTACTGGCGATATCAAAGCGCAGTAAACGCGAAGCCCCTTGCTCAACCACAAAGAGATTGCCTTTACCATCAGTGGCAAGCCCCTGTGGATCGCTTAACCCCGTCGCAAATTCAGTTTTGGTTCCGTCGCGATCAATCTGCCAAATTCGTCCGGTGCCATCACCGACTGTCGCATAAATTGGAAAGTCTTCGGGATAAGCTTGCTGCAAACGTAAAAGCTCTGCCGGTCTTTTACCGCAACTTAAAGCACTCAAGAATAAAACCGCAAGAATTATGTTTCTCAGAAGCTGACTCCCAAGCCTAATAGCGGATAAGAATCAGTTTGAACAATGGGATCTGACAATGAAGTGTCGTCTTGCTTTTTAATATTATGCACGCGGTATTTATAAGTTAAATTAAAGAAATAATTTTTACCTAATTCTACTCGTGCACCTAACCCGAAATAATAGCCATCACCGGTTTCTTTTTCATAAGTGCGGTCAGAATAAACTCTTTGCACATTTAAAAGATAACCTACATCTACATATATCGCCTTATAGGTAGCTTCTAATTTTAAGCCAAGGCCTAAATCTTTTTGAAAATCACCGTGCTGGTCATACTGATAGAAAAGGCCATAACCCCAAAACGGCTGGTGAACACCAAATTCAAATTGGGTCATTATCGTACTGCCTTCAGGGCCATTGCCCGCTTGTTTGGTTGAAGTCGTTAAAGGAATCAAACTAAGTGACGTACGATAGACCCGCTTAGCTTGTGCCAAGGCTGTACCTGAAATAAATAGACTTAATATTAAAATGAAAAAATAGTTGCTTGTTTTCATTATCGTTGTGTCCTAAAAACTTTTGCACTGGAAATAGTTAAATTACCGCTGCCATCTTGTGATTTAACCACATAAGTATAAAATTTGTAGGCGCTTAATCCAGTGATCGTCACGCTGTGAAAAGTAGATAACGATGAATCTAGCGTTGTGTTGGTGTCTGTATTACCAATACCATAGCCAACTTGTGTTGTTGCTGGTTCATTGGTTAGCCATTGAATAGTGGCCGAGTTTTGTGTGATGTTCACAACCTGAATTGATGTCACGATCGGGCTGGCCTGATCTAAGCCTGTTGGCACTTCGCCATCATCACTGAGTGGCGAAGTCGGGTTATCTGGCACAGCACAAATTTCGGTGTAAAAAGATCCAGACAGGGTTAGTTCTGGCCCCGCAACCGTAACACTGTACGTGCGCCCCGAAGTCGCAGCTTGGCCGTAAGCTGTGGCCATGCTTCCGGCTAAAGAAATATTTAACTTTCCTTGAGCGATTAAATTTTTCATTTCGGTCACGCCAAAAATTTGAGCCAGATTTAATGCGACTGTCGTATCTGTATTAGTTGCAGGAATTGCGTTTACAAAGTTAGTCCACGCATCAATGGCTGGCGCAGTTTCTATCCAACGTTCAACCCCCACAGTGGCCGTGCTGCGATCAAAACCTGCTTGTGCTATACCAACACCGTTAACAACAATTGCTGCTGTACTTGAGGCTTGCCTCTTTACTCGCAAACTAACTGTCGCTGATGAAATTGTGATAAAACCTAACGAACTTACATTCGGAAGCTTTGGATCAAAATAAAATTCGACAGATCTAAAACCGACTTGATTCGCTGACCACGAAGTATTGGGCGCGACCACTGAACCAGAAAATGCGCCTTGCGCAATGCTGTTGCCGTCATTATGAATGTAAACATTTGAAAAAGTATAAGTCGGAGAATTCGAACACGATAACGGAGTTTTAGAAATCGTAATCCCGTCCATAACTAACAAAGCTTTATAAACCGGCGAATCATCACCGGTAACAACACGCAGTACGCCATCAGAAACAACACCCACAGCCGTTAAACTTGTTGGCGCTAATAAATCTGTTAAATCTAAATCAAAGGTATTGATGGTGTTTTGTTTGTAATGTGTGAGCGACCAGTCCATAAAATAAGTATTCGATGGATTGGTTGGAGCAGTAGCGCCATTACAAGCTTGCTGCACACACACATAATGTCTGTGGATAATATGCGGACTTGTTCCGACCATACTTCCGGGCACACGGCCTGTAAAAACTCCGTCGACAAAAATTCCTTCAGTGTCTGAATTATCTCGGGATGTATCAATTAAGATGTGCGCCGTATTTAATTTGTAATTATTCGCAGGGTACGTGTAAGTAAATTTAAATGGCGTTTGTGTGTCAGAAAAATTTTGCCCCAGGGCTTGGCGGGCGCGCGAAGGGGGCGCAAAAGGCAATTCGGCATCAGACCATTCTGGAATATCCGATGTGGCTTGCACCACGGTCGTCACATTGTAAATAGCACCAAGATCGCTGCCATCGGCGCGCGAGCCATCGTCTACAATTGTTTCTCCTAAGTTTGAAGCACCTGACAGATCAAGTTTTTGACCTGAACACTGTATTAAGAATATAGATGACATCATTAGAAGAACTAAATTCAGTCTAAAATGCATATCTACTTATCGGTATTTTTTAACATTTACTTAACTTCGCCGTCTCAATTTGATCACGTGTGATCTCTAGAATCCGCGCCCTATTATAAGAATTTTTTTCTCGTCCTGAGGCGCCTACCAATTTTGCGCCTTTTCAAATTTTTTGACAGCCTGAAATCAATTATATTTACCCTGAGACACTTTGCCTATTGGTATGTCCACTGCATTTACCCCATGTATGAAAACACTAATTATTTTAATGGCGTCTATCTTAGTAACTACAACTTCAGCTTTCGCGCAAAAAGATATCAACGATAAACCAATTACATGTAGCCCAGAAGAAGCCGATGCGATCCTTGTCGCAGCCGTAGACCGCTATGATATGCAGACAGACGGAGATCTTATTCCTGTAATTCAATTAGGTAGAGCTCTTAAAAAAGAGTTACAAACCGTTTTAAATGATAATGCTGAAGCCGCAAAAACCAGCCCTGATGATATGGCGCTTTTACTTACAGAAGCGGCATGCATTATAGCAAAAATACCAGTTGAAAAACGTTCAGCCGAGTTAAAAGCCGCAGCTAAGGTTCATTCAGATTCAGTATCAAAAATTTCAAACGAGATGCTTTCTAATATTCCTGAAAATCCTGAAGGCGATCAAATATTTGAACAAGCTGCCTATAAAATGTTAAGAGCTAACAGCACAACAGTTGGATACGTGATCGAAATTTTTAAATAATTGCTGATAAGATTTCTTCAGCAAACCTACAAAAAACAAAACCCGATATTTCTATCGGGTTTTTTTATATTTAAAATTTAAGGGTAAACAAGCCAATTTCTCGATTGAAAAATTGGAGCGGGAGACGGGACTCAAACCCGCGACCTATGCCTTGGCAAGGCATCGCTCTATCAACTGAGCTACTCCCGCGTTTTTTAAACGCGTATAACGCTGTGAGGGACAATCTAATGCTCGCCACACATATTCGTCAAGAAATTTATTAATAAGGAAATGCCACAAAAATGTCTTCGACAAAGGCTTTATATTCAGCAAAATCAAACCCCTCACCTGTTAATTCATAGGCAACTTCTGCGGGCATAGACGTCTGATTCAGATACTTTGTGCTACTGATTTTGATCGTGTCGTATTGCTGATTAGCCGGACGACTGCGATAATCAATCCATGAGTTTACAGCGAATAGATCACTGTGATCTTCTCCCCAAGCGGTCATGGCTGCATAGCCATAAAGATTAAAGAAATGCCCGCCCGTGCGTTCATACATTTGCGTGGTTGGATTAAATTTATACCAACCGATGCCCATCAAAACAGCAGCCTGATGAGCCACGTAATATTTGATCTCAGATAAACGCAGCACATGTTGAACCGCATCTAACGGACTACCCACCGGTGCATTTACTGAATGGGGCCCAATCATGTAAGCCCAAGATTGATACGAACTGGTCTTAATAAATGCGTCCATACAGCCAATTGCTTGGCGGTAGCGGGTTCCTTCATTTCGATCAGTACTGCAAGTTTGAAAGAAATAGCGAACGCGGTCTTTGAAGGTGTTCGCCTGGCCATCATTATCAAGGTCAGCCACCGTCGGAAGATTTGCAAAACTTGGATTACGGTAATTTTTTAAAAATTCAAAGGCATGCGTGATCGCCATCGGCGCACATAATTGCGAAGTCCCGTTATCGGCTAATAAATCTGTTAATTCGAAATCGATTTTTGACATGTTAAACGTCGGCGCGAACAGCGTGCCTTCGTCGTATTTAGTTTCATTGACTTCAATTTGTGCGAACGCAACGTGTGCCGAAAACAATAAAGTTAAAAAACCAACAAGACGCATAACTACCCCTATGATTTGTAATGATAGAACCAAATCATAGGTTTAAATATGTTTCAATTTATTTTTGCGTGTTGAAATTATTGAACCAGTCTTTAACAGTTTTTTGGCGAACTTTGCCTGAATCACTTCCGAAATAATACACTAAGTGAGCCTGTCTACTGTCAATCGATAATTTTGCCATATCATCCGGAGCAATCACAGTACGACCCATCTGCGTGCGGCTAGGCCATGCGATTTCGCCGAAAGAAAAACTCACAAACTCAGTGCAAGTGATTTTACCCAGTGTTGTTGCATCAAAACTAAAATCATACTTTTTATTTAACTGCTCGGCCATTAATGGGTATACCGCTGCTGGGTTAATCTGGGCGCTATTTACGCGCATGACTGCGATTTCATCTAAATTCATAAATTCTTTTAATGAACTAAATACGACGCCTTCTTTGCGCATCTGTACGATGTTTTTTCCGAGCTCAATTTGTTTTTTGAATACAGCGAAATCTTCACGATCCCATAAACCTAAAGCTTGCAGTTCTTTTTTTGTTCCTAACCAAACCGCGGTATGCCCCCAGTGACCTGGGATAGTCAAATTTGAAAGCACAAAACGACGTTGTTCAAATAATAAATCTAACGGCTTTAATGATTCCTCAATCGTAGCGCGTACTAACGGATAATCGCGCAAATAACCATGACGCACTTTTAAGTTGTCAGAAAGCATACCCCAAGAGCGAACTAAGCCTTTACCTAAAACCCAACCCCACACGCGCTTTAAGGCATCACCGGTTGTTGAAAGTTTTGTGCCGTCTTGGCCTTGATCAACTTTTAAATTAAACATTTGTAATAAGCCTAACTCTTGCTGGGTTAAGCTACCGCGAACGTCTTCAATGGTTTTAAGTCTGGTAAAATGATTATACTGCTCTTTAAAATCTCGCATCCCGTAATCAGCAGCTTTAGTAAAGCTATGTAGCATTTTGCGTGAATACGAATGTTTCATTGTTGATTCAGCTAAAACATTAAAATCATACACCGCCACAACATTACCTAAATTCGGAAGATTACAATCAGATACAGAATGAAATTTCGCCAATACTTTCATTAAATGGTCAAAGCGAACCTTTAAGACTTTTTGAATGACCGTGATCTCATGAGGCTTTAACTGATGCGCAGGAATATCAAAAGTTTTAGCGAAGTACTCTTCACTATCTTCAATAAGTTGCATGTGATTATCAATAACACCACCGCAAGTTTCTTCAGAAACCATAATTAAGTTTGTCTTTTCTATAAGGTCTTCACCCTTACCTGCAAAAGCAGACAGGGTGAATGTTGAAGCGAATAAAACTAAACCTAAAGTTTTTGCTAACATGGGCGAAACTCCGTTAAAATACTATTTTGTAAAATGTCTTAATAAAACGTTATCAATTTTAATTAGAACTTTTCTTAAACCAGACAAATCAAGTACGCGGTGATTCAGGTTTTCTTCAGTTTTAATCACTTCAAGTTCTTCTTTAACTTCTTGCATGCGTAATTGGATTTTAGCCATTTTGATTTTCACACTGTCTTCAATGGCTGCAGGCGTATGGCGAGTTTGAACAGAGTCTAATAAACCATTTGCCTGAATATCTGCATCTTGAATATAAGGAGCTAAATTACCCAAGATCTTTTGCTGAATATTAAAAAGCACATCATTTTGTGATAAAGTGCTGACCACTTCATCCATGGCTTCAAAGTACATACGTAATAACTTGGCATCACCTGCAACTTTGCGGTCGATACGGCTTTCGTAGTTATAAATCATTTGTTTCTGAGAATTCTCGGTCATATGGTAATTCGGACCACCGGGAAAACCACTTAAGTGCATTTTGTCAGAAAACGAATCATCCATATCCCACGGAGAAACATCGAAATAAATTTCACCGGCAGCATTCTTTTTACCATAGAAATAAACTTCATCTGAATAGTCGCCGTTTTTAACGATATAATTAAAAGCTAACCACTTTAAGTAATTTTTAAGATTTAAATTTTTCTCGAGTGTTGCAATTAAGTGGCTGCCTTGCATTTCACGAATAGATTTATGAACGCTTTTTAAAGTAGCTTGGTATTTTAAAACATCTGCTTCAGATAATTCTTTTTTAGCATCTTTAACTTCTAGGGCATCATTATATCTGCGGCGAATAACGATTTCAGCATCTTGCTCTTTCATTAAATTGTCTGTTTGGTTCTCGGTTAACATATATAACCCTTGCGAAACACCATTTAATTTTACTTCAGCAAACTGAGTTTTTAACGAATGAATGCCGATAGCTTTTAATAAACTGTAACCGATGCTATTTTTTACAAACAATAAATCTTCGGGGCTGGCTGACATCGTAATGCTTTTTGATTTAATACCGCCAACTTTAAGTTTTTTCTTTTCGCCGTCAGCTTCTTTAAGGGCTTTTACAGCAAAGTTTTTACGCGGAAATTTTAATGAACTTTGGCCGCGAGTTGATACTGATACTTGCTCTTCATCAGTTAACTGACCTTCAGAATAGACTTTTAAGTTTGCTTCTGAAACTTCAACTTTATCTTTTGATTTTAATGATTCGCGGGCTGCTTGATCCATCGTGATCTCTACGCGGTAGGTGTCTTTACCATTTACATGTGACCAAGCAGGGCTTACTGATGTTGAAACTAGGCTTAGTAACACTAAATTTCTGATAATTACTGAATGTTTCATTATGACACACCTTTGTTTTTTAAAGTTATGTATGAATACATTCCAATATCAGGACCAGTTGCCTTGGCCTTATATTGAATTAGGTGTAATGGGTGATGGTAAACTTTTTGACACGATCGCGTTGTTTAATCAGCGCGGGCAGATTTCTATAGCGGTGTTAACGCTAACTAACGAAAAAATCTCTTCTATTTCTTTATCAGTGACCGCGATACAACCTTGCGTCCAATCAAATTTCGGGTGTGTTTCTGATAAAGCCCAACGGGCAAAGTCTTTGTTTTTAGCGCTCGGAAAACCATGAATCATGATGTCTGAGCCAGGGTTTACTCTATGAGCTTTAGCAAAGGCTACATCATTAGCGTTTGGGTAAGAAACTCGTAAGGCTCTATGATAGGCTGACTGTGCATTTTTAAGTTCTACGTGATAAAGACCTTCTGGCGTACGCCCGTCTTTCATTTTGACTTTATTACCTTGTAAAAACCCAAAACCAAAAGCCACGTTATAGGTTTTATAGATTCGGCCTTGGCTTAATAAATGTAATTGTTTAGTGCTCTTTTGAATAACGATACGATCAATTCTGTTGCGCTCATCTAAATGCACAATTGCAGTTAAGGTTTTTAATTTTTCTTGATCTTGGCAGTACGTAGCGCCATCCATTTTACTTGGCTTAACCAGATTAGACTTGCCAGCAGCTAATCCTACTGAAGCAAACGCCATAACTAGTGAAAGACTTAAAATAGATTTCAAACTATAAACATGCATGGTGATTAACTATGCACGTGCTGTTCCGAGTTTATAATCATTATATTTGCTATCAGTGTCTAAGCATAAGACATTCTGACAATTCGCTCCGCCCGTTTACGGAACTAATCCTTGTATTTCATGATGCCTGTTCTAAGCTGTCTGCTAAAGGAGAATATATTTATGGGAGAATTTAAAAAGTTTTTAGCACAAGGCAATGTGATGGATTTAGCTGTTGGGGTAATTATCGGAGCTGCCTTCGGTAAAATCGTTAACTCTTTAGTAAATGATATTCTAATGCCGCTAATTGGTCTTGTCATGAAAGGCGTCAACGTAACTCAGCAATTTATCGCTTTAGATGGCAATACGTATTTAACTATCGAAGAAGCTAAAACTAAAGGTGCGGCGGTTCTTGCCTATGGCAATTTCTTACAGGCTTTAATTGATTTTTTAATTATCGCATTTGTTTTATTTATGATCGTGAAACAGGCCAACAAATTAAAAGCTCAGGCTCCAGCAGTAGCTGCCACTGCAGTTAAATAAACTAGACAGCAATCTTTTTAAGCCATAGGTTTAATTCAGAAACACGAGCTGGTGTCATATCTAAGGGAGTAAAGTAATACAAATTACTCTCTTTTCGGTCAAATTTAATATCGATCACTAAATTTTTAGTAAAACTGATAGCCACGACTTTATTTTCAATGGATTCAGGCGCTGCCGCAAAACAGTTTACGATTAATTGATGACTGTTTAAAGTCATCAAACGGCCCCAGGGGCGATCGCTGCCAAAACTAAAAAATATTTTCTTGTATGATTTCAAATGTAAAATCTTTTCGATCGAACTGCCCGCGCCTAAAACAAAACCTGCTTCTGCAGGCGCTGCTACTGAAGCAGCTGACGCAGGAGTAACCTCTGGAGTGGCTGTTACTGGAATTTTCACTTCAGCTTTCGCTTTAGGAATTAAAGCAGCTGCTTTTTCCATCGCTTCAGCAAAAATTTCTTCTTTAGTTTTCACGCGCCAGACTAATTGATCAGCGATAAATAAAAACACCGAAAGATTGACGGCAAAGGCTCCCCATCCAAGGGTTCCGTTCCATTCTTTAGATTTATAATTTAAAATTTGAACTAGCAAGTGTGTTCCGACTAAAAGTAAAACCGCTTTCCAGGCTTTGGTTGAACCCGATAGCATAATACCGCCAATGACCACACTGCCAATTGCTAAAATGTAATTAGCAATCGAACCGCTCATTAAATATGAAGAAATACTGATATAGCGCCAAGAAATGCCCGATTTAGAATTCAACACCAAGAATTGAATTAGAATATTCACAAATGGAGCAATAATCAGTCCAAGACCGAACAGCTGAATAACCCATTTGCGTTCTAAAAACTTGGTAACAATGATCATAGCTTAAACCACTTTATCGTCTTTTACGACTGGCTCAGTTGCAACTTCATCTTTAAAATTCATTTGTACAATAACGTCGTCTTCTGTAGCCACATTTTCTGGATGAACAGCTTCTGCCGCGACAGCTTTTGAATGCTCAGCTTCTACTGCAGCCACTTCTTTCTGTTCTGTAACGACTTCATTAACTGCTTGTTGCACGTTCGCTTGCGCGGCGGCTTCAACTGTTGCTGTCATCTGGGCTACTTCTGTTGCCGTTGCACTCATTTGCTGAGCTGCTGCCTGTCTTGCGGCGGCAAGCTTAGCTTCTAACTCAGCTTCTTGCATTTGTTCCATGTGTTTTACTAAATGTTTGTTCTTACGTGATTCAATCGAATACGTCGAAGCGATAACCAAACAAATCGCCAATGGATCAAATACGCTCACGAAAATTAATATTAAGTACTGAACCACTTTATCAATCGGCACATTAAAATTACGAGAAATGTAAATTAAGGGTCCTACTTTTTTCTTTACTTCTAAAATTTGCAACTGCGAATCAGTCACGATTTTTTCGTTGTCAGCGTATTTTTTATTAAGCTCTAAAATACGAGGTTCAATCGCCTGACGTGCCGCAAGCCTTTTCGACATACGCTCTTCTGGAATCTCTTCAACAGAATAGTTTAAACGTTCAATTTCAGCGGTGATCATTTCCTGCTGTTTTTTTACATTTTCTAATTTGATGGTTTCACCTTCTAGAACTGTAGAAGCTGATTGGTAAGCGTCAGATAAAAATCCGAACACCCCGATACTGGTGATCGCACTTAATGTGATGACAGCAAAAGTCATGTAAATTTTAAAAACGAAATTAAGATTTTTCCAAGTTTGGTGAAGGTACGCCGCCAAGACGAACTTAGCAAATTCTAACGATCCAGCCATTAAGCACACGGCAATTAAAGCTCCGCTAAATAAGGCCCCGATCCCGATAATAGAGAAGTAAGCTCCTAGTGATGAAACCAGAACTGCAGAAATGATAAGGCCGACGGTAATCCATAGTGATATCATGGGTTAATTATCGTAATTTTTGCGACTTTATTAAACGGGCCCTTGGTCTTGAACAAGGGCCAAAATCTCAAATCTGGACAGAAATTATTCAAATATATAGATCAGTTTAGTCTTGGTAGGCGATATTCTCTAACTGTAATAATTTTTTCTTAAATGGTAATCCACCTGAATAACCACCTAAAGTGCCATCAGCGGCAATCACCCGGTGACATGGAATAATAATACAAAAGTTATTTCGGCCGTTGGCTGTTCCGACAGCGCGCACTGCTTTTGGATTTTTGATATTTTCGGCAAGCTCTTTATACGACAGCGATTTACCAAAAGGAATTTGCTGTAACTGCTGCCAAACTTGTTTTTGAAAATCAGTGCCGATGATTTCTAGTTTCACAGTAAACTTTTTTCGATCGCCGTTTAAGTATTCGGTGATTTCACTTTCAGCCTGAACCAAAAACTTTTTAGCAAGACCTGCTTCGCTTAAGGATTTAAGCACAGGTGTTTTTTGTTTTTCAAGATGACAGCCGCGCAAGCCCGTTTCGCTGGCCTCTAGGTAAATAGGACCAACGCTTGAATCAAATTTCCATTGCACAACGATTGAATTCATTATTTCACCAGTTGTTTTTCTAACCATAAACGCGAAGTTTCGGCTAAAGATTCCCAACCTTGAGTTAACATCAGACAGTGATCTTTTCCATCTGCCAAATAAAATTCAGTGTAACCTGGAGTATCTTCATAGATTTCAAAATTTTCATAAGTTAAGCGCGCTGGAATAATACGATCTTCACTGCCCGCCACTAACAATAAAGGTCCACGTGCATTCTCTTCATTCAGTGAACCCACTTTTGTTAATGGGCCAAGACCAACGCGTTTTGATTCTGGCACCGCAAATGTCGAATAAATTCTTTTTTGTTCGGCTTCAGATTGCGCATTACAAAAGCTAGCTGCAAAACTTTCTTGATCTTGCACGATCGGTTTATTTCTGCTGGCAAACGGAGTAATGATTTTCCAGTTAGCGCTTAAAAAAGTTGTACTGATGATAAATACCCCGCGCGGCGGAGCTGAATCTAAAACCACAGCAGCTGATGCCAAATTTTCGCTTAATAAAATCTGTGACACTAGGCCACCCATTGAATGCCCGATCAAAATAGGTTTTACTTTTTTCTCGCGTAAAATTTGACGGTAATGATTAAGCACATCTTCTAATGTGACTTTGGCTAAAGCATCATAGTTTTTTGGATCATTCATTTCAGCCACTGACTTATCATGCTGAGGCCAAGCCGGGGCTGATGTTTTATAGCCGTTTTGAGTAAAATATTTTTGCCACTCAGTCCAGTTGTCTGGAGTCATAAACATACCGTGAATAAATACGATCTCTTTCGGATTACCGGTCGACCCTTTTGAGTTTGCAGAATAGACTTCACTTTGTGGAAGTGATGAACAAGAACACATAAATACGGTCGTAAGCGCCAAACCAAGCTGTTTAATCATAAGATCTCCTTAAAAGTAGCTAATACATTAACTCTAGATGTTAAATCTTTTTGAGTAAAAGAGATTTTTTAGTTATGAATAACCTATGGCCAAAACTCTTAATGAATTGCAATGGATTGAAGATCAGCTGCCAGAAAGCTTTAACCGCCGCGCTATGTTCGGTGGATTTGCTTATTATGATGGCCCTTTTTTAAAGCTCATCCTCTTTGAGGGCAGTTCCGACCGCTGGAATGGTTGTATGTTTCCGGCTGAAAAAGAACATCATCCCAAGCTTCTGAAAGCTTTTCCATTTTTAGTCAACCATAGCATTTTACCAAAATGGCTTTATTTATCTTTAAGTGATGAAGACTTTGAAGACCATGCTAAAAAAGTTATTCGCGAATTAGCCAAACCGCAAACTTTGTTTGGCACTATCCCCGACCGCAAGAAAAAAGCTGAAAAAAAAGTAAATAAGCCCGTTAAAGTTGAAAAAGTTTCGACTGCAGATATGCGAAAACCGCGTATGTTTCGCGATGAAACTATCGCCGAGAAAAAAGATAAAATTAAATTTATTACTGATTTTAAAAATCTTGGCCCCGCCACGGTCAACACTTTTACTAAAGCTGGAATCAAAACGCCCGCACAGTTTATGAAATTAGGTTGGAAAAAAACTTTTCAAAAGTTATGCGAAGTAAATCCTAAAAATAATCATTCAATTTTTGCTTACGCTCTTATTGGCGCGCTAGAAAATGTTGAGTGGCATGCCATCAGCCAAGAGTTAAAAACTGAAGCGCAAGTCTTTGCTAAAGGGCTTCGAGATAAAAACAAAAAATCAAAAGTTAGTAAAAAGGTAAAGCGCAAGTAAACCAAAACCCACCGTTGCCAGTGTGCTGCGGGTCACCCAACATAAAATAGCAGCTAAGATTAGCACCACGACACGTTCTTTACCCATCATCCATGACACTTCGCCTTGATGAAAGAACACCGCTGGCGCGATAAAGGCCGGTAAAATAGCTGCCGGAATAAATGTGAATAATTCTTTTAATCGGTCAGAAATTTTTACCCGTGCAGAAAGAGCAATGATTGATCCGCGAATGGCGATAGTTCCAACCGCCAATAAAGCTATATTTAACCAGTAATAGCCTTGAGGAATCATTTCGCCGCCTTTTTACGAGTTAAAAATAACGCTAAACAGATTCCTAAAATCGCTGTCGCAATTAATCCCGTTTTAAAAGGCATTTGCTGTAATAACAAAGACGCCACAGCCGAAAAAATCGCTACAATCACGTACTTCGAATTTTTAAGTGTCGGCATAAGTAAAGCCACAAAACTTAAAGGAATCGCATAATCTAAAGATAATGATTTAGGTGCAAAATTTCCGAAGATAAATCCAGCGATTACCGATGATTGCCACACGATCACCATGCATAGGCATGATCCCAAGTAAAACTGTATAGCTTCGTGATTGGATTTAAAACGATCTTGCTCAGAGATCATCACCGCATAACTTTGATCAGTAACACAATACGCGGTGATAAACTTTTTTATAAAACTTTCTTGCTGCACAATCGGCGACATTGCCGCGCTATAAAGTAAAAAACGTAAATTAATAATTAATCCGGTCGCAACAACAACGATAACCGCCGCTTGCTGATTCATTAAATCAATCGCAGCAAGTTGCGATGCGCCTGCAAACACTAAAAAATTCATCGATACTGTTTGAAAAAAATTTAAATGGGCATCGGCACTGACAGTTCCCATGACCGCACCAAAAGGAATAATTCCTGGAACGATTGGCAGCATACCTTTAAAACCGCGGCGAAATGGGCTCATACAACTAATTCTAAGTAACCTTAAGCTTACGTACAAGGTACAGTTTAAACAAAAAATGCCATTACAGGTAAGGCCTTGCGTTTTAACGCGGTTTATTTTAAATTAAAAACAGTTAGGGAGTAGTCACTTGTTTTAACAAGAGCTGTGTCGACATACTGGGTATAACCCCCGGCACATCTGAAAAGATAAAAATCTTTTTCGACGAGACTGACATCGGTGTTTTAATAACGCCCGTGTCGTCTTATGTCTTTCACTCTTTAGTCAAAGGCTTTCGATCTCACGGCAAGACTTGTGAGGTTACAAATGGAAGCTATCATCAATTCAACAGTTTTAGTTTTTATCAGCGAAATGGGCGACAAAACCCAATTATTAGCATTAATTCTAGCCGCCAGATTTAGAAAACCAATTCCAATCCTTTTCGGAATTTTTATCGCAACGATTTTAAATCATGCCCTGGCCAGCTACGTTGGATCTTTTATCACGAATTATTTTTCACCGTACACTTTGCGATGGTTGTTGGCGATCACATTCATTATTTTTGGTCTGTGGGTTTTAATTCCTGATAAAGATAACGGTCTGAAAATGACTGATCGTTACGGCGCATTTGTGACTACCCTGATTGCTTTTTTCATTGCCGAAATGGGTGATAAAACTCAGTTAGCCACCGTAGCCCTTGGAGCCAAATACACTTCTATTGCGGCTGTAACCTTTGGAACTACGCTTGGAATGATGTTAGCCAACGCTCCCGCCGTCTATTTTGGCCAATGGTTTACCGACCGTATACCGATGAAGTGGGTGCATCGTATAGCCAGTGTGCTTTTTATTGGTTTTGGTGTCGCCTGTTTATGGATGTGATCGTCTAACATTTTGACGTTCAGTAATCCTTTTCAAAGACGAGAATGGCTCTCTCAAGTCACAGTGATTTTGTGTTAATATGAGCCTGTTCAAAGAACCAAGGAGTTCCGCCATGAAAAATCTGATTTTCGTAACTGCATTTTTAGCCTTCGCGCAAGTGGCGTCAGCGACGCAAATTTTATCTTATTATCCAAAAATAAAAGATGGCAAGATCACAGCAAGCATTTATTCAGGCTTTATGGAAGACGGTTTTAGCCGCGCTCCGAACATATGTTATTTAGGCAGCGTTAAAGGTGTTTGTGCTTTAATTAAAACGGCGCAAAAAGCTGCTGATGATAGATATTCATCTGGAGATCATGGCACTTTCACAATCCTTGAATGTCGCGCTGAACGCGCTCTTATTAAATTAACTTACGACCGCATTTCAGATTATCCACAAGATGCGTCTGATAAAAATATTAAATTAGATATCAAAGCCTGTTCTGATCAAGACTAATTTAGTCTCTTCGCCATGCCGGGGCTGCCAGCGCACATGTTTCTGAAATTTGGCCAGATACATTTTGTCGTACGCGAAATGTATTCGCCGAACCTTCAGAAGTTAAATCACTGACTGTATCCGCATTAGCACCCACAACCCATAGTTCTAAACAATTCGGCGTGCCTTTCGTAGCTACTTTACCTTTGGCTAACACAAGGTGGCTTCCATCTGGCGACCAAGCCGGATAATTTTCGCCCACCGCTGAAGTTGTAACCTGGCGAAGTGCGCCTGATAAGTCCATAATCCAGATATGCGGCAACCCCATATGAATCATAGAAAAAGCGACTCTTCCGCCATCGGGACTAACCGCTAAAGAGTTCGGCGTTCCAGGTAAGGCGCGAAATACATTATAAGATTTAAAATCTGCAGTTAGAATATATAAAGTGCCGAATCGCGAAAAAATAACTCTTCCGTCAGTTAACCACTCATAACTTGAAATATTCGAGTAAAGATTCATCACAATCTGGCCATTTAGATTATAGATCTTAGTATCACCCGCAATGCCGCCGACAATAATAAACTGGCCATCACGCGAAAGTTTCGGCGTACCTGTTGGATTTTCAGGAACCGAAATTCGCACGAGCGCATCTTTACTGCGATTAATGACTAATACTTCAGGATGACTTCGAGATTTTTTCACAGTCACAAACCGATCGCCCTGAATAGATGCCGAGGTCATGTTACGGTCGCTTGATAAAAAATTTTCGACTGTTCCCGTGCTTAAATCAAGACGAGCGTAACTTTCTTTTGAATCGAAATAGATTCCGCCACCAAAGCCAGAATTAAAGGCCGAGACTTCAACAACAGGTTCATCTTCTTTTTTATTTTTGATCGGACCACAACTTGTGGCTAAAAAAACTAACGACAGTGCGGCAATTAAATATTTGTGCCCCATAAAGCCCCCTAATGGATTAAATTCCCGGAAAACCAATCCAAGCTACAAAAGCAGTGCCACGATCAGATTTATTTAATTAAGAAGTGAGCCGATCTTTCGGAAGTACAATGACAAAGCGAGTATGAGAGCTTTGTTCGTCTAAGATTAAGCGTCCGCCATGATCCATGACAATCCCGCGAGATATACTCAGACCAAGCCCTGTGCCCTTGCCGACTTCTTTAGTGGTGAAAAATGGTTGTGCCAGTTTAGAGCGAATAGCCGCCGATATTCCATGGCCGCTATCAGTCACACTCAATTCGACTTCAGTGCCCAAATCCCGCGCCTCGATTTTTATCCACTTTTCTGGAATCTGTTGTATGGCATCAAATGAATTACTTAATAAATTTAAAAGAACCTGCGAAATCTGCGTTGCGCGACAAGATAGGAGTAATTCATTTTCAGGTATTTGCACCTGCAGAACAACCCCACTGCTGCGAAATTTTTCACTACAAAGATCAAGAGTGTCTTTAAGAATAAACTGTACATCCGTTTTTTGAAAAGGATCAGAAGCTCCATCACGTGCGAAAGCCCTAAGGCCAATAATAATTTTTGCGATGCGATCGGTTGTTCTGTGAATCATCGAACAGGCCTCGGCAACAATTTCTCTGCCGTTTAAAGCAAACTCCTCGCTATTACTGGCCGCTGCAAGCAAGTCGGCCTTCAGCGCTATCACGGCCAATGGCGTATTAATTTCATGAGCAATTCCGCCGGCCATTTCACCTAAGGATGACATCTTAGAGCTTGTAATCAATAGCTCCTGTTGTTTGATGATTTGAGTTTGCGCTTCAAATAAAGATACCGCCATTTTATTTATAGCCTGCGACAATGTCGAGACCTCATCTTGTCCATGCGTTGGCAGCGAAATATTAAAATCACCAGAAGAAATTCTTTGTGCAGCCTTCTCGATGCGGCCCAGCCTTCGTCCAATAGAACGAGCAATAAATGTCGATAGTATTAACGACAATAACAGCGCAGCCCCTGCAGAAAGCAAAAGTATTCTTTGAAGCCACTTAATACTTTGTTCTAAATTATTTGATTCAAAATTACTGATTTGCGATTCTTTCTCAATAAGCGCAGAAATTTTCTCAAGAAATTCTTTTTTAAATTTATTCTCGCGGGCATCAATAAGAACCTGTCGCGCTTCTTTTGTTTTACCACTTTTTAAAAGTGCTACACCCTGATCTAAAGTGCTTTGTAGCCTATCATATGCATTTACAATTTCATCTAGATCAGCTTTATAGGTGGCATCGATAACACCAGATTCAGTGAGGGCATTTTTAAGATCCAAAATTTTATTTTGAACTTCTTTTTTGCCTTGGTTAATTCGATCCTCATACTTGCCGATTCCTGATACGTACAAAACATCAAATGTTTCTAAAAGTTGATTCCTTACTTGCGCCCGCAAATAAGTTTCTGCCAAAAGGCGACTTTCAACAGCTAATGAACGGTCACGAAAGTACGAAACTTTTGTTGTCGCATTATATGTAAACGCAACGATAACGATCAAAAACAATACAATGGTAAATAGGCAATAAAATATCTTCCACTGTATTTTCATGCTTTAATAGTAAACATGTCTTTATTTTGCCGTCAAGAATCAGATTGGGTGTTACACCATCGCAAAACTCGGACATAGCTGACAGATCACCTTAAGCTGAGACTTCTCTGACTGGAAATAAAGCCGTATTCAACAAATAAAGTTTGCGGTCTTCAATTGAATTTGTCTGAACCATTGAAAGCAACATAGTGGCAAACTCATTTGTTTTTTGCACGATTTGATTAAATTCATCTTCAGTCAATGCAATCTGTAATGATCTGAACCGGCGAATTTCAAACGGCAACGCAATGGCTGTGCTGGATTTTTCAAGCCAAAATTTATAATAGTTCTGTAAATTAGGATGCAGGTGATGATCTTGAATTTTAAAAGCACTATGCTGAGCCGAGTACAGATCGGCACTGACTTTTATTAATTTAGAACTGACAAACCGTGAAAGAATTTTGTCTATCTGATTTAATTCTAAACCACAGTGACTTTGAATTTCAGAAATATTTAAAGCCTTATCTGCAGAATTAATAATTGTCAGAATAATCGGCCCATACACATCAAATAGCACACCACTATCCACTTCTAAAACTTTTTGCGTGAAAGTTTCTCGCTGAATCTTAACCAAGGCAGCACCAAAAGCTTGTTTTTGCGTCGAATTTTTAGCCTGTGCCGAATGCACTAAGGTTTCAAAATAACGAATTTCTAATTCAGTAAAATTCAAACTCTTAACAAGTACAGCCATACTTTTAACAGAAATGGTTCTTTTTTTCTGAAGCATCATCCGCAAAATGGTTTTATTGGTAAAGCCCAAATCAGCTGCCCACGTTGCATAAGAAAATTTTTTATTTTGTTTTTTTTGCAGATCATAATAATCTTTCAAAAAAAGATGAACATCCATATAATCAAAAATCGATAAACTTTTCTGTTGCATGCTAAAATCATAAAAGACCAATGACGACATCGCCAAAGTAAACAAAATTACGCCACAACAAACTGGACTGCAGCGGAAACAAATTTGTGCTCGTTCTTTTTTTTAGTACACCATTTTTGGGCCACTGTATAACAGCTAACCAATCACAACCGAGGTGTGCTATATGAATCTGGAAATCAATTTGCAAGTGCATGAGTTATGCTTTGGTCCCCTGTTTAGGGAGTTATTCCAGCATAACAAACAACATTAACAGGAGACCCATTTATGAAAAAACAAATCATTTTAGTACTAGGTTTAATCACTCACTTATCAGCTTTTGCCGGCCCTGGCGACATCGGTTCAGTAGGCACTTTAATTAAAGGCACATCAACTGGCTTCAAGTGTCAGGTTATTAGAGGCTCTTTAAAACTTTCAGGCGATGAAGCTAAAAGAAGATTTTCTGACATGAAAGCGGTTAATGTTTTTAATCACACCGAACTTATGAGCGGACAATTAAAAAGTAACCCGCAAGGATCTTTAATTTTTGACAGCGTAAATTCTGTGATCGGCATTGCCAACAAATCTATCGTCGATGTTCTTTATTCAACAGTGCAAAACACAGTTGTTAACAATAGTTCTGGCCAACAGATTATCGACGAAAATAATTTAACTGGCCAATTCACCGTGGTGTATACCCACAAATTCAAACAAACAAGTGCCGCAAAAGAAGTTCAAGAGCTAACAGTGATCACTCGCGACACACAAAGTGCTGACAGCGCTAAAACTGCGAAATCAGAAATCAGCTATACCTACACTTCAGCTAACAATCCAGGTCTTAACTCGTCGATGACAGCTGACTTAGATTGCTCTGAAGAATAGTCATACAAACACTGGAGCTTGCTGATGAAGCTATTGTGAACTAGCACTGAAAACCAAAAAGCTTCGAACCTAATTTAGGCTCGAAGCTTTGGATTTATCTTTTAGAATCTATTATTATAAATACGGCATTCCGGTGTTGTCATTGAATCCATCGCAGTTTTGATCGATGTCATAATACGGCACACAGAAATTTGGAACTTCCGTACTGCCATCTGCAGTATCACCCGCACCGTCATCTACACTGCCACCGGTACCCTCGTCAGGAAAAGTTTCACCACCTGAAGACGAATCCCCGCCAGATGAACTTCCTGAATCAGGAACCGATTCATCACCAGACCCACCAGATATCGAATCACCTGTTGGCCCATCTCCAGAAGAAGGTTCTTCAGCAGAAGGATCAGTTGGTACAGTCTCTTCACCTGTTGAACCACCATCTGTTGTTGTCGTACCCGATGAAGGATCACCTGAAGAAGAGTCATCTGTCGTGCCACCTGTATTACCATCATCTGTTGAACCACCACCAGAACCTTCATCTACTGGAAGTTCGCCAGCTGAAGCATCACAAAAACCTAAATAATCACCGTGGCCTAAGTGAGCTTTAATTGCTGAAAGCGGCAGTACCTTGTCGTGCGAATTGTCTGGATTTCCCGGAGGCACATGACAAATCTGAATACAAATCTGTTCTATGTGTTTACCATTTTTTTGAGAAGGACACGCAACTTTATGCGGAATTAAATCTTGCACTGTTGCCTCTTCAACAGCAATTTTGTAGGCGCCGGCCATCGAAGAATAACCGTAACCGGTTTCCAAGCTCGATGTACTTTCGCCTTCACCCTCTTCTGGACCAACTGAACACCCGGCCAGAGCTGTTACTACTAACAGCGTGGCCGCATACGTTAATTTACTAAAACCCTTTGGCGTACCCATTTTCGAAACTCCTTTTTTTTGATAGGCCAATAACAGATCACATCCTGCGCTCTATCGTTTTAATAAGAATAATGTAGGTGTTCAGATAAGTCGAATTTTTGAAAAAAAAGAGTATCACAACGAGAGGACCGCTAACTAATTTGACAGTTTGTAAAACATTTTAAGCACAAAAAAGTTCTAGGTAGCACCCTGCTGCTCTAACCAATTTAAAATTACTCGGTTTGTTTCTTCCGGCATTTCTTGCTGAATCCAGTGACCACAATCCAGACTGACTTCTTTCACATTAGGCACGAACTCGATCAGTTTGTCAGACTTTGGGATCAAATCATGGCTGCCATAGATCATGAGTGTAGGCTGTTGGATAATTGGGTTTACATTTGCTAATAAATGCCAGTTGCGGTCGAGGTTCCTGTACCAGTTTATGCTGGCTGTGAACCCTGAGGCTTTAAAGGCAGATGCGAAAACAGCCAATACGCTGTCGTTCATTATGGGTTCACCAAGTGGTGCTTCTGACTTAGCGAGATTGATCATCATCATGCCCGGCTCAGGCGGTGCGTGAGGCACATTCTTGCGGAACAAATTCTGAAGAAACTGAGAAGTATTTTTTTCTAAAATTGCATCCGCGATGCCTGGCTGTCGATTGAAGTGAACAAAATAGTAGTCGCCGCCAAGAAATTCTTCCATGAGTTCAAGCCAAGGCTTTTCTCCACGCGCTTGATAAGGCAAGGCTAAGTTGATTACTTTATTTACCCGCTCTGGATGCAATAACGTCAGCCCCCAGACGACCATCGCGCCCCAATCATGACCCACAAAAGTGGCTTTTTCGTAGCCGTAGTGATCGAGAAGTGCGACGAGATCGCCCGACAAGTGTTCGATATCATAAGCTGTTACTTCTGATGGACGAGACGAGTTACCATAACCTCGCTGGTTTGGCACTATGACATGGTAGCCTGCTGCGACCAAGGCAGGGATTTGGAATCGCCATGAAAAAGCATGCTCTGGCCAACCATGACAGAGCACAATAGGCTTTCCTCCATTTTGTTGGCCGGCTTCAAAGACTTCAAGTTCAACATCATTGACTGAAACAATAGTGGGATCTGGAAAGTTTGTTGAATTAAACATTGTACTTCTCCTGTTCAGACCATTGTAAGAGAATATATGTCATTATTTGGCATATTTGTGCGATAGTTCGTATACATATAAGTATTGAATTTATTAAAATGGTGCAGTCGGCAGGACTCGAACCTGCAACCTACCGGTTCGAAGCCGGGAATTCTATCCATTGAACTACGACTGCACTGTAGATAATTAAGTTAAGAAAATACTAGGCTATTCATCCCACCAAATCAACTTGTTCGGAAGTTGATTTCCGTGGTTAGAATCTGCTTTTTTAGGAAACTGCGGGGCTAACACCAGTTTAAGATGCGCGATGGCGTCTAAAAGGCCCTGTTCATAACTGCCCGCTTTAAAATCATCTTGTAGAATTTTAAGCACTTCTTCACTGAGCTTTTGCGCACCGCTAAATTCTGATCGAATATCTGGTAATACCACAATACGATGCTCCATTAAAGAGATGAACAAAAGTAAACCTTGGTGAGCATGGGTCTCATAGAGGCGTTTCTTTAAAAAGACTTGCTCGGCTTCAAGCTGCGCAAACTGATGGCGGTATTTACTTGGTGTTAATAATCTGCGAACCCCGTCAAAGCGCGCTAAGAAAAAGCCCACGCCAAGTGTAATGGCAAACAACGTCGCAAGCCAATGAATGATGGTCGAAGCTTCCCAATCATGCCACTGCGCCAAGTAATAGGCTTCAAAACCAAAGAAGACAAAAATCATTAATAATGAACTGATCACCCAAGGTACGTGTAGAGTTGGTGTCGAGCTTTTTGCGATCACCGGTACTAATTCAAAATCCACAGACTGTTCAAAGTCTGCGATAGCTGCTTCAATTTTTGCTGCATCGATTTTAATTTTAGACATCACCAATCTCCTGAAGCGCCGCCACCTGATGAGCTTCCGCCTCCACCAGACCAACCGCCGCCTCCGCCGCCACGTCCACCACCACCGCCGCGGCCGCCACTTAATAGCGAAAATAAAATCCACAGGGCTGTTGATGGGCTAAAAATAAAAATAATAATCCACAACACCCCTAAAACTAAAAACACCAAAGTGCTTGATAGTTTTTTGCCTTTTGTCGCGGGTTCTTGGCGATCAGATAAATTATCTCGCTCGCGCGCAGATAATAAACTTGGGTTTGCTAAAACTTGCTCTTTAAAACCATAGACATCAAAGATTTGACCATCTGCAGTCGTTGCCGCCTGATTAATGGCTTCAGTCGTTAAATAAATACCGGCAAAGTAATTACGTGATTTAAAAATGGGCCTGGTGATTTCACTGATAATACGTTTAGCGATAATATCTGGAATATTACCTTCTAAACCTTGGCCAACTTCAATACGAAGTTTGCGATCGTTAAGTGCAACTAAGAATAAAATGCCATCGTCTTTTTTTGCATCGCCCAGTTTCCATTTATCAAAAACCTGAATCGAAGCTTGTTCGATCGCTTCACCTTGAAGCGTAGAAACAATTAACACCTGAATCTGTGCGCCGCCCTGATTTTTAATCGCGTGTAAGCGTTCAGCAATTTGATCGGCTTCTGAGCGCGACAAAGCACCTGCCTGATCAACGACCGGGCCGGTTAAGGCTGGAACTTCAAAGGCCAAGCTTACGCTTAGCCAAAGAAATCCTAAGATAAAGAACAGAGTTCTATTAAACATTAAAACTAGAATTTAACTTCTGGAGCTTTTTCGTTCGTTGTTTTTTCAGCTTCTGAAACATCCCATTGAGGCATTTTTTCATAGCGATAAATAATCATGTTCGTGATGTTCGTTGGCGGAACAGTCACTAAATTATTAAAGCCCTTGATTTGTTCAATGTAACGGTTGCGCGCTACAGTGATACGATTTTCAGTGCCTTCAAGCTGAGCTTGTAGATCACGAAAGTTTTGATCGGCTTTTAGATTAGGGTAGTTTTCAGTGATCATCATTAACTTACCTAAAGCTTGCGATAATTGGCCTTGAGCTCTTGAAAACTCAGCTAATTTTTCAGCTGACATGTTTTTTGGATCAATGTTAACAGAAGTCGCTTTTGCGCGCGCTTCAACAACACCTTGTAAAGTGTCTTTTTCATGACCTGCGTAACCTTTTACAACATTCACTAAGTTTGGAATTAAATCCGCACGGCGTTTATATTGATTTGTAATTTCAGCTAATGAAGCATCAACTTCATTTTTTTGTTGTGGAATGCTTTGAATACCACAACCTGTAAGAAATAAAGCCATAGCTAATAAAACGATTTTGTTCATAAGAAATATACTCCTTTTGAGTAGCTGAAATATATCAACCTGCTTGCGTGAAGAAAAGGAAACAGTTACCTTGTAACTCTATGCAACAGTCTGGCAGCCCCTACAACCTACGATACACTGATCAGCCTGATTATATCGTTTTTAACAAAAGATCAGGCTTTCGCACTCACAAAGTGAATGAGAACCAGTTGGGGTTAGTTGAAGTATTATCGAGCAAAATTAAACAAGAATTATTGGTTGTTCACCGCCTTGACAAAGAAACTTCGGGCCTCATCGTGTTCGCAAAAAACAAAGCGGCTGCCGCACAATTAGCCAAACAGTTTGAATCCCGCGACGTTAAAAAAACTTACTTCTTTTTAACCGATCAAACTTTAAAAAACGCGGGCGAGCCCCACACCGTAAAATCACACATCGATAAAGTTGATAAAAAATTCGCTAATATTCCAGCCAAAGAAGATAACTCTGAAACTAAATTCACCCTTTCTAAAAAAATCTCTGATTCATTATATTTATGGAAAGCCGAACCGATCACCGGCAAACCACACCAAATCAGGTTACATGCAGAAAAATTAGGAATCGCAGTTTTAGGTGACCATGAACATGGCGGAAGTCCTTGGTTTCGTTTAGCTCTGCACGCGGCCGAAATTTCTTTTTCTTTCGATGGCAAAGTACAAACTTTTACAGCCCCGCTACCTTATTGTTTTGAAAACCCGGTGAATACCTTAGGCGACTTTGTCACCAGTGAATATACTGATTTAAATGCGATGATGACGATCGAAAAAGATCAAACCTATCGCCTGTATCATCGCACGAATCAAGAACAAGAAATTCGCGCAGATTTATACGGCTCAATTATTTGGGTGTATTGGTATAAAAAAGATCCGCCAACAGAACTTGATCTATCTACACTTGCAGATTTCTGCAAAAAGCATAATTTAGATTACGTCGTTCGCCATATGATTAATCGTGGCACTGGCGTCGGCGGTAAAGAACAAAAAGATTTGTACTATTCAACGGCTCCAGAAAAATGGACCGCGAAAGAGCACAATCTTTTATGCGAACTTCGCCGCGATCAAGGTTTTTCTCCTGGGTTATTTTTAGATCAACGTGATAACCGCCAATTTATTCTAAAAAACTCTAAAGGTAAGGCTGTTCTTAATTTATTTTCTTACACGTCGGTGTTTTCAGTCGCTGCCGGAGCTGGCGGGGCAAAACACATCACCACAGTTGATGCCAGCCGTGCTTTTTTAGATTGGTCTAAAGACAATTTTAAATTAAATAACTTAGATCCTGAAAAACACGAATTCTTCGCCCAAGATTCATTATTATTCTTAGAAGGCTCGATTAAGCGTAATCGCAAGTGGGATGTCATCATTTGTGACCCACCTTCATTTGGCAGAACCAAAACCACAACCTGGAAGTTAGATAAAGACTTTCCCGCGTTAGCAAAGCTAATGTGGTCTTGTTTAAATGGTAAGGGTTTAATTTTATTTACGTGTAATTTTGAAAAGTGGTCTTTGAATGACATTCAAAAACAATTTGAAAAGGTTTTACCAAAGGGTCAGTTTAAATTTCAGGAATTACCGACACCAGATTTGGATTTTGAATTTCCTGATGCCTTTGATAATTTACTCAAAGGCATCATCGTCAGAAAAAACTAATTATTTCGAAAGTTCGTATTCACAACGCTGAACTTTAATATCACCATTAACTTTATAAGCTCTATAAAGATCCATCAAAATGAATGTTCCAGTAATGGGCGCACGTGAATCGTAATCCATATAATCAGTTTCAATTTCTAAAGCAGCTGAAATCGTTTTGTTACTAAAATCCAAACCTAAATGGGTGTCGACATCTGAATCGTGACTTACCGTTTGTCCATCAAATCCTAATTCTAAAGATTTACCGCTTTCATTCGTTAACACTAATGATTTAGCCGTCATTCTTTCATCTACACGAGCTTCGTCGTGCTGTTCGTAGCCAGTCACGCAAATTTGCTTAACGCCGCCACAACTTAAAGCTGGCGCTGTATTTAATTTTAGTTTTGCATTTAAACAAACTGTTTCACCGGCAAATACCGAGGTCGCAGCGATTGTTGCGATTAAAAAAGCTAAAGTATATTTCATAAATATCGTCTCCTGAAGGGTTGGGTTTTTATCAACAGGAGCAGTTATACCATTAAAACGTATTTAACCGGGTTAGAATTGAGTCAAGGCAGGGTTTTGGAAAATAAGGCTAATTTTTTACAGTGTCCGCGCGCAAAATGTCTTCGGCCGAATCCAGGGTTCTTAAAGCATAAGCTGCCTTTAAAATCGAGATCTGCTCAGGGGTCACGTCTTCATTCTTGCCTAATCGATGTAATCGGCTTTGAAAGATCTGATACAGGCATAGGGCACCGGCTACCGAGATGTTAAAACTTTGGACAAAGCCAGGCATCGGGATGATCACCCGTTCATCTGCAGCCTCTAACATTTCTTTAGAAACCCCGTCTTTTTCATTACCCAGCACCAAAGCTAAAGGCGTAGAAAAGTCGACCTCATGAAGGGGTTTAGCCGCCTCTAATGAAGTTACACAGATACGGATTTTATTATCTTTAAAATATTTAATAGCTTCAGCAGAAGACTTCCATTTTTTCGCTTCAATCCACTTATCTGCACCTTGAGTTACACGCTGAGAATTTTTAAATTTCTCGGCCGTTTCGATAATATGAAAATTAGCAAAACCTAAGCCTTCGGCTGTACGCATGACTGCAGAAATATTACCACGATCATAAATACTTTCTAAAACCACTGGAATAGAAAAACATCTTTTCGAAGTGACAGCTTCAATTTTGCGTTGGCGTTCAGGAGTTAGAATCGGCCAGATTTTTTCCATGACCGTATCAGCCGAGACAAAACGTCCCGGGGTGATTTCAAGCTCAGACTTTAAAGGAAAATGATTAGACGCCAATTAGAAACCTAAACGTGCTAAATCACGCGTAATATTTTTTTGATGCGCTTCTAATGTACCGCCACCGATTTCTAATAATTTAGAATCTCTCCAAAGACGTTCAACAACGTACTCGCCGACATAACCAAAACCACCAAGAACTTGAATCGCACGGTCAGCCACATTTTTTGCCATAGTCGTTGCTACTAGTTTTACGCCATCTGAATCTAAACGGTTACCTTCTTTATGCAGATCATGTTTACGGGCTGTATCGTACACATAAGCAGAGCTTGCTTTGTATTCAGCGTAAGAATCTGCAACATATTTTTGAATTTGGCCGTAGAAATTTAACGGTTTACCGAAAGCTTTACGGTCAGTTGCGTATTTATTCATAATTTCAATTGAACGACGGGCAATACCTAAAGACATTGCCGCTAAGCCAATGCGCTCTAATTCAAGGTTACGCATCATGTGAAGCATAGAATCACCTTCGTGGCCCACTAGACGGTCTGCAGGAATTTCGCAGTTTTCAAAAACTAATTCTGCCGTGTTTGAAGCGCGCATTCCTAATTTATCGTGGATTTTTTGACCAACATAGAAACCTAAATCACCTTTTTCAACGATGAATGTTGATAATTGCGCACGGCCATTTTTTTCGCCAGTTTTTGCGTAAACCCAAACCATATCACAAGCTGTTTTATTATCATCGATCGCGCCATTAGTGATCCACATTTTACGTCCGTTAAGCACGTACTTATCACCTTTTTTAGTCGCGGTCGTTTGCATACCCATAACATCTGTACCGTAATCTGGTTCAGACATCGCCATGGCTCCAACGAATTCGCCAGAGCAAAGTTTTGGTAAGTATTTTTCTCTTTGTGCATCAGAACCATTAACCGCTAAATTATTCACGCAAAGTAATGCATGAGCCAAATAAGCTAGAGCAAAACCTGGATCACTTGCAGATAATTCTTCATGCACTAAAACAACAGCCGTCGCATCAAGACCTGAGCCACCGTATTGTTCAGGAACTGTGATTCCTAATAAACCAAGTTCACCTAATTTTCTAAACAGAGGTAAATTGAATTTTTCTTTTTTGTCGTGCTCATGAGCTTGTGGTTCAACTTCGGCTTGAACAAAAGATTTTAAAGTATCACGCAACATTTGGTGCGTTTCAGTAGGATTAGCTAAATCAAAAGTTTTTAAATCAACTGTGTTCATGGTTTTACCTCGGAAAGCTGGTTTTTGAATGGCTTGACTGTAACAAAGGTATCAGGCTTGATAAAGGTCAAAATAAGGATTTAGCTATGAAAAAAGCCACTATTTTAGGCGTTGGCACTGAATTAACCACCGGACAAATCTTCAATAAGAACGCAGCATGGATTTCAGACAAACTTATTCCCTTTGGCTTAGAAACCGCACTGCAGCTGACTGTGCCGGATGAGCGCCCTTCTATTTTGAAATCTTTAGATTTTTGCGCCCAAAATTCTGATTATATTTTTGTAACTGGCGGCCTTGGGCCAACGAGCGATGACTTTACTCGCGAGTTAATTTCAGAGTGGTCAAAAAAAGATTTAAAATTTGATGATAAATCTTGGCAATCCATTGTTGTACGTATGAACAGCCGAAATTTTGTCGTCAGAGATATTCAAAAACAACAGTGTTATTTTCCTGAAGGCGCTGTGATTTTAAATAATTCACAAGGAACCGCTAACGGTTTTCAAATGGAAGTGCAAACCGCTTATGGCTTAAAAGATGTTTTCGTACTACCTGGCCCGCCAGCAGAAATTGAAGCTGTCTGGAATGAATCAATTGCTAAATGGTTATTTGTTGAAACTCAGTTGTTCGATAAAAAAATTACGAAAGCCTGGGATACTTTAGGAACTCCAGAATCAGAAGTCGCTGCCTTAACTGAAGCTTGCTTAGAAGGCCGCTGGCCAGATTTAAAATTTGATATCGGTTACCGGGTGCATCACCCGTACGTCGAAGTGAAATTCACGTATTTCAAATCACAAGAAAATTTAGCAAAAGCTATCGTCGATAAAATTGATAAGGCTTTAGAAAATATTACGGCGTTAAAAAACTTTACTGATATCACACAAGCTTTTTCGAAACTGACGTCAAATTCAGAATTCGCATTTTATGATTTCGTGACCGCTGGCTTTTTAAATCACCGCTTATCTAATGAATTAAAAAAATATAAAAACTGGATGTGGAAACAATCTCCGGAGCCACTAGATACAGATTTTTTCACACACGAAGAAAACTTTATTGCGCTATTTCCACAGGACGAAAACCTAGAGCGCGCCGTCGTCATGGGAAGCTTCAACGGCCATAGCTTCACCCAAGAGCTTACCGCCACATCAAATTCCCCGCTAATGATCGAGCGACGTAAGCAGTACTTTGCAGAAATGGCCTTGATCACTTTCGTTAAACAAGTAAGATAAATTTTCAAACATAAAGGATTACATAATGAAAAATATTTTAGTCTTAGGATTATTAGCCCTATCTCTTACTGGTTGCGCGACGGCTTTAACTCACGAAGCTTCTCGCATTACACAAGTTAACGATAACGAAAGAAGCCAAGTTAAAGATTGCAAGACTATGGGTGAAGTTATAGGTAATTCTTCATACGGTGGCTTATTCATGCAAGAAGCTGGCAAAAACTACGCTAAAAACCAAGCTATGAACGACGCTGCCAATATGGGCGCTACTCATATCGTTTGGACGCTGGCTCAAGGTGGATTCTTCGGTGGCAAAGCCCTTGGCGTAGCTTATAAGTGCGCTAAAGTTGCAGCCAAGTAATCTCAAACCTAACGCTCTAAATTATTTACCAGACCCTCTTGCGAACTCTGCACGGGCAGGATAGCCTATGTCTCGTGGACTGTTTTACATAGATTTATATTTCTGTAAGCTTTCCCAAGCAAAAATTTAACTTTCTAGGAGTCACGCATTCTTAGAGACTGAAGGAGCAAATATGCACTCGACTAACGAGACTGCAGCAGGCACTGCTGTAACCGCACGTCACGGCGCTTTTAAAGCCGCGATCGAAACAAAAACAACCTCAATCACAAAAATCAAAGATCAGTTCGGAAAAGAATCTCCGATATCTGAATACTTTGGCTGCTCTACTTTCGGTCTTGCGCAGATGCGCGAAAAGCTTCCTAAAGATGCCTACAACAATTTACTTAAAACTTTAGATCAAGGTAAAAAATTACCTAAAGAAACTGCTGAAGCAATTGCTTCGGCAATGAAAGAATGGGCTATCACAAAAGGTGTAACTCACTTTTGTCACTGGTTTCAACCGATGACAGGATCAACTGCTGAAAAGCATGATGCCTTCATCACGATTCAACATTCAAATCATTCTGAATTACGTGTTATCGAAAGATTCACGGGTTCGCAGTTAATTCAAGGTGAACCAGATGCTTCGTCATTTCCTTCAGGCGGCATGCGTTCAACTTTCGAAGCGCGTGGCTATACAGCTTGGGATCCCTCGTCGCCGTTGTTCATTTTAGAAGAAGGCAACGGTAAGACATTATGTATTCCGACAGTGTTTTTCGGTTATCACGGCCAAGCTTTAGATAATAAAACTCCCCTATTACGTTCAACTGAAGCTATTACTACTGCAGGGTGCGAATTTTTAAAATTATTGGGCGATGTCGATGTTAAAAAGATTTCGACAACATTAGGTGCTGAACAAGAGTACTTCTTAGTTGATAAAAACTTTGTCGCGTTGCGCCCCGACTTAATTATGACTGGTCGTACATTAGTTGGCTCAGCTGCAGCTCGTGGCCAACAATTAGAAGATCACTATTTCGGAGCTATCCCTTCTCGTATTACTCAGTACATGCAAGAGTGTGAATTTGAATTATACAAATTAGGCGTACCGATTAAAACCCGCCATAACGAAGTGGCGCCAAGCCAATTCGAATTAGCTCCAATATTCGAAGATATGAATATCGCTTCAGATCACAACTTACTAACGATGGAAGTTTTAAAACGCACAGCTTTAAAACACGGTTTAGTGTGCTTACTTCACGAAAAACCTTTTGCCGGCGTTAACGGATCAGGAAAACACAACAATTGGTCAATGGCTAACGACAAAGGCGAAAACTTACTTGAACCCGGAAATACTCCGCACCAAAACTTACGCTTCTTAGCGTGTTTAGCGGTGGTTTTAAAAGCGGTTTATGATAACGCTGCAGTTCTTCGCGCAGCGATTGCTTCACCGGGTAATGATCACCGCTTAGGGGCTAACGAGGCCCCTCCAGCGATCATCTCAGCTTTCTTAGGAAGTTTATTAGAAGACATTTTAAACACCATCGAAGCCGGTAAAGTTTTAAAAGCCACTGAGCAATCGATCATCGATTTAGGTGTTAATAAAATTCCAACAGTTTCTAAAGATTACACTGATCGTAACCGCACTTCGCCATTTGCATTCACCGGAAACAAATTTGAATTCCGCGCTGTGGGCTCTACGCAAAACGTAGCCGTACCTATGTCGATCTTAAATGCAGCTGTAGCGAACTCGTTCAAAGAGTGCTCAGCTCGCTTAAAAGACCTATTGAAAAAGAAAAAACGCGACGAAGCCGTTATGGAATTAGTTCGTCAGGTTGTTAAAGAAACTAAAAACATCCGTTTCAGCGGCAATGGCTATTCTGATGAATGGAAAGCTGAAGCTAAAAAACGTGGTCTTCCGATCTTAAACACAACACCTGCAGCTTTAGAGATGTTTAAAGACAAAAAGAAAACGCAATTCTTAGTTGATACAAATGTATTATCGCAAGAAGAAATCAATTCACGTTACCATATCGCGGTTGAGCGTTATGTGAAAACTTTAGATATCGAGCATTTAGCTTTAATCGAATTAGCTGAGACTTACATTGTACCTGCAATCGAAAAACAATTCGGCGCAATGGCCCAGGCTCACGCAGCGATTCCTTCAAAAGCTACAGCTAAGTTACACGAAAGTCGTTTAACTACTTTAGATGGCGTTTTAGCCCGCGTATTAACTGAGTTAGAAAAAATGAAAACGTTAGTTGAGAAATCTAAAAAATCTCATGACGAAGAAAAACGCATGCATGATATCGTAAACACGTTGCAGCCATTAAGCTTTAAATTACGTGCCGCTTGTGATGAAGCAGAACTTATCGTATCAGATGAATTCTGGCCATTACCTAAGTACCGTGAAATGTTACTAGCTAACACATTAGCATAAACCAAAAAAAAAGAGGCGACATAAGTCGCCTCTTTTAATTTGAGTACCGTATTTCAATCAACAACTACTGAGACACAGGACCACTATTTTTTGCGTAATTGAATAATAATGTCGAATAGTGAATTTCAACTTTGTCTAATTCAGAATCTTTAGTCGTTTCTTTTAATTCTACCTTCACATCAGCCGGATAAACCATTTCACAAACTGAATGAGTGTAATCAGTAATGCGAACCTGTGAATAACGTTTTACATTTCTCTCAAATTTACTGCCCACTTCAACATTATTGCTGATCAGGGTTTGAACGCCGCAGTCATCAGTAGTCACATGTTTGATGGTGTAAGTTGCATTTAAAACAACTGAAGGCATTGCTAAACAAGAAAAACCGCCATTAGCCGAAGGGCACAGGTTATTTAAAATTTGCAGGCGAGCCACTTCTCTGTTTTTAGACATCGAAAAATTAACGATTTTATTGTCGAATTGATAAAGATCTTTATTTAAGTGTTCGTGAACTAAAGAAAGATTTTCAGGCATATATTGCCAAGATTGCGCTTTTGCAGTTTGTGCTAAGCAGATCACCGCGATAACCATTAATAACTGTTTCATAAAATCTCCTAAAAATAATTAGTAAATAAAAATAAATTGATGAGCTGTTTGTAGTTCATCCCTATTAACATAGTCCATTTTTTTGTTGATCAATTTTTGGTAAAGGAATTTTTTATCCCACCAGTTCCATTTCGGACTCAGTTATAATTCATCTAAAATAAATGAGTTCCAATCTGGGTCTAAGGAAGCCCCTCTAGCGGATTGGAGTTTTCGCCGAATCCGCAGGAAGCCTGCGACCTTTAACTTTGCCACCTTTAGATGACGTCGTTTTCTGATCGTCAGCAGGGCCTCGGTTTTCATCGCCACCATAAGCTGTTCGCAAGTCATCACGAGGGCGACTCGCAGGAGTAGTTTTGGCCATATCGGTTTTGTTCATTTGACCACGGCGAGAGATTTGACTCTTATTGGATTGGCGTTGAGGCATGCTGTCCTTCTTCTGACAATGTCTGTAATGTAGTTTGCATCGTCTAAAGCAAACGTGGCGCCATGATAAATGACATGCAAATTGCATTTAATGGCCTTTAAAACAGAATTTAAATTATCACTTGGTAATTTCGCCCCATTAGTCTAAAAAACGAGTCAAAAAGGAATATTTATGAAAGTATGAACGCTTGATATATAATAGCTACTCTAATTTGTTTTCATTACGATTTTGCACAAAACTGACTGAGTTATCTAATTTACGATCAAGCTCATCACGTTTGTTTTCTATTGTTGACCAGAAGGCTTCAGACGTATTCACCGCCACGTTATCATGCTTAATTTTAAATGGCAGGTTTACCGCTAAGGATTTCTCTTTGTCATTTTTTAAAACCCAGTTTCCTAGAGCAGCACCCGCCTCAATTAAAAAATGGCGGCCTGATTTAAATTTTTGCGGACTGGCCAAAACATCTATCTCATCAAAAAAAATTTTAGCATAACCATTGGAATGACCTTCTTCTGTAGCTGCCTCTATATAAGCGCTTAATTTTCCGCGCGTAATATCCATGGGTAAGATTTTAAGTAACAGCCCATTTAAAGTTTTTAGCTCGAAATCAACTAATGAAAAATTAATTTCTGCCATCGGAGGCAATGCCAGCGGCTGAAGTTTACCGCTTAGATTTATTTCACCTTGGCCCTGCAATAAACCTTTTAGGGTAAAATCAGATAACTGCCATTCTCTATCCGGCGAAAAATGCAGATTATAAACATTAACGTTGATGTTTGAAACTGACAATGGGGCTTTTGCCTTCGGCACTAAAAATTTAACCGACGAATTCCTGATTTCAAATTTATTTAATTCTGAAGACCATTCCGACTCAGCTAATATTTTTCTAATTTTTTTAAATGTTAAATCTTCGGGCTTTGGCGGTTTTAGTTTAGGGATTTCAGTTAAGACCACTTCAATCTTATTTACATAAACTTCAGCAATAGCTTTCTTATCCCATAGGTCTTGCCATAAAAGATTGAATTTAATGCTTTCGATATTTGCTTGAAGTGCTTCAGGTTTATCTCTTTTTTCAAGATGCAGGTCTTTAAACTCTACAGCACCTCTTAAGATCGCAAGATGAAGATTATCAATATGTCCCACGTAATCTTCGATTTTGTTGCGTAAGGCGTAATTTAAAGCTGCCAACGCAGCGACTGGAAGTAACAACCGAATTGCACCAAGAATTAAAACGATAATGAATATTTTGCGCATCAATTTCATTAGAAATTGTTCAGCAATAATTAAACCAGTTTATTAAAAGTTTTGTCGATTTCTGCAGAAATATCGCCGCCAGCCTTATAAGTTTCGCGCCAAATTTCGGTTTCGGCTAAGATGTCGGTCAGCTCTTTGAGTTTAATCAATGATCGCTGCAAACGTTCAACTGTTTCTACTTCGGCAGGATTACGCGCCATGATTAAAGTTGCGCACAAGTTAATGACTTGTAACGGAGAATTGGCCCGATCACGCACTGCTAAAAACAAACGGGCCGCGCGTTCAAAAGCTTCAGCTTCAGCACGCGTTTTTTCTAATTTCTGAATTATACCTTTACGGTAAGCTCTAGCGGCTAACATCATCAAGGCGATAAGACCAAAAGTTAAAGTCGCCCAAGGTTCGCTGGTTATACCTGTGAGTGGATACTGACTCTTTAAAACAAACCAGAAAGCCACCGCTACAGCAAGACTCACAAAAATTTCAGCGGCCGCAACGACTATGCGTCCTGGCGATAACACAGCAATGTAAATACAAAGAAACTGAAAAGGAACAAACGGTTGCCGAATTTGTCCAAGTTCGATGCCCGTAGTTTCACCCATCCAGGTTGTTACTAAATACGGAGCGGATAAAATAAAAAATCCGACCTCTAAAGCTTTTACTGAAGGCACATTTTTGCGATGACTAAACAGCCAATAGCCGATGACCGCTGCAATGAATACATGTGCGCCATTGAGCCAAGCCATGAACATTCCTAAAGTTGCGCCATCAATGAAAATAAAAATCGTCTGCACCACAATTGAGGCCACACACGCAAAGACCAGCGTGCGATATGCTTCCATATGCGATTCAGGAGTGCGGTTATTCACGTATGTGCTACACCTTCGACAAAACTAAGTAACTGGCTAAGGCCGATTGGCTTTGCAACCACTTTAGTGTCAGGCATTTTTGTTGCGGCTAAAACTTCTGGATCTGAAACAGCATGTCCCGTTAGAAAAACAATTTTACCTGTAAAATTATTTGCGCGAAGCCATTCAGCCACATCTACACCAGATGGGTGGCCCGCACCTAGGTTCACATCTAAAATAGCTAATTGGCATTTTAGGATTGCTTCTTTTTGTTCTTGAACTGCAGATAATGAATTGGCTGTAATGACTTGATCGATTTTGCATAATGTAATTAAGGTCTCTTTAAGAACATCGAGAAGATCAATATCATCATCCATTACTAGAATCGTAGCTTGTGCCTGCATGGATGCTTGAATATCACAGATCAAAGATGATTCCTAGAGATAGCTCTGCCATAACGTATTTTAACCGAATCTTGACTGCTTATTTAGCTCGAACAGGCTGTTGTGGTTCCGCAATTCAGACAGCGATAACAGCCTGATTCTAGAACTGTGGGACTACCACATTCGGTACAAGCGGGAAACTCTGGCTTATTGCGATTCAAGGGCTGTACAAATTTGCTACCATCTCGGTACACAGCCACTGCTTTTAAATTTAAGCGCCACGCTTTATGATAAACCTCGGCGATGTCAGCTTCAGTTGCACTATTTGGCAAATTTACAGTCTTAGAAATAGCGCCAGAGATAAAAGGTTGCACCGCAGCCATCATCAAAATGTGGGCGTCCGGCGATAGTACATCGTCTCCGGTTTGCGTGGTTCCTGCAGCGGTAAAAAATATTTTCCTGTGTTCTTTTCGTAAAACAGGACCAGCAATAAAATCTTCACCATTTTCGATTTGAAATAAAATTTTATCACGGTCAACAGAAGAATAACCTAAATTATCTAAAGCTACTTTCACCGATTGATTGACGATCTTGATTTGCCCGCCACCAGATAATTTTTTGCGTTTGATTAGTGAAAAATCTGGCTCAATACCAGTTGTATCACAATCCATCACAAGCCCAATGGTTCCAGTGGGTGCGATAACACTCACTTGCGCATTTCTAAATCCGTGCTTTTCACCCATCACTAAAACTTCACTCCAGATATTTTGGCAAATATCTTTGTACACCGGAGGCAATAAATCCCACTGGATATTTTTTAAAGCTTTTTGATGCAGCTTCATCACACCCATCATTGATTTTTTGTTTTTCTTAAAGCCTGAAAAAGGTTTTAGTTTAGCTGCTAATTCACTACTGGTGTAATAAGCCATACCCGTCATCATCGCAGTCATGGCTCCGGCAAAAGCTCTGGCATGATCGCTATCATAAGCTAAACCCATTTGCATTAGCAGACTTCCGAGATTGGCGTAGCCCAAGCCCAAGGGGCGATAATCATGCGAGTTTTGTGCGATTTCTTCAGTCGGATAACTTGAATAATCGACAAAAAATTCTTGCGCTAAAATAAAAGTTTTAACGGTTAATAAAAACTCATGAATTTTAAACTTCTCATCACCTGGTTTTGCATTGTCAAAAAATTTTACTAAATTTAACGAAGCTAAATTACAAGCCGAATCATCTAAAAACATATACTCAGAGCAAGGGTTACTGGCATTGATCGGTGCTGTTTCTTTACAGGTGTGAAACTTATTAATCGTATCGCTAAATTGCACACCAGGGTCAGCGCAATGCCAGGCCGCCTGACAAAGCTTTGTCCAAAGGGCATCAGCGGTGACTTCTGAAACCGTTCTACCGTTGATGCGCGATTTCAAAGCCCACTGCGTGTTTTTCTCTAAGGCGTGCATAAACTTATTTGAAATACGAACCGAGTTATTGGCATTTTGACCAGATACTGTGTGATAAGACTCACCGTCAAGTTCTGCTGAATAGCCTTGAGCTATTAAAGCGTGCGCTTTTTTTTCTTCTTTCATTTTCCAGGAAATGAATTCTGAAATTTCAGGATGATCCATGTCGACACAAACCATTTTAGCCGCTCTGCGAGTTGTCCCACCGGATTTAATAGCGCCAGCAGATTTATCTAAAATCTCTAAAAAAGAAATTAATCCAGAACTTGTGCCACCTGAATTTAAATTTTCATATTTACTGCGTAAAGTTGAAAAATTAGTTCCAGAACCTGAACCATATTTAAAAAGTTTGGCTTCAGTTTTAACTAAATCAAAAATAGACTCTAAAGAATCATCGACTGATTGAATAAAACACGCTGAACATTGCGGTCTTTTAAAAGCATCAGTGATTTCAGTTACTTTTTTATTCTTATAATCCCAGGCAAAGTGATGGCTGGTCGATGAAACTTTATAGGTTTCATGCAAACCGCAGTTAAACCACACCGGCGAATTAAAAGCCGCTGATTGGTTTAACAAGTGAAAGGT
This sequence comes from Bdellovibrio sp., assembly GCA_036677065.1. Taxonomy (GTDB): domain Bacteria; phylum Bdellovibrionota; class Bdellovibrionia; order Bdellovibrionales; family Bdellovibrionaceae; genus Pseudobdellovibrio. Next base: position 382,322 of record JAKFBS010000004.1, on the reverse strand, counting down.
AATTTCATTAATAAACGAGTCAATTTCTTTTGCGCTGCTAAATAGCTTTGAATTCGTGGCCGCAGTTCTAAGCCCTGCTGCAATACGATTCACTAAGGCAAAAATCGAATTTTCTTTTTTCTCGCTTTTGCGAAAATACTTACTGGCTGCAATGTCTACGGCCGTTTGCGACCAGTGTTCTGGGGCATTCACGCCATGTTTTTCGAAATAAATTCGATTCTGCGAGTCTTTGATCACCGCTTCAAAAGTTTTCACCTTAAAATACGGTGATTTGCGGTCAACAGTGAAATACGGTTGAAAAAACGGAGTGGTTTTTGCCATGAATTAATTGAAGCACAATATCTTTGTTGGACAAAGGTAAAAAAAGTTGATGCAATCTGCGTATCACCATTTGTGAAAGGGATTTCATATGACAAAATTTTTCTTAGTATTAGTCGCTACACTAAGCTTGAACCAAGCCGTTCACGCAGCAGCCCAAATCGAAGTAACTCCAGAGTTAGAATCTGTATCTGCGCAAGATTATACTTCGCACTGGTTTGGCCGTGTGTTTGTAAACTCGCACAATGCCGTTCGTTGGACGATCACGAACACAGGTGACGAAAATCTTGATTACGTAAGTGCTAATATGTACGGAAGTTTTGACTTCAGAGGCCGCCATAGCTGCACAGGAACTTTATTACCGGGACAACATTGCCAAATCGAAGTTGTTTACTGGCCAGCATTCGAAGGTCATGATTCGGGTGACTTTGTGCTTAATTTCAAACAGGATGCAGTTCAAATTCACTTATGGGGCGAAGCTGTTAAACGCTTCTAGTTCGTTTATAATCTTTTTAAAGTCCTAATGGGTCCTAGCCAAGTGCCGTATCTTGCGGTATAGTGGACCCATGATTCAAATTTCAGAATCCGCAGCATCCAAATTAGCTTCCCTCAAATCTGAGGAAGGCAAACCCGAAACAGCCGCTTTGAGAGTCGAAGTAAAAAAAGGTGGTTGTTCTGGTTTATCGTATAAAATGGATTTCGGTTCTGAGGCCAAAGAGGGCGACCAAGTCTTTGAATCTAACGGACAAAAACTCATTGTTGATGGCCAAAGTCTTCTGTATTTAATTGGGATGACGCTGGATTTTTCTGGCGGACTAAACGGAAAAGGCTTTGTTTTCAATAACCCGAACGCCACGAAGAATTGTGGTTGCGGTTCAAGCTTCAACGTATAACGGTATCCTAGTGTTGTTCAGCCCTGCTGACTCTTTCTAACGGTTCTAAATTACGCAGTCCAAAACATATAAATAATTCACCAGGATGGCTTAAATACCATAAGGCAGTAAAATGCTTTACTACTAAGCAATCCGGTGCGACTTTATGCCCTCAATAAACAGCAGATAGATCCGTGAAATAACGCGGGCAAATATATGCGCATAGGTAGTGTCGACGACACACCAAAAGGGACGATCGTGAATAACACAGAAAACATGGAGCCTACGGCTGAATTAGCAGTAGAAGCACCGAAAAAAACAGTTGAGCCAATTATTGAAATGGACGCACAAGAAGGAACCGAAATCGCATCAGATTTCTTGGAATTTGCCTTATCTGCTGAAGTTCATAAGGCTTTAACTAAATTAAACTTTACGAAAGCGACACCGGTTCAAAAAGCCTGTATCCCGCTTTTATTAGAAAAAGACACAGACATCGTGGCTTTAGCTAAAACAGGAACTGGAAAAACCGCAGCGTTCGGTTTACCGGTTATCGAAAAAATCACTGCAGGAGCTGGCTTACAAGCTTTAGTTCTTTGCCCAACGCGAGAGTTAGCTCAGCAAGTTGCTGCCCACATCCGTAACTTTGGTGAATTCAAAAAAATCAAAGTAACTACTGTTGTTGGTGGTGAATCTTACGAACGCCAAATCAAAAACATCCGCGCTAATCCAGAAGTATTAGTTTCTACTCCAGGTCGTTTAGTCGATCTTATGGAACAAAAAATCGTTGATCTTAAAGACGTGAAATACTTAGTTTTAGATGAAGCCGATGAAATGTTATCTTTTGGTTTCGAAGAAGCTTTAGAAACAATCTGGAAAGCATCTGCTAAAACAGATTTAAAAACATGGTTGTTCTCTGCAACTATGTCTCGCGCAATTAAATCTTTATCGTCTAAATATTTAAAAGACGCTGAAGAAGTAACTTTAAATACTCACCAAGAAAAATCAAATGTTGAATCATTTGCCTGCGTGATTTTTGAAGAAGATAAAGAAGATGCTTTATCTTTATTAATCAAAAACACTCAGGATTTCTACGGTATCATCTTCGCAACGACTAAAAAACAAGTTGCTGAATTAGAATTGCGCTTACGCTCATTAGGCTTAGACGTTGATTCACTTCACGGCGATAAAGTTCAGGCTGACCGTACGCGCACGATTGAGCGCATGAAATCTAAACGCACTAAAATCTTAGTTGCTACTGACGTTGCAGCTCGCGGATTAGATATCCAGGATTTAACTCACGTTGTGAATTTCGAAATCCCTTGGGATACAGAAACATACACTCACCGTATTGGTCGTACAGCACGTGCTGGTAAAGCCGGTATCGTATGGACAATGGTTAAACCAAAAGAATCTGGAAAATTATCACGCTTTGAACGCGCTTTAAATTTCAAATTCAAAGGTTTAAAAATTCCTTTAGTTGAAGATGTTCAAATCAATATGAAATTAAATTGGTTAAAACAGATCGCGGCTATGAAGATGCATGAAAAAGACACTTCTAAATTTGAAAAAGCGATCGATCAATTAGATGGCATGGCTGATCTTACTTCTGAAACAAAACAGTGGTTAGCAAAAGCTTTAAACTACATTGGCCAAGGCGAAGAACTTCGCATGAAACAACCTCGTTCATTAGAATTACGCGAGCGTGGCGAATCAACTGGAAACCGTTCTGAAGGAAATTATGATGACCGTGGTGGCGAAGGCCGTGGCGAACGTCGTGGTTTCGGCGGCGGTGGCTTCCGTGGTAATGACCGCGGCGGTTCTCGTGGTGGATTCTCTCGCGATCGTGGTCCTCGTGATTTCGGTGGCGGCGATCGTCCAGAGCGTAGCTTTAACCGTGATGACCGTGGCGGAGACCGTCCAGAACGCGCTTCTGGCGAAGGCCGTCCATGGGGTTTCCGTGGTAATGACCGCGGTGGATTCGGCGCTGGCGCTGATCGTCCACAACGTTCGTTCGATCGTCCTCGTGAAGATCGTCCATCTTTCGGTGGCGATCGTCCTAGCTTTTCTAATGACCGTCCACAACGCAGTTTCGATGGCGATGCGCCACGTTCTGAAGGTGGCGGCGATGCACGCGGTTTCCGTGGTGGTCGTGGCGGCGCAGGTCGTCCATCATCTGGTGGCGGACGCAGTTTCGGCGGCGGAGGATCACGCGGTGGTCGTCCATCAGGCCCACCTCGTTCACGTGACTAGTTAATATTAGTAGCAAATTTCATCACTCTGTATTTCGGTTTACATTGTAAACCGAAAACACGAGCAAAAGGAGAGTGTAACAACTCTCCTTTTTTATTTTTTAACGTAAGACACTGGAAGTTGAATGCTAAATGTCGAGCCTTTTTTAAGTTCACTTCGCACGGTGATCGATCCTCCATGGGCGACAACTATAGCGCGGGCTATATATAGTCCAAGGCCCAAGCCGCCGTAATTATTTATAGATACCGCACGTTCAAAACGTTCAAATATTCTCGTTTGTTCTGCTGGGGCGATACCAACACCATGATCACTAATTTCAAGTTTTATCCAGGCACCTGTCTTTATAAGAACAATCTCAATAGGCATGCCCGGGCCATATTTTATTGCATTACTCAACAGGTTCTCAATGACTTGTTGTATTCGAGCTTTATCCCACAAGCCAATAATAGGTTCATTTTCAATCTTTATTTCTAAATTACAACGGTTCTTAGAAAGCGCTTCACTGAAGCTATCCGCGGTTTCACGAACTAACTTCACTAAATCAACTTCGGCGCATTTTAGTATTAATCTATCAGAAGCAATTGTCGAAACATCGAGAATATCCTCAGTTAACTTACTTAACCGCCCCACAATTTTTTCTGTTTTTTCAAAAGCTTTAATTAGCCCGCCAAGTTTAGGTAATTCAGCCGCGCCAACTTTCTGTAAATTCATGCCCAGCATATCTAAAGATAACTTTAAAGGAGTTAGCGGCGTCCGCAATTCGTGAGATACAATTGCAATAAAGTCATCCCTTACTTTAACCGATTTTTGTGTGGCTTCAAGCAAGGCTTCACGTTCTTTTTCAATTCGAATCCGGACACTGATGTCTGTGGCTATCGTACAAATTGCATAGGGCTTATTATCTTCAGTATAGAGGGGAAACTTAGTTGTTAAATAAGTTTGATTGCTTTCGCCGTACGGAGATAAAATTTCCTGTTCAACCGGAGCTTTTGTCTCAAGAACTTTTAATTCTTGGCTTCGTATTTTATCCGCTAAATCTTTAGAAAAAATATCGTAATCTGTTTTACCAATAATATTTTCCTCTGACAGGCCTAAAATAAGTTCAAACTGCTTATTCACTAAAACAAATCGACCTTGAAGATCTCTGACAACAATTACCGACGTTGTTGAATCTATTATTGACTGCAACTGTTTTTGACTTGAACGTAATGCTTTATAATACAAAGCATTTTGCAGTGACACTGCGACTTGTGCTGCGATCAACTGCAGCGCAGATAACCGACTTTCTGAAAAAACTCCGTGCGTAACATCATTTTCAAGATAAAGAACACCGACTAACTCTTGGCCGCGCAGAATAGGTAGACTCAATAAAGCCTTTGGTTTCGCATGTATTATGTATTCATCAGCCGAAAACTGGGCGGCATCAGTACTTGCATCATTAAAAATAACGGCTTCTTTTACTCGCTGAACATAGCGCAAAATTGATTTTGGAATTTCGGGTGATGAATCTATTTTAACTGAATGTAGCATTTCAGTTTCGTAACCGCTAATTCCAACTTTCACGATCGCCTCAAGCGACAAAGCCTCATCCTTCCACAAGGCGAGCACAGCCTTACGAGCGCCACTTTGTTCCATGATCACTTTCAACAGTGTGGGTACCAATTCCTCAAAATCTATTTTTCCGGAAATGATTTGCGAAGCTTTGATGATAGATAGAAAATCAAGTTGTTCTGACTTTGCGCTGACTGTATCGCTTAATAATGATGTCATCGGTGACACTAATTTTGGATCAAGATCTACGTTAGCCTTAGCTAGCTGCGCGGCTTTTGCAGTAGCACCCCACTGAAGGTAACTGATGTAAGATTTTTTAATGTAAGTCTCATATATCAAATCCAGCTTTTGAGTTTTGTAAAATTCTGCGGCCCGCTCATAACAGAGAGCTGTCATGTGTACGCACTTGGCATCAATAGTTGCCTGAATGGCTTTCGTGTAAAGAAGCTGGGCTTGAAAATAATTTTTTTCGACACGCGCAACTTCTGCCGCGATAAGCAGCCATCGATACCTGAAATTCTCAGGATTAAGATCTGCCCAGTCCCGCAAATCTTTCTCAATTTTTTTGAGTTTTGGTAAAAAGCTATTTTGCTGTTCTGGATTTGTCTTGTCCCAGGATCCTGTTATAGCTAGTCCTGTGAAAAAAGCATACTCCAGCTCAATTGGCTGTCCGCGCAAATGAAAAACAAAGGTACCAAAAATTTCAGACTCTTTTTCAGCCTTTTCAAATTCATTGAAAAATATATTTGATTGCAATCTGTAAAAAGAACCCCACGCCAACACGATAGGATCAGAGTGACTTAATATTCGCTGACTGTAATCAGCCGGACCATTTGTTCCTTTTAACTCGCTGATAAATTTCTGCAGCGAAATTAGTGGCTCACCGAAAATATGAATTTCTCGCGATTCTATATATAACAACGCTCGATCGGTAGCTGCACTTAGCTCATTTAACTCAGTTCCGATCTCAGCCAACAAAAGCATTTTGTACAGATGGGCTAACGATTTAAATATAACGTCACCATTTTCAGCCACAATAGCTTCGTCAAGGGCAGCTAGGGCTGCTGCGAAACTGCTAGTCCATGGGTAAAGTATTGCGCCCAGGAGCTGGAATACCTTTGATCGACAAATTTGTAACTGGTATTTTTCAACTAAATGTCTGGCACAAGCACCTAACTCTTCTGCATCCTTGTAGCGCTTTTGAATATTTAGTTCCAATGCATAAGCCATTAATCCCACAGGTGACATCTGAAACACTCCATAGCGCAGAGTCAGATCCATCATGTGGCAGGCCACTAGCCGATGCATGTGAACATTTATGAAATATGCACTCGGCAAGATATTAGATAAAACTTCCATAACAATTTCTATATCTTTATGTTCTTCTGACCGTGTTGGAAGCTGCTGTAAAGCCTTATTGCCCATTTTGGTCATTCGTGTCCACAAATTCTTATCAATCTTTTCAACTTCACTCGCTGGTGGATTAATTGAAACCTCTAAGTCATACATTTTGAGAAGTTCTATTGCCGCATTCAAAGCTTTTTCAAATTGCCCCTTGGCTGCATGTATATTAATTTGCACCTGTCTAGCTGATGCTTGGTCAATCTTGCTACGTGCGTTTTTTAATACAGCCGGCAACAATCGCTCTGCCGTTTCGAAGTTGCCAGTAGCTAATTCGCATTGAACCTGAAGCAAACTTAAAGAAAAAAATAATTCAAATCGCTCACTAATGGAATCTGAAGGTAAAATCTTTAAACCCTGAGTACAATAGTGAGCAGCAGCTTTAAATGCCGTAGAAGCTTTAGCTTTTTCAGCAGCTATTAGATTTAATTCAGCCCCTTGATTTTTTTGATTCGCTTCTACGAATAACTGTGAAGACTGATTAATCTGTTCAACGACGTCAAATATTCTACTATCTATCTTTTCTTTTGAAAAGCGACTGAGCATAACCTGTGAAATATATAAATGCGCTTCGGCATGCTGACCAGGCGAAATCAACGAATACGCAGCCTCGTGAAGTTGGTCATGCATAAACTTACAAATATCTCCATCCACAGCCAAAATTCCATTGTCTTGAGCAATTGCTAAAGTCGACGTAATAAATTCTTCAGAATAGTCAAAAATAATTTTTAGATCGTTTTTCGAGACAGTATTTCCCAAGCAAGCCATTCCCTTTAATAAATCTTGTGCTGAAATCGGTAGGCTTTTAATTTTTTGAATAACTAACTGCAAAATATTATCGGCGTATTCTTTTGAACGAATCTTTTCCAAATCCCACTGCCAAGTAAGGTTTTTTCGACTATAGCTTAAACTACCCTCATCGAATAAAACTTTCAAAAGCTGAATAACAAAAAATGGATTTCCATCGGTTTTCTCAAAAATTAATTTAGCCAACGACTGAACTTTATCCTCTGAAATCTTTAACGTATCCGCGACAAGAGAATTTAATTTTTCAAATGTAAGTGGCGCTAAAAAAATATTCGATACGATAGCATTGGTTTTCTTCAAATCGCGCAGAGCAAAAGATAACATATGGTTTTCATCGACCTCATTATCGCGATATGAGCCGATAATAAGTAACGATCCGATATCAGAAGCTGTTGCTAAGTTTTTAAGAAGGCCAAGACTAGCCATATCCACCCACTGCAAATCATCTAAAAAAATTGTGAGTGGGTGCTCATGTTGGGTAAATACTCTTATAAAGTTAAGAAAAACGCTGCGAAACCGGTTAAGTGACTCCAAAGGCGGTAGCTCTGCTACTGGAGGTTGTGGTCCTACTAACAATTCAAGTTGTGGTATAACTTCAACAAGTAATTGCGCATTTTCTCCTAATGCGTTTTTTAATTTTTTTGACCAGTCCGCAACTTCAGCTTCACTTTGAATTAAAAGATTCAAAATCAATTTATCAAACGCCTGCACAAACGTAAGAAAAGGCGCATTTTTCTTATACTGATCAAATTTACCTGTAATAAATAAACCTTGTACACGAAAAATAGGCCGTTGCAATTCATTCACCAATGCAGACTTACCTACACCCGAATAGCCTGAGATTAAAACTAACTCCTGCTTTTTATTCTTAAGAACACGCTTAAAAGACTCAAATAGAAAAGAAATTTCTTCTTCGCGTCCATAAAGTTTTTGCGGAATAAGTAGTTGATCAGGAAAATCTTTTTGTCCTAAGACGAACAAATCAATGTGGCCATTCTTATTCCATTCGGCCTGGCAATATTCTAAATCATACAATAGACCATCTGCTGTCTGATAGCGATCATCGGCAATTTTTGCCATGAGTTTAACTATAATTTGCATCAATATTTCGGGCACTTCTAGCTTGCTCAGTTTCGTTATTTCAGGGGCTCTGGCAATGTGATTGTAAACCCATTCAAGAGGAGTGTTCGCCGAAAAAGGCAATTCCCCTGATAGCATTTCAAAAAAAATTGTTCCTATCGAATACAAGTCACTTCGCCGGTCGACAGGCCAATTCATTCTCCCGGTCTGCTCCGGAGACATATATGCAAAAGTGCCTTCTGTTAAATTTGAGGCTGTAGTCTGTACAGAACTAACCAGAGAAAGGCCTCCAAGCCTTGCTTTTGTTAGCTCTGAATTAAAAAAAATGTTTTTCGGCTTAATATCTTTGTGAATAAGACCTTTGCGATGAAAATCGCTCAGTGCACGCACGATGGATATTGCAAAGTTGAAAAAGACTTCAATTTCTAATGGAGATTTTAAATATCTATCTAAACTTGATTCGTTTAAGCTTTCGCTCATTTTAGTGCCCCGATACACCTTGATTTTAGAATGGGAATATCCTGACGGCAAGATTGCTTTAAAATTATTGGCTCTAGGGTAAAAAGACCCCTTCGAATGTTAAACATCTGTCAAATTTCCACAGAAAATTCTTCTTTTATATGATATTTGATTTCGGCAAAGTGAAGGTGACAATCGCACCCTCGATGACTCCCCGTTCGTTCGTGCGATTTTCGGCTTTTAATTGGCCACCATGAATTTCGCAGATCTTTTTCATAATCACAGAGCCTAATCCCACCGATACACGTGAATTGTCATTTCCATTGTATTGAATTTTTCTGGTCATGCGCCGTTCGCCAAATTCAGATAAACTATCTGGATTAAACCCTGAACCATCATCAGAGATTACAATACTAAATGTGGTTGGGCTAATATCACGAATGGAAATCCATAATTTACTTTTCGCAAATGAAATAGAATTTTCAAGAGCATTGCGCAACATGCGTTTTAATAAATTTCTATCTCCATCAATCAGCGGCAGGCCTTCGCTGAAATCAGACTTAAATTCTACTCGTTTTGTCGCGTTTTTAACTTCGACATCATAAATTTCATCCTGAAGAAGTTGCGAAATGACAACGCCAGAATTTTCGCTGCTGTATTTTGGATCATCGACCTGAGATAACACTAATAAGTCTTCAACTAAACGGGCAAAATAATTAATTTCCTTGTTTGAAAGCGAAAGAAGTTCTGATTTTGTTTTAGAATCAAGCTTTTCATTATTTGTTTCTAAGGTTTCAAGTAACGTTTTTAACGAAGCAAGTGGTGTTCGCAAATCATGAGCTAACTCTTGTAAAAGTTTACGACGACTTACCTCTACACTTTTTAAATGACTGACTAAATGCTCGATCTCGTCAGCCATTTGATTAAACCTAAGCATGGCCTGACCGAATTCATCATTACGGTCTACGGCAAAGCGCGCTTTAAGATTACCCTTATGTAATTCTGAAATTACGTAATCGGCATCCTTAACTTTTTTGCGCACTGATAAGTAAATTACAAATAGCGTAAGCCCCACGCCGATCAATAATGACAATACTAATGAACCAATACCTAAAACAGGCATTAATTTTGCCATGCCTTGCGGTTCAAACATTTTGGGCGGTAAAATCACTAAATAATATTTCTTTAGATCGTTTTGTGTATCTTTTAATTTAATCACCGATTTTTGCACTGGCATTGGCGGTGGGCCACCAGGACCACCCAGAGAAGGCCCCCCTGGTCCTGGCATTGGTGGGCCTGGACGTTCTTGTTTTTCACCGTAAAATTGAAAATCGTAATCATTAATTAAAGAAGCTAAGACTTCTAAAGATGGAAGATCTTTGTCTGAAAGTTCTGTCTCAGAATATAGAATCTGGCGATCTTGATTAATAAGAACCAGAGATGGTTTCGGACCTTGGCGATCATGAAAAGACTCCATGGCTTTAATCGCTTCAAGTTTTGTTGGGTAATTTAAATTATCAATCGTTTTAGCTAAAAAAATCGGCGGCAACATTTGGCGCTGAACGCGCTCGGGTCTAAAACTTTCGCTGACAAGACGTGAAACAAAAAAACCTAACACGATCGTTAAAATAATAATTACTGAAGCTAATAAAAAATAATCGCGAAACAATCTATGCTTGATCATTTTTTTCCAATCTGTAGCCTAAGCCATAAACTGATGAAATTTTTAAAGAACTTACTTCATGTTTTTTTAAATTTTTACGCAAATGACTAATATGTGAATCAATAGTGCGATCAAAAATCTCTGATTCTTTATCCAGAAACTGCAATAACGAATCGCGCGAAACAATGCGTTCTGCATTTTTAATTAAATAAAAGAAAATATCGAATTCACGACGATTAAAATCTATTGTAGTTTTGTCGTATTTAACTAACCGATCGTCTTCGTATACTTTTACACCGGCAAATTCAACTACAGCAGCTTTGGTGATTGGTTTTTTAACAATCACCTGGATACGAGCCGAAAGTTCTTTGTAACTATACGGTTTTTTAACGAAATCATTAGCACCAAGCATTAAACCTTTAACGACAGAGTCTTCATCAGACTGTGCCGATAGAATAATCACCGGTAAATGTGAAAAATCTTTTTTAATTTTTTCTAAGTAACTAAAACCTGAGCCATCAGGTAAACCTAAATCTAAAATCACGAAATCAATTGTTGATGCCAGCAACTGTTTGTTTGCACTTTCTAAATTTGAGTTAATCACTACTTTATGTGATTCAAGCTCAAGGTTAACTTGCAGGGCGCGGGCTAAAATTGGATCATCTTCAACTATTTGGATAAACATGATGTATCTTACCGCCCATTTGTTGTCGTTGAATAGGTGGTTGGCACCGTGTAAATCGTGTTAGTCGACCCCGGAATCCAAGTTGGCGGCGTAGAAGTGCTGCCCGTAGTCCCATAATAGCCACCACTGTAAGTTAAACCGCTGGTGGTTGTGCCATAATTGTAGTTTCCGGTATTAATATTTTGCAAACGTAACTGTAAGTTATAAATCTCTTGCTGAATCTGCTGTGATTGCTGTGTTGTTTGCTGCTGTTGTTGGTAGGCTTGCATTTGTTGTTGATACTGTTGCTGATAATACTGCGATTGGTACTGCGCCATTTGCTGTTGATATTGCAAAGATAACAACTGACTTTGGTAATTATTTCCGCCAAGTGCGTTGCTATTCATCGTGCCTGTGCCATAGCCATACATATTATTATTCATCGTTGCGTAACCTAGATTTGCATTACCATATGCACTTGCATAAGGATTCGAAGTGTTACCATACATTGAGTTGTAAGGATTGTAACCCATGGTGTACATACCACCGCCGTTCGTTTGTTGGCCTAACATACTTTGCGGATAACCAAATGCGTTCATACCCGCTTGTTGGCTTACGCCATTACCACAACCAAACGAACCTTGCCCACTTGATCCATTCACGGCGCCGTAAACTCCATTCAAGATATAAGGCGCACCCATTGATACCGCTGTTGGATAGCCGCTTTGTGGAGGATAACCTAATTGTGCTGAGTATTCGGCATTCGATTCGTCGTATTGTTTACCGACATAAGCTAAACCTAACCCCACACCGATGTTTCCTAAAATGCTACCCCAGTCGCGATTTGATTTTTGTTTTTGCCCGCCATCACGTGACATATCACCGCACTCCTCACAAGCTGCCTCTGTCGAATTGCTCATACGGTATGATTTTTCTAAAGCTTGGCGCTCTTTAGCATCTGCGATCGCCATTTGTTGGTTTTCGATGTCATCTTCAATTCTTTCGATTTTAGATTGAACATCATCGCGTTTAATTCTGTTTTTACGATAGCTTGTCAATTGTTGGCCACAGTCAGAAGAGGAAGCACTACTTTTACGTTCATCACTTCGTAAAGTTTGATCTTTACAAATACTTGCCGAGATTGATCCACCGCTGCTGCGAGAATTAGCCGTACAGTAACTACCCGATCCTGCCATCGTCCATTTATTTTTTAGTTTATCCGGAACCTCATCTTTACCATCGCAATCAAATTTAACAGCTTCGCTTGTGATAACTTGAGCACCACTGGCATCAACAGTTCCTTCAGCTACGGCAGTACTTCCGGTGGCTGTCTGATCCATACACTGATTTGCCGGAAAAGTTTTATAGTTTTTGCACTCGTTACCTTTTTCGATATGCACTTCCAATAAGAAATCTAAAATCTCAGAATCAAAAACGCGTTCTGACTTGCGACCTGCCATTTGCATTTCGCTTTCAGCACGCTTTTTTTCTAATTGTTTGCTGGCTAGTTGTTTTTTTAAATCACTGATCCGACTTGTTGCCGCTTTTTCTTCTTCAGATTTTTCAGCTGCTTGAGATTTACCTAGTGCTTGCATGCCCCCGATATTTTGGGTTTGCTGATAACCACAGTTTTGCTGGCCGCCCCAATAACCACTGCCTTGCAAGTTCATATTTGCATAACCATACTGTGCAACACTAGTAAGAGGCGCAAAAACTACAGCTGTATATAAGAGCCAATGTTTCATAAATCTTCCCATCTTTTTTGTTCACTCTTAGATTAGTTAAACAGTGTGGAAGAATTGTGAATTCAGGCCGATTATTATAATCCGTATCAAAACAAGACTAAAGTTTATTTGTTTCTTCCATATTTTTTCAATATTCGGGCTCTATTCTAGACTTACAAACAAAGGAGCTTACCGATGAAAACATTCATCCCTCGAATTTTACTTATTTCTTGTCTATCTTTATCTATCGCCTACGCTCGCGATCAAAAAGGCAGCGGCGGTGGTCGCCCTCCCATGATGAATGACGAGATGAAAGAAGCTTTCGATGCTTGCCATGAAGAAGCAGGCCTGCCTGAACGCGAATCAGGAGAACGTCCTAGCAAAGAACAGCGTGAAGCCATGAAAACCTGCTTACAAGGTAAAGGCTTCACCCCTCCCGAACACGGTGGTAAAGGTCGCGGTCACCACGGCCCGCCACCAGAACAAACTGACGAAACTCAAGACCGCGAAGAATAAAAAAAAGGGAGCTTAACAAGCTCCCTTTTCATTTCAAATTGTTATACGAAACTTAGAATAAACTTTGAATCGAAGTCGTAAAAGTATTTAAGCCTTCAAAAAATGACTGCGTCACCTCAGGGTGAGCTTGTAAATATTTGTTACCCATATATGCACCTACATAAGAACCTAAAATAATTTTACCGAAAGCATTTGCACCCGACTCTTGGTAATAAAGCGGAAACGCATCTTTTGCTAAAGCTCTTCTGTCAGCTTCTAAAAGACGTTCATTAAATAATCTGTAGCGCTCGTTTTCAGAAGCTTTTGAAGCTGATACTGACTTGATCGCTTCCCATTCTTCAGTGTTTTCAACTACACGTGAAAATAGTTCTATTAATTCATCTGGTTTTTCAGACTTCACATTTAATGAGCGTAATAATTCGAACTGTTCAGCCGGAGATTTAGCTTCAATGATCATTTCGATGTCTTCTAAATAAGTGCTGCGTAAATGTTTATTATACCCGACATTAAAAGCTTCAGTAATCACTTTGCGAGCCGGAACCATAAAAGGCCCCATAACAATTTTCTCTGGAATTTTATAAAGTACTGACTTTAATCCATTCACAATTGGGCCACTGAATGTCATTAAACGTAACATTAAGAAAAACTCATCTACTGCGGCTTTTTTTAATAGTGCATGCTGTGTTTTGATATTTGACTGTACGTAACGTTTTACATCAGTCGTCGTAAATCTTTTAAACTCTAAACCATAAGTCGCCGCATGATTAGTTGCTAAAGCTTCAAGTTCAGCTATTACAATGTTTGCGCGCTCAGAAACAACTTGTACTTTAGAGATAGACATTTGGTTTAAAGCTTCTTTAAGAGTAATATAACGGTAATAGTTTTGTCCGATATGCTTTTCTAAAACATTTTTTTCGGCCTGTTTACCTCTGATCATCTTTTCGATCTCGGGTTTTTTCTCATTTGTAGCTTCACGCACCAGGTACTCACTTAATAAAGAAATTTCGATTTTTAATTTTTCGGCGGCGCGAATATCTACTTCGTAACGTTTAAATAAAGGACCAATTTTTTCAACGACTTTTGTTGTTAAACCTAAACGAACCTGGTCTTTGATTTTTACCGCATAACTTTCAGCTTCTACTAAGGTACGATTTGTCTCTGAACCAGTTAGTTCGCTGTACATGCGGATACGTTTTTCTAAACCACGAATCTTTTGATCGAATTTTTTAAATTCAGCCGTAGCTTCACTACGCTCAATCTCTGACATTTTATCGAAGTTGAAGATGCTTGCACGCTCTTCGTTAAATATGTCTACGCACATACCCTGAGCCTGCGCGTGGTTCGCCAAAGTGAAGGTAAACATAAACATTGATACGATTGATAATAATGATAATTTGCCCATAGGATCATTCATTAGAGCAATCCGTCGACCATCCTAAACCGCATAAAATGCTTATTACGTCAAAAAGTTGTTTAGGGGTTGATAATGCGGCGTTAAATGTCGCTATAATATCGTATGGAAGAGATCGAAAAGTTTTTTAAATGTCCGTACTGTTTAGAGAAAATATCGATGCTTTTAGATGTGTCAGAAGCTGGGGCTCAGACCTATGTTGAAGACTGCGAAGTCTGCTGTAATCCCATTCAATTAACTTACGATGTGATCGATGGCAAAATCAAAAGTTTTACCATCGACAAAGCTTACGGTTAGTTAGTTATTTTTTGTCTTTTGTCTCGGTCAAAATCATCGTGTCTTGCTTAGCATGAATTTCTTTTTGATCTTTAACTCTCATGCCTTTGATTTTCTTTTGCGTGTCGGCTTTATTTAACTGCTCTGTTAAATCAACAGTGATCGAGCCAAAACATTTAACCTGGCAGGCCAGTCTGCGCCCGTCTAAGTAGTATGATGTTCCGATCAGATTTAATTCGGCTTTTGAAGGTTCTGGCACACAGTGTGCGCCTTCAATAATCTTAATACGACACTCTGAGCAAGAAGCTACGCCGCCGCAAACAGATTTAATCTTTACGCCATTTTCTGTCGCAAGTTTTAATAAACTTTTTGTTGGATCAACTGGAATCTCTACACCTGAAGGTAAAAACTTGATACGCATGTTATTCCACCACAATCTTAATAAATTTTTTCTTACCGGCACGAAGCACAAATGCACTTCCCGGTTTCAGATCAAGTTTAAGTTTACTATCAGAAACTTTTTCTTGATCAATGCTAACACCACCGCCAGTAATTAGGCGCGCAGCTTCACCGTTTGAAGCCGTCAATGCTGATAATGTCATTAACTGAGCCAAGCCAATATTTTGCGCTGCAATTTTAAAATCATCGATTTGATCCGGAAGACCTTTATCGACAAAGATACGGTTGAACTCATCTTCTGCCGCTTGTGCTGCAGCTTGTGAATGAAAACGAGCCACTAAGAATTTGGCTAGATTCACTTTCACTTCACGAGGATGTTTTTTCTTAGATTCAACATCGGCTTTTAACTGCGCCACTTCACTTGGGCGAAGGTCAGTTAATAATTCGTAATATCTAAACATTAACTGGTCAGAAACACGCATGGTTTTACCAAACATGTCTTTTGGTGATTCATTCACACCGATGTAATTGTCTAATGACTTAGACATTTTATTAACGCCATCTAATCCCTCAAGGATTGGCATTGTTAAAATACATTGCGGTTCTTGGCCATAAGAACCCTGCAGTGTACGCCCCATTAATAAATTAAACTTTTGATCGGTTCCACCAAGTTCTAAATCTGTTTTCATAGCTACAGAGTCATATCCTTGGCAAAGTGGATACATAAATTCATGTAATGAAATCGCAGTTCCTGATTTATAGCGCTTTGTAAAATCATCGCGCTCTAACATTTGCGCTACCGTACATTGAGCTGCAAGTTTGATAAAATCGATCGATGTTAATTTTAATAACCACGCCGAGTTGTAAACGATTTCAGTTTTTTCAGGATCTAAGATTTTAAAAATCTGCGTTTCATATGACTTCGCATTTTCTTCGATCTCTTCACGCGATAAAATTGGACGAGTTGTGTTTTTACCCGTTGGATCGCCGATCAAGGCCGTGAAATCCCCGATTAAAAACTGAATGTGGTGCCCAAGATCTTGTAAGATTTTAAGTTTATTAATCACCACAGTGTGACCCAAATGAATGTCCGGACGATTTGGATCTGCGCCTAATTTAATACGTAAGGGCTTTTTGCTCTCGACGCTTTTTCTTAATTTTTTTAAGAAATCAGCTTCCGAGATAAAATCCACGGTTCCGTGTTTGATAATTTCTAGCTGTTCCTGCGCAGGTAGCTGTGTCAATTGTGAGTTTGACATTAACTATCTCGCAATCTCAACCGCGCGTGATTCACGAACTACCGTAACTTTTACGCCACCAGCATGCGGCATTTCACGTTCGATTTTTTTGATAATATCACGAGCTAACATCACTGATTGGTCATCAGTTACACGTGAGCTTTCAACTAACACGCGCACTTCACGTCCGGCTTGTAAGGCCACAGATTTAATAACGCCATCAAAAGAATTCGAAATACTTTCTAATTCTTTTAAGCGGTTAATAAAGCTATCCATTTGTGGACGACGAGCACCTGGACGAGAATTTGATAAGATATTTGCCGCATGTACGATCCAAGCCAACACTGATTGATGTTTATCATCATTGTGCGCGCCAATTGCGTGACATACTTCTTCGTTTTCACCTAATTTTTTGGCGATTTCAGCTCCGACTTGAGAGTAGCTGCCTTCCATTGAATGATCTGCAGCTAAACCAATACCGTGTAAAACACCGGCGCGTTTTGCTAACTTCACATTGTAACCAAGTTCTGCAGCTAATAACCCAGAGATGTGGGCTACTTCTAATGAATGGTTTAATGCATTTTGCGCATGTAAATTTCTGTATTTTAATGCGCCAACGTATTTCACAAGTTCGCCGTGCATACCTGCCAGGCCTAACTCATTGATTACTTTATCGCCTTCTTCTTTCATCGATTTTTGTAATTCAGATTTTTGTTTTTCAACTACTTCTTCAATACGAGCCGGATGAACACGGCCGTCTTCCATTAATTTATCAATTGTACGACGGGCTAATTCGCGTCTTACCGGATCAAAACCCGAGATCACGATTGTTTCTGGAGTATCATCAACGATTAAATCCACACCACACATAGCTTCTAGAGTTCTGATGTTGCGACCTTCACGACCGATGATTTTACCTTTCATCTCGTCTGAAGTTAATTGCATCACAGTTACAGTACGTTCTGAAGTGTACTCTGAAGCAAAACGAGCTAATGCACGGGCGATAATGTTTCTGGTCTTGCGATCAGAATCTTTCATAGCTTGTTCTTCGATTTCAGCAATTTTTGCAGCCGCTTCTTTTTTAGCTGTCTCTTCTAACACTTGAAATAATTCACGTTTAGCTTGGTCTTGTGACATGCCTGCAACGTTTTCTAATTTCTTTTGCACGAACTGAATTTGATCTTGAGTTGTTTTTTCAGACTCACGTAAACGGGCTTCAGCAATATGAATTTTTTCTTGGCGGTCTTTTAAACTTTGAGCGAATTTTTCATTCTCATCGTTTCTGTGTTTGTGCTGGTCTTCGATTTCTTTAAGACGGCGCTCAAATTGCGTTTCTTTATTTTTTAACTGCGCTTTTTGTTTGTTAATTTCTGTCTCAACAGTTTTGCGGGCTTTAGTTTCAAAATCTTTAGATTTTGTTTCAGAATCTTTTTTGATTTTAGAAGCTTCTGATTTTGCTTTGTTAATGATTTTGTCAGCTTCACCTTGTGCGGTTTTTTTTGTGCTTTGTTCGTGCATACGAATGGCTGCAAACACTGCGAATGCGCCAATCACTAATCCCACAACGGCGGCTATTATTAATTCCATGATCTCTGGTCTCCTCTGGTCCCTTGAGGGGGGTTCCCCCCACGAGCTTGAATAATTTTTTCATCGGTAATGATACAATCCATACCCACATCATGACTTTCAGTCGGTACAGAATTTAAAATATTAAATTGAAAACACACGCCTACTTTTAAACCGATAAAATCGGCTAACGTTCGGTCGTAATAACCTTTACCTCTACCTAGGCGGTGACCATCGGCATGAAACGCCAACGCTGGGACAAATATTCCCGATAGGTCAGAAAGGTTCACCTTGGTTCCAGAAACGGGCTCTTGAACTTTTAAATTAGAATCAGTCCATTCATTCACATCAGCGTAGAATTCTAAATCCTCACCCACGACTTTTGGGTAACAGCATTTTACGCCTAGCTGATCAAAATTGATTTGTGGTTCTGAATGCATGCCTTTAAATGCTCCCCAATAACCAGATTGAGTTTGCATGAACTGAGATAAATTACTTTGTATTTTTCGCGATAGCAATGTGCGCTCACCTTCACTGCGTGAAAGCGTCTCTGCTATAACAGCAGTACGTAAATCTTTTTTTAAAGATTTAGTGGGATCAGACATTTTACAAAACCTCAAAGCGTTAAGTTATAAGTGTAAAGACTTGTTCGCTTTGGTATTTTCGATTTCTTGGGCAAGCTTTAAGGCTTTTTGTTCTAGTTTTTCTAGTTCGGCTTGAGCTCTGCGTTTTAGAAGAATCATTTCTTCGGCGATATTTAGGGATGCTAAAACAGCTGCATTTTGAAAAGAAGAATTTTTTGTCGCTTTCATGGCTTCAGTAACTTTACCGTTAACGTACTCAACAAGAGTTTGCAGAGTTTGTTCGTCGTGAGAAGTTTTAATTTTATAAGAAACACCTGCGATTCTAAAATCGAAAGTGGGCTTACTAGAAACTTTAACTGTTTCCTTAACTGTGTCCTTTTTTGCGTCGTGCTTCATGCTGTATTTCCTAATATCATCCGTTGCTTGAAAATCTCTTTAAAAATCTGAAAAATTCCAAAGTTAACAATGACTTACATAAATAAGTATAAGGATTCAAACAACGCATGCAAGGTGTTTTTTAAGGCACTATTTTAGACAATAACAAACTTCAGATTCGTTCTTCACTTTGCAGTCTAGAACTTGCTTAGTTTTCGTCAGATCAATTTTCATCTGACTGATTTTAGAGTTACGGATACTGTATTCGATTTGAACACCGTTCTCACGTTGCTCAGAATACTGGCCCCAGTCCTCTTGAATCTTTGCATTTAAGGTAAGCTGTTTAACTTTACCCTTCACTGTAGTGATTTTCTGCTTTGCATCAACTGGTTTCGGGATATCAATATTGGTCGCAATCACACGCCCCTCTTCGCCAAAACGAAAAAGAGACATCACATCGTTGATCACTTTTAATTTATATTCCACGCCACGAGACTTGTATAGAACTTCGCGCTCCATGGTTTTTTCAGCATATAAAAGATATTTTTTATCAATGGCTGCGTACAGCTGGTTGTAATTGGTGATCTTATTCATATTCGGAAAACTCAAACCGCATTTGCTGATTTGAGTTTGAAGAACATTAAGCGCGTGCGCGAACGTACAGAAACTAAATAAGAATACGAAAAGAAAAATTTTGAACATCTAAGGATCTATTAAACCCTTAACCTAAGATGGAATCAATGTACTCTTTTGGTTCAAAGACTTTTAAATCGCCAATTTTTTCACCTAGACCGACTAAACGAATTGGCTTTGCTAATTGATCAACAACTCCAAGAGCCACGCCACCTTTAGCCGTACCGTCCATTTTAGTTAGAATTACGCCAGTCACCTCAAGGGCTTTGTTAAATTCAACCGCTTGATTAAGGGCATTTTGTCCTGAATTTGCATCGAGCACGATCCATGTTTCATGAGGCGCATCCGGAATAACTTTCGCCATTACACGTTTAACTTTTTTAAGCTCATCCATTAAATGACCCTGAGTATGTAAACGCCCTGCTGTATCTAAGATCACAAAATCATACTGACCAGCTTTACCCTTACTTACTGCATCGAACGCCACCGCAGCCGGATCTGTCACATTATCTGGCCAGAAAATTTCAACATGGCCATTGGCGTTTTGGGCGCGCTCAGTCCACACTTTTAACTGTCCGCCGGCTGCCGCGCGGAAGGTATCACCTGCGGCGACTAAGATTTTAAAACCTTGATGGGCAAGTTGAGCCGTGATTTTACCGATCGATGTGGTTTTACCCGCACCGTTCACCCCAACAACCATTAACACCATCGGGCCATCGCTGCGTTTGTGAATTAAATCAGAAACTAATTTTGAATCTTTTTGTGAAGCGTGAATATCTAAAAGAATTTCCTGCATTTGAGCTGAAAGTGATTCTTTTACTTTCGAAATATCTGACATGTCAGATGATGAAACTTTATCTAAAAGTTTTTGAACAGTTTTTGGACCTAAATCGCTCGTGTATAAAACTTCTTCGATTTCTTCTAAAACTTTTTTCTTATCGGTATTTGTGAAGGCACTTTTAATGCGGCCAAAAAAACTATCTTTAGTTTTTTCCATCGCTTTGCCGATAGTGGCTGTTGACGATAAATCTTCTTCAACGTGTGGCGTAGTTTCGGCAATTAATTCTGGCAGTTCAGCTTTGGGTTCTGGCTCAGTCCGGTGTAACGAAACCTTATCGGCCTGTGCATTATCTAAAGGCGGAGGCGTATAAGGTTTTTTCTTTTTAAAGATGGATAAGATAACTGGAATAAAAATAGCCAGTGCAAGTACTGCAATGGCTATTAATAATAGATTCATTTGATACGAATGTGATTCAGACATTCCTACTTAATATCAGCAAGGCTCACAGATACCATCGTTGAAACACCGCGTTCTTGCATTGTTACACCGTAAAGCTTCTGAGCGACTTCCATCGTGTGCTTATTATGAGTCACAACGATGATTTGCGAACGTTTCGCCATCTCACGAACTAAATCGTTGAAACGGAATACGTTGGCATCATCAAGCGGAGCATCAACCTCATCCAGTAAACAGTATGGAGACGGCTTAACTAAGAAGATCGAGAACACTAACGCGACGGCCGTAAGGGCTTTTTCGCCCCCTGACATAAGGGTTACGTTCTGCATTTTCTTACCTGGAGGTTTAGCGATAATTTCGATACCCATTTCGCCTTTTTCTTCGTTTTCGACGATTTGTAACATCGCCTCACCACCGCCGAAAAGAACTGGGAATACTTTTTGAAAACGTTCATTAACAAGATCAAAAGTTTCTTTGAAACGTTTAGAACAGATTTTATTAATACGATCGATCACTTTACGTAAGTGCTCTTTCGCTTCAGTTAAATCTGCATGTTGCTTAGTTAAGAACTCGTAACGCTCTTGCGTTTCAGAGTACTCAGCAATAGCTGAAAGGTTTACTTCACCGATTTTAGCTAATTTTTCGCGTAATTCTTTTAGTTCTTCAACAGCCGCAACCGGATCACCTTCGCGACCAATGTATTTTTCAACAACGTCTGGAAGGTTTAACATGTACTTTTCACGAGTTTGCTCGATCAAGTTTTGTTCTTTCATTTTAGCTGATTCTAATTTCAATTGAGACTCAGACATACGCTGTAAACGTTCATTACGTTCACGTTGCATTGTGATCGTTTTATTTTCTAATTCGCGGATATCAGCCGTTTCAATTTCAAATTGATTTTTGAATTGGGCTAAATCTAAACGTTTAACTTCAATGTCAGCAACCATTCTTTCGAAATCAATTTTCGCCTGTTCTAAAGCATACGAGCCTTCAGTCATTTGCGAATTGTAACCTTCTGCCTCTTCAGACATACGGTTTAATTGGTGCGATAATTCATTAACCTGTCTAGTCACCATTTCTAATTGGCGGATTAAACCTTGGTATTCCTGAGATTTAGAAGCTGATCTGATTTGTAAATCAGTCACTTCAGCTTGTTGCGCATCGAAACCATCTTTCATTGAATCAAACTCATTTGTTAATGATTCAATAGATGTTTCTAGTTCAACTTTATTCGTGCGTAAATTCACAAGATTTTCTGACATTTCAGAAATCTTTTCATCAAGCATGGCTAAGTTTTCAGTTAAACGGCGAACTTCTTTGTCCTGTCTTTCAACTGCGTTACCTGCTTGTTGTAACTCATTATCAGCACGTTCTAAATCTTTACGAAGTTCAGTCACTTTGATTTCTTGTTCGATACGGCGTTTTTGCGCACCTTCAAAGTCATTTAATACGTTAGCTAATTGCTCTTCAGTTTTCTTTAAAGCAGCAGTTGCTAAAGCCGTTTTTCCAGACCATTCGTTTTTCTTATCAGTTAATTCTTTAATTTCACGACGACGTTTTAATACACCTGATTCAGCAGAATCTTTTGACCCACCGGTCATTACACCATCAGCTGATAAAGTATCACCATCCGGAGTTACAAAAGTCCAACCTGAATAGTTCGGACGTAATGCTAATGCCGTACGGATTGAATCAACAATGGCTACCCCAGATAGAATGTTTTCTACCGAGTCAGAAAATTGAGCGTCAGAGCGAACTACTTTATTTAATAAACCAAGAACACCAGCTTCTGCTTCCGGGTTTCCTGCAGGCATGTGAGCTTTTTCGCCCTGAGCAGCGAAGAAAGACGAACGACCTGTGTTTTGTTCTTTTAAATAATCAACAGCCTCTAAAGCTGTTTCTTTTTTATTAGATAAAAGCATTTGTAATTTAGAACCAAGAGCTGCTTCCATAGCGATTTCGAATTCGCTTGGCACTTCGATCACTTCAGACACTGGATGGAAAGTTTCATTCACAGTTCCATCAGCATTTAGTGATTGTTCAGTTCTGGCTTTTGACCAAAGCATAACTTGCTTAACGCCCTCTTCGAAACCTTCGAAGTTTTGCGCTAAGTTTTCTAAACCGTAAAGGCGCGAAGCTGTTTCATTTAAATTGTCTTTAAATTCCTGTACTTCGATTTGTTTACGTTGAACAGATTCAGTCAAAATCTTTTTATTCGCTTCAAATGATTCAGCATCATTTGAAAGGTCTAATTGAAGTTGGCGTTGGCTGTCTAATTCATTTGTGATTTTACGACGACGGGTTTCAAACCCGTGGTGTGTTTCACGTAATTCAGAAAGTTTTACTTCTTCATCAGCTACGCGATCAGCAACTTCAGAACGCTGACCTGTAAAAGAATTTAATTTTGCATCTAACGCTGATTCAGATTGGCCAACGGCAAATTGTTCACGGCGTTTAACAGTTAAATCTTCATCGATTTCAGTAAAACGTTTTTGGTTTTCACTGAAAGCCTGAGCTTTTGTAATTGATTCTTCAGCTAAGTATTCTGATTCTTCTTTTAATTCATCAGCCTGAGCCTGAAGAGCTGTTTGATCACGAGAAAGCAGATCATAACGAGCTTGTTGTTCGTTTAGTATCGAACCAGTCATTTGTTCATTACGTTTAGCTTGTTCAAGCGTAAAGCGTAATTCCTGGATTTCTAATTCTTTCTTTTGCACTGAACCCTGGTGATTGAAGAATTCCTGCTGGCGATCTTCAACTGCTTTTTCTTGCTCTAATACAGAAAGTTTTAAAGTTTCTAATTGAGCTTGCATACCTGCAAGGTCAGCTTCAGAACCCACTTCTAAAGATTGGGCTTCATCAAAGATTTTTTGTGCTTCATTAGCAGCGCGAGCAAGTTCAACGTATTGAGCTGATGATAACCACAATTCAAGATCTTCAATTTGATTTTTGATATTACGGTAACGTTCGGCACGTTGAGCTTGGCGTTGTAAAGAATCAATTTGGCGTTTTAATTCGCCGATGATGTCTTGTAAACGCACTAAGTTTTGATCTGTAGATTGTAATTTACGTTGAGATTCTTTTTTACGAGCTTTGAACTTCGTAATACCCGCAGCTTCTTCGATTAGCATACGGCGATCTTCTGGCTTAGATGTAATGATCTTACCGATCATACCTTGGGCGATGATCGAAAAACCTTTTGAGCCGGCACCTGTATCCATAAAGATCTCTTGCACGTCTTTTAAACGAGCGGCTTCTTTATTGATAAAGTATTCGCCTTCACCATTTCTGTGTAGACGACGAGTCACCATGATTTCTGAATGTTTTAAATACTTAGCTGGGAATGGGCCGCCATCATTTTCTAATGTTAATGAAACTTCGCACATACCGTGCGGAGCGTAGTTCTCAGCTCCGGCGAAGATAACATCTGTCATTTGTGATGCACGTAAGTCTTTGGCAGATTGATCGCCCATGACCCACATTAAGGCATCTACGATATTAGATTTACCGCAACCATTGGGGCCTACGATACCAGTAATACCAGCATCGAATTGAATGACTGTGCGGTCTTTAAATGATTTAAAACCAATTAGTTCTAGTTTTTTAATTCTCAAAGCAAAACTCCTTTTGCGAAGAAAATGGTTTATAGTCTTATGAAATCCATAAGACACGATATAGAGCGTATAACTACCTATAACTGTCCTTTGGTCGGGATAGTGAGTCAATCATGAAACAATTGCTTTTAAGAGTTTTGATCAGCCTTGCTGCAACGCTGCATGTCTATATATATAAGGCTGCACATTTCTTATCCTTCGGCAGAGCTTACATATATAGCTGTAGATTTTTAGCGCAAAATTAAGAGTTAATTAATAAGCGGTAGCCGCTGCGAATGACGGTATCAATTTTGACTTTTGATTTATGAATCTTTTTACGTAAATGTGCCACGTGCGTATCAACACTGCGCAAAGTTACAGATAAATCATTACCCCAAACTTCTGAAAGCAAATGCTCACGCGTGTAAACGCGCTCCGGATGTTTTGCTAAAGACAATAACAATTTAAATTCTAACGTTGTTAAGTCTACAGGAATCTGATCATTGCCACCGGATTGAATCACCACTTTTTGTTTGCTGACTGTAATGATTAAATCGCCAATTTTTAACTGGTCAGAGCTAGTTTTAGCCTGTTCAATTTTTTTAAGCTTAGCCGACACGCGCGCTTTTAATTCGATAGGATCAAAGGGCTTAGAAATAAAATCTTCAGCCCCGAAAGAAAATGCAGTCACTTTGCTGGCAATATCAGTTTTACCGCTAATAATAATCACTGGCGTTTGCGCACCAGATGCATTGCTTAAGTGATTTAAAAAAGTAAGCCCATCCCCGTCTGGCAATCCGATATCCAGAAGAATTAAGTCAAACGTATTTGTTTGCATTAAGACTTGAGCTTCTTTTAACGTTGAAGCCATTGAAAGAGAAAACTCTTTCAATGTGTTAGCGGCTAACACCCGCATAACTTCATTATCTTCAACTAACAATAATCTTTGCATACTTATTTTTTCTTCCTTTTTAAGTGGGCCTTAGCAGCGGCTAAGCGTGCTATCGGCACACGAAACGGCGAACAACTGACGTAATCTAAATTTACATTTTCAAAAAACTCGATCGATTCCGGATCGCCACCGTGCTCACCGCACACGCCCACTTTAAGTTGGCCTTTAGTTTGACGACCTAAATCAACACCGGTCTTAACTAATGTGCCTACGCCAATCTGGTCAATACTTACAAATGGATCTTTGGCAAATATTCCCTGGCTAACGTAGCTTCCTAAGAATCTTCCTGAATCATCACGCGAAAGACCTAACGTAGTTTGTGTTAAGTCATTTGTTCCGAAACTAAAAAAGTCAGCATGTTTTGCAATCTCATGAGCCGTTACGGCTGCACGAGGAAGTTCAATCATTGTACCCACTTGGTAATCAAATTTAGTTTTTGTTTCTTTCATCACCTTATCAACCACTTCGATAGTTTGCGCACGCAAGATTTCTAATTCTTTCGCTGTCGCAATTAACGGAATCATGATTTCAGGAACAAGCTTCATGCCTTCTTGGGTTAGCTTTGCCGCGGCTTCAGCGATGGCACGCGATTGCATTTGATAGATTTCAGGAAAAGTTACTGCTAAACGACAACCACGGTGACCTAACATCGGGTTAAATTCGTGAAGTGCTTGAATTTTTGCTTTTACACGATTGGCATCAAGGTTTACGCGTTTTGCAAAAATTTGAATTTCTTCATCAGAGTGCGGAACGAATTCATGTAATGGTGGGTCTAACAAACGAATGGTTACCGGATAGCCTTCCATGATTTTAAACAACTGATAAAAATCATCTCTTTGCATTGGTAATAATTTTTCTAAAGCGCGTTCACGTTCTACTTTAGTATCAGAGATAATCATTTCACGAACTGCATCAATACGATCAGCACCGAAGAACATATGTTCTGTACGGCAAAGGCCAATGCCTTCAGCTCCGAAATTACGCGCTGTTTGCGCATCTTTTGGCGTGTCTGCATTCGCGCGAACTTTTAATCTGCGAACGCCATCGGCCATTTTCATTAAACGATCAAATACGCCGTCTAATTTTGGTTCGATAGTTTTAACTTCACCTAAGTAAATCTCACCCGTGCTGCCATCTAACGTAATCACATCACCTTTTTTAAGGTTGTAACCTTTGGCGCGCATTTGTTCGTTAGTGTAATCTACTTCAACTTCAGAACAACCGGCTACGCAACATTTACCCATACCGCGGGCAACAACCGCTGCATGTGATGTCATACCACCGCGAGCAGTTAGAATCCCTTGGGCCGCAACCATACCCGCGATGTCTTCAGGAGAAGTTTCAACGCGAACTAGGATCACTTTTTTGCCTTGTTCTTTCCACTCGACAGCATCTTCTGGAGTGAAGACGATTTGCCCGCAAACGCCACCTGGGCTTGCCGGTAAACCTTTGGCTAAAATAGTTTTTGAAGCTTTTGGATCTAATGTCGGATGTAATAACTGATCTAATGATGAAGGATCTAAACGTAAAATCGCTTCTTCTTCAGTAATCATTTTTTCATCGATCATATCGCACGCGATTTGGAGCGCGGCTTTTGCCGTGCGTTTACCGTTACGCGTTTGCAACATCCACAATTTATTTTTTTCAATTGTGAATTCGATATCTTGCATGTCTTTGAAATACGTTTCTAATTTTTTATAGATAGTTTCTAAATCTTTATATGGCTCAGGCATAATTTCAGCTAATAGCGAAATTGGCTGTGGTGTGCGGATTCCGGCAACCACATCTTCACCTTGCGCGTTCACTAAAAATTCTCCGTAGAATTTTTTTGCACCGGTTGAAGGGTCACGTGTAAATGCCACACCCGTTGCTGAATCATCACCTAAATTACCAAACACCATCGACTGAACGTTGACGGCTGTTCCCCAAGCGGCAGGGATGTCGTGCAATTCGCGGTAAGTGATCGCACGCGCTGTATTCCAACTTTTAAATACGGCGTTGATCGCTCCCCAAAGTTGTTCCATCGGATCAGCCGGAAAGCTTTGACCGGTCATTTGCTGAACTAGGTCTTTAAATTTTTTAACTAATTTTTTTAAATCATCAGTTGTTAGCTCTGTATCTAAGTGAAGGCCTTTTTCGGCTTTTAGATCTTCAAGAGTCACTTCTAACAATGATGAATTCATTCCCATCACCACATCAGAATACATTTGAATAAAACGGCGGTAAGAATCCCAGGCAAAACGTGGGTTATTTGAAGACTTTGCTAAGCCTTCAACTGTTTGATCATTTAAACCTAAATTAAGAATTGTATCCATCATTCCAGGCATTGAAGCGCGAGCCCCTGAACGAACACTCACTAATAATGGATTTGTAACATCACCGAATTTTTTTCCGATTTTAGTTTCGACACGGGCCAAAGCTTTTAAGACTTCAGGTTTAACCCAGTCAGGAAGCTTTCCACCTTCGGCGTAATAAGCCGTACAGATGTCAGTTGAAAGCGTAAACCCCGGAGGCACAGGAAGCCCGATAGCAGTCATCTCTGCTAAGTTTGCCCCTTTACCGCCTAAAGTGTTTTTCATGCCTGCATTACCTTCGGCTTCACCGGCCGCAAAGTAATAAACAAACTTCTCTGGTTTCGTATAAGTTTTTGTGTTTGTAGTCTCCATCACACAATCCCCTTCATTTGTTAATTGGTCGGCCACTGGCCGATCCTATTGGTTAAACTGTTTCAGTTGAACAGCGATATAAGCATTTAATTCTTTAATTTTAATACGCTCTTGAGTCATTTTATCACGATGACGAACAGTCACGGCGCCATCAGTAACTGATTCAAAATCGTAAGTTACACAAAATGGTGTTCCGATTTCATCTTGGCGACGGTAACGTTTACCGATCGACGCCGTTTCATCGTAAGTCACATCGAAGTCTTCGGCTAACTGGTCACGTAAACCTTCTGCAGGGAGTGATAACTCATCTTTTTTAGATAATGGAAGTACTGCAACTTTAAACGGAGCGATTTCAGGATGTAATCCCAATACCACACGCACATCTTCAGAAGTTTTACCGGTTTCATCTTTTGTCGTCGTGACTTCTTCGCGATATGCATCACACATAAAGGCTAAGAATAACCGATCACAACCAACGGCTGTTTCGATCACGTAGGGAATAAATTTTTCTTTTTCAGCTTCGTTAAAGTACTCTAAGTTTTTACCAGAGAATTTTGCATGCTGAGTTAAATCGAAATCAGCGCGGTTATGAATACCTTCTAATTCAGAAAAACCCATCGGAAATTTATATTCAACGTCAACTGCTGCGCGCGCGTAGTGAGCTAATTTATCATGGGGTTTGAAATTTAAATTTTCTTCACGAATTCCGAATTTCAAATAGAACTTCCAACGGCGGTCTTTCCATTCATTGAAAAACTGTTCATCTGTTCCAGGTTTTACAAAGTATTGCATTTCCATTTGTTCGAATTCACGCGTACGGAAAATAAAATTACCCGGCGTGATTTCATTACGAAAAGATTTACCAATCGCTGCAATTCCGAAAGGAATTTTATAACGAGATGACTGTTGGCAGTTTTGAAAATTCACAAAATGGCCTTGCGCCGTTTCTGGACGAAGATAAACCACAGAACCAGAATCTTCTAAAGGACCCATGTGAGTTTTAAACATCAAATTAAACTGACGTTCTTCAGATAGGTTTTTGCTTCCGCAAACAGGGCACTGTTTTTTATTAATATAAGAATCTGTGTTATCCGCACGAAAGCGAGTTTTACAATCTTTGCAATCTACTAAAGGATCAGAGAATCCATCAACGTGGCCTGAAGCTTTCCAAACAGTTGGGTGCATAAGAATCGCGGCATCAAGACCAACGATGTCTGATCTACGAGTCATGGCATTCCACCACGCACGTTTAACATTCAATTTCATTAATGAACCTAAAGGACCATAATCCCAACAGCTACCAAGACCGCCATAAATTTCAGAACTTTGAAAAACAAAGCCACGGCGTTTTGATAAACTCACAAGAGTACTTAAATCTTTTAGACGTTTAATTTCAGGAATTGGTGATGGCTTGATATCAGACACGTTCGGAATCCTTTCGCGAATCAAAATACGATAGACCATAACGGTATCGTGTGCGAAAAGAAGAGGTAACAGTTTCCTTTATGCGTCACAGTGCATATCAAAAAGGGAACTGTTACCTGGGTATTTTTTTAGGCAAAAAATAAAAAAACCTCTTGGCTCGAGAGGGGCTCAAACACAAGAGGCTACCAGTCATTTTTAAAGATGCCTGACTCTTTTCTATAATACGAAATGTGCGCCAATCGTGAGCGTTTCGGTATGGGATTAGAGTGAAAAAATGCTGTCCAAAGCTTTGACAGGTGCCGGGAATTATTTCAAGTTTTTGCTCTAAATTCCGATAAGTAATGCTATGGGATTGATAATCAGGCCTAAATCTAAATTACGGGCTCTCCATTGCCGTATTCTCAGCTGGGAAAGCCTTAAATCAGCTTATCGCGGCGAGCCTGTCACAATCGAACCATCCCAAATTTCTAAAATCTACATCCCGGCGAATAATAAGAAGACATACTGGGTGTCGTACTCTGCTGACGGATATGACACTCACATTAACTTTTACACTGATGAAATTAACGACCTCAAAGAACTAGAAAGCCTTGCTCAAGAGCATCCAGAAAAAGTAGTGCCAAGCAGATTTGCTTTAATTAAAGGAGAACTCGTAACGCACTTTAAGCTTCATTTTAAATACGGGGCTTTCTGTGAAAAATTCGTTCTTGGCATCCTTACTCTGACATTCATGTTTTACCAATTCAAATATTTTGGCTCGCTCATGATTCAAAAATATCAGTTTTTGATCAAAACCAGTTGCAATGAACGTTGTGCTGAAATGCTTTGGTCGACCAGCGTTTGGTGGTTTTATGGGCTACTACTTGCATTTTCACCATTGATTCTCATCGTATTTTATAAAAAAATTCACAATTCGATTCTACGCAGTAAAGACATTCCTACTATTAACGCAACCCGAGCTATGCTTTTCTTTATGACTATTTTTGGACTCTATTCTCTAGCGAGTTCAACTTCTATCATTTCGACAACGGCCGCAAAGTACTCAAAAATTATTGCCGCTTATTCTAATGGAACACTTGATGCCAAGCTTTCACAAAAAATCGAAATGGCTTCTAAGCGCGAATTTCAGGGCGATATCGATGATCTTGAAGAAGTTCAAATCCCCGAAACCTATCGCGAAGAATAGTCACTTTATCACCATTTAGTGACGACAATTTTCGGCACTCTTGTTGCTCTTAAGTCTCCCGTTCAATAAAAGGGGGACACAATGATCCAATTTAAAAAGTTTTTGCCTTTATTTGTTGCAGCCATCACCGCATTAAGCGTGAGTGCTACAGCCAATTCGGCACCGTCTGAGCAAACATCTCAGGTTATTACGCGCACGGCAACAAGCGCTCACCAAGCCATCGCACACTTGTCGAAAAATTTATTTCGCCAAGAACAAGTGCAAGTGCCTTACACAGTTCAGGTACCTTATCAGGTCGAAGAAACTTATACAGTTCAAGTTCCGTACACTGTTCAAGTTCCTTATACTGATTATGTGACTGAATACCGCGATGAATATCGCTGTGAAACGGTAACACGTTACCGCAACGAACAACGTTGTGAAAATGTAACTCGTTACCGCAATGAACGCCGTTGCCAAAACGTAACTGACTACCGCAGAGAATGCCGTAACGAACAAAAATGTTACTTAGTTCCTGGCGAACCGGGCCAATGCCGTGATGTGACTGAATGTGGCACAAATGCTCATGGGCAACAAGTTTGTAAAACTCGTCGCGTATGTGATAGCGGAACTGGCCCAACTCAACGTTGTGAAAACCAACAAGTTTGCAACAATGTTCCATACACTCGTCAAGAATGCCGCGACCACCAAGTTCCTTACACTGATAGAGAATGCCGTAATGTTCAGGTTCCTTACACTGAACAACAATGCGGAAACGTGCGTGTACCTTACCAAAAAGAAGTGACTCGTTACCGTGACGAAACAAAATACCGTGATGAGACTCGCACTCGCACTGTAACTAAATACCGTGAAGAAACAAAATGTTGCAAAACTGAAACGCAAACAGTTTTTGACCGTCAGTTACAATTCCAAGTTGTAGTTTCATTCCCGCAAGATGCTATTTTAGCTGCTCATGAATCTGAGACCTTAAAAGTAACTTTAACTTCAGCTCAACCGGGCCAAGTAACTGTTGCCACTGTTAACTCATTATATGGATACAAAGTGATTTCTCAATCGCAATCAGGCGAAGTGATCAACGTGCAGTTAGGTTTAACTCCACTATTTGATTCTTCAAATGCCGGAACAGCTTCACTTAAAGGTTTACAAGTTGTGTACTCACCGCTTTTAAATCAATTCGTAGTCAGCTTTGCTGATTCAGTGACACACTCTAAAGTACAAACTACTTCTGAGATCGAAGTTCGTGACTTAGCAACTGATGCTTTAATCGAGCAAGGTATTGCGACTTCATTAGCTAACGGCAAAACTGGTTTAATCGTACAAGCTCAAATTGGGGCTCACTCTAAAATCAAAGCCGTTGTTAAAACAACTCGTCTTGGTTCTGTGATTGCTAATGGTCAGTTATCTTTTTCTAGCACTGCAGTTTATGACCGCCGTGTTTTAACTTCTGAAGATATCCAGATTTTATCTGATTCATCAAAAGTAGAATTAACTGCTCCGAACCAACAAGGTGTAAATGCTTACATCAAATTATCTGACAGCACTGAGCAATTTAGCGAAGTAAGTACTAAGTACGTATTAAGCTTATTCGAAGTGAAAAACGGTAAATTACGCGCGATCAACACCCCACAAACTGTAAGCCGCGAACAAGCGCAAGCAGCTAACGGCGAAGTAACTTTAGCTAAATTATTAGGAAGCAAAGCTTCTTCAATCCTAAAAGCTGGAGCACAAATCCGCGTACAAGTAGACGTTAAACGTTCGGTCAGC
Source organism: Bdellovibrio sp. (assembly GCA_036677065.1). GTDB lineage: Bacteria > Bdellovibrionota > Bdellovibrionia > Bdellovibrionales > Bdellovibrionaceae > Pseudobdellovibrio. The sequence goes on along the minus strand of JAKFBS010000004.1, from coordinate 349,712 downwards.
TCTTCAAGCTTGAGCAACCCAACACCGTTTGCAGTATCAACAGATTTATATATTCAGTAGTAAGAACGATATGGCCATCATGAATACTTGATGGCCATTTTTTTATGTCACTAACACTTTTTTTATCGCCTTAGCCCACGATTTTTGTCGCGCTGTTAAATCTTTTTTCTTAATCGTCGCCTTAAACGAACGATCGATCTTCCAGATTTTGTTAATTTCAGCAGTAGAATTCCAAACCCCCGCCCCAATACCAGCTAAGTACGCTGCTCCCATTGAAGTAGTTTCGATTTGTTGCGGCCGATCAACTTGTGTTTGCAAATAATCAGCTTGCAGCTGCATTAATAAATTATTTGCAGAGGCCCCGCCATCAACGCGCAATTTTTTAATTTTTTTACCTAAGTCTTTTTGCATGGCTATAAGAATATCAGCATTTTGCAAGGCCATTGCTTCTAAGGTTGCGCGTGCAATGTGAGACTTTGTCGTACCACGAGTTAACCCTGTTAATTCGCCGCGAGCTTCGGGCTTCCAGTGAGGGGCACCAAGTCCCGTAAGAGCCGGAACAAATTCAACACCGTTAGTATTTGGTACTTCAGCAGCTAATTTTTCAACTTCAGCACTTGATTCGATTAACCCTAAACCATCACGCAGCCACTGAACGGCGGCGCCGCAAATAAAAGCTCCACCTTCAAGCGCGTATTGCGCCGGTTGATCTTTAATTTTCCATGCCACTGTTGTCAGTAAATTCGATTTTGATTTTAGAATTTTGGTTCCTGAATTCATCAAAATAAAACTGCCGGTACCAAATGTACATTTGCTTTCACCCGCCGCGTAACAAGCCTGACCAAAAAGAGCTGCCTGCTGGTCTCCTGCAACTCCAGAAATCAGAGTGCCATCAACAACGAAACCAGCATTTTGGGTAACACCAAAAGCTCCTGCTGACGATTTAATTTCTGGTAATGCCGAAAGTGGAACTTTAAATAATTTTAATAAGTCTTTATCCCAAGCTAATGTTTTTAAATTCATCAACATTGTGCGAGAGGCATTACTTACATCTGTGGCGAAAGTTTTTCCTGAAGTTAATTTCCACATTAAAAATGTGTCCATGTTGCCGAAAGCTAAATCATCATCGTTTAAAGCTTTTTTAACTGCAGGCACATTTTCAATTAACCAACGCATTTTGCTGGCCGAAAAATAAGGATCTAGCACCAGACCTGTTTTATCTTTGATTTTTTTCTGCCACGTTGGACGAAGCTTATTGCACATCTCGGTAGTTCGACGACATTGCCACACGATGGCATTGTGTAACACTTCAGAATTTGATTTACGCCAAGCCACGACGGTTTCACGTTGATTCGTAATACCTATCGTTAAAACATCACTGGGGCTCGCCTGAATCTTACTCAATGCTTTACGCGCCGATTGAGAGACGGATTCCCAAATATCACGAGGATCGTGTTCGACCCAACCAGGTTCTGGATAGTGTTGCGGAAAATCCTGATCACTAGATGCGACCAGACCTCCGCCTTGATCCACTAAAATGACTGTTGAACCGGTTGTTCCTTGATCGATGGCCATGATATATTTTTTCATAGAAATATCATGATCAATTTTTTAAAAAAACCCAACGAAAAAGTATTCAATTTAAAGTCACTCGGTGCTGACGAGTTGCTATATAAAGTTTTTCCGCGACTTTTCATGGAGATTTTAAAAAAATATTTTCGCATTGAAGTTGAAGGCGTAGAAAATATCCCCACCAGCGGACCAATAATCATTGCGCCGAACCATTCAGGATTTACGGCAATGGATGCCATGGTATTAGCTTATATTATTCAGGAAAAAACTCAGCGCGTACCCAGAGTTCTTACCCATCATTTATGGTTTTTAACTGAAACGACAGCCTTACCTGCACAAAAACTTGGTTTTTTCGAGGCGACTTTTGAAAACGGCGTGAATTATCTAAAGAAAAAACAAATGATCGTGATTTTTCCAGAGGGCGAACACGGTAATTTTAAACCCACTTCGAAACGTTATCAGCTGCAAGAATTCAAACGCGGCTTTATTCGCATGGCTCTTGCTACAGATGCGACGATTGTTCCGACGGTGATTCTGGGTGCTGAAGAGACCAATATTAATTTGCGCCAGCTTAAGTTTTCAAAATTTTTGCGTGGTTTAGTTTTGCCGCTTCCGCTGAATGTGATTCCCCTACCGGCAAAGTGGAAAATTATTTTCGAAAAACCAGTCACTTTGCCATTTGGTCCAGATAAAATGAGTGATTCTGAACTTTGTCATGAATTAGCCACCGAGATTCAAGAAAATCTGCAAAAAAGAATTAACACCGAAGTTAAAAAACGCGGCTTTGGATTTATCTAGTACGGCGTTACTTTTACCTAATTAGGACAATTAGCTGTGTTGAAGTTCTGTTGTTTGGCGCAATCTGGTAAATCGTTACCGATCGCCTTAACCATGCGGCTCCAAGCTTTAACAATAACACCTTGATTGCCATCATCACCACGGCCCACTAAATTTTTAGTCAACGTCGCGGCGATTGCCACCATAAGAACCATGATTAATAAATATTCGACAATAACCTGTCCACGACTATTCAAGCGCATACTTTAAGTATAAGAACAAATTTTAGAAAACAACAGGATTAATGTGACGTTTTAGAATTGTAAATTCAGATTGGTTTTTTCTGTGGCGATAAAATTCTTAAGTTGAGTCAGAATGCTTTGGTAAACTACCGGAAAAGCGTCATCTGAGTGAGAATTTGCAAAGCCCAGAATCAAGCCTTCATCCCAAAGACGATTCATTAAAGGAGCTTGTGCTTCACCATCGAAAGCGACAGCTAAGTCTTGTGGCGATGGATAAATTAAAATAAAAGCGTGCTTTTTAGTTTTTTCAGACCATTTTTTATATTCAGTCCAAAGCCCTAAATCTTGGGTTTGCAGTAAGTGATAAATCTTTAAAGCGACAGACTCATAACTTTGCGAAAAATAAATTCGAAAAGGGCCATCGAATAAAGCGGTATTAAATACCGGACTATAATATTGCGTCGTTAAAAAAGAAGAATAACTTGCTGCCATAACGTGAGCCTAGAAAGACTGCACCCCTTATACAACTAAAATGTAAGAATCTTAAATTTTAAGACGCCACGTGTAATTTGGCGATAAATTACTCAACTAAAGTTGGCTTTCCTAGAATGAAAAGTTGATGACTTGGCATTGCACCCGCTGAATAGAAAAAGTCAGAAAGCTCGGCATCAGTGCAAATAAAATTAGCTCTTTTGCCGACAGCCAATGACCCTTCTTCATGGTCAATCCCTAAAGCGCATGCTGCATTGATTGTGTAAGCTTTAAAAACTTCAGGCAGCGTCATTTTCATTTCTAAGCGCGCAAGTAATCCTACTAAAGATAGATCCTGCGTAGGGCAACTTCCAGGGTTGTAATCTGTAGCCAGTGCGACTGTCGCGCCACTATCTATTAAATTGCGTGCTGGTGGATACGGACACTTCATATATAAGTCGGCCGCTGGTAATAATACGGCCACAGTTTTGTTGCGCGCAAAGTATTGAATCGTTTCATCCGTTAAATGAATCACATGATCTGCAGATTGAGCCTGTAATTCTAAAGCCAGCTCTGCCCCGCCAGATAACGACAATTGATTGGCGTGAATCGTAACCTCAAAGCCAAGTCTTTTTGCTGCAGCTAAATACGTTCGGGCTTCTGGAACTTCGAAAAAATTCTTCTCAATGAAAATATCAACGCGGTTTGAAAGCTTTTTCTTTTTTACGATAGGTAAAACTTCTTTAGCTAAATACTCTAAGTATTTTCCGTAAGAATCATACTCAGGAGGCTTTGCATGGGCGCCAAGAAAAGTAGGAATCACCCGCGCTGTTTTAATTTTATTAATAACTTCTAAAGATTTAATCTCGTTTTTTAAATCTAAGGCATAGCCAGATTTAATCTCGACAGTGGCTACACCTTGTCTGATAAAGTTATTTACACGCTCTTGCGTGCTGGCTAAGAGCTCTTTAACAGACGCCGTTCTGGTTTTTTTCATTGTGGATAGGATACCCCCACCCTTTTTAGCAATTTCTAAGTAACTTACGCCGTTATTGCGCAGTTCGAATTCATCGGCGCGAGAACCAGCAAACAATGAATGCGTGTGACATTCGATAAAAGCAGGTAAAACCTTTTTCTTTTTTAAATCGATTTCTTTTTTGAATTTTACTTTTTTAGGGATTTTATTTTGTGGACCAAGCCATGAGATCAAGCCATTTTCGATGATCATCGCCATTTTCGGCGTATGACCATCGAAATTTTCATTCACTAAACTAAAATTAAAAACCAGATTTTTGTTCACACTCAAGATTGTCGTATTTTTCGATCAGTTTATCAACTAGAGCTTTCGGCGAATTTTCATTGCTGACATCAATTTGTCGCGCCTGAGTATCTCCAAAGTAGACGACCCAACGTTTTTTGCTTTCACCCTCACCAATTAAAGTATAAATTAGCTGTTGCAGTTTTGAAGCCTTATCAGTGGCTTCTGTACGCCCGGCACGCGGAATACAATAGTCACGTAAAGCTGACGCTACATTATTTTCTTTTAAAGCCGGATACACCATATTGCAAAGCGCTTGGCTGCTCATCATGTGAGTCGAAGCCACTAAGTATTTATCCAACACTTGGCGCGCATTCATACAAAGGTTTTGATGCGTCGGCGATCCCTTTTTAATGTATTTTAAAGATAAATGCGTTAACCGCTGACCGTATAATTTTCCGCGAGCTAAAATAGCTTCCATCGTTCCCATTTTAGTTACACCTTTGTAATCAGCTTTAGCGAATTGATATTCAAACACATTTAGCTTCGCACGCGCTTCATTCATCTGATTATAGGCATTATTAAAATGTTGGTCATTGTTACGAAGTAATTCGTAAATCGGGCCATTATTACGCTGCCATTGGTAAGCGGCTTTTACTCCGCCCACAGTTTTTTGCCACCAGCCACAATTTGGATCATCCGAACAAGCCGATTTAACTTCGTTATAGAATGGACCCCGAAAAAAATAACGGTGCATATCTTTAGCGCGCTTTTCAATCTCACTAGATTCAAAAGCTGCATATTGCATCATAGATTTTAAACTAGCTAAGTTAGTCTGTACGTTTTGCTTTTCACGTTCTTTTTTAGATAAGCTTTTTTCTTTAATAGAATCTTTTTCAGTTTGTAATTCAGCCTGCTCTTGCGCAAACATATGAACAATCTTTTGACCTGTACTTAATAGTTCTAAAGAAATTTTAATCCAGTCTTGGCCAAGCTTCACACACTCAATAAGATTTTTAGATGCTTTCGCTTCAGCGAAGTATTCATCATAAGCATCTAACTGGCTTTTTAAAACTTCAATTGCCGCAGCTGAATCTGGTGATCCACCCATTTGGTCAGCCCAAGTCATACTAAATTCAATAAGTTTTTCTAAGGTCTTTTTGTATGTCACCGAAAGCTTAGATGACTGAATAAGTTGGCACTGAGCCACTTCAGGACGCTGAAGATCTTTTGCCGCTAACTCAAGATCATACTGTGCTTTTTGTAATTTATTAAGCTCATCAGGTAATAAAGTTTTTAAGCTTTTGAATAACTGGTAATTTGGATCAGATTCATCAATACCTGCTAATTCAAAGGCCTGTTGTTTTACAGCAGCTGCGTTGGTTGGCGATACAGACATGCTGTTTTTACGGCGGTAGTCTGTGATATTTTGATTTAAATCACGAATACGACTTTGGTAGCCGGCGTACACCGATTGAATTTGTCCAAGTTTAAGACTGCGCATGTAATCAAGACGACGGTAAAGCTTCATGTACTGACAAACGTTTTTCAAAGTGTTTACACGATTATTTTGATCAGTCATATCAAACATAATTGAATCTTGCGCGATTTGCTCGACAAAACCTAAACCTTTAGAAAGTGCATCAGCGCCAGCTAAAATTTTTACTGCTGGGCCAAGCTTAGCCCCTAAAACTGGATTTTTTGCAATCATATCAAGAACAACGGGAGCAATTCCTTGAAACGTTTCATTGATCGAGAAAACTACATTTCTAAATTGTTGGTTGCTTCGGTAACAAACTTTCGTTTGTGATTGCGCAGCCAAAGCCAATGTTTCTTGAATTTTTTGAGCGGCATCTACCATCGTTTGTGCCGTCATTTCTAATTTAAAAGTCTGACCAGATTCTTGTAATTTTTTAGCTTCAAATACTGAATTTCTTAAAGCCACCGCTTTTTGCGCGACTTTTTCATTTTGCGCTTTCATATCACACTGTGGAAACGTCGAATTTAAATTTTCTTGCATTCTATCTAACGAACTTAAAATTTCAGTGTACGGAGAATTTGAAAATAGCGGACACTCATATTCAGGCGGCATTTCAAAAAGAACCATTTGCTGTGAAATCGAAGTCTTAGCATCAGTTGCATGATCGAAATTTACGGCTTGCTGAGCTTGCGGCCCAGGACCCGAAATACCATCAGCAGCATGGGCAAGGTTTCCCATAACCAGTGGTATTACTAATAATGACATTCCGACTTTTTTCAGCATACGTTCCTCCGTCAACCTAATTGACAGTGTCTCAAATTAGTCACTCCGCAGGCGTTAGATTCAGACCTTAAAACAATGTAAATTTGTTTTAAGCCTTACTTTTCTTACGCTTTGCTATGACATAGAATTTAAGAGCAACGTATGGACCACGTTTGTAAGGATTTAGAAACGGACTAAGTAGCTGAAACCCAAGCTATTAGCTTCAACATCAGATTCCAAACCATCACCTTCGGACTTACCCTCAAGAAGATGACCTACCTGCACTTCAAGGCTCGTATCCGGAGTGAATTCGTACTTACCAACTAAATGTAAGGTTTTAAGATCCAGCGACTCAGATTCGCTTTTTTGATTCGTGCTTAGATTTGTAGAATCTGTTGAATCTTCGTGTGAAACAGTAAAATTAAGTCCAAAAAAAGCATCCTTGTCGATCTCTGTTAAAACACCGACCTGGAATTCCGTGCCGTTGTGGGCATCGACTTCTGTAACTTCGTTAACAGATTGATCTAAAAGATTTCTTTTGCCGATTAACTTGTATTCTCCAGACAGAAAAAGTTGCGACGCTTGCGTTGCAAGAAAAACAACTTTTCCGCCAAGTGTGGTCACGTTGGCGCCGTATAGACCGTTTCCATCATGAGTAGAATCACCTAATTTAGAATCACCAAGCATGGGTTGAAATGAAAGTTTCAAATCTAGCTTAGCACTATCTAAATCAGCTGCGCGAAAAACAATATTTAAAGTAGGATCAGTCATTCCCGTTGAATTTTCACTAGCAGCCGCAGGCAAACTGTATGAATATTCATTTTTCAGAGTATAGCCACTTTCAAGGCCAACGAATAAAGAGTCAGTTAAACCCAACGTAAAATTTGCAGCTACATTTTGTTGGCTATTTTTATACTTCGAAACTGTTAGACCAACAGATTTCGTATTAACGTCAATATTAGTCATATCTGCCGACAGCGAAAAAAGAAATTCCCATTGCACCGGAAAATAATGTGGCTGTGAAATCTTTGCAGAACCAGTAACAGCTTGCTTTACGCGTTCATAAGTTTTTTTAATTTGCGCTTCTGACGAAAAAGCGAATAAAAAAACTAAACTAAGTGCTGCCAAATTTTTCATAACTATTTTTTCTTTCCTTGATTAGCAACGCTTTCCATTGCTTTTGCGACCTCATCAGCATCACCGATGAATTTTTTCGAGATCACATTTAATTTATCATCAAGTTCATACATCATCGGAATACCCGTTGGCATATTGACTTCCATGATCTGTTCAGGCGTCATTTTTTCTAAATGTTGGATCAATGCACGCAATGAATTTCCATGAGCCGCGATTAAAACTTTTTTACCAGCTAATACATCCTTAGAAATCTGTTCGTTCCATAAAGGTAAAAATCTTGCCACTGTATCTTTTAGTGATTCGCCTGAAGGCAATAATTCAGGATTAATATTTTTATAACGTTTATCGTGAATCGGATGTTCAGGATTTGTTTTTGCCATCATCGGAGGAGGAGTGTCATAACTTCTGCGCCAGATTTTAACTTGGTCTTCACCATGTTTTGCTGCAGTTTCTGCTTTGTTCAGACCTTGCAAATCACCATAGTGACGTTCATTTAGGCGCCAATCTTTAATCACTGGTAACCAATTCAAATCCATTTCTGAAAGGATTGAATTTAGAGTTTTGATAGCTCGTGTCAAAGAACTTGTGTACGCCAAATCGAAATCGAATTTTTGCTCTAGCAATGATTTGCCAGCTTTTTGCGCTTCTGCGCGTCCTTTTTCAGACAAATCTACGTCTTTCCAACCAGTAAAACGATTTTCTTGATTCCATTGAGACTCTCCATGACGAACGATGACTAATTTGTGTGTTTTAGCTGTTGGGTTACTCATGAGAAATTTCCTCTCTAAATAATTGAAAAAATATATGAAAAATTGGCTTAAGTTTGTCTGATCTTTATGACACAATCAAGAGCGAAAACATAAAATATCATGCAAAAGTTTTGAGAGGCTAATTCATGAATCATTTGAACCTTGAATATATCGAATCATTATACAACCAATTTAAAAAATCTCCGGATTCTGTAGATCTTGAGTGGAAACGTTTTTTCGAAGGCGTTGAATTCATGAAGGACGGCGCCTTTGGCGTCTCTGAAAAAGAATTAGATGTTTACAATCTAATTAATGCCTACCGCACATACGGTCATTACGAAGCGGATATCGATCCGTTAACGAACACTCCGGCGCATAATGACCAGCTGAAATTAAATAAATTTAATTTATCTGACAAAGATTTAGAACAAACTTTCCAAATCGGCTCTATCGTTGGTAAACCAAATTCAACTTTAAAAGAAATCATCGCGCACTTGCGCTCTGCTTACTGCGGTAAATTGACAGCCCAGTTTGCTGAAGCGTTACCTGAAGTTAGAAATTGGTTTATCAAAGAATTTGAACAAAATTCTCCAACTTTCAAATTGTCTGCCGATCAAAAAAAAGAAATTCTTAAATCAGTCACTCGCGCTGAGAGTTTAGAAAAATTCATCCACACTCGTTACGTTGGAACAAAGCGTTTCTCTGTAGAGGGCGCGGATGCCACGCTTCCGATGATGGATCATTTAGTAACAAGCGCATCAGCTTTGGGAACTGAAGAGATCGTTGTCGGCATGGCCCATCGTGGTCGCGTAAATGTATTAGCGAATTTCATGGATAAAGATGTCGGCACAATGTTTGCCGATTTCAATGGCCCTACTGAATTAGAAAAACCGCTAGAAGATTACGACGGCGATGTAAAGTATCACTTAGGTTATTCAAAAACTAAAGACACACCAACTGGTAAAGTTGAATGTCATTTAGCATTTAACCCTTCACACTTAGAAGCTGTTGGCCCTGTTGTTCTTGGCATGGCTCGTGCTTCGCAAAGAAAACGCCTAGACACTAAAGATCGCAAAAAAGTAATTCCATTAATCATTCACGGTGACGCTGCATTTGCTGGCCAGGGTGTTGTGATGGAATCTCTACAAATGGCGCACGTTCGTGGTTACGCTGTTGGTGGATCAATTCATTTAATTATCGACAATCAAGTAGGCTTCACAACTAATCCTGAAAACGCGCGTTCAGCCCATTATTCATCTGATGTCGCTAAAGCTTTAGCGATTCCGGTATTACACTGTAATGGTGATGATGTTGAATCATGTGTTCGCGCGATGGATATCGCTGTTCGTTACCGCCAAGAATGGGGTCGCGATATCGTGATCACATTAACTTGTTACCGTAGATTTGGTCACAATGAAGGTGATGAACCTGCATTCACTCAGCCGTTAATGTACGATATCATCAAAAAACACCCGACCTTACGCGAGATCTACGCAAAACAATTAGTTTCAACAAACGTTGCCGATCAAAACTTTACTGATTCTCTTTTAACTGATCGCATGAACGATCTACAAAAAATTTACGACTCTGCAAAACAACAAGCTCCGAAAGTTAAAACTTTTAAATTCGAAGGCGCTTGGGCTGGGCTTAAAAAAGGTTTAACCGAAGACATGGAAAAACCAACAAAGACTTCAGTTGATCTTGCGACTTTACAAAAAGTCGGCGAACAAATCGCTACCGTTCCTGCTGGATTTAATCTTCACCCGAAATTACCTAAGCTTATTGAACAACGTAAACAACAAGCCGCTGGCAAAGAACCTTGCGACTGGGGTATGGCAGAACTTTTAGCTTACGGAAGTTTAATTAACGAAGGCCAATCAGTGCGCTTAACCGGTCAAGATTGCGTGCGTGGTACATTCACTCACCGTCATGCAGGTTTTTACGATACAAAAACAAATGAATCTTACTTTCCGTTAAAACAATTAAATTCTGAAAAAACAAATTTCTGCGTTTACGATTCTATTTTATCTGAATACGCCGTAATGGGTTTTGAATACGGTAATTCAATCACAGACCCGTCTTTTTTAACTATCTGGGAAGCTCAGTTCGGCGATTTCGCAAACGGCGCCCAAATTATCATCGATCAATTTTTAGCGGCTGGCGAATCTAAATGGCAGCAAATGTCAGGCTTAGTTCTTTTATTACCTCATGGTTATGAAGGCCAAGGCCCTGAACACAGTTCTGCAAAATTAGAGCGCTTCTTACAATTATCAGCACAAAATAATATGACAGTTGTGAACTTAACTACACCGTCACAAATTTTCCATGCGTTGCGCCGCCAAGTAAAACGTGATTTCAGAAAACCACTAGTGGTGATGTCGCCGAAATCTTTACTTCGCCATCCACGCGCAACAAGCATGATCAGCGAAATTGCTAATGGCACTTTCGAAGAAGTATTAGCAGACACATTGTTAACTGATAATTCAAAAGTAGAAAAAGTCGTGTTTGTATCTGGTAAATTATATTACGAACTACTAGAACAGCGCGAAAAATTAAATGACACGAAAACTGCGTTAGTTCGATTAGAACAGATTTCTCCGTTTCCTCACTGGAAAGTGAATAAAATCATGAAATCATACCCGAATGCTAAAAAAGTTATTTGGGCGCAAGAAGAGCCACAAAACATGGGCGCGTTCAGTTATGTGTATTTCAAGTTTGCGACACTGTTAACTGAGATCGGTTCAAAAGCTCAGTTTGGTTATGTCGGTCGCCCAGACCGTGCATCTCCGGCAACAGGCTCAATCTACCGTCACAAGATTGAACAAACAGAAATTATTGAAAAAGTATTTAAAGTATAAGTTTAAAAAGAAACACGAGGTTTAGAATGAAATTAGAAGTAAAGGTTCCTGCGGTTGGTGAATCAATTACAGAAGCAGTTATCGGAAGCTGGACAAAAAAATCTGGCGAATTCGTAAAAATGAATGAAGTGATCATGCTTCTAGATACAGATAAAGCATCTGTTGAAGTTGTCGCAGAAAAAGATGGTGTACTTACTATTAATGCCCAAGCTGGCGACACCGTAAAAATTGGCGCAACAGTTGGTTCAATCGATACAGATGCAAAAGCTCCAGCGGGAACATCAGCTCCAAAAGCCGAAGCAACAACAGCTGCTCAACCTGCAGCAGGCGCATCTTCTTCTGGTGGTGGTAAAGCGACTCACCCAGAATTACAAGCCCATCAATCCCCCGCAGTTCAACGTGTAGTTAACGAACGTGGTTTAGATACATCAAATGTACAAGGTACTGGTCTTGGCGGCCGTTTAACAAAAGGTGATGTATTAAATGCTCCGGCTTCCGCTCCTGCTGCTCCGGCACCAGCGGCAAAAGCACCAGCAGCTCCAACGGTAACTCCAGTTCCGCGCGGACCTTCTAAACAAGGTGATATTCAACGTGTGAAAATGACGAACATCCGTAAAAAAATCGCTGAGAAATTAGTTGCGGCTCAACACACAGCTGCGATCCTTACAACTTTCAACGAAGTTGATATGACTAAAGTGATCGAGATCAGAAATAAATATAAAGATAAATTCAAAGAAAAATACGGCGTGAACTTAGGCTTCAACGGATTCTTCGTTAAAGCTGCAATCGAAGCTTTAAAAGCATTACCTGCAGTAAATGCTTCGATTGTTGGTGATGAGATCGAATACCACAACTACTTCAATATCGGTATTGCGGTATCAACTGAACGCGGCTTAATGGTTCCTAATGTTAAAGATGCTGATAACTTATCAGTGGCTGGTGTGGAATTAGCGATTCGCGATTTAGCGAACAAGGGCCGTGATGGAAAAATTTCGATAGATGATTTATCTGGCGGAACTTTCTCAATCACTAACGGTGGTGTATTCGGTTCATTATTATCAACGCCAATTTTAAATGCTCCGCAATCTGCGATCTTAGGTTTACATAAAATCCAAGAGCGTCCGATGGCGATTAACGGCAAAGTTGAAATTCGCTCAATGATGTACTTAGCGTTAAGCTACGATCATAGAATTATCGATGGCAAAGAAGCCGTAACCTTCTTAGTGAAAATCAAAGAAGGCATTGAAGATCCTGAAAGATTATTAATTGAAGTTTAGTACTTAGTTTTTTTGAACGAGAAAGATATTTAAAATGGAAGAATTTGATTTAGTTATTATCGGTGGCGGACCTGGTGGATACACGGGAGCCATTCGCGCAGCCCAGTTAGGTCTTAAAACAGCTGTTATTGAAAAAGATAAAACCTTAGGTGGAACCTGCTTAAACGTGGGTTGCATCCCTTCGAAAGCCTTATTGCAAAGCTCTGAATTTTATCACGAAGCCTTACATGACTTTGATAAACACGGGATTTTATTCACTGACGTGAAAATGAATCTTGATGCAATGATGTCTCGCAAAAATAAAATCGTTAGTGATTTAACCGGTGGTATTGAGTTCTTATTTAAGAAAAATAAAATCACTCGTATTCTTGGCAAAGGTAAAATCACTTCAGCTAATACAGTTGAAGTCACTGCTGACGATGGCGCCAAACAAACATTAAATGCAAAAAATATTTGTATCGCGACGGGTTCAGTACCTGTTGAATTACCTTTCTTAAAATACGACGAGAAAAAAATCGTTTCATCAACTGGTGCATTAGCTTTAGATTCAATCCCTAAAGAAATGTTAGTTGTCGGTGGCGGAGTCATCGGCCTTGAATTAGGTTCTGTTTGGGCGCGTTTAGGTTCAAAAGTAACTGTGATCGAATATGCTGATAAGATTTTATCAATGATGGATACAGACTGCGTAAATACATTAGTACGTTCAATGAAGAAAATGGGCGTAAGCTTTAAAACTTCAACGAAAGTGACTGGGTCACGCTCTGCCGGTGGCCGTGTTGAATTAGATTTTGAAACTATGCCCGATGGCAATAAAGGCACAATCCAAGGGGATGTGGTTTTAGTTTCTACAGGACGCAAACCATTCACAGATGGATTAGGCCTTGAAACTGTAGGTATCGAAAAAGATGATCGTGGCCGCGTAAAAACAAATTCACACTACCAAACAAATGTTCCAAATATATTTGCAGTAGGAGACGTGATCGTTGGCCCGATGTTAGCTCATAAATCAGAAGAAGAAGGCGTAGCTGTTGCTGAATTAATTGCGACAGGTCATGGCCATGTAAATTACAACACCGTTCCTTCTGTAGTTTACACTCACCCAGAGATTGCATCTGTAGGCATGACTGCTGAAGAAGCTCAAGCCAAGGGTCTTGAAGTTAATGTGGGTAAATTCTTATTCGCTGCTAATGGTCGCGCTAAAGCACGCGGCGCTACCGAAGGCTTTGTAAAAATCATCGCTGATAAGCACACAGATCGCATTTTAGGTGGCCACATCGTGGGCGCTGGTGCATCTGAAATGTTAGGTGAAATTACGGTAGCTATGGAATTTGGTGGATCAAGCGAAGACCTAGCAAGATCTTTTCACTCGCATCCAACCATGTCTGAAGTGATTCGCGAAGCAGCGCTAGCTGTTGATAAACGCCAGCGCCAAGGTTAATCGAAACTATTTAGTTTTATTAGGAGCCGCTTTAATTTTATTAACGGCTTCTACTCTTGGCCTAACGACCTTTACATTATCCTGTACCGCTGCCGGAACTGGCTCATCAAACTCAGGCTCCAGTGGCTTAGCTTTATGGTCTCTGATTTTTAAAAAATTCGGGTTTGAACAGTAATACTTATCTGCTCCTGAATTTTCAAAGGCCGTTCTAAGCGCTGTGTCTTTAGCCGCTAAAGATGATAAATACCCCGGAGAACCATAAGATGAAAAGCGTTCGTATTTATTACGTTCTTTAGCTTTTGCAGCCGCATCTTGGATAGCTTCTACTTTTGCCAGATTTGCCGGATTTAAAATTGAAGAATCGAAGTTATTCTGATTATAAATTAAAAATTCTGGAAACGTCAGCAAATGTGATTTTCTGATTTTCTCTGGTAAAACTTTGGCACGCTTTACTTTAATTTTTGCCTCTGGATCATTCTTTTTAATAAATGCAGAACGCACATTCAATCGCGCTATTTCAGTTACCGATTTTACTTTACCATCAATGTCAGTCGCAGTTTTCGGCGTATGAAAATCAAAATCACGCTCAGTTAGTGATTTTTTAGCAGAAATTCGTTTGGTTAAATATTCATTTAACATATTAAATGCAGTACTTGGCCCCGCATTATAACCGTTAAATGCCACCATAGTTGCTACGTTATCTAAACTTAGATCTGAAATACCTAATTGAGCGAATTTTTGCTGGATTTGATTATTACCAAATTTACCATTAATAATACGGTCAGAAGTTGTACCCGTATAGGCAATCATTTGACCATTGTTATCAATAAATGATTCACCAGCGATATATTTGATACCTAATAAATGATCTAAATTCATTCTATTGTAAACCGCCATGTAAACGATATTTTTCATCGGATTTTCCGGAGGAACGATGAACGAACAACGTGACGCTAAAACATCTTTAGCCTTTTTTAAATAAGGTTTATACTGCATCACACGCATACAAGAAGGTTTTTTAATTGACGCTTTTTCCATTTCTGCAACATAGCGATCATAATGCTTATTTACTTCTTCAATAGCCGATTGGGTTAACTGCCCGACTCCGGCATCCCAACCAGCGCCCAAAGTGTTGATAATTACTCCAGACTCGTTTGAAAGTTTTGGCAACAGATCTTTGGCTTCGATATTTAAACACTCAGCAACATCTGTAAAATGATTATACGTTAAATTAACTAAATTTTTAGAAATACATGGTTTAGCACCACCACGCGCCGGTTCTGTTCCCATTCCACCCGGACAACGCGCTAATGATTTAGGGCTTGGGTTAAATTTATTCATAACATGAGTTATACATTTGCGAGGGATAGTTTTGCTTTCATGACTACGTTCTGCAATAGCATTGGCCATCATCGGGCTTTGCTTGGCAGCTTTAAGAATAACCGCTTCGATGTTTCCACGATTTTTATTTTTAGCAGTGCACACGGCTAGCTCTTCATAATTCACAGCAGCTTCTTCACCGGCAATTGTAGCAAAATCAAAAGGCGAATTATTATTTAAGCCCGAGCTTTCGCGCAAAGCCAGGTCATATGAATCTAATTGCGCCGGAGAAATAGCATAAGGATTAGCTGAACCCGATTGTTCATACTCATCTGTCGATAGCTCTAAAACTTGCAAAAGCTGTTCATCGCTGACATTTGCTAATTCACTTTGCCTTTCATCAAATGAATAAAGATCTTCAGCTGGCTGACTTGCCATTGAAGACTGCTCTTGCATGCCGACAATTGTTTTATGCGATTGGCGATCCATTTCCGCTGAAACATCTAAAGCGTGTTTCATTGGTACTAATGCTAAGAACATCCAAAATGCGAAGTAGAATTTGCTATTAAACCATTTATTCATTTTACATCCCTATATATCCGCCATATTTATCGACGTATTGAAGTAAAACAATGATCGGACCTAGGTCTTATATTTGATCCCAGCTGCAAACTTTTTTTCATACTGTTTCATGATGAAACGAAAAAACTGAATAAATGCTAATTTTCATTTTTTTGTAATGATTCTGAAAAACATAGCTATACTTAAGTATGTGAGATAACTAGGGGGAATTATGTTATCAGGTAAACTCAATATATTATCGCTTGTTTTAGCTTTAGGGCTAGCGCAATCAGCTGCAGGCAGTGACCTTACCATTAATGGTGGTGAAGGTGCAGTAAATCCACTGGCAGATATGTCTGTTGCTGGAGCTACTCAAAGAACAAGTACAAATAACTATACCGTTCGTTTCAGAGCTTCATGCTTTGGTACTAATTTGCGTGGCGTAGCAAATCCTATTGCTCCTAATAGTACTGTTATCATGAATGGTAAAATCACCATTGATAATGGCGCAGAACAAGCTTTTAAAGTTCGCTTTCCTGCATCAGCTGTCTTAGGTACTTCGGCTGCGGCTACGCAAACAAGTACTCTAACAGGGTTTACACTGCCTTCAGGATCACGAGCGGCCTATTCAGGTAATACCGTGACTTTAAATATACCAAGTGCCGTTACCAATTCAGTTAATCCTGTAACAGCTGAAATCAATGTAGCGCAACAGCGTTTTAAAGTAAGTAATGTTACATTTGAACAAGAAGCTGGCCCCCAGAACAACAACGGCGAACATTGTTTTGGCGGAAGTTGTGCCTACTATGCTTATACTGGTCTTCTTTCATCAAGTGCGATTAATATCAATCAATCATCTGATGGCAAAACCTTTGATATTGAAACTGGCTTTCCAGGCCAAGAAGGTTATTGCGGTGGATACCACTCTCCGTTAATGGTGTTCTTAGACAAAGAAATTCCGAAATTTGATAATGTTGTTGAATTTAACATGGGTGCTAATCAAAGAACTTACTGGCCAGAAAAAAATCATGCCGGTTACTTTTTAGCTTTACCAAACAAACAAGCAAAAGTGCTTTCAAGCCAAGAACTTTTTGGTGAATCAGGTGAATATAAAAATGGTTTTGCAAAATTAGCTGTTCACGATTTAAATAAAGATGGCATCATCGACAGCAAAGATCCGATTTTCAAAAAACTTGTTCTCTGGAAGGATAAATCAGGCAAAGGTGTTTACTCTAGAAAAGATACAGTGCCTTTAGCTTCTATGCTTAAGTCAATTAACTTGAAATACGAATCTCAAGTTCATTCTGTGGCTGAAAAGGTCGAGTTCCGCGAGAAATCAACGATCGTCTTAAAGAATCCAAAAAAACATCCACATGCATACATTGTCGATGTTTGGTTTCAACCTTACACTTCGGCTTTAACAGCCAACTAGTATTTTATTTACTATCCCTTCAATAAACCCCGTCTTATTCTGAGGCGGGGTTTTTCTTTTTTCTTCTGTATTACAGCGAGATGTTCTACAATAATATATTGAGGGGTACCATATGAGGATACGTTTGTTCAACTCCCGGGGAAATACCACAATGATGGCTTTGTTCATCGTTGGGATTGTGTCGTCTGGAGTTTACTTTATCTCAAATAAAATTATCACTGAACGAAAGCTCTCATCACAGCTACGTAAGGATATTCACGCCAATTTAGCATTGCGCTCAATCACGGATTATATCAAATACGGGATTCGCAAAGGGTGGTGTTTTGATGCTCAACTTTTACCTGAATTGCCTGAAAACTGCGTAAATAATTTTACGAATCAATTTAGTACCGCCCGCTTGATGATGCCTTTATCGTATGCGAAAACTTTAGAAGACTTAGGGAAAACTACAGACCCCGGCACCGGCGCCAACCTTTTTCCAACCTTAGCCGGAAAAAATGCTGTCGATTTTATGTTGCAATCATTTTCCATTACGCTGGATCTCAATAATTTAACTATGGGTGCAACGCATCCATTGAATCGTGTTCTTACAAACACACGTAATCCACTGGTTAAAGGCGTCAACATCAAAGTCTCGCGCATCAGCAATATGACTTTACCTGTAAATGGTGACGAAGTTTATATTCAAATCATTACTGAATTTACCGGCCGGGATGGCCAACCGGTACGAACCGGTATAGAAGTCACTGGTGACGATGGGCAGAATACAGCCACCGGAAAACAATTTTTGCGCGAAACATCCAGCTTTGTTTCTAACCCACGTGAACTCAATACGTTTGCTCTTATTTTACCTGGTTCAATTTATTTAGGCGAAACTACAGCGCCTATTGCTGGTCACGGCGATATGGCGATTCCTAAAGGATCAAAAAGTGATGTAGGTATGGTTTTCAATTCGCCTATTTTTGTAAACCAGAACATTTTTATGGACAATACTGGTAGCTATACGCCGGCTACTTTTAACGATGTGGTTATTATTGGTAATGGTAAAATCAAAGATCACAATGGCGCAGACTTTAAAATTAACGAAGCCCTGGGTGTAAAACGCCACTGGACA
Source organism: Bdellovibrio sp. (assembly GCA_036677065.1). GTDB lineage: Bacteria > Bdellovibrionota > Bdellovibrionia > Bdellovibrionales > Bdellovibrionaceae > Pseudobdellovibrio. The sequence goes on along the minus strand of JAKFBS010000004.1, from coordinate 331,264 downwards.
GATTTAAAAACTTTTGGCGGCTTTATGCGCGGAATTGATTCTGACGGTAAAGGTGATGTGGGGTTAAGTGTACTTAACGGGGTCAGTGACTCAACCACTTTAAATAATGACATTATCACTTTTTGTACCAACCTGCTCCGCGCTCAAAGTGATTTGAATTTAACAAAAGAATCGCGTTTAGTCGGTGTTCCTATCAGTGGCACTGTCGGAACTAATTTAACTGAAACTACTGTTCGCTATTCTTTCTCAACCATGCCGAATGCTCTTAATTTATTTGAATCGCAAGAAATTGACAACAACGATGGGGGCATTAACTGTAATTACAATGGTTTAAACTCTGGCGATGGGGGCATTAACTGTTCTGGCTTCGCGGGATCCCCTTTTATGAATATATCAAATAAGCATAGTGATAATGGTGGTAAAGATGCATCCAATATTTGGTATTCAATCGCACCAGCTTATAACTTAACTTCAGGAACTAAACTTGTGATGTGGGCTAATATGACTTGGCCTAAACCTGGTAACGATGATTTTTTAAAAATTCCTATTTTAGAAAATAGTGTAGGCGATGGTCATGCTGTAACCATTAATTTTTCAGCTTATTCAAAAGACCAATTCGACCAGGCGGCAAATGCTTTAACTGCAGTATCAGCTACTTTAAACAGTACTCATCTACCTAAAATAGGTACTACTTCAGCAACGTTAACCACAAGAACTGTTCGTTTGGCCTCACTAGAAACCACAAAGCCAACCTCACCAGTCGCCTACCTAAGCTGGTCTGACCGTGATGAGTATGAAGACTTAAAAGATAACCGATTTAATGATGATTCTGTAGCTTGGGCTCAGAAAAGATTTGATGACGCCAAAGAAGATTATCAAAAATACTTCGATGACGACTATACTCCGGTATTAACAGAATATAATTTACGTAAAGAATACTATGACAATCCGGGGCGGATAGAGATCGCCAGCACTAAACCTTTCAATGGTTTTAGCAAACGGCAATCTGCGTTTAGAAATGTAACCATCAAAATTTCCAATGGTAAATACTTTAGGTACGCCTCGATTTCACCGACCAACCGTATTTACAACACTTCTGGATCAAGTGATGATTTATATAAAACCAGTAGTCTAACCAATAACGAAATTAAAGATTTCTCGATGGAAGGTATGGATTTTAGCGCAAAAAAAGGTGGTTATTCTAAACGTCCACGCAACCCGAGCAACGAAGTAACCAATAATCCAAACGATGGCAATACCGGAAGATTCGCCGACATGAACAATGTTCACTATGGTTTTTCATTTAATGCTGCAAATGAATTGGTATTTAGCGATCGTGGCCTGAACTATCAAGCTAACGAAATTAACTTAGGCACTTACAAACCACTTGACCCAACAATCAACTACGAAGAAAAAATTAAACAATGTATGGACTCTGCCGGCGGTATAAATCAGGATGCTTTCAAGCCCGCTTCGTTTGCTGCTGCTGACTTTACTTCAGTTGCAGTAGATTCATGGCATTTTGCAGCTCCGGATAAAACTGTTTATTCAGACCAACTTTTTGATACAAATATTTATTCTTCATTTGGCATAGGATCAATTCGTGGCACCTGCACCATCGAGCCAAGTGCTACCATCATTAATGGTTTTTATGTTTGTCGAACTCTAATCATTAAACCGAGATCACAACCGCTAAAAATTATCGGTACATTCATGGTTCTTAAAGATTTCACTGTAGATAAATCAGCCTTAAGAGCTGGGGTAACATGGCAAAGCATACATAACCAAACTGCTGTTGCCGCTATGAAAACAGCAGGCTCACCACCGCTTATGAGACGCGCTAATAATGCAAACTGCTCATCACTGTATAATGGCGCTGTGCCCTTCTGGCATCCTGATCCAGGTTTACAAATACTGTCTGACCGCATTCGCTGTAGTTCGACGTTTGTACTTCAGGGTAAAGGACCACCACGTTGGACATCTGTTGATCCCGATTGCGGGCGTATCGGTAGCAGCACAAATACCTCGTGTTTAAAACGTATTCGCAATTTTAACTTGATTCAGCTAGAGAGAGTTTATGGGCTTTAATTTTTTAAGATCAGTTGTTTCTAAAAAAGGTTTCACCATCACAGAAGTGATGGTGGGCGTAGCCCTACTTTCGATCGTGGTTGTTGGCGGGCTAACCGCTTTTGACCAATTAAATAAAACTGCCATTAGCAATGAAACCAAATCTACAGCAGACGATCGCGTCTCTGAAATTATTGAAAATATCAGACAACAACCGACGACACAGATTCTACAATACACAGATCCAAATTCTCTTTTAAATGTTGGTAGTTTAAAAATGGGTTGGTCCAATATAGACGACAAACCTCTGTCAGAGTGTAAAAATTGTCCCGGACGATATGGTTATGTGATTACTCCGGCCACTGAGGCAACCAGTGATCTATACTTAGTAACAATTTGGTTTACCCACACCGAGTGGGGCTCAGAAATCAAAAAATTTGAATTTTTAGTGAGTAAATAACCATGAAAAAACTAATGCATGTTCACAATAATAAAGGCGTAACGATTACCGAACTTTTAATTGCCATCGGATTAAGTTCGATTGTCGGCCTAGGCGTTTTCGAAGCTTTAAAAGACACGAATAACTGGAATAAAACGTTTAGCGCGAAAATGGATGACCAAATCGAGGCTAATCTTGCCGATAAATTAATTTTACGCGACCTGCGCGCCGCAGGGCCATCAATGAATAACCTTAAGGTTAGGGATGATAACAATTTAAATTTTTATGATTTTGAACCCGATCGTTCTACAGCATTTTATCGCGGTCAAACCACACCATCGCGCACAGTTACTCTTAAACAAGGTGGCAACACTTTTATGTACTTTTTGGCTTTTGATGATTTGCGCGGAAAAGGATTATTTGCCGATGCAGTTACGTTTTTCCAAGTAGGACCACCTCCTGCAAATATCTATCAGCCAGCCTCATTGACCTACCGCGGTCTTAACTACAATAACTATTTAATGGCTAAAGATAGCGCGGGAAAAGACTTAAATAACCCGCTTCTGATGAATCCGATCAATCTTGGCAAATTAGTTTTAGTCGATAGTTCGTCTTACATGCCAACAGTACCTCTGCGTCCAGCAGTGTTTATCGGTAAAATTGTACAGAGTGGAGCCATAGTTGATATTCAAAAAATTTCGGCAGGAGCTATTCCTAAAGATAAATCAAATACAGCCATCTGGAATTACACGATCACTACTCCGCTCAACACTCTCGTTGAGCCGAATAATTTTATGCAGTATATGTACAACTTGCCACCTGTCGGTGCCAATGGCGCCAGCGTACGTATTAAACCAGTTCGTTTATACAAATATGAACTCGACTGCGCCGATCCTGCTAACTGTGTATTAAACCGTCACGATGTGCTTCATGGTGCTTCGTCACAAAAAATTCCGCTGATGCGTGGATTTAATTGTGTCAGATTTACCCGTAAAGATATTGCCACTTCAATATTTCAAGTTGAGACAGACAAAAATCTTTGCGCGAATATACAATAGTAACTACAACCAGCAGCTGTTGACACCACGCTCAACAGCTACGCTTTTCGCTAATTCATAACCCGCATCTAAATGACGAAAAACTCCCATAGCTGGATCTGTCGTTAAGACACGTTTTAATCTTCTAGCGGCAGCGTCTGTTCCATCGGCGACAATCACTTGTCCTGAATGCTGCGAATACCCCATGCCTACACCACCACCGTGATGTAACGCTACCCAGGTTGAGCCGCTGGCCACTAACGCCATTGCAGATAACATCGGCCAGTCACTCACCGCATCTGATCCATCTTTCATGGCTTCAGTTTCACGATTTGGGCTGGCAACAGAACCACAATCTAAATGATCACGACCAATAACAATCGGAGCTTTTACTTTTCCGGTACGAACTAATTCATTTAATAGTAAACCCGCTTTTTCTCGTTCACCGTATTCAAGCCAGCAAATGCGTGCTGGTAAGCCTTGAAACTGAATGCGCTTTTCAGCCATGTCTAACCATTTTAAAAGATCTTTTTTATGCGGAAACAATTCTCTCATCGCATCGTCAGTGACTTTGATATCATTAGGATCACCTGAAAGGGCTACCCATCTAAACGGTCCACTGCCTTTACAAAATAATGGTCTGATATAAGCCGGAACAAATCCTGGAAAATCAAAAGCGTTTTTTACTCCGGCATCAAATGCACGTGCACGAATATTATTGCCATAATCAAATACGACAGCGCCGCGTTTTTTCATTTCAAGCATAGATTCAACATGACTTGCCATTGATTTGTAAGCCGCTGCTAAATACGCACTTTGATCGCGCGTTCTGAAATCGGCTGCAGTTTGCACTGTATAACCTTCAGGAATGTACCCGTTTAATGGATCATGCGCAGAAGTTTGATCTGTTAAAAGATCGGGTAAGAAGTTTTTCTTTAACATTTCTTTTAAAACAGTCGCCGCATTTCCCTGAAGCGCAATTGATTTAGCTTCTTTGTTTGCCGCGTATTTTTTGGCAAGCGCGATCGCTTCATCTATATCAGTGACCACTTCATCAACATATTTTGATTTTAAACGTTTTTCGATACTGACCGGGTCAACTTCAACACAAATTACAGTAGCACCGGCAAATACACCGGCCAAAGGTTGCGCCCCGCCCATGCCGCCTAAGCCTGCAGTTAAAATAATTCTTCCGGCTAAATCACCACCGAAATGTTGGCGACCAGCTTCAACAAATGTTTCGTAAGTACCTTGAATGATTCCTTGAGTACCAATGTAAATCCATGACCCTGCCGTCATTTGGCCGTACATCATTAAACCTTTACGGTCTAATTCATGAAAATGCTCCCACGTAGCCCACTTCGGAACTAAGTTTGAATTGGCTAATAATACACGAGGCGCATCTTCGTGCGTTTTTAAAACGCCGACCGGTTTTCCTGATTGAATTAAAAGTGTTTCATCGTTTTCTAAGACTTTTAAAGATTCTAAAATTTTGTCGTAACATTCCCAGTTACGAGCAGCTTTTCCGATACCACCGTAAACCACTAGCTGATCTGGATTTTCTGCCACAGCTGGATCCAAGTTATTTTGAATCATACGATAAGCGGCTTCTTGCAACCAACCTTTACAGTTTAATTTTGTTCCTGTGGGAGCGTGAATATTTTTATGCATAAGATTCCTCTAACTACTTGGTAAAATAACCGACAAATAAAATTTTATCTTTTTGTTTAATAAAATATAAAAACGGATGGTCAGCTTTAAACTCTTTTGGTTTGTCGATTGGCATAGCCGCGCCCATCGCTGCCATCACTACCGCACTGGCGGCGGCTGCTTCAGTTCCTTTTTCACCAACTTCAACAAAAGCTTTATGAAAAATTTTACTGATATACAGGTTTTCTTCCGGATTTTGTTTTACCAACGGAGACATTAATGAAAAATCTGCTTTCGCTTTTTCAAACGGAAGAGTTAATCCCGCCACTTGTAAATCTTTTTCAACTTCAGTCGAAAATTCTGATTTAAATTTTGGTAAATAAACATTCACCGCCGGCTGTTGATAATCTGAATCTTTAACTGCTAAAATATTTTTTAAGAAATTCTTGTCAAATTCACCACCAACTGTTTTTGGCAAAAATACGACAAAACTGATGTCATCACCCTGGTACGGAAGTTTAATTGCAGAAAAGCCTTTGCCTTCAAAAAATTCTAAACTTTGAAATTTCTTGAACATCATATCAACTTTAATGTTAGCCTTCGTCGCAGTTTTAAATTCTTGTTCTTGAGTTGAATTCGCATCGAATTCAGAAAGCCACTTTGCTTTGAAGTAAACTGCATTAACCAGCACCAATCGAGTCAACGACGTTAAAGCACTGACCGGAACCAAGTCTTTGATTTTATCTTTTGTTTTTTCTTCAACCCACTTATTGATCACCTTTGCCGTAGCCGCAGGATCTGTTGCAAAGTCGGCTCTTTCAATAGTTGATTGGTAATCTTCTTTTAAAGTCTTTTCAAATGATGCCAGTAAAGGATAATCAGCTTTAACCCAAACTTTTTGCGCTGATACGAAATCATACTCAGCCGCTTTTACATTAAGCTTTTTATAAATTTCAGCATTCGGTAATTTTAAAATCTTTTTAAATTGCTTACGAGTTTCACCCGCTGATCCTTCAGCCGTCATTGATAACGCGACATCAAGGCTTAACGGTGAATAAATAAAGGCTTTTTTCTTCTTTAGATACTGAGCTGTAAGAATCTCATTCATCGAACTTGCAACAACAGTTTGTCCTAATATCGATAACCCAAAAATCCATTTTAGCATGACAGCTCTCCGATTTCAGCTTCAACCGCTTTGACGATTTTTCCAGAAATAATCATCGCTTTGATTTTAGCAACATCTTTTGCAAAAATACGATCTTCTCTGGCGAAAGGTACTTCAGAGCGAATTGTATCGAAAGCCACTTTTACGCCGTCAGCAGGCTTAAGCGGAGCTATCATATCTAAGGCTTGCGTCGCTGATAAGAATTCCATGGCAAAAACATTTTGCGCATTTTCAACGACTTTAGCAAATTTACGAGCCGCAATTGTACCCATAGACACATGGTCTTCTTTTTCAGCTGAAGTCGGCATTGAATCCACGCTGGCCGGATGAGCCAATACTTTATTTTCACTGACTAAACTGGCTGAGGCCACTTGCACAATCATATGACCTGAATTCAAACCACCATTAGGCGCTAAGAACGGCGGAAGTTCTGACATTTGTGTCGAGATAAATTTAGAAATACGTTCGTGCGAAATACTGGCTAATGATGAAACCGCAATAGCTGCGAAATCCATCGCATGCGCAACTGGCATACCATGAAAATTACCGCATGATAAAATTTTACCCGCGTCAGCGAATACTAATGGATTGTCTGTTGCAGAATTTGCTTCGGTTGTTAATACACGTTCACAGTATTCAAGCGCCATTTTAGCTGCGCCATGAACGGCTGGCATACAACGAAGCGAATAAGCATCCTGTACACGTGGATCATTTTCAGCATGCGATTCAGAAATTTCAGATTTTTCACCCATCACGCGCAATAAGTTTTTCGCTGTCGGCGCTTCGCCGTAATGCGGACGAGTTGCTGCTATTAGGGGATCAAAAGGTTTACGCGAACCGCGAAGACCTTCTAACGAAGAAGCCCCAGAAATATCGGCAATTTTTAATAATTGTTTCGCATCGTAAAGGGCTAACATTCCAACCGCGGTCATCACTTGGCAACCGTTGATTAACGATAAACCTTCTTTGGCTTTTAATACCAATGGCGTAATGCTTTTGTAGCTTCCACCCCAGATTTCACCTTCACCAATTAAAGCTAAAGCTAAATGTGATAACGGGGCTAAGTCTCCGCTGGCCCCAACAGAACCCTGTGAAGGAATAACTGGAATTAAATCATTGTTTAAAAATTCTAAAATCTTTTCTACAGTTTCAAGACGGATACCGCTAAAACCACGTGCTAAAGTATTAGCACGTAAAATCATCATCGCTTTAGATTGTTCTTTGGTGAACGGTTCGCCGATGCCGACAGAATGTGAACGAATCAGATTTACTTGAAGTTGTTCAATTTGAGAATCTGAAATTCGAACTGAAGAAAAAGCTCCAAAGCCTGTGTTAACTCCATACATCACTTCACCTTTTTGAATACGGCCTTCGATGTAATCGCGAGATTTTTTAATTTCAGCTTTGGCGTCTGCTGATAGCTCAAAAGTGCCGGCTTCATAAACCATAGAATACAACGAATTTAGGGTGATCGATTTTCCATCAATTACAAATTTTTTCATAGGCAGAATATTACCCAAACGACTCTGTAGAGTCGAGACTCGAATCACACACTTCGGCGCAGGATGCCAAGCATTAGAATTGCGCTTTTCAGCTCATAACGATTACCCTATTAGCATAAGGAATTTCGATGAAAAATCTAACAGCTTTGACCTTTGTTCTATTTGTAGCCACTTCATGCACAACCCAGTTTAAAAAAGCCCAAAATTTGATGGCAGAACGTAATTTTGATGAAGCTCTGGTCATTATGGATGAGCTTGTCATCAAAGACCCTAAAGACAGTGATTACCAAGTAGGCTTAAAAAAAGCTCGTGAAGGAGTCATTGATCAGACTTTAATCCGCGTGCGCATGGCCCGTTTGGCCAACAACAACCAAGAAAGCTTAGAACTTTTACGCAAAACCATCGAGCGCGAAAATACATGGGGCCTGTTTCCAACAGGAGCTGTGGCCTTTACACAAAGTGAAGAAGCCGATGAAGCCTACAAAACTTTGCGTTCTGAAGTTTATAGTCTTAACCAACGCCAGCGCCATTTACGCGTTTTATATTTAATCGAAAGATATAAAATTTTATTTCCAGAATCTCGCCGTAAAACTTTTGATCTGGCTTTTAACGATGCCAAAACTCATGCAAAAAAATTCTGTTTAGAAAAAAGCAGCACGACTTCGAGTAAAACTTATTTCTACAATCAGCTGATTGCCAAATGGTGTAGTTACGCCTCTCAAAAAGCCTCGATTGCCAAAGCGAATTCTCCGCTTTACGAAGACATTACCATCCTTACTAAAGATCAGTTTCAGACTCCTCTGCCAGTAGCTTTAATTCAGACTTTAGATAAAAACACCAATGAACAATTTGTCAAAACTGGCTGGTTTGACAAAAACTCACAAAAATCTTTAGAGTTTACAACAACTGGTAATTACCAGTTTAACGAAAATCGCTTTAAAGAATACCGCACGCACCATTACTCTGAACCAGTTGTTACAAAACTTTCTGACGGCACCACGAAAACGGTCAACGAAAGCCGCAGTTATCCTTATTACGCAACGGTGATCACTCAAGAAGTGAATGCTGGTTTAAGTATGATTGCCGGTGATGATCGCATCCCACGTTATCAAAATACTTATCACCAAACAGCGCGTGAATCTTCGCATGATTATTCAAACTCGGCGATTGGACTGCGCCCAGAGCGCACTGGCGAAAGCTTTTCTTATGCACAGTGGTTAGATATTGTTTCAAAAAAATATTCTACAGAACTTTATTCGCATTTACGCAGCTCTTTTGAAGGTGTTTTTTGTTCGCCGCTCAGTGATTCAACACCACGCATAGAATTGATTAATCAATCTTTAATTTGCTTACGCCAAACGAGCAAAAACCCACCTGAAGTGATCAGCAGAGTTTTTGAAAATGAATATCAGATGACTTCAGTTGAAATGGAAACTTTATTTCGCGTCGTAGAATAACTTAGAAAACTTTAAATTTCTGCGCCATTAGTTTTTTTATCTCTTCGATTTTGGTTTTACGTAACTCGAAATCGCTTTCAGTACGTTCAATGTATTCAATTTCTTGTAAGAAGATTTTATCTACGAAGGTGTTTGAATTTAGTTTTGTTTCTAAAACTTTTTTGTAATCTGTGATTTCTTGCTTAGTCATTCCTATCGCTAAAATGAAAAAATCTGAACCATTATATTTAAATGCAACATGATTGCCGACAAGTTCTTTTTCAATAGCCCGTGCAGCAAGGCCTAAAGCCAAATCACCGGTTTCAGTTTTACGATGAAAATAATTTAATTTTCCTAAATTTAATAAACTTACCCAAATTGTTCCATTATTAGCATCAAGGCGCTCGGTGCGTTTCAGAAAATGATTAATTACAATTTTAGCACCTTGTGATCTGGCATCCATAAAACCCGTATTTGTATTTACTTCGATGGGCCTGGTTTGCTCAATTTTTTTTCCGCTAATATTGTAATACTCTAAACGATACTCTTCAGACTTAAGTTCGTTTTTATATTTACCGATTCCCATTTGCCCAAGGCGAAAGACTTCCTGAGCGCGGTGCGATTGCACCAGGGGTACTGTCGAAAACCACATGGGGCGATCTTTAACTCGCAAAGTATCAGATTTAAAGGCTTGCGGGTAAGTTTGATCAAATTCAGGTCGCGACATGATCACTGGAATTTCAGGCCTGAAGCCTGTCTTTATCCGATGAGTAGAATCTGATAGATTTAAGCCGCCGGTGTATTTAGCCGTATCGAGATTAAAAGCCTGTTTAATTTTAATTTTCATTTCAACGGCCATTTTTTCTGCGCGATTTTGAATATCTGCAGGGGGGCTTCCGTCAATATAAGCTGCTCCCATTGAAACACCTTCTTGCGAATAAGACGTATAAGTTCTGAATTCTTGAAGAGCCGCTTGATATTCGGCTTCACTAATCTCGTCGTCTTTGCGCTTTTGGTAAATCGCCCGAAAGTCAGCAACCCGTCTTTTTGTTTCTGCCAAAAAAACAGAATGCGCTTTAGCATGTATTTCACGCTGCAGATTTTGCATAATGTTTTGCACTTCTTCTGGCGCTTTGGTTTCTAAGACAATACCAAATTCATCACCACCAAGACGAAAAACTAATCCTTTATCACCTATGACCGCCTGAATTGCATCAATAGTTTTATACAGATATGAATCACCGGCCTGAGTTTTATCATGAAAGTTTTTATTTACCCAACCCAGATTGTTAACATCAATAAAAATGTAGCTTCCGTTCGGTTTATGAAATTTTTTATTCGTTAAAATTGAGTTCAAAAATTCGCGGCCACTCTGTAAATTAGCATCGATCACGTCTGAATAATCCATGGCAAGTTCTGTCGTTTTTAAGCGCGGATAACCGTTAACATTAAAAACATAATCAACAAAGATAGACTCTGATTTGCGAGTCAGCCTTGCATTTTCAGGAATAAATTCAAACCGGGCTTCTGGTGTCTCATAATCAAACAGCTGCATGCATTGCAGACTTGGGCGCGCATTTACGCTAACACCCAGGCTTACAATAGCCATCACAATTAGTGTCACAATTGCTGTAGTTGATTTCGCCGCAAACAATCTCATGCTTTATAGTAAAAGCAAAGATCGCTCCAATTAAGAACTCTTAATAAATGTATTTATATAAGTTTTTGAATGTTTTTTCGGTAATTATCTACCGACTTTTCACCTGTGAAAACCGCGCTGCCAGCGACTAATACGTCAGCGCCTGCTTCCCAGCAAAGTTGCGCCGTTTGTTCGTTCACGCCACCATCAATTTCAATCAAATAACTTAAATGGTTTTTATCACGGTAACTCTTTAACCATGACACTTTTTCTAATTGGTCATGCATAAAACTTTGTCCGCCAAAACCAGGCTCGACAGTCATAATTAAAACTAAATCTACCAGTGCTAAAAAGGGCTTAATTTCATCTAGTTTGGTTTTTGGACGCAATGTAATGCCTGGCTTCATCTTAAGTTTACGAATCTGCAGTAAACAGTCTTTAACTGTCGCCGTTGATTCGACATGAATTGTTAAATAATCAGAACCAGCTTTGGCAAATTCTTCGATATATTTTTCAGGGCTATCAATCATCAAATGCACATCAAGCGGAAGTTTTGAGGCCCCTTTAATGGCTTTAACGACAGGCATACCGATCGTTAAATTCGGCACAAAGTGCCCATCCATTACATCAACATGAAGTAAGTGCGCACCCGCTTCAGTGACTTTAGCGATCTCGGTTTTTAAATCCGCAAAATCAGAAGACAATAAACTAGGTGCGATTAGTTTTTTACTCATTGATTTTTTGTCCTTTAACTAAAGTGTTCGATTTTAAAAAATCAGCAATAGGCATACGGTTTTTTGATTCAGGTTGCACTTCTAACAAAGACAACTGCCCTTTGGCCGTTTGAATCAGAAGCTCTTGATCATTCACTACGGCCACTTCTCCAGCCATAACAGAAGAAGTTTGCGATTCAACTTTGGTTTTGTGAATTTTTAAACGTTTACCCTGAAAGTTTACAAATGTACCCGGGCCCATTGAAAACGCGCGAATTTTATTATGCACACATTCAGCTGATTTATGAACCAGATCAAGCTGGGCTTCTTCTTTGGCAATTTTCGGTGCTATCGTCACTAACGATTCGTCTTGTGGAATAGGTACTAAATTACCACGAACATAATCCATCAATTCTACATGTAATAATTCACAGCCAAGAACGGCTAAACGATCATAAAGCTGAGTCGCATTAATTTCTGAATCTAATTTTACCCGGCGTTCACCGATCACAGGGCCTGCATCTAATTGTTTAACCATACGCTGCAAACACACACCAGTGACAGTGTCTCCGGCCTCAATTGATCGCTGTATCGGAGCAGCCCCACGCCACAAAGGCAGCAAGCTGCCATGCACATTCACGGCGCCAAAAGCAAAACTGTCTAAAAAATCTTGCGATAAAATTTGCCCGAAAGCTACGACAACAGCCACTTCGGCTTGCCAGGATTTAATCTGTTCAAACACTTCGGGTTCTTTGCGTAAATTTTCAGGAGTAAGTACTGGTAAATTATTTTTTAAAGCTAATTCTTTAACCGGCGATGGTGTTAGCTGCATTTTTCGGCCACTTGGCCGATCAGGTTGGGTAACCACACCCACAACCAAGTAGTGATCATCATTTAATAAAGTTTGTAAATGTTTGGCTGCAAAATCTGGCGTGCCAAGAAAACAAACTCTTACGACGCTCATGACTTAACAGGCTCTTTCTTGCGATCACGTGCTTCAGCTATTTCTTCTTTTGTCGGATAGCCACTTTTTTTGATCGTATTTTTAATTTTATTACTTTTTGTAAAGCTGATGTGATCAATAAAAAGTGTGCCTTCTAAATGATCCATCTCATGTTGAATAACAATCGCTAATAAACCATCTGTCGTAAAACGAACTTCTTTACCGTTTACATCAAAAGCCTGCACTTCGACTTTTTCAAAACGTTCAACCGTTTCAAAAAAACTAGGCACAGACAAACAACCTTCATCAAAAGTTGTTTTACCTTCACCTTTAACAATAACAGGATTAATTAAAACTAGTGGCTGTGTAACACCTTGTTCAAGCTCAGTCATATCGCCGATTTCGTAGCGGCCAGAATCACCTTTTGGACGGCAATCAATAACAAGCATGCGAACTAATTCACCAACTTGTGGAGCCGCTAAACCGATGCCATTGGCATCATACATTGTTTCAAGCATGTCTTCGGCTAATTTTTTTAGTTTGCTCACTACTTCAGGAGTGAACTCCTTAACAGGTTGAGAAACCTCGCGGAGTAATGGATTTGGATATGTTAAAATTTCAAGTTTAGCCATCTGTTAATGCTCGCTTTCAGCAAGGCAGAGAGTATTAAATTATTTTTTCAGACGCAAGAGAAAGAAGACCCCAAAACCGGTCATCACAATGTTCGATCCCCAGGCAGCCACAAAGGGCGGAACCGTACCATGATATCCCATCGTCTGCATTGAGCTATAAGCAATCCAATAGCCCACCACTAATCCAAGCACAATCCCTGCGTTTTTAGCCATACCGCCACCGCGCGCCTGCCCCACGCAAAATGGCAATGCCAATAGACTCATCACCAAGCCCGCCAAGGCAAAGCTTAGTTTTGAAAAGTAATCGACTTCGTATTTAACCGTATCAAGGCCGGCTTCTTTGTTTTTTGAAATATAACGCGAAAGTTCACTGTGCGATAAAAGATCTGAAGTTTGCCCTGTACTTCGTAAATCCTGAGCATCTTCGGCCATCACGATTGTTTTTTGCTCAAATTTATCATTCAGCGGAAAACTTGATTCAGAACTAAAAACCGATATCGAACCATTTTGTAAGAGCCATTTTGAACCTTCTAAGACAACGGATTCTGCAGTTAAAAGTTGTTTCAAATTCCAAGCTTCATCAAAAAAATAAAGTGTTAAACCTTGGGCTACATTTCCTTCAGCATTCAGAGTTTTAATATTAAAAATCGTGTTGCGCGAACGGTACCAAATCTTATCTGTTTTGATGGTTTGAAACTTCGAAGGCTTTTGTTCAATGAAATTATAAAAAGTGAAGTTCTTCTGTTTGGTAAACATCGGCAGCAACCGATCACTGGCCACGTAATCAATCATTCCGACAACTAAAAGCGAAATAAATATCCAACGCGAGATCCGAAATAAACTTAAACCCGATGCAAATAACGCAATGAGCTCTGAACCTTTATTCAATGATGAAATTGTTAATACAAGCCCGACAACAGAGGCCACCGGCAACATTTTGTGAATAATTTCAGGCAAAAAATAACCATAGTAGCTTAGAAAAACCCCAGTATCGACAGACTTGAAGCGCAAAACATTACTCATCACATCTGTTGCTAAAAACAAAGTCACAAAGATCACTAAACCTGCGGCAAAGGACACCCAAAAAAGACTTAGAATATAGCGATCTACACGACTCATATGTTCCTCGAATTTAATTGTGCCTTACTCTTGACTCAAGCGGTATTGTGATATGTACTTTAGTCATGGCCTTACGCGTCTTATTAGCTGATGAAAGCTCGACCATTAAGAAAGTTCTGCAATTAGCACTTTCTGATTACGGTATCGAAGTAAAAAGTGTTCCCTCTGGAATCGATGTGATTTCAGTGGCGCTAGATTTTCGTCCAGAGCTTATCTTTGCCGACATTCTTTTAACAAAACGTAACGGCTACGAAGTGTGCGGCGATATCAAAGCCCATCCTCAGTTAAAAAATATTCCCGTGGTTCTTATGTGGAGTAGCTTTATGGAATTTGATGAAAAGCTTGCGCAAAAAGCTGGGGCCAATGGCCGCTTAGAAAAGCCTTTTGATACAGAAGGTTTACGTGATGTCGTTAATCGCCTAATTAAAAAAACTGACACTCACCCATTAAAGGGTTTATTAGATTTTCCAACGCTTCCGGATTTTGAAGAGTCTGAAACTATGGTTCGCCATCGTTTACAAAACCAAGCCCAAAATGATTCGTTAGTGATCGATGACGATCTTGAAGATTTTCAACCTTTAGATTTGAAACCGGTGGCCACTAAACATAAGCCTGCACCAACTAAAAACAAACCTGCGGTTCATACCATCACCGAAGAGTATGACCCATCTAACGATATTCAGATCGAAACCGAAAATTTCGGCGAATTTGAAGAAGTGGTTTTGGTTAAAAGTGATAAAGAAGACGAGCTGGAAACAAAAATTCAGGGCCAGTTGAAAAACTATCTTGAAAGCTCTCCGGTAGCATTAAATAAAATTCAAAATTCAAGCGACGGCGGTAAAGGTAAACCCTTAACCCGTTTCGATGAACAGCTCGTGCGCGAAGAAGTGCGCTCGATGGCGGAGAAAATCTGTTGGCAGATTATTCCCGAAATCACAGAGAAAATTGTCAGGGAAGAACTAAAAAAACTCCTAACCGATATTGAAAAATCAGTGTAACGAAGTTACATCGATAACTGAAACGGATAACACATGACAATCCATGATCTAATCAAAGAAGCCCTTAAAGAGGATATGCCTTTTGGCGATATCACGACAGAATCCTTAGCGGTAAAACCAAAACAAGGCGAAGCCATCTTAAAAGCGAAAGCTGACCTTGTGCTTTCTGGTTCAACAGCGTTTGAACAAACACTTTTGTTTCTAGAGCCAAGTGTTAAAATTAAATGGCTTTTTGAAGAGGGTGATTTGGTTTATAGCGGGCAAACAATTTGTTCAATCGAAGGCGATTTAATTCAAGTGTTAAAAGCCGAACGCGTAGCTTTAAATTTCTTAGGATTACTTTCTGGCATTGCCACGTTAACTCGTAAGTATGTTACGGCTGTGCAAGGTACTCGCTGTAAAATCTTAGACACGCGTAAAACGACTCCCCTATTTCGTGAATTAGAAAAACGTGCGGTCGTTCATGGCGGCGGGCAAAATCACCGTTTTAATTTATCTGATGCCATTCTAATCAAAGATAATCACATCACGCTGATGGGTGGCATTACCCAAGCCGTGACTCGCACCCGTCAGCACACAAACTTACCTATTGAAGTTGAAGCTTCTACATTAGAACAAGTTAAAGAGGCCATTGGCCTTCGTGTAGACCGTATTTTATTAGATAATATGAATAATGAGATGTTAACCGAAGCGCGTAAACTTGTGCCTGATTTCGTAAAAACCGAAGCCAGCGGCAACATGAATTTAGAGCGCGTTGGCGGCGTAGCGGCCATCGGTATTGATTTCATTTCGGTCGGCGCCTTGACCCATTCGGCTCCTTGTGCTGATGTCAGTCTTCTATTTGACTGGGGATAATATGACTACACAAGAATCACCATTAAACGACATCAAGATCGGCGTAATTACAGCGTCATGGGCAGAAATGCATAACATTTCTTGCGACTATACAAAAAGCACCGAAAGCACAAATGATGATGCTAAAGAAGATGCTTTCAACGGGCTTGATGCCATTCAACTTTATGTAACTGATGAACAAACTCAAGGCCGCGGTCGCGGAAGCAACATCTGGGCGACTCCTCCGGTAGGTTCTAGTTTGTTATCAAGCTGGTCTTTTCAATCTCCGGTTATTCCAACTCCGTACATCACCTCAATGATTGGTCTTGGATTGTTTCACGCAGCCCGTGCTACATGGCCATTTTTAAACTGGAATTTAAAAGCGCCGAATGATTTATATATCGACGATAAAAAAATCGCAGGTCTTTTAGTTGAAACAGTCACTCAAGGTAATCAACACCGTATTATCGTAGGTCTTGGCTTAAATGTTTTTGCTCATCCTGATCTACCGATCGCGACAGATTTATTTTCTGAAATGAGCAAACATAAATTTCCTGGAGTTATGGGTTCAGACTGGATCAAATTCTTAGATCGTTTATTATTTGAGGTGTGCGCTTTAATTCCAGAAGCCAATCTTGAGCCTGATGAAACTATGCAGGCTTCAATGTTAGCTGTTTTTAACATGCATCCAAAACTGGTCACAAAATATTCTAATTTTAAAACTTTAAAAGAGGATTTATGGCGTTAACTTATACCCCAGAAAAGCCAGAGTTCGGCCAAGTCTGCCCGGATTTTTCCTTACCCGCAGTCAACGGCACTGAAAATAAAAAATACTCTTTAAAAGATTTCGCTAATGGTAATCCGTTGGTGGTTATGTTTATCTGCAATCACTGCCCTTATGTAAAAGCAATCGAAGATCGTTTGATTCAGCTAGGTGCTGATTTAGATAAACAAGATATCAATGTCGTCGCAATCTGTTCAAATAACGACACAAAATACCCTGATGACAGTTTTGAAAATTTACAAAAACGGGCTCGCGAAAAAAACTACACTTTTATTTATCTGCATGATGAATCGCAAGAAGTAGCTAAAAAATTTGGCGCAGTCTGCACCCCCGATTATTTTATGTACGATGGCCAATTAAAATTACAATACCGTGGCCGTCTTGATGATAACTGGAAAGAAGCAGACAAAGTCACAAAACGTGAACTTTACAATGCAGCTATTGATTTAAAAACACGCCGCCCGTTACAACCACAAACCCCTTCAATGGGTTGTTCTATTAAATGGAAAGTTTAAAATAAATGGTTAAGCACACATTATTCGCCGTTACGATTGGTTTAGTGGTTTTTTTCTTATACCTAATGCAATACACAGGCGCATTCAAAAGTGTTACTGTAGCCACTGATCAGCGCGGGCCATACACTTTGATTTACAAAGACTATACGGGTGCTTACCACAAAATCGTTTCAACGATTGAAGAAGTTGAAAAATGGACCAGATCACAAGGTCTAAAATGTCGTTTAAGTTTTGGTGAATACTTAGATAACCCAGCCTTAGTTGAAGAAGGCCGTCTGCGCGCCCGCGGTGGCTGCCTAGTTGACCCAAAAGATGAAAACGAAGCTAAACTTTTTGCCACCCTAAAAGATAAATTACCTGAAGGTTTTAAAACTGAAGTCTACGCTGAAACAAAAGCTGCAGTGGCGTTATTTACCGGCGCTCCTGGCATAGGCCCATTGAAAGTTTACCCGAAAGCCGATGAGTTCGTTAAAGAACGAAACTTACAGCGTAAGGGCCCCGTTTTAGAGATCTACGAAGTGTTAGAAAAAAACACGATGCAGACTGTTTATATCTGGCCGTTACAGTAACGTCTCAATATAACAACTTCATTATCTCAGTTTGATATTTTCTTATAAATATTAAAATATTTATAAACTTTTTTATAAATAATCCGATATTTACACCATGAAGAATAACCATCTGTTAGTACTTGTTGTCTCTGCTTCTTTATCTTTAACTGCCTGCCTAGAAAAAAAAGAAGAACTATCCTCTACTGCTCCGACTACTGAACAACCAGGGTCTCCCTCGATACCAGGGGGCGGAAATAGTTGTGATTCAACAGCTTCTTCGTTAGCTGACGGTGGTTTTTTCACGCCTCCAGGTAAAGAGATGATACCACTTTGCGATGGTGACGTGCTCTTGCAAGATCACTCCGATAATACACTTGGATTAGTAAATATCGGCTCCTTACTAGTAAAAAATGCTTGGCAACTGAACGCTACTCCAACTCACATGATTCTCGATGAGGCTAGAAAATATGTTTACATAGCACTTTCTGGTGCAAGCAAAATAGCCCGAATCGACGTCACCTCTTCATCGACAACTGTGGATTATATAAATATCAGCGCACCTGCTTCTTGGTTAAGTTTCGGTGAGACCGGTTTTTTATTTGCTAATCTAAGTACAAGCTATTGGGGAAATATCGAATTAGTAAATATTGATACTATGACTGCTGTGACCACAATCACAGGAAGCTATTATAAAATGATGGTTTACAATAAATCCCGTCATGAAATAATTATGTCGGCTCCGGGGCTTTCACCAGCATCGCTTTATCGGTACTCGTTTAATTCAACAAATAATACGTTTACTCAAGTAGAATATATTTTTGATAATGGAAGCAATGCTAACTACATGGCAATTTCACCAGACAATCAAAAGTTTGCTTTATCTGCAGGCGGCGGAAACACATCATCAGGTTATGTTCTCTTAGATTTCAACCCAGCTTCACTTGCTGCAACTAATGGGACGTACAATGTCGGTGCATATCCAAAAGGCGCTGCATTTTCGCCCGATAGTAAGTACTTTTTAACTACTAATGCCACAGACAAATTAAAAATTTACAACGCCACGACGCATGCCTTAGTTGCCCAGCACACGCTAGACACTTCATCATGCCCGTACTCGACAATTGAAACAGTCAAGTTCTCGCAAGGCGGCGGTACGGCCTATGTTAATTTGACATGTGGCTTTGACGACGATTCAGGATTGTTGTTCGCTTTTAAATTTCAGTAATATCTGGCCGTTAAACTAATTACTGAGCGCACTTCACGACTTTAAGATTTAACTTAAGGTCTTCGTGATAAATACTCACTTTAGCTGAAGCCATGGCAACGCCAGAAGCATTTGCACGAACAATCACTTCACCACCACAGCTAGATTCAGCAACAGCACCATCTTGTGAAAGATGATGACGAGAACTTACGTATTGATCAGCGGCTACAGATTCAGCTTTTAACACTTCACCTTTTTGTCCGGTCAAGAACACTTCAAGCTGGGCTTTCGCTGTTCCGCCTGCGTGAACGCGAGTATTTACTTTTTGCGAAACATTTTCGACCACAAGTTTTTCATCACTTGCTAATGTTACCAATAAGCTTGCTGTACAGGCTTTGCGATCAAGTGAAGTACCAGCTTCTTTTTTTACATAAAGATTTAAGGGAAGGGCGTATAACGAGTCTTGTTGCGATATAATTTTTAAGTCAGATGTTTTATTGGTGCAGCCTGCGCCGGCGATTGTTAAAGCACCAAAAGTTGCTGCATTTGCTGAAAATGCACCCAGTAAAGCCAATGTAGAGATAGCGATTTTTAGTTTCATTTTGTCCCCCTATGACTCTACATACAAAACCAGGGCCAATTATAATGGCTCCTAAAACGAAAAAAGCCCGCTTTTACGCGGGCTTAACAAGTATTATGTTGTATAGAGTTCAGGACTATAAAGAAGATTCTTTTTTAAGTAACTCTTCGATAGTCATTCCGATACCGGCGTGACCTTTAAACACAGTGCCCAATTTGCCTTTGTTAAAGTGCTCAGCCGCTGTATCGTAAGCTTTTTTAGGAAGCGCGATGTATTTAACTTGTGGAACGATTTCGCCCGCAGATTTTAAGTACATCATTACGAAGTCTTTAACTTCTGTGCGTTTTGCAGCTTCTGCATTTACGTAAATAAACAATGGACGAGATAATGGATTGTAAGCTGCGTTTTCAACAGTTTCTTTAGTTGGAAGAGTCGCCTTACCTTGCTTGTTCACAATAGCTAATGCTTTAATTTTTTTGCTATTCTCCATGTAGTAAGCTAACGGAACAAAACCTAATGCACCTTTATCGCCAGCAACACCTTTAACTAAAATATTGTCATCTTCTGAAGCTGTGTAATCACCACGTGACGATTTAGCTTTTCCAACGATAGCTTCAGTAAAGTAATCAAATGTTCCTGAATCTGCACCAGCACCATAAAGTTTTAATGCTGTTTTTGGCCAAGCTGGATTGATATCAGCCCAAGTTTTAATTTTACCTTGTGCTTCCGGAGCCCACATTTTTTTAAGCTCTTCAACAGTGATTTGTGAAAGTGTGTTTGAGGGGTGAACGATAACTACTGTTGCATCAAATGCCACTGGTAATTCATAAAATTTAATATTTGCTGTGCGACAAGCGTCAACTTCAGACTGAGAAATTGGACGAGAAGCTCCAGTCACTTCGATTTCGTTACGGCAGAATTTTTTAAAACCGCCACCAGTTCCAGAAAAAGCAGCTGTGATTTTTACGGCCCCTTTTTGTGAAGCTTGAAATTCTTCAGCCATCGCTTCAGTGATTGGATACACAGTTGATGATCCATCAATTTTGATAAGCTTTGGTTCAGCAGCTAATGCTGAAACTGCGAAAGACAATGTTGCAATTAGACTTAAAAGTTTCATAGAGAGGACTCCTTGGTTTTTTTATGAATCAGATTTTAGTTTTTCTTATTCTCAATGTATTGTCAGGAGTTTGTTAAGACGCCAATTGTTACAAACAGAACCCTAACGGGACATTTTATCGCCTTTCGATTGAAAATATTTCCATGCAACTAACAACTCTGTCTTTTGTTCAAGCAGATATAGAGATCGGCCAAACTTACACAGGCCTTACCGAGTCATCAGATGGCTTTTTGAGCTACTATAATAATCGTAATAAAGCCGGCTTGAAACCTGCCTATGATTTAGAGTTAATTGGTCGTGCACAACAGTTTTTAGGCGACAAACGTACAAAATTTTACAGCGCCGCTGATTTAAACGCACAATCGTTTGTGAATTACAAATACTTAGCTGCGCTTTCTTATCTTGGGCTTTGTAAAAATAAAGTGAATTTAAACTTTGGCGGCGACCACAGCATTTCATTAGCCACAGTTGAAGCAAGCCTTCGCCGCAACCCGAACACGTTAGTTATTTGGATTGATGCCCATGCAGACCTTAACTCTGCTGAAGAAAGCCGATCTGGAAATTTACATGGCATGCCAGTTTATTATTTAATGCAAAAATCTGAAGACCGCCCCGCTTCAATGGATTGGATGAAAGCACATTTACCGCATCAGCAAATGGTCTATGTCGGTATTCGTGATCTAGATCAATTTGAGCGCGATTATTTAGAAGCCAATAACATTATGCACTTTACGATTCATGATCTGCGCACCCAAGGTCTTGATTATTGTGTACATCGATTAGCAGAAAAAATTTCTAACTTTGAAAATGTGCATGTGAGTTTTGATATTGATTCTTTAGACACAAGTTACGCTTTATGCACCGGCGTTCCGGTAAACAACGGCCTGCAAATTTCTGAATTAAATGCTTTGGCGCAGATGATTTCTCTGACAGGAAAATTACGTAATTTAGATGTGGTTGAAATCAATCCCCGTCTTGCCAAATCAGAATTAGAAATTAATGAAACTTATGAAATCGCTTTACAATTTATCCAACAAATAGCTCATGAAAGGGTTAATCATGCTACAATTTATCCAACAAATTCAGCAAGACTTGAAATTTAGAAATCTAGATATGGTGGCTTACGAGCCCCGTGTTGAATTTCAAATGGATCAAGGCAACTACCTTTTGAAAACGGCAACGACGACGCAAGAATTAAAATCCGCTTTTAAACTGCGTTATGATGTGTTCTACAACGACGATAAAAAAGACGGCCAACGCTTAGATATCGATGTTTATGATTCAGTCTGCGATCACTTAATTATCGTTGATAAAAAATCAAACTCTGTTGTTGGCACATATCGTATGAATAATTCATCAAGCCTTCAAGATTTCTATTCACAATCTGAATTTGATTTAAAATCATTTGCCCTACCTTATTCAAACTTTGTTGAACTTGGCAGAGCTTGCATTGATACCAACCATCGTACTGGCACAGTGATTTCATTATTATGGAAAGGCATTTATTTTTACATGCGCCATGTGAAAGCTAATTTACTATTTGGCTGTTCAAGTATTAAGAATATCACGCCAAAACAAGCTGCTCTAGTGACTAAATACTTCGAACAAACCGGCGCGCTTAACTGTAAATACAAAATTAAGCCGCATTTGTCGTTTAAGGTTCCATTTTTTGATGATTACTTTCACGCCATGCCAGCAAAGCTTTCAGACGAAGAAGTGAAACAGGCCGAAGACTTGATTCCATCGTTATTAAAAACTTATCTTAAAGTTGGCGCTGAAATCCTGGGTGAACCTGCTTACGATGCCGATATGAACTGCATGGATTTTTTAACGTGCTTAAAAGTCGAAAACTTAGCACAGCGTTATGAAAAACGTCTGGAAAAAATTGCCGTTTAATTTTACTCTAGGGGCTGATGTTGAATCAGCCTAATTTTCACGAATATTTTCAGTTTGAACAAGTTCTTAAAAAACAAAGAGAACAAAAGAATCCCTATTGGACTTTTCAAACCCTTTCTGAAGTTGTTCACCAAGGAACATCATACCCGCTGTGGAAAGTGATTTGCGAAGATAAAACATCTAAGAAAAAATCAGAAGAAAAAGTCACATTGATTTTAACCGGTGGCGTGCATGGTTTAGAAAAAATCGGGAGCCAGCTTTGCGTATCACTGATTGAAAAATACTTTGAACTTTCAAGTTGGGACTTAGTTTTTCAGAATAAATTGCAAGACATTCGTTTCGTGTTTTTCCCCTTTATTAATCCCGTTGGCATTCAAGAGCGCACGCGCTCAAACGCCAATGGTGTCGATCTAATGCGTAACGCTCCTATTGAGGCCAAAGAAAAAGTTCCTGCCCTGGCTGGTGGCCATCGATTAACAAATCTACTTCCGTGGTATCGCGGAAAAATCAATGAACCCATGCAAATTGAATCACAATTCGTAGTCGACGAAGTAACGCGTGAGATTCTGCGCTCAAAATTTACATTATCTTTAGATATTCATTCAGGCTTTGGTTTTAAAGATCAAATCTGGTTTCCATGGGCATTTAGTAAAAATCCATATCCCAAATTAGATTTTATCACAGCGATGATGGAATACTTTGAAAAAGTCTACCCGTTTCATATTTACAAAATCGAACCGCAATCTAAAGTGTACTGCACGCATGGTGATTTGTGGGATTACATCGCTCACGAAAGAATTAAAAATCTAAACTACATTCCGTTAACTTTAGAGTTAGGCTCATGGATTTGGGTTAAGAAAAATCCATTACAGATTTTTAAACTAGACGGCTTATTCAACCCGATCAAAAAACACCGCATTAAACGCACTTTACGCCGCCACCAGCTTCTGATTGATTTTTTAATCCGCTTTTTGCTTTACAGCCAGAGCGAACAGTTTAAAAATTTAGACTTATTAGATTATTACAACAAAGGCTTAGAAAAATGGTACCCGCAGCACAAAACCCTCAAGTAAAAAACTGAAAACCTACCAAAAAATAGCTAGCTGTCAATTTCGTATACAGGCAAATTCAACCTGTTAAACCTCACAAGGCATCAACTTTGCTCTGATAGAGCCTATGCGCTTTTTAACTCTGATACTAACATTACTATTAACTGGTACAGCCTCTGCGCAACAGCTTGTACGTGAGTTCATTCAGCAAGATGTAAAAAAAACTGAATTAGCCCGCTACTTAGGAGATCAGTGTTACAATTCCGTTGAAAAGTTCTATAAGCAAGGCGGTATTTTAAGAAGTGAATCCTTGATTCAGCAATCAGTTCCGCTTTCTGATTTTAATCGCTTTGATACTAACCTTGAGACAGTCAGAACATTAATAACAGGCACGTCCGCAGGTTATTATACATTTTACCATTACACTGACGTTCAAAGTTTAGCGACCGATTTTAAATCTGAAGAATCAAATCGGGACCAAGTGGATAGTGAAGCTGGCTACCGTAGTATTATGTCTTACGTGAAAGATCCTTCTCATATCAAAATGAATGGTCAATATTTTAGCGCTAAACGCAATAGATTTAGTAGTGCGGTTATGTATGTTTCAAGTTGCCCTACGTGCTCTTCTGAGTTTGGAAATATTCAATTATCGTTTACACTTGCTCCGGTATCTCGTGTATTAGACCTTTATGGTAAAGTTTTGTGGTCAGATAAAATAGAAAATGAAGTCCGAAGTAAATATCCTGAAGTTTTTAAAAGCTGCGAGTATGCAAAAATGGAACTTCTTATATTTGAAGATTCAGGCATTGATCTTATAAAATATTCCCCGAATTGGTATCAACTTATAAGCTTTAAAAATGCTCTAAATAGCGACGTGATGATTTTTCCTACTTCTGATTATTCGAAACCGTTGATCGATCAGGAAACTAAAAAAAGGTCAGAATCCCGTACCTACTCCGTTAACCCTAAATAAACCGTCGTTGCACCGCTTTTTGTTGTACAGCCAAACAGAACAATTTAAAATACAGGCATGGCACCCACAGCACAAAACCCTCAAGTAAAAAACTGGATCTTAATTCGCGGCTTAGCTCGCGGCGCAGGTCATTGGGGCCAGTTTCCAGAAAAACTGCAAACGGCCTTTCCTCACGATAAAATTTATTACGTCGATGTTCCTGGTAATGGTTACATGAATAAAGTGGCGACCCCTTTAAAAGTGTCTGAGTTTATTGAATCATTCGACGAGCAATTAAAAAAGCAAAACTTTAATTCCACTCTACCGACTTACGGCTATTCACTTTCACTAGGATCAATGGCTATGGTTGAATGGGCCGAGCAACGCCCTAATTTTTTCAAAAAGATTTTTATTTCAAATACCAGTGCAGCGAATTTTTCGAATGTATTTAAACGTTTAAGTATTGATGCTATGAGATTAGGTGTACGTATGCGCTTTATGCACGCACCAGAAGACAAAGAAGTGGCGTCGTTAGAAGTAACTACCACGCTTACAAAAGATCAAATTTTATCTGATTACAAACACGCTTTTGATTCGATGCTAAGCTTTAGTAAAACTAACTCTGCCCATCCAAAAAACATTATTCGTCAGTTAGTTGCAGCATCTACTTATGCGTTTCCACAAACACCACCCACAGATGTTGTCTTGATGAGTGGTGGTAAAGATCGCTTTGTCAGCGCCGATTGTTCGAAAGACATCGAAAACAAATGGCACTGCAAACATGTGATTCACCCAGATGCAGGCCACGATATTAGTTTTCAATTTCCTGACTGGGTGATCGAGCAGATTAGGGTTTAGCGAAAATAACCTCGATAGGCTTTGCTAGTAAAAATACTGTCGTTAATATTCCGAAAACCACTCGGTTCGTGATCACTAACCAATTTGGTAACAAACTCATCTGCTTTTCTTGAAAGTGCCAAAGTAAGATCAGAAAACTGAACACGAAAGCTTTCATATTCTCTGCTTCGCAAATATAAAATGAAACTAACAAAATCGATATCGCCCAATACGGCAATTTAAAGGTAAAGTACTCTTTTAAGCTAACCCATTTATTTTTAATACTTGTTTCCATCTTAATCTCCAGCGTTTGGCGAAGTTGGATAAATCGAATTCACCGGAAGTTGTTTCGCCGTAACTTCTTTACTTATCACCTTAATGATTAAGGTTTTATCGCCAGCAGTAAACACCTTTTTAGGACTGTAGTCTTGCGGCGCCATTGGTGTACCCGAACTTTCTTTTTTCATTCTCTGAATATCTTCGAACGTTAAGCCACTTTTCTCTTCTTCTTGATAAATCGCTTTACCTTTGGGTCCAGTTGGAACTTCAACAGCTTTCTTTTTGCCTTCCTCTTCTTTCTTTTTCTTTTCGTCCTCTTCTTGTTTTTTCTTGTTTTCCTCTTCTTGTTTTTTTAATTCGGCTTCTTTTTTATTTAGCTCATCTTGTTTCTTTTTCAATTCAGCTTCTTGTTTTTTTAGATCCTCCAACTTTTTAACTTCAGCTTGTTGCTTTTTTAATTCTTCTTGTTGTTTCTTTAATTGTTCTTGCTGCTTTTTCAGTTCATCCTGTTGCTTTTTAAGCTCGTCTTGCTGATGTTTAATTTCAGCTTGTTGTTTCTTTAATTCCTCGCTCTTTCTATTGACCTCTTCAGCTTGCTTTTGCTGTTCTTCTTTTTGTTTGATTTCACTTTCCTTTGTTTTTTTCTTTTCTTCGGTTTCTTTGGTTTCGCCCGAGCAGGACGTTGTTGCATGACACTCTTTTAAACTAGCCGCGACACTTAATCCCGCTCCAACTGCTGTTCCCAACGCAGCACCGCCGACTGCTGTCGCACCGGCAAATGGACCACCAATCGCCCCGATGGCGCCACCTAAAGCAGCTCCCGTCGCCGTTCCTGCACTCGTATCAAGAACAATATTATCTCTGATTTCATTTAGACATTGTCTAAAGCAAGTTTTGGCTTCACTGGCTGAGGCATTTGAAAAAATTCCTTTTAAATTCTTAGCCGTCTTGTCAGATTTAATATTTTGAATATTAGAATTCTGACTTACGAATTGACCAATGAATGTTTTTTCTGACTTAATGGCTTTATTCATAAAATGATCCATCGACTTGTCAGCTGATTTCATTGGATCTATTTCTGCTGCTAACCATTCACCCAATGTTTCATTTTTATTAGTTTCGATCTGATGTGACGGAAAGAATTCTGAACCTAATTCCTGCATCAAAGCTATCCACATTCCATTTCTTCCCAGGTGCGAAGACTTTAGAAAGGAGCGTCCCTTCACGTGCACCGGCACGCCGTATTGTGCTTGCAGCGACTGGGCTAGTGCTGGGGTAATTTCTGCTAACATAGAATTTAACAATATACCAAACCCAGGACGGCCTGTTGCATAAGACATATCGATCATCGAAAGAGTCGGTAGCACAAAACCCTGTACGAAACCAAAGTTAACAATGTTTTTTATGACCTGTGTTTTAACGTCGACATGTTTTAATTCTGGATTCCAAGCTTGTATCGCTAATGTCGAAAAAATCAAAGCGTTATCAAGCGAATTTTTGTGACGAAAATAGGTCATTCGATCAACTTCTTGCATACGCTCTTGCAATAGGATTTCTAATTGTTCGTAATCTGTATCATCTATTAGCCACGATTTTACATCACTATCCGCTTTTCTAGAACGTTGTTCGTTTTTGATCGCCTGGATTTGCGCTTCAGTTAACGTTAACTTAGGACCCAATTTTTGCCCCGGAATCAGACCCGCGTTGGCATTTAACGATGTAACCAGCATAGGTAATATCGCTAACAGTTGTAGTTTTTTCATCTTTCCTCCTCAGGAATGTAAACAGTTCGAAAGGAGTCTAAAGCAAAGAGAAAGCCTAGTGGACGAGAGATCTAACTAAAGTATATTACATTTGGACATTCCGGATTCCGGAAATTTAGAAATCGTGGTTTGGCTTTCTAAAAATTAGGAGCTATTCGTTTTCATTTTTTTCGAAGGTAAAGCTATTCTTACTCAAAAGCGCCTTAAACTTTTTAAACTCAGACGCACTGGCTTGGGCGCCGTATCGATTTCTGAGATAAAGCGAAAAAATCTCTTCGATACTCTCACTCATAGCGGGATATTTTTCCAATAACCGCGACTTCCAGCTCTCAAAAGATTCATTCTTTTCTTGCGGCAATCGTTTTGCAAAAAAGCGGTGTAATTCTAAATAATAGCGCTCATTCAAAGGGCGGCGACGATAAATAATCTTTTTAGTTAAGCGATAGACAACAAAAATACACAACAGAAGAAAAATTAACCGGGCTGCTAATTGTACATCTTCGTTGTCTTCGTAAAATTTAAGGATTTCACGTTTAAAATTTGAGCTGGAATACTCAACGAAGAAAAGTGTCCAACGATAGTTCGATGTTTCTAAAAAAGTAGAAATTTGATCAAAGATTTCGAATCTATTGCTTAGCTGCTTCCAAAGTTGTCCGCGCCCTGTCGGATTCATCAAGAAAGTGGCACCGACAGCGATGCGATCCGGTGCAATTGCAATTACAGGATCAAACAAAACCCAGATATTGTTTTCATTCAGATATTCAACCCAAGCATGTGCATCTTGTTGTTTCACTGTCCAAAAGTTTCCTGCTTTATTGAGTTCTCCGCCTTGATATCCGACCACGACCCGCGAAGGCACACCCCAATAGCGCAAAAGCAAGGCTGCGGCAGAAGCATAGTGTTCGCAGAAACCTACTTTAGTTTTGAACAAAAAATCTTCTAACGAGTTCACGGCTAATTCTTGTCCAGAAAGTCTGTATTCAAATTTATTTTCGGTAAAAAACTTCGCTAACAGTTTTACCTTTTGTTCGGCACTTTGCACTTCTGGCGATACCGGAATTAAAGTTTTCAGCAGAGCTTCAACTTTAGCCGAACGTCGATTTAAATGCAGATACTCTTCCCGGCTTTGATTTAACTTCTGCTTTAAATTGAATTGAATTTCCCCATTATACACCAAACGCTCACTCAAAGATGATGGCAGCGAGTAGGTGCTGTTTTTATCAGATAGTAAAAGTTTTTCTGACGAAGTAACAGATTCTGTTTCATAGAGAGTGAATAGTTGTTCTTTATAATGTGGTTCTAAGATGATTTTATACTTGGGTCGAAAAACCGTGACATCATCTTCGGCAATTTCTGGTGTTTGATTTAACGGATTCGAACGTCTCCACAACAACCCTTGCGAACGATCTAAGACCTGCCCTCGCCAGTAAAGCGAGCCTTGCAATGGTACGTATTCGGTAAATTCAGCGCGAAAAGCGATGTTTTCATTATTCACTAATTCTGATATTGATCCAGGTCGAAGTTCGCCCGAAAATCCGCTGGCCCCAATCTGCGAAAACAAACCGTAATTACGCTGCCTGCCCCCATCAAACTTAAACTGCGGAAAAATCAGAAAAAGCAAAATAGTCATAGGAAGCGAGTAAAGAATGATCGTTCTTAAAACTTTAAAGCTTTCTTTAGGGTAATTTTTTTGAAAACTTTCAGGAAAAAACTGATACAGGTAAAACACTGTCGCTAAAAATGCATACACACCGAAAATAAAATCGATTTGAAAGACAAACTTAACAACCGCTAAAAAAAGCCCCAGCAAAAATAAAAAGTACGGCGGCTCAGCCTGGTCAAAACGATGCTCGATTAAACGAATGCTCGTCAGAATAATTAAAAGACTGGCAATTAATTCATTCGATAAAATAAAACTAAACTTCCGAACGGCTATCATAACTACAACGACAGAAAAAACTCCTGTGATGGTTTTGATGCGCGGCAAATTTTTACCCCAAGACAAAGTACTTAAAATTAAAAACAGCACACTTGTAATAATAACCCAGTTCGGAACTTCGGTAAAAAGCAGCGCCATCTGAAAAAATAAAACTATCGGTAAGATATATTTTTTCATAACAATAGCCTTAAGGCTTTCAGCAAGTGTTTATAATCATTCTGAGCTACTTCTACCTTTTGTTCTTCAAATTCAACTACAAATGATTTTTTTAATTTATAAACTTCGTCAATCCAGTAAGCGAATTGCGACTTACGCTTTTCAATATCAACTAAGGGTTCAGTGTCTTTCCAACGAAGAACCACTTGCTGTTGTTCGCTGGCAAGAGATTCATACTTATTAACGTACAAATCGTTCGTTTTTGCCAAAATCTTCCAATTGATATGCTGAGGTGGGTCTGTTACTTGAAAGCGGTCAAAATGTGATATTTCTTTTTCTAAGCTGTCTTGAAGCTGTTTTTTTTGCACGCCTGTTTCAATTTCTGAAATGAGCGCACTTAAACCAAAATAATTAATCTTTTCTGGAAAAACCGTAATGCGCACTTCGGGCTGGATATACCTCCAGACGCGCAAAAACTGCAATGGAAAGCGACTTTCAAGTTTTTGCACCGGCAGTTGGTAAACCCCATAGTGATCTGGCAAATAACTGATTTGTACATCCCGTTTTTCATGGGCGTGAATTGAATCTACGGTCTTATCACCGACAGAAATCACAAAACTATCTTTAGCCCGTGGATTTTCAATATTATAAGTCAATACACCTGCTTCATTCTTAAAAAGTAACGAGGCATGCAAAAAACTCATTTTAATTTTTTCAAAATTTTTATGGCTCATCAACATCGTGACAAGCCCCACAGAAAATAAAAAAAAGGCAAAAAGAAAAATCAAATTATTTCTGTTATTCACACTGACAATAACAATAACAAAAACTAAAACGCCATAGCTAAACCCTAATCCCGTCGGGACAATATACGGTCTGGGTGTATTTACCCTGACCGGAATTTTACTGAGGAATTTGAACCAGTTGTAAAAGCTCTTCAACTTTTTGTTCTCCGAAAGGTAAACCTTGTTGATCCGCCAAACGATGCGCTAATACGGGTTTAAGTGACAATAATAAATCATCTGGAGCCACAAAATCATGGCCATTCAAAAAAGCCCGCGCTTTACTGGTTTGCACTAACGCAAGCCCTGCTCTAGTTGATAAAGACTGAAACTGATCCTGTCGCGTGCGGCTCACCTGTAACAAATCAGCAATAAATTCGGCAAGTTTTGTATCCATGTGAACTTTTTGCGATTCTTTGTGAGCTTGTAATAAATCATCTTTACTGATGATCGGCTGCAGCCCTTCAATCAGTTTGCGAGGGTTATCGCCCAAGATAAGTTTCACTTCTGAATTTTTCGAAATATAATCCAAATGAATCGACATTAAAAAACGGTCAACCTGACTTTCAGGTAAAGCGTAGGTTCCAATTTGCATTTTTGGATTTTGCGTCGCTATGAGAAAGAAATTTTCAGATAAATCATAGGTCTTGCGATCTACAGTGACCGAACTTTCTTCCATAGCCTGCAGCAAAGCACTTTGGGTTTTCGGGTTAGCACGGTTTAATTCATCAGCCAGAACTAACTCTGAAAATAGTGGGCCTTCTTTAAAATAGAACTCATGCTTTTCATTATTAAAGACCATATGACCGATGATATCAGCCGGTAACAAATCATTGGTGAATTGAATGCGGCTTTGCTGTAACCCCGTAAGCTTTGCGATCGTCTGTGCTAAAGTTGTCTTACCAACACCAGGTTCATCTTCGATGAGCAGATGCCCGCGCGCGATCATGCACACAACGGTATTAATAATTTGGTTTTCTTTATCCAAAATCACTTCAGAAGATTTTTTAACAATCTCATGAAAACGCTGAATAAGCTGGGAATTTAATTTGGCCATAGATCCCTATAAATAAAAAAAGGGCCCTCAACGCTTGAGAGCCCTTTCGAGAATTGAATTAACAATCAGTTATTAAACTTTGCCGCCAGAACGGATTAGATTCAAGGCAGAACCTGCTTTAAACCATTTAATTTGCTCTGCGTTGTATGTGTGCTTGATTTCGATTTTCTCAGTCGACCCGTCAGCGTGTTTTAATTCTAGGAATAAGTTTTTTCCTGGAGCTAAATCATTTAAGCCGCGGATTGATAAAGTATCTTTTTCCTGAATTTTTTCGTAATCAGCAGGATTAACGAACATCGCCGCTAACACACCTTGTTTTTTAAGATTTGTTTCGTGGATACGGGCAAAAGATTTAGTGATAACCGCAGTACAGCCTAAGTATCTTGGGCTCATTGCTGCGTGCTCACGAGAAGAACCTTCACCGTAATTTTCATCACCGATGATCATCCAAGATTTACCTTTAGCTTGGTAATCACGAGCTACCGCTGCGAATTCTTTTTGTGAACCGTCTAACAGATTATTACCTTTTCCGATAACACCTGGTAAAAATGCGTTGTCAGCTCCTAACAACATGTTGTCAGAGATTTTATCTAAGTGACCACGGAAGTTTAACCATTTACCACCCGGGCTGATATGATCTGTTGTACATTTTCCTTTAGCTTTTGCTAATAATAAATGGCCTTCGAAATCTTTGCCATCCCATTTTGTGAATGGTTGTAAGAATTGTAAACGAGGAGAATCCGGAGCAATAGCTACTTTTGCAGTTGCACCTTCTGGTTTTTGGTAACCGACTAAATCAGGAACAAAACCATTTTCAGGAAGCTCTGGAGCTTCTGGTGGAGTTAATTTAATTTTACCTTTTGGTCCCACTAATTCTTCAGTTAACGGATTAAAATCTAAACGACCCGCCAAACCTAAAGCCATAACTAATTCAGGAGAACCGATGAAAGCTAAAGTTTCCATGTTGGCATCATTACGGCCGCGAAAGTTACGATTGAATGAAGTTACAATTGTATTTTTCTCGCCGTGTTTAATGTCATCACGTTTCCACTGACCGATACAAGGTCCGCAGGCATTGGCTAACACTGTTGCACCTACAGCTTCAAACGTTGCCATTTGGCCATCACGAGAAACTGTGTTGTAAACTTGCGCCGAGCCCGGAGAAACTAAAAATGGCTGAGCCATTTTAACGCCGATTTTCATGGCCTGTTCAGCTAGGTTCGCAGATCTACCGATATCTTCGTAAGAAGAGTTCGTGCAAGAACCGATAAGTGCAGATGATAATTTCAAAGTCCAACCGTTAGCTTTAGCTTCTTCAGCGATTTTAGAAATCGGACGGGCTAAATCTGGAGTATGAGGGCCAACTAAGTGTGGTTCTAAGACTGATAAATCGATTTCGTAAACTTCGTCGAAGTATTTTTTAGGATTTTCGATAACATCATCATCAGCACGTAAAATATCTTTGTTGCTATCCGCAATCGCTGCTAAATCAGCGCGACCAGTAGCTTTTAAATAACCAGACATTTTTGCATCGTATGGAAATACAGAACATGTCGCCCCTAATTCAGCACCCATGTTTGTGATCGTCGCTTTACCAGTACAAGAAATGTTGTCTGCGCCTTCGCCGAAGTATTCTACGATTTTATCTGTTCCACCTTTTACAGTTAACATTCCGCAAAGTTTTAAGATCACATCTTTTGCAGAAGTCCAACCGCTCATTTTACCTTTTAAGTGAACACCGATTAATTTTGGATTTTTAACTTCCCAAGGAAGGCCAACCATTACATCTGAAGCATCAGATCCACCGACACCCACAGCACACATACCTAAACCACCAGCATTTGGTGTATGAGAATCTGTACCGATCATTAATCCACCCGGAAATGCGTAATTTTCTAAAATTACTTGGTGAATAATACCTGCACCTGGTTTCCAGAAACCGATATTGTATTTTGAAGAAGCTGTCGCTAAGAAATCAAAAACTTCTTTATTAGTTGTGTTCGAAGCAGCCATATCTTTTTCTTTACCTTGGTAGGCTTGGATTAAGTGATCGCAGTGAACAGTTGAAGGAACCGCAGCTTCTGGTTTGTCAGCTAACATAAATTGTAAGATCGCCATTTGCGCTGTCGCATCTTGCATCGCTACGCGGTCTGGTCTTAAAAGCAAGAACGAAGAGCCACGGTTGATTTCTTGATTTTGCGGATCATCTAAGTGACCGTAAATAATTTTTTCAGCAAGAGTTAATGAGCGGTTTAAACGTTTACGAATAACTTCCGTTTTTTCACGTGTAGTTTGGTAAACTTGTTTGACCATTTCTGGTGATGTTTCGATTTTAGCCATACGGCACTCCTTGAATGTGGTTTCTCAGTACGTTTTCATTCTCGGCTAAAAGCTTAGTTGAAAAAATAGAATAATAGGAATATAATGTAGTCTTATAAGGAATACATGACTTTATGCTAGACGGAATCGAAGCCCTTATTGCCCTAGAAAGAACCGGAACCATCAGCGAAGCTGCTGCGCAATTGCGTCTAACTCAATCAGCAGTGAGTAAACGCCTACAAGCCCTACAAAATGAAGTCAGTTTTAAGCTCATAATACCCGATGGGCGTCGAGTAAAACTGACCCCTCAGGCGCAAGAGTTCATTCTACGCGCACGGCCACTTGTCACCGAACTGAAAAGTTTGAAGCAGTTAAAACCAGAAAATGGCATCACGCGCTATTCAATTGCACTGTCAGATTCGATTGCAGCTACTTGGGGACCAAAACTCATCAAGCAAGCTGGGCGTAAAATTAAAAACATCGAATTTGATCTGCACGTTCACCGAAGTACGCTGGTCGAGGAAAATGTCAAATTGGGTCGCTATGATCTGGGATTATGTATCCCCTCTTCATCAGCCAGCAGCAGTAATTTATTTTCTGCGCGCATCACTGAAGAGCCGCTGGTTTTTATTTATAATAAATTTGATGAAGATGCAGCCAGCGAAACCACTAAAGTCATCACTATCGAAAAAAATTCGGGCACTTGGCGAAATCTTGAAGATAAACTTTTAAAAAATTCGAAATTAAAATCGTCCGACTTTGTTTTCGTCGAATCTTTTGCCGCGATTTCACAGATGGTTAAAGAAGGTTTTGGTAACGGAATTATTCCTTTAGGCATGGCCCAACATTTAAATATTCCAAAAAAAGGTTACAGCTTATTTTCACCATCGATCAGCCGTGATATTAAATTAATATCACGAAAAAATATCGCGACCCAAACAGCCATTGAAGAGTTCACATCTCATCTGTTTGAATTAAGTAAGGGTCTATTCTAAGAAAACTTGCTTCGTCTGGACAAAGGTTCAGTCTCACTTTAGTACTTTTGTTTACCCTCCGATGAGCACAGGTAAATAATTCGGAGGCGCTTATTATGAAACTAATTATAACCATCCTTGTGACTGCACTTAATGCGCAGGCCAGCGATATAATTTTCATTAAAAACAGTCATGCTGATAATTATAAAACCGTCGAACATCTTTTAGCGCAGAAAAATGAACTTGAAGCCATCCAAAAACTGAAAAGACTACTGAACACTGACAAACAAAACGAAATCTATGTGCTCGATAAACTTTCAAAACTTTACAAAGCAAATAATCTGACTGAAAGATTTGTTACACTTTTACACGATAAAATTAAAAAAGCTCCATTTGACGTCAATTTCAACCACCAGCTAGCCGTAGAATATCTAGCCCAGCAAAAGCCAGCCGAAGCCTGTGACAAAGCTAAATTTATGCTTCCCCACTTGGCCAATAAGGTAAAATTTTATAACGTTCTGGCCGATTGTTCTTTCGCTCTGAACCAACCCGACGAAGCAATCACATATCTTAATATTCTTATCAGTAATCAATCTGAGCCGTCATTTTATCTTAAGCGAGCTGCACTTCATTTAAAATTAAATAATTTACCTTTGGCGAAAGCAGACCTTGATGTCTACTTTGCTAAAGCCAAACCCACCGAGCAGGCTTATTTATTACAAGCCGAATTAAACACAAAACAAAACTTATCAGACAAACAGCCCGAACTGTACAAACGTTGTCTTACAACGCTTGAAGTTTCACCCAAATGTTTTCTGGGATATCTAAACGCGACTAAAAATATTGATGCAAATTTCAAACTGGAACATTTCAACAGATATCTTGCAGCCTATCAAGATTACCCGGCTATTTTAACCGAAATCGGTCATCATTACCAACTAATGAAAAATTATGAACAGGCTGAGAAAATGTTTTTAGCCGCCTCTAACAAAAAACCAGGTAACATTGAAATCACCTCGGCTCTGTTCGAATTTTATAACCAACTTAACGAATCACAAAAGGCGTTTGATGTTTTAAGCCAGTTCATGAACACGGCTAAAAACGACGACGACATTAAAACAGCTCTGAATTTGCAAAATAGTTTATTTCAGAAAAATACAGCTGCAATGACTGCAAGCGTTTCACCAAAATCAAAATCGATCCTACCTGAACCGAACAAACATCTTTACGCATCAAAAAAGTATAATGAAATTTTGGCTCACTTGAAAAAGATCAAAACTAAATCTGATGCCGAATATTTCTTACTAGGCAACATTTACTATAATTGAAAAAGTTATGGCAATGCCAAATTAAGTTGGAGCAAAGTTAAACCTTCGTCTTACTTATTTCACAAAGCTGTCTTTAATACGGTGATTGTCATGCGCATTGAAAGCATGATCACGGCAGCAATGACTCTTTTCAAATCTACAGAGTTTCCGGTGGCAATGGCCGCACAAACTGAAAACCTGTCAAGCCTGCTTGAACAAGCTTCTAAACGCCTTCCGGCAGATGAGAAGAAAAAAGTCGACGAATCTTTAAAAGAGTTACTTTATTTAGAATGGGAGTCTTAATGAAGAAAATTTTTCTTTTTTCATTATTACTGACATTCAACTTTAATTTAGCGCAGGCAAATACCGTTCATAAACTGCAGGCGTTTTATGGGGCTAGTCTTTTTAAGTACAGCTTAGCCAGCGATCAGTTTAATGCCGAGCAACCCATTTCAGCGGGCAACGCTTTTTTGCTGAATTACACTTATCAAAACGACGAAAGCACTCAAGAACACCGTGTTTCATTAGCTAACGCAAATCATAAATTATCGGTTCCTAGTTCATTAACTCCAAGTTCAATTAATTCTCAGCAGACAAAATTAAATTATAAACTTGTCGCAAACTTAGAAAATATAAATGTCGGCGCAGGTTACAGCTTTAATAAAATTACTGCTGGTGAAACAACACCTAACATTTTAATTGCCAGTTCAGAATTGCACGCCATTAATCTTTTTATTGAAAAAAATGTTTGGCATCAGTCAAATTTATCTGTTCACGTCTTTACTGACTTAGAACTGCCGTTTATTAAAAAGGAATTAACAAGCAACACCGGATTTAACCAAAACTCGTACAATATTCATTTAGGGTATGTGGCGAAATATTTATTAAATGATATCTGGTCTATCTTGCAAAAATCTGAATATTCATTTGAATCAACTTCTTACGATGGCCAGGGAAGCCGCGGCACTTTGAATGCCGAAGAAAAATTCCAAAGATTTCAATTTCTGTTAGGAGCCGGTTATGACTTTTAAAAACGCTTTAAAACTTAGTTATACCGTTTTACTGGTGCTGTTTTTTCATTCTTGCTTCGACAACTCGACTGGCAGCGTAAGCAATGTCACAACCCCTCCGTCAGTTACGCCACCCGTTGCTTCAGGCGTAACTTCAAATATGTGCACTACTCCGACCACAAAAATCTTAGACTACGGCGAGCGCTCGAGTGCTGCGACCGCAGGAGTGCGTGGCGCATTTTCTGATACCGCAATTAACCCCGCAAACGGTTATCCTGCATTTATCTATAATGATGCCGGCATGGCTGGCTTAAAATATTATTATTGGGATGGCAGTAAATACAATTTAGAGATTGTCTCGGCTGGGTTAACTTACAACTTTGTTAAGCTGGTTTATTTATCAGATGGACGACCGTTAATTTTTTGGGCTAATGGCGCTACCGCAGTTTATATGGCTGCAAGAGCTTCATCAGCAATGACCGCCAGCAGTTGGACTGCGACCGCCATTGAAAACGTAGCTTCTATGACAACTCGCGCAGTTGAAGCGACGGTCAGCCCCGATGATAAAGTCGGTGTATTTTACATTAGTGCAGTAGGAACTTCTGCACGCGTTATTTTGTGTGATTCGAATTGCGAGACAGCCAGTAATTATTCGGGCATGGGTGCGGCTGGAAATTATATTTCAAACACCGCAAGCATTTCTTCGAACTCAGCTGATATAAAATTTTGTAATGCAGGCAGCGGCGTTTACTACCCGTATGTTGTTTATCCTGGAACCGCAAACTCTTTGATCGCCCGTTGCACACAAGCAAATCTTACGAGCTGTTTGACTCCGGCGAATTGGGCTACGGCTTCAATCACTGATGGCGTAAACGCCACCGGTGTGAATCAATTTGTAGCTAAACTTGATATAGATAATTCGTCGTCGCAACCATTTAATGTCGTTGCCCGTCGGGCAACCGGTAATGAGCTGCGGGCTTATACGCAGAGCACTGGTAATTGCGCAACTGGTCCATTGGCATTTCATGCGACAAGCCGAGTAATTGCAACTGCGGCTACATTAGCTAACGGACAGGCCAGCTTAGCCCGTGATGCGAATAACAAATTTCATCTTGTGGTCAATGAGGGCACTGCCAATCTAAGATATTATAACTCTTCAGGCACAATCACTTCAGCTTGGAATTCAGTGGCCAATATAGAAACCACAACGATTGCTGCTGCGGGGTTAACTCGTGGTGGTCTGGCCGTCGATAATACAGGTGATCAACTTTTATTAACCTACGGACGCACGGCAACTGCAACTCCGGTGCAAACTTTGGGTAACGTTGTTTTAGCCTATTCTCACTGTCCTGCTGGAGCAACTGGCTGCGCATCGACAACTTTAAGCTCGCCTTCTTCAGCGACTGGCACAGTGTTCGGAAACATTCCATTAGATATCACTGGTCAGGTACAGCTTACGACGGCGCAATTACCAAATACGATTTCAGTGGCAACAACATCAGTTGGTCGTCCGGGCGTTGCCTATATCGATTTTTCAGTTGGGTCTGCAACGACTGGCCGATTAAAATATAAATACCGCACTGGAAGTTTAAGCAGCGACTCTTGGACTACGAACGATATCGGCACTGCAAATTCACCGCACAATGTAAGTCTTGCGTTTGACCATAACGACCAGCCATGGATCGCGTATTACGATGCCAACACTTTAAGATATTTTCTACTTACAAATTCACAAACTGATGGCTCTGGAATTTGGTCTCAATTTCAGTTCCCCGTCGCCAACGCAACTGCTGCGACACTTCCAGCGGTTAATAATGTCGCCCTGGCAATGTCATATTCAGCCGGTATCGCAACGCCTGTCATGTTTGTTTCAAACTCAGGAGCAGCTACTCGTTTTATCCGTTCAGCAAAGTTTAACCCAGCGACTGAAACTTGGTCTAACAATACATTATTAGATACAGGTACAAATCAATTTTCAAAACTAAGCTCTGACTACAACACTTCAGGAACAATTGTGCTAGCCTATCATAATACAACGAACACGTCTGTTCGCTATACACAGTCGGTTGACGGCGGTGTTTCGTGGACAGCCGCAGCGCAAATTATTTCTGCAACAATGGGCATGGGATTAAAAGTAAAACTAAACCCTATCAGCGGCCAACCTGCGCTCGCTTTTTATGAACGCGCCACAAACTTAGTTAGATACAAATCTTGCACTTCAGCGCTCGCGCTTTGTACAAGCTCGGCGAACTGGGTTAACTTAGGCAATGGTATCGTTGAGTCTTCTGCCGGAGTCAGCGGTTTAACGGCTGCAGCTACCGACGGATTATTAAATGCTTCGTTAAGTTTTACCACCGATGGCTGCCCCGAAGTTGTTTACAACAATGGTGCTGGCGGCAATGGTCATCTTTATTATAACGCCACAAGTGCTTCAAGCCCCACTTTTGGCACTGGCAGTATCTTAAATTCAAGTATTAACGCCGTTGAAACATCTCCGGTGGCTGCGACCGCGGCCAATTTCGGAATCGGCGGTTGGAATGCGACATCGGTGCGATCTATGGTCACAGGCAGTCTTTTTACAGCCTTCATCGGGCCCGGCAATTACCTTTATTTAAACAGTTGTGGTGATTAACAATCGTCGATGAAAAAATTAAACGCACCCCAAAAAGCCCTTAGAAAAATTGCTAAACCTCATCGAGTTGCAGCGTTAAAATACTTTTACAAAACAGGCCCCGGACAATACGGCGAAGGTGATGAGTTTATTGGAGTAGACGTACCCAGTAATCGTGCGATCGCCCTGAAGTTTCTAACAATGAGTTCAAGTGATATTTCACAGCTTTTACAGAGCCCTATTCACGAAGATCGCGCTTTAGGACTACATATTTTAACTGAGAACTATCGCCGCACCAAAGATCTTAAAACAAAAAAAGCCATTGTCAGTTTATACCTAAAGCACAAAAAATTTGTGAATAACTGGGATCTTGTCGATATGTCAGCCCACAAAATCGTCGGTAACTATTGTCATTTGATTCAGGATATATCGCTTTTAGAAAAGCTGGGCCAATCAAAAGCTCATTGGGATAAACGCATGGCTATGGTTGCAACATTTTCTTTAATCAGACATCACGATCTAGATTTAACATTTAAATTGGCGCAAAAATTCTTAACTGAAACTGAAGATCTGATGCATAAAGCATCAGGCTGGATGCTTCGCGAAGCCGGCAAAAAAGATCGCGCAAGACTTTTAAAGTTTATTGATCGTTTTGGTAAAAAAATGCCACGCACGATGCTGCGCTACTCGATTGAAAAATTAGATCCAGATCACCGCAAAAAAATCTTACTCTCTACAAAGTAAAAAAGGCCGGTCATGACCAGCCTTTTTTACTTTAAAAATTTTATTGGCACGACGCTCCCGGAAAAGGGACGGCCTACTTACGGAACTTTAAATTCCGGTTTTAAAATTAACAATTGAAGATCATTTAAAGCATCAGAGAACGACACTTTATTTTGTGGTAACAACACTAATAATGATTGCGCGCCACGGCCTTTAGTTAATTCAACAGTTGAAGTTGCTCCTGCATTTACTGCTTGAGTTTCAGCAAGACCAACAAAAGATTGATCTGAAGCCTCCATAGATACTGACAACATTTTTTCATTCGCCAAGTGATCATCCATTTGCACAGAAGCTTGTTCATTGTGAGTAACTACAACTTTAAAGTTTAATTGATTTTTAGAATCAAGTTTCAATTGGCTAATGCGCGCTTGAACCACAACTACAGTTGAATTGTTGTAAATAGTTAGATCATTTTGATCTACAAGTGCATCAGTGTATTTTTCTTGATCTTTTAACGCGGCTAATGCGGCTGCATCGTTTTTCGCGGCTTCAACTTTTACTTCGAAAGCTTTTCTGATTTCACGAGCTTTAATTGTATCAATTAAAGTAGAAGCAAAAATTTCTGCTGTTTCACCAGGAATTGATTTCGTGTTAGCACCTAAGATTTCTTGTTCAACAACGCCATCTTTATCGCTATCAACTAAGATAGAAACGTCACATGAATTCCAAGTCGTCATTGGTTTGTAAACTTTAACACCGAATTCAACAAATTGTTCTTTGCCTTCTTCAGTTTCTTTTTCAACGATTCTGTAACCAACAGCTTGTAAATCACAATCAGCATTCATAAATGAAGGTGCTAGTGGTTTACGTTCATCTTTAGCTAATAAATTAAATAATAACGCTTCACCAGCATTTGCTGATTCATTTTTAAGAGCTAATTCAGCAGCTGCACCGTCAGCATCATTTGCAGAAGATAAAACTGTTAAACCTTTAGATGTGATCGCAGATAATTTGTGAGCCACTGCTAAAACTGGAACACGGTATAATTCTTTACCGTCAGCTTTAACTAATACCCAACCGTCCATTTCACGAACGTAAGCATCTTTCATTTTAGTTGCATCAAGTGTGAAAGTTAATTTCACTGCTGTTGATTCGCCAGCTTTTAAAGTCACTGACTGACCATTTGCTAATTGCACGAATTCATTACCTACGAATTCAATGCTAACCGCTTTGTCTTCTGCAGCAACATTTTTTAAATGTAATACCGATTTAACAACTTTTTTTGCTTCGATATTAATTTCACCAAAAGATACTGAAGGCTCTTCAGCGATGATTTCAGACATTGCTGCAACATCGGCTTGTACACGGCCTGAACCCTGGCGAGTGACTGCGTAACGACCAGCCGTATCACCGATTGTTTTAGCTGTACCCATTGAAACGTGTTTTAAATCTAAAGCCGAAACTTCGATTTCACGGTTTTTAAAAGATTGTTTAACTAACGCTAATACACCGGCCATATGAGGAGCTGCCATTGACGTACCAGAAAGTTTAACAACACCAGCGCCTGCGCCCATGTCAGCAGAAATAATATCGCTGCCTGGAGCAGAGATTTCTGGTTTTAAGAAACCATCAATTGAACGCGGACCTTTTGAACTGAAACCAGTTAATGTGTCTACTAACTCTGGTTTTTCGATTGTTTTATCAGTTTTAAATTGAATTGAAGCACCTTGGCCAGCTGCAAGAGCTGCTTTTAATTTTGCTCCAACTTCTTTTGTAACCATGATTGCAGGAATTTCGAATTTATCTGTAGTTCCCATCGTGAAAGCAGCGCCGTCTTGATTGTTCGCAACGATAACACCGATTGCACCTGCATTTGCTGCACGTTTAACTTTATCGTTAAATGTAACCGCACCACGGTCGATTAATGCAACTTTGCCAACAACTGCAGCGATTTGCTCTTCAGTTAATTCAGCAGCGGCTGTTCCGATGAAAGCTAATTCTCCAGTTACATCTGATTCAGAAACTTTTTTAGTTGTTGCTGCTTCAATTGTTTCAACAGAAATTTCTTCTGCTCCTGCTTTTACGATAGAAGCTGTGAAATGCCAGTTATGATCACCATCATCAATAGATGCTGCAACTGATAAAGCTTCAGTCGAAGTGCCCGGAGCACCAACGATATAATCTTTTGCGCCAGAGTTACCTGCAGAGATCACAGATACTGTTCCGCCTTTGGCTAAGTTTTTTACCGCTTCAGCGTAAAGAATTTTTGGATTACCGTAACCAGAACCTAATGAAAGATTCACGATATCTAATTGGTCACGTAAATCGCCATCACCATTTGGATCAGCAGAGTATTCAAGAGCCGCGATAACAACCATGTCTGAAGTTGAACCATCAGCACCGAAAACTTTGATCGCGTAAAGATCTGCGTCTGGAGCCATACCATTATAAGAAGTTAAATTATCACCAATACCCGCAACAGTCCCTGCTACGTGAGTTCCGTGACCACCTTCATCAAGTGGATTCAAATCTGGCTTAGGTACACGGTGAGAAAAATCTGGAGAAGCTGAATCGTAAGATGTACCTACTAAATCCACACCACCACGAACTTTTTCACTTGGAAAACCTAAGGCTTCTTTTGCTGGATCAATTGCTTTGTAAGCTTCTGCTGTTCCCACACCTTTAAACATGGCGTGCGTGTAGTCGATACCTGTATCGATGATACCTACTTTGATACCTTTACCTGTAAGGCCAGCAAGATTTAATTTTTCTGCACCGATAAATTTAGAAGAGTTTCTTTCAGTGATTGATTTTGTCGCCGCAGCTAAACCATCAGTTTTAAAAGTGATTGGACGAGCAAATGTTCCGATACCTTCCCAAGAGGCAATCGTGCCAAC
This sequence comes from Bdellovibrio sp., assembly GCA_036677065.1. Taxonomy (GTDB): domain Bacteria; phylum Bdellovibrionota; class Bdellovibrionia; order Bdellovibrionales; family Bdellovibrionaceae; genus Pseudobdellovibrio. The sequence continues at coordinate 287,788 of JAKFBS010000004.1, read as the reverse complement.
AGCTTTTAATTTTTCTAAAACTGCAATTGGGGCAAGTACAGAAACTGCATTAAGAACATATTTGTATTTATAAAGAACCTGAACTTCAGCATCTAAAGCTTTCATATCAGCGATAGCTTTTTCTTGCTCGGCTAAGATTGAAGCGGCCTGTTCATTACTAACGATCGTAACGCCTTCTTCTTTAGACGAAGTCTCAAGAAGTGAAGGAGATTTAAGCTTAACTAAAGCCATCACGTGCGTTTGATTCTGTGGACGCGTGCTGATGATATTTTGTGAATCCTGTAATAACGGAATCATTTTAGATTTGCTATTTTGGCTCTGAGTACAAGCTGACAAAACAAGCAAAGACGTTAAAAGCGCAGTGGTAACTAGTTTCATTTTTCCCCCAAACGAACAATTAGGACTCTATATACAAGATAAGCGCCAATTTTTCAGAGCCTTTTTGGCCAAAAGGCCAGAAACCCTTTTATTGGCGGCTTTCATGGAACGATTACATGTCATATTTATAAACAGAAAGCTAGGCCAAAAGCTAAACTTCGTGTTGTTCAGTTAAGACACAGTCCCAAACAGCCGATTTGGGCCCATATGAAGCAATATATTAAGACAGTATTATCTATATGTTTATTGGCGATCTTCGTCCTAATCGCAGCCTGTACTTCTAAACCGGTGTCTGAACGTGAACCGAGTTCGACTTACGGTAGAGCAAAACTTGGCGAAGCTTACTTCTTTGATGAAACTACGATCAATCAACCAGAAGTTAAATTTCGCCGCTTTGACCTTAATAATACCGGTGACTTAGCAGCTATCGAGCGCGGCGCTCAGGCGTTCTTAAAAGAATATAAACGTCGTAAAGATGCAAACATTGAAACGGACCAAATCATCACCGGCCGTGAAACAAAAAAGCCGTTTAACAAATTTGATTTCACAGATGGCGCATTAAAAGATTCAGCTAAATATATTGCAGAATTATTTGAGCGCGGTAGATCTGGTGAAATCGGCCTTGAAGAAGTTAAATATCAGATCGCTCAGGTCGCTCGCGCTATCGAATTAACGTACACAGAGCCAGTTAAAGGCAAATACGAATTTTTTACTTTTCCCGTTCATATCGCCCGCTTTTTATCTTCACCAAGTGTTTCTGAAAACTACAAAGGTCAAGACCCTGATTTGAAATTCTTGCGTGATGAAATCGTACAAGAAAAAGATATTGCAAAGATTGATTTCGCACACGACTTCAATTTTAAAGATATTAAAAGCAGCTGCCAATATGAAAAAGCAAAACGCGGCTACGGCGTTCACGCCGGCTTTCATATTAAATGCGGCGAAAATTCTTATAAAATGAAATTCGGTAACGAAGAGTACTCGGGCCCGTTAAATTCACGCATTTACCGCTCGTTAGGATTCATTGCTCCGCACATCAACTACTATGAAACTTTAAATATAGATTATGATCGCCGGGTTATCTTAGAATTCAATGAACGTTTAGTTATGTCTTTCAAATTAACTTTGATTGCTATTCCGATCTATAAAAAAGTAAAGAAAGAATTTATTAATCCGTTTTCTTGGATGAAAGGTGTGAAACTAAAAGATGGTACTTTTGTTGACGCAAAAACTGCACAAGCACGTTTAATCACCCGCCCTATCGAAGAAACACTGACTGCGGACATGATCGATGTAAACTTTGAATCACAAATCGATCAATTTGTATTTGGTTCTTCATCGTTAACCTTAAAAGATGATCCTGTGACCGGCGACGAGCTTGGCCCATGGATTCCTGATGATTTCAATTACCGCGATTTTAAAGAGATCCGTGGCATCATGGTTTTAGCTGCTTGGACTGGTAATTACGATATCCGTAAAGATAATTTACGTTTAATGGCTGTTCCCAATGGCAAAGGTAAAAAACAATTACGTCTTGGTTTTGGCGATGCTGGTTCTGGCTTGGGTCACGCTACTGGTGTTTCACGCAAAGGTTCGTCAGTCGATACTATGGAATGGGAAGTGTCTTCAGTTTATGAAGATATGAACCAAAATGATGACCGCTGGCCGCAAGAAAAAGTACAACAACGAATTAAATTATCTGGAATTGGCAATTTAGAGCATGCCAAAGCGTTTTCTAAAATTAAATTAACAGATGCTCAATGGATGTTACGCAAACTTTGCCAATACTCGTCTGAGCAAATCAAAAGTGCCTTAGTGGCCTCTGGTTTAAGTTCAGCCGAAGTTGTACTTGGCCATGCAAAACTGGTAGAGCGCCGTAATAAAATGCTTGAGCATTTTAAAATGGATGAAGAATCTAAACTGAGCTGCCATGTGCCGGTAAATCGTAATATGAACTATGATCCGCTTAAAGATCAGTTAATAACGATTCGCTATGATAAAAATTCAAAAGCCGTAGCAGCTCCTGATCGTGGTCACCGTATAGTAAATGGAAAACTTATTGTTCCTGCAACACAGGTTCCTTAAAAGGTAAGGAACGTATAAAAAAAAGCCAGGTCACCCTGGCTTTTTTTAATTTCGACGAAGTCGAATTTCTTAACTTAAACGTAGTCTCCACGTTTAATCTTTTCAAGAATGATTTTTTCAGTCTTGATCGGATCTTTTGGGTCAACCGAGAAATAACTTTGTTGCTCGCAACGGATTTTTTCTTTAATTAACCAGCGTAAAATATCTGACAACTCTTTATTCTTTTTATCACGGAAGAATGGATCGTTCTCTAGCGCATCTTTTGCTTTTTTAAGCTGTCTTGCTTCTGCAGGATCAGATTCTTTAACTTTGTAATGTGGAAGATCATATTTTTTCACATCGCCCGGTAAAACTCCTAAGAATCTTACGTTCGGTGCCGAGAAATCGCCGTTACGAATTAATGAAGCAGCAGATCCTGCTTTTAACGTACGGAAGATATTTTGCATCGTGTACGCATCCAGATCCCCGAAGAAATACATCGGTACGTCTAGCTGGTTTTCGATTAGTTTACACCAACCGCGAACACCATTTGATGGAACCCCTTGAGCACCCATCAAAATACAGTTATTACGTTTTGTGAAACCCATTGATTGCAGGGTGCCGGCAGTACCTTCAGACTCTACCACTAAGCAGAAATCAATTTTCTTTTTAGCTTTAAGTTTTAAAGATTGCGGTCTGTTTTTTGGCTGAAACGGCGTTGTTCCAAGCGTAGATAAATCAACATTGGCTTTATCCCCGTCTGGTAGTGTTTCAGTTACAACTAACTGCTGAGAGTAAGTTTGGCCACCACGATCATTGGCGTAGCAGTTTAATTCTTCACGATAAACTTCTAACATATCACCGATAAAATCGATGATGCTGTCTGATTCATCCTGATCATCAAAATCTAACGGTCTGTATCTGTTGTCGCCTTTGATAAGACCTTTACAGATGTAGTATAACTCCCTTTTTGTATTCACTGCGCCGATATCTAAATTGCGAAGTAAAATTTCTAACATGAAAACAACGCGCGCTAATTTTTGTACTGAAGAAACATTTAGTTCTGTGCGAACAATTTTTTCTCCGGGAGTTAAATAACCCACTTTTGCATTGTAGTTTGAGTTATCTAAAGAAGTTTTTACTGCCTCTAAGTAGGGTCTTTTTGATTTTTCTAAATCAGAAAGCATTCTTTCAGCTAAGTTTTTAGCTTCTTTAGGAATATCTAATCTTAATTCACGAACTTTAATTAATGCCACTTTATCTCCGTTAAGCTTCGCTTAAACTTATGAACCTTTACCAGCTTCATCAGCTGCTGAACCCATTTTTTTAGCTTCTTTTTGTTTTTGTGCAGCTAATTTAGTTTGAGCTTCTTCTAGTTGATTTACTGCTTCGTCAGAATCGCGTCCTAAAATCTTACGTAATCCTTCTTCGGCTTTTTTCTTTCTAGAAGCGTTTGCTCCAGAAATTGTAACCAGTTTTTCTACTAGAATCGGGCCAAACTGCTCGATATGCGCTAGTTTTCTTTCTAAATCAGCTTCTTTCATTTCATGTTTGATATGACGTGAAAGTTTTTGTCCGGCTTGCATTAACGCACGACGGATTTCTTCAACTAATTCATCAGAAGCATCGATTGTTTCTTTCGACGCATTTTTAAATTTAATAAACGGAGAAACAATTGAAACCGCAAAAACGTATGGCCCTTGTGGTAACGATTCTTTCGGTTGTCCTAAACCATAAGATTTCCAGTTAACTGATTCAATCGCCCAAGTGATTGCACAACCTGATTTATCAAATTGTAACGGAACACGATTCGCAAAACGTAAAAGTTGAACGGGCTCGCCTTCTGATCCGCGATCGATAAAGCGCGCTAATGCCACTTCGACAACCACAGGTTTAAAGTCACAAATCGTTGGTTTTCTTGTCACTACTGATAAGAAATCCACTTGCCCTAAACGTTCAATCGATTTTGCAAGTGCATCTTCACCTACCGTTAAAACCGATTTTGTCGAAGGAGCCATTAATTCAGTGGCTTGAACAGCTTGGAATGCTTTTTTGAAATCTTCTTCGCTCATAGAGCCAAGATTTTTATCAACAAGGCCTTTAGGCATTCCATGTTTTACGAAATCTTTGATCGATTGATCAGAAATTCGCGAAAAACCTGTCTTTAAAAACTTAGATAAAGAGATTTTTCCGTACAAATGAGAATGCGTGATAAATTCACCCAATTTAAACGTGTGCGGATGCGGTAAAGTTGCTTCAGGAATTTCTGGAGTTTCATTTGAAACGCGCTCAATTTTACCTTTATCAGTGTCACCTAATTTGTAAGTTACTGTTAAATGCGGATTAACTAAAACAGTACCTTCAATGTAAGTTAAAAGACCACCGTCACCATTCATTTGAATGCGGCCATCCATAAGGAATTCAACGCGAGTGCCGTTATTTTTCTTCCATTCTAGGGTCTCTTTATTACGTAAAATACCGGTATTTGTCTTAATATCGACGTCAACTTGCGCACTGATGGCTTTGCGCATGTTTTTTGTTTTTGAAATAACTTGAACACCTTTTGCATTGGTCATCTGCGCCCATGTTGTCGCTGCAGAAATACCAATACCTTGTTGCCCGCGCGAACATTGTCCGCGGCCAAATTTAGAAGAGGCTAAATACTCTCCGAAAACCTTAGCTAAATCATCGCCATCGATTCCGGGTCCGTTATCTTCTACGACAATCCTGATTAAATCGGTGTTTTTCGTCGATCCAACACCAACTTTTTTAACTTCAATTTCTAATTCCGGAAGAATTTCAGCACCTTCGCAAGCATCAAGCGAGTTATCAACAGCCTCTTTAAGAGTGGTTAAAACCGCTTTTAAAGGTGAAGAAAACCCTACCTGTTGAAGGTTTTTTGCGAAATATTCTGCCGTACTACTTTTCGTAATTTTGCTCAAAACAAGGCCTTTCAATACATAAATCGATACTGAATTTTAAGGTATCATTCATTATTGAAGGGGTTTTTGGGTAAAAAAAGCAAGCCTTTGGGCTAAATAAGTGCCTTGTGCGTAGCGTAAATCTGATGTTTACCCTAATTTTTAAACACAATGCCGTAATTTTCAGGCCTGCCAGATTATAACTTAAGCTAGAAGATAAGCGATCACATCTTTTGCCGAATACGAGTTTTTACCCGGTTTAATCATGCGTACGATGTTATTTAAATCATCGCCGGCAGTTAATAATGGCAATTCTGGTTCACCGTTAGCTTGGATTTGCCCCATGCCCACATCGGCCATCAAAGCATTACATAAACACTTTCTTCCGACAGTGTCTTCTTCAAGGCCACCTTTTTTAAGATAGTCTTTGACCGGCTCTGCAGGACAACGCTGACCAACGGTTCCGTCTTCTTTTTTGTAAGCGTGACGTAAATAACCTAAATCACAGATGCGAGTACGCGCTAAATATAATTTTTCTTCTGAGATTGTTCCTGGAAAACGAGCCGCTTTAAACGGAAAGTTTGTAGGAGATGATCTTGGATCTGTAAAAATCCAACCGCCTTCAGGAGCAGGTTTATTTTTAATTTGATCAATCGCAAACTGACGGTGTTCAAGAGCTACACCTGATTCATCTGAAAATGCGAATAAAGTACCGACTTGAATACCGTGGGCACCTTGTGATTGAACATCTTTTAATTTTTCAGGAGTGGCATAATAACCGGCCATCCAGAATGGAAGCTCTAAGGCTTTCATATCTGCAAGGTCAACAGCATCGCGTTCACCATAGATTGGTTCGCCTAGAGCATTTAATTTCATTGGTCCACGCGGAGGCGCATTGTGACCACCGGCTAAAGGACCCTCTACGATAAAACCATCAACACGGCCTGTAGATTTTAATTTTAAGTTCTTAGCTAAAACAGCAGACGAAACAATCGGAAAAAAGAACGGACGTTTTAAAGGAACTAACGCCGTGTTTTCCATAACTTCTACTGGATTAAAATATGTAAGTGAGTCTTCATCCTGACCAACAACGGGAACTTTGATCGCTGCGGTTTTATTTTCGCTTAATAAATCTAAGCAACCTGGAATTTCACGCGGAATCCCTGCACCCATGATAACGTAATCCACACCGGCAAGCATAGCGCCGTAAAGACAGGGTAAGTTTGGTAAGTGAACTTTTTCTAAAAGATTAATACCCACTTTACCAGTATGACCTTCTCGAGCTAACCACACTTCAACAAAAGCAGCGGCTACCGTAGTTTGTAATAATAATTGTGAAGATTTAATATTAAACATCGGAGCGCGTTTGTACGGTTGGTCTTTGGGACGGCCACCTTCGATAAAATAATTGTCTAAAATTTTCTGTGCGATCTCTTGTGAAGGAAAAGCTTTTAATGCGCGACGAGTATCACCTTGTGAATCACCATCTTGAAGACGTCTGACTAATACTGAATTAATTGCGGTTCCAGAAACGATTCCAAGCTGCCCTGTTTCTGCTACGGTTTTTGCTAGTCTCCAGTCAGAGACTGCGATTCCCATTCCACCTTGAATAATAATTGGATGTGTATTTTGCATTCCGTAATCTAACCATAACTAGCTCTATCCTCAATGAATCTTTTATGCATATTTTGCGCGTATTATGCATCAAAATGAGTCATTCAAGACCAAGCGCTGCTCTACCGATAAATAACCATGTCTAAGGTAGATTTTAAAACAAAAAAACAGCTGGTCACAGGGCCCCAAAAAGGCGAACAACTTCCGACGCGTCCAAGCTATAATGTGCCAGCGCATAAACAGAATTTACCTCCGGCAAATCTTGAAAATTCACGCGAAGTGTTGGCACTTGATGCGCAATATTCTGATTTGTTGAAACCTAAAGAATTTAATTTTAAATCACACATTTTACCAGTCGCAGTCATCTTTGTTTTTTCATTGGTTTTAGTGGCGATTTTTCACGTTTCAAACCCACCGGGAAAAGTGGTTTCAGGGCGTGGTGTAAGTGGTGATTTAAACGATTTATCAAATGGCCAATACAATAGCCAATCTGCTGATTATCAAGAAGAAAAAGTGTGTGTGGATCATCCGGATGGAACAAGATCTTGCACGACTAAAACTAAACTACATCGCGCGTTTAGATAATAATAACTACTCTTCAGTAGAATCTTTTTTAGCTAACTCTTCCATCGCCATTTCTGCTCTGGTTTTATAGCCTTTTTTGGTGTTGCAGTCTTTGCAGCTAGGTACGCAGTTTTTCTTATCAGTTTTACCGCCGCGAGCGATGGGAATTAAATGATCCATCGTCAAAGCTTCTGCTTTAAACTGCTTTTCGCAGTGATAACATTTGCCTTTGCCAAGCACCTGCTTCCACCATACGGATTGGCGCATTTCGCGGGCTTTGGCTTTTTCGATTTTTTGATGCGACTCCGAGGCCGGAGTAAAATAATCGCCGTAATCTGACATAGGATTTTTTTAATGTTTTATCGCGGAAAATACAAGCGATTATCGTACAGGCCCTGACTGAAATACTGTTTAATCGCCTTTAAATGATTATCAGTTTTTTCAGTGTCGCCCACCAGCTGATAATGCTGATCTGTATAGAGCGCAATCGTCTTAGGGCCTTGGCTGTACAGCGATCTGGCTAAGTGATTGGTGTTGATATAGCCTAAGTTAAAAAGCTCGTTTAACGTCGGAAATAAATCGATTTGCTGGGCATACTGGTTAGGGTTTAAACCCTGTAATATCTCGATATTTTTGGCGTAAAATAAAATCGGGATTTCAAACAGCTGTTCAAAATCTGCTGTCGCAGGATCTATAGATGGGCCCGTGTGATCGGCCATAAATACAAAAATAGTTTTATCAAACCAAGCTTGTTTTTTTGCGCACTCCATATAGCTTTTAATCGAATGATCGACATAACTGATCGACTTTAACACCGGAATTTCATTCGCATCACCTTGATAAGTTTTATCGAAGGCGTCTGGAACTTTAAAAGGTTGGTGTGAAGATAAAGTAAAGACTACCGAAGCAAACGGCTGTTTAATCTCGGTCATTTTGTCGCAGGTGAACTGCAAAAAAGGCTCGTCGTAAATACCCCAAAAACCGTCGTCTTGGTTAGAATCAGGGTATTCGTTCTTTCCAAAGTAACGATCAAATCCACTGGCTTTGGTGAAGACATCAAAACGCATGGTTCCGTTTTTAGCACCGTGAAAAAAGCTCGTGTTATAATTTTGCTTTTTTAATAACTGCCCCAGTCCCATAAATTCATTCGTCGCAAATTCTGAATTCAAAAAAGGCTCTTCCATCAATGCAGGAATCCCCGCCAATATCGAGGCGATGCCTTCAACTGACCTGCGACCGTTGGCATAAGATTTATCGAAATAAACACCTTTTTTGATCAGCTCGGTTAAGTACGGTGTGCGTTTGGGTGAAAGGTATTCTTTCGACAAACTCTCGATAATAAAAATAACTAAGTTATACCCGTTGGCTTTTTGCGCCTCGTATTTTTTCGTCGTTTGCGCAGGGTTTAAATACTTTAATAACTCAGATTCAGTGAAATATTTTTCTCTTTGAAAAGCAGATTTTCCAAAACTTTTTAAAAAGGTAAAACTTGTGTTTAACACTAAATGATGGGCGTAAGTATGCGGTAAAATTTTAGCATCCACATAACTAATTGGCTTAAGTTGCAGACCGCCACGGCCAAAAATAATCACTAACGGAATCATGGCAATAACAAAAATGCTTTTAGCTTTAAGCGACAGAGGCGCAATTTCAGGTCTGATTTTAAAATAGCTTTTATAACAAAGAACAAGAAACACACTTAATCCAATGAATGTCAGCGCCGCTAAATAGCCGTACTGAAGCATGTTTGTATTTTGCCCTTCAGTTGCTAAATACAGACTTGATCTGGCAAATCGGCGGCCCATAAAATTCACTAATTCAACATCGATAAAATTTCCAAAAATCAAAACCGCATGCCCTAGAGTGATCGCATTTAAAGCTAAAAAACGTAAAAGTCTGTTTGGAATAAGTAAGGCAAGAACAGTCACAAACACGATCGGTACAACAATAACCAAGTCGAAACGTAAGCCATGCAAAAAACTAAGTGCTAGTTCGCTAGCCGTAAACTGACGAAATTGTACAAAATTCCATCCTAAAAACAGAATTCTGATTCCTAAATACAGAGCTAAAAGCGATATAGTGAACTTCAGCACTTGTTTAGCTAAAGACAGAGGCTTCGCACCTTGATTCGACTGCGGATTTTTGTTATCACTCATATCTATGACATTAGATCAGATGAAACAAAGATTGCAAGAACACTATCCCGACTGTGACCCGAATTCTGAAATTCAGGTTTTTGACCTCACAGGAACTTCAGACCACTGGGAAGTCGCCGTAAAAAGCCAGGCGTTTAAAGGCTTGTCACGTATCGAACAACACCAGCATGTAATGAAAGCTTTCGGACCAGAATTAAAAACTGGCGAAGTGCATGCTCTATCAATTAAAACAGCAATTAAACAATAATAAGGAGACACTCACATGTCTGACACTAAAACAAAAATCGATAGTTTATTAAACGACAACAAAATCGTTTTATTTATGAAAGGCACGCAACAGTTTCCACAATGCGGTTTTTCTGCTCGTGCTACGGCAATTTTACAAGATATCGGCGTTCAGTTTAAAGATGTAAATGTTCTTGAAGACGAAGAAATTCGCCAAGGCATCAAAGACTACGGCAACTGGCCGACAATCCCACAACTTTACATTAACAAAAAATTAGTTGGTGGCTCTGATATCATGATGGAAATGTATCAAGCTGGCGAACTACAAGACTTGATTAAAAATTAATCGATGTTGTGTAATGTGGCCCTGTGGGACAGGGCCTTTCGTTTTTTACTTTCAGTTCTAGCCCTCTCATACGCTGTGGCTGGCGGCCCTTTGTGGTTTTACGCCCTTGGACTGTACGGCCTTGCCACTGCCGGGTGGGGTTTATGTCCAATATATTCTTTCTTTCGGATCAGAACTTTGCGATAGTTTAAGGTATGGATTCATACCTTAAAGAATTACCTTTAGCTCCCCAACAAATTAAAACCGATGCGGATTCGCTATCTTACTACGGTAAAGATTGGACGACGTATTACGACATCAAAGCCTCAGCTATTTTGTTTCCTGAGTCGACAACTGACGTTGTTGAAATTGTTCACTGGGCTCGTAAACATAAAATTGCTTTAGTGCCTTCGGGTGGCCGTACTGGCTTAAGTGGCGCAGCTTGTGCGACTCACGGCGAAGCGGTTGTTAGTTTTGAACGTATGAATAAAGTTTTAGAATTTAACGAAACTGATTCAACTGTTCGCATTCAGCCAGGCATGATTACCGAAGAATTACAAAACTACGCGGTAGATAAAGGCTTATTCTACCCTGTAGATTTCGCAGCCAGCGGGTCTTCGCAAATGGGCGGCAACATTGCAACAAATGCCGGCGGTATTAAAGTTGTACGTTACGGTTTAACCCGTGACTGGGTTGTTGGGTTAAAAGTTGTTACCGGCACTGGCGAAATTTTAGAATTAAATAACGGCCTTGTTAAAAATGCGACTGGTCTTGATCTTAGACATTTATTTATCGGCAGCGAAGGCATCTTAGGTTTTATCACTGAAGCTTTAATTAAACTTGCACCCAAACCACCAGAATTAAAAGTTTTAGTTTTAGCTCTGGATCAAATGGCTTCGGTCATGAAAGTATATGCTGAATTTAAAAAACACTGCCATATGCAGGCTTACGAAATGTTTTCCGAAAAGGCATTACAAAAAGTTTTAGCTTCAACGGATGATCTGCACCGCCCATTTGAAACAGTCACTGATTTTTATGTCGTATGCGAAGTTGAATGCCCAACGGCAGAAGCCGAAGAAAAAGTTATGAGCGTTTTTGAATCGTGTTTAGAACAAGGCATGATTATTGACGGTGTTATTTCGCAATCTGAAGCACAGGCGCAAACTTTTTGGCGTTACCGTGAAGACATCAGTGAATCGCTTTCAAAATATTCTCCGTACAAAAATGATATTGCCGTTGCGATTTCAAAAGTTCCGGCTTTTATGCAAGAGTTAGATCAGGTTTTAACGAAAGCTTACCCTACTTGGGAAGTGATTTGGTTTGGCCATATTGGTGATGGCAATTTACATATTAATATTTTGCGGCCCGAAGGCATGACAAAAGAAGTTTTTGTCAAAGAATGCCGTAAGGTTGATGAATTAGTGTTTCAAGCTGTCAAAAACCAGCACGGCAGTATTTCTGCTGAACACGGTGTAGGTTTATCAAAAAAATCATTTTTAAATTACACGAGATCTAATACCGAGATTGAAATCATGAAAGGCATCAAAAAAGTTTTTGATCCAGATAATATCATTAACCCAGGTAAAGTGATCGACTAACCCATGGAACAGATTTCGATTAAAGCTTACACCCCGAGTGATCCAGAACAAAGCGGCACATTGCAGATTCGTCGTTTTTCAAAACAAGATATCATGATCAATGTTTTAAAAAAATTAGGTCTGTTCTGGGGTATTGCTTTAGTTACAATTTTAATTCCGGTATTTCATTTTATTACAGTGCCCTTGTTTTTTATTCTAGGTATTTTTCAGGCCTTGAAAGCTAAAAAAGCTCAGTTCGAAATTCAAGATGGCCAAGTTCCCTGTCCGCGCTGTCAAAAAATCATCGCGATTAAAAAATCTGTTTTTATCAAAGGCCACAAAGAAATTTGTCAGAGCTGCATAACGCAAGTTACACTGTTAGCCTAAACTTAATCTATATTTTGTATGTCAACGAAGCACCGCATTTCTGCATAGCACGGTACTGATTAATCCTTACATTCTTCATTATGAAAAGCATCAAACACTGACTATTCTTTAAATTCTGCTAGAGTGATAAATAAGGTGAGGCAAGTATGGAACAAATTCTCATTAGGGCTTACACGCCCAGTGACGAACAACAAACTGGCACTTTGTATGTCCGCCGCTTCTTAAAAGTCGAAATAGTTAAAAACATCCTTATAAAATTACTTATTTTCTGGGGCTTGGCTTTTGTCACATTTTTTATACCCGTTTATGATGTTTTCTTAACGCCGCTATTTTTTGTGATCGGTATTTATCAGGCTCTTAAAGCAGAAAAGGCTAAATTCGAAATTCATCACGGTCATGTGGCCTGTCCACACTGCAAAGAGAAGATTAAATTTAAAAGAGGTATTTTGTATCCAGATCATCAGGTGGTCTGTCAAAAATGTGTAACATCGGTCAAGGTGGCTCTTAAAGACCCGTTTCCGCACAAAGCAGGAAACATTAGTCTTTACGGGTCAGAATAGATTTCCGCACATCGGAAATTTATTTTTAAAAGGATCAACCCTATAGAAGGCTTCCGGTAAGCTGATGTTGCTTTTTTGCATGATCGCTTTAGCTTTTAAAATGTCAGCCACAGCTGTAATAATTTTATTATAATCGCGCAACCATTCTAAAAAATCTGGAGCCGAATAAGCCTTAGCCTCAGCACTTTCGCTACTTTGTAATTCAAAACGCGGGCGGTCGTTATAGGTTTTGCCTAACCAGACTAAGTTTTTCTCCTGACCTTTTACACTGAAGGCCATCATATCATCGACAATCAAGGTGCGTTCGACATCAAAAAATCGCGATAATTCTTTTTTATATTTTTCGGCAAAGCGAGCATTCGGGTCAGTGCTTACGACTAATAAATCATGTAAATCTAAGACCTGTTTAAACTGAAACTCGTTATTTCCTATTAACTCATTCACTTGTTGTTGAATAATTTTTGCCGCAAAGTCATTGCGTTCACTGCCGCCACCACTAAAAAGCGACACATCAATTCCTTGCTCATGCAGTTTTTTAATCGACTCGGCAGTGCCATGGGCAATACGGTACCATTTACCCTCGAAGCTAAAAGTTCCTGAAGGTTCAGCCTGCACCATGGCCTCAGTGGTTGAATTTAAAAGCGTCCAGTCCAAGTCAAAAACCACATTTAGGCGCCCTTGTCCAAAAGATAGACATGGATATAGCAGAAGCCATAGGCCGAATAGCCCTTTAAATAGATTTGCCGTCATTCTTAAAATCACGATTTTCTAGATACAAAATGAAGGCCGCTTTAAAACACCTGGTGAGTTTTAATATTGCGCGAAGATTTTTGGATTTTATCAATTAATTGCGCCACTGAAAGCTTGGCTTTATCCATTTCAAGATCAACCACCAGATAACCAATTTTAGAATCAGTCGATAAATACTGAGCCTGGATATTGGCGCCTGCTTCAGAGATATAGCCATTGATTTCACCAAGCACGCCGGGCTCATTTTTATGAACATTCATAAGTCGTGTGACATTGGTTTTAGGTACTAATTCAACATTCGGAAAATTCACAGCCCCGGCTGTAGTTCCCGTCTGTAAAAACTTACGAAAACTTTCAGCCACTTCAAGACCAATCGAATATTGTGCCTCTTCAGTGCTGCCGCCGATATGCGGAGTAAGAATAACATTTTTTAGATTTTGTAAGTTTGATTTAAAAGATTCTTTATTTGATGCCGGTTCAATCGGAAATACATCAATGGCACAACCTGCAATATGGTTTTCTTTTAACGCTAAAACTAAATCTTCGATATTGACGACCGTGCCGCGCGAAGCATTGATTAAAAAACTGCCTTTTTTCATTTTAAAAAGCTGATCTTTTGAAATCATATTTTTTGTTTCAGGTGTCTCTGGCACGTGCAAACTGATAAAATCAGCTGAGGCTAATAAATCATCTAATTTTGTTTTGGGCTGAGCATTGCCTAAAGGTAATTTTTTAACAACATCATAAAATACTACCCGCATCCCCATAGCTTCAGCTAAAACACTTAGCTGGCTTCCGATATGGCCGTAACCAACGATTCCTAAAGTTTTACCGCGGACTTCGCGTGAACCATCAGCAGATTTAACCCATTCACCACGATGTGCCATCGTATTACGATCACATAACTGACGCGAAAGAGAGATCATTTCTGCGATCACTAATTCAGCCACCGAACGTGTATTACTGTGGGGAGCATTAAAAATTGGAATTCCTACTTCAGTTGCTGTCGCCAAATCTATTTGATTTGTGCCAATACAGAATGCACCAATAGCCAGTAAATGTGGGTTATTTTTTAAAATTTTAGCCGTTAATTCTGATTTTGAACGAATACCTAAAACTTGATATTGAGAAAGTAAATTTAAATACTCGTCTTCAGCCGGAGCATGCTTAATTAAGTCAACAATATATCCTTCCGCCTGCAGCTTTTCTTGGGCAACGGGGTGGATTCCTTCAGCAAGTAAAATTTTAATTTTTGACATGCATTTATTCTAGAATAGAATAAGGCAATGTCTACTGATTTACTTAATTTACTCATCGTCGATGATGATGCAATGCTTGCTAATTCTGTAAAGCTGATGGCTCCTGCGGGCTTTAAAGTTTTTATCGCCACCAAACCAGATTTGATTCCTGATCACGTCTTTTATCATGCGGCTATGGTCGACATGCATATTCTGTCTAAGGTTGGCGAAACGCCAGATGGCCCTACCATCATTGCACAATTGTTGAAAAAAAATCCGCAAACTGAAATTGTTTCGATGTCTGGTGATTTAAACCGGCAGAACATGGAAATGGCGATAAAATCTGGTGCCGCCCGCTTTTTAGCTAAGCCCTTGATCGCTGCTGAAGTAACGATGACCTTAGAAAAAATCATGGCTTACTGGCAATTGCGCCAAGTTGAATATTCGAATCACAAAAAAACGACTCTTGTAGGCCAATCACCGATCATGGAACAAGTTAGAAAAACGATTGCCTCGCTTAAAGGTGAACGAAGTTCAGTTCTTATCGAAGGTGAAACCGGAACCGGTAAAGATGTTATAGCTAGGCTTTTAGCCCAGCAAGAAGGCGCAAAACCTTTTGTAACAATCAATTGCGCCGGGATTTCTGAAAACCTATTTGAATCTGAATTTTTCGGTCACATTAAAGGTTCATTCACCGGAGCTGATCAAAACAAAGTCGGTCTTTGCGAAGCCGCTCATGGTGGAGATTTATTTTTAGACGAAATTGAAGCCCTTCCTTTAGGGCAGCAAGCTAAACTTTTACGTTTCTTAGAAACCGGTGAAGTTAAAAAAGTCGGCTCTAAAGAATCATTTCATGTTGATGTGCGTGTGATCGCGGCCAGCAATCAGCCATTAAAACAACTTATCGCTGAAAAAAAGTTTCGCGAAGATTTATATTTTAGAATTTCGGCTCATAAAATCAGTTTACCGGGTTTGCGCGAACGCAAATCAGATATTCCTGATGTGGCTAAGTTTTTTCTGGAAAAAGATAAGGCTAAACGCAATAAACAATTCGACCAAGAAGCGTTTGAGGCGTTGCAGGCTTATGATTGGCCCGGCAACATTCGCGAATTAAAGCGGGTGTGCGAACAGCTGGTATTAACATCGCCGCTACCAGTGGTTCTTAAAGAAGATGTTAATCGCCTATTGTTTTCAAGTGGAATGCCTGAAAATAGCGAAACCATTAAGTTAGATCAAAGTTTAGAAGAGTTTATCAATGCCCAAGAAAAAAAGTTTATTACTCTTTTATTAAAACAAAATAATAATATCGACCAAGCTTGTACGTCTTTACAGATTTCAAAATCAAGCTTGTATAAAAAAATTAAAGATTACGGAATAGTTTATGAATAATCCCCTTCAATCAGATTTCATCGGCTGGCACAGCCCTATTTATCAACAAACAGCTTTGATCGTTATTGCAGTTCTTTTTGCTGGCGGGATAGTTAACTTTTTACTTCGTAAAAAAAATCAATATTCAATGGTGGCTTGGGCTTCGATTAAAAGTTGGCTGATCTTTGCTCCCATCATGTTTGGTGTATTGGGGCTTCCCTACCCAATTCCATTTATTGCATTAACTGTTTTTGCGATCTTTGGCGCTAAGGCTTATTTTCAGATCTTGGGTATCTTTCACAAGAGTTCCTTTGTTTATATTGCTTACGGTGGAATCTTAGGATTAGCCGCTTGTTCGTATTACGATAATCTCGTTACCTACAATTCAATGCCGATGATTGTCTTGGGGGCTTTATGTTTGGTTCCGCTGATTAAACGCGAATACAAAAATATGATCCAGTATATTTCATTAACCCTTTTAGGATTTATCTTCTTAGGCTGGTCATTTATGCATTTAGCATTGTTGCTAAATTTTGAAAACGGCATTTACCAGCTAATGTACTTAGTGATCTTAACTGAATTCTGTGACAACACGAATTTAGCGATCAGCGGATATTTTCGTGGCAATAAAATTTTTGCTGAACTTTCACAGCGTCGTACGTTTTTAAGTACAGCAACTTCAATCTTAATGACGGTAGCCTTAGCTTACGGTATGCGCCACTTATTACCTGATCGTGGCGAACAATACTGGCTAGCTTCAGGCTTAGTGGCTTCATTTGGTGGCGTTGTCGGCGATTTAGTGATGGCTGTGTTTCGAAAAGACGCTGGTGTAAAAATCGTGGGCCCGTTTGTTTTAGGCCGCGGTGATTTTTTACAACGCATGGATCGTTTAATTTTTGTGGCTCCGATTTTTTACTTTGTGATGTTAGCTCTGAAAGCTTGGGGATAACCTTATGCGTGAGTGGAACTATGACAACGATCAGTGGACAAAACTTCCGGGTCATTTAAAGCATCTTCCTCTTTTTACTCATCACTATGATTTAACAAGTAAAGTTGTTCGTTTTATCTGGTTTATTATTTTAAAAAAATGGTTTTACACCATGTATATCCGTCTTTCAGTTAAGGGCGGTAATTTTGACGAACTTTATGAAAAACATAAAAAACTGATTATTATTTCAAATCATGCCTCACACTTAGATGCGACATCTATTGCCGCAAGTATTCCTCGCAAACATTGGTTTGATCTTTATATCGCGGCAGCAAAAGATTACTTTTTCAAAAATCCACTATTTACTTTTTTTTCGGCCAATTGTTTAGGGGCGATTCCTATCGACCGTAAAGACCGTAAAGGTGAAGCCGTAAATTTAATTCTGACCTTACTTAGAGATTTAGACCGTATGTGGCTGATTATCTTTCCGGAAGGTACCCGCTCTAAAGACGGAAAACTGCAGGAATTTAAACGCGGTATCAGCATTTTTGCTGAAAAAACAAAAACACCGATTTTATTTATCTATATCGAAGGTAATTTAAAACTTTGGCCCAAAGGGGCTATTTTTGCCAGACCCGGTAAACTAACTGTGCATATAGGCCCTGTGCAAGAGCCTACAAATATTGAAGTGGTTTATCAAAATTATATCAATTGGGTTAAAACCATTGACCCATCGATCTTGCCAGATGATTTAACCGATGCAAATTACACTGAAGATACCAGTGAAAAAACATTACAAGAATTAACGACTGACGAAAATACTGATGAAGGTTCTGATGAAAACTAATCATCCAAAAATTCATTTAAACATTGGTGGTTATGAAATTATTCCCTTACCGACTGGCCTATTTGGCCTGGATGGTGGCGCCATGTTTGGCACGGTTCCTAAAGCGCTCTGGGAAAAAACCAATCCCGCCGACGAACATAACCGCATCCCGATGGAAGCACGCGCTTTATTATTAAAATCTGCTGACCGTAATGTGTTAGTTGATTGTGGCAATGGATCTGACTTTATCGCCAAATACGGAGATAAACTAGGAGCAAAATTTGCCGAACTCTACAGTGTCGATGATTCAGGCCCCAGTCTTAAAAGTTCATTAGCAGCCCATGGTTTAACCGCAAATGATATTACTGACGTCATTCTTACACATTTACATTTTGATCACGCTGGCGGCGCAACAAGTGCTATTGATAATATGGTCAAACCGACTTTTCCTAAAGCCCAGTATTATGTGCAGGCTGAAAACTTAAAGACAGCTCAACATCCAAACGTTCGTGAAAAAGCCAGCTACTTAGCTCCTAATTTTCAACCGCTTTTAGATGCCGGTGTTTTAAAATTAGTGAATGGCGAAACTAAAAACCTATTACCGAATATTTCAGTATGGGTTTCTGATGGCCACACGACAGCTCATCAGGTTGTTATTGTTGAAGATGAAACCCAGAAATTAATTTATTGCGGAGATGTGATTCCAACCGCATCGCATATTAGAGCGGCCTGGGTGATGGGTTATGATTTACATCCCCTGAAAGTCATCGAAGAAAAAACAGCCCTGTTAAAATCATCGCTAGAAAAAAATACGTATTTATTTTTTGAACATGATCCCTATTGTGATGTCGCCACTGTTGAAAGTGATAAATCGGATTTTAAAGTTAAGGAACGCTTTTGGCTGGAGTAAAAGCAGCTCTGGCAAACTTTAAAACTTTTTTGCGTAAACTCTCGGATGAGTTCGCAGAAATTCGTTTCGCTGCAGCCAGTTTATCTTATTCGACTTTATTTGCGACGGTACCCTTTTTAGTAGTTATTTTAGCGGTGTTTCAATCGGTGGGAGAATTAGAAAAGCTTTATCCGCAGGTTGAAAGCTTACTGATGTCTTATTTAAAAGAAGCCACAGGCAACACAGTCACACAATACTTAAAAACCTCGGTCACTAAAATCCAATCGCGCACACTTGGTTACACAGGCGTTATCTTTCTTTTATTTACGACGATTGGCTTATTCAGAAACATCGATACTGCTTTTCATCATTTATGGCGCATTAAACCGCGTAAGCCGTTTATCAAGCGTATGTGGTTGCACTCAATTGTTTTAGTCAGCCTTCCGGTATTACTTGCCGGCTTTATTGGGTTGCGTTCAGTTAAAATCATCGAAAAACTGGGATCAACTGTACATCAACAATTTTTATTTGGCCTGGTGATTGGTTTAGCTTTATGGATTTTATACACCGTTGTGCCAGATACAAAAGTATCTAAGCGCGCAAGCTTAATTAGCGCAGGCTTGGCCGCATTAGGCATAGCTGTGGTTCAGAGTTCATTTTTATGGGTTTCGTTAAAAGTATTTAGACAGAACAAAATCTACGGTTCACTGGCATCGTTTCCGATTTTTATGCTGTGGCTCTTAGTTGTCTGGAGCATCGTTTTATCAGGCGCATCGTTATGCGCTTTCTTACAACAGAAGTATTTTCGTAAAGTTTAATCGTTATCAGCAACCGAAATCTGTTTTCCGGTGCATGGTTCAAAACTTGAAATCGCACTTCTAATCTCGTGAAACGAAGGATTTGGAAAATAGCTTTTAGTTTTTTTACTCCAACGTTTAGGGCGTAACACATCCCAATAGTTTTCTTCTTGGCGAAATAAATTGCCGTCACCCATTTGTTTATCAAGCATACTTAGTGCACATGTGATGCTGCCACGCGGAGTACGGCTGTCATAATTTGCACACTCTGAACTGTAGTTTGATTCGCGGCCCGAATGTAACTGAAAAAATCCTTTAGCCGTACCGTTAGGCCCGCGGGCTGATTTATTATTATTACAAGAGCTCTCTTCAAAAGCCATTGAAGTCATTATTAATAAAATCACATTGGCTTTACTGCTCGTATTCATTGATGGGTAATTCGGGCACAGACGGCTTAAATCATCATCGCCTGCTTTTATATTTTTTAAAGCTGTTGGTTTCATTATTTCTTCGCGAACAATTTGACCATACAATCCGATTTTGCCATCTTTAACAAACCCATCACATGAATTCTGCCAGCCTTCTTCGACGATCACTCGTTCTAAGTGCTGACCAGTCTCGTGAACGCTTGCTAAGGCCTGTGGCGCTTTAGATGTGCTCTCAACACAACCAACGCAATCTTCAACAGCTGCAGCCTCTGTGGCCGCACCAGAAGATTTAATTTCTAAATTGGGATCTGTCGTATCTTGAATTGAGATCTGAAATGGTGGCGTATCGACGATCTCGGTTGTAAAAACTTGTGCATTTGCAATACATGCCGCAAGGACTAAACATAGAAATAAAATATGCTTCATATCTTTTCCCTCACCCGAAGAGATATAAAGCGAATACCGTGCCTAGTTAGTGACAATTTATGTTAGTTGAACGGAGCAATTTAAGACGCTGTCATGCTATTCGTCTACATTTGTCAGGCCTTTTGACAGCAAAAGGCCCTATGTGTCTCAAATCAAGATTTACTTTTTTGCTATAATTGGAACGGTGACTTTAACTTTGACTTTGTCTTCCACGCCCGCACCTTTGAAATTAATGTTGTTCACATTAAATAGACTTAATTTCAGTTCAAATTCGGCAATCAGGTTATTACCGTCTTTGACGTACTTGCCTTTGACGATCTTCTCAACGTTATTCATTTTTACTTTTGCTACCCCATTACCGCCCTTACCTAAGGCCGTTGCAATTTCGATATTTGGGTATTTGGATGCATTAAAATAATCTTTGGCATGCTTATCTCGAACACTCATGCCCGTGCTTAGCTTTGACCAGGGAATGACAAACGTATCGGCTTTATAAGAATCACCATCAGCATAAGCGCTACCTGCGATATCTTTAAACTCGGCGACGAAATCACCGACTGGGTTGACCACCACTTGGGCTTCGACCATGCCAGCGTTAGCTTGCATCGACAGTGTTAGTAACACGGCTGCGACCATTAGATTAAGTTTATTCGTTGTATTGTTTTGTGTAGACATCCCAAACTCCTCCGGATTGTTTTTTTACTTGTATTACTGCTGTACCAATTTTTACACTTTTCGCAATCACGCAGGATTCGCTAATTAATGTTTCACCTGCAGTCAGTAGCCCTGTCTTCTGAGCACAGATACTTTGCTGACTGGTATTATAAATATCGATTTTATATTCAATAGGATCATCGCTGCCATCTGATGGTGTTGCAAAACCTAAAATATCATAATTTTGATAAGTGGCATCTGAAGTCGTTGGCAACACCTGTATTTCAAAATAAATCGGCGTGGCTTTGGTATAACGGTATTCAAAAAAGCTCATCGCTTCTTCAACTTTTTCGTCTTCGAAAGCAAATTCTTTTTTTGGCGCGCAATTTTGAAATTGAAAAACCAATAATCCCATTAAAGCTAAAAGTGGGATAATTCTTTTTGTACTTTTTTTAAGTTTCATCATATATCCCTCCTTCTAATCTAAATTATTTAAATAATCGCTGATGGATTTGATTTGCGCATCAGTCAGTTTAATGGATTTCATACGCGTGATTCCTGCAATCGCCGATTTAATCTGAGTCAAAGAACGATTGGGTTTATCATAAGGGCTTAAATGACAGCTCATACACTGGCTTGAATACAAATCACGGCCGGCTTTGTATTTAAGTGCATTATCAACGACTGGAATTAACACTGTCTCGCTGTCAGAAATTTTTGCGACCACCACCGGTCCATAATTAATACGGGCAATTGACCCATCACTTTGTTTAAAATACACAGCGACTTCGAGTGAATCTGTCTTTGTGCATTTGACTAAAAAATTTGACGAAATCATTGGATCAATCATCGCCTGGCAATTTTCTTTTGAACTTGTGACTTCAATACTCATGATCGGAATGGCTGAACCGTTTGTAGCTTCTAAGCGAAATGGCATTGTCACATAAGTTGTCATGCTATTATCGCGAAACAATGGCACGACCTGGTCTGCCATTGTTAGTTGTGTGGTTAATAAAACTAAAATCCCCCAGTACTTCATTACAACGCCTGCCAGTGACTTGAAACACAAGTCGTCGAGATCGCTGCCTTCCACCCGTCAGCGGTAGCTGGCTCACCCACTAAAACCTGTAAGCTATTAACTAAACCAGCATCAGGATCGGGTTTACCGCGATAAAATAAACGAAAAACTTTTAAAACATTTGCCGGTGTATTTGCCGGGATCGCGACAGTTGAACTTTCTTTAACCTGGGCGATCGCGTAGTTATAAGTTTTCGTGTTCATGAGCACTTGCTGACAAACGTCATTAATTAAAGCCTGCTGTAAAACATTAGCCACTGGATTTACCGGTGCACCTAGGTTATTTGCAGTTTCAGAGTTAGCACAGCTTTCAGCTTCAGAATCCATCTTTAAGCCAGCACGAACTGATTTAAAATTTTCATAAACTGAACACGGGCCACCAAAAACCGCCCGCTCGGCGCGCAATTGATTTAAAGCAGTTATTGCTGCTGCATCCGGACCGAAAATATCGACAAACAATGAATAGATCATTGAGCGGTCTAATAAAGATTTTGAAACCTCCATAGCCACTTTTTCTTGCATAGGAATTTCTGTACCGTGATCATTATCTCTATGAATTTGATCAATCGGCGTAGCCCCTGACATTGAATCAAGCACTGATTCTTCTTTTGCAGCGGGCGCACAGTTTTGAAAATGCACCATTACAAATAACGAAACTATCACTAAAGAAATACGAGCATACATTGATCTAAACATTTTTAGCCTCGCCTTTCACGCCTGTGAACGCTTCCCATTGAGTACCATCAGTATTTAAAATATATTCTCCGTTGTTAGAAACGTTTTTCAGCCCTAACATTCCACAAATGGTTTTTGCCACGTCGTTAAGACGCAGTGGATATTTGTTATCCAAGATCGGGTGTGGCGCTGCCAAACCCCAAGTTCCTTTGTAAACTCCGGTATTGTCGTCTTTAACATTTCCAAGTACTACAGTTTTTTTGATCATACCTGAAATTAATAAAACTGAACTTCCTTTAAATCCATGATCTGAACCAGAACCATCAGCTTTAGCTGTGCGGTTAAACTCGGCTCCAAACTGGATAACAGTTTTATCAAATAGATTTTTTTCTTTTAAGGCTAATACTAATTCTTCAGTGCAATTAATCATCGCGCGGTACATGAAGGTCGTCGCAATTGTTGATACTAATGTACCGATAAAATGCTGATCGTTAGCTAAACCGAATTTTCCGTTGGCGTTGTTGAAAATTAGATTTGAGATACCACCTAAATCAGTTGTCACAACTTGGGTTAAACCCATAGTGATTAAAATTTCAACCGTAGCAAATGTCGCAGCTAAATTAGCCACCGTCGTTTGGTCATTCACCATGTTGCGGTAATCTGATAAATCACCCATAAATTGAGCGTCACCGCGGCGTGACCGAATATCTGGTGTTCCTGCCGTAGTCATTTTCGGCGGTGTAATAGGTTTAGTATCCATGAATGGCGAAGTGTTATTCATAGACATCGCCTCTTTAACTTTTAATAAATATTTATCGTAAGTTGGCTGCCATTTATCAGTAAAAGTACTTACACCTTGCTGAACTAAAGCATCAGATCTGTCTTTTGATTCAGTTAAACCTTTTTGGATAAAATTATTTTTATCAGCGTATTTATCAAACTCTGATAAAGCTTGATTGACCGCTAAATTTTCAACCGGCGCGCGGCCTGCAAAGTAGCGCATCGTTGTTGAAATTGGATTAGCGGTAGCTGATACCGCATAATTTAACCCCACCGGAGACATTGGTTTACCAGCCTTGAATGCTGCGCCGATACTTCCGGCAGAAGCTGCCGGAAATGCTGAATTTGTTTTTTCAGCTAATAGGCCCGCAATTGATAACCCACCGATAATTGGTGATTGGTTACGTAATCTGCCTAAGTCATGATTATTAATTTCAAAATCAACACCGCGGATAAAAGCTGCATTGGCTAAACAGTTTTTAAAGCTTCCGCCTGAAGGGTTTGAACCCCACACCGGTGGTAACCAGTATTTACTGACTGGATCACGCCATGGTTTGTATATGGCTTGTGGATCACCGGCTCCTGCCATACCCACATAAGTAGCAACACCAGTATGCGAAAAATTATCTGTGGGTTTTGCCGTAGTTCCGTTAGGAGTTAATGGCAGATCAAAAAACCAACGTGGTGGCCCACCTGGTAATGCAAAAAAGATATAAATTTTATCTGAACCGCCGCTGTTTGTTGTTCCAGCTGCAAGAACCTGAGAAGAAAGAGTCTGCACAATAAAGTTAGACATCATAGGAGATATCCCTACTAAACCTAGGCTCTTTGTTGCGTTTTCTAAAAATTTTCTACGACTTTGTCCGTTACCCATTCTGTTTTCCCCCTGAAATTATTTATTCGCCAACCCCTTATTCACTGATTCCGTTTTACGGAGGTGAATATTGGCGATAAACAAAGGCCTCACTGCTGACAATTTCTTTGATCATTGATGTCATGTTCTGACTTTTCTTAAGATTTGCGGCGATCGAGTAAACTTTCGCGCGGTGAAATTTAGCTTCTTTCGTGTTGCTGGATTCAGGAACATTGCGTTCTGCTAAATTCACATCATAACCAGTAAAATAGCTGTAATAACGTTTTGCTACGCAACGGTAGAAATCATCGCTGTTCGCAATCGCTGCACCTAATTCATTTAAATTTTTTACCGGAATTTTAATTAACTTGTTTGTGTGGTCACGATAGTTCAATGCACCTGTTGGCGCTTGCAAAGCAAAGTGACCCGAACCATCAACTGCTGGTAATCTTGTAATACCCAAAACCGGAGTTCCTTTGGCACGAATCGCATTGCCTTCAGGTGTTGCCGGTGGCATTTCATTGTTTGAAGTTCTGTACGGCGCAAAATTTCTCATTGTATACGCCATCGGATCTAACGATGTATGACAAGCCATGCATGAAGAGTTAATTCTAAAACCATGCGGAGAATTTTCAATCACATCACCACGCACGTCGGCTTCACTTAATGTAGGCATTTGGTGACATAATAAATCTTCAAAAACGCGACTTGAAATACGACGTGCAACCACATCATCTTTATCATTATTAGCGCCCGGAGCAATTTGGCCCACGCTTAAATTCGTGTTTTTCATAATGAAAACCTGCGAACCTAAAATACCACCACCTAAGTGCTCGAATAAATTTACATCTTTAATCTTTAAAGCAATTGCCTGCGTGATCTGTGTACGAATTGTTGCTGAAACGTTACCCTGATTACTGATCACCACATTCGGAACAATTAGCGGTTTAGCTTCTTCAATACCATATAATTTACCAAACGGCACAAGATCTTCATCTTTGACGACAATTGAAGCCGCAGTAGCACCTGGGCCTGAAGCCATCACAAAACCCGAAGCATTACCGAAGTTAGCTTCATTTAAGATATTCATTGGTTTAGACTGCCAACGTTTTGTAGCCATCTTATCTGGTGTTTCACGTAAACCACGTAAGGTCTTTGTGCCAGTGAAAGCCGTTGAAATAGGAACAGCACTGCCAAACAAAGCACGCGTAAAGTATAATGATGGTTCATCGTTATCTTTAATAGCGTATGTTGATGTGTCAGATCCGTTGGTTGAAAAAACGAAAGCTTTTTTACTAAACCATGTATTATGAAAATTATGTAAGTTAGCGATAAGTTTTTTTGTCTCTTGTTCGCTTAACTTAGGATAATTCGAGTACTTCGCGGCACGAAGTTTACCGTTATCCATAAACTCAGACTGCTCAAGTAAAACCATACAAGCCGCAGGGCCCGTAATTTTTTTACTGTAAATAGTGTCAGTCAAAGTTTTACCAAGGCTGGCAGTGCGTGGCACAACCATTTTAAATAGCTTTAAATAACAACGATTGAAAATTTCAACGTCGTTAAGTTTGCTCGCAGCCCCAGAATTCTGAGTGGTCATCAAACCAATAGCAACAAAAGAAATAAACAGTGAATGTTTATAGCGCATAGTTTTCGTTCCCCCACTTACTATTTTGGGGGGGCACAATTAATTTGTATAGACTAGTTTCGAAAACGTACCTGATCGATACAGTTTGCTGTCGAACTTATTTATGAAATTTCGCGTTTGAAAACTACCTAGACACCAAAAGTCTATCAGAATCTAAAAAACGTATCCAAGTGAGACAATCCAGCCGGCAGAAACATTGTTTTTAGCAGCGGCAAAGATCTCCTGTTGAAATAATAACGACTCATTTAACATCCATCCAAGTTGCAACTGGGCCACAGGCTGTATGTCTTCAGAGTATTTAAAATCGTAGCTGGTCACTACCGAAGTCGGTGGCTCTAGCTGCAATTTGTAATAGGTTGCTCCTGCACTCAAAGTCACATTCACTTTTTCATGTGGGTAAAACCTAAGGCCTGTCGTGGCAAAAACTGCTGTGACTGCATCGACTTTGTTTTGATAAGTGATAGATTGACCTTCGGCCTGCGCCTGACCTTGAAGAAGCATTGTTTTTACTGAAGTGTACCAACCCGCCAGATCGCCCGTAAGTGTGTAATCTAACCCCACCGCAAGGCCAGTGTATTCAACCAAAATATTTTCAGTGCGCCCATCTGCTGTTCGCAGAAGAATTTGTTCGCCCCAAGCTACGGCTCCTGCAGAAAAACCTATCTTAGACATCAGCTCAGCTTCAGTAACGACTGGTCTTTTGCGACGAACGCGTTTTAAAAGTTTACGTGATGGCGCCGCCGGCGCTACTTGCGCAGGAGCCTGCTTTACCTGCTGGATGAGTTCTTTTGCTTCATCAGCAGCGAATGCTCCATTAATCGCGAGCGATAAAATTATAAAGATAAATGTATTTGTGATTGTATTGACCATTGATCTTTAACTGCCTCTTCAGCGCTTAATGTTTTTTGGTTAATTCCAGAAAAACGAACTTCCATTCTTTGAATCGGAAAAATTAAAAAACCTAAATCCCAGCGCAAATTTTGCGGATTTGTCGACTCGGTGGTATTTTTAGAAATCTCTAAACCTGATAAGAAAAATACTCCGCGAGTTAAATTTAAATTATTCTGCGTAAAAATATAATAACTTTTGCTATCGATTGAAACACCGGCCTGCTCGGTAGTTTCAACACGGTAACCACCTTCCATCAACAGTGAATTTCCATCGCGAAAACCCATTTTATTATGCAATGAAAAAATATTTTGCTTAGTGCCTTCTTTAGACTCAGTTAACAAACTAAACCCGGCCGCATGCATGCTGCCCCATTTTTTATCCAGCATAAAACTTCCACCAGAACGGCGATCAGCTTTAGGTAAATGCAAATTACCCGCCCAGTATTGAAAAAATAAATCTTCGTCTTTACGCGCCCATTGCACAAGGCCTGCATGGACTTGGTCATTTTGCCCCAGTGATAAAGGCGCACGATTTACAGACGTGTGATTCACGGTCTTAATACCAAACACTTTATCCATCATGCCGGCGTAGATCCAAAATTCTTTAGCAACGTTAGCTTTAATAAAATATTCGCGGTAAAATAAATACGAATCATCTTTCATCGTTTTATTTGGATATAATGAAAGTGGATTTTCAACATACCCGACAGTCGTGATTAATCCGATGGTATGGGCTTCGTTAGCAAAAAAATTCAAATTCAGATCATTTTGCATGTTGTAGTGATACATTCGGCTTTGCTCAGAACCAGGTGAGCGTTCGACAGTTAAGGCCCGGTATTTAAAACCGATACGTAACCAAAAAGGAAATTCAACGGGACCTAAAAAATTTGAAACTTGCGCAGCTTCTTCATCATTGATCCAACGTTTGATAGGATTGGCTGCAATTTCAGAAGCGAACACGCCTCTACCGTAATCTGTTAAAGCACCACCACCGCTACCCGATTCATGGCAAACTAAACAGCTACGATACCCGTAACCAATGAAATCCGGATAGGCCAAAGCCTTCACGCCGAACACAAGCCAAAAAACGGTTACAAGAAATAAACGCATTTACCAATGATGATGAGCGTAGTCATGAATGTAAACAGGTAACAAGAGGCATTAAGTATTTGCATCTGCCATCGTTCTGTTAGGTTGTTCGCAAAACAAGGAGCATACTCATGCGTTTCTGCTTTGGCCTTTTAATTTCGCTATCTGCATTTATCTTCTCTACCCAATCACAAGCCTGCGATTGCATGGGTTTCGCCAATGCCCAGCAGGCAGCCCAACGAAAAACTACAATTGTCGCTAAAGTTGAAACCGTAGCCATCTATAATGGCAAAGCGCGAGTTCGCGTCGAAAAAGTTTTACGCGGTGTCATTGAAAGCGTGTATTTAGATATTCAAGGGCAAGACCGCTTAAACTGCAATGGCCAACATATTCCTGTGAATCAAAAGGGAATTTTACTTTTCGAACAAACAAGCGATGGCGAATATCAAACTGTGGTCTGCGCCACATCAAATATTCTGCAAAACACCTCTGGACTTTACCAAATTTATATTGGCGAAGAATTTTTATTAACTGAAAAAGAAATCAAAGATGTTTTAAGTTTTAAATTACAAGCCAGTGTAAAATCTGCCGAATGCCAAATCAGCGTAAATAGGCTGGGCGTACCTTTTAACTCAAACTCAGAAATGAATTTTCAATTTAATACTTCAGTTTCTGCAACCCCTAAGCGCGGCGAAGTAACGATTCTAAAAACGACCGTCGATCTGGCGCCACAGGCTCCACTCATTCATGAATTGTTTTTTTATGCTGAGGTTACAAAATCAGAAAATTCTAAATACGACTTTAGTGTTCGCATGAAAGATCCGTTTACCGGCATAATGCTTGATCGCTGGAACCAACAATTAGACTTACGCACCAACATTCAATTCGGCGGGCCAAGCTTAACCCGTTATACCGATCTGAACGGAAACCCGCTGACCGACAGCTCGCAGCCCTTTTTAGCGCACGAAACCCGATCATTTTGTGCTTTAAACTTAGGTCAGCCCCTAGAAGTGGTTAAATAAATTGCATAAGCACCAGTAAAAGCGCTTAACAATCTGTTCCAAATTTGATAGTTTCTTTCAGTTAATTGACCGGGGTTCCGTAGCTCAGTTGGATAGAGCATCTCCCTTCTAAGGAGAGGGTCGTACGTTCGAATCGTACCGGAATCACCAATTTTCTTTTTGGGCAAAAAACCAAATGTCTAACTCAAAGCCCTACTCTAAGTAGATCTAAATTGATCCCTGTAATTACACCTTTATTTGTAGCATGAATAAAGGGAGTCAACCCTACGCTAAAATAACCACGCCAAAATCCTGCATATTGACGGGAGTAATTTATATCGAGGGTATAAGAGGCAAATGCACCAAACGCACTGACGGACTTAGCATCTGATTCAATTCTAAGTTGTTGGTAACTTCCAACCTCAGGTCCGATGTTAAGATAGTGGGTTAACCTTTCTTGGCTTGAAAAAATTCGCCAAGTTTTACCTAAAGAAATTCCGCTGTAAGTTGCCCTATCTGCACTAATATTTTCAAAATCTGGATGCGTTTTCGGGTCACCAAAATTGTTAATTGATACATTGAGGTAAAAGCCAGATTCAGGCTCGCTAAATCCCGCCATATAGACCTCTAAAGCGTTTTTATTTTTACCAGCATAGTCTTTAAATTTCCCGCTTGTAGTGGTTACACCACCGAGCCCAAGAGATGTAACTCGCACTGGTGCTTCGATGTATGATGACTTCTGTTCTGGAGTATTTTGATTTCGGGAAAAATCTGCAATTAAAGCACAAGGCTTTTTCCCATCAATAATTATTGGTACTTCAACTTTGGCGGAAATCTGCCCTTTAAAGTCAGACTTTCGAGGAATCGGCAGAAACCCCCAAGAATACCAATTATTTTTAATTTGTAGCGGTTCCTTTCGATTTAACATTGTTCTTTGCTTACCACTTGAAAAGGCAATTGTTGAATCGTTTAAATTCAATGTTACTTCACTACCACTCTCATTTCGAATACCTAAGAACACAAAATTTAATGTGCCGGTTCTCAACAGTTTAAACTCTGTTAATAAACCGCACTGTTTATTAAGTTTAGAAGTTGATTGGGTTGCAGGATCTTGCCAATCCGCAAGTTCTTCTGGAAGCTGACCTACAAATCCTTCATGGCTAGTTGCAACAGCACCACCAATCAATCCCGCGACAAAAAGCCCACCATTGTTATTGGCCCAAACAGAAAAAGAAGAAAATAAAATGATAAAAATTATTTTTAATCTAAATTTCATTGAAATTCCTCGATTCGAAATAAACGATCGATCTGTATAACATTTTGATCAGTCGGTATGTTTAGCACCGCACGAGTGTCTTTTATGCCTAATTTATTTTGTTCGGTTGCATGCAATTCTAAATCACAGATAATTTTGGCTTGAGCACTTTCTTTCAACTGAATCTGATTAGAATTCTGCGTATCCTTACAAGAAATTTTTTCGCGAACACCATTAATATCAACAAATGAGTCTGCAAGTTTGATTTGATACTGTTTTTTTGGATTCATATTTTTTACAATTAAGGTTGCCTGAAGGACTCTGCGGGGGCGTCGCGATTCGAAAAAACGCCACAAATTTGATGAGTCCGAAACAATTAAATCACCGGTCTGATTCAATCGATACTCAGGAACCTCTGGCACAACTAACGATGTGCATGAATATAAAAATACGATAGTCACGCCTAAGAGTAAACGCTGCATATTTATTTTCCTTTGAAGCTTATACTATGAAATAAAAATGAGCGTTTGCCCATAACACAATAAAAAACTATTTATACGTACTGAAAAACAAATACGTTACTAGACTTTAATACAATTTTTCTTAAAAAGCCGCTACCCTACGCAGATTAAACATTTCTTAATCCAGCAAAAGTAGGTAGGGATATTGCCTCGCATCGTTGCAAACTGAATACATTTGCCAGCAGAGCTTCAATAAGTTCGATATTTATCAACCCGGAATCACCATTTTTACAAATATCGACAATCTCTTAGACTATCTCTCGAACTGATACAAAATTTCATATTTTTACTCCACCTTAAAAAAAGAGGAGTAAACTACAGGTAATCTCCCCAAAGGAGGCCTTTATGAAATGGATTTTCGTCATCGTCATATTTATTTTTTTTAGTCCGACATCGCAGGCAAAAACAAATGATTCTTTATTTTTAGCCGTTTCGCAGGGTATAGGTACGCCGGCGGTCACATCCCCGATCAATTATTCGCACGGCTTCACTTACGTCAATCCGGCCGTGGCCGCCGATTATAACGGTGTTCAACTTTCACTGGAATACGACAAAACAGATGAAGAAAGTAATAATAACAATAATAATGCCGAAGGTTACGGAGTAGAGCTTGGTGTCGGCAGTGGTGATGCGGGCTTAGGCGTTGGCCACTACAAAAATGACTGCGATAACTGTGAAGGAAGAACTGGTGCTATTGCTGGATTTAGCACAGATTCTTTTGCTCTGGGAATTGGTTATCACGAAGAAGATAATTATTCACTGGGAATGCTGTTCGGCAAAGGACAAGGCCACAGATTAGGATTAGTCGCTGATTTTTACGACGCTGAAGATGATGATAGCGACATCACAAGCTACGGCGTGGGTTACGGTTATGTTTCCAGTAGTTTTATTTTTTCTTTAGACGCTTCCAAAAAGGCCCACAAAAATGAAACCACAACTGACGATGTGATTATGGTCACCCCGGGTTTACTTGTGCAAAGCCAAAACGTGGCCCTGTCAGTTTCGCATGATACCTATGTGAATGACGAAACAGAAACACATGATGACCAAGTTTGGTTTGGAGCGGGCTTTAAATTTAACTCTGGTAGTTTGTCGGTTTATCATGAATACGTCAGAGAATGGGCTGTCGTTCTTGCGTTTAATTTTTAGCATTGCCTAAGCGTCAGCCTTTTTTGTCCTTTTTGAGACACTCAACTCACGCTTAAAACATTTTAATCAGGTCAGTTTATTGCCTTAACACAACCGATCGTAGCCCAAAAACTGAGATAGATCAGTATAATAATGCTGCTGGCTAATGGCGGCCACCCAAAAACCAGTTGCCAAGGTAACTAAGCCTTCCTAGACTTTCAATGTAAAGCTAGGAATTGCATATGTCCGCAGAAGAAAACAGAAAAAATATCAAAGCAGATCTTACTAAAGTTTCGCAACTACTTTTGCGTGTGCACAAGTCTTTGTTACAATTTCAAAAAGAAAAATACGAAGCCCAAAACGAAAAAAGTTTAACACCGTATGATGTTTTGCATTTATCGATGTCACACGAAGATTTTGACTGGCTACGAAAAATTACAAGTCTTGTGGTTCGCATGGATGAATCCCTTGATGATGAGACAACCATCTTAGAAGACCTGCACAGATCAGTTTTAACCGAAGTGCATTCATTATTTGATGAATCTGATTTATACTCTGATTTTAAAAGTAAACTTAAAATCGCCCAAAGCCAGGATCCAATGTTAGTTGTGCAAGTTCTTGAACTAAAAAAGAACATGGGCACCCCGAAGCTCAGCTCATGAGAGGGATAGCGATCCCCTTAATTATTATTACGACCATTATCGGCTTACTGCATTGGTTTATCTATACCATGGCAGTGCAAAGCTTTGCATTACCGCCTGCTTGGCTGGCGATTGTTCTAGCTATCGGCGTAGTCTTTATGCCGGGCTCATTACTGATGAGCATGACTCATTTTCGCGAGCGTTTACGTTTCATCATTTTGGCTGGCTACATCTGGATGGGAATTTTTACCATTGCATTTTTCTTCGCTATTGTTCAGCTTGTTTTTTCATTGTTAGCATTACCAGTCCATTCAGCGTGGATGTTGTATGCCACTGGAATTATTTCTCTGTGGTCTTTGCGAATTAATATTTTCGGACCACAAGTCGTTACACATAAATTAACAGGCCCTGATTTTTTAAAAGGCTTACGTGTTTTACAAATTTCTGATCTCCACGTGGGGATGCCCAACTTACGTGAAGCCTGGTTACAAAAAGTCGTTGATCGTATCCAAGCTGCAAAGGCTGATTTAGTCATGGTTACTGGAGATCTAGTCGATGCCCCGTTTGACGAAACATCACCTTTGTTAAATCCATTAAAGCAAATTACCGCGACCAAATTTTATGTTACCGGAAACCATGAATACATTCGCGGCGGAGACTGGGAAGCAAGACTTCATGATTTAGGTTTTCATGTTTTACATAATTCACATGAAATCATTTCACACAACGGTGGAAAACTCATGATTGCTGGCGTTCCTGATCAACGCGTTAACAGTTTTCATAAAAAATTAGAATCAAATCCAGACCAAGCTTTAAAAACTTCTGAAAAAGTTGATTATAAAATTTTACTCGCGCATGAACCATCAAGTGTGTTTGATCTAAGTGAAGAAAAATGTGATCTTTTACTTTCGGGCCACACTCACGGCGGTCAAATTTTTCCGTTTGGCTTATTTGTGCGATTACAGCAACCGGTGGTAGCTGGTTTTAAAATAATCAAGGGTCTGCTAGTTTTTGCTCACCAAGGCACGGGCTACTGGGGCCCACCGATGCGTTGGTTCACACGCAGTGAAATTGTCGTTTTTGAATGGCGCTAAAATGGTGATAGCTTATTTACAAACTGGCGCCGTAGGATCTTGATTTCGGCTTTATCAGCCATGAAAAACTTTCTCGCTTTTATTGGACAAACAGCTGGACTTCTAACCAAGCTTTGGGCTTCAGCTCGTTATAGAATGAGGGCTCTTTTTGGAGCGCGATTCATATCTTTACAGATCAAAAGTTAAATGTTGTCCTTCAATAGGAACAGGAGGACTTCAGTGAATTTATTCCAACTTTTAGATCCATATTTAGCACTTCAAAATTACTATTTAATACGAAAAAATGAACAAGCAGGATTTTCTTATAGCCTGTGGGCTGACGAACTTGATCTACAAAGCAGCTCGACTTTAAGAATGATGGTGAATCGTAAAAAAAAACTATCTATGGGAGTTGCGGAAAAATTTTTAAATAAAGCCTTTTTACAAGAAGACGAAAAAAGTTACTTTCGCCTATTAGTTGTTTATGCGCACGCTCCAACAGCTTCAGAAAAAATGGCTGCGTGGCAGGCTCTCTCACAAATTTTAATTGGGCAGATTAATCCATCAGAAGTTAAAGACTCTTTGTTATTTATTTCTGATTTGATTTTACCTAAAATTCAAACTTTAACTTCTTTTAATGATTACAATTGGACTGAAGCGATGGTCGCCGCTGCGCTCGGTGTAGAGCCTTCTGAAGTTTTACAGGCATTAGAAAAATTAGAAAAAATAGGTATGGTTGATCGTACCTTAAATTCAGATGGAACCATTTATTGGAAATCAAGAGAACGTCTTGTCAAAGTGACTGGAAATCCAGAAGATCTTGCTTTTAAGGCTTACAATAACGCTTGCCTGGATGAAGCAAAAGCCGGACAAGAATTACCGCAAGATTTACGAGGCTATAGAAGCTTAATTTTACCTTTGAATGAAGAAGAACTTAAAAGTTTTTCTCAGGAAATAGAAATGATGGCAAAACAAATTGTTTCAAAATATTATGCGCAAAACTACAGTGGTCGCAGATTATTTAGAATCAATGTGAATTACTTTCCTGTAAGCGAACCTTTAGATGCTTTAAAAGAAAAATAAGTTCAATTTTTTTACAAGGAGATAAAATGTTAAAATACTTATTAATAGGCACTGTATGTATGACTTTAAGTTGTTCACTTAAGCCCCATAAATCTGAAAGAGCACCCAATCAATTGGATCATATAGCAGACGATGTAGACTCACCCATTGATGCAAGCTTAGAGACTTCTTATGAAGATGAAAGAGAAAACTCGAATAAATTGGGTGCTGTGATTTCTCAATTTAACAAAGATCAGCAAAAAATTCGTCAAGAAATGTTAGAAAAAGTTAAAAATGAAAAAGCAAACGAGTACGAGAAAAATATTGTTACTGATCTTCCAAAATCATTAGATCAAAAACAAGCTTATGCCTCAAGAGATGTTCACAGAAAAACTCACGGCTGTTATGTGGGTGAGCTGACTTTAAAAACCTCGGATCAACTCGTTCAAGAAATAAATAAAAACATCAGAGAAATTCGTTCTTCTAGAGAAAAAAATAACGAAATCGGTGATAAATATGGACAAATTTCAGAGTTCATTACAAAAGAAGAACTCGGAGTTTTTGGCGAGCCAAATGTGAAGGATGTTATTGTTAGATACTCAAATGGTACGCCGTCGAACGGGCACGACAAAGTTCCCGATGCGAGGGGCATGGCGATAAAAATTTTACCAAAAGGGCTTTTAAATAAACCCGTAGAATATGCTTCAGCGCAAACTATTAATGATCAAGCTTTGCTAGATATTCTAACAATTAATTTTCCTGTCTTTTTCGTAAATGATGCAGCCAAATACATTAAAATTAATGAGTTTTTTTTAGAAAGCAAAAAAGATAATAAATGGCTAATTCCGGCTAAGTGGAGTGAGTTTAAATCTATTTATTTTTCTGGAATGAATGATGCAGAAATTGCCCTGGCTCTTGCAACAAACGGAAGTATCATTAATAGCCCAGCTTTTCAGATATATCACTCTATGGTTCCTTCAAGATTGGGGTATGAAGGAAAAGCCAGGGCTATAAAATACGAATTTGCACCTGTTACGTGTGATCCTCAGCAAATTGAAAAATTTGAAGCAGATAAAAAAACATATATGCCCGATTGGTCTTTAAAACGAATTTTTGCAGATCCATTTAAAAATCCAGTGTATGATCCGTTAAAAATTGGCAGAAGCTCTGGTCTTTCTGTAAACGATGAGGTTCCTGATTATTTAAGAGCTCGAATGAAAGAACACCTGGAAAGCGGCGATATTTGCTTTACACTTAAAGGTGATCTTTACCGCGACCAAATCAATACTAATATTGAAGACTCTACGGATTTCTGGGCAACGAGTGAAAGAAAAAAGAATCAGTTTAAATATAATGTTAGAAAAAACATGGATTTTTTTAATTCTAAAAACATCAGCACTTTTGAAGAAGATTATGGCTATAAAATCACTTCAAAAAAAATCGTTCCGCAAGTTGAGTTCGGAAGAATACGAATTTCAAAAAAATTCAATGAAGATGCTAATAAAAATACAAAAGTCTGCGAGGATTTAAGCTTTAATCCATGGAATGGAAAACTGAATAACCCTTACCATAAGCCTTTAGGTGTTGTGAGCCGCATGAAGCGAAGAGTATACCAAGCTTCACGCGATACAAGACATTGCTTAAATCAAGTAGGTAAATCAAAAGATTGCGAAAAATTTAATAAATAAATTTTGCCGCGATCTATTACTTTCGGGCTATACCCATGGTGGTCAGATTTTTCCGTACTTATTTTTTATTTGCCTCGCGCGGATCATCGGCTGGGTTAACGTACGTTATTCCCCACGGTCCATTACCATGCAACTGAACCACGGTGGGTGATTTTGTCATCGCGAAATGTTTCGTGCCAGCAGTCATACGCGCATAATCACCGGCACTCATTGCATGGGCTGTTTTAGCATCGAATTTTTCGCCTAATCCCATACTAAATGTGCCTTCAATAACAGTGATGTGTTCATCCACCGGATGAGTGTGCGGTGGAATTTTATAATTAGCCGGAAATTTAAGTCGCATTGTAAATTCACCGGCCTTAGTCGGATCACCGTCAATAACGGCGGCTTGCGCACCGGCTGGCAATGAAGGGGGTGCGGCTACCCACTTCATAGATTTTTTACTGTGCATGACATGACCACTGTCTGTCGATGTGACTTTAGGCATAGTATCTGCGAAGACAGCTGTCGTTGTTAGAACAATTAAAGTTAAGATAAGTTGTTTCATGATTCTCCTTGATCGTTATAATCAAAGTTTGAATTAGACCACGAGTATCAATCAACACCGCGAACACTGCATAACTGATGATTAGTCACTTGCTTGGCAAAATGCCTCATTACTCGAAAAAATTTCGGTCGACCACAGATTCTTGCACTAAACTTTGCGCACTGTCTTCTGTCTGAGAAGGCGACTTTTTAAGATGAATCAAATTTAATAATTCGGCGGCAGCTTTAGCATCAAACATCGCACGATGATGTTGCTCTAACGAAATATTAAAGTTTACACAAAGATTTTTTAAACTGTATGATGATAATCCCGGATAATGCTTACGCATGCCTTGCACTGTACATAACAGCGGCCGCACATAGGATGTTTCAAGACGTTGATATTCTTTTTGAATAAAACCGTAATCGAAACGCACATTATGAGCGACAAAGATCGCCCCTTGTGTGAATTCAAAAAAGCGATCAGCAATATCACTGAACTTTGGAGCATCTTTAACCATTTCATTGGTAATTCCGGTAATTCCCGTAATGTATTTTGGTATGGCTCTACCGGGGTTAAGTAAAGTTTGAAACTCTTCGATAATTTTACCGTTTTGAATTTTGACGGCTCCAATTTCAGTGATCTTGTGAGAAATTCCCGACCCACCGGTCGTTTCAATATCAACAACCACATACACTTGATTCGGATCTGTTACCCAATTAACTCTTAAGACACTCACTTCAAAGCCGGCTTCTTTTAATAAACGTAATTTTGAAAGTTGTTTCGCCTTTAAGACATCACCTTCAGCTTTAACCTCTACAAATTGAATGCCTTCTTCGGTTTCAAGCATTAAATCAGGATAGCCGCTGTGATAATTTGAAAAATTTTGACTCATCATTCGAAGAATGTGCGCAACATCTTTTTGCGCAGAAGCCTTTAAAAAACTTAGCACCAATTTGGCTACTGTTGGATGCCATTGAAAAATATCATTGAGCTTACCAAGCTTTTCAGTGACTGTTTTTAAAATTAATTTTTCAGTTTTTTTATAGTCTGATAGAAGTAATAATTTATCTTCGATTTGTTTTTTATGATTTAAATAAAATTCTTCGCCGACTAGATCAGCCGGAGACCGCTCGAACGGGTTATGCAAGGCTGATTGTTCATCTTCAAAAATTTCGTTCCAAAAAAATAAACCAAACAGCGCGCACCAAAGATAATTTTCAGTAAATGTGGCCTGAATCCCTTTTTTTTCATAATAGTCTTTTACGCCGGCTTCCGGACTTTTAAGATAAGCTTCGCTTAAAGAAATCTCTTGGGCAGAACGCAGAGCTTGGGTCAGATAACCCATTTTCTTTTTATTAAATTTGCGATCTAAAAAGTCTTCAGCAAAAAGAATTTCTTCATCATTGATCGGTTGGTCAATAATAGCTTCTAAAACTGTTTTACAGTCTTCTTTTTGCTCTAACTTATAATAAATTTTAGCTAAATTCTGTCTGGCGGGATAATTTTTTGCTTCTTTCAATGCGGCAATGGCTTTCTGTGGCTGCTGCTCTTCACACAAACTGGCGATTTCTAATAAAAGTTCGCTCTTTAAGGCTTGAGTGCTGTTTTTATTAACTTTAACTGACAGTGCGAATTCGAGGGCTTGGTCTAAATTATCCTCACCTAAATTACTCATAATTTTTAATAACTGGTACTCAGTTTGTGCAACCGTTAGATCGGTATAGCGAGGCTTGAATTTTTCTTTAAACTGACTTTTCTGATGGATTCCCAAATCGCGTAAAGTATATAGACTAAGGCTTGTCTGCAAAGTGCCGAAGAATAAAAACAGAAGATAGCTTAACTCTTCTTGGCAGGCTTGCACGATCAACTGATCTAAATCAGATAAATGCTCAATGCTGAGTTGCTCAAGATTTGCCAAAGCTAACTCTTCTAACTTATCGACACTATCTGTTTTATTAAATTTGATATTACTTTTTTTAAACCATTGATGGTTTTCTTTTTTGCTGAAAAAACCAATTAAATCTAATTTATGATAATCACTGACAGTTTTTATTAATTCAGATTGCTTTAATTCTGCATAGGCTTTTTCGTGTTCGCTAATTTCGGCGTATTTAACAAAACCCGCTTTAGCGAATAAAATCCCCTTGCGGTTGACCATGCGAACATAAATACATTGTGCGTCTTCGCTTAAGCTTTGAAAGCTTTTTATAAACTTCACATGTTCTGTTTCAAGGACTGGCAAATAATGGTCTTCAATGAATTCTAAGAATTCATGAAAATGCGTCAGGTAGTATTTTGCCGGTAAAACAGGAAAAGCCATCTTTTCATTCTAAAAGATGAGCATTTCAGGTCAATAAACAAAATTTCCCTACTTTAGTGTGAATGACTTTTAGCCCTTTAACGCTATAATTAAACCAGCTATATGCAAAAGAACTTTTGGCCCCGCTTTAAAAAACTGACCCTGCAATTAACCCTATTGTTCTTTGTCAGCACATTCGGCAGCGTTTTCTTTTATCGCTATGTACCCGTTTATTTTACGCCGCTCATGTTTATTCGTTCGCTGCAATCTCTTGGCGAAGAAAAATTTGTCGGCATGAATAAAACCTGGGTTCCGATTGATGAAATTGCTCCATCGGTACAAAAAGCCGTTTTAAAATCTGAAGACTATCGTTTTTTTGAACACAATGGTTTTGATTACGATGCGATCGAAAAAGCCATGAAGTACAATCAAACCCATAAACGTAAAAAAGGCGCCAGTACCATCAGCCAACAAACAGCCAAAAATGTGTTTTTATGGCCACGCAGGGATTGGATTCGCAAAGGTATGGAAGCCTACTTCACTGTTTTAATTGAAGTGATGTGGCCCAAAGAACGTATCATGGAAGTTTACCTGAACGTAGTTGAACTGGGTTCTGGCGTGTACGGCGTTGAAGCCGCCTCAAACAAGTTTTTTAAAAAGACCGCAAAGACGATTAACTCCTCACAAGCTTCATTAATTGCGGCCGTTCTGCCAAATCCACGCAGGTTTCGCATCGACCGCCCGTCGGCTTATGTGACCTCAAGACAGCATCGCATCTTAAATCGCGTAGCCCCTGAGATTCCCCGCGTAGAACAGCCATCGACTGATTTCTTTGATCTAAAATTTGATGACGATAAAGACGATAAAGATGAAAAAGATGAAGACTAACTAAAATGTCTGCCGGCGACTGGAAAGAAATGTATAATGCAGCATCTACTGGCGATCTAGCACTGGTGCAATACCATATTACCGGTGGCGTAAATCCGAATTACCAACATCCAGAAATTCTTTGCACCCCGCTGGTTGCGGCGATTAGCGCAGGTCACATAGATATCGCAAAATATTTATTACAACATGGAGCAGATCCTGCCTTGTTGTCTGAGTATGATAATCTTACTCCGCTTCAGGCAGCAGAATTACACCAGCAACAAGAAATTACCGAGCTACTTAATAAAATGCTACCGCCAAAATCTGCTTTACTAAAAATATGGAAAACCCTCTTACATTTTATACGGATCAGATGACTGTCTGTGATTATTCACATCAATGACTTGGTAGATTTCCAGATCAATATCAGCAATTGAACGACCTTCGATCATTTTATTGCGATCATGACAAGCTGGAAAGCTACTGATCGCTTTACGAATTTTTGCATAGGATGGATTAGCTACATATGATTTGGTTTTTGCAACCCAGCGCATAGGACGTAAAACATCCCAGTACATGCCTTTTTGGCGAAATAAATTTCCTTTACTCATGGTCTTATTGATCATGGCTAAAGTGCAGGAGATAC
The DNA here is from genome assembly GCA_036677065.1 of Bdellovibrio sp. GTDB lineage: Bacteria > Bdellovibrionota > Bdellovibrionia > Bdellovibrionales > Bdellovibrionaceae > Pseudobdellovibrio. The sequence goes on along the minus strand of JAKFBS010000004.1, from coordinate 246,991 downwards.
TGCCTTCAGGAGTTTTACTGTCATAGTCCTTACACCCCGAGCTGTAATCACCTTCTGCACCGGCATGCAGTTGAAAAAAACCACCCGCAGCACCATTCACACCTTTACCTGTATTATCGTTTTTGCAAGAGCTCTCTTCAAAAGCCATCGCGGTTAATAATACTAGAGCGACATTGGCTTTGTTATTTTCGGTCATATCAGGATAATTTGGGCATAAGCGGTTTAAATCTGCATCACCGCGTTTAAGATTGGGATAAGAACCAGTTTCGCGCATTTTACGACGAATAAATTCGCCGTGTTTTCCAATGAATTCATCTTTTACAAATGATTCACAGGCGTTTTTCCAACCTAACTTTTCACCAATATTATCTATGAAAGTTCCAGTTTGAGACAAAGTTACAAACTGCTTAGAGGTATGGTTAGAGCTGCAGTTTTCGCAGGTTGCAACACCCGCCTCTAATGCATGCGTTAAAGAAACCATCATCATTAAACAAATAAAAATTATAGTCTTCATACTTATTTTAATAAGCGAAAACTATTCCAACTCTTCTCAATTTAAAAGGCTTTTAACAGGGCCAGGCTTATGCGGTGCAAACTTCTACATCGACACTTGTTAAAACCATCTACGCATCAAATGTAGATAGTCAAAACAAGACACTTATAACAAGCCCAGCGCTAATTAAAAAATCGATGACATCTTTAAACTATCGATCGAATTATCTTGGCGGATATCAAAGCTAACATTCTTACGTTCGATATTTAACTGCCCGTTTGTTTTCACACAGTGAATGTTAGCAATAAAATTAAAAGTCGCTTTTGAGCCCTTAAATACCGGCGTGAAATAACCGTTAAAATATTCGTAAGCAGTCACTTTAGCTTTTTTATCGTTACACTTAAAACTTTTTGAAATATTTGCGCCAACGCTGGTCATCGCATTGTTATTGCGGCTAATGCGAATTTCGGCAAATTTATTTGGCGACGAATAATTACTCATCATCACTTCGATTTTATCTAAATTAACTAATTCAAACTTATAAACCAATGTTTCTTCTTCAAGCTTTAAACGAAGTTTAGTCCCTATCACATCGAGCAACTGGTGCGAGGTTTCGCCTGTTTGATGACCCACTTCATGAAAAACAAGAGCAACCACTGCGCCGTACTCTAATTGTGGTTTTCCGCTGATATCATACAACAGATCGACATTAATATAGATCGGATCTTGCGGCGTTAAGCCTGTCATGGCAATACGGTGCGGTTCATTCATCGGCATTGTCGTCAGATCAGAAAATTGTTTATCAGTCAGAAAAACAAATTTGTCTGAATTAGAAATATTTTGCATCAAAACTTCTGATACATTTTCAGCAATTGCTTTTTCTTGGGTTGTGAAATCACAATCATTATTAATCAAACAATTCATTAGAACTTTATTCAACGAGGCATAGCTGTATTGAAAACGGTTTTCCATAAGTCCTGCGCCATTGCCGACAAAACTTCCACCCGCCTGGGTGATCGCTGATAATAAAAACACAGATATAACTAAAAGGTTTTTTGCGTTTCTCATTTTTCTTTTCCCTTCACAGGTAAAGTGTGACTGAATAACTGAACATTAAGCTGATAGACCGTTTCAGAAACGTTGTTGCCAAATTCATCATGAAAAGCACGGTTGAATTCGACAATTCGTTTTTTTGCCGCTTCTAAGTCTTCAGGTTTAAAATTTAAAGTGATCGAATTAAATAAACGCTCGGCAACCGATTGTTCGTTTAAAGCTTCAAGTGCACGATTCAGCATTCCACGGTGATGCTGACGAATTGCTTCTGAGGGGATTTCGTGCGTGGTTTCAATAAAATCCTGGCAAACGGTGATCTTTCCAGTTTTTGCATCCTGAGCTAATAACCCGCGATCGATTAATAAAGCCAAAGCTGTACGCGCTTGTTTCGGACTAATTTTATTTCTTAGTTTTTCAGAAATCCACTGCGGATCAGCTTGAAATTCTGGATTATTCGCCAAGGCCCGTACCACCAGCACATGCCAGTCGCGCACTGATTCGATTTGTTTTAGTTTTAATTTATAAAATGCGCTTGGGGGATTTAACTTTTTAATTTCTTGCATCAAGCTTAAGGCTTCTTTTCCTTTTTGATGCTTTTTTTCCAGCTGTAATTGCAGACGTAAAAATTTACGCTCTTTTGCGCCAGTTTTCCAAACGTTAAAAAGCTTTTCTAAAACCGCCTCAGAAGGCAAGCGCTTGCCGTTAGCTATCATTGATAACAAACTCGGAGATTTTAGATTTAGTTTTTCACTCAATGTTTTTAAAGTCTCATCGTTTTCAAGCGTCTTACGAAGCTCGAAGCTAACAAAGTCTTTAATTGAGGTGGCTTGAGAAAGGCTGTTCATTTACACCCTTACTTACAAGCCGGAAACGTAAATTTAGAAACTGAACCCGGATAGTTGTTGTAATCGGCATTTTCTGTCCAAGTACGCACTAAAATAGTTTGCGGAAGTAATTTGGTTTTTTTCTCATATTTTTTGCACGACATATCACCTTCGCCAATTACAAACTGCGTACACTCTTCAGAAATGTATTTGCGCGAGTATGAAAGACTTTGCGTCGACCATTTCACACAGATGAAATCAGTTGAAGTGTTAATGCCATCATTAAGCACAACTTCTTTTTTTTCTTCACAAACAGTAAGACCTTTAATGGTTTGCACATGGTCTTTGGTTAAACAGGCATTATTCAAGGGAATACCATTCAATATACTTTCATAAGCATGACTGGTGTAAGTAGCAGCATGAACGGCAACGGTCGCTAAAATTGCAAATACAGTGGTTAATACGGCTTTAGCCATGAACACTCCTTTAGAGGATCTTTTTCACAAAACGTGTCTTAAGAGGCATTCATCATTAAAGCCTGCCTCAAGTCAAACATTGCTTTGTTGTTCCAACTTTCCCCATCAATTGCGCAATGCATCGTTAGAAGCAGCAAACCATAAATAATTGTTTTTACTATGCTTTCTCATGTTTTCAGTTATTTTTGTGAACTTTTCAAATAATTTTTGTGAAATTTGTATTGTTCTTTTTTCACAAGTTTGCGAGAAGCTAAGCGCACAACAAACGTGTGTTTTAAAAAAACTGTGAATCCAAAAAGGTTCACAAAACCAAAGGAGATCTCTATGAAAACAATGATTATCGCAGCTATCACTATGATGTCTGTAGCAGCTTTTGCTGATCGTTATGTAACTGTAACTGTTTGTGACCGTGGCGAATCAGGTCAACAATGTGAAACTGTGACTTACAAAGAGCGTGAATCACAAGGTGTTCCAGCTGGATCACACAATCCATCTAACGAAAATGAATACCAAGCTCCATCTGAATACGGCGTACCTAGCTGGGTTCCAACTGGATCTAATGGCCAACACGGCAACAACCCGTCTAACCCTACTTTCGAAGCTCCGTAGTTATTACAAAAGAGGCTCCATAAACGGGGCCTCTCCCCCTTTTTAACTTCATTCGCAGGCCCTGCGATGATACAGTCCGCTTCTATGAAATTCGAAAAATTCCACCTCTCTGAAGACTTACTGCGCAATCTAAACAACTTAGGTTTTTTCCGCACCACAGACATCCAATTCAAAGCGATTCCGTCGATCTTAAGAGGCGAAGACGTTTTAGCGATCGCGCAAACTGGTACCGGTAAAACTGGCGCTTTTGCAATTCCAATTATTGAAAACATTCATTCCCGCAAAAAAAGCAAACGTAACGAAGGCATTCGTTGTTTGGTCATGGTGCCGACGCGTGAACTTGCGCAACAAATCGGTGAAGTGTTCAATGGTCTATGCCGAAATATGAAAGTAAAATCTTTCGCGCTTTACGGCGGCGTAGAACAAGACAAACAAATTCGCAAACTTGGCGACGGCATTGATATCTTAATTACGACACCTGGGCGCATGTTTGACCTGATCGCCCAAGGTTATGTCGATGTAAGCCATATCGAAACTTTAGTTTTAGATGAGGCCGATCAAATGCTTGATCTAGGCTTTATCAACGATATCGAATCTATTAAACGTAAATTAGTGCGCGGTCATCAAACCCTGTTTTTCTCGGCCACTATTAATGCAAAAATTAAAAAGATGGCGTACGACCAAGTTCGAAGTAGCGCTATCCGTATTCAAATTTCTCCGGAAGATCCAGTTTCAAAAAACGTAACTCACTCGGTAATGTTTATTGATATGGACGACAAACGTTATTTCTTAGCTGAATACTTTAAACAAAATCCAGACGGCAAATTCGTGGTGTTCGTACGTACGCGCGTGCGTGCAGAGCGCGTTGCTAAGGCTTTGGCTAAGTTAGAAGTAACTACTTTAACCTTACACGGCGAAAAAGATCAAACTGACCGCACTGAAGTGATGCGAGCGTTTCGTGCCGGCGAATGTAAAGTGTTAATCGCGACAGATGTATCTGCGCGTGGGATTGATATTCCAGATGTGACTCATGTGATTAATTACGATCTGCCAGAAAAAAATGAAAACTATGTTCATCGAATCGGTCGCACTGGCCGTGGTTTTAACAAAGGGATTGCGGTTTCATTTTGTGCGCCAGAAGAAATGCCCTTTTTACAAAGCATCGAAGAGCTCTTAGGTAAAAAAATCGAAGTCACTAAAGTCAGCAAAAAGAATTACGAAATGATCGTCATGCCACCAATGCATGATATGAATTTTCAAGAATTAATTGAACAAGAAGAATCTATGCGCAAAAAGTCTAAACGTAAAAAATAGTTTTACGTTTAAGCTTTTTTAACGAACGAAGATTTTAAATTAATCGCGCCAAGGCCATCGATTTTACAAGCGATGTCGTGGCCATCACCCATATCAGTTAAACGAATGTTTCTGACTTTCGTTCCGCCCTTAACAACACTTGATGAACCCTTGATCTTTAAATCTTTCATAACGATCACAGAATCACCATCAGCTAAGACATTGCCGTTAGCATCACGGATGAGACCATCATCAACTGCGGCCTCTTCAGCAGCGGCCTGGGCTTTTTCAACCCACTCATTGGCACATTCAGGGCAAACCCATAGGTTACCGTCTTGATAAATATTTTCAGATTGGCATTTTGGACAACTTGTTTGCATGCAAAAACACTAACATTTTTATTTCAAATAAGCATTTAACTTTTTAACGATTTTTTGGAAAAAAACTATTTTGCTTCGATCAGCGTCACGTCTTCATCTTCAACTTGACTCACCGGAGTAATAATTAGTTCTTCTGGATCGAACTCCTTACCGGTATCTGTGTAACGTTTTTTAATTAAGGCTTGTGTGTATGGACCATCAAGTCGCATCTCTTTCATTTTTTGCAAACGGCCTAATTCAAAACCGGTTACATCTTTCATCACATGATAAGTTAATTCAGAACAATAGATGCGCTCTTGTGACCATTCAAAATAGATATCATAAGGTTTATTATATTTTGGTAACGCTGCTTTTAAGGCACTCGTCATCGTTGCTGCATCGAAATGTTTATAACGATAGATGCGATATGATTTATTTTTTGAACGCGCAATAAAATCTGCTAAAGGAGTTTCTTTTAAAGGCCCGACGGCTTCAGCCACATACCATTTAGAACTTTTTTTAATCATTAAACCAACGTGTGTCCAAACTGACTCTGTCGATTCACGAAGAGCTGCTGCTTGTTGGGTTTGGCTTTGAATAAAAATGATGTCACCTTCTTGGTATTTAGAAGATGGTGTTGGTGTCGGCTCAACTGGTTTGCCGCGCCCCATTGCCAGTGCCTGATGTGAACTAAAAGATAAAACGATAAACGATGCTAATAGTAGTAATCTTGTCTTCATACCTCTATTATCGACATGTTTATAAATTAAGCATAATTTAGAACGCGAATTTAGGACCAAAGTTCTAGAGAATCTGGTCCGAGGTAGGTGTAATTCAAACTACTTCTGGCTTAGCTGTCACCTAACTGTGCTAATAAATCCCAGCCAAATTTTTCTAACTTGGCTTCGCCAATGCCGTAAATATTTTTAAGTTCATCTAAGCTCTGTGGATTTTTTTGTGCGATATCGATAAGAGTTTTATCACCGAATACCACAAAGGCCGGAATATCTAATTCTTCAGCTTTTGCTTTTCTCCATTTTCGCAAAATTTGAAAACGTGCATCTTCGATCGCAGATAAATTCGAATTTGCTGAGATTTTTTTAGATGAAGATTTTTTTAGAACGGTAACAACCTCTGGTTTTTGAATCAGACGCGCAGATTTTGGGTCACAGGCATCGCAGTGGCCGCAGGCTTTTAACCGGGTTGAATCTTTATAATACGTTAAAATTTCTGCGTGACGGCATTCAGCCACTTCACAATAACTGACTAACGCATTCAAATTTCGCCAGCGTAAATCTTTAATCGGTTTTGTCGCCTGAGAGCTGGTAATAAAAAATGACTGTAACCCTTTGTCTTTTTTGGCGTACAATAACAAACACGTTGATGGCTGCTCATCACGACCAGCTCTGCCCATTTCTTGATAAAGTGAATCAATATTGGCTGGCATTTGAAAATGTACGACAAGTCTTACATCAGGCTGATCGATCCCCATACCAAAAGCATTCGTAGCCACAAGAATGCGTAATTTTCCAGAGGCATAATCAGTTTGCATTTGTGTGCGTTCGTTTTGGCTTAAACCGGCGTGATAAAATCCAACTTTTTCCATGCGTTCTTGCAAAAAAGCAGCAAGCTCTTCGGTGATCTTACGGGTGCCACAATAAACGATCACCCGTCCTGTTGGATGTTGCTTAATACCTTGTAAAAGCATTTGCGATTTTTCTTTATCATCCGTGCACGCGGCCACTTGATAATAAAGGTTTGGCCGGTAAAACCCATGCACCATACGTTCTGGATTTTTTAAGTCTAAATTTTTAGCGATATCATCTAATACCGTGGGTGTTGCCGACGCCGTTAAAGCTAATATCGGAACATCAGGACGAAGTTTTTTTAAAATTTTTAATTCGGCATACTCTTCACGAAAATCGTGTCCCCACTGTGACACACAGTGTGCCTCATCAATAGCAAACAAAGCGATGTCGCGATTTTTAATCCACTCTTGAAACCCTGGTTTTTGCACGCGTTCAGGCGATAAATACAGAACGTAACAGCCACCCTCGTTGATCTGTGAAAAAATTAGTCGTTTTTCGGATTCCGTCTGTCCCGAATATAAACATCCGGCTTTAACACCCCGATTTTGTAAAGACATGACCTGATCTTTCATCAAGGCAATCAGTGGCGAAATCACAACAACTAGCTTTTGCTGATAGGTTGCAGGAAATTGATAGCACAAAGATTTACCGCCGCCTGTGGGTAAAACCGCCAAGGCATCTTTTTTAGCCAAAACAGCAGAGATAATTTCGAGCTGTCCTCGTCTGAAATTTAACAGGTTAAAATATTGTGCAAGGTGTTTTTCTAACATAAATTCTTTCGCTATTATTGTTTTTAAATCTGCTTTTTGCAAAGGCCATTCCGGATTTTTTTTACAAATCTTTGACAGCTCTTTAACTCGATAAAAAAATATTTATACAACCTATAGACAATCAATCACGAGAGGCGTATCTCATGAAGACTAAACGAGGTTTTGTGAAACAGATGGTGAACACCACGACTACGCAAGAGCATTATAAAGCCCTTGCTAATACAGCTCCGCAATTGGGATGGATAACTGATTCCCAAGGTGATCTGTTATGGTTTAACCAACAGTGGTACGACTTCACAGGCTTAACGGCAGAACAATCGCTTCACGATGGCTGGCGCCAAGCCCACCACCCTGATAATTTGAATATGACTTTAGATATCTGGAATGCCGCCATAGCCGCGGGAAAGACCTACGAAGTCGTTTATCAGCTTCGTCGTTTTGATGGGGTCTACCGTTGGTTTCTAACTCGTGCAGTTCCAAATTTTAATAACGAAGGTAAAATCATTTCATGGATCGGCACCTGTACCGATATTGATGACACCAAACAAACTCAACATGAAATCGTGGATATTATTGAAAATGTTGAAGAGGGTTTTATTGCCATCGATAAAGACTGGAAAATCACCCAATTAAATTCCTACCATGAACGCATTGCCCGTATTAAAAGACATAAACAAATCGGCCAGAATTTTTTAGAATTATTTTTTCCAGCACCCATTTTTCAAAGTTCGCTTTTTGTAGAAACTTATTTGCGCGTAATGAAAGAACGAGTGAGCGTAAAGTTTGAAGAATTCTATGCGCCATTACAACTATGGGCCGCAATGAATGTCTACCCGAAGGCTGATGGCGGCCTGGCTATTTTTTACCGCGATATCACGACAGAAAAATTAGCTCAATCAGAACTAATCCGCGCCAAAGATGAATCTGAACGCGCGAATAACTTAAAAACCACGTTTTTAGCGAACATGTCGCACGAGATTCGCACACCATTGGCATCAATCATGGGTTTTGCCGAAGTTCTAAAAGAAAAGACTTTAACTGAAACAGATAAAGACCGCTTTTTAGAAATGATTATTAAAAATGGATGTAGTCTTTCGCGCATTATCGATGACATCTTAGATTTATCTAAAGTTGAATCTGGTCATTTAGAAGTCGAAAATATAGAAACAGCCTTTGATCATTTGCTTTTTGAAGTTCTGGCTATGTTTCGCGAAAAAGCTAAAAGTAAAAATATTTTTCTGAATTTAAATTTAGGCAGTCGGGTGCCGATCAGAATTAAATCTGATCCTACCCGCGTGCGCCAAATTTTAATTAATTTGATCGGCAATGCCGTTAAATTCACAAAAGATGGTGGCGTAACCATTGATATTCACAGCGAAATGTTAATCGGCGATCAGTGTAAATTTAAAATTAACATTTGCGATACAGGTATCGGGCTAACATCTGAGCAGGCCGAACGCTTGTTTCGCCCGTTCACTCAGGCAGATAATAGCACCACCCGAAAATACGGCGGTACGGGCCTTGGTTTAACATTATCAAAACGCTTAGCTCAGGCCCTGGGCGGTGATATTCAAATCGTTAAAACTGGTTTAGGTGAAGGATCAACATTCTCATTTGAATTCACAGCCCTTGTCACCACTGAAGAAAACCGCTGCCAGATTCCAGAAAACACTCATCCTCCCGTAACAATTAATTTAAATCATGTTCGTATATTGTTGGCTGAAGATTCACCGGATAGCCAAGAGCTGATTAAGTATGTGCTCGCTAATCATGGGGCTGAAGTTACGGTCGCCAGTGATGGAGCTGAAGCTTTAAAATTAGCCCGCAAAAATGAATTTGATATTGTCTTGATGGATATTCAAATGCCTGAACTTGATGGCTATGAAGTCACGCGCACGTTGCGCTCTGAAAATTTTAGTAAACCGATTATCGCACTTACGGCACACGCCATGCTAGAGGAACGGGTAAAAACTAAGGCCGCTGGTTGTGATGCTCACATCACTAAACCATTAAATTTTCGTCAGCTTGTTTCGACCGTTCATTATATCTACCAGCACAGCGTAAGAACGTTACACTAAAAAACTTAGTAACCAGATCTGTTTTTATAATAACTGTTTAATGTCCAGATAAGGGTTCTGAAACCGCGGTCTTTCATTTCTTTGTAAGCCGCTTTTGGGTGCCAGCCCTCAGCTTCAACACGGTATAAACCCATAAGCATTCCCGTGCGGTCGCGGCCATGTTTGCAATGTAAGTAGATTGGCCCAAGACTGCGATCTTGTAATAGCTTTAACACATGATCAACTTTAGCATCACTTGGTTTTTTAAAAGTCTCGAATGGCACTGAAATATAACGTAAGCCATATTTAGCTGCGAACTTTTTATCAATGGCTACAGCTTCTTCATCATTTTCGACATTAAGAATTGTCGTCACGCCCATTTTTTTTAGTTGCTTCATGCCCGCATCTGTTACGCGGCCACCGCGGTATAAGTTGTCGTTCATTTTAAATAAATTGGGAATATCTTCTACTGTTTTTGCTTCTGCCGTCGCAGCTGAAAATTGCAGAGCTAAGGCTAAAGCGAAAAAGAATGTCGTAAGGTTGAGCTTTATATTAAGATTCGTCATGTGGTGTTCTCCTAGATAAGTCTAGGATCGGAGCTCTAATATCACGACTTAAGCTTAGTCCAGCAGATCTGGACTAAGGGCTTACAAATATCTGATTACCACGTCACAAAAATATACGGAGACTCTACACGAAAATTTTCTGGCGGGAGTTTTTTCTTTAGTTGATTCATAACGATATCAGTCACACCAATAAAACCCAGCTTCACTTTGTCTACACGAATCGTTGCGCGCTTTTTTACCATGTCAGCTTTAATATTGCCGAGTGATTTTAAACGCACTAACGGAATACCTTTGATTTTTAGACTCATTTCAAAATCACCTTTAGTGATTTCCATTTCAAGATCTTTGACAGTTTGTAAAACATCACTTTCAGGCTGTAGTGGCACACCTAACAATGATTCTTCAAAAAAACTGTTCATATCAGGAACTTCTAAACGCTCGGCGCGCATCGAAGATTTTGCTAAACACTGATCGACAACTTTTGAAAAATCTAAGGCGCCAGTGCTTTTGTGCGTACAGACTACATTTAAATCTTCGGCCATAATTTCACCCGTCGACTCATGACTTAAGTGCGCCGAACCTACGCTGAATTGATGCTGGCTTGATCCCATCGCCACACTTAATTTAGAAATTTGCATTTCTTGAACCTTAGTCAGCATGTCGTTGGCATTTTTCACGACGATATTCATGGCACCGGTATTTACTTTTACAGTTTTACCTTGGCGTGAAAGTTCTATTTTTGTGGCCACTGCAGCTGCTGAAGAGTCTGCACTTTGCGAAAGGCTACCATCAGTTTCAAGTAATAGATTATTTAAAACACCAGTGCCTTTGTTATTTTGAAAATCCAGTTGTCCTAATTGAACCTGAATTTTTGTCATATCAATGGCCTGAGCATTTAACGAAAATAACGAGAACAGAACTAAAGTGGTTAGCTTTTTCACAATGACCTCACATGTTGGTAAATACTTTATCGTTGAATAAGATGAAGTACTTAACAGTGTGAGACATAAATACAGACTAACATCTGCAATTACGCGGCTTTAGCATAGGAAATAAAAAAAGCCACCTACCCGAAGGCAAGTGGCTTTAAATTTGCGATAGTAAAAAAAACTAGCGTTCTTGGCGTGAGCTGTTTGAAGAGCCGCGGCCTGAACTGCTTCCAGAGTTACTTCCGGATTGCGAGCCAGTTCTGCGTGAACTAGAACCCGAGCTAGAGTTCGATGCAGTTCTGCTCGTGCGATTTGAGGCTGTTGATTTTTTCATAGTGTTCTCCTTTGTTGTGCTATTTAATAGCGGTTTTCGTTGTAACGTTGACGATAACCGTATTCATCTTCAACAGATTCATCTTGGTTATCATAATTATTCATCCCTCTTTCATCACGGTCGCGACTAGAGCCGTAAAGGCTTTCACGCTCACTGTTACGGTCGCGATCAGAGTAATCTGCCCCTTCATTGTATCCACGATAACTGCCGTAGCGGCTACCGCGTGGATTCATTCGGCTGTCGTCATCATACTCATGTTCAGAATATCCTCGGCCTTGCCCGCCATAATTCTGACTGCGCGAAGAACCACGATAAGTATCATTTCTGTCTGTATCGTAGGTTCCGCGCCATGGACTGCGTCCTGAACTTCCTTCGTAAAAATCTTGGTCATTAGATGAAGAGTACTCTCCGCGACGACCACCGCGCGCAAATCCTCTGTCACTCTCATCGCGATCTTGCCAGCTGCGGGAACTTCCACCGTAGTCTTCGAAATCAGAATAACGGCCTGAGATTGTGCGCACGCCTTCGCGCCCATAGTCACCAGTTCTGTCGCCCCGACCGAATCCTGATTCGCGGATGCCTGAATCGCGTCCGTAGCCTTCACGTTCACCACGTGTTCCCATTGATCTTTCATATTGATCTTCTTCTCTTAAGTTAGAACGTGACCTTCCTGATGAAGCTGTTGATGAGCGCTTTGCTGTTGCACGTTTAGTTGTAGGGTGAGCTCCTCTTTTTGATGAGGCACTTTTTGTTTGTTGCATGATTACTCCTTATATTTATTTTATTAGCTTTAATTCGCAAAAAACTTTTCTGAATCAAATCTTTTTTTTCGTACGTTGCAACTCTAAGACCAATTTTTGTATATATAAAAAAATGCCTCAACGATCTGCCCTATATAAGACAATTTGGTACAAAAAAGGCCGACGTCTTCATGAAACGTCGGCCTTTTTTAAAATTAGATTTTTTCCGATTAACTATTTATTTGTTTTTCTAAAAGTGTCTTCAGTATCTGGTTTATCCTCGCCAGAATGTTCTAACTTATCACCCATTCTAGAGATAAAAGAACCGATTTTTTCAGCGCCAGAATTTGAAATTTTTTGACCTACACGTTCTAGTTTATCACCAACTTTTTTTGAAAGCGGAGCTTCATTTTTATCGTTTTTCATAACGTCTCCTTTTTGTTGAGAACTATTTGTGAAATTAGGTTCAACTTTTATTCCAAACTTTTTTGCCACACTGCCCTGCTACAGTATCGAACTATAATGCCTCGCTTATTTACCGGGTCTTAGTTTTGCAAAAACTTTTGTGTTTAACGAAAGAAGATATTATGCGCACTGCACACTCAGAAAAATCAACAAAACCTCAGCTAAAAAAACAACCTAGGCTCAGCCGTCCACAACCCCCATTTCGAGAACCAAAACAAAAATCTCCGGGCTTAGAACATAAAATGAAAAACCAACCGCAGTGGCAGGCCGCTCTTTATCGCTCGGCTAACAAGCTTGAAAATAAAAAAGCCTTAATTACCGGAGGTGATAGCGGTATCGGCAGAGCCGTAGCTGTGCTTTATGCTCGTGAAGGTGCTGATGTAGCTATCGTTTATACCGCCCGCGAACGTAAAGACGCAGAGCTTACAAAACACTTAGTAGAACTTTATAATCGTCGCTGCGTTTTAATTGAAGGCGATTTAAGCCGAGAAGCATTTTGTAAAAAAGCTGTAACAACGGCCGCCAAAGAATTAGGTGGTTTAGATATTTTGGTCAGCAATGCGGCCCACCAAATGCGAAAAGATTCTTTAGACGAAGTCACAACTAAAGAATGGGATCTTACTTTTAAAGTAAATATTTACGCTTATTTTCATTTAGCAAAAGCTGCACTTAAATATTTAAAACAAGGATCATCTATTATCGTTACCAGTTCACAAACTGCAGCAATGGGCCCTCATGATTTGCCAGACTATGCCGCCACCAAAGGGGCTATTAATACTTTCACAAAATCTTTAGCGCAATCATTAGTAAAAAAAGGTATTCGGGTCAATGCGGTGGCACCCGGCCCGGTGTGGACGCCGCTTAACCCTTCAGATGCAGGTGCAAAAAAAGAAAAAATACGAACCTTCGGAAAAAAACAGCCGATTGAAAGACCGGCGCAACCTGAAGAGCTTGCACCGCTGTATGTGTTCTTAGCATCAGATGCAGATTCAAGTTATATTACCGGAACAGTTATTCCCGTCACAGGCGGATTACCAATCAATTAGGAGGATTTTTATGGCAAAAGGAAGTAAAGCCAAATACACAGATAAACAAAAAAGAATGGCTGAACATATTGAAGAGAGCGAAAAAAAACAAGGGCGCTCAGAAAAAGCCAGTGAACGTATTGCCTGGGCTACGGTTAATAAAAAAACCGGTGGAGCTGGAAAAGCTGTGAAGTCTAAACACACCTCACAACACTCAGGCTCTCACCGCCATGGCTAATTAAAGTCTGCGGCCGACGTGAATTGCAGCGGCGTTCTGGGCTGACACTGTAATTTCAGCTTCACCATTAGCGCGCACTTCAATTTTGCGCTCGCAGTTTTGACTTAAAACATCACAATACAAACCTTGTGACAATCCAGTTTGCAGGGTTTGTTTTAATTCCTGGTTTTCATGATTAATCACAACAAAACCTAAATCTCCTCTGGAAAAAGCGATTTGGTTATGGCCATTACTCCACCAATTATTCAGAGTAAATTTAGAGCTTGTTACATTTCTGAAGTTTACCATTTCACGAATCATTGGCCAACGGTGTTCACACACCCAACCTTCTTGAGCTTGCGGGCCTTGTGCGCGTGATAAACAATCAACTGACTTAGTACTGCCATCAGCAAATGCCGGTGGCGAAGTGTTCGGGCTCGTAAAAGCAAAGCTCGACATCACTTGCGGGTAACCGTAAGGCCAAGCTAACATTAATACGCTGGCTAATTCATAGTCGCGACCATTTTGATAATTTAAGATGTGACCACCACCACCGTGACCGCGCTGGTTATCGTGATTATCTACAAATACCACTGCATTTTGGCTTTGCATGTAACCCCAGCCCTCGCCAAATTGAGCTTTGTCATTGAGCCAGTGTAATTTTCCACCTTGCATAACGCGTGATAAATCAAGACTGTATTTAAATTCAGTGACATCTCCATTTTGAAAATATTCATGAGCAGAAATGGCTTCGCCACCTTGATCGATGACTTCTTGGTAAATGTAAGCATTGCCTTTAACACGTTTTAAAATATCATTTAAAGAATTCGTCGACATGTGTTTTGCGGCATCAATGCGAAAACCTGCAACACCAATATCAACTAAATCATTTAAGTATTGCGCAATGCGATCACGCACGTAATCTTTTTCGATACTTAAATCAGCTAAGCCAACAAGTGCACAGTTTTGTACTTCATATCGATCGCCGTAATTATTAATTTGATCGTTGCCATTGCGGCCACAGTGATGAAAATCATTATAACTGTAATCTGGATAACTAAAATGGCCAAAGCGCGAACCCGAAGAGCCGGTGCGCTCTTCGCCCTGAGGTAAAATACCTGTCATGTGATTGATAACGGCATCAACGTAAATATCAACGCCTGCTTTTTTACAAGTTTTAACCATGTTGACGAACTCTTCACGGTTTCCTGAACGAGAATTTAAAATATAAGACACCGGTTGGTAACGCTGATACCACGGCTGACCATCGACAATAGCATGTTCATTCGGCGGCGACACTTGCACGCCGGCAAAACCGTTTGGCCCCAAGTACGTTTCGCATTCACGAGCGATATCGTTCCACTTCCATTCAAATAAATGCACCATCACCGTGCGTGGTGATGCCTCGGCCAATAAGCTTGAAGTTAAAATGAATGCCGCTAAAAATTTATTTGCATATGTCATAACTTAAGACTTTAGCAGGTGTTTTTCACTCTGTGGGAATGCGATTGCAAGGCCAACAGTTCACGTAAAAGTTTTACCCTATTGACTACAAACAGTGTCGAAAGTTTTGACGCTCTTTACGCAAGCCATATCAGGCCACAAAACGAAGTATTCTTACTTATGAAGTATTATTCACTTTTTGGTTATATTGACCATTGTAGCGTTTTTTGCGTTGTTGATAGGGAATAAGTTTCAGCGCCTGTAATGTATTCTGCACGATATATTTTTTCACGCTTTGATACTCGCGCCCCCATCCTGAAAGCAGTCTTGAAAACAGCAACGCTTGCCAAAACTTATACTGATTCTTCGGGTGCTTACATTTATTTTCAGGGACGGCGGGGGCACCGCCCCATTGATTACGGCGATTCAGTAATTTCGTAGCTAATCGCTCGTTTTGACGGATCGGAAACTGAAGCAAGATCTGCTGAGCAATATGACCAGCCACGACCCGAAAAAAATTCTGCAAGTCTATGCGCTTTTTTCCCCGCACTAAAAGATGAATATGATTGCCGCAAATCGCGCGTTCGTAGATTGAAATATTAAATCGTTTCGAGGCCTTCCGAAGAATTGCGTAGATCAGTTTGCGGTGTTTCATAAGGCACCGCCCGCCGAAGGCAAAATCAGAGCGTAACGTCACATGAATCGGAAGTTTCGTCGTCAGGGGCCTGCGCGCACGCCGACGTCCAATAGAAGGTTCTCCTCCGTGAAATTTAGAAATTCGATGAGTTCTTAAAAAAGATGTTTGTTGCATGGACGTGAACCAATGCAATAAGACGTTCAGGGGCGGTGCCCCGGTAATAACGAAATGAGGAGGCTTGCGGGTTGGAATCCGGAATATGAAAGCCAATATAATACATCGAAAAAGGCAAAGCTGAATCGGAAGATTGACGATCATTGGAATGATCTGAACTTAATAATTATTTCGATTTTTGCTGATTTAGCATCATTTTTTCAAGACGCTCTAAACGGGATTTTAGCTCTGCATTTTCAGCTTTTAAAGCATCCACTTCAATTTTATCCGCTTTTTTAGCTTCGATACTTGCGACTGCGGCTACGGTGCGATCAACTTTACGTTCGACGCCTGTGATTTTGTGATAAAGTTCTTTGACCGCTTCAATTAACGGAGCCACTAACTGCGCATACCCAACAGATTTATAACCATCAGATGAAGTTTTAACAACTTCAGGAAATACTTTTTCAACTTCTTGGGCAATTACCCCGATATCAGGTGTCGTTTTAAATTTTTTATCTGGAAATTCATCAGTGCGCCAATCAAAACCCACACCTCGAAGATGCAAAATTTTATTTAGTGAATCAGGAATCACTTTAATATTTTTCTTTGTGCGCAAATCTGACCAAGTCGCCACAGTACCTGTACCGCGGATATCACCGGTCACATCCAAAGCAACTGCTGGTGACGGATTACCAATACCCACTGCTGCAGCAAAATAATTTGTGCCGCCAGTACCTTCAACTGACATCGTGCCACCCAGAACCTGCATCTTTTTACCGGCAGCTAAAGTGTGTACTCTGAAATTTCCCTGAAAATTATCTAACTGAAGATTTGTGTAAGTCGGTGAACCTATTAACTGGATTTCTCCGCCCTCACTGATCGCATCAGATGCATCTACTCTTAAGTAATTTACTTGTGCCGTGCCGGCGACATCTAATAAATTTTCTGGTGTTTGCGTGCCGATACCAACGGCTCCTGAAGATGTAATGCTCATGCGAATTAATGAATTTGTTCCTAAGTAGGTCGGGCCAGAAGCATAGTTCATAAGAATTAAATTGGGCTGAGCCGTACTGCCGTAACCGACATAACCCATATCTGCACCGTCGCCGCGAAATTTCATGTAAGGTCTGCCGCCAGCACCGGTCGATTCTAAAGTAGCGACTGCATTTGTTACTGTTGAAGAGTTTGCTACATGCAATCTAGTGGTTGGCGAAGCTGTTCCTATACCAAAATTACCTAAATTATTAAGTGTCGCTGCGTGGGTGATGTTTCCGAAACCGGTATTGTCTGTGTAAAAATCAAGATAACTTCCTAAATTATCATCGCGTCTAAAAGCAATCGCGGCACCACCGCCACTATTACCACCCCAGAAAGAAATCGCTTCTTGTGAGGCACCGCCATTGCCAGTTAAGCGAATACCACCACTGGCATAAGCTGAAATATTTGTTTGTAATGAACCTAACAGTGTTGAGTTACCCGCAACGTGAAGTCGTTGTTCGGCATTTGTCGTACCGATGCCAACACGACCACCAGTGGATTGCAAATGAATATCTTCGTAGATTCCATCTACTGATTTGCCAGCTTTTAAACTGATTACTCCTCCGATACCACTAACAACACCATCACCCGCTTCTAAATAAATAGATGCCCCTGCATAGCTAGTGTTCGTTGTTGTTGATGCGACTCCTGCATTAATAAACACTGATCCGCCTTGACCTTCGGTTGACGTCCCACCACGAATATTTACAGGACCACCCCAACCAGATGTTGAACCACCACGCCCGCCGATAATACTTACTTCAGACCCAAGAGCTGCAGAACCACTAGCCGTACCACCGTAAAGCACTCTTGGATTTGCTACGCCACCTGGAACTTCACACACACGACAAGATATCGCTCCGCAATTTGCCAGAATTTGCGTTGGCCCTGTATCACCTAAATCATTCCACGCCGCCGGACAAAATTGCATTATCAGACGACTACCTTTGGGCATAACAGAACTTATCGCCGGAGATTGGCAAGTCACAAAATCAACCAAGCTGCCGCCAAGAGCATAACCAGAACGACCCGGGCCTCCGGCTTTACTCACGGTTGCCCAACCCGACGGGCAAGATTCCATTAACATATTTGAATTTGCTGGCACGAGCGAAGCACTTGGCGCCTGACAAAGACTGCAAGTAATACCATTACATGTTACCGCCCCAGGCCCGGCAACTGCAGCTAGTCCATTATTTGTCCAACCTACTGGACACGCTGACATCAGCACAATCGAACTTGCAGGAATTAAATCGGCACTGGCAGAGATATTCCACGAAGTTCCATCACACATTTCAAAAATATTTGTCGACTGATTAAAACGCATCGCCCCTTTGTTTGCTGAAGTACACGCGGTTTGATCATCACTGATGCGAATTGCACCGGATACATCTAATTTAGTTACTGGTATTGTTAACCCAATTCCTACGCGGCCCGATGCTTCAATAGAAATGCCTGATAGATTATTTGCATTATCTCCGATTAACAACGTGTCACTCACGCCATTATTTGAATTACGAATAGCCCATTTGGTTGCCATAGCTGTACGGCTTAATAAAATATTTGGCGTTGCATCTGGAGTATTAATTTCGAGCACACCTGCTGGAGACACAGTACCGATACCAACCTTACCACCCATCATGCTAAAACCATTTGTGGCATCGAATCCAAGATGGCCTTGCGTAGATCCACCGTTAGTATCTAAAAATGTAAGTTTTGGAGTTCCAGTCGTTGCAGAGTCGCCCTCTAAGAGTAACGACTGACCAGAACCAAAAGGTCTTTTAACATGAAGAGGCGCTAAAGGCGCTGCTGTGCCGACGCCAACATTACCACCGATTGCATTTAACACTAATGTGCCTGCTGCACCTGAACCATCCAATCCTTGCACTTGCCCGCCTGATGCTGGGTAAGTTGCATTGGTTCCTAAAGCGATTGATCCCGAACTTGCGCCGGCTTGAAATACCGCGACTAAATTAAGTGGACCTGGTTTTTGCACATGCAAACCCACCAATGGGTCTACGTTACCGATCGCCACTTTACCGGCGTCTTGCGGTGAAATATAAATATTTCCTTTATTGGCATGAGTCGTTGAATTTAAAATTAAACTTCCGCTCGAGACATTGCTTCCGACAACTAATGGCGCAACTAAGCCTACTGTCGCGTTGATTGTGCCTGATGCATTAATATCTCCTGTAACACCTACACCACCTTTTACAACTAAGGCCCCAGTTTGTGGATTCGTTGAAGCCGTTGTGGCAGATACAATAACGCTGCCCGCTCCGCTATTTGGATACATCGTGATATTACCAGAATTTGAAATCAGTGAAGCGCTATCGTATGTTCCTGCACCAGCTGTCGATGCGATCGTTCTACGGATATTTGTACTGTCAGTGAAATATAAATTAGTTCCATCATATTCAACAGTCCCTGATTCTGGAGAGGTTAGCAATGTTCCGCTTGTAAATTTCAAAGGAGCCGTATTGGCCGCTGTGGTTCCTGCTTTTAAATGTAATATGGCTTTTGGGTCAGTGATGCCAATTCCGACGTTGCCTGTAGAAATCGTCGTACCAACACCATTTACTCCTGTAGCAAAAATAAGATTTCCAATGTTTAATGTGTCAGAAGCCGTAGCTGCTGTGGCATCGATATCATAACCGATGACGATGTTCTTAGATCCGGTTGTGATATTATCACCCACTTTATAACCTAAAAGTGTATTGCCATTCGCGCCAGTAAGAATATTGGATCCCGCACTGTAACCAACCAAAGTGCTTCCTGAAACATTTGAAAGATTAGTTCCTTGACCTCGTCCAGCGTTTGATCCAAGAAAAGTATTGTAATTGCCATTGGTATTATAACGTCCCGCTGTCACACCAATACCAATGTTATAATTACCACTCGTATTATAATCTATGGCGGCCTCACCAAGAGCTACGTTGAAGCCACCAGTTGTATTTCTATATAAAGCCCAGCTTCCGAGCGCACTATTAGAATAACCTGTCGTATTCGCAGCCATTGATTCATTACCCACAGAAGTGTTATTTCCACCCGTAGTATTAGAAAATAAAGATTCCCACCCAATTGCGGTATTGGCATAACCGCTGGTATTACTGTACAAAGCTTCATTGCCGATCGCGACGTTTTCTGAACCGTCGGTAAGCAACGCTAAAGCACTTACTCCGAGCGCTGTATTATTGGATGTTGTCCCCGATTGGGGTGTACCGACACCGATAAAAATACTGTCGTTAGAATTAGTGTATGCATCTGTTAAATCAGCAATAGCGATCGCACCACTGGCTGCTGGTGTATAACCTAACGCTTGTGCGATACTTGCAGAACTTGATGTCATCTTATTCATGAACGTTGTGTAATCCGCATTCGATAAAAGGCCCGCCGTAACTGAACCTGCTGATGCAAGTGGAATATTTAATGTATGCACGCCATTAGTGGTTACAAATAAAGGAGCTGTACCTGTCGTACCATTGACAAAAGTTTGTGAGCCGGAAGTTGAACCATTGAAATTTGTTATCCCAGCACCAGCTGCACCGAAAGCCGACCAGCTTGCACCGTTACAAAATTCCACGTTGCCAGAATTATAACGTAAAGTTCCCGCATAACTTGTGGCACAAATAGCAGATTCCATGCTGATGCGTACACCACCTGAAACTTGAAGTGCTGTTACCGGTGTTGTCGTTCCAATCCCCACATTACCGCTTGAGACCACGCGAATTCGTTCGTTACCCGAACCATCACTGATTGAAATATTATTTGAATCTGTCGCAAAACTTGAACCTGTGTTTGAACCAATGACGACGTTGTTACTTCCGGTAGTGATCGCGCTTCCCGCGCTAAAACCAATTCCTGTATTATTACTGCCGGTCGTCGTATTTGTCAGAGCATTATAACCGTTGGCTGTATTATTAATTCCTGTAGAATTTAAATAAAGAGAACGATAACCTGTCGCCGTATTGTAACTTCCGGTATTAAAGTAAAGACTACGATATCCGTTGGCCGTATTATATGATCCCGAAATATTTGAAAAAAGTGAAATTGCTCCGTTGGCTGTATTATATGATCCCGTTGAATTTGAAAAAAGAGCACGATATCCATTGGCTGTATTCGCTGATCCGGTTGTATTTAAAGCCAGAGTTCCTGGCCCATACGCAGCATTTGTTGTTCCTGTCGTATTTGCACCAAGCGCACTAAAGCCCTGCGCTGTATTTAAACTGATGTTTGTGCTACCTGCAGAACTCCACTCAAAAACTGTGCTATCAAGAGTTCCGCCCACCGATGTGTTTGAAGAAAAAGTCATTCCTTCCCAAGCTGCACCTTCTGCAACGTGAGCTTTGTAGCCGATAGTTTTTTCCCACGTATTTATATCTACTGCACGTGTCCATGCACCAGCACTTGCAACATACACACCGTTTTCTTGCTGTGCAGATTGATTTTTAACTAAGACACGATCACCAGCAACAACACTTATGCCATCGATGGTTTGATTTCCTGATAAAGTGATATTGGCACTAGTCGCGACTCGCACTTGGTAAGTTGCCATAACATGAGCTGTCACACTTGCCGGAGTATAACCTAATGCCGAAATCACTGCGGCACTGGTTGCATTCATTTTATTTGTAAAAATTTGATAATCTGCATTTGTTAAAAGTCCTGCAGTTACAGCAGCAGATGCTGCATTTGGAATATTAATGGTGTGCACACCATTAAGCGATGAAAATAACGGAGCTGTTCCACCAGATCCCGTAGCTAAAGTTTGCGTCGTTGATGTTGAACCATTAAAAGTTGCTAACCCTGAACCAGCTACACCAAACGCACTCCATGTTGTGCCATCACAGTATTCAACATTGCCAGAAGTATACCTTAATGTACCCGCTAAAGCGGCAGCACATGATGCTGGTTCCATACCGATGCGCACACCACCGCTAACATCTAATTTTGTGACTGGAGTAGTTATTCCGATTCCTAAGTTTCCTTCACGCGATAACGTCATTTTAGTAATGGATCCAGAAACTCCATCGCTAGTGCTAAAAAACATATCGGCTTCACGGTCAGTTGCAGAAAAACTTGCGCCAGTTGAAAGCCGAATTCCGCCGAGTTCTCGCACGGCAGTTCCATCATGGGCGCTAATTAGAAATGCTCCTGCTGTTTTCGATGGTGTAAAAGCAGAAACAGAATCTTGTGATCCGCCAAAACTTGTCATTGAAAAAGAAGGATGGCCCCCGACCGCAGTGCCGAAATAATTATGTACAGTTACGCCTGGATATCTAGACGCAGTTGAATCTGTATTCGTTACTAAAATTCTAGTTCCAGAGTTTGCGGCACTGACCTCTAAGGCTGCCGCCGGAGCACTTGTTCCGATACCGACACTTCCAGAATTATAAAATATTGCCGGGCCACTGGTCGTCCACTGCGAACTGGTGATGCTGCTGACCGCTGCACTGAGTGCTGTCAATGAAGTTGATAATGAACCGATCGCCGTTGAAAACGTGGTCACTGAACTGCCTAACGAATTTATCGTCGAAGTCACCGTCGAAAACGAAGTACCTACCGTTGAGATATTTGCCGGAGTATACCCGAGAGCCGTTGTCACATCAGCCGAAGTAATTGTACCGGATGCGCCACCACCGCTGGCTAAAGTGACACAAGAAAAACTTGAACCATCGTAACGAATAGCTTGCGAAGTTGTGCAAGTAGGTATCGTTGAGTATTGAATATAATTAGTTGCGCTGACTCCGCCTAAACGAAGTGAATCACCAGAATAGATCGAATACGGAACAGCATTGATCGACATTGCCGGAAGTGTTTGCCAACCAGCTCCATCATTGAACTGCATGACTACTTTGCGAACATCAAAAGATAGCGGAGAATAATTTGGCGGGCCACCCGCATCACAAGAAAGCGCGGGCGTTGAATTATTAAAAACCTGCGCAAATGTTGTGGCACTTACCGGATAAGTTTTTACACCAGAGCCTAACGTGAATGAAATAATACCTGCAGAATTTGCCATATTGATCGCTGAAAAGGTTTCAGCATACAAAACGCAATCAGCAACTGGATTTAGTACAGAAAATTTAAAATTAACGTTGGCAGTTTCTAAAGGTAAGCCATCAGGCTTTACGATGCGTGCTTGGTAAGTTGTAACCTGTGGTGATGCCGATGCGGCTATTGAAAAAAATAGCGCAAAAAATAGTAATGTTAAGCGGTAGTTACAGCGACGTTCCACTCTCTATTTTTCGGCATTTGCTTACTTTAGCAATAGGTCTAAAATCCAACTTAGCAACCACCTTAGAAAATATTCGTGTCAGCTGTTAAGAACTCATTAAAAAAGTCTCAAGATGAAACGAAATTAGTGCAATCTTACACAAGCGCAAGTTTCCAGTTGCTCTTGTTCTGCAGTTGCACTCATCGCTGCATTTTCAACTTGTGCGGCCACAACGGCAAGTTCAGTTAAAAAATCCATCAGTGTTGAATAATCAACAACAAACTTTTGCTCTTTAACTGAAATCACGGCCGTGTCATCATCAATCGCGTAACAACTTAAATCGCCATCATTTAATTTTGTCGCCATAAAAATTACGCCTTTGAGTAGTACGATGTTACTAATGCTTCGTCTAATGCAAATGGCACTGAGCCTAAATCTGGTTCGTCTTTCAATGTCACAGAGGCTTTAGTGTCAGAAACATCTTTATCTAACCAGTCTGGTAAAGTTAAACGTGGACTTTGATTAGAGTGCAAAAAGATTTGATTAGTTAAGCCTTTTGCAGTGATTGAAACTACATCACCAACTTTGATTTTTACAGAGCGAATATTAACTTTTTTGCCGTTAACTAAAACCTGGCCATGCGAAATCATTTGCGAAGCTGCACGCATGCTTGGTGCAAAGCCAGCACGAAAAACGATATTATCAATGCGTTTTTCTAAAATGTTAATTAAAGAATTGATCCATTTGCCGCCAGACTTATTCTTTTTAGCTAATTGAACTAAGCGGATCAATTGTTCTTCACGGATTCCGTAATGAACACGAACTTTTTGTTTTTCTTCTAATTGTAAGCGGTAATCTGAATATTTAATACGTTTACCACCATGTTGGCCTGGTGGGTATGGACGACGTTCAAGCGCTCCGGCTTTTCCTAAACCTGGAAGTTCTGTTAAAAGACGACGTTGTAATTTAAAGCGAGCGGTTTTTCCTGTTTTTTTCATGCCCTATGGTTAGTGCCAGAGAATGTAAAAAACAAATCTTTGCCGAAATATCTCTAAAATTGAAAACGCAGTGAAAATGCAAGTGTATTGATTTTGAAAGCTAACTGATATTGTTGTAGTCGAAAGGAATGAGATCATGAAAGTACGCCGGCACACTCGCCTTGATCAGAATTCTTTTCTGAGTGAACGGATGCGTGAACTCAAGACTTGCTGAATGCAGAGCTAAGTTTTTAAATTTAGTTTTAGCTTTACCATACTTAGGGTCACCAACAACCGGGTGACCAAGTTCAGCCATATGCACACGAATCTGATTTTTCTTGCCCGTCAGCAAATTAATTTTAACTAAACTAAATCCTGCCACTTCAGTTAAGACTTCATACTGAGTTTGCGCAAGCTTTCCTGAACCAGCATCCTGACTTGAATGCACATGATAATCTTCATCTTCTGATAGGTAACTTTCGATCATGCCCGATTTCTTCGTTAACAGCCCGTGCACGATGGCAAAATAAGTTTTAACCGTCGATTTCCAGTTATTCTTTAAATACTGCTGCACTTCTTCAGTTTTGGCAAAGATCAATGCGCCAGAGGTCGCCTGATCTAAACGATGAACCACGAACACACAAGCACGTGATCTGGAATTACCCTTACGAATGTACTGATTTAAAATATTATGAATGGTGTTTTCTTGTTCCCACAGAGCACCCACAGTAAGAATGCCGGGTGCTTTATTACCGACAATCACATCACGGTCTTCATGAAGGATGCGAAATCCTTTGGGTTGATATTTGCTGGGGATTTTTTTAGCCACGAATAATTACTCTTTAGTTACAGCTGAACAAAGACTGAAGCCAGGCTCTTTAACCAAACCACAATTACGATCAAGCATCGCTTTACAAGTTAAGAAATAATCCTGACCGGCTAAACCGCAGTTGTTTGCAGTTACGGCTTTACATTTCATAAAATCGCCCTTCGCCGCTAAACCGCAGTTGTTTTTACTAATCGCTGTGCAAAGCGAAAAATCAGTACCACCCACCAGCGTGCATTGCGCCGCCTGAGTTATTGAAACTAATAACGAGATAGCTACTATTGTTAGTAGACTTAAAATGCACTTCTTCATACAAAATTAGTGTAACACAGGTTTACTAATGTATCTACTATTAAGCTATTAAGCTGATAGCTTTGCATTAGTGATTTTAAGGCGTTTTGACAACGTCATAAAGAGGGCTTTTGACCACGAAGGTTTCGAAAATAAAATCATATCCAGACTGCCAAATGGTATTTCGATAAGATCACTGGCTTGGCTGGCAGAAACAGTTGCCGAACGTGGTTCTTGATTAAGATGCGCCATCTCACCAACAAACTCACCAGGACCGATAGTTCCTAAATCCACACGCTGGCCATTTTTCAGCTTCCATGCAACAAGCTCACCGCTTTTAACCAAAAATATACTATCACCCGGATGCCCCTCTTCAAAGAGCAGTTCACCAGGCACTAGCTGACGTAAGATAAATTCGGATTTCTTTTCTTGCTGCAAACGTTTAACTGCTTTTGTTAGACATTGGCTAAAGCAAGCCTTATCAGTGTAGTCAGTTAAAAACTGAACTTGCCCAGTGATCACTTGATCAATGAACAACTCATTTTCTGGGATTTCACTGGTAAAAATTACTGAAAATTGATTGTGTTCCCCTTTTAAAAGATCAGTCACCAACTGAATAGTTGAAAACTTTGAGACCTCTAAATCTAGAACAATCACATGCGGAACCGCATTACGAAATTTAAACAGAGCTTCATGCAACTCGCTGGCCTCAAAAATTGCGGTCTTATTCGTATGTGAACGTATCACTGCCGAGATAGATTGCATTTTTGCTTTATCTTCAGTAACGACAAGAAATATTTTTTTATCTTCTACAGCTGATTCGACCATGATTATATTTCGGAATTATTTGCGGTGAAATTAAAACAATTTTTTAGATTGGCTGACCACTGTCTCAGAGTAAGCCAATCTAGCCTTAAAAAACTACTTACACATTTTTAAATTTTTGCTCGAACTTAAGATCGTTTTATATGACGTCTTGTCGCCTTCGCGCATGACAGCCCAGTATCTTGCGCCACCGCGCCATTTTGCATCAACCTTACCGGCGATACGACCATCACGGCCTACCCAACGATCAAGAATTCTTACCCCGCAACTTAAATTCTTAAGTGGATTATGTAAGTCTTGCGCATTACTAAGTTCACAATCATAGCCATTGGCACTTTCAATCGAGATTTGTAACAATCCACGGCTGACAACTTTTTTTCCCGAGCTATCAGTGAAGTCTTCTGTGTATGTCGTATCTGTTTTGAAAGAGCTTTCAAATCTGGTCATTGCCGAAATCATATAGATCCAATATTTTTTGCGCTCGTTATAAGTTAAATTTTTGTAATTCGGGCAAAACGTCGCTGCATCTGCAGGAATCACATCTAATAAATCCTGACCTAAACGATCAAGTTCTGAATATAAGTGATTAGACCAATCGCGGCTTCCGGAAACTTTTGCTTCCCACATCGGAACCGCATCAGAAGTATCAGCACCAGGTGCTGGTGCTGGTGTTGGCGCAGGCGTTGGTGGTTTTGGTGTCGGAGCTGGAACCGGAGTTGGTGGCTTCGGCGTTGGCGCTGGAGTCACTACTGGAGGCTTAGGTGTTGGCTTTGGCTCAACTGGTTTTCCGCGACCCATTGCATTGGCTGTGTTCATGCTGAAAGTTAATAATGTTGTTACTGTTACTGCGAATAAAATTGCTGTTGTATGTTGTTTCATACCCAAATGATCGGGCAACAATTACCTAGACTTTAATCTTGTTTGTAGTGTCAAAAAGTTAAACTATTTTTGCTGAAATGAGTCGTATTATGTTTCCGTCAAGGCGCATTCACATAAATATTTATCAATAATGAATTATTGTTTGCGACATAACTATTACTTCAATCTAACGACTTGGCCACCTTGACATAAAACTACACGGCTACAAATTTTAATTAAGAAAGAGAAATGTTCTAACCTTAAAAGGAGGAAAAATATATGAGAACACTAACTCCGTTTTTTACGAGTAGGAATCTAACATCCGATTTATGGAGAGAGATGGATAGGATGTTTGATCATTTTACTCCCCCGGGTCTTCCCGTTTATGATGAGCGCGAATTTTCTCCTGCGTCTGAATTAATGGAAGAAGAAAATCATTACTTACTAAGTATTGATATACCCGGCATGAAAAAAGAAGATATTAAAATCGAAGTTGCTGATGGTACTTTAGCTATTTCGGGCGAACGTAAGAATGAAAAACGTAACGAAACGAACCAAATTCATCGTTACGAGAAAACATACGGTACGTTTAAGCGAAGTTTCGTATTACCTAACACGATCGATGCGGAAAAGGTTGAAGCACGTTATGAAGATGGCGTACTGGAATTATACCTTCCGAAAACCGAAGTGGCCCAAGCTAGAAAGATCGAAGTTCAATCTGGTAAAGGCGGCATCTTCGATAAACTTTTAGGAACAAAAAAACAGGAACAAACTTCAAATAAAGAAGCGCCTGTTAAAGAAAATTATAAGACTTAACGTTCTGTGCCTTAACAAGCGGACTTCACACGCAGACGTCGACACGGACGTTAGACCGCTGCCCCAGTTAAATAAATAGTTTCGAGAGAACTATCTGAGGCATACAAGGGGCCGAACCGTGCCCCTTGTTTTTTTATGACCATAAAATGGTCAGGAGACAAATATGTCAATGCCAATAGGAGCAATCCCCGTTTTACCACTTAAAAACACAGTGCTCTATCCCGGTATCACACAAACATTACGCGTAGGACGCGACCGCAGTTTAAAAGCTGTCGATGCAGCCATGCTTAAAGACAATTGGATTATCACGCTGGCACAGCGACATCCTGACAAATCAATTGAAAGCACCGATGATTTATTTCATTGGGGAACCTTAAGCAAAATCGAAGCGATTAAGGGAACCCACGAACAAGGTTATTTCGTGACCTTGCGCGGTTATCATCGCATGAAAGTCACCTCTTTTAAAGCCGATACCGAAATTTACGAAGCCCACACTGAGCGCGTCGATGATCATTTAGATGTCGACCCCGCCACTGAAGGTGCTTTGTTAAACAGCTTAAGACAAATCAGCATTGAAGTTTTACAATTAATTCCGGGCAATACTGAACAAGCTCAGGAATTAGTTTTAGCCATTGAAGATGTGGGCTTATTATCTTATTTAGCCGCAGCTAATATCGAAATTACCATCGAAGAAAGACAGCATCTTTTAGAAATGACGTCGATCAAAGAACGCATCATGCATTTATTAAACCTGATGAATCAACAAAAAGATAATCTGCAAGTTCGTCAGGATATTCGTCAAAAATTGGGAACAAAACTTGGGCAAACGCAACGTGAACATATTTTGCGTGAGCAATTAAAAACTATTAAAGAAGAATTAGGCGAAGGCGAAGAAACTTCTAATCTGGATGATTATAGTAAAAAAATCAAATCAGCCCACATGCCTCAAGAGGCTAATGATTTAGCTATGCAACAGCTTAAAAAACTTGAATCGACGAACCAACAGTCGCCAGAACATCAAATGATCAGATCGCATTTAGATTTGATGGTGGCCTTGCCATGGAAAAAGTCTTCGAATCAAAAAGATTTTAACTTAGATGATGCCGAAAATATTCTGCATGCAGATCACTATGGTTTAAATAAAATTAAAAAAAGAATTTTACAGCATTTGGCTGTACTAAAACTTAAAAAAGAAAAACGCGGCTCTATTTTATTATTTATTGGCCCTCCGGGAGTGGGTAAAACTTCGCTTGGCCAAAGTATAGCGCGCGCCTTAGGAAAAAAATATCAGCGCATCAGCCTGGGTGGGGTTCGTGATGAATCTGAAATTCGCGGCCACCGAAGAACCTATATTGGATCTTTGCCAGGGCGAATTATTTCGGCTGTTAAAAAAGCCGGAGAAAACGACGCTGTCTTTGTATTAGATGAAATCGATAAAATGTCGCGCAGCTTTTCTGGAGACCCCGCTTCAGCCATGCTTGAAGTATTGGATCCAGAACAAAATACAACGTTCACTGATCACTACCTAGATACGGCTTTTGATTTGTCGAATATCTTTTTTATTGCCACGGCGAACAGCCTTGAAGGTATTCCACTGCCCTTGCTTGATCGTATGGAAGTGATTGATTTATCGGGATACACGATTGCAGAAAAATTTCACATTGCAAAAACGCATCTGATCCCGAAACAAATCAAAGAACATGGCTTAACCGCTGAACAAATTGAAATCAGTGACGAAGCTCTGTTTAAAACCATCTCGCATTACACCCGTGAAGCCGGCGTGCGCGAGCTGCAACGTAAAATTGCTGAAATGGCCAGATTCGCCAGCGAAAAAATTCTGCGTGGCGAGACAAAAATTTTAGTCGAGCTGGCAAAATTAGAAGAAATTCTGGGGCCAGAACGTTACCAAAGTGAAGTTGCTGATGTTGTCGCATCTGCAGGTGTGGTCACAGGCCTTGCATGGACTCCGGTCGGTGGTGATATCTTATTTATCGAAACCGCACTGGTTCCAGGTAAAGGTGAATTGATTGTGACCGGCCAATTAGGTGACGTCATGAAAGAATCTGCTCAAATTGCGAAATCGTTAATTAAAGCCAGATTACAAACTTTAGCTCCTACTTTTGACTTTAGTAAATTTGATATCCACTTACATGTTCCTTCTGGAGGTATCCCAAAAGATGGGCCATCCGCAGGGATTACGCTTTTAACATCGCTGGCCTCCCTTATTTCTCGGCGCGTGGTGAATCCAAAATTAGCCATGACCGGAGAAATCAGCTTACGCGGAAAAGTTTTGCCGGTGGGAGGTATTAAAGAAAAAATCATTGCCGCACATCGTGCCGGAATTAACGAAGTGATTATGTCTGAACGTAATGAAAAAGATTTAATTGAAGTGCCTGAAGAGGTTCGTTCACAGATGAAAATTCATACGGTACAACATATTAACGAAGTATTAACAATTGCTTTAGGGATAGACTTATCCGATTGGACAGACGAAATGGTTTTTCACCACAAGGTGAACCATGACGCAAACTTGCCCTCCGCAATAAGTAATTAGTTAGCCCCAGTGTAAAAAATCGAACGGTGCAGTTTTTTTGACTGCGCCGAACCTTTTTGCCGTAAGAAAATACTTAAGAGGCAAAGTATCGCCACCGAAAAAAATTCACTTTGCCAGTTTTGAAAAGATTCAAACCAAAATTCGCTTTCACCGAATATTTGCCAGAAGGTAAGTAAGGGCTTATGCAAGCGTAAATGCTCTTCATTGACTAAAAGTAAACTTCCGTAAGCGTGAACAAGAAAAAAACCTGTAAAAATTAAAAAAAGCGCAATAGTCAGCGACCTTTCATATATTGGCCACAAAAAAGGATGTTTCTTTTTTTGTTCTATCGAATGTCTTTCTTCATCGGCCTCAGTGTTTAAATCATCTTTGGTTTTTTGGTAAGGTAGTTTATTCGATTCGGAAGAGCCGATCTGATAAAGATTAACTGTTAAAACCACAAACAGGGCCATTTGTAAAAACTCTGATTCCATATTTTCAGAAAGTGCACTGATAAAGTGCCCTGTTTTAATGTACTCAGATATTTTAACTGCAGGCAGCTTGAATTCACTGACTCTTTTTTCATTGTAGGTCGAATGCCCCTCTATAACCTGCCCCAGTAAAGAAAAAGCGAACAAGGCGATCAAAACAAGAGTTAGGCTGAACTTTTTCATCACAGTCATAAACAGCAATAACTGTTCCTCGGTCAACGTCCCATTATTACCCTTAAAAAAAATTATAACTTCCAGGATGAAGCTGCTATAGGCAAGCGATTTGCTCCATTACATTCTATAAATGGAGGTTTATATGGCAATGGCTTCACGCAGTAATAAACATAAAAAAAGTCAGGTCACTCGTGTTCATAAAAATTCCGCGACCTTACATGATAATGATATGAAGGATTCAAGCGAATATGAAGGTGCTCATGACGTGGTTGGCGAAGATGCGCGTAAATCGCGAAATAAAGCCCGCCAGCACAATGAAAAACTTATTTAGTTAAAGGAGAGAGTATTATGGCGCGTGGAATATGGAATGGAGCCATTAGTTTTGGGTTGTTAAACATTCCCGTCTCAGTCATGAGTGCAAAAGAAGACGAACGAATTAGTTTTCGTATGCTCGATAAACGTAACTACTCTCCGATCGGCTACAAACAATATACAAAATCAACTGGTAAAGAAATCGATCGAAAAAATATTGTTAAAGCTTTCGAGTATGAAAAAAATCAGTTTGTCACCGTAACCGACGAAGAACTGAAAAAAGCGAATCCAAAATCAACACAAACTATAGATATCGAAGACTTTGTAAATCTAAAAGAGGTTGATTTTTTACTCTTCGAAAAGCCGTATTATTTAGTGCCAGGTAAAAATGGCGAAAAAGGTTATGTGCTTCTGCGAAATATTTTAGAAGAAACAAAAAAAGCTGCTGTTGCTAAATTTGTGCTTCGGAACCGCCAGCATTTAGTGACTATTATCCCGCGTGGTGATTACTTAATATTAGAAATCATGCGTTTCGCCCATGAAGTTACCGAAGTTAAACAAGCAAAGTTTCTTCACGACTATGATATCTCGCATGTCAGAATTTCTCCCCGTGAAATGAAAGCCGCAAAAACTTTAGTCGATGAAATGACAGAAAAGTGGAAACCAGAAAAATACCACGACACTTACCAGGAAGATCTTAAAAAATATATTACTCATAAAATAAAAGCCGGAGATACCAAAGAAGCCGCTGAATACGAAGAAGCACCCAAGGCCACAAATACAAATTCAGCTGATCTTATGTCATTATTGCAAAAAAGTATTGCGCGGGGAAAACCTGCGGCAAAACGTTCTGAAAAAGCTTCGGTAGCGCAATTATCAGCAGCACGCAAGAAATCGGGCTCTCATAAAAAATCGAAAGCAACAGCTCACCATAGATTGCATTAGGGTTATATATGGGCTTACAAGAATACCATTCAAAACGCGATTTCAAAAAAACTCTCGAACCACGGGGGCGTAAGTATTCAACGAAAAATAAAAAAATTTTCGTCATTCAAAAACACGCGGCCTCACATCTGCATTATGATTTTCGTCTGGAATTAGATGGAGTCTTAAAAAGCTGGGCCATTCCTAAAGGCCCTTCTTTAAATCCCGATGATAAGCGCTTAGCCGTAGAAGTAGAGGATCATCCTATGGACTACGCCTATTTTGAAGGAAGTATTCCCCTTGGTGAATATGGTGGCGGTGATGTGATCGTGTGGGATCGCGGCGAATGGATTCCGCCTAAAAACCCGCTTAAAGCTCTTGAAAGTGGACGCCTTGAGTTTGAATTGCACGGAGAAAAACTGTCTGGCCGCTGGTTATTGGTGCGGACACGAAAAATGGGAAATTCAAAAAAAAGCCAATGGCTTTTAATTAAAAGGCACGATCAGTTTGCCGAAGATAATGTGGATATCTTAGAAAATGATAAAAGCGTTATCTCTGGCAAAAAACTTCCCGACGATACCTTTGAAACCCCGGTAAAAAAACCGGTGCCCACGCCCAAAAAGAAAACAACTGTAAAAACAGCGCTGCCTGACTTCGTGGCGCCGCAGTTAGCTCTCTTAGCAGAAGTCGCACCTCAGGGTGAAAACTGGGTGCATGAAATTAAACTTGATGGCTACCGGACTCTTTGCCACAAAAAAAAATCAAACATTAAACTTTTAACCAGGTCGGGATTAGATTGGACGAACAAGTATAAGTTTATTGAACAGGAATGTAAAAAAATTCCGGCTGACTCTGTGATGCTAGACGGAGAAATTGTCTGGGTTGATGACAACGGCGTCAGCCACTTTCAGGGCCTGCAAAATTCTTTAGATAACCATAGAAGCAATGAACTGTTTTATTACGTCTTTGATATTCTGCACTTTAACGGACAGGATCTGCAGGACTACCCGCTTTTAGAGAGAAAAACTCTTTTAAAAAAGTTATTAAAAGAAACACCTTCTAAAAAAATACTCTTCAGCGACCACTGGCGCGGCGACGGCAAGAATGTTCTAAAGTCAGCCTGCCATTTGCATCTTGAAGGGATTGTTTCAAAAGAAGTTCAAAGTATTTACCAGTCAGGACGCACGAAAAACTGGATTAAAAGCAAATGTTCTAAGGTTCAGGAATTTGTGATTGGCGGCTACACTTTACAAAATAAAAATAATTCTCTGGGAGCACTCTTAATGGGTGCTTATAATGCGCAAAATGAATTTCAATATATTGGCCGTGTAGGAACTGGTTTTAATTCTGCTGAAAGCACAAGATTATTAGAAAAACTAAAAAAAATAAAAAGTGAAAAAAGCTATTTTAAAAAAGGTTCACCAGTAATGACAGCCCATGACCGTCGCCGAAGCATGAGCTTTGTAAAGCCGGCTCTGGTCGCGCAGATTGAATTCGGTGCCTGGACAGATGAAAAAATTTTAAGACATGCCGCCTATAAAGGATTACGTTATGACAAAAAGGCAAAAACCGTGACGCTTGAAGAAAAAACTTTAAACACCCTGGTCAGCCAAAAAGAAAAACAACCAACAAAAAAAGGCCCGCCAGTCAAAGAGCCACCAGAACCAAAAGATGTACCTATTAGTAATCCCGATAAAATTCTATTTGCAAAAGCAAAGCTTACAAAAAGGCAATTAGCTGATTATTATAAAACCATTCAAAAATGGATTTTGCCGTATGTCGAAAACCGGCCGCTGGCCTTATTAAGGTGTCCAAACGGCGTTGGTAAAACTTGTTTTTTTCAAAAGCACACAGACATCAATGGCGTTGGTCTGAAATCACAGAAATTGCATTCTGAATTAAAAAATAAACCCGATGAAGTTTTATATGTCGATTCGATCACCGGAATTTTAGAGCTGGTGCAGTTAGGTACCCTTGAAATTCACTCGCGTGGATGTAAAGTTCATCAGGTTGATCATCCTGATGTCATCGTTTTTGATTTAGATCCTGCACCCAATGTTACTTTTGAAAAAGTAAAAGAAGCCGCTTTTGCACTTAAAGACTTGCTCGACCGGCTTAAGCTTAAAAGTTTTCTTTTGGTCAGTGGCGGCAAAGGGCTACATTTACATGTACCGATTCAGCGTAAATATAACTTTGACGAAGTGAAAAACTTTGCAAAAACTGTCTGTGATCAATTAGTGAATGAATATCCGCAAAGTTTCACGACAGTGATTTCAAAATCCAAACGTAGCAAAAAAATATTTTTAGACTACTTACGTAACGGGTACGGTGCTACCGCGATTACACCCTATTCAGCACGCGCCCAAAGCGAAGCCACCGTAGCTTTTCCGATTTCCTGGCAAAGTTTAAATAAAGTAAAATCTGCGAAAGACTTTACTGTGGATAAAGTTTTAAAAATTTTAAAAACAGCAAAAGACCCGTGGGCTGATTATTTTAAATTAAAACAAAAACTTTTGCTGCTGGATAAACTAAATAATTCCAACCATTAAAGAAATTTTTGCACATGAGTAGTAAAATCTTTAAGTAAACGCTCAAGATTTTGCTGCAGCTTAGGCTCACTTAAAGTGTGGTTTTCTAAAATAACTTCATGAGCTTTACCCACAGCCATCATCTCTGGATAAAGCTGCGTATTTAAAACTTCAAAAGGCTGACGCGAATGCCATAGCGAACGAATTCCACCCATTGCTCCAGGTGAAGAACCCAACAGCAACATCGGCTTACCTGTTAAAGGCACAGGCTTTTCACGCGACAACCAATCAACCACATTTTTTAACGAACCGGGAATCGAACCATTGTATTCAGGCGTACAAACAATCAGTGCATCGGCTGCTGTGATTTGTTTTCCTAAGCTCATGACTCCTGCAGGAATTCCCTGAGAAGTTTCAAAATCGCCGTCATAAACAGGAATGTTCAAAGGTTGCAAATCAACAAAATGGATTTCAGCCAAGTTATTTTTCTGCACGATTTCAGAAACAACATGGCAGAGTTTTTTACTTAAAGCATCTTTTCGTAACGAACCGGCAAAAGTTAAAATTTTCATATACACCTCAATATAAAAATTATTTAGCCCAAATCTATAATTCGCAAGTGACTATTACATTTTGACAATGCGCCATTTTCTCATAAGACTTAAGGGTATGGAAACTTTAACGATTGATACATTTAAAGAAAAAATTTTTGATTTCACTGAAAACAAAGAATGGACCTTCAAGGGCAAAATGCCCGCTATCATTGATTTCTATGCCGATTGGTGTGGCCCCTGCCATCAGCTAAATCCTATTTTACAAGATACCGAAGAGGTCTTTAAAGATCGGGTAAATTTTTACAAAATCAACACCGAGGCGTCTCCCGAGCTTGCGGCCCTGTTTGAAGTGCGTTCTATTCCTGCTCTGCTTTTTATTCCACTTGGCGAAGAACCGGCAATGAGTGCGGGCGTAATTCCACGGGAAAAATTGGCCGAAGCCATTCGTGAACTTTTTAGTCTATAAATGAGGCTTTTTAGCCTCAAATCGTGCCTGTAAAAGCTGCAAAATAAACGCATTTCTTGCCTGCAAAACTATAAAAGTTTAGAACGTGTCATTCTAAATTTTATAGGAGCAGACATGCAAATCCAAAATCAAGATTTATTAAACTGGGTTAACGAAATCGCGGCTTTAACAAAGCCAACAAATATCCACTGGTGCGATGGCTCAGATGCCGAAAACCAACAGCTAATCGACTTAATGATCGCTTCAGGCACATTAAAAAAATTAAACGAAACACTACGCCCGAATTCATACTTAGCGTTATCAAATCCAGCAGACGTTGCGCGTGTTGAAGACAGAACTTTTATCTGTTCAGAAAAACAAGAAGACGCAGGGCCAACAAATAACTGGATGGCTCCAGAACAAATGCAGCAAACTCTTGGAAAACTTTTTGATGGTTGTATGCAAGGCCGCACGATGTACGTGATTCCTTTTTGCATGGGCCCTTTAGGTTCACCAATTTCTAAAATCGGTTTTGAAATCACAGATTCTCCGTACGTTGTGATCAATATGCGCGTGATGACTCGCATCGGTGCGCAAGTGATGAATTTAGTAAATGATAGCACTGATTATGTAAAATGCGTTCACTCTGTAGGCGCTCCGTTACAAGCTGGCCAAAAAGATGTTACATGGCCATGCAACGCCGACACAAAATACATCGTTCATTACCCAGAACAAAAATCAATCTGGTCTTTCGGTTCTGGTTACGGTGGTAATGCCCTATTAGGAAAAAAATGTTTCGCCCTTCGTATCGCTTCTACTTTAGGTCGCGAAGAAGGCTGGTTAGCCGAACATATGTTAATCTTAGGTGTTGAAAATGCGAAACAAGAAAAAAAATATGTAGCAGCAGCATTTCCATCGGCTTGCGGAAAAACAAATTTTGCAATGCTTATTCCACCGCAGGAATTTCAAGACTGGAAGATCACAACTGTTGGCGATGATATCGCGTGGATTAAACCTGATCTTAATGGCCAATTACGCGCGATCAATCCAGAAGCTGGATTTTTCGGCGTAGCCCCAGGCACAAGTTTTAAAACAAATCCAAACGCGATGTTAACTATCGCGAAAAACACAATTTTCACAAACGTAGCTTTAACTCCAGAAGGTGATGTTTGGTGGGAAGGTATGACTGATACTCCGCCTGCAAAATTAACTGACTGGCAAGGTCAAGAGTGGACTCCTGGCTGCGGCAGACTTGCGGCTCACCCGAATGCACGCTTCACAGTTCCAGCTTCACAATGCCCATCTGCAGATGCTGAAATGGAAAACCCAGCAGGTGTACCAATTGATGCCTTTATTTTCGGTGGTCGCCGTGCAGATACCATTCCATTAGTTTCTCAGGCTAAAGACTGGAACACTGGCGTTTACTTCGCGGCTACTGTGGGTTCTGAAACAACAGCAGCAGCAACTGGTAAAGTCGGCGTTGTTCGTCGTGATCCAATGGCGATGTTACCATTCTGCGGTTACAATATTGGTGATTACTTCAAGCACTGGTTAAAAATGCCAAACCGTATTGCTAAGACTCCAGAAATTTTTATCGTGAACTGGTTTCGTAAAAACGAACAAGGTAAATTCATGTGGCCAGGTTATGGCGATAACATGCGCGTACTTCAATGGATGTTTAACCGCATCGATAATACAGCTCATGCTGTTGAAACTGAATTAGGCTATTCACCGCAATACAATGATCTTAACTGGGAAGGTTTAGAATTTTCTCATGATCAATTTAATGCAGCGATGAAAATTGATAATACCCAATGGAATATGGAAATGGCTTCGCACAAAGAATTTTTCTTAACCTTAAAAAATTCTTTACCTCTTGAATTCATCAATATCCAAGAAACAAAAGCGATGGGTTTTAAAAAAGCAGGAACACCGGCACCTGACGCTACAATGTAACGGCGTCATCTTAATACTGACCGGTTGATAACATAACTAACGTACAGGCATGGATCGTATCTATGCCTGTTTTTTTTAGTGCGAATTCAATTGCCGGGTTTTCTGTACCGGGGTTAAAGATCACCCGTTTTGGATTTAACGAAATAATTTTTTCTTTTAGATTTATGCTGATACGCGGATTTACGTACATCGTTAACGTGTCAACTGGTCTTGGCACTTGGTCAAGATCTGCGATTACGGCATGCCCTTCAATTTCGCTTAAGGTGGGATTTACAAGGATTGGCTCATGCCCGTATTGCTTTAACATCAGCATAGCCTTATGAGCAAAACGATCTGGGTTATCCGAAGCTCCAAGGATCACTACTTTTTCTTTCATATAAATAGCCTTTCTTTAAGCTCGTTTTTCCCAGCCCGATTTTAGCGCGCGGTCACGAGAGACTTGCAAATCAGGATAAACATTTTTAGATAGCAAGAAGTCGACCATTTCTTTTTCTGGCGCGCGCAAATTCAGCCATTGCTTGCCATCTTCAAAATTTAAAAATATCGGCGTACGGTCATGACCGTTTTCTAAGATAAAGGCCGACGGTTCGGTTGTTAATATCGTGCATGAAAACAATTGCTCTTTCGTTTCTGGGTTTGTCCAGACATCAAAAAGACCCGCAGCAAACATTAAATCAGAGCTAAACGATATAATATGCCCCGCATGTGGGCCTTCATAAACAGATTCAAAAAAATTCGTCATCGGCAATAGACAGTGTTTACTCTGAAAAGGTTCGCGCCAAGCAGGCTTTTCAATCACCGTTTCAATTCGGGCATTATGGGTCGCAAATTTAACTTTGGGTTCTTTTGACCACGCTGGAACCAAAGAAAAATTCATAGCTGTAAGTTTCAACCCTTGCTGCGTTGAAACCACGACTGGAACCTTCGCGTAAGGAAGAAATCTTTCATCCAGACCCTCAAGCGCTGGCGAAACAGAAATTCCTAAATCCCTTAATTCACTAGCACTCACTTTCAAACCAAATTGTGCACACATCTGTTAATCCAAAAAATAATTGATACGTAATTTTAAAAGTGGGCTTAAACCTGTGGTGATCCAATTAATTGTTTTATCAGCGTTTAAAAATACAACCGTGGGTGTACCTGCAACCGCAAACTTGCTGGCTATGGCACCGTCAAAATCATAGCCGATTTGAAATTGATAACCGCGCTCGGCAATCACCCGATCTACAGTTTGTTTTTCTTCGCTAATTGAAATCGCTAAAACTGAATCTGCAGAAATTCTTTTTTCTTTAACTAAATCATTAATGCGTGAAAGTTCTAATTCACATGGCGGGCACCATGTGGCCCAAAAAACGATAACTTTTTTTGCCGCCAAACTTTGCGAATTAAATTCTTCGCCGTTATTCATCAACACTGAAAAATCTGTGACTTTAGTGCCTTCAGATTTAAAGTGCGCATAGATACCAGGAATTTTTGTGGCAATCATATACATCACCACAACCAGAATTACGATGTTAATAACTTTTGAAAAACTTTTCAATCGATCCCCACTTCATGAAGTTCTTCTTGGACGCCCCAGATTTTTTTAATTAAGTGCGGTGCATGCGACCCAACATAAGCCATTAATGAAAATTTCATCCAACGTCCTAAAAAGCCAATCACAAAAATCTGAAAAACAGGCACCCCGGCCAGAACAGCTAAGATCACGGCAGGCTGTTGAGTAAAGGGCGTAACTGCCACAGCAAATAATAACCATAAGCCATAGTCTTCAAAAAAGCCCTGGGTGCGTATCCAGGCTGAGCTTGTTTGAATATTCGGAAAAAAATATTCAACAACATGAATGCCATAAACTTCGATAATTAACGCTAACGCTAAAGCACCAATTGCAGAGCCTGCGGCCACGCAAAAACTAAATGAAAACCATTTCTGCGGTTTTAACATTGAACTTGAAATTAAAATGCCATCGGTCGGAACAACGACTAAAAAATTATCTAAAAATGCCAATAGCGATAACATTGGCAAATACCAAGCACGATTTATGTAATACTGAAGTAATTTTACCGCATGGGTAATGAGATGTTTTAATTTAGCCATCTCTAAAAGAGTAACACTACGCTTTTAGAGATTCTATCTTTTGCGCAACTGTCAAAGCTTCACTAAATGCACACTCAAAAGCCGGATTTACCCAGTTAT
The DNA here is from genome assembly GCA_036677065.1 of Bdellovibrio sp. GTDB lineage: Bacteria > Bdellovibrionota > Bdellovibrionia > Bdellovibrionales > Bdellovibrionaceae > Pseudobdellovibrio. The sequence continues at coordinate 207,001 of JAKFBS010000004.1, read as the reverse complement.
CTTGGTTCACGAAGAATATACGGTCATTAATAGGCTTAATTAACGCTTGTACGGTACCGTCACTGATTGTTCCGGCATTAGCTAAAGGCAAAGAATGCCCCCAGCGTGTCAAACGGTAACCCTTAATTTTAGCGACATCGATATTTACGGTTTTAGCAAATTCAACGATCTCTTTTTGCGAAGCGATCAAATGTTTTTGATGAGCCATGGGGTTAAATAAAAATTGGCGCGCGCCCTCAAACGGTAACGGACGATACATTGTCATTACCGAATGATTTACTTCATCGTTTTGTGCCCATGTTCCAAAACAAACATCAGTCGTTAAATTTTTTGGCTGATTAAATGGAGTAGGTGCGGGTTGCATTTTGCCGTATAAATTAAAAATATCAAAGCCTGGTGATTTCACAGCGCTATCTAAAATAACGTTAGTCACGATATAACCACGCCACATTAAACTTTGAATCGCTTTTACACGCTCAGGCTCAATATTTACGATAACACGTTCTGCAACGAATTTTGGAAATGCACATACCACTTGATCACATTCAATCGTGATTAACTCACCTTGTTTGCTTTCAAACGTAACCCATACTTTTCCAGATTCTTGTTCATGAATACGTAATACGAAAGCTCCTGATAACACATGGCCTTCAGGTAAGTTTGCTTTTAATTGTGTGTGTAAAGTTTGCGTGATGTAGGCATTACCACCAGGTAAAGCTAACACGCCGTCAACTTCTGCGGTCACAAAGTTTAACACTTGCGCTGCAGATAATTCATCGATCGAGCCACCAAAAGATGACCAGCAATAAGATTGAAAGTATTCGCGCACATGCGGATGAACCACTTCAAAAGTTTCATCAAGCCATTTATCAAAAGTCATTTTGTCTAAGCGGCATAATTCTTCATAGCTGATCGCTGAATCTTCAAACCATGGAATATCAGGGTAAGCGTCGTTGTAAATACGGCGCATTTCTTCTTCAACCGCGATAAATTGCGCTGCATTTTCTGGATCACTTGCGCCCTTCCAGAAATCGCGCATTAAAGCATTTTTAAAATTTACAGAAGTTTCTGTATCAGATTCTAATTTAAGTTTATCAGCGATGCCTGTGTCTTTAAAGAAAGTCTCAACATCAGAACCTTCATCTGGAATCGTTACGTACGCCGCACCGATTGAATAATAAGAGCCATCAAAATTTTCGCCCTTAGAGTTTCCGCCAAATACGTTATCTTGCTCTAACAACATCGGCTTATGCGCTTGTAAGTGGTAAGCACTTAATAGCCCTGACATACCACCACCGGCAATCACGATACTATTCCAAATTGAAGGAGCAGGAATTCCACCTTTTTTAGCTACGTAGCCATCGATGTTCCATAAGATATCGTGCGGACGATCGATATTATCACCGTTGAAATCAAGGCTTGATGATTCGCTGTATGGAACATCTTGAATTGGATTATCATTTGCATTTTCATCATTAGGAGCTGTAGAAGACTGCCCCATTAAAATACCTGTGGCCGCTTTTGACTGTAGCGAATAGCCTAAAACGAAACTTGCGAATGAAGACGACTTAATGAATTGGCGACGATTTAATGACATGGCGGTTCAATACCAAAGGCCCTACCGTATTACAACGGTATGGATTTAACTTATTATTGGACTTTCAGTTCATTTTCATTTAGCTTTCATTTATAGGGTATTTTTACCCAGAACCATTATAGAGGAGCTAGGTATGGCTATGAACGAGAAAAAAGTAATCGATGCACTAAACAAAATCATGGAAGCTGAACTTGCCGGAGTTGTTCGTTACACGCACTACTCGTTAATGGTTTTCGGCCACAACAGAATTCCAATCATTAAATGGTTTCGCGATCAAGCCGCTGAATCTTTAGGGCACGCTTCGCAAGCTGGTGAACACATCACAACTTTAGGTGGCCACCCGTCTTTAAAAATCGGAACACTTTTAGAAACTCACAAACATAATTTAAACGACATTTTAAAAGAAAGCTTAGATCACGAATTAGCTCAGCTTAAAAACTTACATGGTTTATTAAAATTAGTTGAAGACTCTTCAGTATTCTTAGAAGAGTACGCTCGCCAAATGATTATGGATGAAGAAATGCATGTTTCTGAAATCAAAAAAATGTTACGCGTTCAACCTAAATAATTATAGATTGCTCATTTTCCGACGCTCAGGGTTTTAGCTAGCATTTGCTAGCTGAACTGCAGAGTAAAAAAAAGCTAACTCTTTAACGGAGTTAGCTTTTTTTGTTTCTAGTAATTAATTTTTAAATCTACTTAGTTGTGCTGAACGAAAACACGTTCACTTGGTCAATTAATTCTGGGTAATCGACGAATGGGTTGCGGTTACCTTGAAGGTCTTCAACTTGATCGTTTCTTTTTAATTCAGCAGCATCAACTGGATCTTCATGATTCCAGATTCTTAAAGTTGCTTCTTCTGCGCCGCCCACTTTCATTTTGTAGCGAGTTGCGAAGTAGAAAATCGCGCGAGCCACATTACCACGATGGGCAACTGGTGGTTCGAACACATTTCCGGCATTACCTGCACCACGACCTAAACGGTTTTGTGGGCACTTTAATTTTTCCATCTCTTTTTCAACTTCACCGAAGTGTAAAGCACTACGGTGACTATTCAATTTAGAATCAGTTGGGTATAGATGATGTAGATCAGATTTTTGTGTTTCATTCGGAAAGCGGTTTGTGAATCGGCTTTGTGGCCAAGTGTGTTCACAATTTAAAATTGAACCATCACCCGGAATGATGCCTGGGCCGATGTTTTGGCCTTTGCCTTTTCTGCCGAAATCCTCATCTGTAAAATCTTTTTCACAGTACACGTCTTTAACAAAGTATGTGCCATCGTTTTTTTGTTCTAAGTGGATTGCACCGAACATGTGTTTTCTTGCGCGGTCATAACCAAGAGCTGTGTGTTGAATGCAATTTTGATCTGGCTCTAAAGTTGCTGATTGGCAGTTTGCGATTAAAGTATCTGGAGCGTTTTTAGTTTTGATGTGAGCGTCTGAAACAACGTGAAATAATTTATCTAATAGTTGTTCGTTTTTTAGTTGGCCTGATTGAACTTGGCCTAAGAATTCTTTACCATAATAGTCTGATTTCGAAGTGATATGAGCATTAGCAAAGCCTGCAGTTAAGCTAACCGTTGCAAAAATTGATAAGCACCAAACGGCAGCAAATCTCTTTGATGAATTCCAATACATGTATCCCCCCTCAATTTAGGAAACAAAATCGAACTAGTTGTTGCAGGAAAGCTAGCAACACTTTTTGGTAAATTCACCATAATTGTTGTCAAGATTAGGTTTGTGAAACGCCGTGCTAAAATGTGAATTTAGGCAGCATCCCCGAATGAATGATGTTTAAATTCACTCATGATGAAAATACTTTTTGCTGTTTTATTAATACTTAGTTCTTTTAATGCTTTGGCTGAATACCAAGCAACTAACAAATGGAAATCAGTCAGCGGCGTCAAAGCCGGCGCAAAGTTTTTCTCGATCTGGGAGGCTCGCGGCGTTGTTCAATATAATGACTTTCAGCTTGTGCCCGTCATCGCCGTTTTTATGTTCGAAGACCGCTTCGAGTTTCTAACAAGCTCGGTCAGTTACCGTGATTTTGTCTATGAAGATAAAATCCGCTTAAGAACGCGCTTTCAGGCGATCAGCGATAATCCGATCTTTCCCAAACACGATAGCATTAAAGATATTTATCCAGATCGTGAGAACTCATGGGAGTGGGTAAATAGAGCAGAGTTTTTCATTCCAGGCTATAATGAAGACTATATCTCAGAGTGGGTTTTCGGTATTCACAAAGACTTAAAAGCTCATAACGGTCTATACTATGAACTGTCAGGCAAACTTAAATTATTCACTTTTCAAAATACGATCCTTCGAACTTCAATGGTTGAACCGAACTTCATCGTGACTGTAGGTTATGGCGATAAACGCCATAACGCATATTATTACGGCGCAGCTGATTCAGAAGGCTTAAATAATCTATCTTACGGCGTGTGGTTTCATTTTAACGATTTATCAGACCGCAATAACCCCGTCATCACCATTAAACATTTTGAAGTCTTAGGCGATAAAAATAAAAATGGTCTTTTGGCGCGTGACCGCAACGATGGATGGGCAGCGACTTTTACCTACACTCATGATTTACTGAAGTAGATGCTAAAACACACGGTTAAGTCTTTTTATTTTATTAAGTCTTTCGGATCCTTTGGAATTACTTTCTATTGGCTGGCACTTAGTTACATTAAACCACATAAGGTCACGCATTATAAAAAGCGCTGGGCTGAAAGTGTTTTAAATTACATCGGGTATGATATTAGCCATCAAGGTGAATATTCTCTGCAAGGCCCACGCATTTATGTTGGCAATCACGTAAGCTTTTTAGATATTTTATTATTAATGGCGGTCAATCCGCATATTGCCTTCTTAGCAAAAAAAGAAGTTAAGCGCTGGCCGATTTTAGGTCAGGCAGCAGTTCGTGTTGGCACTTTATTTGTTGATCGCGAATCAAAACATGATCGCGAAAGATTGCGCAAAGTCATCGGCGAACAACTTATTACTAACAAATCACAGTTAGTGATTTTTCCTTCAGGCACCACTACTTTAAACGAAGAAAAGTTATGGAAAAAAGGAATCTTTGAAATTGCCCAGCATTATCAGATTCCGGTGCAATTATTTAAAATTGATTACCATCCTTACCGCGAATCATCGTTTGTTGATGACGACAGTTTAATTGGCAAAATGACGGCGCAATTTGGTATTCGTGATAAAACAGCAACAGTTGAATGGCTTGAAAGCATTCAGGTGTCGCACCCAGAAAACGACGCCGAAATTCTGCGTAAAAAAGTTATTCGCCCATCTTTATAGGAGATACTCATGTCACCACTACAAATTACCTATGCTGCAATTATTGGTTTAACTGCCGGAATCTCTTCTGGGTTATTTGGTATCGGTGGTGGAGTCATTATCGTGCCGATGCTGGTTTATCTTTTTAAATATCAACAGCAAACCGCTACGGCCACCTCTCTTGTAGCTTTATTATTACCTGTGGGTATTTTAGGAATCATTAATTATTACCGTGCGGGCTTTATTCAGATAGATAACATTAAATACGGATTAGTAATTGCTGCAGTTATGTTTGGCGGAACTTACTTAGGTTCTAAATTTGCGATCACCTTACAAACGGCCACGCTAACGCGAATGTTTTCTGTGTTCTTAGTTTTTGTCGCTGTTAGACTTTGGGTTACGGCTAAATAGATTTTAATTTTCTAATCTAATGTAAACCTGAATTAACACTTTTTGTACTGGGTACATCATGTAATTCGCCATTTGTACGGCGATATGATTTAATTTAAAGAATACCGCAAACCGCGGCTAGGCTTTGAGCAAGTCTTTTGTAGGTTATTCCTTCTTCGTGTCAATATGTGTCAATAATTAATTGTTTATAAAGGTTTTTTCATTTATTAAGGTCTGTATTAATGTCATTTTAATTTGATCACAGCGCATCTTCTTTCTATACTGCACACATGAAACGTAAAAACACGAAAACAGCTAAAAGGCCCAAGAAACCCAGAAAATACGATAATTCGGCACGCGCTGAAAAATCAAATAACAACAGACAAAAAATTATAGAAAACTATGTGGCTTTATTAGTTGAAAAACGCGGCGAAGAAATTTCTTTAGAAGAATTAGCTGTACGTGCTGATCTTTCAACACGTACCTTGTTTCGTTTTTTCGGTGATAAAAAATCTTTAACTCGTGAACTCGAAACTTATCTTGAAACCTACGTCACACAAGTCGCCGGAAATTTACAAGTCATGACAGTTGAAGATTTTGCTGAATTTTCATTTCAGGTGTTTGATCAATACGAAAGTTTAATCTTAGCTTATTTATACACAAACTTCGGCCAACAATCGCGTGTTTTGTTTCGCCGCAAATTCAACGCCCTAGTGATGGAAAAAATCAAAGCTCAGATTCCGTTAACTACTTCAAAAGAAGAACAGCAAAGAGTTCATTTAATTATTAGTTTAATTAATGCAAATTTATGGAGTGATTTACGCAATGTCTACGGTGAGACCGGTGCTGAAATGGGCAAGACCATGAAGTGGGCGACAAGCACATTACTTAACAATTTACAGTCTTAAAATAAAAAGCGGCCATGATGTGGCCGCTTTTTATTTTATCTTTTCAATTCGTAATCTGCGAACAATTTTAGAATTTTCCGTTCCAATAATTTTCACTCCAAGTTCTTAAATATTTTTTAGGAACCATTACTTCGGCGCGTGGGCCTTGTACTATAACTTCAGTTTCTTTTTCGGAAAAATTGATTCCTGAAGTTTTTGTCTGACATCTGTTTCCTCCGCTTTGATCAGACTGAATTATTCTTGTGCAAGCTAATGTTAATTCTTTTACATCAGACAAGTTTCTGGCAATAAGATGCGTGCCTCCACGCCCATAGCCAGTAGCCCCATCAATTTCTACAAAGCTAGCTTCTTGCTTGATATCTAAAAAAAGTCTGTCGATAGCTGAGTTATATTTTGAATCCAGAGTTATAATCACAGGCCTATTTGTTTTATATGTATTGTAATACAGTCTATAGCTCTCTCCTGATTTTGAAAACGTAAGGTCACTATAGGCCATTACATCAGCCCCATTATTTTTCATCTTATTAAGATTAAAATCGCCAACATAGGTTTCACTATGCTGTTTAAAATTTGCTACAAATAGGCCATATTTATCATGCAGCTCTTTTGCAAGCTCAGTTATAATATCTGAATTTTCATCAGAATAAAAATGCTGGGCTGATCCTTTAACAGAGTCAGAACCGACAGTGCCGCCCCCAGCAAAAGCCGATGCAGCAACCAGAATAACAAGCGAACTTAAAATAACTTTTTTCACGAGAGTCTCCTTAGTTTTTTCCAGAGGAAGCGATCTGGCAGCGATTGTTTAATTTGATTAAATGCTTTTGCATTAGGCATGCCATCTTCACAAGAGGCGCTGAATTGATTCTATGCCAACTCTGTGTGTACCCCGTAGACAGTAACTGCAAATTTGAGCATTCGTTCTTTTTTAGAGAACAAAAACTGGACGTCCCAAGAATAAATGACCTTGCTACGATGCAGATATGATAGCAGCAAAACCAAAAGTTTATGACTACCGCGACCTTCCTGAATTCCTCAAAGCTCTTTACAAGTATCGCAAGAACACGGAAGGGAATTTTTCTTATGAAACTTGGGCCGGCGAAATGGGAATAAAAAGTCGTTCTTATTTGCGCTATTTAGTATTAGGCGAAAAGCCACCGACCCATTCGATTATTCCAGCCCTTGTCAAAGGCCTACAGCTAAGCGAAGGCGAAGTTAGCTACCTAGCTCTTTTGGTGAACTACCAAATTGCTACGACAGACTCAATGCGCGCGTTATATTTGAGAGAAATCTATGGTCGCTGGTCTCGCAATCTACAAGAAACGGCGATCCAGGATATCTCAGCTTTTTTAAGCGACCCTTTAGTGCCTCAGCTGTTTACGTATCTGAGTTTTGACGATTCATCTTCTGATTTAGAAAAATGGGCCCAGGACTTTCGCTGCTCGGTGGATCGAATTAAAAACGCGTTAAAGTGCCTGCTCTGGCAAAAGCTTGTATCGGGAGAAGTCAGAGAAGACGGCCGCATTATCTATCACACAGAGAATGAGTTTTTTAAAATTCCTTCCAGCCCGGGCAACTCGTATATCCGGACTTTCCATGCGGAAGGACTCAAACAAGCCCAAGAGGCTATCCACGGGCCAACAGAAAACAGAAAGCTCTATTCAGCATTCATGGCTCTGTCAGCTGAACAATTCCAAAAGGCTCAAGAACTAATTCAAGATTTTAACAGTCAGATGGTAGCGATCTTTAATGAAAAAAGCATCGCGGGTAAAAAGGTCTACAGACTTAACCAACAGCTTCTATCGGTTTCAGAAGTCATCGAGAACTCTTCAGATTGTTAACTATTCACTATTTACACATCGGCGCGCTTGGATCTTTTGAACACAAATAAGCTCGAATATCATTTAGCTGTTTTGTTTTTTCAGCGTTTTCGGCCTTAACAGCGGCCACTTCGCGTGAAAGCTGTTCGTTGCGGTCAAATAGCACCATGACCTTTTCGTAAAGCGATTTAACAGCCTCAACGATTGGAGCGACTAAATTTCCGTAGGCCACAGTTTTAAGTCCTGTGTTTTTATCTGTGTAAATGACCTCTGGGTAAATTTTTTCTAAATCTTGTGCGACAAACCCGACTTGGTGTTTATCACCATACGTAGCTTTATCTTTCCAATCATACTGCACACCTTGAAGCGACAAAATTTTCTCAAGTGAAAAATCCAGCGGTTGAATATTTTTTTTAAGCCGACGATCGGAAGTCGCAGTACAACCGGCGCTACTGCAAATACCCACACCGGCAAAACGTAACCAGTTTCCCGTGGTGATGTTTAATGTTCCTGAAACATCCAAGGTATAACCCGGGCTCGAAGTCCCGATACCGACCTCGCCGGTTGAAGCAATACGCATACGCTGCTGGCCAGCCGTTTGAAAACCCATTGCTCCGGTTTCATAGTTAATAAAGTTCACATCGGTCGCGGTTTGCTGAATTGCAAAACCATCAGCGCCTGTTACACCCGTACTCGCATTCGACATTTTCAATACTGTATTTCCTGCAGTTGCGTGTAAATGAAATAAATTGATTGGACTTGTCGTCCCGATACCGACATTGCCGCTTGTATCGATACGCAGGCGTTCAGTAGGAGTGAATGTGTTTCCACTTGTTAGACCTGAATTGGTGTATACGCGAAAAGTGCCGGCATTGAACTCAACGCCGGCAGCGGCTGTTGCACGAGCCTTGTAATTAGATGCAGCCAAGTCATATTCATAGCCACCAAACACATCTAGCTGAGAGGTATTACCGCGAGCACTAAGATATCCGCCACCACCCATTGCTGTAAGATGCAAAGTCGTTTTAGTGTTATTCGAATTAATTGTGAGTGCACTGTCAGGCGTACTTGTACCTATACCCACAGCGCTCGCAGATGTGATCGTTACGGCCGCGGTATTTGAAGTTCCAAGAATTAGTTTTCCGTTTTTGCTATTCATCAATGTTAAATCAAGTGTCGTGTTACTTTCATAGCCCAAATACCCCGACGGCGTATTTAAATCTGTACGATCGGCATAAAATTCTAATGACACTTCATTTCTTTGGCCACCATCTGCACTAGCTTGAGTTTTAAGAGATAATATTCCTGAATTATCATTCGTGTTATTTACTTCTTGGCCAAAAATTTCTACGTTACCCCAATTCGTTATATTCATTAAACGATTTGGACTTGTCGGAACTGTATTCGATGATCCTTTTGCGAACCAGAAATTACCAGTCGCATCCATATCATTAACCATATTAAAAGTATCGGCTGCGACTGCGCCTGTAGTTTTAATTTGTAAACCAACTGCGCCAGTTCCTTCAACCGCTAAGCGCGCACCAGGTGATCCGGTACCGATACCGACGTTACCATCACCGCGCACAAACAAGTGCGAGTTATTCGATGAATCGGTGACGTTCAGCGAAGATGTCGCCGATGTTGTACCTAAACCTTTAACAACTAAGCGTGACAAGGGGGTTGATAAACCAATACCCACATTTGCACCCAGCGGATTTAATATTAACGGGTATGGAAACATACCAACATGATCTGCTGATTGAATCCATGAACCAAATGGCGTCGCATTGTACGAGCCCATAAAAATTCCCGTTGAAATTGAAGATTTCGTACTAAAAATTGAATTCGCGACTGAAGGGGTGGCATTACTGGGCCCCGCTACTTGCAACGGCGTGGCCGGATCAGTTAATCCAATACCTACTTTTCCAGTGTAACTGATGGTCGTTGATGATGTCGTCCACTGCGATGCCCCTGATCCACTGGCGGCCGGTGTGTAGCCTAATGCAGAAACCACTGATGCGCTGGTCACTTCTGCGCCGAAACTTCCCCACGTTGTGCCGTTACAGAATTGCACGTTTCCGGCATTGTAGCGAATCGCTCCAGCATAACTTGTCGCACACGTTGCTGAATCCATGCTGATACGAATCGCACCCGATACATCTAATTTTGTGACTGGAGTTATTGTGCCGATACCCACTAAGCCAGAACTCACGACACGAATTCTTTCATTACCTACGCCATCGTTGATTGAAATATTATTCGACTCCGTCGCAAAGCTTACACCTGTGTTACCACCGATGATCACATTGCCTGATCCTGTTGTTAAAAATCTTCCCGCTGCATAACCGATACCGACATTTGAATTCCCTGTCGTTACTTCTCTCAACGCCATCCAACCAGCAGCAACGTTATTCGATCCTGTCGTCAGCATATTCATTACGGCATAACCCGTTCCCGTATTTTTGAAACCATTACCCGCTCGATTGAGTGCGTACGCTCCGACAACGGTATTTTCGTTACTTGTGTTATTCATTAGCGCTTGAATACCCACAGCAACATTGGCATTACCACTGACAGAGTTAGTTAATGCTTCTGATCCAATGGCAGTGTTTTCTCCGCCGATGGTCATATCAGCCATTGCAAAATCACCGACCGCAACGTTTTGATATCCTAAAGTTATGCTCTTAAGTGCTTGATGACCGATACCTGTATCCTGCACGCCAGTACCTGCAAGATTGCCGGCACCTCTTCCTAAGAAAATACTATAATCTTCAGAAGCATGTAATACCCGCTCACCATTCATTGAGATGTAACCGGTAGTTGAAGTCGTTAAAGGAATATCTAATGTAGCCGCAGTACCGCTGATTTTAATTCCACCAGAAACTTCTAATCTTGCTGCAGGTGTTGTTGTACCAAAACCGACAGCGCCGCTAGAGGTAATGCGCATACGTTCATTACCCTGACCATCTGCTAAAAGAATATTATTTGATGATGTCGCAATCGCAGCCCCGGTATTTGAACCGATCACTACATTGTTAGAGCCGGTCGTGATCAACCAGCCTGCATTCGCGCCGATGCCGATGTTGCCATCGCCCGTTGATAAACTACTTAGAGATCTATATCCAAGTGCTGTATTTAAAGAGCCTGAAGTTACGCCGGCCATCACTGAAGTACCGACAGCTGTATTTTTGCCACCTGTTGTTAAATCTTCGAAAGTATAATTACCGAGACCTGTATTTTCAGACCCCGTGGTCGCTGCTGATAGAGAATAATTACCGAAAGCCGCATTGTCGAAGCCCGAAATATTTTTAGTCAGTGAATCTATACCAAAACCAATGTTACCGTTAAACCAGTTTGCTCCACGCGTAGTCCATTGGATACTAGTTGTATTCAATGTACCAGATAAGACCGAGGTGTTCACCATGTACGCCATGCCTTGGTTGGAAAGACCATCGACAACATAAACTTCGGCACCCAACACTTCTTGCCATGTATCAAGTTCAGGAGCACGCGTCCATGCACCGGCTGCGGCAATATATAGTCCATTATTACCTTGCGATGATTGGTTCTTAACTAAAACGCGATCGCCGGCGACTAACGTAACAATCGTATCGATCGTTTGCAAACCTGAAAGCACGATATTGGCTGTCGTTGCAACACGAGCGACTTTAGCACCTGTTGCGATTCCAGAAACTGCAGCGGCTAAGTTTGTAAATGAAGTTGATAAATTATTAACTGTACTAGTTAACGTAGTAATCGAAGTTCCCACGATATTCACTGAATTCGTTAGAGTTGTAAATGATGTCGCTACTGTTGATTGATTAGCTGGAGTATAACTTAATGCTGCTGCAATGGATGCACTTGTTACAGCACCACCTGTGCCGAACGCTGCCCACGAAGTGCCATTACAATATTCAACGTTACCTGAATTATAACGTAAAGTACCCGCGTAACTTACAGCACACGCTGCAGATTCCATACTGATTTTTACACCACCACTGACTTCTAACTTAGTAACCGGTGCAATATTGCCAATACCGATGTTGCCATTTTTTAGAATGGTCATGGCATTACTGCGTGGCGATCCATTTTGACTATTACCAACTTCAAAAATTGGATCTGTAGCAATCCAGGCGGTTCCGCTTCCACTTCCGACGTTGTAACTACCTACGGCTACAGATCTATAGGCCCGACTATGAACTGACTGGCCGATAGCAACACTTGATTCGCCATCTGCATTTGCTGATGATCCCATAGCTATAGCGCGATCAGCATTTGCACTACTGCTTCCCATGGCAATGCTATACATTCCTTCGGCGTAACTGCTATCAAAAGCTGTACTTAAATCACCGACGGCCTGTGCTTCGCCAAATGCTGTTGATCTATCACCCAAGGCCTGACTGTATTTACCCATGGCTACAGAGTTTGCACCACTTGCAATAACACCAGTTCCTAAAGCAACTGATCCATAACCTGTGGCGATCGAACTATCACCGATAGCTACACTGGATTCTCCGATGTTGGCATCATCCCATTCATCGTTTCCGACATATCCAGCACGAAAAGCAGATTTTTTAGGATAGAAAAACATTCTTGATCCTTCACCGCTCACAACTAAATTTTCGCCGCTACCATAATTACCAGTCACAACAGCAACACCACTTACAGAAAAACTTTGCAGAGGCGAAGCTGTTCTAATACCAACATTACCTGCTAAGTAATTAATTGTTGTACCTGAGGTATTCCATTGCGAACTTACCGCAGAACCACTTACACCCAACGTTGACCAACTTGTGCCATTACAATATTCTACAAGACCTGCATTGTAACGAATCGTACCAGCATAAGCAGCTACACAGGCTGCAGCTTCCATACTGATTTTCACACCACCACTGACTTCTAATTTAGTAACTGGTGCTGATGTGCCAATACCCACATTGTTGCTGATACCGTAAATTAAATTATTAATTGAAAGCTGATTATTACCAGCACCATTAGGAACACTTGAATTGTTACCGATGGCAATATTATTTGAACCTGTAGTAATAACTAATCCGGCTTCCTGACCAATACCGATATTTGAACTACCCGTAGTCACATTTCCTAAAGCATAAATACCCATCGCCACGTTGCGATTACCGCTTGTTAAAAAGCGAAGTCCACCGTGACCAAATGCTTCATTCGAAGTTCCAGTGGCTGTTCCGATATTTCCCACACCGCTACCGGCATATACATTCATACTGTAACCATCAAAGGCGCCGATTTTTACTAATGAATCAGCACCTACTGCTGTTGAAATATCTAAAGCTGATAATGGTGCGCCACTTGTTACACGGCCTTTGCCATCAACAGTTACTTTTGTGTATTGTGATCCACTTGTTACATTTGCAAAACTCGGTAAGCGCGCTTCAGCTAAAATACCTGTAGCACTTGCCGAACCTAAATCTAAACTTGAAAAACCAACACCTGAACTGCCAGAAACAAGCGCTGTTAAACTTGCCATTTCTGCAGTTAAAGTGAAAATTTCCGCTTCGGTGGCTATCGTATGACGGGTGCTTGCTCCATCTGTGTAAAATAAATTAAAACCGTTGTACTCAATACTTCCCGCTTGTGGCGAGGTTAACAGCGGCCCTGTCGTTAATTTAAGAGGAGCTATAGATGAAGTGCCTGCGGCAATATGCAACTTAGCATTTGGTGAAAGTATACCTATCCCGACGTGACCAGAATTATAACTAATTGTTGTGCCGCTAGTAAGCCACTGTGATGAAACGATCGCAGCTAAAGAGGCTGATAAATCATTCACAGTTGAAATCACCGTCGTCACTGAACTTCCTAAAGAGGAAACCGAGGCTGTCACTGTCGAATACGATGCGGCTACTGTTGTATATGAAGTTGATAACGTGGCTGGATCTGCCGGCGTGTAACCAAGTGCAGTTGTGATATCACCGGCTGTGATTGTTGCCGATGCACCTCCACCGCCACCTGCCGTGATACAAAGAAAACCCGAACCCGTGTATTGCAGCGCTTGCGAAGCCGTACACGTTGGAATCGCTGAGTATTGAATATAACTTGTGGCACTAACGCCACCAAGTTTTTGTGCATCTGTCGCAAACATCGCATATGGAACCGCATTGATGCTCATGGCTGGTAATGTTTGCCAACCGTTGCTGTCGTTGAACTGCATCACGATTTTACGAACATCGTTTGCATCGGGCCCGTAAGTTCCACTGGCCTGACATGCTAATGGCGCAGATGAGTTACTAAATATATCTTGAAAAGTAACTGTGCCAGACGTGGGATAAATTTTTGTTCCACTTCCGAGCGAAAACGTAACTAACCCGCTGGTGTTATTCATGTTAATCGCATTGTAATCTTCGATATAAAGAATGCAATTTGCAGCAGGATTTAAAACCGTAAAACGAAAACTTACGCCGTTTGATTCTAAGGGCACACCATTTGGTTGAATAATGCGGGCTTGATAAGTCGTAAGCCCAGGAATAGCAAACGCTGATGTCGCAAAAAGAGATACGAATAGTAGATAAACATACAACAGATTGGTATTCACGGTATCTTTATCGGATTAAACATTGATCGAATGAAGAGTAGCTCAATGATTTTTGTTTACTGGGATCGACGCTATATAGGCTGTATTTTGTTTAGTTAATTTCAGTCATCAGATCTATCGAGATCGCACAGATCGAGATATATTGAGACAACTCGATCTTTGTCGCAGTGATTTTTTTAAACTCTTGGTTGGTATTATCTTCAATTGAGACAAAAACTGTGTCTGAGCTTTGAGTCATTTATGGCCCGAAAGAGCCCAATATCCAAGCATCCAGCAGCAAAATGAAAACCAAGTGAGAGCAAAAACCCCTTAGTTTACCCTTGTAAACAGTAATGAAAATCCCCGCCTTGTCGCTATTGACAAGGGTTTCCGCTCTTATATTATGCGCCAACTATGACAAATATTTTTCAATACGACGATTACCGTGTGTACGTTCGCGACGCCATTTCTAAAAAACAAGAAGATAGCGCACGTAAAATTTCGCTAAGATCTGTTGCCTACAAAATGGATCTGTCGCCAGCCTATTTATCAACGGTGATGAATAAGAAAAAACATTTGTCAGTTGATACCGCTTTAAAAGTTGCTGAATGGTTAGACTTGTCAGCAACTGAAATCGAATATTTAACGGGCATGATTCAGGTCACTCATGAAACAGATAATTTAAAAATTGATAAAATTCAAAAAAAGCTTAAAGGCTTGGCGCACTCTCACCGTCGTAAAAAAGTAGATAGCATTAATTTCGATAAAATTTTAGATTTGAATCATATTTCTACGCTAGTGTTAATGTCTGGTGCGCACTCAAGCGTAAACGCCGCCGGCTTGACTAAGCTTTTAAATTTAGAAGCTGACGAAGCCGATAAAATTTTAGCAAATTTAAGCCAAGCTGGACTCATCAAGTTTACAGACAACAAATATGTGCGCAGTGAAAACTGTTCGCATCTTTTACAATCAGCGACGCCAAGCACTTCGATTCGTGCGTTCTACAAACAGATGTTAGATCGTTCAAAATGGGCGATCGACAATTTACCAATGCAAGATCGTATTGTTGGAACAGAAACTATCATTCTTGATTCAGCTCAGGTTAAAGAAGCCGAAGGTATCATCGAAGAATGTTTCAACCGCATTACGGCTTTATCACACGAAGCAAAAATTAAAAACAGCGTATACACTTTAGGAATCCAGCTCTTTAAAGTCACTTCAGGAAATTTATGAAACAATTAGTTTTTTTACTTATTACTTTAATTACGGCACAAACATTAGCTTCAGGATCATTTGGCGTACGCGGTGGCGGCAATACTTGTGTTGAACACTTTATCAGTTACGGCAAAGTTATTCATAGTCTTGTTGATGGAATTCAATTTGATTCAGATCGCTTTTTAGAAAAAGTAAACACTGCTGAAATCGTCGAAGTGCAAACTGAAATGGTTAATTACGAAGGCAATCAATATATCGCGATGAATGAGCCTGCGGCGAATCGTATTTATCTTTCGCAAAAATGGTGTCGCGAATCACGCCAAGGGCTTACTGAAAACAAATCAGCCCTGATCGTGTTTCATGAAATTTTAGGATTAAGCGAACCAGGTTTAGATAAAAACTATGAACTTAGCAGTACTTTGTATACGGCAACTGGTTTAACCGAAAAAGATTTTTATTATTTAGCACTTACTGGTGGTCGTGATCGTCATATCTTTAAATCTGAAACGTACACCTGGGCTCGCCTTAATACGACCTATCCCGAGCGAGTTAATTTACAAATTAAAGCTGATGATATGACTCAAGCGGCCACTGCCGACTGTGGTACGGGCAATAACCCAACTATCCCCTCTTTTTTAATTATTCTAGGCAAAAGCAGTAAGTATAGTTTTGTAAATAGAAACTTGTGCGAAAATTTACTCGAATTTTTAAAATTTCACTCTTACTCTAAGTTTAAAGTTTCGTTTCTTGTCGGAACAACGACTCATACAATTTACGATGTAATCACTGAATAAATATTCATTTTTTTAACATTTATTATCCAGATCGCAGGCAGTATCTGCCAAGTCACCGATTTCAATCTGAATCGTCACATGCGAAATGGTAAATTTATCCCGCAGCATTAGATTTAAATTTTTTAAAAATAAATCTCCGGGATGTTTTTTATCTTTCATTTTAATATGCGCAGTTAAAGCCACTTCAGATGAACTTAATGACCAGATATGTAAATCGTGAATTTCTAAAACTTCAGCGCAAGATAAAATCTGTTTTCTGACTTGATCTGAATTGATTGTTAACGGCACACCGCCAAGCAATAACACAAAAGACTCACGCAATAACGACACTGTCCCCTTAGCGATAAAGACCACGATTAAACAGGCTGCAATCGGATCAAGAATCGTCAAGCCAGTAAACTTAATACCAAGGCCAGCAATCACCACACCTAATGAAATAAAAGCATCCATCATCAAGTGCAGATAAGCACCTTTAATATTTACATCACTGTGGTTTTTTCTAAATAAAAATGCTGATAAAAAATTTACCCCAATACCAAGACCAGCCACTAGAATAATTTTATCTTCGGCAACAGCCTGTGGCTCGATAAAACGATGGTAAGCCTCGTAAACAATGTAAATTAAACTTAAAATCAAAGTGATCGAATTAAAAAACGCGATCATCAACGACATCTTTTTTAAGCCGTAGGTAAATTGCGCCGAAGGTTTTGATTTGTTTAATTTAAAACCAATCCACGATAAGAATAACGAAACCACATCAGAAAAATTATGAACAGCATCGGCAATTAATGAAACTGATCCAGTGATAACGCCGATCGTGAATTCAAAAACCACGAAAACAAAATTTAACACTCCCCCGATTATAAAAGCTTTCGAAATATCGGCTTCGCTTTGAATCTCGACATGGTGGTGATGGCCACCATGACTGTGATCATGTTTATGGTCGTCATGACCGTGATCATGGCTGTGCCCGTGCCCGTCGCAGCTGTGTTCAGATTTTTTATGGCGACGAAGCTTCAGCATCGGCATTCTCGATTGGGGCATTTAAGTGTGTGTTCGACAAATATTGAATCGCTTTACCGGCACGATCATGCAAGAACGCATGGCGCGTGCGAATTCTTAAGTTTTCTAAATTTTTACGCACTAATTTTTTATCGGCAAACAAAGTTAAACCTTCGATCGCCTGTGCGCGAAGAGAAATTTCAAATTCTTGATGATCTCTTGTCGTAAAACTTTCGTTTTGCACAAAATTATTAATTAAATTATGACTGGCGAAATCTTGGTTCATCACCATGAGTTCTAAGGCCAATGTTCTTTCGTCATTTCTTATTTTGCGATCATTCAAAACACTGCTTAAAGCTATAATGTCTTCGGGTTTAATCGTTTGTGAAAAATCTCGTAAAAATTCTTCACTCTGTTCGGGATCATCAGAAAGAGAGTTCATACGAATTGCAAAGTTCTTAAAGCGTGTTAAAAATCTTGTGCGCGCAGCAATGCCATTTGCTGAATCTGCATTATCTTCAACGACGATAGCTTCAGCTGTTGCAATTTGGCGCGGCTGGCTTGTTTTAACTAAATAATCGCGGCGAGCTGTATAGTCGAACACCAGAAAGCACATGATGGCTACAATGAATCCGGCAAAATATAAGACTAAACGGTTACGCATGTATTAATGCTAACCCGTAACTGGCCGGACTCAATTAAATAGCGGTGTGTTATTCAAAGACGATATCTGTAATGACAACTAGTTCATCGCCCGCTGGCTTTTGAATTTTGACTTCATCATCCAGCTTTTTACCCAATAAGGCTTTGGCGACTGGCGATTTCCATGAGATTTTATTTAATTTAATATCAATTTCGTCTTCACCAACGATTTGATAGGTGTGCTGATCCCCGTCTTCATTTTCAATGGTGATCTTTGCGCCAAAAATGACTTTATCTGATTTAAGCGATTTAGGATCAATCACTTCGGCAGACTCCATACGTTTTTGTAAAAAATGAAGTCGCCCATCAATCTGGCGCAAACGACGTTTGCCGTACTGGTAATCGGCATTTTCTGAGCGATCACCATTACTGGCAGCCCAAGTGACGACTTCGACCACCTTGGGGCGCTCGACGGCGATCAACTCGTGGTATTCGGCTTTTAATTTCGCAAAGCCTTGCGGTGTAATATAGTTTTTCGAAAAATCCATATTATTTAACTGCAAGACCATCTTTTAATGATTTATTTTTAAAGATCACAATGGGGCCCAGCGCAAACACTAGCCCAATAACGACCGTAGCAACCATCATTGATACATCCATCGCTGAAAAATATGAACCAGTTAAGAATAATCCAAATTTTTTCGCCACATAATCAGTCAATGCGATTTCTAATAAAACTTTTAACACAGCACTCGTAATGACGGCTAAACCTAAAATTAAAAGTACTTCTAAAAGCACTAATTTTGCTAAATGCGAAAATCCAGCACCTAACGAACGTAAAATCGCCATTTCGCGACGACGCTCGTTTAAACTAGTCATTAACGCGATGACCATGCCGATAAGGCCAACCACCATAACTAGAGCTGAAATAAGTTTTAAAACAAATTCAATTTGTGAAAGACTCTTCCAAAGATCACTTAATACTGACGCTGGAATAACGGCTAATAAGGCTTCACCTTTATTGTCAGTAATTTCACGCTGCATCGCTAAAATTTTAGTTTTGCTTTTTAATTTTACGAAAAACGAAGTGATTTGTTCAGGATGATGCTCGTGATCGTGAGCTTCGTGATCATGTTCTTCGCCTTCGTGTTCTTTTTCATCATGATGTTTATGATGCTCATGGCCCGCATGATCTTCTTCTTTTTCGTGTTTGGCACCTTCGTGCCGAGCATGCTCTTCAGGAGTTTCACCCTCTTCATGTTCGTCATGCATGTGATCCATCGCCGCTAGCGTGATGTAAAGCGAACGATCTACCGCTGTACCCGTTGCGCCTAAAATACCAACCACAGTTAATGGCTGATCCGCATGCTCTTCAAAAGATTCGCCGGATGTACTGCCGTGAGCTACGATGATTTTATCGCCTAATTTGTATTTTAAAACTTCGGCAACTTCGGCACCCAAGACAACTTCATTGGCTTCAGTAAAAAGTGACCCGTTAACAATTTTTAAATGTTCGCTAGATCTAACTTGATAGTGTTCAAAAAATTCTGTCGTTGTTCCAACAACACGGTAACCTTTGTGACCATCACCTAAACTAATCGGAATAGTCCATTCCACATCGGGATGATGATGAATTTTATCGTAACTATCGTAAGAAACATTATTTGTAACTTGGCCGATGTTAAATACTGAAAATAGCACTAACTGCAACGATCCAGTTCTGGCACCGACTAACAAATCCACACCAGAAACAGTTTGGGTAAAGCTATCTTCAACAGACCTACGCACGCGTTCTACAGTGAAAAGTAATAATAAACTTAACAC
The DNA here is from genome assembly GCA_036677065.1 of Bdellovibrio sp. Classification (GTDB taxonomy): domain Bacteria; phylum Bdellovibrionota; class Bdellovibrionia; order Bdellovibrionales; family Bdellovibrionaceae; genus Pseudobdellovibrio. The sequence continues at coordinate 186,978 of JAKFBS010000004.1, read as the reverse complement.
CACTGAAAATAGGGTAGCTGTAGTTGCAAAAGATCTATGACGAATTGATTTAAAAGCTAACTTGAATAAATTCATACTAGAATCTCACTGCATTCACGTCAGATAAACTTAACTGACGATCAAAAAGATTTTGAATCGAGCGATCATGACTTACAAAAATCAAAGTCGAACCTTGTTCTTTAACTAAAGAAAATAAGATTTTTAAAAAATTCTCGCGATGATCGTAATCTAAAGCTGATGTTGGCTCATCGGCTAAAATAATTTCTGGTTCGATAATTAGCGCACGGGCTGCAGCTACACGCTGCTGCTGACCGACTGATAACTGGCTAGCTAATTGATCGGCATATTCAGTTAAACCTAAGGCAGATACAAGTTTATCGTACAATGATGAATTTAATTTTTTACCACTGAAGGTAAACGGCAATAAAATATTTTCTTTTACTGTTAAGTAAGGAATCAAATTAAATTGCTGAAAGATATAACCAATGTGGTTTGAACGAAACTGGTCACGCTCATGACTACTCATCGTTTGAGTTTTTTGCCCCAGCATTTCAACTTCACCCTTTTGACCAGTGATCACACCCGCTAGAATTTCTAAAAGCGTAGTTTTTCCGCTGCCGCTCGGACCAAACAGAAAAACTGTTTCATTCTTAGCGATAGTTAAATGCGGTACCTGTAGAATCGGTTTTTCGCCATAGGTAAACGACAGATCTTTAATTTCGATAACTGCTGACATATTACGACCTACTTGTATTGTTCGATGAAATCGCCGGTAAGCTCAAAAGACGCTTCACCGTATTGCGATTGTTTTAAAGTAATTTCAAAGTCTCCGTAAACCCAGATCGGGCCATCGGCAGCTGGTACACCTTTTTTCATTTTCACATACACCATCTGATTTGGTGGAGGCGCTGGCACATGAATGCACGCTTGCGGGCTTGGCACTAATAAGAATTCAGTCACCGCTCGCTGGTTATCTTCTAACGGAACCATAAAGCCTGGGATTTTTACGCGGGTTTTATTTAACTTCTCAAGTTCAGGGGGAGCTTTTTTGTTCACATAATCCATTTGATCAAGCGCACGCCAGTCAACTTCAGTGGCAGAACCACCGGCCCCGCGATCCATAAAGTACAACGCGCCACCGACAGCTAAAGAAAATGCAAAAATTCCTGCTAAAATCCATTTCATCATAATGCCAACTAAGATATGCTCATCACATCTATGAGTAAATACCAAAGCGTGCGCGGCACGAGAGATTTATTACCCGCTTTAAAAAAGACCTTCAGAGCTATTGAAGCAAAAGCTTACGGCGCTGCTCAAAATTATGGCTTTAAAGAGATTGAAACTCCCATTTTTGAATTTTCTGACGTTTTTCACCGCTCTTTAGGCGAAACTTCAGATGCAGTCAGCAAAGAAACCTACACTTTCACCGACCGCGGCGGCGAATCGATCACTTTACGCCCCGAAGGCACTGCCGGAGTCGTTCGCGCTTATGTGTCTGAAGGCTTAGCCCAACACAATCCAAACAAACTTTACTACTACGGCCCGATGTTTAGATACGAACGTCCGCAAAAAGGTCGGTACCGTCAGTTTTACCAATTCGGCGTTGAAGTGCTAGGTTTAGAAAACCCACAAGCTGATGTCGAAGTGTTAGATCTAGCCTGGAGAATTTTAAATGATATCGGTATCGGCGGAAAAGTTGTCTTAGAGATTAACACTCTAGGCGATCAAGAAGACCGTAAAGCTTATCGCGAAGCTTTGGTGCAGTACTTAACACCATTAAAAGATCAACTCTCTGAAGATTCAAAAGTGCGTTTAGAAAAAAATCCGATGCGCATTCTTGATTCTAAAGATGAAGGCGATAAAAAACTTGTCGCAGGTGCTCCGAAGATGGATGCTTTTTTAAGTGAGACTTCAAAAAAGTTTTTTCAAACTGTTACAGATGGTTTAGCTGAATTAAAAATTCCATTTCAAATCAATCCAAAATTAGTGCGTGGACTTGATTACTACTGCCACACCGTTTTTGAATTTGTAACTACTGAACTTGGTGCACAAGGTGCGGTTCTTGCCGGCGGCAGATACGATGGTTTAGCAGAAACACTGGGTGGTCAAAAAACTCCGGGTGTTGGTTGGGCTTCAGGCGTTGATCGCCTAGCTGATCTTTGCGAATTAATGCAGTCTCTGCAAACCCCAGCACTAACTCCGGTTGCGATTATCACTTTAGGTGATAAGGCTTTAATGTCGGGATTAAAAATCGCAAGCTCACTGCGCGCTAGAAACAAATACTGCGAAGTATTTATGACTGGTAATTTCAAAAAGAAATTAGAGCGTGCTAATAAGCTTAATACTGAAAAAGCGGTTTTATTGTTTGAACAAGAAGATGGAACTATCGAGTACAAAATCAAAGACTTCAAAACAGGCGAAGAAAAACCCGCTAGTTTTGAAGAGTGTTTAAAAATCTAATAAATTTATTGGCGTAAAAAATGAAAAGCTGCAAAGGCGGTAGCCTAGCAGCTCTATCAGTGATGCCGACATCCAGCTTTCGGACTTCTAAGATCCGGAAAGGAGGTCGCCATGCGAAAAGCATCCTACTTTAAGTATCGGCGCCTACTTAGTATTTCTAAAGAAATTCTAAGATTATTTTTAATGATCCTAGCGATCATTATTGTAATTCGAAGTATTTAGAGATCTAGCCATCTGCACGTTCGTTCCTAGATCTTGATTTGTAATCAAGACCATCGTCCAACGACGGTGGCACCTCTATGGACCGAGGGACTCTAAATCCTGTGCGATGAAAGCAGAACAAGGAAAAGAGCTGCTAGCGCTACCGCTCTTTTTATAACTTCCAGTTTTCTGGCTTAGCCATTCCAGTGCCTGTTGCACTTTGTTCAACACCAGATAAGGCTTTAGGTAAAACTAAAGCTTCACGGCGGTGATAAATCGGGATCACAGCTTTTTGTGAAATTAACATCTCGTCGATCTTAATTAACATTGTTGCACGCTTGGCTTGCGACCATTCTTTGTCGTATTTTTCTAACAAAGCATCCATGTCTTTTGATTTAAATCGTAAGATATTACCACCCGCCCAAGCGTTTTTATCTGATGGAATATCTTGCGAATGGTATAAACCCTTTAATGAAGTATCTGGGTAAGTCGTATTACCAAATAAAGCGATTTGAAAATTTCCTTTAGGCACTGAATCACCCAATAAAATACGCGGTGGCTCGTTTTTGATTTTACAAAGAATACCAACACGTTTGAAGTGGTCGCAGATTGAAACTTGTAACGTTTCGTAAAGTTTAATTCCTGCAGAAGTTTTAAATTCGATTTCTAAAGGCTTACCGTCTTTTTTGCGAATTCCAGAAGCGTCTTTCACCCAGCCGTTTTTTTCTAGAATAGCATCCGCTTTTTTCGGATCGTAACTTGTGGGCTTTTGTTTAAAGGCTAAATCATTTTCAGAAATGATTGTTTCTGCCGGATTTAATTTTCCGCCTAAGAATGCTTTCGTTAATTCTTTTTTATTAATCGCGTAAGCAAGAGCTTCTCGAATATAAAGATTTTTTAAAAGTTCGTCTTCGTTATTTAAAAACAAACCTTGAAAAATCGGCCCGTTGTTAAAATGCACGTTAAAATCTTTTAAAGACTTATCTGCAGCAAAATCTAAAGCTAAATCAGGCGGAAATCCCACTGCTGAAATGCCGTTGATCTCTTTAGACAATAAATAACTTTTTAAAGTGCTCGTGCTTGATACGTGTTTAAGAATAATTTTTTTGATCGTTGGCTTTTTACCAAAAAAGAAAGGATTTTCTTCAAAAATAATATGGCTTCCGATTTTGTACTCAACAACTTGGTAAGGCCCTGAGTACAAACCTTTCAAAGTAGGATTTTTAATGTAATTAGAACTTTGTTCGTAAGATCCAACTTTTGTATTTTGTGTTTCAAAAATCGTTTTTTCTAAATGACTTGGTAGCACTGGCGGCAGATCACGATCAAATGTCCATTCATCTGTCGCGTAAGTCACAACACATTTTTTCGGAGTTTTAGCATCCCAAGTGATATTAGCGATTTTAGAATAAATGTTTTTTTCAGTTTTCGAAACATTATCACTAAGACCTACTTGCCAACCCAAGTGCCAATCAGCACAAGTGATAGCTTGGCCATCAGACCATTTAGCTTGGTCATTAAAAATCCACGTCGCTTGTTTATTTTTAAGTTTAGGAATACTTACTGCCAAGTTTGGTAAAATCTTACCACTGGCATCGCGGTAAACCACATCGCGAAACATGAATTGCAAAATCGATTCAGTCGCTGCCGTTTGATAACTAACCGGATGAATATTATCCCACTCTTGGATAATCCCGATTTGTAATGGCGCTTGAGCCGCCCACACCGATAAAGGAAATAGTAACAGCCCAATCAATTTCATATTTTATCCCTTACTTTCTTGAACCAAGTTTTACGTTTTCACCGCGCATCCAACCGTGAATCACCTGAGTTTGCGTGCGGCTCCAGTAAAATAACATAAATACACCAAAGGCAAACATGCCCACGCTTAACCATTGGCCGCGCGTAAGTCCAAGAGCTTGATAGCCAAGTTGGATGTCTGGCTCACGAAACATTTCATTTACGATACGCACGATGGCGTAACAAACGATAAAACTTCCGGCAATCACACCCGGTCGGCGTGATTTACGAGCTAAGAAAAATAAAACTAGAAATGTAAATAGACCTTCGCTGGCTGCTGCAAATAATTGTGATGGGTAACGGTAATCTAAAATCGGACCGATCACATCACGTAAGGCATGATCACCATTTTGAATTTTATTAATGATTGTGTAAAGCGTGTTATACAATTCATCTTTTGCTGTACTTGAAGCTTGTGAATCTTTGACGATTTCTAACCAGCGAGTTGGATTGATTCCCAATTTTTCAACGACCGGAGTTAATGTAGGAAGTCGGTCATACTCATACTGTGGCCAATTTAAAATATCCGATGGAAAGCGCACGCCTAACGGAAATTCTGGTGGCGCCACGCGGCCCACTAATTCACCGTTAATAAAATTAGCGATACGGCCAAATAAAACGCCGATCGGTCCAACGATTGAAACCACATCTAACAAGTACACTGGATTTAAATTGTGTTTTCTGGCAAATAAAAAACACGCTACGATAATCCCGATGATACCACCGTGAGAAGCCATCCCGCCTTCGTTAACTGCCAACACTCCCCAAAAAGGAATTGAAGGTCTAAAGCTCCAAAGTAATGACTGATCGTAGAATAAACAGTAACCCAAACGGCCACCGATTAGAGTTCCGAAAGCGGCATACGTTACAAAGTCAGAAACCATTTCAGCTGTAAAGTCGGTATTTTGTCTTTCAACAAGCCATCTGATAATCAAATAAGCACATAAGAAACCTAGTAGGTAAGAAAAACCATACCAGCGCGGGCCAAAGGTTTCAGTGATGCGAAATATAAATGGATTTAAATCATGAACCATATTTTTTACCTCGAATAGGGCTATCATCTATTAGACACTGGCCTCGGTCAATGCTACAAAATCTGCTATGAGCACTAAAAAAGTTTCTGATATTTTTGACCCTACTCAATGGACCGAAGTTGCTGGATTTGATTTCACTGACATCACTTACCATAAAGCAAAAAATCAAGGCACAGTTCGTGTTGCCTTTAATAGACCCGAAGTGCGAAATGCCTTTCGTCCAAAAACGGTTGATGAACTTTTAACCGCATTAGAACACGCACGCATTTCTGCAGACGTGGGAGTAGTTTTAATTACAGGAAATGGTCCTTCAGCAAAAGATGGTGGCTGGGCATTCTGCTCTGGTGGCGATCAACGCATTCGCGGTAAAGATGGCTACAAATTCGAAGGTGACGATAGTAACGGCACTGGCGAAATGAATAAAGTAGACCTTGCTAAGCTTGGCCGTTTACATATTTTAGAAGTTCAACGCATGATTCGTTTTATGCCAAAGGTCGTCATGGCCGTAGTTCCTGGCTGGGCAGTTGGCGGCGGACACTCATTACACGTAGTTTGTGATTTAACGATGGCTTCTAAAGAACATGCGATCTTCAAACAAACTGACGCTGATGTAGCAAGTTTTGATTCTGGTTACGGTTCTGCTTACCTGGCTCGTCAAGTGGGTCAGAAAAAAGCTCGCGAAATTTTCTTCTTAGGCCGCAATTACAACGCGCAAGCTGCATTCGATATGGGAATGGTGAACGAAGTTGTCCCGCACGCAGATTTAGAAAAAGTAGCACTTGAATGGGCTGCCGAGATGAACACGAAATCTCCGACAGCGATGCGTATGTTGAAATACGGTTTTAATTTGCCTGATGATGGTCTTGTGGGTCAGCAATTGTTTGCCGGTGAAGCGACTCGTTTAGCTTACGGCACTGAAGAAGCTCGCGAAGGCCGCGATGCTTTTTTACAAAAGCGTGATCGCGACTTTAATAAATTTCCTTGGCAATACTAAATTAAAGTTTAAACTTCTGACGAATTTTTTCGGCAAAATTATGAATGGCAGGAACTGGAAACGCTTCTGCCTGTTTCAATGTTGCTAAAATTCCTGCGCGCATTGTGGGGTCATTTAGTAATTCAGGATTTGCAGCTAACTGTTTTTCGATCTGATACAAGCCCACAAGTTGCGGGTAAATCGTAGTAGTCTGATTAACTCCGGCAGAGTGTGAATCATCATTTCCACTCACAGCACAATTTTCTAAACTTAAACATGGAGCTTCTTGATAAACCTTTTGCAGAAAATCTAAATCTTCAGATGATTTTAAATTCTTCGCCACTAAAAATACAATGAATCCCCGTCCATTACGGTCTTCCATTTTTAATTTATTATATTTTTCAAAAAGCGCTTTATGAAAATCAGCACTTAATTCTTTAAGATCATTTACTCTTGGATCACTGTCATTCTTAGTTCTTAAAATAGATTCAACCGCTATCCATAGCTTTTGCTCACGCTGATTTAAGGCGCCTGGTGCTTCGATGATATCGTCACCTTCAAAATTTGAACCGGCAATAGGTGAAACTGAAGTTTCTTGAACCTGATTGCTCTTCGTGAAATCCACTTGGCTTGGCTTCAAAGCGCGCTGCTCATTCGAAGCTTCAGAATCAAAGTAGCGCACAACGAAAAAGAGCCCTGCAACAAGCAGAGCTCCCATAGTTAATCTTACGAAAACTTTCTTAGTTTGCAAAGTCAGCTAACATTGACTGCTTAACAGCCGGTTTAGAAATACGGTTTAACTGATCCATCGCATAGATATCAGCATCCATTTTAACTTTGTCGTTACAGTTAGAGCAATACTTGCTGATGTTTTTTAACATGATTGTAGAAGATCCGTATGATCCTTGGTATTTAGCATCGCAAGCCGGTTGGCCTTCTAGCTTTGCACCTGTCCAGATAGAAACCATATCTTTACCGTTAACATCTAGAAATGGTCTTGGGCAGTTTGCATGCATCCAGTTACCATTTTTAGTCTCAGAGTGACGGGCTTCATGGTACACAACCATTACGCGCGCCACTTGCGGATGAGAAAAGTTAATGAAGTTTTCAGTTAACCACATTTTGTTCGGATCAAAGAAAGGTTGCACGCAAGCAACAGCTGCTCCGCCACCGCAAGCATCTACGCCTACAGAAAAAATGCGTGATTCAAAAAATGTTTGGTAAGCTTTGCCATCAAGGCTTGTGAAAATTTCTTTGTGAAATGGAGTTTGTGCAGATCCAGTGACTTGGTTCATGAACGCAAGGTCTTCAACCATTTGTGTTTGAATGCTTTTAGGTACGTCTGAATCAAATTTTAAAGCCGCAAAAGCCGATGTGGCAGCAACGCTCACGAATAAGATAGCTATCAATTGTTTTACTGTGTTCATGTATTTCCCCTCGTTGTAATAGCGAAAATTCTTGCGCGCTTTTTAAGGTGCAGCAACATTTAAACAAGATGACACTAATAGTTATTCAATTAATTTGATATTCCTGACCTAAGACATTCTGTTCTTAAAAAGCCACGCAAGTAGCGTCTCAGCCTGAAACACTCTGCGCATTTTTCGTTTTCGAACCTTGAAAGTGCTAAAATAGAAGTATGAAACAGCTAGTTTGGATAATATCGCTTCTCACTTTGGTTCATTTTTTTACTGAAATCGCAGGTGCGCAAGAATCAAGTGGCGGATCAAGCAGACCGTGGTTACTATCGCGCGGCTCTGCAGCCCGAGAAGCTAAACGATTTAATTTATACGATTGGTTGGAGCAGAAAAACCGCAATCAGGTTATGGATATGTGGCTTTCTCTGAATACTCCATCCCCGTACGAATTCATGTTGGGGATTAACATGAATCAGTATTCATTGGATGATCGCGTAAATCCGGTACAGAAGTTCAGAGCTTTTGAAGGAGAGCTTTCCGCATACGCAACACTAGTGGGCTTAACCGGAGAATACCAGAACAACACTGAAGAACATTTCAAGGATACAGCTGGAATGTTAAATTTACGTTTATTCGGACACACACTGCAAGGAACGCATCTGACTGTACATTACGGCTTGCGCACGCGCACGGATAGCGTTGGCGCTTACCGCATGAATCAGCAATTTGCAGCAGGGACGCTGCAACTTTATTTGTTCAAATATTTTGGCATTTACGGGAATTACCGTCAGTATTTTCAGATATCTGAAGACTTTTATGGCGACACCAAAGCCAACACTCAAACTACAGGACTGTTTATAGACTTTGCGTCACTGCGGGTGATGGGCTCATACTTTAAAGAGCAGCAGAACTCGATTAAAAACGGTGTAGAAAGTAATATCAACCGCGAAGGCTCAAAAGTGACTCTACAGCTGTATTTTTAGTTCGTGTCATTTGTCTGAATTTTATAACACAAATATTTCAATGCGTTAACAGTAGCGCCTCTCCCCGCATTACTCCACTATGAGAACTCACACTAAAAAGAGGAGATTTCATGGCTACTTTAAAATTCAAAGGCACACCTGCAAACACGATCGGTTCACTTCCAACAGTTGGCCAAAAAGTAACTTTCTCTAAGCTTATTAAAAGCGATTTATCTGAAGCTTCAAACACTTCTTACGCTGGCAAAAGAAAAGTTTTAAATATTTTTCCTTCAATCGATACTGGCACCTGCGCTGCTTCGGTACGCCAATTTAACAAATTAGCTTCAGACATGAATAACACTGTGGTGTTAAACGTTTCTTTAGATTTACCTTTTGCTCAAGCGCGTTTTTGCGGTGCTGAAGGCATTAAAAATTGCGAAAGCTTATCTGGTTTTAAAAGCACATTCGGTGCTGACTGGGGTTTAACATTACAAGACACAGTTTTATCTGGTTTATACGCGCGCGCGGTTGTGGTTTTATCTGAAGACGATAAAGTTCTTCACACTGAACTTGTAACCGATATCGTAGATGAACCAAACTACGAAGCTGCTTTAAAATCTTTAGTTTAAGCGAAGCTTAACAACGGAATCAGCCTAATGCGCCAAAATCTAAACGATTTACCGGCAAATTTACCAAAGCCCGTTGATGACGGAATGGCGAACCATTTAAGTGGTCACGCTATTCCGAATATCAGCTTAGCTGCGACAACTGGTGAAAAGGTGGCGCTTATTGAAATTTTTCGTAAGCCCACAGTTTTATTTATCTATCCACGTGCTGGCAGCCCGTTAGAACCCAACACTGATCCAGAGCTTTGGGATTCAATTCCCGGTGCCCGTGGCTGCACGCCGCAGTCTTGCAGCTTTCGCGATTTACATCAGGAGTTCAAAAACTTAGGCGTCCATATTTACGGCCTAAGTATGCAATCCCCTGCTGTACAAAAAGAATTCGTCGCAAGAAATCACATTCCATTTCCAATTTTAAGTGATGAAGATTACAAGCTAACTGATGCGATGAAATTACCAACATTCACATTCGCGGGTGAGCGTTTAATTAAACGTATGGCTTGGTATATTGAAGATGGTAAGATCAAAAAAGTTTTCTATCCGGTGTTTCCACCAGATAAAAATGCCGATGAAGTTTTAGCTTGGCTTAAGACTTTGTAAACTGTTACAGCAATTCACAAGAATTTCATTGTAATTACAATCATCGCTAACAACCACGTTAGCGTGATGTTTCGAAGGCTCAACAAATAAATCATGCATTGGCTTTACTTGTCTTTGAAACTGGGCCTTAACTCCTTCCGGAGTACGTCCGCGCTCTTTAACATCGCGCTGTAAGCGACGCTCAAAACGTAAATCTTCAGAAGTATCAAAGAAAACTAGATAATCAAACTGCGCCCGCACTTCTGGTGGATGAAAAATTAAAATTCCATCAACAACAATAATTGGCTTAGCTTGAATTTTTAATTTATTTGAAGCACGTGTATGTGTTTTAAAATCGTAAATCGGAATATCCGTGTCTTTGCCAGATTTTAACTGGCCAAGGCATTGGGCCAATAACGAAAAATCAATACTGTCGGGATGATCAAAATTAACTGAGCCACCATCACCGTCAAATCTATGCGATTGATCGATGTAGAAATTGTCTTGATAAACAATTTCAGCAAGATCAGATCCTAACCTCTGCATCAGGTCTTTGGCGAAATAGGTCTTTCCAGAACCACTTCCGCCAGCGACTCCGACAATAATTGGATTATTTCGTTTGAAAAAGCCTGTCACCAGCATCTCCTAATCCAGGTACTAAATAACCATGTTCGTTAACTTCTTTTTCGATATTTAAAGTCATGATTTCTACATCTGGATGAAGAGAGTGAATTCTTTGAATCGCTAGTTCACTGATTAAGATCGAAAGAATACGAATTTGTTTTACTTCGTATGATTTCAAACGCTCAATCGCTGCAATCATTGTGTCTGCAGTGGCTACTAAAGGATCACAAAGAATCGCAAGTTTACCTTTAATATCTGCTGGCATTTTAAAATAATACTCAACCGTGTTATTCACGAAACGATCGCGGTAAATTCCGATAAATCCAGCTGACGCAAACGGAATCATCGAAAGAACTGCATCTAACATTCCGTTACCGGCACGCATGATTGATACAACCACCGGCGTGTTATGAATACGTTGAACTTGCGCTTTAGCGATTGGTGTTTCGATATCCACCAGCTTCATGTCAGTCCAGTCGCGCATAACTTCAAAAGCTAAGATGCGGCTGATTTCTTTTGTTAATTCGCGAAATTCGCCCGAGCCAGTTTCTTTATCGCGAAGATAACCTAATTTGTGAATTAAAAGCGGATGATTTAATACTGTAACTTTATTTTCCATATATATTCCCATAATCCTTAAAACACTGTTCCATCACTTTGGATGTTTAACGGTGGATTACCACCCTCACGTTTTTCTTGAGCTAAAAATCTGCCTGCCCACCAAGTTCCGCCTTCTAAAATTTTAGCTAACGGAAAATCCTGCGGAGATTTATTTAAAGATTTTTGAATCGCATCACCGACTTGGTCTAAAAGATAAACCGTCAACGAACGCCATTCGATAATTAAATCAGAATCCGGTGTCCAAGCTTTAGCAAGGTTGGCTTGATCTTTCATAGTTAACAAACCTGAATCGATAAATAGACCGCCGTTACGGTATTCAGCAAGGCCTGTTAAACCTTCAACGCCCGAAACTTCAAAACCTGCATCCATAATTGGTTCTAACAGTGAATACGTCATCCACTGCGATAATTTATGAATCGGCACTAAATCTAATTTTGAATGTTGCCAAACATCACCTAAGTTTACATCACCTGCAGAAATACGGCCTGGCCAGATTTCACCAAGACCATCAAGCACTGCGCGAAGAACCGCGGTTGCAGGAATTTTATTGCCATACTTTTCTGCTAAGTGATCAATAATATTACCTGGACGGTGGTCTTTTTTGAAAACCGGATTACGCGCACAAGCTTTGCCTAGGTTATTTAATAATTGCACACGGCCTTGAACTCCAACTAATGGATTATCCGCAGTCACTTGAAAATGTTTTTCAAGATCACTTGCTGTTACCGATTGAAGACCTTGAGCATCTGCTTTCCATGATTTTTTATCAGAAGCCATCACACCTGATTTAAACATGTATAGAGAAGCTACCCCTAACCCTTCAGAGCGGTTAAAAGATTTACCCGAAGATTCTTCAAAATATTTCCACGCAGCACCCGCACCAGCATCTAATAACACCGAAGTGATCACTAAATCTAATTTCGTGCGTGCCAATTCCATTTTATCAGTCACTTTATCTGTCACAGTCTCAAATTGTTTGGCGCGGTCAGTTCCGCCGACGCGAAAGTGACCCCAACGAGAATGAAATGGAATATTTAAATCTGGATAATTTTTACGAATGACCGTTAAAACGTAATCCACCGTGGGTTTCATTTTATCAGCGTTAAATGCAAAATAGCCGTTACCTTCTACGGTGTAATCGAAAACTTTTTTAGCATTATCACGAATAGCCTTCGGAGATAAAATATAATCTATCTGTTCATTTGATAGTGTGACTTGCTTACTCAATGTTACGTCCTTTTACTTTTTTAAGACCTTCAACATCTTTAGCACCTTCTGGAGCAAAATAGCCCGCAGCTTTTTTAGCTTCCATCTCAACTTGTGCATCACCCGGAATCAAACCCTCTGGAATCGAAATACGATTTACAACTTCGATACCGCTTTTCACGATCGAATCATATTTCATATTACTCATTGAATGTAAGTTATGGATTTTAGTGATCCCGAAAAAGTGTAATGCATCAGGCATGAACTCCTGAAAACGCGCATCTTCAACACCCGCAACACACTCGGTACGTTTAAAGTAAGTCGCTGCAGTGTCTCCGCCCTCTTGGCGTTTACGAGCATTGTAGACTAAGAACTTAGTCACTTCACCTAGTGCTCGGCCTTCTTTACGGTAGTACACGATGATACCCACGCCACCACGTTGAGCGGTACGAGCTGCATCTTCAATCCCGTACATTAAATACGGACGACAAGTACAAATATCAGAACCAAACACATCTGAACCATTACATTCATCATGCACACGGCAAGTTAATTCAACTTTTGGATTTGCCAATTGAGTCGCATCACCAAAAATGTACGCCGTAGAACTTCCGATGGGTGGTAACCAAACTTTTAAATCACGGCGAGTGATAAATTCTGGATACATACCACCAGTTTCCTGAAATAAAATACGACGTAATTCACCTTCAGAAACATTTAAGCGCTGGGCAATACCTGGTAAATACCAAACTGGATCTAAAGCCACTTTCGTAACTTTCACATCGCCATTTTCTTTAATGATAACACCATCTGGTTTTAAGCGACCCGCTTTAATAGCTTCAGCTATTTCAGGTAATTGTAAATGCGCCTGAGTCATCGCAATCGAAGGTCTGATATCATAACCTTGATCAAAGTATTCTTTAAAATGTTTCATCGGATCTAAACCCCAAGGATCTAGCGTCACGATTTTTTGCCCGTCAATCCATTGCGGATACGGACCAATCGGAGTTGGAGCTTCCGTGTTATGAAGATCAGGTCTGTGATCTTGCGAAAACTTTCCGCTCGCAACTGAAAGCGCACGATAAACCGTGTAACTTCCGCTATGCGAACCGATGGCATTACGCGCTCTTGCACTCGATACAGAAGCAACGATTGGGCCACGTTCTTTAGCTGTTTTTTCGCCCCAGTTCACTGGAAGAGTTTCTTTATATTTTAAATTCGTGTGTGAAGCTAAAATAATATGATTCGATCTTTTTGTATTAGGTATATTCATATTTTCAATTCCTTACGACATCCAGTTAGAGTCGCTTTGCATTTCCCATTTAGTAGTGATTTTTTTATAATTCGACCAGAAGTTCAAACTTTGTTCGCCAGTGATATCACCGTGACCAAATTTTGATTCCATTGTTCCACCGAACGAGAACGGCTCACGCGGAACAGGAACTCCAACATTTACTCCGACCATACCAGCGTGCGCTTCTTTAGCTACACGTTCTGCAAGAGCACCGTTTGAAGTAAACACGCTACAAGCGTTTCCATATTCACTGCTATTAGCAATCGCCATTGCTTGTGAAATATCTTTACAGCGAATGATTGAAAGAATTGGTCCGAATAATTCTAATTTTGAAGCTTCTGAATTGGCTTGAACATTATCCAAAATCGTTGGCCCAATCCAGTTGCCACCTTCCATACCCGGAGGAGCTTTGGCTTTGCGGCCATCAAGAATAATTTTTGCTCCAGCGATTGAAGCGGCCTCGATTGATTTAGTTAAAAACTGAACTTGTTCTTTTGTAATGATGGCACCCATTTGTTTGCCAAGCTCCATCGAAGATGCACGTTTTACGATTTGATCGATGTGACCAGAAGTATCACCTACTGCTAATAATACCGAAGCTGCCATACAACGTTGGCCGGCACAGCCTGTGAAAGAATCAGAAATTCCCACGCCACTTAGTTCAAGATTTGCATCCGGTAATAAGACGATATGATTTTTTGCGCCGCCTAAAGACAGAACGCGTTTTCCTAAGTTCGTACCACGTTGATAAACAAGCTTAGCTACTTTTGTAGATCCAACAAAGCCAATCGCTTTAACCGCTGGATGATCAATAATTGCATTAACAGTTTCGTGCCCACCTTGAAGGACTGTGAACACGCCATCTGGCAAACCCGCTTCTTTTAGTGCTTCAGCAATAAAAAAAGATGTTAACGGAGTTTTCTCAGAAGGTTTCCACACATAAGAATTTCCTAAAGCAATCGCGATAGGAATAGTCCACATCGGAACCATTGCCGGAAAATTAAATGGAGTAATGTTCGCAACAACCCCTAAAGCTTCACGGCGAAATTCACACGATACGCCGCGCGACACTTCGGCTTTTCCGCCGGTGTCTAAATTTTGAATTGAAAGCGCGTATTCTAAAACTTCTACGCCTTTCATTAATCCAGCTTTGGCTTCAGCAAAAGTTTTGCCACACTCAGACCCTTTTAACAGGGCGATTTTATCAATGTCGCGAAGTAAGATATTACGAAAGTTAAATAATACCTTGCTGCGTTCTTTGATCGGCAATTGACCCCACGCTTTTTGAGCGTCGGCTGCTGCATTGATTGCTGTATTGATTTGTTCTTTTGTCGGAACAGAAAAATTTCCGATTTGTTTTCCATCGTAAGGAGAATGAATGGCATGCACTTGTAGCGTACCTTCGGTCCATTTTCCTGCGATAAGATTATTGGCTGATACCACGTTAACCCTGCCTTTTTTTGAGTAAAGGATAAGGTTAGAACATTAGCACTAGTTTTGAAAGAATTTATGCAATAGTAACGCGTAGAGAAACTTAAGTTTTCTTCTCTAAAAGAGCTGCATAGAAGCCATCAAAGTTATCTTTGTGTGGCCATAAACGAATATCTTTTTTGAAGTTCCATTTTTGCCCCTCTGGAGACTCTAAAAACCATTTTACTTGCTCTTCGTTTTCTTTGTTTAAAATACTGCAGGTCGCATAAACCATTAACCCACCAGCCTTACACATTTTTGCGTAATCTGTGATGATTTCGCGCTGCAAGCTGATCAAACTATCGATCTGCTCCGGGCTAAGCTTCCACTTCGTGTCTGGATTACGGCGGATTACACCCCAACCTGTACAAGGAACGTCCAACAAAACTCTGTCAAAAGAGCCTTCCAAACGCTTAATAGTTTTGCTTGTATCAATGACTTTTGTCTCGATGATATCAACACGATTTCGTGCGGCACGTTTTTTTAATTCACCCAGCTTCCACTCGTGAATATCCATGGCAATAATTTTGCCTTTGTTTTTCATCAAAGAGGCCATATGCAGTGATTTACCACCGGCACCAGCGCAAGCATCTACAACACGCAGCCCTGGTTTTAAATCCAACAGTGGAGCGATAAACTGCGAAGCTGCATCCTGAACTTCAAAATATCCGTTTTTAAAAGCCGTTGTAGAAAAAACATTTTTTCTTTCGATCAAACGTAAACAGTCCGGAAGACCGTGAACTTTTTCAGTGAAGATTTCTTCTTTTTCTAATTCTTTAATTAATTGGTCGCGCTCAATACGAAGTGTGTTGGTGCGAAGATATACGTCAGCCTGCTTGTTTAAGGCTTTCATGATCAAATGCCATTCGTCAGCACCGAATTCTTTTTCACCCATCTCGTTCATCCAGTCAGGAAAAGATTCTGTGACGGCGATGGGGTATTTCTTTTTTAAATTGGCTTTAATCAGATCCACGTCGATGGGATACTCATCTTGAAATTCTTGCGTGTCTAAATTGTTTTTAACTAAGTGAACACCTAATAAATTGTATGATTCATTTGATTGGGCAATCGTTTGGTAAAATCTGTGGTAACGAACGATTTCATAAATTGTTTCAGCGATAAATTTGCGGTCGCGTGAACCTAATTTACGATTACTTTTGAATAATTTTTCGATGACTTTATCAGCGTATTTTTTATTTTCAAAAATATCGTGTAGTGCTTCTGCGACTTTTTTTAAAAGGATAAAGTGTAATTTCATGTGGAACTCCTCGCGGAGCCCCGCGAACTAGAACGTAAATACAGCTCCGGCCGAAACGTAAGTTCCGTTTAACTGGCCATCACTTGTTAAATGCAGATGGTTTTTTATACCACCTTCGACAAAAAAACCAGTTCTCTCGAATAAATTAAACAGGCGAAGCCCTAAAAACATCTGATAATCCAAAGCAACCGTCGATTCACCATCGATTTGATTGAAAAAAATTCCCGGGCCGACGGCAAAACCGAAATATAAAGGGAATTTAGAGGTCGCATCCGGAAAGGTCATCCCGTACAGAAAACTCATTTTCGAAGCTTTTTGCCCAGCTGGCTTGTAAGTGTTGTAACTCACACGAATAACTTCATCGAAAAGTTCATAGTCTTGAGTCAAACGATAGGTCATATCAATACCCGTTTTAGCGACTTCTTCTTCGTTGTTGGTTCCCCACTTGTAAGCTTTTGAACTTGTGTACGAAGAAATCCCCAAAGCCATATAGTGATCTTCAGATCCTAACGATTCAATTGTAGATGGAAAACGCGGCACCGAAGCGGCCTCGTAACTGTTATCGCCTTTAGCTTGAAAATATTTCGCGGCGGCTTTTCTACCGACGACTGGCGCGCCTGCGGCCTGCACAAAACTTGCTGAAATCATGATGCTAAAACTAAGAAGTATTATGTTAAGTTTGTTCATATCTTAGAGCATAAATTTACGCTCACAATTTGACCACTATTTACCAGTAACGCCTTGCAGAAATTGGGTCCAGTTCTTCGGCCCTATTGACCAGCCTACAAGCCTCCCCTAGGTTACAAACAGCTGAGGACTTATTACCATGAAATGCCCTTTTTGCGGACATTCCGAAGACAAAGTTTTAGATACACGAGTTCAGAAAGACGATGGCATTCGCCGTCGCCGTGAATGTTTATCGTGTAAATCTAGATACTCAACTTTAGAAACCGTCATCCTTAGCTACCCGTTTGTGATCAAAAAAGATGGACGCCGCGAGCCTTTCAACAAAGAAAAATTATTGCGTGGTCTATCTTACGCCTGCAACAAACGACCTGTTTCAACCGCATCACTTGATGCCATTGTTGAAAGAATCGCCTCGTGGGTAATTACCCGCGGTGAAGGCGAAATTTCTGCGCGCGTGATTGGTCGCCGTGTGATGGCTGAATTAAAACAACTCGATGACGTGGCTTATGTTAGATTCGCCAGTGTTTACAAGACCTTCAAAGACGTCCAGGATTTCGTAGAAAAACTTGAAGGCGATGAACTCATAGATATGATTGATACAAGCGGTCCGCAATTAAGTTTAACAACTCAATTACAACCTACACAAAAACCGAAAGAAGCTACTGATGAGAAGACAATCAAGGGAACTCGCACTCCAGATCCTATTCCAAACTGAATTCGCCCCACAGATGTCTCTTTCTGATTTAGCTACGGTCTTCGATAAAAATTTTGATGAAGCCGTTCTTAAATACACTTACGACATCGTAAAAGCCGTTCAAGCCAACAAAGAAAAAATCGACGCAAAAATCCAAGAAGCTTCGCGCCACTGGAAAGTTGATCGTATGGCTTCTGTTGACCGTAATATTATTCGTATTGCTGTTTGCGAAATCTTTTACACTGCTGATTTAATTGAACCAAAAATTGCGATGAACGAGGCTATCGAAATCGCAAAAACTTACGGAACCCAAGATGCGGCTTCGTTTGTGAATGGTATCGTTGATCAGGTGATCAGAAATGAAAGAAGCTAATCTTTCAGCGACAGCTTGTAAACTTTGGGTCCTTCACGAGGACCTTAACTCTGCGTGGTGGCGGAAATTAAATTTTAATTCTGGATTTTTATTATCAGAAATTCACCGCCACAGAAAAACCGCAAAACCAACCGAGCTTACGCATTTAATGACTGAAATCGGTTGGCCCAATCCTGTAGAAAAAACTAAAAAACCATGGACATTGATTGGTTGTAAAAATCATTTCGATGCTGACTGGCTATTTTTAATTCATGATCCCAAAGAATTCAAAAGCCAAGATTTAGAACAAATCGTAGAACAACTGCAGATCAAAAACTTACGTTGTTTTGCGCCATTCGAACCCTCAGCTAGCCTTAAAGCCAGATTAGAGCATTGCGACCTAGTAAGTAGCTCAACAAATTAAACTTATTCATTCAAGATGAATCATGGCCAATAGTTTCATTTCAAAAATCGAAAAATTTCTAGATCACGAAGAGCATTTTGATGCGATTAACTTTCCCCACACAACGGATTTTCAAATTGAACCGAACCAACAACTGTTGGAACAAATTCAATTTTGCGCAGGCGAAAAACAATGGGAAATTTTCTTTTCACGTTTAACTGCATTTTTTGAAATGGGTTTATTAATCGAAGGTAACGACATTCAGAAAATGTTTTTCTACGGCCAGAACATCGATAAAAAATTACCAAAAATTCATTTTAAACTTCCGAAGGCACCTTTGTTTAATATTTTAAAAACACGCGCCTCGTTATTTTTACGTAAAATCGGATTTAATCATCTTCCCGATGCGGCGAAGATGGTTTGTTTATTGATCAGAGTCGAAGAAAATCGCTATATTGTGCTTATGACAAAACAAGCAGAACCGTGGTTACAACTACGTTGCGAAAGTTTGAGACAAGCCTTAATAGTGCATGACTACAACTAACATTCACACGATTTTTATTTTATCTGATGGTACCGGCGAAACAGCCGCAACAATGGTGCGCGCAGCACTTGTTCAGTACGCCGAACAAGAAATTAATATTATCCGCTGTAAAAACCTGCGTACCGAAGAACAAATTTTACGCGTGATCGATGATTGTTTCGAAAAACGCGGCATGATCGCTTACACTTTCGCTTCTCCTTTAATCAGAAAAAAAATTGCAGAAACGTGCATAGAAAAATCAATTCCCGCAGTTGATTTACTGGGTCCGCTGATCGTAACACTAGATGATTTTTTCGGGGTGGCTTCAGCCAGCCAAACAGGATTATTACGTCAAACCAACGATCATTATTACAAACGCATCGAAGCGATTGAATACACCGTTAGAAATGACGACGGTAAAATTTCTACCGAGTTAGATAAAGCCGACATTGTGCTTGTCGGTATTAGCAGAACAAGCAAAACACCGTTATCTATTTTTCTAAGCCACAAAGGCTGGAAAGTAGCAAACATTCCGTTGGTTCCCGGCTCACCGGTTCCGAAACAGCTTTTTGAAATTGATCAGCGTAAAGTCGTTGGCTTAATTATCGATATTGATTCACTTCAACGAATTCGTAAAAACAGATTAGAAAAATTCGGCCAAGACACAGGTGGCGATTACGCCTCTTCACAACAGATTTTAAAAGAAATCGAATACGCCGAAAATTTATTTAAACAAAATAAACGCTGGCCAGTCTTCAACGTCACCGAACGCGCACTTGAAGAAACCGCAAGTGAAATTGTACGCTTAATCGCAGCCCGCATGGGGCTACCTGATTCAGTGTTATTCTAAGGTAGGCCGTACCTTTTTGGGGAGCACCGTACCAACGGTCAACTTGCGGCTCAAGACACCTTCGCAGTATTTTTACTGACAGACGAAGTAAACCATTTGCGCCCATAGCGCTAGAATCGCAAACCAACCTACTGTGAAGAATGGCATTCTCAATTTAATGTTGTTACTGCCTAAATGAATGTAGCTGTGTAATAAACGGCTGATCACGAAGGCCCACATTAAGCCGATGGTTAATTCATTTACCAGGCCCAGTGAAAACTGCATGACACCCGTGGCGAAAAATAACATTGGCACTTCGAATTGATTTTCGTAATGACGTTCGGCAATTCTTGAATATTCTGGCGGCGGAGTATCATTATACGTCTTATAGTACTTCATTGAGACTTCACGGTTTTTCAATGCTCTTACACGTGTGCGAAATAAAAACACTGCAATCCCGAATATATAAAACGCGTAAAATGCCATTGGAAAAATCAGCTGATTCTTCACTAGCTGCGCTCCGCATCGCCAGTCATAGCTTGAAATAGAATCTCCGCTGTTTTTGCTGAAGGTCCTTTTTCACGACGGTAATAGATGAATTCAGTTTTATATTCGAAATCTAAAGTTTGAATTTTATTTAAACGGCCACCGCGGATTTGTTTTTTAACCGAATGGGCTGGCAAAAACCCTATTCCCAATCCGTTTTCGATGACACGTTTTAACGTCCCCACGTTTGATGATTCAAATACTGCAGGCACTGTTCCTATTTTTTCGGCTAACATCTTATCAAAGTGTGGAAATTCATTGGCAAAATGCACATACGGAATTTTTGCAATGTCTTTCATACTTACTGTGGGTGGGTAAAATTCATCTTTACCAGAACCCACTAACCACATCTCTTCTTTTAATAAAACATGTGAAGCTGTGTCTTTAAATTTTTTACCGTAGTTTTTTTCCATTTCAGGAAGTACTACGACATCTAAATCACCTTTTTCATAGGCTGCGATTAAATCTTCGCCTTTGGCGTAATCCACTTTGATTTTAAAATCAGGATTAAATTTTAGTAGCCGGCTCACCACTGGGCTCATTAAATGCAGACCAATCGTATTTAGAGTTCCGATGCGTAATTGACCACGCAATTGCGCTCCAACAGATTTGATCGAAATTTCGGCCGCTTGCACCAAGTTTAAGATTTTTTTAGCGTGCTCATAAAGCACTTCGCCTTGCGCCGTAGTTTTGATCGATTTTGATCCACGCACAACTAGCTCAACCCCAAGTTCGTCTTCTAGATTTTTCATCTGCTGACTTACTGCAGGCTGGGTCAAAAACAGTTTGTCTGCGGCAGCTGTCATGCTGCCTTCAGATACGACCATGACAAAGGTCTGGAGTTGCGAAAGATTTAACATAAATTACCCCGTTCGATGCCGAACCGATTTGATAGCTAACCAAAAGTTAGTTACAATATTAACTCATCAACTATTGTAGATGGAATCCAACAAGCGAGGCAACATGAGATCATATACTTTTAGACTCCTACCGTTAGTTTTTTTTCTGATCGGTTCAATGTCTGAAGCCAGAACTTTTAAAAATGCTTATATCTCTTTTGAAATGTTAGACACATGGAAATGTAAATTAGAGCAAACCGAATGGGTGTGCCGCGCCGAAGATCCGCAAGAAT
This sequence comes from Bdellovibrio sp., assembly GCA_036677065.1. GTDB lineage: Bacteria > Bdellovibrionota > Bdellovibrionia > Bdellovibrionales > Bdellovibrionaceae > Pseudobdellovibrio. Next base: position 165,292 of record JAKFBS010000004.1, on the reverse strand, counting down.
CTAAAGAAGCCGTCATTATCTTAACGGCTAAAGAAAAAGGCCCGACAGATAACTTTCCTATTTATATGGATCACATGACTAAACCAATGATGTTAAACCTACGCACTGGCGGAACTGCCCAGTCGACAGTGACCATGCCGCCCCGTGAAGAAATGATTAATGATCAAAAATGGTTAGATGGTCTGCATGCAAATTCTGAAGTGCAAAATTATTTCACTCGGTATTTAGCGACGATTAAGGATCAAATTGCGATCTTAATTACATTTTCGGTTCATAATAAGTATTATGCAAAACACAGAGCTCACTTTATGGATACAGTGCGCTCATTACGCGTTATCGCGACTAAAGATTTATTATCGCAACCGGGTCTTGGACCACTTCGTGGTTCTAATGAAGTTTTAGGTGCGGGTATCGGCCAAGCCATGCCAGGTGATCTATTAGCCGCTGACGATGATGGCACTGGTGGCGAAGAGAAAAAAGGCTTATTACAAAATGATATGGTCTTAGGTGGCGGCTTACTTTTATTGGTCATTTTAGCTTATGTTGGTATCAAGATGTACCAAAAGAAAAACGGCTAGCAAGATGCAAAAGACATTATTTGTTCTGCTTTTCAGTTTGTTCGGTCTAAGCGCGCAAGCTGAAACGATGTCGTGTAATGCCCGCCAGTCTTCTTATGACTGCTTAGTTTGTAACTGTTATCACGAATCACGCGGCGAACCTCAAGAAGGCAAAATCGCTGTAGCTAAAACAGTTCTTTCGCGCGCCCAATCAAGATCCTATCCTAATACTGTGTGTAAAGTCGTCTACCAACCTTGGCAATTCAGCTGGACACGCGATCGCTACAGCAACCGCATTTCAACTAGAAATTCTATCGACAGACGAAGCCTTCAAGCCTGCAGAGACGCCGCAGATACGGCGATTGACGAAGGCGCTAATGGTCTTATTTATTTTTATAACCCACGTGTCGCTTCACCCGCTTGGGCAAGACGTGTTACTTCGTGCGGCAAACTCGGCCACCATGTTTTTTTAGTACCACGTGGCGAAACTTGCCCTAAAAATCTGGGCAGCAGTCCTACACGTCGTAGCAACCAGCCAACCGAAACTCCACGCTCATCTGAAGGAGGAACTCGATGATTAAACTTTTTACTTTTTGTTTATTATTAACAGCTCTCTCGCAAGCAGCTACAATTGTAAAATCTGAGACAAATACTTTAGAAATTAAAACTAAAGATAATGATGTCGAAGTACAATTACCAACAGTTGCACTGCTTGCGCTAGAAAAATGGAATCCGAATTTTAAATTATTCAACAAGACTGATTACAGCAAATCAGTCTTAGAATTATTTAAAGATCTTGGCGATAACCAAGTTCCTATGGCATTTATCGATGATTTAGATGGTAACGATAAAAAAGACATCGTTTTACTTGGCAACGATCTAAAAAAACAATATGTCGTGGCGATTTTGCAAAAAGACCAAAAATGGACATTGATCAAAGTTTCTGAGTGGTCAATTGCAAACATTAAAGAATCAATTGTTCCAACAGGGCTTGCCGCAGTTTCAGGAACTGCGCAAACAGAAACCGGAATTCCTTTTTATGTTTTAAAAGCCATCGGTGAACATGCTGAAAAACTTAAAGAAAAGAAAAAAGCCGGTATTCAAATTGAAAACTTCATGGGTTCTGCCGAAGTTTTTGAAATTAACAATAATAATAAAGCTATTAGGTTTACTTTATGAATAAAATACTAATCACGTTATTTTTATCGCTTGCAACGCAAACTGCATTTGCAGAAACAATGTCGTGCAAGCCAAATTCATCGTCTTATAACTGCTTAGTTTGCAACTGTTATCACGAAACTAGAGGCGAGCCCAAAGTAGGCATGATCGCGGTTGCAAAAACAGTTTTATCACGAGCTCAATCTGATGAATTTCCCGATACCGTCTGCGGAGTTGTTTACCAACCTTCGCAATTTAGTTGGACAGCTGATAGTTACAGCAACAACATTAACGCCAAAGAGCCCAAAGATATACAGGCTCTTCAAGACTGTAAAGCCGCTGCCGACACAGCTATTGATGAAGGCGCTAATGGGCTTCTTTATTTTTATAATCCACGCAAAGTTACTCCAGGTTGGTCGCGCCGCGTGACTTCATGTGGCCGAGCCGGAAATCATGTTTTTTCTGTATCTCGCGGTGATACTTGTCCAAGACACTTAGGTGCAGCAGCTAACACAGGCACACAACAACAAAAAAAATCTTCTGGCGGAGGATCAGCACGATGATCAAAATTATCATATCTTGCCTTTTATTCGCTTCGCTCGCTAATGCCTTGCCGGTCGTAAAGTCTGAAACTAATTCTTTAGAGATCACTACCAAAAATGATGACGTTGAAATCAAATTGCCAAATGTTGCGCTCAAGGCTTTGATGCAGTGGAATCCAGAATTTATTCCTTTTAATCGCAATGCTTACATTAAATCGGTTCTCGAGTTATTTAAAGATCTTGGTGATAACCAGGTTCCAATGGCTTTTATCGATGATCTAGACGGTAATGGCAAAAAAGACATCGTGTTAATGGGTACAGACACAAAAAATCAGTATGCAGTCGCTATTTTACAAAATGAAAAAAAATGGACTGTATTAAAACTTTCACAGTGGTCGAACCTTAAAGATACTGTGACTGTAACAGCAACAGAGAAAACGGCTTCCGGAACCACTCCTGTAAAAGAGACTGGTGTAGCGATTTATGTTTTAAAAGCCATTGGCGAACACGCAGAGAAGCTTAAAGAAAAGAAAAAAGTAGGAATTCAAATTGAAACCTACCTGGGCCCTGGCGATGTTTATGAAATTGTTAACAACAAAGCTGTGAAATTTATCTTACCACAAAGTCCGTAAAGTAAACGTCTTTAACAAGTCCTACTCGTAGGACTTTGTTTACCTCTTCAACGATCCTATCCTTTAAAAATAATTTACCCTGAATTGTTTCAATATCTGAATACGATTTATCATTTAATAAGCGAATAATACTATCACGCGCGCGAGCTGTTTTATCTGAATCCATAATTTCTGTAAAAGACTGCGCATTTAACATATCCAGATTAACTTGTAATAAAATTTGGCGTTGCGGCTGGCCTGATAAGTTCACTAAGAATTTATCCATCGTGTAGACGTTCATGCCCTTTTCAACCATCTCTGGCAAGCTTGCAGGCTTTCTTAAAGTCTCTTCAACGATATATGGTGATTCGTAACCTAAGGTTGATGCATAAACCCAATAGGCACCTGTTCCTAATCCACACATGTTCAATATAACTAAAAGACTATTTAGAATAAGTTGCAGCTTCTGTTTCATAGTGACTATATCGGAGAGCTAAACCTAGGTCTTAAGACCAAAGATTTGAAAATTGTTAAAAAAATGTTATCCTAAGTCTTAATACCACACCCCATGAGTTGTCAGATGTATCAGATTAGGACGATAATAATTTTACGAATGAAAATGTGCAGTTTTTCGCCAATTTTAAACGCTCTGATCTTTGTTTTACTTCTTCAAGTAAGGCCAACTGTCACCTTTGCCCAAGAGGCTATAACTTCACAAACCATTAAACTTCCAAATGAAATTCTGCAGATCTCTGATGATCCAGAAATCAAGTCATCGATCATGATCGCTGATAAGACCGAACGTAAGTTATACTTTTTTGAATCTGAAGAATCTCTAACAGCTCCCCTATCTTATGAAATCGATATCGGCAAAAAAGACGGCCCAAAAACCAAACGTAATGATAAAAAAACGCCTGAAGGAATCTATCTTTTACAAAAAAAGATGACTCAACCAGAAATTCCGTTTGATCAGTACGGATCCCTTGCATTTACTACCGATTACCCGAACGTCTTTGATAAATTTGAAAACAAAACCGGTGATGGCATTTGGCTACATTCTGTTCCGGATAAAGTTCCGCTAAACCGTGGTTCAAAAGGTTGTGTTGTTTTACGAAATGACAATATTCAAAAATTATCAGATTTAATTTCATTAAATAAAAGTCATCTTATTATTAATGCCAAAACTGACTGGGTTGACAGTAACGTTCACACCGCTAAGAAAAACAAAGTAATAGCTTGGTTAAAAACTTGGAAAGACCACTGGCAAAAACAAGATTTAGAAAATTACAGCAAAATGTATTCTGATGATTTTTCTGCGCCTAGCTTTAACAAAAAATCATGGCTTAAACACAAAGAAAAACTTAAAAGCATTTACACAACGATCACGATTGATTTTTCTAAACCCAGTATCTTTCACACAAAAAACCAATACTTAATTAAATTCGTGCAGAACTATTCATCTGATAAGCATCAGGATAAAGGCATCAAAACTTTATATGTGATTGAAAATGGCGATGACCTGAAAATCTTACGCGAAGAATGGTCTAAACTATAAAGTCAGCTGCCAGTCTGCCGCAGCCAGCACTTTACCGTTCACCTGAATCTCTAAGCGATGTAAGCCAGCATAGTGCTTACGCGTGGTCACCGGCTTTAACGAATGATTTTTCTTTAACGTAAAAGCTTCTTTAGGCTTCAATTCAAAAACTTTAAGTTTAAATACTTTGGCTGAACTTTTTTGGTTCGCCTTTTGATAATGAATAATATAATCGATCGCTAACACCTGCGGCTTCGCGCTGTTTGAAATCAAATCTAATTCAAAAACTAAAATATCTTTTTCACTGAATTTTTTCTTATTCAATTTTAGTTCGCCAAGCTTAATCTCGGCCTTAGCGCCAAAGCCCATGACATCAAGAGCTGGCTTATAACCTTTTTTGATTAACGTGCGCAGTGCTTGTTTCTGAATCCATTCAAGTTTGGCTTTATCTTTGGCTGTCACTTTTTTCTGCCAAGCCTTCAACGTTGCAATCACAAGATCAGGATGATCTTTAGTAATATCATTTAAATGATTCGCGATACTTTTTCTGACGTATAACGAATCGTCGAATTTAAGTTTTTCTAAGATTTCTAAACCAGGCTTAGGGTCAACAATTGAAGCATGCAGTTTCATGCCCCATGGCAGACGCGGCCGCGTACCTTCACTGGCCCAGCGGCGCACATGTTCATTCTCATCACCAGCCCATTTTTTTAAACGGGCGAAAGTTTTTTTCGGGTGTTCGACCAAAAAAGGACGCACCGCAAATTCAGCTGTGAACTTTGATGTAAGTATATATAAAGCCTCAAGCGATTCATCGACATGCTTGATTCCGTGATGCTGGATAAATTCAGTGTAAGGCCAAAGCTCAAATCCTTTAAGATTTCCGACTTCAGCAGATTTTAATAAAATACTAAGCGCTTTAAGATAATCTTGCGGAAGTTCAGCAAACATCGCATCGCGAATGAAATGCACCCGTGGCTTCATTTCTAAAGCTGCAAGCTTTGGTACGACCTTTAAAAAACTCCTCGTATTAAACGCCGGATAGGCTTTTTTAAGACTATTTGAAATGCGTGTGACTAAGGCTTCATTGAACCAATGTTTGAAGGCATCTGGATTATCTTTTTTTTTAACTGCAGGCATAATTAATGACCTGACATATCGGGAACTTCAAAAACGTGGGTCTTCACTGCAGCCGCTCTTTGCATCAGCCTATTCATATAAACTTTGATTGCCGGATTTGGTTCTACGAGGTATTCCCAAGCTCCCGGAATAACTGCTGCCAACATAATATCTGCCGCAGAAAATCCTGATTTTAAAATATAGTCTTGTTTTTCTAAAATGGGATTAAGAGCACGTTCAAAAATCTCACATTGTTTTTTTACAAAGGCGTGCGTTTCTTCTTTTTCGCGGTCTGTACTTACATGTGTGAACATTCGAGCAATAACACATTCAAGACTTGCCACCGACCACACCATCCACTGCAAATACTCAGCACGCTCTTCAGCATCAAAAGCCGGAGCTAATGCTTTAACAGAACGATACTTGTCGGCTAAAAAAAGACAAATAGCTCCTGATTCGTAGATCACTTTTCCGTTATCTACGATCGTGGGAACTCTGCCTGTGGGATTAAGTGCCAAATAGCGTGGCGAATTCAGATCACCATTTTTTCTTTTCAAATAATGATCACGGTATTCAAGACCGAGCTCTTCAATCAGCCAACGAACGCGATCACTGCGGTCTTGATTAGCCATACAGTAAATATCTATTGGTTGTTGCTGAGCCATAAAATGAGGATTAGTACGAACTAGTTGATCTCAGCTTTTTCAGAATCAAGATCAAGTTTTTCAACTTGTGATTCAAGATCTTCTAACGCTGCATTTTGTTTATCAACTTCTTCTTGAGTGATACGACCTAAACGGATGTTTAATTCAGTTAATCTTTTATCAAATTTTAAATCTTCTAAAGCTTTATTTAATGACATAGGTCCTCCAAGAACGAATAACAGTTTTAAAGCAACCTGACCGATCAGTCAATCGGTCACTAGTTCCAGTATTTCGGGTTATTGCTATCCTTGGTGGTCTTTTCGTTGTCGACGACTAAACGCAGATTTGATGCCTTACGCTTCAACTTAGTTTTTGCCTGATAGTTCTTATATTGAACATGACCACGCAAAATCATGTAACCCGAAGCAATGCCTCCTAAATGGGCTAAATAGGCCACCTCACCGCCGGCAAAGCCTGTTCCTACTAAAGAGGCCATATCCATAGCACCAGCAATAATCACAAAGTATTTAGCTTTTATCGGAAAAAACCCCATAAAGTACATTTCACGGTCTGCATAAATAATCCCGTACGCCAATAGTAAACCGAACAATGAGCCCGAAGCCCCCAACACCGGAGTTAATAAGACCGGTCTAAAACCAGTCATCGCAGCATAAATAGCCACGCCGATGCAATAGATAATCGCAGCGCCTGCGCCACTTGCCAGATAGTAAAATGTAAAAAATTTACTGCCCCAGCGGCGCTCTAATTCAGAACCGAAGAACCACAACATCAACATATTGAAGAACAAATGAAACGGCGAAATCGCGTGAAAAAATTGGTACGTCACTAATTGCCAGACGTAAAATTTTTCAATTACTAATTCTGGCACTAAAATTAATAAACGCCAGTGGTGAAAATCAAACGCGCGATCCAGAAATATTTGCACCACAACCCAAATAAAAGCGTTGATGATTAATAATTTTTTTACTACCGGCGACATTGGAGCTACAGAAAAAGATGTCATATAAAATTTCCGCCTAACCGTTTTTCTGAAAATATTTTTTAAGTTTACTGTAGGTCTGCTTCGGATTCTCGATCACTAATTTTGTTTCAGCAATCAACGGAAAAAAATTAAGATCGCCGTTCCAGCGTGGCACAATGTGATAATGCAAATGATCCGGAATACCAGCGCCACTTGTGGCTCCGTGATTCATTCCAATATTTAAACCATTCGGATTATACATAGCTTTAATGGCTTCTATTGATAAACGTAAAACCGCATGCAAATCAGTGTATTCAGCTTCAGTCAGCGACAACAAATCGCCGGTGTGACGAAGTGGCAAAACTAAAAGGTGACCATTATTATACGGAAACTTATTTACCACAACTTGAGTGTACTGAGTTTTATAAACACAAAGTGTCTGAATACTTTCTTTTTTTGCCGCCGACGTACAAAAAACGCAACCACTTGGTTTAATAATTTTACGCACATACTTCATTCGACCCGGACGATAAAAAATATCGCGCTCGATCGGCCAAATTTCTTTATCCATCTTTACATGCGCTAACTTATTTACTTTAGCTGTTGCTTTGGCTGCCACTGACGATTACTCCCAGTATCCTGGCATAATCATCATTGGCTGATTAAGCGTTTTCAATTTAAATACAGATTTTAAAGCCTGTTCAACAGACTTAGAGGCAAGATCACCTTTAATAGCCGCCTGTAATTCAGATTTAGAAATAGAATTTAAATCATCACCATCTTCATCATCAGTAAAAAAAGATAAAAACGAAGGGCGCGCACGACGAGGACGCAACACGTGATACTCATCTTCTTTTAATCCAACTTTTGAAGCTGCCATACGAATCGCATCTTCAAATGTACCAATAGAGTCAGCAAATTTTAATTCAACAGCTTTTGCACCGGTCATAACGCGGCCATCAGCATACTGAGCCACAAACGGAATCTCTAAGCCACGCGCCTCAGCTACAGTATTACGAAATTGTTCGTAAACTTCGTTAATCATTTCCTGAAATAATTTACGTTCATCATCGCGCATAGCACGATATTCAGAACCTGAATCTTTAAATTTACCCGATGTGATCGTGTAACGTTTTACTTTAGCCCATGAATATAGATCTTCAAGATTAGCAAATTCCATAATTACACCGATAGAACCAATCATCGTGCCCGGAGCCACAATCAACTGATCACAAGCCATCGCCGCATAATAACCACCACTGGCAATCAAACCTGTCGATACACAAATGACAGGTTTACCGTGCTCTTCTTTAGCGCGCTTAATTTCAAGAAACAATTCTTGCGATGGGCCAACAGCCCCGCCCGGAGAATTAATTTCGATAACGATCGCTTTAACAGCTTCTTCGTCAGCATACTTTTTCAAATTAGAAAGAAATTTTTTGCCGTTCATAATAACGCCATTAATTTCTAAATGCAGAATTTCATTTTTACTTAAATTCAAAGGAGCATCTTCGACATCAGCAATTGAAGTCGTAGCTACTTTATAACCGCGGTAACCTAAATAAACCGCGAAACCAATAAACACACCAAGCACGATCATTTTACGTAAAGACATATTGAACCTCGTATCTATTAAGTCTAATCAAACGGTAAAAAAAAGAAAGTCCTCAAAGCCGGAAGTTGACCGTCGTCAGAATGCGTTATTAAGAAAAGTTGTGACGGAGCTAAACACACTCCGTTTTCGACACGAACAACGCCAAATACTCTCCCGTTCCCCCAAACGGAAACCGGGAATTGCGCAGCAATTTCCGGTTCAACAAGCTGACCCATTGTTTAGTTAAAGAGATCATCCACTTCAGCGCGTAGTCGGCAAGCCAGTTCAGAAATAAAAAAACCCGCATTCCGTTAAGAATGCGGGTTCAAAGAATATATCTTTACGTCAGCTAATTAGTCTTTTTTAAGACCTTTTAATTGATCGCCGAATAAATCGCCTAAGCTAGTTTTTGAAGTAGCTGTAGCTTTTTTAACGTACTCTTCAACATCGCCTTTTTGTTCGCGAAGTTTAATAAGTTTCGCTGATAAACCCACTTTACGTGCGTCTTTATCAATCGTGATCACTTCAGCTTTAATTTTATCGCCTGGTTTTACAACGTCTTCAACATTGCCAACTTTATCAGTTGTTAACTCAGAGATATGGATTAAACCTTCGATGTCTGATTCAAGTTCAACGAATGCACCGAAATCTACAACTTTAGTTACTTTCACTTCGTGCTGAGTACCAATGCCGTATTTAGTTTCGATTTGTGCCCAAGGATCACCTTCAAGTTGTTTAATACCTAAAGAGAATCTTTCGTTTTCAGTGTCAACGCCAAGAACAACTGCTCTTACTTTTTGACCTTTAGCAAACATTTCAGATGGATGATTTACACGTTTTGTCCAAGAGAAATCAGAAATATGAACTAGACCGTCAATGCCCTCTTCGATTCCAACGAACACACCGAAGTCAGTGATAGATTTAACTTCACCTTCAATGATTGTTCCTGGAGGGTATGATTCTTTCATTTCTAACCATGGGTTAGCTTGAAGTTGTTTCATACCTAAAGAGATACGACGATTTTCAGTGTCGATCGCTAATACTTGTACATCAACAGTTTGATCTACTTGAACCATTTGGTTCGCGTGTTTCACACGTTTTGTCCAAGACATTTCAGATACGTGGATTAAACCTTCGATACCTTCGCCTAATTCAACAAACGCACCGTACTCAGCTACTGATACTACTTTACCTTTGTGTTTAGAACCGATTGAGTATTGAGATTGAACGTTAGCCCATGGATCATCAGTTAATTGTTTCATACCTAAAGATACGCGTTCTTTTTCAGTGTCGTATTTTAAGATTTTAACTTTGATTTCATCGCCTACGTTGATCACTTCAGAAGGATGTTTAATACGTCCCCATGACATATCAGTGATATGTAATAGACCGTCTAAACCACCTAAATCGATGAATGCTCCGTAATCAGTGATGTTTTTCACAAGACCGACAACAGTAGCGCCCTCTTTCATTTGATCAGCTGTTTGAGCTTTTAATGAATCGCGCTCTTGTTCAAGAATTGCACGGCGAGATAATACGATGTTGCCGCGTTTTTTGTTGAACTTGATAACTTTAAATTTATATTTTTTGCCTAAGTAAACATCCATGTTACGTACTGGACGTAAATCGATTTGTGAACCAGGTAAGAAAGCTTTAACGCCGATATCTACAGATAATCCGCCTTTAACTTTCGCAACTACTAAACCTTCGATGATTTCTTCGTTTTCAGCAGCTTTAGAAATATCAGACCAAGCACGTAACATGTCAGCTTTATCTTTAGATAATGCAATCATGCCGTTTTCGTTTTCGATACGGTCGATTAATACTTCAATTTTGTCGCCAGCTTTAACTTGGCGAACACCGTCTACTACACGGAATTCATTGATTGGGATTAAGCCTTCAGATTTGTAGTTGATATCAACTAGTACGTAATCTGACTGAACTTCAACTACAGAACCAGTAACTACGTCACCGACTTTGAAATCTTGTTCTTTTGTGAATTCTTCGAACATTTGTGAGAATTCACCTTTTTTATCACTACCCGCGTGAATACCTGGATTCTCCGGGATTTTTGAGTCTTCAGCATCTAGCATTGCTAGTACTGATAGTTTTTCTTTTTGGCTTTTGCTTAACGTTTTGTTCATTGTTTTTGTTTTTTTCCTTTTCACGCAAAGAGTCCTCTAGGAACTCTAAGGTTGAAGAGTCGTTCTACGGGAGTTTATTTAGCTGGTCAATGGAGAATTTTGGGACGTCTGGGGACGGTTTTTAGAGAGAGATTTTCGAACGAATATGCTTTTCAGCATAGGCCACAACAGCGTCTAAATCCATCGATGTTGTGTCGATCACAAGGGCATCCGCCGGCACTGACAAGGGAGCTGTTTTACGAGTCGAATCCTGCTTATCGCGAATCTGTTGCTGCTGAACAAGGGTTTTCTCGTCCATGCCTAACTCTTGAGCTCTTCTCTGGGCGCGGTTTTCAGAGTCTGCGGTCACATAAAGCTTAACTTCGGCATGCGGAAATACCACAGTGCCGCAGTCACGGCCTTCGGCAATTAAACCGTCATTGATAAGGGCGCAATTGCGTTGATGATCCAAAAGTGATTGGCGCACTTCTGGGTAATGGCTAATTTTGCTGGCCACATTACCAACCGCTTCTTGGGCAATTTGGTCAGTTACATTTTCATTATTAAAGTAAACTTGGGTGCGCTCATAAGCTAAGCGGACTTCCCAGATATTTGAGTTACACAATTCTGATAAAGCCACAGGGTCAGCAAGATCAGTTTTAAGCTGCAGCGCCGCATAGCCTAAGCCGCGGTAAAATGCGCCCGTCGAAACCCACGGACAGCCTAGTTTTTTAGAGAGTTCACGACTGAGCGAAGATTTGCCCGAAGCCGCTGGCCCATCGATTGTGATCACATAACCCATGGGAAGGTAACCTACCTTAACGGCCGGAATAATGTAAACAATTAACTACTCGGGCTTAGCGTTTTCTAGTTTTTCAAGCACTGATAATTCACGCTCTAATTCAAAAGCGTAAATTCCCGTCATTTGCGAGTAAGTGATTTCTTTAACAGCTTTAACAAGTTCTGCACTAGTTAATGCAGGCACTGGTTTTCCTAAGGCTTTTAAAACAGTTAAAGTGTTTGCTGCAAGCGCTTCTTTTAACAGCTGCGTCTGCTCAATAAGTGGAGCGCTAATTTCACCCTGTAATCCGGTAGACCAATTTTCTAAAATGAAAGCTTTGATTAAAGTGTCACGGTTATAATTAGAATAGCCCAACAATTGAATTTCTAATTCTTGGCTATTCACAGTTACTTTTTTAGCGGCGTCTTTACCAGAAAGAACAGCCTCTTTGAATAAGCTCATTAATAATTTTGCATCACCTAATTTTACGTTACTGCGGTAACGCATAATCGGAGCTGGATACTTATCCGGATTTTTTTGCGAATCTTTATATTCTTCAATAGTTTTGAAGTTATAATTTCCTTTATACACCGGAACAAACTTCACCATGACCGTCGATAAAAGTTTTTCATCTTCTTTTTTAGCAGACTCTAACATTTTATTCGAAATCACGATGAGCATACTTTGTTCGAAGCCGGATTGAGGCGCATCTAATTTTGTAAAAAAATCTGCGACTTGATTTTGAATCGTTTGAAATCCACCAGTTGTTTGGCTTGGCAATTTCAACCAATTTGAAATTAAACCAGATACTCCGCCAATCGACTTTAAATCTTCAAACATTTTACTTTCGATAGAGTACTCGGATTGCAAATCGCCCTTCATCGAATAACTTGATTGAAATGAAGAAAGTGCTGTCTCTATAGAAATCACTGTAGTTTTATCTTTTGGCGCAAATAAAATATGTTCCAACTGACCTAGATCTACTGGTACAAAAATAAGCGATGCCGACTCTTCAACACTCAACGATTTTTTATAAGGATCGTTATTATTTTGAATAGACAATAAATCGCGAAACTTCTTACTAACGACATTATCAATAGCTGACTGAACAGACTGCTGCGCGCCCAGCGTTGGATTTTTTAAGGCATCAAATCTTTCACAACCGTACACCTCTGCATTATTTGCGTTGGCGATCGCAATATGTTCATCAGAACAATAAGTGTTTTTTACCAGTTCGATTTTTTGATTTTTATAACCCCAACCGATCGCTGCTGAATCGTAAGGTAGCACCGAATGTTTAATCTGCGCTCCTAATAAGGCTGTATACAGACCACGCTCGTAATCCATAACAGTTGATGCAAACGGAAAACCCGGGTGATTTTCATCCGTTAAATAATCGGTCTGTGCTTTTAAAAGATCTTCATCGCTGCCTTCATGATTAAAAGAACCGGCAAAATTATGACGAAGCCCCATAACGTGACCCATTTCGTGAGCCACAACCATTCTAATGGTATCTTGCGTGAATTTTAATTTATGCGCGCCTGATAAATTCGTCAGTGCGTGTGCTGTCTGGATTTTACTTTGTTCCATCACACACAGACCACTTTTATTTTTTGCAGCTTTGCCTGATAAGGGAACCTTAAGTTCTGTTTGCAGCATTTTAAGCCATGAAGATGTCATAAAAACTTGCGCGCGTAAAATTTCGCCCGTCATTGGATCTGCCTGCATTGAAGCGTAAGCAAAACCCGCAGAATCCCACTGCACCCAACGGATAATAATCATGCGATCACTCACGCGATCAGTAGCCTTAAAACCTTTACGAATCGTTAAAACTTCGCGTCCGATAACTTTATTCCAATAAGTAATTCCTTCGGCCACAGCATCAGAAACTTCAGCCGGAATATTTTCTTCAAGCGCTACTACAATTGGTGCACGTTTTTCTGAAATGTCCCATTTTGTAATCTGTGGCAGAGCCGCTTCTTGCTCGGCAAGAGTTGCGAAATTTATGAAAAATCCCACGCGTTGAGTTTTATCAAAAAGTTGTGACTTAAATTCTTGATTCATCACATAGGGCTTAATTTCAACAATCACTTTTGCAGTTAAGGCGACTTGAAATGGACTTGCTGCCTGCGAAGCTTGCGCTTCTTCTTCTGATTGCACGATCGGCAAACTTCCAAAACGCACAGCTTGTTCGATATACATTGTATTATCAGTGATTTCTGATTTGCGGATCAAAGCCTCTTTGATATCAGCAGTAACTTCGTATCCTTCACCTGTAACAGATTGTTGCTTATCAATCGCCTCACGCTCAACGATGCTTAAATGCTCTTCGAAACTTAAATTTCTAAAACCCGCACTAATATCAATTGTTAAAGTCTCAGATGTTTCTTTAACGATATGAAAAGTCTGAAGTAACTTATCTGTAGGAATAGAGCTGTAAAGATTATTCGAACTTAAACGAAACATTCCCAGACGGCTGGCTGAACGTTCAAAAGAAATAATTTGTGGTTTAAAATCATTAAAGTCAGGTGTGCGTTTTGACAACACCAGCGACGGCGTCATTAAAAAGGCTTTACCTAAAGCGCTTTTCTGCAGAACTAACGTTGATTCCCCTGAAGCAGTTAACTGCATAGATTCAGCTAGATTTTCTGAAGCCTGACGTTCTTTAACGATAGTCGTTTTTTCGTCTTTAGGCGCACACGCAGATACCGCGAATCCAATAATTACCACTAAAGACAGGCGTTTTAATAACGTCATTATATCCCCTTACATTTACAATCAGGGGATATTACTAGAGTTTGATTTGATTAAACACTGTCAGGATTATAGACAGTAAAGACTATAGCTTTGGAACCTCAGTTAGCATTTGTTCGATTGCAGCGATGGCCTTTTGATTTTCTACAGCTTGGCCAACAGTCATACGTAAATAGGTCGGAAAACCATAGTTGCCAACTGGGCGTAAAATTATGCCTTTTTGCAGGAGGTTTTTAAAGCAGGCCTCAGCGTTTCTTTGCGTGTCAAATAACACAAAATTCGCTTCTGATTTAAAGAACGGAAGTTTAAGTCTGGTTAATTCTTTATAGAAAAAATCTAAACCATCCCACACTGATTTTTGCGAAGCTTGCATGTATTCAATATCATCAAGTGCTGCAATACCCGCCACTTGCGCTAATTCATTCACATTGAATGGATTTCTTACGCGATTATACAGCTCTAATACGAATTCTGGCGCCAACATTGCGCCTAAGCGTAATCCGGCTAAACCGTACACTTTAGAAAACGTTTTAATCACGATTACGTTTGTATATTTTTGATAGAAATTCGCTGCTGCTTTAAATTGCGGATCGCGCACATATTCAGTGTAGGCTTCATCAAAAATTAATAACACGTCATCACGGTTTCCAAGACGAGTTAAAAACTCATCCATCTCTGCTCCGCCCACTGATGTTCCTGTTGGATTGTTCGGATTAGGAATAAAAATCAATTGAGTTTTTGAGGCTGGATTGCGATAAAAATCATCGGCCATGGCCTTTAAATCCATCGATAAATCAGGACGTAGTGGAACAGTTCTGACTTTCACACGTGCTGCTTGTGCACACACTTTATAAGCCACGAAAGCGGCTTCAGTTGTTAAGATCGAATCACCTGGTTCGCAAAAAATACGAATTAAAAGATCAATGATCTCGTTTGAACCGTTACCGATTCCCACTTGAGTGGCAGGAACGTTCCATTTTTCCGAGATTTTTTGAACCAAGTCATAACAAGAAGGATCTGGATAACGATGCTGCTCAGTTAGGGCTTTTTGAATCGCCTGTACTGCTTTAGGACTTGGACCCAACGGATTTTCGTTGCTGGCCAATTTATGAACTTCAGTTAAACCATATTCGCGCTGAACTTCGCTGATGGGTTTACCTGGTTTGTATGGCACTAGACTTAAAATTTCTGCAGATACTTTCATAGTTATTGACCCTTAATGTAACTATCTCTAACATAGACCAACTTAATATGTCCAATGCTTCACTTGCAATTTATTTAGGAGAATCCTACGCGGAAATCGAAGCCCGCAGTGGCTCTAATAGTATTTTGTTGAAAAAAACATTCTTCTTACCGCAGACATCATTGAAGTCCATTTTAAATCAACACATTAAACCTTTAACCGCTGAACACACAGTTTCGTCGGTTTACATTGTTACAAAATATTTAGACCGTCTAAAATCATTTCGCCTAGGTGGCAGTGTTATTCAGGTTTTAAATGAACACCAAGAAAACAATTACACTTTCGAAGATTCAACCTGCTTATCGTTAGCTGCAGCGGCGTTAATTATTCCGCTGAATAAAACTTTTACGCTTGATCATTTAAAAACCGAGTTAGACCGAGTTAAAAAAATTAATGCCGAAGCGAACAAAGTCGTGATCTCTTTAAGCCAGTTTTCTGAAGAGCAAGTAACTTCGATTGAAAATTTCTTTATTGAAAATAAATTTTCTGTTTTTAAAAATCCCGAACCTGATAATTTAAATTCATTACGCAGAACTTTAATTAATGCAGGTTCTGAAGGCACTAAAGAAGAAATCGTCAGCGAAATCAAAGCTTGTCTTGGTGAACCTGAAATTCATTTCTGGGTTAAAAATCAATTTCAAAAAGATTTTGAAAATATTGATCTGTACTTCAGTGCGGATCAGTTTTTACACCACTCTTTTAAGAAAAATAAAAAAGATTTACTTATCCATACCGATTTAGAGCGCTGGATCGTGATGAAAGATAAAACTTCGCCCGTTTGGAAAAGCCCCTGGGGTAATGTGAATTACGATCATATCGAATCAGAAGCGATCGGTATTCACCCTTTTTCTGAAGTTAAAATCCATTCATCAGGTCATTTAGTGTTTTCTAAAGTTCCGGCGGCGATCGAGCCCGGCCCAATGTTAGCAGGCCGCTCTGTTAAAACTTTAGTTGTGGATGCCTTTTACAAAACGATTTCAAAAGAAGAAAACTTAGTTCAGCTGTTTCCGAAATTAGCTGAAAACACTTTATGCAGTAAAATTGAATCGCAATTTAAAGTTCTTGAAAAAGGCCAGGCCCATTATGAAGAGCCTTTTGATTTAAAGATTATTCAGGATTTTATCGTCAACAAACTGGGCTACGATATTCTTTTACACAAAGTGAAAGAAGAAAAACTTGAGTGGACAGGCCATTTAAATATTTTATTTAAAAAACTTGATAACGCCGTTAGCCCTTTTTCGTGGACTGCAGAAATTTTTAAGAGAATTTAGATGTTTGATAATAAAAGTTTACAACTAGCTTCATACGGCCACTTGGATTATCACTATTTTCAAAGTTTTTTGAATCATTTCAAAAATGCATCTCTGGTAAATCTTAACGGCGAATTGATGTTTTCGCGTGATTCTGAATTATGTTCGACAACCACTAGCCGTCTTGTCAGTTATCAAATCGTTAAAAAGTATTTAAAGCTTAATCCTGGTGATATTTTTATCACTAATGATCCTGAAAATGGTGGCTACAGCTATTCTAAAGTATTTTTTATTTCAGCTTTAACTGAAAACTTATTTTTGATTTGGAGTGATGATATCAGCCAAATCCAATTTAAAATTCCTTTGTCTCCGTTAGTTGAAGCCCATAAGAAAAATTCAATGTTGTGGTCAGCGATGATCGATCCGCATCCGCAAAAAGCAGTGATGGCGCAGTTTTTTGACGAACAAATCGAACATTACACAAGTTGCTTTCGCGCAACACCTTATCTGGATTTTTTAAGTGAACCTGATTTTCAGCAGATTTGGTTTAAAACTTGTAAAGACGAGTTCGAACGCCAATTTGATTTACGTGCCCAGGGCCAGGCTGATCTTAGTCTTAAATACCATGATAAACTGATCAAAATGGGTTTAGGTATCGAAGAAAAACAAAATTCACGCACACTCACGATTGATTTTTCAAACACTCAGTTTGCTGAAAAAATGTGTGCAGCATCGCATGTGATCGAGAGTGCGATGATCCAAGAATTTGTTTACCATTACAAATTACATCAATTTTTATCTCAGCCGATTTTAAATCAAATTAAGCTGATGATGCCGCCAAAATCTGTGGTTTCAAAAGCCCACGCGACCGGCGAACACAACTTTGAATTACAAGGTGTTATTCGCCAGATGTTAAAACATTTATTAGTACAACTTAGCAGCAATAAAAAAGGCGAAAAATTTGCTTTAAAATCTGAAGCCCAACTAAACTTTATCGCCGATTCGAATGTACGTGCAGGCTTTCTATTAGATGAAAGCTTTGCTTTAGAAGATTTAACTCAGTTTTTTAAGCCCACGACAATGTCGATGAAAGAAAACAACTACCATGGTGAATACATCGTGAAAGGTGCTGGGCTTACTTTAGATACTTTTTATTTATATTCAGAATTTGATCACAATAAACGTTTTATTAAGATCAATCAGAAATCAATTAAATCTGGCCGTCATCAATTAAAAGAAAACGACCAGTTATCAATTCATTGGAAGCTTTAAACTAAAACTTTCGCTCCGGCTTTTTCTAAAGCCTCGACGATTTTTTTGATATGTTCGCGCGAAGTCGTTTCTAAAACAAATTCAATGCGGGTTTCTTTTAAGTTTAAGCCATGACGAATACGATCGTGATGCACTTCTAAGACATTAGCTTTGTGCTCAGCAATGATTTGCGTTAAATGGCTAAGGCTTCCGGGCACATCAGGCACGATCACAGACAATTCACAAAGTCTTCCGCGCTGAATTTGGCCGCGATTGATAACATCTGAAACAATATTTAAATCGATATTGCCACCACTCACAACTAAGCAGGTTTTTTTACCTAAATTTAATTTACGCGAAAGAGCTGCTGCTACTGTCACAGCCCCTGAACCTTCGGCCACGGTTTTAGCACGCTCTAATAAAAACACAATTGCTTCTGCGATTTCGTCTTCGGTCACCGTTACAACTTCATCCACATTTTTTTCGATGAATGACTTAAACATAACTTCACTTGGTGTTTTTACCGCAATACCATCAGCTAATGTCGCCACCGGCTTAGTTAAGGGAACAAATTTTTTCGTGTGAAACATTTGCGCCATCGTACTGACTGATTCTGTTTGCACACCGATGATTTTAATTTTTGGATTTAGGCTTTTAATGGCCAATGCTATTCCAGCGATTAATCCGCCGCCACCGATCGGAATAACGATCGTGTCGACGTCGGGGATTTGTTGCAGAATTTCTAAACCAATTG
The DNA here is from genome assembly GCA_036677065.1 of Bdellovibrio sp. GTDB lineage: Bacteria > Bdellovibrionota > Bdellovibrionia > Bdellovibrionales > Bdellovibrionaceae > Pseudobdellovibrio. The sequence continues at coordinate 146,395 of JAKFBS010000004.1, read as the reverse complement.
TTCCTTGGCCAGCGATCACCTTTTCGTCTTCGTAAGGATGCACGAACACATAACCATGCTCTTTAGCTAACTTAAGCGCATGCTCTTTAGCTTCATCAAACATTGAACCATGCAAAATCACTTCGGCACCGTACCGTCTTGTAGCTTCAGTTTTAGCAATAGAAGCATTCTCAGGCATGACAATGATAGATCTTACGTTATTTAATTTTGAGCTTAACGCTACACCTTGAGCGTGGTTACCCGCAGAACAGGCAATCACACCGCGTTTTTTTTCATCAGCCGTTAAACTTGTGATTTTATTAGAAGCTCCACGAATTTTGAAGCTTCCGGTTTTTTGGGTATTTTCTAATTTAAGAAACATTTCTGAACCAAGAATATCCGTCAGTGATTTTGAATAATCACATTGGGTGTAATTAACTAATGATTCAATAGTGCTTTGGGCTTTTTGGATGTCTTCTAGGGTAACTCGCATGCTACCAATATACTGTAAGACCCCAAATAGGTGGATAAATACTTTGCGTGGCTAGACGGGTTATTTTCATTGTGCTGGATTTTTTTGAAGGCTCTTCTGATGGACGGCCATCGGATACCCCCAGAGCATGCTGCTCATCAAAGAAGACAAACGGGGCCAAGGCTTTACTGCAACAACTGCAGCGATCAACTAACGAGTTTGCGCGCTCATTAAAAGTGCCACAGATATGGCATCTTCTAAAGTGAATGTGCTCTGTCTCTTGAACATTGCTATTATTTGTTTTCGACATGGGTGGCCTCGCTTACTTATTAGTCTAGACTTTAGACTATGTTCTGCAAACGTTCGACCTGCGTTTTCCTGCTTTAAGATAATCTAATTGAGGCAGAGACTTTTAAGCATGACCAATGACTTGACGCGAAAGCGTAAATCGCAAGCCAGTGCCTCACTGTAAGACGCGGCACACACGAGCTATTGTTTAAATAGATTTAACTGTTTTGGAACCGGGTTTATTGCAGAAGCTGGGTTCTAATCTGCAATAGATTAGCTTCTGGCTTTGGCGCGGTCGCTTTTGAAAGATAGCGTTCAAACGAAAATACGAAAGAAGCAAAATGGCTCTCGGTTTTTACCGCATCCATCGATTGGGCTTCGCAAAGAATGGCCTTTTTCATCGATTCAGGACAAACCGATAAAATAGTCTCTGCTAAAAATGGTAGTTCTGTAATCGCCGCAGCTAAATCTCGAGTTCTCATCTGTAAGCAAAATTTTCTTAATTTTTCTGAAGACCATTTTTTAAGTGAATTAACCTGTTCTTGGCCTTGTAAGAAAAAAGCTGCTAGTTCTGGATTTTCAGAACTTAGTTTTTCTAACAATAGAACTTTGTCTTTAACTGATAGTTCTAACCAGATTTCTTTAAAACGTAAGAATTTTTCGTTAGCCTCAACGACTTGGATAACTTCGGCTTTGGTTTGTTGGCTTTCTTGCCATAACTGCATAGCTGCAATTAAATCTTCATCACTGGCATCTTTTACAAATGCTGACTCAGTTAAAATTTGCATCACAAGTTTTTTATCTAAAGAACTTGTTAAACGCTGCACACTTGAACGCGGAGCTTTCATAAAAAAAGCGACCTGTTCAGATAAATCAAAAAATGAAAATAAAGCTTTAAGTTTTTCGTTATCAATTTGATCAATAAAGGCAAATGGCGAAACGATTTCGATCGCCATTTCTTCTTCAATTTCAATGAATGGCTCAACTGAAACTATTGGTTCAATAACTAAAATTTCAGGTTGTGCAATAAGTGCCAATTGTTCTACTGGAATTGTGAAAACTTCTTCAGCCGGCGCTGTTGCGGCTTCTAATTCGTTATTAAGTTTGCCTTCGATAAATGAAAAACTTAGTTGCACCGGAGGTCTTGCTTTTATGACTGCGCGGATTAATAAACCCATCGCTGTGGCCAACAAAGAACCTAATAAAATCAAATCAAACCAAACTGCAGAAACTGCCTGAGTTGCTTCAATTGGCATCCATTCAACCCTAGCGTCACCACGCACACCATATGTAGTCTCTACCCAAGCTTGAATCCACTTAGTTAGTTGCACCCGATAATTTTGAGTTAACTTTTGAGATAACTGTAAAGTGATATAAACCTTTTGCACTTCTAATGACACTTTAGAAATTTCAGTTTGAACCTTAACTTCGAACAGCTTCGAATCAAGATTTTTCTCTAAGGCTTCAGTTAATTTATTTACAACAAGTACTTCTGATTTTATTTGTTGGTTGAATACAGCGACATCATTTTGTTTTCCCCATGCAAGCGAGCTTTGCAAAACGAAGACTGAGATTAAGCTGAAAAAAATTAGATTAAACTTGTTCACAGTTTACTTAACGTCACATTATGAGAAAAAGTTTAGTTTTGAGACACAAAGTTATACTTAGGTCTTGTTTCACTTATCTAGTCGGGTTTTTTGTTAAAAGGCTGTAAAAGCATGAATCTAAATACCCTTTTGGTTATAATTAATAGGTAATGCGAGTGCTATTATTGTTCATTTTTTTTATAGCTGTGCATACGCAAGCACAGATGTTTATTCCCATGGGAATATGGGGACTAAAAACATTTAATGTTACTATTTCTGACGCTCCCACTTATGCGTATCCTACCGCTAACGCCGGCGTCACACTCGATCGCACTTTTACCGTTACAAACTTAGGACTCTACACGGCTTCACAACTAAATCCTGTGAGCTTTACCACAACAAATTTTACTTTTAAAGGTGGCGCATTTCCCGGAACTGGCGGCGATTGTTCTTCATCGCTTCCCGCCGGAGGTAGTTGTGCTGTTGTCGTCACTGCAGGTTCAATCATGGGTGGAACATACAATGACGAATTAACACTTAATTATTTGGCTGCCGTTCCCCAAAGTGCCACGGTCGCTCTCAGCTTTATTTCGCTGGCCAATACTTCACCAACTATTACAACCATCGCCAGTCGAAATATTTATGAAGCGAACTATCCGTACATTCCATTTCAAATTTCAGATTTAGAAAGTACTTTGTTATGCAGTGGTGCAAACCTGGCTGTGACCTCATCTGATAATTCTGTGGTGCCACCGGCAAACATAACCTACACAGGTATTTCGCCGTATTGTTATTTAAATATTATTCCTGTAGCAGGAAGTACCGGCACAAGTAACATTGTCTTAACCGTTCATGATTTAGGGTTTCCCGATATCACAGCTTCAACATCATTCACCGTGACTGCTATTCCGCTAGTGTCGATGACAATTTTGCCTGACGCTGCAATTATTCCGAGAAATTCAACATTTCAATATACGGCGATTGCAACTTATAGTGATGCAACATCATTAGATATTTCACAATCAGCTTCATGGACTGTTCCTCTATCGGGATCATACACTGTAACAAGTTTTACCGAAGGCTTGCTCAATTTAGGAAATGTCACCGGATATCCCGGTGTTAATATTACCGCAACTTACTTAGCTCTTTCAGATTCAGTCAGCGCCACCTTTAACTCTTCAACTATCACTAGTATTTTTGTCACTCCAGCTTCTGCAAGTATTAATGTCAGTGGTACAGTTGATATCAAATGTTATGGACGTACTGCCGATGGTGGAACCTTAGATTTAACGACGGCCTGTGGTTGGTATTCACCAAATGTGATGCAAGCTCATGTGAATAATTTTTCTCCAAAAGGCGAAGTGACTGGTATTTCTTTAGGTGGACCAACCATTGTATCAGCAACCTATTCAAGTTTTTCGGCCAGTGCGTCCGTGACCGTAATTTCTGGAACGCCGGTGACCGTCGAAGTTGGAACAGGCTTATTTGCCCGCTATTTCACAGGCATGAGTTATGACAATTTTAATAGCCAACGTGTCGATGCTAATATTGCTTTTGCATGGGGAGCTGGCAACAACCCCGTCGGTGGTGCAGATGCTTACTCAGTTCTATGGACAGGGCAAATCTTGGCTCCAGAAACTGGAACTTATACTTTTCATACAAATTCAGATGATGGAATTTATCTTTGGGTGAATGGCGTTTTAGTCGAAGATTTCTGGACAGATCACGGCCCAACACTTACAAACCGCAACGTCGCCATGACGGCTGGCACCAAATACAATATCACGATGGGATTTTTCGAAAATGGCGGCGGTTCTGAAGTTCACTTAAAATGGAAAATCCCAAGCTCAGCTTGTGCTTCTTATGCCGCGTGTCCGTATGTGCAACAAGAGTATTTATTTCCAACGAGCGGCACAGGCATGTCACTTGCCGTGGCCGGAACCGGAGACTCAAATCCTGGAGACCGTGATTTCGTCAATGACGGTATCATCCGCTACAATAACGGCGATGGTGCTGGGTCTATTGCCAGTGGAGCAACAGTTGCCACTCAGATTGGTGGGGTGAACTTAACTGCATCAAATGCTAATGGCACCGGATTAAGTTATGTTCCAGGTCTAATTTCACAAGCCTTTGATTTTGACGGTGTTGATGATTATTTTACTTCGGCCAACACAGGGTTAAGAACCGGAACAAATACGAGATCATTTTCTTTTTGGATTAAGCCTAATAATATCGGAGTCGATCAAGGTATTTTCTTCTACGGCGCCAACGGAAACAATCAAGGCGCCGGAGCGTCTCTTCTTGCCAACGGTACACTGCGTGCTCTCGGCGGCGGAACAACCGGCTGCAGTTCTGCTGCAGGCGCCGTTACTTTCGGAGAATGGAATCATGTCTCGATTCGTTTTACATCACCGAATGTGAACGTCACAGTTAATGGTGTGAATACCGCATGTGCCAGCAATTCGTGGAATACTCAACCTGGCTCGTTCTATTTAGGGCGCAGTCTTGGCGTGACGCAAACTTTTTCAGGAAGCATTGATGAATTTGCAAGTTGGAATTTGAATTACGGCTTAAATGCTAATAATCACTTACCGACTTTTATTTATTTAATACAAAATCCAAAGCCGGCTTATACACCTTAAGAATAAAAATTAGTGCGAACAAATCTTCATGAAGCTATCGACTTCAAGGGCTGCACCACCAATTAAAAACCCATCGACATGCGGAACTTGTAAAAGCTCTTGGGCATTATCGGGCTTTACACTGCCGCCGTATAATAACTGAAAATTTGTAAAATTAAGATCAGCCATTTTATGATATAGCTTTTCGTGAATTTCTTTAACTTGCTCCACAGTAGCCACCTTACCTGTGCCGATTGCCCAGACTGGTTCGTAAGCTACGATGATGCGTTTTGATTGATCAATACCAGCCAATGCTTTGGTGATTTGTTCGAAACAAACTTTTTCTGTTTCGCCAGCTTCACGCTGCGCTAAAGTTTCGCCGATACAAAATACCGGAAGTAAATCTAACTCTTGGCAAAGTTTTACTTTTTTATTTAAAGCTTCATGAGTTTCACCAAAATACTGGCGACGCTCGCTGTGCCCCAGTAAAATAGTTTTTGCTCCCATGTCTTTGGCAAACGCTGCTGAATTTTCACCGGTGAAGGCACCAGCTTTTTCAGTATGAATATTTTGTGGACCTGCAAACACCGGAGTGTCTTTAGTCGCATGAATAACTGTATCTAAAGAAAAATTTTGCGGAAAAATGAAAACCTCTTTGTGATCCCAAAAATAAGTATGGGCTAAAAGTTGCGCGCGAAAAGTTTCACAGAACTCTTTAGCTTGCGCAGGTGTTTTTTGTAATTTCCAGTTAGCCGCAAAAATCTTTTTCATATAACTACATTACCTCAGATTGTTTGCGCGGACGCAACACTTCTAAGCCCGGAAGTCTTTCACCTTGAAGGTATTCCAAACTTGCCCCGCCACCTGTAGAGATGTGAGTCATTTTGTCTGCAAAACCTGAAGCTTCTGCTGCCGCGGCTGAATCTCCGCCACCTACAATAATTAGGCCTGGGTTAGCAGCTAATACTTCTGCAACGGCAAAACTGCCTTTAGCAAAAGCCGGGGTTTCAAAAACGCCCATCGGGCCATTCCAGAAAACAGTTTGAGCTTTTTCTAAACAAGCGCGGTAATTTCTGATTGTTTGTGGGCCGATATCTAAAGCCATGCGGTCATCTTCGATTTCAGCTGTCGTTGTAACTTTAATATTATTTGTGTCACCAAAACTAGTCGTCGTTACGTGATCGACTGGTAATAACATTGTTTTACCGCGAGCTTCCATACGCTGGATCATCTCTTTAGCGTATTTTACTTTATCGGCTTCAACTAGTGATTTACCGACTGGAATACCTTGAGCCTTTAAAAACGTGTATGCCATAGCTCCGCCGATCACAAAACCATCAACGATATTCATTAATTTTTCAATCACCGGAATTTTATCAGAAACTTTCGCACCGCCAAGAACCGCGATGTAAGGTTTTTTGGGATTTTCAAATAAACCATCTAACATTTTGATTTCTTTTTCGATCAAAAGACCAATGCCTTTTTTCTGCATGATTTCTGGAAAAGCATGAATTGAAGCGTGCGCACGGTGTGAAGCACCGAAGGCATCGTTAATATAGATGTCAGTGTATGACGCCCATTGAACGGCTAATTCATTTTTATTTTCAGTCTCACGCTCATCAAAGCGAAGATTTTCTAAACAGATAATTTGTTTTTTCATTGGCGCAGATAAAAAATGTTTTACGCCTTCTGAATCTGGCTCATCCATTAAAACAACTTCAACATCCAATAATTCACCTAAGCGCTTAGCGACCGGCTCCATTGAATACTGTCTGTCGTCTTTTGATTTTGGACGACCTAAGTGCGAAGCAATAACTAATTTTGCGCCTTTTTCCAGAGCGTAGTTAATTGTTGGCAAAGCCGCACGCAGGCGATTTTCGTCTGTGATTTTGCCTGTTTTATCCATTGGTACATTTAGATCCAGACGTAGAAATACCGTCTGACCTGCTAATTCGAAATCACGGATTGTTTTAATCCCTTTTAAACCTTGAGAAGCCATCTATCACATTCCTTTTTCTTAAGCGATTATTTCGACATCATGTAAATAGCCATATCAACCATGCGGTTTGAAAAGCCTACTTCGTTGTCGTACCAAGAAAGAACTTTAGCTAATTTGTTGCCACTGCCTGCGATAACCATAGTTGTTTTTGCATCTACGATTGAAGAGTGAGTGTTACCGTTGAAATCAATACTCACTAAAGGTTTTTCTTCAACTGCTAAAACACCTTTCATATCACCAGCTGCTGCTTTTCTTAAAGCGTCGTTGATGGCATCAACTGTCATTGCAGTTTTTGCATTGAAAGTGAAATCAACAACCGAAACATTCGGAGTTGGTACACGCATAGACATACCATCGATTTTACCTTTTAAGTTTGGTAAAACTAAACCTACAGCTTTTGCAGCACCTGTAGTTGTCGGAATCATTGATACCGCTGCCGAACGAGCACGACGTAAATCACTGTGCGATGAATCTAAAATGCGTTGATCATTCGTGTAAGAGTGAATTGTCATCATGGTGCCTGATTCAATACCGAATGCTTCATCTAATACTTTTGCTAACGGCGCTAAGCAGTTTGTCGTGCAAGATGCATTTGAAATGAATGTGTGTTTTGCTGCATCGTAATCTTTGTGATTGATACCGTAAACTACCGTCATATCAACGCCATCTGCAGGAGCAGAAATCATTACTTTTTTAGCTCCGGCTGTGATGTGCTTTTGGTAATCTTCTTTACCTTTAAGAGCACCAGTACACTCCATCACTAAATCTACGCCCCAAGCTTTCCAAGGAATTTGCGCTGGATCTTTAGTTTTAGAAACTGGAATTTTTTTACCGTTAACGATTAAACACTCATTATCATGAGACACTTCAGCGTCAAAAATACCATGAGATGAATCATATTTTAATAAGTGAACAATTCCTTCAAGGTCATCTAATGAATTAATACCTGCAATATCAACTTTATCAAAAGCCGCTCTGAAAAATACGCGACCGATACGACCAAAACCATTAATACCAACTTTTACTTTAGACATTTGTCTCTCCTATTTTAATTTTTTAAATAATTTCTTTGCATTTTCTGTGGTGATTTTTGCAAGTTCCTCCACAGAGATATTTTTTAATTCAGCCACAAGCTTTGCCGTGTGAACCACATAAGCTGAGGTATTCGGTCGTCCACGCATTGGCACAGGTGCCAAGAACGGAGCGTCTGTTTCAACATGTAAACGATCTAACGGAACCACATCTTTAACAATCGCACGTAATGAATCCGCATTTTTAAAAGTAACAACACCTGAAATTGAAATATTAAAACCTATAGCTAAGGCTTCACGTGCAAGCCACTCGGTTCCGGTAAAACAGTGAATCACGCCATTTACTTTGCCGTAAAATTCTTTTAAAATTTCAATGGTGTCGGCTTCGGCATCGCGCGTGTGGATTTCAACTGGCAAACCCATATCTTGCGCAATTTTTAATTGTTCGCGAAATGCATGAATTTGTTCTTCTTTCGGAGACTGGTTGTAATAATAATCTAAACCAATTTCGCCAATCGCAACCACTTCAGGGCGAGATGCATTTTCACGCAAGAATTTGCCTACTTCATCTGTGTATTTAGTGCCTTCGTGCGGATGAACGCCGATAGTGCAATACACAGCGGGATAATATTTCTGCGCTAATTCTAGAACGATCGGCAGATCTTCAGGCTCAGTACCGATCGTGATTAGTTTTGTTACGCCATTTTCACGCGCTAATTTTAACGCAAACTCAGCGCCACCTTCTAAGCGGTCTAGGTGGGTGTGAATATCAATCCATTCAACTGGTAACGTACTAGTCTCTTGCATGTTTCACCCACAGTGATTCGAACAATAAGGTCATATCTAATTTATCGATGTCTTGAACAGCTTGTATTAGCGCTGATGAAAAATCGTAAAGTTTAGGCAATGGAATAAAATCTAATTTAATTAAAGTTGTGATTTGGTCAGAGTTCAAAACCTGATCACGGGCACCTTGATTTAGAACGATCATATCACGGGTAAAAACAAACCAGTTTTTTAACACTGCAGCAGCAGCAGCGCGGTCTTTGGCGTACTCTTTAATCTGGGTTTCTAAAATAAAATTTTTGTTAGACCAAAAATGCTCATAAAATCCTAAATCAGAATTTCTGCGTTCTAGTGTCTCGCCGGCAGAAAAATCGGCAAGCTTTCCTGCCTGCCCGCGCGCAGATTTATACATCCACGAAGAAAGCCCGGGATTAATTTGTTGTAAGCTATCTAGGCTTAGCGCTTTAAAGGCAATAATTTGTGAACGCGAACGAATCGTCGGCATTAATAAACGTACATCTGTCGTTGTTAAAATAAAATAAACATCCGGTGGCGGTTCTTCTAAAGTTTTTAATAATGAATTAGAAGCTTGTGCATTCATGGTGTTCGCTTGATCGATAATCACTACGCGTTTTTGTCCGTCACTGGCTAATGATAAATAAGATAAAATATCACGAATCTGATCGATCTTAATGTGCAACCCCTGCGGGGCTACCAGACGCAAACTTTCAGACTGGTTTTTTTCAACACGAACACAAGCTCCGCAATGACCGCAGGCTTTTTTTTGCATGGGCTCTTCGCACACTAAATTTTGGGCGATAGCCATAGCTAATTTAGTTTTACCAATCCCCGACGGCCCAGAAAAAACCATCGCATGTGGCAAGGATTGATTTTCAATCGCTGCTTGTAACATGTATTTTTGTTCTTCATGGCCTACAACCTGAGAAATTAACGAAGCCATTGGCGCTCCGTTAAATCTTTAACTAATTGTTCATATAATTCTTCAGGCGTGTGGGCGGCATTTAACACTAACCAATTTTTGGGGTCAGCTTTAGCTTGGTCTAAGAAACCTTTACGAACTTTTTCGTGAAAAGAATCAGCTTCAGCTTCGATGCGGTCTTCAGCAACGGCCGTTAAGCTTTCACGATTTGATCTGCGTTTTTTAGATTCATCCACGGATAAATCTAATAATACCGTTAAATGGGGTTTTAGTAAATTTGTGGCAAAATTATTTAGCCATTCAACTTGGTCTAAAGAGATTCCACGACCACCGCCTTGAAAAGCAATCGAACTTGCAGAGAAACGATCACACAACACCCATTTGTTTTGCGCTAACGCCGGACGAATCACTAAATCAACATGTTGAGCGCGGCTGGCTTGGTATAAAAGTAATTCTGTGCGTGCAGAAGGAGGCTCTGCTTGTTTTTTTAAAATGATTTCACGGATTTCATCACCAACAGTGGTGCCGCCAGGTTCGCGGGTCATGATCAGATCTTTGCCCAGGTTTTTTAAATGGTTTTCAAGCCTCTTCATTAAAGAGGATTTACCCGAACCATCTAAACCTTCAAAGACCACAAAAAACATCCACTTAGATATGCTCCAAACAGGGGGTTTTGTCACCTTTAAACGCCGCGTAAAATGAACCCTTGCTGGACTGAATTATGGGGATTAGATAAGTTATCGGTTTGTTCGACTGATAATTTTGAAGGAGCCCTGTCATGATCACATTTTTAGCTACAGTTCACATTCTATCTTGTTTAGCCCTAATCGGTTTAGTTTTAGTGCAAGATTCTAAAGGTGGCGGCGTATTTACAGCATCTAGCTCTTCAACTTCAGTATTAGGCGCAACCGGAGCTACAACATTGGCTTCTACAATGACTAAAATCGTTTCTGGTATCTTAGTTGTAACTTGCATCAGTCTTGCGATGTTATCTTCACGCACTCAAAGTTCGGTCGTTGATTCAGTAGTTCCTTCAATGCCTGAAGCCAACGCAGCAGCTGCTTTACCAGCTTCGCCGACTGCAACAACTGAAGTTCCAGCTGCAGCAGTTTCTGCACCTACTAAATAGTTGCATTTAGACTCATGAAAAACCGAGTTGTCATCGGTCTCATCATTATTGGAGTAATTTTAATTTTGGTTTCGGTTATTATTCCGACTCGAAGCCTTGATCTATTAGCCTCTAAAGAATTAGCCAAAATCACAGAAATTAATTCTGATAATCCCACGGGTGTTATCACCCGCGGATTAGATCAGTACGACGACATCCCGGCAAAAAAAGGTTTGAAAATTCGTCACCTTGATTTAATTAAGACCGCTCCCCTTTCAGATGTGCTTATCACTTTTACCATCACTGGCGGCGAAGTTCGCGTTTTAGAAAATTCAGAAATCTTAGTTGAACAAACCGATGATAAAACAACTCTTGTGACCGTTCGCTCAGGTGATGTGTTTATCGAACGTTTTGGTAAAGAGCCTTCGTTCTGGGTGCGCAAAGAAGGTCGGCAACTGACTGCGATGGATTACGCCTTATCCAATGAAAAAAATGCCGAATCCTTGCGCCAAAAAGGTTTGAAAACAGCCCAACCCGAAGATGTTTTACCGCAATCTAAAATCGAAGAAATCTTGGCTTCTAAAAAATCTGATTTTTTCAGATGTTATGGCCAGTTGATTCAAAAAACTGAACAAGCGCATGGCCAGGTTTTAATTTCGTTTGAAATTTCACCGATTGGTAAAGTGACTAAAGTTGATATTAATCGTTCTGATATTCAGGATAAATCTTTTAAAGCTTGTTTATCTGAAGTTGTGGCGCGCACGGTGTTTCCGAAATTTTCTGGCGCCTCGATCACGACGGTGTTTCCGCTGAAATTTGATTAATCTAGAAAAAATCATTCCGATAATTAACGTTGGTTTTTACCCAAGGTTCAAATAAGCCATCAAGCTGATACACGTGACCGTTTTGCACGATTTTTTCTTTTAATGGTTCAAATTTTGGCGCCCAAGATAAAGAGACTTTCTTTTTTTCGATCAGATAATTCTTAATCATTTCAAACGATGATAACCCGATCACCCGGCGGCGAATTAAGTCTTCAAAACCTTTTACTAGCTGGGTGTTTGAGTAACTGTATTTGCTCTCTAGATTATACATCACCGTGCCTAATTCTTCTAAAGACAAACGTTGATCTTGCACCAGATCTAGCGCCACCTGAAAAGTATCGTAAGTAGCTAAAGTTCTGCGACCGAATTTATTGTAATAATCAGGATCAGTGTCAGTGGCTAAATTGATATAAATTTTTTCTACCGGATCTTGAATCGGCACTAGCGATTGCAGTTTTAAGATCTCGTCAATTTGCGCGCGCGTGATGCCTAGATCTTGCAATAACTCTTCTAAATGCAGCGGCGTGTATCTACGGGCACAAACATCTGAAAATAAATTATAGATGATCGCATCTGATTCAGAGTCATCGCCGAAACAAATCATGCGTACGTCGTTGTTTAAATGACAACGAAGCTGCATTAAAGCCTGAAGTTTGTAGCCGATTTGTTTTTTTAAGAAAAGTAAGCGCGATGGTGCTAAGTTGCGTAAGTTGTCTTTATAGAACATTCCCAGCGGGGCGATTTCATCTAGGGCGAACTTTTCGGCGATTTTAGATTCCATCTGTGGAGGTGATGCTGATACGAAAAACAGCGGAAAATCTGATTCAGTGAAATGTTTTTTACGGGTGCGGGCGATACTTTTAAGTAACTCAGAAGCGCCCGGAACATTTTTTTTAGTCATCGACTTTTCGAAAATAGTTCTAAAAAGGCCTTTTAAAGAGTCAATTGAGGTGTCTAAGTAGGTCTTATCCAGATCCCATACGTAAACTTCTTGGTGCTGAGAAAAATCATAGCCTTGCCTGTAGTTGAAATAAACCACATCTAAGTTGATTTCTGCCGTATTTTTCCAGGTTTTCACTCAAAAACTCCTCTTGGCAGTATAAAATATCTTTGCGCTAGAATTAAGGCTTTATTGCCAAAAATCCGAAAATGATTTAGCACCTAGACCATGGGTATAGAACAATTTTTACTTAAAGCCAAAGAATTGGGGTTTTCAGCCACGGTTGAACCATGGATTGAAGCCAAAAAAGTAAAAGGCGCAGACTTAGTGTTCTTATCACCCCTAAAAACTGATCTGCAGTGGCAGTTGTTATTTAAGGCTTTGCTGCAATTAATCGAAGCCCGCACGTCATACACCGACTCGTTAAAAAATCTAGAATTGATCAGTGACCTAATTTTAATGGGCCATCAAGAAACACTGTTTGAACAATCGCATGACTTTGCTAAATGGACGGTTCATCTTCGTGCTTTAAGATATCCAGCAACAACTCAACGTGATGACCAGTTAAAAGATAAATTAGAAAAACTTCCGTGGCCGTACGGTTCAAAAACTAAATTTGAACGCCGCGGTGATCGTGCCGGCATTGAATTAAAAATGTTTATCACTTCAGAAGCTGATTTAATTAAAGCGATTTCTTCGTTAGAACGCGTGAAAGAGCAAATCAGTGAATAGCGCTTTACCGGTTTTTAAAAAGATCTATATCGAGCGCTGTTCAGAAAATTCTGCAGTCGCTGAACGCGTGCGTTCTTTATATCCGGCTGAAATTATCGAAGTGGTTGAACACGGCTTTTTAGCGGCTCAACGCGGGCCAATGACGGCTGAAGAATTTAATTTATCTAAGCAGACGTTATTACTTACTGAATTCAAAGGGCAGTTCTTTAAACGCTGTCCGGGTGCTACTCAGAAGAAAACTTTAACCTGCTGTAATTACCATGTTTTAAATTTAGGTAGCCAGTGCAATATGAACTGCAGCTACTGTTATTTACAAAGTTATTTAAATACCAAGATGTCTTTGATCTACACAAATATTGATCAGGCGTTAGAAGAATTAAAAGCGATGATTAATGAATTTCCGAACCACCCGTTTCGTGTGGGCACAGGTGAAATCATTGATTCATTAAGCCTAGATGAAATCACTTTGTATTCGCGAAAGCTCATTGAGTTTTTTAAACCTTACCCGAAATGGGTTTTAGAATTTAAAACAAAATCAAATAAAGTAGATCAATTTATTGATATTCCTGGTGCTAATAATATCACCGTAAGCTGGTCGATTAATCCGCCATACATTATTGATCGTGAAGAACACGGCACCGCCCGTTTTCATGAACGCATTGAAGCGGCAAAAAAATGCCGTGATCAAGGTTACAAATTAGCTTTTCATATTGATCCGATGATCTATCATCCTGAATGGAAAGAAAATTACGGCTTTCTTGTCGATCATATCACTGAGACATTTACGCCTGACGAAGTGCAGATTATTTCAATCGGCACTTTACGCTACCAACCAGAACAACGCCATATGATGCGCGACCGCTTCGGGGTGCAGTCTTTAGTTGTAGGTGCTGAGATGTTTCCGTCTGAAGGCAACAAACTAAGATACGATGCGACTTTGCGTGGTGAAATGTTATCTTTCGTATTTAAACGTTTGAAATCTAAAAGTGAAAAATGGAATGCATTTTTCTGTATGGAGACCCCAGAAACCTGGATCAGTGCTTTAGAAAAAGTACCGATGCAGATTCCTGAACTTAAAGAGCTGTTTAAACCACTTCCGCAGGTTTAGTGCATCGTTGGCATCGTAATGCTGTAATCAGCGCCCAGATATTTCATAATCCAGTCAGTTTGTTTAAGGTCTTTATCTTCTAAAAAAGCGCCACGTATTAACGGCAGATAAAAACGCGTGTTTGTGCTTTCTAAAGTTTTACCCTGTGGTTCAACAACTTGCCAAACTCCTTTACGAATTTCGAATTCATTCCAGGCATGGCCACCGGCTGAATCTTCAGATAAATGAAAGCCCACAACAATACGAGTTGGTATTTTCATTGCGCGCGCAATCGCTGTAAAAATCACGGCATAATGCTGACAAACACCTTTGCCACGGCTTAAGGCTTCTTCAGTCGTGAGTGGGCGAACCACGTTATTTTCGACCATGCTCATATCATAAATATAGTTTTCTGATAGATACTTTAAAATCAATTGCGCCTGAGCTTCACGATTTGTCGGCTCTTTGGCTAAAATGGCTTGCGCTGCTTTTTGAATCGCTGGTAGCTCGGTTTGAATCGTCGAATTTGAAACTAAATCTGCCGCTGTAGTTGTTCCGCTGATTGTCGGAATTGCTTTTTCAGTTAAAGTCACTGATTTCATACCTTCAGCAGTTGTCGTTTGATTTGATTTTACCCAGTACGCCCCAAAGTGATCGTAAGCTGGTAGTTTTTTTCCTGATAATTCGATCGTGTTATTTAAACTGAAATATTTTTCTGGTAATTTAACTGCAACACTTTGAGTAAGTTCTTTGCTGCTTCCTAAAGCTTGTTGTTGCCAAATAGTTTGCGGCACAGTCCAGGTTTCTTGTCCGACAGCTAAAGAGTATTTCACACCGGCTTGTTCGTCGACACCAATCTCAATATCTAAATTGAAAGTAGCACTCCCAAGAGAAGCTTTTGTTAAGAAAAAATTTAAATCTAAACCAAATTTTTTCTTCTGCACTTGTGAGGTTTCAATTATTCGTGCCCGCATTAACCCTATGCCGTCAGAGTACGAATAAGAATTATCCAGCGACGTAACGCTTTCGTCATCTTCAAGAAATGCATCTAGTTTAGCACCGTCGGGAATGCTGAAATTTTCTGAATTATTATCTGATTCGCCACCGACATAGTAGTTAGCTTTAGAATAAGTGTAATTAAGATGATCTTTCTTTTTAATCGTGCGAAATGACGTCTGCGATTTTCTAAGCGCGCAATTTTCATTAACTAAATACTGTTGTTCTAACTCTGAAGCCGTAGTGCTGGTATTCAATGCGTACTTCAAAGTTACATTCATCGGGTCTTTTGAATCTTTACTGTTCAAAGACAACTCGTATTCTAAACTTTGTCTGTGATCTTGAGATTGCGTAATGTATTCTACCGCAACTGACTTGGTATTTTCTTTAGTTTGCGTTAGTGAATACTCAGCTTTAGCTTGGTGTTGCAAAGATGCATTGGCAAAACTGACCTGCGCTGAAAGTTCTTCGACATTCTCGAAACTTATGCTTTTTGAGGTCATCAGGGTACGAATTTTACTTTCGCATGTAATGGCTTTTTCAGAAAGATTTGAGCCCCCTTTAAAGGGGCTTACTTGAGCTGGCTTATCGTCTTTTTTAGGAGGCTGACAGCCCAAAAAAAGGACTGTCAAAAGACTAGCCAATAGTGGACGCAAAAGGCTGCCATTTTTGATGTAGAAGCTACCTGTAAAGCCCATAAAACACCTTTAGTTACAAGTTATGACGATCTCTTGTTACTACTGGCAATCAAAGGGCCATGTATTACTTTGATAAATCACACATAGATTCAAGCGACTCAGCACGTGTGTTTTTCATCATGTTTTCATGCGCATAATTATTATTCCAGATCGTAACAGCTGTTGAGGCAATCGATGTTGGATTTGTCGATAAAGCCACGCGCATATCTTTACTTTGAATTGTGCTGCCACGGTGAATTAATAACGGAACATACTCAACACCACGTAGCTCTAATTTTTCACCAGCACGCGCTGTTAATGAAAGACTGACCATCAATGAAGTGCGTTTTTCGATGGGCGATTGGCCAGCAACGAAGTTACCCGTAGAATAGGCGATAAAACCTTCGCGGCCAGATTTTGTTGTGTATTTCTCCCATGGTTGCACCACATGCGGATGTGTTCCGATCACCGCTACTGCGCCCGCTTCTAAAATTTCACGGCCCAGTTTTGTTTGTTGAGAATTGTGCTGTAATTGATACTCCCCTCCCCAGTGCGGAGTAACAATCACAGCATCGATTGATGGATCTTTTGCTAAGTCGCTAATTGTTTTTAGTAATAAAACTCTCTGATCAAAGCATGTCAGAACTTGTTTTAATTTATCACGACGGCCATTGGTTTCATAAGTGCACGCAAGCCATGCGATACGACGATTTTTAACTTCAGTGATTGTGTGCCATGTTTCGTTAGCAGCAAAGGCTTTAGTTTTTGTGCCTGTGTATGGAAGTCCGACCGCGATTAATTCGGCGATCGTTTTATCTACACCAATTGATTCGCGGTCGAAAGAATGGTTGTTCGCAGTCGATACAACATCAAAGCCTGACTCTTTAATGTCTGTGATTAAACTCTTATGATAATTAAATGCTGGGTAACCGCTATAAACTTCTTTATCGAAAACAAAACCTGGGTCGGTCTGAATTTTACCGCCTTTGATAACACTTTCAGCCGTTGTACCTTCAAGATTTGCATAAGCTAAATCAGCCTCAGCAAAAATCGGAAGTAATGATGACCATAAACTTTTAAAACCTAATTTATGCTTTGACGCTTGAATTTGTAAGCGGTCATGCATGAGTAGATCACCAACGCCGACAATACGAATGTCGTCTCCAGCAGAACAGCCCTGTTTATATCTTAGAACTTCAGCCGAGAAGGCAGAAGCAGTGATAAATTGCGCGGCAAGAAATAGGCTTACAAGCTTTTGTGTTTTCATTCCCTTAAGATAAGGGATCTCAGATCGAATTTAAACTGTAATGATTCTCACAGCTGTAAGAATTACCTGTCAAAACTATTGACGGTCTCTGGTAAGTACAATGCTTTGCGAGAGCTATTTCCATGCCCTCGCCAATTTTTGGAAGTCCCTCCCTTTTTGAAATGCGGCGCATTCCAAAAAGTAACGGCCTACCCTCCGGCAAAACTTAGTTCTGAGATCAGAACATCTGGGCACATGCGGCCGCTTGAGCCGCTGTTTAATTTGTTACTTAAGGCTGTGATCTTTTTTAGTGTTTCTAAAATATTTCCTGATACTACGAACTGATCAACAGGGCCAACTAGTTTACCATCTTCGTATAATAAACCTTCTGCTGGCATCGAGAATTCGCCCGTTGTTTCGTTGTAACCTGCGTGTAAGCCGCCGGTAAATTCAGTGATCACCACAGTGGTTTTGTTTTTTGCGATAAGCTGATCCATTGAATCTTTTCCTGCCGGAACAATTAAATTGCTGCAGCCAATCGACATCGTGCCTGCTGGCGAACGTGCCGCATGAGCTGTGTGCGGTAAATTCATTTTTTCTGAGTATTCTAAATTCGTGATAAAAGTTTTGAATTCACCTTGGTCAATTAAAGTAGTTTTTAATGAAGTAGCCCCTTCTGAATCAAACGGACGATACCCTGGAAGAGTTTCTTCTAAGGGGTTATCAACCAAAGTGAAAAGTGGGCTTGCGATCTTTTCACCGATCTTTCCTTTTAACAGAGATTTACCTTCGAACACTTGTTTTGCCGAAAAATAACTTTCAAACATATTAATCATCGTCACGAATTCATCACTGGTGATGATCGTTGCGTAATTGCCAGTTTTTAAAGTTTTAGCATTTAATTTTTCTTTCGCGCGCTTTACTGCTTCTGCTGTGATGTGATTCACATCAATATCTTTAAAATCACGCGAGATCATCGATTCACCGCCCATTTTAGACGATTCACCGTCTTTGGCTAATGGGTAGGCGTAGGCTGAATAATATTGAAATTTATATTTACAATCTACACCTGCAGAATTTAATACACGAACCGCGCCTTGGCTCTCAGAAAAGCCTGCCCACGGGACAGATTGAATTTTATCTTGGCTTAAACACTGAGACTCTAACTTTTCAGCCACAGCTTTTTTTTCAGCGATCGGGATTTCGCTAAATTTTGGGTCTGTGATTTTAAGTGAAGTCGGTTTTACTAAATTAAGTGGCTTATTATTCTTATCAGCCGTTTGCGAATTTGCCTGAGCATTATTATAGGCTTCGTTAAAGGTATTTAATAATGAAGCTTCAGATAAGTTTTCTGTATAAGCATAACCTTGTGATGAACCAATGATCACACGCAGGCCGGCAATCTGACTTTGAATGGATTCAAATTTATCTAATTTTTTTTGTTTATAACCTAAATTTAATTTTTCAGATTCTGAATACAGTAATTCAACCTGAGCTTTTTTATCTTCGGCCAATTTTTGAATTTTTAAAAAGTTATCTTTAATTTGATCCATCTTATTTACCGGCCTTTCCGCCAACCATTAAACTTGAAACTAAGACTTCAGGCTGACCTACACCGGCTGGGATACTGCCGCTGACAGAGCCGCACATTCCGGTAGCCAATTTCATTTCACTGCCAACTTTAGTGATTTTACCTAAAGTTTCAATTCCGCGCCCGATAAGGCATGCGCCTTTAACTGATTCTTCGATGCGGCCTTTTCTGATCACATAAGCTTCGCGCACCTGAAAGTTGTAATCACCCGTACTGGTGTTTACTGATCCCCCACCCATGCGTTTAGCGAATAAACCATAATCAATATCTTTGATCATATCTTCGAACTTATCTTTTCCGGGAGCGATGAACGTATTTCGCATACGTGAAGCCGGAGCAAATTTGTAAGACTGCTTACGGCCGCTGCCGGTGGCTTCAAAACCAGTTTTCAAAGCGCCAACCTGATCGACTAAGAATGACTTCACAACGCCGTTTTCAATCAGTGTCGTTTTTTTCGTAGGCATTCCTTCGTCATCAAAATTTAATGAACCCCATTCATTTTTAATGGTGCCATCATCTATGGCTGTTAAACATTCATTACCAATTTTCTTTCCAAGTTTATCAGCAAACACAGAATCACCAGTTTGCACGGATGTTGTTTCTAAACCGTGACCGCAAGCTTCGTGCAAGATGACCCCGCCGAAGCCATTCGCTAACACCACTGGCATTTCGCCAGCCGGTGCAAAACCTGATTTGGTTAATAAGAGCGCGCGATCAACAGTGTCTTTGGTCATCGCTTTGAGATCAAAGTGATCAAAAATTTCTGAAGTGCCCATATGGCCATGGTTTTCCCCAGAACTTTCTTTAGTACCGTTAGTTTCAACGAAAGTTTCAACATTAAAGCGTGAATAAGCGCGCTCATCATATACTGAAACGCCACGAGAATTAACGATTTGTACTTTTTGGAATTTTTCATTTAGACCTGCCTCCACTTGTGTGACATGTGTACTTAGGCTGCGTGCGTGTTGATCTGCCGAATTGAGCCAAGACATTTTTTTGTCACGGTTGATTTCCCACGGTTTGTCGCCGAAGGTATGAATTGAATCGAACTGATTTGGATTATTTAAATGAATCGGTTTGATAATTTTTGAAGTGTCGCCAGTTTGGCTGTTCGCTGCAATCATCGCTGCGCGCACTAAGCCTTTTTCTGAAAGATCGCTGGTGGTGACATAAACCACTTCTGTGCCGAACACCACGCGAATGCCTGCGCCGTAAAGCTGACCAACGATCGCCTTATCGGGCCTAGAATTCATCACCGTTAAATTTGATGAATAAGTGTCTTCAACAAAGATATCAGCAAAGTCTGCTCCTGTAGAAAGAGCTGCGTCTAAAGCTTTTTGTAAAATGTGGGTTTGAATAATCATGCGAAATCCTTAATCTTTAAACCATCAATCGGAAAATCGATCCAATCTTCTTCTGCTGGAAAACCTTTCGGTCTTTTTTCGGTTAAATTTTTAAATTTTAAAAATGCAGTCATTCCACACATAAATGCTTCAAAGGCATGATTGTTTTCAACCATGTGCTTTGCATCTTGGTGGTAAATAAAAGCTATATTGTTGTCATTGAGCGCCTGAATAAACTGAGCCCGTGCTTCATCGCCGCCAAAAGCTGCGCGGTGATCACTGATTTGTGACTTCATCATGTTTAAGGCTTTACCCATACGCCATAACGTAAGTTTTGGAAAAGCTTCGATGCAATCTACCGTTAATCTTTTGCGAATAAAATTTGCCCGCGCTAATAACGGTGCTGTGTTCGCACCCATAGCGTGATGCAGGTGAAAAACTTCTTCAAGCTCTGTCGAAAAATACATTTCTACAGCACGCTGCGTGTAGGGCGTGAATAATTTTTTAGGGCGTTTTTTCTTTAAACGGTCTTCTTGATGCTTCCACATCCATTCGACATGAGGCTGATGACAGTTTTCATATCCTGGACATTTTAATTCACAACGTAAACAGTTTGGCAAATTCCATGGGGTATCAAACGCCACATACTTTAGGGTGTCGGCATTTTGTAAAATTAATTCATGGATTTTTAAATCTCCCGAAATGGTTTCGTCAGATTTAATTTTTTCAAATAATCTTGATAAAAATATTTTTTTATTTTCTGGATAATATTCTAAAACAGCAACGCAGGCTTTGTCAGATTTGCCTCCGGCTAAAGAGACGCCGATAAAACGAATAACATTACTTGCTGCCGGAGAAGTTAAAGCGTGTTGTTTGACAAGGGATTTACCAGCGGGCTTACTGGCCTTGCGTTTAGACACTGAAACTTTTCGTTTTCGCATGCGCTGATCACTTTCTGACGATGCTCAGGACTAACCCAAACCAGGACACATCCACCACCGCCGGCTCCACATATTTTAACAGCGAGGGCTCCGTTTGATAAGCCGATTTGATGCAGTCTTTCGATTTCAGGACTGGTAAATGCCGGAGTTAACTGAATACGTGCGTCATATTCTTCGCGAAATAGCTTAGGAAGCTTCTCCCAGGCATTATCTTGAATCGCTTGCCATAAATCATCGGCGATAAGCTTAATTTTTTTCAGGGCGGCCATCACTTTCGCATCGCGTGCAATAGCTGCTTTTAAAACTTCAAAATTGTTTAAACCACTATGATGACTGCGGCCCGTGTAAACTAATAAAAAATTATCATGCAAAGGCGTACCTTTGGGGTCAGTAATACTTTGACTGATTCCAAACGTGTCATAGTTTAAATAATTTAACCCACCCGTAATTGCCGGGTAATAATCTTGCGTGCCGGTTGGCGTATTTAAAATTTCAGCTTCTAGGTTATGCGCCCAGTGAACCATTTCATGACTTGAAGAAAACCTAATGTCTGTCAGCTGCGAAAATGCCTTCATCATTGAAATGATCAAGCTACTGCTGCCACCAAGCCCGCCACCGATGGGGCTTTCAGATTGCGTCGAAATCGCAAAACCTTTTTCAATGATGCCCGGTGCTTTTTTATGAAACTTTGAAATCACACTTTGATAGAGGTGTAACTTCGGATCCAGTGTTTCAATAAATTGGACGTAATTTTCAAAATTCCATTTTTGTTTTAAATCTAACGAATGCACTTCGATGGATTGATCTGCGCGCGCCTCTAAATTAACTTTAGTCCAAATATCAATGGCCAGATTTACCGTACGTGCTGTATCAACAAAATTATATAAAGGCCAAAGATCTAAAGTACCACCGGCAAGGTCTACGCGGGTTGGTGATTTAATAGTTATCATTTTTTTCTCGCTTTGCTTTCAGGCTGCACTTCGACTTGAGCTACCTGGTCTTTTAAAATTTTCTCTAATGGAAGCTGATCAATATATGACTTTTTGAGGCCGAAAATGTTATCACTCGTCTGGGTGCGCGCTAAGAAATAATCTTTGCGCAGGGGCCCCCAGTTGACCTGAAACAACAGCTGATCTTCAGAGGTTTTTAAAATAATCATATCGTTACCGACAAAATCTTTACCCTCTTCTTCAGGTATAAAGTAAGTGATTTCAAGATCGTGCACCTGATTGATTAAATCAGCCATATCATCATTATTAATTTTTATTTTTTCAGCAAGGTCTGCAGCCTCTGGACGCCATTTAGAATCTTCTTTAATCAGCTGTAAACTTTTAGCGCCACTTCTGACAAACACGCGATTCACCATCTTTACATCGAATGTCATCATAGTTTTACGATCACGAAGGGCATCTAAATTTAAATTTCCGAACAGCTCCCATTGCGATAAATCAAGTTTTACTAAATAAGTTGGCTTTTCTGTTAAAGCATAAAGGGCTTTATCTTTTTCGTGCAAGTTAACGACCACGGCCCAACGATCATTCTCAGTTTCAAAAATGACTTCAGAATAATCTTTATTTAAACCTTTTTCCTGGCGTTCCATATCTGAGGGGTCACCCTCACTGATATATTCTTGAATGGTGTTTTCGGCGATGGCTTTAATCATTGAACGAATTTTACTTTGATCTAAGACGTAGTCTTCAAAAACCGGAGAATACCATCCCTTATCACCACTGACTAAACTGAAATTATCATTTAATGAGCGAACCGTAATTTTTTTAATGGCTGCGATTTGGCCCCGGTAAAGACTTTTCTCGCGAAAATAAGTTAATTTTTCTGTCGTAAAATTAAACCAGGCCGGGCTAACCACCAAGATTTTTTCAACATTATCAATACGCGCGTAATGATTACCTTCGAAATTTTTTGTAGCACTTATGAATATTTTTTGCGATTGGCCTAGATTATTTTTGATCACCATAAAAGCTTCTGGCGTGTCTAAACCGAACTCGGCCCAGTTAATGCCGGGCCCAACTTTCGCGACTGCCGTTTGTTTTTCATTGGTCAGCTGGGTTAATACATCTTCTAAACGCTGATCGTCTGCAATATCTGTGATCGGCTCTTCAATCTTCCAGCCTTTATCATTTTTTTGAAAAACGTATTTAGTATTTTTGTTCTGCATCTCAAGATAATTAATTTGTTCTTTTTTTAAGTAAACAATCTGAGAGCTGTCCTGCTCTGCATTTTGCGCTTCACGCACGACGGTAAAATAATAGATTCCGCCCGAGAAAGCCACGGCCAGTATTGCCAAGATTACTGTTTTGTAAAACTTCATATGAACTTATTCCTTATGCGTGACGGCGTCTAAGCCATAACACGATACTTATACCCAAAAATAAAAATGGTAATGGTAAAAATATTCCCATAACCACAAACTTGTAAAACTGACTAAATTCAGGGGGCGACATTAACATTTGCGTGATCGATACTTCTTTCGGAGCAATTGAAATCAAATCGCTGTCGCCCAATAAATACGACATCGAATTCAGTGCCAGATCACGATTTACGTTCTGAAAAATAGCCCCGTTAGATAAAAAATCTGTGTCAGCCGCGACAACCGCTTTAAAAGGTTTTGTCGCTTTATCAAGTTTACCATTCACTTCAGCAATTAGATTAAAAGATCTTGGTTGACCTTCGTAATTGGCGCTATCCATTTTAAGTAAGGCGACCGAAGCCTCTGGCGTGCGCACGATGATTTCATTTTTAATATCTGGGCTGATCGGCACCATCGCTAAAGAATTTGGCGCAATAAAAATAGCTTTTTGATTGCTGCTAAATACTTTGGTGATCGGGTTTGATGCTGAATAATCAACAGCCACTGTAGGCTCGTTTGAATTTACCACTTGCCCCATCGGAGAATTAATCACATTGAAAATATATTGCTGTTCTAATTTAAGACCGAACGTATTTAACAAACCAGAAAGCCCTGCCGTATTTTTATCATCTAACGTTAAAAATAATGACCCACCGTTTGATAAATACTTAGTGATCGCATCGATTTGAAATTTTTCTAAGGCACTTTGCGGACCAAGAATAACTAAAGCATTAGCTTCTTCAGGAATCGCCGTGGCCTTAACTAAATTTATCTTTTTAACCAGGTAAGAATTTTTTTCTAACAACTGTACAAACGAAGAAACACCACGCTGATTTTTTTCATCTTCAATATTACGTTCTTCATCACCTTCAACAATATAGATGATCTTTTTTTCTTTGCGGGTCACTTTGATGATCGCATTGGTAAAATCTTGTTCGTTAAACTTTTGCCCTTGGCTTCCTAAAAATTGTGATTCGATTCGGTTTTTTTGACCTTTATAATCAATAAAAACTTCGCCCACTGGGCGATTGGCCCCAAAATCGGCCGTGGTTTTTGGATTCGAGTTCATTTCGATATAATCGATTTTTACTTTGTCTGAAGCTTCAGAGTACATTCTTGCCGTTTGCGCAAAGGCTTTGCGATTAGCTTCTACGTTTTCAGCGCCTTCTTTATAAAAGAATTTAACGCTTAAATCCCCTTCAAGGCTGTTCAGAATCTGAACTGATAACGGCGATAAAGTGTGTAAGCCCACTTGGGTAAAATCAAAACTTTTATTCTTCTTACTTGATAGAATATTCAAGCCCACTAAAAAAACAACCGCGATTAGAACTAAAGCGCCCATGTTTAGGCCGTGTTTTGTGGTCTTCATGGTCATCAGTTCATATAACAATTTACGGTCCTGGTAAACCCAGGCCACCACTGACAACACGGCAGGGCCTAAAATAAACCACATAAACGGCATCCAGGTTTGAATGGCAAAATACAATCCGCCGAATGATAAAAATAAAATACAAGCTATACCTAAAAGTAGACGTCCCTTTTTACTCATATTAAGATCTCCAGCGGGCAGATTCGACTACCCGTTCGGTCAAAAAACAAAATAGAAAAATAACACTGACAAAAAACACGACACCATTTAAGCGAAGCACACCTTCAACTAAACTTTGTAAATGCTGGTTTAATGAAATTTGATCAAAGACTGCTTTCATCGCCGTGCTTTCGACTAATTCAGCAAAACCACCTAATATCCAAACTGAAATATTAAATACGATCCCGACAAAAAAGGCGATCATCGTGTTTTCAGTTAAACTTGAAGCAAACATGCTTAAGGCACTGTAAACGGCACCGACCAGAAAAATTCCCGTTAAAGCCAGAATTGCCGGAGCCCAAGAAAAATCAAACATCTTACGAGCCACTAATATATATATAAATGCAATCGCTGATAACCCTAAGACCACCGCCAATAAGGATAAGTATTTTCCGACCACAATTTGCACCGAAGAAATCGGCGACGTTAATAGCAAATCAAAAGTGCGGTTTTTCTTTTCTTCTGAAATTAAACGCATCGCTAAGGCCGGCACCATAAACATTAAAATTAAGTTTAATAATGACAAGTGCGGCAAAAACACCACGTAGTGAATGTTTTGTTGCTGCGAACTGCCTAAACCCATTGCCATCATGGCATTTGAAATCTGATTCGCGAAATTTAAAATCGAAATCGAAAATGTGATTCCCAGCAACACTGTCGCCAAAAATGCGATCACGTAAAACAACGGCGAAAAAAACAAGGCTTTAAATTCTTTTTTAAACAGAGTAAATATTTGTTTCATATCTGCTCCTTTTGACCATAAGTCAGTTTTAAAAACACATCTTCAAGATTTTGCGTCGCTGGCGTCAATTCACGAAGACCAGCACCGGATTTGATAATCTGTTGGGCGATCTGATCTAACACATCTTCATCTTTGATTTGAATACGGTAAGACGACTTACCCATTTGCTCAACGTGGTGAACTCCGGCTAGTTTCTGAAACTCTTGGGTTAATACCAGATCTTTTTTGGTTTTCACATTCACAGTGATTAAACCCTGATTTAATTTTTCAATGTTTTCGGTCATGTCATCGCCGACGATTTGACCGTTATGAATAATAATCACACGGTTACACGTGGCTTGCACTTCAGGTAATATATGAGTTGATAAAATAATCGTGTGCTGGCCTTTTAATTCTTTGATCAGATCACGAACTTCGGCCACTTGTTTTGGATCTAAGCCCACTGTTGGCTCATCTAACACTAATACATCTGGATCAGACACTAACGCCTGAGCGATTCCCACACGTTGACGAAACCCTTTTGATAAGTTTTTAATTAATCGAGACCTTACATCTAATAACTGAGTTTTTTGCAGGGCTTTTTCAATTAAACCTTTTTTCTTAGAACTCTCTACTAATTTCAGATCAGCTACAAAATTTAAATAATCTTGCACCGTCATATCTAAATAAACTGGCGGAGCTTCTGGCAAATAACCAATTCTCTTTTTCACTTCGATAGGGTTTTCAAAGACATCGATTCCACAAATTTTTGCGACCCCAGATGTTGGCGCCATAAAACCTGTGATGATTTTCATGGTCGTTGATTTACCGGCTCCATTTGGTCCAAGTAATCCAACCACGTCACCGGGTGAAATTTTAAAATTGATATCTTGAATGGCTTTACGTTCGCCGTAATTCTTACAGAGATTATACACTTCTATCATAACTGTAAATTAGAGCAAAATTTTATACGGTAATCAACATTTCCCGAGGGTGATGATAAGTCACACGCCCAATCTTATCCCCTTTGATCGGTTTCACGTGACGACATTCAACAATCACCACAGAAAGCTTTGCGCCATCCATGTGTTTTTTGTTTTTAATGGATTCTTTGACTAACCACTGGCTTGCCTGGATCAAAACTTGATCCGAGACATTTTTATCCTTAGGTTTTTGTATAATGGCATAGGCACTGGGATAATCTTTAAGATGTATCCAAAGATCCCAAGCTTTGGCTTGGCGCAGTAGTTTTAAGTTTTCACCGGCGTTTTTACCCATCAAAACACTTACTGGGTTTTCACCGTCGATGTTTAGTTTGCGAAAATGACCTTCGGTGGCTTTACGCAGTCCTTGTTTTGCTTGTTTAACAGCCAATTCGTTCAAATGTTGCTGAAATCGCTTTTCAGATACATCGGCAGCCAAATCAATTTCTAAGGCGATTTGTTTTTTGCGCTCATCGGCGCCTAAAAGTTTGTGCGCCACTTGTTTGGATTTTTCAAAAGCTTTTTCAATACTGACTGAAGGTTTTTGTTTAAAATCGACATACTGCGACCACTCGTGCGGAAGATCTTTAAAACCATTGGTTTTTAAAAAGTTACCGATTTCGGCCCAGGGGACTTTTCGCAATTCGTTTTTTTGTTCGTCAATTTGCAGCAACGCTTTTTGTTTTTTCTGCAGATCTTTTTTTCGCTGTTGCATCCATTTTTCATAGGGAGATTGTCCGCCACCAGCAGCTGATTCATTCACTTTAGTTTTCGCGCGACGCTCAAACCATTGTTTAAATAAAAAAGGGATCGAACGATTTTCAGACTCAAAGTTTTCATCTCTTGTGGCGACGACTAAATCGCGCGGTTTATCCCAGGAAACGCTTTTACCTTCGGCTGTGACAATCACATTCGGCTGTCTCGGAATCAGGCGCACCTGCAAGACTAACTTTTTGTCGGGATGACTGAAGTCAAACTCCGCGACGCGACCAAAGTTTTCTAAGACTTTTACATCTTTTAAATGCGCATTTTTAAAATGTGAATTTAAAAACAGGGCCACAGGCTTAGTTTTTTTAATTTTAAGCCACGGGTTTTGTGGGTAAAGCCCGACGAAAGGAAACTGTGTATCTAAATCTAACACCAACCACACGGCTTTAGGCTCATGAACGAAGCGGTAAAAGCCAAGCACCAGGCCGTCTTCCGTCGAGATCACCTCTTGCAACTGACTTCCGATCAGCTCGTCATGCAGATATTGGATAATTGTCTGAAATTCTGAAAAACTAGGCGATTTCACAGTTTAGGTTTTAGCTTAACTATCCGAAAAAATCTATATATGAAAAAAATGATTCTGCAAATTATTGAAGAAGAGATTAAGTCTACTCACAACATTTCTGAGACTGCCGACCAATTCGTTGAGCGAGTGACGCAACTTTTCGTCGAAGAATTTCAGCATCTGAAAATGTATGCCCCACTGGGCCTTGACGTCGAAGTGATCGAAGAAGTCCAACAAGAGGTCTTAGACCTTTACCGCATTAAAACTTACGGCCACTACAGCCTGCAAAGTTATCGTGTAGCGTTGCTCCAAAAAAATAACACAACAAATGAGACCATCAGCTAGACCAACATCCAGAATGCTTACCTAGCCAGGTAACTGTTTTTGCCGAATATATGTTAAGATTTAGAGGTCATACATATATAAGACAAGGATGTTTTTCTATGCCAAAAATCGCTCTCATATTATCGCTCACTTTAATCGCCTTTTCAGCAAATGCCCAAATTATTAAATTTGGCCAAAAACTTCCGTTTGTCGGCAAATATCTCGACAAAAAAGATGAAGCTATGCTGGCTGAAAACAGCAAAGATATGATCGCCAAAATGAAACAAGGTTCGGCGGATGATTACTACATGGATATGGACTACGCTTTAAGTCGTCCAGAAAACCAGGATCAAATCCATAAAGCTCTTTCACCTTATGTTCCAGGAATTACAAAAGCCGATGCCGTGAAAGCTTTCGTCAAAGGCCGCAACAACTGGATTGCCTGGAGTGGCGGTAATGATAAATTTTGGGATTTTTTAAGTGATCATACTTTTGGAAATTTAGATTTCGTAAAATTAATTTCAAATGATCCAAACCAACCGTATTCACGTGCAAACCGTTGGCAACAAATCGGTTTAGTGAATGAACCTTGTTATGTGAACAACAAAGAACCACTTCCTGAGCGTTGGGGTTTAAGACTTGATAAACGCGTTGCTTCTGCAGAATGCCCTCCAGAACCTTTTTCAGATGCAAAAAAATATCCTGGTGCCAAAATCGGCGCGCGCGGAAAAACATTAACCTACAAAGGCCAACAAAAACTTTTAGAAGTAGGCTCTTTCTACGGGGTTCCTACTGGAATTATCGGTCTTCGTTTATTTACCAATCCAAAGTTTGATCAAGCAGCCGCAAATCGCTGGGATCCAATCCGTTATTACAATGACCCTGCTTATTACAACGATCCGACATTAGTTAAACCTTACCGCGTAGGTATGAGCTGTGCATTTTGTCACGTTGGACCAAATCCAGTTAATCCTCCGGCAGATTTTAACAATCCAAAATGGGCTAACTTAAATTCTAATGTAGGTGCACAATACTTCTGGTTTGACCGCGTATTTAACTTTAACTACAAAAAAAGCGTAGACAATTTTATTTACCAATTAGCTCACACGGCTCGCCCTGGAGCTTTAGATACTTCATTAGTTTCTTCAGATCAAATTAACAACCCACGTACGATGAATGCCGTTTATGAACTGGGTGCACGTATGCACGCGGCGGCAAAATTTGGTAACTGGGAAAACTTAAAAGATGGCGAATTATTAAATACCCAATTTTCGATGATGCCGGGAATGCCAAAAAATTCTCCGTTATTAGGTTTCACGAAAAATGGTAACACTTCTGCCCTTTCTCCTCGCGTATTAAAAGATGGCGCAGATTCTGTAGGTGTATTAGGAGCTTTAAACCGCGTGTATGTTAACATCGGTTTATTCTCTGAACACTGGTTAGAAAACTTTGTACCGGTGATTGGCGGAGCACACATTACACCGTTTCAAATTAAAAAAGCTGCGGTAAATTCAGGTTACTGGCAAGCCAACGTCATCCAAACTACAGATCTAGCGATGTTCTTAATGGTCGCCTCACGTAAAGATGGTTTAGCACAAGCTCCAGAAGGAACTAAATATTTAAAAGATATCGAAAGCGAACAAGTCAAACTTGGTAAAAAATTATTTGCCAATAACTGCGCTTCTTGTCACTCGAGCAAACTTCCAGAAAAAGTTTACGGCATCTTTAACCGCCCTGAGTGTGTTGGCGCAGGCTACATGAAGTGCTGGTCAAATTATGTTGAGTATACAAAATCTGCTGAATACCACACACAAATCGAAGGTATCGTTAACCAAAAAGATTTCTTAGATAATAACTTTTTATCAACTGATATCCGTATTCCGATGACAGCGATTGATACAAATCTTTGCAGCTCGATTGCAACGAATGCGATCAAAGATAATATCTGGGATAACTTCGCCTCTAGCTCTTACAAAGCTTTACCTTCTGTAGGCACGTTCCGTATTAATTACCCGTCAACGATGAGATCAGGTAATAACATGGGCGTGATGTTAACGTCTGAAGATAAAGCCGTACCAGCTGGTGGCCGCGGTTACTTACGCCCACCATCACTTATCAGCTTATGGTCAACAGCCCCTTTCTTTCAAAACAACTCGTTAGGTAAATTTGATGATCGCGGAACTGTCGAAGGCCGTATGGCATCGTTTGATGATTCTATCAGAAAATTATTAAATCCTGATTTACGCGGCGAACCTCAACGCGCAGGTGAAGTTAAAGTTCAGTACACTTCAATCTACGGCGATAAAATCCCGGGTTTAGTCGATACACTTACAGCAGACAGTTACATCAAAATCCCGATTAAGTTTGTGCCGTTCTTACTTAAATCAGCGGTTTTCAAAACAATCTTAGCTAACGGCGGATCATTTGAAGAAGTTGATGGCGAATTTGTTGTTAATTATTCTAAAGAAGCTTTAGAAAAACCAGTAATTGCTGCGAACGAAGTTTTCAAAAAAGACAAAGATAAACGTAAAGTCGCTCAGTACGATGCTCCGATTGATAATGCCATCGTCAACGAAGGCAACATCGGTAAGTCTCTTAAAATCGGACCTCTTCCCGCAGGTGTTCCGATCAACTTACTTTCAAACTTAGACTTAACTTACGCTGGCCTTAAAATGGATGTGATCTTCGCACCTAAAACAGTACTAGAAGCGCAATACCAATTAATCGACGCAGTTGTATCTTTAACTCGTGCAAGCTTTGAAATTAAATTCAAAGGCTTAAAAGGCGAAATGGCGCGTGACCGTTTCATGGAATTAGCAGCAAAAGACTTAGTTGAAGCCAGCAAATGTGCTGATACGACAGTTAACCGTGGTCACTACTTCGGTACAAAATACTCTCGTAATAAAGTGGGCTTCACACCTGCTGAACAAGATGCTCTGATTGAGTACTTAAAACATTTCTAATCTGAAATTAAAGTTAGAATACAAAGCCTCGGTAGAAATACCGGGGCTTTTTTTTGCGTGAGTGCCTTAAGCCGGAAGTTGACCGTCGTCAGAGTGCGTCGGATGGGTACTCTAACGGATAAGATTAGTCAGATGACCAAAACTTATTTCTGTTACATACTCGTACTAGATGGATAAAAGACTTGAGATAAAATTTGACGAGAATTTATGGGATATACCATGTGATCCAAATGGTCTTAAAGAATACACTAACGAATTAAGACAAAAATTAAAAAGCTCAATAACACCCATTGAACGAGTTCGCACACTAGGTGAACTTGGCACTTACCTAAGAAGTCTTAATGACCTAGTGAGTGCACAAAATTATCTTTTAGAAGCCTTAGAGCTTACAAAAAATAATCATTTAGGTATTAAATTGGAAGTTCAACAAAACATTCGATTAGCCCATGTGTTACAATGGCAAAAAAGATATAATGAAAGCGATTTTCTTTTTAACAAAATTATTTCTGCTTGCAGAATAAACTCTGAGGCTAATTTATATTTAGACTTTGCACTTCAACATGCAGGAAAAAACTTATTCGACCAGAGTAGATTTTCAGAGGCACTACTTTGCTTTGAAGAAGCCATGAAACTTCGGATTCAGCGTAATGCTCCTGAAGATCAAATAGCCTCGACAAATTTTGCGATAAATAGGACAAAAACACTTATCAAATAGACAACCATTATTCGTGATAACTTAGATCGCGTCGACGCACTCTGACGACGGTCAACTTCAGGCTTAAGAGTGTAACATTAAAAAACCACAATTACGAATCTGCAAGTTTACGAATAATCGAAAAATACATTGGGCCATAACCACCGGAACGATCCGGTAAAATCTGATAACCAAATTCAGTTTTTTCTATAAACGGATACTTATCCGTATTTTTAAATTCTAAAAACTCTACTGAACGTTTTTTCTTTAATTTTTTAACAACATCATCATTTTCTAAAGGCGAAATCGAGCACGTCGAATAAACGATTTGGCCGCCTACCCGACAAGCTAAATAAGCAGATGATAATAATGAATACTGGCGAATCGCTAAATTTTCGCTGCGACGTTTTGTCCATTCAGCGAATTCTTGTGGGTTTTCTAAAAGATGGCGTTCACCCGAACACGGCACATCGGCCAAGACGCGATCAAAGACATCAGCCTTATCTCGTCCGTAAGCATTGCCGTCTTTACCCTGTACAAACACATTCTGGCGCATTTCGTGCGGTAAATATTCACGCACCACGCGAACTAGACGCTCACGACGGGCATTCGAATACTCGTTTGAAACTAATTGACCAGTGCCATTCAGTTTTTCAGCTAAGATTAAGGTTTTACCACCAGGGGCTGCGCACATATCTAAGACCAAGTCTTCAGGTTGCACATCAAGTGCTGTCGCGACTAATACGCTGGCAGGATCCATTTTGTAAAACACTTGCACATCATTAGCATCGCGCAAGTTATGCACGTTGATTTCTGGGTTTACTTGATAACAATTATTGAAACTAACCGCAGAGAAGTCTTTAGTTTCATAATCGGCAAAAATATTTTTACGTAAGACTTGGGTTTCGCTAACTTCTAGCGCTTGCGACAAAGCCGGCCAGCGATCGCCGTACACAGAGGAAAAATAAGCTTCAAACTTTTCATTATGTAATTTCATGACTATAACCCGTTAGGAAACTCACAGGTGAATTGACAGCCTTCACCAATATCTGATTGTAACGAAATCTGGCCACCGTGAATTTGGGTGTGATGTTTAACTAAAGCTAAACCAAGACCCGAACCACCTTGATTGCGGTTACGGCCTTTATCAACACGGTAGAAACGTTCGAATATTCGGCTTTGATGTTCTTTAGCGATACCTGGCCCGTGATCTTTCACTACTAATTGAGTTGCAACCCCGTGACTGGCCCAACGCACTTCGATCACCTCAGCATCACGGTCAGCTCCTGAATAGCGAATAGCATTGACGATTAAATTACGCAGCACTTGCGTAAGACTTGAATAATCCGCAAACACATATTCTTCGTTAAAATAACAAATTACTTTTTTGTTATTCATCGCAATGATTGGTTCAAGTTCATTTAAAATATCTGCAGTGACTTCTTTGGTGCTGATTTTTACTTTTTCAATTTTATTTAAATTATCTAAACGTGAAAGATTTAATAAATCATTTAAAAGCAAGGTCATGTGATGTGCGCTTTCAACGATTGGACGCGAAAGTTCGGCGTGCACTGAAGCTTCTTTTTGCAAATTGGCATTTAATAAATCAGCGTAACCGCGAATCACCGTCAGTGGCGTACGTAACTCATGCGATGCATTGGCTACGAAATCCACTCGAATTTTTTCGGTTTTTTGGATTTCAGACATATCGTAAAAAACACCCAGCGCCCAGGTCTTATGATCTTCGATAGAAGGTAAAATACTTGCGAACAATTGGTATTCACCAATATTTTTTCGTTCAGCTTCACCACCAGCGAATACTTTTTTAAACGCTTCTAAGATTTCAGGTTCACGAATTACATCTTGTAAGTAGTAACTTGAATTTGCGTTTGCCGGAGCCCATTTAAACTGCTGCATGAAAGCCGCATTAAAAGAAATAATTCTTAAGTGACGATCAACTGTTACGACGGCTTCGGTTAATCCAGAAAAGATTGTTTCAAAAACCGCACGTTCATCTGAAGAGTTCTTTTTAAGACGTAAATACTTGCGGCGCAGAGTGTATGAAGCGCGTTCTAGGTCAGAGAAAAAATGACCGTCATCGTCGTCATATGCATCATCTGGGCTATCAAGCTTAAGCTCGTCGGCCTTCATCAACTTCACCATTTTACGGGTTTGGGTTCTGATTTTACGACTGAATACGGCGTAGGACACAAGCCACGCGATAAGTAAACCTAATGAGAAACACAGGATATAAATCAGAGTCATATAGAGTAGTTAACTCTATACCCAACTCCTCTAATTGTTTCAATATGTTCAGACCAGTCTAAAAGTTTTTTACGTAGAGCAAATACATGTGTGTCGATGGTTCGGCCAGTTACGGTAACATCTTCACCTTGGATCAAATCTATAAGCTGATCACGCGTTAAAACGCGCCCCTGCGATTTTAAAAGAAAACCTAACAGTTTAAATTCTGAAGGCGTTAAATGGATCGGATTTTGTTTAAGTGTAACTTCTACACGACCATAATCAAACTTTAAGCCGTTCAGTTCAAACACCTCGGTTGACCCCAAAACTTGCGCTTGGGCTTCTGCCTGTTTACGACGAAGTAGGTTTTTAACTCGAGCAGCAAGTACTCGCGGATCAAAAGGTTTTGATACGTAATCATCAGCGCCCGCTTCAAGGCCACGCACGATAGATTCTGAATCGGCTTTCGCGGTAATCATTAATATTAATTGTTCTGGATTTTTGCTTTTAACAGCAGCCACCAGATCGATACCTTGTAAACCAGGCAACATCCAGTCTGCTAAAATCAGATCGTAAGATTTATTTTGCAATAAGAAGATGGCTTGCTCAGCCGAGAACGTTTTTTCAATAACCGCATCAACTTCTCTGATCGTTAGAGCAATAAGTTCTGCGATCGCTGGTTCGTCTTCGATGATGAGAATTTGTGGCTTAGAATTAGTTGGTACCATGACGTATATCTTTTCCTGTAAAGGCAAAGATCACATCTTCAGCAATGTTCGTTGAGTGATCGCCTAATCTCTCTAGATTACGCGCGACCTGAATAATGTCGAGACAAGTTTCTGTCAGGTTTGCATCGCCTTTGATCATTTTGATGTTCGACGCCGTCACTTCGTTCTTTAAAGTATCAACTTCGTCGTCCATTTTAAGAATTTTTTCAGCCGCTACCGCATCCATACGTACAAATGAGTCTAAAGACCCTTTAACCATAGCGCGCACAGTTCCGGCCATACGCTCGATTTCATTTATCGGAATACTTTGTGGTGGGCGTTTAATAATATCTTTACCTAAGTAGGCGATATTCACGCACTGGTCACCCATACGCTCAAGATCGGTATTAATTTTGATGACTGATAAAATTAAACGTAAATCTTTCGCCACGGGACCTTGTTTGGCTAAAATATTCAAACAAAGATTATCGATTTTGATTTGCAGTTCATTCACGTTCTTTTCAATTTCGTGAACTGTTGCCAACAAAGAAAGATCTTTCTTCATAAACCCATCAATAGCTGTTGCTAAGGCTTTTTCAACAAAGCCTCCCATTTCAAGGATTGTTTTCTTTAAGTCTTCAAGTTGGGCGTCGATAGTTCTTTCCATAGCAGGTATTAGAGCTTGTTTTTACACATCTTGCAATCTGTGAGAGGTCAATTTAGAATAATTTAAAGGGAAATTTATGCGCGTCAGTTCTATTGATGTGGGCTCGAATGCTATACGCCTCGTCATTATCGAAATTCATGAAAACGGCCAATGGGAACAAATAAAGAAGTTTAGAGCTCCCCTGCGTCTGGGTACTGACGTATTCGAACATAAAACATTGCTTCCTGAAACTGTGGCTGAGCTTGTCGAAGTCTTTAAAAAAATCGCAAAATTGAACAAGAAATACAAAGTGCAAAAAACCATCGCATTAGCCACAAGTGCTATGCGGGATGCGAAAAACAACAAAGCGGTCGTCGCCCTGATCAAAAAAACCAGCAAGGTAAGCCTTAAAATCATCTCGGGCCAAGACGAAGCCCGTTTAATTCGCAATGCCATTTTAAAATCAAAATCGAATAATTTTGCCGATGCTTTGCTGATTGATATCGGTGGTGGCAGTGCCGAATTAACAGGCCTGCACCAGGATAAAATTCTTTTTTCGAAAAGCTACCCGTTAGGCGTTGTACGTTTGTTATCTATTAAGAACAAAAACAAAAATGTTAAAGAATTCTGCGAAAGTCATTTAAGTAAAATTAAAAACGGTCGCCATCGTTTTTCGGTGGCTGTAGGAACAGGCGGTAATTTTGATGCCGTTGCACGTTTAAAACTTTTACTTCTTAAAAAAGCACCGCAAACCCATTTAGAAAAAGCAGAGCTTTTAAAAATTCAGACACTTTGGCAAAAACTTAGCTATGAAAAAAAACTAGCGTTAGGTTTACGACCTGACCGTATTGATGTTTTAGATTTAGCGATGGATTTAATTCTGATGATCATCAAACGTTTTGAAATTACGAAGATCAAAATCCCAATGACTGGACTTAAAGAGGGCTCAATCCACGATCTACTTAAGTAAATTAATCGTCATGCTCTTCTTGCACTAAATCATCTTCGGTCAGAGTGATTTTCTGAAGAGCTTTCGTCATCATTTCAGCTTGCACACCAGCTATTAACTTATGATCAGTCACTTGCTTTTTATCATATGTGCCATCAGATTTCATCACCCAGCTTTGCGCTTGGTCGTTCCAATAAGATTGTAAGATATCCCAAAGTTTTTCTTTAGCGTGACGATCATAAATTGGCGTAATTGCTTCGACACGGGCATGTAAATTACGATACATCCAATCAGCAGAACCTAGGTAAAAATCTCCGTCAACTGGGTCTTCTTTGCCGTTTCTGAAATAAAAAATGCGCGAGTGTTCTAAAAATCTTCCGATCGTAGATTGCACTTCGACTTTATCACTCATTTTTTTAACACCAGGTTTTAAACAGCAAAAACCACGCACGATCAGTTGCACCGAAACACCCGCTTGCGAGGCTTCATACAGAGCTAACGAAATATCGTTTTCTTCCATATTATTAAATTTGGCCATGATGTGCGTTGGGCGTTTATGTTTAGCATGATCGGCTTCACGCAAAATAAGTTCTTTAAATTTATTAAACATATTTACCGGCGCCAGCAACAAATGCTGGTAATCATTTTTCATCGATTTACCAGTTAAGTAATTAAATAATTCGATCAATTCAGAAGTAATGCGCTCATCAGCAGTTAAAACGCCAACGTCAGTGTAAAATCTAGAAGTTGATTCGTTGTAATTACCTGTTCCGATATGGGCGTAGGTGCGAATACCTTTTTCTTCTTTACGAACTACCAGCGAAGTTTTGGCGTGAGTTTTAAGACCAACAACGCCGTACACCACATGCACGCCGGCACTTTCAAGTTCTTGCGCCCAGATAATATTACGGTGTTCATCAAAACGGGCTTTTAATTCGATCAGGCAAACAACTTGTTTACCCGCAGCAGCTGCTTCGATTAAAGATCTGATAAAGGCACTGTTTTCGCCAGTACGATACAACGTCATTTTAATCGCTAACACCTGCGGGTCACGAGCGGCTTCGGTGATAAAACGTTCAACCGTAGCCCCAAACGATTCAAACGGATGATGAAATAAAATATCATGCTTTTTAATCTGATCAAAAATTGAAGTTTGCTCAGATAAAACCGCCGGCACAACCGGCGACCACGCGTTGAATTTTTCTTTTGGCCAAGTTAGCACATTCACTAACAATGGCAAATCCACCAAGTCAAATTCTGCGGGCATGTCGTAGACATCTTCCTCTTTAAGTTCTAATTCACGCACCAAGAATGTTTTAAGCCAAGGGTCTGTGCAGTTTGAAAATTCAAGCCGCACGATTTCAGCAAAACGGCGCTGACGAAGTTCTTCTTCAATCATTGATAATAAATCTTCAGTGTCTTCATCTTCGCGGTCTGAGTCGGCATTTCTAGTGACTTTAAAAACTGTGGTGCCTTTGACTTTCATTTGTGGAAAAAGTTCTGCAATATGGGCTTTCACCACTTCGATGGCGTGAATATAACGGGTCGATTCATCAATTTGAATCCACTGATCGACTAGCTTTGGAATTTTCACGCGGGCAAATATTTTATCTTCATCCACTGAGCTTGTTTGCGCCAGTGACACACCTAGAGACACCGATAAATTTGAAATAAACGGAAACGGATGCCCCGGATCAACTGATAACGGCGTAAGAATCGGAAAAATTTGTTTTAAAAAATATTCTTTTAAAAATTTACGGTCTGCAGGTTTTAATTTTTCATAAGTGACGATTTCGCAGCCTTTGTGCGCAAGCTCAATACGAATTTGATCCATTAATAGCGACTGCTGGGTCAACATCGGGCTTAAGACTTTGGCGATCATCTGCAATTGTTTTTTCGGCGTTTGCCCGTCAGAAGATTTGGGCGTTAAACCATAGGCGATTTGACGCTTTAAACCGCCGACGCGTTTCATAAAAAATTCGTCTAAATTTGAGCTGGAAATCGACAAAAATTTTAAACGTTCTAAAAGTGGATTTTTCTTATCTTGGGCCTCAAACAGAACGCGCATATTAAACTGCAACCAACCTAATTCACGGTTAGTAAACATCTCGGTAGAGGATTTGGTGTGCTCTATCGATTTAACTTTTCTTTTTTTTCTGACTTTTTTTTCTGCAGCGCTCATGAGTGTCTCAGTTTAAGACTGAAGATTGTTAGGTTCAAGTCAAGATACTGTCTGTTCCTGTCTTTAGGTCATTACCCGACTAGCCGATAAGTTAGGTAATATGTCTGGCTCTTTAGCTCGTTACCATGCTCGATCTCCGCGATACATTCTGGATACCCAGGATAATAATCTGATTCGCTTTTCAGGCGCAGAGCGTTTACCGTGGGAAGAAAAAACTGAACTGAGAAATGTTTCGTTAACTGGCTTATCTTTTATTTGCGCAAGTGATCTCTCACCGCAGCTTGGCGAAATTATCAAAATTCAATTTGCAGTACCCGGATCTGAAACAATGGCTTGTTATGCCATTGTTATTCGCATTGCCCCAGACGATAGCTATTCAAACGAAGTGGCTGTGCATTTTTATAAGTTAGACCGCCTACAGCGCATCAACCTGGTTCAAGGTCTAGCGCAAAAGGTAGATACCAAAAAATACAACATCACAACTGATGATAAAAAATTAAGTGATCACTTTTTCTATCTGACGCTAATGTTTTTTTCGATCTTAAGCTGGCTCGTTCTAATCAATCTTTATCTTTAATTTTATCTGTAGCTTATAAGCTACAAATCAAAATTCTGCTTACGGAAGCTGTGACGCTTGCGGAATAATTAACGGCGTTGGAATTGTCGTCGGACCATCTATAAGGGTGCCGTTATAATTAAAACCCCAACAACGTAAACGATTTGTTACGTCTTCAATAGCACAGTTTGCCGAGCGGCTTCCCGCTTCGCTGCCAAGGTTAATATCGGCGTAAGTTCTACTGGCATCGATATCTACCGGAGAAGTTCGATTAGTTGTTGTTCCATCTCCGACCATTTTATAAAAATTGTAACCCCAACAACGCAGGCGCCCGGCTTCAGTGACTGCACAACTAATTTCTCCTTTAAGAGATAATTTTTTGTAATCAGTAACAGCATCCACAGGGGTTGGACTTGTCCGTGCAACAGTATCACCAACGCCTAAGGCGCCGGCGCCGTTATTTCCCCAACATTTTATTTTTTTTCCGGTGGTTAATCCACAGGTAAATCCGCGCAAAAAACCACTACCGATACTGACCGCTGCATAAGTTTCGCCCGTGTCGATGGGTACCGGCGATGTTGATGGCGAAGCCGACGTGGTGCCGTTACCGAGTTGACCTTGGTGGTTACTGCCCCAGCACTGCAATTGGCCGGCAGTGGTTATCGCACAGGTGTGATGATTACCATTATCATACCTTGCTGAAGTGACGACAACACTATAAGCCGTGCCTGATGCCACCACGGCGGGTAAACTTTGTGAAACGACCGAACCAATTCCTAACTGCCCTTTTGAATTTTCGCCCCAGCATTTTAACACGCCGGCGGTGGTGATGGCGCAGGTGTTATAATACCCTGCTGTCACGTACGAATAGGTGATTCCTGAATCAATTACTTTAGGTTTTATTTTTTGTACTGTAGTGCCGTCACCCAGTTTGCCGAGCTGGTTTGATCCCCAGCATTTTAAAACTCCACTTGTAGTAATACCACAGGCGTGTGGAAAAGGCGCATTCATTGTAGAATCGTTACTCACACTGACCATCGTGTAGCTTTCTTTAGAATCGACGATCACTGCAGCGTTACGGGCTAAGGTGCCACGGTCGCCAATCTCACCATTAAGATTTGATCCCCAGCAATAGAGTTTCTGATTAAGATTAATACCACAAGCACTGCCCTTGCCGACACTGACTGATGCAAATTTTATATCTTGATTAACATCTCGGATGTTATTGAAGCCAGTTGTTGTACCTACAACAAATTGGCCAGCATTATTACCCCAACATTTCAAACGCCCGGCTGTAGTTACGGCACAGGTTGCAGCACGCGTGGAATTAGTTATAACCCCGCCACCTAGGGCCGCTAAATTGTAACTTTCACTGCTATCGATAATAATTGGCGATGTTTTGTCAACCTGAGTGCCATCGCCTAAATTAAAATACGTGTTATCACCCCAACATTTGAGTTTGTTGCTGGTGGTGATGCCACAGGTATATGAATCACCAAGAAATACATCTAAATAAGTTTGCGCCGCATCTACCTCAGTCGGAATTAATCGATCAGTTAAAGTAGCATCACCGATTTGCCCTTGTGAATTATCACCCCAACATTTTAAAACACTGCTCGTCGTGATACCACAGGTGTGATTGGCGCCGGAACGAACGATGGTATAACTCACGCCGGAATCAATCGGCACCGGCGATAGTTGATTCACAGTCGTGTTATTACCGATCTCGCCTTGGCCGTTACGCCCCCAACATTGAAGTTCACCAGATGTTGTGATGGCACAAGAATGATGTGCTGAAAGCCCACCATTCATTCCGTAAACTGAAACTTTTGCGTAAGTGGTTCCTGAGCTAATAACCTTGGGTATATTAGAGCCCGTGGTGGTGCCATCACCCATTTGTCCTACATTATTATTGGTAGCACCCCAACATTTTAAAACATTGGCCGTGGTAATACCACAACCATGATTTTGCCCCAGCGACACATCTAAATACGGTGTTCCGCTATCTACCGTGACCGGAGAAGTTCTCCAAGAGGCCACTGAACCGTCACCAAGCACGTTGCCGAAATTACTTCCCCAACATCTTAAAACACCCGCTGTGGTTACGGCGCAAACGGCACCGCCACCACCCATGGTCAGCGCGGTAAAACTTGTACCAGCGCTTACGGTGTAAGGGTAAAGCGAATCATTTGATGTTCCATTACCAACTGTTCCGACGCTGTTTGTTCCCCAGCACTTTACAGCGCCATTGATTAGAATACAGACCGAATCACCTGAGGTAACGACTTTTGTGATCACACCGTAAGCCGACTCATCATCGGTGATAACAATACTTTTCATCGCATTGATACCGACTTTTATATTTTGTCTGCTGTTTCTTGCGCCACGCAAAGATATAAACAAAGTTTTTTCTGATTCGCTCAATGCATTTTGCAAAATTGAAAAACTGATATTTGCTGTTTTTTGCCCTTTAGAAATAGTCACGCTTCCTGAAACTGTCGACGAGAAATGAGTACCTACAACGCCACTTTCAGAATAAGCCCCATACTCAATCGGCGTATCAGCACAAGCGCCTCGTGATAAAACAATACCCAGGTTTAAAACGCCAGAACCCTCAGCCACTGTTAATGCATCAGAAGTTGAAAAATTTATTTCTGCATCCGGACAATTTGCTAAGAGCTGATTGTTAAAATGATTTTGAGCTGCAAATGCCAGCTCAAAACTTAAAGACATTAAAATTAGAATTAAGAACCTTATGAACATCATCGCCTAGCCCCTACGGAACAAAACCTGTTGACCAAGTGATATAACAACGCCAAGTCGCCCCGACGTAAACAGTTGTAAGACCGTAAATTGTTTGCGCACCGGATTCGGTGTCATCGTTCGACGGACTAAAATAAGCGGTCGAACAACCTGGAAAGGTATATGTTCTTGGCGTGGTATCAGCGACGATGATTGTGTAGACACCACCATTCACCATATTTGAAAGTGTTATTGTCGTGCCACCGATGTTTGATAGATAATGCGTATTACTTAAAGCTAAGTTAACTGCACCGCCCGAAGTAATTTCATTCGTTGGAGTCACGACCGATCCACTGACCGTTAATTTTGCCGTGGGATTCGTCGTGCCGATACCAACGTTACCATTACCCAAAATTTTCATTTTTACGGTTGGCACAGAATCCACTGTTCCCGCCGCACCACCCGTGGCAGTTCGTAATTCAATATTCGAAGTGGCATTACCAGTCGAGATGCCGGCAGCCAAAATTAAATCTCCACCGATAATATTCGAACCTCCAGTTGGAGCACCGCCGGCAGTCAAATAAAGACCATTACCTAAAACCGTAGTGCCTGGTCCATTGCGGTTTATACCAATAACTTGGCCTAAATCGGTGATTGCCGGAATAGGATTTCCAGGCGCAGACCACGAGCCGATACAAATTTTGTAAGAACATTGGTTACCAGCACTGATGTTGCCTTGCACCTGTAAACCGGCAGAATCAAAGCGAGCTAAGAAATTATTATTTACAGTAACCCCAATTGAATTAGTTCCAAAACGATAGAAACCAGTCGAAGCATCCGGCGAAAAACGAATAGTTGGCGATGCTATTGAACCGTCTGTCGCAACTAAAAAGCTTGCAACACCACTGGCGCTGGGTGTGTAACCTAATGCTGAAGTAATGGCTGCACTCGTTATAGATCCAGTACCGATAGATGACCATGTAGTGCCATTGCAGAATTCAACTGTGCCGGTATTGTACCGAATGGCGCCGGCGTAACTGACAGAACAAGTTGCTGACTCCATACTAATGCGAATGGCTCCCGATACATCGAGTTTTACTATTGGATTTGTTGTACCAATACCGACGTCTCCACTGTTATAATGGGCGATAGAACCACTTTTACTCCAAACTTGCTGAAGCGGGCTGCCGTTTATTAAAAAACTGTCCGCATTTATCGTTCCGTTAACATCTAAATTATAATTAGGATTAGATGTGCCAATACCCACGTTACCATTTGTGGCTATAACAAAATCACCGGAACCAACATCTAATCCACCGGCTGGTAAATTTAGAGATCCTGTCATCGTGCCACCCGTAATATTCAATGGCATAAAGCCTATGAGTTCATTGATCTCGGCCGGTGAAACATAGTTAGGGTTACCACATGTATCTGGATCTGCACAGTCTGAGACCATCAAGTCAGCAAACTGTGTTTGTCCGTTTTGAGGATCATCTTGATCGGCAGTAAGATTGATTTGCCAAGAACTCCACGGGGCTTCGTTCATCGTTATGTCTGCTAGAGGTAAACCCATTATTGAGTTTCGCCCATCATAAACTCGAAAGTATGATTTGTTTAAAGACGGCAAATATATTATTTGAAATGTTTTCCAGCCGCCGGAATAGGAATAACTGTTAGCGTAAGAATCAATTGACGTACCATAAATGACTGGCTGATCACAATCAAAACCGAATTCCATTTGTCCAGGTACCGAGTTCCAATCAAAAACTGGTGCACTGCCCGGAGGTGTAATCATGACAAATGGGTCATTACACTGCGAATTCGTATCATTGAAATAAACTGAAACACGAATTTCTTTGTCTCCTGAAATGATCTGATTCACTTGATAGTATCCAGCTGCATTATTATTCGCATCGCCACCAAACGTAATTAAAGAACCGAAACCTAAATCCGTAAAAGTCGCGGTCGTGGCTGAGCCTGTTCCCGGCAGCCAAGTGTAGACGGTCGATGAGGCCCCTGAAACGTCAACGGCAGTACTGCCACTTGCCGAAAGCGCATAAGACAGACCTTTTTCGTTAAGAATATTCCAATTTGTCCCGTCAGAGATCACTGAAAAATACTCACCGTTCCTGTTTAAATTTTTGTTGTCGGTAGTTCCAAGCAACTGCCCAGCCTGGGGAACTATATTTACAAAATTTGACGATGCATCGCTTTTTTGAATGTAATATTCACGTCCCAAAAGTCCAACCGCTGATGGCAAGGTGACCGTTACTGTTCCTGACGAGCTTTCAACAAAAACAATATGATCATTCGATCCAAGAGTAGTATCCGTTGCGATCATCGTTATTTTTTTTGCCAGAGAACCCTGAATATCCAAGCTAGAATGAGGCGCACTTGTCCCAACACCCACGTTGCCGCCATTATAAAAAACCGAAGTGCCACTACTCACCCACTGCGAACTCGTGATCGCCGCCAGCGAAGCCGCCGTCGATGTCGCTAAACTAGAGACTGAAGATGAAACAGAATTGATATTATTTGTAACTGTCGTAAATGATGTCGATGTATTTGAACTCAGCGCTGTAAAACTTGCCGCGTTGGTCGGCGTATACCCAAGTGCTGTAGTCACATCATTTGCCGTCACCGTGTAACTGCCACCGGCGTTTAAGCAAGTAAAACTGATCCCGTTAAAGTGCAGCGCCTGATTGGCGGCACAGCTGCCAGGAAGTGCCGAATATTCAACAAAAGCTGTATCGGCTTTATTATTTAATTTCAGTGAATCATTTGCCCTTGAGGCATACATCGCATACGGGACAGCGTTGATCGCCATCGCCG
Source organism: Bdellovibrio sp. (assembly GCA_036677065.1). GTDB lineage: Bacteria > Bdellovibrionota > Bdellovibrionia > Bdellovibrionales > Bdellovibrionaceae > Pseudobdellovibrio. The sequence continues at coordinate 101,436 of JAKFBS010000004.1, read as the reverse complement.
GAAGTGTTTGCCAGCCGATGCCGTCATTAAACTGCATAACAATTCTTCTGTTATCAGCAGGTACCGGATTGTAGACTCCCGGAGTTTGGCAGTTAAACATCGCCGTTGCATTATCAAAAACCTGAGCAAATGTAAGTGTTCCGCTGCTTGGAAAAGAACGTATACCAAGACCCAATGTCAGCGAAATCAAACCACCGCTGCCTGACATATTAACGCTTGAATAGTCTTCAACGTAAAGAACACAAGACGCTGTCGGATCTAAAACAGTAAAGCGAAAACTGACATTCGATGCTTCAAGAGGATAACCATCTGGCTTTATAATTCTACCTTGATAAGTAGTTCTTCCGTTCATTGCTTGGGCGAAAACAGTGACGAAAAAAATCACCAGAAAGCTGAGAAAAAATGTAAAACTTCTGCCTACGTTCATTACTAAACTTATCGGCAAAAAGCATGAATTTATAAAGGGTTTTGACTGGTTTAGTCTCATTTTGAAACGCTAACCGCATAACACTCGTTTGAAAGTTAGACGCTCAGTCTACAGCCAAAACCCATAAAATCGAACTCATCAAGTATAGTTTTTGTATAAGAAGTATTTATGACTTTACGCCGTTGGTTCGCGCCATTTGTTATGCTATTTCTAAGTTTACTGTTTACCGCCTGCGGTGACGGTAATTTCATGGATAAAACCAAAATCGATGGCAGCATCTTGCGTGGTACCGCTGTAGGGCCCGGTGACCAAATTTTTGGCCGTACTGTTTACATAGCAAAAAACTTTTCATTTGATCTAAGCTCACCTTCGTTATTTCGTAAATTCGGTTTGTGCAGTGGCGTAATCATCGACCAGTATTACGTTCTGACGGCAGCCCATTGCACTGAAAATATTAAAGAATCGCGCGTGATTTTTACAGAAGACGCGAACCAAGCGATAACGCCAGACCAAATCTATAAAATTGTTAATTACGAATCCCCTGACGAATATCAGGAAGCACGGCTGCGTGAAATAAAAAAAGCGATTGCACCAGGCCCGCAAAACCGTTCTAACTTCTATGATCTTGCCGTTTTAAAATTAAGCCGCCCAATAGCTGGCGCAAAATATTCGAACTCTTATTTTCAAGATAAAAACTCAGTTATTCATATGACTCAAAGTAAAGACGTCAGACTGACAGCAGAAGCTTTTGTCGCCGGTTATGGCCGCATCAGCGAATACAACAGGCTTGCCGATGACCCGCGCTTTCAGGCAAAAAGCTTCGACGACAGTCCACCACCTTTGAACGGCACACTGATGAAAGCGCAGCTAACTTTAAATATTACAGATTTTTCACAGCGCGTGATCAGCCGCAGCCAAAGATTTTCTTCGGGTGTATGCACCGGCGATTCAGGAGCGCCTTTATTTGCTATACGAGATGATGAATTGTATTTACAAGGTATTGCTATTGCGACTTTTAAGGTAAAAGATGAAGACCCGACAAATGCGTATAATAGCTGTTACGGCGAGAGCATGTATTTAAATTTAGACTTTCATAAAACTTGGATTTACAAAACAATCCAGAAACTTGAAAAACGTAAACCTATGCCAGAAATATTAACAATTTAAATTCGCTCTAAGAATTCTTCGCGCGAAATATATTTTCCGCCGAATGAACCCGAGACATCAGTGACCATCTGCAAATCCATCCAATCAAGCCCCAGTGTTTCTAGATGCTCGACTAATTTTAAAAAAGAAAACTTAGAAGCGTTTGATTTTTTAAAGAACATACTTTCACAGCTAAAATAGTTCTCGCTCTTCACACCGTAAATTCCAGATATCATCACATCGTCTTCCCAGCATTCAACTGAAATCGCGCCACCAAGCTTGTGCAACTGCGTGTACGCTTCGATGATTTCAGAAGTGATCCACGTACCAGCCTGCCCTTGGCGCACTTGCTGTTGGCATTCGTAAATCACCTGCGCAAAATCCTTATTTACGGTGACTGTAATATTTGGAGCATTTTTACGGATCCACTTATCCAAACTGCGGTTTACATAAAGTTCAGAAAATTCTAAGATACCGCGCTCTTCAGGGCAAAACCACAATAGCGGATACCCCTCATGCGGCCACGGAAAAATCCCCATACTGTAAGCGAGCTGCAAATTCGGGGCGTCTAAAATGCCACCTACAGCTATCACATCTTCAAGGATCTCGGTCGTGTGCGGATCTGGAAAATCGTTAAGTACGTTACTGTGTGCAGACATCACACACACCACAAGGCTTTTCAATATAATGACCGAAGTATAAATAGATGCGCTTCATTCGGCATTCGTCAGTGTTTTTTACCCACTGTAAAATCGTAAGTAATTTTTTTTGATGTTCTTTTTTTAAAAGATCCTGGTTTTCTTCAGTGAATAACGAATCTTCAGGGGGTTGTACGGCGCGATAGCCAAATAATGTGTCTACTTCTTCTAAACAGCCCCAGCGAGTTAAAATACTGACAGCTGATTGCACCCGGTAATCTTTTTTAGTTTTAAAAAGCATTTGTTCGCGTAAAAAATCAAAACCCTGCTGCGATACGCGTTCAAAGTTATCCTGGATTAAAAAATACACTTTAGAAATAAAGTTTTTTTCTGGATAAGCCCAGTCTAAAAATTGCATTTGAATCGAAACATCGTCTTCATCGTAAAATAAAATGGCTTGCGCTGGTTTGCCATCACGACCGCCACGCCCAACTTCTTGATAGTACGACTCTAATGTTGATGGAATTTCGCTATGAAAAACAAAGCGTACATCCGGTTTATCAACCCCTAAACCAAAAGCCGGAGTCGCTAACATCCATTTATTTTCTAAACGCGCAGAGTTTTTGATGAACGCGTTTTGATTTTGCCGGCGCTGTCCTGGCGACATATCGCCATTATATTTTAAAAACGGAAATTTCTGTCGCTGTAAAAACCGGCCGAAATTTTCTAAAGTGGCAATCAGAGAAAAATACACAATCCCCGATTGATCCGGATGTTTAGACATTAAATCATACATCATCTGAAATTTTTCTTCTTCGCCGTAAATTTCTTCAACTCGTAAAGCTAATTCAGGGCGTTCAATACCACTGGTAACAATTCCTTTTTCAGTTTCAAGGCCTAGTGAAATGCAAATTTCTTTTTGTACCGGAATTGTCGCCGTTGCGGTTAACCCTAATACCGTAGGCCTTCCTAATTTATTAATCACCGGGCCAAGTTTGGCATAATCTGGCCTGAAATCATGGCCCCAAAGACTTACGCAGTGGGCTTCATCAACGACAAATAATGAAATTTTTTGTTTTAAGATCACTTCTAAAAAATCAGCTTTTTTAAAACGTTCAGGTGTGACAAAGAAAATATTAAACCGGCCATCAGCTAATTGGCGCAGACGTTTTTCTTTTTCATCGGCAGAAATAGATGAATTGACAAAAGAAGCGCGCAAACCGACTTCATTCGCTTTTTGCGTTTGGTCTTGCATTAATGCAATTAGCGGAGAAACCACTAAAACAAGTTCACCAGGCTTCTGCACGTGCGCAATGTATTGGTAGCACAAACTTTTTCCGGTGCCTGTGGGCATTAATGCTAAAGTCGAATGCCCCGCCAAAAGGCGCTCGATCACTTCTTTTTGAGCGCCACGAAATTGATTAAAGCCGAAATGTTTTTGTAAAATGTCTTGCACCAGATGATAGTAAAGAAATTATCTTAAAAACTCAACGACGGAACTCCACATATCCGGCATCGTCGCGTTTGGCTCTTTATCTACAGAAACAATCCCGTCTTGTGATAATTTTCTTTTACGCACCCACTCCATCATGTCTTTAAAATAGCCACGGTAATAATCACGCTCCTGATTAATATCCATACCTAGTTGTAGGCGCGAATACTTTCCAATCATAAATGAAAGCTTGCTGGCGTCACTGGTATAAAAGCGAAGCTTACCGTCGGTACTCATTTTCGAATAAGTCGCAATCCATTCTTGGGCTGATACCGCTGCGCCGTGATTTGTATCAAGCACAAGCCAACCATTTTTTTTGGTATAAGCCATTGTTGCCACATGGTAGCGCCAAGTGATTTCGCCAGTATTCATAGGGCCGATCGCCCAGATTTTGCGGATCGAATTTTTTTGTAAGCCCATTTTTAAAAGCATCAAGTGAATAAATGTCGCACGCCCAAAACAAAAACCAATGTTGCGCTTTGGATCGTATTTTTTTAGTCCTGGATTTACCACAGGGTTTTCATAAGTTAAATCGACAAGTCTATTCGCTACGGTTTCATTGATCCATACACCTCGGGTTGAAGTGCTTCTGAACGGAATTTCATCGTGAATGCTTTCGATCGTTTTAAGATTCATAGCCGCTACTTCTGCAGCTGTTTTTCCCGCTACTTCTACATCGTAGACTTGAATCAAATCCTGTTCGACCAGACTTTTACGGTCTAACAGAAGTTGATGGTCAGCGAATAAATTCTGGCATTGGCTTTGGGCCCAGACCTGCGACGAGGCTAAGAGCAGAAACAAAACAATTCGTAATATCATTGGGATTCTCTCCTTGTGATGACTGACGAAAGCAGGCCCGCTGTCGAAACTACCGACACATCTAGTGCTGTAAGCAAATATAATAGATTTGAGCGCCAACTTACGTACAAAAACATAGCTGCTTTTAGACTTTGCAAAGCCGGCTCCACACTTGCTCTTATTTTGAGCGCCTGCCATAGCGTTTGCCACTGTGAAAAAACTCTGATAGACCCTTATCTTTACATAAAAATTTAATAAGTAAAAACAACAACATAAACCCCAACCATGAGGTTAAAAATGGCAAAAGCTCCTTGGGACATTAACAAAGTCCGCAATATCGGTATCTCAGCGCATATCGACTCAGGAAAAACTACTTTATCTGAGCGTATCCTTTTCTACGGCGGTCGTATTCACGAAATCCATGAAGTAAAAGGTAAAGACGGCGTTGGCGCGACTATGGATTCTATGGATCTTGAAAGAGAAAAAGGGATCACAATTCAATCTGCTGCAACTCAAGTTCAGTGGAAAGATTATACAATTAACTTAATCGATACACCGGGGCACGTTGACTTCACAGTAGAAGTTGAACGTTCACTTCGCGTATTAGATGGAGCGATCCTAGTACTTTGCGGCGTTTCTGGCGTACAATCACAGTCAATCACTGTTGATCGTCAGATGAAACGTTACAGCGTTCCTCGTTTAGCATTTATCAACAAACTTGACCGTCAAGGTGCAAACCCTTTCCGCGTTAAAGATGCTTTAGTTGATAAATTAAAATTAAATGCAGTAATGATTAACATTCCAATCGGTTTAGAAGATAAACACGTTGGTATCGTTGATTTAATCACAATGAAAGCTTTCCAAAATCAAGGTGAAGACGGCGAAAATATCGTTGAAATCCCAATGCCAGCTGAATTAGCTGACGACGCTAAAAAATACCAACAAGAATTAATCGGCAAACTTGCTGATTTCGATGATGGTATTGCTGAAAAATTCTTAATGGAAGAAATGCCAACAGTAGAAGAAATGAAAGCTGCTGTTCGTAAAGGCGTTATCTCATTAAAATTAGTTCCAGTATTCTGCGGATCTGCGTTCAAAAATAAAAACGTTCAACATTTACTTGATGGCGTAACTTATTACTTACCAAATCCAACTGAAAAAACTGAAATGGCGTTAGACTTAAATAAAGGCGAAGAAAAATTTCCTTTAAAAACTGATAACGACATGCCACTTGTTGCTCTTGCATTCAAATTACAAGAAACACAATTCGGCCAGTTAACTTACATGCGTATCTACCAAGGTACTCTTAAAAAAGGTGACTTCATTATCAATCAAACGAACAAAAAATCGGTTAAAGTACCGCGCGTTGTTCGTATGCATTCTGATAAAATGGAAGACACTGACGTTGCTTACGCTGGTGACATCGTAGCTATGTTCGGTATCGATTGCGCTTCTGGTGACACTTTCTGTGACGACAGAATCAATGCTTCTATGCAATCTATGCATATCGCTGATTCAGTTATCTCATTAGCTATCGCTCCTAAAACTAAAGAAGGTACTAATAACTTTACAAAAGCTTTACAAAAGTTTCGTAAAGAAGATCCTACTTTCCGCGTTCACCGTGATGAAGAATCAAATGAAACGATCATCTCTGGAATGGGCGAGCTTCACTTAGAAATCTATGTTGAACGTATGAAACGTGAATTCAACTGTGAAGTAACTGTGGGTCAACCGCAAGTTGCTTACCGTGAAACTATCGGTGCAGCAGCTGATTACGATTACACTCATAAAAAACAAACAGGTGGTTCGGGTCAATTCGCGAAAATCTCTGGGGCTATCCGTCCTTTAGAAGCACAAGAAGATGGCGCAGTATTTAAATTCCAAAACAAAGTTGTGGGTGGTCGTATTCCTAAAGAATTCATCCCAGCTGTTGAAGAAGGTTTCGCTGAGCAATGTAAAAAAGGACCTATGATTGGCTTCCCAATCGTTGGTGTTGAAGTTGATTTAACTGACGGCGCTTACCATGATGTCGATTCATCTTACATGGCGTTTAAAATTGCTGCGATGGCAGCAATGCGTGAAGTTTACCAAAAAGCTAAACCAACAGTTCTTGAGCCGATCATGAAGCTTGAAACAACTGTTCCTGAAGAATATCAAGGTCCGGCATCCGGCCAAATCAATCAACGTCGTGGCGTTATCGTTGGAACAACAACGATCGAAGGCACTGTAACGATTGAAGCTGAGGTTCCGTTAACTGAAATGTTCGGTTATTCTACTGACTTACGTTCAAGCACTAAAGGTAAAGGCGAATTCTCTATGGAATTTGCAAAATACCAACCTGCTCCTCGTAACGTTCAAGAAGAACTTGCTAAGAAGTACGCTGCAAAACGTGCTGCTGAAAACAAGTAATCTTAAGTTTTTAATACATATTAAAAATGAAAAAGCCCTGGTAGAAATACCGGGGCTTTTTTTTTAATATTTTTCAAATTTTAATTACAACGATCGATTGTTACAGTTTTTGAAGCCGTTCCAAATACCGCATCAACTGAACCGCACGTTGAAGTGAATGCAACCGAAACTGGTTCACCCGTAGAACAAGTTCCCGTCCATGTTCCTGACGTCGGACAATTACAAGTGGTCGAAGTCCACGCCACATTATTTGGTGACACGGTACAAACTTGGTTCGTTAGATTATTTGTGACGGCCAGCGCCCCCCCATTGATCACACGGTTAGCTCGAGTAGTTCCAGAAACTAAAATATCAGCTGTTGTAGCCGTAGTGATATCAGCCACTGCCGACCCAGTAGGCCCCGTATACAGACGGCGAATTCCTGTATTCGAAAAAGTAAATGTACCTGATCCCGTACGAGTTAATGTTTGGCCAGTTGATAATGCTGACGTCGAAAATGAACCTGCATTAGCGGGCAACGAAGCTGTGAATGCTGGTACACGAGTTACAGCATCCCCGTTCGCTGGTATTGTGCACGTGCCAGAACCTGTTCCGCTATAAGATAAAGTCACCGTTCCTGAAACTGCAACCAAACCTCCGACAATTGTACAACCGGCAAAATCTTTAACCACTGTACTAGAAGCCGTAGCACCGCAGGCTCCAAAACTTACACCACTGCACGATGCTTCTAAGAAACTTGAACGCACTATGGTGCCGCTTGTGTTGCCGCTCGACTCATCAAGTGAAACTGTTGATTCACCGATTTGCTGAATCATTAAATCAGAGTTTGATCCCGCAGTAAGCGCATTTTCATCATCCGAATCATTACATCCCGAGAGGCCGACGACCAGAATTAGGGCGCATAACGGCGCGAAAAATAATTTAGACATTTTTACTCCTTTTTTTAAAAAAATTAAGAACAATTGCACTTTTCAATTATCGGACCACCTACAAATGCATCGTAAGTAACACAAATAGAAAGGTATGGGCTAAATTGCCCTTGGGCATGAGAAATTTTGATATACAATTTGTTTAACTGTGTCCTAAAATGGAATGAAAATATGCGTCACTTTTTCGTGCTTTTCATTTTATTTTTGGCCCTTAATACCTCAGCCGCTTTAGCACCGCGCATGTATTCTATTATCGCTCAAGGTGGTTTAACTTACCGACAAAGCACAGATAGTTTTCAAAATCAGGTTTACACCAACAAACTGGATATGAATATTTTGTATTTTGTTCGTGGCGGACCTACTTTTGGATTTCGTTATTTAATTGAATCACGCAACGAAGCTGGCAGCGAAGCCGGCGAAGCTTACGGCCCATCTGCAGGATATTACTGGGAGCGTGGTTGGTTTATTTTAGGCCACTATGATATCTTAGCCAAAGTCGGAACTTGGACAAACGGTGAAGGTCCACAAATTGATTTTGGTTATCTAGAACACGTCGGTGGACAATTTCATATCGGTTTTCAAGTTTCAGATCGCACCACAGTTTATAAAAGTGATAAAACTAGTTCACTGTCTGAAATCAGAACCGTTAAAGATACTTACCCAAGTGCTACGTTAATGTATTTATTTTAATTTATAATCAGAATGAAAAAGCGCGAGCTAAAGATAAGCCCAGCTCTTTAGTGTTTATCGGATACAATTCACTTTCAATTTTTTCATACTCATAAAATGCACGAATATTAAAGTTAGAAAAATAACTGCGGCGGCCAAAGTCAAAATCCAGAGCGATACGATATGAAATCCCGGCAGCGTAATCAATTGGCGAATCGACCACCAAGTGATTCACATAAGAAAAATCTAAATCTAAACTCATCGGTAATTTTGAAACTGTTTGTCCGTACCACTTCAAGGCAATACCTGCCTCATAATATAGGTTTCCATTTTAGTAAAACTTAAACCTAAACCGATTAATAAAGTTTGATCAATGTACGCAAGCTTTGCGTAATCTGAAGTCGCCGCACGGGCTTTAGGTGATGTGATCACCAAAAAAATCGCTAAAAGTGTAAATCCAAGATGCCGTACGATCATTTGTCTATTCTTCCACAGGAGGAGGTGGTGGTGGTTCAGGTGGATATACTTTATCAACAGGAGTTATCTTATTCAAGATATGATCCATGCGATCTTTGAAGTTCTGGTTGTGATTCACTGTTTTCAAAGTATCTTCCTGCTTTTGATAGTAAGAACCAACCACGCTCAAACCAAATGCGCCTGAAGACAAATATTGTGCCGAATGATACAAATAAACGCAGCTCTCTTTAGTTTGCAGATATGAATGATCGACGAGTTCACGGTAGGTGTTAACGTTAACTTCAGTCATTATTCCCTGCTGATCGATTTTCATAATCACAATTTTATCTAGATTTACATTTGTAGAACTAAAAATAACTTTGTCGTCAATATTAAGAAATAACAAATCCGGTTCGACGATGTTTGTTCTATTATCTGTAGCTTCGCTTTTAAAAAAGACTTTATAATCCTTGGCGTTTGCGGCCACGGCTAAAGTTAACATTAATATAAATAATAAATTCTTCATTTCTTATTCCTCTCCTATGGCCAAATCCAGAAAATAATACCGTCATCACCCGCTGTACCATCAGCCCCGCGACCCGCACTACCACGATTAGCATCAGCTGCATTAGCAGGGTTAACTCCACTACCACCTTGAGTTGAAGCTCCTATTAAACCATTGAATGAGCCAAATTGGGCTGCCGGCCCACCAGCATACGAAGCTGAACATGTTCCACATATATACATCCGCCTTTCCTATATCGACCAAAGCCAGGTATTGCGCGAGACTCAGAGTGAGAATACCCAGTAAACAGCGAAGTATTTTTCTACTAAGGTCTAAGGTTTAGAAAGGAGTCGTCCTAAATTCGATTTCATGATATCAGCCATTAAATTCCTGTTAAGAAAGTACCGTTACGACACTGTTAAAAAATCATCACCCCGTTCAAAATCTAGTACTTAGTTGAGCTAGGCTAACGTGTGTTTTTGCTTGGTAAAATTGCAATTTCTCGCGCCCAGCTTGAGTTTCGAAACTTCTGCTGAACTTTTTTATCAACTCAATAAATTTTATTTAAACAATCGATGTCCTGCATTTGCCACCGAAGTATTCAAACAAAAAACATGACCTGATTGCTATTAGCAACTTCTGCATTGTTTTTAAGCATAATAGCCAATTATTCCGCACCAAAAGTCGAGTTGCTCTTAGCTTTTGCTTCCAAATTAATGATAGGATATCGACTTCTATGGCTTTAATTCTTCTCGCTTTTGTTTTGATTCTTTCGGTTTCTTTTATCTGCTCGCTTTGTGAAGCTGTTTTACTTTCACTATCACCGGCGTTCGTTGAAGTCGCCGTCGATCAACGGCCAAAATCTGGAAAAGTTTTAAAACATGTCGTCGATCACATGGATCGCTCGATTTCTGCGATCTTAACTTTAAATACAATTTCAAACACTTTAGGTTCAGCGTGGATCGCCTACGCTGTTCACAATGAATTCGGTGATAGCTATGTCACTTTATTTTCTGTATTTTTAACTTTCATGATTTTAGTTTTTTCTGAAATCGTTCCGAAAACTATCGGCAAAAATAATCCTAAATCATTTTCGTTTTTCTGTGCCTACTGCGTACAGATCATGACTATATCTGTGTATCCGTTTGTGAAAATGTCAGATTTAATTTCTCACATTTTAGCATCAAACACTGAAGAGCCAGATATCACCCGTGACGAAATGATTAAGAATGCCGAAATCGGTGTTGAAGAAGGCACTTTAAAAGCTAAAGAATCTACAATTATTAAAAATCTAATGAAGTTAGATAATGTTTTTGTCTCTGACATCATGACGCCGCGATCAGTTTTTATGGCGCTTGACGGAGAAATGAGTGTTCACGAAGTCTCGAAAAAATTTAAACCGATTAGATTTTCACGCATACCGGTTTATCAGGATTCTTTAGATCACATTATCGGAATCACTCACCGTTATAAAATTTTAGAAGCCTTATCTGCAGATCAACATCACAAAAAAATCTCAGAATTAATTATGCCGATTTCAAATGTGACTGAGCGTATGACTGTTTCCCATGTGCTTGATTTTTTCATTAAAGAAAAATCCCACTTAGCCATTGTTAACGACGAATACGGCGTAACCACCGGTTTAGTGACTCTTGAAGACGCCGTAGAAACCCTACTGGGCGTTGAAATCATGGATGAATTCGACAACATCGAAGACATGCGTAAGTACGCCATGGAACAATGGCATCAACGTAAAAAACAGCACCGAAAATAATAGTTTGTTTTATCTAAGATAGATTATGGAGCCAGCTTGGCTTCAGTACTTAAGTCTTGCATTGGCTTTATTTCGCTGTGATTTGGGGCAGTTGGAGAGAACTGCACGACCGTCAGCATGACGACAAAAACCAAAGTCAGGCCTGCTAAGATAGCGAAAAGACGTAGGGTTTGAAAGTCTGAGGCTTTACCTCGACTAATCAACTGCTCCCCTAACTGTTCAATCCATAAGCTAAATTGCTTTTTCATACATAGCACCATGACTTCCAACTTATGAATAGAAAGCATAATCTAAGCCAAACTTTTTCGAACAATTTAGTGTCTAAAGGAAACTGCATGACTCACTCTGAACTCGCTAAAAAACTTTTCGATGTCGCCCACTTAACCGGAGAATTCAAACTTCGCTCTGGCCAAATTTCTCACGAGTACTTCGATAAATACCGTTTCGAAGCTCAGCCAGAATTATTGCGCGAAATCGCTCGCCAGATGGCACAGCTCGTTCCAAAAGACACAGAAGTCTTAGCAGGCCTTGAAATGGGAGGCATTCCCGTAGCGACCGCAATTTCGCTCGAGACAGGCATTCCAGTGTGCTTCGTCAGAAAAACAGCCAAAGATTACGGAACCTGTTTATTCGCTGAAGGTGCCGTGATCGAAAATAAACGTGTGTGCATTATCGAAGATGTCATTACTTCTGGTGGCCAAGTTATTTTAAGCACCGCAGATCTTCGCTCTGTAAAAGCAAATATCAATACAGTGTTATGTGTAATCAACCGCGGTGGCGACGACGCCATCGAAAAATTAAAAGCTATCGATCTCCAAGTAAAAAGCTTATTTGTAAGAAAAGACTTTCCCAAATAGGTAGGCCGTTACTTTTTGGGGAGCAACGCATTAAGCGAAAGGATTATTTATGAAAGAAATTTTACCACAATGGGATAATACGACTGAGTATCCATCATTCACTTCTAAAGAGTGGACTGCAGATATCGAAGGAGTTAAAGCTGCGATCGCAAAGATTACGGCCAACTTGAAAAACTTCGGTCCGCAATTAACGAATCCACAAGAACCGCTTCCACCGCAAGCTTTAGAAGGCATGCAAGAAACTCTTTTCATTTCTTCTGAAGCGATGTTGTTACTTTACAACTTATCTTCTTACGCTTCATTCGAATTCTCATTAGATTCAAAGAATGCTGAAGCCGAGAAAATGTATTCTTACTTATATAAAGATATGTTTTCGCAGTTTGAAATCGCCATGACTCCGTTAAATTTATTTTTATCGAAAACCAGCGACGAAAACTTTGCTAAATTTTTTAAAGCCGAAAAAATTAAAGATTATGCCTTTTACTATTCGCGTTCTAGAATGAAAAAAGATCATCTTCTTTCTGAAAAAGAAGAAGAGATCATATCGACTTTAAGAAAAGATGGCCATACCTCTTGGGGTAACCTTTACAGCTCTATTTCAAGTAGCGCACGAGTGAAAATCGATCACCCGTCATATCCCGAGCCAACAAGTATCGCCGTCGCTTTCGGCAACACCCAAGGCAGCGACGAAGCCCTGCGCAAAGCCAGTTGGGAAGGTATTCAAAATACATGGAAAGAACATCGACAAACAGCTGCAGCCATCGTTAATGCTTTAGCCGGTTGGAGACACGACGTAAATAACTTACGTTCAACACCTACAAAGAAGTTAGATTTCTTAGACGAACCATTACACAGTAATCGTATCAAAGCTGAGACTCTGCAAGCGATGATCGATGCATGTAGCGACTACCGTCCAAAAATCCAAGCCGCTGCAAAAACGATGGCTAAGTACTACGGTAAAAAACAATTAGACCCTTGGGATTTAGTAGCTCCGGCTCCAATTAAATCTGAAGCGGGGTTAACTTTTAAAGAATCATTCAAACAAGTGAAAGATGCCTTTACGCATATGGATCCAACGTTTGGTGAATTTGCACAAATGATGTTAGATAAAAACTGGATCGACATGAGTGTTCGTCCGAATAAACGTAACGGCGCTTATTGCGGTGGATTTTCTAAAAGCCGCAGCCCGCGCGTATTTATGACTTTCTCAGGCTCTTCACAAAACACTTCAACACTAGCGCATGAATTAGGTCACGCTTACCATAACTGGGTTATGCGTGATATGACCAAAATCAGCACGATGTACACAATGTCGTTGGCAGAAACAGCAAGTATTTTCGCTGAACAAACTTTATTCGATTACCAAATCTCTTCAGCAAAAACTAAAGACGAAGTTTTAGATGTTTACTGGTCAATCGCTGAAGGTGCGGTTTCATTACTATTAAATATACCGACTCGTTTTGAATACGAAAAGAATTTCTATGAAAAACGTAAAGCTGGGTACGTTAATCCGGATGAATTAACTGCATTGATGGAAGAGGCCTACACAAAATGGTACGGTGATTCATTATCACAGCCAGATCCAATGTTCTGGGCAACTAAACTTCACTTTTCAATGGCTGGATTAAGCTTCTACAACTTCCCGTACACGTTCGGATATTTATTCAGCTTAAGTCTGTACGCCCGCAAAGACGAATGGGGCAAAGATTTCAGCGCCAAATACACTGCGATCTTACGTGACACTGGAATGATGACCGCCGAAGACCTTGTCCAAAAACATTTAGGTGAAGATATCACTGATAAAAAGTTTTGGCTGAAGGCCTTAGACACGGTTGCTGTTAAACTTGAAGAGTTTAGTAAGCTCTAAGCGCTTCGATCTCTTCAATTTCTTTGGCTACACTGGAGATGACTTCACAACCATCTTCAGTGACTAGCACCACATCTTCGATACGAATTCCGATGTTGCTGTATTTTCCGTAACTATCTTTTAAATATAATCCTGGCTCTACGGTAAAAACCATTCCTGCATCTAACTTCACCGCGGTTTGGTCTTCATTAAAGTATGGACACGCATCATGAACTAAGCGCCCAATCCAATGCGATGTCTTATGTGGAAAAACCTCACTCAATTCATCTTTGCCAATAATTTTATGACGTAATAATCCGTCTAACAGATATTGACGTGATAATTCATGTAAGCCAGTCAGCGTTTGTCCAGGCTTAGCCGCTTTGATTACAGCCTGCTGCGCATTTAACACAATTTGATAAATTGTTTTCTGCTCGCGCGTAAATTTTTTATCAACTGGCCAAGTGCGCGTGATGTCTGAGGCAAAGCCATCAGTTTTTACGCCCATATCAATTAACACTAATTCACCCGATTGCATTTTCTTTTGCGTGGGCTTTGCGTGAATAATCGTCGTGCGTTTTCCGCTCCCAACCAACATCGGGTACGCCCAACTTGCAGCTTCAGTGGTGTTATAAAATCTTACAAGTTTATCTGCGAGATTTTTTTCAGACAACCCCGAAACCGCTCCTGTCATGGATAACGTGTGCAACTGTGCTGAGATACCACAAGCTTTGCGCATGGCTTTTATATCTTCAGAATTTTTAATCAAACTAGACTTTCGACTCATTTTTACCTCCAACCTATACTTTTATCTTAACAACACTGAACTTTTTCTTATATATTTGTTTAAAAGGTACCTTATTAAGGTACTTTAGGCCTGAAAAAGGCCAGAATTAAGGTGAATGTTAATGGCTAAGAACAGTGTGGTCGAAACGTTAAAGAAGGTTTTAAAGGTGAAAAAAATCACCTACAAAGCGCTAGCAGATGAACTCGGCATGAGCGAATCCGGCGTGAAAAAACTTTTAACAAGCAAAGATATTTCGCTAACCCGCGTGGAACAAATCACAAGATTAATCGGCCTCTCCCTGGCTGATTTGTTTCAAATCGCGGATGAATCCGAAGTGAAAAATGTGCGCTTAAGCCCAAAACAAGAAAACGCGTTGTTTGAAAACAACCTGCTTTTTAGGGTGTATTGGTTTTTAGCCGTCGAAGAAAAAACTCTAGACGTGATTAAAAAATCTGAAAAGTTAACAAACGATCAGCTACAACGCTATTTAATGAAATTAGAAAATTTAGACCTAATTAAGATCGGAAAAAACCAACGAATTGTATCTGTACATAAAGGTTTATTTCGCTGGGCCAGCGATGGACCTTTGGTTAAGAAGCTAAATCACGAATGGTCTGAAAACACTTTAAAAAAAGTTTTAAACCATAAAAACAGCGCTGATCATTTACACCGCCTGTCATATTTACGCTTAAGTGAAAAATCAAAAACTGCATTTTATGATCGTCTAAACGAACTTGTGAACGAATTTGCTCGCCTCTCCCAACGCGAAAAGACCCGCTACGCTGATCGCGACTTAACATCGATCAGCTCCCTTATTGCTATTGCTAATTCCGGATTTATCTAAGAATGACTTGAGAGCTCGCTTAACACTTGGCCAACTAAGTAAAGCGAGCCAGTCACCACGACTAAATCATTTTTAGCGACCGTTAATGAATTTAATAGTTCGACCACATCGTCATTTTCGCTAGCCGCTTTTGTACGAAGTTCTTCCGGATAATCCATCACTGTGCGACCTTTAAATGGCGTCATCGTCAAATGCAGCTTCACACGCGGTAGCGCAAATAAAATACGCAGCATTTCTTCAGCGGCTTTATCTTGGCCAATGCCCACAATCAAATGCAATTCATTCCATTCAAAATAGTGTAAGATATGCGCCAAGCTTTGCACGCCTTGAATATTGTGATCACCCGACAAATAAACCGGAGCCGGAATATGCGGCCACTTAATTTTTTGCATACGCCCCTGCCACGGGATGTTTTCTAAACTATGCAAATGATCTTGCGGTTCAAAACCTAATTCTTCAAATACCGTAAGTGCGGTCATGATATTATCGCAAGCCCGCTGGCCCGGAAGATTAATCATAGTCTTACCCCACGGAGTTTGCAGAAACCAATAGGGCTCAAAAGACTTTTCACAAGTCACGGTACCAGGAACTGCTGCAATGGCCTGCGAGTTAGTTTTACTTAAGACTTCAGAAAATAAGGCGAACACTTCTGGAGGCAATGGATGATGAATAACTTTTGAATTAGTTTTAATAATACCAAACTTATTCTGTGCAATGTCTAAGACCGTATTACCTAAAATATTCTGGTGATCCATGGCCAGCGCGGTAATTATCGAATAGCGATTCGGAAAAACATTGGTGGCATCATAGGTTCCGCCAAGACCAACTTCAAAAATCACGTAATCCAAATTATTCTCAGAGAAAAAACAATCTGCTGCCATCAAAGTTAAACTTTCAAAATGTGTCAGCTCGTACTGGGCGATTAAATGTTTATTTTCTTGGTATAACCCAATAAATTGGGCTTCTGAAATTGGCTCACCATTGATGCGAATTCTTTCGGTTGTCGAAATTAAATGCGGCGAAGTGTATAACCCTGTTTTTTTACCTGCAGATAACAATAACGTCTGCAAAGCAGCACAGGTCGTGCCCTTGCCATTCGTTCCTGCTACCGTGATAATTTTTTCTGCAGGCAGATCTTGAAACCAAGTCTTATGTTGCAAGGCTTGTTTTAGTTTATCCAAACCAGGCATCGTCTTTGGCATAATGCTTAAAGCTTCAAGCTCGGCGACAACAGTATTAAATATCAATTCTTTCATAACAGCGTCCTTGCTATAAGGGCTTGCTTATTCTGTGCCACATCGTGCACTCGTAAATACTGCGCATAGGCTTGATTAATGGCTTCAGTCACTAAAGCCGTCTCTGGATCACGTTCAGCAGCTGGCTTATCGGTCATTAGACTTAAAAATGATTTACGCGAATAGCCTAGATAAATTTCTTCATGAATGCTACCAAAGCCTTCTAGGTAATTTAGTATATCTACGCTCTGCTGGGGCGTTTTGCCAAAACCAATGCCCGGATCAAAAATCATACGGTCTAAAGAAATATTATCACTCGAAAATATTTCTTTTTGCTCGGCCCACCACTTGGTTAGGTAAATCCAAACATCTTCAGTTTCAGGGATAGTTTCAGTTTTTACCGGCGGCACAGAAAACGAATGCATACAAATTGCTTTTGCCGAAGTTAACTTTAAAACTTCGCGCATCTGTGGTTGGCGAAAGCCTTCGACATCATTGATGTAATCAATGTGATAGGTATTCACAATTTTCTGCATCACTTCAGGCTTGCGTGAATCAATTGAAATTTCAAACTGGCGATTGTAATCTGTTTTATATTTATTAATCGTATCTAAGGTAAATACCAAACGTCTGATTTCAACGTCAGGATCAATCACTAAAGCCCCAGGCCGTGTCGACTCTGCACCGATATCAATAATCTCAGCTCCCGCATCAAGAAGCTTTCCTAGGCGCTGTGTGACCGATGTCATTACGCCATCACCCGAGAATGAATCATCGGTGATATTTAGAATACCAGCAAACTTTGGCCAGACATAATCTTTAGAAATTTCAGTGTGAAAAGGTTTAGGATTTTGCCACATCCACTGTGGGTATTGTTGTCCTCCGGACGAACTTGGCTCATTAAACGAAAAATCCGGGCGCAATTCTAATAGCGGCAGTAAAGCAAACGGACGATTCAAAATCTGGGCGTGTGGAATGTTTAAAGCCTCATTGTTAAAAGTAAAATCTTGCACCCATAAGATATCAATATCGATATTACGAGGAGCCCAGCGGTCTGTTCCCGCTCGACCAAGTTTTTGTTCGATGGCTTTAATGTCTTTTAATAATTTTAACGGCTCAAAATTTGAGACTTCTAATTCAACGGCTGAATTTAAATATTTTTTATTCCAGGTCTTCGGCGCATTTTCTGGCAATAGTGCATCAGATTCATAAATACTGGCAACATTGACTACAGTGACCCCGGCTAAACGCTTAATTTCAGCCAGCGCTGAACGTAAATGTTTAATCGGCTCAATATTAGATCCAAGACCTAAAACTACACTGTACTTTGACATGTAAATTTGACTCCACCAAGCAATGAGACCACCGGAACACGTACTTTCGTAGCTTCAGTGGTTAATTCGCCGGTAAAGCCATGAGTTTTTAAATACTCAGTCAAATGCTGATGAGTAATAAAACAAACGTTCTCAATCAAATTAAATGGCCTAGTCGTTGCGACTTTTTTTATATGATAAGCAAGATCAACATAGTTAATCGCATCATCTAAATTATCGCTCGCTGAACCTTTTACCGGTTTATCAAATTGCAAAGTAATATCAAAATGCACGGGCTGAAGATTTGTTTGTTCGTCTTTAGTGACCCCCAAACTCATCCAAACTTCATAAGAATTAATTCTTAGAGTTTGTTTCATTATTTTTTAACCCCGATAACGTAAGCAATCCAGCTTAAACAAGCTTCGCCTTCTGTTACACGCGTGAAAATACCATTTCCAGAACCATCACGCTTAGAGCCTTCCCAGTACACAACAGCATCGTCAAAACCTGCTTCAATCATCATTTCTCTGATTTCAGCAATGGTCCACATACGCCATTCATAAGTGAAAACATTTTTATACAGTTTCCCTTTATAGCGAAAATGAATTCCAAAATTTGCATAATTAGTTACCGGATCGAAATCTTTTTGCTCCCAGTAATAAGTAAATCCGCTTCTAATTGGAATACGATCCTGAGAAGCATCGGTACAAGCCGTACCACCAAACATATCAACGATAAATAAACCTTTTTTCTGAATCGAAGAATAAACGTTTTTAAAATAAGCCGTTAAGGTTTTACGGTCTCTGAAAATATAATACGAAAAATTTGTCGCGGCCGCGATATCAGCCTTTGGAAGCCCTGGGTGTAATACATTTTTATTAATAAGGACAACACGCTTTTGCTGCTCGGGTGTAAGTTTTGAAATATAATTTTGACGACCGTAATTCATTGGCTCGTCATCAAGATCTAAACCACATGAAGTGTTATCTTTGTGAAGTTTAACCCATTCACAGCTAATCGCACCGCCTGCACAAAAGTCTTCACGCAAAGTCATACCCTTTTTCGGGGCACCAAAAAATTCTTTGTAGCGCTCGCGGTAAAACTGAACATCTCCATCCGGAGACTGCACGGCATTTAAATAAAGATCATACTTATCGAATGGTAATTTACGTACACGAGGTTTTTTCACAGTTGTCGCCCTTGCCATATATCTATAACTTTCTACGGGACTTCGCCGCAAATTTCGCGAATTGCTTCCGCGATTTCATGTTTTTGTGGAACGCTGGCATCTTCAAGATTCGGATGCAAACCAATTCCTGGAACATGCTTTCCTGCAATTACGCGAGGACGAGCTTGTAATTCATAAAATAATTCTTGAGTTACACGGTACGAAAGATGTTCGCCGAAGTTTGTAACTTCAGTGTCTTCATTGACGAATAATACACGACCGGTTTTTTGCACTGAAGATTTAATCATCTGCCAGTCATACGGGTAAATCGAACGTAGATCGATCACTTCAACTGAAAAACCTTCAGCAGCTAACTGATCAGCCACTTCATTACAAAGTAATAAATGACGACCGTAAGAAACCACAGTGATTTGCGATCCGGTGCGAGTGATTTTACCCACGCCGAAAGGAACAAGATATTCTTGAATTTTAGGCCAGTTGGCTTTCCAAGTTGAACGATCACCGATTGGAGCATCGATCATATTTTTTAATTCTTTTTCATCCGACGGTTCACCAGGAATTAATTCTTCACCACGAACACGCATTAAAGCTTTAGGCTTTAAGAACATCGTCGGGTTCGGATCCAAAATACATGATAATAATAAACCATAAGCATCTAACGGATTAGAAGGCATCACCACTTTCCATCCAGCTAAGCGCGAAGCCCAAGCATCGAATGAATGCGAATGGTACACAGATCCACGAATACCTGCGCCTACCGGACTCATTACAGTCATTGGTAAGTTAAACTGACCGTTCGTGCACCACAAAGTGTTGCCGGCAATTTTTAATAAATCGATGGTATTAAAAATATAATCTACGAATTGAATTTCAGCGACACAGCGATCACCAGTCATAGCAATACCCATCGCCATGCCGATAATTCCACGCTCATCTAACGGAGAATTCCAAGCGCATTTAACACCTTGAGTGGCCGTGAAAACGCCGCCTAGCGGAGCACCCACGTCTTGTCCGAAGACATCTTTTAAATCGTAATTATTTTCAGCGTAATGAAGAGCTAATCGAATAGCTTGAGCCATATTTGCCATTAGAATTTTCTCCAATCTGCATTTTCACTATTCACGTAAGTGTTTTCCCAGATGCTATCTGCAGACGGAACACCTTCAGAACGTGCGATTTCAGTCGCGCGCACGCCTTCAGCTTCAAAGTTAGCCCAAAGTTCTTTAACTTCAGATTCTTTTAAAAGCCCAGCTTGTAATAATTTTTTCTCGAAATCTTTTACCGGATCAACTTCGTTCTGAATTGGATTTGCACCCGATGCAGATGAATGGCCGTATAAACGTGAAACCATCGCTTCGATAAAGGCAGGCTTACCTGTTTTACGAATGTATTCCATATCTTCTTTTACCGTTAAGTAAACTTCAACGGGGTCATTGCCGTTGATCACTTGTGCTTTAATATTAAATGCACGCGCGCGATCAGCGATAAAATTTTCGCCATGTTGACCATCGTAGCAAGTCGAAATTCCCCATTTGTTATTTTGTACCGTGATTAACATCGGAAGCTCTTGGCCTTTGCGTGAAGCTAAAATCAAGCTTGATGCAAAGTCACCTTCTGCAGTTCCCGCATCACCACCAGTTACGATCGTGATAGCTTTTTTACCCGTACGTTTTTGCACATGAGCAGTTCCGCAAGCGATTGGGTATTGCACTTCTAACGGCGAAGTCACGGGTGCAATATTCCATTTCGAAATAGCAAAGTGATTCGAAAAGTTTCTTCCGCCAGTATTAGGATCAGTCACACGATTCATCATTAAACGAATCGAATCAACCATCTCTAATCCCATCGCGATCAGCGTCGGCGAACAGCGATAGTGTAAATGTAAATAATCATATTCAGGGCCTTGGCCTTTTTTAGCCAACATTCCCAATGGAACTCCCCATGCTTCTTCACCGGGCCCACCGATCCAGAAAAATGATTCTCCGGCGCGATAGATTTTAATTAAACGCTCTTCAAGCACGCGAGTTTTCACCATGTGCGAATGCATCGTTAATAAAATTTCTTTGCTTAACCCGCCAAAATTAATTTTTGCGGGCTGCTTAGATTTTTCAACGGGTTTATTTTTCACCAGCAAAGCTTTGTTTGCTGATGCAGACTTTTTCGAAGATGAAACTGACGTTTTTTTCATGCGAAAAAAATATAACAAATACCCTAGGCAGTTACCACAAATAAAAGCGTATTAGAGCGGTCCAGCGCCAGATTGGAACCATCCCAATGTAATGCACCCGCTTGCTCAGTTCGTTTGCATTTGCGCATTCCCCAACTTGACTCTAAACTATAACAACTCACCTTTATGGTAAGTATTTAAGTCGTGTTTAATACACGCAGGAGAACCAGATGAACTTTTTAAAGCGTTACGGGATGTTAATTATTACTAACCTCCTAATCATGATCACCATTAACATTATTCTTAATGTTTTAGGCGTTCAGCCCTACTTACAAGCTTATGGCATTAATTACGCCTCGCTTGCTGCATTCTGTTTAGTTTGGGGTTTTGGTGGTGCTTTTATTTCTCTATTGTTGTCGAAATTCATGGCAAAAAGAATGATGGGAGTAAAAATTATTCCCGCAGATGCGCGTGAACCTGAAGCGCAGTGGCTTATTCAAACGGTTTACCGTTTGGCCAGAAATGCCGAATTATCTAAAATGCCTGAAGTCGGAATCTTCGACAGCCCAGAAATGAATGCTTTTGCCACAGGCCCAAGTCGTTCAAATTCTTTAGTCGCTGTATCAACAGGCTTAATGAATAAAATGAACAAAGACGAAGTCGAAGGCGTTATCGCCCACGAAATCGCCCACGTTGCCAACGGTGACATGGTCACCATGACACTTGTGCAAGGTGTAGTGAATGCGTTCGGCATGTTCTTAGCGCGCGTGATCGGTCATTTACTTTCAACGCAAGTTGAAGAAAAAAGCGCACACACAGTTCGCTGGGTAGCGACTTTAATTTTAGATATCGTGTTTAATATTTTAGGTATGTTTGTCGTTACTGCGTTTTCACGTCACCGTGAATTCCGTGCCGATGCTGGCGGAGCCCGCCTTGGTGGTAAAGATAAAATGATCAGAGCGCTTCAACGTTTACAAAACGAAACAGCACCTATTCCTGAAGAGCAACCACTTGCTACGTTCCAAATTTCAGATCGTAAAGCAAAATTCATCGATCTGCTAAGAACGCATCCTCCATTAGCCCAACGTATCGCTAAATTACAAGCAAGCTAATCGGGTGCCAGGCCCTGTTTCTGGTCACAGCTAGTCATAAAAAAAGGAGAGTTTTCACTCTCCTTTTTTTCATCCAAATTATTTTTGCGCTAATCCTATCGCTTCAACTTTCTTCAGCCAGTTTTTTCGAAACTCTTCTTTTGAAAGACGAACTGGTCCAATCGAAGTTATCTTCACAGGCTTTACACCACAAAATTCTAAAGTAAGTTTTTTCACGGCACGATCCGTCGGCGAACCATAAACTAAAAAGTAATACCAAGGCGGCTGGTCCATTGTTGAAATAATGCGACCCGTTTTTCCCGTTAATAGTTTGTCCCACCACACAGAGTTCTCTCTTTTCTGAAAAGCAAAACCAGGCAGCATCACGCGATCAAAAAAACCTTTTAAAACTGCAGGAACAGCTCCCCACCATACTGGATAAATTACGACGATATGATCAGCCCAGGTAATTTTTTTCTGAGCTTCTATCAGACAGGGTTCAAGTTCAGTGCGCTGGCGATAACCATATTGTAAGTTTAATTTAAAATCTAAATCTCCAACAAAAATCTCTTCAACCTGAGCACCTGCCTTCAATGCCCCCTGTTTATAAGCGGTATGTAGAGCGTGGTTAAAACTTTGTTTGTCTGGATGGCCTTGTAGAATCAGAATCTTTTTTTTCATAGGCTGAAGTATGACATAGAAATAATTCTTGTCACAGCAAATCATAAAAGGAACAGATAAAAACTATTTGTTTATTATTGTAGACTCAAAACATGAAAACAGAAATTCAAATTTGGGAAAAAGACAATTTCCTAATCAGTACGGATAAATCATTTTTACAAATTTCTAAAATCCATAATTTCCTCTCTAAAGAATCTTACTGGTGTGCAGATATCCCTGAAGATCTCGTCAGTAAAGCTCAGAATCGTCACTGACTACACAGGCTTTGCTTGGATTTGTGATGTGTATATCGAAAAAGATATGCGCGGAATTGGTCTGTCAAAATGGCTGATGAGCTGTTTGATGACCCATCCTGCTTTAAAAAACATGCGACGTATTTGCCTAGCCACAAAAGATGCTCACGAACTTTATAAAAAGTTCGGCTTCGAAGTAACTAAAAATCCAGAAAACTGGTTAGAAATCAAAGACAACGACATCTACAAAAAAATGAAAGTACTTGCTCATGATTAGTCATTTTCTCGCTGCACACTGACGATGGTCAACTTCCGGCTTGAGAGACAAAATCTAGAACTCGATTAAGAGCCACTTCTAAACTTAATTCTCCCTCAATGAGAAGGATCGGTGCACGCTGTTTCGCAAGCCAAGCTTTATGCCTCGGAAAACTTCGTCCATTTTTCAAACCTTCATCATACTGCCCAGCCCAAGACATAAATTTTTCGTGTTCAATACACATGTCTCCGCCCCCAAGTATTCGATCACCCCAAAGTTTTTTTTCACGTTCACGAAGCCGACTTACTCGAATTTCACCGGGAACATACAAAAATACTATGTGCGTAAATAGACTCTCAAACGGTTCACTCCACGAGTCCATAGAACCTGAACAAACCCACGAAACATGTGGTTCCATGTCAGTAAACAGAGCTTTTTGTCGACCTGGAATAGGTGTCGCTTTCAAGAATGGCGGATCAGTCTTTTCCCAATAATACGTATCACAATCAAATACCGGAACACCAAGTCGATGCCCAACACTCTCTCCTAATGTAGATACCCCAGAACCAGATGCGCCTAAAATATGAATTCGATACATCACTAAATCCTATAAAAAAATGGAGAGTTATTACACCCCTTTTTTATTTTTACACCCTCAGCTCTGTTAATACGCCAAAGATAGTATTTTTTATAAGCCCGCTGGTGTTAAAGTAAAAATGTGTTATGGTCCCGACATGCAAACCAAATCATTTATTTCTAGCCTAATTTTGTCTGTTTTTACTTTTGCCTCAGTTCTTGTTCATGCTGACATTGAAGCCGTAAAACTTAAATCTTTTAAAGTTAAAAATGGCCAGTATGTAGCTTATGAAAGCCATATCGTTAATCAAGAAAAGGCCACATTGATTTTACTTCCAGGAATCAACCGCGGTCTTGATTCTAGAGACGAAGTGATTCGTTTAGCACGTAAAATGAAACTTAACTTTGTGTCTTTACACTTCAGTTTACACCCTGAATCTTTATTAAAAATTCCTGCTAACGAAACACCTGCTTATAAAATTCAGTCTTCTTCGTCTGCAACTTTAGCGGGTGAGGTTGATGCGTTAATTACTGGGTTGAATATTTATAAACCAATTATCGTAAGTCTTTCATACAGCTCTACTGTTAGCTCTGAACTGGCTAAAACAGGCAAGTACCCGTTAATTATCGAAACAGCACCTATGATTCGTTTTGATGAGTCAGATCCTGAAGGTAGCGCTGTAACTGAATACTGGACATCATTCTTTAATTTGAATCCGTTTTTGGGCCCGTTTTTCTCATCGTACTTTATCAAAAGCACTTATACCCAATACTGGAATTCCAAACTGGATTCGATTGTAGAATCGTATCCTGAAACTGCACCTGTAAAGTCGTTGTTGGCTTCAGCTTACACAGAGTTATCATATGCAGCCCATGGCTTTGATTTTCGAAAACAAAAGTTCAATGAAAATACAGTCAGATTTTTTATCTTAGGCCAGGATGAATTAGAAAATCGATTAAGCCTACAACAAGAAGCAGTTGGTATTTACCACAAATCTACGGAAAGAAAAAACTCTTCAGTTACATTACCAAATGCCGGACACACCATCCCCTCAGATGCGCCAGAGGCGTACTTACAAATATTAAAATCTATTTCTGAAAGTTACTAAGAATACAGAAAATTCGAGAATGTATTAACAAACAGGCTCGGATTTTCAATGTTAGCGCAGTGTCCACAGCCCGGTAAAACCTGAAATTCACCCTTTGGCAAAAGCTGAGCTAGTTTTTCAGATTCTTCTTTAGATAATAAGTTATCGAATTCACCGTGAACCACTCTAACAGGATGTTGAATGTTCTTTAAAGATTCACGAACATCTAATCCGTCTAAAGCTTGAAGCACTAAGTGGCCTACGGCTTTAACGCCTGTAAAGGCATCTTCAACGATGATTTCATTAAAGAATGGTGACGTAGGGTCATTGTTATAAATCGTTGAACCAATAACCACTGCCGTTAGATTTTTATCAACCTTCATCGCTTCAAAAGCTTGAATCATATCCGTATTAAATTTAACGCCTTCTGCACCTACTGGATCCAGCAAAAAAGCTTTGCTAAAAAGCTCTGGCGCTTTTGCCAGCATCATGGCCGCAATTAGACCACCGGTCGAATGACCTACCAGGTGAATAGGACCAGAAAGCGTTAGCGAACGAATAAGATCAATAAAATCAGAAGCAAAGGCTTCTATTGTAACATCAGAATCTTTTTTAGGAGCTTCACTGTGGCCACAGCCTCTGAATTCAGCACTAATCAACTGGCCTTGGTGTGCTGGATTATTTTGTTTTTTTAAAGTTTCAACCGTCGGCATCCACCAACGGTTAGAGGCTAGATTTCCATGAATAAAAAATGTGGTCTGAGGAACTAAATTTTCAAAAGTTTCGTAATTGATTTTATAATTCTGCGATGTCGTAAATTGCGCCATCAGATTTCCTTGCGTTAGTGTGTGCCTTGATATTCACCGTTAATGATTGCTTCGATAATATTTGAAGCATCAACCGGTTTGCTTTCTGGAATTTTATGTTTTGAATCTTTTAAAATCGTGAAACTGGCTTTTGCTGCCTCAGGCACTTTATCCCAAAACTTAGTTAGCACTTCACGAGGAATATATTCGTCATTTTCGGCTATAACTAAATGAACAGTTTTTGCAGGGAATCGATCAGCTTCTTCGACTGCTCTAAACTTGCGAATACCCTGAGTCATTCTGAAAACAGCTTCTAATTTTAAAGGATTTTCTAAAACGATCGGCTCAACCAGTGGGTAAGTTGTATAACAGATTTGACGTAAGTAATAATCGTAAATCTGATCGTTTGTTGCTGGGTTAAACGGAAAATACAAGCGAGCAACTGCCACTTGAAATTTAATATAGTTATCTTGCTGCTCTAAAGCTTCAGTATAAGGCGCCATTAGGATCGCGTTTTTAACAGTGCTTGCATATCTATATGAAAATGCCGCGGCAATACCACCACCATAAGATAAACCGGCAATATTATATGGAGCTGGTAGTTCAATTTTTTTAAGTAATAAATAAAGATCTTCAACCTGGTCGGTGTAAGCATAAGGTTCGAATTTTACGCCGTGACGTAAAAGAGTTTTACCCATGCCGTCCATGTCATAACGTAATACGCCTAAACCCTTTTTAGAAAGTTCAGCGGTTAACTGATCCCATTGAACAGTTGTATAAGTAAGGCCATTTAATAAAATGACAGTTTCTTTGTCACCCTGGGGGGCTTTGTAATCCACATAAAGGTCTTTTGTATTGATCGAAACAAAACCACGAAAGTTTTGAGTTAAATCAAAAGCTAAGCTCGTTGAAGCGACGAATAACGAACATATTGTAATAAACAAATTCAAAGTACGGTTTTGCATGAATACCCCTCTTGCAAGCAGCCTAAATAGAGCCCCTCAGGGTATACACTGTTTTTTTTAAAGATAAATCACTAATTCGCCAACTGACGCATTAAGCCCCTAGAATAAAAAAAGGGAGAGTTTTTCGACTCTCCCTTTAAAAAATGTAAAATTTTCAGTTTTAAATTATGAACCTAATTTCGTTAAGTCCTTAACTTTGCCTTCTTCAAGGATAATTAAGTCTCCTAAGATATTTGCCGCTTCCTGAACTTCTGGGCGTTTTAAGAATTCTTTTTCTTTTTCAGCTTTAGCAGCGTACTTGTTAGCTTTTTTAGCTTTGGCTTTTTCTTTTTCAGTTTTGTCTTTTTCTTTTACGATTTCAGCCACTTTAATTGTTTTACCAAGCTTCTTCGTTTTTTCTAACTCTTCAGAGATCTTTTTGAACTCTTCGTTTTTAGCAATACGCTCATCTGCACGTTGTTTTAAAGCCTTAATCCATTCAGGCTTAATCGTATTCCATTGACCTTCGCCTTTACCAACAGTCGCTTCTTTAGAAACGAATTGGTCGATCTTTTTCGGAGGTAATGAGTAATCCATCGATTTTTCACCGATATCATCTACATGATACGGAGACGGGAATACGATATCTGCATCAACACCTTTATGTTGTGTTGAATATCCACCCGGAATAAAGAACATACCGATAGTTACTTTTAAAGCTCCAAGTTCACCCGGAATCGGAAGAACTGTTTGGATTGAGCCTTTTCCGTAAGTGTGATCACCACCAACAATGACTGCGCGATTATAATCTTTTAAAGCACCTGATAAAATTTCAGAAGCTGAAGCCGATACACGTGAGGTTAACACAACCACTGGTCCGTCCCAGTCAACTTTTTCATCGGTGTCAGCTAGTGGAGTTTCAGCGCCACGACGTGAAGATTGTTTTACGATGTTACCGGTTTTAATAAACATACCACCGATTTTGACAGCGTCATCCAATGATCCACCACCATTGTTCGAAAGATCGATCACGATACCATCTGCTTTTTTAGCTTTAGCATCAGCTAAAACTTTTCTCATATCAGCAGAAGATGTTTTTCCGCCTTTACCAGAATCAGCATAGAAAGATGGAAAGTTAATAATACCGATTTTTTTAGTTTCACCATTGATCACTTTATCTTGGTAATAAATTGTGATCGCGTTGTCTTCTAAAGCGATAACTTCACGAGTTAATTCAACTTCGAATTTTTTGTTACCTGAAGCTTCTTTACGTAAAATAGATAATTTTACTTTCGTGCCTTTTGGACCACGGATAAGTTTCACGACATCTTTTAATTCCATGTCGACAACGTTTTCCATTTTGTTGCCTTTACTAACTGCCACAATTTTATCTTTTGGCTCTAATTGGCCCGATTTCGCCGCAGCTCCACCAGTGACTAAAGCTTCAATAGTTGTAAAACCATCATCTTGAGAAAGTGTCGCGCCGATACCTTCTAATTTTAATTTCATGTCGATATTAAAATCTTCGTAGTAATCTTTGCTAAAAAAAGATGAATGCGGATCTAAAGCTAAGGCGAATGAATTTAAGTAATTAGCTACTAAATCATCGTATTTGATATCTTTAAGACGTTTTAAATTTCTTTCGTAGTTTTTAATTACGCGCGTTTTAGCTTCATCAAGTTTGATGTCAGTTGCTAAGTAGTTAGCTACTTGAAACTGTACATATTTAGCTAAAAATTCTTCAGCTTCTTTTTGAGTTTTTGGGTAATCCTTTTTATCTGGATCATAAACAAACTCAGTGTCTTTATTAAATTTAAAATCTTTTCCTAAGTAAGACTTAACGAATTCAACTCTTTCACCAGCGCGTTTTAATACGGTGTCTTGAATCGAAGCGATAAATTTACAATCTTTCTTTTTTAAAGATTCAAAAAGATTTTTCAAAGTGGATTTGATTTGATCAACATCGCTTTGAACTAGGTAAATTTTTGCCGGATCTTGGCGTTTGATGTATTGCTCAACTACACGCTTTTGCAATTCTGCATCTTCGCTTTTATAAGTTAAGTGATTCGCTAAATACGCTGATTGAATGGGGTCTACCCAGTTACAATCTAATGTTTTATTAAAATCAAAGATCTGCGCATGCGCTTCTGGTTGTGCATAAGACAATGCCAGAACTGCTGCTGCGGCTGCCAATAAATACTTTTGTGATTTCATAGGTAAGTGCTTCCTTAACTGTTTAGTACTACAATATACTAACGGTTATTATAGACCTACTCTTGATAAGAGTGCAGACAATATTGGCAGTTATGCCCTTCGTCTTAACCTGCAAACAAGTATTATGTTAAGTGATAGCAAGTAAGAGTCAAAAAATGTCTTAATCCGAATCAGTTTGTTTAAATAAAACTATTTTCGTTTAGAAAGCTGATCAAATAAATCCAGTTGCTCTAGACCATCATTTACAAGCGGCGTTAATAAGCCGTGCTGCGAAATCTCGTGCTTCACGAAATCCCCACCATGAGTCTCGATCATGAAAAATGACATCTCTGGGTACTGCGACTTTAGTCGAGTCATCTCTTCAACGATCAATTGGATATTCCGTGGATCATCATCACTCATGCCAAAACGGTGATGTGGGCTGTAACCGTAAACTTCAATCGCACGCTCAACCGAGGCACGAATGGCCTTTTGTTTTAACTCTGCCGTCGACATTTTGTATTCAGTATCACCAAAACCATGGCGAACTTGTTTATTACTGCAGGCAAATAGACTTAAATAGTTTGGCTCTAAAGGTAAATGGCCATTTTTTACGAATTCATAAATACCAGCACGCAAAGTCGCAGATGAATGGCCGCGCGCTGTGATCACCGAAATCGGACGTTGATTAAATACTGCATGATAAAAACAATCCCACGAAGGACCTTTCCACTGTCCGTCTGGATGGCCAAGCGCCAACATCACATCTTGCACGAAAGTTTGTTTTTTTCCTTGCTGACGCTCTATCTCCTCGATGTTTACGTCACGAAAACATCTGAATGTACCGTTAGCATCATCCCAATCGATATTGTAATGTTCGTAAGGGCCTGATTTGCCAATACTTGAATGTTGTACAGCCCATTCAGCGCTGGATAAATGTAATTCTTCTTTGGTTTCTTTATGAAATAAAATTAAGGGAGTCGTTAAAAAAGCAATGTTGTCATCGAAGTCGAAAAAATAAAAACTTCGACCGCCGCGATGAAGATTTCTATCGGGCTCTTTTGATCTAGTTTGTCCCAGCTCGAGCTGGCCTTTTTTATTTTCGTCTGACATATCTATTTCTTCTTTTTAGTAATCACTTTCTTCTTTGCCACTGGAGCTTCTGCTTTTTCGGTAGAAGCGGGTGCTTTTTTAACAGTTTTAGCTGATTTTTTAGAGCCCTTCGCCTTTTTACCTTTAGCAGGGCTAGCTTCAGCTAATTTCTCATTCATTAGCTCGAAAGCCTTCTCTTTAGTGATGTTATCAGCGGTCACATCTTCGGGTAAGCCAACATTTGTTTTACCGGCTTTTAAGTACGGGCCATAAGGTCCGTTAAATAAACTCACTTCAACATCAAAGTTTGGATGTTTACCAAATTCTTTAAGAGCAGCAGCTTTACCACGGCCCTTTTTCGGAATCGCAAATAAGGCTAACGCCTTTTCTAAATTCATCGTAAAAACCGATTCTGTTTTTGGAATCGAACGGTAATCGCCATCACAGACTACGTATGGTCCAAAACGTCCAACGCCAGCTTTGATGTCTTTACCGTTACCAGGATTTATTCCTAATGATTTTGGTAATGCTAAAATTTCTAAAGCCATTTCATAAGTTACAGCAATCGGATCCATACCCGGAGGCAATGTTGAACGTTTGATTTCTTCATCATCGTTCTCACCTAATTGCACATACGCACCGTAACGACCGTTAAGTACATAAATCTTTTTACCGGTTTTTGGATCAACACCTAATGAGTCTGCACCTTTTAATTTTTGTTCAATTAATTTTTCGATAGATTCTGAAGTCACATCAGCAGGAGCTTCGGCATCTGGAATCGAAGCACTGAAAGATTCTTCGCCTCTTTTTGTTTTTACGTAAGCGCCATATTTACCAACATGAAACTCGTACTTTTCTAAACCATCAAGTTTAATTGTACGTGCAGTTTCTGGATCAATGTTTCCTTCTTCTCTAGCAACTAAAGCACGAAGTCCTGCATCACCGTGATAAACACTATTCAAATATTTTTCCCAGTTTAAATCACCTTCGGCGATATTATCCAGTGATAACTCCATCGCTGAAGTAAATCCCAAATCCACATACTGAGTTAAATGGTTTGTTAAAAGTTTTGAAACAACCATTGCTGTGAAAGTTGGAATCAATGCATTGCCCACTTTTTTTACGTAACCACGATCTACGATTGTACCGATAACGCTTGCGTAAGTAGATGGACGGCCAATGCCTTCTTTTTCCATCGTTTGCACTAGTGAGGCCTCTGTAAAACGCGCTGGTGGCTTTGTTTCATGCGCCGTGGGTTCCATTTTTTGCGCCTTAACAGAATCATTTTGTTTTAATTGTGGTAAGCGCACTTCGCGAGATTCTAAATCTGCTTCTGGATCATCCGAACCTTCTACGTAAGCACGTAAAAATCCCGGAAACTCAATCGTCGTGCCTGTGGCATTAAAGATCGTGTTCTCTGCAGATAGTTTTGCTGACACTTGTTTTTGGCGCGAGTCAGTCATTTGTGAAGCCATCGTGCGCTTCCAGATTAAATCATAAAGTTTTAATTGTGGGCCGATTAATCCAGTTGCATCTGGATCTTGAAATTGTGTTCCCGCCGGACGAATACACTCATGGGCCTCTTGCGCACCCTTTACTTTTTTACCGCTATAAATACGCGGTTCTGCCGGCAAATAATCTTTACCGTATTTATCAACGATCGCTTCACGAGCGGCCTTGATAGCCTCTTGTGATAATGACGTAGAATCTGTACGCATATAAGTAATGAAACCCTGCTCGTAAAGTTTTTGCGCCACTTGCATTGCTTCACGCGAACTCATTCCAAGTTTACGATTGGCCTCTTGTTGCAGAGTCGAAGTGATGAACGGAGCATATGGCTTACGATGAACTGGTTTTTCTTCAACTTCAGTTACTTTCCATGCAGCAGCCTGTACTTTTGAAGCTAAAGCTTGTGATGCTTTTGCATCAAGAACTAATACATCTTTTCCTGCATTTAACTGTCCTGTTAAACCATCGAAATCTTTACCAGTCGCTACACGCTTTTGATCAACAGTTAAAAGTTTTGCTTCAAAACCTTCGCCAGCTTTATCTAAATACGCTGTTAACCCATAGTAATTTGATTTTTTAAAACGGATGCGTTCTTTTTCACGATCGACGATAAGTTTTACAGCTACTGATTGCACGCGGCCTGCAGATAATCCGTAAGCCACTTTTTTCCATAGTAACGGAGAAATTGTATAACCCACCAAACGATCTAAAATACGGCGAGCTTCTTGTGCACGCACTAAGTTATAATCAATCTCTCTAGTTTCATTTAACGACTTATTAATCGCTTCTTTCGTGATCTCATGAAACACCATGCGTTTTGTCGGCACACGTGGTTTTAAAACTTCTTGTAAATGCCAGCTGATTGATTCACCTTCGCGGTCTTCATCGGTTGCTAGATACAGCATGTCTGCATCTTCAAGTTTATCTTTTAAATTTTTTATAACTTTAATTTTATCTTTGGGAATGCAGTACAACGGCTCGAAATTTTTATCGACGTTCACACCCAACTGTGCCCATTTTTCTTTTTTAACTTTTTCAGGAATATCTTTTGAAGATTGTGGCAGATCGCGAATGTGGCCCATGCAAGATTCAACGATATAATCTTTGCCTAAAAATTTACGAATTGTTTTGGCCTTCGTCGGTGATTCAACGATAACTAACTTAATCCCGGAACTTGAATCACCCGATGCTGCAGCTTTTTTAGCCATTGTGTGTTGTATCCTTTATGATAGAGTGTCTATATTATATGTAGTGACTACATATAAAAAACAACTGCTTTCTTTGTCTGAGCTCCGCCTCCGGCAGAAGGATACCAATGAAGCCCCTTGCTGAGTTCGCGCATAAAATCAAATTTTTGCTTACCGACATCGACGACACGATCACGACGAATGGCCAGTTGAGCAGCGAATCTTACTCTGCAATAAGCAAATTGAAGCAGCATGGTATCACCGTGATCCCTGTGACTGGACGTCCGGCTGGTTGGTGCGACATGATCGCCCGCTTTTGGCCAATTGATGCAGTGATCGGTGAAAATGGCGGCCTGTATTATCGTTATCACGACAAAAAAATGCAGCGCTGGAATTTTTCCGATGAAAAAACTTTAAGCGAAAATCAAAAAAAATTGCAAATCATTGCAGCCGAAATTAAACAGAAAATTCCCAATGCTGCAATTTCAGCAGATCAATTTTGTCGCATTTACGATCTAGCCATAGATTTCTGCGAAGACATTCCTCGCCTAACAGATAGCGAAATAAAACAAATCGTCGATGTATTTCACGCTCATGGTGCCACCGCAAAAGTAAGTTCAATTCATGTGAACGGCTGGTTTGGTAATTTTAATAAGGTCACTACCGCAAAACTTTTATTACAAAAAGAATTCGGCTTAACTGAAGCTCAAATTTTAGAACAATGTGCTTATGTCGGTGATTCACCCAATGATGAACCATTGTTTGAAAGTTTTCGTCACACGTTTGGCGTAGCGAACATTCGCAATTTTTCATCACAGATGAAGCACTTGCCAAGTTATGTTTCACCTTCTGAATCAGGCCACGGATTTTGTGAAATCGTCGATAAGATTATTTCGAACTCGCACAACTAGCCAATTACTGATTAAGAGATCACTCGCTAGCTGTGCCTATTTTTCGACGCTCATGTTTTGGGTTTACAATGTAAACCGAAACCCCGAGCAATTTTAATGCGTCATTTGTTTTAACGAAATAAGAATTAATAAATGAATTTAGCACCGATTGAAGCTTTCCAATCATCGACTAATTTAAATTCACTATCTTGCTCGCCGCGATAGACAGAATATTGGCCAAAGATATTTGCCCAATCTAAGACTGATTTATCAAATTCAAATTGCTCAACGCCAGAACTATCCATTAGCGATGTCAAAGATCTAAAAAACAAACTCAAATCTTTAATACCAAAGGGATCCGTTTTTCTCACTGAGAAATAGACGTAGTTCTGACTTAACAACTCTAATCCAGATAACTGAAAGCGTTTAATGTTTTCAATTAGAAACGGAGAAATCTGCGAATTACCAATCAGCGCACTATCAAAAGTCATCTGATCATATCCTGCTGAATTATAAATATACTCTAAGCGCGCATCAAAAGTATCTTCATAGCGAAGCCCACCCACCGCTAATGTGCTTACAGACCCATCTTGATTGCGCGGTAACATGCGCTGAAACAGACCTTGTGTTTGCGGTTCATAGAAAAAAGCATTCACACTGTGTTTAGCGTCAGCGTAAATACTGAAACCCTCAATAAATTCATATTGAAAGTACTCACCGATAAAAAAATCGGCATTATCAGGAATTCCTGCCACAAAGCCTAAGAAATTTCTCGTACCTGTCCATGCCATTTCAAATTTTGCTGCAACCTGCGGTTTAAATTTTTCTTCAGCTATCCAGTGGGTTTCATTATTTGCAACAGGTTCAACCATAAAAACAAAGTTGTTATCAGCTTTGGCATTCCAGTTTAATCGCACCAGCGCTTTACCTTTTTCTTTATACACAATGCTTCGTTGATTTGTATTAAAATGAAAGAATGGATTTGAGGGGTTTAAAACTTCTGCTGGACCCCATTGGTAAACTTGCAAACCCACCGTCGTAAAAATGCGGTCCGTGATGTACTGTTCGTAAAATGCATCGGTTAAATTAATATCCGCGTCACTTTGTGTTTCTTCTTTTAATGTCTGTTCAGTTTTATAATTTTGCTGGTAAGAAACTATTCTTGGACGAAAAATAATTTTTGCATCATTGATTAACCATTTAAATTCAGCGCGCTGATCCAAAAACCCTGCTGTTTCAGGCACTTTTAAAACTTCATTTCCCAGATTTAAAACTGAATCTGCATAATCACGCTGTTCACCAAATAAATAGGCTTCATAACTAAATGCAAACTCAAAGTTCTGCGCACTCGCTATTAGTGGAAGCTGCAATAATAAGATAATGACCCATTTACACATACGTTAAATTATCAATAATCTTACTTTTAATAATTTGTCTTGTAGCAAAATACGTAGCCACTGTTCCAACAGATACTAATAAAATAAAGGCAGCTACATAAGCATCAGGATAAAACGCAATTCGAAATGCCACTGGCTCCGATAAAAGCCCCGCTTTATACATAATTTTAACTGAATTAAAAATGAACGTAAGCCCTAACGCCATGACAGCTCCGACAGCTGTTCCCATCACTGATAAAAACACACTTTCCAGAAAGAACATCTTCACCACTTGCTGTGGTAAAAAACCAATACTTCGCATAGTTCCGATTTCGCGCGTACGTTCCTTCACAAGCTTGACCATGGTATTTAACACTGACAAAGTTGAAACCAGCACAATCACAACGACCACAAAATTTCTGAAGATCGATAAAAAATCCATCGTCTTTGTGTACATCTCACCTAGTCGGTGATTTTGCCAACGCTGCGCTAGTAAATATTTTTTATCTTTAAAAACATCAGTGTTTAGGTAATCAATCGCTTCATCTACAGACCGGCCTGCCGTTGAAATTGAAATAAAACTTACCTTATCGGTGTTCATTAATGTTTGCGCCGCCTCAAGCGAGGTCTGAATATAACGGTCATCAACGTCTTTATATCCAGCATCCATAAGTGCAACCGCCGTGATATCAATGGCATTTAACTGACCATCGACTGTTGTTGATGAAATTTGTAAATCTTTTGTCAGACAATCAAATGGC
Organism: Bdellovibrio sp.; assembly: GCA_036677065.1. Classification (GTDB taxonomy): domain Bacteria; phylum Bdellovibrionota; class Bdellovibrionia; order Bdellovibrionales; family Bdellovibrionaceae; genus Pseudobdellovibrio. The sequence continues at coordinate 65,272 of JAKFBS010000004.1, read as the reverse complement.
CTATCAATTTGTTCATAGCCACCATAAAAGGTCATAACGTTAGGATCTTTTGTCCAGGTGCACGCAAGTTTTCTGGCTAAGCCTTGCCCTAAGGCGCCGGTGAAAGCACTCTCTTGGCGATCCAGGGGTGTTCCATAGGTCACATTCCATGACCAATTTTTACCACGCATTTTTTCACCTTCAACCGGATCATAACCACGCCCTAATAAAATCTGCGATTGAACTCCATTGGTGATCATTCCCTGAAAATTTAAATTGCGAATAAGGATTTCAGCCTTAACCGGCTCAGCAGTTACTTTTTGCTGAATGTAAATCTGATCTTCTTTACTGATCCAAAACTCCCAAGGAGAACTAATGCCCTCTTTTGAATACTGATCTTTGTGTTCAATAATAATATCGCCCAACATCTGACGGTGGGTAAAATTATCAATATACATGGCTTTAACATCGTCCATATAACCATCAAACAGCACTAACGACACAAACGAAGCCGATAAGCTTAATAACGCCGAAATCGAATGGCGCCAGTTTTTTATAGTGTTGCGAAGAGCGATCTTTAGAATCATTAAATTATCTCGTTAGGTTATTCACATTAAAAATCGAATTTGATAACTGAACCACTTTAGGAGTTTTGTAATTAATAGTGCTCTTGTTATTGCCAAACTTCGCATCCACAATCACTAGCTCGCTGATAAACGGAAAAGTCTCTCCACCGGCAGTTAAAGTGTTGCCGTATTTTAATAGTCCTACTTTAAAAGGCTTACCTTGTAGAGTTAAAAATTCGGCCTTCATGGCTAATTTTGTTTTATCACTGATCCAGTATCTGATTTTATCATAAGTTAAACTTTTAGATTTCGCTGTTAATAATAACACGTGCATTTTATCGCCATTTAACAGCTCAGTTTTTTCAATAACTGCAGCGTAATCACGTGCATAGTGAGTCGAAGCAATATCCCCGTTAGCCGCTTGCCCTGTTAATTTTTGGCGGGCTGAAATTGAAATAGGCTTTTTAAGTGATGGTTTAAAAAACCACATGTTGCGATCATTAAAAATATAAATCTCGCCTTTGTTTTTTGCAGGCTTTGTCGATTCAACATAAGCATCGTCACCTTTTGCTTTAATATTAAATTCGCGCGTACTGCTTTCACCGTTTTCTTGGGTTTCGATCACGGCATTCCACTGAACGCCATCTTTTACGCTGCCACGGGCGCGATCTGAAGCTTTTAACAAGTCAGTGGCTAAATCAGCGTTAGCATAAAACGGGATAACTAATAATAAGATTAATAATTTCATGGGGATTCCTCTTCTTCGCTGTCATCATCAAAAGTTGAAGTGTCGTTCAGTAGCGCAATTAATTTCGTTCGTAATTTACTCTTAATCACAAAATACGATGAAACTGTTGCGATAATAAAAAGTAAAATAAAAACAAATCCAGCAATATACAAATTCCATTTTAATACAAATTGAATCATGGTGCTGGCACCGGGTGGAAAAAACCGAATATTTGCAGCGTTAATCGCACTCGAAACTAAAAACGAGATCAGCACTCCAAAAAACATGCTGATCACTGACAGCAAAACACTTTCGCGCACAAACAATTGTACGACATCTAAACTTTTAAATCCTACCGCCCGCAAAGTTCCAATTTCACGCGTGCGTTCAATAATTCCCATCGTTAAAGAATTAATAATCGTAAGGCTGACCGCCGTGCAGATCAAAAATAGAAAAAATCCGCCCATAACGTATAAAAAACCCATCGATCCTGAATGAATCGCATTAATGATTGGGTCATCAAATCTATAGATATCAGTGCCAAAACCTAGTGCTGACATTTTAGTTCTCAATTCAGCTATAAATCGATTTAGCGAAACATCGTGTTTTAAATAGACCGAAATTGTTTCTACTGCATCCGTAGCTAATAATTCCTGAACCTTAGCAATTGGAATCAGAACAATGGTGTCTTCAAGAAATTGCATGCCCGTTGTGTGCTCTGCACCAAGCTCAGCATTGATCGCGTTTAAATCGCCGTCTAACGTGCGCGCTGCAATTTGCACTGCCTCATTGCTCTTTAACGGATATTTAAAAGATAAAAGCTCAGCAATTTTTGGCGTGATCGAAAGTGTTTCAGGATTTTTTAAAAATAAGTCAGCATCTTCAAGCTGTGACGGCAGCACCCAATCTTTAGCCCATTCCAATAACGCTGGTTGAGTTAAAGATTTTTTAAAGGCCACAGGATCAAAACCATAAATAACTACCGGGTGAGATTTAGTTCCATTCGAAAGTAAGCCCGGAACTGAAATTTGTTTTCCGACATATTCAACCTGCGGACCGAACTCTGCTAAGATTTTTTCGACCTGGTTTTGTTCTTCGGTGCTAAAAATATATTTTTTAGGTTTAATTTGATACTGTTCAATAGAATCTTTTTTATAAATGCTGACATGACCTTTTTGCGCTGAATAGATCGATGTTGTATCTAAGGCCATCTTAGCACGATAAATATAAGCACCCAGTAAGTTTAATCCCACAAAGCCTACACAAATAGCTACGCCAGTCGATAATGATCGGCGTTTATTGCGCAGTAAATTTCTGTAAGCAAATTTCCAAATCATGCTTCGATCTGACCATCTTTAATTTTTACAATTTTTTGAACACGGCTCATTAATTTTTCATCATGGGTGCAAAAGAAAAAAGTTACGTGTTTTGTTTTATTTAATTCTAACATTAAGTCGATAATTAAATTGGCAGTTTTTGAATCTAAATTTGCCGTTGGCTCATCGGCTAAGATCAGTGCCGGTGATGTCACTAAGGCTCTGGCTATGGCCACCCGCTGACGTTGCCCACCAGATAATTGGTCTGGACGATGATGTGCAAATTCTAAAAGGCCTACATCTTTTAGCGCCGCTTCAACTTTTATTTTACGTTCTGCAGCTTGAATGTCTTTACGCACAGTTAATGGCAATTCAACATTTTCATAAATATTTAACACAGGAATTAAATTAAACGATTGAAAAATAAAACCAATTTTTTCATTACGCAGTTGGCTTTTTTGGTTTTCATTAAGTTGCTTCACGTTCATGCCATCAATTAGAATGTCACCGCGATCTACGCCGTCTAAACAACCGATCAAATTTAAAAGCGTAGTTTTGCCCGATCCCGATGCCCCGATAAGCGCCGTAAACTCCCCTTTAGTCACAACTAAAGACAAATCCTTGATGGCGTCCACATGGGTTTCACCTAATTTATAACTCTTTGATATATTCTTGATTTCAACGACTGATGACATAGACGTATTGTCTGCCCTGTCTAGATTTTTGACAACCTTTTATTCTTTTCACCAAGCCTTAGATTTTTCTCCCCGATGGGTAAAAATGCTGTATCTTCGCTCCATGATTGAATTTAGAAAAAGACTCTTCTTATTTTACGTTGGTGCATTTACTGTAGTTTACTTAGTGAAACAGCTTGCCGCAGAGCAAGACACAGTGATGGCCAAAGCAACGTTGGGCTTCCAAACCCTAATCACTTATATTAACTAAGTTTTACGCTTATCTTTTGCATTCAGGGTCTTGAACCAAAGATCCCATCCATTGAAATACAAGCCAAAATTCGAATTAGATACCTGATGATGAATATTGTGATGTGTCGGCGTCGTGATCCAACGCCCCCACCAGCTATTTTGCACTTTCTCTGAGAAAACTTCATATCCTAAATGGCCAGCTAAATTTGCCGCGTCAGTCACGATCAGAATAAAGAAAAGCATCGGCACACTCACGCTCGTTAAAAAGAAAAACGGAATAAAATATAACAAGTTTGCAGCGGCTTCAATGGGATGAAACGAATAGGTCGCCCAAGGTGTTGGATTAAGTGAGCGGTGATGCACAACGTGAATATTACGATATAACCACTTGTTTCTATGCATGATGTGATGAAGCACATAAAAGAATGGATCATAGATCAAGACGTAAATGCCCAGCGCGACTAAATCTTTCCATAACGGCTGCTCAGCCACGATCTGCACAAAGCCAAGCTGGTTCAATTTATAAATGCCGAAAAAAAAGATCGCCTGAATAACTAGTGTATAGCTTGAATATTTCATCTCTAAGGCGACTTGCGGTTTTGCCCGCTCTTGCACTTGAATTTTTTTAAAATTATTTAACCATGCTGGTTTTACTTTCCAAAAAACGTAGTACGGAATACCCATCAGAGTACCGTATTTAAAAGTTCCGAAAGCTAAAATGGCTAAAAAAACTAAAACATCATTCACAGCAATGTCCTTTTTTACAACTGATCGTAAAACATACGCAATGGTAAAAGTGTTTCACCCGTTACCGGAATAATAACTTCTTGAGCAGGATCCATTTTAATGGCTTTGTCGGCCTGAATATCCTTTTCAAAAGCAGCTGTTGCCTCTAACGCAAGTTTTGTATTATCAAAGACAACAATCGTCTCACCTTCCATCTTTTCAGATCTCGGGTGTAAGTTATAACTTCCGATTAAAAATAAACGTTGATCTACAATCATAAACTTAGAATGTAATGTGCTGCCTGTTTTTAAGTAAACTTCTGCACCTACATCTAAAAGCTTTTTAGCACTGCGTACGATTGGAAGTGCCACAACTTTTTCATCGACGCTGTTTGTTGAATTCGTTAAAATTCTAACTTTAACACCACGCTCAACGGCTTCTTTAATTTCATATGTTAATGACGGAAACGTAATAACATATGCATTCTCGATATCCACAGTTTTTTCCGCACCACGGATTGATTTCATTATCGTTAACAAAATATTATGCTGATCACCTGCAGACATGGGTTGATGCTCTACAAGCATCGCTTTTCCGTCATTAGTTCCCGTTGTAAAATGGTTTACAATTGTGATTTGTTTAAGTGGTAGCTTGCGGTCAGAAATTTGTTTGTTCCAGATTTTCATGAATAAACGTTGTGCTTGTTCTGCAGCTGTTCCTTCGAACGCCACATCGGTGTCGCGCCATAAGTCTTTACCTGCACCGGCTTTATGGCTGTAAGTGTCGCCTGGATTCATTCCGCCCATGACTGCAAACTTATCATCAATAACTAACATTTTACGGTGCTGACCCATAAATGAAGCTTTTGGATTCATCCAGCGAATAACCTGCACGCCGTTTTCTTCCATACGTTTAACTTCACGAGTGTAGTGCGGTTTATAACTTACCTGACCATCTACGATAAGACGAACTTTTACATTTTTCTTAGCTTTAGCGATAAGTAAATCAGCTAATTCTTGCCCCGTTTTATCATCGATTACAGCCCAAGTAAGCATATTGATAGTTTGTTTTGCTTCACTCATTTTTTGATCACGTAAAACAAATGAAGCAGGGCCATCAATTAATAATTTAGAATTCTGAGTGGCGTAATACTTTGAATTAGCTGCATCATACAATTCTTTTAAGAATACCGGATTTGAAAGTCTCGTTTGTGATTTTTGATTTTTCTCAAAGCGATTTAGTTTAGTTTCTAACTGCTCAGATAATTGCGTCCAGGTCTGAGGTGAAAATTTACGCAAAGCACCTGTAGAAGAAATAGTTTGATCTAACATTGATAAGATCATTAATTTCTGATCTGGGGTCACTGCGCTTACCGTTGGACCATACTTTGGATCTTGTTTTAACATTTCGATTAAAGAAGAAATAAACGGAACCAATTTACTCTCACCATGAAGCGAGATCAATAAATCTAAAATGTCGTTTTCAACTTTTGAAAGATCCTTTTCAGCCACATCAAAAATTTCAGATTTATCACCAGTCTTAACAATTCCTAATTGTAAGCTTGGGTTGAACAACAAACCTTGCGACGCCCAGATCGCGACCATTTCTTTTAATTTTAATTTAGTATCAATTGAAATAGTTGTAAAAACGGCCTGAACCAGTTCAGCATCGACACCTAAAAGATTCGAAAACTGCTGAATTTCAATACCCAACAATTCGCTGGTAATAAGGCCTTCGCCAGTTACTTGAACTTGAGCCGCAGCCACTTGGGCCCTAGCAGAAAATGGAGCTAAAAATGAGACAGCTAAAGTACCGGCTAATACGATCGATAATGGGCTTTGTTTTTTCATAAAGCTTTATATAGCTAAAGCCGTTCCAACCCCGTCAGCTACGTAGCCTAATACACTGTCAAAGTTATCTACACCGAGCCCAGAATGGCTAACATTAGTCTTTGGCGACCGTCCCAAAAATTTGATCAAACCATGGTAAGAAAAATCCAAAATTTGAATGCGGAATCTTATGATGCAGACTATGGCGTTTCGAAAAACTTAACAAACTGCCCTGACCAGATTTCGGAAAAAAATCGATGTTAGAATGCCCTAACACGTTCATCGAAATGCTCATCGCCGGCAGCACCATAATTGCGTAAAACTGAAAGTCATGAAATAGCATGACCACTGGCATAACTGCTCCTAAAATAACCCCTTCGCTCCAATGAAAACTGTAAGCTGAAAATGGCGACGGCACGAACGAATAATGGTGATCGACATGGTATTTATATAATGATTTTAAATGAAACAATCTGTGAAAACTGTAAAAGTAAATCTCATTCCAGAAAAAAAGCACAACAACTTCAACTAGAAATGTGTTTAACGAAAAGTTAAAGTCGAAGCGATAAAATCCAGTCTTCAAACCTTCACACATAAAAATCGCAAGGATCGAAAACATTAATATCGATAAAAATGATCTTTTGATTTCAGTTTTAATCTGCCCTGGGCGAAACTCTTTATCCTGAACACGAGGCCAAATTCTTTTGACGCAAAATAGATAATACGAAATCGAACAAAATGAAAAATACAGACCTGAAAAGCCAAAAAAGCTCACTAAAAAAAATTGCCAATGATTTAGTTGTAAAACAAATTGTTCTAAATTCATTGATTAAGCCGTTTTTTCTTTTTCGCGTTGTTCTAGCTTTTTTTGCACCAACAACCAATGTCCCATTTCAGTCGACAAACCATGAAGCACTAAACGAAATCCAGCACTTAAAGTGATTAACGACACTAGCGGATGTTTATTATTTACTAACAGCAAGTGTTTATCCGAACCTAAGATTGTCGATCCATAAATTCCAATAGTTTCATCTAATTGTAAAGAATTTGTGGCACGCCAAAAATCATTATCCGTTAAGAAAAACTGATAAACCGGAGTATAAATTTCGATAGCCGTTTCTAAATCGATAAAATTAAACAAACCCTCTTTAGGCATCTCAATATCAAATTCGCCTTCAGTGACCATCGAGAAATTCGGCGAAGCTATCGGTTTAATCTTTAAATTTTTCGCTTTAAGCTCGCGATTTAGATTAATTACAAAATTATACAAATTCAGATCATGAGTTAAAAATAAATGATCCTTAAGGGCTTCTAAGTTTTTAGGCTTCAAAGGATTCATCGGAATATTTACGCCAGGCACGTTACCACCGATAAAGCCTAATAGTTCAGAACCTGCATGAAAATGGCGTAAAATAAGGTAGTTCGCTTCTTTTTTAACAAAATATTTTAATCCCCAATAAATTAATTGGTGAAGCAATCTTGAAGCGCGCCAATCTACTGGTGATAAGGCTTTGATAACCTGAAAAGTAATAATCATGATTTTTGCTACAAGCCGAGCGAATGGCAGAACAAATTGGCGTGAATTCGAACTCGAGTTTTGCAGCCACATAGTTTTTGCAGACGGACGAAGTGGCGTGCTTGTATCTAAATACATTGCATGCCACGGACTTGGATCATCCGGGTCATGCTGCATATTTGCAAACATGTCATTTCCTTCTATCATAGTACTTGCTCCCATTGTGCGTGATAAAGCTTAGCCACTTCTTTAGCTGTCGCCAAAATGTCATCATAAGCTTTAGGTTCAATCGCCAAAGCTAATTCAACAGCGCTTGCCCAACGTTCTAAATGTTTCACGTCATTTTCGCCGTGATATTCTAAAAACTTAAAGACATTCATTTGAAGATTTAGGCTTTTTTTCAAGAAAGGTAACATCGTCGGAATAATTTTATTTCCCGTACCTTCGATAATAAAAATACCGCCTAATAGACCCAATGGATTTACGCCATTTGCACGCTCGTACATATATTTATTCAAGGCTTCGCCACCAGGGTTACGCTTTAAATCATCGATATCTTTTTTACCACCTGAGTTTTGGTAATCGGCATAAAGAACCTTAAAGTCGAATTGCTCTTCGCCGGCATGCTCTTCGATCAACTCTTGAATACCTTCAAACTGATTCGATAAATTCGAAATTGCTGTGCGCATCCAAACACTGCCCTCACGCACTTGTGGAATCCAATTTTCCATCCACTGTTGGTAATTATCGACAGAAAAATTATTGTTAAAAATTTTATTCGCAAATTCAGTTCTGAAAACATTTGAACGGTAACTATGCCAAACGCTTCCCAGCTCCAATAATAATTTTTCAAACAACTGACGTTCTGGCTTTTGACGTTCGATTTTTTTTGATTTTCCATCTTCTAAAACTTCAAAAAGCATAAACGAAACAGTAAAACGCCCAGACTCCGGAATAAAACAAAGTATTTTTTCGCCAACTTTAGGCTTTTTAGTACGCATGAATTCATCAAGCATAATAAAAATTGAGGCTGCTCCCGTATTACCTTTACTCGTTAGATTGCTGTACCATTTCTCTGGCGAAATAAGAACGCCAGCTTTTTCCATAAGTGTTTTTACGACACCTGAAAATCTTTCTGACGAATAATGACATAAGAAATGATCAACTTCGTTGGGTTGAATTTCATTTTTTAAAACTAAATTCATAAATTCGCTAATACCCACATCAAATAAATTTGGTAATAAGCGAATATCTTGGCGCAATAGAAAAGAACCCGCTTTTTCAGCTGCCTCTAATGACGGAAAATCTAAATAACTTTTTTTAGGTTCATTCCACGGCGTTCCGATCTGCATACAGGTTGGGTAATCACCGCTAAATGATTTTAAATGAATCCAATCTAATTTTAACGAGATCCCAGTTTCGCGTGGTTTGTTTTCAAATAACACAGCACCTGATCCATCAGACAACATCCAACGTAAAAAGTGTGAATCAAAATCTAAATTTTCTTCAATTTGCTGAAACCGAGAAGCTTTAAATAAACGTGACGGAAACTCTGTCGCTAATGCAACAGAGCGGTCAAATTCGCCAAGCTCTACAACTGAAGCAGCGGCTTTCATTGCGGCTATACCCGAAGCACAGATACCTTGAAAACTCATCGTTTGCATTGGCGCTGCTCGCAGTTGGCCTTGAACTAAATTTGCAAAACCTGGAGCTGCCATATCAGCGCCCACCGTACCCGTACTTAAAAATTGTACGTCATCCATTTTCAAGCCAGTATTTTCTAAAGTATTTTCGATGGCTTTGATCGCCATGTCTGAAGATGAGAAATTAGTATTACCTTCTTTATCGATACCGTAGTGACGTGATTTAATTCCGTTTTCAGCTAAGATACGACGTTTGATGCGATTTGATTGGCCATTGATTGAACCAATATAAGAATCCATTTCGTCATTGTTGACGGCAGGTCCTGGTAAAAATGATCCGGTTGAATTAAGAAAGACTTTTTTAAAATACGCAGGCACTGTCGCTCCTTATCCGTCATCCGACGGAATGAATTCTCCAGCTAATATTTTAAACGATTAATTTACTTTACCAATGTATTTCATGTGTTCTGGCCTTTTGTCGTCCCACACAAAATGGTGAATACAGCCATTGTGAAATTGCGCTAAATCCCATGCAACACCTTGGTGAAAAGCGAAGGTTAAAGCGCGCATAACCATTCCATGAGCAAACACCGCTATATTTTGGTGTGAATTGTTTTGCGCAATGTCCAAAATAGCCTCGCGAACACGGACCATCATCTGTCTTTTTGATTCCCCATTAGGATATCTAAAATCCAAATCACGTTCTTCATACGAACGCCAACGTTCGATATGGCCAATACCAAATTTTTCAGAAATTTCTTCATGCGTAAGACCTTCGGCTTCACCAATATTGGTTTCTTGCAGACGATCATCTTTTTGGATCGGAAGTTTAACATCTTGAATCGCGATTAAGGCTGTTTCATAAGCCCGCGACAAAGAACTAGATACAACCAAATCAATTTTTAGTTCCATCATACGTGAACACAAGCCAAGAGCTTGTACACGCCCCTCATCATTTAAGGGAATATCGGTGCGGCCTTGGAACCGTTTAGCACGATTCCAATCCGTTTCACCATGTCGAATAAGAAAAAGATTCTTAGTTTTCAAAATCGACAGTTCAAAACTACTTTTTGTTAGCTTTGATCATACGTTTTTTCTTAGTGATTCTTTTAGCTTTGTGACGAGCTGATTTATTTTTTTTAGTTTTGCTTTTTCCGCCAACTTTTAATGCCATGGTGTTTTCCTTCTTTTTAGAGCCGAGTCATCTCAGCTCAATTAATATACTTCTATTTAAAATTACTTTTTGTTAGTTAACAATGCCGCAAATGGATTATTTGTAAATCCGTTGCCACCTTGTCCACCGCGTGGCTGTTGGTCGCGGTTACCGCCACCAAATCCACCTGGTCTTTGGCCACCACGGTCACCTTGAGGGCGTCCGCCGCCGTCACGATTTTGTGGGCGATCGCCTTGAGGACGTGGATTTCCTTCTTTCATATCTCTGAAAGATTTATGATCCGGAGCCGCTTCAAGCTTCATCGATAAAGCGATTTGGTTTTTCGCTAAATCAACTTTTAATACGCGAATAGTCACTTGATCACCTGGGTTTACAACTTTACGTGGATCTTCAACGAACTTGTGCGCAAGTTCAGAGATATGCACTAAACCATCTTGGTGAACGCCGATATCAACGAAAGCTCCAAAGTTAGTAACATTTGTAACGATACCCGGACAAATCATTCCTTCTTTAAGATCTTTTACTTCGAAGATATCATCTTTAAATTGGAAAACTTTATATGGATCACGTGGATCACGACCTGGTTTTTCTAATTCTTTGTAAATATCATCGAAAGTGAACTCACCTACGATTTTTGCCCATTTAGTTCTTGTCGCCACAAGTTTTTTTGCGCCTTCACCAACTAATTCATTTAAATTTACATTTAAATCTTGAGCCATATCACGAACAGCTGAATAACGCTCAGGATGAATACCTGTAGAATCTAGAAATACTTTACCATTTAAAATTCTTAAAAAACCCGCAGCTTGTTCAAAAACTTTAGGCGTAAATCTTGGAACTTTACTTAATTCAGAACGCTCAGTGAATAAACCATTTTTCTTTCTGTGTTCAACGATTGCCGTAGCCAATCCAGGGCCGATACCAGAAACGTGAGCTAATAACGAACTGGATGCTGTATTCACATCAACACCTACGTTATTCACACAACTTTCAACAACGCCTTCTAAGCCTTTTTTAAGTTGAGTTTGATTAACATCATGTTGGTATTGGCCAACACCGATAGATTTTGGATCAATTTTAACTAGCTCAGCTAAAGGATCTTGCAAGCGACGAGCGATCGAGATCGCGCCTCTCACAGTAATATCTAAATCCGGAAATTCATTACGGGCTACATCAGAAGCAGAATATACAGAAGCGCCTGATTCATTCACCATAACCACTGGAATTTCAGCTTTACCGATTTCTTTTAAAACTTTTTTCAAGAAGATTTCAGTTTCGCGGCCACCAGTTCCGTTGCCAACGGCAATAGCTTCGATTTTGATTTGTTTAGTTACTTCGTTAATTAAGGTCTTTGCAGCGTTTTCTGCGTTGTCACCTAATGTGTACATCACAGTGTGAGAAACGAAATTTCCGCCTTTATCAATAAGGGCAATCTTACACCCCGTACGTAAACCTGGATCAACTCCAAGTACACAGCGTGGTCCGAACGGAGAACCTAATAATACACGGCGAACGTTTTCAGCGAAAACTTTAATCGCGTGCTCATCAGATTTTTCTTTTAGTTTAGCATGTACTTCATTTTTAACCGAAGGAACAACGTAAACATTCATTGCTAAACGAGCCGATTCTTTTAAATAAGTTCCAAAAGCATTTTCTGGAGTCGTCGTCGCGAATTTTTCGTAAATCATTAACAAGATGTCGTCTTCTGCAGAAATTTCTACAGTTAGCTCTTCTTCTTCCCAACCACGCTTCATCGCCATGTATCTGTGCGATGCTTTTTCTTCTAATAAATTTTTAACGCTGTCAGAATAATCTTTAGCGTACATTTCGTATTTAGAATTTGGTTTAAAGCCTTTCGCAGCTTTTGCGCCCACTTTTCCTTTTTCAAAATAATTTTGTACAACTTTTTCACGTAGACTTGGCTCATTGGCAATTCTCTCAACGATAATATCCTGAGCGCCTTTAAGAGCATCTTCGTAAGTTACAATTTTTTGATCTGGATTTAAGAAAGATTTCGCTTTGATTTCCATCGTCGCAGGGTCTTTGATAGTAGCGTGACCCATATCCCAAATCCAGTTTGCAAGTGGTTCTAAACCAGCATCGCGTGCCACTGTGGCTTTGGTTTTTTTCTTTTTCTTGAATGGTTTGTAGATCTCTTCAAGTTCATTAAGATCCCAAGAAAGATTAATACGCTTTTCAATTTCCGGCGTTAAATTCTTTTGCTCGCCGATTTCTTTAACTAAGAAAGCTTTGCGTTTTACGACTTCAGCAAAAGTTTCAGCCGCTTCGATAACCGCGCGAATTTGCACTTCATCTAAGTTTCCCGTTTTTTCTTTACGGTAACGGGCGATAAACGGAACTGTACCGCCTTCTGCTGCTAGTTCTAATACTGCAGCCGCTGATTTCAACGGAACTGTAGTTACAAAACGAGTTAAATACTGACCTAACATTTGATCCATAAAAACCTCTGTGACTCTTTTATGTTTTTGATAATTTTATCTGTGTTGTGTGGCTATGACGAGAAATTTCTTAGTTATATTATTTATGACGGTACATGATGAGGCCGTGGGTTGGGTCGTACGGAGAAACTCCGACACTCACACGATCTCCGACGACGATTCGGATATTAAATCTGCGCATTTTTCCGCAAAGTTTGGCACTCACCACAACTTTGTTTGACTCTAACTCTACCTTGTACAGGCCCCCAGCAAGAGCATCCACCACTTTCCCATCTAAAGTAACTAAATCATCTTTTGACATGCACGAATATATTAAGAGGGCTTGTAGTTACTAATCAACATTTTTATTCCGTTTTCAAACAGAACTTCAAGACGGTTATTTTCGTTGCTTAAAATAAATCCCCAACCCAATACTTTGTGCTGTAGAGGCTTCATAGCGTCAAAGCTATCAGTCATTTTATAAGGATTAGCTTTGTCTTTTCCATGACGTTTAAACAGCTCCTGCCATTTTGCTTTTTCATCAGCAGCATTTCCACGTTCAATTTTAATTGGTTTAATTTTAGCGTTTTTTTCAGCGGCATTTTTCGCGCTATTGATGTTCGCCATTTCTTCTTTGGCTTTTTCAATCAGCAAATCGCCCTGATCTTTAGGCTCAGCATCTTTGGGTTCAACTTCTTCAGCTTTACCTTTTTTAGTCATCAAAGCAGGTTTTACCTGAGCCGGTCGCACCGCTTCACTTTTAGGAGCTGGAGTGGCCTTAACTACTTTTGCCGCAGGTTTTGCGACAACTTTAGGACCTTTAGAAATAACAGCTGCTTTCGCTTTTGCAGGTGCTGGCTTAGCTATTGGTTTAGCTGATGCCTTAGCCGCCGGAGCCGCTTTTTTAGCTTCCGGTTTTTTTGCCGCAGCTTTAGCCTGAGCCGACCGCGCTGCCGATTTCGCTACAGGTTTAGTTGCTTTTTTTGATGCAGTTGCTTTTTTAGCCATTATCATCTCCGTGAAATAATGTCTTACTTATCTAATCAACTATTTATGTATATCCTGCGCCATGTCTCGGACAAGTAAAATGCTGTCTTTTCTGTTGCAAAGCATTACTCTAACAGCATGAATTTACAAGCGAATCAAAGACCTCTAATGACGTCAGTCTCTTCAGAGACCCTTACAGCAGCTTGCCCTTCACTTAAACTAATCCAATCGCAAAGCAGTTTATTTACTCAAGTGGCGCCCCCGGCACAGGCGAATGCCACTAGTTTAGTTTTCGCAAACACAGATGAGCTTTTGCAGATCGCCATTAAACAAAATGCTTTAGGTTACATCATTCCTGAAAAATTACTTCCGCTCGTTCAAAACGTTATCGATAAAAGTAAATCTGTTTGGACAACCGCAAATGTGCACGCGGCAATGGCTGAAGTGTTAAAAAATTTTAACGGCTACAAACCCGTTAATTCCGCAATCCACCCGCAAGCTTTTATCGACCCTACCGCTCGTGTCGGAAAAAATGTCACGATCGAACCTTTTGCCGTGATCGGAAAAAACGTGGTGATCGGCGATAATTGCATTATTGGCGCCCAAACTATTTTAGAAAATGACTCTTCAATTGGCGACAATACAAAATTATCAGCCCAAGTTTTCGTAGGATTTAACTGTCATATCGGAAAAAACTGTGTGATCGGCCCACAAAATGTTTTCGGCTCTGACGGTTTTGGTTTTGTAACCGATAAACAAGGAACGCACCACAAGATTGCCCAAATAGGCCAGGTCATTATCGAGGATAACTGTGAATTCGGCGCTCAATGCGCGGTCGATCGCGCAACGATGACAGAAACCCGCATCCGTAAAGGTTCAAAGTTCGATAATTTTATTCATATCGCGCATAACTGCGACATCGGAGAAAACGCCCTGATAGCCGCAGGTTTTATTGTCGCTGGTTCTACAAAAATCGGCCGCCAAGTCACAGCAGCCGGAAGCGTTGGAGTTCTAGGCCACTTAACTGTAGCTGATAATGTCGTTCTAACTGGGCGCACTGGCGTAGTCAGCTCGATCGAAAAATCTGGCGTCTACGGCGGTTACCCGCAAATTGATCACAAAGAAAATTTAAAAATTATGATGTCGCAACAAAGTTTACCAAAAATACGTAAACAAGTTGCGAAAATTCTAAAACACTTAGGACTCAACGAAGGAGACTAACCCATGCCATACGAACTTTACAAAATACTTCACTTAACAGGAATTTTCTTACTAACGTCAGGGTTAGTGGGAATGTTAGTGCTTGCTTGGTCAGGCCACCAAATCGCAGGCAAAGTAAAAACTTTCGCCTTCGTTACTCACGGTGTGGGTTTATTATTTATGTTAGTGAGCGGTTTTGGTTTATTAGCCCGCATGGGTTTCATGCACAGCGGTGGTTTACCATTTTGGATCTACGTAAAACTAGTCATCTGGTTAATCATGGGCGGAATCATTGCTCTGGTTAAACGCAAAGGCGCGATCGGCTGGCCGATTTACTTCTTAATGATGGCGATCTTTATCGTTGCAGCTTACTTCGGCGTATATAAACCGTCGTAAGAAAATTAAAAATATCCTAAAAACTAAAAAAAGGCAGAGTCTTCACTCTGCCTTTTTTTATTTCTTCTTAGTTCGGAAGTTTAATGATTTTCCACCATTGGTCTTCAAACTGTTTTAAACTTAGTGACGATTTGTCATAAACCCAAGTGTCTATACCTTTATTCATTTTAAATTTAATTGATAGCTGAGATGAATTGCTACGAATTTCAGTATCGCTCTGTACTTTACAACGATTCGACACATTACCCGTAATCTGCACTTCTAAGGATGTGTCTTTATCTTTGATTTTATCCCAGTGAAGGTTATGAAAAATTGAAGCTTTTGGAGTTTTGCCGTTAATGTTGATATCTGGAACAGGCAATAAAGGAATCGGAATTTTAAATCCTGTACATTCAATTTCAGCTTTGTAAAAATGGCTGATATCGATAATGTCATTGCCTACGTACAAGATAACCTCAGGAAACAAACCTGACGCATCCTGGTTTAAGACCGTCATTGCGATATCAGATCTCCATGGCACTAACGGCGTTGTGATTACTTTTGATTGAAGCAATAAAGAAATACGCACGCCAATTAAGTCTAACTCTTCATGGCTGTTGTTACCGTAGTGATGACCGAACTCATGCACCAGTACTGCCACAGCCTCAGGGATGCTCATCGCCTCATAAACGCCGCTTTGATTCTTATTATATAATAGATCTGTATTAATCATGATCGCGCTACCAGGCAGACTTCCCGTTTTAGCAACACGAACATTTCCATCGATGATAAATCTTCCTGGATTTGCCTGCTCAGAAGAAAAAGACAATTGGTTTGAATTTTTATCTGTAGGTAATCCGTTATAGATTTTCTGTAAGATATAATACTGAGTTGAATTTAACTTACATGTATCTGAATCTAGACAAAGCTTAATATAGCTTTCTAATTTCTCGTAAGCGTACATCACATTTTTTTCTGCTAAGCCACCGCCGTTATTAACACGGTCGCCACCGGCAAAAACAGATTGAGTTGAAAGAACTGTGAAAAGAACTACTAATTTAGTTAAAGTTGTTTTCATTTTTTATCTCCTTTAGTCGCTTGAAGTTTAGTGAGCGGAAACATTTGAAAAGAAACCGTATATACTTCTGTGACTGGCCCCTCTTCTAACATCGCTTCGATTTTATTTCGAGTCTTAATCATTAATTCAGTCGCACGTGGCAAATTTTCAGGGTTAATCGCCAAAGTTGTCGAGACAAATTGGCGCCGAGAAACGTCCTCTTCATGTAAAGTTTTTTCGGCCAACCAAAGATTTTCAGAGTGATATTTACGAATCGCCATCGACGGAATGTTATTAGACGTTACAATGGGCTTAGATGTTCTCACCAGTTTACTTTCTTGTTTTTTAACAAGTTTAAGTCTGAGTAAACGCTCTAGTGTAACTGCTGCTTCTTCAGTAGTTGTCCCTAAACGCCTCGCAATCCAACTGGGCTTTCCCGCCTGATTTTCGGGAATCTTTGCTAAATTTAAAATGGCTAAATGCTTCCAATCACCAATAAGACGAAAAGTGTCTTCATCAACTAAGGCATGTTCATCGATTTCTAAATCTTTTTGATAGTTCTGTTTGTACTCTTGCCAAACTTGCTCAAGCTCCATCGGTGACAACATCAGCTTAATCGACACTTTTTCTAAATTCGTTTTAGATAGACTGCGCTTGTCAGCTAATACATCTGATAATGTAGTCACGCCAATACCTAAATCACGAGCGAACGCACGTAATGAATACGCCGAGTTACGCGTCTGGCGTTTTGTTAACTCCAGTAAAAGAAAGCTCTTAATTGTCATTTTCATAACTAGATCTATAACTCTAGTGTGTAAAAAACGCAAGCTAATCGGGACATAGTGTCCCGACTTAAAAGGTCGGAACAGGAAGACACTGACCCCCTCTAGACGGCAGACCAAAAAGTATTTATCTCTGGTTTCAACAACAAATAACAAACCTTAGGAGGTTTTAATGAAATCAGTATTAGTAGCAATGGCAATGGTGTTCGGATTAGGTCTTACAACTCAAGCAAAAGCAGATGTACCAGCTTGGGCATGTAACATGACTTTTAAAGGTCAGGCGTCAGGCTTAAAAGTTATCGTGGGTAAATACAAATTAGAAGCAAAAGGCAGCTTACGTTGCATTAGCGCATCTGGTGTTACAGAATCTTACCCAATCACCTTAAAAGCGAAGTCTCACTTCATCGGACCACAAGTGGCTTTCGGTAAAATGGCATTCGTAGGCACTGCAGCTAACATCGCTTTATTTACTAATAACCCAAAAGATCTATTAGGTAACTACTTATTAGTTCAAGGACAAGCTTCTGTAATCCGTGGCGTAGGTGTTTTAGCTGCAGCTCACACTGATATCCCAGCTTTAACTGTGAACTTATCATTACAATTTACAAAAGGTTTCGGAGTTAACTTAGGTTTAGAAAAACTTAACATCGCTCTTGATCAGGACCGTATGTAATTAACGATTTAAAGAAAATCCCCGTTTTCAGGGCCGCCCCTCGCGGTCCTTTTTTATTTTAGAACGTCGATCAAAAAATTATTTTCTTTCTTGTGGTCGGTAACTTTTTAAAAAAGTAGGCAGCAGCTCAGAAAATTTTGCATCAATACGCTCTTTGTTTTTTTGGTATTTAATCCCCAGAAAAATAACCGCCAAGCCTAACAAGGTCAGCGCAAACGGAAACATTAAAGAATCTTTAAAAACTTTATTTGCCAGATGTCCAATATAAAACAGAACCCCGAAACTTCCAAAAATCATAAAAATGCGGCGGTATAAGAATAACGACAACAACAACAGCCCGACATTAATTAAAAAATAGATAAACTTACCCAGCTCTTTATCACTGTCCATCGAAGTCAGACCACCCCAGAATGCGGCAGCCCCAAACAAGTAAAGCCAGAATGAATAATCCAGTTTTTCTTTCTTATCAAAAAAGTAGGCCAGAACAATCATTAGCAATCCAAAAAACATAGAATATAGACTGCGCAAATCTGATAAATCCGAGTGGTACTCAACTCCATGAATAAACGGAACTATATCCATCGTTATATAAAAAAGAGCCACAGCAATCGGCATAGTTAAAAAAGGAAACGGTCTATATTTCAAATAAACCGAGCCGATCAATACTGTGCCAACAGACATCAGCATCCAGCTCCCGCGAATTAATTCGTGATAATCTTTGTACGTTACATTTCCAGCATCTTTAACTATCCAGAAACCTGTCCATCGCTGAATTCCATAAATTAATAACGGCACCATGCAAACGGCTATCGTGTATGTCAGACCAGCGGGGATTTTAAATTCCTCACGCTGCCAAAGTGAGTTTCCCGTTTTTGTAAAAGCCAACATATAAATTAGCGAAATAATTGCTAACCCCGCACCGCCGAATTGCTCCCAACCTTCACTGGCAAACCAACTCATGGCCAAAATACAAATAACGCCACCAAAAAAATATAAAAAATGAGTTAAATTAAACTGCGCTTCCGTACTTTTTGCAGACGAGAGTTGTTGCCAAATTTTTTCAGATTGATCCAAAGTAATGACTGACTGATCGACTAACTTTTCAATATCGTTTTTGCTAATTTTAATAATCATATAAGCATGATCATCTACGCACACCACTTGGTCAATAAAGTGTTGTTTAGAAGTCCAGCAATAAAAAGGCATAAGATTTCTCTTATGCCTTTTTCTATTTTCTATTATTTTAAAAAACTATTGCTCTGTCGTCTTCGCAACTTCCGCTTTCGGAGTGCGTTTAGAACCAGTGTACATTTCGTATTTTAAGAAACGGCATTCGATGTTTCCGTTCATTAAATAATACTTACGCGTTGATTTTAATTTCATCTCGCCTAATAAGTCTTTACTGCCCGATAATAACCAAGCATCCCAACCTTGGAAGCGATTTTTTAAAGTGAAACCTAAATCACGGTAAACGTCTTTTAAATTATCCTCATCACCGATACGAGCACCGTACGGAGGATTACAAATAACAGTTCCCTTAACTTCAACATTATCTTCGCCAGTCACTGGCGGAGCAGCTACGGCAATTGAAGTTCCTTTAAAGTCGATAAATTTGCTGACACCTGCATTGCGGGCATTGTCTTTTGCAAATTGAAGAACCTTTTTATCATGGTCATAACCATATAATTTAAAATCTAAAGTGTCTTTTTCCTGAGATTCGGCTTCGTTGATTACTTTTAACCAAGCCTCTTCATTGTAATCAGCTAAATTCATAAACCCGAAATGATTACGGTGAATTCCAGGAGCCATGTTAGCCGCCATCATCGCCGCTTCAATCAAGATTGTTCCCGAACCGCAAAACAGATCCACTAACGGAGACTTGCGATCCCACTCAGTTAAGCCTAAAAGGCCTGCTGCTAAGTTTTCTTTTAGCGGAGCTTCACCAGTCATCGTGCGATAGCCACGCATGAACAGCGAGCTACCTGATGTATCTAAAGCCATGTGGTATTTATTTTTATAACCTTTGATATGGATACGCATTGATGGATTGTCTTTAGCAACGTCTGGGCGTTTACCAAATTTATCACGAAATTGGTCTACAATCGCATCTTTAGTCTTCATAGCTAAAAAGCGCTGATCTGGAATCGAACATTCTTTAACAACTGCATCGATTGTCATAGTTTGATCCGCAGAAATGTATTTTGTGAAATCATGTTTACGAACGTTGTTATAAAGTTCTTCACCGCTGTAAGCATTAAAATCTAATAATGGTTTTAAGATACGACTTGCGTAACGAGAGTGAAGATTGGCTTTGTAACAACCTTCCCAGTTCGATTCAAATAAAACCCCGCCGATAGTTTTATCACCGGTTTTTAATCCTAAGTCTTTTAATTCTTGTTCTACTAGATCGACCATGCCGATTGGACATGACGCAAAAAAACGAGCCATCTGGTTCTCCCTTTATCCGTTAGAGCATCCACTTCCGTTTGTGAATACCCGTTGTTTTTAATGAAGGCGCAGACTACTTCTACGCCTTTAAATACGCAAAGACTTTTAAGTCTCTGTGTATTTCGGACCGCCCCCGCCTTCAGGAACTGTCCAATCAATGTTCTTTGTAGGGCATTTAATATCACAGGTCTTACAGTGAATACAGTTGGTATAATTGATTTGTAAATCGTACTTACCGGCTTCAACTTGCGACGGTAGCATCTCATATACGCTAGCTGGGCAGAACTGTACACAAGGAGACTTATACTTAGGCTCACAAACATTACGACAGATACTCGCATCTCCTAATAAAAGGTGATTTGGCGAATCTTCGTCATGCATAGTACCCGTTAAGTAAACGCTTCCTAATTTATCAAACATCAATACGCCATCTGGCTTCGGCAGTCTGTTTTCAGGCGTCGAAGTTAGCGCATCATCCGTACCCCAAACCTCTTTTACCGAAGCTGTGACCTCTGCATCGTCATGACATTTCATATTATCAATTAGGCCACGACCACCAGTGATTTCTTGTAAAGCAATTAGCGGTAATGATTTCACAAAACCTAATGATAAAGTTTGGTGAAAGTTTCTTACGCGGTATAATTCAGATTTTACGTACGAAGCATGCACTTTATCTTCGTAAGCTTTTAATACTTCATGCGACGAATCTTGTTTTTGAATCGCGGTAAAGGCCGCTTCGGCAGCAGCCATTCCCGATTTCATCGCCAAATGAATTCCTTTTAATTTTTGCACATCCACCATGCTGGCAGAATCACCGCACACCATCCAACCATCACCATAAAGTTTTGGCATTGAATACCAACCACCGGCAGGAAGAGTTTTTCCACCGTAGGCTAAAACTTTTCCGCCTTTGATCATGTTGGCAATAAAAGGATGAGTTTTTAATTTTTGTAATTCTTTATGTGGATCAAGTAAGGGATCTTTAGTGTCTAAGTACGCCACTAATCCTAAGATAATTTTATCTCCAGGAATCGTGTAAATAAAAGTTCCACCGATAGATTTCTTTAACGGAAACCCCATCGTGTGAATGACTTGTCCAGGCTCAACAGTGCCTGCAGGCATTTGAATAACTTCTTTAACACCTTCTTCGAACACTTCAGGATTTTTTCCGGCGCGAAGATCTAATTTTTTAGAAACTTGTTTAAATAAACTTCCACGCGTGCCTTCAGCAAACACAGTCGTTTTTGCTTTTAAGATTAAACCCGGTTCAAAGTTAGCCTTTGGATTGCCTTCTTTATCGCGGCCTTTATCACCAGTGCGAACACCAACGATACGATCGCCTTCATAAAGAGCTTCTACAGCCGCAAAACCTGGAAAAATATTAATCCCTTTAGCTTCACACTGTTGGGCTAACCAACGATTAAGTTTAGATAGTGAAACGATATAATTACCGACATTATGAAATGGGGGCGGAGTGATCGGAAGTTTAATTGCTGAATTATTACCTAAATAATAAACCGCATCTTTTTTAACTTCTGAATCTAACGGACAACCCAGTTCTAAGTAGTTCGGAATTAATTCTTTTAAAGCTGTTGGTTTTAAAACAGCACCCGAAAAGCTGTGCGCACCGATTTCTGTGGCTTTCTCAAGAACAACAATCATTTGTTCCGGAATTGGTTCAGCATTAAGTTTGCCATCGGCGATAGCTTGATTATGTTTTTCAATATCAGTCGCAATTTTATATGCACAAGAAAGCCCGGCAGCACCGCCACCTACGATAAGAACGTCAACTTCCATGGTATCTCTAGTTACACCTTCAGGTAAATGATCATGAACCATCTAAAACCCCTCTTCAGATTCTTGCGATTTTTTCTTTTTTGAATCTGATGTTTGAAGATCCGTTAATACTTTTAACTCTTCTTCATCCAATGCGCCTTTGTATTTTTTCTCACGGTACATGTCTAAAAGTTGAAACTCTGTGCTATCTGCGGCTTGTGCGGCTTGATGAATCGTCATCACCAAACCTAAAACAAACAAAGATAAACAAATAAATAGAACTGCACGCATAACGGGCTTTTTCTTAGAGATAGAAGAAGATTTTTTCATGTCTCAACTTTATATATTTCTAAATGAAAAATAAAGGAGAAATCACTTAAGGCGTCTGTGATTGATCATGGGGATTTGTCGACGCACTGATCGGACAAGATCTAAACTGATTTCTATATCTAAACAGCCCACACCTTCAGCTCTACACTCAACCACTTGGCCCCACGGATCGATGGCCATAGAATGCCCATAAGTAAAGCGTGCTGCGGTTTTGCCAGCTTGGGTGGTTTGGTGCTCACCAACCTGAGCCGGAGCTAAAACGTAAGCCTGCGATTCAATAGCGCGGGCTCGCAAAAGAGTCTCCCAGTGGGCTTGGCCCGTTTTTACCAAAAAGGCCGCAGGCACTAAAATCACATCCACTTGGTTTTTAGCCAATTGGTGATAGAGCTCAGAAAATCGTATGTCATAACAAATTGACGAACCAAATCTTAGGCCTTCAACCTCAAAACCTGTGACCTCTTCACCGTGAGTGAAAAAATCTGATTCCCGAATGGCCTTTTGCCCCTCGAGCTGAATATCAAAAAGATGAATTTTTTTATAAATTATTTTCGCGGGTTCATTTGGGCTTACCAGCACCGATGCATTCCAAACTTTACCTTGGTCTGACATCGCTGTTGTAAAATGCAAATCCACTTTATGCGTGTCGCATAGTTTTTGTAAGATTTGAATTTCGACAGAATCTAGAGTTAACGCCTTTAAGGCTTCGCCTTCAATAATACGAAAATACAAACTGTTTTCCGGAAGTACAAATAAGCGAGATCTCTTAATAGCTTGTGTCGCCTGCCCTGCCAAATGCGACTCCAGCAGAGTAATAATTCGCTCTAAATTTTTAGAGATATCATCTGATGAATTTAACTGAACCAGAGTAATTTTCATTCTATTCGATTTCGACAAAGTTTGCTAAAACAGCCTCACGACATTTAAAGCCGCCGCCTTCAACATTCTTTTTAACATTAAGAAGCACGGCTTCGCAAGATGAGTAAAATGTTGCAGAGCTTACGACTTGTGAGTAGCCATCTTTAGAATAAACGGTTTTACACTTGCCATCACTTGATGAAAAGACCCGAATCCAACGCATGTCACGCTGGCGTTCGCACAAAACGAACATATTGTTTTTGTCTGCGGCCAGTATTTGCACTGAACCCAACCATAAGCTGATAAATAATAGAGCATGACGCATATGGATTAGTTTCGATGGTTATTTTCGATTGGTCACTACACAGAATGCCCGGCTGGACAATTACCGAATCTTTGTCAGATCAAGTCTGGGAAGGAGCTTCCCAGACCGTATTCGTTTTAGGAATATTAGGCCTAAACGACAAAAGGCAATTTGAATTAACAAATTGCCTTTCATATTAAAGAACTTAACGCTCTTTTTTGAAAACTTGTTCGTCTTCGACGAAACTAAAATTACTTCGCTTTAGCAGAAGCTTTTTTAGTCGCTTTTTTCTCAGTCGCTTTAGCAGCTTTAGCTTTCGCTTCAACTAACTTAACGTTTGAGTAATCGATGAAACCTTCTTTTTTAAGAAGACCGTCTTTTTTATCATAGTGAGTTTGTACTTTAACGCCTTCAACTTTGACTTTCATCGCTGTCGGGCTAACTTCTAATACAGAACCTTTTTTACCTTTATCAGCGCCAGCAATAACTTGTACTTTGTCGCCTTTTTTGATTTTTAATTTCATCATATATAGTCCCTAATTACGCTTTTTTAGCTTTATTCATTTTACGACGGATACGAGCTTTAACGTCTAAAGCGCGTTGAGATAAAACTTTGTCATCTTGGTTGATGATAAATTTATCAAAACCACCAGTGTGTTCCATATCTCTAATAGTGCTAGTTGCCATATAAAGGCGCACCATCTGGTTCAAAGTCTTGCTAAATATGCGTTTTCTTTGCACATTTGGCATAGCCGTCGATTTAGTTTTGATATTCGAGTGGCTCACTAAATTTTTAACAACAGGCGATTTGCCTGATAATTCACAACGGCTCATTTATTACTCCTAATTATTTACATCACAAGTACAAATAGTACTTCCAAAACCGAGATATCTGGTATATTCAGATATTCTTCAATTGGCAAGAGGTTTAAATGGAAAAAGAAAATAACGGTAAAGAAAACCGCAAATCAGTTCGCAACAAATACCGCACAGAATACACTGGCGATCACGTTTTTGACTATAAAGACCCAGCTTCATTAAGCCGCTTTATTGCCGATGCGGGTAAGATCACTCCAGCTCGTATCTCTAAGCTAAGTCTTTCTCAACAAAAGAAAGTAGCTGGAGCAGTAAAAAAGGCTCGTACACTAGGCTTATTACCTAATGGTACAGATGCTTATGATACAAGTTCACGTCCAGAACTTATCAGCGCAGTTCCTTTTGAGTACTAATCTGATATACTAATAAGACGTTACAACTTGTTGTTGTGATCCCTTACGGCGCTTTAAACGGCGCCGTTTTTTTTGCGTCTAAGATATTCGTCAAAAAATACACTGCAATCATCACGACAAATAAGATATTCGATAAGCTATGAAGCTCACGGCCTGATAGCGCCCCGAAGATTGAAATCTCTTCTAAACTTTTCTCCCAGTTAAACACACGAAATAAAAAAATCGGCATCGCTGATAAAAGAAAAAAAGCGCCACTCGCAAAAACACGCGCTAAACGTGATGACGAGCTCGCTGTGCTTTTTCGCTCACGAAAAATATTAAACACTGGAATCAGCAAAAAACCAGCTCCCGCAACAAGCCCTGCAATCTTTCGATCTTGAATAAATTTAAATATAAAAATTACACAAGGAATCCAAAGCAACAGAACCAATAATTCTATTGTAAATACTTGTTTCAAAACTCTTAACAATCCTATTTTTTGGAACTTTTCCGAAACCATGGAGCCCTCCTAAGGCCAACTTCAATATATCGTAAAGCCAGTACTTTAAACTTGTCACCTCGTCTTGCAATAGACCTCAAGCAACAAGTCGTGCTGAAGGCACGCAAACAATAAATTTAGGGGGAACAAATGTTAAAGTTTTTATCGGCAAACACACAGTTAGTAAGTTTACAATTAGGTCTACGCGAGTTCGGCCTTCAACCAGTTGACTGGCGCGTGGTCAAAAAATCCAAATCACGCTTTGTTATTCAGAGCATTACAGCAGAGGATTTTTACTTTATCGGAGAAGTTCAAGACAAGAACAGTAATCAATGGCGCTTTATTCAAGTGGCAGGTTTATAATGACTACTGGTACAAATCACAACGAAGCGAAAACAAACTGCGTTCATAGACATCGCTCTCTTTTAAAGAGCCTGTTACGTTCGCTAAGGACTGCAGGGCTCTTGGACGAGGTATCTCTGCACGCTTTTCCAGGGGTAACGTCTCGGGCCAGCGGTCAGGAAACTCACGATAGACCGCGGCTCGTAAAGCTTTGTATTCCTCAAGACTGGTCAACAGCACTAAACCGTTTTTAGCGCGGCAAAAGCCGTAAATATCACCTTCTGTTAGCCAACCCATACGTTGGCCAATACCTTCGGGTGGTTTCTCACCCCAGGCAGCAAGCGCCATAATTTTTATTCCGGTCGCTAAGACATTGGTTAAACTTTTATATTCTTCTTTAAGCTTGATGTAACACTTTGGCGACACGACTCGCGTTGCATCGGCAACACGCTTCACGGCTTTAAAATAATCTTCGCAACTGCCTTGGCTATTGCCTTCTTTACACTGCTCGCGGGCATAATCAAGTTTAGGGTATTGCTCCAGCTTTTTACTGTTCTTTACACGTGTGATAATTCCAGCGACTTCACGGCCAAAATTACTCACTTCAACTTCACAACCATCAGATAAAGGATTTTGCGAAATAATAAAACCTAAGGCTCCCGCTAATACGAGAAACACCAACAATGGTCTTGGCATCTTTGCTACTGCATTTGCTATTGCATCATCTAGTTTCGACATCCTGTAATTATTGTGACGAAATATTTAATAATTTCAAGAAATCTCCATTTTAAATAAAATTATGAGGAGTTCGTCCAGCAAGGGCTACAAAACAAAAAAACTAATGACGCTATTACTGACTTAAGCTCTAATATTCATATGAGCCAGGTAAAAAGCGTTGATGCAGGTGTAATTGAAAATCTAAAAGCTTTAGGTGGCATGGAATTATTAGCCGAACTTCACACAGTTTTTATTTTAACCAGCGAAACAATTATAACTGATCTTCATAAAGCGATCGCCGCTGGCGATGCCCTTGGCGTTCAAGACAAAGCTCATAGCTTAAAATCAAGCTCTGGTAATATGGGCGCTTTGCGACTTTCACAACTTTGTCTGCAATTAGAAAAAATGGGACAAGCTAAAGATTTAACTCAGGCAAAAACCGTAGTCCAGTCATTAGACCAAGAGTTTAAACAAGTAAGTTTAGAGCTTGGCGAAATCGTTTCAGCTAAATAAAAAATATTTTAAATAAACCTCTGCGCGTTTTTTTTTAAAAAATTAAATTTCATTAGGTTTTTTTATCCCAGACCATCGATCAGTTTTCAGCGTTGTTTATAACGCCAGGGTTTTAATCACCACGCATGTTCCTTATCCTCGCAGGACTATGCAAAAAAGAAATAAAACAAAAAAAAATATAGTCGTTTCTTTATTATTACTCTTAACCTTAACGTCTTTTTCTTGCAAAAAAGATTCTACAAGCTCGTCTGGTTCAAATAACCAGACCGCAGATTCAACTCCTGAAGATCCAACAACACCTATAACTTCCGGAACGCCTACAGTTTCGCAAACGCCACCGGTTTCTCAAACACCAACTCCCAACCCAACTCCTTCAACAAAAATGTATGGAGTAACAATAGATTCTGTCGCAAACATTAATGATACGGTTAACTCATTAAAAGCTCTGTCACAAAAACCAACCACACGAATTGTGTTTGATGAAGGTATGAGTGCTTCGTACTACGTAAACCCTGCACAAAAAATTCATGGCGTAAGTTACGTCATGGGTGAATTGTTAGATTCTTTTTACGTTAAAAATGTCACGGCGGCGCAGTATTTAGCCCGTACAGAAGAGTATTACAACGCGCTTAATGCCTATGTTGATATCTGGGAAATCGGCAATGAAATTAACGGAGAATGGCTAGGTAACGCCGCGGAAGTCGCGCAGAAAATGACGAGCGCCTATGATTTCATTAAATCAAAAGGTAAAACCACAGCCCTCACTTTATACTATAACGAAGACTGCTGGATGTACCCAAGCGAAGAGATGTTTACATGGGCTGGTAAAAATGTTCCCGCACGAATGAAGTCAGGTCTTGAATATGTGTTTATCAGTTATTACGAAGATGATTGCAATGGCTTACGTCCTAACTGGGAAGACGTATTCGCCAAACTTGCGCAGATGTTTCCGAATTCAAAAATTGGTTTTGGCGAAATCGGAACTATCAAATCACAAGCCGCAAAAACAGATATGATTGAACGTTATTACCGAATGAATATTTCGCAAGACCGTTTTATCGGAGGATATTTTTGGTGGTACTTCATGCAAGACATGGTCCCGTCAACAAAGCCGATGTGGCAGGTACTTAACAATAACTTATAATCTTTAGCTTTAATGGTGGAATAAGCATGTCTCAAAAAATAAGCTTGCCTGAATTACTTTCGTTCGGAACTCATCAGGGCAAAGAGTGGGATTGGAATTGGTACATTATGTTTGTCACTTGGTTATTACACACCAATGGCAAAACTACTCTTAATCAAAGAATTGATAACCTAAATAATTTGCTAGAAGAAGACCCGCTGTTTCGAGAAGTTTTTGTCCAGCAATGGCTGGTTTTTATTGAGAACATACAATTTGATTCGCTGCTGGTGCATACCTTCAGCGGCGAATCAGACTCATTTATTCACGAAGTGATTTGGGCGTTTTGTCAAAAATTTATAACTGTTCCATCGAATGACTGTGAAATTTCGCATTTAGTTGATGAGGCGTTACAACTGGATTTTCACTTTGATGAATCTTTAAATGTAGACCCATCTCAATTTAACAAAATTCTTAGCTACTTCCCGCCTGATAAAATCATTTATTTAAAAAATGAAATCAGACAGTCTTTAATACGGGCCATCTATATTCTGGCTAACAAAAACATGTCTGATATTTATTCATCGGTCTTTAAAATGACATCCTCTGATAAATTTAATTCAGACTTTGTAAAAACACTGCAAGTTATTAGCCTCACAGAGATCAGAGATACAGAATTACTTACCCAGTTAACTGCAAACAATTTGAAGGGCATCGATTCAATCGTTGATGATTTTCGCGAAACTGGTGTCCAGCTAAATTCACTATTTCGAATTAAAAAAGTAAAAGCACGGTTAATTAGACTCCAAAATTTAATAAAACTTTATGACGGTTTTAGTTTTAAATATTTGGCCGCTATTCTTATTGAACGAAAAAACTTCTATTCTCTTAAATTTCAATTCTTTCATTACAGCAGCCAACTTATTGAAGTCGTATCGCTCACCAGCGCAGAAAAAGGTGACTATTATGTCGGCCGTTCACGTCAGGCGATCACCAAGCTTTTTACCAGCGCTTGTGGTGGTGGCTTCATCACTGGATTCACTGTTTTATTAAAAACACTTTCATCGTATTTACATGTAGCACCATTTCTGCTGGGTTTTATTTACAGTTTAAATTACGCCTTAAGTTTTATCGTTATTTACTTATTAGGTTTTACTTTAGCCACAAAACAACCGGCAGCAATCGCGGCGCATTTAAATTATCAATGGGATAAATTATCGAAAAAAGAGATTTTAGCTGAAATCGATTCCGTATTTAAATCTCAGTTCTTGGCGGTGCTGGGCAATGTAGGAATTGTTATACCTACAGTATTACTCATTTCGTTCCTATCCCAAATTGTATTTAGTCAGAGCTTTATGAGTGCTGAAAAAGCTCAGGCGCAAATCGCCTCCATGTCTATTTTTAGTTTTACACCATTTTATGCTTTCCTTACGGGTTATATTTTATGGTTTTCAACTTTTGTCACGGGAGCTGCAGATAACTTTTTTAAGGTTTACAAATTTGATGAAATTATTATGAACTCACCAAAAATATTTCCATTTCTGTCGCATGTAAAAAAAGCAGCCTGGGTGAATTTTATAAAAAATAATTTTGGCGCACTTTGTGGAAATGCGGCTCTTGGTTTTACACTTGGAATTGTTCCAATCATGGGAGAATTTTTAGGCCTGCCAATAGATGTTCGCCATGTTACGCTATCCTCGGGAACACTTGCTGCAGCCATCTACACTTTAGGCTTTGGAATTTTTTCTGAGCCAGCGATTTATTTGGCCTTACTTGGGGTTGTCGTCACTGGCCTATTAAACCTTACGATCTCATTTATGATTTCATTGCGTGTGGCTGAAAGTTCTAATGCATTGTCAGAAAAAAACTTAGATCAAAGCTATTCAAAGAATTTATTGATTTGGTATTTTCGTAAGAAACTACGTTTACAATAATTTTATTGAATCAGCTCTCGAGTTTTAGTTATCAAATTTTAGTTATCAAGTTTTAGCTATCGGGTTTTAGCTATCGAATATAACAAAAATTTAGGTATAAACTTTGCGACTTAGACTTTTATGTAGTTTGTAAGATGAAATATTTTAGATAATTGGTCGGGGCGATAGGATTCGAACCTACGACCCTCTGGTCCCAAACCAGATGCGCTACCAGACTGCGCTACGCCCCGACGACTTCGTAAGAAGAAACAAATTAATCCTGACAGGCTTGTGTTGTCAAATAATTCGCAGCAAAAGCTAAAATTCCACCCAATTTTAAGTTTGAATTCGTCGGGTTAGCTGATTTGCCAAGCTTTTAGCCTCTAGAAGCTCCATAAATGGCTCTTCAAGCCCTCAAAAAGCAAAAGAGAGGCTAGCTGCCGCTCTTTGAGATTGCTGTAAAATAAAGCTATTTTAAGCGATTTTTTTAATTTTATCGAGCTTATCTTTCATCGAGGTGTTGTCTTTTTTAAGAGCCATCACCACGTTATTGAGCTCAACAATTTTTCGACGTAAAGAATCGACCTCATTCGGGTTACCTAATTGGATACCTGAAGAAGCGGAAGCTTCTTTAACTACATCTTCAGCCGTACGATTACCGCCAGAAGATGGACCGCTTCCTAAGCTGCCTTTTTCTAATTTACTTTCGATTTCGTCAGGAATAGTTAGATCAGGATCAATCTTATCAAATTTTAATGTACCAGCTGCGAATAACAAACGAGTTTCATTAATCACTTTCACTAAGCACGCAGAAATTTCATTCGGCGCAGGAGTACCTTCTTTATAAAGTTGTTCGAACTTACGACGCTCTTGAGGCCCAAGCTTCGCCGCAAACTCATCGAACTTTTCTTGAGGTAACGATTTTAAAGCTGTACCAAAAGCTAATGGATTCATTTGCGCTGTAATTTCCATGATGGCTTCTGGCTTCCAAGAAAGAATTTTTTCAAAGCTAAGCATTTTAGCTACGATCGCTTCTCCCCATCTTGGAGTTTCCTCGTTTATAATTTTCATAAACTGCTCACGCTTTTTAGGACCACAAGTTTCAATAACTTGTAATAGTTGAATGAAGCCACCTGATTTTTTGTATCTGTCTACCATTGCCATATGACAAATGATCGGTTGTTGAATTCGTAAAATTGAATTTTTTATGAATTTTACGAGAGTAATTCGCAAAAACAAAAAGAGCGTCTCAACTTAAGACGCTCTTTGATCGAATCTATTATAATTTCAAACCTATTTTTAATTTTGATAACTTGATCTGTCTACTATAACTATCTCAAATTGAGTTCTGAAAAATTACTGAACTCCACCAGTTTGTGGACAGTTGTATTTTACGCGAACATTAATACCTTCAGAGCCGCGGTTGAACACGATGTGATTTCCATTCCAAGTATGAGGAACTGTCGCTGCTGGATTACCAACGATTTCAACTACTGGTGCTGCTGCAGGGCTGCATTTTAAATTAAACATACGAGCAGAGTCCGCAACCTTAGTTGCCATGTTGTTAAAGTGAGTTGAGTAGTTCGTTTGGCAAATATCAATAATTTGACCACGGGGTTGTGCATTTCCATCGATATCTTGTGATGCAGATGCAGATAAAGCTGCGTATTCAATACCTGGGTTAGCACCAATTACATAGTTACCATTTTGATCTTTGATTTCTTGGCCAGATGCAGTTCTAAATTGTGATTTTTGGGCCTGAGCACAAACCGCATCTTTAGTAATAATTGAATTAAATTCCCAGTATTTGCTCGCAAAAGCAGAGTTAACTGTAGCAGTTAAATTTGACGCGCGATCTTCCGTTGTAAAAGATCCAGTATTTCCACTGCGAACGTCTTCATTTGAAATCACAATAATATTTAAATGAGCATCTGCACGTACAAAACTACCAGAATTATTTTTCAAAATATGGTTAGCGGCTAAAATTCCACGCTCATCGCCTGAGGCACAAGCATTATTGTAAGCAGCAACATAGTCATTGCGAGTCTGAAAACTAGGACCATATGTATTATAGAAAGATTTTATTACATTTTCGCAATTTGTAGTTTCAGTTCTAACGATTGAACCATTAAAAAGAGCAACACGATTAGAATCAGCTTTGGTTAAAAATGTAGTTCCATTGCCAAAAGATAATAATGGAGTCGAAGAAAGCTTGGTTGCATCAGTTGTTGTCATTGCAATTTTGTAATCGATTTCACGCGCATCAAGTCTTTCGATAAATCCACCAAAAGCTTGAGCTAAACGATATTGAACAACTGACATTGAAGCCGAATTATCATTAACAAATAAGATATCAACCTTACCCGTTCCAACTTTGTGTGTTTCATCCCATTTTTTAGTTCCATCAGGATTAACCACGCAGCCAGTAGTACAGTCTGCATTTACAGCAACTGCCGGAGTAAACTTAGTTGGCGAACAAGCTATGACTGAGCCCAATGCAGAAAGCAAAAAGACGTGAGCATAGTAAAGTTGTTTCAGTTTCATAGAACACCTCTACCTGACTTGTTACAATAAAAGTGCCCGTCAAAAATTTACTAAAATGAAATATAAATGGGTTAGCTGAATTCGAGCTGTCTAACGAATTGACATAGGCTCAAAATGCGCAGGAAAAAAACGAAACCCAATTGATTTTGGGCAAAAAAAAACCCCGAATACTTTCGTACTCGGGGTTTACTAAAATAGAGCTGGCATCGTGCTACTCTCTCACACAGTTACCCGTGCAATACCATCGCCGCAAGAGAGCTTAACTTCTGAGTTCGGAATGGGATCAGGTGTGACCTCTCTGCTATAGACACCAGCAAATTGTATTAATTGATTTTTAGCGATTACGTTAGATTCGAAATTTGGTCTTGCGACCGAGAATTATTTTAAAAAAGCCTCACGACCTATTAGTAAATATAAGCTGAATACATTACTGTAATTACACTTTATTCCTATCAACCTCGTAGTCTCCGAGGGGTCTTTAGGGGGCCGAAGCCCCAGAGAAATCTTATCTTGTAGTTAGCTTCCCGCTTAGATGCTTTCAGCGGTTATCTATTCCGTACATAGCTACCCTGCATTGCTCTTGGCAGAACAACAGGAACACCAGAGGTACGTCCATCCCGGTCCTCTCGTACTAAGGACAGGTCTACTCAAATTTCTTTCGCCCACAGAAGATAAGGACCAAACTGTCTCACGACGTTCTGAACCCAGCTCGCGTACCACTTTAATTGGCGAACAGCCAAACCCTTGGGACCTGCTCCAGCCCCAGGATGTGATGAGCCGACATCGAGGTGCCAAACTCCATCGTCGATATGGACTCT
Organism: Bdellovibrio sp.; assembly: GCA_036677065.1. GTDB lineage: Bacteria > Bdellovibrionota > Bdellovibrionia > Bdellovibrionales > Bdellovibrionaceae > Pseudobdellovibrio. Next base: position 31,971 of record JAKFBS010000004.1, on the reverse strand, counting down.
TGGATGGAATAAGCCTGTTATCCCCGGAGTACCTTTTATCCGTTGAGCGATGGCCCTTCCACGCGGGACCACCGGATCACTTTGGCCTGCTTTCGCACCTGCTCGACTTGTAAGTCTCGCAGTCAAGCCCCCTTATGCCAATGCACTCGACGCCTGGTTTCCAATCAGGCTGAGGGGACCATCGCGCGCCTCCGTTACTTTTTAGGAGGCGACCGCCCCAGTCAAACTGCCCACCAGACAGTGTCCCTCCCCTCGATGAGAGGGGCAGGTTAGATTTCAAAGTTTTCAAGGGTGGTATTTCAAGGACGCCTCCACCAAGTCTAGCGACCTGGCTTCAAAGGCTCCCACCTATCCTACACATAAAAACTCTAAAATCACTGTCAAGCTACAGTAAAGGTTCACGGGGTCTTTCCGTCTTTCTGCGGGTACCCGGCATTTTCACCGAGAATTCAATTTCGCGAGGCCCTTGGTTGAGACACCGGAGAAGTCGTTACGCCATTCGTGCAGGTCGGAACTTACCCGACAAGGAATTTCGCTACCTTAGGACCGTTATAGTTACGGCCGCCGTTTACTGGGGCTTCGATTCTCTGCTTCGCTTACGCTGACAAATCCTCTTAACCTTCCAGCACCGGGCAGGCGTCAGTACGTATACTTCGTCTTGAGACTTTGCACATACCTGTGTTTTTGATAAACAGTCGCTACTCCCAACTCTCTGCGACCCCAAATAGCTTCACGAGTAAATCGCTACACATTCTGGGGCATACCTTTTCCCGAAGTTACGGTATTAAGTTGCCGAGTTCCTTAACCAAGATTCACCTCATCGCCTTAGATTATTCATCCCACTCACCTGAGTCGGTTTACGGTACGGGTAAAATATTAAAATATCGCAACTTTTCTTGAATGCATGGCTCGATACGCTTCCGGGATAAATCCCTCGCATTCACGTCTCAGAGTTAAGCCAGACGTACTTAACTGTCTGACCTCCTACACGCTTACACCTCAATCCAATAAGAGGCCGTATGTACCTACACTGTCATTGCTATACCAATCATATTTTAGTTACGGAATATTAACCGTATGTCCATCGTCTACGCCAATTGGCCTCGACTTAGGTCCCGACTAACCCTGGGAGGATTATCCTTGCCCAGGAACCCTTGAGTTTACGGCGCCCAGGTTTTTCACCTGAGTTCAACGCTACTTATGTCAGCATGATCACTTCGAGTTCGTCCAGCTGTCCTCACGGTCAACCTTCAGCCTACACTCGAACGCTCCCCTACCCCTTGTATTGCTACAAAGCCATAGCTTCGGTAGCATGCTTAGCCCCGTTATATCTTCCGCGCGGAGTCACTAGACTAGTGAGCTATTACGCTTTCTTTAAAGGATTGCTGCTTCTAAGCCAACCTCCTAGTTGTCACAGTAACTCTACAACGTTTTCCACTTAGCATGCATTTAGGGACCTTAGCTGATGGTCTGGGCTCTTTCCCTCTCGACGTGTGACCTTATCACCCCACGTCTGCCTTCCAGGGTACATATCAACGGCATTCGGAGTTTATTTGGGTTTGGTAATCTGGTAAAGACCCCTAGCCCATTCAGTGCTCTACCTCCGTGATACAATTTACCTGAAGCTATACCTAAATATATTTCGGGGAGAACCAGCTATCACCCAGTTTGATTGGCCTTTCACCCCTAATCACAGCTCATCCAAAGGTTTTTCAACACCAACTAGTTCGGCCCTCCACGAGGTGTTACCCTCGCTTCAGCCTGGCCATGATTAGATCACTGGGTTTCGGGTCTATTCCTACAGACTAACGCCCTATTCAGACTCGCTTTCGCTACGGCTCCACCTTCAACGGCTTAACCTTGCCTGCAAAAATAACTCGCTGACTCATTATGCAAAAGGTACGCAGTCGACCACTTAAGAGTCTTCTACTGCTTGTAGATATACGGTTTCAGGTTCTATTTCACTCCCCTCTCGGGGTTCTTTTCACCTTTCCCTCACGGTACTTGTCCTCTATCGGTCACTGTTTAGTATTTAGCCTTGGAGGGTGGTCCCCCCAGATTCCCAACGGATTTCACGTGTCCGATGGTACTCAGGATACTTCTAGAGCTGTTAACTTTTTCGATTACAGGGCTATCACCTTGTATTGCCACACTTTCCAGAGTGTTCATCTAAAGTTAACGAGTCTCACATCGAAGTCCTACAACCCCAGATTCAAAAATGAACCTGGTTTGGGCTATTACCCTTTCGCTCGCCACTACTCGGGTAATCTCGTTTGATTTATTTTCCTGACGGTACTGAGATGTTTCACTTCCCGTCGTTTGCTTTTGCAACCTATGAATTCAGTTGCAAATACCATTTAAGGTGGGTTTCCCCATTCAGAAATCTCCGGATCAAAGTGTGTGTGCCACTCCCCGAAGCTTATCGCAGCTTACCACGTCTTTCATCGCCTAACAGTGCCAAGGCATTCACCTGTATACCCTTAGTAGCTTTAAAATTATATTATATATGAATCTAACCTCGCTAAAAATCAATTAATACAATCTACTGAATTAGTTCAATGAACTATTCGTAAATTAAATAATTGTTTTACTCAAAAATATCTTGCGATCATTTTTAGTAAAAAATTAATACAAATAAAAACTCTATACTTCATTTCGATATTCAAGGTTTAATTCCCAAAAATATTTGTTCGAAACTTCTTAGTTTACATATTCAATTGTCAAAGAACGAAAAATTTCTTAGTTGGTGGGCCTGGGATGACTTGAACATCCGACCCCACGCTTATCAAGCGTGTGCTCTAACCAACTGAGCTACAGGCCCATGACCAGTAGTTCCATCAAAACTGAATAGCTATTAAAAGATTTTGGTTTGACCTAAGAGAAGTGATTGCTTTCTTTGAATAAATTCAAAGTGCTGATCACGAAATCCTTAGAAAGGAGGTGATCCAGCCGCAGGTTCCCCTACGGCTACCTTGTTACGACTTCACCCCAATCATCGACCTTACCTTGGGCGCCTACCTCCTTGCGGTTAGCACAGCGACTTCTGGTAAAACCAACTTTCATGGTGTGACGGGCGGTGTGTACAAGGCCCGGGAACGTATTCACCGCGGCATTCTGATCCGCGATTACTAGCGATTCCAACTTCATGTAGTCGAGTTGCAGACTACAATCTGAACTTAGATGGCTTTTAAGCGATTTGCTCCACCTCGCGGCTTTGCTTCGCTCTGTGACCACCATTGTAGCACGTGTGTAGCCCTAGGCATAAGGGCCATGAGGACTTGACGTCATCCCCACCTTCCTCCTGCTTAACGCAGGCAGTCCCTCTAGAGTGTCCAACTAAATGCTGACAACTAAAGGTAAGGGTTGCGCTCGTTGCGGGACTTAACCCAACATCTCACGACACGAGCTGACGACAGCCATGCAGCACCTGTGTACCGACCCTTGCGGGCGACGACATTTCTGCCAGTCTTCCAGTACATGTCAAGCCTAGGTAAGGTTCTTCGCGTTGCATCGAATTAAACCACATGCTCCACCGCTTGTGCGGGCCCCCGTCAATTTCTTTGAGTTTTAATCTTGCGACCGTACTCCCCAGGCGGGATACTTAACGCGTTAGCTACGACACTAGAGGGGTCAATACCTCTAACATCAAGTATCCATCGTTTATGGCGTGGACTACCAGGGTATCTAATCCTGTTTGATCCCCACGCTTTCGGGTCTCAGTGTCAGTGTTGGCCCAGTTACTCGCCTTCGCCTCCGGTATTCCTGTTGATATCTACGTATTTCACCACTACACCAACAATTCCAGTAACCTCTACCACACTCAAGACTTCCAGTATCAAATGCACTTCCAGGGTTGAGCCCTGGGATTTCACATCTGACTTAGAAGCCCACCTACACCCGCTTTACGCCCAATGATTCCGAACAACGCTAGGATCCCTCGTCTTACCGCGGCTGCTGGCACGAAGTTAGCCGATCCTTTCTTGCATGGTACATTCATTGTGTTATTCCCATACGACAGAGCTTTACGACCCGAAGGCCTTCATCACTCACGCGGCGTCGCTGCGTCAGGGTTTCCCCCATTGCGCAATATTCCCTACTGCTGCCTCCCGTAGGAGTCTGGACCGTGTCTCAGTTCCAGTGTGACTGATCATCCTCTAAGACCAGTTAGAGATCGTCGCCTTGGTGAGCCATTACCTCACCAACTAGCTAATCTCGCATAGACTCATCTTCAAGCGAAAAACCTTTAACCCCTAGAGCCGCAGCTCTTGTGGTCTTATCCGGTATTAGCCAGTCTTTCGACTGGTTATCCCCGACTCGAAGGCAGATTATCTATGTATTCCTCACCCGTGCGCCACTGGTATTGCTACCCGTTCGACTTGCATGTATTAGGCACGCCGCCAGCGTTTGTTCTGAGCCAGAATCAAACTCTCCAGTTTAAAAAAAACTAAAAAAGTTTAAAAATCTGTTCATTTTTGTATTGTCACCCGTGAGGGCAACAACCATTGAGATAAAAACGTTAGTTTTTAAATGATTTCATTTATATATAAAGAAACCTAGAAATTAATAATATTACTCTAAGCAACCGAAGTTACGTTAGATGCTACATTAAAGTAGCTGTTCTATTAGTTCCAAAATCTTTTAGCTATTCAGTTTTCAAAGAACCGATCATTAACATTTGCTTCGCTTTCGCTAAGCGTTTTCATTTCTACAAGGACGTCAGTTGTAATTCAGTTGAGTTACCCTCGTCAATACTTTTTTTATTTTATTTTTAAATAAAATATCTAAAGTCTTGATTTGGTGGAGGCAACAGGGATCGAACCTGCGACCTTCTGAATGCAAATCAGATGCTCTCCCAGCTGAGCTATGCCCCCGACGTCTTTTGCTGTTCGACGTTTGTCGCTTATACCAAACGGGTTTGCAATACTTTTTTTAAAAAAATGTTAAAAAGCTGGTTTTTTCAAACGAGTTGTTATTTTTTTAGGCGTGACAGCAAAGTGTTTAAGCAGTCGCTGCGAGCGGATTCAGCAGAAATGCTGAAAACCATAGTTTCTCGGCCTTCATCTCGAAGCCGACTTGCTCGGCTCCCATCATAATACTTTGATATACTTTTTTCAAAACTTCCAATTCCGTGGCTGTTTGGTACGTGTCTTCACCATCTGTAAGATCTTCAATCGCCTTGAAGACGCTATTTAGATCTACTGTCGTCACTACTTTTGGAATTTTGCCAGCATCAAAGCCCACTAATTCAAGTGGTTTGAAGCCGATTAAATTTTTTGTAATTAAAATCTTAGTCTTATTATGAAAATTAATCTGAATGAACTGTGAACCATCGAAATCTGTGCGAGCTAATACTTTTTCAACATCAGCAAATCTAAAGCTAATAGCTTTTTGATCTTCACTCTGAGTCACGCGCAATGAAGTTTGATCGAATTCAAATTTCACATGGCGAGTGTTTTCTAAAAAATTAATAATCTCATTCATGTTGTTGTTAGAACTTACACTCTCATTTGGCTTCTTCAAGGTGGCCTCCACAATATTGCCCGGTTACATCATTTTTTTTATCGACCTGTTGAGAGTGAGTCTTTAAAATATTTTTGTATCAAATTAAGAATCTGTGTGAAATATTAGGTTTATTATGAAAATTACTCGTTGGACTGCAGAAATTCCAGTAAACAAAGACATCATTATTAAGCTTTTTGAGGCTGAAGGACTTGAACCAAGACCTTTTCAAATCAAGTCTGGCTCGCGCTTAGCGAACCAGAGAACTCATTTAAATGAAATCATTCAAATAGCTGAAGGTGAACTTATTTTTAACCTATCAGGCACTCAGTTTGTGTTACGTGCCGGCGATAAATTAGAAATGCCGGCGAACACAGCCTACTCTTTTAGTAATATTAAAAACGAGGACAGCACGATGTTCTCAGCGCAAAAAATCTAAAGGGGCTTTGCAGCCCCTTCAACTCTCGGCTTTTCAGCCCCTTTTATTTCTCTATTCTATTATAATTAAATTCTGATTCTTTTTTATTTTAACTCTGAGACTTCTCAGAGTTATTGTTCGGTCTATTGCTCAGTAGTACCGCCGCCCTCATTTAAATCTTGGCTGTCCGCCTTGAATGTAGGAGCTTGCAGTGTCTTAAGAATTCGTGGAGAGATAAAAAACATTAATTCTGTCTTTTGGCTCGAGTTAGAATCTGTTCTAAACAATGTTCCCAAGATAGGAATGTCTTTTAAACCTGGGATTCCCGTACGACGATTTGTCACATCTGAAGTAAATACCCCACCGATAACCGCAGTTTCACCGCTTTTTACGATGATATTGGTTTTGATTTCACGCTGAGTTCTTCCGCCAGTAGCTGTTGTTGCAGAACGTTCGATTTTTAGATCTAAATTTACAGTTCCAATACTTGAAATCAGGGGTTTAACATCTAAATTCACGCCCACTTCCACTTCTTTGAACGTTTGCGTGACCGTCGTGGTTCCGGCGGTTTGAGTCTCTGTAGATGGAACCTGGATGATTGAACCCTGCTTAATAGTAGCTTGGCTATTATGTAAAACCGCGATGCGAGGTGAAGATAAGATCTTAACTTTTTCTTCGACTTCATCCAGAGCCAAGCGAGTTGATAAATCCCCGAAAGCGCCGAATTGACCTACCCACAATGAACCTGTGAATGAACCCGTTGCTGCCGGATTAAATGTTGCTGAAGGACTGTAAAAACGACTTAAACTCCCCGTGGAAACACGGTCACGACCTGGGATCACTAAGTTTGCATCTCCAGTTTGTGGTACATTAAATCCGAAGTTTACCCCGATTGTACGAGCATAAGTTTCAGAAGCTTCAACCACGCGGCCTTCGATAAGAACCTGTTGCGGCTGAGAATCCAGAAGCAAGATTAGTTTTTCAACTTGAGCTAGCTTTGTGTTTGTCTCGGTTACGATCAGTGAGTTTGTTCTTGTATCAACGGTGACTTTTCCGCGCGTTGTTGCCGCTGCCCCTGCTCCGTCTGCGATAAAGTCTTTAATTTTGGCTTCAAGTGCCGCCACATCTGCATAGTTAATTGAGAAATTTCTTACGACTAAAGATTCAGTCTTAAGCTTAGCTTCTTTCAGGCGGATGGCGTCTTCTTCTTCTTTAGCCAAAGCTTCGACAGGACCGATACGTAAAACTTGGCCTTGGCGGCGGTAAGCTAACTTTTTTGACTTTAAAATCGTAACTAAAGCCTGATCCCAAGGAACTTTGCGAAGTTTTAAACTTACGCGACCTGCGATATTATCGTCGAAAATCATATTTATCCCTGATTCTTCAGAGATAAATTTTAAAACATCGCGAACGTCCATATCCGTAGTTTCAATTGAAATCTTACGGCCATAAAACTTATTATTATTCGCTAAGAATTCTTCGATACTTTCAGAGTTCATAATACCAAGACTTGCAGCATCGTCTGATTCGCCGCCTTCAGCTGCGGCCATTGCTTCTGGAGTTTTATCGGTGATGCCACTTGGGCTGCCAACGATCAACAAAGTGTTTCCTTCAGGTTGCACTAAAGGCTCTTGCGCCCCAGAACGTAATTGCACAACAAAACGGGCTACATTTGAATTCGCATTCTGGTAAATATCAATGCTACCGATATTTGAAGTCATATCTTTAGTGTTTAAGGCTCTTTTTAAACGATCCGGAACGATAGCATTTTGAACTTCAACCACTAACTGATTGGTGTTTGAATTCATGCGGGTTTTATATTGTAAGGGATAATCCGCATTAATAACTAAAGTACCACCATTGCTGTTACCCAGAAATTTAACATCACTGATTTTTGCTGTTGGTTGATCAATAGGAGGAGGCTCTGCCGCGATCTCTTGTGGTTGTGGAGGAACTTCGATAGTTTCTTCCGGCGGAGGAGTCGCTTCAGCCACTTGCTCTGGAGGTGGTTCGTCCTGAGCTGGTTTATCGAATTCAGCAAATTCATCTTTAGCATTAGGATCGCTTGCACTTTCAGCTGTATCATCAAGCGAAAGCTCTGTTCCGGTTTCATCTTCGACACCGAAATCATCATCTACGACTTTTTTCTTTGTTGAACAAGAAAACGATATAAGACTCAAAACTAACACCATTGAGGTCAGTCGTTTTTTAATCATTCAATCCTCCTAATCGAACTAATTATTACTATTGCTACTACTACCCGAGATATCAATCACCACCGGAATGTTGTCTTGGATGACAGTGATTGTTCCCTCTGAAATCGCTGATATAATTCCATCTTTATCACCGATTCGATAATTTCTTTTTAATAAATGCATTGTGTTCGAAGGATCTACAATCATTGCCTTAGGATTTCGAACATCCCAAATAACACCAACTAGGCGATAATCACGTAGAGGCCAACGGCGGATCGCTTCGATTTTATCATCGATACGAATTTCTTCAGTTTTTTGTGGTCTTAAACTTTTTTCTTCAAGCTCTAAAATATACAAAGGCTTACGAAATGGATCGCGATCCGGGTTACTTAATTCACCGACATAAGATTTAGTGTGTTTAAATAAAATTCCTGACGCCGGAGAAATACTCGGACGACTAACAGGTGGCGCCGGCGCTTTTGCTGCCGGGGTCGGCGGAGGGGTTTGCGGAGTATCACTTTGCGCCGGTAACTCAGGAACATCTGCAGGCTTTTCTGCAGGCGGAGGAGCGTTTACGTTAGCTGGCGGCGCAGTTGGTTTGGCTTCAGGAAATGCTGGCATATCAGGAAAATCAGCTTGGGCATGCAATAGTGGAGCTAAACCTAAATAATAAGTTGCAGCTAATGCCGTCACCATCGCCACCAAGTATAATGAAGAGTTTTTGATAAGTGAAATAATGTTTTTCATTATTGCACTTCCTCTTTTGGGGCTATCGGAATAGCTGGAGTTTTCGCTGCGGCAACTGCCGCCTGACGATACCCAACTAACACGGCTTCGACTGTTAAAAATTTACTTGGTCCAGGGTTTTGTGAATCTTCTGTTTTGATTTTTAACTCAGAGACTTTAATAACTTTTTCAACGGCTGCGATCTGAGTCATAAAAGTTTGAATCTGTGCGAAACTACCCTGAAAAACATAATTAATTGCAACCTTTTGCACAAGATTTGCTTCTTCAGCGTTTTCAGTAGCCTCTGGGCTATTCACTTGCTGCATGTCGGAGTTACTTAATTTAGCGATTTTTAAATCTGTAGCCGCACTGATTTGTTCTACAATAATGCGTAATTCTGAAGTTTCAAAATCAATTGGAATTTTTGATTTTACAGCTTCATAAGTTTTAGCCAGCGAAGCTACGTCGGCCCGCATTTCTTCTTCTTTTTTAAGAACACGTTCAGTTTCAACTTTTTTAGTCGTCTCTTCAGCAATTTGGGCATTTAAGCTGGTAATTTCTGCAACGATGGCGTCACCATTGTTGTAACCCATAAAGTAATAAAACATCGTCAACAACAAGCCAAAAAACGCAATACGATTCACTGATAGGGTTGATACCTTAGCCACTAAGTCATTCACTTTTGGCTCCTTCGTTAGTTGCGTATTCAGCCGAGATCATGAATGAACGAATTCTTAAATCACTGGATTTAAGTTCTGGTGTTGGCATTACATCAATATTTTGTAATTTAACATTTTTTAAAATCTGCGTGCTGGTTAGCCGGCCTTCAAAGTCAGAAATTGCTTTTTCAGTGTCGCCACCGCCCGCAAACTCTAAACGATTACCTGTCGTGTTTAAACTCGTTAACCAAACACCTGAAGGAATTGTTTCTTTAAGACGATTCACTAACTCTAAAGGGAATAGGCGTTCACGTGAAATGCGCTCTAAGAATTGCGTTTGGCGATTTAAACGTTTTTTATCTTCTTCGTATTTAGAAATCTCGGCAGCAATGGCTTCTTTACGTTGGTTAAACTCAGTTAACGTTGCCAGATCCGAAGCTAAGGCCATCTTTTGGCCTTCGAGCTCAGGGATATTATACATCTCATAACCAAAAAGACCTAAAGGCCCGATTAAAAACATCATAACTCTTTTTGCAAAGTCTATTCTGACCTGCTTAAAGTCATCAAACTCTGTAGAAAAATCGGCCTCTACCTGTGAATATGATTTAAGGAGATTTACCTTAATCACGAGTCACCCACTTGGCGCAGAGCTAAACCTAATGTCGTCGATAAAAATGGCGTGATTTGATTTAGGTAAGCTGGAGTTAATTTTTTGTTCGCTGGCTTAATACGAAGTAATGGATTTAACTGTTCAAACGGGATTTTTAGAACATCTTGCAAATGATCTATCATACCTTCAGTTAAACTTGCCCCACCGGTAAAATAAGCTTTAGTAATTTGTAAATCGCCGCCTGATGCCGAATAAAAATCAATACTGTTACGGATTTCTTCAGTCACGTAATCAAGCGCGATATTCATGAATGTTTTAGTGTTTTCGGGCTGTTCAGTTTGATCTTGTTGCGTCAGCTTTAAAACTTCGGCCTCTTCAAGGGTAATACCCATGTTTTTACTGATCTCATTGGTAAAATGAAATCCACCAACAGGAATATCACGCACGAATAAAACTTCGCCCTGAAGAATCACTAAGAACTGTGTCGAGTTCGCACCGAAGTTAAATAGCGCCACAGGTTCATTGAATCGGCCATAGTTGAATTCAAAAATATTGGCTAAGGCTAAACTTGCGACATCGATGATTTTACATTTTAAACCAGAAAAAGTTGTTACTTCGACATACTTACCGATGAAATCATTTTGAGCTGCGATGATTAGTACATCCATCATATCTGGAGTCGTGGAAAACGGCAGAATGTGATGTTCTAACGTCACTTGTGAAATATCAAATGGGAGGTACTGCTGTGCTTCGAATTTAATCTGCTCGCGCAATTCTTTTGGGTCACGCTTTGGGAGGGAGATCTTTTTAACGATCGCGGAATTTCCCCACATACCAACGTTAACCACATTGCGAGTAAAACGTTGTTCTTTATGTAAGGATTTGATCGCTTCACCAAGTAAGAAAGAATCTGTGATTTCACCATTGGTCATAGCTTGCGGCGGAGTCTGTACCGACGCAAAGTTTTCAAGCTCAGCGGAGTTACCGTTGAGTTTTAATTCGGCCATTTTGATTGAACTTGATCCTAGATCTAATCCAATCACTTTTTTTGATGAAAATAACATGCTGCCAGACTCCCAACCTAAATTATCAGTTCTATGGTTGAGTCTTGTCAAAGTTTGAACACGATCTAGAGGTCGGGTCTAGGTGTTTTCTGCAGTGTTAGTTATTATTAAAACTGTGGAAAAAACAAATCTATATACCAATTACCCACCGACTTAAGTCCTAAGATATATAAAATAGCCCCTAAAGCGATGAATGGGCCGAATGGAATAACAGCTTTTAATTTATCTTCACTGTGCCGTGAAACATAAAGACCAATAATACTTCCGGTAATTGATGAAGATAAAATCACAAACGGAATCGCACGCCATCCTAATAGAGCGCCAATCCAGGCTAAAAGTTTTATGTCTCCGCCGCCTAATCCTTCGCGTCCGGTAAAAACAAAATAAACATAAGCGACTAACCATAAAACACCGCCGCCGAATAAAAATCCTAAAAAAGATTCCAAAAAGTCTCTCTCGGGATTAATAGCTGCCCCGATAAGCGCCAATGCACATCCGCCCAAAGTGATTTCATCAGGTAAAATCATATGATCTAAATCAATAAAACTGCCAACAACTAAGCCGAAAACTAAAATAAAGTATTCTAACGTTAACCAGCTCACACCATAAAGATGAAAAACAGCTAACCATAGTGTAGCCATTAAAAATTCTACGAACGGATAACGAATTGAGAATTTAGCTTTGCAATTGGCACATTGGCCTTTTAATAAAAAATAAGAAAGCATTGGAATGTTGTGATACCAGGCAACTGTTTTACCACACTCTTTGCAGTGGCTGCGCCCGGTGATTTTTTCACCTGTAGGCATACGATAAATCAGAACATTACCGAAGCTGCCAAAACAAGCTCCGAACAAAAACACTACGAAATAGAAAAAAGGCATTAAATCAGACAATTTCTTTCTTTCTAAATAGCATCGCCGCTATATACAGGCAGAGTAAAATCCAACCGGCACTGTGTAATAAGGCCCAGCTCACATCATAAGGATTAACGATAGCTCTTAAAAAGCCATAACTTTTCCAGTTAAATTTATAAAATTGTGGAAACACCGTGCTTAGGACAGTAAAAATTTGTTTGCTGTTTTCAATCTGAGCTTTTTCCATAAAAAATTGAACTTCGATGATTGAATAACTCATTAGCCACATTGTGAATGTTAATACGAAAGCAAACATCGGACGTGCGATCACGCTGATGCAAAGACCGATAGAACCAATCACTAATGACTTTAAATAAATAAAGCCAATAGCTAAAATGTAATTGATCATAAACATAGGACCGGTACTTTTAATAAATATGTATAATGTCGCACTTAAAACAATCGCTGCGATTAAATTCAAAATAGCTAAACTACCAAAAAATCCGATGATAATTTTCCAACGTTGAATTGGACGCGCCAACACCACGAGAATAGTTTTACGCTCAATTTCTTTAGCCAAAGAATGAGTTGAGAAAAAACAGGCAATAAAAATAAGGGCTATTTCGATTCCGGCTAAACCAAAATCGACGACTAAACGCTGTTGCTCAGTAAAGCTAAGCGAGCCCAGAAGCTGACTAAAACAAACGAATAAAAATGATAAAAATAAAACGATCTGGAAAAACTTAAGACGAAACCACTCTTGCGTGTTAACCCATATTAATCTGATCATACGTTGTAATTCACCTGAAATTGACCTTTAAAAGCCTTGTAAGCTTCTTGTAAGGTACTGTAGTTCTTTTTAAATTCAGCTGTCGATGCATTGTAAAAACATTCACCTTCATGAATAACAATAAGCTCTTCGCAAAGCTCGTCGATGTCTTCTAACAAATGGCTGCTCATTAATACGGTAATGTTGGTTTTTTTTAAATCTTTTAAAATATCTTTAATCAAAATACGGCCATCAGGATCTAAACCTGACATGGGCTCATCAAGAATTAAAAATTCAGGAAATGCGATCAGGGCTTGAGCGATCCCAATCCGCTGTAACATTCCTTTTGAATAATCTTTTAATTTTTTATCTTTAGCATGCGTAAGCTTTACTAATTCTAAAACTTCGGCTGCGCGATGTTTGAAATTATCTTTTTTAGTGCCGGATAGATCCCAGTGAAGCCTTAAAAATTCTTCACCTGATAAAAACTCCTGAAAAAATGGACGCTCAGGCAAATAACCAATTAACTTTTTAAATTCTAAAAAGCTTTGATTTTCACCGAATTGAATTGTTCCACTATCGGGAAAAATGAATTGCAATAAACACTTAATGGATGTGGTTTTACCGGCTCCGTTAGGGCCAATCAGGCCCACAAATTTACCTTTAGGAATGGTAAATGACACATTCTTTAAAACCTGGGTTGGTTTTTTGTAGAAATCTGGCTGAAATGATTTCTGAATGCCACTGACTTTAATAATATTCATATTATTTATTAAACACCTTATTAACTTCGCGAACGGGGTCGTACTGTTTTGAAGTGGCCGGCATAAGTTCACCCTTACCCATCACTTCAGAGATCAGCTTTTTTGTGCCCGCATCGCTTTGCATTTCAATTAATTCATACATTAATTCATGGGTTAATTTCGGGTATTGATCGTAAAAATCCTGACGAACGACGATCGGATCATTTGGAATTGGATCACTGACCCATAATAAGCGAAATTTAGTTTTTGGATTTTTTTTGAATCGTTCCCAAGCGCCGTCGTTGGTTTTTTCGTCATCCACAAATACGGCCGCAATATCAGCTTCTTTATTTTCTAGTTTTTCGACAGAGGCCGCATGGCTTCCAGAAAAACTAACTGATTTAAAATTTGCATCAATAATGTTATTTTTACGTAAATACACCTGTGGATACAAATAACCAGAAGTAGATTGTGGATCGACGTAGATAATTGATTTACCTTTTAAGTCTTTGATCGATTTAATTTTACTGTCTGCACGCACCACTAAACCTGAAAAATAATATGGTCCATTGTAGGTTTTTTTAAGTAGTACTTTTACTGGCACCTGTTTTTCAGCTTCGACTAAACTTAATGCCGATAAAAAGGCGTAATCGACTTTTTTATTTTTTAAAGCGGTCGCAAGGCCTGCGTAATTTTTAGAGATATAGATATTAACTGGAACATTAAACTTTTTTTGCAGCTGTTCGGCGATAATTTTAGATTCAGTTTTAATCGCCTCGGGATGTCCACCTGGAATTAATCCAAGCGTGATCGATTTTGGTGTTGCTTCGGCGGCAAACACCGAAGCACTGATAAACAAAATAGAAAATATAAGTAAACTTTTTAAGTTAGTCATCTAGCCTAAAAGCTTAAATGACTAACCTCGAATCGTCCAGTCTTTGCTTTTTCTAGGGCTAGGACAAAAGCCTCGGCCGCATCGCTTTCGGTCAAACATGGGATACTGTAATCAGTACATGCGCGGCGAATCGCAAAACTTGCTTCAAGAGCATGACGACCTGCCGTCGTATTAATAACAAAGTGCACCTGACCAGAACGAATGCGGTCGACACAGTGTGGACGACCTTCGTGAACTTTATTTAAACTTAAACAGTGAACGCCGTTTTCTTTTAAGAATTCAGAAGTTCCACGGGTTCCAGAAAAAGTAAATCCCATTTTTTGCAAATTACTTAAAAGCGGAAGCATTGGCTCTTTGTCTTTATCACGTAATGACAAAAACACTTCACCTGATTTTGGCAACGCTAGTGAACTTGATACGAAAGCTTTTACTAAAGCTTCTGGATAAGTATCAGCACGGCCCATTGATTCGCCCGTTGATTTCATTTCAGGGCCAAGCACTGAATCTGATTCTTGGAATTTTTTAAATGGAAACACAACGCCTTTTACGCAGACCTGTTTGATCTTTTTCCAGTCGTAAGCTTGCTCTTGGGGAGTTAATTCTAAACCAAGTTGGCCTTTCATACCTAAATCAACAAGTGGAATACCTGTCGCCTTAGCTAAGAATGGAACCGAACGTGAGCTTCTTGGATTAGCTTCTAGAACATAAATCACATCATTTTTAATCGCTAACTGTAAATTTAAGTGTCCTTCAACATTTAATTTATGCGCTAATTGAAAACTTAGCTTTTCGATTTTTTCTAATGTTTCTTCTTTTAAACGTTGCGGAGGGACAACGCCCATACTGTCGCCCGAGTGAACCCCAGCTTGCTCGATATGTTCGATGATACCGCCACTTAAGATCCAGTTTTTACCGCGCACTAAATCAACGTCTACCTCTAAGGCTCCTGATAAGAATTGATCCATTAAACATGGATTTTTTCCACCGATGAAATCTTTATGACGTTCAAAGTAAGATTCTAATTCAGAACGGTTTTCGATAACTTCCATACGGCGGCCACCGATGACATAACTTGGACGGCAAATCATTGGATAACCGACTTCAGCTTCTTTTCGTAATGCTTCGCCGATGTTTCCGGCCATGGCTGAATTTGGAATTGATAAATTTAATTCACGGCAGGCTTCAGCGAATTTTTTGCGGTCTTCAGCTAGATCAATCGAAGTTAAAGAAGAACCTAATAGTTTAAAACCTTCTTCAGTTAAGGGACGTGCTAAGTTAATCGGAGTTTGACCGCCCAATTGTGCAATGAACCCCTCTGGTTTAATCACGTTAAACACTTCTGTTAAATGCTCTAATGTTAAAGGTTCAAAGAATAATAAATCTGAAGTGTCGTAATCTGTTGATACGGTTTCAGGATTTGAATTTAGCATGGCCACTTTATAGCCTAATTTTTGTAAGGCCTTTACTCCGCGCACACATGAATAATCAAATTCGATGCCTTGGCCAATGCGGTTTGGACCGCTGCCGATAACCGCTATTGTTTTAGGTAAAGCGATACTGCCTTCAGGTTTACTCCAGTAAGTTGAGTAGTAATATGGAGTCGATGAAGCAAATTCACCGGCGCAAGTATCAACCTGGAAAAACGCTGGGCGAATTCCAAACTTGTGACGGATATTTTTTAAATTCGCTGTAGAGAAATCTTTTAGTTTTGCTAAACGTGCATCCGTAAAACCTAAACGTTTGGCTTTTAATAAAAGCTCTGTCGATAATTCTGAGTTTTTAAAAGTAGCCTCAAATTTAACGATGGTTTCAATTTGTTCTAAAAACCAAGGTGTGATCTGAGTTAGCTCCCAGATCATGTTTAAGCCCAAATTATGGCGAAATCCCTGGAAGATATGCCAAATTCTTTGTGAATTTGGATAAGATACTTTTTCTAAATCAAAAGCTACATCTGGAATAGCTTCATTATTTTTTTCTAACGCGGCTAACGCTTTCATAAATGATTCTTGAAAAGTACGGCCTATGGCCATCACTTCGCCTACAGATTTCATTTGCGTTGTTAAAATATCTTTTGACCCCTGAAACTTTTCGAAAGCAAAACGCGGGATCTTAGTTACAACGTAATCTAACGCTGGCTCGTAACATGTTGGTGTAACTTGCGTGATATCATTTTTTAATTCGTGTAATTGGTAACCAATCGCTAGCAAAGCTGCGATTTTTGCGATCGGAAAACCCGTAGCTTTGCTGGCTAAAGCTGAAGAACGAGATACGCGCGGATTCATTTCGATAACTACGCGCTCGCCGGTTTTTGGGTGTGTCGCAAACTGAACGTTGGCTCCGCCGGTTTGAATGCCGACTCTGTTGATAATTTTACAAGCTTCATCACGCATTGCTTGATATTCGCGATCAGATAACGTTTGTTGAGGAGCTACAGTGATTGAATCCCCTGTGTGCACTCCGCAAGGGTCTATGTTTTCAATTGAACAAACAACTACGAAAGTGCCGTTTGAATCGCGCATCACTTCTAATTCGAACTCTTTCCAACCTAAGATGGATTCTTCAACCAATACTTCTGATGTCGGGCTTTCGTGAAGAGCTTGCACTAACATTTGTTTGTACTCTTCTGGCGAATACGCTACTCCGCCGCCGCCGCCACCTAAAGTGTAGTTTGGACGAAGAATTAATGGATAACCTAAAACATCAGCTGCAGCTAAGCCCTGTTCAAAATTTTTGACCATTTCTGATTTTGGATATTTAGCGCCGACTTCATCAAGAATCGCGCGAAATTTTTCGCGGTCTTCAGCGGCTTCGATCACTTCAGGAGTTGCACCCAGAAGCTGAACGTTATGCTTTTTTAGAATTCCCATTTTATCTAAAGCTAGGGCTAAGTTCAGGGCTGTTTGACCACCTAACGTGGGAATAACTGCATCTGGTTTTTCAATGGCGAGAATTTTTTCTAAGAACTCAGGCTCAAGAGGTTCAACATAAGTGCGAGTCGCAATATCCGGATCGGTCATGATCGTTGCAGGATTTGAGTTTACGAGAATAACTTCTAAACCTTCAGCCATTAAAGCTTTACAGGCTTGAGTTCCGGAATAATCAAACTCACAAGCTTGGCCAATTTTAATTGGACCGCTACCGATGATCAAAACTCTTTTAAACTTTTCTAAACGAGGCACCGTTAACTCCTGTCGTGTCTATGACACGGACTTATTACAATCCTAATTTGTTATCGTTCGTATAAATCATGTCTGGTTTTACATGACGGTACTGTTCAAACTTGTAACGCATTTTAACCAAACGAAGCATAAAATCAGACGGATCTAAATCCGGATTTTTTTGGTACACTTTCACTTCAGCCAAAATAAACTTCTGCGCTGATTCTGGGTGAAAGCAAAAACCTTTTAAGAAATATTTTTTTCCGCCAATTTCAACTATGCGGGCTTCAAAAATTTCTTTTTCGTCGAATTCAAAAATATGTTGGTCGGCATTCACCGTAACTTTTTCGTTTTTGAATAAATCTTTTAAAGTGATTTCATCTTTTTTAACTTTAACAATTTCAAATAATGAATGACGGGCTTTTTTAAGAATCTCGATCACTTGTTCGTCTTCTTCAGTTAAGCGCAGTTCACGCTGAATGCTGCAAACCATAAGCGGAGTTTGCATATGCCCCTTTAGCGGACGAGTTAAAAAGTACCAATCATAAAACTGGTTCATTCTTAAACTGTAGTTGGGTTTATTTTCATCCAAAGTGCCGGCATTTTCAAAAAACTCTTTACGAGCCATATTTAGCTCGTCTTGGAATTTAGCAGAAGCAAATTGCCCGACTAATTTATTGTATGAGCTCTCAAATAGTTCAATGGTGAGCATGGGTGGATTTTTCCTTTTTTTGGATCATTTTATTCACAAAGAAATCAAATAACTTAACGGCATCATGTGGGCCGGGATGACTTTCTGGATGATATTGAATACCAAGACAATTTTGTTTTTCTGAGAAAAATCCGGCGACTGTTTGATCGTTTAAATTTACATGCGTTACTAAAACATGTTCTGGAAGAGTTTTCATGTCGACGGCGTAACCGTGATTTTGGCTCGACATGTAGATTGAATCTAAAATGCGATCTTGAATCGGATGATTGGCCCCGCGATGTCCGAATTTAAGTTTGTAAGTTTTTGCACCCAAGGCGATGGATAAAACTTGGTGCCCCATGCAAATTCCAAACACCGGAAGTTTTCCGATAAAATGGCGAATTGTTTCTGGAGCTTGTTTTACTTCTGCTGGGTCACCCGGACCATTTGTTAACATAAGGCCATCTGGCTGATAAGCTTCAATTGTTTTAGCATCAGCGCGCGATGGGAAAACTTTTAAATGGCTGCAGCGCTTTTTCAATTCACGTAAAATATTTTCTTTGGCACCGAAATCTAAAACTGCTACGCGAGGACCATTTAAATTATCACCGATAATTTCTTGCGCCTCTTTACGAGAAGCTTCCCAAACCCAGTCATTATCGACTTGTTTAGCTTTTGTAATTAAAGTGTTGGCGCGTTCACGAGCCGCTGATTCATTAGCCGCTTGCACAAGCGCTCCCCAAGGAGTGCCTTGTTGGCGTAATTCGATCACTAATTTTCTGGTATCAACTTCAGTTAAGATTGGAACTTTATGATCCATCAGACGTTGCGCCCAAGATGAATTGCCTTTGCTATATTGCATTTGCAGGCAAACAAAACCTTTAATCCAGATTTTTTTAGATTCCCAGACAGTGTCATCAATCCCGTAGTTACCTTGCATAGGAGCAGTCATTACAATGATTTGATTCATGTATGATGGGTCAGTCGCGATTTCTTCGTAACCTGAATGAGTGGTATTGAAAACAACTTCTCCGGCCATTTCAGGGAATTCTGTTTGTGCAGCTAAGGCTTCACCGCTGAAAACTTTTCCATCTTCTAAAACTAAATATCTGTTTAGCATTATGAAATCCTCTGTAAAACTTGACGAATAAGCGCTTCACGGATGAAGGCTCCATTTTCAACTAATTTTAATACTTGCGAACGTGAATCTTGTAACACTTCTTTTTCCAATTCAATACCGTAATTGATGGGTCCTGGATGCATTAATAAACCATCCGCTCGAAAATACTCAAGCGTAGAGTTATTAATGCTGAATTGTTTTCTGTATTCTTCAACTGAAAATTTGGTGTTCTGATGACGTTCTTTTTGAACTCTTAAGGCAACGACCGCATCAGCCCACTGCATGCCGTCTTTAAGCTGGCTAAAGTACATCACTTCACGATCTAAAGATTCGGGTAAAAAGCTTGCTGGGCAAGCATAACCAATTTTATAACCCAGAATTTTCGCAAGCTCTAGGTGCGAGCTAACTACGCGAGAATGCTTAACATCTCCGACGAAAAGAATTTTTTTGCCTTCGACGCCTTTGAAATTTTCGTAAACCGTTAACATATCAAGCAAGGACTGAGTCGGATGACCTTGCTTACCCCAACCAGCATTGATAATCGGTGTGTGGATGTTTTCGGCCATCTGGCGCAAGTCTAAACTGTCAGGAGCCCGGATTACAAAAAAAAGAGGCTTCATAGCCTCAATATTTAGAACCGTGTCTTCTAAAGTTTCGTCTTTTTCAAGACTGGTTCCCGCAGAGCCGCTTAAGACCAACGGATAAACGCCAGATCTAGCACATGCCGCTTCAAAGCTGAATCTAGTGCGCGTGCTTGGTTCAAAAAACAAAAGTGCAGCGATTCCTTTTTGGGGAATATCTTTAACCGCCGAGAAATCATTTTTCAATTTCATGGCTGATTCAAATAGCGAGTAAATTTCAGTGGATGTTGCTGATTTTAGGTCAATGACAGAGCGGGAAATGTTGTTTGGCATTGAAATTTAAGGTAACAAATTTAATGAATCGTTGTCAAAAAACGACTGAGTCTAAGCCCTTTTTCTTGAGAAATGGAGTCTTGCGTTGAACCCACCGAAAGCCAGATCAGCTGAGCCTTGCCAGAAACTTGATCAGAGCCGATCGGCCCCCAATCTCTAGAGTCTTCGCTGGCATCGCGATTATCACCCAAAACAAAAAATTCACCCTCTTTTAGGGTAATTGCCGCCATATCTGGAGTTTTTAATTGGCCAGTTAAGGCTCGCAAGATACGACGCTCGGAATTTAAACAAGTTTCTTTGAAAATTTCGAAGTTTTCGATCTTTTGTTCAGAGACGTAACTACACTTTTCGCCGTTTACCGAAAGTTCGCCGGCGCCAATTGAAACCACGTCTCCCGGTATACCCACAACCCGTTTAATGAAATACTGCCCAAGCTTTTCAGCACGGGTAAAAACGATCACGTCACCACGTTCTGGTTTTTTTTCTTTCACGCCGTAAGCTAATTTATTTGAAATAATAAAATCACCGGCTAACAAGGTTGGCGCCATAGTGATTGTTGGAACTTTAAAAACGCCGATAAATACCACACGCAAAAAGATCGCTAAAATGATAGCCCCGATGATCCATGAAAAAGTCGACATTTTTTTATTCATTTAATTTATTGTCTTGAATAATCGTTCAAGACGCAAGCTTAACGGATCACAAATATAAGGTGCCGCTTCTAACATCTTTTCGCAGCTGAACCAGATGTAGCGCGCGCGCCCCACCAGTAAATCTTTAGGTAAATTGCCCCAAAAACGAGAATCTTGCGAATTGTAGCGATTATCGCCCATCACAAAATAACTGTCTTTGCCCACTTCGAAAGTTTTAGGCTGTAATTCTATAGCGGAGGCGGCTTCACCTTCAAAACGCACAAAGTGAGTATGAGCATCTAAAGTTTCGCGGTAATATTCGGCCGGAGGCTGGAAGGCGACGCGAAAAGTAATTTCTTTTTCGGGTTTGTCGACAGTTTTTAGATCTAAAAGTTCGCCGTTAACTTTGACATTCATGCCGTTAATTTCGATTTTATCACCCGGTAAACCCACTAAGCGTTTAATAAAAAAGACATCACGATTATCTGGGTAGCGAAAAACCACGACTTCACCACGTTTAGGTTCTGACCAATTAATCAGCCAGCCATCGCCCATGATGGGCTTTAAACCGTAAACATACTTTTGCACCAAAATGTGATCATGAATTAATAAATTCGGCACCATGCTTTCAGACGGAATTACAAACGTCTCAAGCACGATCCAACGAAATGAAAAAAATAAAATCAGAGGCAAAAAGAACAGTAAAAGCGCATTGGGCCAGCGACCTTGCCGGCCTTTTTTAGGCCTAATGAGTGACATTATGGAAGAATCTGCGCCAACGGATTGTTAAAGGATTACAAATAACTGGAATGAACGGCACCATTTCGTCGCAGCTTAACCAAACAAAACTTGCACGGCCTAAGATGTTTTTCTTAGGCATATAACCCCAGAAACGAGAATCATGCGAGTTATAACGATTATCACCCATTACAAAAAGGCTATCTTCAGGCACAACCCATTCACCGTCGCCTGAAAAACCCATCACTTGCGATTTTTTCATCAGAATACTGTGTTCGATTTTACCGTTTTTTCCGTCATTAAGTTCTTCGAAAAAGTGGATGTAATTTGATTTTGAATCTTTGTACATGCCATCGCTGCTTGAAAAATCCTCTTCACGAAGCCAGTCAAAATTCCAATTCGTTTTTGGAACTATTTTTTCTTGTAACTCGCCATTAATGAATAAAGCACCGTTATCAAACTTAATACGATCGCCAGATAAACCAACAATTCGTTTAATAAAAAATGTGCTTGGATCTACGGGATATTTAAAAACTACGATTTCGCCACGTTCTGGTTCGCGAAATTTTACTAACCAGTTTTCACTAAATGGAACACGGACACCATAAGTGATTTTGTTTACGAAAATATGATCATTAACTAATAGAGTGGGAAGCATTGAACCCGATGGAATCACGTAAGCTTCTAATAATAACCAACGAATTGTTAGAGCTGCCAAAATGGCCAGAGCCATCGAGCCCCAACCTTCGGTCCAAAAAAGTTTGTTTGTGAAATCCCAGCCATTATACTTTTCGGCTTTGCTTTTTTCAGACATAAAAATCCCGGGCGTAGTAGCCCCTAGTCTTCGATTTTTAGAATTGCTAAGAAGGCTTCCTGAGGCACATCGACAGAGCCGATTTGCTTCATGCGTTTTTTACCCTCTTTTTGTTTTTCTAATAATTTACGCTT
Source organism: Bdellovibrio sp. (assembly GCA_036677065.1). Taxonomy (GTDB): domain Bacteria; phylum Bdellovibrionota; class Bdellovibrionia; order Bdellovibrionales; family Bdellovibrionaceae; genus Pseudobdellovibrio. Next base: position 9,338 of record JAKFBS010000004.1, on the reverse strand, counting down.
CCTAGATATGTCACCACCATAACATTTCGCCGTCACGTCTTTTCTGATGGCCCCTAATGTCTCGCGTGCAATAATCTTAGCTCCTAATGAAGCCTGAATATTCACTTGGTATTGTTGACGAGGGATAAGCTCTTTCATCTTTTCAGCTAACTGACGACCACGCGTCACAGCTTTAGAGCGGTGAATAATAATAGATAAAGCATCAACTGGTTCGCTGTTGATTAAGATATCCATCTTAACCAGATCAGCTTCACGGAAATCTAAGAATTCATACTCTAGTGAGGCATAACCCTTAGTGATTGATTTTAAACGATCATAGAAATCCATAACCATTTCATTCATCGGTAGATGATATTCAATGATCACTTTTTTCTCGTTTACGTATTCCATTCTTTGCTGGATACCACGTTTGTCTTCGCAAAGTTTGATAAGACTTCCGATATAATCAGTTGGCGTATGGAGAGTGACTTTAACGTAAGGCTCTTCCATTAACTGAATCTGTGTTTCATCAGGCATTCCTGATGGATTTTCTAACATTAAAACTGTGCCGTCGTTTTTAGTAATACGATAAACAACCGTAGGTGCTGTCGTAATTAAATTTAAATTGAATTCGCGCTCTAAGCGCTCTTGCACGATCTCCATGTGCAGAAGGCCCAAGAAACCGCAACGGTAACCAAAACCAAGAGCTAATGATTTTTCGACTTCAAATGATAATGAAGAATCGTTAAGACATAATTTATCTAAAGCATCTTTTAAATTTTGATATTCGCTGGCTACCACAGGGAAAATACCTGCAAAAACCATCGGTTTAACTTTTTGGAAACCAGGCAATTGTTCAGTTGCGCCATTTTTAGCCGACGTCACCGTATCGCCCACTTTAACATCGCGAATATCTTTAATACCGCAAATGATAAAGCCCACTTCGCCTGAATCTAGATTATCAACGAAATCTGGAAATGGAGTGTATTTACCCATACGTAAAACTTCATAATCACGATCAGTGGCCATGAATTTAATTTTATCGCCTTTTTTGATCATGCCTTCCATTACGCGAACAAGGATTACAACGCCTTGATAAGCATCGAACCATGAATCGAAAATTAAGCCGCGTAAAATTGAAGAACGATTTTCTTTAGGAGGTGGAACTTTCGCAATCACCGCTTCAAGAATTTCAGCGATGCCGATCTTTTCTTTCGCAGACGCATGAACGATATCAGTGCAATCAAGACCAACAGTGTCTTCGATTTGCTTAGCTACGCCAACGGGATCAGCGGTTGGAAGATCGACTTTATTTAAAACAGGAATGATTTCTAAATTATTTTCTAACGCTAAATAAACGTTAGCCAATGTTTGCGCTTCAACACCTTGTGCGGCATCAACGACTAGAATTGCGCCTTCACAAGCTGCCAAAGAACGAGAAACTTCGTACGAAAAATCCACGTGCCCCGGTGTATCGATTAAATTTAATTGATACAATTGTTTATCAACCGTTGAACGGTAGCTAAGGCACACAGTTTGCGCCTTAATTGTGATTCCGCGCTCGCGCTCAAGATCCATATTATCCAGAAATTGATCTTTCTGTTCACGGTCAGATAATGAACCTGTGTACGATAGCAGCGCATCGGCCAAAGTAGATTTACCGTGGTCAATGTGGGCGATGATCGAAAAATTTCTAATATACTTAGGATCGGTACTCAAAATAAGCCTCCGGCTTAATACTCATTAAGATTTTACAGCTTCTTTTAATTGTTCAATTTTGTTTACTTTTTCCCAAGAGAAGAAACCTTTATCTAAGTTTTCTTCGCGACCGAAGTGACCATAAGCCGCTGTCGGAACATAAATTGGTTTTAATAAATCAAATTCTTTTACGATGCGAGATGGGCGTAGATCCCAAACTTTTTTAACCGCTTCAGCTAATCTTTCAGATCCAACAACTGAAGTTCCGTAATCGTTTACGGCAATAGAAACCGGCTCAGCAACACCAATTGCATATGATACCTGAACTAAACATTTCTCAGCTAAGCCAGCAGCTACGATATTTTTAGCTACGTGACGAGCAGCATATGCCGCAGAACGATCTACTTTAGAAGGATCTTTACCAGAGAATGCACCACCACCGTGAGCACCGTGACCACCGTAAGTATCTACGATGATTTTACGACCTGTAAGACCCGCATCACCCATTGGACCACCAGTTACGAAACGGCCAGTTGGATTGATGTGAAATTTAGTTTTATTATCAACCCATTTAGATGGGATAGATTTTTTAACAAGTTCTTCCATGATGAAAGCTTTAAGATCAGCATTTGAAACTGAATCAGCATGTTGAGTTGATAAAACGATTGTATCAATACGTTTAGCAACGCCATTTTCGTACTGAATAGAAACTTGAGATTTAGCATCAGGACGTAACCAGTTTACGCGACCTTCTTTACGAAGCGCTGCTAAGTCTTGAACTAATTTGTGAGATAAAGATAACGACAAAGGCATGAACTCAGGAGTTTCATTCGTTGCATAACCAAACATTAAACCTTGATCGCCAGCACCTTGCTCGTCAGAACCAGTGTCTTTTACACCTTGAGCGATATCTGGAGACTGTTGACCAACAGCAATCATCACCGCACAAGTTTTGTAATCAAAACCTTTATCTGAGTGATCATAACCAATGCGTCTAACAGCATCACGAGCGATGTCTGTAAAATTAATTTTTGCAGAAGTCGAAATTTCGCCGCCAACAACGATAAGACCAGTTGTTAATAATGTTTCACAGGCAACGCGGCCTTTAGGATCTTGTGCTAAGATAGCATCAAGAATTGAATCACTGATTTGATCCGCCATTTTATCTGGGTGACCTTCAGAAACTGACTCGCTAGTAAAAATATAATTTTTCATCTTTTTCTATTCCTTATACTTCGTTAAAAACTATTGAAAATTACTGCATTTTTAGAGCGGAATCAATGTCTAAGGTTTGGACAGTTCTAACTTTTCTTCAGGGGTTGCAGTATTCCCACCCAAAACCGTTTTTGCATAGTATGTTGGCAGTGTTTAATACCCTAACCCCAAAGGAGTTCTCGAGTGAAAACATTAGCCCAAACGCTTAAAACGCTTACCGTAAGTTTAACTTTAGTTTATGGAGTAAATTCTGTTTCTTTTGCAGCAGATGCTTCACCTGCCGATAAACTTTTGAACAAAAGCCAACTCATGCAGTTATTACGTGAAGGCGGCCTACCCGAAGGCACACAACAAGGCGTGTCTACAGAAGGTAATGCCTGCGAATTAGCAATAAACACCAAAACCGGCGAAGAAAAACTTTCTATGAAATCTTCAGCTGATGAATATGCTCAAGCCTTAATTTTTGAAGAATACGTAAGCGATATCTTATTCAACGTTAGCGAAACTGAAAAAGGTATTACGATTAAACAAGATTTTTCTGACAGCTACCAAGATGTAAAAATCGAAAAGAATTCTAAAGATTCAGTACAACTTACTTTCGTTGAGTACATCGCTGGAGATGAGCGCACATTATCTTGTATTTTTAAATAGTTTTTAAATTCGATTTTAGGAATAAAAAAAGCCAGGTGTTAAAACCTGGCTTTTTTTTGTTTTTAACTTAGATCAGTTCTAGATTAGAACGTCATTCCTACGCCTATCATCAATGTTTCGTGTTTGATACTATCTGGCAAACTGATGCCATCCACTTCTTTAAATGTGTAGTCAACTTTCTCGATATTGATATCAACTAAAGGTAAAATTTTGATTCCGATACCAAGTTTTAAAGCTGAACCTTCGTACTCATCGCTAGCGCCATTAGCTTCTAATTTAGTTTTTGCTGCCGGAATATATCCGATAAATGGTCTAACAAATGGAACACTCGCGCCAACAGTAATACCAACATCTGTAAATGACATATCAGATTCTGGATTTGTTTCAGCTGAACCTTTTAATATTTTAACATCTAAAGCTATCCAAGGAATCACCATTTGGTAACCCGCACGTAAACCCAGAGCAGTACCTTTACTGTCGGTGTCAGAAGCACCGGTTACTTTAAACTTACCTGTTGTCATACCAATATACGGCTCAACAAACGCACCTGCGTTTGCAATCTGACCTACTAACACTAAAGAACAAATCATAATTAAATTTTTCATGTAACACTCCTTGTGAATACTTTAATTCTTCTCTGATGCAGATCACTCTGCAACTTGATAACAGAATACTAGGCCTTTGGTCGCGACAAGGTAATAACAAGCCTGTGTTTCATTCCAATAATTATGTTGTGTGAATAAGAGCGCTAAATATCTCAAGACGAGGCAAAAAAAAGCCCCGATCGCTTTTATGCCGACCGGGGCTTGGGCTTTGGTTTCAATAACTAATTTCTAAGAACACTAAGCGACTTTGCGCCCCTTAGGCAGATATTCCATCTGATCGTTGATCTCTTTCATACGACCTTCTTTAGATAGATCAAATTTCTTATGATCTTGATAGATCTCTTTCACTTTTAAGAATTGTCTTTCCATTTTATCGATCATTAAATCAACTGCGACGTAAACATCGGTAGCTGTTCCATGAGCTTTAAAAAATTTCTCTTTCGAGTTGATCGACACTTCACAATGGAATTCGTGATGGTCTTTCCAGTAATAAACTGTACAACGTCCTTCTTTAAGCAAGAATTTACCGATTTCGTCCAATTTCTCGTTTGTGTAGTTGACCAGTGATTCAGAGTAATCGAGATGTTTGAACGTATAGTTCGACTTCATAGAGCGTCTCCTTTGAGTTACTTATTTATCGGCGCGTACTAGACCAACGTTGAGCTAAGAAGTGAAAAATTATAATTAAAAATGTCTCATGATGAAACGAATACCCATAGTGCGATTGCACTATAAACAAATGACGCGGCTTAATTTTGCGTTAGTGTGAAGTTTTGCGCTTACGACCAGCGGCCCAAACGAACGACTTCGGTGGTGAGCTTTACGCCCTTGTCTTTTTCAACAGTCTTTTGCACATGTGCGATCACATCAGAGATGTTTTTCGCCGTGGCTTTTTCTAGGTTCACGATGAAATTTGCATGTTTTAGAGAAACCTGCGCATCCCCGACACGAAACCCCTTAAGGCCCGTGCTATCGATAAGCTGTGCGGCCTTATGCCCTTCAGGATTTTTAAAAACCGAGCCACAGCTAGGCATATCTAAAGGCTGTTTGCTTAAACGAATTTTATTCGCCTCGCGCACTTTATCTAAGATCGTAGTGTCTGTTTCGAGAGGCCAGCTCATGCCGACATTCACAATAATATGCGGCTGCCAGCCATCAGTATGACGGTATTTAATGTTGAGCTGATTTTTTTGCAGACGAATAGTCCGCAAATCTAAAGTCATGACTTCAACCCAGTCGACCAAATCCATAAACTCACGTGGCACAAAAGCTTCAGCAACACCTGCGTTCATCACCACACCACCACCAACATCACCCGGAAGACCGGCTAAGAATAGAGCTGGAGCTAATTTCTGTTTTAAGAAAGTTTTTAATAATTCAGATTTTGCCGTACCTGATAAAGCTTCAATATGAAGTTTACCGTCTTTTTCAAACGAAGCTATTTTAGAAAGCCTGCGTAAACAAATGGTTAATCCAGCTACGCCATCGTCAGAAACCAAAACATTGGTTCCGCCACCTAAGATAGTGATCGCCAAATTATTTTCTTTAGCATAGCTGATCGCCTCTTTTAAATCTTCAAGAGTCTGTGGCAAACAGAAATGATCCGCGTTACCACCGACCATCCATGATGTGTATTCAGCAAGATTAACGTTTTGCGAGATTTTCAAGGACATCTAAACCTAATTTCCAGCCATCGCCGGCACCCAGAGTTAAAAACACATCACCTTCGCGTAATTCTTTTAAGATCATTTGCAACTGATCTGCCTTAGGCGCATGAACAGTATTTTTTTGATTCATCTCTTCAATCAGTTTTTCAGAAGAAATTCCTGGAATTGGCGCCTCACCTGCGGCGTAGACATCACCTAATAATAAAACATCAGTTTGCACGAAGCAGGTTTTAAAATCTTGCCAGCAGTGCTGTGTGCGTGAATAACGATGCGGTTGAAAGTAAACCACAAGCCTATTTTTATCAAATTTCTCTTTGAAAGCCTGCAACGTGGCGCGCACTTCTGTTGGATGATGGCCGTAATCATCGTAAACTTTGATGCCGTGAGTTTCACCCTTAAAGTGAAAGCGACGATCGACACCCTCAAATTGCTCAATACCTTTAGCGCAAGATTCAAAGTCAATTCCCGCAGCCATCGCCGCAACGATTGAAGCTGTTGCATTTAAAGCGTTATGTAGGCCTGGTAATTGAATTTTAAAACTGCCTAAAAGTTTTCCGGCTTTAGATAAAGTGTAATTACCTTTTTCGCCTTTTAGAACGTAGTCATTATTTTCATTAAAACCGTAGAATAAAATTCTTTTATTAAAATTATCAAAAAGCTGGCGCGTGATCGGATCATCACCAAACACTACGACTGCACCGTAAAATGGAACACGGTAAGCAAACTCTAAAAACGCTTTTTTAAGATTTTCAAAAGTTTTGTAATGATCCATATGATCTGAATCAATATTTGTAATGATCGAAATCTCTGGAGAAAGTTTATTAAAACTTCCGTCTGATTCATCGGCTTCTGCGATTAACCAATCCCCTTTACCTAAAATAGCTGTAGATTTAATTCGTTCAAAACGGCCACCCACAACAATTGTAGGGCTTTGACCAGCTTCAAGAAAGATCGAAGAAATCATAGATGTCGTTGTCGTTTTACCGTGCGTTCCAGCAACCGCAATACCACGGCGGATACGCATAATTTCAGCTAAAGCTTCAGCTCGAGGAATTAACGGAATTGATCGGGCTTTAGCTTCGCGAATTTCAGGATTAGTAAATGGAATCGCGCTTGAATAAACAACCACATCAATATCAACAATATTTTCAGCCTGATGACCTTTGTAAACTTTAACCCCTAGGTTTTTAAGGCGTTCTGTATTTGCATTTTCACCGGCATCAGACCCAGTAACTACGGCTCCCGAGTTGTGAAGTAATTCGGCTAACCCACACATGCCGATGCCGCCGATACCGATAAAATGAAACTTGGCTTTTTCTATTTTCATAGTTGAATACTTTCTAAAATATCATTCGCAATTTTATGAGAAGCTTTGAGTGGAACCAATTGCTTTAGATTTTTTGACATTTTGCTTTTAAGTAAAGAATTTTGCATTAATTCAGTGATGATTTTTTTAAATTGCTCTTGATCAAATTGCTTTTGTAATAACATGTAACCAGCTTCAGCGCGCACTAACGCTTCAGCATTGTGCTGCTGGTGATTATCGGCTGCAGGAAGTGGTACAACCACCGGAACTACACCGAAAGCCGCAGTTTCTGTAATCGACCCGGCTCCGCCCCGGCAAAAATGCATGTCAGCTTGTTGGTAGTAGCTTGGCATATCGTAAATGTAATCCATCACTTCAACACAGGCTAAACCTGCGTATTTATTTTTAATACGATTAAAATCCAGAACACCGGTCTGATGAAAAACTTTAATTTGGTTATGCCATTGCGGGTTTTGCAGAATTAAATCACTTAAACGATCATTCAAAAACATACTGCCTTGGCTTCCGCCGGTGCAGATGATTGTAAATGTCGAATTCGCCTTGATAGATTTAGTTTCACAAATTCTTTCAATTTCAGAACGTAAAGGCATACCCCATACATTCATTTGTTTTGAAGACATAGACTTTTTAGCTTCGCCGAAAACTAAGTAAGCTTTAGAAATAAATTTAGATAATATACGATTGGCCATTCCGGGATGCGCATTGGCTTCCCAAAGTGCCGTCTTACGACCACAAAGCATTGCCGCCAGTAACATGGGCGCAGAAGCATAACCGCCCACACCCAGAACAAACTGTGGACGATACGTTAAAATAATCCAGAATGATTGCAAAATTCCGAAAGGAATTTTCACCAAAGTTTTAAGCTTAGTAAAAATCTGACCTTTCATGTTTAATTTTCCGCTTTGGATTAATTTTAATTTGTAGCCTGCTTTAGGAATAATACGGGATTCCATGCCCTGGGGCGTACCCACAAATAAAATATCAGCAGCGGCATCTTTTTTTAAGATGGCTTCTGCAATCGAGATCGCCGGATAGATGTGTCCACCGGTTCCCCCGCCTGCGATGATAATTTTATTTTTTTTAACAGACATACTATCCTAACGGTAATTTTCTGAAGCTTCGATATTTAGTAAAACACCGAACATAAGACAAATAATTACTAACGAACTACCACCGTAACTTAAAAATGGCATCGTTAAACCTTTAGTTGGCAATAATCCCATCACCACGCCGGCATTAATAAATACTGAAAGTGCAAAGGTGATTGTCAGACCTAAAGCTAAAGTCTTTTTAAATAAATCTTCGGTTTTAATCGCAATACGAAATCCACGAAACACGACAAACCCAAATAACAGTAAAACTGCACAGATTCCAATGAAACCATTTTCTTCACCTAAAATCGCCATGGTAAAATCAGTGTGAGCTTCGGGTAAGAAAAATAATTTACCTTGGCTTTGGCCCAAACCTTCGCCAGTTAACCCACCAGAGTGAATTGAAAGCATACTTTGAATAACTTGAAAGCCTTTTTGTGCCGGATCTGACCACGGATCTAAAAATGCCTGAACGCGAGCTTTGCGGTACCCCACATTCCACACCAAGAAATAAAACATCGGAATTGCGGCTAATCCACAGGCAAATAAATATCGAATAGATAAACCGAAAGTAAATAACAACGCCACGCCAACAGCTAAGATGATCGCAAAACTTCCGAAATCAGGTTGTTTTAATAAAACTAAAATTGGTAATAATAAAATTAAACCCAGCCAGCCCGCTTTAACATTACGTAATGCATTTTGATTTTTGCAAACGATACTTGCGACTAAAAAGCTAAAAGCAATTTTTAATAACTCAGAGGGCTCAAAACGAAAACCCAACGGTAATTGAATCCAGCGAAGAGCTCCGCCCACGCGCACGCCAAGACCAGGAATAAATGTCGCCAGTAACAACACCGAGGCTGCGACCCAAATAAGCCAACCCCACTTGCGAATTTTTTCGAAAGGAATTTGCACAGCCATAACTAAAGCGATAATACCTAGAACTGTAAAAATCGCTTGGCGCTTAAAAAAGTAAAGGCCATCGCCGTAAGATTCGATCGCGAAAATGTAACTTGAACTGTAAACCTGAACTAATCCCACGCCCAAAAGCGCAAAGATAGATAGAAAAAGACTAGAAGATAAAAATTTTGTCTGAAGCTTG
>JAKFBS010000003.1:0-497572 GCA_036677065.1 Bdellovibrio sp. | reverse complement strand
GCCATGGTTATAGCGAAACCGCCAATGTGTTTTTGTAAAATGCAATTGTGTGTGACCCATACCCAAGCCTTTCGATGAACTAACGAAAAGCAAGAACCTGGCGCAGGTTAGAGGGCTGTTATTTGTAGCTGGCAAAGATATATCCGATAGACGGATTATAAAAAACAAACCCACAACTCGTTAAAGATGTGGGCAATAGAAAGCTGAAATTCTCTTTTTCTTTTTTCGGCTTTTAACTAATTACTGAACCGGATTAATCGTTTGCACTGGCACAGTTTTTTTGCGTAAGCGCATATTTAAAAGTTCTACGGCTAACGAGAATGCCATGGCGAAATAGATGTAACCTTTAGCAACATGGCCGCCCATGCCTTCTACTGTTAACATCACCCCGATCAATAACAAAAACGATAAAGCTAAGATTTTAATTGTTGGATGACGTTCAACGAAACTACTGATCGAACCTGCTGAAACAAGCATAATCACCATTGAAATTAACATCGCTACAACCATAATAGAAATTTGATCAGCCATACCCACTGCGGTAATGACTGAATCTAAAGAAAACACGATATCTAACATTAGAATCTGAATTAAAATTGAAGTCGCATTAGCATAGATCTTTTTCATATTGCCGCTGCCTTCTGTCGATGGACCGGCGTCATCACCTTCAACTTTATGATGAATTTCATAAGTCGCTTTGGCCATCAAGAATAATCCCCCGCCCAGCATAATTAAATCGCGACCTGAAATTGCTTTTCCCATAACGGCAAATAAAGGATCTTTTAGGCCCATGATCCAACTTAATGAAAATAACAACCCGATACGAATAACGAAAGCCAACATCAAACCGGCATTTCTAAGTTTAGCCTGTTTTTCTGGAGCCACTTTAGCGACAAGGATTGCGATAAAAATAATATTATCGATTCCTAATACGGTCTCCATAGCAGTCAGTGTAAATAATGCGATTAAAGCTTCGGTTGTTAAAAACGATTCCATGATTGGTGTTTTCCTTTTTTTATTTATTTAATGATTGGCAAAGACTTAAAAAACTGGCTTGCGCTGCAGCCAGATTTTTTTTCCAGTCTTTTAAAGTGTTTAAATCTGAAGAATCAGTGATGAATTTAAAACTATGAAATGGAATTCCTAAGGTCTCGCTCACTTGAGCAAATGCTAAAACTTCCATGTCCATGATTTGATATAAATTATTTGGCGATTTTTCAACTTCAACAAAATCTGCAGTTCCGCAGATGGCTTTTGGCAGCTCTGAAAATGTCGTGATTTTTTTTCGCTGGCGCATAAATGAAACCACACTTCCGCGCTGAATCACGCCGTCCACTTCAACCATGGTTCCAGGTTCTAAAGTGAAACTTCCCGCTGTGCCTAAATTAATAATACGATCTGGTTTTAGTTTAACGCCGATTTCAGTCAATTTTGAGGCGGCATTGACCATTCCGAGCCCGCTGTAATGGACCTGAAAGCCATGCTGTTCAAGCACTCCGCCTGACTCTTCACGAAGTGCCATTACGATAAGCACTTGTTCATTAGGAAATCGATTAAATTGATTCATCAAAGTTGCCACTGGCAATGATTATCGCTATGAAATGTCAGTATGACAAGCCCGAATGAATTGTTAAATCGATACCCCCAAGAATGTGAGCATATTCTTGAGATCTGTAAACGCCTGCATAGCCGTAATATGCTCTCGGCTGCTGATGGAAACATCAGTTTACGGGTTGAGCCCAATGTGATTTTATTTACGCCATCCGGCATAGCAAAAGCTTTTATGAAGGCTTCAGATATGGCTGCGGTCACGTTAGACAACCAAATCATCTGCGGAAACCCCTCTTCAGAGCGTTTAATGCATTTAGAAGTTTTTCGCCAATGCCCTGAGGCCAAGGCTGTCGTGCATGCGCACCCGACCACAGCCATTGCTTGGTCGATCGCCCGCCCACATCTTAAAAAATTACCATCAGATTGTTTATCAGAAGTGATCTTAGCCACCGGAGATATTCCGTTTGCTGATTATGCCCGCCCCGGCACACAAGCTATGGGCGATGTTTTAAAACCGTTCTTACCCAAGCATCGGGCGATGATTTTAAAACGTCACGGCGCTTTAACGTGGGGTTTAGATCTTGAAGAAGCTTACCGCGGGATGGAGCGTATCGAAAATTCAGCGCAGATATTAGCGCAAGCTCAGGCCTTAGGTGGATTAAATCCATTACCACCAGAAGAAGTGGCTTATCTTTATGAACTTAGAAAAAAAATCGGAAATATTTTATTATGATTTCTTGTATCTCATTAGCACTTCGATTCACTGAAACAAAATTTGAAATTCTTGATCAAACACTGCTTCCCCACGTCGAAAAATGGATCGTCATTGAATCAACTGAACAAATGATTGAAGCGATCAAAATGCTTCGCGTGCGTGGCGCTCCTTTAATTGGCGTCGCAGCAGCATTACAAGTGGCGCAAGCCGCCCTTCAGGGTTTTACCAAAACTGAATTATTACAAAAAGCGCAGGCACTTTATGAAGCCCGCCCGACGGCCGTGAATTTAATGAACTGCATCGATCGCATGAAAACTGTGATTGAAGCTGGCAGTGATAAAAATCAAATCTTACAGGCAGCTGTTGAAATTTTTAATGAAGATGTAAAACTTTGCGATCGCATCGCAAGTTTTGGTGCAGAACTTATCCAAGACGGCGATCAAATTCTTACTCACTGTAACACTGGCGGTCTTGCCACTGTTGGCGTAGGCACGGCTTTAGGAGTTATCTTAAAGGCGCATCAACAGGGTAAAAAAATTCATGTCTGGGTCGATGAAACACGCCCGCTTTTACAAGGCGGCCGCTTAACTACTTGGGAATTACAAAAACATAAAATCCCAATGACTTTAATCACTGACAACATGGCAGCCCACTTAATGAGTGAAGGTCAAATCACTAAAGCCATCGTTGGCTCTGATCGCATTGCCCAAAACGGAGACTTCGCAAATAAAATCGGAACCTACTCTGTGGCTGTAAACTGCAAATTTCATAATATTCCATTCTATGTGGCAGCACCCTTTACAACAGTTGATTTTAACTGCGTATCGGGAAAAAATATTCCCATCGAACAGCGTGCAGCTTCAGAAGTTATTAGTACTTGGGCTCCCGCACAAAGCAAAGTATACAACCCGTCTTTTGATGTGACTCCGGCAAGTTTAACTACTGGGTGGATCATGGATACGGGCGTTTATACGCAAAAAGATATTGAACAAGGCATTTTTAAAAAGTAGGAGACAGAGTATGATCGCAGTTATTGGCGGATCAGGTTTTGAAAAATTTGACGAATTCACAACGGTAGAAAAAATTTCGATCGAAACCCCTTTTGGTCCGCACTCTTCGGGCCTGAAAAAAGTTAAAGTTGATGGCACAGAATTTTTATTTTTATCTCGTCACGGTGAACACCATGAATTGCTTCCTTCAGAGATTAATTACCGCGCTAACATCTATGCTTTTAAAAAATTAGGGGCTTCGGCGATAGTTTCATTCAGCGCTGTGGGCTCGTTACAAAAAGATTTAGCTCCGGGTGATATGGTTGTGCCATTTCAATATATCGATCGCACTAAAGCGCGAGTACACACGTTTTTAGGCGGAGGCTTAATCGGCCACGTTTCGTTAGCAAAACCAATCTGTGAAACTATGGCTAAACGTTTACAAGAATTAGTAAAACCTTTGGCGCACACTTCATTTTTTGGCCAAACTTATGTTTGTATCGAAGGCCCTTATTTTTCGACAAAAGCTGAATCACACACTTACCGCCAAATGGGCGCAAATATCATTGGGATGTCGAACTTTCCTGAATACGCATTAGCACGGGAAGCTGGCCTTCCGTATTTACCATGTTGTTTTGTAACTGATTATGACTGCTGGGATGATTCAATTCCGCATGTCACGGTTGAAGAAGTTATTAAAGTGATGAAAAACAATAATCAAAAAGCATTTAACGTTTTAAAAACAATCTTAAAAGCCGGAGATCTTGCCGAAGGCAGTTATGCTTATGATGGTGGGCTTAAAACAGGTTTATTCATGCCTAAAGAAGCTATCCCTAAAGATAAACTTTCTTGGGTGAATGTTTTATTAAACTAAACTTTTAATCGCGTAATGATTCATTAAATCTTCAACGATACTGTTGATACGGGATTTATGACTTTTTTGCAATTGCGTGAACTCTAAGCCAAGCACCGTTGTGCCATTGGGTTTGCGCATGATAAAACGAACGATTGCATCACAGACAACATCTGCACGCTTAAAAATTTGATACTGAATACGAATCTGATCACCCTTATTAATACTTAGGCTTAATTTGGGAACTTCAAAACGACAACCGTTATATGAAATATCAGTTACTTTTGCCGGGTTTTTAATTTTCAATTCTATCGACCAAACTGCGGCTGTTTGATTCCATTTTTCAGGAATATTATAGCGCGGCTCTTTACGACGTCGCAGCTGAACTATCTTGGCACTTTGATCAAAACAAATCTGATCATCAAGAACTTCTAAAGTGGTTTTAATAAAGTACACTTCAGTGCCAATAAAAAATTTAATCGACGTTAAACCCAGATAGGTCGCAAGCTTATCATTTTGAGCTGTTTCTAAAAATATTTTTTTATCTGCAAAAAAACCAATCTTTGCAGATATAGGATGAGTTGGATCCGCCTCATTTTTTAGAATTAAATCAGAATTTAAAGTAAAACAATTATGCAAAGCTAAGAAGGCATCTTTTTCTTCTAGTTCAATTAAGAATTCACCTGCATTTGCTGTATTGGCTGCCGACATTTATCTATCTATTTAACCAATGATTAGGATTTTTAACAATCAGCCTATATAGACTTAGACTAAGGTTGATATGAATCGATAGCCAACAAGACCTTATGAAGGTAATCATCTAACCAGCGCCGGCCAAACTGGCCGCTCTTATGTTTCGAAATATATCCCATATGCCCACCGTGATCGATAAAGGTTCTGTGGGTTTTATCGTTCCAACTTGCCGCTCTATAATCATCAAAGGCAATAAATGGGTCATCTTTGCTGGTTAAAACAAAAGTAGGAACGGCAATGCGATCAAGGTACTTATAGGTACTGCATTGGGTATAATAATCAGCGCTATCAACAAAGCCAGATTTTATCGAAGTAAATAAATCGTCAATCAAGCGTGTGTTCGACACAATAGGTAAACCAATTTGTGGTTCTGTTTTACGGATTAATTTGCGCAGCATAAAATAAAATCGCAAATCATATAGACGCGAAAAACCATTGATTAAATGATCACTCGCTTTTTGCAAGTTAATCGGCGCATTCACAACAACGGCATAATCTGGTAAATGCTGACCATAACGTTGGGTCACTAAATTTAAAACCACGCTGCCACTTAATGAAAAGCCGATAAAAACTTGCTTATCTTTAGGAAAAATTTCGCGAAGTTTAAGACTGACTTCAGAAGCATCTTCACCGCGACCTGAATGATATGGTTTTTTGGCCATGCCTTCAGCTAAACCTGCACCGCGATGATCAACAGTAACCACTGAATAACCTAAATCAAAAGCCAACTGAGCTGTGCGTTGCACGTAATCTGAAGTGTGGTCTCCGGCTAAGCCATGAAATACAGTGACGACAGCATTTTTTTTGTTGGCTGATTTATTTTCAAAAATTTTAAGACTCATTTGGTCGCCATCCGGCAGAGTCAAAAACATCTGCCGATGCGGTTCATTAAAATTTTTAGATTTGATCACATGGCCTAGAATGGTTTGTGAATGTGCCGTTTCGATTTTCAGAATCGGCACAAAAGGGCGTAGATCTAATTTAACTTGCGATAGGTTTACCAAATTTGAATTCTTTCTTTCTCGGATAAGAATAATTTATTATTCGGTTTACAGGCGAAAGCCTCAGTAAAACCAGGTTGATGTTTTACCTGCTCATTAATACGCGCATAACCTAAAGCGTGCGGATCAGTTTTTAACAACATTTCTTTCATTTTATCGCGGGCAACACCACACCATAAACGGCCGTAAGCGACGAAGAATTTCTTTTTATCTTCAACCGAGCCTTCGCCTTTTGGAAAAGCGGCTTTATACGCAAATGTTAATCCCACTAAGTCAGCTGTGTTTTCACCTAAAGTTAGTTCACCATTGTGGCCAATTTTATTAAATTGATCTGTCATGCGTTGACCACGCTCTTTGAACGTATTCACATCAGCATCAGTCATCCATTGTTTAAGACGGCCTTTATCATCAAACTTAGAACCTTCGTCATCAATTGCATGCCCTAATTCATGAGCGACAACAGCACCGACTGCTCCAAGGTTTTCGATCACATCACCTTCGGGAACAAAAAACGGATATTGTAAAATACCGATTGGCATTACAAATTTATTTTTATCTGCAGAATAGTAAGCATTAACTGTTAAAGGGCCCATTCCCCAAGCTTCTTGGTTTACGCCTTCTTTAAATCTTTTTAAACTTCTTTTGTGCCCTTGCATCGCTAAAAGTCTACCGTTGTGGTAAGGTTTTACATCAGAGTATTTTTGAATAGGTTTAAAATCCCACTCTTTATCTGTGTATGGCTGAATTAATTGTAATTTTGCATGCTCGATTTTTGCAATCGCACCCGTTTTACCTTGTGCTGATAACCAAGTGTTCGACTTCAAACCATCAATGATTGATTGACGTACACGTTCGGCAACGATTTTCATTTTCTCTTTCGGAAAATGTGGAAACAAACGCGGTAACATTTCTAAATCTAATTCACGATTAAATGAACCCATCACTGAAGTTGTGCAACGTTCTTGACGATCCGGACGTGACGGCGCTCCGCCTAAGTACTTATGACTGAATTCCATGCGTTTTTTAAATAATTCAGGGTACGCATCATCCATAAATCCACGCGCTGAACGAAAGAAAAATGTGTCTTTTAAAACCTGTAAGTTTTCATTTTTAAGTTCTTTTTGCACGAACTCAAAGCTTTCCGGAATAAAATCACGAATCAAAGTTTTAGCCGGAATATTTTTTTTGATAAAATCATCTAAGCCAATAGCTGAAGTACGTTTTAAAAATTCTTCACGTGTTACATAACGAGGCTCTGTCCAACGTTTTCTAAATTCTGCAGGCATCGGGTAAGTGGCTTTGAAACGAGTTTCAAAATCAATCATCGCTTGCGCCCGTTTTTTAAATTCGTCTTTATTACCCTCTGGGTAAACAGCCATAAAAAATTCTACAACTAAATCACGATAAGCCGACATTAATTCTTTGTTATCGTAATAGCTATGCTCTGGTAAAAACATTAAGCCTACATCAAACATCAGGTCATAGATTTTTGGATTATCGATATTTGGGCCCATATCATAATTAACAAAAGACCATTTTTCGTTCACCATATTTTCTTTATTGAATTTAATGAAATCCTCAATTGATTTCAGTTTATCAATATCCGTGCGTAATGCGGCAACAAGCTCATGCTCTTCAGCGATGGCCCCAGCTTCATTCATACACGCCTTGTAATACTGTTTCATTTGCAATGAACGCGGGTTTAATTTTTTCTCGCTATCAATGTTTTTGAAAAAAGTTTTTTTCTTTTCTAATAAGCGCTCATCTGAGTCTTCAAAGGCGAAAAAGTGAGCACTGCGGTCTTCGCGTAACTTAAATGAAGCTTCGACATTGCTACAAACGTACTTGTGAAAATCATCACAAGGGTTTGCTTTGTCATTGAGCGGGTATTCACGTATTTCTGGAATTTCAGAAGACTGTGCAATATTCGTTTGTGCAGTTTGTGCGGCGTAAGTGATGGGAATAATGGTTAAAGCCGATAAAATTACACCAATTCCTATAGTCGAAGACTTAATCTTCATGAAACCCTCCATGGTCCAGTTAAGAAGATACTATTTTGACAGTATTTACCTCTTGCGTGAAGCTTTTTTTCCACATCGTGACATGAGTCCAACTTCTGGTGCATAATATCGATTATCGTTTCACTCTAGCAGGAGGCTATTATGTCTGTTCCATTTATCGACTTAAAATCTCAATACAACGCATTGAAAACTTCAATCGATGCACGCATCCAAAAAGTTTTAGACAGTGGTGCCTATATCAATGGTCCTGAAGTTGCTGAATTAGAACAAAAACTAGCAGCTCACACTGGATCAAAGTACTGCTTGGCCGTAGCCAGCGGAACTGATGCCTTAGTTATCCCGTTAATGGCCTTAGGCATCGGCCAAGGTGATGAAGTGATTACCACTGCGTTTTCATTTATCGCGACAGCTGAAACAATTGTTTTAGCCGGCGCAACACCAATTTATGTCGATATCGATCCAAAAACTTTCAATATCGATCCTAAAAAAATTGAAGCTGCGATCACACCTAAAACAAAAGCCATCATGCCCGTTTCTTTATACGGTCAAGTGGCTGACTTAGATGAAATCAACGCTATTGCAAAAAAGCATAATTTGTTTGTTATTGAAGACACGGCGCAATCTTACGGCGCAAAATACAAAGATAAAAAAAGTGGCTCAATGACAACAGCTGCAGGAACTTCATTCTACCCTGCTAAACCACTTGGCTGTTACGGTGACGGTGGCGCGATTTTCACAAATGATGAAGCGTTATTAAAAGCCATGAAAGAAATTCGCGAACACGGTTCTGAAAAACGTTACTACCACACACGTCTTGGTGTGAATGGCCGTTTAGATACAATTCAATGTGCTATTTTATTAGCAAAACTTGAAAGATATGACTGGGAAGTCGAAGCACGTAATAAAATCGCTCACAACTTTTCAACTTCATTCGCAGGTTTAGAAAAACATGACCCAATGTTTTCTACTCCGTTAGTAAAAGCTGGTAACGAAAGCGTTTGGGCCCAGTACACTGTGACTGTAACAAATCGCGATGTTTTCCAAAAGAAAATGCAAGAGCTAGGTGTACCAACGACTGTTCACTACCCGATGACGATGGCCGATCAACCTTGGTATGCTAAAAACACCCCGCAACGTCATGATATCACGCATTCTCGCTGGGCTGCTCAACACGTGATTTCATTACCCATGTTTCCGGATATGACTGTTGAACAACAGACAAAAGTTATCGAAGCTACAAAAACAGCAGTCGAATTCTCGGCGAAGGCGTAACCAATGATTAACTTAGTGAATGAATTTAAACCATTAGCAAAAACTGTTACGCTTGAATCTAAATACGGAAACATCACTTGGGGTGATGGCAAGAGCTTCGTGTTATTTGCTGGCCCTGATATTATCGAAGACGAAGGCATGGTGATTGAAACCGCAAAAGAAATTAAGCGCGTAACAACTGCACTAGGTATTCCTTGGATTTTAAAATGTTCATTCGATAAGGCCAACCGTCAAAGTTTAAAAAGCTTTCGCGGACCAGGTATGAAAGAAGCTTTAGCTTCTTTAGAAAAAATCAAAGTGTCTGTCGGTTGTAATTTTATCACTGACGTTCACGAAACGATTCAAGTTGAAGAAACAGCTCAGTACGCAGAAGTTATTCAAATTCCGGCGTTCTTGTCTCGCCAAACTGACTTAATGGTGGCCGCAGCAAAAACTGGCCGCGTGCTTCATATTAAAAAAGGTCAGTTTTTAGCTCCATGGGACATGAAAGCTATTGCGCAGAAGGCCGTACAAACTGGCAATGATAAGCTTCTACTCTGCGACCGCGGAACAACATTTGGTTACAATCGTTTAATCAACGATATGACTGGTTTAGTAGAAATGCGTCGTTTGGGCTTTCCGGTGATCATGGATTGCACACACTCAACGCAATTACCTGGTGCAACTGGCGAATCTAGTGGCGGTCGTGGCGATATGGTGTGGCCATTAGGTCGCGCAGCAGTCGCTGTCGGCGTTGATGGGATCTTTTTAGAGACTCATCCAGATCCAGAAAAAGCGCTTTGTGATGGGCCGACTTCATTGCCACTTCACAACTTAGAAGCTGTGCTTAAAAACCTTAAAAATATTTTTGATACTCACCAGAAATAGTGGCAACGTAGGGGGATGCGAATCATCCCTGCAAGCCTGAAGAATTATCTTCGCCCAGTTATAGCTTTTGTATTGTTATTACTAGTTTTAAAATTGGGGCTTATTGATTTAGAGCAGCTAAAACTTAGTTTTAAAAATCCAGTTATCTTAGCCGCTGGTTTAGGTTTTTTTACGCTACACACACTTTCTTTAGCCCTTCGCTGGAATCTTTTAGTTAATTTAGAAATCGAATATCCGTTCAAAACCGCAGCCAAACAAACGCTGATCGGAAACTTTTTTAATTTCTTTATTCCAAGTGGTGTTGGGGGCGACATCTTTAAAGCTTTGGCTATTTCTGAATCTCATAAAGTTCCAAAAAGAATGAGCTTTTCATTAGTCACGATTGATCGTGTACTGGGATTATTTTGTTTAATATTTTTTTCGTCTTCATTTTTATTTGTCGAATACTTTTTTGGCATGTCAGAGCCCCTCGTCAAACTTTTAAAGATCAGCTTAATCTTATTAGTCATAGCTTGCTTGGGACTAATGTTTTTATATCATTCGCATAAAATTATTCCGCGCTTTAAAGATAAATTTAAATTCTTTCTATTTCAGAAGTTGTTTTCATTTGCAGAGCAAGTGCAAGTTAACATCTCTAAAGCCATGCAAAGCCCGTTCATGTTAAAATTCATTGGCGTAAGTTTTCTTATTCAATGTATGTCGATTGGCTTTTTGTATGTGGTGACGGTAAATTTAACACAAGAACCAATTTCAGTTTTTGTCTTCTTACCATTAGCTTGTTTTGCTTTTATGGCGTCAGCAATTCCCCTGACTCCAGCAGGTATTGGTGTAGGCCAGGCCGCATTTTACTTTATTTTTTCTTTAATAAATATCCCAACGGCTACGGCAATCACAACAGGCGTAAGTCTAATGCAATTTTTTACTCTGTTAGTTAGTCTTCCAGGGGGATATTTTTTCGCAACATCACGCAAAGGCACACAAGAAAGGTGACTTTATGACAATACTGATTAAACAGCTTCTGAATCTGATTAAGATGTTACATTCAGAAAACGGAACCACACAAATCGCCTGGGGTTTAACCTTAGGAGCGTTTTTGGGTTTTTCTCCGTTTTTCTCGCTACAAACTTTTTTAGTTTTATTTATTCTTTTCTTTTTTCGTGTGCAATTTGGCGCAGCGTTTTTATCAGCCTTCGTTTTTAAATTCGTGGCATTCTTAATCGATCCATTAGCCAACTCATTAGGTCAATGGGCCCTCGAAGAACCATCTCTTCGCCCGATCTGGACAAAGCTTTATAATATTCCAATCATCCCGTACACGCGTTTTAACAACTCGATCGTGATGGGAAGTTTTCTAGCCGCTTTAGTTTTAAGCCCGTTTTTATATTTCATGTTTATTTACTTAGTGAAAAAATATCGCACAACTATTGCTGTGCGTTTTGAAAACAGCAAATCATTCAAAGCCATCAAAGGTAGTAAGTTCTATCTTTGGTACACTAAATATAACGATCTTTACGGCAACTAATTTTAGAAGGATCAAATATGACTGACACAAATCAACCTCAAAATGACTCTAAAAATAATGCTAAAAAAGAAAAACTTTACAAAGAAGGTGGTCTAATCCGCTGGAGCGCCGTGATCCCATTCTTGATCGTGATGGCATTAGGTGCAGCCTACTTTAAATTGTTTTTCGATGCGCACATGAAAGCCGGTCTTGAATGGGCTGGATATAAAGCTTTAGGCAGCGAAGTAAATATCGGTGATTTTGAAACTTCATTTATCAAAGGCAACGTGGCCATCACTGCTTTACAAATCACCAGCGCTGAACAACCTGATTTTAATAGCATTGAACTTGGCTCAATCCGCTTTGATGTAAATTGGGATGCCTTACTTCGTTTAAAATTCGTCGTTGAAGAAATGGCTGTTGAAAACGTGCAGTTCATGTCAAAAAGAAAGTTCCGCGGAAAAGTCGCTCCCCCGCCGCCACCATCTGAAGAAAAACCAGGTTTAGCTTCAGAAGTAAAAGATAAAGCTATTGGCAAGATCGACGAAAAAGGCAAAGGCAATCTTTTAGGAGACCTTTCAGCGTTTTTACAAACTGGCGATTACAAAGCGCAGCTAGCAGATATCGAATCAACGTTAATATCAAAAAAAATGGCGAATGATCTAAAAGCTAAATGGGCGACCAAGCAAACCGATTGGGATGCAAAACTAAAAGCTCTTCCAAAAGAATCAGATTTCAAAGCTTACAAAACTAAATTCGATGCCATCAAAGTTAAAGATTTTAAAACTCCGCAAGAACTAGATGCTTCAGTTAAACAGTTCAATGCTTTAAAATCAGAAGTTGATGCGTCTTTAAAATTAGTGAACGACACTAAAAATGAATTTAACGCTGATCTGGTCAATATCAAAAAAGATTATCAAGCATTAGACGATCAAATTAAAGCTGACGTGGCTTCGGTTAAAGATCGTTTAAAAATTCCAAAAATCGATTCAAAACAAATCGCCAAATCAATTTTCATGGATTACTTAAATCCGTACTTACGTAAACTTGATAAAGTGAATGAGCTAGCTGAAAAGTACTTGCCGCCAAAATATTCAAAAATGGTTAATGAAAATTTAGACTCTAAAAAAATCCTAGCTAGCGGCAAAAAGAAAGCTCCAGTTGAAAAAGCAGAAGATGACACCATTCAACCGCACCCGCGCGCAGATGGCGTGACCTACGAATTTCCGGTCACAAATGGTTATCCGTTATTCTGGATTCAAAATGTTAAAGTCAGCTCTAAATCAAATGCCCAAGCTGATTTCGGTGATATTTCTGGTGTAATTCAAAATATCGTGTCGAATCAGCGTCAAATCGGCAAACAAACCGAAATGCACATCGCCGGTGATTTTAAATCAAAAAATATTCATGGCTTAAAAGTCGATGCGTATTTAAACAATTTAAAAGAAGAACCCGCTGCCGGAATGGATTTCGCAGTGGCTAGCTACCCGCTGCAAGCGATTGAACTTATGAAAAATAACGATGGCCAAATCGCGATGAAAGATTCATCAATCAATATCGCAGCCCATGCTGCGACCGTAGGTTTTAAAACGTACAATATTGGCTTAACGAATGTGTTCAACAACGTGCAATTCAATCTAGCGGCGAAAGAAAAAGTCGTCGAAGAAATTCTAAAGAATGCGTTTAACCAGTTAACAACATTTGATCTTAAAGCCGATGTAAAAGGCGAATTATCAAACTTAGATATCGATGTATCGTCATCATTAGGTGATAAGCTACAAGACGCCCTAAGTGCCAGCATCAAGCAAAAAGTTGACGAGTTAAATAAAGAGATCAAACTTAAAATCGACAACGAAATCGGCAAAGTTAAAGGCGAAATCGAAAAACAAATCAACACGCTTACAAAAGGTTACGTCGGTAATGCCAACGACACCCAAGCCAAGCTGGATGCACAAAAAAATATTGCTGACGAAAAAATCGCGCAAGCCAAAAAAGACCTAGAAAACAAAGCTAAGAGCCAGGTTCAAGACCAAGGTAAAAAAGCTTTAGATGCTCTCAAAAAGAAGCTAAAGTTCTAACCGAACCTAAGCTTTTTACACGATTTCAGTTCCAATTTGGGTGTATGTTTACGGTACTTTACACAAATTTACACCCAAACAAAATCCTGACATTCAAATCCACTCTCCTGTGTTAGAAGTATAAAAAAACAGGAGATCTCTATGAAAACTATTTTATTAACATTCGCTCTTTTAATCAGTACTTCTGCTCATGCAGTCATCGCAAACTCACAGTACGACTCTCGTCACCAAACAATGCTTGAACAAGCCAGCTTAAAAGCTTGCGGCGTTGAAGGCGGCAAACTTGTTCAGGTATCAAGTTCTGTTGTTAAACACGTCGTTGACCAAGGCATCATCGATTTATATTACACAACTGAATTAGAACTAACGGTTAAAGCCGAAGTTAACGTTTACCGCTTTTATCAAGTATCGGTAAAATCCTTGTTTGCTTCTGCTTACGACCATACAGCTCAAGACTGGGGTATCTATTCAGTTGAATCTATTATTTGTAAATAATAGATTCTCGTCAAAATTGCAAACTACCACACATTACCTAGGCCGTAGCGCTAGGTAATTGTGTTGATCTGTTCTTTTTAAAACTCGGCTGATTCATTGTATGATATTTTCTGCGTGTGTGCTCTGCTCTTCGTTCTGCGCTGAACGATGTTACACGTTTTAAATAACCGATTACGCGGGTTGCATGATCTATATTTTCTGAGCCACATTTTGCACAACTATGCTTAGTTTTTTTATCAATATGATTGCATTCGTTACAGATAGTGATCTTCACGTTTGTACAAAAATAATTGCAGCCTGTGACTGTAGCCAATTCTATGATTTTTTCATATTGAGCTGGTGTCAGGTGTTCTTCTAAATTGAAATGCAAAGCAGAGCCGCCGTCTAGATACTGAGTCATCTCTGAGCCGTGCATCGAGAATTTTTCAAGCGGATTGGTCATTTCATCTTCGACAATGTAAAAATAAGAATTATAACAATCGCGTGGAACGAAATAGCCATCCTTTCTGTCCCATTCAGCATTTTTAACACCTAAGTTTTCGGCCGGTACAAATTCGGTATTAAATTTGTAACCAGTTTGGGCCGAACGTTCACGGTTAAGATCATAAATAACTTTAAGATTTTCTGAGACGAATTTTTTATATTCGGCGTTGTCGGTGACTTCATAACCAAGGTATTCAGCAGCTTCAACCATTCCGTTGATTCCAATCGTTAAATACTGTTTATTCATAGAAATAAAACCCGCATCATACGTAGTTAGCATTTTCGCATCCATAAAATCTTCCATTACTTTACGATAAGCTATTTGGTAGTTTTGAATTTTTGACACCTCTAAACCAAGATCACGCTTATCTTGAATAAGGCGATTCATGTTTAGAGTAATCACATTAATGCTGCCTGTGGCTACCCCACCGGCTCCAAGCGTGTATGAAAATTCTTTTGTGTTCACTTCGTTTCTAAGTCTGCAGCAGCTGGCTAAACTATCTGCGCTTTCAGATAAATACATAAAAAAAGAATTTCCCTGTGATAACTCGTGCGCAGACATTTTTACATAGTCACTATCTTTTGGTTTTTTGCCATCAGTTAACATAGCTACGGTAACTACAGGAAATGTAAGTACCGCTTTTTTACGCTCTAAATTAAACCACTGCATAAAATATTTTTGTAAAGTATCTACTGTCTTCCATTTTGGTTTTTCGCCATTTGGAAATACAAAGTTTTCAAACAAGGCATCAAAGTAAAATCGGTCATACACAGAAATATTCCAGAAAACAGATTGATAACCGCGCGCAGCTGCTGGTTGATTAATTGAATATACCACCTGCTGCAGGTATGAACTGACTTCTTGTGTGTGTGTTGTTAAATAGTCATCGCCATATTCTTTGCGGGCGAAATAATCAAAATATGTTAAAAATTCAACTGTAGCGACAGCTCCTGCGAACTGAGAGCTTACTGCAAATACAAAATTAACGAATGTTCCGCAAAACGAGGCTAAATGTTTAGGAGCTTTTGATTCGCCCCCCATTTTAATTAAACCGTCGATTAGCATAGGATACATACTGACAGATACGCAATAAGGCTTAAGAGACGTCTCATCGTGCACGTAAATTTCATGTGATTCAATTTGTCGAATGTATTCGCGGGCTAATTCAGGTGAAAATAATTTTTCTATTTTGCGTGAGATGATAGCGCGATTAATTTGAATGTTTATATCTTTATTTACCTCAGCTTCAAGTGTTGCGATGTTTTTCATTGTGACATTAGCATTGGCATCAAGTTTTGAGCCATCGGCGGCGTTAATTGCGCTCAAGTAGCTGTCAATGTAGTTAATTTTTTTTTCGATTTGAGTGTTGTCTAGACGAATCATATTATACCCCTTCCGTAAAGTAATGATTCAGGTTTTCACCTGTACGTAAATTGATTAGTTTTTGATTTGTTGTCGGCGAACTGAGTCCACCTTTTTCAGCGATATAGGGGCCGTATTTGACATAATCAAGTGTATCAAGAAGTAGCTTGGGAATGTCTTCTAATGAATGGCCAGAATAAAGCGCTGTTTTAAGTTCGTGTTGCTTGCTGGTAATAATTAATTGTTGTAATTCGTGAGCTTGCCATTCGCCTCCTAAGAAAAGCACGCAGCTAATATATTTTTTATGTTTTGTGATGAGTTCTGTTAAAGTCTGCTGGTTAAGGTCTGCACCAAGGTCTGGGCGCCATAAATCACTTGAATGACAACCGGGACAACGCAAGGGGCATCCGACGACATGTATCCCGAGAGAAACTTCAGTTGGTATTTCTTGAAATGTAACCTGCAAACCACTATATCTCATGTCTTGATTACATTTGAGATACTATATCTAGTCAAAGTAATGAAATATGAATTTTTTCTATATGATGGCTATCATATTACTTATTCTGTAAAACATGGCCTTTAGTGGTGAAAATAATATGCGTAGTAACAATGAAAAGAGCCAAACCAATTACGGCGATAATAAATTGCAACGATCTAAAATATTGCCATGAATAGTCAAGAAAAGTAATCGCAATACACATAGCTATTCCTAAATTTGCAAATAAAAAACTGTATCTGTATTTTAAATACAATTTAAAATAGTAGATGGGAATAATCGTTAAAAAACAAAAATGCAAAGAAGCAATTTGTAAATTATATCCTAATTGGCGTGGCCATATCCCACCGAAAAGAATACCTGATCCCAGAAGTGCAAAGTAAAAATTAACACTACGTAAGAATAAAAAATTAATTTTTATAAACGTTAGGCTATACATTAGTATAATACTGCCCAAGATGATTAAGCCAATATTTACTGGCAAAAAATGAAGGATTTGAATTTCAAATAAATAATTTAAAATCACAGAAACAGACCACAGTAAGATTGGAAACTTTTTATATAAATCGAACACGATTGTCGGCAGAATAATAAATAATATTATATTAGAAACAAAACCATGCACAAAATTAATTTTGGGTGTTTCTGGAAGAAGCTTTTGGCCGGCAATAACAAAAACTAAAGAAGTCAGCGCTAGAACAGAACTTAGTTGCATATATTTCTGAAACGCAGGAGCTAGTTTTTTTAACTTAAAACTTTGATATATCCATGTCGCAAATACAACACCAGACAGGACATGTGATAACCAGTTATAACCAAATACTAAAAATGATATAAATGCCATGAATGTAGCGACAAAATACACAAAAAGAACAGTTGGCTGTCGCTTTTCTTCAAAACTTATTTGATTGATAACCCAAGTCAGCGGAATCAAAAAACCATAAAAGCCTAAATGACTATGAGCTTGTCGTAAATCGAAGTGTTCTAAGATGGGTAGACTAAGGCCTGCGAATTGTAACCGCATTAAAATGCCTATAATCATGACTAGCAAAAGCGAAGTGAGTGAAAATAATGTGACTTGGCGATCAGTCACATTGCTCCATTTGATGAATAAGCCATTCAGGCTGAAGAATTTTAATGTGATGATCTGTCGTGCTAATGTAACCGTGTTTGGCCCAATCACTCATTACGCGAATGACTGATTCAACAGTGACGCCCAGTGAATCTGCAATTTCTTTACGAGTGAGTGGGAGTGGAACTTCAAGTTGTCCTTCTGTTTTGGTATCATCGGCGGCTAGCTGCAATAACAATGAGGCGACCTTTGAAGCCATTGGAGCTCGTTGCATGACTTTATGATTTTGCAATCTCGCCATGCGAGTTGAAAAAAGGCTCTGAATTTTAATAATTAACATTGGATTTTTAATCCAGTAATTAAGATATGTATCCTGGTGAATAACTAACATTCGCGCTGGCCCCATGGATTTTACTGTCACTGGATAGGGAGTATTTTTTTTGGTCATAACTAAAGCCGCAACGACATCGCCAGGTGATGAGAAGTGAATGACAGATTCTTCGCCGACAGGCGAAATACGAGTCAGCTTATAGGCGCCTGACAATACTACTCCAAAATGTGTTGCAGGTTCGCCGAAGTTAAAAACGATTTGTTTATGTGCGTGAACTTTAATATTGGCATTTTCACATAATTGCTGAACCGTAGATTCGTCAAAGTCTTTAAATAACTCAAATTTTTTGATTTCAACCAAGGCCGATTTTAATGCGGTATTCATAAGACTCCTAGGACGAAAGTATACATGAAGTGGCCTGAATGGGCAATTTTGAAAAAAAAACACCAATCTATGATTTAAATCATCGAAATCGATCTTCTAATTGAATAGAATATGATAAAACCCAAAAACCAAGAGGTGATTGTATGAACAGAAGACAGTTTATTTTAAATAGCGGAGTGTTAGCGAGCGGAATGCTTTTTTTATTGAGTGGAAAAGCCCTTGCCGAAGGTGGCCGTCGCGGAAAAGGCAATGCCGGCGGAGATCCTGAATTAGTAAGTCCAAAAGATAGTGTTGCTAAGGCAGTAGGCTACATTGAAGACTTCAAAAAATCAGGAAAGCAAGCTGCAAATAAATGTTCAAATTGCACCCTATACGTTAAAGGCAAAGACCAAAATGGTAAAGAAGTTGGCGCGTGCGCTCTTTTTCCAAAAAAATTGGTCTTAGGAGATGCCTACTGTAATTCTTGGGCGAAAAAAGCTTAGCAGCGACTTAATGTCGAAAGACCCACGAATTATTGTGCGGTCTTTCTTCCGCGTGTTTGGATAAAAAACCAAACAGTACCCAGTGATAAAAGTAACGAACCTAAATATTTAATCCAGCGACCAGGATCAAGATTTACCGACAAAACTGAGGCTGTTGGCTCACCTGTCTTATCGTCTTGATTAAAGCTGGCTTGATAAAATGTGTACCCTGCGTATTTCATTGGTTCATTCATTGCAATTACCCCAGAAACAGGTGATGTACCTTCAGACGGAACGATTTCCACAGAACTTGAGTAAGTTCTGGCTTTTTGAGTTCCATTATAATGGGTCATTTCAAACTTTTTCAAATAAACTGGAAATCCAATATCAATGCGGCGGTTTTGAAAACTGAATAAAAACGCTTTGTTTTCACCGAAAAGTTTAATCACATCATTTAATAAGATCCATTGTGTTTTTTCGCCAAACTGAATTAATAAAGCCGGGCTTGTTAGTGGTGTTGGTCGTTCAATTTCAACCGCATCCCATTCTTCAGTGGCTTGTGGAAGATAGTCTAATACACGAATTTCTAAACCCATCCAGCCTGTGGCAATCATGTCGCCGATTTTCATTACGCCTGTTTTAAACGGTTTCATTTCTACTTTATGATAAAGTTCGTAAAAAAGTTCTGAATCGTTTTTAACATTAAAATACATTTCATTTGTTGAACGGTCTTTGCGGCCATTGTCTTTAATGCTATGGCCAAGAACTACTTTTAAAGGACCAAAATTCATATCAGCTGATTTATTTTTACTTGGCTGAGTTAACGTTTCAACTTGCTGAACATTGGCGTTTTGTAATTGAAATTTGACTGAAGCGCCGACATTTACATCTGTCGACTTTTTCAGTTTTTTACTAACACGGGCATATTTAAGATATTTTTTTATCGTGATTTCATCCCCTCCCAATTGAACTTTGAAAGGCTTTTCTTCTGTCGGCGGATGTATGAAAAAATCCACTTCGTTTTCATAAACCTTTGTGTAGCGATCACCGCCCAAAGTAGCGTAAACTACTACATCAGTTTGCGCCACAGACACATAATTATTTTTACCATTAATCGGAAGCACCAATGAACCGTCAAGACCATACTTTTGTGTGACATAGCCTCCAACAATGATGAGAATAATTCCGATGTGCACGACTAAAAACGGCGCATGCCGCTTCTTCCACGGCATACGATCAACCATGACAATCGTCAGATTGTAAACCAACAAACCCATGGTTAAATACATTATCCAGCTATGGTAAACTAACTTTCCAGCAGTGAACGCATCATATTGTGATTCAACGATTGTGCCCCACGTGATTAAACAAGTGAGTGTCACTAGAACAGGGATACCTAATTGAAATGATGTAGAAAATCTCCAGAACTTCTGCATCAAAGGATTTTTAAATCTCATACGTACATTCTATCTTTCCAACATTAGTGAAATTTGCTTAATAAATTCATCAATAAAGTTTACCTTTGTATTAACCGAATTTAAAAAAGGATTCATTGTAGTTAGGCGTATCAGAGTCAGCTCGCTTTGATCGACAGAAATATTAAAACTTTTATTAAAGTGATCTAACACGCCCTTATGGCTTTCTGATATTAACGTTTTAGAAATGTAAAAAACATCTTTGTCTTCAGTAAGTATTTTGTTTTGAAATTTTTTAATCACGTTTTTTGTTTGCTCATTGATCTGACTCAGGCATTGCCCGCGCTGACCAATGGCGAAACACAAAATATTTGTCATTTCATTTTCAATGATCAAAACTGGCAAACCACTATTTGTAAGCTTTTCTTTTAAAAGATGACAGGTCTTAATCGTGCGAAGAATAATCTGACCATACCCCTGCTCATCAAAACCAATACATGACGACGTCATATAAGTAGCCACCGCACCAGCGGCCGATCTGGAACCTTCTAGCGTATATGGTCCGCGATCTTTTTGATTTTGAAAATCAACATAAGGAGCTTGAGTTTCTTGTATAAAGTAATCTTCGGCCGTTCGGCAAATAAATGCCCCTGAAGAATATGGCACATAGCCAAGTTTATGCGGGTCGACAGCAATTGAAGTGCTGTGTGCTAGCGCCGCTAAAGCTAATTTAATATTTTCACCAATTTCTTTGTCGTTCAAAGATTTAATCGTGGCAAAGAAACCACCGTAAGCTGCATCAACATGATGCCAAAACTGATAACCATATTCTTTTTTGAAATGATCTAATATTGCTTGTGTTTCGTGAATAGGATCAATGGTGCCAAACTCTGTCGAACCACATACACTATTCACAGAGACAATTGGAATTTGTTCTTGCAAACATTTTTCTATTGTAGACTTCAACACTTTTATATCAATCTGCCCCCATTTATTAAGCGGAATTTGCCAAAGACCCTCTACACCAAAGCCAAAGTATTTAGCCGCTTTTGTCCAAGAATAGTGTTTACTGGCCGGTACGAGCATAACCGCGCCGTTAAATTCGCTTTTAAACTGCTTTTCAATCCACCTTGCTAGATGAATATCAGAAAGCTCTGATATTTTTGCTTGCCCTTGCAACGACGTCAGTGACCGAACATAACTAGCCTCATTAATACTTGTTTTTGAACCTATGTGTGATTGTAAATTTAGAATCCATTTGCGTTTGGCGCGAACTACGCTTTCAAAATTAGCCACTGTCCCGCCACTGGTAAAATGCCCGACAGCCTCTTTGCTGTATCCGAACATTTTAACCAAAGCCTGAATGGCTTCGTTTTCAATTTCAACACCAACACGTGAAGATTCTTTTGATACATTATTTGGGTTATGTAACAGACAAATGAAATGACCTAGTAACGCAGGTAGCGAGAATTCAGAAAACATGTGGCCAATATATCGCGGAGAAAATTTTGGAATTTCATTAGAAAATCTCTCTGACAAGGTGTTGATCTGAGTCCGAAAAAGTTCAATTTTTTTTTGAAACTCCGGGGCTGATTGATCTGCCGGCGAAATCGCGCCGCCGTCTAATGGAAAACGCTCTTTACGCCAGTTAATCCACGTTGAAAGTATATTATCGACTTCTTGTTTGAAAAAATCTGCGTTTTCAGCCTGCGGTCCTAAAAAAAAACTTTTTAACGCAACTTCATCTGAAGAGCATGGTTTTATTAAATTTTCATTCATGCAGTGATTTTAGGCTTTGCAAATCACAGATTCACTGATCTATATCATATTCGAGCACTATTTCCCACCTGTTGGCTAAGAATTAATAATCTTCTACCCATAATGTAATTTAAGTTTTTTCGCTAAAGCGATGTTTTGATCGTAGATTTTGCTTAAACCGATTTTGCCTAAGTAATTTCCGGCAAGATAAATATTCTCTTTTGCTAAAGCCTTTGCGGTCTGTGGGTAAGTCTCTAAAAAGTTTTGTAAGTGCTGATTATAGGCCGGAATGGCTTTCGGCCAACGCGTAATATGACACTCTAATGGTTGTCCTTGCTGCGAAAAAAAACGCTGACGATCCATTAAAACATGTTGTTTTATCTGCTCATCACTAAACTGTTCTAAACTATGGCTAATTATCCAAGTCTCAGAAGGATTTGGCCCACAACTAGAAAAAATACAGGCGTTGATCAAAACTCCCGCTGTAAAAAAATGTTCTTTCGGCGGAAACAAACAACCAAAACCTTGCAGCAAGGGCTCTTCTTTAGCCCACACTAACGTAGCCTTAGTTACTGGCACTGCTTCAATCAGCTTCAAGGCTTCAACATGAGGTAAAAGTTTACATGCATCCCAAGCCGATGTAGCAATGACCACGATATCTTCTATGGCTAACTTTAAATCTTTTAAATCCAGAATTTCTTGAAATTGAATTGCTACATTTTTTTCAGCTAGTCTTTGTTTCAAAGTTGAAATTAATTCTCCCATTCCGTTTCTAGGGGCATACGACACTGGTTTAAATTTTTTAGCTTTTTTAAATGCGTTCACTGCTTTAAAAGATTCGAGAACGGCTTTCGCATTTAAATATTTTGGTGCTAAGGCAAAAATGCCCTGCACTGCCGCACTTAAAATTACATCAGAAAAAGGCTTTCCGAAAGACCGAACTCCCCATTGTTCTAAAGTTAAATCATGTGAAATCTTCTTATTTGAAAAAAGCATTTTGCTAAGAAATTTAAAACTAGCAGTTAACGATTGTATTGTTTCAAAAAAACTTAATGGCCAGCGACGAGGTTTATGATTGTGAAAAATAAATCGTTTTTTAGCCACGGATTCTGACGGCTGAAATTCAACACTTAATTCTTTGGCCAAAGTTTCAAAGCGAGGGCTCCATAAAACGCTATTTGCAGCAGTTTCTCGCAAATGGGTCGGGGTACGATGTGACTGAATCAATCCGCCAACTTGGTTCTTTTCATAAACTATAATCTCGAATCCTGCTTTTTTCAATTCCCAAGCTAAAGTCAAACCTGAAAAGCCTGCACCTATTATATGAATCATAGCGATTGTGAAAAAATACGCGTTTGCGGTTTACTACGCTTTAAATGTTCGTCAAAAAAGATGCAAATATTGCGTAAGAATGGTTTTCCATTTTCAGTTACTTTTACTTTATCACCTACGACAGTAACTAAATTATCCGAAATCATTTCTTTCAAAAAAGTTGAAACTTGTTGTTTTTGCTCAGTGGTCATGACCACTTCATAAGTTGTCATTAAAGAAAGTATTTGCTGTCTGCGAATTACATCTTCATCATTTAAAACATGGCCACGTGTTGTAGGAATCTGACCGGCCTGCAAAAGTTCTTGATATTTGGCTAGAATTTTCTCGTTTTGATGAAAACTTTGAGGCGACTCAGATATTGAACTTACTCCTAAACCTAGCATGACATCTGACTTTTGATCGGTGTAACCCATAAAATTACGGTGCAACTGACCGTTCTTCATAGCAATGGCTAAAGCATCTTCAGGCAAAGCAAAATGATCCATTCCCACTTCAACGTAACCAAAATTTAATAACTCAGTACGTGCATATTCGTAAAGATCACGTTTATCTTTTCCGACCGGTAGGTCTTCGTCTTTAAATAAACGCTGTGCTGGTTTAATCCATGGCACCAAAGCAAAACTGTATAAGGCAATACGATCAGGACGAAGTCTTTTCGTTTGTTCAACCGTATACTTCATAGTTTCTAACGTTTGTTTTGCTAGGCCGTAAATTAAATCATAATTAACCGAGGTATAACCGATTTCTCGTGCAAAGCGTGTGATGTTTTCTGTTTCTTCAACAGTTTGCCGACGATTTACTAAACGTTGAATCTCTGGATTAAAATCTTGCACACCTAAACTGACACGGCGAAAGCCAAGGCTGTACAAAACTTCTAACTGTTCACGATTAGTCCTTCTTGGATCAACTTCGATTGAACCTTCAAAATATTCACCTCGATGACTGAATTCTAAAATCGGCGTTAATAATTCTTTCAAATGTTGCGCGGATAAAAATGTAGGTGTTCCTCCACCTAAGTGAATACCCTGCAGCTGTGCTTTAGAGAATTCTGGTACGTGCTTGCGGTACAACTCCCATTCTTTAAGAACTGACTGCACATACGGATCTTCTCTTTTATGATCTTTGGTGATGATGTTATTACATCCGCAAAACGTGCACAGACTTTCACAGTATGGAACATGAATGTACATCGACCATTGTCTTCCACTTTCACCTAAGCTGTTTCGTAGGTGTGAAAGCCATTGCTCTTGCGATGGCGATCCTGTCCAGTACGGGACTGTCGGGTAACTCGTGTATCGAGGTGCCGGAATATCGTACTTAGCAAAAAGTTGTGAATCATTCATGAAATACCTCATATGTGATTTGTATAAAACATCTAACGTTAGCTTCTTAAGCCTGTTTACAACATAGCAAAGATTTTCAATTAATATGTCACAAGTTTGTCACCGCTCGAAAAAAAACTAGTCAGGTAATGGCACCCAGTGTTCTAGAATTTCTTCAATTTCATGAGGAAGAAGCAAAGTCTGACAAATCATAAAAAAACACTTTTCTTCTTTCTCATGATGTTTCTTAAATAAATCCTGCAAAACAACTAATCCCACCTGCCCAGTTAATTCCTCGTTTGATTTTAATAAAAAGGCATCTAACATCGTATTTAAAGAGGCATGTTCTTCTAACGGAATATCTAACGGAGATTTTTTTGCCTTAATATCTAACTGATGACGACAATACGTTAAATCCTTTTTAGCGTACTTTTTTGCGATTTCTGCGGGTGGGTTGACAATATGCTCATCGAAGAAAAGTACACAAAATGGCCCACCTTCTTTTAATCGTTCTTTATTAAGTAGTTTCTTATGAATAAGCAATTCTTCGTTGTATTGATGTTTTAAAATTGCATTATCTTTTAACCAACGCAGCTGAATAAGAGGTTGTAAAGATTGTAGCAGCTCATTTAAACAAGTGTTAATAATCTGGTGTTCGCGAAAAATTAATGCTCTAAGTATGTCTATACTTACACTGTCTTTTGACATAATAAATATGAATGTAGTTTTTCTGTTATGATTGTTTTTTTCTTTTTTTTGATTATATAACCCATGTTTACAAAGTCACTTAATGTTCGAATTACAGACTCTGTCGTCGTATTTAAAATTTCGCCCATTAATTTTCGCGTGATGAAATCATGTTCTAACAAGTGCTGCTTCGTTATTAAAAAATGTGCTACACGTACCGCCACTGGCATTTTAGCTATCACACTAATTGTTTGCAAAAAAAACATTCGTTTTTGAATTTGAGTAAAAAAGTACAAATTCAAATCTGGAAATTTCTGCAGCACATCTACCAAGGCACTGACCCTAATTTTAAGAACCTCACATGGTGTAATCGTCGTTGCTGAAACGGGATATTTGGCTTTCGCCATGTCGACTTGTAAAAGCCCTGCTCCCAAAGATTCACTTGGCTCGATAATATCTATAGTCTTTGAAGACTTTTGCAACAATGTGTATCCATCAAGGATTAAGTATGCGTCGGTTACAGTTTCACCTTCAGTGCAAACTTGGTGACGCGGTGGTAAGTTTTGCACTTGCCCGACTCGACACAACTCGTTCCAAGCCTTTGGAAGAATTCCCAGCGGCGGGACCTGTAAAGATAGACAACCTTTTGATAATTTAATTTGCTCACGTTGTTCCATATCATCACGCTAACCCATTAACATCGCACCCTTTATGATTTAAATCATACGCGCCTTAGATAGATTCAATTATTCTGCAAAGCAATTAGCATTAGGAGGAACAATGTCACAGAACGTAATTTACGTTCCAACAATTATGGACGAATATAAGACAGGTCTTATTTTTGCCTTAATTGAAAGTTTAAAATCGGGAAAATCACTCAAACTGGTTTGCGATAATCATCCGTATGATTTCGAAGAGTTACTTAAAGAATCAGAGATCCCCAACATTAACTGGAGTATTGAAAAAACAGAGGAAAACTCTTGGCAGTTATCCATATCTAAACAACAAGACATCAATTCTGAAAAAGTTGGTTGCTGTGGCATGTGCGGTGGGCACGCAGATTCGAAAGGATAATCAATGCTCTCAAAATCACAAGCAAAAGCATTTTTCTTAGTTGGTACAATTGGCTTTTCGGCCATTTTTGTCGGCTTAACAGTTGATACCTTCAATCGCATCCCTGATCAAACCAAACAAAATGAACTAACTGAAAGCGCAATTAAAGGTAAACATCTATTCGATAAAAAGAATTGCATGGGCTGCCATACAATTATGGGTGAAGGGGCCTACTACGCTCCCGAATTAACCAAAGTTTTTGAACGTCGTGGTGAAGCATTCATTCGTTCTATGCTTAAAAACCCAGAGCAAATGTACCCAGGTCAGCGTAAGATGACTAACTACAAATTTACTGAAGAAGAAATTGATCACTTAGTTGCTTTCTTAAAATGGATCGGCGGAATGGATCTAAATGGTTTTCCACCGAAACCAGACTTAGCAACAACTGCTGAAACACAATCACAAGCAGCCATCGAATCTGCTGTGAAAAAGCCCGCTATTTTTGACCAAATGTGCGTGGCATGCCATGCCTTAGGAGGAAAGGGTGGTATCGTTGGGCCCGCGCTCGATGGTGTGGGTGGTCGTCGTGATTCTGAATTTTTAACAAAGTGGTTACGTGATCCGTTACAAATTAAGGCTGATTCTAAAATGCCTAAACTACCTCTCTCAGAACAAGAAATTGCAGATTTAACTGCGTTTCTTGCTAGCCAAAAAGGAGCTGGCAAATGAAATATCAATCACAAAAAATAGCTTACTGGTTTTTTGCCGTCTGTATGCTGTTGTTTAGTTTACAGTTAGTTTACGGTTTTATTATGGGTTTTGCACATATGGGTATGGATGGCCTACACAGCATCATACCTTTTAACGTGGCCAGAGCGGTGCACACGAATTTATTAGTCATGTGGTTATTGTCGGGATTTATGGGTGCTGCGTACTACATTATACCCGAAGAAGTCGAACTCGACATTCTCTCGGTTAAATGGGCTTACGTACAACTGATTGCTTTTGTGGTAGTTGGCGTTACAGCGATTATCGGCTTTCACTTTCAATGGTGGGAAGGTCGAAAATTTTTAGAAATACCTCGTCCACTTGATTACTTAGTTGTCGTCGATGTGTTACTTTTTGTCGGTCTAATTGGCGGCACGATCTGGCGTGGAAAAAAACAGACTACAACAAGTCTTGTGTTGTTCTTTGGATTACTTACTGCTGCGCTATTATATCTTCCGGGACTTATCGAAACAGACAATCAAACTCATGATTCTTACTGGCGCTGGTGGGTTGTGCATCTTTGGGTCGAAGGCGTTTGGGAACTTATCATGGGAGCCATTCTATCATTCTTGTTGATTAAAATCACAGGCGTAGACAGAGAAGTTATCGAAAAATGGCTGTACATCATAGTGGGCTTTACTTTTCTAAGTGGAATTTTAGGTACAGGCCATCACTACTACTATATCGGAACACCTCGTTATTGGCTGATGATTGGTGGAATATTTGGTGCTCTTGAACCGTTAGCCTTTTTGGGTATGGCCATCTATGCCATAGCCATGGCACGCAAAGGTAAAAAAGTGGTCGATAATAAAGCGGCTTTGATGTGGACACTTGGCACGGCTATTATGTCATTTGTTGGAGCTGGTTTTCTAGGTTTCGCTCACACCCTACCGCAAGTGAATATGTATACACATGGTACTTTAGTGACCGCAATGCATGGCCACCTGGCTTTCTGGGGCGCTTACGCCTGTTTAATCTTGGGTATCATTACATACACAATGCCTTATCTGACTGGACGAAAATTACAAGACACGAAAACAAATCACTTCGCTTTCTGGACATCGAATATCGGCATGACAGCGATGACAGTCGCCTTTGGTGTAGCTGGTGTAGCTCAAGTATATCTCGAACGCAAAGTAGGATTAGACTTTTTGATGGTGCAAAAAGAAATCGAAATTCACTTTTTAGGTTTAGTGCTTGCAGCTACGTTATTTACAGCTGGAATAATCGCTTTCATCTGGAATTTCATTAGATTTGGTAAACCCGTTGGCGAAGTAGAAAGTTAATAAAAATGAATTTTGATCTATTTATTTCAACTAAAAATGAAGAAAGTATTTTTACTTCATGTTTTGCAACACAGTTGCCCTTACTGATCAAAGGGCCAACCGGTTGCGGAAAATCTCAATTAGTTGAATACATGGCGAGAAAACTCAATCGTCCATTAATTAAAGTCTCTTGTAATGAAGATACCAATGCGGCAGACTTGCTTGGTCGTTTTTTATTAAAATCAGGAGAAACTGTGTGGCAGGATGGCCCTGTCACACAGGCATTGCGTACGAACAGCATTTTATATCTTGATGAAATCGCTGAAGCTCGTGAAGATGTCATCGTTGCCTTACATCCGTTAACTGATCATCGCCGTGAAGTTCATATCGATAAAATCAATGAAACTCTTCAGGCCAAAAAAGATTTTATGGTTGTCGCCAGTTACAACCCTGGCTATCAAAAAGGTCTTAAAGAACTTAAGCCTTCAACGAAACAACGATTTGTCTGTCTTTCAATGAATTACTTAAATAAAGAAGATGAATCTCGACTAATTAGTGAATTAACTCAGATCAGCAAAAAAATATGTGATCAGCTTGCAGATCTTGGACACAAAATAAGAACCAAAGAAGGGCTGATGCTTAAAGAAACTGTGTCTTCGCGTTTACTGATTAATGCTGCCACACTTATAAAACAAGGTTTAAATCCACGTCTGGCCTGTCATATTGCGATTGCTGAAGTTCTTTCAGATGACCGTGACGTCGTTCACGCGCTAAAAGATTATATCAATTTATTAATTTAATTGATGGAAAAGCTATTTGGTTACTTTTATAAAAACCAGCTTGTCAGATCTTCAAAAAAAGATGGATACATTGAATTATCTGAATCCATAGTTCAATTAACAACTTTTGCCAATCTTGTCTCGTTTTCTGAAACTCCTGTTGAAGTTGGCATAAGTCTTTGGGGGTGTGGTTTTGTGGATAACGAACTTCTTTTACCTCTGCAATTACGTTGGACTGAAGACAAAGAATTGAATTTTGATTTACTCAAGCTGTTAATTCTTAAATCAACCGCGATCAAAGAATTAGACATTGCGTTTTCTTTTAAAGATAAATCAAGAAACTTTCCTCGCGTACAAATGTTAGCGTATATGCCAATAATTAACACGTGGCTAGATACACGTTTTTCGAATTATTCAAGCCTTGAAAATGATACCTTTAATAAATACTTTACTGAAGTTAAGAAAAAGCATTTAAAAACTAACAAAATTCTGGACTACTGGAAAAATCAAATCACCTGTCGAAGTAGCGATCAGTTAGCGCCCTTAATGCAAGATAAAACTAATGACGAAGCCTTTGATTATTTGTTGGCAACCGTTCCGCTTCCTTTACGCTTTACCAAATTGAATCGATCAAGTGAAACTGAACAAACTGCTTCATCGTCATCATCTAAATCAAAAACGCGAAACAGAAAAGAATACGTATTAAATTCTGACGAAGAAAAAAAATCTGAAGTTAATCCAGTTACACACAGCTTTGAAAAAATGGAAACATTAGATGACTACTCGGGCGGTCAACGAATGACTTCAGGGGATGACGATCTGGATGATCACAGCAATGCTTTAGACGAAGTCGAAATGAATCAATTTACTAATCAGGGCAAAGCCAGTAGTGTGTTTCGACAAGATATGCAACTCATTAAAAACACAGAAGCCGATATTTCTTCTGCGGCTTTAGATACCCAGGCAAAATATTATGCCGAGTGGAATTACCGAAATAATTCGTACACAAAAGATCATTGTCAGGTTTTTGAAGTTGCTATTACCCCGCAAGACAATTCACAACTACGCAACGAAATCATTATCCAATACGCCAAAGAAATTTCTTATTTTAAAAAATACTATTCTGCAATGTGGAACCAACCTCTATGGCAATCTCGAAAAGTTGAGGGGCCAGAATTAGATTTAGACAGCATCATTCGCTTGGCCCCTGAATTCAGAACAGTTTCAGGTAGCCCACGCATTTACCAACGAAAAATAAATCGAGATTTTGAGATGCATATTTCAATTGTCGTTGATATTTCATATTCAACAGATACCTGGATAAATGGTGAAAAAATTATTCACATTATCAGGAATTCCCTCGTTGTCTTCGGCGAAGCCATCCATGCCCTTGCTCCACAGCTAAGTTTAAATTTATCATTTAGCCAAACTCGCAAAAACATTTCATATTTACCGTTGTTGGACTTCACCACAAGTTGGCAACTGATTTACCCAAAACTTCATGAGTTTTCACCACGACAATACACCCGATTAGGACCATCAATTCGCCATGCAACTCAAAAACTGCATCGTCAACAAAGTAAAAATCCGCTACTGATTGTGGTAACTGACGGCAAGCCCACTGATTTAGACCCCTACGAAGGAAAATACGGTCAAGAGGACGTGAAAAAATCAATAGACGAAGCCATTGCCCTAGGAGTTTCACCTCTTGTTGTAGGCATAACCGATCTGGCCCCGGATATTTTAGCAAAAATCACACAAAACTGTGTAAACGTACAAAAACCATACGATTTTTGTCTAGAAGTAGGAAAATTTATCCATAAATCTTCCTTAAAATAATTCGCCTAACATGATCTAAATCATGGTTTTATTATTCATAACTCGTATAACCTGTAGTCATCTCGAAGGGAGAGATTATGATATCGTTAAAGTTCAAAATAATAATACTGCTTATGCTTGCTGGTAATATGGCATTAGCTAGTAGCAAGGATAGCGAAGTTGCAGTGTTGACGGCTCCACCGCACGTACCACCACAAATTACACGTAGTAAATCAGTAAAACTCGTGGTGCATCTTGAAGTGATCGAAAAGAAGATGAAAATTTCAGATGGCGTTGATTACACATTTTGGACTTTCGGCGGTACTGTGCCTGGCAGCTTTATCCGAATTCGTGAAGGTGATGATGTTGAGTTTCACTTAAAAAATCACCCAAGCTCTAAAATGCCACATAATATCGACTTACACGCCGTAACTGGGCAAGGCGGCGGTGCCGCGGCTTCGTTTACTTCACCAGGACATGAAAGCGTTTTCTCATTTAAAGCCATCAATCCAGGCCTATATGTCTACCACTGTGCAACTGCACCGGTTGGTATGCATATCGCTAACGGTATGTATGGTTTAATTTTAGTCGAACCAAAAAAAGGAATGCCTAAAGTTGATCGCGAATACTATGTCATGCAAGGTGACTTCTACACTAAAGGAAAATTTGGCGTTCAAGGCTATCAACCATTTGACATGGCTAAAGCTGTTGATGAAAAACCGACATATGTCGTATTTAACGGATCAACAAGCTCGCTATCTGGCGATAATGCGATCAAAGCTAACGTGGGTGAAACTGTACGTCTCTTTGTTGGTAACGGTGGCCCTAACTTAGTTTCTTCTTTTCACATTATCGGCGAAATATTTGATAAGGTCTATAAAGAGGGCGCATCAGAGTATAATACTAATATTCAAACGACTCTAGTTCCTGCCGGTGGTTCAGCTATCGTTGAGTTTAAGGTTGAAGTGCCTAGCAATCTTGTTCTGGTAGATCACTCAATTTTCAGAGCTTTCAATAAAGGTGCCTTAGGAATCATGAAAGTCGAAGGCGCTGAAAATAAAGAAATTTTCACAGGAAAAACTGCAGACAATATCTATCTACCTGAAGGTGGAGCAATTCAAAAAATTGCTGACAAAGAAAAAATTGCAACGGCAGCCAATATTGAAGATCAAATTAAACTTGGTAAAACAGTGTATGCAAACAACTGCGCCGCCTGCCACCAACCTGATGGTAAAGGCATCACAGGTGCGTTCCCTCCTCTGGCGAACTCTGATTACTTCAATACTGATCACAAAAGAGCGATTAGCGTAGTTAAAAATGGTCTTACCGGAAAAATCACAGTTAATGGTCAACCATTTAATGCTGTTATGCCATCTTTAGGTTTATCAGATGCTGATATCGCAAATGTTCTAACTTATGTATCAAACAACTGGGGTAATAAAAAACGCAAATACACTAAAGAAGAAGCTGCAGCTGTTCCTAAAGCTAACGGGCAACAAACTGGTGAAGGAGAACACTAGTCATGAAACAACTATGGCGCGTACTTTTTATATTTAATTTAGCTTGGGTAACACAGGCTAGCGCCATAGAATTAATCGCGGTACCAGCTGGCCAACTTGAAGCCATCTGGTTATCGCCGATGTCTGTTAAAACAAAAAACGAAACAAAAACTACACGTGCGTTTATTCGTGTTAATAAATTTCAACTCATGCCAAAGGCTGTGACTGTTAAACAATATCAAGATTTTCTTAACAAAAGTACTCAATGGCAGAAAGTTACAGCAAGTTCGCTTTTTACTGATGGCAATTATTTAAATAATCTTGAAAAATCACCAGGCTCATCACCAGTTACAAATGTCAGCT
The DNA here is from genome assembly GCA_036677065.1 of Bdellovibrio sp. Lineage (GTDB taxonomy): Bacteria > Bdellovibrionota > Bdellovibrionia > Bdellovibrionales > Bdellovibrionaceae > Pseudobdellovibrio. The sequence continues at coordinate 464,824 of JAKFBS010000003.1, read as the reverse complement.
GGTTTTCGGCACGTGCATTTTGCAAGTCACATGGTTTAAGACTACCCACTCTGAACGAATGGGAATATGCCGCGGCCGCATCAGAAAACAAAAAAGATGCTAATAAAGATGAAAAATTCTTAAGTCGCATCTTGGCTTGGTACGGAGAACCACAAACTGACCAAATTAAATCGGTCGGTTCTGTTTATAAAAATATTTATGGTGCATATGACATGCACGGCCTTGTCTGGGAATGGATTGAAGACTTCAACACAACATTTGTCACCGGCGAAAGTCGCGAAGACAGTTCATTTAATAAAGATATGTTTTGTGGTGCTGGCGCATTAGCATCCAACGACAAAGAAAACTATGCTGCATTTATGCGTTTTGCTTTTAGATCTAGTTTAAAAGGAAAAAACTCAATCTGGAATTTAGGATTTCGCTGCGCACTTTAAAAGGAGCATATTATGAAACAAAAACTAAAACTTTTTTTAACAATTTTTACTTTCACACAAATTAGTTTATCTGCAAGCTTGGCAGATATTGAATCTTTCTGGTTAACGACAGAAAATAAAAAAGTTACGATTGCATCTACCGTCGGATCAACTTATTCACTTATTGCTATGGTCTATACAGGCTGCGCCCATGCATGCCCTTTGACGATTGCCAAAATGCAAAAAATACTTAAAGACTTTAAAGCCAAAAATGTAACCGATGTGCAGGTTATTCTTTCGTCGTTCGATGTAAAAAGCGATCGACCTGATAAACTAAAAAAATATCAGGCCGATAAAAAACTTGATGTCAAAAAATGGCATTTTTTGGCAGCAGAATCCGAAGCGGATGCACGCGAGTTAGCCGTTACGTTAGGAATTAGCTATAAAGATCTTGGCGATGGCGATTTTTCGCACAGCAATCTCATTACACTATTAGGACCAGGTGGCGAAGTTTTATCTTCAATCGATAACTTAAATGCTGATTCAGATAAATTAGTCGAGGCTCTACAAGCTCACAGAAAACTAAAAAAATAGGTACTTATGAATACAGAACAAAGTAACCAGTCAGACTCTTTTGATGTAGAACCTTACAGAATTCTTTTTCCAATCGGAATTCTATGCTCATTCGTCGGCATTTTACTTTGGATCTTTGTTCAATTTCGCATGATTAGCTTTTATCCTAATTTTGCACACGGAAATCTAATGTACTTTGGCTTTATGTGGGCTTTTATTGCTGGTTTTTTAATGACCGCTATTCCAAAAATGACCTCAACATTTACGGCGACAATTGCTGAAGTTTCTATTGCGATATTACTTTGTATGTTGCAGTTAACTCTCACCCTTCGTAACGAAATACTACCCTCGTCTTATTTAGTTATTTTTCAGCAGCTTTTTCTTATCTATTTCATCACACGGCGTTTTACTAAAGCTAAAAAAATGCCATTCGCCAGTATTCTATTTATCCCAGCGGCACTCCTGATATCGCTTGCGGGCTCTTTGATTTATAGTTTTAACGCTGATCGATCTGTCTTACTTTTGTTAAGTGGAGAAGCCTTCATACTGAATCTTATTCTTGGACTTGGAAGCCGGCTTATCCCTGTGATCTCACGCTTACCAAATGCTTTAATGCCAAATCAGGCTTCTCAGAACCCACCGCAGTTTTTTAATACACTTATTTTGGTTGTCATGTTTAATTTAACATTCATCACCCAACTTTTAGGTTTTGAAAATTTCAGCCTTATTTCGCGTACCTTAATCATCACATACGTACTCTTTAAAAACTTCAGCATTCTCGCCAAACCCGTCAAATGGACAGCCGTGGGTGTTGGTTTAAAAATCTCAACTGCGCTACTGCCGCTTGGTACGCTTCTTTCAGCTCCGTATTTTGGCAGCCCCTTAGCTGGTCTTCATGTTCTGTATATTGGTGGTTTTGTTCTGGTTACGTTACTTATTTCTACACGGGTAGTTTTAGCCCACGGTGGAGAATCACTCGATTATGAAGTTTCATCAAAACGAGTTATGACTTTCACTGCATGTCTTGTCAGTGCCAGCATACTCAGATACAGCGCAGGTTATCAAGTGACTTCATTATCCGTGCAAATCGCCATAGTGTTATTCATTGTTTCAATCGGTGCGTGGTCTGTTAAAATGCTAAACAGTGCGAAGTGATGTTACGCCTTTCTTCGCAGCTCTCAATCTGAAACCTCGACTACTTTTACACATTGATTTGAGTTTACTAATATTTTCTTAATCATTTTACGCCAATTGAGTGGAAATGGATCTGTGGGTTTGTCATCAAGAGTAAAGGCTTCACCCGGAGTATAATAGACATCAATAATTTTTCCCGTAGATAAACGACGAAACCGAAATGCCCCGCTTGGAACATGTGGATTTTCATACTCAAGTAAATCTCTTCGGCGAAATTGTCCTGATAAACCACCAAAGCCACTGGCTCCCCATGAGCCAAAAATCATCGAAAAAACATTACAGATAGGCCCCGTTGCACCGGATTCAACTGAATTTACTGTTGCTATTTGTACATCACCCCGAAGCACAACTTCATCTGGAAATAAATCTCGTGTCGCCACTTTAGCTATCAGAAAAGCCCCAATCATCGATGGGCAGGCATGCCCTGCAAATCGAACTACGTCTAATAATGTAATTGCAAAACTATATTCAGACTCGGTCGCTTTTAAATATTCCGCGAATGGTTCGCGTATCAAAATTTTATTCTCCAGTAAGTCTTGTTCCGCCATATAATCAGGCTTTAACAATGCAGTGACTTTTTCATAAACATTTTCAGCTTCTTGCGGATCAAAATCTTGATGAAGGCGTTTTACAACGCCTAAATCAGATAAAACAATATGATGATTCGGCTTAATACCGTGCCGAGCTAAGATGTTTTGCGTGCATTTAAGCTGACATCCATCAAGAGCAATTATCGTTTCAGCAGTTTTAGCAACACGTACCAAGCTTGGAACATCACCTCCAACGCCTGCGATACAACTCATTTCAGCGATTTTATCGCGATCCATCTTTATCGCAATCTGATTCGCCATTTGTGCCGCCGTCGAACAGCCCGAACACGAATACACAATCGGTAATTTGTTTTTTCCCATACAGGCTCCTATCTGTATGCTGGTATACCGGTGATATACTCACCAATAATTAATCTATGTATATCTTCAGTGCCTTCGTACGTATTCACACTCTCTAAATTTAACAGATGACGGCCACACTGATATTCGTAAGTAATGCCGCTGGCTCCAAGAATGTCTCGAGTTACCCTGGCACAATCCAGTGCCATTGATACGTTATTCATTTTAGCCATCGAAATTTGAACTGGTAAGGCCTTACCTGCATCTTTCAAGCGCCCAAGTTGCACTGCCAAAAGTTGTGCCTTGGTTATTTCTGTAATCATATTAGCAAGTTTTGCCTGCACTAATTGATAACCAGCAATAGGTTTGTCAAACTGAACTCTGGTCTTTGCATAATTCAAGCCTTCATCATAACAAGCCATAGCAGCGCCGATCGCTCCCCATGAAATTCCAAAACGGGCATTATTCAAACAGGCAAATGGGCCTTTTAAACCCTGAACTTCAAGAGCTTGTGATGCTGGAACTCGCACATTATCAAAAATTAATTCAGATGTGACCGAAGCTTTGAGTGAAAATTTTTTTTGAATATCACGAACCGAAAAACCGGGTGTTTCACGGTCGACGATAAAACCACGAATCTTTTTATCATCATCCTTCGCCCAGACAATGGCCAGATCAGAAAAACCGCCATTCGTGATCCACATTTTTGCACCATTAATAACATAATCATTACCATCTTTTGTCGCACGCGTGATCATGCCGCCAGGATTTGAACCGTAGTCAGGTTCGGTCAACCCAAAGCAGCCTATCAACTCTCCCTTTGCCATCTTCGGCAGATATTTTTTCTTTTGTTCTTCGGTACCGAATGCATAAATTGGAAACATACACAGTGCACCTTGAACGCTGACAAATGAACGTATGCCTGAATCACCACGCTCAAGTTCTTGCATAATAACACCGTAAGATGTGTAGCTCAGCCCGGCGCAACCGTATCCTTTAATAGTTGCTCCTAGCGTTCCCATCTCGGCCAGTTGCGAAATAAGCTTCATCGGAAAACGGCCCGCTTCGTAATCTTCAGCTATAGTTGGAATTATCTCTTTTGAAACAAAGTGTCGCACTGATTTCTGAATATCTCTTTCTTCATCGCTAAGTAAATTTTCAATATTAAAAATGTCGCCTGGATTAAAGTTTTTCATATATTCCTTTGTTATGTGAATGATTGAATAAGTTTCTGTAAATCTGTGATTGACGGACGTAGCTGTTGTTCATTGAGCTCACGCAGCGGCGTAGCTGTTAAATTTGTATGTTGATGAAATGGCTCTGAATTTTCATTCCTATAAAGGAGCCCTGTTAGAATTTTTTCTTTCTCTTTTGCTTCGGCTAAAAGACGCACCGCCAACCTTTTATCTTTGGCATCATATGCAGGTAAACTATGTATCACTTCTTCTAGCGGCAAATTTTGCTCTTTAAGATAATCGTAACTTTTTGTTGAACCCTCGTGATTATTAAAAGTAATACACGGCGAAACAATATCAATGATAGCAGTGCCCGCATGTTGAATTGCTTGTTTTAAAATATTCACAGTCAACTTTGTATTTGACGACCCTGTGCGAGCGACAAAATCACAACCCATTTCAAGCGCAAAAGAGCATATATCAATACCTTCATAAAAGTTTTTTCGACCCGATTTTAAGATCGATTTTTTATCCGCAGTTGGTGAAAATTGTCCTTTGGTTAATCCGTAGACACCATTATTAGCCACGATGTAAATCATTTTTATATTACGACGAATTAAATGGGCAAATCCACCCAAACCAATACTGGCTGAATCACCGTCGCCACTAATGCCGATATAGATTGGATTTGTGTTAGCAACATGGGCTCCCGTTGCTATTGGCGCCATACGACCGTGCATTGAGTTTATGCCCTGCGATTTTGACATAAAGTATCCCGGAAGTTTTGACGAACACCCAATGCCCGAAGTCTTAATAACATCGTAAGGGTCAATGCCAAGTTCAAAGAAAGCTGAAATAATATTTTGTGTGATTTGATCATGGCCGCACCCCGTGCAAAGCGTTGACTTTCCGCCTGTGTAATCAGCGCGAGTCAGAGAAGAATTACTCATTATCTGCTCCCTTATTTTTATTTTCGCTCTCGGCAATGCGGTTCGCTAATTCTGTAGCCTGCATGGGTATTCCAGAATAATGCTTAACAGAATTAAATCTTTGCCAATACTCTGGATAATGTACCTTCAATAGATCAAAAACCTGACCGCTTTGATTCAAGTCTAAAACATAAACCATTTTTTTTAGCTGGATGTACTCTTTGACCTTGCTATGAAATGGCAATGACCGAATTCGTAAATAATCACAATGAATATTTTTTTCCGAAAGTAGCTGAATAGTTTCTAGCAGAATTTCAGTAGCCGATCCGTAACAGACTATTCCTACGTCAAACCCTTGATCTTGAATGACTGGTTCTGGCAAAACCAATACCGACTGCTGCCATTTCTTTTCTAAACGATCAACGACCTCGATATATTCATTCCCATTTTCTGTATAGACACCTTTTATATTATGACCAGATCCACGGGTTAAATAGGCCGCATCAGGGTGTCTTGTTCCTGGCAACGCTCGTGCTGCGACGCCATCACTCTCTGCACTAAAGTAGCGTTGGTAACGCTGACCTTGAAGTGCCATTTGTTCCAAGTTTTCGGATGTTAAAACTTTACCCCGGTTAAATCGTTGATCAGAAAACCTAAATTGATTAGTTCTCCAGATATTCATTCCTATATCTAAATCAGACAACACATAAACCAGTGTCTGCAAACCTTCAGCAATATCCAACGCCAGTTGTGCAAATTCAAAACACTCTTCTGGATGACCAGGCAATAGAAGTGGAAAATGCGTATCCCCATGTGACGAATAGTAGGCTGCAGAAATGTCTCCCTGCGCACTTCGCGTCGGCATGCCTGTCGAAGGACCTGCGCGTTGAACGTTCCAAATTACACAAGGAATTTCGGCATAATAAGCGTACCCAGCTGCTTCGTGCATCAAACTAAGTCCCGGACCAGATGTGGCCGTGAAAGACCTTGCCCCATTCCAACCGGCACCCAAGGTCATACAAATACTTGATAGTTCATCTTCAGCCTGTATCACGGAAAAATTATTTTTACCATCATCTGAAATTCGATACTTCTGACAAAATTTTTCAAAACTTTCCATCAGAGACGTTGACGGAGTTATCGGATACCATGATGCAAACGTAGCCCCACCATAGAGCATACCTAATGCTGCCGCTGTATTGCCGTCAATTAGCATTTGATTTGAATTTTTCTGTGTCGGCACAATTTTGACAGGAAGTTGAATGTCCGAAAGTTTTTCTCTAACGAATTTAACACCAAGACTAAATGCATTACGATTTTGCCGTAGCACATTTTCATTCTTTAAAAAGAATTCTGTTAACGTTTCCTCCACAAGATTAGAAGGCATTCTCAACAACTCAGAGACAACTCCGACATAAACAGAATTAACTAAATATTTTTTGTATTTAACTTGTTCAGACGCCTGCCCCGCCAATTCAGAAAAAGGAACTGAAATATAAAACAAATCATCGCGACTTGCAGCGAATGTATTTTTACTTTTGCTATCAAAAATAAAAACACTGCCTGCCTGAGCATTCTGATGATCGTCGATCAATGTTTGATCATTCAAAGCTACTGTAATATCGGCTTTAAGCTGTAAGCCGGTATACCCCGCTTCAGAAGCCCGTAAATAATACCACGTCGGCATACCTTGAATATTAGAAGGAAAAATATTTTTTGCGCCTACAGGTATTCCTGCTCGAAATAAAGATTTAAGCAAAATTTGATTCGAAGTTTGTGAGCCACTGCCATTGACAGTCGCTATTTTTATTGAAAAGTTGTTTACACTAACAGACATGCTTCTATTTTTGTCGACCTATTATGATTTAGATATGACATAAGTCATACTAACATCAGAATAAAGCTATGATATTGCAGATATAACAAAGCATATAGAAATACCTGAAGCACTATTTAAATATTATTGTATCCATGTTCTGAATTTTCGTTGGCAAATTTTCTATATAAGTCATCAAAGCAGCTCAAGATCACTAATTCTTTTTTCTTTGATGATTTTATCAATCTCGTTTTTTTCTAATTACAACTAAGGCATCTGCTTCCAGTTAACGACAGCCATATAACGCTCAACAAGCTTGCCTTTTCCATCAATCGGATTTTTATGCACGATAATGGTCGAAGGCAATCTGTCGATATTAAAACTCTTCTGTAAATATCCTTCTGGATCCCACAGCTGTAGATAGATGGGCGCATTTAAATCAGGAAAGCTCTTTAAAAACTTCTCAATAGCCTCAACCTCGTAATCAACTGATACAAGGACTACTTTGATAGACCCCGCCTTGATCGCGTCGCCATGATGCTTTAGATACGCAATAAGCTCAGGAATTTCATTAATACACGGATCACACCATGAAGCCCAAAAATGCAGAATCAATTTGTCAGTCTTTGTCGTATCCGGCATCAGCGGTAACCGTTCAGCCGAGATCACTTTACCTTCGTAAGTCTGAAACTTCTCACGCTCTTCGGAAATCAACCCCATGGTTTGATCAATCGTCACTTGCGTATCTTCAATCTTTTCAGCGGTGGTCGTATAGAAGTAATAGTTCTTAAGATAGAACACACTAGCAGTACCAACAATCGCTAGAACAAAAAATAAAATTAACAATTTAGCTTTCATAACAATCAAACCTTTATTCGCCTTAGGCGAACTCAACGCTACCAAGCTTTGGGATAAAAAAATAGCAGGATGCTATTTTTTCGCGGCAGCCCCAAAGGGGTTTTGGGCAGGAGCCCAAAACAAAAAAAAAGCCCCGGATTTCTCCAGGGCTTTTATTAGCTTTGAAACTATTTTGTTCTATTGCGACAAAACTATCTAGCTGTTTAGCTTCTAACCTAGCGGTTAAGAGCTTGAGAAGCTTGACGAGATTTGTTTTGCATTTTGCGCACTGATTTTTTCAGTGTTTTAACTGCAATTGCAGAAGCTTTTTTAGCTTTGCTTGCCGCTTTTTCTACTGTTTTATCAGCAGCTTTAGCGCCTTTAGCAGCTTTTGTAGCTTTCGTTGCTTTTGCAGCTGGTGCAGTAGCTTTAGCAGTCTTGAAATCGTAATCTACGAATTCTAAGAAAGCCATCTCAGCAGTGTCACCAGGACGACGACCGATTTTGATAACGCGAGTATAACCGCCATCACGATCTTTAAAGCGTGGAGCGATGTTTTTCACGATAGCAAGAGCTGCGTCTTGGCTAGCTAAGCGAGAGATTAAAAGACGGATTGAATTTAAGTTATCTTTTTTACCAAGAGTAACTGCTTTTTCAATGTGTCTTCTAACTTCTTTAGCGCGAGTAACAGTAGTTTTGATACGACCGTGCTCGACTAAAGAATTCATAAGGCCTCTGATTAAAGCCTTACGAGGACCAGATTTACGACTAAAATGTTTTACTAAACGACGATGTGATGCCATTTTTTTATTCCCTTACTAATTACGATTCACGTTTTGCAGGAGGTGGAACATTTGGATCCCATCCTGGAGGTGGCCATCCCTCGATTTTCATCCCTAAACCTAAGCCCATTTCAACCAAGATCTCTTTAATTTCATTTAAAGATTTACGGCCGAAGTTTTTAGTTTTAAGCATTTCCGCCTCTGAACGAACAACTAATTCACCGATGTAACGGATGTTAGCGTTTTTCAGACAGTTTGCAGAACGAACACTTAACTCAAGATCATCAACTGATCTGAATAAGTTTTCGTTCAATGAAGAAGAACCCATTGATTTAATTTCATCAGATGGCTCTAAAGATTCATCGAAAGTTAAGAAGATTTGTAATTGTTCTTTTAAGATTTTTGAAGCTAAAGAAACTGCTTCATCTGCCTTAATAGAACCATCAGTCCATACTTCTAAAGTTAATGCATCGTAATCAGTACGTTGACCAACACGAGCATTTGAAACTGCGTAGTTAACTTTACGGATTGGAGAGTGAAGAGCATCTACGGCGATGTAGCCAACTGCCATTTGTTCACTTCTGTTTTCAACTGGAGAATAACCGCGGCCGTAAGCCACAACTAATTCAGCAGAGAAAGATCCGTTATTACCAAGAGTAGCAATGTGCTGATATGGATTCAAAACTTCGATTTTATCGTTAGTTACGATATCCGCAGCCGTTACAACGCCTGGACCTTTTTTGTTAATACGTAGTGTGTACGTCTCAGCAGTGTGCTGTCTGAAACGAACTTGTTTAAGGTTCAAGATGATGTCTGAAACATCTTCTAAAACATCTGGCATCGTAGAGAACTCATGTAAAACTCCATCAAGTTTTACAGCAGTTACCGCAGATCCCATCATAGAGCTTAATAAAATTCTTCTTAAAGAATTTCCAAGAGTAACACCAAAGCCTCTTTCAAGAGGTTTAACGATGAACTTAGAGTACTCAGAAGTCTGAGTGTCTCTTTCGATCTCGAAACCTTTAGGCTTAATTAGCTCTCTCCAAAATTTAAAATAATGTTCTTGCATCCTTAAACCCCTTTATTATCGTGAGTAGTACTCAACGATCATGCTTTCTTCTACTGGAATTGAAATTTCATCTCTTGCAGGAACGTCTTTGATTGTTCCTTTGAAAGATGCGTGATCAGCTTCTAACCAGCTAGGGATAGTTCTGCGAGCTACAGCCTGGATACCAGCCTGAACTTTAGTAACTTCTCTAGATGCTTGAGCAACTTCAACAACATCACCTTTTTTAACGATGTAAGACGCGATATTTACACGTTTACCGTTAATCAAGAAGTGATTGTGACCGATCAATTGTCTCGCTTCTCTTCTAGAATTAGCATACCCAAGGGTATACACAACGTTATCTAGTCTTAGCTCTAAAAGTCTTAGTAACTCAGTACCAGTGATACCTTTAGATGCGTCAGCGCTATGGAAGTATTTTCTGAATTGTTTTTCAGAAAGACCATAATAACGTTTTGCTTTTTGTTTTTCTCTTAATTGTAATGCGTACTCAGAAAATTTAAGTCTTGATTGACCATGTTGTCCCGGAGGATATGGTCTTCTTTCAAAAGCACATTTGTCAGTAAAACATCTGTCACCTTTTAAGAATAACTTAGTATTTTCTCGACGGCATAATCTACATACAGAACTATTTACACAACTCATACATTACTCCGATTATATTCTTCTACGTTTAGGAGGACGGCAGCCGTTATGAGGTACTGGCGTTACGTCTTTAAGGGACATTACTCTCATCCCTGTTCCTGCTAATGCACGGATAGCTGGTTCACGACCTGCACCCGGGCCAGTTAAAAATACGTCTACTGATTTCATACCTTGTTCCATCGCTTTTTTAGCAGCGTCTTCACAAGTTACTTGAGCTGCGAATGGAGTCCCTTTACGAGATCCTTTGAAACCCATGTGACCAGCTGATGACCAAGAAACTGTATCGCCACCTGGATCAGTAAAAGTGATAATCACATTACCGAAACCTGCATTGATGTGACAGTGACCTGTAACAATATTCTTTTTAACTTTTTTCTTAGTTACTTTTTTATCTTTATTTTCTTGTGGTGTAGCCATTATTTCATCCTACCTAGACTGCTTTTTTCTTGTTAGCGACAGTTTTCTTAGGTCCTTTACGTGTTCTCGCATTTGAACGCGTATTTTGACCACGTACTGGAAGACCTTTTCTGTGTCTTACACCACGGTAGCAGTTGATATCAGTTAAACGTTTGATCGCTTGACCGATATCACGACGTAAATCACCTTCTACTTTGAAGTTTGCTTCGATCAACGCACGCATTCCTGCAATGTGTTCATCAGTTAAAGCATCTGTACGAAGAGTAGATGGAATTCCCACTTGAGAGCAGATAGATTTTGCGCGAGGACGACCAATACCGAAGATATAAGTCAATGCCACTTCAACGCGTTTATTTCTTGGTAAATCGATACCCATTAAACGAGCCATGTTCTATTACCCCTGTCTCTGTTTGTGTTTAGCGTTCTCACAGATAACTCTGATAACGCCTTTACGTTTAATTACTTTACATTTGTTACAAATTTTTTTGACCGAAGGTCTAACTTTCATACGTTCCTCACAATAACAAAACTCTTTAAAAAGAGATTGTTATAACATTAAAGATTGTTATGTCTAGCATAAATTTGACATTGTGCTGAATGCACTAGTCTTACCTATGCTCAAACAAGTTTGAGCCACTTTTTTCATCAAGAAACCATCCCCGGGGTGATCCGGATTTAGCCCTTAAAGCATCAGTGTCTTTTTAATTTCGTTGAAGACTTTTTCTGGTGCTTGATCGCCATCGATATTCACCATATTACCTGCCTTAAAATAGTACTCTATTGTAGGGCCTGTATTATCTTCAAATTGTTTGAGCCGCTCCGAGATCACTTCAGCATGGTCGTCTTTTCTGTGCACTAGATCACCACCGCATTTTTCACATTTATCACCCGCTTTCGAGGGTTTAGTATGAATATGGTAAATCTCTCCGCAATTTGCACAAGTGCGACGCCCTGTTAAGCGATCGATTAAGATCTGAGGGTTGATCTTAAAATAAAAAACTTTATCAATTTTAGAACCGGTAGATTCAAGCAAATGGCCTAAGCTCTGTGCTTGCACTACTGTTCTAGGATAACCGTCAAAAATGATCGATTTCCCTTTGTTAGTCGTTAGGTAGTCACTGACTAAACCTAACATCAATTCATCTGGAACCAGCTTACCGGCGTCCATAAAACCCTGAGCTTTTAAACCCAAATCAGTTTTATTCTTAATAGCACCACGTAAAAGGTCTCCAGTGCTTAGCTGCAAGAAGCCAAACTTCTCGATCAGCTCGCGCGATTGAGTCCCTTTACCTGAGCCCGGGGCTCCAATGAACAGAACGTTCATTAGAATTGAACCCTTCTGCTACGGATTTTTGTACCCTTAAGAAATGAATCATATTTTTGAGTCAATAAGTGCGACTGAATTTGTTGAGATGTATCAATAGCAACACCCACAAGGATCAGCAAGCTAGTACCACCGAATTGGAACGGGATACCCATCGTTTGCACTAACAAACCTGGAAGAACGCAAATTACGCAAAGGTAGAAACAACCCAATACGTTAATACGATCCAATACGTAGCGAATAAAATCAGCTGTAGATTTGCCCGCACGGATACCAGGAACAAAGGCACCAGTTTTTTTCAAGTTTTCAGAAACTTCGTCAGCATTGAAAACGATGTCAGTATAGAAAAATGAGAAGAAAATAATTAATGCGACAAAGATAATGTTGAATACGATCCCATTTGGATTGATTGATTCAGACATGGCTTTGATCCACGCGACATTAGTGAACTGCGCCAATGTCGATGGGAACATTAATAATGAAGATGCAAAAATCGGAGGAATAACACCAGGAAAGTTAATTTTCACAGGTAAATGGCTTGTCGCTGCTGAAGTCATACCGCCATTCGCTAAACGCTGAGAGTACTGAATAGTAATACGACGTTGAGCTACTTCCATATAAATAACAGCAAAGATTGTTGCTACCATGAATGCTAATAATAAAATACCCACAATGAATTGTAATTCGCCAGATTTTACTAATTGAAGAAGTTGTTGTGCGCCCGCAGGAATACCGGCTGCGATACCAGTAAAGATAATCAATGAAGTACCATTACCGATTCCACGCTCAGAGATTTGATCGCCTAGCCACATTACAAATGAAGTACCGGCAACTAGTGTTGTGATCGTGATAAATTTAAAGTAGTAAATACCTAACATACCGCCCGTAATTAACATACGGCCATCAGGTAAGCTTTGGCTAGAAAGCCATGTGCTCATCCCGTAACCTTGAATAATTGCTAACACGATAGTCGCATATTTAGTGTATTGCGTGATTTTTTTACGTCCAGATTCGCCCTCTTTTTTAAGAGCTTCTAAGTGAGGGATTGCCGACGTTAATAATTGGAAAATGATAGAAGCAGAGATGTAAGGCATGATTCCCAATGCAAAGATTGAGAACTGCGCTAACGCACCACCAGTGAAAGTATTGAATAAGCCGAAAATTCCACGATTTTGAGAGTTGAAAAATTCAGAAACCGCGTTGCCATCTACTCCAGGAGTTGGAATGTGCACACCGATTCTGTAAATCGCCAAACAGAATAATGTAAATAGGATTTTCGATCTTAAAGTATTTGCACCTTTGTTGTCGTTCACTTGCTGAGCCACTCTTCTGCCTCTTTCGTTTATATAGTTCTAACACAAGAATAGACCCTCTCGGGTCTAAATTCTTTGGTAGAACTGTTTGGGACTAAAATCTATCTTAGCCCCAATTAACTATTTCTTTTTAGCTTTTTTTACTTTAGCTGGTCTAGCCCAAGTAGCTTTTGCTGCGATTAACTCAACTTTACCGCCAAGTTTTTCGATTGCTGCCTGTGCTGATTTGCTAATAAAATTAGCTTTCAAAGTGATAGCTTTTTTAAGTTCGCCTTTAGCTAAAACCTTGAACTTAGAATTTTTCTTGATTAAACCGGCTTTGTAAAGCGCAGCTGCATCAACGATACCATCTACTTTATTTAATGCTGCTAAAGTAACCTCTTCGTATTTCGTAGCAAACTGAGCGTTTGTGAAACCGAATTTAGGTAAACGACGAGATAAAGGAGTTTGACCACCCTCGAAACCACGACGAACTTTACCACCAGTACGTGCTAATTGGCCTTTGTGACCTTTAGCAGAAGTTCCACCGATACCAGAACCGATACCGCGACCAACGCGTTTGCGGTAGTGAGTAGAACCTTCTTTTGGAGCTAATTGACTTAATAAACTCATAACTTCCTCTTAACTTATTTGATAACTTTAATTTCAACCATGTGTTGAACTTTAAAAAGTTGGCCACGGTTAGCTGCATTATCAGCTAACTCTACAGTTGAATTGATTTTTCTTAAACCAAGACCATTTACAGTCTTTCTTTGAGTTTCAGAGCAAGCAATTGTTGATTTTTTTAATGTTACTAAAAACTTTTTAGCCATGACAGACTCCTATTACGCTTGCGCAGCTTTTTTAAGCTGTTTAAGACCGTCTAAAGTTGCTCTAACCGCATTGTGAGGGTTACGAGTACCAACACATTTAGTTAAAATATCTTTAACGCCAACTGATTCAAGAACCGCACGAACCGCACCACCAGCGATAACGCCAGTACCTGCTGCTGCTGGTTTCATGATCACTTTAGCTGATCCGAATTTACCGATCACTTCATGAGGGATCGTACCATCTTTTAAATTTACATCGCTGCATTGTTTTTTAGCAGAGCGAGTTGCTTTACCAATAGCTTCAGGTACTTCGCCTGCTTTACCGCTACCGAAACCAACTTGACCTAATCTATCACCCACTACTACTAATGCTGCGAAAGAGAATCTACGACCACCCTTAACAACTTTAGTTACGCGGTTGATAGCAACTACTTTTTCTTCTAATTCGTTTACTAATGCTTTATCCACATGATCCCCTATTAAAAGTTAAGGCCGCCCTCGCGGGCTCCGTCTGCTAAGGCTTGTACACGGCCATGATAAACGAAACCATTTCTGTCGAATACAACAGTAGTGATTCCTTTTTTCTTAGCTTGTTCAGCGATTTGTTTACCAACAGTTTTAGCAGCTTCTTTGTTACCGTTTTTTAATTCGGCAGATAAAGAGGATACTGACAATAAAGTTGTTTGTGCGACATCGTTAATGATTTGCGCGTAGATGTGTGCTCCAGAACGGAATACACATAAACGTGGTCTTTCAGATGTTCCACTAACAACTTTTCTGATTCTGATTTTTTTCTTCAAACGATTTACTACTTTTGAAGCTGTTTTTTTAGAAAAATTTAATTTCATATTATCCTCTATTTACCAGCTGATTTGCCGGCTTTACGTCTGATATGTTCACCAACATAACGAACACCTTTACCTAAATAAGGCTCTGGCGGACGGAAAGATCTGATTTTAGCTGCAACTTGACCAACAAGGGCTTTGTCAGCACCAGTCACGCTTACAGTTGTTTGTTTATCAACTTTGATTTCGATACCTTCTGGGATATCAAAAATCACAGGGTGTGAAAAACCTAAAGCTAATTCTAATTTTTTACCATTTACAGTACCGCGGTAACCTACGCCGTGCATTTCAAGCGCTTTAGTGAAACCTGCAGTTACACCTTTAACAGCATTAGAGATTAGAACTTTGTATAAGCCGTGTAATGACTTAGATTCTTTTGAATCGTCAGCACGAGTTAATACAACTGTTTTACCATCAACTTTAGCAGTGATGTTTTTTCTTAAGCTGTAAGATAAAGATGATTTCGCACCCTTAACAGTTACGTTTTGACCAGCAACAGTTACTGTTGCTTTGTCATCGATATTTACTGGATATTTACCAATTCTCGACATCTTCTACCTACCACACTACTGCTAGTACTTCGCCGCCAACATTTTGTTTTTTAGCGTCTGTACCAGTTAGTAAACCTTTGTTTGTACTTAGGATGCACATACCGTATCCAGAACGTACGTTCGGAACATCAGTTGCGTGAACATAAGAACGTTTCCCAGGACGGCTAACTTTTTGGATAGCTGTCATTGCTGGAGTTCCTGCATCGTCATATTTTAAGTAAATACGCATGATACCTTGTTTAGAATCTTTAGCTACTTTGAAGCTTCTGATGTAACCAGTATCTGCTAGAATTTTTGCTAAGTTCTCTCTCATTTTAGAAGAAGGCATATCAACTTTTTCAAGTTTTGCCGAAGAACCATTTCTAATAATTGTTAACATTTGTGCGACTGTATCCATAGTGACTCCTACCAGCTAGCTTTCGTTACGCCTGGAAGTTTACCTTCTAAAGCTAGTTGTCTGAAAACCATTCTGCATAAACCGAATTTACGGTAGTTACCACGAGGGCGACCAGTTAATTCACAACGAGTGATTACGCGGTTTGGATTAGTATTTTTAGGTAAAGCTTGTAATTTCTTACGAGCTTCGTCTCTAGTTTCGTCAGAAAGTTTCATGTCCACAGCTTTTTCACGTAATTCTTTACGGTAAGCGCGGTACTTGCTAGAGATCGCTTTTCTTTTATTGTTTTTTACAACACTTGATTTTCTTGCCATATTAATCCTTCAATTACTTTCTGAAAGGTAAGCCTAAAGCTTCCAATAATGCGCGGCCATCGTTGTCTGTTCCAGCTGTTGTACAAATAGTGATATTCATACCACGTGTTTTTTCAATTTTATCAAAATTGATTTCCGGGAATACGATTTGTTCTTTCAAACCCATATTGTAGTTACCACGGCCATCAAAGCCTTTGTTTGGCAAACCACGGAAGTCACGTACGCGAGGTAACGCTAAAGTTTGTAAACGATCTAAAAAAGACCACATTTTTTCGCGGCGTAATGTTACGCGCACGCCAATAGGGATACCTTCACGTAATTTAAAGTTAGAAATTGCTTTCTTAGCTTTAGTTACAACTGCTTTTTGACCAGCAATTGAAGAGATTTCTTCAACGATACCGTTTACGATTTTAGGATTTTGAACCGCATCAGACGTACAAACGCTGATAACGATTTTTTCTAAACGAGGCACTTGCATAGCGCTAGTGTAACCTTGTTTTTTTACTAAGTGAGGGACGATTTCTTTTGTGTATTGTTCTTTTAAACGATTCATCTTCAACCTCTACCTATAATACTTCTGGAGCAAGTGAAACGATTTTTACGAATTGTTTCGATCTTAACTCTCTCGCTACTGGACCAAAAATACGAGTTCCGATTGGTTCTTTATTCGCATTGATTAAAACTGCAGAGTTATCATCAAAACGGATATAGCTTCCATCAGGTCTTCTTAATTTATGAATTGTACGAACGATAACGGCTTTCGCAACGTCACCTTTCTTAACTTTTGCAGTTGGGATTGCTTCACGGATTGAAACAACAATTACGTCGCCAATGTGAGCAAAACGTCTTTTTGAACCGCCTAAAACTTTGATACACATTACTTCTTTTGCACCAGAGTTATCAGCTACGTTTAATTTAGTTTGCATTTGAATCATAAAACTACTCCCCTACTTCGTCGTGTTTAACACTTCAGTAAGTGCCCAGCGTTTTGATTTGCTGATTGGTTTAGTTTCATGAATTGTAACAGTGTCACCGACTTTACATTGTTTTTTCTCGTCGTGAGCTTTGATTACAGAAGATTTACGGATGTATTTTCCGTATTTTGCGTGGCGAACCATACGATAAACCAATACCGATATTGTTTTATCCATTTTGTTCGCGATCACTTCACCTTGTAACTCAACTCTACGGCCTCGAGTACTAACAGTTTTATCCGGTTGTTTTCCGCTCGTTGTTGCCTTAGCAGCCATTTTTTACCTACCTTACGCTTTTCTTAACGATTGCTGTGTTAATCTTAGCAATGTCTTTTCTTACTACTCTGATTTGAACTGGATTAGCCAATTGACCAAGAGAGTTCTTCATTTTCATTTCAAACAATTGAGACGTTAAGTCTTGTTTTTGTTTGATTAATTCTTTTAACGATTTGTTTTCGATATCTACGAATTTCATAACTACGTTCTCTCTAAAAATTTAGTTTTAAACGGAAGCTTATGAGACGCTCTTAAGAATGCCTCTTTAGCTTGTTCCTTAGTAACACCATTCATTTCGAATAGGATGCGACCAGGAAGAACTTTAGAAACCCAAAATTCCGGATTACCTTTACCGCTACCCATACGAGTTTCAGCAGGTTTTTTTGTTACAGGAAGATCTGGGAATACACGGCACCAAACTTTACCACCACGTTTGATAGTACGATTGATAGCGATACGACCAGCTTCTAATTGACGAGCTGTTAACATACCATGTTCAGTAGCTTGTAAACCAAAATCACCGAAATCAAGAGTTGATCCACGAGTCGCTAAACCTCTAGAACGACCAATGAATTGCTTTCTCCATTTTACACGTTTAGGACTTAGCACGATTTACCTCCGAATGCTCTTTTGCAGAAAGAATGTCACCTTTGTAGATCCATACTTTCATACCAATAATTCCATATGCAGTTAATGCTTCTGCAGTTCCGTAATCAATATCAGCACGTAATGTGTGAAGTGGAACTGACTTTTCGTTGTACCATTCAGAACGAGCAATCTCTGCTCCATCTAAACGACCAGAAACACGGATTTTGATACCACGCACGCCGCCTTTGATAGCTGCTGCGATAGATTTTTTAAGAGCACGTCTCCAAGAGATACGTTTCTCTAATTGCATTGCGATTGATTCCGCAACTAATTGAGCTTCTGTATCTGGTTTACGTACTTCTTGAATGCTTAAGAAAACTTCGTTCTTAGTTAACTTTTGAACGTCAGCTTTCAAAGTATCAATACCAGTACCTTTTTTACCAATTACAACACCAGGGCGAGCAGTGTGGATAATAAGTTTAACTTTATTAGCCGCGCGCTCGATTTCGATTTTAGCAACGCCTGCGTGTTTTAATTTACCTTTTAAGTATTTTCTTAATTTAATGTCTTCGTGAAGATTGTCATAGTAAGTATTGCCTTTTGCATACCATCTTGAATCCCAAGATCTAATAACACCAACTCTAAAACCAATTGGATGAACCTTTTGTCCCATTACTATTTCTCTCCCAATACAACGTCAATGTGACTTAGTTTTTTACGAACTCCAAAAGCACGACCTTGCGCTCTTGGGCGGAAACGTTTTAAAACCGGGCCACCGTCTACAGTTAATTTTTTAACGATTAACTTGTCTACAGCCATAGTTTTTTTGTAATCCGCGTTCGCTACTGCTGATTCGATTAATTTCTTAATTAACCCAGCAGTTTTTTTGTTCATAACGGTCAAAATCTTAAGAGCTTCGTCAACTGATTTACCGCGAACGGTGTCAGCAACTAAGCGAGCCTTTTGGGCTCCAACTCTTGCATATTTTAAAGATGCTTTAGCTTCCATATTCTATCCTACTTCTTCGCCACTGCTGGAGCTGCTGCTTTTTTCTCAGCGTGACCAGCAAAAGTTCTAGTTGGCGCGAATTCGCCAAGTTTATGACCAATCATGTTCTCAGAAACGTATACTGGAACAAACTTTCTGCCGTTATGTACAGCAAAAGTCAATCCTACATACTCTGGGAAGATCGTAGAACGTCTTGACCATGTTTTAATTACTTTTTTGTCGTTCTTTTGGATAGCCGTCTCAGCTTTTTTAGCTAAGTGAATATCGATAAAAGGACCTTTTTTAATTGAACGTGCCATGCATCCTCCTACTTACGACGCTTAATGATTGATGAATCAGTACGTTTGTTATGACGAGTCTTGTAACCTTTACAAGGCTGGCCCCAAGGTGTTACAGGGTGATGACCCTTACCAACGCCTTCACCACCGCCCAATGGATGGTCAACTGGATTCATGTGCATACCGCGTACAGAAGGCCTGATACCTCTCCAACGAGAGCGGCCTGCTTTACCAAGTTTAGTGTTTTCGTTATCAGTGTTACCAACTTGACCGATTGAAGCCTTACAAGTTGATAAGATTTGCTTTAACTCGCCAGACGGTAAACGTACTTGGCAATATTTTTCGCCTTTACCAGCTAAAGTTGCAGAGGCGCCAGCGCCACGACAAATTTGGCCACCCTTGCCTGGACGCATTTCAATATTATGAATGATCGTACCAACTGGGATTGTAGAAATTGTTAAGCAATTTCCTGGTTTGATATCGGCTTTATCGCTTGAAGTCACAGTATCACCAACATTTAAGCCCACTGGAGCTAAAATGTAAGCTTTGTGCCCATCAGCGTAGTGTAAAAGAGCAATACGGCAAGTTCTGTTTGGATCATACTCGATCGCAGCAACTTTTGCTGGTACTTCTAATTTATTACGTTTGAAATCAACCAAACGGTATTTACGCTTATGTGCGCCACCTTGGTGACGAACAGTGATCATGCCCGTATTGTTACGCGCAGATACTTTTTTAAGTGAAACTGTTAATGCTTTTTCCGGTTTAGTTTTAGTGATTTCTTTGAAATCGAATCCAACTATTCCGCGGCTTGCATGTGATCTAGATCCAAATACTTTTAAACCCATGATTATGCTCCCTCAAATAATGAAATTTTTTGGCCCGGAGCTAACTGAACAAAAGCTTTTTTCCATTTTTTCGGTACTGTAAGACCGAATTTAGAATAGCGCATATCGTCTCTGCAAACTGCGGTACGGATTTTTTGAACTTTTACATTAAAGTTAGTTTCAACTTCTTTTTTGATTTGGTCTTTAGAAGAAGATAACTCAACTTTAAATACATACGTTCCAGCTTCTGCTAAAACTGTATTTTTTTCTGTGATTAGTGGAGATTTTAAGTGTTGTTTCATATTTTCCCCGATTATTCCGCAGAACATCTTTCGATGATTTTAGCTACCGAATCTTTAGTGATAACTGCGTAGTCGTATTTTAATAAGTCAAAAACGTTTAAGCCTTCAACACCAGAGTATTTATAATCAACTAAGTTACGAGCTGCACGGCTGAAGTTTTCATTCGAAGAATTATCGATTAAAACTGCTTTTTTAACTCCAAACGTTTGTAAACGTTTGCCTAGTTCATTTGTTTTACCTTCAGAATTCATTGAATCAACTACTGTAAGTTTTCCTTCTTTGAATAAATGAGATAAAGCCATTTTAAGAGCTGATTTTCTCATTTTCTTAGGTAACACATAACCGTATGAACGTGGTTGTGGACCGAACATAGTACCACCGCCTGGCATTAAAGGAGAACGAGTAGAACCTTGACGGGCGTTACCAGTACCTTTTTGCTTGAATGGCTTTTTACCACCACCGCTCACTAAACCTTTTGTTTTAGTCATGTGAGTGCCTTGACGACGACAAGCTAATTGCCATCTTACAACTGTGTGTAATACGTCTTTTTTTACTTCAACTTCAAAAGTGTCCGCTTGTAAATCAAGTGATCCAACTTTTTCTTTTTTCCAATTAAGTACATTGATTGTAGCCATGACTATTGCTCCTTAACCAGTCTAACAAGAGAGTTTTTGTGTCCTGGAACTGG
The DNA here is from genome assembly GCA_036677065.1 of Bdellovibrio sp. Lineage (GTDB taxonomy): Bacteria > Bdellovibrionota > Bdellovibrionia > Bdellovibrionales > Bdellovibrionaceae > Pseudobdellovibrio. The sequence continues at coordinate 443,590 of JAKFBS010000003.1, read as the reverse complement.
TCCTTTAACAAGAACTACTCCGTCAGCAGCGTTGATCTCTACGATTTCAACGTTACGAACTGTTACATTTTCGTCACCTAAGTGACCTGGGAATTTCTTACCTGGCATAACACGGCCTGGCCATGTTCTGTTACCAGAAGAACCTGGTCTTCTGTGGAATTTAGATCCGTGAGTAGCAGGACCACCCGCGAAACTCCAACGTCTTACAGAACCTTGGAAACCTTTACCTTTAGAGCGAGAAGTGATTTTTACTAATTCACCTTTCACTAAGCTATCGATAGAGATTGCGTCACCTAACTTAACATCAGCTGGTAAGTCTTGACGGATTTCTTTAATAAAACGAGCAGCAGTTTCAAAGCCTGAACCTTTTAAGTGTCCAATTTCTGCTTTAGAAGAATTTTTAGCTTTTTTAGGAACTGATGCGATTTGAACAGCTGTGTAGCCGTCTTTTTCGTTAGTTTTGATTTGCGACACTTTCCAAGTTTCATAACGTAAAACTGTAACTGGTACTGCTTCACCTTTATCATTGTAAATTGTTGCCATACCTTCTTTAAACGCATAGATGCCGTTTAATTTTAGGCCAGAAGAATTTGTTTCTTGATTTTCACTCATAGTAATTCTCCCTTCTTTTATTCAGCTGAAAGCTTAATTTCAACGTCAACGCCAGCAGATAGATCTAATTTCATTAATTGATCGATCGTTTGTTGAGTTGGTTCAAGAATGTCTAACATTCTTTTGTGTGTTCTTACTTCGAATTGCTCACGTGATTTTTTATCAACGTGCGGAGAACGTAAAACAGTAAATCTGTTAATACGAGTAGGAAGAGGGATTGGTCCCGCAACCTTAGCTCCTGTGCGACGAGCAGTGTCCACGATTTCTTTTGTCGATTGATCAAGTAATTTATGATCAAAGGCCTTAAGCCTAATTCTTATCTTTTGACTTTGCATTTTTTTACCTCTTTTGCCCGTCAAAACCATTCTCCACTTGAGCTAGATAAGCCCGAATATCGCGGTGGTTTCCGTAGCTAAAAATAAACCAGAAGCGAAAATATCTTATAAACGACATTTAGAGTCAATGGGAAAAAATTCTTTTTTTCAGAGGGAGTTTCGGTGCTGGTCGCGGGCTTTAAACCTACGACCTTCGGGTTATGAGCCCGACGACTTTTGGAGGTCTAGCGCCCCAAGCGAGTCAGGATTTCGGCCTTAACTTTTGGCGGAACCGGCGAGTAATTTAGGAATTCCATGCTAAAAAATGCTCGTCCTTGCGACAAACTACGAACATCAGTCGAATACCCGAACATGTTTGCCAACGGCACTTCAGCCGAAACCATTTGGCCACCAGACGGTTTTGCAGTCATATTATGGATTTTACCGCGTCTAGAGTTAATATCGCTCACCACGCTGCCTACAAAATCATCAGGACAGTTAACTTCAAGCTTAAACATCGGTTCAAGTAAAACTTGATTAGCTGATTTGATCAAATCACGGAAAGCCAACGAGCTCGCTGCCTTACACACGATTTCGTCGGTCTTTTGCGGGTCGCCCGATAATGATGTAATTGTTACCTTTAGACCCACCATAGCATAACTGCCGATCGGACCAACCTCACAAGCTTCTTTAAGACCTTGCTCGCAAGCCTTGATCCAATTTGGCTGAACTTCTTTTGAAGGCTGAACTAAAGAAATAATCTTAATTCCTTCAGCAGGATTAATAGCTTCAACTTTTAAGCTGATTTTTGCAAATTTTTCTTCACCACCAAGAAGTCTCTCGAAAGTGTAATCAATTTTTGATTCACCGTTGATAGTCTCGCGGTACGCCACTTGTGGCTTACCGACGTTGGCTTGAATTTTATACTCACGAAGCAAACGGTCCACTAAGATATCAACATGCAATTCGCCCATGCCTGAAAGTAGGATTTGCCCTGTTTCGGGGTCTGAACGTAAACGGCAAGATGGATCTTCACGCTCTAAACGCTGAAGGCCTTCCATCATTTTATCTTGTTCTGCAGAAGATTTTGCTTCGACAACAACCGAGATAACTGGCTCTGGGAAAGTGATAGATTCAAACACCACTTGGCGTGATGAATCGCACAAAGTATCGCCTGTTGTTGTGAATTTTAATCCAATGATCGCACCGATATCACCGGCTTTGATTTCAGACACTTCTTCACGCGCATTCGCATGCATCTTCACGATTTTCTGTACGCGCTCTTTTTTTTCTGTACGTGGATTTAAAACTTGGTCACCCACTTTTAAAGTTCCAGAGTACACACGAATATAAGTTAATGAGCCGGCAAACGGATCATTCGCTAATTTGAAAGCTAAAGCTGCAGCGGGTTCATCAAATTTAACATGACATTCAACTGTCATATTATCTTTGATCGGATTCATTCCAATTGTCGGAGGAAGATCCAAGGGAGACGGCAAATAATCTGTAACACCATCTAGAATTTGCTGAATGCCTTTATTTTTAAAAGCAGCTCCGCAAAATACAGGAAAAACTTTTAGCGTGATAACACCGTGACGAAGAGCTGCTTTTAGCTCTTCTAAAGAGGGAGTTTCGCCATTTAAATATTTTTCAACCAGAGCGTCATCAAGTTCACAAATTTGTTCGATTGTTCTGGCACGCTCAGTTTCAAAAAGTTCCTTCATGTTAGCAGGAATATCTACAGTTTGAAAATCATGAGGGTTATTGGGCGCCCATGTGTAAGCTTTCGAAGTCAGTAAATCGCAAATACCCACAAAATTTTCTTCAGAACCAATGGGAATTTGCACTTTAATAGGATTAGCTTCTAGTTTTTCTTTTATTGATTGAACACACATATCAAAATCTGAACCGGTGCGATCCATTTTATTTACAAAACAAATTCTTGGAACTTTATGTTTGTTAGCTTGGCGCCAAACAGTTTCTGACTGGGGCTCAACACCTGATACCGCATCGTAAACAGCGATGGCGCCGTCTAATACGCGAAGTGAACGCTCAACTTCAATAGTGAAATCAACGTGTCCCGGAGTATCGATAATATTAATGCGATGATTTTTCCAAGAAGTAGTGGTCGCTGCAGACGTGATTGTAATACCGCGCTCTTGCTCTTGTGGCATCCAATCCATGGTGGCCGCGCCATCATGGACTTCGCCGATTTTATGACTTTTACCAGTGTAAAATAGAATACGCTCTGTAGTTGTGGTTTTTCCCGCATCAATGTGAGCCATGATACCGATATTGCGAGTAAATTTTAAGTCAGCTTCTGTTTTAACAACCATATGGCGACTAACTTAAACGTATTTCGCCGAAAAGACAAAAAAAACCCGAAGATTTCTCTTCGGGTTTAATAGTTTTAAATTAACTAGTAATTGATTACCAGTTGTAGTGAGCGAACGCTTTGTTCGACTCAGCCATTTTGTGTACGTCTTCACGTTTTTTGATGCTGTTACCACGGTTGTTGTAAGCATCTAAGATTTCACCAGCTAAACGCTTAGAAAAATCTTTTTCGCCACGAGCACGTGAGTAATCAACCATCCAACGCATAGCTAAAGCTAAACGGCGTGTTGGACGAACATCAACTGGAACTTGGTAAGTAGCTCCGCCCACGCGACGTGAACGAACTTCAATTGATGGTTTAACATTTTCAATCGCTTTTTTAAGGATTGTTAATGAATCTTCACCTTGAACTTTACCGTTTAATTCATCTAGGGCTCCGTAAAATAATTTTTGCGCAGTCGATTTTTGACCACGTAACATGATTTTATTGATGAATTTAGCGATAACTAAATCCTTGTGAACTGGATCTGGGATAATTTCTCTTTTAAATGTACGACTTCTACGAGACATATGTTTATTCCTCTAAATTTCTTAATTATTTCTTAGGTTTTTTCGCACCGTATTTAGAACGGCTACGTAAACGACCATTAACGCCTTGTAAATCTAGTGTTCCACGAACGATGTGGTAACGAACACCTGGTAGATCTTTAACACGACCGCCACGGATCATAACAACGCTATGCTCTTGTAGATTGTGACCGATACCTGGGATGTAAGAGATTACTTCAAAACCATTAGATAAACGAACTTTAGCTACTTTACGTAAAGCTGAATTCGGCTTCTTTGGAGTTGTAGTGTAAACGCGCGTACAAACGCCACGACGTTGAGGGCAAGCTTGTAAAGCTGGCGATTTTGTTTGGTTCTTTTGAACTGTACGCTCTTTTTTAATGAGCTGATTAATAGTAGGCACTTTTACTCCTCTTAATAGGTATCTAGCCTTATACATTCCAGAATATTTATAGCAATTCTGGTTAGCTATGGATTTGAACGGGCCATACCCGTAAGTTCGATTTTTGGTCGAAGAACAAGATTTGTAACCTGCAAAGGCCACCTACGTCAAGCAGGGCAAGCATTTTACCCATAAAAAAAGGACCCCGAAAGGTCCTTTTTCATTCAGACCCCGTTTTACCGAGGCCCTATATTTGAGGCAAACTAGCCGAATGGTAGTGGTGCTGCATCCATATCTTCGTCTTCAGCAACGACAACTTTCCATTTTTTGTAAGCTGTTAATCCCGTACCAGCAGGGATCAAGCGACCCATGATGATATTTTCTTTTAAGCCACGTAAATGATCTGTTTTTGAATTAATAGCTGCTTCAGTAAGAACCTTAGTAGTCTCTTGGAATGACGCCGCTGAAATCCAGCTTTCAGTACTTAATGAAACTTTCGTGATACCTAATAATAGAGGTCTAAATGTAGCCACTTGGCCACCCTCTTTAGATACACGGTCATTTTCAGTAAGCATTGTTGAACGCTCAGCTTGTTCGCCAGATAAGAACTTAGTGTCTCCTACTTCAGCGATTTCAACTTTACGTAACATCTGACGTACGATCACTTCGATGTGCTTATCATTGATACCCACACCTTGTAGACGGTAAACTTCTTGAACTTCATTAACTAAGTAAGCTGATAATGCTTTCGCACCTAATACCGCAAGTAAATCATGCGGATTCGTAGGTCCATCAACTAACGCTTCACCGGCACGAACGAACTCACCCTCACGAACCGCAACGTGTTTACCTTTTGGAATAAGGTATTCAGTTTGTTCGCCGATTTCTGGAGTTACGATAACACGTTGTTTACCTTTTACGTCTTTACCGAAAGTTACGAAACCATCAACTTCAGCAATGATTGCTGCGTCTTTTGGTTTACGTGCTTCGAATAATTCGGCAACGCGCGGAAGACCGCCCGTGATATCTTTCGTTTTAGAAGTTTCGCGATGTAGTTTTGCGATCACATCACCGGCGTGCACATCTGCACCATCAGTAATTAATAATTGCGCGCCCACTGGAATCATATAACGAGCTGGAATGTCACGACCTGGAAGGTTCATTACTTTTCCTGATGCATCAGTCATGAATACAGTTGGCTTGTTGTCTGAAGTTTTACCTTCGATAATAACTTTAGTAGCGAAACCAGTTACTGGATCCACTTGCTCAGTCATTGTTTTACCTTCAGTAATATCTTGGAACTGAATTTTCGCAGTTACTTCCGAGATAATCGGATTAGAATACGGATCCCATTCAGCAATAGCGTTTCCTTTAGAAACTTTAGCGCCATCTTTGAAGTTTAAGATTGTACCGTAAACTAATTTGAAGTTTTCGCGTTCACGACCAGTTTCATCAACAACTAGCGCATTACCATTACGATTAAGTACTGTTAATTTGCCAGTTTTGTTTGTAACTAACTGAACGTTTTGTAATTTTAAAATACCATCGAAACGAGTTGTATGAACTGATTGCTCAACTGAACGAGATGCCGCACCACCTAAGTGGAATGTACGCATTGTTAACTGAGTACCAGGCTCACCGATTGATTGAGCTGCGATAATACCAACTGTTTCACCTAAGTTTACAGTCGCACCACGAGATAAATCACGGCCATAACATTTCACACAAACACCACGGCGAGCTTCACAAGTTAAAGCCGAACGAATTTGGATTCTTTCGATTCCAGCATCTTCAATACGTTTAACTAAGTTTTCGTCCATTTCGCTGTTAGCTTTTAACAATACAGTGTTCGTTGCTGGATCGATAACATCATTGATTGTTACGCGACCTAAAATACGATCAGCGATACCAAGGATGATTTCACCTGATTCATAAACCGGAGTGATTTCTAAACCTTCTTTAGTTCCGCAATCGATTTCAGAAACAACAACGTCTTGAGCCACGTCAACTAAACGACGTGTTAAGTATCCAGAGTTGGCTGTTTTTAATGCTGTATCGGCAAGACCTTTACGCGCACCATGTGTAGAAATGAAATATTGAAGTACCGTTAAACCTTCACGGAAATTTGCCGTGATCGGTGTTTCGATAATTTCGCCTGATGGCTTAGCCATAAGACCACGCATCGCACCTAACTGACGTAACTGATTGAACGATCCACGGGCTCCGGAATCGGCCATGACGTAAATTGGATTGAATGAAGGTCCAACGATTTCTTTACCATCAACCAAGAATTTTTGTTTCTCGATTTGGCTCATCATCTCTTTGGCAACTTTATCTGAAGTTTGAGCCCAGATATCCACAACTTTATTGTAGCGCTCACCGTCGGTAATTAAACCTTCGTCGTACTGTTGTTGGATTTCTTGAACTTGTTTATCAGCATCAGCTAACATCGGAGCTTTTTGTTCTGGGATGATCATGTCATCTACAGAGATCGAAAGACCCGCTACAGTTGAGTATTTGAAACCTAACTGCATGATTTGATCGGCTAAAATACAAGTCGCTTTAGCACCAGCTAAACGGAAAGTTGTATCGATTAATGAAGCGATAGATTTTTTTGACATCGCTGTATTGATCGTTGTGAAAGGAACTTCTTTAGGTACTACGTCTGATAAAATCGCGCGTCCTACAGTTGTTTCTTCTACTTTACCTTTAATTTTAACATGACAAGTAGCTTGGATATCGATGATTCCAGTTTCGTAAGCATATAATGCCTCTTGAACTGAAGCGAAACGTTTACCAGCACCTTTTGCACCTGGACGAAGACGAGTCATCCAATAAAGACCCAAGACAACGTCCTGAGATGGATTGATGATCGGCTTACCATTGGCAGGCGATAAGATATTGTTAGTCGACATCATTAATACACGAGCTTCAACTTGCGCTTCCACAGAAAGTGGAACGTGAACTGCCATCTGATCTCCATCGAAATCGGCATTGAATGCAGTACACACTAATGGATGTAATTGGATCGCTTTACCTTCATGAAGAACTGGTTCGAAAGCTTGGATACCAAGTCTATGTAACGTTGGAGCACGATTTAGTAATACTGGATGTTCTTTAACTACTTCAGCTAAGATATCCCATACTTCTACTGTCTCTTGATCAACTAAGCGTTTAGCTTGTTTGATTGTTGTAGCTAAGCCTTTTTCTTCAAGTTTGTTGTAAACAAACGGCTTGAATAATTCTAAAGCCATTTTCTTAGGTAGACCGCATTGGTGTAATTTTAACGTAGGGCCTACGGTAATAACCGAACGACCAGAGTAATCCACACGTTTACCTAATAAATTCTGACGGAAACGACCTTGTTTACCTTTAAGCATATCGCTTAATGATTTAAGAGGACGTTTGTTTGGACCAGTAAATGTTTTACCACGGCGACCGTTATCTAATAACGCATCAACCGCTTCTTGTAACATACGTTTTTCATTACGGATGATAATGTCTGGAGCGTTAAGCTCTTGAAGACGTTTCAAACGGTTATTACGATTGATTACACGACGGTATAAATCATTTAGATCTGAAGTTGCGAAACGGCCACCATCAAGAGGTACTAACGGACGTAAATCCGGTGGTAACACAGGAAGCGCTTCTAACATCATCCATTCACATTTATTAGTAGAGCCTTTGAAAGCTTCAACAACTTTTAAACGTTTAGATAATTTTTTAGTTCCAGCTTCTGATTTAGTCTCTTTAAGTTCCATACGTAACTTACGAGATAAATATTCTGGATCGATTTTGCGTAACATTTCACGAACTGCTTCACCGCCCATGCCGGCTTTGAAGTTAGGACCGAATTCGTTAAGAGCTGCATTGTATGCATCTTCATTAAGAACTGCGCCTTCTTCTAATGTTGTCTCCATTGGATCAACAACGATGTAAGACTCGCAGTAAAGAACTTTTTCTACGTCTTTTAACGATAGATTAAGTAAGTTACCGATACGTGAAGGTAAAGAACGTAAGAACCAGATATGAGCCACAGGTGTAGCTAACTCGATATGGCCTAAACGTTCACGACGAACTTTAGTTTGCGTAACTTCAACGCCGCATTTTTCGCAGATGACTCCGCGATATTTCATACGTTTATATTTACCGCATAAGCATTCGTAATCTTTGATAGGTCCAAAGATTTTTGCGCAGAATAAACCGTCACGTTCAGGTTTGAACGTACGGTAATTGATAGTTTCTGGCTTTTTAACTTCGCCGAATGACCAATCACGGATCATTTCTGGAGAAGCTAAAGAGATACGAACTGCATCAAACGAAAGTGGATCTTTTGGTTTGTCGAAAAAATTTAATAAATCTCTCATGTTTTTCCCGCTTCCTTATTAGTGTTGAACCATTGGTTTAGTTTCTTCTACAGAAACGATTTCATCTTCCATTTTGTCAGTCAGAATATCTGACTCAACTAATTCAATGTTTAGAGCTAAAGATTGTAATTCTTTAATCAATACGTTGAATGATTCAGGAAGACCTGGTTCAAGGATGTTTTCACCGCGCACGATACTTTCGTACATACGAGTTCTACCTGCCACGTCATCAGACTTAACAGTTAAGAATTCTTGTAGAGAGTAAGCTGCACCGTAAGCTTCGATAGCCCAAACTTCCATTTCTCCTAGACGCTGACCCCCGAATTGCGCTTTACCGCCAAGTGGCTGTTGCGAAACTAGAGAATAAGGCCCAATAGAACGAGCATGGATCTTTTCTTCAACTAAATGGTGAAGTTTTAACATGTACATGATGCCCACAGTAACTTGGTTTGTGAAAGGCTCACCAGAACGACCATCGAATAATACCGATTGTGTTGAAGGCAATTGAGCTTTCTGTAATAAGTTACGCACGTCTTGCTCAGACGCACCGTCGAATACCGGAGTACCAACGTGGATACCGTTTTTAAGAGCGTTACCCATTTTCTTTAATGATTCGTCATCAGCTTGAGCCACTTTAGCTGTGATTTCTTTATCATCAAAGATGTCAGTCATCGTTGAGCGAAGTTTATTCGCATCAAATTTTTCTAAGTGCTCTTCGATTTGTTTACCTAAGTTGTGCGCTGCCCAACCTAAATGCACCTCTAAGATCTGACCGATATTCATACGTGAAGGAACGCCCAGCGGGTTAAGAACCATATCAACTGGAGAACCATCAGCTAAGTAAGGCATATCTTCTTGAGCTAATACTTTTGAAACCACACCTTTATTACCATGGCGGCCGGCGAATTTATCACCAACTTGTAATTTACGCTTAATAGCTACGTAAACTTTAACCATTTTGATAACGCCAGGAGGAAGCTCATCACCTTTTTTAAGGCGATCGATTTTTTCATTAAATACTAATTTAACTTGATCAAGCTGGTTACGAGCACCATCGATGATTTTGTTAACTTGGTATTCAACTTCTTGCTCTAAAGGAATGTAGCTTAGTAATTCAAACGGAATTGTTTCAAGGTCTGCATTTGTGATGTCTTGACCTTTATTCAATAATTTTTGAGTACCATCTTCATTTAATAAGATACCTGTAGTGTTTTTACCAACTACGATATCGCGTAATTTTTCGATCGCGTTATTTTTGATAACGTTTTGTTCGATCGCTAAATCTTTTTCTAATTTTTTACGTTTTTCTTCGATGATTAAACCTAAACGCTCATCACGGTCAGAACCTTCACGCGAGTAAACTTGCGCATCGATTACTGTTCCGTAAACGCCAGATGGTGCACGTAATGAAGTATCACGAACATCGCCTGCTTTTTCGCCGAAGATAGCTCTTAAAAGTTTTTCTTCCGGAGATAATTGTGTTTCACCTTTAGGAGTCACTTTACCCACTAAGATAAAACCAGGTTTAACTTCGGCACCGATACGGATAATACCTGAAGAATCCAGATCTTTTAACGCTTCTTCACCAACATTGGCGATATCACGTGTGATCTCTTCTTTTCCAAGTTTTGTATCACGAGCTACGCACTCAAATTCTTCAATGTGAACTGAAGTGTAAGTGTCATCTTGTAATAATCTTTCAGAGATTAAGATAGAATCCTCGAAGTTGTAACCCATCCACGGCGTGAACGCTACGCGGATGTTTTGACCTAGAGCTAACTCACCTAACTCTGTAGATGGACCATCGGCGATGATGTCTGTTTTAGAAACGCGATCACCTTTTTTAACGATTGGTTTTTGATTGAAACATGTATTTTGATTTGTACGTTGGTACTTAGTTAAGTTGTAGATATCAACATTGGCACCAAGTTCTCCGCCTTTTGCAAGACGACGAACAACGATACGAGATGCATCTACTTCTTCAACGATACCATCATTGTTTGCTACGATTGAAGTTCCAGAATCGCGAGCAACTAAACGCTCAACGCCTGTACCAACAAGTGGTGCGCGCGATTTTAATAACGGCACAGCTTGACGTTGCATGTTCGATCCCATTAGCGCGCGATTCGCATCATCATGCTCAAGGAATGGAATTAATGAAGCGGCGATAGAAACTAACTGAGACGGAGAAACGTCTTGTAAAGTTACTTTTTCGCGATCAACTAGCTCGTACTCACCGTCACGACGAACAGTGTGGTTGCCTGGAGCTAATTCACGGTTGAATTTAGCATCTGTAGGCGCTTGAGCTTTAAAGTGACCAGACTCTTCTAAAGCTGACATATAAGTGATAGCTTCAGAAACTTTTCCGTTTTCAACTTTTTTGTACGGAGTTTCAATGAAACCGTAGTTGTTGATACGTGCGTATGTAGATAAAGACGCGATAAGACCGATGTTTGGTCCCTCTGGTGTCTCGATCGGACAGATACGACCATAGTGAGTCGCATGAACGTCACGTACTTCGAAACCTGCACGGTCGCGAGTTAAACCGCCGGGCCCTAAAGCAGATAAACGACGTTTATGCGTAATTTCAGATAACGGATTTGTTTGATCCATGAACTGAGATAATTGCGAAGATCCGAAGAATTCTTTAACAACAGCGTTCACTGGTTTAGCGTTAACTAAATCATGCGGCATCATTGTTTCAACATCTTGTAATGACATACGCTCTTTAATTGCGCGCTCCATACGAACTAAACCGATACGGTATTGGTTCTCTAAAAGCTCACCTACAGAACGAACACGGCGATTACCTAAGTGATCGATGTCATCAACAACACCGCGACCATTTTTAAGATCGATAAGTGTTTTAACAGTAGAAAGAATATCTTTGTGAGTTAATACGCGGAAAGACGGAGGACATTCGTCCATTGAAATTCCGAATTTGTGATTGATCTTGATACGACCAACTTCAGATAAGTCATATGCTTCTGGATCGAAGAATAAACGGTTGAAGTAAGCTTGCGCAGCTTCCATAACCGCAGGCTCACCTGGGCGTAAACGTTTATAGATCTCGATTAACGCTTCATCTTGGTTTCCAACTTTATCAACTAATAGTGTATTACGTAAGAAAGGTCCTACAGTTAAACCATCGAAGAAAATTAAGTAGAAATTTTCGATACCAGCAGCTAATGCTTTTTTGATTAAAGATACTGATAACTCAGTATTTGCATCAGCGATGATTTCACCAGTTGATTCGTCGATTAGAGGTTTAGCTAATACTTTACCTTCTAAATCCTGAGGTTGAACTTCAACTTCAGTTAGACCTAAATCTTTTACTTTTTTAACAATCGCACGAGTGATACGACGACCAGCTTTAACTAGTGATTCACCAGTAGTTGGATCAACGATATCAGCAATCGCACGTTGGCCAGACATACGTTCAATGTCTAACTTACGGAATAATGATTTTCCTTTAACGAAAATTTCGTCAAGGTCATAGAAAAATTCTAATAATTGTTCAGTATTCATTCCTAAAGCTTTAAGAAGAATAGTCGCTGGAAATTTACGACGACGATCGATACGGACATGGATAACATCCTTTTGATCGAATTCGAAATCTAACCAAGAACCACGGTAAGGAATTACACGTGCAGAGTAGATTAATTTACCAGAAGCATTGTTTTTACCACCATCGTGGTCAAAGAAAACGCCCGGAGATCTGTGTAACTGAGAAACAACTACGCGCTCAGTACCGTTGATGATGAAAGAACCGTTTGCAGTCATCAAAGGAATTTCACCTAAGTAAACTTCTTGTTCTTTCACGTCGCGGATTGAACGTGCTTCAGTTTCTTCATCAACATCAAACACGATTAAACGTAAAGTTACTTTCACAGGAGCTGCGAAAGTCATACCACGCTGACGGCACTCATCGACGTCGTATTTTGACGGCTCAAGAGTGTAACCAACGAATTCTAACGAAGACGTGTTATTGAAATCAGAAATAGGAAATACTGACTTGAAAACTCCATTTAAACCTTCGTTACCTCTGCGGTCAGCATCAACTTCTTTTAAAAGAAATGCTTCGTAAGATTTTTTTTGTAGTTCAATCAAGTTCGGGATTTCGATAACTTGTTTGTTTTTGGCGAATGACTTTCTAATACGTAGATTAGATGCCGTGACGGGAGTCTTATCCATTATTTTTTCTCCAATAGGCTGTGAAATTTAGTTTCTGCATATTTTTTTTAAAAAATATTTTAAAAAAACTAAAAATGAAAATTCGCTTCGGGGGGAATTTACAAGGCCCACATTAATTCAAATTTGAACGTAAGGAATAGAAAGTACCCAAACTATAGTCGAAAGGCAAATGATTGGTTCAGTATTTGCACTCCCTCTAGAGATTTCAAAAATTGCTTATTTATTGGGATGTTTTTAGTAGTGAAAAATCAAAGCTAAACCTGATGATGTATAGTAGCGTAAATTATGGCTTTTGCTATTGTAATAGGCACCAAGCCCCTTATCCAAAAGCCTAAGGTAATAACCAACCTCAATTTGCTGCCCGGGAAAGTAAACTTCAGTTGAAACTTCTAAAATACCGCGAAGCGCCGTCTGTTCGTAATAGTCTTCAGGAAAATGACTGGGAGAACTACTAAAGTAATTATTACCCTTTAAATCATTTAGAGCATAAGTAAATCCCGCCCCAAAACCTAAAGCTCTCCACTGTAAAGAGTTCCATGTCATCTGTACCGCCATATAACGAAACATACAGTTCAATTGCCACCCCGCTTCACCTCCAACCAGATAACTACCAATTGAAACTTCTGCCGCAAATGATTTGTCATTTCTATAAACTCCACCAAAATAGTACTGGCCAAAAAATCCCGAAGTACCAAGCAATGGGCTCCAATCAGCGCGAGCTATCAGACTGAAAAAAAATAAAAATAAAAAAATTACGGTTTTAAGGTTGTTGATACAATTTCTCCGCCGGGCATTCGCGTAATTTCTAAATTACTTCCAGTTATTCGCACGACTAACCACTGCAGCCGCTGCACGCGAGGAACTTGCAACAACACGCTGCCACTACTATTTTGCAGTTCATAAACATGTTTGTGGCCATAAACAGACATTTTTACGAGCGGATTTTGAAATAACGAACCAAACATCGCCGGCGCAAATCTTTCTGAATCGACCAGTGAAATATGTGAAAAAATAAATACGTTTTTAACTGATTCATTGACCGCATCTAAAAGCCATTGCGGTTTAAACCCTTCAGGATCTTCTAAGTTTGCAGTGTGAAAGAAAATAAAACGGGCTGTCGAGGTTTCAAACCAGTAATTACTAAGTCCGAATATCTTTCTAAATAGGGCTGGGCCTGCACCAATGGCGTCATGATTTCCGATCACAGTAAAGTTAGGCTTAAGCACATCCTTTAAAGAATCGACAAACCGATCATATTCAAGATTATAGGCACTGTCGGTAAAATCTCCTAAATTGACTACAAAATCTAAGGCCGGAGTTTTATTGATCTGATCGATCACATCATCCAAGTCACGGTGATTACTGTGTGAATCCGCAAAAAGAGCGATTTTAATTTCGCCATCACTCTCAACATTCTGCAATTCAGTTTTTGCAACACCATTCAGATCACGCGCATCGGTAAATACTTTATCCGAGAAAGGCGAATCTTTAAAAGGGGCACAAGTTGTGATGATCAAAAAAAAGTGCACAAGCAAAAAGCTCTTCATGCAAAAAGCACCTTGCACCAGCTATACCAACTTTGTTGAGTCGCAAGGGTTCATTCTTTGCATATTTACGAAAGAGAAGAGTGCTTTCGGGCAATTTGCCACACAGGAGTCATCATGTTTGAAAAAGTCGTGTTTTCGTCAACTAAATCTGAATACCTAAAGGGCGCTTTTCAAAATCCCCAGGATATACCTAAACAATATGAATCTGTATCTTGTGACTTTACCGATGAACTTGAGTTTGCCGTGATTAAAAAGCTTCAAGTTGAACTGAAGTACTGGAACGTTAAAAACATTCTTCACTCTATTCGTGGCCGCATCATTGATATCTTCACCCGTGACCAGGAAGAATTTGTAAAAATGTCGAACTTAACTGAAGTTCGTTTGGATCGTATTGCGTCAGTTCATATATTAAATGTGCATTAGGGTGTCCTTAGCTATGCTATGACCAAATGAAATCACTACTGAATAATAAATTTTCGCGCGCCCTTGAAATAACCAAGATGGTGGCCAAATTAGGTATTCAAGAAGTTCGATCGGGAAATTTACAGTCTCGCATTGAACAAGCTAAAATTCTTACTGAAAGCTTATCACAACTTAAAGGCGCCGCTATGAAAGCTGGCCAACTCTTAAGTTTAGATCTTGAAGACTACTTCCCACCTGAAGCCTTAAAAATTTTATCACAGCTGCAAAACAGCATCACGGATACACCCGAAATCGATATTAAAAAAACTTTACTTACATCTTTTGGCGAAGAAAAATTTAAACAGCTTTCGCAAATTCAGCTAAAACCATTTGCCGCGGCCTCAATGGGACAAGTCTATCGTGCTGTTTTGAACGAAAATCCAATTGTGTTTAAAATTCTTTATCCTGGTGTAGCCGAATCCGTTTCTAGCGATGTCGCACTCCTTAAAAAGGCCGTGTGGGCTTTTTGCAGAATGACTGGGCGACAAATGGATCTAGATCCCGTCTTTGCAGAAATTGAAAGTGTATTAAAAACTGAAGTCGACTTTGTACAAGAAAAAAATTCTACAGTCGCATTTCAAAAATTATTTTCGCAGCACACCTGGAAATACCTAGAAATAAAAACTCCACAGGTATTTGAAAACTACTCAACTCACAATATTTTATGTTCAAGCTACGAAGACGGCTTAACCCTAAAAGATTGGATTGACACTAAGCCAGTCAAAGACAAAAAAGAGAAAGTTGCGCTAAGCTTACTAGAACTATACACCTCAGAATTTTTCAAATGGGGATTAGTTCAAACAGATCCCAATCCAAGCAATTTTATTATTCGCGACAAACAAAATTTAGAAATTATCGCTTTAGACTTTGGCGCAAGCAAAACCTACACATATGAGTTTCGCAAGGCGTATACCGAATTATTAAAGACAATCAAAACCGGATCAGATGATGACATCATCAAGTGCTCTGTAGAATTCGGATTAATTGACGTCCGTGAATCTCAAGAAACTTTGGATTTATTTGTTCAACTACTTAAACACGGAATTAAACCTTTTAGCCAAAGCAAAAAGTTTCAATTTTCTGATGATACTTTTTTAAAAGAAAATGGAATGTTAGCTCGCACCCTATTACAAAAATTAAAGTACTCTGCCCCGCCCCACCAATTGCTGTTCTTACACAGAAAACTTGGTGGCGTTTACGCTATCTTAAGAAAACTGGAAGTCGAAATTGAAGTTTCTGATTTCTGGTCTGCGATCGAGAACGGCGAAATCAAATAAAAAAAGGGAATACTTTCGTATTCCCTTTCGCAAAGCTAAGAATGCTTCGGAGAAAAATTACTTGATAGTAACTTTCGCGCCTGCAGCTTCTAAAGTCTTTTTCATTTTGTCAGCGTCTTCTTTAGTCGCGCCTTCTTTAACTGCTTTTCCGCCAGCTTCAACTAAAGCTTTTGCTTCAGCTAAACCTAAGCCAGTGATTGTACGAACTTCTTTAATTACGTTAATTTTGTTGGCGCCAGCGTCAACTAAGATAACGTCAAAAGCAGTTTGTGCTTCAGCAGCAGGACCGGCAGCAGCAGCAGCAGCTACAGGTGCAGCAGCAGATACGCCCCATTTTGTTTCTAATTCTTTTACTAACTCAGCGATTTCAATTACTGATTTTGCTGATAATGCTGTTACGATTTGTTCATTTGTCATTTTATAATCCTTTTCTTTAATTAATTTAGTTAAATCTTTGTTAGCCTTCGACTAACTAAGCTTGTGGTGCAGCTTCATCTGCAGGTGCTGCAGATGGCGCTCCGTTTTGTTGTGCATAAGTATTAAGAACGCGTGCAAGTCTTGCACTAGGCTCTTTCATTAAACACAATAATTGTGCACGTAATTGATCTTTACCAGGTAATGTCGCTAAGAATTTGATTTTATTAGAATCAAGAGCTTCGCCATCCATCATGCCTGATTTGATTTTTAATGCTTCAACGTCTTTGCCGAACTCAGCAAGCGTTTTAGCTACGCCAACAACTTCGTTAAATGCGAAAACGATCGCATTCGTACCAGTTAAGTGACTTGCTAATGCTTGTTCTTGAACTGCATTACCTTTGAAAGCACGTTTTGCTAACGTATTACGAACAACTTTCATCTCAGACTCAGCAGCGTGTAGCTTTTTACGAAGATTCGTAACTTGCTCCACTTTCATGCCTTTAAAGTCTACGACGAAAGCGCCTTTAGCTTGAGCGATTTTTTCAGAAAGAGCTTTGATGTCTAATTCTTTTTGTGCTTTTAGCATTAGGTGTTTCCTTTCGTTTGTTTAAGGCATCAGGGAAAAGGATATAGATCTAAAAGATTTTTATCCGTCTCGGTTGGCAGCGATCTAAACTATTTAGATCGCTATTAATTTCTTATGAAGACCAACTGTCTCTGACGCGTATAATTTTTTAATAAACAGAATTATGATATCCGCCTACGGCAGAATATTACTCTTCTGATCCTGCCATTGCTTCGTTAGCATCTAAACGGATCGCTGGACCCATTGTAGAAGCTGCGAACATAGAGCGAAGGTAGATACCTTTAGATGTAGCTGGCTTAGCTTTAACAACTGTATTGATGAAAGCATCAAAGTTTTCTTTAAGCTTAGCTGCACCCATAGATTTACGACCGATAGAAGCATGTACGATACCTGCTTTATCAACGCGGAAATCAAGTTTACCTTTTTTCTCAGCTGTAACTGCTTCAGTAACGTTCATAGTTACAGTTCCAACTTTAGGATTTGGCATTAAACCACGAGGTCCAAGAACCTTAGCAACTTTTGATACAGTCGCCATCATGTCTGGAGTCGCGATACATTTATCGAAATCTAACCAACCACCGTTGATTTTTTCAACTAGGTCGTCAGCTCCTACGAAATCTGCACCAGCTGCTTTTGCTTCGTTCTCTTTTGGACCTTTAGCAAAAACAACAACGCGCACTGCTTTGCCTAAACCGTGAGGTAAAGCGATAGCACCACGAACTTGTTGATCAGATTGTTTTGGATCGATACCTAATTTAACTGCGATATCAATAGATTCATCAAATTTAGCTGGAGCTGTTTCAATTGCTAATTTGATACCTTCTGCGAATGAATATTTTTTTGAAGCATCAACTTTTTTAGCTGCTGCTGTAAATTTTTTACCTGACATATTACATTCCTTCTACTTCTAAGCCCATGCTTTTTGCTGTACCGGCAACTTGAGACATTGCTGATTCAACTTTCACACAGTTTAAGTCAGGCAACTTTGTAGTTGCGATAACTTTGATTTGGTCAGTTTTGATTTTACCGACTTTATCTTTTTGCGGCATTTTAGAACCTGATTCTAATTTTAATGCCTTTTTGATTAACGAAGATACCGGAGGCGTCTTAGTGATGAAAGTAAACGAACGGTCTTGGTAAACAGTAATGATGATAGGAATAATGCTATCACCTAGCGCTTGAGTACGCGCGTTGAACTGTTTACAGAATTCCATAATGTTTACCCCATGCTGTCCAAGTGCCGGTCCAACGGGAGGAGCTGGATTAGCTTTCCCTGCCGGTATCTGCAATTTGATCATACCTGTAACTTTTTTTGCCATAGATTCCCACCTTGCAAAGGGTTTAAAGAAAACTCCCAATGAGTCTTCTGATTTCTGTCGTGAATTTTACACGAAGGGAGAATATAGCCTCAGCCCCGCGTCAGAGACAACAAAAAAGATAAAAAAAATAAGACCTTTTACCAATGAAAAACAACACCCAAAAGACACTTACAAGTCTGACCCCGGAAGGTCAGACTTAAGGGGTTTAAAAGGGGTATAACCCCTTTTCAGACAGGATGTCTCCTATGACAAACCCAAAAACGAAAAAAGCCTTAGTTGTTACACTAAGGCTTTTAAATATACCGCTTAAAATATGAGCTAATTAGTTTTTAGAAACTTGAATAAAATCTAGTTCAACAGGCGTTGGACGACCAAAGATCGACACAAGAACCTTAACTTTAGCTTTTTCTTCGTTAATTTCTTCAACTGTACCGTTGAAGTTATTAAATGGACCATCAACAACAGTAACTTGGTCACCGATGTTGTAGTTGGCTTTAGCGCGAGGTTTTTCAGCTACGCCAGCCATTTGCTGAGTCACACGCATAACTTCGTGCTCAGGAACTTCTGGTGGCTTAGTTTTAGCGCCGCCCACGAAGCCAGACACTTTAGAAGAATTTTTTACTAAATGCCAAGATTGATCGCTAAGAACCATGTTAACGAAAATATAGCCTGGAAAGAACTTACGAGTTTTAGTCGTTTTTTGGCCCTTAACTAATTCAACAACATTTTCAGCAGGAATTAGGATTTCGCCAAACATGCTTTCCATTTTGTTAGTTTTGATTCTTTCTTCGATAGCAGCCTTAGCTGTGTTTTCACAACCAGATTGAACATTAATGATATACCATTTTTTTTCTGTCGGTGCTTTTGGTGTCTCTTGATTTTCCAAAATACAACTCCTCTCTGGCTAAGCCAGAAATAATTAACTACTTAAGAATTTGGTTTAGTACGAAACCAGAAAATAAATCAAATACGCTGATGATGATCGAAGAAATGAAAACCATGATAACAACTACAACTGTCATCATGCGCGTATCTTTAATTGGTGGCCATACTACTTTTTTGATTTCTGCAGTGACTTCATCAGCCCATTGCAAAACGCCTTTATTAAATTGAAGAGAAGCAAATAAAACTACAGCTAACATCACTGGTAGACCGTGTTTAAATAAATCGTAATCAGAAAGTTTTGCGATTACGCCGAAAGCTCCAGATAAAGCTTTAAGTAAAACTGATACGGTAAAACCAACTAGCGCAGCTAATGATAAAAAACATACCGTAATAAATTTTGAATTTGTATTATCCATCCGTAAAATCCTTATCTGTTCTTCAGTTATTAAAAACCGAAATTTTTTATGTTTCATCCTTCGTGAATAAAACAAAACGGTCTCATTTTTCAATTTCACCACTAAGCTTAACTTGATTTAGTTAAAAGTGAAGTAAAATTGGCAGGGGCTGGGGGATTCGAACCCACGACCTAGCGATTTGGAGTCGCTCGCTCTACCGCTGGAGCTAAACCCCTGCATTAAACGCAAAATATACTCTGTATTTTCATGCCTCGACAAGCTTTATTTGACTTGGGCCAAAAGCTTGAGCAAGAGCAAAAGTCAAAAAAAAAGACCGACTTTTCAGTCGGCCTTTTCAATCAGTTTTAAGCTAAGCTTGAAACCGAGTAGTTAAAACTACTCGATGATTTCAACAACTACGCCGGCACCAACTGTACGGCCACCCTCACGGATAGCGAAACGTAAAGATTGTTCCATTGCGATTGGAGTGATTAACTCAACGTTAATCTCAACTTTATCACCTGGCATAACCATTTCAGTTCCAGCTTTAAGAGTTACAACACCTGTAACATCTGTAGTTCTGAAGTAGAATTGTGGACGGTAGTTAGTAAAGAATGGAGTATGACGTCCACCTTCATCTTTAGTAAGGATGTATGCCTCACCTTTGAATTTTTTGTGTGGTTTAACTGAACCTGGCTTGATTAATACTTGGCCACGTTCAACATCTTCTTTTTTAGTACCACGTAAAAGAACACCGCAGTTGTCTCCAGCGCGACCTTCATCTAACAATTTACGGAACATTTCGATTCCAGTAACTGTAGTTTTTTGAGTCGGACGGATACCAACGATTTCGATCTCGTCATTTACTTTAACGATACCACGCTCAACACGGCCTGTAACAACAGTACCACGACCAGAGATAGAGAACACGTCCTCTACTGGCATTAAGAATGTTTTTTCGATAGCGCGAACTGGTTCAGGGATATGTTTATCACAAGCTTCCATTAAAGCTAAGATAGATGGACGACCATACTCAGATTGGTCACCTTCTAAACCTAATTTAGCAGAACCTTTAACGATAGGGATAGTATCGCCAGGGAATTCGTATTTAGATAATAATTCACGAACTTCCATTTCAACAAGTTCAAGTAATTCTTTATCATCAACCATGTCACATTTGTTCATGAATACAACTAGAGCTGGAACACCTACTTGGCGTGCAAGTAAGATATGCTCACGAGTTTGTGGCATAGGACCGTCAGCTGCAGAAACTACTAGGATTGCTCCGTCCATTTGTGCGGCACCAGTGATCATATTTTTTACGTAATCGGCATGGCCTGGGCAGTCAACGTGAGCGTAGTGACGGTTGTCAGTTTCGTACTCAACGTGAGTTGTAGAGATAGTGATACCACGTGCTTTTTCTTCTGGAGACTTATCGATTTGATCGTAAGCCATAGCTTGCGCTTTACCCATAGTCGCAAGAGTAGTCGTGATAGCAGCTGTTAAAGTTGTTTTACCATGATCGACGTGACCAATGGTACCGATGTTTACATGCGGTTTTGATCTGTTAAATTTCTCTTTAGACATATGTCCTCCTGCGAGAATGTTTGTTTTATAACTTTTAATTAAAAAAGCTTTTTAAATTTTTAAATCACTCATCAATTCTTCTTCACCACTTACTTCAATTCTTTCGAACTGGAGCCCGTGATCGGAGCCGAACCGACGACCTCACCCTTACCAAGGGTGTGCTCTACCACTGAGCTACACGGGCGTAAGGGCAAAAAACTTTGGAGCGGGAGACGAGTCTCGAACTCGCAACCCTCTGCTTGGAAGGCAGATACTCTAGCCAATTGAGCTACTCCCGCCAAAATCTTTTATCTTGCGACTGTAAACCATTCGAAAAAAAACCGAAAGGTTCGACGCTAATGACATTTTAAGATCGCCCACAAGGGAAAACAAAAAATGGTGGGCAGGGAAGGATTCGAACCTTCGAAGACCGAAGCCAACAGATTTACAGTCTGTCCCCTTTAGCCACTCGGGCACCTACCCATTAATTAACGTCTATGTACATTTAGCTATAGTGTACACTCGCAAAATTCGCACTTAAGCGAAAAATGGAGCTGGCAATGGGACTCGAACCCGCAACCTGCTGATTACAAATCAGCTGCTCTACCAATTGAGCTATGCCAGCATAGCCTAAAACTTCGTATAAAATTCCAGCCTTTTTGCAAAAGCTAAAATTCGTCAAAAATTTTAGTAACTTGGAATTTTTACTGGATTCGCTCGATCAGGTCAAATTTATTTTTAATAAGAACGTAAAGTTTTATGCTTGGTTTTTAACCAGAGGTGCTTCAAAAATGTCCGAGTACACCGGAAAATGTCCACTAAGTTGGCTTTCCATCAAAAAAACCGAGCTAATCTCCCCTTTTCCGAGATCTATTTTTTTAAAAGGGCTAGCTGCCGACTCAACAGAATTTGGATTTCGCAGCCGTCCTAAAGTCATATGGGGGTAATATTGCTGTTGCGGCGGTAGTTCTAATTTTTGCTCGATCAAAGACTGTAAGTCTAAAAGGGGTTGTGAGCGTTGTACGTCGACGAAAAGAGTTCGCGCTTTTTGAAAATGATCGAAAGCTCCTAAGTCGTGAATTTTCAAATTAAACTCATGTGCATGAATTGCAATTTCTGATAATTTCTCTCGTAAAATCGGAATTTTATCTTCAGGAGTATCACCTAGAAAACTTAACGTGATGTGCATGTTTTCTAGAGGCGACCATTTGATTTGAATTTCTTTTTGGTCGAAAGATTTTTTCAATTTTTTTAAAAATGGGTCTAATTGATAAATTTGCCCCAGGCTTGGCTTAATCGCGACAAATAATCTTTTGGTTTTTGCAGCTTCACTCATCTAACCAAAATTTTATCACCGCGAATTAAGAAACGTCCACTAATTGTATGTTAAGAATTTATTTTTTTGTCCATTGGCGTTTAGTTTCGGCTAAAGCCATCGCTGTAGCCACAGAAACGTTATAGCTTGCCTCTGGTGAAGCCTGCGGAATCGAAACCAATTCATCACACACACGCTCTGTCGTCGAACGTAGGCCCTTGTCTTCTGCGCCCAATACCCAAATTACTTTTTCTGGGTATTGAATGTCGTAAATTGATTTTGTGGCCTTATGCGAAAGACCATAAACCCAGAATCCGGCTTGTTTTAAAGTCTCGAACGGATCGTTAAAATTATTGATACGGGCGATTTCAACGTGCTCTACACCACCGCAAGCCACCTTGTGAACTGTTGGCGTTAAGCCTACAGCGCGGTCTTGAGGAATGATTAGACCACTTACGCCCATTAACCAGCTCGTACGTAAAATCGCACCTAAATTATGTGGGTCTTCGACGCCGTCCAAGGCTAAAATAATGCTTTTATCTTCCCAACCCTGCTGAGTGTAATCAAAAGCTGGATTGTAATCTGAAAAAATCACAGCGCCTTGGTGGCCAGCGCAAAGTTTTGCTAATTCCATTTCGTTTTTTTCTTCGAAACGAATGTCTTTAGCTTTAAAAATTTGTAATAGCTCTTTAATTTCAGGTGAATTTAATAAATTAGCTTGTACATAAGCTTGTTTGATCGACTGTGGACGTACACTTAAAGCTTCTTTTACAGCGTGGGTTCCGGCAATTTGGCGCCAAGATTTAGGAAGGGACGAATGCATGCCTTGAGTTGCTGATGCGCGGGCCTGAACCTGACCGCCGCGAGCTCCATGAGAAACACGTGCTGGAGGTCGATTGCTTTTAGCTGCTGGACGACTGCCAGATTGCGTACGGCCTTGTGCTGGGCGTGGAGAGTTTTTGCCACCTTGGGCTTTGCCTGAAGTTCTTCTCATACATGTTCCTAAATAGTCTTAGATACTTTTTAAAATATCTAGAACAGCTTGTTTTGGATTGGTTGCTTGCAAGATGGGTCTACCAATAACTAAGGCAGAAGCGCCAGCTTGAATTGCTTGTTGTGGATTCATTACACGTTTTTGATCGTCTGCAGCAGCTGAATCGGGTCGAATCCCGGGAGTTACCTTATACAGATCGTGGTTTTTAAGCAGTTCCAGCTCGTGAGCTGAACAAACCAAACCAGTTAAGCCAGAATCAAGCACTAGGTTAGCAAGACTTAATACATGATCTGTGACAGGCCATGGATGCAATGATTTGGGTATTGAGTTTTGATCCCAGCTTGTAAGAATCGTGACGGCTAGGATTTTAAAGGGACGAATTTGATTTAATTCTTTTTCTAGTTTTGCGAGTTCGGTTAAAGCTTCGCTACCCGATAATGCGTGCACTGTTACAAATGTGGCTCCTGCATGAAAACTTGTTTTCACTGCTGAAACCATCGTTGATGGGATATCAAAATATTTATTATCAATAAAAACCGGGGCAACTTTAGCGCATTCTTTGATAAATTCAGCGCCGTACTGATAGCCAAGACGTGGGCCGATTTTAATCGCACCGACCACATCACCCACTTGATCTAAAATCTTTTGCGCTTGCTCTTTTGTATCTACATCAAGAGCTAACATGATTGGATTTTTGATCAAGTTTTGTGACATGTTCTATTTCCTATCTTGTAGCTAAAACTTTTTCTGCCTGAGCCAGAACTGCATCAGGAGCTACTTTTTCAACTTCTTTAGTTTTACGGTTTACAACTTCGATTTGTGCGGCTTCAAAACCTTTTTTACCGACAACGATACGCACTGGAAAACCTAAAAGATCTGCATCTTTAAATTTCACACCTGGGCGCTCATCACGATCATCAATAAATGTTTCAATGCCTTTTTCTGCAAAACGCAGAGCTAAATCGTTCACATATTTTGTTAAGTTTTCATCTTTAATATCTAATAAACAAATATGCACATGAAACGGAGAAAGTGCTTTTGACCAGATGATACCATCTTGGTCATGACTTTGTTCAATCGCAGCCTGAACAACGCGAGTGATACCAATTCCGTAACAGCCCATTTCGTAATGCTGTGATTTTCCGTTTTTATCTAAGAAAACACCGTTCATTTTTTTCGAATACTTTTGTCCTAAGTAGAATACATGACCCACTTCAATACCGCGGTAAGATTTTAATTGACCATCAGATTCAGGGCATTTATCGCCTTCGCGCGCCATACGTAAATCAGCAGTTTTTGTGATTTGATAATCACGGCCATGGTTTACATTGCGTAAGTGGAAGTGGTCTTCGTTAGCACCGACGATGTAATTTTTTAATCCCATAATGCCGTTATCAGCGTAGACCGGGATTTTTAAGCCGATAGGACCGCATGAGCCTGGGTTTGCTCCTGTCACTTCACGCACTTGTTCATCAGTTAACATCTCTGGAGAGTTTGACATTCCAAGCATGTTTTTAATTTTGATTGGATTAACTTCGTCAGAGCCACGAAGTAAAATAGCCACAGCCTTAATGTCTTTTACTTTTGGATCTTCGTTAGTAGAAAAATAAAGAGTTTTAACCAAATCGCGAGCTGGAATTTTTGTGAAGGCTTCAAGATCTGTGATTGTTTTTTGATTTGGGGTTTCAAATTTCTCCATTGTCTTTTCAGCTTCATTAGAAATATGCGGAACAGCATCAATCGCTGGACAAACTTCAACATTGGCCGCAAATCGTGTTTTATCTGAAACTAATAAAGCATCTTCACCGGCTTCGGCTAAAAGCTGAAACTCGTGCGTTTGACTGCCGCCGATGTTACCGGCATCAGCCTGTACAGCGCGGTATTCTAGATTCAAACGATTAAAAATTCGTTCGTAGGCCTGATACATATCTTCATAAGATTTAAGAGCACCTGCTTGATCTAAATCAAAGCTGTAGGCATCTTTCATCACAAATTCACGGCCGCGCATTAAACCAAAACGAGGTCTGATTTCATCACGGTATTTTGTCTGAATCTGATAAATATTTTTAGGAAAATCTCTCCATGATTTTAATTCATGGCGTACGTAATCAACAACTGCTTCTTCGGCTGTAGCGCTTAAACAGAATTCTTGGTTATTACGATTTTTAAATTTTAGAAGACCTGCGCCCATTTGAGCCCAACGGTCTGTTTCTTCCCACAATTCGCGCGGTTGAACTACTGGCATTAAAATTTCGATACCATTAGCTTTATGAAGTTCTTCGCGAACGATCTCTTCAAATTTACGAATAGCGCGAAGTCCGATAGCTCCGTAAGAATAAAGACCAGGGCCAAGCTTTTTCATAAATCCAGAGCGCATCATCAATTTATGCGACGGGATCTCGGCATCAGAAGGGGCTTCTTTAAGAGTGAATAAATGAGTCTGTGACCACTTTAAGATTGATAAGTTCATATGTTGACCTCGATACCGTACGCTTTAATTTTTCTGTGTAAATAACTGCGCTCTAAACCAATGGCTTCAGCAGTTTTTGAAATATTGCCGCCATTTTCCTGAATTTTTTTAATTAAATAATCTTTTTCAAATTCTGCACGCGCATCACGGAATGTTGAAATTTCAGAGTGACTTCCTGGCACACCGTCTTTTTTATCTGACAGACCAGCGAAACGTAAATCATGCACGTCAACGTAATCTGACGGCGTTAAGATATACACACGCTCAATAAAGTTTTTAAGTTCACGGATATTACCCGGCCATGAGTGTTTCACTAAAAGTTTTAAACCTTGTTCAGAAATTGTTTTTCTAAATGAAGCCATTTGTTTGGCGATAATGTCACTAAAGTGAAAAATCAAAGACTGAATGTCTTCTGGACGATTACGAAGTGGATCAACCACGATTTCGTTGTTCTGTAATAATCCTGCAAGTTCTGTTGCAACTTTGCCACTAGCGATTAACGCTGAAAGATTTGTTGATGAAGTTAAAATCACTCGCGATGTCGCGCTAATCGCATCAGCTGAACCTACGCGCGAAAACTTTTGCGTTCTTAAGTACTGTAAAAGTTTTAATTGAATAGCCTGTGGCATTTCTTCGATCTCTTCGATGATTACAGTACCGCCTTCGATCAATTCTAATTTACCCTTACGAGTTTTATCGATTCCTGGTAACACGCCTTTTTCAATGCCAAACAACTCAATTTCAATTAAATCCTGAGGTAATGTTGCACAGTTGATTTCAACAATTGAACGGCTGGCTTGTGAACTCATAAAGTGAATGTTTTGCGCCACTAGCTCACGACCTGATCCAGGCTCGCCAGAAATCAAAATCGTTTGCTGAGTTTTTGCGACTGTCGTGATTTGTTCGCGCACTTTTTGAAGTGATTTTGATTCACCGACTAGAGCAATATTTTTTCTTAATTTATTTAACAACGCTTGTTTTTCGTCTTTTTCAGCTTTGAATTTCAAAACGTGATCGATCACTAACGTGATTTTTTCTAACGAAAGTGGCTTTTCAATAAAATCCCATGCACCAGTTTTAGTCGCCTTAACTGCGGTCTCGATAGTGCCATGACCAGAGATCATAATAAATTGCGTGTCTGGATTTTGCGGGATCGCTTGAGTTAAAACTTCGATACCATCCATTTTGGGCATCCAGATATCTAAGAAACAAATATGCGGTTTAAATTCTTGAAGAACTTGTAAACCCGTTGGTCCGTCTGGAGCTGTTAAAACATGAAAGCCATCGTCTTTTAGACTCTCTGACATGACCTGACGAATCGGGCCTTCATCATCGATAATTAAAATGCGCGTTTTTAGTTTTTCTTCGTGTAAAACCTGAGACATACGTCCACCTTCTTATAGCTAATAAAAGCTACAGCATTAAGGGGCGCTTGTATACAATGGAAGCTCTATATAAATCTTGGTTCCTTGCGGCTCGTTACCTAGGGCTCGAATAACTCCGCCATGGTCTTCGATAATACTTTTAACGATTGGCAATCCTAAGCCGGTTCCTTTTTCTTTAGTCGAAAAATAAGGCTCAAAGACGCGAACACGGTCACGGGCTGGGATTCCAAGGCCGTTATCCATGATATAAATTCGGGCAATTCTATGTTGCGTTTGGTATTCAGTCTTAATTGTCACTTCTGGGTGAGCAATCTGCGCTGTTTCGTCTTCAGTTGCATGAACCGCGTTATCTAACAAGTTCACAAACACGCGCTTTAATTGCGCCGGATCGAATTTAAATTCTGGCAAGTTTGGATCAAGCTCTAGGTTAAACTTAATCTTAGTGTGATTTTGCGAATACACTTCAAACATCGACCGCAACACATCATTCAACTGAGCTTGGATCAGCTTTAGCTCTGGCATACGCGCAAACTGACTGAATTCATTCACCAGATTTCGCATGTCATCGACTTGCGACACGATCATTTGAATAGAATCTTTAAAAGCCTGCTCTTGGATTTGGCCGCCGTATTTTTTGGCGATACGTTCTGCCGCTAACTTAATTGGCGTTAATGGATTTTTAATTTCGTGAGCAATACGACGGGCCACTTCTGACCAGGCGGCTGCACGCTGAGCATTTACAATCGGGGTCATATCGTCAAACACCATGATGCGGCCGATTTGATGCTGAAATTCATTTCGTAAAATTGAAACATGCACAGATAACGGAATAGGTTCTTTTTCGATGCCGTTTTCAGTTTGTTTATCGACTTCGATACGGATTTCTTTTTGTAAACTGGTTAAATTATTTTCCTGCATGGCTTTTACAAACTGCGAGAAAATTTTGTAAGTCTGATCATCTAATAACTGCTTGATCGGTTTACCGACAGCTTTCGAAGGATCGACAATTAACAATTCACCAGCGCGGCGATTCATCGTGGTGACAACACCAGACATATCTACTGATAAAACGCCGGCAGATACGTTACCTAATACGATTTCAACATAAGAGGTGTATTGATTTAAATTTTTAATGGTTTGCTGCAATTCAAGCTCTGATGACGACAGATTTGAAATCATCTGATTGAAGTTTCCGATCAGATTACTAATTTCTTCACTGCCCGATTCGATTTCTAACGAAGAATAATCGCCGCCAGCAACCCGTTTAGTTGCGCGGCCAAGTTGCACTAACGGTACAGAAAGCTGTTTAGCTAAATGGAAACCAAACCAAATGGCAGCAAATAAAATCACCAGCGACATTACAATCTGCATGATAAAATACATCGATTTTAATGGATTTTCAATGAGCGTGTTGTCTTGGAATTCTTGATAGGCGCCGACGATATCATCAAATTTTGCACCCGGTGCAAGATTTAAGACTTTTGAAACCACCACCACACCATTTTCAGTGGGCACCATCATACGCAATAGATGGGCGTCCGAAAAAACTTGAACAATACTGGCCTGGCTTTCATGCAAAAAACCCTTTTGCAAAAAATCAAAATTAGGGCGCGGAACCACTTGTCTGACGGCTTTAGCATCTTGGGCGATATAACGTTCTGATAAAAGATCAGGATAATATTCAACCACATCAAGCTTATAATCTTTTTGCAGTTTTTTTAGCATGTCGTCTAGTTTTTGCGGGCTCTGCGTTTTGGCAACAGCTTCGGCCACCATTGTCGCGTAATCATAACCTTTGCGTTTTTCTTGCGCGATAAAGGAATCAATCACTTCTGAGGCATTTTTTAAAATACCGATCATGCGCTGTGAAAACCAACGATCAAAACTTGAATTTAGATAAAACACCGAAAGAATTAAAACTAACGACGTCGGAATTACCGAGAACGTGGCAAAGGCGATAATCAATTTTGATTTTAGCGATGAACCAAAGATTTTACCACGACGTTCGATAAAAACTTTGACGATGTTTCGGAAAATTAAAAATAACAGAAGTAAGACTAGGATTAAATTTACGTTCACTAATCCGATGAAATAAATAATGTACGGGCTTGGCAGAGTCTGGCCTGAACGGAATACGTAAACTTCTATACCTACTAAAATTGCCAGCAAGATTGAAATGGCAAAAATAGAAATTACTTCTTTTCGCCTTTTCAGTGATTCGACATTTTGTGTGGGCTTTGTGCTCATGCCCCTTTATTTTTTCTTGATTTCGCGCAGAAGTCCAATCATCTCAAGAGCTGCTTGGGCTGCATCAATTCCTTTGTGACCATGGCGACCACCGACACGGTCTAAAGCTTGCTCTTCGGTTTCAGTGGTTAAAACACCAAAAGCGATTGGTTTTTTATAATCTAACATTAATCTTGAGCAATTTCGCTCAACAGAACGGCAAACCTCTTCGTAATGAGTGGTTTCACCGCGGATAACTGCTCCAAGGGTGATCACGGCATCCACCTTCTGGTATTCTAAAAGCGCTTGCGCCGCTAAGGGGATTTCAACAGCCCCTGGAACACGAACCGAGAAAATTTCTACGCCTTCTACAGATTCAAGAAAATCTAAAGTACCATCTTCTAACTTTGAAGTGATTTCTTCGTTAAAACGCGAAGTCACAACCCCGATTTTAATTTTTGGAGCCTTAGGTTTGTTTTTAACGGCTTTACTTTTTACGGCTTTTTTAGCTTTCATGTGATTTCCTGTAGGCAATTAACGCCTCGATAGTTCCAATTTTAATATTATGTTTTTTTGCAAAGATCATTAGATCTGGCAAACGCGCCATAGTGCCGTCATCATTAATGACTTCACAAATTACGCTGGCTGGGGTTTGTTTTGTGATTACAGCTAGATCAACACTGGCTTCTGTATGGCCTGCGCGACCCAACACACCTTGCGAGTGAGCTTTTAAAGGAAAGATGTGCCCTGGCACAATCACATCACTGGCTTTTGCTGTTTCGCGCGAAGCTACTTTAATCGTGTGCGAACGGTCTGCAGCAGAGATTCCAGTTGTTACCCCAAAACTTGCTTCGATTGAATAAGTGAATGCCGTTTCTGTAGCACCACGCTGGTGCGATTTTGAAATCATCATCGGAATTTGTAATTTTTCGATTTGCGAAGCCGTCATCGATAAACAAATTAAACCACGCGCTTCTTTAGCCATGAAGTTTACAGCTTCAGGAGTAATGGCGTCAGCGGCGATCACTAAGTCGCCTTCGTTTTCACGATTTTCATCATCCACTAGGATAACAAATTTTCCGGCTTTAAAATCAGCGATGATATCTTGGATAGAATTCATTTGGTTCCTTGTGAGCGGATGTAGGCCTTCGCTAAATAGTCAGATTCAATATTTACAAAATCATTTTTTTTGTAGTACTGAAGATTTGTTACTTTTAAAGTTTCTGGAATTAAGCAGAAGAAAATAAAATTATTTTCAATTTTATTGATCGTAAGACTTACGCCGTTAATGCAGGCTGAACCTTTGTGCCAGAAAAATTTAGTAATTTCAGGTGATACCTCAACTGCTAAATCCCAAACGTCTCCGTTGGCTTCTGAAACAACAATTTTTGCAGCTTCGTCCACGTGTCCTGTGACCAGATGCCCATGCACGCGATCGCCGAATTTTAATGAACGCTCAAGATTTAAAGGAACACGCTCCCAGTAAGATAAACTTTTATCTAACAACGTTAAGGTTTCTAATCCCAAACAAAACTGCATTTCGTTTTGATCAAATGCTTCAACGGTTAAACAGGCACCGTTTACACAAATACTGTCGCCAATTTTGATATCATTAAAAGATGCCGGACGCTTGACCCACAGGCGCGAAGCCTGGTTCATTTTTTCGGTGCGAATAAGAGTTGTCGTGGTCTCGACGATTCCAGAAAACATACGCCGCTAGTTATCATGCTATAGCGGCGTAAGTCTATTATTGATTCTAAGATGTGCTTATTTTTTCTTCTTTGTTGCTACGACCGGCTCAACATAAAGCTGGCTGATGCGAGTTAAGGCACCTACCTCGATAGAATCGTCTTCGCGAGGGTTTAAAACGCGGGCCTTAGCCATTAAGTTTCCGGCATCTTCGATTTCGATAATCCACGGGTCGTTTGTGACCGATACTGAACCCAATAACACGCTGCCTTCACCGCAAGGTTCGCCCATCCAATCATGGACTTCGTTTTCTACTTTTAAGCGGTCACCTTTTTTAAGACCAAGCTCTGCCCCACCCACGATAACTACATAATTATCACGACTGATCAAAATTCTTGTATGCCATTCTTGGCGATCTAATGATTTAAGTTTTGCTGAAATATCTTTGATGGATTGTTTTAATCCCTTTAAAACAGTTTCTGCCATTCCCGTGACCCGGTAAAATTCTGGACCGATATGAATAATTCCTAAATCGATTCCAAAACCTGCAGAATAATCTTTCTTGATCACTTCTGAATTTACCGCAGCCATTTGTTGTGAACTCCATGGATCATAAGCATGAAAACTTAAATCCATGCGCATTTTATCCATTTTAAATTTTGCAGTTAACGGAATTTGTACCGCCGTCGAATTAAAACCGAATTGCAAATTCATACCTGAATAGGCTTCTAATGAATTAATTTTTCCGTACAGTAAATGCTGGGGACGAGAAACTAAACAGCTTGAATCACGCGATAGTTGCACTTCACTGGCTTTCATCGTTGGAAACCAAGTTTTAAGTTGCACCATTTGTTTATTTTCTACAGATGTCTTTTGCAAACCTGTTGTCATTCCTTGCGTGGATTGGTCAGGCTTGGGATAAACGTTGCGTTCAAACATTGATTCTTCTTCAAAGATCACGCCTGAGAACTGACTTTGTGCAACTTCTGAAAAGTTAAATCCAGCATTATCTAAAAACGATGAAGCTTCTACTTTTAAAACTTGCACGTTTTTTTTAAGCTGTCTGACTTTTACAGGCTCCTCTTTGCACTTTTGATTAGCCATAGTTAATAGGGCCAATGACATTAATGTAGCTACCGACAATAATTTTCTACCATTGATGTTAGACATCAATTCCACCTTTACTGTCCAGCTACAGAGATTACATGAATACCCCAGACAAAGAGCTAGTTCGGTAAATTTTTCCTAGACCTAAAGGAGTTTGGAACAATTAAAACATAAGATTGAGAATGTGAAAAAAGTTTAAACAATAAAAAAAGGATTGCTAGCAGCGCAATCCTTTCAAGAAAAATTATGTAACGATAAGTTATTTTCCGAAGCTTGTATTTCCAGAAATATTGATGAAATAGCTTACATCTTCGCTTTTTAAAACATTACCGTCTGAATCAAGACGAGGCTTATCGTATTTTAGGTATTTTGCTCCACCGCTTAAGCCAACTCCAGAGAAGTTGACGCCAAGACCGGCTTCACCGATGACCGCATTGTTAATTTCTTTGCTTGTCCAGCGATAACCAGGCCCTAGGAAGAAGTGAGCTCCACCGCTTTGGTTGAATTTAGTTCTTAATACTAAGCGCATAGTTGAATCTAAGCCCGTATAAGTTTCCATTTTTGATCCAGATCTTTGAAAACCTGAATTGCGCCAAGTTAACCAGTCAGTAAAATTTAGATTTATACCTAAATGAACTTCTTGGTAAGTAGTGCCGTTGTTATTACCTGAAGATCCCCCGAGATCACCAGTGATCAATGGGGTATCTTTAGCAAATGTTGTAGATAACGATAAACTAACTAAAAGAAATAGAATTATTTTCATAATCTATTTTTACCACAGAATCAGCCTTGATATCACCAGCAATCATTTTTTTCGCTAGTGGATTTAAGACTTCTGTCTGGATAATTCGTTTTAATGGTCTGGCGCCAAACACCGGATCAAAACCTTTTTCACCCAGGTAATTAATAACATTATCACTGAAACTAACTTTGATATTTTTCTGCGCTAATCTTTGCACCACTTGTTGTAATTGAATTTTTACGATACCTGCTAAGTTATCTTTACTTAACGATTTGAATTCAATCACATCATCAACACGATTTAAAAATTCAGGGCGGAAGAAAGTTTTAAGTGCAGCTTGAATAGCTTCACTGCCTTGGCTTGCGCCTAAGTTTGAAGTCATCACAATCACTGTGTTTTTAAAATCAACGGTGCGACCTTGCCCGTCGGTTAAACGGCCTTCATCTAAAAGCTGTAATAAAACATTGAACACATCTGGATGTGCTTTTTCGATTTCATCTAATAAAATCACAGCATACGGTTTACGCCGAACAACTTCTGTAAGTTGACCGCCCTCTTCGTAACCCACATATCCCGGAGGCGCGCCGATTAAACGCGAAACCGAATGTTTTTCCATGTACTCAGACATATCAACGCGCACAACGGCTGCTGGATCATCAAATAAAAAATCGGCTAAGGCTTTTACCGTTTCTGTTTTACCGACTCCCGTTGGACCTACGAAAATAAAAGTACCGATTGGTCTATTTGGATCAGCAATTTCTGCACGTGACCTTCTAACTGCATCTGCAATTACTTCTAATGCCTGATCTTGGCCGACGACTTTCTTTTTTAAAGCGTCTTCCATATGTAATAGCTTTTGCATTTCGCTCTCAAGCATTCGGTTCACCGGAATGTGCGTCCATTTAGAAACCACATCGGCGATATCTTCAGCGTCAACTTTTTCTTTTAACAGCGCACCGTCTTTAGTTTGCAGTTTACTTTCAAGCTCTGCTAATTTTTTTTCTACTTCAGGAAGTTTGCCGTATTTTAATTGCGCAGCTTTTTCATACTGAGCATCACGCTCAGCCCGGCTGATCTCGTTACGGATCTGTTCGATCTCTGATTTTAAGCCTTTAACGTTATCGATCTGGCTGCGTTCGAAGTTCCATTTCTCGCGCAAAGCTTGCGCTTTGACTTGCAGATCTTTTAATTCTGCAGAAATTTTATCCTTACGTTCGATGGATTGTTTATCATTATCTTTTTTTAACGCTTCTAATTCGATTTTATAATTTAAAATCTGGCGTTCAATTTGATCGACCTCTTCAGGCACGCTGCGATTTTCAATACCGAGCTTACTGGCGGCTTCATCGATAAGATCAATTGCCTTATCTGGCAAGAACCGATTTGTAATATAACGATGTGAAAGTTTCGCTGCAGCTATGATCGCGGCATCCGTGATTTGTACGCCATGATGAACTTCGTATTTTTCTTTTAAACCACGTAAGATCGTGATTGTCTCATCAACTGTGGGTTCATCAACTAAGACTGTTTGAAAACGGCGCTCTAAGGCCGCATCTTTTTCTATGTACTGACGATATTCATCCAATGTCGTTGCACCGATACAACGAAGTTCACCACGTGATAATGCTGGCTTTAATAATTGCCCCGCATCCATCGCTCCTTCGCCTTTACCTGCTCCAACTAGTGTATGTAATTCATCGATAAATAAAATAATTTCGCCGTGGCTTGTGGTCACTTCTTTGATGACGGCTTTTAAACGGTCTTCAAATTCACCGCGATATTTTGCGCCGGCGATTAAAGCTCCCAAATCCAGAGCCATTAGTTTTTTACCCACTAAGTGATCGGGCACATCTTTTTTAATAATACGTAAAGCCATGCCTTCAGCGATAGCTGTTTTACCAACACCGGGTTCTCCGATAAGAACTGGATTGTTTTTTGTACGGCGTGATAATACCTGAATCACGCGGCGAATTTCTTCGTCACGGCCGACAACAGGATCTAGTTTTCCTTCAGCGGCTAAGGCTGTCAGATCACGCGCGTATTTTTTTAAGACTTCGTATTGGTTTTCTGGCTCGTCTGTTGTCACTCTTTGATTACCACGTACTTTTTTTAAAGCTTCAACGATAGAAGCTTTTTTTAAACCTGAAGTTTCAATTATTTTTCTTAAACCGTTATCATCGATTTTAAACAAAGCTAAAAGAAAATGCTCGGTTGAAATTAACTCGTCTTGCAGTTCAACCATTTCAGCTTCAGCGTATTTAAATAATTTCTGCAAACGAGGGCTTGCATAAATATTGGATTGCGCCTGCGACAATTGTGGAAACTGGTTAATCGCTTTATTCAAAGGCGTGATTAAAGTTACAGGCTGAACTTTAGCTTCTTGTAAAACGCGCGGAACTACGCCGTCGTCTTGTTCAACTAATTCTAGTATTAAATGTTCTGGTTCGACAGAAGAGTTCTTTTTACTCTCGGCAAGTTTAGCGGCCGCTTGCATGGCTTCTTGGCTTCTTCTGGTCATTTTTTGGATTTCATTACTCATGTATTTATCCTTATGGTTTCACCATATAGTAAGAATGAGTTATAGATTGCATTTGTCAACCCGAGGTCCTATATAAATCCTATGTCGAAAGCTAATGCTAAAAACCCTATAAAACAGTCGCCATCTCGCATTAGACCGTCTATGAAAAAAGATGTTATTCATCCTCGTGATTTCAACGCTTATAAGATTCCGTTTGCCTGCGAAGACTGCTCCCATTTCGCCTCTGAAACAATAACATGCACGCTAGGCTTTAATACGGCAAATCACTTGCGTGCGAACTCTCTTCATTCCTATGAGTTGAGCGGGAAAATTGCTCAATGCCGTTTTCTTGAAATCGACTAAATTAAAAAAATCATTTTATCAACGTGACACGACTCTTGTTGCCCAAGAGTTGTTAGGTAAACGTCTAGTTCATATCGTAAATGGTAAAAGATTATCAGGTATTATTACAGAAACAGAAGCGTACTTAGGAATCAAAGATCGTGGTTGTCATACCTTTGGCAATAGAAAGACCAAGCGCACAGAAAGTATGTATCTAACTGGTGGTCATAGTTATGTGTATTTAATTTATGGTATTTATGATTGTCTAAACGTCGTTACCCAAAAAGAAGATATTCCAGAAGCCGTACTTATTCGCTCGTTAGAACCTGATGAAGGTTTAATGGTCATGGCAAAAAATCGCAAACAGAAAACTTTTGATCCTGAAAACAAAAAACATCTATGGAACTTAACGACTGGGCCAGGCAAATTAGCGCAAGCCTTAAAAATCACACGCAATCACAATGAGTTGTTACTTACAGATGATCAGCTCTTTATCGAAGATGTTGGAATGAAAATAAAACCAGCAAACATTATTGCTTCTCCCCGAGTAGGAATTGATTACGCACAAGAAGCAAAACACTGGGAATTACGATTCACCATCAAAGATAATTTCTACATCTCTCGCAAGCCTTAACTACTGCGCTTTTCCTGACGCCCGACTTGACTCGACGAACATTCCACAGACTGATATTAAGCCTCGTCGAGTCCTAAGACTGACGTGTTGAAATCAATACTTTCAGAGGGAAAACACGACTAGAGAAAATAATTTTAATTACATTTTCTATTCTAACATCCTGTCAAGATTCCCCCACAGACACCGAAAACTAAGATAAGTAATAAATCAAGAGACTGGATGTCTCTAAGAACAAGGTCATGCAATTTCGCAAGACATGTTCTCAATGCTTTTTGAGAGGAGGCTTCAAGGACGAATTAAGGATGAACTAAAAATTGAAGGAATATTAAATAGGCAGCGCCACATAACAATACCCATGGTGGGTACTCTAGGCGCGAAAGAGTTTGCTAGGATGCAGACTTTACGAAAACAACACACGGAAGGAATTAGATATGAAAAATACAACTTAAAAAGATTAAAAGGAATTTACAATGGGATTAAGAATTTCAACAAACGTAGCAGCTATCAACACACAACGTAACATGAGCAACAGCCAACGCTTAATGCAGTCATCATCGGCGCAATTAGCTTCTGGTTCTCGTATTAACAAAGCAGCAGATGATGCTGCAGGCTTAGCGATCTCAGAAACTATGCGTGGACAAATTAGATCTGCAGTTCAAGCAAAACGTAATGCAAACGACGCGATCTCTTTAGTGCAAACTGCTGAGGGTGGCTTAGGCGAAATCTCTAATATCTTGATTCGTCAACGTGAGTTAGCGATCCAAGCAGCCTCTGATACGATCGGCGATCAAGAGCGTTCGTTAATCCAAACAGAAATCGCGCAGTTAAAAGATGAGACTCAACGTATCGGTAAATCAACTCGTTGGAACTCAACATCATTACTAGATGGTTCATCTCCGGCATTCGATTTCCAGATTGGTATGTTCTCGACTGAATTTGATAAGATCACTTTCGATGCAGCAAGCAACGTTGCAACAGTAGATGCTTTAGGTATCGCTGATTTAGATTTTTCTAAACGCGACTCGGCTCGTAGCTCAATCGATACTATCGAAGCGGCTCAACAAAGAGTAAATGCAATGAGAGCAA
This sequence comes from Bdellovibrio sp., assembly GCA_036677065.1. Classification (GTDB taxonomy): domain Bacteria; phylum Bdellovibrionota; class Bdellovibrionia; order Bdellovibrionales; family Bdellovibrionaceae; genus Pseudobdellovibrio. The sequence goes on along the minus strand of JAKFBS010000003.1, from coordinate 405,858 downwards.
ACTTAGGTGCCTTACAAAATCGTATGACTTCTACAGTAGATACTTTAGCGATCACTGAAGAAAACTTAGCTGCAGCAAATTCACGTATCCGTGATACTGACGTAGCATCTGCGACTTCTGATATGGCTCGTAATACAGTATTGTTACAAGCTGGTACTGCAACATTAGCACAAGCTAACCAATCAACGCAGTTAGCGTTGAAGTTAATTGGCTAATATTGACGGATTAATATACAGCTATATGTCAACTTAGTTGACGAAAAAAAGCCGATCATTACGATCGGCTTTTTTTTTAGAATAAACACTTAAGTGAACTAGACCTTGGTCCGATAATTTTGGGCGAGGTAAACCATGAAACTTAAAATTACACTTCTTACATTAGTGACCTTATTAACAGCTTGTGGTGGTTCTGTACCTGAACTTAAATCGTTAGATCAAGGTGGCCAGGAACAAACAGGCTTAGGCAATGATAACCCGGATGTTCCAACTCCAACTAATCCTAGTATTGATTCAGTGGATATGAAAAGTCGTGTCGACGATTCATCTAATAAATTAGGCTTCAACGGCGCCTTAGCCTTAGATATTGATAAAACGCGTGGCGAATTCGTAATTATGTTACCTATGCCTTCGGGCGTAGTATTCACTCCATCAGGTACATTTAATAAGTATCCCGATATCTCTTTCACTCCGGTTTTTGATGGTACAGGCAAAATGAAAATGGCCGTTCGTGTTCCCATTAAATATATTTTAAAAGGAATCACAACCGTACCAGCTACCCGTTTACCGAATGGTGACCCATTACCGGCCATGCCTGCTGGACAAAATGAGTTACCCAGCTTAGCTTTAAGTTTTCCGTCGAATAACAACACGAAGATTAATCTATATATTGGCTTAAGTGCTTTCGGCCTTTTTATGACGTTGCCAGATAAAGCAGCACTTCCGATACCAATCAATATCACGGTGCCGATCAAAAATGCTGATAAGAGCAAAACTTTTGGATATTTGACCTACGTCAATGCGAAAAGTGGCCATCAACCAGGGCTTTTTATGTCTGGGGTAGTACCTCCTGAGTTTGCGCGCATCCTTGAAGACCATTTTGGACTTTAATAACATCTAGTTCCAAGCACCTAGCTCTTGCTTACGAGTTTATTTTTCTCTAGTCTTATGAGTGTTTTCGTTTAACAAATGGAGAATTCATATGGCTAAGAAAAAACCTGCAAAAAAAGTTGTAAAAAAAGCGGCTCCGAAAAAAGCTGCTCCTAAAAAAGTAACAGCAAAAAAGGCTGCGAAAAAAGCGGCTCCTAAAGCTAAAAAAGCTGCTAAACCAGCTCCTAAAAAAGTTGTAAAAAAATCTGCACCTAAAAAAGCTGCTAAACCGGCAAAAAAAGTAACGGCTAAAAAAGCTGCTCCGAAAAAAGCGGCTGCTAAGCCTGCTAAAAAAGCCGCTAAACCAGCAGCTAAAAAAGTTGCTGCAGTTGTAGCTCCTTTACAAACATCTTTTTCTGATATCGATTCTGAGTTTGATGATGAATTAGAATTAGATGCAATGGTTGGCGACGAAGACCCTTTAGAAGACGCTGAACCTTTAGATGAAGACGATGATGAAGAAGGTGAAGGTTTCGAAACTTTAGAAGCTGAAGATGCTGAAGAAGATTTAGAAGAAGACATCGAAGAAGACAGCATTTTAACTGCTGACGAAGAAGAAGAAAATGATGATGACGAAGGTTACATCTAGATTTTAATTTTGCTAAAAAATTAATGAGTCAAAAAGCCCTCCGCGCGAGGGCTTTTTGCATATTTGGGGCACGATAGTACGAAGTTTACCTGTTTTGCCCTGCACAACTATTGCAGAGTTTAAAAGGCAATGAATGAACTCTCATCGGAAGATGTAAAATATCTGCATTCAAAACACATTCACCCGATCATGGTTATCGAAGATGACGACGATATTCGAGAACTTATGAAAGCTATGTTGGAAGCCGAAGGTTATTACCCGATTACGGCCACCAACGGCAAAGAGGGCTTAGCCCTCCTTTCGCAAATTCCAAAACCTTGCATGATCTTATTAGATATGATGATGCCGGTTATGGATGGCTGGACATTTTCTGAAGAAGCCAAAAAAAATTCTCTTTATAAAAGTATCCCGTTATTAGCTGTCACTGCCTTTGCCGACCAAATCACAAGTAAAGAAAATTTCTACGGTGTTTTAAAAAAACCCATTCGTATTGATATACTTTTAGATATTGTTCGCCATCACTGCCCGAGCGAAAAACTGCAATGATGCAAACTGAAACATCGCGCACTTTGCGTGAGACTGAATCAAAGTGGCGTCAACTTGCTGAAACAGCTCCAGATATTATTATCAGCATTGGACCAGACGGCAGAATTTTATTTATTAATAGAACCATCGCAGCCTTTTCAAAAGATGAAGTGATCGGAAGACTCGCTACAGATTTCGTTCAACCCGATCACATTCCTACGATGCTGAATGCATTAGATAAAGTTTTTACCAAAGCGATACCGGCAGAATATGAAATTCTAAGCCACGATTCGAAAAAGCAGCCAGCCTGGTATTCGACAAAAATCGCTCCAGTAATCATCAACGGCAAAGTGATCAGTGCAACACTCATAACCCGGGATATTACCGAACGAAAACTGATGCAAGAAGAGCTCGAACAAGCACGCGATAGTTTAGAAATTAAAATTCAAGAAAGAACCGCTGAACTTCAAAGTTGGCTCTCAAAACTTGAAGCCACGCTTGAAGCCACAGCTGATGGCATACTTGTGATCGATTTGCAAAGGCGAGCGATGACCTACAATCAAAAACTATTGCAGATGTGGAACGTCAAAGATGAAGATATGGTTAACTATGTTTCGGGAACGCTTATCGCAGCGATCAAAGATCAACTTAAAGACACCGAAGACTTTTTAATAAAAACCGAAAAAATTTATGCTCATCCCAATGAAAAAAGCGCAGACACTCTTGAATTTAAAGATGGCAGAATCTTCGAACGCTATTCGCAGCCACAAAAGCTTCACGGCGTCGTTGTCGGAAGGGTTTGGAGTTTTAGGGATGTGACGAAACAACGAAATGCCGAAGCTGAACGTGACCGCCTTTTAATGAATGAACACCAGGCCCGCCTTGATGCTGAAAAATCCGTAAGAGCCCGTGATGAGTTTTTAGCCATAGCCTCGCACGAATTACGTACTCCACTGACACCTTTAAAAATGTATTTAGATTGGTTCAAACGTGAAGCCCGAAAAATGACGGTTGAAATGTTTCCTAAGGCGCAAGTTCTGATGCAGGCTTTAGATCACACTGACCGTGAAGTTTCAAAATTAGTTAATTTAACTGATGATCTGTTAGATGTTTCAAGAATCACTGCTGGGCGATTAGTTTTAAATAAAGAGCCTATGGATTTAGTCGAACTTGTGCTGCAGGCTCAGGAACGTCATTTAGAAAATTCAAAACGACGTAATTGCACAATCATCATAACAACCAATGGTCCAGTGAAAGGCGTTTGGGATTTCAACCGACTGGAACAAGTTGTTAACTGCTTATTGAGTAACGCGATAAAATATGGAGCCGGAAAGCCGGTTCAAGTTTCTGTGTTGAAAGAAAATGATCGCGCCGTACTGCGAGTTGAAGATCAGGGGATCGGCATTGCGCCTGAAGATCGTGAAAAAATATTTGAGCGTTTTGAACGCGCAAGTTCAATTAAAAATTTTGACGGCTTAGGTTTAGGATTGTTCATCTCGCGTGAAATCGTTGTTGCTCACGTGGGAACTGTCTCTGTTGATAGTGAAATTGGAAAAGGCTCAACGTTTACCGTGAGCCTTCCCATAGAAGAAAAATAAAACGAACGAACTTGATCTGCCAACGTTTCTATATTCAAGTTCGTTTTAATCTCCGGTCTGATCTACGTGCTACATTCGGAGTGATCAACTATAATTTAGTCCTTAGCTGGCTTCGTGTGAACAGCGTATTTTTCGAACTCACCGTACTCATGAAGTTTGTTGTAAAGAGTCTTAATCGTGATACCTAAACCTTGTGCTGCCTGAGTTTTGTTTCCACCATAGTGAGCAAGGGCTTTAATGATATAACGTTTTTCTAATTCATATAATGGCATAGTCGGATCGAAATCCATGCCTTCTTCTTTAGTTTCAGGATTACGAACGAAATCAGGAAGATCGTTGATCATAATCATGTGGCCTTCAGATAGAATTTGTAAACGTTCACAAACGTTTTGTAATTCACGGATGTTTCCTGGCCATTCATATTTAACTAATAATTTTAAAGCCTCTTCATCAATCGTTTTACCACGGTTTAAGTACGAGTGACCTTGCGATAAGAAATACTGAATAAGAACTGGAATATCTTCTTTACGACGACGTAATGGCGGAGCCGCTACAACGATCGTGTTAATACGATAGAATAAATCTTCACGGAAGTTTCCACGTACAACTTCTTGGTCTAATTCACGGTTAGTTGCACAGATTAAACGAATATCAACTTTAATAGACTCTTTACCACCAACGCGGAAGATTTCGCCCTCTTGGATAAAACGTAAAAGTTTAGCTTGGATAGAAAGAGGTAATTCACCGATTTCATCTAAGAATAATGTTCCACCGTTAGCAGCTTCTGCTAAACCGATTTTTTTATTGTATGCGCCAGTGAAAGATCCTTTTTCGTGGCCGAATAATTCTGATTCTAAAAGTGTTTCACGTAAAGCACCGCAGTTGATCGCAACGAAAGGTTTGTTTTTGCGATTTGATTTTTCATGAACTGCACGAGCGATAAGTTCTTTACCTGTTCCAGATTCTCCAAGAACCAGGATGTTGGCTTGTGAAGGAGCAACTCTTTCGATCATTTTCATCATCTGACCCATAACATCTGATTTATAGATGATTGATCTAGTTTCGATAACTTTTTGAGTTTGGTTACCAGTCCAACCCATTTGCGGTTGGTTTTGCGAGCTCGGTAATACTGTAGTTGCGCTAGAGTCATTAGAAGACATGGGGCCTACCTTTCACGTACTGTTTAACGTCCAAGAGTTGGTGTCTCATTATGATTAGCTCATTTTGATACACCGTGTTATGCCCGTAATATAACCAAGGTCGAGTAATAATTGCAAGGAAAATATTGCATCGTGTTAAAATAATTTTAGGACCCCTCAATTGCGATTGGCTAATATATAATCAATCTAATGGCTTATTTACTGACCAAACAGATTCATAACTTCTTGAAATACTTAGAAAATATTGAATCTTGCTCACCTTTAACGATTAAGGCTTATACCCTTGATTTGAACCAAGCATTCTTTCAATCGGCCACCCCCAAAAGACACACCCGTAAAAACAATAATTTGATTAATTTAGCCGATGTTAAGGCCTTGAGCTTTAATAATGGCGAAGATCTTTGGCTAACTTGCCGTGATTCTTTAAGCCAATGGGGTAAACTTTCACCCGCTTCCCGTAACCGTAAGATCGCTACGCTAAAGAGCTTTTTCAATTGGCTCTACAATGAAAGATTGATCGATAAGAACTACGCTGACCAGTTGGTTTGCCCTAAGGTTCCGAAGAAAATTCCGCATTTTATTTCAGTCGACGAAGTGATTAGCGTGCTTCAATTTTTAAATACTTCTACTGACGAAGATGCACAGATTCAAAAAGCCTTATTTAATTTATTATACGGCGGCGGAATGCGTATCAGCGAAGCCTGCAATCTTCGCTGGAAGAACGTTCAACTTGATCAGCGAAAAATTCTGGTCGTCGGAAAAGGCAATAAAGAGCGTTTAATTATCATTCCTGAGACCTGCAATGATGTTCTTAGTGCCTTTCATGCACGTCATAAAAATATGGAATTTGTATTTGGTGAAGAGCCTCTGTCGACACGCAAAGGTTATGAACTGATTCGAACTCTCGGAAGACAGGTGGGTCTGATGAATCCTCTGCATCCGCATTCATTACGTCATAGCTTTGCGACGCATATGTTGGCCAGTGGTACTAATCTTAGGACTCTACAATCTATGCTTGGTCACGACAGTCTAACGGCCACTGAAAAGTACACACATCTTAATATTGATACGCTTGCTAGAATCGTTGAAGTTAAACATCCGCTTTCAAAAAAGAAAATCGATTAACAACCCACTAGCCTTATTACCTGTTTGTCTGTGAAACTGATATTTTATTGCGCGCAGATCACAATTACTTTGTAAAATAAAAGTATGAAAAAAGCAGTCGTTTTAATACTAATTTCAGTTACTTCAAGTTTGGCTTATTCGCAGCAAATACTTTACCCAGTGGCTCATAAATTAGAAAACACCCAATATAAAGGAAGTCCGCTATCATTGGATGCTTATGTTCAAAAAAATAAAGCAGAATGTACCAATCGTGTAGCGACGCAAATGCTTAAACTTTCCCGAGAAAGAAATAAAGATTTTGTAAATTACAGTAAAGCTATCGGGGCAAAACTGAAACAAGTCGACGATCGCTGTAATTTCTATCGCTTTGAATTAATTGATTACGTAGAAGATGGCGGCATTGACATGCGCTTTGCTTACCGTTGTTATGCAACGAAAGCAGGAACATTACCTCACCAAAGAGTTTCTCATATCGATCCTTTAGTGATTAACCCATCTATTTTTTATAAAGATGAAGATCTGATCGAAGAAAAATGTGATGCATTAGCTATCATGAAAAAAATAAATGCATCACCGGCTAAGTCGATGAAAAACGGCGGCAGTAGCAGTTCTGCTCCCGCAGCAGCAGCGCCGGTAAAAAGCGGCACGCGTTCGAATAGCAAATCTAAAAAAGTTTCAACGCAGAACTAAAACCCGGTATCTGCATTTTTAATATAATGAAGCACTTGCGATTCGATTGAATCAGTATAGTTATCGATGATTTCAGCCATATCAGAAACCTGATCTAATTGTTCTGATTCAGACATATTGATCTTTAAAAACGGAGACATCCAGTCTTCGACTGAAATTACGCCCTGTTGAAATAGAAATTTAAGACAGAAATGTAACTTAAATCTTTGAAGGTTTGTGGTTTTACCCAATTGGCGTAGTGAGTGCCCAACAAGGTTAAATAAGAAGTGTGAATCAAAATCACCTTCTTGTGAAACGTGATATGCACAATTTAACATAAATAGACCGAACTCTAATTTATCATAATCTGCACGAATATCTTTAAAATCATCGATCAGTACAGCTTCATTTAAAACATTGAGCTGATCATCAGATTTTTTTTCTTTATACGTAAGCAACACAAAGTGTGTGGGTTCTAACACACCACCACCGAAACGCTTTTTACTTTTTAAAGCAGAACGTGCAATAAAAGATTTTTTCGCGCCCGCTATAGATAAGGCGTGAATAATTAAGTCTGCCTCACCGTATTTCATTTTACGTAAGATAATAAACTTATTTTGCAACTCAGACATTGCGTGGAACCTGAAAAATAAACTCTGTTCCTTGTCCAGGACTACTTTTCACGCGAACAGATCCGTTATGGGATTTAATAATTTGATGAACGATGTATAACCCCAAACCCAAACCACCATAACTTTGACTAGAAACTCCACGTTCAAATTTATTAAACATTTTTTTCTGAAACTCTTCTGAAATACCGATACCATTATCTTTAATACTGAAGATGGCCGAATCGCCCTCAACACGTAAATTGATTTCGATAATTGCCTGGGTCGAAAATTTCACTGAATTACTTAAGACATTCGTAATCACTTGCTCGATGCGCTGGGCATCCCAATAAACTTCAACTTCAGGCTGCAAAGTCATTTGAACCGAGCAATTGTTAGCTTTAAAGACTGGCTCAAATTTTTCTACCGTGCCACGAATCAGAAGATCCAGCTTAAATTGCGAAAGATTATACTGGTAATGCTCTTCGCCGATGCGGCCCACATCTAATAGATCATCAATCAGAGCCACAATGTGATTTAAATGTTTATTCGCATTATCCAGAAGGCTTAAAATTTTTTCTTGGCTGGCCTGCCCTGTTTGTATCAGCTCTTTCACCAAAAAGATTTCCATTTTAAGAGGCGTCAGTGGCGTGCGTAGTTCATGCGAAGCGACCGTCATAAATTCTTCACGCACCTTTGTCGCTATTTCGGCAGTTACACGCCCATCTCGTTCATGTAGAAAAAACGTTACCGCTAGCATCAATAACAATACGATGAAAGCTGCTACATATGGAATTCCTAAATGGATCGCTGATTTATACTGGCTTGACGGAAAATGCGTAAACCGCCAAGTACGCTGCCCTATCGTCAACAATGTGCTAAAAATCAATTCCTCATCAACATCATCTTCGATTTCTGTAAAGCTAACTAATTTAGCTGCTTGCGAGTCATAGCGAAGCGCTTTTAAGTGGGCAGCATCTTTGGTAACTTCTTCGACGATAAAATCCACCCCGTCGGCTTGTGACGAAACAATTGCTGCTTCAATGAATTTTTTTAACCGAAAAACACCGGCGGCAAAGCCACTCGTTTTTTGAATACTTAGGTAAACTACAAAACCAAGCTCTCCCTGAGCCAGAGTTAACCAAGGTGAAACACCAAGGCCATTAGTTTCAGCTATCATCAAGGCTTCATTGGCTTCTGGCGTAAAACTGACATCGTAGCCAAGCGCTGCGATGTTTTCTTGTAGAGGCTCAACAAAATTAAGCACATAATAATGATCGCGTTTTGCTGCTGGTTTTAATTTTCCATCAGGGCCCAACTCTTTAATCACAAAGTTTAAGAAACCTTCAGCTTTTAACTGAGATTCATACTTTGCCCGTTCTGCACCTGTAACACGAATCATATGTTCGATGGCCTGAAGACCAGGGTGACGTAGCAGTGAATTCGATACGAAATCTTTAAACTGTTGGCGCGAAACATCTTTGCGTGTGAAGAATAAATTTTGAATCGAGTAAATGACTTCTAAATTTTGATTAAATGATTTTTCTAAAAGTGATTCTACGGTCTTTGCGCGAAACTCAATCTTGGAGTGATTTTTTTCTTCGATGTACTTTTGCATCAGTGCAAACGAAATGATCGCCAGAGCAAAACTCACCACAATCAATAAATTGTGAAATGTAAAAACCCGCTGCAAACGGCTTCTAGACAGTTGTTTGATATTGTTCTCCAAGAATCGATAACAGTTTAGTAACATCGAATGGCTTTAGTAGCGTTGTATAATTTTTTATTTCATGAGCCTTATTGCGGGCAGCAGTCATAACAATGATCGGAACCTTAGGGTTAATGTGGCCACCTTCCATCATTTTCATAAATTCGAAGCCATCCATCACTGGCATCATTAGATCTAACAAAATAACTGATGGGGCTGGGCCGCGAGTTAAAACCTCTAAGGCCTCTTTACCATTCGAGACACAATTAACAACGTAACCATGCAACTCAAGGATCATTTTAATAGCGGCTTGAATGTCTTTGTCGTCATCGACAATAAGTACACTTGTTTCGTTCACCCTGTAATATTATGGCCTTGGCCAAAGGTGTCAAGAAATAGACCAAGTCGATTCTTTAGTTAGTTTATCGTGGATTTCAGAGATTTTTTGTAAGGTATTCTCACTCACTGCATTGAGATCAATAATTAATAGTCCCATCATCAAATCCACGTTTTTCGCCTCGGCCCACCAGGCCGGAATGGCCTCAATAACCCAACTAGGAAGTTCACTTGGAGCGAAAGCCTGATCTGCTGTTAAATTCAATTCAGCTTTAAGAGCTGATCCCGCTACTGTTTTCGAACAGATCACTAAGCGATCCTGTAAAGTTGCTGGTTTCATAGCAAAGCGGTTAAAATAATTTAACACGAAGTCATCGATCTTTTTCAGGAGCGCTGTGTTGATTAATACTTCAGTCGCGGCGTTTGAAAGGTAGTTTTTCACCGTGTCTAAATTATTCTGATAATGACCAATCAAGGTCGGCGTTTTCAACTTTTCGCCATGATAAACAAGACATTTTTCGTCTTTGAAGGCGGAACCCGATTCGATAAGTACTGAATAGCCAAACTGCTTTATAATATCAGCATCTTCAACAGTAAATTTAGACTTAACTTCAATAGAAAAAATTCTTTTAGCTGCTAATAATTTATGGAGTTCTTGGCGTTGCTCAAGGTTTAAAATTTTCTCGCCAGTGATTTCGTTTTCTGAAGACCATAATACAAAATTTACTTCATGATCAAATTGCGAAATATACTGCGCTACATTTTCATTTTCTTTTTTAAAAAGTAGCGGTGTTTGTAAACGGTAAAAATGCGGCAATAAACACTCTTGCAAACTCGAGCCGGAACGAATTGATCCTACTTTGGGGCGATGTGATAAAAACTGTAATAAACCAAAACACAAATCATAGCCGGCTAACATCACATTTTCAAAAGCACGCACCTTTAACGGCTGGCCAAACTTTTCAGAAACAGCTTCTGACAACTGTTCATTGAGTGCTTGGTAATTTTCAGCGTAAAGGTAGTTCATACTCTTATTTCAAACTGAAATTGCACAAATAACAAAGCGATTTAGCTGATATTTAGACTAGACCACTGACATTTGTCCAATTCTCAAGACCATCTGTCTAAGACATAATGGTATTTTGAAGTCGTGTCGAAGACACGCAAAGGACATTTGCATATGAAAAAACTATTGTTGTTAGTATTACTTTTTCCCATGAGCTCATGGGCTTTATTTACGGCTCGCGCTACATATACAGGAGTAGTCGCCAAAGATGCGCTTAAAGATGTTTGCGCCGGCACTTCATGCGAAGGTGTTGCACCCGATATGGTTCCTCTTTATGGCTTAGGTGCTGATGTGATTGTAAAACTTCCGTTAGTTCCAATTGGTTTTGGTATTCGCACTGAAAAACTAGGATTAGATGTAAATAAAAATGGAGTCGAAGGCGAAGCCAGCTTAAACAGAACTGCCGCTTTAATTAATTATCGCTTTATCGACACGATCATTCATTTTGGCTTAATCGGTTCGTATGGTGTTGATCACAGTGCCAACATTCGCGTAGCTCAATCAGGCTCAAACGTTGTGGATTACTCTGGCGGAAGTTTAAAGTCATACTCTTTAGGACTTGAACTAGAAGTGAAACCTTTAATTATTATTCCATTAATCGTTGGAGCTGAAACTGGAATTATGAATACTAAGTGGAGTGGCGCTACTAATTCAGTGAACAGCACCACCAAAGATATCGACTTAAGCGGAACATATATTAAATTTTTCTTAGGTATCGATATCTAAATAAAAAAAGGAGAAGTTTTCACTTCTCCTTTTTAATTCCCTGATTCTAATTTTCAGCTGTATAAGTCGTCGCCGCAGGCGCGCCAATCAACTAAATACCTGATTTTAAACGCTCTTGATCATCTACTACAGATTGAATTCCACCTTTAAGACCTGGGCGGTAAGCTAAGTGTTTGATGTCGTATGTAAAGTTTGCTCCGTTTAAGCCAGGTGTTTGCCACTCAGGCCCTAAACGAATCGCATCCACCGGACACGCTTCTTCACAGAAACCGCAGAATACACAACGTAGCATATCGATTTCATACGCAATTGGGTATTTTTCAACATGTGGATCTGGATGTTCGCTGGCTGTGATTTTGATACAATCTGCTGGGCAGTTTGTCGCACATAACATACAAGCGGTACAACGAATCGCACCGTCTTTTTTAACTGTTAAGATATGATTACCTTTAAATCTTGGAGAATATTCATACTTCTCTTCTGGGTAATTTAAAGTGATCATTTCTTTTTTGTTAAAAATATTTTTTAACATATGTCTCATGGTAATACCCATGCCGGTTAAAATCCCGGGTAAGTACCATTTTGATTTTTCAGAAGTGTTTTGCATTACAGCCATATATTACCTCTTACAACTTTCCACGTTGAAAAATGAATTCATTTTTCTTACGGAAATCTAACGTCACTTGGTCAGCTGGTTTATTAGCTGCTACAAATAAGTTTTTAGGGTTTAAAGTTTCGATTTTGATTTCTTGGCCAGCTAGTAGCGCCGCTGCTTCTACAACTGTTAAAGCTTCAGAAACAACTGTTGTCACTTTTTTGAAAGTCTGCGAAACACCAGCATGGTTGATAAATGTTCCAGATTTTTCAATGTAAGTTTTAAGCGGGATAATTGTCGCTGATTTTAACGATTTATTAGCCACTAATGAATCCACTTTTGCCGACGTCATGTAAATTAAGTTTTGCGCTTTAGCAAAAAACTCTAATTTAGCAGTGAAATCTTTGTAAACTGGAATATTCTCAGGACCAACTACAACTAAGTGTTTAACTTTAGCTGGATCTAAATCAGAAAATTTAGTTGCTATGCCATGCTTAGCAAAAACTTGCTGTAAACCTTTTGTGTTTGGATTTTTATCGCCACGTAAAAGAATACCGTCAAATTCAGATGCTGTAGCTTCAGAATTCCACCAGTGATAAACATTTTTAGTTTTGTAAGTATTTACAAAAGTTGAAACGATTGCATCAAGTTCTTCAACGGTGTGTTGACCTGTAACTACTAAAGCAATGTCGTTACCAGTTGCACCTTGTAGGCTTAAGCTTGCATCTTTTGCTGCTGCGCCCGCGTGAAGTTCAGAGTGCCATTGGCCGTTGGCCAATTTATGCCCTTTGATCTGACGGTTTTCTTTGTTTACGAATTTGTAAACATCGCGACCTTCATCACACATCCAGTGACCGTTGATGGCATCGTTACGCTTAGGTTTAACGCGAAAAACGCCTTCTTTATTGAAGTACACTTTAACGTTACAACCTGTCGAACAGCCGTTACAAACCGTCTCAGCATCTTTTAAAAACCATACACGTTGTCTGAAACGGAAGTCTTTAGAAGTTAAAGCTCCGACCGGACAAATATCTACAGTGTTTAAAGAGTATTTATTATCTAATGGTTTACCGGCGTGAGTCCCGATTTCAGCGTGGTCACCACGGTTGAAAATTCCTAGTTCGTGAGTTTTAGAAACTTCATCAGTGAAACGCACACAACGAGAACAAAGAATACAACGCTCAGAATCCAGAACCACTGTTGGTCCAAGATCTACAACCTTGTGTTTCTTTTGTTTTTTCTCAGACATTTCAGAATTGTATTTACCAAACTCCATGTACTGTTCTTGTAAACCGCACTCTCCAGCTTGGTCACAGATCGGACAATCAAGTGGATGGTTAATTAAATGGAAATCTAATCCCCATTTTGCCGCCTCGACAACTTGGTCAGACGTATTATTAACTTTCATGCCTTCAGTCACAACTGTGTTACATGCGATTTGTAAACGCGGATTTCCTTCGATCTGCACCATACATAAACGGCAAACACCGGCGATACTTAAACCCGGATGCCAGCAGTAATGAGCAATCTTTTGCTGATTCTCGTACATAGCTTCGATGATTGTAGATCCAGCTTTAACCTGAAGAGCTACACCGTTAATTGTACAATTAATGAGAGGCTGTTGCTGCATATGCATGTCCTTTGTATGCTGTACCTTTTACTTTTGATTTACCTTCACGCACGAAATATTCGAATTCGTCGCGGAATTTAGTCACAAAACTAATGATCGGTAATGCTGCTGCATCTGAAAGAGCGCAGATTGTGCGGCCTTTCATGTTATCAGCAACTTTTACAAGTAATTCGATATCTTGTAAGCGGCCCTTACCAGATAAGATCGAATGAACGATTTTATCTGCCCAGCCAGTGCCTTCTCGGCATGGAGTACATTGGCCACAAGATTCGTGGTGATAAAAGTGAGTTAAGTTAGCTAAGCATTCAACCATACATTTAGAATCATCAATCACGATAATCGCGCCTGATCCTAACATTGTTCCGGCTGCAGCTAAGTTTTCATAATCTAAAGTAGCTTTCAAGGCTTCTTCAGCAGTAAGAACTGGAGCTGATGATCCACCCGGAATTACGGCTTTTAATTTTTTGCCATTTTTAATTCCGCCACCAAGAACATTGATCATATCTTTTAACGGATATCCCAATGGCACTTCGTAGTTACCTGGTTTATTAACATTTCCTGATAATGAGAATAATTTTGAACCCGCAGATTTTTCAGTTCCGTATTTACGGTAACCGGCAGCGCCATCACGCATGATGTATTTAACTGCCGCTAAAGTTTCTACGTTATTAACAATTGTTGGTTTTTTTAAGTAACCTTGAACCGCCGGAAATGGTGGTTTTAATTTAGGTTGGCCTTTTAAACCTTCAAGAGAAGAAATCATTCCTGTTTCTTCACCGCAGATATAGGCGCCTGCTCCACGGTACACATCCATATCGTGATCAAAACCAGAACCTAGAATATTTTTTCCTAGTAATCCTGCCTTGTACGCCTCTTGAATCGCTGTGTTTAATGCGTTGATTGAATCATCGTACTCACCGCGAACATAAATATAAGATTTTTTACAGTTGATCGCGAAAGCTGAAATAATCATGCCTTCTACTAATTGATGCGGAGCTTTTTCCATCATCATGCGATCTTTGAATGTACCGGGCTCGCCTTCATCGGCGTTGCAAAGTAAATATCTTGGTTCGTCGTTTTTTGGTAAGAATCCCCATTTCATTCCAGTCGGGAAACCCGCGCCGCCACGACCGCGAAGACCAGAAGCTTTAACTTCGTCGATGATCGCTTGCGGTTGCATTTTCAAAGCTTTCGCCAGTTGAACGTAACCACCATTTTTTTTGTAGCCTTCTAAGCCCTTGAATTCAGGTAAGTGATAAAATTCTGTAAGATATTTTACTTCGCTCATCGTAATTCCTATTTCAAACCGCGAATGATATTCATCGCAGATTCATGAGTTAAATTTTCGTAATATTTATCACCAATTTGCATCATCGGAGCTGTTCCGCATGAACCTAAACATTCAACTTCAGTTACTGTGAACTTTCCGTCTTTAGTTTTTTCACCTAAGTGAGTTCCTAATTGTGAACAGATATGCTCAGACAATTCTTTTGCACCATTCAACATGCAAGATAATGTACGACATACTTGTACGTGGTGATTACCGATCGGCTCTTTGTTGTACATTGTATAGAACGTGCAAACTTCGTTGATGTTTGCTTCTGGCAATTCCATCACGCGTGATAATTCTTTGATAACATCTTTTGAAATGTAACCTTTGTTTTCAGCTTGCGCGATATACAAAGCAGGTAAAACCGCAGATTGACGAGATTCGTATCTTTTCAATTCGGCTAAAACTTTTTCTTTTCCTTGAGGAGATAATTGAAACATATGGGCGGCTCCTATCTGTCTAACTCGCCAGCGATTAAGTTCATTGATGCAACAGTTGCAATCGCATCTGCTAACATTGAACCCTTAACTACATCTGGGAATGATTGATAAATTGCAAAACATGGTGGACGAACTTTCAGGCGATAAGGAGAAGCTGAACCATCAGAAATTAAGTAGAAACCTAATTCACCGTTTGCAGCTTCTGTTGCCGAATAAATTTCGCCAACAGGAGGACGAAGACCTTTGATCACTAACATAAAGTGATTCATTAAACCTTCGATGTTTCCGTAAACATCTTTTTTCTCTGGTAATACAACGCCTTTATCACGAACTGTCCAATCACCAGATGGAACATTCTTACATGCTTGTCTGATGATGCGGATTGATTGGCGCATTTCTTCAATACGAACTAAGTAACGATCGTAAATATCACCTTGGGTTCCAACCGGAACATCGAAATCATATTTTTCATAACCATAATAAGGCTGAGCACGACGTAAATCTAAATTTACACCTGAAGCTCTAAGTAACGGACCAGTGTAACCCCACTCGATCGCATCCTGAGCTGAAACCGGACACACATCTTGTGTACGTTTGATGAAAATTTTATTTCCCAATAACATTTTAGAAATTTCTTCGATACCATCAGACATTTCATCACAAAAACGAAGAACGTCGTTAAACCAACCTTCAGGAGCGTCGTAAGCCATACCGCCAACGCGAGTCATAGCAACTGTTAAGCGAGCACCGCAAAGTTTTTCAAATAATGTGTAAACTTTTTCGCGGAAAGTAAATAAGTGGAAAAACGCAGTTAAGGCACCTAAGTCAACACCACCAGTACCAACCGCAATGATATGATCGATCACGCGAGAAAGTTCGCATAAGATCACACGCATTGTTTCAGCACGTGCAGGAATTTCTAAGCCCATTAATTTTTCAACAGCCATGCAATAACCAATGTTATTCATCGGCGCTGAACAGTAATTTAAACGATCAGTGTATGGAATAACTTGGTTGTACGGATGAGTTTCAGCCATTTTTTCAAAACATCTGTGAAGATATCCGATTTCAGGCATCGCACGAACGATCGTTTCACCATCTAATTCAACCATTACACGAAGTGTTCCGTGCATCGCTGGATGCGAAGGTCCAATATTTAAAGGAACATATCTTGAATCTAATTGGTCACCACGTTGTTCAGGAGTGTTATCAAAATGAATTGGTAAAACTGAAGAACAGTGTTGTTGTTTATCAGCTTCGTAATCTTTACGTAACGGATGCCCGACAAATTGGTGGTGAGTTAAAATTTTTCTTAAATTCGGGTGACCCGAAAATTTAATACCGAACATGTCATAAGCTTCACGCTCAAACCAGTCAGCCGCTTTCCAGATTGTTGTAGCCGTAACAACGGCTTCGCCATCAGCAACTTGTGTTTTTACACGCAAGCGACGTGAATCAGAAGATCCGAATAAGTGATATACAACATCAAAACGTTTTTCACGGTTTGGATAATCAACTCCGCAAACATCCATTAAAAAATTGTAACCAGCGTATTCTTTTAAATATCTTAAAAGTGCAGTTACAGTTTCTTTTGACGCTTCAACAACATGATCGCCAACTGGAGTCGTAGAAAATTTAAAAGCGTTATCACCAAATTTAACGGCGATGTCTTGTTTTAGAGTGGCCAATTGTTCAGACATCTTAAACTCCTACCGGACGAGGTGTAATAACTCGTGTAGAAGTTAAAGAATCTGGAACAGTTTGCGCATTGATTTCGTAAGGAGAAACCCAGCCCTCTTTCCAAGGACGTGGCGTTCTGTCTTTAATCATTTTTTGTAATGTCATCACGCCATCAAGAACGGCTTCTGGAGTTGGAGGACAACCTGGAACATAAACATCAACTGGAATAACTTTATCACAACCTTGTAACACGTGGTAAGCGCGGTAGAAACCACCAGAGCTTGCACAGGCTCCCATTGATAAAACATATTTTGGTTCTAACATTTGTTGGTAAATACGCACTAAGATCGGTGCCATTTTTTCTGTGATCGTACCAGCAACAACAAGTAAGTCTGCTTGACGAGGAGAAAAACGAACAACCTCCGCACCGAAGCGGGCTAAGTCATATTTCGGACCCATCACTGACATTAACTCGATACCACAACAAGCTGTTCCGTAAGGAAGTGGCCACAAAGCATTTCTTTGTCCCCACGCTGCGATCGCATCAAGTCGCGTAGTTAACGCGAACGACTTCGACATATCTTCTAAAGATTTATCAGACACTGTATCCGACATATGTACCTCTGTATAATCATTTGGTTTTCAACGACTCATCATTACAAAAAACCTGAATGAAGACAACGACATATCGTGCTAATTGCGCAGTCATTTCGGGCAAATTTCTACCCGTTTATTTTTTTAAAATTCCCCGCGACCTAGACTTTTGTCCCAAGTGGAAAGTCTCATTCTGAGAGGAGCAAATAGTCTCTGATAAAACTTTGTGCTAAAATCTAATGATGTTTTCGCAAAAGCTTCGTATTTTAACTCTCATAGTGAGCGTGATGATTATCATTCTCACTGAGCCCGCTTTGGCTCGCAAAAAGTTTAAAGGTTTTAGCTTTAAAGGAAAACCAACTGCTTACAAATCAAACAACAAAATTATGAGCGCCGGATTTTCACTCATTGGCGCACAAGGCACAATGGGAAACGGTTTAGTCGATGCCCCTGATCGCGATCTTTATTTTTACCCGGTGCAACTGTTTGTCGGCGTGCGCATGGGTAAAATTCGTTTATCCGCAGTCGCTGAATATATGCAAGGTTCACAAATTACCGAAGCCGCCGAAGTGGCCAACACTAACGTTACCGGAACGGGAGTTTCATTTGGGCCACGCCTTGATTATTACGATGGCGTGCAAAGCTTTGGTGTTTTCTATCGCGCCAGCGACACTTATCAATTAGAAAAACCTGACATCAATAACGATTCGCAATCTTACAAAGCCACTGCTGGTTATACGGTTCAATATACGCGTAGGCTAAAGGGACGTTTAGGTTTTGTACTTGATTACACACAAGAAGAATTTAGTGAAAGTTTAGATACAGGCCCCGTTAAATGGAGCCGCACTGGATTTGGATTAATTTATTCTAATTTTGATCTGACTAAGTAGCACCGTTTGGTTTGTAATTCACGATCACTTGCTCATCTGCTGCAGGAATTGCGACACCATGAAATTTTAAAAGATAAATCGTGGTCGCCCCATTCACTTCAGTTTCTAATGTCCACCCGTTCACCGCGTCTTCAAAAGTTGCACGCCCACCAACAGTCACTTGGATTGTTGCTTTATTCGGAATATCTTTAAAGCGATACGAAGTTAATTGCGAAATAATGCGCGCTTTAATGTTAGAAACTGCTGCACTTAAATCTGCTGCGCAAATTGAGGATTTAACACCTTTTGAAGCATCGACTAATTTTAAAAATTGCGTGCCGATTGAAACGTGTCCGCCTAAAGCATCACAACTTTGATTTGTTAAAATCCCGATGTAGTTTGCAATCCAGCCACGGGTGCCATCTGAAAAAAGCGGTTTTCTTGAGTTTAAATAATTTACGAAATCGTCGTTATTCGGATTGCCGAACTCAGTGCTTTGATCAATTTCATCACTGATAAAGATCACTGAAAACAAGGCATCACTGCGAAGAAATTGGCTCGCATAATCTGTTGAAGTCACATATTTCATCGCATCTAGACTGCGCTCTAAATCTGAACCTGACTCACCCACAATAATACGATCTGGCAATAAATTGATATTTGCTGAAGTTAAATATGCCGGAGTTCCAACAAGTTTTCTTGCCGAAGCATAATCTGAATTTTTAGCCATCGTCGAAGTCGTAACCCCGATGCGGTAATCCATACCTAAGCTATTTAACGTATCAACCATCTCATGAACTTTTGCAGCCAAACGCTGTTGATACTGTAACATTGATTTTGAATTATCCACGACGAATAACAAATCGACTTTGTTATTATAAAATGTCTGCCCTGAAAACGATTCGTTTTGCTGTGGTAATGCAAAACTTGTCGCCGCATTCTTACAGCCCGTCGTATTAACGACGGCAATAACCAAAGCCGACAACAATAGAACCATCGTGGTTTTTTTCATCTTAAGCCGCCGCTTTCTTTCTGGTATAATTAGCAATATAAGTTTTTGCTGCTGCAGAAATTTTTAAAAACTGCACGCCATAAACATTGCCTTTGCAACTTACAATTTTGCAAATAGCATTAAAAGCCGGAACTTCAGAAGCCGGTTTGAAATGTAAATAAATTTGTTGGTCTTTTTCGAATTTACCGTCTTCGATCATTAGCCCGGCGCCGCCTTCAGAAATTTCAACGCCCACTGATTTGTAAACTTTGTGTTTATCGTGAACGATTGCATGCGATTCGACTTTTGCACGTGGAAATTTACGTCTGAAAAACACTTTATCGCCGGTATCTTTTTTCTTAGTGTGTTTTTCAAATAATAACCGAATTTCAGCAACTGAAAATTCTTCAACTTCAGCTAAACGTTTCCAGGCAGTCATATTGTCGTGCCAGATAAAATCATATTCATGCAAAGTTTTACTTTGTAACATTTGGATTAAATCTAATTTCGAAAATGGCCCGTAATTATTATTTTGCTTTAACACGAACCAAATTCTTTTTTTCGCAGGGTCTACATCAACCACATTTTTTACAACTGCAAGCGGAGTTTTAAAACTATTATTAAATAACATCGTGAATGGCGCATACTCCATTAATAAAACCCAATCCTCAGCTTTGTCGTCATAGATGTAATCATGCCAATTGATTTTTTGTGAGGTCAGCTTGACTTCAATTTCTTGAATAGTGAATGGTCCTTGCTGTTGACCTTGGCTAGCGATGTAGAAAGTAGACATAATCAATTCCCTCTTATTTCAAGACTCCTATCGGCCCTCAGGACTATCGTCTTAAATGTTTTTGAAATTGATTAATTTTTTTACAGCACTGTCAGCAGATTAATCGCTGGTCAGTTTTAAACCTATGATAGAAACGAATAACATCACCAAGAATAAAAGCCGCATCGGCGACACTGATTCTTGAAATAAGACAATGCCAAGCACTGCCGTGCCTAAAGCGCCAACTCCCACCCACACGCCATAAGCAGTGCCGATCGGAAGCACATGGCTTGCCCGCGCCAATAAATACATGCTGATCGCTAAAGTGATCAGGGTGAAGACACTTGGGTAAAGTTTAGTGAAACCTTCGCTGAATTTAAGGCCGACGGCCCAGCAAATTTCGAATAACCCTGCAATGATAAGAACAACCCACGCCATTGTGATAGACATATACGACTCCTTTGTTAAAGAGCCGTCTTTGCGTTTCACCTGGTACGGTTCACCTCGTCAGGGTATTAAATGTAATCAGATACTATTTTAAAGCTTCACGGATATAAGCTGAAGCTTGATCCATCGCCCATACAACGATCGCGATAACCACGATGATTGTACCAACTTCTGGCCACATCGCTTGCCCTTGATACTGCACCAGTAATGTACCGATACCGCCACCGCCAACTAAGCCGATGATTGTTGCCATACGCACGTTGATATCCCAGCGATAAACTGTGAATGAAACGTAAGGTAAAACAACCTGAGGCACAATCGCGTACCAAATAGTTTGAAGCTTATTCGCCCCGCAAGATTGAACACCCTCAATTGGGCCTTCACTTACAGTTTCAACCATTTCAGAATATTGTTTAGCTAATGAGGCAATTGAGTGAATCATTAAGGCTAACATTCCGGCAAATGGACCGATACCCACCCACACCGAAAAGATAATCGCCCAGACTAAAGCTTCGATTGAACGCATAACATTAAATAATGTACGCATCGCTAAGTAGATCGAAAAACCCACATTGCCCGTCATAACATTTTTTGCAGAAACAAAAGATAATACGAAAGCAAAAGGAATTGCTAAAGCTGTTGCTAAGAAAGCCATAAAAATGGTTTCAATAATATTGATAATGGCTTTAGGAAGAATATCGAAATTCGGAGAACCAATGCCTTTGAATAAACGAATTGCTCCGTCAAAACCATCTTCATTTAATAATTCATTAATTGAAAATTTAGTCTTAATGATACTTACGATCATTAGACCCACTAATAAAATAATTAAGTGCCAAGCCGAAAATGTTTTATACCAAGGAATGCTAACAACAGATTTTTTATAAGGAGGCTGAAATAGAGCTTCTCCTAACGTTGTAATATTCATCTTAGTTAAAACATGACTGACAAAAGTTCCGACAACGAAAGCAGCTCCGAATAAAGCTACATTTAATTTCATGTTTAATGCTTGCTCATCCGTTGGATTGATAATCCAAACAGCTAACGAAGCGATTAAAAATGCGAAAGTAAAGCCATCTAAAATTGATCTGCGGATTACGTATGATTTCATCTGGTCTTCTCCTGTTAGCTGATGTGTACTTCTTTAGCGCCAGCGCCGTAGATTTTTTCAAACCAGGCTTCATCAATATTTTTTGGATCACCTTCGTAAACCAGTTCTCCACCTTTAAGAGCCACAACGCGAGTTGCGTATTGGCGCACTAAAGATAAGAAATGCAGATTACATACGATTGTGATTCCTAATTCTTGGTTTACTTTTCTTAAGTAATCCATCACTACGTGACAAGTAGCCGGATCTAAAGAGGCCACTGGTTCGTCAGCTAATAGAATTTGAGGATTTTGTGTTAATGCTCTGGCGATCGCAACACGTTGCTGTTGACCGCCTGATAACTGATCGGCGCGGATATGCGCCTTATCAGCGATACCCACAAGTTTTAAATACTTCATCGCATCTGCTACATCGGCGTCAGAAAACATGCCGAATAAGCTTTTAAGCGTCGAAGTTTTTGAAAGTTTACCCATCAAAACGTTGCTAAGAACCGAGTGACGCGGAATCAAATTGAAATGCTGGAAGATCATTCCCACATTTTGGCGAAGCCATTTGATTTCAGCTGGCTTTTCAATTTTTGCTAAATCTTTTTCAGTATTGCCGTCATTGAAAACTATGTTTCCGCTGGTTGGTTCGTGCAAACGGTTAATACAACGAAGCATCGTTGATTTGCCCGATCCTGAAAGACCGATCACAACTAAGAACTCACCCTTTTTAACATCGAAACTAACGCCTTTAAGCGCTTGTACTCCGTTAGGGTAAGTCTTTTTTAAGTTCTTAATACTTAAGATGGGTTTTACTGACATAGTCGTCCTACTTATTTTCTTAAACTATTTTTTCATTAAATCGTCTGGATTAACGCCAACTGTTTTTAACATATCACGAACACCGTCGTAATCTGCATCAGTTGCTTTTTTCAACTCAGTTACACCGTAGATTGCCTTAAACGCTGCTTTACCGTCTTCAGTAGAAACGAAAGCGATGAAAGCATCAACGATTTTATTTTTCATGTCTTCAGGCATATCTTTTCTGAAGATGATTGGATCGTTCGGGATGTGTTGAGATAAATCGATAATCGCGATTTTTTTCTCTACATCTGGGTATTGAGTTTTAACTAAACGACGAGCGTCTTCGATTTCTGCAGTACCAGAAGCGTTTGTAGAAGGTGGCGAGTAGAACGCAGCGCCTGCATCAACTTGGCCTTGGTAAACCATAGAAATTACGTTGTCGTGCTTTTGCGCGAAAACTGTTTCTTTAGTTTCGATTTTTTTATCTTTTAAAGATTTAACAGGAAGAATGTAACCAGACGCCGAAGAAGGATCAACGAAAGCTACTTTTTTGCCGGCAAGGTCTTCTAATTTTTTGATTGGACCGTCTGCTTTAGCCACAAACATAGATTGGTAAGTCGAAGCACCGTGACGTAATACAGTGATTTTAGCTTCTGCACCGTATTTGTTGTTTGCTAAAATGTAACCGAAAGTGTTGATCGCAGAAACGTCAGCACGTTTAGTTCCGAAAGCTTCAACAACAGCAACGTATGATTGCGGGATTGTAACTTCGTATTTGTAAGGAGTATTTGCTTCTAAGTACTCTTTAAATTTTTTAGAGTTATCTTCGATCACTTTAGCATCCACGGAAGGAACAAAGTGAAGTTTAATTGGGTTTTCAGCTGTACCAAGTTCAGCTTTGTTTTTTGTACAACCAACGATTGTTAAACCAACGATTGCAGTTACGATAACGCTTAAAAAGTTTTTCATAAGTCTCCTGTTATTGCTTTTTTTAGGCTCGCAAACCGTACCAAAAAAAATTGGTGTTTGCCAACACTTACATTGCCTATTTAGGCATCCTTCGTTAGGTTAGTTTCATGAATCAACCTCAAGCACCTGGCCTTAAACAGACTTTGAAGCAAAGTCTTAAATCAATCCTGACAATTGCTGCTGAAAAACCGCGCACCGTGTGTGTTTTTGACCTCGATTCAACATTATTCAATGTAAGCCCACGCACTCAACGCATCCTGCACGAGTTTGCGGAGCTGCATAAACCAGAGCTTAAAAAAGTAGAGATTTTACACACTGACTGGGGACTGAAAGAATCTTTGGTTCGTGCGGGCTATAAATTTGATGAAAACCCAGAACTGCACCAAACGCTGCGTGATTTTTGGGTCGATCGCTTTTTCACGAATGAATATTTACATTTTGATATTCCTTACCGCGGGGCTGTTCCGTATGTTCAACAGTTACATACAACAGGTTGCGAAATTCATTATTTAACTGGCCGTGACGTGGCTCGTATGGGCATTGGCACCATGGAAGTTCTGAAAAAATGGGGCTTTCCCGTTGAAGAAAAAAATCTGCATTTAAAACCGCATCGTTCGATGGATGATCATCAATTTAAAGTCGACTGGGTGATTGAACGGTTTTCGTTAGAGCAATACCCGTCTGACACGGCTCCGATTTATTTTTTCGAAAACGAACCGGTGAATATCAATTTATTAGGTAAAGTCAGACCTGATATTCACATCGTTCATTTAGACACAACCCACTCGCGCCAAGAAGAAGTGAATGTACCGGTATTAAAAGTTTCAAATTTTTACACTGAAGAGGAAAACTAATGTTGTATTTAGTCGCAACCCCTATTGGTGATGTTTCTGAAATTACATTACGTGCTATAGAGATTTTAAAATCTGCTGATATCATTTTATGTGAATCGACAAAAGAAACTTCGAAATTATTAAAACAATTGGATATCAAAGCCAAAAGATACGAACTATTAAATGAACATTCGACGATGGAAGATCTGAAAATGTTAACTGAACTGTGCAAAACCCAAACAGTAGCCTTAGTTTCTGACTGCGGCACACCGGGGTTTTGTGATCCGGGAAATGATCTGATCGGTTTTTGCCGTCGTGCGAGCGTTAAAGTAAAATCTGTTCTGGGACCATCGTCTTTAATGGGATTATTATCTTTAACTTCACGTCGCATGAATGAGTTCGTGTTTCGCGGGTTTTTACCGGCTGAATCTGAATCGCGTGATAAAGAATGGCAGAAATTAAAAAACGAAAAAAGAGCTATCGTTATTATGGATACGCCTTATCGTTTGAAAAAAACTGTTGATGAATTAAATCGTCACTTTGTTGGCCGCCAAGCGCTTTTAGCTTTAAATTTATCGCAAGAAGACGAATTGGTTTTAGAAGGCACACCTAATCATATCATTCAGAATTTAGACCGTGATAAGGCTGAATTTATGTTGCTGATTTATCCTAACGAGAAAGTTTAGTGCAATCTCTTCCAATTGATCCTCACTTGGATGGTATCGTTAAAAAAATCACTGGTGAAAAACCGGTGATTTTAATGGCCAGTCCCGGATCTGGTAAAACGACTCGTGTACCCGCGCATTTATTAAAGGCGATCAAAGGCCAAACTTCACAGAAAATTATCGTCATTGTTCCAAAGCGAGTTTCAGCACTATCAGCTGCTGATCGTATTGCTTCAGAGAATAACTGGATATTAGGTGAAGACGTCGGTTATCAAGTACGCTTTGAAAATAAAGCTTCAAATAAAACTCAACTGATTTTTATGACTGAGGGTTTGTTTTTAAAACGCATTCAATCCCCTGGTTTTTGGGATGAAATTCACACGTTAATTATTGATGAGTTTCATGAACGCTCTAGTTCAATCGATATGATCCTGGGTTTAGGGTTTGAGCAAAAGGTTTTAGGCCGCAAACTGCAATTATTAGTGATGTCTGCAACCTTAAACGTGCAGCAGCTGCAAAACTTTTTAGGCGATAGCGAAACAATCACTGTTGAGGCCCCGCCACACAAGCTTGAAATAATTTATTCTGATAAAAATCAAAAACTCATTTGTGATGATTTGTTTTTTAATCATTTAAAAGACACCCTTTTAAAAGCCTGGAAAACAGCGCATAAAGATATTTTGGTGTTCTTACCTGGGCAGCGTGAAATTAATCGCTTTAGAAATATTATTCAGCCGTTATTCACACAAAATCGCATCGAAATCTTACATGGCTCGTTAAGCTTGAGCGAGCAAAAACAAATTGTTCGCAATGACACAGGCCTAGGAAGACGAATAATTTTAAGTACGAACGTTGCAGAATCTTCGATCACCGTTTCTGGCTTGGATTGCGTGATTGATTCTGGCTTAGAGAAAAAATCATATCTTGAAAACAAAGTAGGATTTTCAGGCTTAGACTTACAGCGTATTTCACTCTTTTCTGCAAAACAGCGCGCTGGCCGTGCTGCCCGTGAACAGCAAGGTTATTGTTTTAAGCTTTGGCATGGCACAGATGAAATGTCGATGAAAGAACAAATTGAACCCGAGATTTTAAAAACCTCATTGTTAGAAGAATCATTAGTATTACACCAACAAGAGGTTTTAGATTTAGAATCTTTTTCGTGGTTAACAAAACCTTCGTCATTTGCCATCAAACAAGCCCGTCAGAAATTATTAAAATGGAATTTAATCACTGAGAAATCGGCATTAACTCCCCTAGCTGGTTTAGTTTCTAAATGGCCGCTCTCGGTTGAAAACTCAATTCTGCATTATGAATTGAGCCAACATGGTTTCGAAAAAGAATCGGCAAAACTTATTGCCGTATTAGAATCTGGCAGTGTTGAATCTGTTTTAGAGAAAAATAAGAATTTTAATGGTTCTGATGTGGCTAAGATCATTGATAGCGGGTCTTTGGATTTTTCTAGTGAGCGCATTTACCAGCAAATTTTGGCAAGCTGCAAAGTGACTGGCAAAAAAGCTCAATCTGATTCTTTCGAAAATACGCTTATTCAGATTTATGCGGCGTTTTTTCCTGAAAAAGTGGCCTTTGTTAAAAATAAAACCAATGCAGTCTCGATGTTCGGTCGAGGTCTTCAGGTGAATGCAGGCTCTCAAGCGGCAAGTTCTGATTTTTTTATTGCCCTGGCTGGCCGCGAAAATCATTCGCAGTTTACCCAAGTGGTTTGTGCTTTGGGTTTTGATAAAAAACTGGCGCAAGAAATTTTTGCACCGCTGGCCAAAAAACAAAGCGAAGTTCATTATGATTTCGAAAAAAATGAGTTTTTTAAAACTGAACAGTTAAAATTTGAAACTTTTGTTTTAAATGACTATGGCAAATCGCGTTTGAGTAAAGATGAATTACAAAAAAACTGGCAAGCTTTTTTTAAAAAAACTCCTCTGGATTTTTTAAAGATTCACCCCAATTATGAAAAAATTAAAGATCGCTTAAACTTTCTTAACCGCAAAGATTCAACATTAAGTGATGAAAGCAAACAGCAGATTGAAAATTTTGAAACTTTAATAACCGACTACATTCTAGAAGGTTATGACAATTTCGAAGATTATAAAAACTGTGACCTATTTTATTTAAGTTATCAGGTCTTAAACGATGCTTTAAGCGATCTTTTACAAAATCTGCCTGATAGTGTTAAATCCAACCGTGGGCGCAGCCACGATGTGAATTACACCGATGATAAAGCACCTATGATCTCGCTTAAGATTCAAGATGCCTTCGGATGGAAAGATACTCCCAAAATCTGCCATGGTAAATTTACGCTGACTTTAGAATTATTGGCACCAAACATGCGACCTGCTCAGATTACCAGTCAACTGGGGCTTTTCTGGAAAAGCAGCTACACTGATGTTCGTAAAGATCTGCGCGCCAGATACCCTAAACATGACTGGCCCGAAGACCCCTCAATATAAGGTGAATTATGAAGACACTTAAAGAAAAACATCCTTTATTATATAAAATCAGCGTGCTTATGGATAATAAGTACGAATTTTTTGGAATCAGTTTTGGTTTAGATTTTATATTAGGTCTATTGCCATTTTGGGGTAATTTAACCACGACATTTATTTCATTATTTACTGTAGGCTATTCGGCATTTCATGGCGTATCGGCGATTGTTTTATTTCGTATGCTGTTAAACATCAGCGTCGATATGTTAATTACGGCTATTCCGGTGTTTGGCAACTTGGCCGATGTTTTTTGGAAAGCCAATGCCAAAAATTATAAAATTTTAAATAACTATCTTGAAAATCCTAAAAGCACAGTTAAACGTTCGATCGTTGCCAATCTTGCGATCTTAGGTACGTATTTAGCTTTTATCGTCGCGTGTTTTTATGGCTTGTACCGTTTAACGGTTTATCTGATTTCTTTATTTTAAAATCACTGATTGCGGAGCCACGATCACAGAATTTTGCGGCACGTCTTTAATCACTACGGCATTGGCACCGATTTTTGTGTTATCGCCAATCAGAATAGGACCTAAAATCTTAGCTCCCGTTCCGATAAGAACGTTATTTCCCACGGTCGGATGCCGCTTAACCGGTTCGAACTTCATTCCGCCCAGGGTAACGCCGTGAAAAATCACGCAGTCATCGCCGACTTCTGCCGTTTCACCAATCACACAGCCTACGCCGTGATCGATCACTAAACGTTTTCCCAGTTTTGCTCCGGGATGAATTTCGATTCCAGTTAAGGTGCGCGAGATATCTGCCACAAGGCGTGCAATAAAAAATAACCGGCATTGGTAAAGGCCGTGCGCAATACGATGAAAAAAGATCGCACGTGGACCTGGATATAATAAAAAAATCTCTAACATCGATTTAGCGGCAGGGTCGTAACTCTTATAAGCGCGAAGAAAAGTAATCACTTTGAATTCCATTTCGTTTTTAAATCATCCAATAAAAAATAACGCTCAAAGTTTTCATTGTAGCGTGACCATGATTCACCACTTTGTCGTTCTTGGTTGATAAAAGACATCATCGTGTCCATTTTAGAGTCCATGTCATCAATCATGGCAACAACAAGGGCTTCGGGAAACATCGGCACTTTCGGTGAACCGTATTCAAGTTTACCGTGATGAGCTAAAATAATATGTTTTAAAACTGTACGCAGATCTTCAGGAAAACCCAGAATTCTTTGTGATTTTTTTTCAACTAATTCACAGGCTAACAACATATGCCCAAGCATTTGGCCTTGATTAGTGTAATAGATTTGTTGTTGCTCGGTTTGATCGAGCTCCCAGATTTTACCTAAATCGTGAAATATAGCCCCGAAAATTAAAAGATCTTTATTTAAATAATTATAATGTGACGCCATAAACTGCATCACTTTACAAATCGAGACAATATGTTCGATCAATCCGCCACGATGAGCATGATGAATGGTCTTTGCCGCAGGTGCTTTTAATAAACGCGGCTTAATTTCTTCGTCCTGTATGCAATCAAGCATCAACTGCTTCAGCGGCTGGATTTCGATGTCTTGCACCATCTGATAAAGTTCAGAATACAGAGCATGAGTATCAAGGTGGCGCTCTTTGATTTTATAATCATCTTTATTAATTGTCGCATCTTCGACTTTTTCTAGCCGGTGCACGATCAACTGTTTACGCTGATTATAAATCTGAATCACACCCTTGATTTTGATTAAATCACCGATTTCAAACCTGGTGCTGACTTCTTCGATATTATCCCAGATTCGGCCATCAAGCTGACCGGACTGGTCACCAATTAAAACTGTTAAAAAAGTTTTTCCGGTTTTTCCAACACCTAAGATTTTATCTTTAACTAAAAAAATACGGTCTTGAACCGGGTCTTTATCATTTAAATTTTTAATCGGTGTCGTCATAATTACTTCTCAATCGTAAAGATCGTTGAACACATCTTATCGCTGTAACGCGAATCGAATAGATTTAAATGCGTCAGATAATATTGAATTCCCTTTTTAAACACAAATATATACTGTCCCGAGAGCACATGCGCATAAGTGTGATTGATCGAATTCAACTTTAAAAAGGTTTTATCCTGAAGTTTACTGAATTTAGGCTTCAAATCCGCCCATTGACCACAGCCTAAGCCATATTCTTCATCATGGATTTTCACTTTGGGCGAATCACTGATGTAAAACAAGAAAGCTAATTCTGGTTTAGCTTCAAACTGCTCGGGCGGAAAACGTAAATAAAAACTGCCTTCACCGGTGACATAGTCTTTTAAATCAATAGCACCACCACCATTAGGCAATTTGAATAATAATCTGGAATAACTTAACACTGATTTCTGATCGGTATGCACTTCTACTTCTAAATCAGTAAAAATGTATTCAGGCTCTATGGTGAGGCCTTCACCTAAATTCTTTTTAATTGCGGTAAAGATCGCTTCAGGCACTTTGAAGTCGTTGGCCAGTGAATTATTCGTAATAATTTTAGGCTTTGATTCTATGGCCTTCTCACAAGCTGATAACATAACAATCAAACCCGCAAGAGCGATTAAAATTTTCACTCGCCAGATCCCTTAATCTCTAAGAATGGAATAAAGTCTTCTCCTGCGCCAGAGTTAGCCTGAACAAAAGATACTTTTTTAGCAGGTTCCTGAATAACCAATAGCTGCGACCACAAACCTAAAACATTATTTTCAGTTCGCAAATAGTTAACATGTTTTGTGACACCGTCATCAATTAAGGTTGCTGACGAATCTTTTGATCTTTGTTTAGCTAATAATAAAACGTAATGGCTTGCTGTATTTAACTTAGAAATATCTAAGGTTTTTTCCTGGGCAATAACCGCTGAGTAATCCTTTAATGCAAAATCTAGCTGCAGGCGCAAATTCGCACGCTCTGCCGGGTCTTCAATCAGCGTGTTATAATTTGCATACAAGGTTTGAGCTGCAGAAATCTCGCCGAGCTCTAGTTTAATGTGAGTTTCTATCACCATTTTTGGTGTCGCCGCTAAAAATGGTTTTAATTTTTCAAAAGTCGGCCGCAAGGTAAACATTGAATAAATTCCGCTAAATACAGACAATGGAATTTGAAACTTTTGGCGAAAATTCAATGGCATCGCTGTGAAACTTTTGTAATCGCTATTAAATCTTTCTTCGCGGTTGGTGCGTTTATCTAAAAGCATGTTAATCAGTAAAAGTTCTTTTTTGAAATCAATATGCGTATCTGTGTACATCGTGATCTCATGATTTAGTAAACTTTCTACTTCAGAATTTGACGTTGGTCTTGATAATTCACTGACAGCCCAACCGAATAACCAGCGGCCTTTTTTTGCTGTTTGAAACAGTTCAGAAAAAGTTTTTGTCGCATTATCGAATTTGCCTTCATAAAAACTTAAAATAGCATCGTTTTCTTTGATCAATTCGCTGCTTGGATCAAGATCTTTGGCGCGAATTAAAGATTCACGGGCTTTTTTAAGGTCTTGATCCTGAAGTGACTGAATAAATTGAACGATATCCAACAAAGCTTTACGTTGATCGTTAACGCCAGGATTAGATTTTAAGTTATTAATGGTTTGTGAACCATTAATATAACCAACTGAATCTAATTTCGGAATCATCGGAATAATCTCTGGCAAAATTTGACGCTGTAATTCAGGGCTCATATTGCCAAAAATCTCGACCACTTTAGATTCTAAGCCATACAAACTGTATTTACGAATCGAAGTGATAGATTGCTGCTCTTGTTTTTTCTTTTCTTTGTTTTGATAAAACTGTGAACCACCGGCGATAACAATAACCCCTAATAAAATAGAGATTAAAACCATTAAAGTTAATTTAGAACGTTCGCGAATTTGTGAATGCACCACTGGATCTGCAGATGAAACATATTGTGGTGGGGCTTTAACTTTATTTTTCTCTGGAACAAGTTGCGGCTTAACAGGAGCCACGGCTGTTGCTGTTGCTGTCGCTGTTGCCGGAGCTTGAGTTGTTTCTTCTTCTGTGAATTCGGCATCTTCAACAGTGACATTAGTAAAAGTGGGCATTTCAAACTTGGTGTTTTCAGCCAAAAGTTCTTGCGTAACAGTGCCTGTTTTAGTTAAACCCTGAGTCGTGCGTGTTTGATAAGTTTTAGTGTGGTCATCGACTCTGGCTAATTCTTCACGAATTTCATCAACAATAGCTTTTAAAGCTTCAGCTTCACGAATATACATCCAGCGTGTATCCATATCGCGAACTTCATCGATTAATGAAATCTGCTTTTTCTTAAGTAAATCTTCGATTTGATCGTAAGAATAGGGCCCCAGAACTTTATTTTCTGATTTGATCATCCATTTTCGGTCGGCGGCGGCAGTTTGCATGGCGGCTCTCCTAGAATGGGGATTTCGTTAAAAGTAGTTTAAGATCATCATTAGTTAAGAATAAACCGGCACCAGCATAGAATGACTGTGCATCAGTGTTATTTAACATGTCGTTATAGCCACCTAAGACATATAAACCATAGCGAAACTTATAAGAAACCGTTGTGCGTAAGTTTGCATTTTCAAAATCAAAGGCTTCAAAAGAAAACTTAAGACGGTGTATTCTAAATGGCGAATAATCTAAACCGACACCCGCTGCATTTTCGATTAACCCGCCTTTAATTGTAAAATCAAAAACATTTTTAGCAAAAAGAGCCGTAAATTTTGTTTCATTTTTGTATGTCACAGTTTCGTCAGTGCTGTTTGCTGGGCCACCGTTAGTTGTCGTTACAGTATTTTTCTTATCTACAACGCCTGCTGGATCATCCACTAAAGCTAAATAGTAGTAACGATCCAGGCCTGGTTGAATTTGAATACCGATTGAAGATTTGGCTTCTTCGATGTTATCTAAGTAATACCCATTAAAATCAAAAGCCGTCGAAGTTTTATTGGCCGTATCAACCAGACCGCTTAAACCTTCGATCGCCGATGACACATCTTCTGCTGTTTTTTCATCAGAGATTAGTTTTCCGATAGTGCCTTCGCCGTTATTTACTTTATCAGTGATTTCTTCGATATTTTTTAATGACTTATCAATGCGAGCCATCGAGTTCTTCCAGGTTTTCTTAAAGCCTGTTTCACTTTCATCATTAATTAAATCATCCATTGTCGAAGTGATGTTATGCACCTGATCAACGATTTCACCGATTTGTTCTTTGTTTTCAGCTGTCATATGTGAAATATCGCCGGTTAATTTTTCGATATTCATAACGATACGGCCCAAGATATGTTTATTTGTACCTTCAGCAGTTGTTGCTTCATTTAAATTTTTCGCGACATCTTTTAGGCTGGTGGTGATTTCAGAAACTTGCGACATCACATCATCAAGTGAACCGCCGGTTTTAACATTGGCAATCTGACCGCCGTCTTCCAGGCCTGGATCCGTTGAATTTCCCGGAGTGATTTCGATATATTTATCACCTAAGATTCCGTTGGCGCGCATTTCAACTACTGCTGAGCGGGTTAATGGCACATCAGATTTTACTGAAACATCAATACGCGCTTTACCTTCATGCAAAGAAATATCTTTGATGGCGCCGACGGGAATTCCGGCAGAACGAATCGCAGAGCCCTTTGTAAGGCCGTTAGCGTTATCTAAATAAAACCAGGCTTTTTTTGATCGACCTAGAAACGAAGGATCATCGCTGACTTGCATCGACATAAGCGCGATCAAAGCCCCGATGGATACGACAAGCGCGCCTACTTTAAATTCTGCGGTGCTGAAAAAACTCATTGATGCTTCATCCCTTTTGTCACAAATCGCTTAACTAACTCAATATCCGAATTAAAGAAATCCTGAGCAGTTCCAGCTAGTAACACTTTACCAGCATCGAGCATCACAATAAAGTCTGCGATTCTAAAAGCTGCACTTAAATCGTGCGACACCATGACCGAAGTCGTGCCTTGGTTTAGTTTATGTGTTTCTAAAATTAAATCATCGACCATTTCGGTCAAAATCGGATCGAGTCCAGTCGTGGGTTCATCGTAAATAATGATCCCTGGATCTAAGGCCAGTGCCCGGGCTAAACCTGTTCTTTTTTGCATACCGCCTGAAATTTCACTCGGTAATTTATTATAGTGCATAGGATCCAAGCCAACCATCTTTAGTTTTGTCTGTGCAATTTGAACAACCTGATTTTTTTGTAATTGCCGGCGATGTTCTTCAAGCGGAAAACACACATTTTCTAAAACCGTCATATCATCAAACAACGCCGCACTTTGAAAAAGCACGCCAAAGTTACAACGAAACTTTGTCAGCTCGTTTTCATCCATTGATGCGAGTTCTGTTCCTAAAACTTTCACAGAGCCGGAAGTCGGCTTAAATAAACCTAAGATATGTTTTAACATGACTGATTTTCCCGTACCGGAAAAACCAATAATCGCCGTTAAACTGCCTTTGGGAATTTTAAGATCAAGGCCCTTAAGAACGAATTCTTTGCCATCGAAACTTTTTTTAAGGTCTTTGATTTCAATTGCGTATTCGTTCATTTTTGAATTCCCATAAAAATATAAACCACGCGAATAATGTTCATTAAGAAATAATCAATAATAATAATGCCGACCATGCTCATCACCACACCATTATTAGTGGCTTCGCCGACGCCCTTGGCGCCGCCTTTAGTGTTAAAACCCTGATAAGTACAAATTACGGCGAACAATAAACCAAAGATCGCTGACTTTATAAGACCTTCGTTAATATGGTGAAAATCAACAGTTTGACGAATTTTTTCAAAAAAGATGGCGCTATCAAGACCTACGATTTTGGTACATAAAAACCATGAGCCCAGCATCGCCATAAAATCAAATAACCCCGTTAATAGCGGCATACATAAAAACGCAGCTATAATACGTGGAGCAATTAAATATTGCTTGGTGTTTACACCCATCACATCAAGGGCATCCATTTGTTCATTCACACGCATGGTTCCCAAACGTGCAGCCATGGCTCCACCAGCGCGGGCCGCAACTATTAAGCCTGTTAACACCGGGCCTAATTCGCGCGTAATCCCCAAGGCTACGGTTGGGCCTACAAGATTTACCGCATTCACTAATTTAAAACCTAAATAAATTTGAAACGACAAGGCAAGACCGGTGAATATACTGGTTAAAGTAATGATTCCCACCGATTGATTACCGATAAACTCCATGTGCTTAATCACTTCGCCGTAACGATACGGCTTTGTGAACAGTAATCTAAGGCTGGTGATCGCAAATAACGAAACTTCACCAACATCATTAATTTTCTTTTTAAATTTTTCTAAAATCACGACTGCCCACCTTTGTAATGCCTAGGCACTCGTTCACCGACAGCCGTTAAGACTTCCCAAGTGATGGTTTCAGCAGCCTTCGCTGTTACTTCGGCGCTTAAAAAATTTCCGGCCGGATCATAACCGAATAAAATAACTTCTTCTTCGTCAAATTTCTGCGTGTTCGAATTTTTAACAACATCTGTTACATCTAACATTAAAAAATCCATGCAAATACGGCCTACGATTGGAACTTCTTGGCCTGCAAACAGAGCGCGACCGCGATTACTTAATAACCGGTGTACGCCATCGGCATAACCTACAGGAATAACGGCAATCGTTGAAAGCTTGTCAGCTTTCCAAGTAGCTCCGTAAGAAACAGACTCGCCGGCATTTAACTGACGAATATTATTCACCATCGATTTAAAGGTCATCACAGGTTTTAAATCCATACTGTTTAAATTTTCTGACGGCGAATAACCATATAACATTAATCCGGGGCGAAACCCCCAATTCGTTTTATTTAAAAAATGTTCTGGATTATTTTTCACCGCAGGCTCTGCAAGGCTTGCAATGCCGCCTGAATTTAATAAATGCGCCCAGACATCCTCATCCTTAAAATAAGAATGAATTTCAGAGAGCTGTTTTGCCTGTGCTGCCGAGTGGCCATCAATTAAAACAGCATCTTCACCGCAGTAAAAATGGCTTAAAACTGCACGCAGCTTTAGTTTTTTTGAATTTTTAAAATAAGTTCTTAATTTTTCGGCCTCAAGCGGAGAAAAACCTAAACGGTTCATTCCTGTATTAAACTTTAAATGAACCTTAATCGCCTCATCAGCCACACTCTCTAAAGCTGTGATTTGCTCCCAGGTGCTTACAACCGGAGTCATCTGTGCATCAAAAATTTTCTGCGCTCCTTGTTTATCAAAACCGCGAAAGACTAAAATTTTTGATTTGATGCCATAATTTCTTAAAAGCAAGCCTTCTTCAATCAGGCAAACTCCTAAATGATTTGTACCTAGGTTTTCTAAATGCTTTGCCACTTCAAGATCACCGTGGCCATAAGCATTTGCTTTCACCATCGGACAGACAAATCGCCCTTCGCCAGCTACTTTTTTAATTTGAAAAAAGTTATGACTTAAGTGATCTAAATTAATTTCAGCAAACGTGCGGCGGAACATTTCCATATTAGTTAGGGCTCCACTACGAAATCAGGCTTATGTTCAGGTGGTGATTTATAAAAACAAATTTTATCACCACCTTTTTGAGAAATAAAACTTAAAGCCCGCGTAGCGCTTTCATCAAGATCAAATGCATTACGGGTTAAGGTTGGGTATTCACTAATGCCTTGGCTAATTGTGATGCTTACTCCGGCACGTACCAGATTTTCTTTGATCATACCCTGACGAAGACGGTCAGATCTTAAAGCTGCACCTTTACGGTTACAGTTTGTTAAAATCATCGTGAATTCATTTTCGCCTGTTCGACATAAATAATCATTTAAACGAGACGTCGCCTTTATCACTTCTGATACAGCCAGGATGATCTGATCAGCGGCGGCGCGACCAAGGCTTGCCTCAAGTTCGGCAAACTTATCAATAGATACTTTAATTAATGATAATGGAACAAAACCACGTTTACTGCGATCGACTTCGCGCTCTAATACGCGTGAATAAAATAACTGATTATAAAAACCCGTTAAATGATCTTCGATATCAAGTTGTTTTGGCTCTGCTTCGTAAACATAAAGTGTGTATACCAAGCTCATTAATGAAAAATCTTCGGCCACTTCAGCAGAAATGTCCTGAGTCGTAATTAAAATGCCTTCGATCTTATCGCGAATGATCATCGGTAAAAATTTAACACGGTCGGTATCAAATTTACGTTTTAGGTAAGCGCCAAAGGCTGCCGGCAGCGTTCCAGTTAACAATTGCGGCATAAAATCGCTGTCTTTGCTGTTCACTTTATACGACAAACCTTCAACCCATGCTTCAGGTACACCAGCAAACGATACACATAAGAAAGTTTCAATACTTGGAACATATTTTAAATAGATCCAAGATTGGGTTGGTGTTTGGCTGTAAAATGTATTTAGTAAATCTTCTTTAGATGTTGCTGATTTATATTCAGAAATACGCAATTGGTACGGACGCACTTCAGGCGCCTGGCGTTCGCTGGTTAAAGTGCTTTGCACTTTTTCGCGAGCCGAAGTTTCTTTTTGTAAATCTTCAGCGAGCTGTTCATTTTGATAAGTGCGAAAAATAATTTCACAGATATTATCAACCGATTGCAAAACTTGCTGATCTACCGCAGGTTCAGCGGCATTAAAAACACTATAAACATTAAATTTTTTATAATTTTTAAAAGCAGCAATTTGCTCAGCAGGTGCCAAAAAGATAAATTTAATTTCTTTAGAGGCCTGCAGCGATTTTTGAATAAATTCATGTGGAGCAAGTAACGAACCGCGAATATCAAAGATCACCACATGCGGCGGGTTATCTTCGATGCGAAACAATTGTTCGTCTACGTCAGCAAAATAATAATTTTCATATTCTGCTGCAGTTAGTGCATGCTTGATCTGCGTTCCTAAATTCACATCTTGGGTAAATATCGAAACGCTAAACTGCGAGGCAAATTCTCTGATATTCATCCTTTTTCTGGCCTTCTGATTTTTACTTTAGTTTGATCGGCTTTTTTATTTTCAGTGGTTTCGATATCGATCACAGGATCTTCAACAATCGACATCTTTTCATCTAACTTAAATTTAGCCGGTTGCATTTCTTTTTCGATGTTAATTTTCGTTTCACTGGCTGGCGACTGAGGCGTTCCCGATTCATCATCTAAAGACAACAGAGCATCGATATCTAAATCGTTTTGCACAGGATTAACGGGCTTAAGCTCTGACATTTTAAATTCGCTATCATCAGCATCGTTTAATTCAAAGCGCATCTCGGCCGGAGGGGCCGTGTTTGCCAAAGTTACAACCGGCTCGGCTGTAACTTCTGGGCGAGTAAAGCTAAATCTAAAGATCGACTCGCCAGCGCTTGATGCCACTTGCGAGAACTCGGCATTAGCTTCCATAAGCACAGGCACAATGGCTTCATGTAAATTAAGTTTTTCAATCGGCGCTTGAATTTCTAAAACAGTTACGCGCTCAACATCGTACGAGCGAAGCTGAATGCGTTTTTTACCGTTTGGTAAAATTGTAGCCACATTCAATAACACATTTTCAAAGATTTTAATAAATTTTGGATAATCTAAAAGCACTGTTTCACCAGACACGAATTCTTTTTTAATCACAACGCCTAATGATTTAAGCTGGCGGTCTAAATTAAAAATCGCCTGCTGCACACAAGCCTGAACTTGAATTGGAACAACTTGCGCATCCACATCAAATTCAAGCGGTATATTTACTTGTGGCGGCGCCGTTGGTTTTAAATTCGAGTGCCGCGCCATCGGCTGAGGCACTGGCGCAGCAGCGGCAAGCCCAATTCCTATGGATTCTGTTTCCATGACAGGTTTAGCTGACGCTGGCGTGGCTGCGGATGCAACTTGTGCGTTCTCGGGCTTGGCCACAAAAAGCAAAATACCCGACATTAAAAATCCAAGACCAACGATAATTCCAAGCATTGAAAAGGGAATATCAAAATTTGATTGCGCTTTTTTAGATGTATAACTTAATAAATTTAAATTTGTACCGCGCAACTCTTGGCGGTCGACAAAAAAGTTTTTTTCAGAAACTTTATTTTCATCAGAAAGGTTTCCGACATATTCGTATTCGGTGTGCGCAGCTACGGTTTTATCAGCTGTTAATAAAACTTGAGTGATTGAGCTTGTTCGCTGTAAATCAAAAAATCTTTGAAAATAACTGATATCACCAACAACCATGACCCCGCTGCGTGGTTGATTGTTTCTTTTTTCGCGATCAAAAACAGTCATCGCCAAATGCACTAGGCCGCTGGCATCTTTAAAAGTTTGCACACGCAATAATTGATTGCCAGAAACCTTGGCATTTAAATTTTGCTGTAAAGTTGTCGCACCCCAACGTTCAGCCACAGAGCCGGATTGTAAAAATAGTTTATTCACCGAAAGACGGTTTGCAGAGTCTTCTTGCACAACAGCCAAGGCGTAAAAGGGCTTAAGCTGGACCCAATTAATTTTCGATTCATCAATCTGCACGGTGTATGTGCTTAACGTATTACGCAATTGTGAAATCTGGCTCACTAATGATGAACGCAAGGCTGTTAATTGAGTTTGTAACTGGTTTTGTTTAGCTGAGACTTTTTCAGCGCGATAAGTTTCATTTAATTTCCATAGTGCAATGCCTACGACAAGAAAAATTAACGCAATACTGGAATAAACGGTTTTTAACTTCATTTTGCTTCTTGCATCCTTGCTAAAAGACTATCACTTCTATTCTGTTTTGTTTCGCTGGATTGTGCAACACTTTCCCTAATAATCCCCTTACAAATTGTCATGACATTTTGGGTTTACAAGATTACAAAGCTTGCATGACTAAACTGACAGTGAAACACCATGCAGAAATTATGATTGTGGGCTCTGGAGTTGCGGCTCTGAGCATGGCTTT
This sequence comes from Bdellovibrio sp., assembly GCA_036677065.1. Lineage (GTDB taxonomy): Bacteria > Bdellovibrionota > Bdellovibrionia > Bdellovibrionales > Bdellovibrionaceae > Pseudobdellovibrio. The sequence continues at coordinate 366,560 of JAKFBS010000003.1, read as the reverse complement.
AAAAGTAGCTGATACGAAGTCTGTTTTTATCGTTACCAAAGATAAAGGCCCTAATAGTAATTCAGCCATGGCCCAAGGGGGCATTGCTTCGGTCACCGATCAATCCGATAGTTTTGAAAGCCATATTCGCGACACCGTCATCGCTGGCGCTGGTCTTTGCGATCTTAACGCCGTGCGTGACGTCGTTATGCAAGCTCCTGAAAGAATTAAAGATTTAGTTAATTGGGGCGTCGACTTCGACCCTGAACTGACACGCGAAGGTGGTCACTCAGAACGTCGTATTTTGCATTTCGAAGACCAAACCGGTGCAGAAATTCATCGTAAACTTTGGAGCAAAGTAACTGCTCACCCAAACATTCAAATATTTGAAAATCACTTCGCCATTGATCTGATCGTCAACAAACAAGTTGATCCCACTCTAATTGCACCAACTGCAGTGATTGGCAGTTATGTATTAAACAAACTTACAGGTGATGTTGAAGTATTCACAGCCAGCACCACGATCCTTGCAACCGGCGGAGCCGGAAAAGTTTATCTTTATACCTCGAACTGGGGCGGCGCTACCGGGGATGGTATCGCCATGGCTTACCGAGCTGGTGCGCGTGTTGCGAATTTAGAATTTATGCAGTTTCATCCGACATGCCTTTACCACAAAGATTCGCGCAATTTCTTAATTAGCGAGGCGGTTCGTGGTGAAGGTGGAGAATTAATCAACGCCAAAGGCGAAGCTTTTATGCGAAAAATTCATCCGCTGGGCTCTCTTGCTCCGCGTGACATTGTCGCCCGCGGAATTGATGCCGAAATGAAAAAATCAGGCGAACCGTGTGTGTTTTTAGATATCTCGCATCGCGAAGGTGAATTTGTAAAATCACATTTTCCGACCATTCATGCGCGCTGTTTAGAATACGGCATCGACATGACTGAAAAACCAATTCCCGTTGTTCCTGCAGCACACTATTTATGTGGTGGCGTGAAAACTACAACATCAGGAAAAACCGATATCGTAGGTCTTTACGCTATTGGTGAAATTGCCTGCACCGGCTTACATGGCGCCAATCGCCTAGCTTCAAATTCATTATTAGAATGTTTAGTGATGTCGCATAACGCTTCGGTTGAAATTGCACAAAACTGGAATGAACTGTCTGAGGCCACAAAAACTAAAACTGAACCGAAAGCATGGACTAAACCGGACGAAACCAACCAAGATGAAATGGTTGTGATCAATCACATGTGGGAAGAAATTCGCCGCTTGATGTGGAACTATGTCGGCATCGTGCGCTCAACAAAACGTTTAGAGCGCGCACAACACCGCTTAAATAATATCATGCAAGAAGTAAAAGAATATTACTCGAATATGAAAATGCACAGTGATATTTTAGAACTTCGCAATATTGCCATCGTTGCAGATTTAACGGTGAAATGTGCATTACAAAGAAAAGAATCGATCGGCATTCACTATTCGCTGGATTATCCACCCAGCGAACAGGCTAAGCCGCCCGCACCTTCCTTAAGTCCAGACACTTTAGATTTACAGACCTACTCTAAAGGAAATGACACCGTTTTACTGCGCGGTTTGAATTAATTTTTGACTTCATTTTGGCCTCGGTTAGACTTGAGGTATGAAACGATCTGAATCATTTTTTCGCGGCTATGACCAAACCAAATTATACTTACAAAAATGGGATGCAGATAATTCATGCGGCACGATTTTGTTTAACCACGGCCAAGCTGAACATTCTGATTGTTACAATCGCCTGATCGATGGCTTTCAAAAAAATGAACAAGGTAAAAACTGGAGCTTCATCGGCTGGGATATGCGCGGCCACGGAAAATCTGAAGGCATGCGCGGTTACGCCAAAGATTTCGATGAATATGTTTTAGATTATCATTTGTTTTTAGACGAATGTTTAAAAATTGATTCAGTAAAAAACCTACCTGTTATGTTGCTGGCTCACTCAATGGGTGGTTTAGTTCAATCATGTGCGCTTCGTGAAAAAAAATATGATCAGTTCAAAGCCCAAGTGTTAAGCTCACCATTATTTGGCATTAGCCAGCCGATCCCCGCATGGAAAGAATCAGGTTCTGAAATTTTAAATGCGTTATTACCCAAAGTGACTTTAGGTAATGAAATCACGAATGAACAATTAACTCGTGATCCTGATGTCATTAAAGAGTACGAACAAGATACTTACCGTCATAATAAAATTTCGGCTGGAGTATTTTTAGGATTTAAACGCGAATTTGATAAAATCACATCTACTGCCGGCAGCATCACATTACCGACCTTGCTGCATATTTCTGATAATGACCCCGTGGTCTCAACTGCACAAGCCAAACTATTTTTTGAAAATTTAGCTACCACAGATAAAGTTTTAAAAATTTATGACGGCGGCAGACACGAACTTTATAACGATATCGTGCGCGATGATGTTTACAATCTAGTTATTGAATTTATCAACAAACATAAATAGGAAAATTCCAGCTATGAAAAACTTTTTATTATTAATTTTACCTTTTATTGTTTTAAGTTGTATTCACCGCCTACCGACTCCTGAAGGCATTAAAGATATTTCAACTTCGGAATACGAAGATATGGTCGAAGCTAAAACTAAAAAAACCGAAGTGTACGACGGCCTTTATAATAAACTGACGGTACAAACTACCCGCTTAGATGCTGACATGAGTGAAAATTTGGTGGCTTACCAGGCCAAGCTTGGCCAATGGAGTTTAGAAAAATACAAAGAAGAAAAAGCTAAGATCATCGCCAAACATTCTGACAGCACAGAAATATTTATGAGCTTTTTTACTCCCGAGCGTAAACATGATGATCTACACACTAAAAGAACAACTTGGAAAGTTTATCTTGAAGTTGGTGGTCAACGCTACGAAGGTAAAGTCTCTAAAATCAAAGGTCTACAACTAGACATCGAATCGATTTACCCACACCACAATCGCTGGTCATCACCTTATTCAGTTCTGTTTCCGGTATCTACGCCTGCAACTGATGGCAAGCCTGTGGTTATTACGGTAACGGGCCCGTTAGCGACTACCCAGCTGGTATATTAGTTTATAGACCTGACACAGGTAAAAACCACTGTATAAAATCATTACAGGCGAAATTGCCATCCCCTTTTGTTAAAACTAAGTCGTTGAAATAACATAAGGAAGGCTTTTATGAAAAAATTAATGATCGCTTTATTGGTATCGGCAACGGCATCTTCGGTAATGGCGCAGTCTGCTGACATGATCACGGTTCGTTACAACTGTAAGCAAGCTGTCGCTTCTAAAAAAGTAGTGATGACAGTGCAAATGCTGACCGGTGGCTTTGCCGGCCTTACGCAAATTCGCGTTTCTAAAACAATCTCAAAAAAGAAATCTGTTGAAACCTATATTGTTAAACAAGACAAACCAATCCCTGGCTTAGCTGGCGGCGCTACGGTTTACCGTGGCCAAGATGGGATGTCTTTTAGTATTAACCAAACTACAAATCCAATGATGTCGCGCAAAGCTACATTAGTAGAAGAAGATAGCAAAGCCACCGCCCTACTTTGTGATTTAAATAAAAAGAAAAACTAAGAAATCTCTTTAGGAGCCTGCTGTTTATTTTTCAATAACAGCAGCGCCACTAACGTCGCCAAATACGGTAACATCTGAATAAATTCATTTGGAATTTTCACACTTAAATTCATATTCTGTAATTGAATCTGAATTGCCTCTGCAAAACCAAAAAATAAAACCACAATCCACGCTTTACGTAAATTCCAGCCGGCAAAGATCACCGCAGCTAATGCGATAAACCCGCGCCCTGCGCTCATTAATGGTGAATAACTTGAGGCTAAGTATGTTGATAAAATGGCGCCGCCGATACCTGTGATCAGCGCACCTAAAGTGACTGCTTGCCAGCGGCGTTTGATGGGCGAAATACCTACGCTGGTTAAAGCTTCTGATTTTTCTCCGGCGAATTTAATTTGTAAGCCAAAACTAGATTTTTCGGCGATCCAGTAACAAATCGCCAGCATGGATACGGTGACAACACTGACCATGATTAATGACTGGTTAAGTGCTGCTTCAGAAGTATCAATGGCAGGAGTTGAACCTGTTGATTCAAATAAGGTTTTACTGACGATTGGAATTAACCCCATCGCTAATAAATTCATACCGGTTCCAACAACAATTGAGTTGGCTTTAAATTTAAAAATTAAAATATTAAAAATTTGCGCAAAAGCTGCGGCAATTAAAGCGGCTGCCACATAACCCAATACTAAAGAGTTTGTTTGAAAAGTTACCGCTGCTGCAGTGAATGCACCGATTAATAAATAAGCCTCTAAACCAATTTGGGCTACGCCTGATTTTTCAGAGAAATAACCACCGCTGGCTGCAAATAAAATTGGTAACGACATACGAATGCTGGCTAGAACTAAACCCAAAAGAATTTCAGCACTCATGACTTCTTCCTTCTATGATTTAAATAAACTGCACCGGCTACACTGAAAATAATAATGGCTTGTAATACCTTTGAAAAATCGCGGGTTAGAAATTGTGTTTCTAAATCAAGGTCAGAAGCCCCTTTGTGTAAAACCGCCATAATAAAACTAGAAAATAAAATGCCGATCGGATGACCTTGCGCTAATAGCGCAACTACGATTCCTAAAAACCCGTACGCCGGAGAAAAGCCGACTTTGTATTGGAACGTACTGCCTAACACTTCAGTTAAGCCTACAAGGCTTGAAAAAAAGCCGGCAATACCCAGAGCCAAAAAATTAACTTTCTTAGCCGAGATGCCCATGCGTTCTGCGGCTGTTGGGTTTTCGCCGAAAGCTTTGATTTCTAAGCCCCATTTAGTTTTAGTTTCAAAAAACCAAACCGCTAAACAACTGATTACTGCCACAATTAAAAAACTGCTCACGGCTGAGTTTTCAAAAAATGCTTTTAGGCTATCACTTTTTGCAATTTGAAAAGCTGGTTTAATTAAAGAACTTTCAGGATTTTGTGATTCAGTGTTTTGGTAGTTTTGCAAAACCACATACGTTGCAATCGCTGCAAAAACAAAATTAAGCATGATCGCCACGACAACTTCATGGCCTTGTTTATACACTTTAAAAAATGCAATCGCCTGCGCACTCAGAACACCCAGCACCATGGTGGCCAAACAAATTAAAATAATACCGAGCGTACCTAATGATTCAGGTAAGATGATTCCCATAACGGCTGCCATCATTGCTGATAGAACAATCTGCCCTTCAGCACCAATATGAAATAAGCCGGCTTTAAATGGAATTGAAAATGCTAAGCCTGCAAAAGCAAAACAAGTCGTGTAGAACATTGTTAAACCCATATCGAATTTACTTTGTAAAAAGCTTCCGCTTAAAACTTTAAGTACATCACCTGGGTTTTCTTTGAACAATAGAACTAGGATACTGCTCAGGGCTACGCCGACAAAAAAGCCGATTAAACTAGAAAAATCTATGCGTTTTATCATAGATCAACACCGTTCATGATCTGACTGATTTGACTGCTGTTTAATGAGCCCTTCATGTATGGCCCCTTGATAGCGCCTTTGAATAAAATCACAAAACGATCTGATAACTTTAACACTTCATCTAAATCTGATGATAATAACACCACGGCACGGTGATTTTTCTTTTGATCTAACAGGGCTTGATGAATTTTTTCTTGCGCGCCAATGTCGACTCCGCGCGAAGGGTGCGCAGCCAAGATCACATCGGGGTTATGCCAAAGTTCACGACCGATCACGAACTTTTGCTGGTTACCGCCAGAAAATTCACCCATGATCATATCACTTTGAGCTGGGCGCACGTCCCAATCAGCAATGATTTTTTCGACTTCACGGCGAACCAAAGTCTTTTTAACCAAGCCCATGCGCGTAAAAGTCTCGCGGTGGCGAATTAAAAAATTTTCGATCAAGTTTTGTTTCGGGTAAATGCTGTAGCGGTAACGATCTTCAGAAATATCGCCGAACTTTAATTTTAATAAGCCGATATTCTGGCGTAATTTAAAAATAAAATCTTCTTGGCCGTTGCCATCAACGCCAGCTACTCCTAAAATTTCGTTATTATTAAGTTTTAAACCGATTAAGTTTAAATCATAGCTTGTACCTGAACTCGCTGCCGCAGCTTGCACAAGGGCTTGCTGTTTACGACCGATCATTTTTTCGGCCATTTGCTCGATGGTAAAATTTGCGCCGGAATCCGAGGCGATTAATTGGCCACGGCATAAAATCGTCACATGATCTGCGACTTTTTTAATTTCGTTTAATTTATGTGAAATTAAAATCAATGTATGGCCTTGTTTTTTTAGATCTAACATAAAATCCAAAAAATCTTCGATCTCATCGGGGCTTAGTACGGCCGTGGGTTCATCAAAGATAATGATCTCAGGCTCTAAGATCAATACGCGTAAAATTTCTAAGCGCTGCTGTTCACCAATGCTATAAGCTTTGATTTTTTTATCTAATGGCAGATTCCATTTAAACTTCGCTTGTTTTTCTCTGACCAAGTCTACTAAACGCTTACGATCGATGTTTTGGGTGCGCGCGACAAGATCCAGATGATCCCAACCGGTTAACTCATCAGCTAATTGAAAGTGCTGGTGTACAAAACCGATTTTTTCGCGAAATGAATCTTGCGCAGATTGCGGCTCGTAGGCTTTACCGCGCAAGACCATCGCTCCTGATGAAGGAGGCACAATGCCCGTTAATACTTTCATCAGCGTGGATTTACCTGCACCGTTTTCGCCGATCACTGCATGAATTTGATTTTTTAAAATAGAAAAATGAACCTGATCTAAGGAAACGCAGCTTCCGTAGCTTTTCGAAATATTATTAAATTCGATCAGGTTCAACACAGACACGAAAACTATTTAGTTTTGTAATAATCTGGAACCGTAACTTTTCCAGTAACAATTGATTTTTTAACTTGAGCTAATTTTTCGATTTCAACGGCCGACCACAAAGATTTATTGTGTTCATCTAAAGCCCAGTCAATACCACCGTCTTTTAAACCAAAACGGTTAATGCCCGCTTGAAATGTTGCGCCTTTAACTGATTTGATAGTTTCAAATACAGCCACATCAACTTTTTTTAACATTGATGTTAACACTACGCCTGGTTTTACCCAGTTTTGATTTGAATCGACACCGATGGCAAAAATCTTTTTATCAGCAGCAGCATCAAATAATCCTGAACCAGAAGCGCCAGCGGCGTGAAAGATCACATCTGCTTTTTGTGAGACTTGTGATAATGCGATTTCTTTGGCTTTAGCCGGGTTATTCCAGGCTTCACCAGTTACACCGATGTAGCTTACTAAAATTGTAGCTTTTGGATTCACTGATTTAATACCGGCTTCAAAACCTTTTTGAAATCTGCGGATTAACGGAATATCCATTCCACCGATAAAACCAACAACACCCGTTTTTGATTTCATCGCAGCAGCCGCACCCACAAGGTATGAACCTTCGTGCTCTTCAAATAATAATGAACGAACATTTTTAGCGTTCACTTCGCCATCAACGATCGCAAATTTTGTATCAGGAAATAAGGCCGAAACTTTTTTGATCGCATCAGTTTGCGCGAAGCCGATGCCGATCACCAGATCATATTTTTTTTGCGCGAAATTTCTGTGTAGAGTTTCTAGTGAATTATTATCTGTGGCTTCAACGTATTTTAATTCAATGCCCAATTCTTTTTCGGCTTTCTTTGCACCGGCGTACGCAGCAGAGTTAAACGACTTATCGTCTTTGCCACCTTTATCGAGAACTAGACCGATTTTCAATGCAAACGCAAATTGAGACACTAAAAGACAGAACACTAATAGAAACTTCGACATACATCCCCCGTGAAAGTTATTACTTTGGTCCAGTTTGATTCAAAGCTATATTAATTTACCCTAAATATAATTCAACGATTTTAATGGTTTAGCCGATAGGCTTTGGCTGCCATGGCCTTTCATTTAGGCTATTTATGTACCCAATTAATAACCAAGTCGTGTTCTTGAACACGCAGAAAGAAAAATTCTATGAAAAAAGCACTAGCCATCATCGTTATCGCCGCTTCTGTATTCGCCTTCGCTGACGGGCACAAAGCTGAACACAAAGCTAAAGCCGCTGAACATAAAGCCGCCGTCAATGCAGCTTGTGCAGCTGATGCAGAAAAAGCGGGTTGTGCGGATAAAGTCGTGGGCGATGGATTACTAAAATGCTTACACGCTTACAAAAAAGAACATAAAGATTTCGTGATCTCTGAAGGTTGCAAATCTTCAACAAAATCATTACGCAACGAGAAAAAAGAATGGAAAGCTAAAAAAGCAGCAGAAAAAGCAGAGAAGACTGAGGAAAAAGCTGACAAGTAATCCATAAGCAGTTCACAATTTTGGCATGGGACGGAACAAACAACCATTACACCCCTGCCAATCTTGTGGTGCATGCTGCGCCAGCTACCGCGTTCAGTTTTACTGGCGTGAGGCACAAAAGGCAGACTCTGACCATCCTGTCCCTGCCAATTATTGGCTCGATGCAGATGATCGGGTCAGAATTCTCAAAGGCACCGAAGACAAACACCATCCAAAATGTGTTGCCTTAAAAGGCCGAATCGGTGAGTTTGTTACCTGTGAAATCTACGCTAATCGCCCGTCTCCTTGCAGGAATTTTCAAGCCAGTTATGAAGCTGGAGTCTACAATTCCCGTTGCGACGAAGCCCGCGCGAAACATGGCCTCAAGCCAATCACCAAGCAAGATTTCATCTCTTATCACGAAAGCCAAAGACCTCTTCCACCTGTTGAAGCATGATTTCAAAACGCTCGGCATGAAAGCCACGTTTAAAAAACATGGCTGGAAATTATTTGCGATTTTTTTCGTGTATTATTTAATTCGTGATTCGCTTTTGTATATCGTAATACCCGGCCTAGTCGGCTACGGGTTATTAGCGAAGTAAAATTATTCTAAAGATTTACTAAGAATCCATTCTGGTGGTTTTCTTTTGTTACAAATTTCAGTATTTCTGGAAGAAAACTCAATTTCTTTCTCAAAGTCAGTCTCGCCTGCACACTCAGCTATTTGTTTTTGTGCAGGAAAAGAGTAGAGACCTGCTGATTTTTGAAAAATAACATTTTTTTTATTTTTAAAACACTTCCATATATAGATGTCATATCCAGCCTCACTACCCGTTTGGCAGGATACATCTGGCATCTCATCCATAGGATGCTTAACCCACGGACGAGTCGCACAACTTGTGACAAGTAGAGCAAAGAATAAAAAATTAAAACGTCTTAGCATCGATTACAAAACGATATTTAACATCGCCACTTACTGTGCGATCGTAAGCTTTGTTAATTTCAGATGCATCGATCAATTCAATTTCTGAAAATACTTTTTTGCTCATGCAAAAATTTAACATTTCTTGAGTTTCTTTGATGCCGCCGATTAATGATCCTGTCAGACGTTTACGCCCACTGATTAAGGCTCCTGCTGCTACTTGGCTAAGATCAGCTGGTACACCTAATAACACCATCGTGCCGTCAATTTTTAAAATTCCTAAGTACGGAGTTAAATTGTGGCTGGCAGAAACTGAATTAATAATTAAATCGAATTTTTTCGTTAACGGTACAAAGTTCGCAGCATCTTTTGAATAGACGAAATGTTTCGCTCCAAGTTTTTTCGCATCTGCTTCTTTTTCTGGAGAAGTACTAAATACTGTGACTTCTGCTCCCATGGCTTTTGCGATTTTTACGGCCATGTGACCTAAACCACCAAGACCTACGACGCCAACTTTTTTACCTTTTTTAGTGCCATAACGTTTTAGCGGAGAATAAGTTGTAATGCCCGCGCAAAGTAATGGAGCGATTTTATCAAGCGGTAATCCTTTTTTAATTTTTAAAACGAAGTCTTGCCTAACTGTGATGTGCGAAGCGTATCCACCCATAGTGTAACCGCCGCTGTCTTTTGTCGGAGAGTTGTAAGTGTACGTTGCACCCTTTTCGCAGAATTGCTCTTCGTTGTTTTTGCATTGTGCGCACTTACCGCAGGAATCAACCATACAGCCAACGCCAACGGGTTCACCTAGTTTAAATTTTTTAACTTTTTTTCCGACAGCAATTACATGCCCCACGATTTCATGTCCTGGAACACATGGGTATTTTGTTCCTGCCCATTCACCACGTGCGGTGTGAATGTCTGAATGGCAAATTCCTGAGTAGGCGATTTCAATGACGACATCGTCTGGTTTTGGATCGCGACGTTCGATTTGCATCGGTTCAAATTGAGTTTCTTTATCTTTAACACCATAAGCTGTTGCGTGAATCATACTTAGTCCATTCCTTGATCGCCTGCAGAGGCAAATGCTTTTTTTACTTCTTGTTGGTTTTTACTGCGCGTTTTAAATTTTTCGAACATCACATACAATGCCGGAATCACGTATAATGTTAGTAACGTCGAAAACAATACTCCGAAAATAATTGTGACGGCCATAGAACGCGTTAGCTCGGCACCCTCACCGCGGGCAATCGCTGTTGGAATCGCCCCTGCAACTGTTGCAAACGATGTCATAAGAATCGGGCGAAGACGCGTTGGCCCGGCTTCGATCATGGCATTTTCTGGGGTTTCGTTACCGGCTTTACGATCACGCACGCCATTGGCGAATTCGACCAGCAAGATCGAATTCTTTTTCACGATGCCCATCAGTAATAACACCCCGATCATTGAATAAATATTTAAACTTTGTCCGGTGATAAATAAGCCGATGAACGCGCCCGCAATACTGTATGGTAAGGCCATTAAGATCGTGACCGGATCGATGAATGAATTAAATTGTGCTGCTAAAATCATGTAAGCCACAACTAAACCTAACACCAAGGCTAAAGCTAAACCAGCGAACGAATCTTTTTGGGCCTTCGACGTCCCGAATTCTTCGATGAAGTAGCGTTGTTTTAAGCCTTTAGCTTTTTCGCGCACAAAACTCATCGCTTGTTCTGTTTTTACGCCTTTTTCTAAATTGGCATAAATCGAAATTGAACGTAAGCGGTTATCGCGATTAATTTGCTGCAGAGTTTTTGCTTTATTAAACTGAACGATTCTTGAAAGGGGCAACAAATTACCTTTTGAATTTGAAATAGATAGTTTTTCTAGATCTCTGATTTGATCGTCGGTTTTTTGCAAATCAACACGAATATCATAGCGTTTACCGCCATCGGCGTACTGACCGACGCGCACGCCGCCGATCATGGCGTTGATCGTACTAGCTACGCTATTCACACTCACACCAGTTGCCGTTGCGCGATCACGATCTGGCACAATTTGAATTTCAGGAAGCCCTTGTAACAAGTTGGTATCAACGTCTGTCATTAAACCACTGGCTTTCATGTCTTCCATGATTTTATCGGCTTGAGCTGATAAGTCTTCCCATTCAGGGCCTTTGATGACGAACTCGACCGGAAAACCACGGCCGCCGCCGCCGAAGCCACGCGCCGATGGATCTTGCATCGACACCCGGCCTTTTACGTATTGCTTAAGATCTTCACGAGTTTTTTTAACAAAATCTGCCTGCGACATCGTTCGTTCAGCTTTTGGTTTTAATGATACAAACATCATCGCAGTATTGGTATCGGCCCCAGAACCCGAAAATCCACCGACACTTGTAAAAACTTGTAAAACATTGGGATCTTCAAGCAAGTGTCTTTCAACTTTTTTTGTGGCCTCGTTCGTGACTGCAAAAGCAGTTCCGGTTGGTAAATTAATCCGAGTCATTAATAAACCTGATTCTTGCGCTGGAGTGAATTCTTTTGGGATAAATTTCACTAACACAAAACATAACAGCATAATAACAACAGAACTGCCGAAGACTTTCCACTTATGATTTACCGACCAAATTAATGATTTACGGTAGCTGTTGGTTAAATTTTCAAAAAACACATCAAAAGCTTTACCGATTCTAGTTGTGCGGTGTGAATGCTGTACGAAAGAAGCACAACGCATTGGCGTGATCGTTAAGGCTTCGATCAGTGATAAAAACACCGCAAATGAAATCGTGATCCCGAATTGTAAGAAGAACTTACCAACCACGCCTTCCATAAAGGCCACCGGCAAGAAGATCGCGATAACTGCAGCAGTGGCTGCAATCGCTGCGAACGTGATTTCACGCGCGCCGATGATGGCCGATTCGATTTGGTTTTTACCTTTTTCATTATACCTAAAAATATTTTCTAACACCATGATCGCATCATCGACCACGATACCAATCGCTAAAGTTAAACCTAAAAGTGTGAACGTATTTAAAGTAAAACCTAAAAAATATAACGCAATGAAAGTTCCAAGAATTGATGTTGGAATCGACAACAGCACGTTAATCGTCGCGGTGAAACTGCCTAAGAACAACCAGCAGACAAAAGCTGTTAAAATAACGGCCATTAATAAATGTTTATTCAATTCTGCAATCGAGCGCTCGATAAACCGTGTGGTATCAAAGTTTACACTTAAATGATAACCCGGCTGAAGAGTCTTTTTCATGTCTTCCATGCGTGCTTTAACTGCACGGGCAACAGCTACCGCATTCGTACCACGTTGTTTTTTGATCCCGATACCGACAGCCAGTTTTTCATTAAAGCGTGAAAAACGTTTATCATCAGCTAAGGCCAACTGAATATCTGCAACATCTGATAGACGTACTCTTAGCGATGGATCTGCAACCGTTTGCCCTGCGCGTTTTGAAACGATGATGCTACGAAACTCTTCTAAAGTTTTGGCTTCACCTTTTACACGAACGTTAAATACAAATTTGCTATCATCAACCTGGCCACCCGGAAGCTCGCTGTGTTCTGCCTGAATCGTATTAATCACATCAAGCACAGTAATATTATAGCGATTTAATTTTTCTGGAATCACCTGCACTTTTAAAATCGGGTCAGTAAAGCCACCTAAAATCACATCACCCACACCCAAGACTGAAGTGAACTGATCTTTTAAGTATTCTTGCGTGTATTTCATTAATTCACGGCGATCGCCTGAATCGGTAGTTACTGCCAACCAGATGATCGGCTGATCGTCTGGATTTGACTTAGTGATAATTGGAGACTCGGCATCTTTTGGAAGTCGTCTTTGCGCCAGTGAAACTTTAGTTTGCACTTCTTGTAAAGCAGCATCAATACCGCGATCTAAGTCAAACTCGACAGAAATGTTACCAACACCACTGCGACTTGATGACGATAAACCTTTAATACCTTCAAGAGTCGTCAGCACGTCTTCTACCGGCTCAACAATATTAGCTTCGATCACTTCAGGCGAAGCTCCCGGTAACGAAATAGAAACATTCACTGACGGAAAATCTACATCAGGAAATTGGCTGATTCCCATGCGTGAAAAGGAGATCGCACCGAACACCATCAGAAAGGCCATGATCATCCATGCCATAACTGGATTTTTAATTGAGATATCAGAAATTCGCATGCTAAGCTCCAAGACTGTATGTGTATAACTATGATGAATAAATCCTATGTCCGAATAATGGCTTTGTCGATATTGTGTTTCGTTTCACAACCCGCTATGTCAGATACCTCTCCTCTACAACTCAGCGATGCTGATGTTATTCGTCTGGTGCAATCTCAGAGCATTAACTACAAAGAGATTGTAAATAGAAATCTTTCTAGTCAGTTTAACTACCAAATATTAAACGGAGCCTATCGTTTAGGTTTCAACTTTGATTATTCATTAGAAAAAGATAAGACAGAATCGACTTCAACATTTTTACCTAATGATTCAGGCAAAACAAAAACTACTCTAATTATAAATAAACGCTTTCAAACTGGCACAGCGACTAGCTTAGAACTGACGAATCTTGAATACGATGCAAGTACTGCAGAGTATGCGCAAAACTATTATGCTTTTGGTTTAGAGCAAAATTTATTTCCGTATTTATATTCGAATGGCGAAATGCAGGCTCTTAAAGCCGCTGAAACTGATGTCGAACGTACTCGTCTGCAAACAGACATTGATCTGCTAGATGCAACTAAAGAAATTTTAGCTTTGTACTGGCGCGTACAGGCCAGCCAGAAATCAGTTCAGGAAAACGAAGATCTTTTAAAAAAATATGACCGCTTGGTTTCAAATGTTCGCAGCAAAAGAAAAAACAGCTACGCCAGTGCCGGCGAAGTTGAGCAAGCGCTTGCTGAATACGAAACCCGCAAACAGACTTTCTTAGAAGACCGCAACACTTTACTGACAAACTTACAGCAATTAAAAACAGCTTTAAATATTCCGGCAGATCAAGAAGTCAAAATGGTCGCACCAGCGAACAAAGTTCAACCGTTGCCAGCAAAATTCACTGGCGATATAAAAACACTTCGCCGTTATAAAGTTCAAAAATTAAAAACTGAAGCAGCTATTGGTAATTATGAAGCCACCCGTTTTGACGATGTTCCGCAATTGAGTGTTTATGGTAAATACACCGGCCAAGGCTTAGAGCCCGATCAATCAGATTCTTTTAAAGAACTAAGAGACGAACCTACAGACAAATATATCGTCGGCGTAAAATTAAATTATTTCTTTGGTGATGATTTAGCTGAAGCCGAACAACAGTTACGTCGCGCTACACAGGATATAGAAGTCGCACGCTTTTCACGCGTAGAAGAAGATTTAAAATTACAAATCGTAAACACCAGACAAAGACTTGAAAATGCTTATTTAAATCTGCAAACAACTCAGAATGTGATGAAGTACCGCAATGAAGCTGTAAAACAGTTAAATGTAACGTACTTTCAGGGCCGCACCGATATCAACTTTTTAATCGATGCTTTTAATAAAAAGATCCAAGCAGAAGTGGCCGCGATCAACGCTTTAGGTGCTTACGCGACGACGTTGATCGAATACCAAAACTTAGTTAACTAAAAGAATATTATTGAGCTTTCATCCTAGAGCTAAAAAAGCCGAATAGAATCCCGCTCAAAGCGACGACAATACACAGCCCCCCAAAAAAAGACAGAAAACCAAATATCCAAGCCACATCGGTGATGAGAATTTGACTTTGATGGCGATAGACTTTTAACCATCCCATGGCATAAAGCGAAAAAATAAAAATTAGCGTACCTCCAATAAAGATCCGCACCCACATAGTTGATTTTTGTTTTAAACTAAGGTGAAGAACAGCCAGCACGGCTGCAATAAGATTCGTGCCAAATAAAATCGTGTGAAAATGACCCACTAAAAAATAAGTTGAACGCTCTAGTTGCCCAGAGGCCGTCATCAGATGATAAAGGCCCGTTATCGTGCCCAATGAAATCAGCACAAGTAGCAATTGAATCATCGCCGTTAATGCGAATGCCCGCCACGCACACCAAGGCCAAACCTTCAATACGATAACAATTAAACCGACAAGAGGCACAGACAACAATCCCATAAGGCTGTCGGAATAAAGTGCCAGATTCAAATCCTGGCGAAAATAGTTTAGAAGCGTAAAAACGCATTTCAACATAGCCAGTAGTCCCACGATTATGAAACAAATTTTCGCCTGAGCCAAAATAGTTTTCGTTAAAGGCCGATGTTCGTTCACAATTTCAAGAATTAAGCCAAGTCCCAAAGGAGCCATAAGATACACGGAGGGACGTAACAGTAAATTGTAAAGATCGACCCATTCGCGATTGAGCTGAGAACCAAAAACCAACAGCGGAAGAATTATCAGCGACAAAAGGTAAACAAAGCTTACTGTCATCAAGGCCCAAGCAAAAGGAGACTGAATAACTTCACTTCGGCTTTCAGGCTTTAACCATAATGTAAGTAAATTTACTGAATCGGTGATGCGAGACAGCTGCAGTAAAATCAAACCGCTGAAAAACAAAAAGCCAGATACGCCCGCTCCTTGAACTTCACTCCACGGGATCAGCCAGCCTGAAATAAATTCTGCGGTAAACATTCCCACAAGAACCGCAACAAGCCCCGTTGAATGCAATAAAAAACCTGCAGTTCCAATTTCTAAGAAATACCGCTGCTTATGAAAAAATTTTTGACCAAAAACTAAATAGCCAAAACCGGCATGAAAGACCGGCGGCAAAAAACCCGACATCATGAACAGGCCATGCATCGTGAGTGCACGGTTATAAAAGCTGTATACCGGCGGTATGGAAGTTAAAGCCAGAAGCTGAATGATTTTAAAGATCAAGGCTAAGACGGCAGCAAAAATAAATAACGTGAAGCTCAGTATTAAGTACTTCAATGCAAGATCTTTAATGGGCTCAGCTTTTTGCATTAGCCGGAGAAACCGCCTAGCAGAAACATGCCACACATTAAAAATGTGGCCCCGTAAATTCCTAAGGCCGCTGCTGCTACAAGTCCGAAACCAATTCCGACGCTAATCACTACATCTTTCATAAAAATCTTTCTCTAAAATAAAAACCTAGCCCTCGACTTCAAATCGGGGAAAAAGTATTTCGTTTTCTATTTGCATATGTTCAAAGGTGTCTTCGCTAAATTCGCGAAGCAGAACCATTAATTTTTGATAAGACTGGCACGCTCCCGACGGGGGAACAAAATCATTCATTAAAATTTTCAGTTGGTTAAGATCTTCGTCGTCATGCTGATGATCAGAGCGCATGCAATTAATTGGCCCCTTAAGAGCCTTGATTTGATTTAAATCACTCAATTGCACAAATGCGGGAAAAAGTATTTGCTCCTCTTTAGTAACATGAAACTGTAAATGGGCGACGACTTTATCAAATAAACTTTTGGCTGCGGCCAATGTATTATGTCTGTTGCCATGAACATTAACCACCCGCTCAAACAACGGCGTAATTGTTAAAATGTCATAATTTAATTTTTTATGGTAACGATTGAGAAGTAAATCAACCAACTCTTCGTTACTCTTTTTTTGATATTCGCTAGTTCTATCCATAATAGCTATAATAGATAACAACGAGCATTTTTACTTATGATTTAAGTCATATGCGCCATTACTTTCACTCATTTTACTTCTGAAAAGAATATTACAAAATCCCAGGACGATTAGAGCAGCAATGACTTGATGAGAGACAGCTCCAATTTTTGGAACATGAAAAATAACTAATATAATTCCCAATAAAATCTGGAAAAGTGTGATTCCTAATAAATGAATAAAAGGCCCGCGGCTTTGTTGCGTCGCTCTTGTAAAACCCGAAATAGAATACATTATAATTAAAGCCGCAGCGGTAACACCTAACCACCGGTGTATCCAATGCACCAGGAGCGGATTTTTTGTGAAGTTGACGTAAACTGGAGTTAAACCAAACAGATGGTCTGGCACGAAATGCCCACTCATCAGTGGAAACGTATCTGACATGTAACCGGCTCTTAACCCGCTCATCAGGCAGCCATAAAATATTTGTAAACCTAACAAAATACCAACGGCCTGAGCTAGAAAGAGTGTTTCATGTTTTTTCTTAAAGTAAATAGGTTCTCTGTATGCACAAAGTAAGTAGAATGTGTAAACCAGCAGAGCCAGTGCCAAAAAATAATGAACCGCTAAAAGATAGGTGCTGACCTGAGGTTCTTTAACCAAACCGCTTTTGACCATGACCCAACCCATTGCTCCTTGAAAAGCGATCAATGCCAGAAGGACTGAAAAATTAAACGGCGAAACTTTTTTTCGGCGCAAAAAAAATAATCCCGGAAGCAAGACATATAAAAAAATTAGTCTTCCGAGCAACCGGTGGCCGTACTCCCAATAATAGATAGACTTATATTGTGAAAGATCCATTTGGGAATTAATCACCACGTACTGCGGAGTCAGCTTGTATTTTCCGAACTCTTCAAGCCAGTCTTTTTCGGTCAGAGGTGGTATGATTCCGGTAATAGGCTTCCACTCGGCAATTGAAAGCCCTGATTCAGTTAACCGAGTTGCGCCGCCAACTGAAATCATCAAAAGCACGAGAGCTATAAGCCCGGTATACCAAATCCTGATTTTTTTATCCATCACTCTTCCCAATTTAATAATCTTTTTTCACCTTCCAGTTTTTTAATTTCAGTCACATCCTGCGAGACCTCGATGACACCGCGGTAGACTTTGTTTTTGTCTCGAACTGCGAAATATCTTATATGTATTGTGCGTTCGCGGTAATTGATCCAAAAATCGGCCACATCTTTTCGGCCCGCTTTAAACTCTTCCAAAATTCTAAGCACTGCATCCACGCTTTTGGGTGGATGGCAGAAGCGAACCTCGCGGCCAATAACACCCGCACTTCGGGGAAACACTCGCTCTTCGCCTCTGTTGTAAAAGGCGACCTTATCATTTTCGTCGACAAACGTGAGGTCAAAAGGCATTACCTGAAGCAGTAAGTTGATTTGCTCTAAGGTCATTTTTCCTTCTGACAATTTTAAAAAACCGTCGGCCAGCGAAGGCTGTGAATTTTGATCCTGCTGAGAAATAGAATCGGTTTCACTCTCTTCTTTTTTATGCATCCATCCGATTTCACTTTCACCGGCTTTCATTTGTTCCCAGTCTTCAGGAAGTAGAATGTCCAAAGCAATCGGAAACAATCTTGATTCTTCGACGTTCATCATTCTAAGAATCTCGCCCAGCAAGGTATCTATGCGCTCTTGCAAACGAGCCGTATCTTTTGCTTCGAGCATCGCGCGAACTTCTTTGATAAGCTGGCGGTTATCGTCGTGAAATCTCCACATACCTTGGCTTGGACCAAACCATCCCCGCTTTTCAAGGTAAGGAAACAACTGATTTTCTTTTCTGGTATAACGAATATCGACACGGGCAATTTGATTAAATAAGTTATAGGCAAGCTGGATATCTTTAATGATATCGACTTTAGAAAGCTGGTTTAACAGATCAATCAGATACCTGCTTTCTTCGATATAAGTTAATATAGGATGTCCCGATTCAAGTTTTTTTGCGTACTCTGGAATTGAAGATTCGATATTCATGGCGGAATATTCGCACGCCGGTCTTTAAATCGATAATGACTTAAATCATATACACTAAAGAAATTTTCAACGCTGTATCGCAGGTGTTGGAGGCGATGTGCCTATCTTCCCCAGCCTTTAAGAACGTCGGCTTCTTCAGAATCAGAAGTAACCTTCTTGAATTTGACTCCTGGAGCCCCTTTCACAGAGGCTTCACACTCAGACCAAGTTTTATAACGGGTGATCACCCCGTTTTTTAAAACGATATACCACTGTGTTTTTGGCTTATCAGCCTTAGTATAACTTTTTTCTTTAATTTCTTCAGTCGGGGGAACTTCGGCAATATCAAAGTAATAGTTCTTACCTGAACCACTGTACAGATTGACATAATCATTCTTAGAAAAAGCCACAGCGATCTTATCACAGCGTTCATTACCAGGTGTGCCTTGGTGCCCGCGCACGTAATCCCATTTAATTTTCTGATCCATCTTTTTTTGCAATTTATAGGTAATAGCATCTAAAGCTTCCCAGATATCCTGGTTCAACACTGGCCCGCCTTCAGCGTTTTTCCAGCCACGTTTTTTCCAGCCGAACACCCACTGCGTGATACCTTTGATCACATAGACAGAATCTGTGTAGATTTGAATGCTAAAATCAGGGTTATTCGTGTGTTTATCGATATAAATCAGCGCTGCTAGTACAGAGCCTAATTCCATTCTGTTATTCGTCGTCTTTAAATCGCTATCACCTAGCTCTTTAATCTCTACGTTTTTGCCTTCGATAGAGCCTACTATGGCTCCCCAGCCGCCAGGGCCTGGATTTCCTGAACATGCGCCGTCTGTGTAAACAATAAATCTCATAAAACACATACTAGAGAGAAAACTCCAATTTGTGAAATTCTTTAGGCACGCGTCTCGCATAGTTCCATAACGAGACATGATCGGGAATTTGAATCCCGGCCAGAAAGAACCTATGCAGGCTTTAATGAGCAATGTATTCAATTTAAAACATAAAGTGACACTATTAGCGGTAGTTGTCTCAATGTTAGCCAGTATCCTTTTGGCGTCGAACTCTTTTGCAGCCAATGTAAATAGTTCAGCCGTGTCTTCATACACACCACCACGAGAAAAAGAAGTAGAGCCATCAAATACATATAGCGCTTCGGTGGATGTTTCACGTTCAACTAACTTATATGATCATCAAGATGGCAGCCGTAGCGATTCATTAGATTTTCGTTTTATCGTAGGTGCTGGTTTCACGAACGGCCACTCTTTATCTATGGTTGTCGATTACTCTAATGACTTAAAAGATGCAGAGAACACAGCTGCAGGATTACTTGATCCATCGCTTAAATATTCATTTAAATCAGCAAAGTGGGCATGGTCTGCTCCTTATATTCTGACTTTTAGACCTGCGATTTCTACTGTGATTCCAATGTCTAAAGGCTCTACCAAGCGTGATGAACTACAAGGCTCACTTTCTGGATCTGTGGCGTTTGGAATCATTCCGGATGGTATTTACAAATCTGACGGTGTTTGGTCTGTGTTAATCGGTTTATCTGCAGGACAAAACTTTTATGCTTACGAAGAAAATATCAATGGCAAAGTTTTAAATAAATATTCATCGAATCAATCAATGGATATCAGCTATTCAATTGCTGATTTTAGTTTTTCATTAAGTTACCTGCACCGTTCTCGCTGGACGTATCAGGGGAATGTTCGCGAATCTTTTGCCCTGGGGCAAGAGATTGGCTACAGCCTAAATGACAACTTCGCCGTGAATGTTGGTCATTCAAACGAAGGGGCGATGATCAAAGCCAATGGCTATGAATCAAACCTGGAAGTGATCGATGAGAACGCTTCATCGGTTTATATGGGCATCAGCGCTTCAATGTAATTTTAAAGAGTTAAAGAATTAGAACGTTTAAAGGAATTAAAGAAATGAAAATGAAAGAGGGAAATATGAAAAACAACCAGGAACGTAAGCTGTTAAGTTTAACGATGTCCTTAATCGCAATTATGGTGATTACATCATGTACGAAAAAACGTGGTGCAGAATTACCAGAGGACATGAAAGCAGATATCTATGCGATCTCTGAATTCGGCGCGCCATCTGCGACCTCGGCTTTTTCTGCTTCTCGCGAAGATATCGAAGCTGCCGGCGCTGATGAATCAGTGCAAGCTTTGAATACTGAAACGACGGCTAAGCTGTCTTCAGACGAGGTCAGCGTTCCTGCCCGCATGAAGTTCATGTTTGATAGACTCCCAATGATTGGCCAATCGGTTAAAAACTTTAAAATTACTTTCTCAGTAGATAAGAATACTTTGACGGCTTATAAAGTTGCCGAAAGCGCTAACGACTTAACGGCGTTAGAAAAATCTATCGCGATCACTGCCCGCCAAGCTCAGTTATTATCTGAAGTTTCTAAAGCAAGTGGTGTTGAGTTAAAAACATTATTAAACCAACAAAAAGCAGCTTCATCTGAATCTGAAAAAATTAAAGTTGGAGCTTCACAAGGTGCCTTATTAGTGCCGATGTTTAAATACAACATCGTCGGCTACGGCGTTTTACAAAAAGTAAAAAATGACCTTAAAGAAGACACAGCAACTTTATCTTTAAAAGGTACTGACTTTAAAAATGCAACTCACATCCAGATCAGTTCTTTATCTGATGCGCGTGAAGTTATCGGTTTAAAAGCCGGTCAAACTAAAACGATGAATGAGCTATTCGTAGCTTCTAAGCTTGATAACCAAGTATCAAGTGCAGGTGAATTAGCGTCACGTTTAAAAATCGGTCTTAAATTTATAAACGAAAATTCAAAAGTATTAACTAAAGTTGATAGCGGAAGCCTATTAGTTTACGAGATCACGACTTTAGATAAGCTTTCTGAAAGCCAACAACGTCTTTTAACAAACAACAGTTCTAATGGATCTATTAAACGTTGTTCTGATGCTGACGTTGTAGCGGTTATTGGTTCTAAAGAGCAAAACTGTGTTATCGTAATGACGGCGACTGTTCAGTTAGAGCATGTTAAACCTAAATTAGCTTTAACAGATTCTACGGGTACAACATCTTCAGATGTTGAATTAGAAGAAGTTTCAGCTAGCGAATCAGTTGGTTTAGTTCAAATTCGCCAACAAACTCCAGCCGTTCAAGTTGAAATCTTAAATGATATCCTTGATCCAAACAGCACATTAATTTTAGCTGACTTAAAAGGTGAATTTTTCTTTCGTCGTACTTTAGAAGACGCTGCTAGTTCATTCTTAGGCCGTACTGGTACTTCTGGTGATATGTCTTTAGTTAAATTCGAATTAGAAGACGAGCGTATCGTTGTTCGTAACCAAATGTCTTTAATCCAATACACTGGCCAAGGTGCAAAAGATAAAGAAGAAATGATGTCTATTCCGGTTCGTTACTTTCGTGCGATCCGCGAAACTGCTAACGGAACTAAATTAACAATTCCGAAATGGGTTGAAACAACTAAAGAAAAAGCTGAAGTAGCTGCTATTGACTGGACTCGTAATACAGTACCAGATGCCTCTTCTCCGTTAGCTTTCTACGATATGGGTTCATGCTTCAGAGCTGAATCTTCACAAAAAGTGACTGCTACAGATATGCGCTTAGCTTCTGATGGCGTACTTAATTTATCAATCGCAAGTTCATACACTGTTGATACAGCGTGTGCCGCGATCAAAGATGTAAATTCAGCTTACTGGGCTGGAAGTGCGCAATTTAACTTTAACGTTCAAGAGCGTATTTCTTTTGTTAAACACGAGAACAAAGCAAACACTGATTCTCAGTTCTCTATGAACATTTCGCACATGGCTCAAAGTGCATTCAACTTCGGTGTATTTACTTTAGCTGATAAAGTAACTACGAACGGTACTTTAAGTAACCGTGATGGTTCTGAAAAGTACATGCCGATGATTCATGATTTCCGTAACGGCCGCGTAGTTAAATGGTACTTAGGTGGTATTAATGAAGCTTCTGCTACAAATGCAGAAAGAAGACAATTATTAGTTGAAGCAGCTCAACAAGTTATGACTGAGTGGAATGCTTCTTTCAGAATGTCTTTCAAAGGTACGGCATTAGAGCGTACTGGTGATTACGTTCAACTTATCGTTGAAGATGCCGGTAAAGAAACTGGTCACCTTGGTGACTTAGATAAGAACTACATCTGGTTCAATGAAATCCCGGCTGATAACGGTTTATTAGGTGTTGCTCAACCAGCAGCTAATCCTAAATCAGGTGCGATCGAATCAGCTAACGTTATCGTTTACACAGGTAACACATTCCAACAAACAGAAGTGTTATTGAAAAATACGAAAATCTCTCGTGCCTACGAGAAGATGATCGAATCTATCAAAAAACAAGCTGTAGATGCCGCTGCGAAAGAAGAAGAAATTATCGCTTCTGCTGACCAAGCTGCAAAAGAAGAAGCCGCTAAAGCTGCTGCTGCTGGCGAAAACAAAGTTGCTGCCGGTGCAGAAAAAGTTCAGAACAAAATCAAGTTACAAGAAAGAATTTTAAAACAAACTTTAAAATCTTTAGATCTTGATCAAAAAACTTTAAGAGCTGCTCTTAAACAATTAGACGTTAAATCTTCGACGAACACTGCGGCGTTAGGTTTACCGGCTATTTCTAAAGACATGTTTAAAGGAACTAAAAAAGGTCAAAAAATTAACTACCCAGTTAATTCTGACACTTTCACATTAAAATTAACTGAACTTGCGATGGATAAATCGTTAAAACGTAATCCTCTTGAACTAGAATTCAGAATGAATGATGTAATGTTAACTCATGCTGGTCTTTCTGAATTAACGAAAGCAGCACTTAACAAACGTCAGGCTCAATTATCAATGGCTATGAAGTTTGACCGTACGCAAGTAAACCGTCCGGGTTGTTTCTACCATTCTCGTCCTGAAATCGAAGATTCAGCTTTAATGGCTGATCCAGATCCTAAGAAAAACTTAATGATCAACTTCAAAATGGCGGTCATGAGCACGCTGTCACACGAATTAGGTCATGCGTTTGGTTTAATGCATAACTTTACTGGTTCAACTGACGTAGCTAATTACGAATTCGCTGACCAAAAAGAAGAAGGCAAACAAACTCACCGTAACTACTCGTCGATCATGGATTATATCTCTGATATCGAACAACATTACGCTGGTCCTGGCCCTTACGATGTTCACGCTATTCGTGCAGCATACACAGGCTTAGTACCTCTTAACCCAGAGATCTTAAAAAACCAAAAGACGATGGATAATTTCAAAGCTAACAAAATTGATATTATCAACGGTCATTTAATTTCAATTGCTGACGCGGCAAAAATCTTAGGTAAGAATTCTTTAGTTCACTTTACTAAAGATACAGTTAATACAACTGGCTTACTTGAGCACTATGCTCAATGTCACGATATGATGGTTGGTTCAGACATTATGTGTGCTCGTTTCGACGTCGGTGGAACTCCACAAGAAATCGTAGCGAACAAAATTGCTGACTACACTCGTTCATACGCTAACCGTTACTACGTTTACGATAGAATTAACTTTGCTTGGAATGAAAAAGTTGGAGTTATCTTACGTAACGTACAATTGTTCGAAGAAATCCGTGGTTTCTTAGATCAAACGTTAATGGCTGCGATCTACGGTTCAGGCCGTGGTGAACAAGCTGATCAAGCTCACTTAAACAACTTAGTTGAATCAACTATTACTGGATACCAATTCTTTCACGAATTAATACGTATCCCTGATGCTGATGGCATTAGTATGACAGATGTTAAAAAACGTTTCTACGCGATCCCTTACACATACAAAGTTTTAAAACTTGATGCTGAAGGCCAACCAGTGATCGGTGCAGACGGTAAACCTGAACTAGACGAGAAAAAAGATATCAAAGTTTTAGAAGCTCGTTCTGTATATGATAAAATGTTAACTAAAGATAAAATCGATACTATCGGTATTGGTTACGATAAAATGTTTGCGATGAACTATCTATTAACTGCGTCTCAAATGGGCGGTACAGATGATTCTCAGATGAACATGATTTCGTATACTGATTTCGAACAGTTCTTCTTAGGCGTTAAAGATCCATCTGAATCTTTAACTATCCAAACGACGATCGATATCATTACGAATAACTTAACTTCTGGTTTCTACACACCAACTGGTGATTTGATGAATATCGATATTCCGGTTGAAGTTAACCGTAACTTAGCTGACAACACAGCGATTGCTGCTGTTATCGGTATGAACCAGGCTAAATTTTCTTCTTACGATAAATTTGCTGAGACTTTATTAGTAGGTCGTTCATATGTTAAACAAGCTCCGAAAGACCGTATCAACGTAGTTCGTATGGGCCAGGACAGAAAATTATCTGATACTGTTGTGTACCACGCAGCTCAAAATGCTATGGGTTCAAACTCAATCATTATGCAAGCCGCTCGTGCTGAAGTATTAGTTAGTTCTAAAACTGATTTATTCCCGAACTTAAAAGTTTTAGCTGAAGCTGATAAAGCTGTTAAAGGCCCAATCGCAGCTATCAAAGAAGCAGCTTGTGAAATGAATCAAGAAACTGGTGAACCATTAGATGCTGAAGGTTGCGATGCAGCTCAAGCTAAAACTGATGAACAATACGTTGCTGAGTTAGCTAAAACTAACCCTGCGATTAAGGCAGCCAAAGGCAAAGCCGATGCTGAAGCTAAGAAGATCGTAAATAAGTTACGTCAATTAAATGCTAAAGAAGTGATTATGCCAAAAGCTCTTGATGCTGCGGATTCTAAAGTTAACTTCGTAGTGCAAGTTGAAATCATGCGCGAACAGTTATTCAGCCAATTAGGCACATTTGAACAAGTCATGGGTCTATTACAATCAACTCCGGTTGACCAATTAGATGCAACTATCGGCATGATCGTTAAAGTGTTGCAACAGATGTCACAAGAGAACGAACAGTTATCTGCATTACCTGCAATGGCTATCGCTCAAATGTACATGGCTGAATCAACGGCTGAGATCAAAGTGAAGCTACAAGATGGCGTATCTGAAATTACAGGCGCGCAAATCACTGGCCTTATGATGAACACTAAGAAGTTATCTGAACAACAAGCTAAATTAACTGACGTGATTGATAAGTTAAGTACTTACACTCGTTACGTAGATTTAGACCAAGCTTCGACTCATTAGTCTTTGCTTTAAGAAGTTAAACTTCTTCCAAGGCTCGGTAGAAATACCGGGCCTTTTTTTTGCGTTAAGTTAAATTTTGTTGGCGTTTGGCTTTTTGGTCGATGGAATTGATTTTTGTAGCCAAGGTATGCAAGTAATCAGAGGTTCTGAATTTTACTTGGATACTGTCTGTTTCGCCGGCTAAGTAGCGGTCGATTTCACGTTCAAGGCGAAATAACGGGCCTGCGAATTTATTTGAGGTGTACAACACGATGAAAATGCCGATCACTAAATTTACGATCATCGGTAATACGATCGCCATATATAAAAAGTTTTTCCAGGGGCCAAGGACTCTGTAATCAACGACTAATGTGATGTCGGCAGCGACTTGGGCTCCCATCCATTTCATCGCTAAGAAAATTCCTGCGATTTGGATGATTGATAGAATTGTTAATCCTATAAAAATTTGCATCATTAATGGTTTTTGGATTTCAGGATAAATGAAATACTGACGTCTTAAAAGATTCATGTTGCAAACTCCAGGTGTACATTTGGTTCGAAAATATCTTCGAACTTTACCTTTTGCTCAAACGGATAAATTACCGCAAGTCGGATGCGCTGGTCTTTACTGACCATCCCCATCTGTTTTAAACAACCCGCGTAGGCTCGCAGTTGATCAAAGGCCTGTCTTAAGTATTTCGTGCTTCCTGTTTTATAGTCAAGAATATACAAGTCATCACCTACATACCCCCAAGCATCGATTTGCCCCTGAACCATACGAGTGTTATCGGCAGTTTTCACCTGTAGGCCAAAACCCCATTCAACGTGTCCGCGATCAAATAACTCTCTTAAATTTACTTCTTGTTGGTCAATCAGCCATTGTAAGGCCTTACGATCTGCGTCCGACAGATTGCGATCGATTTCACTCACTTGATTGTATTTTAACGACTCAAAAAACTTATGCAGGTCTGTTCCTTTTTGAGTTTTGTTATACGCTTTAACTGTTTGTTCTGAAAGTTCTTCGGCCAATTGTTCTGGTTTTGCCGTGGTGGTTTCTTTTTCATATGGAAGCTCTGCCGAAACCAGGCTTGTGACCCCTGCCGATACCCGGTAGTCTTTAGCCATTTCAAGCGGTTTAATGTCTAAGCCTTGGTTTTGCACTTCTTGAACCAGAACTTCAGGTTCTTCATTCATTTCTATGAACTCGACACTGTATTTATCGGATTCGAATTGTTCTGGCGCCCAGTTGATTTTTTCTAACCAAGAGTTTTTCGGAGGATTTTTAGCCTGCTCGCGAATCATCGTTAACGAATCAATTGCACGGGTCATTGCCACATATAATACACGATCGTTTTCTTCGCGCGCCCGGACTAAAAACTTCTGAAAAACCAAATCAGCCCAAGACGTCGCATAACCTTTATCAAATTGCGGCAATTGCACTTTTAAAGAAAACTGCGCTGATTCTTCATCAAAAGTGAATACGTCGGTTCCAGAGTTTCTAACAGCTAAGTTAAAACCGCTGATAATCACATGTTTAAACTGTAATCCTTTAGATCCATGCACTGTCATTAAAGCAACACGGTTGGCAGCAAATAACGGAACACCCTCGCCGTCTGATGACGATAAATCAGAGTTAAACTGTGTCAGCTCATTATTTACAAAATCACTTAAATTAAAATCAGCGCGCACTTCGTTAGCCATCACTGTTTGCAAGAACTTCCAGATATTGGCTTCGCGTAATGAAGTTGGGTCAAAATATGCTGAAGCATCTAAAAATACCGAATGACTGATAAAGTAGAATATAGCTTCAGAAACACCTTTTTCAAGATAGCATTTTTCGATCTCTTTTAAATTTTGATAGATCGGATGGTTTTTCTTTTTTAATTGTAACCAAAAAGAAGTGGTCGTTTCATCCTGACGTAATTCGATGATTTCTTGATCACTGATATTAAACCAAGGAGCTCTGCTTAAACGGATTAAATTATGATTATCAAAAGGATTAATCAAAAAACGTAATAGAGCTAATAAATCGCCGACTTCAGATTTATCTTCAAAACCTTTAGAAATCTGCACCTGTACCGGCAAGTTGAACTGATTGGCGTATTTTGCGAAATCTAAGATGTCAGAGTTTTTCTTAAATAAAACGGTAATGTCTGAAAATGGAATTCCTTTTTTGTGTAAATTCATCGCCTGAGTCACAATTGATCCGTATTCATGTTCAACCGTTGTGATTAAGGTGGCTTCTGGAAAAGCACGCGCTACAAAGTCATCACTCTTAGTTTGCATTGGCATAAACTGACGCGAATAACCTTCAAAAAAATCATTCATAAATGACATTAACCTTGGGTGCGAACGATAGTTCTGCATTTTTTGCGTGGTTGCAAAACCCTGCTGATTAATTTCTTTTTCTTTATTAGTGAATACTTCTGATCTGGCGCCACGAAACAGATAAATACTTTGTTGCGGATCGCCCACTATAAATTGAAATTTATCCTGCATCAGTTGATTTAAGATTTTCACCTGCAGTGGTGAAGTATCTTGGTATTCATCGACCATAATAAAATCAAACTGCGAAGCAAAAGCCTGCATTGCCTGCGGGCTTTCTGTGATAATTTTCATTGATAATAGTTCAAGATCAGAAATCGACATTTCACCGCTGTTTAAGCGTAGACGATCAATAAAGCCTGCGGCCTCATTAGCTAATTCAGAAAATAGTGCGTTGATTTGGTCTGCGACTTGTAAATACTGATCAAAACACATCGGCGATAAGGGCTCTTTAAATATATCACCGATGGCCTCATTGAGCTCTTCATCGATTTCGGCTTTTTTACTTAATCTGAATTTTGTCGGCTTGGTTTCATAAGCTTGCATGAGATCATCGTAATTTTGCTCGATGATGGCCTTTTTAACTAGTTTTAAGAAATCAATATGCGGAAGCCATTTTTCTGGGTAACTGTTTGCTCCAGCTAAGAATAGCTCTAATGTTGCCAACACACTTTGTTTTTCGATGTTTGCGGCTTGTTGCAAGGTTGCTAGGTTCGCCGCTTTAAACGTTGGGTTTTCAAGCTTTAGGCTTGAAGCTTTTAATAACAGCTGCATTAACTGATCAAATCGAAAGTGATCCAGCAAAGTCTGATATTGTGGGTTTTTTTCGAATACGCCCTTGATATACTTTTTTAAAGCAAAAAAGATTTTATAATCATTCACGATCGCCAGATCTGCCGGTAAACCGATGGCCTCGGAATGCTGGCGTAAGAATAAATTTAATATATTATGAATCGTTCCGATTTGAACGAACGACTTTTTATTAAAGTACTGAAAAAGCTCTTCATCTTTGGTTTCAAGGGCTTCAATGATTAAACGCTCTTTAATCTCTTGCGTGGCTTTTTTCGTGAATGTCGTAATGATGATTTTTGGATAACGATTGTTTTTTGCTTTAAACTGTTTCGCAAAAGCGATGCATGTCGCAATTAAAGTCGTCGTTTTACCCGCACCCGCACCGGCGCGGATGAATTGCACTTTATTCTGCGCTAGCGAAAAATCTATTTCAGGTTTTTGACTCGACATGTGTCTTCCCATTCGCATTTTTCGCAAACTTTACGATCACGCGGCTTAACCGCGTAGCTGTTCTTTTCAATATTGGTAAAGAGGCCTTTCATCTTATCGTGAAATGACGAATATATTGCAGTTTGAGTTTCTGGTTCAATTAAAGTTTTTTTAGTGTATTCAACGTGATCTTTAAAAACATTGTCGTTAGCTAACAAATAGCCGTACTGCTGTTCTAAAGTTTTATAAAAATAATAAATGGCACCGACGTTTTTAACACCAAACATCTGTTCAACCGCTAAAGAATACAATAATAGTTGAAACTCTGAGTTATCTACCCATTTTTCAGCAAAGCTGGTGTCGCTTGATTTACTGGATTTATAATCGATCACCATCCCCTGCTGGGTCATTTCATCAATATCCAAACGATCAAGACGACCCCGAATCATAAAGTGTTCGCCAGCAGGTTGAGTTTGGGTAAATTCGAATTTCACGAGATCGTAATAAACTTGCACAACCTCTTCAGTTTTATGACGAAGAGATGTGAATGCGCTTAGACGAGCTTTTTCAACGGCAGTAAACTTTAACCCGGTCGCAACTAATTTTTCTTTATGCGGCCCCCAGAAGACATCTAGAAACGGAAATAAATTTCTTGTCGTGCGTTCTTTTTCTAAATGTTCTGATAATTCTTTTTCGCTAATTGTTAAATAGTTCTTATCCTGCACAATGAATTTAAAGAGATCGTGAATCAGCGTGCCCTTTTGGCGCGGATCAATTTCTAAACCCAGCTGGTCAAACTGCTGTAGGCGAAAACCCTTGCGTGCTAAAAATTTAAATGAACATTGATCGTAAGACTCTAAATCAGTGGGTGCTAAAGATTTAAATTTAAGGTGGGTGATTGCTAAATCTTCAGCCTTTATTTCTAAATTTAATTTTCTTTTTAATTCCGGATGTTTATCAGGACTGAATTGCTGCTGCTTAATATCCACCAAAGTAGCTGGGTAATTTATAGCTTCAGGCTTTTTATTATTTTCTAAAAAGAATAACGATGTGGTTAACGGCTCACCCGTTGTCGACACATGCGCGCAGGTAAAATGCTGCTCTTTACACTGAGCCATTGCGTACCAGCGCAAGTTAAAATCGGCGTGTGATTCTTCGGGGTAATCTAGGGCCAGATCAAAAGTCTTTTTAAGTTCTTCAATATCAGCTAAAGGAATTAACGAAGTTTGTTTACCCTTTAAGCCCGACTCATCAAGTCCTACCCATAAGCGGTGCGTAGCTTCTAACACTTGCGCCGAATTGATCGGAAGAATCTGAACACCGGATTTTGTCGTCTGCTCAACTTTGATTTCTTTTTTAGCTAAGCGCGAGCTTAAAAGTGTTAACCAATCAGATAGTTTTAGTCGCACGTCTACTGTCTGCTGGATAAAATCTTTAATAATGCCCTGTAAAAGTTTTTTATGTTCTAAACTTTGATCAACTGTGATCCACGAATGCAACATGGCAACGAGGAACTGATCGCGCTTTAACTTTTCATCAAGATTAATCTTTTGATAAAATAGGTCTTTAGCTGAACCTAATCTGGCCAGATCAGCATCATCTAATAATTCTACAAAGGCTGCCTTAAACTTTTCAAACTGTTGCAAGTTCGATTGCTCAATATAACTTGCGTAAGACATTTCAAGCTTTGACCACGTCACATTTCTAGTTTGTGCGTGAATCGTTGATAACCAGCGCTGAATTACTCCAAGACTGATCAGTGAGCTGACCAGATCTTTTTGCGTGTGAATGCCTTCTGCTTCTAAATGAAATTTTAGAATCGGCCAATAATCTTCAATTCGCGGAGATAACACCAAGATATTCTCGGGCGCTACGCCCTCAGTGATCCATTGGCGAATTTTTGTCGTGATATATTTAATTTCGTTAATTTCAGAATTAAAACGGATAAAATTTTGCGGCACTAATTTTTTAGTGGCATCAGCTGTTTCACCCGCAGTCGCCGTGGCGAAGCCGCTGTAATCTTTGTAGGTATTTAAAATATAATGAAATTTGTTTTTCCACTCAGGATCAGGCACAACAACTTCAATATGATTATCGCGAGATAAAGTATTTAAAATGCCCATCTCTAAAGAAGTCATTTGCGAACCTAAATCAAAAACCAATTTCTTAGGCCAAACAATTTTTTCTAAACCCAGTTTTTGCAAATAACTAACAATCCAGGCTGATTCGATACAGTTATGTTCTTGCGCGATATAGTCTAAACACTTCTGTGCTAAAGCAATCCATTTGCTCCATTGTGGCTTAATTTCTTTTTCTTCGATCCAGTCTGCTAACACTTCATGTGAATGCGGGTGCAATAACAGAGGCGCAAGGTCACTGACATATTTATAAAGCGTTTTAGCTTCGTGCGATTGAATGTTGTCGTCTTCGCCGTGCAGCTCGATAAACTGGCTAATAAGAATGCGAATGAACTCAGAAGACACGATTTGCGTACTGGGTGAAAGCCTGCGCATCCACATTTTCCAAAAATCAGAAACGCGCAAGATGGCTTCATCTGAATAGAAGCCGTACTTATCAATACACTGTTGTTGAATTTCTTGTTTTGATTTTAAATCTGAAACCACCCAGGTGGTGGTTTGTGGATTGAATTCACTCAGTTTTACGCGAATATCATCTGGATGTTTAACTAAAGTGAATTCTAACATGCTCCCGATAGTTTATACTATCTTCGCTGTTGAAGTCGCCTTTTTTTTCCGTCGGTATTTGTTAACTTGAAGGCCGAATCGAAATCTAAACTTAAACTTAAGCTCGCTTGATAGCGCTCACTTGGGGTTTGACCCGCCGAAGCACCAAGTTCACCCGTATATTTTGCTACATCAAGCTGCAAAAACCACAAATTCACACCTAAACCATAACTTAAGTAACCTTGGTTGTAACCGGCACGAACATCAATTAAAGCAAAAGACAATTCAGTTCCTAAATGCAATTTTTTAGTGATATCACCGGTATTGCGAATAAATTTATACTCAAAAGCATTTGTCCAAGAGATAAAACCAATTTCTTTTTCAGCTGCTACACCGAACATTAAATTGTTTTCTTGGCGATCTGGTCCCACGCTTTCAGTGGGAGTAAACTTAGTATCCCCCACGTCTTTCCACACAGTGGCGACATCAACATTCCATGATGAACCTTTAAAAGTGTAAAGTGCTGATAAATCTAACGCATTACCTTTACCTTTATTTGTTAAATTGGCTTCGATCACTTCCATCGCATCAGAACCAATTAAACTACTTACTAAAATATCTGCATTACCCTGCCAGCGTTTAACGTGGCGACCTGCGATGCCTAATGAGAAATTATCCGTGATTGGAATCGCTCCACCTACAATATAAGCATAGTCACTGGTGAAATCCACATTAAAGGTTGGAAAAGATGGATTATTAAATGACATCAAAATCGTGTTATTTGAATAACCACCAACACCGACATACGGAATAACTAAGCCCGTGTACCCAGTCACATCAGAAAAGATTTGTTTTCCATAAAGTTCATTTACATCAGACTCGTCAAATTCTTCTGAGCCAGACATACTATCTGCAAGATCAACGGCGTTCGTAGAAACTCCAGGGCCAAAAGTTATAAGATTTAAACTAAATCCGTTCACCTTTGCTAAGGCTGCGGGATTATTAAAAAGTGCTTCGGTTCCGCGCGCAAAAGCGATTCCGGTTCCGCCCATTCCTAGTGAACGAGTTGATTGCCCCATTTGATAAAGCTCAATGGCTAAACCTGGCAAACTAAAAAATATAATTAAGAGCAAAAGTAATTGCTTCATTTAATCTCCTTACGGGGCACAAGCCGCTGCAATTTCAGCTGGGGTAGTTCCAGGTCTACTTCCAATACCATAGGTCGCAGTATTTAGGAGCAGGCGAATTATAGTGCGAGTATCTGCTGACACATTAGCTTTAACGGTCACGGTACAATCTGCACCTGGAAGACTATTACACGCGTCTACAGAATCGTTTAAGCTATCAAAAGATGAGGTTCCCAACATAGATGCCGACACATAAGCTAAGTTTGTAACAAAATACCCGTAGCCAACAATGATATCATTCATTTGATCATCAGTAACATGGGTGTCTTTGCAAATTAAATGTGACACAGTGGTATCCATTTCCCCATTGCCATTACCACCGGTACCATCTTTATCAGCATAAGCGCGCATAGATGCTCCCATTAAAACTAAACCAGTAATTGCGCTAAAAGTATTTTGATTTGTGGTACGAACACCGGGCGCACCCAAAGTATCTATTGTTTGCAGCGATAATAAACAATACTCCGGCGCGGTTACGACCTGAACAAAGGGTTGCATCATTGTTTTAAAAACTGCAGTGCTGGAACTGGCAGCTAAAGCAGTCACATAATTCACAAAATTAAAGCCACATTTACCTGCATACGCGCTAGCTAATAATTCTTTTCCCACAACTGAAGCTTGTCCTGTTGCCGATAATTTATTTAATAAAACATCAATCGCATAGTCGAAGTCTTGATTATTATTCGCCTTGGTCGCTTCTTCGAAATAATATTCATCCGAAGTTTGCGAACCTAAACCAGTCAGTGCATTCGGGCCACACGAACTAATAAAAATACTGAGAATAATTATATTTAAAATATTTTTCATATTAAAACCTTATTAAGATGCGGGTTGCGTACCTGCGGTCTTCGACTGGATTTTCGGCGGTACCAATTTCTTCACCGTAGCTTGAAATTTGCCAAGCAAAACGCTCAGATGAAATCTCGATTCCACCAGTGTAATAGTTTTGGTTCATGCCTGCTCGTAAGAAAAATAAATCTTTAAAGTTAACTTCGGCGCCGATGTGCAGACGTTTTGCTGAACCTTCTTCATCACGTGAGTTTGTGGCATCACGGTATTCAACTGTCCAGACGCTGCGAATTTTGTTTCCATGAATCGGAAAAATTGAAATTGCGGCATCTACAGATTGTTTGACTGTTGCTGGTTGTGACGTCGTTGTGGCACGCACGCCATCACGTAAAGTAAATGCGGTATTACCAATATCATGGGCTACAACTGATAAGGTCGGCACCCAATCAAAAGGTAATTGCACCATCACAGCCGCATCATAAGCAACTGCTGAACCTTCAGCTGCAATCGTACCTAAATCAAATGGTCCATTTGTTGATAGTGTACCACTGACAATTTCAATACGGTTTAAGGCTTTTGCACTGGCGCCTATTTTAATAACCCCGCCGAATAGTGAATGGTTCACAGCAAATACAGCTCCTAAATCATTTTGATAAAATGTATCCATTGAAGTTGTTGCCGTAGTACTTACAACTGCATTTAATTCATTACGATATAATAAACCGAAGCCGAAATTCTTGGTGGTAAAGCTTGGCGTGAATTGCGCTTTGGCGTGATAAAATTCGCCGGGATTCAGAGCTAACTGTTCAGCCATATGTTCGACCTCTATGGCTTTCGTAAAACTTCCCATGCGCACGATATCTGTGAATGTGCCTTGGCCTTCTAATTCAGGATCAATGATGGTACCAAAATAGCCGCGGATACTTCCAAGGTTTGCAGGATTTCTATATAAAGAAGTTTCATCACTGGTTACGCCGATCAGTGCACCACCCATGCCTAAGGCTCTGGTGTTTGTATAACCTTCAACCCATTCATTGGATGCAAAAACCGAGAATGGCATAATCATAGCCATCACAAATACTGATAAAATTTTGGTACTTCTTGCACCCATAATATTAAGTTCCTTCTTAATGATTATCTCACCGTCTACTTAACTATCGGTACAATATGGCAGAACTTGAATTAAATTGAGACACTTTGACTGGTGAAAAGGTCACACCTAAGTCGGGTTTTGAGTCAGCTTTGGGCCAGAACCTTTACTAAGTTAAAAACTTGTAAACTTAGGTCTGCATTGGTGGTCGAATTATCTAAACAATGATGTGATCGGTGAATTTTTTCTGACATTGGCAATTGCGCGTGAATACGGGCTAAAGCCTGGGTGTGAGTCAGATTATTTCTAAGCATGATGCGCTCAACCTGGGTTGTTATCGGTGCGTACACTAAAACAATCTGATCAAATTGGCCTTCAAGTTTTT
The DNA here is from genome assembly GCA_036677065.1 of Bdellovibrio sp. GTDB lineage: Bacteria > Bdellovibrionota > Bdellovibrionia > Bdellovibrionales > Bdellovibrionaceae > Pseudobdellovibrio. The sequence goes on along the minus strand of JAKFBS010000003.1, from coordinate 330,837 downwards.
TTTCAAACAATAACGGCACATCATAAAAACACAGCGCTTCACCTTTAGCTTTATAACCGGCTTTATGTTTTTGCACTTCAGCTTGAATCAAAGGATGTAAGATTTGTTCTAACTGCAAAAGTTTTTCTGGGTTATTAAAAACGATGTCGCCCAATTTTTGGCGATCAAGACTTTGGTCAGAGTTTAAAAGATCATTCCCGAAATGAGACAGAATACCTTGGTAGCCTAGACCACCCACCTGAGTGAGTTCGTGCGAAATCAGATCCGCGTCAATCACAGGAATGTTTAACGCGACTAAACTATTTTTGACTGTAGATTTGCCGGTGGCGATACCACCGGTTAAGCCTATCCATTTCATACTGAGTCATCCTATACCTATGTCTATATCATGGATTTGAAACATCTTTTTGTAAAGATAAGAGTACAGATTACCGATGATGGCATAGATGTCGAACTTTGAAAAATTTGGTAAATACATACTTTTAGAAAAGTTAGCCGCAGGCGGTATGGCCGAAGTGTATCTTGCGAAGTCTGTTGGTACAGGCGGCGTTAATAAGTTTGTCGCCATCAAACGTATCTTACCGCAATTTTCATCGAATCAAGAATTTATCGATATGTTTCACGAAGAAGCGAAAGTTTCGGTAAATTTAACTCACTCGAATGTGGTTTCTATTTACGAATTTGGTACTGAAAAAGGCCAATTTTTTATCGTAATGGAATACGTTGAAGGCAGAAATCTGCGTCAGATCATTAATGAATTAAAAAAATTCAACCGCTCAATTAAAATTGAAGAAGCGGTTTATATTGTTAAAGAAGCAGCTTCTGGCCTTGATCACGCGCATCGTTGCGTCGATCAACACACCGGCCGCCCTTTAAATATCACTCACCGTGATATGTCTCCACAAAATATTATGGTGTCTTTTGATGGTGAAGCCAAAGTTATCGATTTTGGTATCGCTAAAAAAAGTGAAGCCAATGGCGAAGAGACTAAAGCCGGAACCTTAAAAGGAAAATTTGCTTACATGTCTCCGGAACAAGCTGAAGCCGAAGAAGTTGATCCACGTACAGACGTGTTCGCTTTAGGTATCATCTTGTGGGAGCTATTAGCCAATGACCGTTTATTCACGGGCTCTAACGAAAATGCAATTTTACGTAAAGTGCGCGAATGCCAAACACCGGCGATTAGAAAAATTAATCCACTGGTTCCTGCTGAATTAGAAAGAATCGTAACGAAAGCCTTAGCGAAAGATAAAAATGTTCGCTACCAAACAGCTGCGGCTCTTCAAAAAGATTTAAATCGTTTTTTAAATACACAGTACCCTGATTTTTCACCGCATGATTTTAGTAAGACAGTTGTAGATTGTTTTAAAAATGCCTTTCAAGAAGGCCGTGAAAAATTAATGGTCTATTCAAAAGTAGAAGTGAATACACCAGAAGCTGCGCCAATTTCATTTGCACAACCGTCTGAAGAAAAATCAGGCTCGGCCTCTGAGTCACCTAAATCTGCAGGTGGCGCACCTCCGCCAGTGCCACTGATGAAGTTAAATCCCACTGAACCAAAAGGTTTAGGGCAAGAAAATCAGCTTAAGATTGATCTTGATGGTATCAAAAATGCCAAGACTCAACAGCAGCAAAATGTTAAGAATAATGCAAATCGTGGCGTAATGCCAAAACCGATGTCGAACGAAACTAACGTTGGCCAAGGTACAAGAATTACTCAAAACACGCGCATCAACTACCCTGCTTCAAGTAATAATGAATCAATGGCAGATATTGTGATGAAATTAGTTATTATCGTGGCCATGGGTCTTGCTGGATTTTATGGTTATAACAAATACGTAAATCCAAAACCTAAGATGGCCAAAAAACAGCAAATCGAAGAAGGCCAAGTGGACCTTTCAGCGACTGCTGCTGTTAAAGTTTCAATTTCAAGTCAGCCAAGCGGCGCGCGTATTTTTCTTGATGGCTTAGATTCTGGCCGGTCGACTCCGGCTATCGTGACGGTTACGGCTAATAAAGATACAAAAATTACTTTAAAAAAAGAAAGCTACTATCAATACGAAATCACTAAATCGTTTAATGATACAGGCATTCTAACAACGACATTGCAGCAGATGCCACAAGCCGGATTTATTAACATCAACGTGCAAAATGGTGGTGCTAAGCCTGTAATTTATGTGAACAACCAGCGTTTATCTGAACAACCTCCGATCAAACGTTACGCTGTAACTGCGGATTCGCAAGTGACAGTGAGCGCGGTCAACCCGATCACGCAACTTAAAGACGAAATTACGGTTAAAGTTGAATCTAACAAAGAAGTAAATGTGGATTTAATTTTAGGACGCACAAAATAATATAAAAATAAATTCAAACAAAAATACAACAAGAGACGGCCACCACCATGACTACAACGAGTAAAACGAGCGATCAATCTATTCACCTTTGGCTTAAAAATTCTTTAACACGTAAAGACCAAACGGCTTTTATGTATAAGAAAAAAGGCGAATGGCTTAAAAAAAATTACTTCGAATATTTACAGCTTATCTCTCATATGCAAAGTCTGATCATCGAACAACATGTACCAGCAAATGGTAAAGTGGCTGTTATGTCTGCTACCCGTTGGGAGTGGGCTTGCACGGATGTCGCAGCTTTATCTATGGGAACAATTTTAGTTCCGATTTATCCAAACTTAACTGATGAGGATGTCATCTATATTCTTGATCACTGCGAGGCAGATTTATTATTCGTAGATAATAAAAAAACTCACGCCCAGTTTGAACGCGTTAAAAGCAAAATTCAAAAACAAATTAAATGTTTGGTGTTTGATGAATTAGATATGGATTCTGGTTACGTGGCTGAAAGCTCAATTCTATTAATGATTGAACGCGCAGCTAAAATTAAACATGAAGATCCAGCTACAATTATTTACACTTCAGGAACCACCGGAAAACCAAAAGGTGTGTTATTACAACACCAAGCCTTAATTTCAGAAATCCATGAAGCCTTTTCATTATTTCAAATCGGCCCTGATGATATATCTTTGGCCTTTTTACCTTACGCCCACGTCATGGGCCGCGTTGAACACTGGGGAGTTTTATACCGCGGTTGCCAGGTGGCTTACGCTGAATCGATTGAATTATTAAAGAAAAATCTAGGCGAAGTAAAACCCACATTTCTAGTGGCCGTGCCTCGTATTTTTGAAAAAATTTATTCTGGCATCGCTACCCTTGTTGCCGCCAACCCTGTGAAAAAAACATTGTTTGACCAAACACTGTCACTGGCAAAAAAGATTGCTTATTACCGCAATACAAACCAGACAGCACCTCTTACCCATGCCCTTGCCTACCAAGCCTTATCAAAAATCGTACTCGGACCAATCCGCATGGCTTTTGGCGGCCGTTTACGTTTTGCCATCAGCGGTGGTGCGCCACTTAGCCCTGAACTTGGCCAATTCTTTTCTTATTTAGGAATTCGTATTTTCGAAGGTTATGGTTTAACAGAAACTTTTGCCGCAATCACAGTTAACACTGAATCGCACTGGGAAATGGGCACCGTAGGCCGCCCAATTGGCGATGTTGAAATTAAATTTGCTAAAGATGGCGAAATTTTAGTGCGCAGTAAAAAATGTCTTAAAGAATATTACAAAAATCCAGAAGCAACGGCTGAAGCGATTGATAAAGATGGTTTTTTTGCCACTGGTGACATCGGTGAATTCACAGCACTTGGTTATTTAAAAATTACAGATCGTAAAAAAGATTTAATCAAAACTGCCGGCGGTAAATACGTAGCTCCGCAAAAACTAGAGGGTCTGTTAAAAGAAGAACCTGTGATTTCACAAGTTTTTATCTGCGGCGATCAGAAAAAGTTTATCTCGGCCTTAGTTACAGTTGAATCTTTAGCCGTTGATGCCACAGCAGAAGCTAAGCAAGAGGTTTTACAAAAAATTAAAGCTCAGGTGCAAAAAGCTAATTCACAGCTTGCAAGCTATGAAGCTATTAAAAAATTCGAAGTCATTTTTGAAGTGTGGTCAGTCGAAAACGGCTGCCTGACTCCATCAATGAAAGTAAAACGCAAATTCATTGAGAATCGCTATGCTCATATCATCGATGACATGTACGGCGGCAATGGCAGCGCTAACTAGTTAGCGCGCTTTGGATGTTTACTGGCCAAAAATTTCTTTTTTCAAGTTAGCAGTCTGTTTTTTTCCTAAATATCCAGTACAAATGCTGTCAGTTCCGGATAATGAGTTTTGGGTCATCTGATTTATCAGCGAAGCCTGTCCTTCGCTTAATTCGCCTTTCTGTAAGGCTAATTGCACATAGTCTAAGTTAGATTTTTGACTTTGATACTGAGAAATACAGTATGATAGATTTTGTTCTTTTCTATTTCTGTATTCCTGTCCAGAAACCGTTCTCCAAACTTTATTCCAATCAACAGAAACTTCAGCGCATGTTCCGTGACAGCTGAAATCGCCTGTTGTGATCCCACGCTCAATACGCTCCCAATCAGGTTTAACTACTAATCTATCTCCGCCTTGAAGATCTGAAGTTGGCTGGCGCTGAGAATTAGATGCACACGAAGAGATAATTAAAGAAATAAACATAAAGCCAATAAATTTAAACATAACAAAGAGTCTCCCTTATCTAAATCATGACCAGCATTGTGACAAAAATCAAATCTTTACACCTGTATAACAAAAAACGGCCTAAATAAATTCTAGTGCTCTTAAATAGCTATAACCCAACCCTGTGGTGGCTTGATCCTCGCAAAGATCTGGTTATCAAACAGATTGGAACATTTATGAAATCTATTATTTTATGGAGTATTCTTTTATTGCAGGTTCACGCCAACGCTTGCGACGACGCTATTAAGCCGTTTCCAAGAGACTGTGCGATCCAGGACCGCTTTGTCGCTCTTAAAAATACCTACGCCAATCGCCAGATCAATATTGATGAAATTGCTGAATACCGTGTTATTCGCTTCGTTGACCGCAATAACTGGGAGCGCGCTAAAACTTCACGCGTGAAGCCAGATCAAATCTATAAACCAGCCCCGGCAACTTGGGATGTTTGGGATTCAGGAATTCGTGAAGTTATGCGAGTGGGTGGCGCCAAAGGCCAGCTGCAAAATGGCTATACCCTTGATGAAGCTAACATTAGTTATGTGAATAAAGTTTTGTTATTAAACGAAGCCGAGAATTTAAATATTAAAGATAAAAATACAGATCAGTCTTTAAAACCAGGTGAATACCGTAAAGTAACTAGTACTGGTGTTGGTTTTCGCTCAGGCGGAAAAAACTACGGTGACATGATCAACCTTTCTGAAGAATCTATGAACCGCTTACAAGCCCGCTGGGAAGCAGCTATGGGAGCGACGTTCAGCGATCTTTTACGCGATGCTGGCTCAACTAATTTTACCGGAGCAAATTTAAGATCTGGTATGAAAGATGACCAGTCACGTTCATTTGTTTTTTACGCGCCAAGCACAGTCGTGCCGGTATCTATTGATTGGATCAAAAATTTTATTCGCCTAAATTTAGAAAGATATAAAACTGGAAATCCGGTTTTATCACCGATGGAATTAGCTGCCATCGCACAAAAATGGTTTGTCAGCATTCACCCTTTTTCTGATGGTAACGGACGTACTTCACGCGCTATTCAAGATTTAATCTTAACTAATTTTGAAATGCCTGTGGTTCCAGGTGGTGACTTACAAGACGATGCCACTGCGGTTTACGAAGACTATATGGAAAGAACATATGCTAAGACTGAAAGTATTTTGTCGGCCTTAGAAATGTGTTTAACAGTGAATGCGAATGCTTATCACTGTCAAACTGTTGGAAGTATCAAAGCCATGCCTGATGCGCAAGTTCGCCAATTTGAAAAAGCAACTAAAAAGGATTAATTTGAATGTGGCGTAAGCTAGCCGTCTTATTTTTAATTTTACACTGTACAGGAGTCGCCTGGGCTTCGGACAACGGGCGATTCGAAATGAGTGAAATCGGCGTGCCTTACTGGCTGCCTGATGCGATTCCCTATGGGATTTATAACGATTTCAAAGAAGAACTTGCTACGCTAAAACCACAATCACACGCTGAAACTGAGACTGAACAATGCCGCTCGTCTTATCAAAAATTATATTCTAAATCTGAGCTAAACTGGTCGATTTATTTCGGTTACGGCGATGGCGCAAGCCAAGTTTACACAACCGACATGGCTGAACGAGATATTTTCGAAAAAGAAATCAAAGCCCCTTGCCCACAATTTCGCCCTGACATTCAGCTCTGTGATTTCAAAGCAGATTCTTTAATTTCTGGCCAATACACAAAACAGATCAGAACCAAAGACGGCCACGCCGTGAACGTTCGCCTGAAACTTTTTAATTCATCGCTGACGAGTGAAATTGCTGTGAATAATGAAAAAAAATCAGAACAAAAAAGAAAATCAAAAGCCTTAGAAAAATCCTATATTCACGCCCTGCAAACAGACGACATTGTGTTTTACAGCGGACACGCCCGTCATGGCTCTGGCCCTGGCTTTCGCCCGCTTTCAGGTAATCCATTTTCAAAAGTGGTCAGGGGTTTATTCAGACCAATGGCCTCTAAAATGTATAATGCTTTAGGAGAAGATGACCGAGTTGATCATTCAGATGATGTCTACCCCCCACCGCCTGCCCCTACCGGAAAACCTCCTGCTGTTTTAGGTTTTTTTGCTTGTGAAGCCGAAGCTCATTACGGCGTTAATTTGGCTCATCGTACAGATTCAGGATTACTTTTAACACGCCAATCGATCTCAACAGTTGATAATATGCGCCTGTTATATGCGACGACAAATAGCTTACTGACTGAGTCTTGTGAAAAAGATTTTACTCAAAGTATTAACAAATCTATCAAGACCATCTACTACAGAAAGAAAAAAGGTCCTCCGATTTCTTACAATGACAAAATGCCTAAGTTTTTTAATTTTTTTCACAAAGACAAAGTGAAATACCGCAATGACTTAATCCTATTTTTGCAAAATCGCCACGAAGTAGAAATGGATATCAGCGAGACAGCGCCCTAAGCGGGCACCTGTCAAAAGTTTTGACACCTCAATTACCCCACATTCGAGACTAAGCTAAAAACCCAAGGCATACCCCTTGCTCTATAAACTGGTAAGGCAAGGAGTATTGCTATGTTTAAAATTAAATCGTTATTCACTATGAGATTACTTTTCTTTTCGTATCTAATTTTAGTTACGTTTATGGTGACAGCTTGCCAAAAAAACAACGACACCGATGAAGGTGCAATCACGACAGATTGTTTAACTTATCCTCAAGCTTGCCAAACTGGTTATTACAACCAACCGGGTTTTCAGCCTTATAACTATGGTTACCAAAATAACGGTGGCGCATTTTACAACAACGGTTACTACGGATCAGGCACAAGCCCATTTCACCAAATGGCTAACAACAGCTACTTATGTAACTGCCCTGTGGGAACAGTTCCAACTTACAATAACTACGCCGGTCTTGGCTGCGTTCAGTCAAATATGTTAGCTGGATACCAAGGTTATGCTTACTACGGTTATAACACTTCTAATAACAACCAATGGACAAACATTCCGCAAATTTCAAATATCCAAGGCTACAATAACAGCAGCTGTTATAATGGCGTGGTGCAGTCATGTATCGTGACTGATCAAGCGACTTGCAGAAGCGGTTATTCTTGCCGTGCTAATTCAGCGGCATCTGCAATTGGGATCTGTGTTTCTAATGGAGCAAATGGTCAAACAAGCCCGATTTTCCGTTAATTTTCACAAAATTTATTCGATTCAACTGTAAAAATCAGCCATAGTATTGGGTACCAGCGAGGTACCCAATGACAAACAATCCTTTATTACAAAAATTCACCGTTAAAGACCAAGCAGCTCCTTTTGATCAAATCAAAGTTGAGCACTACATGCCGGCTTTAGAAGAAGCGATCAAAGAAGCAAAAACTAATTTAGAAAAAATCAAAGCTGAAAAAAATCTTACCTTTGAAAATACGATAGTTGCTTTAGAACAGCTTTCTGAAAAATTAGACCGCGCTTCAAATATTTATTTTAATTTGTTTTCTGCTGAGGCGAATGAAGAGCACCAAGCTTTGGCGCAAAAGATTTCTCCGATCATGTCGGCTTTTGCTTCTGATGTTTCTTTAGATGAAGACGTTTTCAAAAAAATTAAATTTATCTTTGATAACCGTGCTCAACTTGGCCTAACCGGTGAAGATTTAAAATTAACAGAAAAAATGTACAAAGATTTTTCTCGCAATGGAGCTCTTTTAAATCCAGAGCAAAAAGAAAAACTTCGCGCCCTGGATCAAGAGCTTTCAGTATTAAGCCCGCTATTTTCTGAAAACAATTTAAAGGCGATCAATGCTTTTGAAATGTGGATCACAGATAACAAAGACTTAGCAGGCTTACCTGAAGGCGCTATTGAAGCTGCCGCGATGTCTGCAGAAGCTAAAGGTAAAAAAGGCCAATGGTTATTTAACCTTCAGGGGCCTTCGTTAATTCCATTTTTAACTTATGCTGATAACCGTGCTTTACGTGAAAAAATGTGGAGAGCGTCGTCTTCGAAAAATTTCAAAGACCAATTTGACAACCAAGAAACAGTTCTAAAGATCGTTAGGCTTTCTACCGACCGCGCGAATATCTTAGGTTACAAAACTTATGCTGATTACGTTTTAGAAGAGCGCATGGCTAAAGATGCAAACACGGTGTTTCAATTTCTAGAAAAACTAATGGTCCCATCATTAACAGCTGCTAAACGTGATTTAGATGAGGTTAAAAAGTTTGCCGGCACTGACGATATCCGCCCGTGGGATTTTGCTTACTACTCAGAAAAGCTAAAAGAGCAAAAGTACTCTTTTAACGAAGAAGAGTTACGCCCGTACTTTAAATTAGAAAATGTAGTTGAAGGTGTTTTTGAACACGCCAGAAGACTTTTTGGTTTAACCTTTAAGGCCGTAACTGATATTCCGGTTTATCATCCCGATGTAAAAACTTATGAAGTGTATGAAGAAGGCACTAACAAATATATCGGTTTATTCTACACTGACTTTTTTCCGCGCGAGACTAAAAAATCTGGCGCTTGGATGACCTCATACCGTGAACAAGGCATGTGGTCTGGCGAGATCAAACGTCCGCACGTAAGCATCGTGTGTAACTTCACAAAACCGACTTCAACTAAACCTTCGCTTTTATCTTATGACGAAGTATCGACACTGTTTCATGAAATGGGTCACGCGCTTCACGGTTTATTATCTGAATGTAAGTACAAATCTTTAGCTGGCACTAACGTGTACTGGGATTTCGTAGAGCTTCCGTCACAAATCATGGAAAACTGGGTTAAAGAAAAAGAGGGCTTAGACGTATTTGCTAAGCATTATGAAACTGGTGCTCAGATTCCGGCCGAACTTGTTGAAAAAATTAAACGTTCAGCGCAGTTTCAATCTGGCTGGATGAGTTTACGCCAATTAACTTTTGGTTGGTTAGATATGAATTGGTATACAGCAGATCTTGCAACGATTACCGATGTTGATGCATTTGAGAGTAAAACTTTAGAGCGTTTACGCCTCTTACCGAAAGAAGCCGGGCAAAACATGTCTGTGAGCTTTAGCCATATTTTCGGTGGTGGTTATGCGGCTGGCTACTACTCTTACAAATGGGCTGAAGTTTTAGATGCGGATGCTTTTGAATACTTTAAAGAAAAAGGGTTATTCAATAAAGAAGCTGGCACTAAATTTAAAAAAGCCATTTTAAGCCGCGGCGGCACTGCTCACCCGATGGATTTATATAAAGAATTTCGTGGCCGCGAACCAGATCCACAAGCTTTATTAAAACGTGATGGATTGGTATAATTGTCGATGAAAGAAAAACACTTAAAGCTTAAAGAAAATAAAAAGATCGCTTTAGTTTACCGCATTCATTCACCTGAAGCGGTTCGCGTAGCTAAAAAAGTTGTCACAAAACTAAAAGCAAAACGCATTAAAGTTTTCACAGCTCCCGAACAAAAACAGTTAGACGGCACAACGATGCTGATCAGCTCGAACGAATTAAAAGAAATGAGCTTAGTGATTGTTTTAGGCGGAGACGGCACTTACCTTCGCGCGGTTCGTTTATTAAAAGGCCATCAGGTTCCGATTCTCGGTTTTAACATGGGCTATCTTGGGTTTTTAACCGCTCATAGCGTAGATGATGTTTTTGCTACTATTGATGAAACATTAAAAAACAAAATGGTAGTTCATTCAAGATCACGCATTCATACTTCAGTTAAACTTAAGACCGGACGTCGTTTGTCGTTTGATGCGCTTAATGATGTGGTGATTGAACGTGGTTCATTTTCGCAATTAATCAGCACCGCTGTATATTTTGATAAATCTTATGTTAACCACATTAAAGCCGATGGTTTAATTATTTCTACTCCCACAGGATCAACAGCCTATAACTTAGCGGCTGGCGGGCCATTACTTCATCCTGAGACAAAAGCCATGGTTTTAACCCCGGTGGCCCCACACTCGTTAACTACCCGCCCGCTTATTTTTCCTGATGATAAAAAAATTGTGATTAAAGTTGATCAACAGAACTCTTCAAGCAATTTAATCATCGATGGCCAAAAGGTTTTAGAACTCGCACAAGATGATGAAGTCACAATCACTAGATGTGAGACCGATCATGTGATGATTCGCAAATCTGGCCATAACTTTTTTGAATTATTAAAAGAAAAACTAAAATTCGGAGACCGCTATGCTTCAGGAACTTAGAGTTTCACAGTTCGCCATTATTGATTCGTTAAATATCGAATTTCAAAATGGTTTAAATATTTTATCAGGCGAAACAGGATCTGGAAAATCAGTGCTGTTAAAAAGCTTAGCTTTACTAATGGGCGAAAAAGCTTCGGCTGACACGATTCGCACAGGCTGCACGCAAGCCACTGTCGAAGGATCGTTTTACCTAAAACACCGTCCTGATTTAAAAAAGAACTTAGAAGCCCTAGGTATTGAAGCCGAAGATAACCAGTTGATCGTTCGCCGTATTATTTCTGCAGGCGATAAATCTAAAGTTTATTTAAATGGCGTCTTATCACCACTTGCCCAATTACGTGAAATCGTTGCTCCACTTATCGAAGTCACCGGGCCATCGGCTCCGTTGATCGAAATGACCGGCCAACATGACAATAGAAATTTGTTATCTAAGGCTTACCATTTAGATTTATTAGACCAATACGCTGGCCACTGGGATAAACGCGCGCAATTTGAAGCCCAATACCAAAACTGGTTAGAAATGAAAAACCGGATCACTGATTTTGAGCGCAAAGCTCAAGACAAAGCTCAGCGTTTAGATTTTTTAAAATTTCAATTTCAAGAATTTGAAAAATTGAATCTTCAACCCGAAGATGCCCAGCTTGAGATCGAAATCAAAAAACTTAAAAATTCGTCTAAATTATTACAATTCGCTGATATCTGTGACCAATTGGTTTACCAAGACGATGACAGCATTTCATCACGTTTAAAAACCATTCAGAAAAAAGCCATCGAAGTGGCGCAATTAGATCCAAGCCTTCAGGAAAAAGTAGCAGTCCTTGATCAGGCGCGCACTTTAATTGACGATGCGATTTATGCCGTACGCACGTACGTAAATAAAATCGACGCTGATCCTGAAATGTTAGATGAAAAAGAATCTCGCCTGTCGCAAATTCGTAAATTACAAAAAAAGCATGGCGATGACTTAACATTATTATTAGATGTGTTTAATCAAATGGCGACAGAGATTAAAACTTTAGAAAATAGCGATCAACATTTAGAACAGTTAAAAAAACAAGCGACTGTGCTTGAACTTGAACTAAAAAAGCAAGCCACTGAAATGCATAAAACTCGCGCGACCAACGCGAAAAAACTCTCGAGTGGGGTAAATCAGGAATTATTAGACCTAAATATGAAAGGTGTGCTTTTTGACATCCATATCGCCCAGTTAGACCACTTAACTTCAACTGGCATGACTGATGTTGAGTTCTTATCGCAAACTTCGCCTAAAGACCCTAAGCGCGCTTTATCAAAGGCTGCCAGCGGTGGTGAACTTTCAAGAATTCTATTAGCTCTTAAAAAATCGGCGGGTAAGTCGCAATTTCCGCGCACTTATTTATTTGATGAAGTTGATACTGGTGTTTCTGGAACTACGGCTGAAAAAGTAGGTCGTAAATTAAAAGAAATCGCCAAAGGCCAACAAGTGATTTGTGTGACTCATCTTCCGCAAGTAGCAGCTTTTGGTGATGTTCACTTTTCGATTCAAAAATCGACTCATAAAGATCAGGCTGTGATGACTGTAAGCGAACTTAAAAAACAAGATCGCGTTGAAGAAATTGCCCGCTTAATCTCTGGTGAGAAAATCACAAAAACATCTATCGCACACGCTCAAGAGTTAATTAAAGAGTGTCAGGCTTAAACGTAATAGACCACTTGAATATAACACTTTGAGCTTCGCACCCGAAACGGGATGATCAGATGCCTGACATCCCCTTCTGGCCGACTCAGCTTGTCTGTATAGTCCATTTCAGGTAAGGCCATTAAAAACTTGTATCCCGCAGGGTTTAAAATCGCTTTCATACGCCCGTAAATAATTCCTGTCAGCGCGCCAATACAATCCAAGGCATCTTCATTTAAAAACATCGGCGAACGACCCAGAAGCTTAGCCATAATGGTTAAAGCGGCGTCTTCAGTGAAATGCAGCTGCAGTATTCCGCGCTGGTTATCGGTGAACAACTCAATGCGACCACTGCCATTACCGATGGGAGACCAGGTGTTGGCAATAAAACTGCTGTCAAAATCACAGGGAAGGCGGCACATTTCGTATAATGTTTCTTTTACACCTGTGGTGATTGCATCTGCCACGGTTGTATCGAAAAGAAAGCTTTTGGTATCAGCAGGAGCAGCGGTCGACATTAAAAAATCCTTAGTGAGCTTTCAGTATAGCTAAAGATTTTTTTATTTATAACTGTTTTTTAACAATAATAGGTTATTTTTTATTTACAAGACTTGCCACATTTACGATTTGAATCTGACCTTGGTCGATAAGAAGAGCTACAGGCTCGACTAACCACGTGCCCAGGTTAATTGAGCGCACTTTTTTACCGTTGGCGGTAAAAGTGTAATCATCAAACACATGCATATGCCCTGTGACGATCAGATCGAAAGGCTCAGTATTAAATACTTTCATGGCATAGGCTTGAATCATGGCGCGCACTTTTTCAGAATTTTGCATGGCATAGTTGCCGCTTTTTTTGCGGCTTTTTTTACTGTGGTTTTCACCTAAAGTTTTCCAAAAACGGCCTGGCAAATTATGTGCAAACCATTCGACCCAAGGGCGTCTGACGCCTTCGCGGTATGCTAAATAAACTTTGTCGTCTGGGTTGATGTAATCCCCATGTTCGCAGCGCACTTTAAGGCCATCAATTGTAAAAAAAGCTTCATTTTCATAAACAGGAACGTCTAGTTGATTTGTCCAAAAGCGATCGATATGAAAATCATGATTACCTTCGAAATAAACTAATTTTCCGCCCCCATTTTTGAATTTGCGGATTTCATCAATTAACTGTTTATAATGATCTTGCAAAACCTTACTGTCAGATAACCAGAAATCGAAAATATCACCCAAGAAATAAACACTGTGTTGTGCCGGGTTTTCATTTAACCAAAAGAAAAAGCGCAATAGCAAATTGCCATTGCGCTCATTAATGTCAGTAATATGAAGATCAGAGATAAACCAATGCTTCATCAGTTACTTTTTGATCTATGTGTTTAGATCAAATCCTTGTTTTTTACGGATGAAAGCTGGAACTTCCAAAATATCGCGTGCCATTTTACGGGCGTCTTCAACTTGGCGATCCTGGCGATCTTCAGTCATCATAGTTAATTGTTCAGGAGCTACATTTTTTTCTTCAGCTACAGCAGGTTGTGTTTCGCGAAAAGCGCGGGCTTTTGCTAATAACATATCGCGAGCCGAAGCTGCCGAAGTTGCAGTTGGTGAAATTGCCGAAGATAAATCTTGGCCGAATGTTTCGTTAGTTTCTGCGTGTGCATGAACTTCTGGTTGCGCCATTACAGGAGCTTCAGGTTGAGTAAAAGAATTAACAACTTCTTGCACCTGAGAAATCGGCGGTAAAACCGGAGATTGCTGCGGAGCTGGGGTTTGCGGCGGCATCATCATAGATTGTTGCGGCTGTGCATACTGTTGTTGTTGCATCATTTGCGCGTACATAGCTGCTTGCTGGTGCGCTTGCTGCATTTGTTGAGTCGCATGATTTGTAGCTTGTGGCATCGGTGCGTGCGGCTGAGCATGAGAAAATTGCGGCATTGGTTGCGCAAATTGAGCCGGTTGCATTGGTTGTTGTGGAAGATCAAACATGATTGATGGACCAGCATTTAAGAAAGTTTGCATGCTGTTCATTTGCGGAAGAACTTGTGTTTTATCTTCATGAGCAAAACCAGTAGCGATAACAGTTACACGAACTTCGTCGATTAAGTTTGGATCAATAACTGCACCAAAAATAACTTCAGCATCTTCGCTAGCTGCTTCAGTGATTAACATAGAAGCTTCATTCACTTCGTATAATGATAGATCAGATCCACCAGTTACGTTAATGATGATGCCAGTTGCACCGTCAATTCTTACGTTTTCTAATAACGGAGAAGAAATAGCTTGAGTTGCTGCTTCAATCGCACGGTTTTCACCTTTAGCAGAACCAGTTCCCATTAAAGCTAAACCTTTGTTCGCCATAACAGTTCTGATATCAGCGAAATCTAAGTTAATAAGACCGCGGATATTGATTAGATCAGAAATACCTTTAACCGCTTGAAGTAAAACTTCATCAGCTCTTTTGAAAGTATCTACTAGCGGAGTTTTATCTCCGGCAATTGATAATAATTTTTGATTTGGGATAACGATTAACGCATCAACATTATCTTTTAATTCAGATAAGCCGCCTTCAGCGTGTTTTGTACGTTTTTTACCTTCGAATACGAAAGGTTTAGTGACTACACCAATTGTAAGAGCACCAAGTTCGCGCGCGATTTTCGCAACAACAGGAGCCCCTCCGGTACCTGTTCCCCCGCCCATTCCGGCAGTAACGAAAACCATGTCTGATCCTTTAAGTTGCTCTACGATATGGTTATAAGATTCAATCGCTGATCTACGTCCGACATCTGGATTTGCACCAGCGCCTAAACCTTTTGTAAGATCTGCACCAAGTTGGATTTTGTATCCAGCTTTACTAGAGTTCAAAGCCTGGATATCTGTATTTGCGACTACGAATTCAACTCCGGCCATTCCGCCTTCGATCATTGTAGTTACTGCATTCGATCCGCCGCCGCCGACGCCGACAACTTTAATATTAGCACCGATATTTACGTTTTCTTCTAATTCAAACATGTGGGTTCCTCCCGAGATTTAAAATTCCCTTTAAAAAACTTATTAAAATAATTCTGTAAAAAACTTTTTCATTTTTGATGTCACATCGTTAATCGAATCTGACATCGCTTCGCCAAATAATGACGTTGTTGAAAGATCCTGCGGCGTTTGCGCGTAATAATCTTTCTTAGTTTCTAAGGCGTGAAACAATAAACCGATAGCGGTTGCAAACTCGCCACCTTTAACAACATCTTTTAATCCGCCAACTAAGGCTGGGTAACCGCGGCGAAGTGGAAGATCGAAAATAAATTCTCCCATTTCAACCATGCCATCTAATTGGCTTGATCCGCCTGTGATCACTAATCCAGAACCTAATAACGGCTGAAGTCCGCTCATTTTAATATCGTGAGCGATCATATTTAAAACTTCTTCAGCGCGAGCTTCTAAAATGTGAGATAATTCTTTGCGCGGAACCGTGCGCGACTTGCGTCCGCCAACGCCATCAACTTCAATCGATTCATGGTCATCAACTAAAGTAGCCAGTGCGCAGCCGTGTTTTTTCTTTAAAATTTCTGCTGATACTTGCGGCGTGCGAAGACCTACAGCCACATCGTGAGTAAAGTGCATGCCACCAACCGGTAACATTGAAGTGTGAGCCACAGAGCCGTTCATTAAATAAACCATTTTACAAGTGCCGCCGCCGATATCAGCTACGCAAACACCAAGGTTTTTTTCATCAGCGCTGATCACAGATTTTGTAACAGCCACTTGATCCATCACAAGACCCGCTACGCGTAGCCCTGCTTTTTCGATACATTTTGTTAAATTTGAAATTGCCGATTGAGACGCTGTTACGATATGAACATTGGCTTCTAAACGTACACCCATCATGCCGATTGGGTCAGAGATACCGTCTTGTTGGTCGATTTTGAATTCACGTGGTAACACGTGCATAACCATGCGATCTGCCGGAATCATAATTGCTTTTGCAGCTTCGATTACGCGGTCGATATCTTGCTGGTTAACTTCTTTATTTTTTACAGCAACCATGCCTTTTGAATCAAAAGACTGGATATGAGAACCAGAAACAGAAACCCATACGTCAGAAACTTTAGTTCCCGACATTAATTCAGCTTCTTCTTTCGCTCTGCGAATACATTCAGTCGTTGCTTCGATATTAACGACTACGCCTTGCTTGATTCCAGAATTAGGAACAAAGCCAACGCCTGTAACTTCGATATTAGTTTCGTTTTTTTCATTCAGAGTCACGTGAGACATCACTAGCTTTACAGCTGAAGATCCAATGTCTAGAGACGCTAGAACTGGTCCAGAATATTTTGAAGCACTCATCCGTAAGCCTCGTTTATTAGTTGTACATTCAATAAGCAAATCATGGACTATTGTCTTCCAGACGATAGTCCTTTATTTAAGCTTAAGGAGTCTGCTGCAACCTGACAAGAACTTTTTTAGAAAGATTTGCGTCTATGACGCGTGCTTTAAGGTCACGTTTTTCGAGATAATCTAGCACCTGAGAAACGCGCGCGGATTTTACAGCGAATTGATCATCGCCTAATTTTATTTTTATGTTCGTTTTTGCAACTTCAACCCAGTAACCTTCTTTAGTATCATAGCCGATTTCTGAAATGATTTTGTGAGAGAGTTTTCCATCTTCAGGAAGAGATTTTAGAAGTTCGATCGCGATTTTTCTTTTAGCATGATCTTTTACGAAAACTTCACCTTTTAACATCGCAAGTGGCGGAGCTTGAGTCGTATCCACCTCGGGTAGCAATGCCCCATCGCTTGTCACCGGACGAACAAAACCTTCTGCCAATCTTTTCTGATCCACATAAAGCAAACTTAACGTTTTAGATTCGATTTCGACCACTAAACTTTGCGGCCATGATCTTGAAATACGAAAATCTTTAATCCAGCTTTTAGCTTTTAATTTATCAGAGATTCCAGACAGCGACAGTCGCCATAACGACTGTCCTTTGTAAACAGATAACTCATGATTGAGTTTATCCATATAAGGCTTAGAAAAATTCAGTTGTTCTGACTGGGTCAGCACTTTCAATTCGATCTCGTCGATCGAAAAAAAACCGCGCTGATCCAGGGTGTAGACCGACGCAAAAATAGCCGCCGGTACCAGCACAAAAATAAAGAACAAGCGAAGATAAAGTCTAAGCCTTAGCCAATTCACAATTAGTTTTTACCTACGGCTTCAACTTGTAAGCCCATTTCTTCGTAACCACATTGCTCGTTAACTTGGCCAGAAGTGTTTAATTTGTGAAGGTAAAGGATAACATCTGTTTCACCTTCTAATGTTGTGCCTAAACGGTCAAATGCATGTTCAGAATCAGCTAAGTGATTCGTACCGAAACTTGTTTCATCAAACCAGTGGTAATTGAAGTTAACCGGTACTTTGTTTTGCACAGAGTGCGTATTGTACCATTGATCTTTTTTCAACTTAAATACAAACATCCAGTGTTTACAACCATCGGCCGGAGACTGAACCGTCACACCCGGAGCTGTAAAACCATCAGATGCTGACATTTCATAAGATGATGCCACGAATGGAGAGTAAGCTTGGTCACGTAATTTATCAGATCCATCGTCATAACCAGAAGCATACCAATCAGTATGACGGTTAACCGCATCGCGGATACGCTCGTAAGCAAAACCTTTATCAACGTTTTTAGAGCCTAAACCCGTTAATGAGTTAAAGCCTAAGTCAGGACGTTTCCAGAAAACATCTTTTTGCGCTTCCCAAGATTTAACAAATTCAGTGTAAACAGATTTTGAAGCATCTATTTTTACTTGGTGCTCTGCTTTTAGTTTTTCTTGGTTTGCATTGTGCTCAGCCACTTGCTCTGGAGTCATAACGATTTCATCACCAGTTTTATCATCCCATTTGATGAATTGGCCTTGATCGTTTTGGTATAAGTCTTCGCCGTAGAATTCTTCTCTTACCGGCATTTTGAATCCAAAAGGACCAGCTTGCGGAGTTAAAGATGGAACGATGTAAACAGATTCACCTTCTGAAGAGAAAGTTTGATCATGCTTTTGATCGCGTAGCATCCAAGTAGCTAAACCTGCACGTGCTGCTGACCAACGGTAAGAGAACGGGTTAGTTGCATACTTGCGGCACATATCTGGATCAGCCACTTTACCAACTGCTGCTGTTTTAAGAACGTATTGTCCGTCTTTATTTCTTGTACAGTTGTTTGTGATTGTCGAAGAGTACCAAATCATACCATTTGATTCAGGAGAATTTGGTTTAAAATTAGAATCTCCGCGAAAGTCATAGATATAATCTAAATCTTCACGGTTACAACGAGCTTTAAATTTGTTGTATTCTTTTTTATACGCAGCAAGCGCGCTATTTTTAGCCTGGGCTACTGCACGCTTATTATTTACCTTCGACTTAGAACCAACGGCTCCTTCATAATCTTCTTCATCATACTCTTCCTCATGAGCATTATAGTCGGGAGAACTACTAACACCAAACTTAGATTTTGTTTCAACATATTTTTTGAAGATAAACTTAGTTTCACAAACTGTGAAAGGCTCAATCGGAGTATCTTCATTGTATTTACCTAATTTAACATCGTACTTACGGGCTTCTCTTTCTTTAGCTCTGAAAATAGCTGCCGAATTTTCGATGTAACCACGGTATGAGTGCGCAGAAACCTGCGACCACAATTCGTGTCTGATATTGATGTTTGTTTGTGGCGTTGTTGGTAAAGTGTACATTCTGTTTACCCAACGTATTTTTTCTTTAATTAACGTTGGACGGTCACGAAATTCACCGCAAAGTAAAGTTAAGAAAGCGTTCGCATTTTTGCGGCCGTTTTTAACTTCTTTAATATCTGCAGGAAAATTAGCCGGAACATCCACTAATTCTTTACCATTTTTTAAGTTGTATGTGTAAAGAGGACCTGAGTAGAAATAAAAGCTGTATGGAGAAACCATAGCTAATTTTTTTACCGCGCTCATTACGTCTCTATTTTTGTAGTTTGGAGTTGGAATATCTGCAGAATTTCTGTTTCCACCGCAATAGTCAGCCCAGATTTGTTCTGGGTTTGAACCTGCTGGAACCGGCGGCATAACATCTTTGAAGTCCGCTGCTGATACCGTCACTGAACTAACTAATAAACTTGATAGTACTATTTTTTTAAATAATAATTTTTTCATCTGGTAGTTCCCTATTTAACTTTCTTGCCGAAATTGATTTTTCCAGAAAACTGCGGAGCCATGCCGTAAACATTTTTGTTTGCTAAGCATGGATCGTAAGCTGCTTGGTACTTCATACATACATAAGGTTTAGCAGCTTGATTTTTCTGAACTTTAACTGCCGTCTTACGCCAACGAGTGATCCATCCTCTTTGGCCAGGACGAACTTGGCTCATGGGTACGCCAACGACTAATTTTTCACTCTTTAAATCAACAACTTGGTCTTTGTTGCAATCAACTTGTAATGAAAAAAGACGATCATCAATTTTTTCAGATGCGTTCACATCAACCGCATTTCTTGCAGTTTCAGTTGAACCCAATAAACCACAGCTCATCACTTCAGTTGTACTTGAAGGCGAGCGATCGAATGTAGGATTCATATCCGCAACCGGGCTATGACCACACGATGCAAGCATTAATAATGCCGCTATAACTGAAATCTTTTTCATTACTTGTTCTCCGTTTTATTAATAATAGGTTGATCAATTAAAAATTCAGAAACTACACCTTGCTTCGGCAGATCTGGAACAGCCGTTGCCAGTTTTTCCCAGGTGTATACATAGTGAGATGCGAAATCGCGAACCACTTGTGGGATAGTGATGTAATAAGAGTTTTCCCAGTTTTTGTTAAAACCAGCACCAGTTAAGTTAGCCGATCCTGTGAAAACGGCGTTGAAATCATCAGCTGCGTTCGCTGAAGAATTTTTATCTGCAAAAATTAAATATTTGCTGTGGTGCAATTGGTGTTCTTCACCGTTAGTTTCCATAAATTTAAGTTTCGCACCCTTAGCTTCAAGTTTTTGCATATTGAAGTATTCTTGTGGCATGGTATCGCCGATTGGGTAAGTCTCATCAACCGCTTTATAATAAGTATCATCATCACAAACGATTCTCATGTCTGGGCGGTATTTCGGGTTTGAGGCGTTCATTCTTTTTGAAAGACCGCTGATCATCTTAGAATAGAAAAATCTGTGACAAGCTAACCAGATTCTTTTTGCGTTGCTGATACCAGGAGTTCCCGCCTGCACATCACCATTAAGCAAAAAATCTACTGCTGTTTTTTTCTTAGAACCGAATTCAGGTTCGCCTTCACCAGGAACAAAAAATACTTTGATGTCTTTTTCTTCAGGAGCTTTGATATCAGCGCGGCAATTTTTAATGGCTTTGATGTACTCAGCACGTGAACGACCTGAAGTCTCATCCCATTCAGCGTTCATGGCGCAGAGATGGGCCTGGGCGAATTGTGAGTTAGCATTTGTCGTAATGAAGTTCCAGTTTTCGTGATGAATCACTGGGCCAGAAGTCATGTTTCCAGAACTGAACACAATTTTGAATTCATTTTTTGAATTTGGGTTGATAACAAAAAATTTATTATGTGCGTATCCTAAGTCACCTTCCATACCACGTAGTTTCATTTCTACGTTTTCTGGAGCACACGCTACTAATTCCTGAGCGATTGTTGTGTCTTCAGTGCTGCTCATCACAAAACGGATTTTCACGCCCTTTTTAGCCACTTCACATAAAGCTCTTGTTACAGTTTTATTTCTGAAAGAAAGATACGTGAAAAAAATCTCTTTAACGTTGGGTTGATTAATCCATTCAACTAAACGGTATTGCGGAGACTGCGGACGATCACCTGAACGGCGCAAGTCATATTTATTTTTGCAATAAACGTTCTCTGGCTTTTGTTTTAATTTTTTACCGCTATTACTTAATACTTCTTGTGTGTATGTGTAAACGCCACACTCTGGGTCTGTGAATAACACTTCGTATTTATAGGGTTTGTAATCTTGCAAACGGTCGAAGTACTTAACCTCTTGATTTTGCTCTTCTTCTACTTGCGCCACTTGGCGATTGAACGGTGAAAAAGTTTGGCACGAAAATACAAATGCCAAACAGCTTCCTAAAGCCGCTTTCTTCCATGAAAACATAGCAGTCTCCTTCGCTGTTAAAACAGACACTTTCAGATTAAAGGAGAATATGTTTTTTTAAAATCAAAATAAAAAGGAGCTCGTGTGTCTGAGCTCCCATGTTAGGACGTTGGTCTGTACAATAGACTATGGTCTAGCTTAGTCTTCAGCACCAGCTGGACCTGCATCAGCAGTTTTAACTTTTGAAACATCTGTCGATGAAGTCCACATTTTTTCGTCGAATTCTTTGTTGAAGTCTTTCATAACATCTAATTCTTTTTTCTTATTTCTGATTGTTACCATGTTTTCATCATTGATATCGTTACCCGTTTGTGACCAATTTTGTGAACCGATAATGATTATTTCAGCTCTTAACGAACCATCTTTTTGACGGCGCGATAAAGTAGCTGATTTATGATGGTTTAACCCACTCCAGTTATTTTTTCTGACTTCAATTGAACCCATTGGTTTTTTAGCGTATGGATTTTGCTCTAACAAATTGCCATCTTTAGCTTTCCACCAAGACATTGCACCAGCACCCGTTAATTTATCAAACACGATGCGAATTTCTACGCCGCGAGCAGCTGCGGCCTGCATAGCGCGAACCATTTCATAACCGCCACCACCGAACATTGAAATACGTAACAAATCACCTTTTCTTGCCGAATAAACCATCGGCAATAACACACGGTGCTCACCGTCATCTGTCGGAGAAAAGTGAACGCGCGTCTCAGTGCCATCGTTAAATTTGAAATAACGTAATGTATTCGGGCGTTTTTTATCATGAAATGCGCCAGTTAATAACGTTTTAGGTTTTGAAGCGCTGTCATTCGGGCCTTGGTGCATCTCTGTAAATTCAGCCAAGAACGCATTAGCGATTTCTTTATTTTTGATAAGAATAGCTAAGTTTGAATTTGATTCATCACCCATACACGTGCGGGCTACGTTTGTTGTACCAGACCAAACTGATCTTGAACCGTCGTTCTTTTCAAAAACGATAAACTTATTGTGCATAATTCCTGTGAATGGGTACTCGATACGTGCACGAGCCTGATCATTCGTTTTTGCTTGCGAATTTAATAGACGCAACACCTGAAGACTATTGCCATATTGAAAAGCTGTGCGCGATAAATTTTCTTCGTAATTTGATAAATTTCTATACAATCCAATCCAGGTTAAATCTGCGACCTGAAGATCGTAAACTTTAGTTGTTGCCGGTGGTTTAATAAATAATTCTGTTTGTAAGTATTTACGTAAATCAGTTTGTTTCATTGATTTTGCAAGAACTGCTACGTCAGTTAGATATTGCTTAGCCCAGCTTGGTGGTAAAAAAGCCGCGTTATCTTTATCTGTTGGGTTAATGTAAGTGTAATCTAATTCAACTTTTTTATTACCTAAAGCATAGCGACCGTCTGGTAATTTTGTCATATTATAGTCACGCGAAAATGAATTCGCCTGACCTTCATCAGAAACATCTAGTACAGCGTAGGTAGCTACACCAGCTTTAACTCTATCAGCAATCGCATTAAAAACAGAAGACATCGTATCTTGAATGTCATCGATTCCATATAACGCTAAAAACATTTTCTTTTCAGCTTCAGTTTTGATTTTTTCAGCCATGATTTCAGCTACAGTTGTCTCTGGAATAACGAAATCTTCTTGTTTATTAATATAATTATTATACCAGCCCTGAGTAAAGAAATACTCCATCTCTAAAGAATCGCCGGCAGCAACCGGAACCCCAAGATTAGGCATTGTTTCGACACGCATTTTTGATTTAGGCATAACGATTGGCTGACCTTCTAAACAAGCCCAGTCTTCAACATCTTCACAAAATAAAAATTGTGTTGATGAATTTAAAATACGGGTTAATTGAAATTTAAAATTAACTTTATCCGGAGTTAAACCAATTGAAACTAAGTATGAAGCAATCTTTTCGATTTTATCAGCCGACACTTTAGGAAGGGCCTTTTTAACAGCTGCCTTAGTCACATCAACTTGATCTTGCTCTAACATCGTTTGAGTTAGGTAGAAAGGTCTTGCGATCGCCGCTTGGCTGATCATTTGTGCTAAAGTGAGACACGCTAAACCGATACTTAATTTGTTTTTTAGGTTTTTCATATAAACCTATTAAAGCACTCCGGATGCCAGCCTTAACCAAATATAGGTTTTCTAGCAGCGTTTAGCTGCCTAGGCTTTAAAGCCCTAACAAAAATGGGCATACACTCCGCTCTACTCTGAGACACTAAACACATAAAAACACAGGGTAAACCGACGAATTAGGTCAAAATCAGAGTCTGTTTTTCCGATAAAGAAGACAGTGAAAAAGCAATTAATCACAGCCCTAATCACCAGCCAGTTATTAGCGTTCGCAAGCCTTGCTCAAGGCAGCGATAAAACGTTCTATTTGTCGACTCTTGAAGACGATGATAGCGGTACTGCCGTGTATGAGTGTCAGCAAAAAAAATGCTCTGAAGCAAAGACTACGATCAACCGTTCGGCGTCGATCCAGATTATCGGCGCTGAATTCAAAGGATTCACCAACGATCCGTTTGATGATGCTGAAGTGACTGAAGTATTTGTTCCGGTTAAATATTCTTATCTTGATCCGCAAAGCCCTGAAAAATTTAAAACAGGTCAGGGTTATTTACCGAAATACTTATTATCAGAAAAGCAATTAAGCGCTTTCTTTGAGGCTGAAGAAATAAATACTAATCGCATGCCTGCTGCTACCGCAAAAAAAGCGGCGGCCACAAAGAAAACAAATACCTTAAAAGCTGCCACACATATTTATGAACTTGTCGGCGAATGCCCGTTAGTCAACGCGACGGTTCTGCCAAAAAAATTAGCCAAAGAAAATGTTTTTGATACTTACATCTACACTCGACTTAAAAAACAAAAAATTCCGAAATTAGTGAATGAAAAAATGAAGGCGATGACTTTCGAAGATCTGATAAATATCGATTCATTAGCACGCACTCTTTACGGTGAAATGGGAAAATGCTTTAGAAAAGGCCTGCAATACCCGATTGCCGCAGCTTTAGTTGCCGTAAATCGCTTGGATAATAAATCTCGCTTTAAAGAATGGACCGGCAGCTCTGTTAAACGCAAAGTTGCCAGTGTTCCACCATTAACTCGAATCGTGACAACGCCTGAAAAATTTAATAACTGGAAAGTTTATGCCAGCGGAAAATCCAACGGACCACTTCATCATAGTTTATGTCCTGCGCGCACAGTGAATAAACCATTCTGGAAAACTTCTAAAGCCAGCCAAGCCGAAGTTGATATCTGGAAGAATGCTGTTCGTATTGCCACAGAAGCTGTGATGTTTCCGACGAAGTTTAAAGCGCGTTCGCCGGCAATGAAAAATATTAATTTTTACACTTCAGGCATGGGCCAGTACGCCGATTACGTACAGGTATTCCCGTTCGTGAACGACCGCCCACTCGAAAATTTTGACTGCATCGAGATGTGGAAAGAACCAGGCAAATAGAATAATTGCTTAATTTCCGACGCTCGGGGTTTTAGCTAGCACCTGCTAGCTGAAATGCAGAGCGCAAAAAAAACAGATTACATTTTAGTACTGAATTAAAGACTTAATCGGTTCGTTTTTGAATTTCATTTCATTCAAGAACGTTAAATTAATCAAAACTAAAATATCAGTAACTTTGTAGCCAGCTTTTTCGCAAAGGCTTGTTGAAGCTTTTAATGTTCCACCAGTTGCTAATACGTCATCTACGATCACTGCGCGAAGTGGCTTAAGCGTTGGTGCGATTTCTAAGGTCGCTTCACCGTATTCAAGTTTGTAAGATTCTTTGATTGTTGGTGGTGGTAATTTACCGGCTTTACGAAGTGGTAAGAAACCTTTATCGAAATGTGCTGCTAAGGCTGCCGCAAAAATAAATCCGCGCGATTCGATACCTACGAAAACATCAACTTCATCTAAATTAATTAAACTGCCGAAATCTTCAGTTACAGTTCTGAAAGCCTGAGCGTCTTGCAACAATGGAGTTACATCACGAAACATTACGCCAGAAATTGGAAAATCAGCTACATCACGAATTAATTTTTGATAAGATTTCATGCCCGAAAACTATCCGATTTCAGGGCATGGAGCAAACAATTAGAACATTTTTTTACGTTGAGATGACGGTAGGATTCTTAAAACCTCGCGGTATTTGGCGACCGTGCGGCGGGCGATATCAACGCCATCTTTTTTAAGCAAATCTACCAGTTTTTGATCAGATAATGGCTTTTTAGGATCTTCTTTAGCCACTAACTCTTTGATTTTTAATTTAACCGCTTCTGAAGCTAATGCATCACCATCTGTCGACGCAATCCCTGAGTTAAAGAAGTATTTAAGTTCAAAGATTCCTTGCGGCGTGTGCATGTATTTAGCTGTTGTTACGCGTGAAACTGTTGATTCATGCATACCAATATCAGCTGCGATATCACGCAAGATCATTGGTTTTAAAAACGCTGTTCCTTTTTCAAAGAATTCGCGTTGGTGCTTAACGATTGAATCAGACACTTTAAAAATTGTTCTTTGACGTTGGTGAATTGATTTAATCAACCAAACTGCCGATTTTAATTTATCCGAAATAAAGTCAGCAGCTTTGGCATCACCAGTTGGCGTAGAGCCGCCTTTTAACATATTACGGTAATAATTTGAGATTCTTAACTTAGGTAAACCATCTTCGTTTAATGAAACCGAAAAATCATCGCCCACTTTGTAGACGTAAACATCTGGTGTTACGTAGTGAGTGTCATTGCCTGCGTACGCACGCCCCGGTTTAGGATCCATAGCGTAAATGATTTTACACATATCGATGATTTCTTCCATCGGCTTTTGTAAAGCTTTGGCGATCGCATCGTAATTCTTTTTTTCTAAATCTTTTAAGTGATTATTAATCAACGTTACAAGATCAGTCGTGTCTTCTTCGATGTGTCTGGCTTGCACAAGTAAACATTCTTTTAAATCACGGGCACCAACTCCAGCAGGGTCAAATTCATGAATTTGCACAATCGTGTCTTCTAAATCGGCTAACGGGATTTGTTCTTCTTCAGAAATTTGGCTTAAGGGAGTTTTGATATAACCATCATCATCGATGTAGGCGATAATCGCATCGGCGGCACGCTCTTCATCTTCAGAAAAGCCGGCCATTTTTGCTTGCCAGTATAAGTGGTCATGCAACGTTTGTGTTGTTGAGATTATGTTTTCGTAATTCATGATCTCTTCAGAACCAGAACTAGCTTCACGCGGCATTTTATGTTGGATTTCTAAATAATTTTCCCACTCGAACTCATCTTGTTTTTGTGGATCTTGCGCTTCTTGAGTCTGTGCTTCTGTGTTGGTATCAGCTCCGCCTTCAACTTGTGCGGCGGCTTCTTTCGTACGCTCAAAGTCTTCTTCTTTTAAAACTTCGGCTTCTTCTAAAATTGGATTTTCTTCTAATTCATTACGAACTTGTGATTCAAGTTCTAAACGCGACATTTGAAGCAACTTAATCGCCTGTTGTAGCTGTGGCGTAATTACCAAGCCCTGACTTAGATTCATCGTTTGCTTCATTGCCATCTCAACACACCTTACAGTTTGAAGTTCTCGCCCAAATAAAACTTACGTGCAATTTCTGAAGTGGCGATTTCTTCAGAGTTACCGCTAACTTGGATGATTCCATCCTTCAAGATATAAGCATAATCGCAAATGCCCAAAGTCTCACGAACGTTATGATCAGTGATCAGAACTCCTATACCTTTGGCCTTAAGATCTCGAATGATATTTTGAATTTCCCCAACAGCTATAGGATCAATACCTGCGAAAGGCTCATCTAACAATAGAAAATGCGGCGACCCAGCTAATGCCCGGGCAATTTCCACTCTGCGGCGCTCTCCACCCGACAAAGCGTAACCAAAAGATTCACGAATATGGTTGACTCGAAAATCCTGCAAAAGACTCTCAAGTTTTTCGCGGCGCTCCTGAGGATCATAGCCATGGGCTTCTAAGGCCACCAGGATGTTATCTTCAACACTCATACGGCGAAAAATACTTGGTTCTTGCGCTAAGTAACTTAAACCGGCGCGGGCCCGTTTATACATTGGATAATCTGAGATTTCTAAAGCATTTAAAGTGATCGAACCAGAATCTGATTTAACAAGGCCTACCACCATATAGAAAGAAGTCGTTTTACCTGCGCCGTTTGGACCAAGTAGGCCAACGACCTGACCCGAGTGCACTTCAAACGAAACATCTTTAACGACTAAACGTTGACCATATTTCTTCGAAATATTTTTAATCGATAACGTGCTTGGTGCGTTTTCTGCCATTTTAGTTTATTGCACTTTCTTAGAATCAATTTTGACCTTATTCATCTTAACTTTTTTTCCGCCTTCTAGGAAGACGATTTCTTCACCTTGAATTTCATCCTCGCCCATCTGGACCTTTGGACGACCACTTAAGGTCATTGTGTCTTCAAGCAAATTCATTAAAAGCTGCTGACACACAGCGCTTTTACCTTCGTCTTTAAGAACCACCTGATCTTTAAGTAAAATGGATTCTAAAGTTTTTTGTTTTTCTGAATAACGAAAGAAAGCCTGCGGTGCTGTGATCGTGGTTGTATCGAATTTCATATTCACGCTGCCTGAAAACAAGGCCTCTTGATTTTTATTCGAAAACTCGGCCGCGTTCGAATTGACACGAAAAGTTTTATTGTCCATGGCTTTGCTGGCTTCGATATTTGATTCGATATACATTTTATTCTTTACCAGATCGATTTTAAAACCCTGGCCATTTAATTTAAAACCTACACCATTTTTATCGTCAGGGCCAAGCATGCGAACGGCGCTATCACTGGTCAGAATCTTTTGTTCGGCAATATAATGTAAATCATTAGTTTCAAACTGGTAACCATTCGAACTTTGCGTAACAACTTGACCGCGAATAACCATATTCTTTGTTTGGCCATTGATTTCACCAATGTCGCCCGAGACCACGAAACTTGATTCGTTTTCGTTAAAGAATTCGACTTTTACTTTTTTTAAAACCCATAGCTCTTCGCTGGAACCTGTCGCTTCATCAGCGTAAAGCTCCCATCCTTTGGCATTATCTGAGTTTTCAACAAGGTGCACGCCAACCATTTTTTGTTCGACGGCTTTGCGTTTGCCTTTGTCGGCTAATTTTTCGATATCTGCTTTGGTTGTAGCTGTTGCTGAAGTGGCTTTTGAGATCGCTTTAGAATTTGCCGTCGTTTCTGACGGCGAAATATCTTGCGGCGCCATTAATAAAGCCTGAATAAAAATCAGGCCTATGACGACAGATAGGAATATAGAAATTTTATTGAGTTTTAACTTCCTGAGTAGCATTTTTATTTTCTGCTTCTTTTGCTACTGCAAAGTTAATTGGACCACCACCGGCCTCGTAGATCGAATACATTACTTTTTTCAAAGTTAAATAATCCATATCTTTATCCGCTTGTAATGTGACTCTTCTCCACGCATTGGGATCAACTTCCTCATTACCGACAGTTTTATCCACCACATTACGGATTTTATTCTGCAATTTAGCATCTTGTTCTGTTTTTGCTTTTTCTAGCAAAACCCGAACCTGATCACGTAAGTTTGGTATCACCCAGTCAACTGACGCCTGCACTTCTGCAAATGTAGCCACTTGTGTGCGATCGATCAATACTTCTTTTGCAGAAACCGTTACAACCACAGCAGGTTTTAATTCATTTACACGCGCCGCTTTAGGAAGAGTAACTTCTTTTGGAATATAAAGAATTTCGCCCGTCGTGTTATAATTTTGTAATAAGAAAATAACTAACACGGTAAACATATCAACCATCGCTGTTAATGAAAGCATTGCAGTGACTGCACGTTTTCCGCCGCGGCGTTTTAAAAGTCTGTGGTAGCGATGTCTTTCACCGGGCTTTTGAATTGCCATTAGTTCGGTCCTCCGGTTAATAATTCAGGAGAAAATCCTGCACGTAAGCCTAAATCCATTGCGCTCACTACATGTTCATATTTAATTTCATTTTCGATGGCCATTTTAATGCCACCTTTATCCGGATACATTTGTTTAATTTTATCTAAATCAGCTGCTAAGGCTTCTTTATCATATTCACCGTTTAACATCGGGATCGCACGTATATCTTTACCGACATACAATACGTATCCAGTTGCTTTAATATCCAGACGTAAAACTAAGTCTTCAAGAGGTGGAGGAGTAATCACTTCTTGATTTGGATCTTTTGGTGATGCGAACGAAGCACCTAGCTGAATCATTGAAACCTGTGTCCAGACTGCAGAGATCAATAGAAAGGTGATCAACACCGACATCAAGTCGATGACTGGAACTAGATTTAATTCAAAATTTGTGCTACGTCCCCGTCCACCGGATTCTATATGAGCCATACGTTTACCTCAGAGCTATCTATTTTTTCTAATTAGTCTTTCATTTTATCGCGATTTGCAGACACTAAATTTAATAATGACATGCTAGTCTCGATCATTTCGTTT
This sequence comes from Bdellovibrio sp., assembly GCA_036677065.1. Classification (GTDB taxonomy): domain Bacteria; phylum Bdellovibrionota; class Bdellovibrionia; order Bdellovibrionales; family Bdellovibrionaceae; genus Pseudobdellovibrio. The sequence goes on along the minus strand of JAKFBS010000003.1, from coordinate 300,759 downwards.
TCAGATTTTTGAATCATATGTTGAAACAATCCGTAAGCAACGATAGCTACGATTGAAACTGTTAAACCAAAACCAGTACAGTTTAAGGCATGTGAAATACCTTGAGATAATAACGTGGCTTTCGTTGCAGGATCTGCTGAAGATACCGCACGGAATGAACCGATCATACCTAAGATTGTTCCTAATAGACCCGCTAATACCGCGATATTACCAAATACCGCTAAGAAAGATGTCCAGCCTTCAAGTCTTGGCATTTCGCGAAGAACCGCTGCATCCATGGCTACTTGAATTTCTTCATCCGGGCGTTTATTTAAAGCGCCAACTAAACCAGCTTTAACCGTGTTTGATAATGGAGTCGGGCGTGAATCACAAAATGAAATAGCTTGTCTGATATCGCCACCGATAATCATACGAAAAACTTGATCAGAAAATTCTTTTTTGTCTACGCGTAATGATTTAAGTGTCATGAATCTTTCGACAACTAAAATCGCTGTTAATACCGCGATGAACGCGATGATGTACATGACGCTTCCGCCTTCGACGAATGCTCGAACGATCGGATTTACGTTATCTACTGTTGCTACTGCTACTGCTGCTGTTGGTTCCACTTGTTTCCTCCTCGGATCTTATTTTATTTCTTAACTTAAATTACTTTTCGCCCTGAAAGTAGAAGGGGTAATAAATTTCTGCTGCTGCCCCTGCTGGTGGTTCAGGAAATCTTAATGTTAATAATCTGGCGCGCACACATTCTGCGACCGCTGAATTATTTAACGTTGATTTTTCTTTAACCACGCGTGCATTTTTTGCCACGCCTTTTTCATGAATTTCCCAGAAGATCATCACTTTACCTTCAAGCGTTTTATCTTTTGAAAATTCACGATTGAAACACGCTTTAAAACTTTGTAAAGCTGATCTAACAACACGGCGAACGGCATCTTTATCGATTGATCCGATAAATTCTTCTTCTGCCCCACCCGGTGTAACCGCAACTGAATCTTTGTTACCAAATCCAGATCCGCCAACACCAGTACCGTAACCTGAACCACCTTTTGTGCCCACGCCCGCGATACCTTGAGTCGCAGTGCCTTTACCGCCTGCGCCTGTGTCTTTAAATTTAGAACCTAAATCATTTCCTGCACGAGTTTCATTAAAACCAGAAGCCCCCGTTGCTTTTTCACCGGCTCCTAAAGCTTCGCCAGAACCTGAATAAGCTTTATCTAACTGTGAACGTGCCCCACCTGATCCGAACGCTGATAGAAGACCAGTGTTTGTTGGATCTGGTTCTTTTGACTGGGCATTAGCTCCAGCTTTCGGACCTGTCTTAACTGCGCCACCTTGTTTAGTTGAGGTAAACATTTTGGTTTTGTTTTTCGGATCTTTTGGCTTCACTTCACTTGCGCGACCTGCTGATTTCGAAGCTTGCGCTTGTTGCTCAGGCTTATTCGGATCACCTTTAGTTTTAATCTCTTGCGCCTTATCCATCATCGTCACTTTTTTCGGTGGCTCTGGTGGTTTCGGAGGAGGAACTTGTGTAGGCGGTGGAACTACTGGCGGTGTTACCACAACCGGAGGATTCACCGGCACTGGTGGTTTAGTAAAAATAACCTGCGCCACACGTTCAACTTCGTCTTCTTCATCCATAGTTTTTGGTGCAAGCACTGACATGATTAAACTTAATAACACGGCAAAAATAGTCGCAGCTAAAATTCCGGTAAATTCACTTGATGTTAAAATTAACGGTGAATCTAGCGGAACCACTTTTGTTTTCGGCGCGAAACGAATTGCTAAATGCATTCCATTTGGCAGTGTAACAAAAAGAACTTCATTTTGTTGTAATTTATAATTGCTTTCAGATAACACCATGATGTCTTCAGCACGGTGAACTTCAGCTTTCATGTCATTTGCTAAACGAACTGTTACGCCCGTTGTGCAATCTAACAACACCCAGTCTTTAGGTGCAGCACCCGCTGGTAACTGAATCGCTTGTTCTGGGCCTGATTTATAATGACCACGTGGCTCGAAATGATGTGTTGATAACACACGCTCTTTCCACGAAACGATCACTTGCACTAAACTTCCCTGACCCGGTTTGATGAATTCATTTAAATTCTGATGTTCACTGTTCGGAGCAAAGGTTTTTTGATTTTTAGATTTTTTAGTTCGTGCTAACGATTGGTTTTTCACCGCACGAGTTCCTACAAACGCCGCATTGATCGTAGGTTTTGCCAACGATGTTGCTGCCGCTGCAGAAGGCGCAACCGGAGGAGCCTTAACTGGTGGTTCGCTGGGCTTAGTATTCGCCGCTGCTACCACAAGTTCTGAGCTTTCTTGGTTATGCACTGGTTTTGGCACACCAACAAAGAATACAATTTTAAACGGACCAACTTGAAACTCATCGTTGGTGTTAAGTGGTTCATCTAAAACCACTTGTCCATTTTTATATGTACCTTGCGATGAGCCTAAATCACATAGGTGGTACTGTGTTCCGCGTTTTTCCACTAGGCAGTGAATAGCAGACACTTCTTTTGATTCTAAATCGACATCAACTTCAGCGCCAGAATCCAGGCTGCTTCCGAAAACAATTTGATCTTTATCGATAAATTGTTTTACGAAATGAATTTGATTGTTCTTGAATACTCTAAATATAATCGGAGATTTCAACGTCCCCCCCGAAGTCGCTGGATGTCTTCAGATGTTTTTCTCATTTCGGGTAAAAAGTTTTCTCTTAGTTTAATTAAACGCGTGTAATTGAAATTTTTCTTTTGAAATAGGTAAAATAATTCTGGCTTCGACGCCGAACCTTCTACTAATTCGTCTTCGAAATTCAGGGTTTGTTTTTGCCCTGCGCGCAATTTGTAATTCTGTGCCAAAGACACATTCGCAACTAATAAAGTTGCTAAACCTAAAATTAACGCAATATGTGATCGGAACATAAACGACCTCGTCATACTATTTTAAACCAGCTTTTGCCTTTGATTCCAAATCTTTTATTAGATTCCTAGCCTCAGGAGGCGCGCCTACAAACTTTAGTCTGTTAAGAATATCAACTCCTTCGCGGTATTTTTGTTTATGTTCAATCAACAAGATTGAATAGTTTAACATAATATCGCGCTGACCTGGATTATCCTTCATCAGCTTTTCATAAATTCCTAAAGCTTTGTCATGTTTTCCTGTGCCTGTTAATGCAATGGCATAGTTATTTAAAGTCTTAACATCTTTAGTTCCTTTACGAATTGGAATTTCCAGAGCTAATTCAGCTTTAGAATAATCTTTATCTTTCACGTAAATTGAACCTAAGTTTGCGCCGATCACTGCATCTTGATTGTTGATTTCTAAACCTTTGCGAAAAGCCTTGATCGCTTCGCGCTTTTCACCCTGAGCCATGCGGATCAAACCCATGTTACTGTAAAGTTCAGCGCGATCATTATCGACAGCCATTGCTTTATTTAATAAATATTCTGCCGCCTCAAAACGACCGCGTTTGTAATACACCATCGCCAATGCATTCAAAGCGCGTAAATCTTTCGGATTTTGCGTTAAAATCTCGGTTGTGGCTTGCGAGATGCCTTCATCATTTTGCAAGCGTACGGCCTCTGTCAGACGCTCTGAAGCTGTGGCACCACCAACCTCACCGTTCACACCATTTTTCTTAATGCTTGTGTTCAGGTCACTTTGCGAAGGGCTTACTTTGTTTGAAGCCGCATCAGTCACTTCACTATCAGAATTGTTCGACGATTTTTCTGATGAAGCACAGCCCACCATAAATGCTAGAACTAGTGTTGGAAGTAATTTTACTAATTTCATTATTTGTTATCCCCCACCCACTGGATTAAACGGGATTCTGAAGAAATCTCTGAACCACTGTAAACATTTTTAGAATCTTTAGCAGCGGCTTGTGCTAGCGCGTGTTTATAAGCATCATTATACACATCTAAATCACGACCACGCTCAACGGCAGCTTTGTAACTGTCATCTGCTTTTTTCAAGAACGGATCAGCGATTTTTTGAATACCAGCTGCATATTGTTTTTTCTGGTCATCGTTTAAACCTGCAGGAACCGGAGCATTCACAATTGCCGTACCAATATGCTCATTCGTAGCACCTAATAAATCTAATGAAGATACGATTTCATCCGCCGAATCTAACTTGATCGTTTCTGTTAACACTTCACCAAGCTTAGTTACTAAGCCCAATTTTTTATCGACGATCGTTTTTTGTTTTTTCGGATCAGCAGGAATTTTCAAACCCACTAATTCGTTATACATTTCACCGGCGTTGCGAAGTTTAATTTTAGCAATGTATTTCGCAGCATCAGATCTTTCTGACTGTTTTAGTTTGTTGTAGACTGCGATAGCTTCGTTTTCTTCGTTTTTACCGACATAATAATACGCAGCTACCCGTTTTGCAGAATTAGGAGCAGATTCAGCGTACTCACGGTATTTCGACTGCCAACCCGGGCTGCCAGATTTACGCATTAATTCAGCTAAATTATAAAGAGTTTCTAAATTTTCTTTATTTGATTTGTTCACTTTTAAAAATTCATTATAAGTGCTGATCGCTTCTTTGTTGCTGCCTAAAGCTTCATACATCACGGCCGCATTAAATAAATAGTTCGGCGTTAATGGATCTTTTGGATTATCATTGGCTGCTTGTTTAAATAATTTAGCCGACTCTTCAAATTGGCCGGCATCTTGGTAAAGCTTAGCTAATAATTTTTGCGCTTTAGGCTTTACTGCGGTTGAATTTTTGTCTTTAGTTGCCAAAGTCTTTTTGTAGTTTTGAATCGCTTCATAATTTTTACCAGAGCGCTCAAAGTTAACGCCTGAATTAAATAACGCCATTGAAACCAGTTCAGATTTCGGATTTTGTATCGCGAAAGCCTGGTACTGTTCAGCTGATTCTAAATATTTTTTATCAGTTTCTAAATCTTGGCCTTTTTTAAAGCTTGCTCGCTCTAATACATTACGAATATCTGATCCTGTTTTAGAAGACGAGATTGATTCATTTTGTAAAAGCTCAGCACCCATTTTTTCTAAGCCCACGAAATCTTTTTTAAGATTGTAGATATCTAATAAAAGATTTGCCGAATACTCAGAAAACTTAGTTTTAGGATATTTAGCCACGATCTCTTTAAATAGCACTTCTGCTTCGTTAAAGTGATTCGATTGGTAATACAAACGACCCATGCGAAATTTGATCTCAGCCAATTTTTCTGAATTCGGAAATTTTTCAGTGTACCATTGCGCTGATTTTAAGAATTTTTCAACTCTTGGATCAAACGGGATAGGTTCAATTGAATCGCCTTTACGCTTTGCCAACTCTTCATCTTTTGGAAGAGCTTTTTCAATCGATAACAATAAGTTCTGTGCCGATTTTGCACCGTACTTACTTTTTGGAGCATTTTCGGCAACCCAAGTATAATGAGTGGCGGCTTCTTCAAACTTATTCATATCATATAACAGCTCGGCATAGAAAAAGTGCATATCAGCCACTTGCGTAGAATCAGAAAATTCCTGGAAGTATAATTGATATCCATCTAAAGCTAACTGGCGAGAATATGAAGCTCGTGAATTTTGTGCTGTTTGATGCTGTTGTAAAATGTAATTTCTTAAAGTTTGTTCACGTAATTGGTATGACTTTTCTAAAAAAGCCTGGTCATTTTTATTACGCTCTGCCCAGTTTGAATCTTTTTTAAAGTTATTAATCCAGTTATATAACTCTTCTTTAAATTGCGGCGAATTTTTTGAGTAGAAATAATTCTGTACAATTTGGTATTGGTATTCAAAAGCTTTTTTCGAAGTTGGATCTTCGCTGATTAAATAACGAAATACATCGCGAGAAGCATCTTTTCCACCCTTATCAGCATAATAGTAAGCTAATTTTTCGATGTAAGCGTTACTGTCCGGTAAATTTAGGTTCTTGAAATAATTTACCGCACGTTTTGTATCTGCGATATCAGAAAAGAACATCACGATGTCGCGTAAGGCTTCATTTTCTAGTTTCGATCTGCGAACAGCCTTTTTACGTGACGAATTTTCATCTAGTTTAATAATAAAATCTAAATATTTAATCGCCTCTTCAGTACGTCCTAAGCGAAATAAACACCAGCCGCCTTTGTATAAAGAAAACGAATGCAATCTATGACGTTTTTGCTTAATTAGTTTTGAATACTCTTTATAGGCATCAGCCCATTTTTCGTTTTCAAAATAATATTCACCTAAGGCAAAGTGCGCTTCGCCTACGAATGGAGAATTAGGGTAACGACGAGTTAATTGGTCGTAGTAACTTGCCCCTTTGGCCGCATCATTTAATTCAAAGTAATTGTAACCTAAAAAGAATAACGCTTGGCTGACTTTTTCATCATTCGGGTAATCACGCAAGAACCATTCATACAACTGAATCGCACGGCGATTATACTGCTGCGACTCTTTCGTGTCTAAGCGGGGCTTAGTTTTGGTTTTACCTTCTTGAAAATTGCGTAATTGCGCATCGTAATTATCTTGTTTGCGCGAATCAACTAAAGTTGATTTTTCGACGTATAACTCAGCTAAACGTAACCACAATTCACCGCGGTTTGGGCTGTTTTCGAATTTTTTCGTTAACTTATAAAGCTCTTGGATCTGACGATCTAAAGTTTTTTCGTATTCTGCTTGGTCATCACCTGGTTCAAATTTTAAAATCTCAGTTGAACGCGGCGGCTTTACCGAAGATAAATTCGTTTGCGGCTGTTGTTTAAACGCGAACTGAGTTTCTGGTAAAGTCGTATCGTTTTTTTGCATCGTCTGGATTTTACCGCCACGGCTGTCATCTCTGACTTTGCTTAGAAGTTCACCCACGGTCATTTTTTTAGACTTCTTCGGCTGCGCGTGCGCGATCTCGGCCTTTGCTACTAAAATGCCAATCAATGCTGTAAAAAATATTAACCACTGAATCGTCTTCTTCATAATTACTCGCAGCTTTGTTTTCCAAGATAGTGATAGTTACCTACTTCATCTAACCAGTACTCACCCTGAAACGGATAGTACTCGTAACCGTTTTGCACGTAGAATGAACGATCTTGTTTATCATCCACTTGCAAATCTGTTAGATCTTTTCCTGCAATACGCTTTTTAATTGTCTCTTTTTTACCGTTAATCATCTCGTAACGGATAAGACTTGCCTGTTCTTGTAAATCTTTAAGCTCGACATTCATGTTTTCTAAATGAGCTTTAACCATATCACCAGTTAAAGCTTTAGCGCCTTTAAGTCGGTTATTTAAGATTTTAAGAGCATATTGACCTACAGAAGAGTTACGAAAATTCGGGTTCTCTTCAATTAAACGGCGCTCTTCGACAACTTTTTTGATGTAAGCTAAAGAACGGCGAACGTTACCCTCTTGAGAAATCTTATTCACCACCTTAATCGGTAGAACCGTTTTTTTAGTGATGTCTTCGTCTTTTCTCATGATGTAAGCTTTTTCAACTTCAGAGTAATAACTTTCAGAAGCACGGCTTGAATTTAAGTAATTTTCAATACTTGATTGCACCGGCCCGTATTGTTTTTCATAAAGACTTAATACTTTTTCGATCTCGTCATATTTACAGATGTATAAATAAACGATTGATCTTAAAAGTAATGATTCTGGAATAAAAAAGTCTTCATAGTAACTTGAATGAAGCGACTGAAAGTTAGACAGTGCAGATCTAAATCTGGCTGCACGTAACATCGCCCAGCTTTTTTCAAACATCGCATCATGCCACATCACGTGATCACGAGGAATTTTTGAATACATATTAATCGCGCCTTCAAAGTCTTTTTTCTGATACATTGAGCGCGCAATACCCATCATGGCTGCTACTTTATTTGTATCAGTCACTTTTGCGTTATCACGAACATTTAAAAGCTTTTTAAAAGTAGAGATCGCAAGTTCTGGTTGTTTAGCTTCAGCTTGCGCTAAGGCTAATTCATAAACTGCATTAAAATAATAACGGCTTTGTGGGCCGACTTTAGCAAATGATTGGGCCGCAGCAGAGAAATCGCCGTTAGCTGATTTAATTTCGCCTAAACGGTAATAAAGCATTTCACGGTGCTGAGTCGGTACACTTGATACGTCAATACGTTGAATCGCGTAGTTTAAAAGTGTTTCATCACCTAATCTGTCAGTTACGATTAATAACTTTTCGATCGCTTGGCGAGTAAAACGGCCATCACCTGATTTAATTAAATCAACAAACTGAAAAGCTGCCGTTTGATTTAAGTTCATTTCCATCAACGCTTCACCTAAATATAGGCGTAATTGCGGGCGTTCTGCTAATAAATCCCTGCGTTTTGTTAAAGCGTATAGCGTGTTCGATGCTGCCTGGTAATTTCCATTCTTAAACTGAGTGATTGCTGCTTGAATCTGATTACGTGCTCCAGAGTTTTTAGAATCTGAATAAACCTTCGGTGCAGCTTTACGCTGAAACGATTTCGGAATGGTTTTGGCTTTTTTAGTTTGAGCAAGCGCAACATCTGGCGCTGCAAATGCTACGGCCAAAGCTAAAAATACTGAGGTTGTTTTTAAATTAATCATCTGTATGAAGCCTCCGGAAAGAAGAAACTGATTCCCGCGGACAAGACTAAGTCATTGTAATTACTTTTTTCAGGGCTTCCTGAAGTTGCTGTCGCCACCGGAGTCGCAGAAAAAGTGTTAAAGCTGTAATCCCAGCGAAAGGCCATTGATTTAGTGATCGCAAAAATTTGCCCTAAGCCAAAGTGAAAAGTGGCATTATTGCCTTCTTGAGAATTCGTTGCCGAAGTTCCGCCGCCTAAAGAAAAATACATATCAAAAGGAATAATCGTATCATTTAAATTAGAGATTTTTCCGTAGATCGGACTCCACACAAGATCTAAACCTGTGTAGCTTTTCGTATAGATAAATTGCTCAGCTTCAAGGTTATGTTCCTCTAAGATTTCTTTTGTAGACTCACGTTTAGCGTTTGTCATAAACATTGAACTTAGTTCTAACCCTAATGTCTCAGTGAAATTGTAACTTAAATTAAGTTTTAGGCCTACGTTGTTATACCAAGGTGTATTTGTCATTACACTTCCAGCTGCGAAAAACTGAAAACGCTGCGTTTTTGGCATAAATTTCTTCTGAATAACTGAAACTTCGCTAAATGGAGCTAGGCGATTTAAATCTGTTAAATTTTTAACATCCACAGATTGCGCATTTTGTTTTAACTGCGCTGGCAGCTCTTCTTCATTTTTTGCAGGCTTTGTTTCCTTCACAGCGGGTTGATTCGAATAAACGCCTTCAACACTTACGATATCATCTTCATCTAAAGTTTGTTGTGCATTCACAGTCACGCTGGAAAACATCGCGAAAAGAATTAATTTTGTAAAAATAGAATTAATTTTCACTTTTCACTCCTAAAATAAATAGTTAAGGCCAACTTCTAAATTGGTCGTATAAGTAATACGTTCATGAAATTGATCAACTGTTGGTACTGGATCAGTATCTTTAATATGACCTCTTAAAAAAGGAATCGGTGCTTGATGCACAAACAACCGAAGGTCTGCTTTTAAAGATAAAGATTTATTAAAATAAAATCTTTCGCCCAATCCTAACGCAATTGCAGGATATGATTTATGTTCGTAAGCAACCATACCGGCTGCTGCAGAACCGTAGATTGTCGTATTGATTACAGCTAATTTAGAAAGTGATAACTTTCCGTAATACGGTTTGAAGTTATAATCTAACATAGTTGTATTTGTTGGCTTTGGCGCACGATCAAAATCAAGACGCTGGTCAGTTTTCAAGCCCTCAGCGTCTTTTGAAAGACCTGCGCTGTTTTGACTGAATAATAAACCCAAAGAATGTAATTCAGAAAAATGGTAATTCGCAGCTACGCCGAATTTTGTGGTGTCATAAATTGGTTCTGTTAAAGCATATCCACCAAAGATACCGACATCGATGCGGCCCTTAGTAGCTACGTTTCTGTTTTTCACACTTTGGGGGTGATCAAACACGGGGTAAACCGACTCTTGCGCCAGCTCATCCAATGGCACGTCGACCGGATCAGCAGCGTGGGCCAGGCTTGTAAATAAAAGAATAAACATTATGTTTCTAATTAGCGTCATGCTCTATTTTCCTTGCGCGCCTTCGGCACGACTTCCTTTAGAGTAAAAACCATATTTTAAAATAAAATCACAAACTTCGCGTACAGCACCGTTACCAGCCGGGCGTTTAGTAACATATTGTACGCATTCCAAAACTTCTTCCATAGCATCAGGAACCGTCGCTGAAAACTGCACGGCATTTAAAATGGGAACATCAAAAAAATCGTCTCCCATGTAGGCCATTTCTGAAGGTAAAATTCCAGATTGTTTTTGCAAGTCTTCAAACGGTGGTGTTTTATTTAATGCCCCTTCGTAGAGGTATGAAATTCCTAACATTTTTACGCGCGCGCGCACATCGTCAGCGGTTGCGCCAGTGATGACTGCCACTTTGTAGCCGTTTTCTAAAAGCGCTTTAATACCAACGCCATCACGAACAGAATAAATTCTTTTCCAGTGTCCGTCAGAATCCATCCACAAACGACAATCCGTTAAAATTCCGTCAACGTCTAAAACTAACATCTTAATATTCTTTAATTTTTGTACATCTATACTCACTCTATCATTGTTAAAAATAAAACTGCGGGGGGCAACACATGCGCAATATCCGCAACGACCTTAGTCCTGCGAAAAAGAGTTATGTATCATAGTTTGTGAAAACTACTGGACGATTGTCTGCGGTCATCTTTTTAATTCCCAATATTTCATCGTTCTTGCACAATCAATTCAATCAGGAGAATGAACATCATGAATTTAAAAATCTCTGTGCTAACAACAATTATGTTTCTATTTGGCGCAAGCTTTTCGCAGGCCCAGCAACTTAACGTGATTCAAGTTAAAGGCAATCGCGCGATTGTCGAAATCCAAACAGGCGAAAAATTAAAAGTTGGCGAAAGCTACGCTGTGGGTAAAGTTGACGGTGAAGTTTCACTGGATCCTGTAGCTTCAGGTAAGGGTTCACGTAATTATTTAATCGGTTTAGACTTCGCTTTTTCAAATACAAAAGTTGACACAGCAGGTGCACAATCTGTGATGGCCATCAGCACGGCTTTAAAGTTCGGCTGGAATAAAAAACAATACGAATACGGGCCATTAGTGGTCTTTGATTACTCAAAATCTGGCAGCTTAAAACCCTCATACACTTGGGGCGTGGGCGGTTTCGGTACTTATAACTTTCAACCCAATATCATCGGCACAGATTTAATTTTTTCTGGTGATGCAGAATTTACTTTCGCACAAACAAAACAAGGCGAAGCCGATGCATTTAATTCTATGGGCTTAACAGTCGGTCCATTTGCAAAATGGTACGGCATCAGCGATGACCACTGTATCCGCGGCGGCCTAGTATTCTCATGGGATCGCACCAGCCCCGCAACAGGCGACGTAACAACAACCGGCCTCCAAGCCGTCGTCGGCATCTCTACGTATTTTTAGGTAGGCCGTTACTTTTTGGGATGCAATCTGTCATATAACTAATCCGGCAAACTAAATTCGTTTGTCGGATTTTTTTTACTTTAAAATAAGAATTTATATTGGCGTTAAATCTGCAAATTGTCTTTTCTATGGCAAGAAAACTTTTAATTCGCACACCCGACTCCCCTTATCACATTACTGGACGATCAAATAACAAAGAATTTTTTTATCTTAATTGCGAAGCTCTTTGGGATATTTTCATGGAAGTTATGGAACAGGCTCAAACTCAATTTGGCTGTCATTTTCATGCATTCGTCTTAATGTCTAATCACTACCACCTTTTAGTGAGCACTCCATTGAGCAACATCGACAGCGTCATGCAACATATACAAAGAGAAGTGTCCAAGAGGTCGAATAGAAATACCTCTCGCATAAACCACTTCTTTGGCGGGCCATACAAATGGTCAATCGTTTACGAAGAAGTTTACTATTGGAATGCCTTAAAATATATTTTGAGAAATCCTGTTCGAGCCAAAATATGTACCACTGTTAGTGAATATAAATATTCTTCTCTCAACACCAATCCAAAAAAATTCAAATGGAGCATGATTGATTTTTTTAATGATAAAACAAAATACATAAATCTGGATTATGATTGGCTTAACGAACCATTTTTAAGTGAATTAGAAGAAGACATACGTTTAGCGCTAAGACGCAAAGAATTTAAAATTCCACGCAATAGCGAGGGCTATCGTTCCCAGCTAGACATGCCGCTTCCCAAAAAGTAACGGCCTACCTACATCCTACCTAATTTTCGCGGCAAGTAGGTCTGGGTAGATTAGCATGCCGACTGGTTGTAGGGGTTTAGCTGAGGTTTTGTCTAAGACGATCAGCATTTGGATTCTGAATTGCTCCATTAAGAATAGGGCTTTTTCGGCTAATTCGGCGGCGTCGATTGTTTTTGGATTTGTCGACATCACATCTTTGGCTAAAGCATTGAATGGATTTTGATTTTTTTCTAAGAAGCGGCGGATATCACCGTCTGTGATGATGCCTACTAGATTTTGATCTTTATCTATTACGCCAGCTGCGCCGCGTACGCTTTGATGAGTCATTTTAGTTAGAATGTCTTTCATCGAAGTATCTGGAGTTACCATGGGTAGTGCGGCACCTGATTTCATCACATCTTTTACTTTAAGAAGTTTTGCGCCTAATGAACCCGCTGGATGAAATTCTGCGAAGTTTTCGGTTTTGAATCCGCGCATTTCTAGAACGGCCATCGCTAAAGCATCACCCATCGCAAGCATGGCTGTGCTTGATGATGTTGGAGCCAAGTTCAACGGGCAAGCTTCGCGCTCGACCGCTGTGCTAATCATTACTGTGGCTGCTTGGGCTAACGAACTTTCGGGTTTTCCGGTCATAGCGATCATTTTGATATCACGACGAGAAATAAAATTAAGCACGTGGTTTAATTCAACAGTTTCACCACCGTATGAAAGCGCAATCACGATATCTTGATCGCCAATCACGCCTAAATCGCCGTGGCTTGATTCTGCTGGATGCAAATAAAGAGCAGGTGTGCCCGTGCTAGAAAAAGTGCTCGCGATTTTACGTGCGATTTGGCCGGATTTACCAATCCCCGTTACGACGACTTTACCTTTGCAGGCTAAAACCATTTCAACAGCTTTTTCAAAATCAGCATTTATTTTAGAAACTAAGTTTAAAACGCTTTCGGCTTCTAATTTTAATACGCTTTGCGCACGCTCAATAATTTTTGACATAACTATTTTTTCTTTCCACTGCTGGCTTTAACGAAAGCTGAAAATAACGGATGTGGATCTAATGGCTTCGATTTAAATTCTGGATGGTATTGCACACCGATAAACCAAGGGTGATTTGCATTTTCGATAATCTCAACCAAGTTACGTTCAGGATTAAGCCCCGTCGCACGTAATCCATTTTTATAAAATAAATCTAAGTATTTATTATTAAACTCAAAACGATGACGATGACGCTCTTGAATCATATTCTTTTTGTAAACTCGTGCAGCTAATGATTTCGGAAATAATTTACAGTTAAATGCCCCTAAGCGCATTGTGCCGCCCATATCCGTTAACCCACGCTGTTCAACCATCGAATCGATCACAACATTACCACCGCGTGTGCCTTCGCCGATAAATTCACGCGAAGTCGCATCATGTAAGCCACACACATTACGCGCAAATTCAATCGCTGCTAATTGCATACCGAAACAAATTCCGAAAAATGGAACTTTCTTTTCGCGCGCATATTGAATTGCGGTAATTTTACCTTCAACACCACGAGTACCGAATCCACCAGGAACTAAAATACCTGTGACATCACCTAACTGTGATTTTACATTCTTTGCATTTAATTTTTCTGAATCTACATACTTGATATCAATTTTTACCTGGTTAGCTAAAGCGCCATGCACTAATGATTCGTGTAATGATTTGTACGATTCTTTAAGATCAACGTACTTACCAACAACGGCGATTTTAACAGTCGCTTTTGGGTTGTTTTGAATCTTAACGATTTTTTGCCAGCCAGTAACATTAGCTTTAGATTTTTTTAAAGCTAATCTTTCAACTATTAATTCATCTAATTTTTCGCTGTGTAATTTTAATGGCACTTCGTAAATTGATTTAGAATCTTGTGCTGAAATAACATGTTCTTTTTTAATCGAGCAAAATAAGCCGATTTTAGCTTTTAAACTCTCATCGATTTCTTTTTCGCTACGGCAAACTAAGAAATCAGGTTGTAGGCCGATTTGGCGTAATTCTTTCACCGAGTGCTGGGTAGGTTTTGATTTTAATTCACCGGCAACCGCGATGTAAGGCACATAAGTCACATGCACTAAGGCTGTATTGTTTTCACCTAAATCTAAGCGTAATTGGCGAATAGCTTCAAAGAATGGTTGGGCTTCAATATCACCAACAGTTCCACCGATCTCTACAATCGCGATTTCACTGCCTTGAGCCGCTTCATAAGCGCGGGATTTAATTTCATCAGTGATATGCGGAATAACTTGTACAGTTCCACCTAAATAATCACCGCGACGCTCGCGCGTAATAACTGAATCATAAATCTGACCGGCACTTACAGAATTTGCACGCAATAACACGGCATTGGTAAAACGCTCGTAGTGACCTAAATCTAAATCGGTCTCGGCACCGTCATCAGTTACAAACACTTCGCCGTGCTGTAACGGCGACATCGTGCCTGGATCGACGTTTAAATAGGGATCAAATTTCATAATCGTAACTTTAAAGCCGCGTGATTCTAATAATGAACCAAGACTTGCTGCTGTTAAGCCTTTACCGATTGAAGAGACAACTCCTCCGGTAACAAAGATAAATTTTTGGTTACGTTTTTTTGTTTTACTCATTTTCATATCTGTATCTCCTACGATAGCATTTTTTGTCTCAGCTTAGCTGAGCATTCTTTCCAGTTTCGCCAAATCTTCGGGTGTATCCACTCCCTGGATTGGCTTTTTCACTGACAGAACTTTAATCCTCGCACCCAAATGCAGAGCGCGTAGTTGTTCTAAACTTTCAGCCTTTTCAATGGCCGATTGTTCGCTTGTACAAAATTTATTTAAAAAAGTTTTTGTGTAGCCGTATAAACCAATATGTTTTTCACAAACTGGTACACCCGCTAATTTCTCACGCGAATAAGGAATCGCAAAACGGCTGAAGTAAATCGCTTCGTTATTTGCATTCTTAATCACTTTAACCGCGTTCGGGTTTTCGATATCTTCAACCGCTATAGGATGCGCCAATGTTGCCATATCTAAACCTGGTTGATCGATAAATGCTTTTGCTAATAGATCGATATACTCGGCTGTAATTTGTGGCTCATCCCCTTGGATATTTAAAACCACATCAAATTGTAAATCTTTGGTTGCTTCAAAAATGCGATCAGTTCCTGTTGGGCACTCTGGACGAGTCATCAGAACATTTCCGCCACAAGCCTTCACTGCATCGGCGATTCTTTGATCGTCTGTGGCTACATAAATTTCACTTACTAATTTTGCAGACTTTGCGCCCTCGACAACCCATTGAATTAACGGCTTGTCTTTTAATTTCACTAAAGGCTTACCCGGAAATCTCGTTGAAGCGTACCGAGCCGGAATAACTGCAATAATTTTCATTATTATTTAATCCATTCCTTATAAATGTAATCTTCCATTACGTCGTAACCTTGTTCTTTGGTACTTGATACTGGAAATAATAAACTTGTGTGCGCATGTGCTTTGATCGCCGCTAAACGCGCTTTTAATTCTTTTTGATTTAAACGATCAATCTTAGTCATCGCTACGACAACCGGAAGACCAACTTTGTTCGCAAAACGCATTAACATTTTTTCTTCGTCTTCCCAGTCACGGCGAACATCCATAACCAGAACTAAACCAACTAATTCATCACGTTGATCGATATAAG
This sequence comes from Bdellovibrio sp., assembly GCA_036677065.1. GTDB lineage: Bacteria > Bdellovibrionota > Bdellovibrionia > Bdellovibrionales > Bdellovibrionaceae > Pseudobdellovibrio. The sequence goes on along the minus strand of JAKFBS010000003.1, from coordinate 284,806 downwards.
TTTCAATCGCTTGCGTCCATTCACGAATTTCATCACCACTTCGCGAAGCGAAACCGTAACCTGGCATATCAACTAAGACATAACTTTCGCCAAAGTTGAAAAAATTAATCAAACGAGTTTTACCCGGAGTATTACTGACTTTTGCTACATCAGAACCAGAGATGGCATTAATTAATGAAGATTTACCAGCGTTGGATCTTCCAACGAAGGCGACTTCTTTTTTCTTATGTACGGGATAATCAGCGGGCAAGAAGGCACTTTTGATATAGGTGACTTTGTGCTTTTTCTTTTGTTTTACGGGCATGGTCTATATTATGACTTTTTAATTAATTTCTCAAATCTTAGATTTTTTTTGCCGGTTTTTTTAAAAATTGGAATCCTCTAAACTCTACTCAAATATAAGCCATTTTCAGACCCGGAAATGCTGGCTTAGCCTTTGAAATAAGCCACTAAGATAGCCATAGACAAGAACTTCAAAGGGGAACTGAAATGAAATACGTAATTGAACTGCAAGATGGATCAAACAAACGCTGGGATATTGATAATTATGCAAACATTGGGAGCGACAGCAACTGCCCAGTTCAGGTTCAAATGCCCGGAGTTTCAGCTCGCCATTTTCGTCTCGAGGTCAAAAACAACAAATTAGTTATTAAAGATCTACTCAGCGAAGAAGGCACCTTCGTCAACAGCGTCCAAATTGTTGAAAGTATTTTAGCTGATGGAGATTTAATTTCTGCAGGTTATGCCGATTTTGTTGTTCATGATTTAACAAAAGTTAAAAATCATTTTCCGTTATCAAGTAAATCAGAATTTTGGAATCAACAATTACAAACACTAGGTTCAGTGGCCGAAACGGATTACCCCGTTTTATTATTAGGCCCGTCAGGTACTGGTAAAGATGTGTTAACTAAAAACTTACATCAAGCTTCAACACGCAGACAGGCCCCTTTTTTAAGTGTGAATTGTTCGGCATTAACAGAAACTTTAATTGAGAGTGAATTATTCGGTCACACTCGCGGAAGTTTTACAGGAGCCATTGCCGATCGTAAGGGAGCTTTTGAAGCGGCACGCGGAGGCACTTTATTTTTAGATGAGATAGGTGATTTATCTTATGCTCTGCAGGCAAAACTATTACGAGCTATTGAAAATGCCGAAATTCGTCCTGTGGGTTCAGACCGTACCATCAAAACAGATGTTCGCATCATTGCAGCCACACACCAAAATCTTCAGCAAAAAATTGAAGATGGATTATTTCGCGCCGATTTATACTTTCGTTTAAATGTAATTACTATTGATGTACCCAGCTTAAAAGACCGTATCGAAGACTTTGATGATTTACTTTACACATTCTCGCGCGAGATGAAGGTGCGTTTTTCTTACAACGCCACTCTTCGCCTGAGAAAACATGATTGGCCGGGAAACATTCGTGAACTAAAAAACCTAGTGGCGCGCGCATCTGCCTTATACCCGAAAGCTTATATCACTGAAGAGCATATCGAGTTGTTATTAAATAAACGTGACCGTTTATCTTCTGTTGCAGGCCCATCAATGAATAGTGGCGCTAAGTATGCCATGCCGCAATCACCCAATGCCCCGTCGCTTTCAGTCATTCGTGAGATTGAAAAACAGATGATTTTAAAAAGACTTGCAGCCAATCACGGAAATCAAAAATTAACGGCACTTGATTTAGGAATTCCAAAGTCGACCTTGCATGACCGGATAAAAAGTTACAATATTGATGTGAAGGTGTTTAAGTCGTAGTTTTTAAGGCTTAATGACTATATTTTTATAATAAACTTTGCGAACTTGGCCGTCGGTTAAGTGCGCATTGATTTTTGCTAAGATAGATTCGCTTAAGGCTTGTTTGCCAGCGCTTGTGTCTAAATCATCGTAAGTAAATTCTTCGGTCACGCGTAAAATCAAATCGCGAAATTCAGCTTCTCGGTCTTTAATTTCAACGATGGGCTCATTCGAAACTCCGTGAATAACAATTTCAAAAGAAATCATCGGATTATTCGATGAGCTTTCTGAGGGGCGTAAATTCGCTGTCATTTTAATTAATGACATCACGTTTTTTGAAAAGCGCACGTTATCATAAAAAGGCTCAACCGCTTCTAACATATCGTAATCATGAACGGTCACTCCAAGATCTGCGTATGAGGTTAAAAATAGTTGTGTAGGAGCAGACCAAAAATGAGCTTTATAAAGTCTCACACCACCATAACCAACGCCGCCTAATATTAGCCAAAAGGTGATCGCTTGTTTTGGGTATTTGTGAATCATTAATGGTTTTAGCACCAACCCCCAAAATGGAGATTTAACTGCGCCAAAAATCGAAGTGAAAAATTTAACAATGCGGTGAGGTGGTTTAACAGCTAATGATGTGTCCAGTAAAGATTCGTCGACGGCCTCGTTTTCGATGCTGACATCGCCAACGGTTTTCATGAATTCAGGATCTTCTTCGTTTAAGACGTCTTCAAGAAACTGCAGGTTTTCCGTAAGCTCAGCTTCAGCGTCAGCATCCATACTTTTGCCAAATTTCAGTTTAAACAGATCCATCATGCACTCCTAGGTTACATATAGAAATTTTTAAAAGCTAGGACCATCTAACCTTCGTCCAGAAATATGAAAAAGCAAACACAAAGCAGACACAATGAGCCGTAGATATTTTAAGATATAGGTATATGAAAAAATCTTTATTATTCGGCTTTACCGTCCTGGGTTTGATGATGACTTCGTCGTGTGCTAACTGGATTAAAACGGCATCGCGCCCCGAATTAGAAGAAACGACCAATAGCAAAGAAGAAACTTCTCGCCAAACAGTGACTTCTGATCCGACAAAAGACCCCGATCGTCTTTCAGATAAAGATTTAGATAAATACGCTTATGAGTTGGGTTTTGATCCACGCAAAGGACTCAGCGAAACAGAACGCAAAGATGTCTTATCACGCCGTAAAGTGCGCCAACTTGAACGTGGTTTGGATTCACCTAGAGAACGTTTAAATTACTCAAAAGTTTTACCCTTGTTTGCCAACGACCAAGAAAAAATTGATTATTTGTCGATTCCTTCCCTCGAAGGTCGCCTAGCTTGGGTGAACCGCAATAAATTATGGAATCGCGATAAAACAAATCCTGATTTTATGGCGCTCACCGAGACTCAGGATATCACCTTAGGCATGTCGCAAGAATTAGTGCGCAAAAGCTGGGGTGACCCACAACAAGTTGAGCACAGTGGTAATCCAATTTATAAAAATGAACGCTGGAAATACACACGCGAATTACCCACAGTCAGTGGATACAAACGCGAACGTCGTTATGTGTATTTCGAAGGTGGCCGCGTTGTTGGCTGGGAAACTGAGTAGCGCAATCTAGTGCGCTTGATCCCAGTTATCGCCGATTGATGAATTTACTTTCAATGGCACTTTAAATTTTGCTACATTTTCCATAATCGCTCTGATACGCGGCGCATGCATTTCTAAAACCTCTGGTGCGCCTTCGAAAATCAACTCATCGTGCACTTGTAATAACAACGTTAACGGCTCTTTATCCTGCACTAACCAGCGTTGCACATCAATCATCGCCATCTTCATCAGATCACTGGCTGTACCCTGAATAGGAGCGTTGATAGCTGCGCGCTCGCCAAATTTTTTAACCATCGCATTTGTTGAATCAAGCTCGGTTAAATAACGACGACGGCCGAAAAGTGTTTCGACGTATTTTTTCTGATGTGCGGCTTCGATTGTCGTTTCGATATAATCTTTAATACCGCTGAATTTTTTAAAATAACGATCAATAATATCTTTTGATTCAGTTCGTGAAATTCCAAGTGTTTCAGCTAAACCGTACGCCCCTTGGCCGTAAGCGATACCAAAATTTACAGCCTTCGCGATTCGGCGGTGCTCTTTTGTTACAGCCCTTAATTCAACACCGAAAACTTCTGCAGCGGTTGCCGCATGAATATCTAAATCATCTTGAAAGGCTTTGATTAAACCTTTGTCTTCAGAGATATGCGCAAGCACGCGAAGTTCAATTTGTGAATAATCCAGTGATAATAATTTTTTACCGCTGTCAGCGATAAATGCCTGACGAACTTTGCGGCCCTTTTCAGTCTTGATTGGAATATTTTGAATATTCGGATCAGTACTTGATAAGCGCCCAGTCGCTGTAAAGGCCTGATTAAAATGGGTATGAATTCTAGAGTGGGAATCGACCATTTCAGGCAAGGCATCAACGTAAGTTGATTTTAGCTTCGATAATTCGCGGTAATTGATCAAGAGCTGGCCAATCGGATGTTTTAAACTTTCTAAAACTTCATTATCTGTTGAATAGCCTGTTTTGGTTTTTTTAATGGCCTCTAAACCCATACGTTCAAATAAAATAACTCCTAATTGCTTAGGTGAGGCGATATTAAATTTTTCGCCAGCGATCTGGTGGATTTCAGTTTCTAGTTTTGCGATATCATCGCCTAATTCTTTTGAAAAGATGGCCAAAGCTTGAGTATCAAGTTTGATACCTACTTTTTCCATCGCATAGAGAATTGGAATTAATGGTTTTTCTAATTTTTCATAGATTGGCAGTAATCCTTTTTCGCGGATTTCTGTTTGCACTTTTAATGACAACTGAACAAAGGCATCAACTAGTTTGATCATATCAACTGGTTGTTTTGCTTCTGGTTTTAAATCGATATCTAAGAAATCTTTGATCACTTCGATCGGATCAAGCATGTCTTGTGATTTAAGACAGTACGCTAAAAGCATCATGTCCCAGTCAATTTGTGCAGATAACACATCTTCGATAGATAAATTCAGCTCGGACCAAACTTGCTTAATGTCAAATCCTGACCAAACTATATTTTTATAATCTAAATTAGCCTCTGAAGTTTGGGTGATGTAGTAATCAAAATTATTAAAACAAAAACAAATTTGTGAATTTGCTGTATGCACAAAAAACTTTTCATTTTTAATTCGCTGTTGCACAACCACGGCATCCCAAGTTTGCGCCTTAAGATCAGCGGCTAAACTGCTGTTGCCATTCACAGTAGGGCCAGGAGCCGCCGGTGTTGCAAAGCTTGGTTCTGCGCCTGAAATTTTGTGACCATCACCTTTTTTAAGCGTAACTTGCCCGTCGCCTAATAAACTTTTTTCGAAAGATTTAAAATTTAATTCTTGTAAAAAAGCTCTTAGTTCTTCAGTTTTTAAATCTTTAACGATGTAGTCATCCATTACTTTGCCGGTGTTGACGTCGGTCACAATAGTTACTAATTTTTTAGAAATAATCGCATCGTCTTTAGATTTAATTAATTTTTCTTTAATACCCGCCGGAGCTACCTTATCGATGTTCTCGTAAATTTGCTCTAAAGTACCAAACTGCTCAATTAATTTCTGTGCGCCTTTTGGGCCAATACCCGCTACTCCTGGAATATGATCTGAAGTGTCGCCGGTGATCGCGAGAAAATCGATAAATTGCGCAGGGTACACACCGTGTTTTTCTTTGATAGCTTCTGTGGTGTAAACGAATTCTTTCATCGTGTCGTATAGAAAAATATTTTCATTCACTAGCTGACTAAAATCTTTATCACCACTTACGATATAGGCTTGGTAGCCTTCTTTAGCCGCTTGCACAGCGATTGTTCCGATTAAATCATCGGCTTCATATCCCGCAACTTCGATATCGGCGATTCCGAATAATTCAGCCACCTGTTTTAAATAAGGCATTTGCACTTGCAGATCGTCTGGCATAGTTGTGCGATTAGCTTTGTATTCTGTGTATAGGTCTTTTCTAAACGATGGTTCTTTGCGGTCGTAACAAAATACAACGTGATCTGGATTTTTTTCTTTAAAAAGTTTTACGATCATTGAAATAAAACCGTAAACTGCGTTGACCGGAACTCCCTTTGTCGAAGACAACGGGCGAATGGCGTAGAAGGCACGAAAGAACATAGAACTGACATCAACGAGATAGATTTTCTTCATCGAAAAAATCTACCCTCAAGTGCTCAGGTTGTCATGACATGTGCTATTGTTTTATCGATGATTCGTTTGTTTGCAATTGGCGATCGTAGCGGTCAAATTGCTCTACGTTTTTTAGCTCAGTCCAACTGTCGCAAAGAGCGTTTAATTTAAGGTCTTGTGAGTATTCACTCACCTGTCGGTTTAAAATTTGAGGGTCGATTTGGCCTAAATCTAAACGACGTTTTAATTCAGTTTTTGTAAGGCCCAATATTAATGATAAATGTTCTAATTTCATAAGTACCACATTAGAGCTTTTACTCTATGTCGTTACAAGGCCTAATGCTTTGCGATACTTTTGCTTAAAATTAAAGCGAATTCAGACGATAGCTATTCAGGAAATACAAAGATAAGATCGTGATCGCCAACCAGATCCATTTTATCGCGGGCTTGGCGTTCGATGTAAGTAGTATCAGTGGCTTGTTTAATTTGGGTATCAATCACTCGCATCTGTGCTTTGGCTTGTAAAGATTGGCTCACGATCGTGTCTTCATCACGATAAAGGCCCCAAAGTTTCCATAGCGTGCCGTTCAAAAATAGCGTCGCAGTTAACACCATTAAACAGGCGAAAAAAACTTTTTGAGGTCGGCTTAGCCAACGTTGAATGGCAAAGGCCATGTTGCGCAGTTGATCCATGAAATTAGTTTCTATTTTTTTTGCGCTAATGGGTACGGCTTATAGTCTAGTTTTGTCTTAAGAAAATCGCGTATTCAAATCTTCTAAACGAAATTCAGTAAGAAGTGCTTGTAAACGTTCTTTGGCTTGGCGCACTTGATGATTTTTATCAGGATTGTTGTGCTTAGAGGCCACAATTAATTCATTTTTCATTGAGTGTTCAAAACCAACAAGTTCAGTCACGGTCACATCATATCCGGCAGCAGTTAATTCTAATGTGCGCAGTACGTTTGTTAAGTGCGAACCAAATTCACGCGTGTGAATAGGTTGGCGAAATAATTCTGACATTGGATTTGCTAACATCTTAGCTTTGTTTTGGCGTAAATGCGAAGCCACTTCAGCCTGGCAGCATGGAACTAAAACTATGTGCTTAGCTTTTTTTGCTAACGCGAAATGAATGGCATCATCAGTTGCTGTGTCACAGGCATGAAGTGCTGTAACGATTTCTACTGATTCAGGTAATTTTTTAGTTGTGATTGAATCAGCTACCGTTAAATGCAAAAAATCCATATTCGGAAATTTTAATTTATCAGCTAAATCTTTAGATTTTCTTACTAGCTCTTCACGAAATTCGATACCAAAAACTTTATTCGGCTTATTTAAAGACTTGAAAAACAAATCATAGATAATAAATCCTAAATACGATTTACCCGCCCCGTGATCGACTAAATTAATTTGTGCCGAGTTTTCATTAAGGTCTTTTAATAAGGGTTCAATGAAGTGATACAGGTGATAAACTTGTTTAAGCTTACGACGCGAGTCCTGATTGATTTTTCCATCGCGAGTTAAGATGTGAAGCTCTTTTAAAAGTTCAACAGATTGGCCAGGCTTTAGATCAAGATCATGTGACATGGGTTAGTTCTTCTTTTCACAAAGTAAAGTTATATCGAATTTCATCTGCAGGTTTACCGATTCAGAATCTGAATATTTTCTGACTTGTTCGATTTGCTCGGTGACTACAGATTTTAAAGTTTTTAAATAATTTGGCGCTGCCGTTGAAGCTTTGGCTGTGCAAGATAGCTCCAGCAACAGTAACGCGAAATCAGCCTGTTTTTTATGAGAACTTAAATTTAACTCTGAGTTAGAAAGTTTAGCTTTAACTTTGGCTTTGGCTTTTTGCTGCTTTTCTTTTTCTTGAAGAATTAAACCCTTACCTGCTGGTAAAGTTCCGATAAGTTCTTCGACTGTTAATTTATCTGTTTCATGAAGCTTGCGAACTTGTCTTTTAAAACATTCAGAAAGAACTTCGTTTTTCAGACAAAGTTTTTCGGCGTCTGCGTTTTGAAATTTATAATTAAGATCTAAAACTTTGGGATTTCCAAAAACTGTCAAAGAAAAAACCGTCATAGCTACGACGGTTAACAAAAGGACAATCCCAAATTTATTCACTAGCGAAAACCGGCTTTATCCCAATATACGCCCATACCACCAAGATCTTCTTCGATTCTTAGTAATTGGTTGTATTTAGCAGTACGTTCACCACGGCATAAAGATCCCGTTTTGATTTGGTGACAGTTTAATGCCACCGCAAGGTCAGCGATGATTGTATCTTCTGTTTCGCCAGATCTGTGTGACATGACTGTTTTCATTTTATGGCGTTGAGCTAAGTTAACCGCTTCAAACGTCTCTGTTAAGGTACCGATTTGATTTACTTTAACTAATAACGCGTTTGCCGCTTTTTTCTCTAAGCCCATGCGTAAACGTTTTGGGTTAGTTACGAACAAGTCATCACCGACTAATTGCACACGGTCACCCATAGCTGCAGTTGCAGAAACCCAAGAATCCCAGTCATCTTCAGAGAAACCATCTTCAACTGAAATTAATGGATATTTTTCGCTCCATTTTTTGTAAACGTTTTCTAATTCTTTTCCTGAGATCTGGTTTTTCTCCCAAGTGTACTTATTATCTTTATACAATTCAGTGGCTGCCACATCTAAAGCTAAGAACATGTTTTGTCCGGCTTCGTAGCCGGCTTCCATAATCGCTTGCATTAGTAATTCAAGTGCTTCTTCATTTGATTTTAAAACTGGAGCAAATCCACCTTCATCACCAACTGCAGTTGATAAACCTTTTTTGTGGAGGATTTTTTTCAACGTGTGAAATACTTCGGCTCCGGCACGTAAACTTTCAGCGTATGAATTATTTACTGTCGGAACGATCATGAATTCTTGAATATCTAAACCGTTGTTCGCATGTGCGCCACCGTTTAGCACGTTCATTAACGGAACCGGTAAACGACAAGCTTGTGAACCACCAACGTATCTGTAAAGCGGAAGACCTGCATCTTTTGCAGCGGCTTGAGCTACTGCTAATGAAACACCTAAGATCGCATTAGCGCCTAAGTTTGATTTATTTTCAGTGCCGTCGATGTCGCGTAATACTTTATCGATGTACACTTGTTCAAAAACATTTAAGCCTACAACTTCAGGAGCAATTTTTTCACGCACGTTATCTACAGCTTTAAAAACACCTTTTCCTAAGAAACGTTTTTTATCGCCATCACGTAATTCGTAAGCTTCGTGTGCACCCGTAGAGGCTCCAGATGGAACAGCTGCGCGGCCCATGTTGCCATCAGCAGTTTTAACTTCGACTTCGATTGTTGGATTGCCACGGCTATCTAAAATTTCGCGACCTTGAACACTTACGATTTCTGACATTGTTAATCCTTCTTCTCTGATTCAATGCGTGTCTTCGACACGACTTCTTCCGAATCAGGCTTACTCATTTTTTTTAAAATTTCGATACTTTCAAAAATAATTTGTGGGTATTGGCTTTTGACTAAATCCCAATCCACTCGGTGAAACGCGGCTTTCATTCCCGGAGTCACTTTTTGACCCGCAGTTAATAGTGTTACCAACTGATGGGCGCGCACCATGTAATCATGCAAGCGCGCTAAGTTTTGCGCCACTTGATGTGTTGGTTTTTTGATGAATTCAAATTGTGAAAAATCATTTGGCGAAAAAGAAACGGCTTGAAGGGTATCTTTTGAAGACCACTTTTGTTCAGCCACACGTTGTAATTCTTCGTTACGGCGCTGAAGCTCACGATTTTTTTCTTCAAGGTCACGCGAACTGATTTGCAATTGGTTAATCACCTCTTGCATGAGTTGCGGTGACACTTGGTGATGCTCTTGCTCATCCAAGATCGTATCTTGGTAACCTGGCCAATCTAATTCAAAGTGCACTTGTGTCCACCGACAAACCCCTGGCGTTAAGCCAACATAAATCGGCAGCGCTTCGAATGCGGCTTTTAAATACGTTGTCACTAATGGGTATTGTTCTGCCGGCAGCGGAATATCAAAACTGATTCCCGCATCGGTGCGAATCACATTTTCAATCGGTGGCTCAGGAGAAATAAAATAACCTAAAAATTTTTCTGGCTGATGAAAAATTTCTTGCGGACGCGGCATCATGCGAAGAACTGAATCCAGCACTCCCCACGCGCGAAGTTTTGGAGTCACATGCCCTGCGGCTTCAATTTGTTCACGTTTAGTGATGATACGTTCTAGAAATGCCTCCATGTCTGGTGCATACATCCAGTTTGATGGATCTTTTAAAAAATCCCACGGCACATCTTGTTCTGAAAAATACGCGTTTAGATCGACCTTTTCGGTTTCTAAATACTTCAAAATAGAATTCGTTATTTTACAGCTAAAATGCACTCGAAAAAGGTAGCCTCTGACTCTGTAGAGTGGCAACCATTTACAGAGTGCAAAAGCGCGAAAATATTAGCTTTTTTACTCCAACAGAGCACTATTTAGGCAAAGGTTCCATCTTATCAGCTACAGAGTTATAAACTTGGTTCAAATTTGTCCAAGTTGCATTGATTTGTGGCTGAATTTCTAAGGCTTTATAAAGCAAAGCTAAGCCAGACAACTCGTTACCGTTACCATGAATTAGGACGATAGAGCCATTTTTGATCTTCTGACCTTTACCAAGCCAGGCGTTTGCACCCAACGGGATTAGCCCCCAAGATTTCAATTGGCTAATCAACAAATCACTTGAGATTAAACCGGGAAAGCGAAAAAAGATCGACGGCACTAAACCTTGTGATAACATCACCATTTCGTTTCCTAAAACTTCGCGTTGAAAATCAACACCAGGTGATAACAAAAAGTTTTCTTCAATAGGTTTTGTTTTATCATAAGGATGAGTTAATGAATGATTCGCCCAAGTGATATTAATTTTTTTCTCATCTTGTAATTTCAATAAATAAACAAATTCATCGTGATGATTTTTTATCCACAAACCAGAAACCGCTAAAGTCACCGGAACATTGGTCATGTAACCACTTTGAATACGCTCAAAGATTTCAGTTTGTAGTTTTTTACTTGAAGGACAAAGATCGATGGTTAAATAAGTTTCATTCGGCCCTGGGTCTTTGGCTTTTTGAATTCCTGCACCAGCTGTTGGTGATGGTACGCGCGTGCCATCAGTTAAGATCGACGCATATTTTGATGGCGCATTTATATCAAAAGAGTCACAGCTACTTAAACATTTTTCTGGAATGATGGCCGTTTGCAAAGTTTTGTTGCTAACAATTAAGTTATACATTTCGCCGCGCAATTTGAAACGACGAAGACTGACTACATCTGATTGATTTAATTGGCATGAATGCATCGTCAGTTGATACGATGTTTTATCGATACCTGTGGCATCAACAGCAAAGCGCTTTGTGACTGGCGTACAATCCGAAGCCTGCGCGATTGTTGACACTAAGAATGTGGTAATAAGTAAGGCTATTTTCACTCTGGATATCAAAGCAAAGCCTTATCCAGCGCGAGCTGCATTTTAAACGGTTTTTAACATTAAAACTGTCTAAATGTTTTATACTGAGACGGTTTTAGCCGACTAATCAGTATACTCATCAGGAAAATACGTCTTAAAACGCGCAATGAGTTTATTCCTAGCTACCGTATTATTATTAACTTTCAAACTATCGTTAAAAAAATGCGTGAGGTCTTCGCGTTGGGCCCCGTTATTTTTAAGCATGATTAATGCTGTTGTTATATTTAAAGAATCCGGTGTAAATCTACCTTCAGAATCTACGACTGCCGGTCTTGATAACTCACTTCCAAAAAATTTAATTTTCTGTTCTTTCTTTACATCAATTTGATTTACAAGATTTAGCAACTGTCCTCTTATAAAACTGTCTTCTGAATTTAAAGTTTTGATTTTTTGCTCTATCAAAGAAAAATTTAGCTCTGGATTTTCATTTATCTTTTTTAGCGAATGCTGCAAAATCATACCGTATTCAGGCGACGAATCGAAGATCCAGCCGATACCCACCCAAGCCGCCAGATCTTCGGCATTTTGACTGTCTTTGAAAATATCTGCGGTTTTGATAAATAAATTTTCAGCGGCTTGATCTGACATTAAAGTATTAAAATAAGCATTTTGTGCATAGAACGAATTAGGGCTCATTTTACGACTGCCGCCAATGAAATTGCTTTTTTCATTACTTACCATAGGTTCATCTTTAACATTTTTTACCTTTGAACTTTTATCAATCGAAGTGATTTCTCTTTTTGTAGTCTCGGTTTTTTCGTCTTCGTTTAACCCTTGAGTTACAAAGTAAGCTAATAAAATTACTAAGACTGAAAAAAATATTATTTTTTTATTCACAGCTGCTATTCCTTAAAAATTATGGATTAAGTTCATGGCGAACAGAAAAGTTAAACCCGTAGATCAAGCCTGTAGTCACATACTGGTACGAAAGATTCGTCAAGAAACTATCTATATTAGCACTTTTTAGAATAGTCATTTTACGTGTCGGCGGTGTCACAAGACTTCTTACATAACCAACATCTCCGCCCGCATGAATCATAACAGGGCCGTCTGGCACGCCGGGAAAATCTTTGCCATCTTTCAGTTCTACATTATAAATGCGTCCCCAAGGGTCGTACATTTTAAGATAACCATCTTCGACGCCATTTAAACTAAGCGCATGCCCGCTTCCACTCGGTGCAAATCTTTCACTATTTTGGCAATTGAATACAACTTCATACGTTTTAGTAGCCGCGGTCTCACCAATCACGGTCGCTGTATGGCTGCATTTTTTGCGATGGCCATACGTTGATACCACTGAACTTTGGCGTCCAGCTGTAAGTTTAGCGATTAAATTTTCTTGGGTTTGCTTTGCTCCGCTTAAATAAAAGAAATCCCTTAACACTTCACCCCTGTAGGCATCTTTATTCAAATTGCGAATAGCCGGATCAATACGCTGAAATATTTTTTTCAGCGCAACTCCTGGAACTGCACCGCCTACAGCCCAACGGATTCCCATCGTTTGCCCTAGGTCATATATCACATTGGCATAAGTCGATGTCAGTTGATCAATAGATGCCGATTTCATGGCTGTCAGACTAAATGCAGGTATATTTTCTTTCCATAAATACGAATCTTGATACACTTCATAGGCTTGCGCATTGAGCGGCCCTAAAATAGACATCGCAGTTGCCGTTGGCGCACACCAACCCATGTCTCTGGTAATCTTTGGATTTCCGGTTTTTTGCGCGATATAGCTGCTTAACTGCGCCGAAGCCTGAGAAAAAAGTGGTGTATTTGGGCTTACACAAATTGAATTTAAAGCATAGTTGCAGGCAATACTTCTAGATTTTCCACGAACTCTTGCCCGGTATTGTTCGGGTGTAGAACAACTGGATGGAGCCATAATTAACATACTCGTTGATGGCTCTAATATTTTCGTGTTGTTGATGTCATCTTCGATAGATAATTTTGTAACTGTTCCTTCAGCTTCTAGAATACCAACCGTTGTGATTTCTTTAAAAACTGCCATAGCTTGATTAATGCCGATGCTGTACCCACAATTAGGTATATTCAGATAATACTTCTGGATATAGCTTTTGCAGCCAGCTTCATCCTTTACCGCTTCTGGTGATGATATTTCAGCAATCTTAATAGCTTGTTTTTGCGCTGCTACGCTATACAAAGCACATTTTTTTCCAGACACATAATTTACCGGGTCTCTAATTAAGACCGGCTGGGGCGCAGTGTATGTTGTTAAGTTTTGAAAAAGTAAGAATAATACCGAACAAAAAAATAGAATAACTAAGTGGATTTTCCACAGTCTTGCTTTCAAATGGCCCCCCATAAGAAACAGCGTCTATTTTAGCTTATCTCATTAATCGTTATTTTATAATCATTTTTAATTTTTGATCTCACAATGAGACAAAACGACTTAGCCGGCTTTTTTAATCTTCTGAAATTTCGCTAACGGAAAGTTAATCTTGTTATCAATAATTTCCTGATAGAACGACGGCACATTACCAGTAGGCTCAATGCCACCAATAAGTTTTCCGTCTGTGGCTCTTTGTAGATTTTGAATTTCATAAATTGGCACAACGATATATTTATTATCTTCATCAAGACCACGAACTTCAGAAATCGCTCCGATTTTACGAGAGCCATCTGAGTAACGTGAAATTTGCACGATGATTTCAATTGCCGATGCGACTTGTGAGGTTAATGCTTTTTCTGAAAGCTTTGCATCACCGCTGGCCGCTAACGCTTCTAAACGAATGATCGCATCTTCAGGAGAATTCGCATGCACTGTGCCCATTGAACCTTTATGACCGGTGTTCATGGCATTAATTAATTCCATAGCTTCACTTGAACGAACCTCTCCCACGATAATGCGGTCAGGACGTAAACGTAGAGCTGATTTTAATAAATCTTTAATTGTAACTTCACCTTTACCACCAAGATCGGCTTGGCGAGTTTCAAAACGTATAACGTGTGAATACTCAACTTGTAACTCTGATGAATCTTCGATGATTAATACGCGTTGGCCTTCAGGAATGCGCGAGCACATTAATGATAACAACGTGGTTTTACCAGAACCGGTACCACCGCTGACGATAATGTTTTTACCTAAGAACATACATAAATCAATGAACTGCCACGCATCAGGCGAGATCGTTCCATATTTAATATAATCATTGGGTGTGATTTTACTTGCGGTAAATTTACGAATAGAAATCACTGTTCCTTGACGAGAAATCGGCGGCAATACCGCAGCAATACGCGCACCACTGGCAGCGTAACCTTCGATTAAAGGTAAACGTGCATCTAAACGTGGTTCTTCTTTGTTGATTCGGCGTCCAACTGACTGAGCGATCGTATTGATCGCTGCTTGTAAATTATCTTCGTCTGGAAATTTTGCGTTGGTTAATTCTAATTTACCTTTACGCTCGACGAATATTTGATCTGGACCATTGATCAAAACCTCTGAAACGCCAGGGTCATTTAAATAATCGTCAACGGGCCCTAATGCCCGTTTGATAACTTCTTTAAAATTTGATTGTCCGTCAGAAGCCATTTTCGTTAATCCTTATTTTAAAGACTCTTCGGTTTCAGTGCTAAATAAACTGTGATCAGTAGGGAGGGTCGATGCTTTAATTTTATGTTCTACTTCTTCCTGAGTTTTTTGCGCAGGAGTTTTTTCAGAAGCTATTTTACGAACTGTATCTGGTGTGATCACCACTTTACCAAGAAATCCCGTTTCTGGGCTTTGGAAAGAGTAAACACCTTCGATTTTTGGTTGGATCGTAAATGTTTTCATTAAACCGTAAACCGTATTATGAGTTTGCGAAAAGGCATCCATCACAAAGCTTACGTTTTTTTCTTTTAAATTTAAATTCACCACGTGAACTTTATAAACATCACCTTTTTTTAAGTGAATCATTTCAGGAACAAAGCCTTTTTCAGTTTGTAAGATCACGATCTCTTGCGAAGGCTCAACCGGGTTTACTACTTTTTTTAAGGCTTCAAGAATATCAGCATCATTCTTTGCAGACGATGTTGTGTCCATATTCGTTGTCGCAGGCATTCTTTGATTTTCAATACGGGTGAAATCAGTTTGGCGGCGAGATAAATCGATATTCCATTCTGCGTGAACTTTCACTTGCACAAAAAAGAATAATGAAAACAAAAACGCTTTCATAAATGTAAATGTATTAGTGTAGTTCTTTACGGTCTTGAAATTCACTGAACTCACGAGCCACCTCCAACGCTACAAACGATACGGCTTTTTGATCCATACCTAATAAAGTTTCGATAATTTTTTTACGATCACCAGAGCAAGAGTTAATCGAGTGGCAAATTGTGTGGACTACTCTGGGATTAGAGTTCATTTCGCAGTTCAACTTTTCCCAGTCCGCTTGTAAAACAGGATCGATTGCGCCAATTGTGTAAAGTGCATCAAATACTGCTTGTAAATCGCCTTGAATAAACATGATGTAACCTCCTGGTAGTCTTCGTGTGCATCTTCTGTGATGTACACGAAACTTATCGGAGGTTTGCGGAGGAACTTGAGTCAGGATGAGACAGTTTGAGAAAAACTAGATCTATGGTCAGAGCGAAAAACAAAATAAAACTTCCACTCTGGCGGCAGGAAGCCGTCAGATAGGCCGGCCAGGAAGGCCAACTAGCGCAGCGGCCGATTAAATCACTAGACCTTTTGCGCGCTCATGTTTTGGGTTTACAATGTAAACCCAAAACATGAGTAATAAAAAAGGCGCCTTACAGCGCCCTTTTGTTCTAACTCAATTACTTCTTTTATTTTTTCTTTTTAGCTTCGGCTTCTTTTAATTCTTCTAATTTTTTATTTTTTATCTCTACTAGCTTTTGAGCCAGTTGCGACGGCGTTAAACCCGACTTCATCTGATTTAATTTCTTTTCTTGTTCGGCTTGTTTCGAAAAGCGTAAATCCGAAGCCGCGATGCGTTCGATAACTGTGGTTTCAAAACCTCCACCTTGGTACTGTTTTACAAAGGCTGGTTTAAACTCTGAAAGCACGTTTTCTAAAACTACAGAGGCTGTTACTTGATCAGTGGCTTGAGCGTTACCGTCTTTAATCGTTTGTACAGCTTGGCCAACCATTTGTTCAACGGTGCCTTCCCATTCATCAGCATCTTCTAAAGGGCTACGCACTATTGACAGAATCTTATCTAAGATGACTTCTTCATTTGGACGTGCAAAGGCGATCATTGTGCCTTCACGAAGAGCTTGTAGACGATTATTGCGTTTATAATCGTTGGCTTTTTCATAAAGTAGGTCTGTCATTTGATCGAGGTCTAAGATTTTTAAGGTTTTGTAAGTTTGCTCGATTTGGATTGTTTCAACCATGGCAAAAGATGAACCTGAAGAATTTGTTGGCTTACCTGAGCATGCTGAAAAGCCAAAAGCCAGAACCGCTGCGATGATGATATTTTTGTGCATAAATAAACTTCCCTTTGACTCAATATACCGAAAAATAAAAAAAAAGAGTACAGCTCACGCCGTCAAGGGCCAGACCTTGGTCGTAGTTGCTTTTTAAGGGCGCTATGTCACACTGTTTTGGCTAACAAAACTAAGGAGAACCTCTTGAAAACTATTATGTCAATGAAACTAGCTTTAGCAGCTTCGGTAGTATTAGCTATCACTGCATGCGCCCCTTCAGCTAAACAATTAAAAGAAGCTGTAGAAAAAGACCCATCAATCGTGTTCAGCGCGATCGAAAAACATCCAGATAAATTCATCGAAGTAGTGATGAAAGCTCAGCAAGAAGCTCAAAAAGTTGCTGGCGACAGAGCTCAAGAAGAAGAGAAAAAACAACGTGATGAAGAGTACGCTAATCCGTTAAAACCAGAAATCGATGAAACACGCGTAATTTTCGGAAATAAATCTGCTCCGATCACTATCGTTGAGTTTTCTGATTTTCAATGCCCATATTGCACACGTGGTTACCAAACTGTTCAGCAAGTTCGTAAAGAATACGGCGATAAAGTAAGAGTTGTTTTCAAACACTTACCACTTGATTTCCATCCTTTAGCGATGCCAGCTGCAAAATATTTCGAAGCTATTGCTCAGCAAAGCCCAGAAAAAGCTGAAAAATTTCATGACATGGTTTTCGAAAACCAAGGCATGTTAAAAGATAAAGGCGAAGCTTGGTTCAAAGAACTAACTAAAAAAGTTGGCGCTGATCTTAAAAAAGTTGAAGTAGCTCTTAAAGACGAAAAAATTCAAAAACGTATTGATGCTGACATGGAAGAAGCTAAAAAGTTTAACATGAGCGGTACTCCAGGATTCATCATTAACGGTGTTTCTTTACGTGGTGCTTACCCGTTTCCGGCATTCAAAGAAATTATCGACAAACATTTAGCTTCTGCTAAGTAATTTTTAGATAACATATCTGAAACAAAAAAGGCTGGGTTACCCCGGCCTTTTTTTTATAGTACTTTATATAATGTTAACGGTAAGGTCTTACCTTTAACTTCGATGTCGCCGGCTAAATCAAATTTAAATAAATTATCCAGTTCTGGTTTAGATAAACGCGCGAACACTTCATCGCTCACTAATAAATCGACTTCAAAATGTTTTGTCGATGATTCGATACGCGCAGTCACATTCACCGTATCACCGATCACCGTAAACTCCATACGCTCTTCTGAGCCGATAGTGCCAGAAATCGCGGTTCCCGCATGTAAACCCATACCGATGTGAATTTCAGTTAAATTGCGCTGGCGACGTGATTCGTTTAAAGTCACTAAAGCCGAACGCATTTCTAAACAGGCTTTTAATCCGTTGAGTGTATCGTGATCAGTGCCTGCAGGCACCCCCCACACGGCCATAATCGCATCACCGATAAATTTATCCACGACACCACCATGACGACCGATAATACCCACCATCACTTCAAAGTATTCATTTAACATCGATACAACTTCTTCTGGTGTATGGCCTTCTGAAAACTTGGTAAATCCACGAATATCTGAAAAGAAAACCGTAACCTCTTTGCGCGTGCCGCCGACGCTGACTTCTTGTTGTAATAGATTTTCAGTCACTGATGATCCGTGGAACTTATTAAATAAGTTCTTCACTTTATCACGCTCTTTTAAACCTTCGGTCATGTGATCAAAGGCAATGGCCAAGTCTCCCACTTCATCATGAGATTTAACTTTGCTGCGGGCTGAAATATTAAAGTTTCCTTTAGGAATTTCTTTGATTAATTCAGCTAAGACTTCAATCGGTTTACTTAATGTTAACGAGAATAAGAAGACCGCAAACAAGGCGACACTCATCACGATACCAGAAATCAGGATCGCTTTACGTTGTACCGCCTGGGCTGGCTCGTTCACAATCGAAAGTGGGGTTTGCGCTAATAAAACTGTTCCCCAAAAACTACTTTTTACGAAAGCCCCGATGTAGGCATTACCTTTTACATTTTTAAATGTTAACTGTTTTGAATTCGTAGAATCTGCCAGCGCTTTTTCAACAAAGGCATCACCTTTAACATTTTTTGCCTGACGTAATAATTCTTCATTTTGATGCGCTAATAAAAACCCATTACGATCAATTAAGAAAAACTCACGTTCACTGTCGTTCGAGAATAAACTTTGAATCATTTCAGAGTTATAAGCAGCAATGACAAAGGTGTTTACCTGATTTTGTGCATCACGCCCGAAAGGAAAACCAATTGAAATCACCCGAATGCTTGGATTAACTTCGGCAAATTGCAATTCGATATTTTTTTGCATCACTGATGTCACCGGAAATGGCTTTTTCTGGCGAACCTGATCAATAAATTCTGGTGTTAGTTTATTTTTAATTAAGAAGTCTTCTTGTACTTTTTTGACATAGAGTTGCGGCTTGCCATCGACGACTTGCCAGATTTCAATACCCACTAAACTTTTATCTTTAGCTAATTTGTAATTTCCAAGGCCTTCAAAAGATTCTTTTAATAAAATTTGGGCTAAGTTTTTTGCTTTATCTAAAGAGCCATCTAATAACGTATCCACTTGTTTCGCGCGTAAAGAGGCTTCGGTAAAATTCGAGAACTCTTCACGCTGGGTCATAACTTTTTTGAAGAAGTCAGAACTTTGTTTGGTCACAAGCACCATCGAAGTTAAAATGATAAAGGTTGTAATTCCAATAATTTTAGCCGAGATCGGAATTCTCATACTTTTCATTTTCATAGCTGGTACTCCAAGAATAGATTTAAGTAATGACCTTTAATAGTAGATGAATTTTTTTCTGCCGCAGGAGTTGGAAACGTCGCCGTCGGGGCCGTTTTATACTCCATCTTATCAGTACGAAAAGCGTAGCCGCCCAAAGTTGTTAAATTTTTGCTCCAGCGGTAACTTATTAAAAAACCGGCCTGCAGGGATGTGCTTGGCACGAACGCCTGGCCATTCGTGGTTTTTTGCCCGGCGATCAGTGGAAAAAGATGGGCATTACCCTGTAGACCTAATTTCGGTGTCATCGCATGCCAGTATTCAATACCATAGCGGAATCCCAGTGCGGCTAACGCTGAAGTGTTTTTCACTGTGCCGGCAAAGTTAGTAGTTAAATCAGGTAATTCTTTATAGACGATACCGGCCGTCTGACGAAATTCACCAGCATCGTTTGGTTTCATCTTAAAGAAAGAATTAAGTTCGAACATGTTATACTTCACATCACCAAAGCCCGCGACTGATAAAGTGCTGGTTTCTGCGGCGACGTAATAACCCCATGGGTTTTTCTTTGTGACATAACCAAAACCTGCGCGCAGTGATCCGCCGATCGCCTTGTAAACCACTTGGGTTCCGGTTAAATCATAATTTAAATTTGTATATTCAACCGAGTTAATTAAATAACTGGCCATTCCAAACCAACCTGATAAACGCTCGATCGATTCGCGTAACCGGGCTAATTCTTCGGCTTTTTCTGTACGGTCGCCATCTTTGGCCGTAAAACGTATCGAAACCGACTCAGAAGCTGGTCGGTAGTTGGCAATAGCTTTAACTGTTAAGCGGTATATACCACCAGGCCATTCCTTTTTAAATGGCATCGCTTCACCACGTAATTCTTTATTTTCATCAAAGACATTATATCTCTGAGATTTGACATCCATTTTTTCTAAAACATAACTATAGGCCTGTGCAAATTCTGGTTTAGACCATTTCACTTCACGCACGAACAAACTTTCTGGCGGTGTCAGTTTTGGTGCAGCTAATTTTTTACCACTTACAATGAATTCAGACACGCTGTCTTTTTCTGGATTACTTGTTAACACTTCATTCGCCGCGCGGATTGTCGCCATGAACTTAGTAGCCACAGGCAATTCCATAGCCGTTTTTTCGTCATTATTGATTTCAACTTGTTTTCTAAATGTTGAATCCAACCCCTGAACATCTAATGAATATTTTTTGCCGGCGAAAACTTTTTTCCATTTAAAAGCTACATTTTGATTGTCATTATTGCTTGAAGCAATGATTGTTCCGCTTGTTGGATTAACAAAATCCGGAGAATCTAAAAAGACTTTAAATTCCTGGTATTCTGACCATTCTCCCGGAACACTTCGTTTATCGCGTGCACGTACGCGCATTTTAAAAAAACCAGGCGATAAACGACCCGCCCAGATAGGTTCTTTGATTTGAAATTTAAATGTGTTTTTAGATGATTTAACTTCTAGATCGTAACTTTTGGCGTTTTCAACGCCTTCCCACTCAAGTTCAACGTTACTTTCAGCAGAGACCACAAATTTTGGATATAGCACGGCCGCAAAGAAAAAAAACAGAGCTATAATCAAGTTGCGGTGTGTTTGTGTTGTCATGTTGCTTAATTTTTTATTTCACTTTTAATTTTTTAATTTTCGGAGCCCCTAAGCTACTTATTGCCGGTACATCTATTTTACGTTGCGCCACTTCGCCAGTTCTTCCTAACATATCCACGCCGGCTAATTCGACCAGATACAAACCTGGCATTAAATCTGTTAAACTTGCCGATTCAGCCTGTGCTGATTCGATTAATCTTCCGTAAACTTGTTGTCCTAATTCATCTAATAGACGAATTTTATACTTATACGCGCCAGTCGCTAAATTCCATTTAATAGTTAGGGCGCCATCTTTAGAAGCTTGTAATACAGGTTCACCTATAATTACCGGTGGTTTAACCATATCTAATTCTTTAACGACAAAAAATCTTTTTTGTGAGTTCGCAACAACGTTTTCGCCCTGATCGACACCTTGAATACTTGCGATGTAGCGACCTGGTTTAAAAACTTTTGTTTTTGTTTTTAAATCACGGCTACGCACTTCTTGTGCCGGCGCATAGGGATCATCACTATTTTGTAATTTAATGCGAAATTCAGAAATCTTTTTACCTAATTCTGATTTCCACGTCATTTCAAGTTCTGGCTGATTGATATAGAACTGCTGTTCTGCATCTTCGCCCCAGGAAATTAAGTTTATACCAATCGTTGACGGGTCAATCTTGCGATTTAAACTGATCGTGAATTTTTCGATCTTACCAGAAACAGGTTTTGTCTCGCCTTCAAACATCGCTGACATACGCACATAATATTCGCCCGGTGATAATTCTTGTTCAAAGCCAGCTTTTTTCGTTAACGCTTGATTAATGATTTTATTTTTTAAAGAACTATCGGTTGCTACTTCAATTAAGTATTTAGTTACAAATTCGCCTTCGGTCCAATCAAATAACATTTTATACTTTGGATTTGCCGATTGATTCACGATCTGAATAAATTGGTTTGCCGTCGGACTTACAAAAACCGGAAATTTACGTTCATTAATTTTTAAACGCTGTAATTTTGATTCACCAACAACTTGGCCAGTCGCTGGATTTGTGAAATATAATTTATAGAAATAAAAACCACTGGCTAAATTTAATTCAAATTGCAGACCATTCGTTTCAAATACTTTATCTAATTTATTTCTTTCAGTACCGATCTCAATTCTTGTTTTAAATCCCGTGGGAACACCCGCCCAGATCATGTCTACTGTCGGTTTATTTGTATCAATCAGCGCCGATTTATCTTTTAACGGCTGAACCATTTTAAATCCAGAAAGACGATTGTCATTCATCGTTGCAAAAAACGGATTACCACCAGCACCTGAATCATCGCTTTGAATTTCTAAACCGCCTGTACCTGATTTAGAAAGAGTTGCTGCCCCTTTTAGTTCTACAGATTTACCATTTTGGATTAAGTTGAACTTACCCGCATCAGCTTTATCAGCGATAACCGAAGCTCCCCCTTCCATAAGATCAAGAGAGAATTCTTTATTGGCACTTTGTAAAATCATAACGATAGATTCTGGTTCGATATCAATCGTGCGGCTGCCATCTAAGAATTGAATTTTAACTTCACTGCCTTTTGCGGTACGAATGGCTTCGCCTGAATAAACCGGCTCACCATTGACGATCGCTTGCCAAACTTGGCGCTTAGCAGGTCTGCGATCAACTTCTTCTTTAATTTGTTTTACTACGGCTATAGGTTGTTGATTTGTGTTGTTTTTATTTTCTGGTTCAGAAAAATAATACCAGCCAACGACTAAGCCTAAGCTTATCGCTGATATCATCCCTGCCATTAAAAACCGACGTACTTGTTCGTTCACAAAATCCCTATTTATTTATTCCGTTAAATAAATTCACTCATTTTCTCAATATGGTATCGGCAGAAACCCCTTTGTCTTGAATTGGGTCAACGTCCAGTTTAATCCTTCAATATCTGACTAAAGTATTAAACATTTAAGGCAACTAACCCGATGAATGTACTGATGATTGTTCATTTCATGAACCTATTTTTATTCAAACGAATTGCAGCGGCACTTTTGTCGCTGTTGCTGTGTCAATCCTTGTTCGCGCAATCAAGTGAAAATCAGCAAATGGTTTTTGAAGGCTCACTGACCGACGACAGCGGCAATGCCATCGATTTAAATAGCCAGCAGTTATTTTATTACATCACGGCGTTTGATACTATGGCTCGCAAATGTATTCTTTACGCCGAGTCGTCGACAACGTCTGGAAACTCAGCTGGCGATATTTTTCACCGCTACGGAAGTGGTAACGCTGTGGTTTCTCCGGTTACGTATAACAATGTAGTTTCAAATTCTATTTTCAGCGGTGCGACTTCGGGTAAATTAGCCGATGGCTCGGGCAATAGTTGTTCGGTGGCTGCGGCAGCGACCCGCTATGTCGATGTGTATTCGGCAGTTCTAGATGTAACAGGCTCAATCATCATGGGATCAACGCCATATTCACAATTCGCAAATAATGCGAATTCATTAAACGGAAAATCAGACGCTGATTTCATTTCAACTTCGAGCGTAAGTGGCGGAACAACAGGCCAAGTGTTAAGCCGCGCCGGTGCCAATGGTTTTTCTTGGATAAATCTTCCGGCTGCAGCCAGTGGCGGAGTTTCTTCAATTGATTTAGGAACTGCTTCAGCTACAGGAACTTTAGCTTCAGCAAGACTTCCTGATGTTGTGACGTCAGGAACTTATACAAAAGTAACCGTTGATTCTAAAGGTCGTGTGATTTCTTCAAGTGCTCTTGTCGCCAGCGATATTCCAAATCACGGAGCAGATAAAATTACCTCTGGAGTTTTACCAACTACTCGCGGTGGTATCGGTATGGCTTCTATCGGCGATCCCAATCAAATTCTGGGTGTTAACAGTAATGGGACAGCCCTTGAATATAGAGTGTTAATTGGCACCGGTGGCCTTACCGTATCCGCTGGACCAGGCGCCATAACAGTTGATTTAAATCTACAAGCATCACATGTTGTCACCGCATTAGGATACACACCTGCAAATTTAGCCGGTGCTGATTTCACTGGAGATACAAATATCTTAGGAGATATGGGTGTAGGGCATAATGCTCCAATCACCCGATTAGATGTAGCTGGTTCAATTAGAATCGGCAATGGTGGTGAAACTTGTACTGCAATTTTTGCTGGATCATTTCGTTATAACAGCGGGTCTATGGAATTCTGTAATGGAGCTTCTTGGCAAGGCCTATCTATTATTGGTGGTGGTGCTTCACCAGTTGGGGCCGCAAGCGGAGATTT
Source organism: Bdellovibrio sp. (assembly GCA_036677065.1). GTDB lineage: Bacteria > Bdellovibrionota > Bdellovibrionia > Bdellovibrionales > Bdellovibrionaceae > Pseudobdellovibrio. The sequence goes on along the minus strand of JAKFBS010000003.1, from coordinate 260,273 downwards.
AACCGGCACATATCCATCTCCAATAATCGCCTCAGGAGCTGTGACGAGTGCAAAAATTCTTGATTCAACAATTACCGACGCAGATATTTCAAATACGACTATTACTGCAGCTAAATTAAATTTAGCGAATGGTGATATTGCACTCAGTAAAATTGGTAATTTAACAGGTTTCTCATCAGGTTCAGACACAACAGTTGTTGCTGCGGACAATGTATTGCAGGCAGTTAGTAAACTACAAGGTCAGATTAATTCTCGCTGGCAAACAATGAGTTCAGATATGTATTTTAATACGGGCAATGTAACTATCGGAAGCAATACATTTCCAAATTCGGGAACAAAACTTTTTGTGAAAAATACTAATGGCGCATCAAATCCTGTGTCTATTTTTGAACAGTGGGATAATTCAGCCCATAACACAACACTGCCGGTTTTATCGTTATCTCGTCGTTTACCAGCAAGCTCAACTCCACAAAATGGCTTTGGATCATCAATGCTATTTATGGCAGAAGACAGCGCTAAAACTATGCAAGGCCAAGCTATGATTGCCACACAATGGGTGAATGCGGCCAACGGATCTTCACAAGCTGGAATATTTATTGGAACAAAAGATTCTTCGGGTACGATGACACCTAAACTTTATATCGATCAATCAGGACTTTATTCTTCGAACAATATCGCAGTTAGTGGAAGTGTGCGCATTGGTAGCGATGGCAGTAACACGGCTCATGGTTGTTCTGGCCAAGAGGGAAAACAACGTTACAATTCAACTTACAAGGCGATGGAATTTTGTGATGGGGTAAACTGGCGCGGCTTAACTGGTGTTACTTATTGTGATGGTGGTTATTCGATGGTCGGCACGGCCGGAACTCCCTCTGCCTTTTGCATGGATACAAATGTTGTTTCTCCTCAGTCATATGTAAATGCCAGCAACACTTGTTTTAACCGCAACCCAAGCAGTGGATCTAAAGCAAAACTATGCACAACGATTCAATTAGATTTAGCCTGCGAAAGTTATAATTCAATTTCGCCGACTCTAAATAATTTAAATAATGGAATTTTTCACTGGACCTCAAATTCTATTCCAGTAGGTGGTTCTGCGAACTATCCGAAAAATATTTACGTTTCTTATAGCTCAAGTAATTTATCAACCTGTCACATCGAACCCAACAATGGTGGCGTGCCAACATACAATGGACGCCAAACTGATGCAGATTATATTAACAACTCTAAAAATTACCGCTGTTGTTATGAATAGGTGAAATGAATATGAAAATATTAAACTTGAAATACATTTTACTTTCAACTTCGCTGCTCAGCTTAATGGCCTGTCAGCCTGGCGCACCTATCGTTACAGTTCTTGGTGAAGTCAGTGGCTTTGAAGTGAATGAAACCACACAAATTTTAAAAAGTAAAAGCAGTAAAAGTATTTTTTATATTTCGGGAAAATGTTTTGGCGCAATCAAGGATGTTGAAGTCAGCTTTGACAATGGCGGAACTTATATTACGCTAGGTCAATATGCCGAAAGTTTTACGCAAAGTTGCGCCAGCAGCGGCACATTTTCTTATAAAATTAACCCGAACAACACCACTGCCTTTGATATTCCGGCAAATAGTTCTTACCGAGATATTAAATTACGCGGTATGAGTGATTTCGGGGCCACCGTCGTGCAAAATCTGCGTCGTATGGTGACGAACTCTGGTGATTTACAAATGACGGCAGGTAGTGTTATTGCCAACGTCACTGTAAGCGGTACACCTGCGGTTTTACGTGGTCGTTTGATTTCATCAGCCGGAGTCACCTCCGGTACAAACTTTATTTTAAAAGCAGCAATCCGTATCAAGTAGTTGTTAAGAAATTCTCAAATGAATACATTTTTCTTCGAGTAAGGTGTTAAACTTTTCGTCTAAAAATTCCGATAAATACTCTGAATGAACCAGCACGTTGGCAAAAGAAATTTTATTAGAAAATTCACGGCGATAGCATTGTCTTTGCTATTCTGTAAGCCAACATTCGCACAGTCTTTAGAAAATCAACAAATTGTTTTTGAAGGAAGTCTTACTGATACCAGCGGAAGTCCAATTGATTTAGCAGGGGCTCAATTAACTTTTTACGTGTCGGCCAACGGCTGTTACTTATACGGCGAAACTTCTTCAGCCAGTGGCGATAGCCAAGGCAATATCATTCACCGTATTGGTGGAGGATCACAAATCGTGGGTTCACCGAACAGTTTTACCCAAAATATTTTTTTCGGAACGGTTACAGGATCAACAAGTTTTGCCAGCAACAACTGTACAGTGCTGCCTGGGGATACACGTCTTGCTCAGGTTTATTATGCCGCCCAAAATATTTCAGCGACGATTAAACTTGGTACTGTTCCTTACGCTCATAATGCCACAATGTTAAATGGTAAAAATGCAGCTGAATTTATCGAAGTTTCGAACGACACCAACACGCTTTTATATAGTGGCACTGCTGGACAATTTTTATCAAAATCAGCATCAGGCAGTTTAACTTGGACAAATTCAAGCATGACAGCAGCAGAAATTTCAACAACACTTGGAACATTACCTGCGGCAAACTTACCAAGTTTTTCTGGCGATATTTCAACAGCTGCAGGTTCTGCATCGGCAATAGTGCAAGGACTTCGCGGGGTAACTCTTGCGGCAACAGCACCTGTATCAGGACAAATTCTTTATTATAATGGTGTTGCATGGTCACCAATGACGATTCCTGCAAATGTTGGAACAGTAACAGCTGTATCAAGCGCAAATTCAGATATCAGTGTTGTATCTGGTTCAAGCGCGCCAATTCTAACTTTAAATTCTGGATCTGGAGCAAATCAAATCGTTAAACTTGATGCTTCTGCACGTCTACCTTCAGTAGATGCCAGTCAAGTAACGGCAATCAATGCAGCCAATATTACTTCGGGCACTTTGCCAACAGGTCGCTTACCTTCTTTCAATGGTGATGTGACTACGGTGACGGGTTCAAGCACGGTGACGGTGACTAAACTTCGCGGCTTTAATATTTCTGCGACAGCGCCCTCAGCAAATCAAATTCTGGCCTTCGTGGGTGGAAATTGGACTCCTGCAAATGCACCTACAGGAAGTGTAACGACTGTCATGGCCGGAGCTGGCTTATCAGGCGGACCGATTACTTCTTCTGGAACTTTATCAGTAAATTTTGGCACATCATCTGGAACAGTAGCTGCGGGTAATGACACGCGCCTTGTTCAGGCTCTGCAATCAGTAAATAATTTATCTGACGTTGCCAATATTATAACAGCACGTACGAATTTAGGTTTAGGAAGTTTTGCGACTGCTAACACTGTAGATTTAAGTTCAGCAAGTGCTACCGGAATATTAGCTAACGCAAGATTGCCGGCCTTTGCTGGCGATGTGATAAGCACTGCCTCTTCAAACACACTGACTGTAGCTAAACTTCGCGGCGTAACTATTTCTGCAACGATGCCGACCTCATCACAAGTACTTGCTTACAATGGTTCACAATGGGTACCAACAAATACCACAGTGGGAACAGTCACAAATGTTAATGCCGGAATGGGATTACTTGGTGGAGTGATTTCTACTTCAGGAACTTTATCTGTAAATTTTGGCACAAGCTCTGGCACTGTAGCTCAGGGTAACGATGCTCGCATTGTTCAGGCCTTACAATCAGCAAATAATTTATCTGATGTTACTTCAAGCGGATCAGCTCGCGCTAATTTAGGTTTAGGAACTTTAGCGACAAAAAATTCTGTAAATTTAGCAACGGCCGAAGTTACCGGAGTATTACCTTTAACTAATGGCGGCTCCCCTTGGTTAACGCATGCAAATGGTTATTACACTGTAAGTAATACGGCGATCGGAACTTCTGCCGTATTAACGAATGTTAAATTATCAGTTGAAGGCAATACACCTTCACAAGTCGCTAAATTTGTTAATACATCTGCTAACGGCTACGGCGTAAGAATTGATGTGGCTGGTACAAGCGCTGCACAATACGCGCTGAATGTGAATACAGCTTCTGGTTCAGTCTTAATGGTGCAAAATGATGGTTACATAGGTATGGGTACCTTATCACCTACTGCAGGTTTAAATTTAGTGAATGACAATGGCCCGGCAACAAAAGATGACATTCAGATAAATACATACGGCAACAACACGCCGGCGCTCGCACTTCAGAAAGCAAAAGGAAATGCGGGAGCTCCCACTCCCCTGCTAGCGAATGAAAATATCGGAAACCTAAGATGGGATGGCTACACCGGATCTGCTTACGCCAATCTTGTTGCCGTGAGTGGTTATGCAGAAACAAATCTTGGTACAGCAATTAATAGTTATTTAACTATCGCGACAAATTCTAATGGCACAATGGCCGAACGGGTACGAGTGAGTTCTAACGGTAACGTAGGTATTGGCACCAGTAATCCAACAAGTAGATTACAAGTTAGTAATGATGATTACGCGACAATTAGTTCAAACGCATATAGCTCTGCTAATTCATATGTTGCCGGAGGCTTTGCTGGGTTCAGAGCCAGAGGCACAGCTTCGTTGCCTTCGTTTCCGCTGGGTGGCGATCGCTTGGCTTATTTCAATGCTTCGAATGGCGTTAACCCTGTGGGATACAGCGGGATTGAGATCTTTAGTACAGAAACGCACTCCGATAGCAATCAAGGTTCAGAAATTCGATTAGTTACAGTTCCCAATGCGACGACTACAGGACAAGTGCGGATGACTGTAACAAATAATGGTAACATCGGAATCGGCACTCCTACTCCACAAGCTAAACTTCATGTTGCCGGCGCCATTGTCAGCAAACCGCAAGTCATAGCCACTGGCAGCGTACTTGATTTATCACTTTCGAATATGTTTATTTTAAATTCTGTCGGTGGCAGTGCCATCACCCTTAATAATATTGTTGAGGGTGGTACATACACAGTTATCGTGACTGACCCCGTGGCGCGCGCCTATACATTTGCTGGTTGCACGACTTCTTATTATGCTCCGGCAAATTCACAGACTGTTCCAGGCACCAGAACGATGTTTGGTGTTGTCACTGTGAAAAACGGTGTTAACTGGGATTGTTACATTAGCTGGACACCAGGCTATCAATAATTATGAATTTGAAAATCTCTTTTCATTTTTTAATGAGCACGCTGATCCTGTTAGTGAGTCAATTTACTTTTGCCTCGCCGGGGGGCATGCATACCTCGCATCACATCGGAAAACCGAAAGTCATTAGTTACATGTCGCCCAGTGGTTTATACACCTGTAGTCTTAATGAATTAGGTTGGGCCAACTGTTGGGGCTCCAATTCTGCAGGACAAATTGGTAACAACACTACGAGCGGAAGTGTTAAGCCAATACCGATTCGCTCGGGCTTTATTCAATTAGATACGGCCCGGTCTGCGGCAGGAAGTTCGTACGGAACAACCTATGGAATTACCCTGACCGGCGTGCTGATGAGCTGGGGCGATAACATTTACGGAAAACTTGGAACCGGCGACAGTAGCGGCGGCGCAAGTTATACTCCGCAAGTTGTCGATCCGACTACGCGCTACAAATTTGTAAAATCTCAGTACCGCCATACTTGCGCCATCGCTAGAGACAATGCGCTGAGATGTTGGGGATATAATTTAGATGGCAATTTAGGTGATGGCACCACGGTACAAAAAAATTCTCCAATCACAATTGATTCAGGTGTTAGCTATAAGACTGTGGCTGTCGGCGCATTTCATACCTGTGGGATAACAACTGGTCACATTTTAAAATGTTGGGGTCTGAACGACAATAGCCAATTAGGTGATGGCACCTTCACGCAAAGATTTTTACCAGTTACAATTGATGGTGCAACCGCTTATGCCTCGGTGTCATTGGGGCTTTACCACAGTTGCGCCATTACGATGAGTGGTGTTTTAAAATGTTGGGGAACCGATGCCAACGGACAACTCGGCGACGGCGGCGCACTCCCAGGCACCAGAAGTACGCCATATATTATTGATGCAGGCACAGTCTATAGCACAGTTTCAGTCGCTGATGACTCGAGCTGTGCAATTACAACAACTGGTGTATTAAAATGCTGGGGCGAAAACGCGAACGGACAATTAGGTGACAACTCAACAACAGGCCGGACTTCTCCGGTGATCATTGATTCGGGTACAGCTTACGTTTCTGTTTCTGCTGGCGGCACTCATACTTGCGGTATTACCGCAACAAAAACGATGAAGTGCTGGGGCTCGAATAATAATGGCCAACTTGGTATTGGCATTTTCTCAGGAACTTACAACACGCCACAAATTGTAGTGCCACCTTAAAACGTCTCACAATGAAACAGATAAACAGACTTTGGTGCTAAACCTTCATCTGGTTTTTACCGATAAGTTATTGAATGAACGTCAGTGCTAGACCCTCTCATGTGCTCAATTATTTAATAGCAATAGCTTTCACTTTGCTTTTTGCGTTGCCGTCATTTGCCCAATCATCTGAAAATCAACAAATCGTTTTTGAAGGTTCACTAACAGACAGCAGTGGCAATCCCATTGATTTATCAGGTGCTTCTTTAGTTTTTTATATTTCAGCTAACGGCTGTTATCTTTACGGCGAATCAACGGCAGTTGCTGGCGACAGCCAAGGTAATATCAATCACCGCATCGGCAGTTCGTCTTTAATCCCCGGTTCACCAAATGGTTTTACGCAAAATTTATTTTTTGGTTTTGTTTCAGGCACAACGACATTTGCCGGAAACGATTGTTCGGTAACCCCTTCAGACACTCGCTTAGCCCAAGTTTATTACGGCGCAGAAAGCATTACGGCATCAATCAAACTAGGCACTGTGCCTTATGCTCATAACGCCACTATGCTTAACGGAAAAGTAGCTGCAGATTTTATCGAAGCATCGAATGATTCTGTGATGGTATTTTACGGTGGCAGTAATGGACAAATTTTAACAAAGACTGTTTCAGGTTTGGCTTGGGTTAATCCAAGTGCTCCCGCAGTCACATCTTCTTCAGTTACTACAGCTTTAGGTTATACACCTGCAAATAAATCGAATAACTTATCTGATTTAACTTCTGCGACCGCGGCGCGCGCAAATTTAGGTTTAGGAATATTAGCTACAAAAAATTCTATAAATTTAGCCACCACCGAAGTCTCCGGAATATTATCAGCTTCAAGTCTTCCAAGTTTTTCGGGTGATGTTTCTACGACCGCAGGTTCATCAACGACCACGCTTCAAAAAATTCGCGGCATTACTTTGTCTGCAACAGCTCCGGTGTCTGGACAAATTCTTTATTACGACGGTTCAAGTTGGGGACCAATGACTGTTCCCGCCGCCAGCAGTGGCTCTATGTGGGTAACTGGTGCGGGTGGAATTTACACCACCAGCAATGCTACTGTTGGCTCATCGACGACTTATTCCAATGTTGGTTTGACTGCATTTGCTCCAGCTTCAGTTTCGAATTCAATTATTGCTTCATTAAACAATACAAATTCAGATGGGTTTGGATTAAAAGTAAATGTTGATAACAGTAGTCCGTCTCAGTACGGCTTAAAAGTTTCTTCTTATGGCGCAACGACATTCGTAGTTCGAAATGATGGCAACATTGGTATCGGCGTGGGTTCTCCAGCGGCTCGATTACATCTTGCTGCTGGAACTTCTACCTTAGCTCCGTTACGAGTTTCAAGTGGCACCTTACAGTCAACGCCGACAGCTGGTGCGATCGAATACGATGGCAGCCGTTTATACTTAACCAACCAAGCAAATCTGCGCCAAACAATTCCTATGGGAAATAACGCAAATTCTATTGATAATATCACGCACTTTAATTCACCGGTTGATATTAATTTAGTCCCAAATACAGGAAACGCAGTTCGTGTTGCCGGAAGCTTTATCGTTAGCAGTACTATAAACAATGAAATTGCTCGTTTTGAAAGCCCAAACAATCAGTACATGACTTTTGTAAAAGGTGGCGGCGAAGTAGCTAATTTAGGTTTAGGTAATGCAGGTTTCATGGGGCCAAATACAATTACTGATGCCATGGTATTGAACGCAGTAAATGGTGTGCAACTCGGAACAGGCACAGGAGCGCACTTAACTCTAACACCAAGTGGAAAAGTCGGTATCGGCACCAATACGCCAACCACAGCCCTTACTGTGAACGGCTCAATTCGTACGACAGCAGGTGGTTATGAGTATGCCGATGGCACTTCACAAACGACTTCTGCGTTTGGTGGTTATGAACGCGTAGGTGCTGCATGCACGCTAACCGCTTCATGCGCTGCGACCTGCTCTGCCGGAAAAAAAATAATCGGTGGTGGATGCGATGCCGGTGCCAGCGCAGGTAATTTAAAATCGTCTTATCCTATTAACGATAATCAATGGCAATGCAACTGGACTTCAAGTATTACCGCAGGCACGGTCTGGGCTATCTGCACAAAAATGTAATTAAAGAATGATGTCTAATTTCTTCGTCGTTAATTTTACTTCATCACGAGTAATATCAACAATCAGTGGAGAGATAATTAATCCCTCTTTGAAAGCTTTTTTTAAAAGCTTTACATAATCAGGATCTAAATCACAGGGCGAAAAAAAATCCACGTCATTACGTTGAACGGCAAAAATTAATTCGCATTTATGCCCTTGTTGCATCAGGTGCATCATCTCTTGCACATGCTTTTGCCCACGTTCAGTGACCGCATCGGGAAATTGGGCGTGCGGTTTTTTTTCAATTTTAGATCTAAAAGTTGTGTTTTTAATTTCGATGAAATGTTTTTTCGCTTTGGGGTTATCTAAATCGATTTGTTTAAATAAAAACACCCCGTCTAAACGGGTTTCTTTTGAAATTTTATATTCTGGTTTATAAAAACTGTATTCAGACCACTCTTTTAAAAATGGCTGACCAGATTCGATGGCATTCTGAATGGCCTCAGTCACGACACGGTTTGGATTCGAAGTATTCACCCCCACCCAAGCGCCTTCTTCAGTTTGCACAGCTTCAAGTGTGCCTTTTAATTTTTTCGTCGCATCACCGTGAAGCGAGAACCAACATTTCTGTGGTTGTGCCGGATTTTTTTCAATCACCGCTTTTAATGAACCCGTATTTGGCACGTGGATGGTGAATTTTTCTCCGTCTAATTCTACATCTGCAAAAAATCTTTTGTAGCGTGAGTGTAAAATTCCTTCGTGTAATTTTTTTTCAAATTTCATAGCTGTCAACTGTTCCATACGCTTGGAACAGTGTCAATTCAGCCTTGGAACAGCTGGCCGACCTTTTGCTCTAATGACCCACGTACAGAATAATGAAACAAATGACACCAGTTGATGGTGACAATAAATATATAAGGGGAATTTATGAAAACTTTACTTTTAGCAATCATGCTAGTAGCGGGCGTAGCACAAGCTCAACACTTAGTTCCAGGCAATGGCAACGGTCATGGCCCAGGCTCTGGTAACGGTGGTCACCACGGCGGTAACGGCGGACATCACGTTCCCGGTAATGGCAATGGTCACGGCCCAGGTTCTGGCCACAACAATCCATACGAGCCAGGTTACCCAAGTAATCCGTATGAACCAGGATACCCTTCACACCCAGGATATTCTGACTACGGTCCGGCACGCACTTACCGTTGGTTAGATATGGGAACAACTAAGGTAGAAAAATTTTCAAACGAAACTATTCATTTACGCGTTGGTCACCGTTTAGTGAATGAAGTTTTATTACGCTCTTCACAAGCTGACACCCAAATCATCCGTGCTTATGCTCGTTTATCAAACGGCCGCACAACGAACATCACTACTGGTATCGTAAGAGAAGGCCAAGAAGTACGTGTACGTTTAGATTACCAATACTCTGTACGTGTTGAATCAATTGAACTTGTAGCAACGTCGCAAAACCTAATCGGTTCACGCGCGCGTTTACAAATTTTCTTAGGATTAGCTGAGTAATTAGCTTTAAATTTTAAAGAACACACCATTAAGCCTCGATCGAAAGATCGGGGCTTTTTTTTATTTGTGGATTACATTCTTTCAGGAGTCGGAATGCCTAATAAACTTAAGCCCTGTTTAAGCACTACACCTGTTGAATAAGCCAAGGCCATGCGTGCCTTCTTAAGATCAGGTGTTTCAGCAGTTCCGATCGGACAATCATGATAAAACGAATTAAACTTTTTCGCCGTATCATAAAGGTATGAGCATAACGAAGCTGGTTTATAGTTTTCAGCAGAGTTTAAAACGACAGTGTTAAAATTCATTAGATGTTGCATTAGTTTTAATTCGCTGGCGTGAGATAAAACTTCTCCGGCAAATTCCGCCTTTGTATCGAATGAGAACTTTTTAAGAAGTGAATTAATACGTGCTGAAGAGTATTGAATGAATGGACCTGATTCACCATCAAGTTTTGTCCATTCGCTCATATCAAACACGATTTTTTTGTTCGTATCTTGCTTTAACATTCCGTATTTGATCGCACCTTTGGCCACTTGGTCTGCAACCATAGCTACTTCTTCTGCAGTCCACTCGCTCGCGTAACGGGCTAAGTATTCTGATTTAATGTGAGCCTTCATTGTGTCGATAAGTGTCGTCAACGGCACGATATTGCCTTTACGAGAGCTCATCGCCCCGTCTGGCAGCTCAACAAAATTATATTGTAAATGGTAACAGTCTTTAGCTTGTTCAAAACCTAAAACTTCTAAGGCTTTAAAAACTTGTTTAAAATGTAAAGCTTGTCTTTGATCAACTACATAAATTGATTTTTGAATTTTATGTTCTTCAAATTTACGACGAGCTAACTCGATATCTTTCGTCGCATAAAGACCTGTGCCATCAGATTTAAGTAATAAGCAAAATCCCATGTTTTCTTCAGAAAAATCTAAGCCGATCGCACCTTGTGATTCGACAAGTTTACCTTCAGCTAGGTATTTTTTGATTGTTTTTACAGAGTCAGAATCAACGTCTGATTCAAAATACCACTGGTCAAATTTAATGTCGGCCCAGTTATAAATTTCTTTCATTAAATCGATCGACCACTCACGAGTTTGCTTCCATAAATCGTAGTATTCGCCGTTTTTAGCTTCTAATTGTTTTAAAATTTCAGTCAGAATCTTTCTGTTTTCATCTTCTTGCGGAGTACCGACTTGGTCTTCTAATAAAAGATTTCCTTTTGAGTACATCGCCCCCAACCAAGTGCCTTTGTTCATCATCGGCGCTGATTCTTTATTGTGAAATTTCATATACCAAAGACATTTAGCAACGTGAGTTCCAACATCTCCAGGAAAAGTTGAAGCCAAAATATTGTAACCAGAATAACGAAGTAATCTAACGATTGAATCACCTAAACACATGTTACGCATGTGACCTACGTGTAATTCTTTGTGCGTGTTCGGTTGTGAATACTCGATCATCATTTTAGGAGTAGCTTCAGTTAACTGCGCAGAAAAAGTTTCGCCAGATAAAAGAGGTTTTAAAATGTAATCTGCTAAACCTGCAGCTGAAAATTTAATGTTAATGTACGGACCAGCGGCTTCAACTGACGCGATCGCTTTTTTTAAAACGATATTTTGCGCCACTTCATTTTTTAATTCTTGCGCTAAAAGTTGGGCGACAACTGGCGGGCCTTTTTTTAAATTCTTAGCTGTAATGAAACAACCAAAAGCTAAATGTCCAAGATCAGTATTTGGGGCATCGACTAGAGCTTTGTAGACATCACCCACACTCATTGCGTCTTTAGCAACTCCGCCAGCTTCAAGTTGGACTTGAATTAACGTGATTAGAGTTTGAGAAACGAGTTTTCTTAAAGGTTCGTGCAGTAATGTCATAGCCTATATAGCTAACAAATCGTGGCTGTTTAGTCTACCTAGGAGCGGCACAATGGCCTGTAATTTTAGCTTGCCTTGGCATACCCCTGTTTTGCCAGTTAAAATGTTTGCCATGACCCCTCTTTGAAGTTAGAAATAAAGCTCTAATTTTGAGTGATAAATTTGCACTAAAAGGTGGCAGTTATGTTGAATGACATTCCTAGTGATAACTCGAGCGAAAATCCTACTCCGGCACCTGTGCCAGTAGTTCGCAAACCAGATTGGTTAAAAGTAAAAGCTCCAGCCGGAGAAAACTACGCGCGCATTAAAGAAATGTTAGGCGAATTAAAACTTGCCACTGTTTGCCAAGAAGCGCGTTGTCCCAACATGGGCGAATGCTGGTCTGGCGGCACAGCTACAATCATGATCATGGGCGACACTTGCACACGCGGCTGCCGTTTCTGTAACGTGAAAACTGGAAATGCAAAAATCGGTTTACCACCGGTTGATCCTTTTGAGCCAGAAAAAGTAGCGTACTCAGTTTCTCAGATGAAATTAAAATACGTGGTTGTTACTTCAGTTGATCGCGATGATATGCCTGATCAAGGTTCTGACCATTTCGCAAGAACTGTTAAGACCATGAAAAAATTAGATCCAGATTTAATCATCGAAATTTTAACTCCAGACTTTCGCGGTGATGAAAAATTAATTCTTCACCTAGCAGCAGCGTACCCAGATGTATTTGCTCACAACATTGAAACTGTTGAGCGTTTAACTCCAAAAGTACGTGACCCACGCGCTAAGTACCGCCAGTCAATGGATGTATTAGCGTCAGTAAAAAAATTCGATTCAAATATTTACACTAAATCTTCAATCATGTTGGGCTTAGGCGAAACAGATGAAGAGATTCTGCAAACTTTAAAAGACTTGCGTGAAGTGGGCTGTGACGTTGTGACTTTTGGTCAATACTTACAACCAACTCCGAAACATTTAAAAGTTATTGAATACATTACTCCAGAAAAATTTAATTACTGGAAAGAAACGGCTGAAGGCTTAGGGTTTTTATACGTAGCTTCAGGTCCACTTGTTCGAAGCTCTTACCGTGCGGGAGAGTTTTTCTTAGAAGGCATGATTAAACAAAATAGAGAATTAAATAAAGTACAAAGAATGAGTGGACAAGTGTCTACAGACGCAGCGAAAGGAAACAACTAGAATGGCTGATGTAAAATTACCTGAATTAGGTGAAGGCGTAACCGAGGGCGAATTAGTTAAATGGTTAGTAAAACCAGGCGACACTGTTAAAGCCGATCAAACTGTTTGTGAAATGATGACCGACAAAGCAACAGTTGAAGTTCCAACTCCGATTGCTGGCGTTGTTAAAGAATTATTATTTAAGCCAGGCCAAGTTGTTAAAGTTGAATCTGTACTTTTAAGACTTGAAGGCGGTGCTTCGGCTACAGCTTCGGCTCCTGCTACCGCAGCAGCTGCTAAACCTGCTCCACAAGCTGCGGCTGCTCCGGCACCTGCTGCAACTTCTGGTGGCGGATCAACGGATGTAAAACTTCCTGAATTAGGCGAAGGCGTTACTGAAGGCGAATTAGTTAAATGGACTGTAAACATTGGTGATGCTGTTAAAGCTGATCAAACTGTTGCAGAGATCATGACTGATAAAGCGACTGTTGAAGTTCCAACTCCAGTAGCTGGTGTTGTAAAAGAATTTAAATTTAAAAAAGGTGATGTGATCAAAGTTGAATCTGTGATTCTAACTTTATCAGGCGCTACTGGCGCAACGACTTCTGCTCCCGCATCACAAGCTCACAAACCTGCGGCTCCTGCAGCAAGCTCTAACGGCGCTCATGCTCCGCAAGCCTCGGCGGCGGCCATGTCGGCTTCAGCAGCTGGTGGCATCTACCCTCCTGTAGCTGAATCACGTGTGTTAGCAACTCCAGCGACTCGCCGTTTAGCTCGCGAGATGGGTGTTGATATCAATGGTATGACTGGTTCTGGATTAGCAGGACGAGTAACTCGTGAAGACGTATTAAGTTCTAAAGGCGGCAAAGCAACAGCTGCGACATCGACTGGCGCCGGCGCAACTTCAGCCGGAGCTCCTTCAATGAACTTCCCGAAACCAGAGTACAAATCGACAAATGCTGGGTTAGAAGAGCGTGTTGATCTATTAGGAATTCGCAAGAAAATCGCACAAAACATGCAAATGTCTAAAGCGATCATTCCGCATTTCACATTGATGGATGAAGCTGATGTAACTCAGTTAGTTGCTTTACGTGAATCACTAAAAGATTACGCTGAGAAAAACGGAACTAAGATCACTTACTTACCGTTTGCTATGAAAGCTATGATTGCAACGATCAAAGAATTTCCACAGTTCAATGCTTCAATTGACGATGCTAATTCACAAATCGTTTACAAAAAATATTTCAATATCGGTTTTGCCGCTGACACTCCAAATGGCTTAATGGTTCCAGTGATTAAAAATGCTGACCAAAAATCTATTTTAGAAATTTCAAAAGAAATTATTGATCTATCTAAACGTGCTCGTGACGGAAAATTAAAACCAGACGAAATGAAAGGTGCAACGATCACGATTACAAATATCGGATCTGTTGGCGGAACTTACGCAACACCAATCATCAATCACCCAGAAGTAGCCATTCTTGGTATGTACAAATTATCTGATAAACCAATTCTTAAAAAAGATGGCTCTATCGGTTTTATCAAAGCTATGAATTACACAATCACTGCAGATCACCGTTTAATCGATGGCGCAGTAGCCGCGAACTTCTTAAAATCATTCTTCCAGAAAATTCAAAACCCTGGCGTGTTGATGATGGGAATGTCGTAATGAAAAAAATCTTTTTGTTTTCGATGTTTGCGATGGCCGTTCAGTTTACAGGTTGCAGCTCTGCACCTGTGCTTGTTCCATCAACTGATTGGGAACAAAAAAGTATCAGCGAATCTAAAGCCACTGAATCTGCTGTTCCATCTACACCTCTGACTCCAGAAAAAGAAGAAACTTTGTTCTGCAGTTACAATGGCGGTTTAGAATTCGGGCGCCAGGGTGGAATCTACACGGGCAACTGCCCTAAAACTTTAGAACGCACATTTAAAAAAGGTTACCTTAAAGGAAAAGCTGAGTACGACAAGCAGCAAGCTGAAAAAGGAAGTAAATAATTTATGCAAAATTTTGATATCGTAGTAATTGGTTCTGGTCCGGGAGGTTACGTAGCAGCTATCCGTGCTTCGCAATTGGGTTTTAAAACAGCGATCATCGAGCGCGAAGCCCTTGGCGGCGTGTGCTTAAACGTAGGTTGTATCCCGTCTAAAGCGATGATCACAGCGACGCACATGTTACACCGTGCCCAGCATGATTTCAAAACAATGGGTTTAAATATCAAAGGCGGTATCGACGTTGATATGAAAACTTTAGTTAAATGGAAACAATCTGTTTGCGACAAAATGTCAGGTGGTGTGAACCAACTTTTAAAAGGTAACACTGTTACTATTATTAAAGGTGAAGCAACTTTTAAAACGACTAAAGAATTAACGGTTAAATCTTCAACTGGAACAGATTCAATCACAGCCAAACATTTCATTATCGCAACAGGCTCACGCCCAATTGAAATCCCAGGCTTTCCGTTTGATGAAAAAGATATTTGCTCATCTACAGGAGCTTTAAACTTCGACGAAATTCCTAAACGCGTAGTGGCCATCGGTGGCGGTTACATCGGTTTAGAAATCACGTCATACTTACGCAAATTAGGATCTGAAGTTATCGTTGTTGAAGCTCAAGCTTCATTATTAGCTGGCGTAGTAGATCCTGAGTGCGCTCAAGTTGTTACTCGTAAAGCTGAAAAAGCCGGTATCCAATTTAAATTTGGCGCAAAAGCTAAAGGCCAAAAGAAAACTAAAGACGGTTATGAAGTGACTGTTGAAATCAACGGTAAAGACGAAGTGATCAAATGTGATAAAATCTTAGTTACTGTTGGCCGTCGTCCAAATGGCGATCAAGCTAACATCAAAGGTTGTGGCATTGCAGTTGATGAACGCGGCTTTATCAAAGTGGATGCTCAACGCAGAACAAACATCCCGCACATTTTCGCCATCGGCGATATTTGTGGCCAACCAATGCTTGCGCACAAAGCATCACACGAAGGCGTAATGGTTCCAGAAATTATCTCTGGCATCAACCGCGTGTACGACGCAAAAACAGTTCCTGCAGTGGTTTTCACAGATCCAGAAATCGCATCTGCCGGCATGACTGAAGCTGAATGCAAAGCAAAAGGCTTTAACGATTTATTAATCTCTAAATTTCCATTCGCAGCCAACGGCCGCGCCGTAAGCATGATGGAAACTGACGGTTTCGTAAAAATGATCGCTGACAAAAAAACTCACGTTTTATTAGGCGTTCACATCGTTGGACCAGAAGCTTCGAATTTAATTTCAGAAGCTGCGCTAGCGATCGAAATGGGAGCCCGTATTGAAGACGTTGCTTTAACAATCCATCCTCACCCAACTTTAGGTGAAACAATGATGGAAGCTGCCGAAGCTACGTTAGGACACGCGATTCATATCATCCAAAAACCTTTAGGTGGCGCGAGCAAAAACGCTCACGCCTAAGCGCTCGCGCGCGGGATTTAATTCCAATGATGTTTGAAGACTGGGGCCTCATCTCTTATGAAGAGGCCATGAATAAACAGCTAGAGTATGTTGAAAAACTTGATCAAGCTTTATCACAGGGCGAATCGCACCCAGGCTTCTTAATCTTTTGCTCACACCCGGCAGTAGTGACTACCGGAAGACAAACCCAAGCCTCAGACATCTTTTCATGGCAAGGTTCGGTCATCGAAGTTTCACGCGGCGGCAGAGCTACATACCATGGCCCTTCACAAATCGTGGTCTACCCAATTATCAGTTTAAAAAATCCCCGCGGTAAAAAAGCAGAATCAGATGAGCCACGCGGCGTGCAAGATGTGCGCGGCTATTTACGTACGTTTGAAAGTGCCATCGTTAAAACCTTAAAAGAATTCGGCATCACTGCCGAAGGAAAAACCCCACAAAAAATGCCAGGCCAACAAGTTGAAACCGATGAAACTGGCGTCTGGATGGAAAACCAAAAGATTGCATCTCTGGGCATTGCCGTAAAAAAATGGATTACTTATCACGGTGCTGCGATTAATTTTTTTAATGATCCTACAGCGTTTACAGGCATCAACCCTTGCGGTTTTAAAACCGAAACTATGATTTCTGTTGAGAAAGTTTTAGGCCAAGGCAAGCTCAGCGCAGAACAATTCAAAAATACTCTTAGAAAAAATTTAGAATATTGCTTATAAAACGGCGCTCTGTAGTTCAGTCAACATTGTTGACCGAAACCCTGAGTGATGAAATTGCGTCATAAAATCGAAGTGGTTGTGGCAAATCTTAGAAACAGCTTTTTTCTAGCCAGAAAGCGAATTTCAGCAATTGAAAATCGAAGATTTCTTTTTTCGCAGCGAATTTGATATGGCGTTGATCTGAATCTGGCAGATTGCAGAATTTATTTTCTGTGTAACAGTGCTTATGCGTCTCGACAGCAAACTTTTTTATTTTACTGCATTTTGGCAATTCACCGGCTCGCGAATATTCGCGTTCTAATTCGTCTTGCAGACACACTCTGATTTTATTTAAAAATTCTTTGCCAGGCTGTGTGTATTTATATTCTTCGACTTGGTATTTATGGCAGTAATGCGAACCGAACTGAATATAATACCCGTTGTTTCCGCAGTTTTCTTGTTTTTCTAAACATTGATAATATTCGCAGGTTCCCACGACTATACCGCAGTTGCTGGCGTGCAAACTTAGCACACCTAGTATTCCAATGATAAAAACGACTAATTCCCGACCCATAGACAAGCTTGTACCCGAGAGAGCACAGTGAACGCAATAACGATCCCTTCACCGAGTGAATACTGCAAGATCGTCTAATATTTTTACATGTGTTTTACCGGGATTATTCAGCGCTAGTAGAAGCTTCGCCCTGAACGTTACTGGCCATTACGATAGTTGCTTCGCCTTTAGCGACGACATCGCCATTAGCTTTTTTAGCAATAGTTTCAATAACGCCTAAACCACGGGTGCGGTGAAGTTTTGTGATCGTCAGTTCGAAAGTGATTTCATCGTCGATGAAAACCGGATTGTAAAACTTTAACGTTTGGCCACGGTAGATACCGCCTGTGCCAATCGCTGTGTTTAAACATCTGGAAATAATCGCGCCCAAGATCATCCCGTGCGCGATACGTTGTTTGAAAATTGTGTTCTTCGCGTACTCATCATCAAGATGGATCGGATTAAAGTCTCCAGACACTTCGGCAAATTGGCGAACCATTTTGTCGGTAATCACTTGTTTGACGACGGCTTTGTAGCCGACGTCTTTCGCGTTTTGTCTTGCTTTTTCTTCTTCTAAAAATTTTGATGATGACATCTGAATGTTATAGAATATTTGCCGCTAATTCGGCAAGTGCTGATCTTTCACCTTTAGTCAGCGTGACATGGGCCGCAATAGTTTGGCCTTTGAAACGTTCTACAGCGTGAGTCAAACCAGAATTCGCTGAATCTACGTACGGATTATCGATCTGATAAACGTCACCCGTTAGAATCACCTTAGTGCCGCTGCCAGCACGGGTAATAATCGTTTTAATCTCGTGCGGAGTTAAATTCTGCGCCTCATCCACGATTAAGTACTGCTTAGGAATACTGCGACCACGGATATAAGTTAAAGGCTCAATATTTAACATACCTTGATTGATCAGCTCTTGAGCGCGGCCTGCTGCTTTTTTATCAGCACCCATTAAGAACTCAACGTTATCAAAAATCGGCTGCATCCACGGATTTAACTTTTGTTCGATATCACCTGGTAGGTAACCGATATCACGGCCCATCGGAAAAATCGGACGCGAAACTAAAAGTCTTTGGAAACGGCCTTCATCAAGAGTCTTAAAAAGACCAGCGGCTATTGCTAATAAAGTTTTACCAGTTCCCGCTTTACCCACTAAAGAAACCATCATGATTTCGTCATTTAATAATGCATCTAAGGCAAAAGATTGTTCAACGTTGCGTGCATGGATTCCCCAGATGCTGTCTGGTGGGTTGATCAATGGCACAACTGCTTTTTCTAATCCAGAAAAACGGCCGATCGCCGAGTGATTTGGGTTCGAAGCGTCTTTTAAAATTACGTATTGGTTAATATATAATTTGTGATCAACAACTAATTTTTTATCACGGTAAAAAGTATCGATCGCATCAGGCTTAACTTCAATTTCAAGGTAACCTTCGTAAAGATCTCCCTGAGTGATATCTGAATTATCGTAATCTTTTGCATTCACACCGTAAACGTCAGCTTTGATACGCAAATTGATATCTTTAGAAATCAATTCTACTTTGTGACGAGGAAATTGTTTTTGCAAAGCTAACGCCGTACTTAAGATACGGTTATCTGCTTTGTTTTGGTCTAATTCAGAAGGAACACCGGCCAAAAACATATCTGTCGTGATGTAGACGATAGTTTCGTGGTTATCGATTTGTACACCTTGAGCTAAACTTCCTTTTGATCTTAGAACGTCAACAAAACGGCTGAACTGACGCGCATTGCGCCCGTTTTCACCTTGGTCGCGTTTAAATTTATCGATTTCTTCGATCACCGCAAACGGAATATGTAAATCAGCATCGCCAAATTTCAACAACGCAAAAGCGTCGAATAAAATAACATTGGTATCCAGAACAATTTTACGACGTTTAGGTTTTGCTTCTTTAGGTGTAGGATTAGAACTCAATTAGACCTCCGTTAAAGGATTGATGTGCGGCGCGTATAGCACCTATGTAAATTGCACATCAAACCCCTCAGAGAGTCAAAAGAGATTCAAAAATTTATTTTTATTTTTTATGCGATGGTTGGCCCTGCGACCATATCACCTTCATCAATTTGTAATCCTTCATTCAGAGAAATGATGAAATTTACGAAATGCTGAAGCGCAACATCTGAGGCAGAACCCTTCATGTACTCAACACCGTGACGAACGATTTCTTCGCTGTCATCGACAGTTGTGTGTTTCACTTTTACGTGAAGTGGAAAATAAGTTTTAGAATTTAAATAAACACGTAAAGCAATTTCTTCACCGACTGAGAATGAGCCCATGTGCTTTTCTAGTGAAAATGACAAACCATCACCAGAAATATCATACATCGAAACTTTGTATAAACCCTTTTCAGGTAAAACAAGCATGCCACTAATTAGGTCAGAAAGAATAGTTCTCTCAACTTGGCGACGCTCCTTCAAAAGAATCGGCTGAAATTTGCCTTTAAGTTCCTGCATATTAAGCAGATTCTGCCCGCTAGAGCCGCTCGCTTGAGTTGGATTAGTATTTACAGTTTTCAGACGTGATGTAATATCGATCACTTTTGACACTTCTTTTGACATTGGTATCCCCCATATATGCAGAATACCTATCGGCAAAAAATTGTCTTAACTTGAGATCCAGAAATGATACAGTTTAAAGCATTATGTTGCGTTTAGCATCGCTTATAGCGATCAGTCTCTTTATACACTTTCTCATGTACGAAGGCGTTTGGCTTCTGCCGGCGATACCTAGACTTTCGACGAGTGAAACAGAGATCGAAATCATCGACGAAAAAACTCCCAAAGCCAGCGAAAAAGAATTCGATAAGCCCGTCGTTAAAAATTCAAACGCGCCCGAACCCAAAGACATGTCAGATCCGGCACAATTTATGGCTGAAAAAAATCAGCGTTTTGATAAACAAACACGCGCTACAAAACTTGGTGCTTTTGAAAACCGCCAACCCTCACAGGGTGGAAGTAAAAACACTGCACCCAATCAAGCTTCGCAAAAAACACCTGCAAGCCACGATGATGGGGATGTTCCAGAATTTGCCCGAGAGATGCAGCAGCAGATGGCGCGGGTGCAAGAATCAACGGTTCCCTATCAATTACCTCGAGAAATTCAAAGTGGATCGGCGACAAATTTAAATGCCGATGCTCATATTTACGCTTCGTTTTACAATCGTATTTTAAATTTATTTTATGTGCGCTGGAGCGAGCGCTTAAACGCTTTGTTTGATCGTATGCCGACTGATGTTTACAAAACTCTGGCCGGTAAAAGCTGGATCACCGAAGTTGAAATTTGGCTTAATGCCGATGGTCTGTATCAAGAAGGTTTAATCATGACCAGTTCTGGGTTTAAACCTTTTGATGACGCGGGGATATATGCGTTTAAGAGCGCAAAATTCTTCCCGAACCCACCACGATCTAAGGTCCAGGCCGACGGCGGTCGCGTTCGTCTAAGGTACAGAATTCGCGTCAACGTCTACTGATAGCCAAGCCACCCTTCTAATTTTAAGTTAAAATATT
The DNA here is from genome assembly GCA_036677065.1 of Bdellovibrio sp. Taxonomy (GTDB): domain Bacteria; phylum Bdellovibrionota; class Bdellovibrionia; order Bdellovibrionales; family Bdellovibrionaceae; genus Pseudobdellovibrio. The sequence continues at coordinate 239,068 of JAKFBS010000003.1, read as the reverse complement.
AGAATGAAAATAGCATTATTTCTTACTCTTATTTTTGCCCACATGACAGCTTACGCCCTGACTACAGAAATCGGCTTAAGCTACAGCTTTTCAAAGAAAAATTTCAACGCCACCAATTACTATCAATCTGAATCTAAATCGGCGTCGTTATCTTTTTACATGTTTGAAAAAATCGCGTTAGAACTTAGTTACACAGAATCGTTTTATGAAAATCAGGAAAATGACACGACGTCAGCGCGCGTGATTCAACAGACTTCGACCATTGCAGGCTCTGATTTAATTTTTATTCTAACAGACCAGCGCAGCGACTTTCAGCCCTACATCAAAGGCGGAGCCGCATACATTCACAAAAAAGCAGTGATCAAATACGCCAATGCAAATGCTTACGAAATTCCAACTAAAGACGGCATAGCGCCAAGTTACGGTATCGGCTTAAAATATAAGTTAACCGAACGTTTTTCAGTGCGCGTAGGTTACGACATCTGGAAAACACCAATGGATGATGGCACTAAAACTGATGATACGGCTTTCAAAGCTGGGCTTAACTGGTTTTTATAATGCGATCTGTATTAGGTATCACCGCTCTGACTTTACTGTTATCAAGTTGCCAGCTGGGTTATTATTTTAAATCTGCTAAAAATCAAATTTCGATGATGGCCAGCCGCGAAGATGTCGAAGACGTTTTACAAAAAACTGATTTAACAGAAGCACAAAAAAGAAAACTGGCCCTGAGCCAGCAAGCGCGTGAATTTGCCTTTAACGAATTGCATTTAAAAAAAACTAAAAACTATGAAACCTATATTGATCTAAAACGGCCGTATGTAACCTGGGTCGTAAATGCGGCTTATAAATGGGAGTTAAAAAATTTCGAATGGTCTTACCCGATCATCGGAAAAATGCCGTACAAAGGATTTTTCAGCGAACAAGAAGCTCTTGAAGAAGCTGCTGAATTAAAAAAAGAAGGCTTTGATACTTTCGTGCGCGGCGTATCCGCCTATTCAACTTTGGGATGGTTTAAAGATTCTGTTTTATCATCAATGCTACGTTATAAAGATCATGATCTTGTAAATACCATTATCCACGAAATCGTCCACACTACGGTTTATATTAAGAACAATGCAGATTTCAACGAGCGCATGGCCGTCTTTATCGGCAATAAGGGCACTGAAATGTTTTACAAAAAACTTGAAGGTGCAGATTCTCAGACTGTAAAAGTGATCAGTGCTGAAAATGCCGATGATAAATTATTTTCTGCGTTTATTTCTGCGCAAATCAAAAATCTAGAATCCTGGTATAAATCAAATTCAGAACAGAATGAAAAAATTCGCCAAGAACAATTTCAAAAAATAAAAGATGCGTTTACTCTTGAACTTGCTGGCAAATTAAAAACCACTTCACATGAGCAGTTCATTAAAAAAGATATCAACAATGCCACGCTGGGGCTACTGCGTACCTATATGGAAGACTTAAATGATTTTGAAATTCTATATAACAAGTGCGATCAGAACATGGATTTGTTTATTGAAAAAATTAAGACTCTTGAGCAATCTGAAGACCCTGTAGCAGACCTAAAAAAATTATCCGTCTCACTTTAAGACCCAGCACCAATAACTAGACCTTTTTCTGCGTCATTTTATTTTGAAAACAGAGTCCGTTTTCCGAATAGAAACATATGAAATCTGTGTCTTTAAGTTTACTTATTTTAATCGCCTTTTCTTATTCGATCGGAATCTTTGATTTTTCACGAACACCCGTGCAGGGAAGTTATGAGTTAGCTTCGAACGCAGATGCAAACTTGAGCGAAAAAGAAATTTATTACAAACATGTGATTCAACCGATCTTAAATAATCGCTGCGCAGTTTGCCATTCGTGCAATAATGCTGCTTGCCAGTTAAACTTAACTTCTTACGAAGGTTTTTTACGCGGAGCTAACAAACATCATGTTTATCAGTTTGAAGAAAAAGCATCACCCTTAACCCGCCTAGGAATTGATGCTAAAGATTTATTTTCATGGCGCAGTAAAAAGTTTTTTCCGGTGTATGATGCAAAAAATCCAGAAGCTTCTTTAATCACTTCAATGATCAACATGAAAACAAACTCTGACCTTCTGCCAGATGAAATGCCAGAAGAAGCCAGAAGCTGCCCGTCGAATCAAAAAGAATTACAGGTTTATTTAAAAGAAAAACCAAATGCTGGTATGCCCTTTGGTTTACCGATGTTAGATAAATATGAAAAAGACAAATTAAGCAGTTGGTTATCACAAGGCGCCCAAGGCCCGGCTTGGGAAAAAATCCAACAGGCCAAAATTCCAAGCGGCAATAGACTTTTTCTTATTCGCAACTGGGAAAAATTCTTAAATGCCCAGAATCTGAAGCAAAAATTAGTTTCTAGATATATCTATGAACATTGGTTTTTAGCGCATCTGTATTTTGCCGAAGAACCAACTAGCTTCTATTCATTGGTTAGATCTAAATCAGAATGTGCGCGCGGTGTTGATGTGATTTCAACCCGTAGACCAAATGATGACCCCGGAGCCAGATTTTACTATTGTTTTGAAAAAGTTACGGCTCAGATTGTTAACAAAACGCATTTGCCGTTAGAGATTTCTACCGAAAAACTAAATCGTTTTAAAAATTTGTTTTATATGACTGAATGGCAGGTTAAAGCTCTTCCTGGCTACAGTGAAAAACTATCAGCCAACCCTTTTATTGTTTTTCATGATATACCGGCGAAAGCACGCTATCGCTTTTTATTAGAAGATGCTCAGTACCACATTAATACTTTTATTCGTGGGCCAGTGTGTTTTGGTAATAATGCTTTAAATTCAATTGATGAACAATTTTTTACTTTATTTTTAAACCCTGAAAGCGATTTTTCTTCACGTGATGCAAATTTTGAAACCGAAGTATCACCCAATTTATTTTTACCATCGTATTACAACGGCAGTGATGCAAAAATGGGAAGCCTCTTAGCAACTTACGGTGACATGGTCGATAAACGTGAAGATTACCGCAAAATTATTGCAAAAAAATATAAAAAAGATTTTCCAGAAGGTTATGGTATCAACGATCTATGGAATGGCGATGGTCATAACGACAACGCGGCTTTAACGATCTTTCGTCACAAAGACAGTGCTACGGTATTAAAAGGCTTTCGCGGCGATTTGTCTAAAACCGTGTATGTTTTAGATTACCCGCTTTTTGAGCGCCTAGTTTATAACTTAGTCGTTAATTATGACGTCTATGGCAACTTAACCCATCAGGCGATCAGCCGAATCTATATGGATTTTATCCGTATGGAAGCTGAAGAAAACTATTTACTTTTTATGCCTCCGGGAAAAGAACATCGTAAACAAATACGCAAATATTGGTATCGTGGTGTATTTGCGCATTTGAAAATGAAGTTCTGGTACAAACATCATAACATCGATGCACCTACACAAATGAAATACGACAATCCTTACCGTGCACAGGCAGAATTTGTCGAACAAGTGGCTTTTAATTACATGAGCCCACAAGTGCGCGGCCCAGCAGATTTAATCAACTGGAAGCGGATTATTCCGAGCATGACCAATGTGCAATGGCAACAGAGCCAGTTAAGCAAAGCTGAACTTAATTATGCCCATCAATTTAAACGCATCGCTTCAGTTAAGGCACAAGAAAAGCCATTTCCTGTGTTCTTTCCCGATCTGGCGTTCGTGTTAGTGCAAGCCCCGCTCAATCAAAGTAAAGCTTTTACGATCGTGCATCACCGCGAGCACTACAGTTTAGCTTTTATCACTAACGAAAGTGGAAGGCGTGATCCAGAAATTGATTCGTTAAGTATATTTCCGGGGTATGTAGGTTCTTTTCCGAATCTTTTCTTCTCGGTGCAAGAAAGTGAATTAAGTGATTTTGTAACAGCGATTGAAAATATTCGCTCGCAAGCTGATTATGAAAATCTTAAAAATCGCTGGGCAATTTCACGAACAAATAAAGATTTCTGGCGATTTTCAGATTGGTTTTATTACAACTCTCAAACCGTGAATCCATCGGATGCAGGATTATTTGATCTGACAAGATATGATAATAATGTTCCTGAACGCAAAGTGAACAGATACATCAAAGAAATTACTGAAGATGCTGTGAATGAAGATGACGAAGATCGTGATTACCGTCATCGATCCGGCCGTCGCGGGAAGTAATTATTTTTCTTCGATAATCTGAGGTGGCGGAAGCTTCGCAGGCTTCGCCTTAGGCTCTTCGCCTAAAACCAAAGATTTAAGCTTAAGGTTGATGTCTTGCTTAATAGCCAAATAATCCAAAAACTTTTTATCGCCCAGCAGTGCTTTCATTTTATCAAGCTCTTGTAAGCTTAGATCATTATAGGCAATCAGGGTTTTTTTATAATTTTTGATAATGTTAGAGGCTTGGTTTTGTGGCAACTGTGGATTTTCTTTACTTTGAAACGACAGCTTCTGCAACTGGCTCGCAAATTGCATTTTTTGCTTATTGAGATCGCGATGAATATCGGCGAACTTTTTTTCTTCGGTGGCTGATAACTTTAGTTCATCACTGACTTTCCAGATAAAAATGTCTTCAACTGAGTTTTTCTTTACGGTAGGTGCTGCTGCACTCTGAGCTGCCACGGGCAGACAAAAAAGAATGGGAATAAGAAGGATTGTGAAAAAAGACATTAAGAAAATTATGTCTATATTTGGGTAACTAAACAAATGAATTTGGACATCCGTTTCCAAGATTCATTACATTGTGTTTTTCTGGATTAAAGTTGTAAGTCCGCTCCTTGGCTTGCACTTAATCTTTCGTTCATAACATCTGCGTAAAAATCAGAGTCATTTTGTACTGAGGCCGCCATTTCTACCCAGTCCTGTGGGTTTTCTAAAGCTTGCTCGATAATGATCTGCCTGTTTGAGGCGATCTGATTTTGTGAACTCATATCAAATAATTTAAGACTCATTGTAGCCAGACCTAAGCCTAAGGTTAAGCTGACGCCAACTAATCCCATTTTCACGACGTGAAGTGTGCGCACATTATTCGACGGTCGATAATAATGCGCCTGACGTTCTAAGAACTCCCATGACTTTGATAGCCGGCTTGCAGCTGGCTTGATTTCTGTTTTTGCGACATCTGCCATGATTTTGTCATGAAGCTTGTCAAAAAACATATCGTCCATGGGAAGCTCAATCGGATCTTCCCGTCTTAATTGTTCTCTCAATCCCTGATTCGGTTTCATGTTATTCTGCCTCCGCATATTTAGTATTTAGTTCTGTGAAGAATCCACCAATCTCGTTTGTCCAAGATTTTAATTCTGCACGATCTTCAAAAACTTCTTTTAACTTCAATAGTGCATGTCTATAGTTCGCTTTAGCCGTATCGTACGGGCACTCCATAACTTCAGCGATTTCAGAAAAGCTCATATCTTCGTACACGCGTAACACCAGAGCTGTTTTTTGTTTGAAAGGAAGCTTCTCAACTTCTGCATTCAGAATTTCGCCGACAGCTCTGTGAACAAGTGATCTTTCAGCTTGCGGGTCTACGCCAAGTTGAACATCCTCAATGTCAGAGAAGTCGTAACGATCTTCACGCAGTTTATTGCGAGCTGTATTGACTGTAATTTGATACAACCAACTTTTGAAAGACGAGCGCCCTTCAAAAGAATTTAGTTTCTCAAAAGTCTTAATAAAAGACTCCTGCACCACGTCTTGTGCAATATCTAGGTCCTTCACAAATCTCATACTTAACCGTAGCAATCCTTTTTGATGTCGTTTCACAAGTTCTGAGAATGATGACCGCTGACCGTTGCGGACTTCTTCGACTAACTGTAGATCAGTCTTCTCCACTTGAATCATAAGACACACCCCTGTCCAACTTCGGTTAGTAAAACTTATGATCGCTTACTAACCTTTTTTCATGCTGCCCCCTCCAAGAACCTATTTTCTTAGATCTCAGCATGCTTGCTAAATATTAGAGCAAAGGGTGGGCCAATAGGAAAGAGTCAAAATGGCCTAACATATTGAATTAATTAATCTTTTCGAAGTTTAGTAATACTATGTATAAGAGAAAGTTATGAGCTAGCGGCGCTGTTTGCGATTAGCTTGGACAATTAAACGAGTTAGGTCTTCGCACACATTTAAAATGCGGCTCTTTTTGATTTCAGTCAGATTTACGAATTCTAGGCCAAGCTCTGGATTTTCTTTAGGTTTACGACTAACAAAGCGAATTACGCAGCCAACCAAGAACACGGCGCGCTTGCCAACCTTAACAGACAAAATAACACCACTGCCCTTTTGGAACAGGACCAAATCGGCCATCACGATCATTTTTGCGCCTGATTCAGAAAAGTTCGATAATTTGGCTTCTACACGCGCATTCTTATTTAAAGAGGTAATCACATACACTTCATGCGGAAAATCATCTGGCACTTCAAAGCGCACATGACGTCGCCGACGAAGCTCTAGCATTTCCATATTGGATTGCACGTAAAAGCCTTTGCCATCCATCAAAACCTTAGCTTTAAAGAAGAAAACACGCGTGCCAATACGAAAGCTAAAAGCGCACATGCGATCTTTTAATTCGTAGACTTCTAAAGGAAGAATATAAAGCTTACCGAATTTTTCGACTTCTGAAGAAGTTAAGTTCACACGAACAACGTCATTTACTTTGCCATCAATGGTGATTTGGCATTTGTCGAATATATTTTTTCTAAAAATAGATTCGATTTCTGACTTAGGTAACTTTTCAAAAAAGTTTTGCATATTAGCCAGCTACAGTGACCTTGTTGCGGCCGTTTTGTTTACTTGAATATAAGGCTTTGTCAGCGCGATCATAAACTGATTCCCAAGTGTCGATGCTATTGAATTGCGCCACACCAATTGAGATTGTTACAGGAACTTTACGACCATCAAAAATAAATTCATGAGCTTCTACGGTTTGACGAATACGCTCGGCCACTTCTGCAGCGGTTTTGATATTCGTAGCTTGCAATAAAGTGACAAACTCTTCTCCGCCGAAACGCGCAAAATAATCATTAGCACGAACCAGGCGCGCTTGCATAAGTTTACCTAATTCGCGTAAAACGTAATCCCCGCCTGGATGGCCGAAGTTATCATTCACCTTTTTGAAAAAATCGATATCAAATGTAATAACTGATAAAGGCTCACCTAAGTTTTTTGCACGTTGAATAATCTCAGGGCCTTTTTCTAATAACGCACCTTTAGAGTAAGCTCCGGTAAGAGCATCTTTTTGCGCTTTTTCTAAAGTCCTTTGATTAGCAATAATTTCGATACTGCCTTTTTCTAAAAATTTCAAAATGACATTGCCAGCTTTGATTCTGTCGCTGTTATGTAATTTTCTTTGCACCATCGGAACTGCAATTTGATCATTAACTGAAGTTTTATTCGTTGAATTCATATCCATGATCACCACATCAAAACCAGCTTGCATAATTTTCGCATGCGAGCGGCTCAAAGAAGTATCGTTGATATAGATATCACAATCTGGAGAACGACCGATGGTCATGTCGGGTTTTGTTACTAACCACTGTTTTCCAACAGCTTCAGTCGGACCAACTAAACACACAAGAGCCGGAGGCGCATCATCAGCTTGTTTAAGCGCACCCCTGAAAGTGTCGCTCAAAGCTCCCATCACCGTTGCTTCTTGTTCGTTGTTTTTCGACATGTTGTAACTCACCTCTATTAAGAAAGTATGCTCGAGAAAATATCATTGATCAATCAAGGACTAGACTTAAGATTATGATACAGCAACGTCTTCTTCGATACGGTGAAAACCCTTCCACTCTTTTAAGCGCCCGTGCGGACGAGTGTCAGATTCTGTATATTCAAAAAGAACGTAAGTTAATTTAGTGATCCGGCCAAGTGATGTAACATCTAAAGATGTCAGCTCGGTCCAGGTGCCGGTATTGAAGTATTCTTTACGGGTTCCCCATTTACGGTATTCGTAAACATGGGTGTGGCCAAAAACCACTGAATGCACGCGCTCATCAGCCAAAATTCTTTTAGCAGCCAGACTTAAATCCGGAAAGATCGCACTCTCTAAGAAAATTTTTAAAAGTTTTTTTAACGGCCACTTATAACGAGGGTCTGCCGAAAATAAAATTTGATAGATATATTTAGACAACAGCCCAATCGATTTGAACATAACGGCTGTTTCATTAAACAACGCCCAGCGAATCATTGCGCCAAAAGGGCGAATTTTATCTACATGTGGGTAACGTTCTTTAATCTTTAACACTAGTTCAACAAAAAAATGCGATCCAAAAGGTAAATTTAAAATTGGTTCTGGCACACCTTGTTTGATAAAAAATTTACGTGGGTCCATGCGGTTGGCCGCCTCGTGCATATGACCGTGTTCGATATGAATGCCATCGATATAATAAATAATACTTTTATATTGTAAGGGTTTACCCACGAACTGATCTAAATAGTCGCGACAGGCCTGAAACATCATGCCTTGATCGTGGTTACCGATCACATAGGTAATCTGGCGAAATTGTTGCGCTAAAAAATCGCCCATCGCTTTAAACACCGGAGCGTGTGCTGAAATAATAGTTTTTAAAACTTCTAAGGCAATTGTTTCTGTGATCGCAGTTAGATAATGACCTTTATAATCAACTTGTAAGAAATTTAAAAAATCACCGTTGATAATCACTTCGACTTCGTAATCACGGTAAGCACCAGATGAATAGTACTGAAAAAATTCAACTAACTTATCAGCGTAATAGAATTCTTCTAATGAATTCAGCCCACCATCTTCTAAAAGACGTCCTTTACCCAAATGCAAATCGCTGATCACTAGTTTGATCTTCTTTGCTGGTCTTTTAACGTCGTCCGTGATCGTTGCTGCCATTAATATTAGTCTACTTTTTTAAGTGCTGGTTTATTCTCTTCTTGTAATTCTAAGTTAGCCATCGCTAATCGCAGAGCACGTGTTGTACGTTTGAAAGACTCTTGATTAGTATCAATAACCTTATTCAATTCTACACACTTCTGACGGTAGCTTTCAACTTCCAGTTGAACTTGATCTAATTTTCGACGTACATCAAGGATTTGTTCGTCTTTAGTCTTAACTAACGCATTCTTTTCTGCACGAATTAATTCTAGACGATTTTCTAGTTCACGCTCACGCACGCGAATTTTCTTTAAATCAAATTTCATTCTTGACTCAAGCTCTTCGATTTTCATAGATGCTTTGACGATCTCGGCATCTTTACGCATGATCTGGCTTTTTAAAATTCCGTTTTCATTTTTGAATGATTGCTCTAATGAGTCACGATCGGCTTTAAACTCATGTAACTGACCAGTTAATAAATCTGCGCGTTCTTTTACGATTTCAGACGCAGCGATTAATTCTTCATTTTGTGAACGTAATTTTTCATTGTCTTTTTCTAAATCTAAAATCTTTTCTTGCGCGATACGTAAATTTTCTGACTGCGCCAAGTTTGAATCCGAAGATCCCCACGCCGCGTAACCACTTGAAAAGGCATTGCCGCGCATTTGTCCGACAGATACTTTGACTTTATCACCATAATCTTCAGACGCACGCTGAGAAAATCCTGCAACGGCAACTGTTTTTTCACCATCACCGTTATCAACATTACCAAAATCTTCCATCGCCGGCGGCATATCAGATTGAATTTCTGTTGCTGCTGTTTTTTCGTCTGCGCCTAAACTTGAATAATCGTTACCTTTAGCAGCTAAATCAGATCCACCAAATAAACTTGGTTCGCCGCTTGGAATATTCGCTGGCGGTTGTGGCACAACCTCAGGAGCTGCAGCTGCAGCAACTGCATCCTCATTATCAAATAAGCTGACTTCTTTTTTTGGAGCTTCAGGCGTTTGAAATTGTGCGAAAGCATTCGCATCAGGCTCAGCTGGCACTTCAAAAATATCGCCAACGATTCCTTCTAAAGAATCTTCATTATCTAAATTAATATTAATTGCGTCAGGAGAAAACAAACCTGAAATCGAGCCGTCTTCTAGTTGGATAATATTTTCTTCGCCATCATCCGATGCCGAAATATTTTTTAATAAATCAGGATCTAAACCTAAATCATTTCCGAAAGGATCATCCGAGATGGCTTTATCGACATCTTTTAAATCTTCCATCAACGATGATAGAATATCATCCGCTGTTTGCGATTTTTCTTGTTTCGGTTTTTGGCTTTTGCTCATCTTGACCTAACCCGTTAAATTACCTAAGTATTTATCGGTCTAAAGACGAGCGAACTAGAGTGATCTTGTATCAAAATGTTAAATCGCTAAAAAACGTTGAAGAGTGTCTCAGAATAAAACATAAGCCGCTAATATACGACCAGGCCAGCAGTTGAAACCGCTGAATAGCTTACCAACCGTTACCGTCATCGAAGTATTCTGCTCCATTTACTTGAAGCAAAATCAACGAAGCGAGTCTTAACTAAACACGAAACATGGCGATAAGTTATTACATTTAAATAAAAGACACAGCGTCTTCACACTAAGGGGAGGTTACGAAAGTAATCTCCCTTTTTTTTATTTCATACTTAATACAAAATATTTAACCTGATTATATTCATTCTTGGTCATTTTATTAAATTCTCCAGAAATAACATAAGCATTAAAGTATCTGACGTTATCTGAAGTTTTTATATCTGGTGTAGCATGAAGAACAAATCTGTATAAAACTTCGTGCAAAATCGCGTGGGCCTGATCAGCTGTGGTCATCAATTGCCACAAATCAGCAGAAATAAGGTAGCGCTTGTCTTTTGCGGTAAGAGGTTCTGTTTGTATAACTAATTGTTTTAGTTCAGAAGAATAAGGGATAAAAGAAATTCCAGTGTCTGGCACCGGCAATAAAACAATTCCCGAAACATAGTTAGCTTCAGATTCAAATTTTTCAACAAATCCAATCAGCTCGGTCGCAAGTTCAAAATCATGTTTTTTGACTGAATCTAAAAGTTGTATCGCGTAATCTACAGCTGAAGCTGGTTCTACAAAATTGCCTGCCATTGAAAGAGGCTTCATTTGATAGCGAATGTCTGCTTCATAAGTATCATAAAAAGCTCCGGTATAGCCCCGGCGGCCGTAACACTGGCCTGATTCAGGCTTTAGACACACGATGATGTTTCCACCATTGCCGACACGGCCTATAGCTGCAAGATCTAATGAAAATAAAAGCACTAAAATAAACAGTTTTTTAAACATGCTTTATTTACTAATACTTTTTTTTCACAATCAAACATTTAATCTAGGTTGTTTGCTCCACTTTTAAGGAGCAGTCACATTTCCTTTTGACAGCTTGCAGAGAATATCAATACCCTTAAATCATCAATGAAGAATAATCTCCTAATCAAAATAGTGAATGATCACTTTCAAAAGCTTTCCAACAAAAACAAACGTTTTAGTAAACGATCGTTTGCATTAAAAATTGGTCTTAGTTCAGGAGCCTTAACCGACTTTCTTTCTGGCAAACGTGGTATTTCTAAAAAAAAAGCTCAGGAAGTTCTTGAAAAAATCGGCTACTCTGAGAAAGAGCAACTTCAGATTTTAAATTATAATCCACTGCTTACCGAATCAAAACCCCGCGCATTCAAAAAAATAGAGCACGATATCTTTGATGAACTTTTATCTTGGGAACATCTGGCGATTCTATCTTTAACCAAAACAAAAGATTTTCGCTCGTCCTCTGAGTGGATGGCTAAAAAACTTTCTTTAGAAGTGACTGTGATCGAAACAGCGTTGCGAAATCTTGAAAATCATAAATTAATCAAACGCCTTGATGGAAAAATCATAATCACAAATGAAGACGTCGAAACGTTTGATAATATTCCGTCATCAGCGATTAAAAAATCACATCTACAGGATATCGAAATTCATAAAAAAAATCTGGCAGAAGTGCCTGTTGAATTACGAGATATGACTTCAATCACTTTTTCTTTTGATACTCAGCAAATGGAATTGCTTAGATCTGCCATTCGCTTGTTTCAGGAGCAAGTGGCTGAAATTGCTGAAACATCGACTGCAACAGAGGTCTATAAACTATCTGTGTACTTAGGACCTTTAAGCCAACCATGTTCTTAGTTGTCTCATTTTGAGAATGATTTTAATAATTTTCACTCACAGGCAATCTTTGCTTTAAACTCAATTTATGGGGAAATTATCAGGCAATCTATTTTTTGCATTCGCAATGGCTTCTCTTTTTTCAATCCAAATTTTAGGTCAAATTGTTCTAAGTCAAAGTTCAGGTCAAAGCGGCGGGAGCGGCCGGATAAACCACGAGACTATAATTCACCTTGCTGTAAAATCAAAATGTAAGGCCTCGGTCTTAAGCGTTAGATGCGCAGGTGGAATCAAATTCGACGAACAAAAACAAAGTGGCTGGAAAAAAGATTTCCTTCTAGCAAATTATTATGAATACACCGGCGCTGTTGAGCCAGATTTATTTAATTCACATCATGACAAAAGAAATGCTTTTTTAAAAACCGCTTGTGTAAGTGACCACTTTGAAACCGACGACTGGCGCGAAATTTTCACCTGCGTTGAGGATGGCAAAAAACAAGAAATCAAATTTGAACTGCACCCGAAAGAAGGCGGTTACAGCCTAGTTTGCGATGCCGAAGGCGGCAAAGCCTGGCTTAAACTGATTTACCCAAAGGTAGCATGGGAAGAGGCCCCGAAGACACCGCATTTTTACAGATTCTATGGTTTGGAAGAAAAAAAACGTGAAGAGCTCGGGGAATTTATACGACTAAGTGTTGGAAATCCACCAGCTGGCTGTCGACGACTTGATTGTCCATTGTTTGTGCCGATTCCGGATGGTTGCGAACGAGAGAAGCCGTAAATACGGCTTCTCTGTCACAAAGAAAATTAAACAGTGATCATTTTAACAAGATCAGCATTCATCTTAGTGTAAGATGATTTATCAATCTTAGCTAAAGCTTTAAGACTGAAATCTTGAATAGTTTGTGAAGACATCACCGTACCAGCTAACGTCGCTTGTTTTAACTCTGTCCAAGTCGGTTTTTGATCTTGGCCAGTTGGGCGTAAGCTTGCTAGATAACCAAAAAATCCACCCGCGAAAGAATCACCTGCTCCAGTTGGATCGACAACTTTTTCAACAGGTAAAGCTGGGCATTGAAAAAAGCCATGAGTTTTTGAATAAACTGTTGAGCCGTACTCACCACGTTTAACAACAACGTACTCAGGACCAAGTTCAGCAACTTTTTTAATGGCAACGATAGCGTTATCTACTTGAGTTAACATTTTCGCTTCAGTTTCATTAACGAAAACGATATCAACTTTTTCGATCACTTCAATTAAATCAGACTGCTTAGAGTTGATCCAAAAGTTCATTGAATCCATACCCACAAAAACCGGGTTTTGAATTTGCGCTAAAACTTTTAATTGTAAAACCGGATCGATATTAGCTAAGAAAACAAAGCGCGTGCCTTTGTATTTCGCAGGCAATTCAGGATTAAAATCAGCAAAAACGTTTAATTCTGTTTTTAACGTAACAGCTTCGTTTAAATTGTTTTCGTAAGTGCCTTCCCAGTGAAAAGTCTTACCAGGAACAACTTGCATGCCGTCTAAATCAACGCCACGTGAATTTAAAATTTCGCGATCAGCATCTGAATAATCAGAACCAACAACGCCAACGACCTGAACTTTAGAAAATAAACTCGACGAAACTGAAAAGTAATTCGCTGAACCGCCTAAAGATCTTTCTGCTTTGCCTGATGGTGTCTTTACTGAATCATAGGCTAGGCTGCCCACTACTAAAACTTCTGACATTCGTTCCTCCGATTTTTGAATTTGAAGTATCCATTCTTTCAGGACGTTCAATATTTTTTGTAGTTAATTGACCACAAGCTGCGAAAATATCGCGGCCCATAGTACGACGCAATAACGTTTGTGCGCCAAGTTTTTGCGTCTCAGCGTGGAAAGCCTGAACAGCTTCATCACTTGGACGTTCAAAGTCAGAACCTGGATGTTCATTAAATGGAATAAGATTAATTTTGCACGGAACATCTCTTAAAAGTTTAACTAACTGGCGCGCGTGATCGATTTGATCAGTCACACCTTTTAATAAAACGTACTCCATAGTGATTTTCTCACCCGTTGCACGGTAATAACGTTTACATTCTTCTAAAAGATCTTTTAACGGATATTTCTTGTTAATTGGCATAACTTGCGTACGCACTTCATCACAATAAGCATTTAAACTTACAGCTAAACGTACTTTCGCTTCTGCTACTTTGTACATTTCAGGAATTAAACCTGAAGTTGATACGGTGATTTTTTTACGAGATAAATTCACACCCCATGGAGAGTGAATCACTTCGATAGATTTAAACACGTTATCTGAATTATCTAACGGTTCACCCATGCCCATGAATACAATATTTGATAATTTACGGCCTTGGCCTTCACGCGCCAGTGAATCCTGCACGACCATAAATTGGCCAACGATTTCGTCTGCAGTTAAGCGACGTTTTAAATTTTGTTTTCCGGTAAAACAAAATTTGCAGGCCATGTTACAGCCAATTTCTGAAGATACACATAAAGTTAAACGGTCATCTGATGGAATCACAACTGCTTCGATTGAATTGCCCTGGCCCACATCAAATAAGAATTTTTGCGTGCCATCAACACTGATTAAATGTTTGATCACCGGAGGTAAGTTAAAAGAAATTAAGTGTTTTAATTCTGCACGTAAATCTTTTGATAGATTTAACATTTGATCGAAATCCGTTACGCGCGATTCGTAAACCCATTTGAATATCTGCTGAGCGCGAAATTTTTCTTTACCGTATTTTTTTAGAAAAGCTTCTAAATCTGGAAGTGTGAAAGAGTAAAAGTTTACTAGTTCTGGAGTAACAACAGTTACGTTGTCCACAGCGTTAGCTGCTTGCGAAGTTTCAGATAGCGTCATTGGCCGTCCTTTTTGTGACTTATTACAGTCGATTAATTTTGAGAACCTAGAGATAGTCGAACAGGGCGTAAAAGTCTATAACTAGCTGCTTTTAAACCTAAATCCGCTGATTTTGCCTGTAAAAATTTTGCTTGCATCTGTTCCATATGCTTGGAACACTTTGTTCCAAAATCTGTAGACTTAAGCTATAAACTTGTTTAATTCTAGTTTTAGGCAGCAAGATACCCTTTCTGCTCAAAACCAAGGGGACTTAAATGAAAACACTACTTTTAGCTCTGATTTTTAATATCGCCGCTCTAATGTTTTTCTCAACAGCTTTCGCTCAAGCAGGCCAAATCGTTGCCGGTGGTAACGGATGCCCGAACGGTGATGTCCAAATTGAACAAGACGAATTCGATCCTGAGTCACTGGTTGTTAGATACTCTGACCAAATGCAAGCAGGCCAAGACTCTTCTAAACGTTTAGAAAGAAAAAGCTGCAACTTAAGAATTCCGTTAGATATCCCTAAAGGATTACGCTTAACAGTTGAAGTCGCAACAATCGGTTTTGCTTCTGTAGATGCTGACCGCGTGTCTGCCAGCCAAGAATTATTCTTAGCCGGTGAGCAAGGCATCGTTGATGAACAACAACTTGAATCAGGTCACGTGTTATTAGGAATTCCAGTTGGCCAAGTGGTGCAAACTGCTTGCGGACAATCAACGATTTTAGCTCTTAACTTAAACGGAACTGTGATTAAAAAAGCACAAAGTCTTACTGATTCATTCTTATCGTTTGAAAAGACAGTTTTACGCTTTCACTGGGAGCAATGTGACCTTCCAGATGACGGAAATGACGATGGAACAATCGGTTTGGAACTTGCACAGTAAGTATTAGTTACAGCCTTCGGGCGCAAAATGTAACCACAGAGAGGAGCGGATATGACTGAACAATTAGCCATACAAGATAAAATCCGCTCTCACTTTGCGAACCTTCAAAGAAAAAATCCAGCCTTCTCATTAAGAGCCTTCGCTTTAAAACTGGATATCAGCCCAAGTGCCTTAAGCGAGATCATGGCCGGTAAACGTAAAGTTTCTAAAAAAATGGCGGTTAAACTTTTAGACCGCATGTATCTTGACCCTAAAGAAGCCGAAGCCATCAAACTTTTATTCGATGGTAAAGGTAACGGACACGACCAAGAAGCCGATTCAGAAAAAGGTCTCTTACAAAAATACAAAAAAAATATCAATTACCTAAAATTAAGCTCAGACCAGTTTAACATGATCAGCGAATGGCAACATTTCGCTTTGTTGTCGTTAATGGAGACTGTGAACTTTGTTTCTGATATTCCGTGGATGGCAAAACGTTTAGCCCTATCAGTGACTGACGTGCAAAAAACTCTGACGCGCCTGACAGATCTAAATTTAGTTTCTAGAAAATATAACCGCTACGCGCCAACGAACGAGCCCTTAATCACTTCAGACGATGTGGCAAATCAAGCCGTGCGCAAATCGCATTACGAAGATTTAAAATTAGCTGAAAAAGTCTTAGACCACTGCCCTGTTGAATTACGTGATTTCACAGCCGTCACAGTCGCCGTTGATAAAAGCAAAATTCCTGAAGCTAAAAAGATGATCCGTGAATTTCAAGATTCATTGTCTCAATTTTTAGAAGATGGCAATAAAGATGAAGTTTATAAATTAACGTTTTACATGTACCCGCTCTCGACCTCTGAAACACCAGGAGAAACTAATGAGAACTAACCACCTACACCTTCTTGTAATCGGCCTTTGTTTTAGCGTATCCGCAAACGCGCTAAATCTACTTAAAGCCTTAGAAGTTAAACTTCCGCAAGTTATTCAAGTCGGCAACAGAACCGTAACGATTCCTGGAAGCATTTCTTTAGTTAAGCTTTTAGATGGCCGCTACGCGGTTGAAAATAAGTTCAGCACCGAAGGCCACAAGGTCGGCAACGGTGGCGATTATATTCGTTCGGTATTTATCCAGATGGGTGAAAACGTAAATGAGTACTTAGAAACAACTGAAGCTGGAAGCCAAATTGTAACAGCTCATAATTTAGACCTAGTCAGTCTTAAAGCAACTTTAACAACTGAAAGCATCGTTTTAACAAACGATATCTTAATCGATAACACAGGCTCAGTAGTTGATGCGATCGGTGTTCCAGGATTAATTATTTTAAACAGTGCTAGCTGGTTAGATCATTTCGAAAAAGAAAGAAATGTTTATTATCTGGTATTACATGAAATGTTACGCAGCAGTGCTGTCGATGACGATGATTTCGTGATTTCTAAAGATATCTTTAATTTTCCAAGCCAATTTAAAATGTCGACGCGTTTATTACCGTTAATCCCGATGTTAGAAGCTGATTCAATCACTGAATTAGTGACTCTGGATAAAATCACCGTCTTAGGCACAGGTTGCTCTAATAAATCTCCGGCTTACACTGAACTTGATTTAACTAAAAATGTTATTGATATCACATTGAAAAGTTTTATCACGGTAAACTCTGATGCTCGCAAAATGGATTATAAATCATGTAACGTGACTGTTCCGTTACAATTACCTGCTGGAAAACGTTTAACGATTTCATTAATCGATGTGTCTGGCGAAGTTAGACCACAAGCTGCTGATTTAAAATCGACAAGCACCTTAAAATTTGAAGCGTTTTTAGCTGGCAGCACCGGTAAACTTAATGCAAAAGTTGTGGCTTTAGGTTCTGAAGCACGCACAGTTTTATTTAGAAAAACTGATGTGATCACAACAGGCTGCGGAACTTCTGAAATTTTACGTTTAAATGTGAATAATGCACTATCTTCTAAAGGATCTGCGGCAGAAGGTTTAACCAACCAATCCCAAGTGAAAAAGATTTCAGTTTATTTAAATCTTGAAGACTGTAAGAACTAAGCCTGAATTGTGGCTTTAAGTTCGCTTAAGTCACAAGGCACACACCCGATTTTACCAACCACAATGCCTGCGGCGTAATTCGCTAATACGCAGGCTTGGGCTAACGGTAAACCAGAAGCTACACCTAATGCTAATGCCGCAATAACGGTATCGCCCGCACCTGTTACATCAAATACTTTTTTAGCAAACGTTGGCACTTGCACGACATCTTTATCGCTTGTAAAAATCGACATGCCTTCTTTACCTTGAGTTAACACGACATCACGAGCGCCCGTCATTTTTTGTAGAGCGCGGCCTACAGTGTAAACACGCTCATTAAAATTTTCGATGTCTTCTTCGTGAATCTTAGTTAAAGCCAATGCTTCATTGTAATTTGGTTTAATGAGATCAACACCTTTGTAAAATTCAGCGAATTTTGTTTGGTGTGGATCTACCATTAAGTATTTTCCAGATTTTTTAGCTAAAGCGATAATCTTTTCAACTAAACCGACAGAAAAAATTCCTTTTGCGTAATCTTCTAAAACCACAACATCCATTGATGGAATTAAATCCTGAACACGTTGTAAAATTTTGCTTTCAGTTTCTGCGGGTAAATTTCTACGAACTTCGTAATCCACACGCACTAAATGATGGTGGCCTGTCATCACGCGAGTTTTGCGTGTGGTTGGGCGTTTTTCATCAACGATTAAATGCTCTGATGAAACTTTTGATTTAGTTAATAACTCTTTTAAAATCTCAGCACCTGTATCCGCACCAACAACCGATACTAAGTTTACATTTCCAGAAAGACTTACCACATTTTGGGCCACATTCGCTGCCAACCCTAAACGTTTATCTTCGCCGTCGACCTCTAAAACAGGTACTGGGGCTTCAGGGCTAATGCGTTTAACTGCCCCTAAAATATACTCATCTACACCCACATCGCCGATTAAAAGAATCTTTTTGCTCGAAAAAGCAGAAATCTTTTCTAGGATATTCTTTTTAACTGTACCGTCGACGTTGAAATGTATAATAGAATTTGTATGCATAAGGCTTCCAGAAAACCACAATTTCAGCAGAACCTCAATCTGATTTACGAGCCGAGCTATATCACTGCTAACGAGAAAAAAGACATCATCAAGTACTTAGAGAGCCTATATCCTATCTGGGAAAATCGCTTCTCTGCCAGTAATCCTCCTCCAGAAGGTGAACCGAATCGCCCATTACTTCGCCCTGTTTATTGGTTAGGTAACTGGCAGTTTGCTTGTTTAGATTATTATCATCCTCCCAAAGGGATTCAAAATCGCTGCGTCGAAGCTGAAAACTACCCGCCGGTGTTAGAAAAAATCGTTAAAAAAATTGAACAAATGGTTCACGAAAAATTCAGCGACAGAGATATTCCGCGTGGCTGGCATTTGAATACATGTTTAATCAATTATTACGGCAATAAAATTTTACCTGACGGAAAAATTTTAGATACTGCGCGCGTGGGCGAACACAAAGATTTTGAACCAGGCCCGGTGGCTTCAATTTCGTTTGGCGAAAAAGCCCTATTTCAATTTATTAAAAGCGAAAGCAAATCCCAAAAGTCTCAGGTGATTTTGCAACAGTGGCTAGAAGATTCTAGTTTACAGATTTTTGGTGGCGATAAATTTAAAAAACAACTTTTTCACCGCGTTCAACGGGTCGAAGAAAAAGGAATTTTATTTTCAGGAATGAAGACCACTGATTTTGAAACTCGTCGAATTAATTTTACTTTTAGATTTGTACCAAATGAACACATTAAAGCGTTCAAAGAACTTCCACAAAACCTGCAAGACGATGTCGCAGGTTATGTTCGCGAACTGGGTGAAAAATCTAAGTTCTGGAAATCGCAAACAACTGGGGCTTAAACTCACTCTGTATTTGGGTTTACCCTTTAAACTTAAAAAACTGTAAACCCAAATACAGAGCAAATTTTGAACCATCATTGCGATAACTTATACAACTTTCCATTATCAGTTGAAAAATACAGGGCGCCATCAGGGCCTTCTTTAGCTTGGCGAAAACGCTCTTTTAAATCTGCAAATAATTCTTCTTCTTTAACGACTTTATCTTTATCCAACACCACTCGGCGTACGTGCTGGCCACTTAAGTTGGCTAGAAAAATATTATCTTTAAATTTCTTTAAGCGTGCTCCTGTATAAAAAGTTAAACCTGATGGGCTAATTGATGGCACCCACTTAATCAAAGGTTGCTCTAGGCCAGCTTTTTCTTTTTTGCCGATCGGCGGCCCCCAGTACTCTTTGCCGTGAGTAATAATCGGCCAACCGTAATTAAGCCCTTTCGTGATTAGATTTACTTCATCCCCTCCGCGCGGGCCCATCTCGGCAGCAAATAATCTTTCGTTCGCATCAAAAGCTAAACCTTGGGGATTGCGATGCCCTGATGTCCAAATCTCGGCTTTACCGTCTAGCGTTAAGCGCAGGATTTTACCGTGATGTAATTTTTGATCTTGGGCTTTATTACGAATGTTACGTTCACCAATACTCATAAAGAGATAATCATTTTTATCAGCAACTACACGTGAACCAAAATGCATGCCCGTGTCTGCATCCGCGTTAGATTTAAAAATTACCGAGCCATTTTGTAATTTCGTCTTATCGGGCGCAAGATCTGCGCGAAATAGACTTGTCGTGGCACCTTCGTCAGTTTTTTCTGAAAACGTGATGTAGATTTTTTTAGTTTTCGGATGAATCATGACATCTAATAAGCCACCCTGATCTTTGGCCACTACCGCAGGAGCGCCAACAACGGGTTTCGTAGTTTTAGTTTTCGTATCACAAATTGAAAGTTTGCCACCACGTTCGGTGAATATAATTTCATCCGCACTTGGCGATAAAAAATCAAATCCCCAAATCACATCATTGGTTGTGCAAAGTGTTTCGAGAGTGAATTTATCACCCTCGATGGTATAAGTTTTTGTCTGTGAAAAAGCGGTCAATATTAAAATAAAAAGTAATTTCATAACCCCAGCTAACTGAACTTTTCAGGTTTGGTAAATGTCTAATGCGCACGACCGACTAACAATATTCGTAAACTTGGGGCATTTGTCTCAGAATGAAACACTGCGAAGCAATAGGTTCACTGTATAGCGGCATAATTCTGGCTGATAGGAATGCGATGCCTATTAAGCTTATTTCTATATTTCTAATCACCTTTGCTGTCACTGCACAGGCCTGGATCATTCAAAGCGGCGATAGCAAGCAGTGGCTGGCTAAGCAAAAGGCCGTGCCTTCGGTTTACGAAGAAATGAACAAATACTTTTTAGAAACTGATCCTAAAAGCCACGCAATGCCTTATGTAAAAAGTTTTATTCCTTTTATGCATACTCAGATAGTTAATGAAGCTGAAATATCATTAACAAAAAAACTCAATAAGCTCACCTGCTCAGCTGAAACGAATATATCGTATCCTGGAATCCTGACAAAAGAATTTGATTTTCAAAGCAAGCGTGATTTTGAAAAAGAAATTCTAAAAATTCAATCTTATGATTGCTTAGGAAAATTAAATTTAGACAAAGTCTTTGCCACCTTAATGTCTGAAAAATTTCAAAAAGAAGCTGTCGATGGGTTAAAACAGATCAAAACCAACCAACAAACTAACCAAGTCTGCCAAGTCGTCTCGATTTTTCCGTTTGGGACAACAAATTTTTGCTTTACGCAGAATGTGCTAGCGACAGGCAAGCAATACTTAATTCATTCTTATAACGAACAGAATATACAAAACCCGTCAGCGCCGGCCTATTACCGCGAAGCCATCACCGTTATTTCACAGCTTCCAACTGGCGAAATCAGTATTTACAACTTAGCCTATGCCCGCGGCCCTGATTTGCCATTTCATAGCGTTGTTAAAAGTATGATTGCAACAAAACAAGAACTTTTTATTCAAAAATTAATAGAAAATTCAAAGTAAGGTCTAAAAATGAAAAAATATTTACTTCCATTATTAATTCTATCAACAACGGCTTCAGCTCAGGCTTGGCAAGTGCAAACCAACGCCAACGAAAACTGGCTATTACAACAAAAAGCTAAACCCTCGGTTTATAGTGAAATGAATAAATATTTTATTGAGAATGACCCTTCAAACAATGCGTTCGGGTATGTAGAAAATTTTGTTCTGGCATTACATAAATTAATGGTTGGCGAAACCAAATCTGCAGTCTCATTAAAACTAAATATGCCAGCTTGTCATTCGTCGACCGAAGTTAGTTTTCCTGAAAGGCTGACCAATCAGTACAATTTTTCGAGTAAAAATGAATTTGAAGACAGCTTTTTAAAAGTTCAGTCATATGCCTGTTTAGGAAAATTAAATCTAGATAAAGTTTTTGAAACTCTGATGTCAGAAGCATTTCAAAGAAAAGCCATTAACGGCTTAAAAAATATTTCTGTAAATCAAAAAGACAACCGGGCTTGCGTTGAAACTTCGATTTTTGGCTTAGGCACTTCACGTTACTGTTTAACCAAGAATGTTTTACGCACCAAAAACCAATATATCATTCATTCGTTTAACGAAGAAAATATCTCTGACCCATCAGCACCGATTTATTTTAAAGAAACGATCAATGTTCTGACACAATTACCAAGCGGCGAAGTCAGTTTTTATAACTTGATGTATGCCCGTGGCCCGGATTTGTCATTTCGCAGTATTGTAAAAAGCAAAGCTACCCAACAACAAGAAGCTGTCACTAATCTTTTGATTGAAATGGCTAAGTAGTTTTATTTTATTTCAAAACCACGACGAACCAGTTCAACCAGAAATGGCCACTGGTACTCTGCGGCCAGCGCACAATGCATTCCCTTTAAATCCGTGAATCGCACTTTGTTAAATACACCGGGTTGTTTTTTATTACGGATCAAATCACTATTTAACGTCGACATCACCAGCGGATCATTCGGTGTTACAAAAATGTGAATCGGTGTTTGTTCGTTTTTATAAAAATTCCAAAACTGATTTAATTCAAATAGCGTCTTACTTTGAGCAATGTGGTCTACAAATTCTTGCGGTAATTTTAAATCGGGAAATTCTTTGAAATTTTCTAATTTAAAAACTGGTTTTCCCCGTTTAACATTTAAATCACCTAAGGCTTGCGGCATAAACCGGGGGGTTAAATCAAAAATCGTCTTCCACCACGGAATATCTTCTAATTTTTTATCACGCAGGCGTAAAGCCTGAAGTCTTACGCGATTCCAAACATCGGCCGACGCTGAAAACAATCCGGGTTTTGAATGCTCTTTATAAGTTTCATCAAAATTCACCAATGGACAAAATAATTCGATCGCTTTTAAATCAGCTTTTTTATTTTTTCCGTTAATCTTTGAGTGTTCGTCTAAGTAGTTCGTAACAAATGCGCCCGGCCCTGAAAGACTTAAACCCATCAGATAAATATCAGAAACATCTTTAGCCCAAGAAATTTTGTGATGTGTGATTAAATTTAAAATATAAAATGTATGCAGGCCTTCTTCGATGCCGCCAATACTGTATTCATCATTTAAAGTTAGATAGCCATGACTGGTTAAACTTTCGATGATCAGCAAGTGATAACCTAAATCCTGATAAGCTATGCGGGCTAAAAATCTTTCGGCTAAAACCTCGTCGACATTGCCATAGATGCCCATGCGCACGATAATTAATGGTTTCTTCTGAACGACGCCGTTTTCAGCCTGCAAGCCCAAAAGACCTCGAATTTTCAAACCTGCCTGTGGTTCGAACTGAATACGCTGAAACTTTGTTTGATCGGTGAAATCAAAGGCAACGTAAAGTTTGCTTAAAAAAGTCTCCCAATACGACAACTTGTAATGCGCTTCACACTTTGCTGGCACTAGCTCTGGTGATGAAAAACTAAGCTTACATTCGCTAGAAACATCTAGAGAGGGTTTCCACCCTTGCGTGGCCATCATTCTTGAGTAAATCCACTCGGGGTAAATCGACAATTTCGGTGTATCATTGATCACCGAATAGCCTGCGAAGGCTGGACTAACAGCTATAATCATAACCACAACAGTTAGACGCATCAGAGTCACAATTAGAGTTTTAGCTCGACAGTTCATAGAGGTTTTTCTACAATACTCTCATTCAAAAGTCACTTAAGGAGATAGCTCATGGCAGCTCAAGACAATTTAAATCCGCACGCAGAATCACACTTACAAGGCCCTTTATTTCAAAATGCTTTAAATACAATTAAAGAAGCTGCGAAATTAATTAACTGCGATCCAAATATTTTAGAACGTTTACAACAACCTCGTCGTTGTGTAACGGTTTCAATTCCAACTCGCATGGATGATGGCTCAGTAAAATGTTTTACGGGTTACCGCGTTCAATACAACTCAACACTTGGCCCCTACAAAGGTGGAATTCGTTATCACCAAAACGTAGATCTTGCAGAAGTTGTAGGATTAGCTGCATTAATGACTTTCAAAAATTCAGTTTTAGGTTTGCCATTAGGTGGAGCTAAAGGTGGTATTTGTGTCGATCCAACTAGATTATCGCGCACTGAAAAACAAAACTTAACTCGTCGTTATACATCTGAAATCGCTCCTTTCGTTGGACCGACAAAAGATATTCCAGCTCCGGATGTGGGTACTGATCCACAAACTATGGCTTGGTTCATGGACACTTATTCGCAAGAACAAGGTGGCTATGCACAACCTGGTGTTGTCACTGGTAAACCTGTTGAAATCGGTGGATCTTTAGGTCGTAACCATGCAACTGGCTTAGGTGTGATTTACGTTTGTGAACGCGCCATGGAAATGAAAGGCAAATCAATGAACGGAGCTAAAATCGTTATCCAAGGTTTTGGTAACGTAGGCTCTTTCGCTGCTAAATTTGCTCATGACCGCGGTTCTCGTATCATCGCAGTATCTGATGTTTCTGGTGGTTACTTCAATGGTGACGGCTTAAACGTTCAAGAGATGATGGATTACGTAAAAGAAAATAAATCATTACAAGGTTACACAAAAGCTCACAAAATTTCGAATGCAGAATTGTTAGAACTTGAGTGCGATGCTTTATTACCATGTGCTTTAGAAGGTCAAATTGACGTTCACAACGCAGAAAAAATCAAAGCTAAATTCATTATCGAAGGCGCAAATGGTCCTGTGACATCTGCTGCGACGAAAATTTTAGATCAACGTGGCATTCACTTAGTTCCTGATGTTATCGCCAACGGCGGTGGCGTTATCGTTTCTTACTTTGAATGGGTTCAAGATATTATGTCATTCTTCTGGGATGAACATGACGTTGATGCAAAACTTAAAGGTGTTATCCTTAAAGCTTTCGATAACGTAAACAAATTCAAAGAAGAGAAAAAAGTTGATATGCGTTCAGCGGCTTTAGCTGTTTCAATTCAACGTTTAGAAAGAGCGATGTTACTTCGCGGATTGTATCCTCGCTAATAATGAGCTTACGCAAACCTTGGCTTTTTTTACCGTCAAAGTTAGCGCACGATCTAAGCCCCTACGGTTTAGAATTATATTCTCTTTTAAAGGGTTCTGATATCACACCGGTTTGGAACCCTTTTTCTTTTAAAAATATCATCTTCAAAAATAGATTAGGTATCGCTGGTGGCGTTGATAAAAATGCTGACCATCTTGAAGCTTGGCGCCGTGTCGGTTGCGGCTTTATTGAAGTCGGCACGGTGACACCGCAACCACAAAGCCCAAATCCTGGTGTGATTATGAATCGCGATATTAAGGCTGAAGCGGTGTGGAATAAAATGGGTTTTCCGTCTGAAGGCGCATCCGAAGTTTATTTTAATATTAAAAAATTCAAATCACATGCATCCACTCCGGTGTTTGTGAATATCGGCAAAAACCGCGTGACTGATAATGCTGATGCTCACAAAGACTATTCGCAGCTGATCACCCATTTTGCTGATGTGGCCGATGCGTTCGTGGTTAATATTTCAAGTCCGAACACCAAGGGGCTACGTGATTTAGCATCAATCGAAAACTTTAATGCGTTTATCGCACCCATTCGCAAACACTATGACGAATTAAAGCTATCTACGCCTTTATTCTTAAAATTAAGCCCTGATTTAGATAGCGAAGGCCAAGAAAACGTTCTTAAAGGCTCAATGGATCATGGTTTTGACGGATTTATTTTAACAAATACTACTTTAGATCGCACCCACACCCCAAATTTCCCTGTAGAGGGTGGCGTTTCTGGCAAACCGCTTAAAGAAAAATCAATTCAAGCGTTAATGCAGGCGAAAAACATTATTCTTAAACAAAATGAGAAAAAATGTCTGATTTCTGTCGGTGGAGTGATGACAGCAGACGATGTTTTTGAAAGAATAAACCTCGGGGCAGACTTAGTTCAGGTTTATTCGACCTTAGTTTTTGAAGGCCCAGGTTTTTTTAGAAAGGTCCACAAACTTGCCAAACTCCAACAATCGGGCTCAGAATTCAAATCCGGCCACACTACCCGTTAACGGCAAGAAAACCACGCGCTCAAAAAAGAACTGGATTCCTGTAGTTGCGGGTATCATTAAAAAAAATAATATGATTCTTGTTGGTCAACGCCCTGAGACCCACACCTTGGGTGGTTTATGGGAATTTCCTGGCGGAAAAATCGAAATGGGCGAATCTCCTGAGTACGCTTTACAACGTGAATTACGTGAAGAATTAGGTATCGAAGCTGAAATCGGCGATCTAAAAATTGCCTGCACTCATTCTTACGGCGATGTGGGTATTCTTATTCTATTTTATGAAGTTTTATTCTGGAAAGGCGAACCTAAAGCCCAACATCATACCGGCTTAGACTGGGTTGTGCCCGCCGAGCTTACGAATCGCAATATTCCCGAAGCGAATCGTAAAAACTTACCCCGCATTTTTAAGGCATTTAATCTATGAAAGTCTTGATCGTTTGTCCGCAAATAAACGATCAGGTGCAATTTCTGGCTTCAGAGCTAGAAAAAATGAGCCTTCATATTGAAATCACAGATAGTGTTCACCCCTTACGTTTAGTTTTAAATAAATATGATTTAATTCATTTTATTCATAACGATCCAAACATTAATTTAAAAACTGTCTTGTCGGCTTGGTCGGCCAAAGCACTAGGTGCCGCGACACTACTTACTACTTACTGTCGTTTAGAACCGGGATTATTACAGGATTTTGAATTTAATTTTTTTGATGCAATCACTTTACCCTATATTTCTGAACTTAAAAAAATGCGTTTTTACCGTGGGCAAAAGTTAATTTTACCTTCGTTTCCGGCCAACAATCTTGTGCCAAAAAAAGATTTTTCAAATGAAGCGCCGCAATTTATTTTTCCGGTATTAAAAAGTTTTGATGATCTGTTAAAAATTAATTTTCAGGCACTACCTTCGTTAAAAGAACAGCAGGGGCTTTATGTTGATGCGCACTTATTGCGTTCAAAAAAAGAAGGCGGCCAAAGTTCTACTTTAAGAAAAAACTGGTCAGCTTTTGTTAAAAAAAATCCCCAGTTTAGCAATTTTAAACTATTCACTGAACTGACAACATTAAATGAAGTCTTAGATGAAAATTCTTCATACACATTTATTCATCATTTAGATTTATCCAGCGAACAAGTCGCTTTCTGGATAGAATCAGCTTTAATTTATAATAACTTTTTAATTTTGCATGAAGATCAAGGCACAGGCTTTGCGAATTTCTGGAAAACTGAAAAAAATTGTTTTATCTATTCACCGCGTGTCTCGAGCGCTATACAACTTCATGCTATCGATCAGTTTATTTCAAAACAAATTGTCGAACAAAAAAGTCCAGCTAAACTTAGCTTCGATTTTAAAAGCTCTTTAGATGTAAAACTGAATGAGCTAGCTAGACTTTACACCAAAATCGTTTCGCAAAGGGCTTCCTTAATCCACCCGGGATCCGCTAAACTATAACTATGGAAAAACTAAGAATCTGCCTCATTGGTCAAAAAATCCAAGTGCAAAGCCGCTCTTCGGACACAGGATTACTTTGGCCTTTAGCGCGTGGACTTTCAAAAAAAGGCCACGAAGTAACGATTCTTTCATCGACGACGCCCTTAAAAAAATCTGAAATTTATCGCGATGGCGTGCGCGCTTATTATCTGTTTGAAGGTGGTTCGCACTATAAAACGCAGCGTTTTGTCGATGCTGTTCATAAAAAATTTACGTCACTTCACTTAGATAAACCTTTTGATATTGTTCACTGCTTAGATGACGGCGGTTACAAAATCGGCCGTCATAAGAATAATTTTAAAACTTGTGTGGCTTATGATGTACAAGCGACAACGATGTCTGATCTATTTTCAACACTGGCTGAAAATGACGGAAGCTTACAATCGCAATTTAAAACTTCGATTAAGTTAGGCTACCGCTTTATTCATAATTTTTTCGCTAAAGATAGATCTCTCCTTGATACTGCTGATGGGATATTTGTTACGACGCCGCAACAGCGCACGATTTTAGAAAGATATTTTCTATATCCTGATTATCATACTTACACTGTTCCTTACGGGATTAATTTAGGGGATTTAGCTCCCCGCCAAGAATCTGCGAATTTTAAATTAAAAATGCAGATTCCTGAAGAAGCTCAAATTATTTTAGCCGTTTCAGATTTTTCTAATGCCTTAGAGCTTCGCCCGTTATTAAAAGCATTTGAAAAAATCATTATGAAAAATTCGAACGTTTATTTATTCTTAGTGGGCGATGGCCCACGCTGGAAAGACGTCGAATACGACATGCTCAAATTAGTGTTAGGCAGTCGCGTGATCATGACCGGATCAATGACCGCCGAAGACCTATTAGAATGTATTGCGGCTTCTAGTATTTATGTGGATTTAAGTTCAAGATCGACGGGTCTAGAACCAAGTTTGATCGAAGCCATGGCTCAGAAAAAAATCGTGATTGGTTCAGAACTTAGCCCGATTGCTGAAATTATTGAAGACGGGCTTGATGGATATCTAGTCAGACCGGCCGATGATCTAAATATTGCTCAATTATTAGAGAAAGTTCTGAACGAACAGGATGCTTTTGCGCTTATTGGAGAGGCAGCCCGGGACAAAGTATTGAAGTTTTTCAACCGTGAAAAGATGATTGATGCTTTATTAGCAGCCTATTTTCAAATAATCGAAAAATCGCCCTATTTTAAGCGCCGCAAAAAGATCTCTGGGCCTTTGCAAAGTCTATTTGCAAAAGACAAATAACCAGCCATAATATCAGTAGTTTCGATAACTTAGAGGCCCTATGACTAAAGCTGATCTGATCAATCTTGTTTCTGATAAAGCCGGCATTACTCGCGTAAAAGCAGAGGCCGTTGTGAATACTATTTTTGACACTATGGTT
Source organism: Bdellovibrio sp. (assembly GCA_036677065.1). Classification (GTDB taxonomy): domain Bacteria; phylum Bdellovibrionota; class Bdellovibrionia; order Bdellovibrionales; family Bdellovibrionaceae; genus Pseudobdellovibrio. The sequence goes on along the minus strand of JAKFBS010000003.1, from coordinate 209,929 downwards.
GAAGCTTTAATGAAAGATGACCGTATCGAAATTCGTGGTTTCGGATCATTCGTAAATCGTGAATATGATTCTTACAAAGGCCGCAATCCAAGAACCGGCGAAGTGATTTCTGTCGATGAAAAGAAATTACCGTTTTTCAAAGTCGGCAAAGAATTAAAAGAATCTCTGAACAAATAAAAAAAGCGAGGATTAGTCCTCGCTTTTTTATTTTAAGTTCTAAATATCTTACTAACGATTAACCAATAAGTTTTAAAGCTAAATTCGGTTGCATATTAGCTTGCGATAACACTGAAGTCGTACCTTGTAGTAAAACAGAGTTACGAGCTAAATCAGAAGTTGTCTGAGCGATATCCGCATCACGTAGACGTGAATTTGCTGCACTCATTGACTCAGACATTGTACCGATAACATCTACTGTTGAAGTTAAACGATTTTGTAATGAACCTAAGTTTGCGCGCGAACCAGAAACCGCTAATTGAGCATTATCTAAAGCTGATAAACCTTCACGAGCGCCGTCTTTAGTTGTGAAATCTAAAGCCCCAATACCCAAATGATCAATCGTTACATTTGTATTTGAAGCATCATAACCAATCCAGTCAGTTGCTGCATTTGCAGATGTACCTACGTGGATATCATATGTTCCACCAGTGCCATCTAATAATTTACGCGAACCGAAAGTTGTTGATTCAGCCACACGCTGAACCTCTGCCTTAAGAGCATCAACCTCAGATTGCACGAAACCACGTTCTTGATCACCAATCGTATCAGAAGAAGCCTGGATACCTAACTCACGAATACGAGTTAAAATATTTGATACCTCGCCCATAGATTGCTCTGCCGTTTGAATCATCGAGATACCATCATTAGCATTTCGTGAAGCTTGTCCGTATGAACGGATTGTTGATTTTAAATTTTCAGAGATCGCAAGGCCGGCAGCATCGTCACCCGCTTTAGTGATACGAGAACCAGTTGATAACTGCGCCATTGATTTTTGCATCTCACGAGTATTTACACCCATTGTTTTTTGTGCGTTGATCGATGCCACGTTTGTCGAAATTCTTAAACCCATTGTCTTAACCTTTGCATGAACTACTTTGTAGTTCTGTTGTACGTAATTGGTGACCCTGCACTTAGTACTCTGAATTGTTCATCATCGAATTTCTTAAAACAGTCACATCTTAAGAGTTCTCCGAACAAGACTTTCGTAAGTCTCGAATCGTTTTGTTACTTACCTTTCGGCTAGTCTAGGAAGCACTTTAGTCTGGTCGAGTTAAACTAGACCATGGTCGTAGTTGAACTAGACTTAAGTGTTGAAATTAGGACCTAGAACTAGGTTTTTACTAAACCTTAGTCCAGGTAATTTTATTTTGGAGATTGGCCCCATTGAGCCATGATTGGAGTAATCCAACTATCAAGATAGTGATAAACAACAACAGTTCTTGCACCGTTATTACATAGATCACCTGACGTGTCAGACTGATCAATAAAAACTTCTGAATTTACAGCAGCGATGACTAATTCACCATTATCATCCATTAACACTGCGCCGCCAGAATCACCGCTGCATAAACCCGGTCCATCTTTTTGGCCAAAAATTAAATTCTTATTAATAAAGTATGAATTTGGATCATCATCATCGAATTTGCGTTTCACTGTAGCTTTACGCAATAACAGTGAATCTTTTTGAAAAGTTCCGGTAATACCAAAACCATATAAGAATAATTCTGAAGTTAAAGCTTCAGGTGCTTTAGAAATTCTAAAGATCGGAAAACTAGCTGGCGCCGGACGCGATAAATGCACTAAGCCTAAATCGTTATTATCATCAAGAACTGTTGAGCCCTCGACGATGTTTGTGTATTCAGGATGAAAAATCATTTTATCTACTGGAATCGCATGTTGCGTGCGTTTGTAACCACTGCCGCAAGAAACATCTGTGTAGAACACCGCTTGCATTTTCACAGCATCATTCACGCAATGTGCAGCAGTTAATAATGTCTGATTATCAATTAATGATGATGAACAAAGATGTTGTTCGCCTTTTTTGTCTTCCCAGATTAATAATACCGAGCGATTTGCGTCTGGATCAGTTTGTTTTACAACTTGGCCGTTAACAATACCGGCACGTTGTCCTGGATTACACTCTGCTGAAAAATAATCGAACCCTTGTTCTTGTAAATCTGAATCAGTAGCCTGCGCTCTTTTTTGTTCAGCGCAGGCACTGATCATGACCACCATAATAAGCAAACTTAAAGTTCCCCAACCCTTTTGCTTATTTGATGTCTTCATAAATCCCCAATGCCCCATGACGTATCTTTAACCGTCTTTTAATAACTCTTGTGGGACTAGTTTTAGCGACAATTTCAGTCACTTTCCACTACAATGTGATCACGATGAATAATCAACAAGACTGTCAATAGACTTGACGTTTTTGAGGGCCATATAGAGGCGTTCAACGCCCAAAGCAATACCGGCGCTCGGAGGCATACCGTATTCAAGTGACTGGAAAAATTCTTCATCAAGAGTGACAGTTTTTTTCCCTAATAATTTTTTCTTTTCTAAATCTTCATTGGCACGTGCGCGTTGCACGCTAGGATTATTTAGCTCGTGAAAGGCATTCGCAAGCTCTAAACCTTTCCAGTACACTTCAAAGCGCTCGGCCCAGCCATCTTTATCAATACGGGCAAGGGCTGCCTGATACGGAGGGTATTTTTCGACAAAGACCAATCTATCCTGTGGCCATTTATTTTCGATTTTTTCCATGAAGATTAAATAGAAATAATCATCGATACTTGTCGCACTTTGCACATCCACATTAAGCTTATTTGCTAAAGCTTTTAATTCTTCAAGCGTTGTCGTGGGTTTAAAATCAAATTGGCAGTAGGTTTTAAATAGGTCTGCGACAGAAAAAGTTAAGACTTCTTTCGGGCGCTCTACCCGCAGTTTATCAGAGATATATTCAATAAGCTCAATGGTGTCGTGTTTCATATTCGCTAAATACGACATCGCCCGGTACCACTCTAACATTAGAAATTCATGATGATGGCGTTCAGTTTTTTCGTTATTACGAAATACCGGAGCGATTTCAAATACCCGATCTGCACCTAAGCTTAATAGCTTTTTTAAATGTAATTCTGGCGAAGTTGGCAGAAAGTATTTCTTTGTTTTCGAGCCTAGAACTAATTCGGTTTCAAAGACATCTAAACTGGGTTCTGTTCCGGGGCATTCAACAAGAGTTGGTGTTTTAACTTCTAAAAAACGTTTTTCATGAAAAAACACGCGTAAGTGATGCAGATATTCAAAAAAACCTTTTTTACGTAACCAGGGGTCTTCATCGGCTTTATAGAATCCAGGGCGTGTCGTTAAATTCGGCGCCAGTAACACAAACTGGCCGGCGCCCATGATGGCGATTAGATCTCCATCAACTAAAACCTCAGAACCTTTATATTGCGGGCAATCTTTAGCTTTGAACTCGCTGACGTTATTTACACCGACTCTAAGCTGATGCACCCTGCCGTATTGCAGAAAGCCGCGTGGGCAATCAGGGTATGCCGTCCAGTGTTGTTGAAGATATTCATCTCTTGTTTTGCCCATGGATAAAAGATGACTTATAAATTATGTCTATGCAAACACTATCTCTTTCTCAAGAACTACCAAAAAGATTCAATTCTTTTTTCGAACAACAATTTAATCATTATAAAAACAAAGCCGATTTCGTCGCGTTTAAAATGATTTCTGAAACGACACGTGATTTCACTGTGCGCAATGGTAACCCTGATATCATGCACACGTTTCATGACATCGGTGTATTAATTGAAATTATGAAAGATGGTCACATTGGTTACGGCGCCACTTGCGAATTAACTACCGATGGTATTGCCCGCGCTTTTACAACGGCTGAAAAAATGACTGGCATTAGCAGTCAATTTCCGGTGGCTAAATTTGATATGTCAGTTCGCCCAAAATCAGTGGGCCAATTTAAATCATCTCGTCAAACAGGTTTAGATCAACTATCAGCTGCAGAGATTTATGATTTCTTAAAAAAGACTTCAATGAAATTAAAAATCAGCGATAAAATCATTACCGCTTCTGCTGAAGCTATGGTGATTGAATGCCGTCAAAAGTATTTATCTTCGCAGGGTGCAAACTTTGAACAAGATTTTAATATTATCGTCAGCGCGTTCTCTGCGACCGCTCAAGATGGCACTGAAACACAAACTCGTTCATTACATGGTGGCCGTGGTATTTGTTTACAAATCGGCTCAGAATTTTTTAATTTAGATAATACCTTGGCTGATTGCGAACAGACGTCGCGTGAAGCTTTAGAATTATTAACGGCGCCAAATTGCCCGACTGAAACTTGTGATGTGATTTTAGCTCCGGATCAAATGTTATTACAAATTCATGAATCGATTGGTCACCCGTTAGAATTAGATCGCATCTTAGGTGATGAACGTAATTTTGCTGGCTGGAGTTTCGTGCAACCGCAAGATTTCGGTTCATTAGAATACGGAAGCCCAATGATGAATGTGGTATTCGACCCGGCCACTTCAAATCAAATGGCCAGTTACGCTTTTGATGAAGTCGGCAACCCTGCCGAGAAAAAATATTTAATCAAAGATGGTATCTTACAAGCTGGGCTTGGTAGTTTAGAAAGCCAATTCAGAAGTAAATTATCTGGTGTCGCTAATTCGCGTTCTAGTTCTTGGAATCGCGCCCCGATTGATCGTATGGCAAATATTAATCTTGAAGGTGGATCACAAACTTTAGATCAAATGATCAGCTCAATGGAAAATGGCGTGATCATGTATGCCAATCGTTCGTGGTCGATTGATGATTACCGTCGTAAGTTTCAATTTGGTTGTGAATTAGCTAAACAAGTTAAAAACGGTAAAATCGTTGGCACCTTAAAAAATCCAAATTACCGCGGCATCACGGTACCTTTCTGGAAAAGTCTTGCAGGCCTTACTAATACTGACACTTGTGAAACTTATGGCTCACCTTACTGTGGTAAAGGCGAACCAAGTCAGATTATCCGCGTAGGCCATTCATCGCCGTACGCTTTATTTAATAATATCGAAATTTTTGGTGGTTAAGATTTATGAAGACTTATATTAAAAAATTCTCTGAAAGCTTATTTGCAACTTTAAAACCACAAGAACAACTGGGTTTGTTTCTGCATTCTGAAGACTCGACGTTTTTACGCTTTTCACAAAGTAAAGTGCGCCAAAACACTTCGGTGCACCAGCACGAAGTGACTTTGCAGTTTAACAAAGAACAACGCACTTTAAAAATGCGCTTTAATTTAACGTTAGATCTAACTCACGATTTACAAAGTGCCACTCATTTACTTGATGATGCCCGTGTGCAGTTAATGCAGATGGATCCACATCCGCAATTTATTGCACTAAAAAACAACGGCCAATCTGAAACTTTCAAAAAAGTAGATCGCCCGGCTGATTCTGAAATTCCAGGGTTAATCTATGACACTTACAAAGACACTGACCTTGCCGGTTTTTGGTGTTCAGGCCCGTTACGCCAGGCTTCGATCAATTCTGAAGGCCAATTTCATTTTTTTGAAACAGATTATTTCTTTTTAGATTATTCGTTATATAATGGCCCGAAGGCCGCTAAAGGCTATTATTCAGCCGAGAAATTCTCGATGGCTGAATTTGAAGCGCAAGCCCAAGCGACAAAAAATAAATTAAACTTATTAAACCGCCCGACGCAAACCATTCCGCGCGGCCAACATAATGTTTATCTTGAACCAATGGCTATGGCAGAAATTATGGGAACATTAGCCTGGGGCTCATTAAGTCAGGGAACATTTAACAAAGGTTATGCCCCGTTAAAAAAATTAAAAGATAAAGAAGTTAAATTATCTTCGAAGTTTTCTTTAACTGAAAATTTTGATTTAGGATATTCTCCGCTGTTCAATTCAATGGGCGAGTTAAGTCCGAATAAAATTGAATTGATCAAAGATGGCGAATTAAAAACGATGTTAACCAGCACTTCAACTGCCAAAGAGTACAATATTGAAACAAACTTTGCAGACATTTCTGAAGCTCCGCGTAGTCTAGAAGTTAGAGCCGGCACTCTAGAAACAAAAGATATTTTGTCAAAATTAGGTCAAGGACTCTATCTTTCAAACTTACATTACATCAACTACTCAGACGTGCAGACTGCGCGCATGACAGGTATGACTCGCTTTGCATGCTTTTACGTAGATAAAGGCGAAATCGTTGGTCCTATTCAAGACTTACGCTTCGACGAGTCGATTTTTAATATCTTCGGAGACAACTTGGTTGAACTTACGAAAGAGTCTTCAGTTTACGTCAGCACGATGACTTACTTGAAGCGGGATCTTGGTGCGTTCAAGACTCCGGGTGCGTTGATTAAGAATTTTAACTTTACTCTGTAAATGTTTTTGTATTTAAGTTAGGATAAGACTATATAACGAGTAACTCTTTAAGGAGACTTTTATGGCTTTAACAAATATCCAAAAAATCGTACAAAAACTTTCTGAACAAAAAGGTGTAAAAAAAGTCATCGCTGACGTGCAAGCGGTCACTCATGATTTACAAACAAAGATCCAAAAGATCTCTGCAGATAAAGCAGTAAAAAAATACAAAGACTTAGCTAAAAAAGTTGTAGCCGCTGAAAACGAACTACAAAGAGAAGTTCATAAAGTTGTCGCTCAAGTAAAACGTTCGGCAACTGATGTTGAAAAAAACTTAGCGGCTTACAAAAAGAAAGCTGAAGCGCAAAGATCAAAAATCGAAAAAGCGATCAAAGCCAAAGCTTCTGAATACGGCGTAAAAACTAAAAAAGTCAGCAAAGCTAAGGGTGCAGCTAAATCAAAAGCTAGACCTACAGTGCGTAAAGCGAAGAAAAAAACTTCAGCTCGCAAAAAGTCTTAAGACCTAAGTAGAAATTGTAAAGATTTGGTCCTGAAAAGCTCCAGTCAATTTACTATTATGTCGATCCAACTGCCATGAAATGGAGCTTTCATGGCAAAGCAGTTTAAATTAAATAATATTCGCAGTTTAGCACTGATATCACTGGTGGCCTTTTCGGCCTGCGAAAAAAGCGCTGACGAAATCTTAGCCGCAACTAATTCTAAAATTTTATATGTTTCAACTGGCTCATGTAATTCCGGACAAGGCATTACAACCTACACAACGACAGCAACGCGTACAGTAGAAAGATACTTATCTTCAAACGGTGTAAATTTAGGATACCTACTAGATTATAATATCTTTGGTCTATTTACCACGGCCACACACCCGCGCACTCTGGTCGATAGCGGCACTCACCTCTTAATTCTTAATGAACATGCGACAGCCTCTGAACGTCGGATTATTAAAGTTCCTAAAACTGACCCTCTTTCATTCACTAATTATTATGCCAACGCCACAGCACTCAGCGGCGTCTTAAGAGGAATGGCCATGGATTCCGAAGGCAGCCTTATTGTTGGCAAATCCACGGCTATCGAAAAAGTTGGAGCCAATCAAACACGCGTACTGGCCGGAGCCGCGCCCTGGATCAATGCGCCCGGAGGCACCTGCGCCACAGCGACAACCGCTATGAGTTCTGTAGTTACTCTTCCTCCGGTTTCAGCTGGAGTACCCGGAAAAATTGTATTCGCACACCAAGGAGCGACAGCAGCTCTTAATCGAATAGGATTAATTTCAGGAACTGGATATTTCGCTGCAGGCGACTGTTTAAATGGAGTTCAAATTTCATCAGTAACTCACACTAAAGCTGCAAATCTTGCCGTAAATACCGTGGCTTTTAATGCCGCCGGAACCTCGCCGACTTCTATGCTGTTGATTCCTTTTGTTAGCGGATCTGTGACGGCAAAACTTATTGTTAGTTATTCTAATGGTCAGACCAGCAATAGCGCTGCAGGCACTTATAATTTAAACCATGGGATTGTTTCATGGGATGTTACCGAAACATCTTCAACGGCAGGTACGTTATCTAATCCAGTCGTACTTTATGACAACCCGACTTATTTGTTCGGTGTCTCGGCGATGGCTTACGATAGTGACACGCAATCACTTTATGTCGCAACAGCTGGAGACCCAGGCGTTGTAAATCAAACAACAAACAATTATGGCTATAATATCGAAAAGTTCAGCGTAAGTTTCACCAATGCCCAAACGACAGGCTTAGAACTAACTCGCCAAGCGAGCAATAACCTGCCTTTTATTCGCGGCGGAGCGAATACAAAGTGCATTAGTGACATGGCTTTAGGCTACTAATCAAGATAGACCACAAAATAAGCACTTAGCTATAGAGCGCAAGCGCTCCGTGTAGATCATTGTGCCCTCAACCCCCCCGTGATAGCGTGTTTTCGAACAATTACATACGGGGATATACATGGATTTAAATACGTCACTTTCTACCCTTCACACGAACTCGGAATTTACTGGCCGTCACATCGGACCCACACCCGCAGATCAACAAGAAATGTTGAGCACTCTTGGTTTCACAAACTTCGATGAACTGATGACCAAGGTTGTACCTAAAACTATTTTTTCAAACGAAAAATTAAACGTCGGCGATGGAATTTCTGAATTTGAAATTTTAAACCAGCTTAAAAAAACAGTTTCTGAAAATAAAGTTTTCAGAACCCTTATCGGCATGGGATTTCACGATACGATCACGCCGTCTCCGATTTTACGTAACGTGTTTGAAAATCCAGTGTGGTACACGGCTTACACACCTTACCAACCAGAAATTTCGCAAGGCCGTTTAGAAAGTTTATTAAACTTTCAAACAATGATTGCTGACCTTACTGGAATGGAAATTTCAAATGCATCGTTATTAGATGAAGGCACAGCCGCTGCTGAAGCACTAATGATGGCACATTCATTGTGTAAGAAAAAAGACTGCAATGCGTTTGTGGTTCACCCCCAAGCCCACCCGCATGTAATTGAAGTTTTAAAAACCCGCGCTGAGCCGTTAAACTTAGAAATGATCATTACTGATCCTTCGACTTACGATTTCAAAAAAGAAATCTTTGCAGCGATTTTTCAATACCCGACAACTGAAGGTACGATTGAAGATTACAAAGCGATTACGGCGAAACTTCATGATCACGGAGCACTTGCCATTGCTTCGGTTGATTTACTAGCACTAACGCTATTAACTCCTCCGGGTGAATGGGGTGCGGATATCGTTGTGGGTAACTCGCAACGTTTCGGCGTACCATTGGGCTTTGGTGGCCCTCACGCTGCGTATTTGGCGACGAAAGACACTTACAAACGTTCATTACCAGGACGCTTAGTCGGCGTGTCAGTTGATAGCCATGGTAAAAAAGCCTTACGCTTAACTTTACAAACTCGTGAACAACATATTCGTCGTGAAAAAGCGACTTCAAACATTTGTACCGCGCAAGTGCTATTAGCCAACATTGCAGCGATGTACGGTATTTATCATGGCCCACAAGGTTTAAAGAAAATCGCATTACGCACTCACCGCTTAACTCAATTAGCTGTAGCTGGTTTAGAAAAATTAGGTTTTAAAACTACGACGACACAATTTTTTGACACTGTAAAAATTAAAACTGATAAAACAGCAGCGATTGTAACTGCGGCAGAAAAATTAGAAATCAACGTGCGTGTTTACAATGACGGCGTGGGTTTTTCTATTAACGAAACTTGTAACCACAAATTAGTTGAAGATTTATTAATAGCTTTCAACAATGGCCAAGCTTTATCATTTAAACTTGCTGATCTTGAAGCGGGATTAAAAAATCAATGGAACAAAGAATTTATTCGTACCACTGATTTCATGACTCATGCGACATTCAATAGATATCACTCTGAAACAGAGTTAATGCGATACATTTACCAATTGCAAAATAAAGACATCACTTTAACTCATTCAATGATTCCACTTGGATCTTGCACGATGAAATTAAATGCGGCCACTGAACTTATTCCGGTTTCTTGGCCTGAAATTAGCAAAATGCATCCGTTTGTTCCAAGCAATCAAACGCTGGGTTACCAAAAACTAATTAAAGATCTTGAACAAAAACTTTGCGCCATCACGGGCTTTGCTGCTGTTTCACTACAACCAAACTCTGGCGCCCAAGGTGAATACACTGGATTACTTGTCATTCGTGAATACTTCAAAGCTAGAAATGAATTACATAGAAACATATGTTTAATTCCATCTTCAGCACACGGCACTAACCCAGCATCGGCAGTGCTTGCAGGCTTTCAAGTTGTGGTTACTGCATGTGACGAAAACGGAAACGTTGATTTAAATGACTTACGTACCAAAGCTGAATTACATAAAGATAAATTAGCCGCGATGATGGTGACTTACCCGTCAACTCACGGAATCTTTGAAGAAGCGATCACTGATATTTGCGAAATCATTCACAAAAATGGTGGCCAGGTTTACATGGATGGCGCCAATTTAAATGCGTTAGTGGGCGTGGCTCAACCAGGTAAATTCGGACCAGATGTTTCGCACATGAATTTACATAAAACATTTGCGATTCCTCACGGTGGTGGCGGGCCAGGTGTTGGCCCAATCGGTGTTGGCGCACATTTAGCTCCGTATTTACCAAAACATTCACTTGTTAAAGAAGCAGGCCCTGCAACGGGTGTGGGTTCGACAACATCAGCACCATGGGGTTCAGCTTCGATTTTACCAATCAGCTGGAGCTACATCACCATGATGGGCGCTGCAGGCTTAAAACAAGCGACAATGACTTCGATCTTATCTGCGAACTACATCGCTAAGAAATTAGCGCCTCACTACCCGATCGTTTACAAAGGTAAAGAAGGTTTAGTCGCACATGAATGTATTATTGATATTCGTCCGCTTAAAAAATCTCATGAGATTGATGTGACTGATATCGCAAAACGTTTAATGGACTTCGGGTTTCATGCGCCCACAATGTCTTGGCCAGTGATCGGCACATTAATGATCGAACCAACCGAGTCAGAATCAAAACGTGAAATTGATCGTTTTTGTGAAGCGATGATTCAGATTCGCAAAGAAGCTGACGCCTGCCCTGACGTGATTAGAAACGCGCCACACACAGCTGAAACACTTTTAGCCACTGAATGGAACCATAAGTACACACGCGAAGTTGCGGCTTACCCTGCATCTTGGGTAAAAACGAATAAGTACTGGCCACCTGTAGGCCGCGTAGATAACGTTTACGGCGATAAAAACATCGTGTGTTCTTGCCCGCCGTTAGATTCATACACTTAGTGAAAAAAATCGTTCTGATCCGCTTAGATAAAATCGGCGACTTGATCTGTACATTACCTACAGATCAAGTGTTGGATCAGAGCGCCTATGACATCACTTGGGTCGTGCAAAAAGGCATGGGCCGCATAGTTGAATTCGGCGAAAAAAAACGTAACTACATAGAACTTGATAAAGCCAAACCTGAAGAATCACGAAAAATCTTTGCCGACTTCTTAGCGAAAAATAATTTTGATTACGCTGTCAGCTTTCAATGCCCTTGGTGGATTAATTACGAGTTATTTAAACATCGTATTCGCCACCGCATTGGAGTTTTAAGCCAGTGGCACAGTTTTCTATTCTTAAACGAAGGTGTACGGCAAAAACGCTCGCGTGCGCTTAAGCATGAGTTTGAATATAATCTTGAACTGATCGAAAAAATCACAGGCCCGATCACGCAAGATCCGAAAAAAATTCTCTTTAAATTTAAAAAACCGCAATCAACAGCGACGCTTGATAAATTTGGCCTTAAACCAAATTACATTGTCGTTCACCCCGGAATGATGGGCTCAGCACTAAACTGGCCACAACAAAAGTACATTGAATATATTGCTAAACAAATTTCATTAAACCGTATCATTGTGATCACCGGAACAGATTCTGATGAACCTTATTTGAACGAAATAAAATCTGTTTACGTAAACCATCCCCAAGTTAAATGGCTGCAAAGTAAATTAAATTTCAACGAACTTTTAGAAATTTTAAATTATTCTGAAAAAATAATTGCGCCCTCGACAGGAGTCGCGCACATCGCTTCTAGTTTAGACAAAGAAGTGCATGCGATTTTTTCGCATATTCGCGTTCATCACCCGATACGTTGGGCACCACGCGGAGAAAACATTCATATTTATTTACCAAAAGTTACCAATCCCGAGACGTGCGATCACACTGATTGCATGACAAAGATCGAGCTCTCTTAGGACGTTAGTCCTGTAAAAATCATAGACAATTCATAGGCAATTCATTCTTGTTTCTAACCTGAATTTCGCAGGTTCGTGTCCAATTTTTCTACAATTTCTACGTCTCTAACGTTGCTGCAAAACCGCGCCGATAGAGCCTTTGCAAAAAAGAGGACTCAACATGAAAATATTTTCTAAATCACTTTTACTAGCATCAATCGCACTCTCGGTTGGTTGCATGAACAACAAGCCTAGGATAGTCGAGTCAAGCCAAAAGGCCGCCGAAGCGATCGGTTGCGACAGCTTCAAAAGTAAAGTCTACGATTCAATGTATGACTACTTAGATAACGAACAAGAAGCTCCTGCCTTAGCTGATTTTTCTTCTTCATTAAGTGAAAAAATCGACGCGATTGTGTTAGCGCAAAAAATTGATAACCCAGAAGCGGTTGCAAATTTAAAATTAAATATTTCTGATCTGTATAAAGTGTTAATCGAAAAAGCTGCAGAATTAAAACAAACAACAACTGCAAAAGAACATTTACAAACCATTATCGAAATGGAAATGGAAGACGTTTCGACTCCAGAAAACGTTCAGTTAAATCAGGTGGCTTCAAAGTCATTTGCTAAAGTTGATCAAGCTGTAAAAGAATTAGATGTTCAATGTGGCGCCGGCACCGGCGAAACTGAAGAACCAAATGATCCAGTAACTAATGAACCTTCTGAGCCTACTACTGGCGGCGGCACATCTGACCCAGGAACGATCACTGATGCGCCACCAGCTGTCGGGCAAAAAAATGTTTTAGTCGGTTCACACAACGTATTAGCAACAGCTTATCAAAGCTGTGCGGTATTAGAGATTCCTGAAGTTTCAGCAGCCACTGCTGATGTTCAGGGTATCGAACGCTACGGCACACACACTGATGGCGTCGGCGGTTTACGTCGCGTATCTAGTTTAAGCTCGGTGCAAAACACCCATCCTTATATTAAGGTTGCCGGCGGTGCGCAGTCTGGTTGTTTCAATGTTAGAAGCAATCCATTAATTTATGATTACGGTGGACAAGCCGCGATCGCCAATAACATTTTAGATTTTTCTAAAAATGCCGGTTCGGGAACTTCTGCTTTAGGTATCGATTGTTCGGCTTACGTTTCAGCTTCAATTGCAGCTGGTGGTTTACGCTATAAACCAGGTGTTGAAAACAAAGCGGTTTATACCCGTCAAAACTCATCGAAATTTATTAGTGCATCAAGCTCAGGTTTTACATGCTTTAATAACGTAACAACAACGCCTACAACTTCGATTCTTCCAGGAGACATTGTAGGTGTTAACGGTCACGTTGTTTTAGTTGATAAAATTGGCGCCGATCCGTTCGGTTTAAAACGTTTAACATCAGCGACACAGTGTAATTCATTGTCTACGACTTACTGGGATTTCGTTGTCAGCCAAAGTTCACCATCAAAAAATGGTATTGGTCTTAACAGATACATCGCTAAAGATTACTTACGTGAATCTACGAAAATGACGACGGCATTTATGGGAATCGCAAAAGCAGCTTGCCAAGCTTACTTTGGTGGCAAAAACGTAGCAACGCCTAGTTCGACTTACGGTATTTTACGTCACAAAGGTACGGCCGAGTGTTTATCGCCAAAAATTCAGATGGCATATCAAAGTTGCGTTAGCACGTGTATGAAGTAATATACAAGAATGTCTGAACAGCATTCTAAAATTTTCGATCTTATTCATCAGCCTAGTGCGGCCCAGCCAGAGTTAAAAACCTTAACTTTGGCTGATTTCATTAAAACGCTGTCAGATTACTTCGTAAATAATCCCGATGACCTGACTCCGTGGGATAAAGAGTACTGCCAAAAAGCTTACCGCTATTATTACCTACCCTTAAATTACATCAGAAATGAAAACGTGATTCGTCGTGGCCTTGAAGTTGAATTCTTCAAAGACATTCAATCTACCGTAGACTGGGGCACAGGCCCGGGCACAGCCAGTTTAGCTTTGTCACAAACACTTCCGCAAAATTTAAAGAAACAGATTTTAATCGATCAATCCCCTGTGGCTTTAAAAAACTTTACTGATTTAAAACAGTATTTAAAAAATCCAGAGTATTCGAACGAATTAAAATTAAAAAACCTAGATGTTGATTATAGAAATTCATTGTTAGTTTTTTCTTATAGTTTAACTGAGATGCAAGAGCTTCCAAACGGGTTTTATGATTTTGATTCAATTATGATTTTAGAACCATCAACTCAAGATGATGGCAGAAAGCTTTCTGCGCTTCGCCAACAATTAATAGATCGTGGTTATTACATCTGGGCTCCGTGCACGCATCAACAGGCTTGTCCCCTATTCACGCAGTCAAAAACCGATTGGTGTCATGACAGATATCACGTGCAAGCGCCGGAATGGTTTTGGGAAACTGAAAAACATTTACCGTTTAAAAATAAAACCATCACGACAAGTTATTTATTAGCGAAAAAAACACCGCCACCTGAGAAAATTAAAAACATGGCGCGCACCGTGGGTGATTCGCTAAATGAAAAAGGTAAAACCAGACAACTGGTTTGCAGATCGACCGAACGTGAATTTTTAGCGTGGATGCATAAAGAAAAAAACGATCAGACAATCCCGCGCGGTGAGCTGATCGCAATCCCCGATGATGCCGAAAAAAAATCGAACGAACTTAGAATTAAAACTAAAATTAAAATTTAAGAGGCTTTTTTAATAAAAACTTCGTATTTAAGATGAGCGGCGCGCAGTTGATCACGTAAAGCCAAAGTCACGTAATACGCTTCAGGCATTTGTAAAAGTTTTGCAAACTTAGCGGCTCTTTCAATACTGACAAGTTTTCTTCCTTTTTCAATATCACATAGATTAGCCTTAGAAATTTTAAGCTTTTTAGCAAAATCAACTTGTGAAATTTCGTCCGCTAGACGATTAGCTCTTAACGACATAGCCATAGTCATCGGCCCATGCCTTTTTTCTAAATCAGCAATTCCATATATTCTTTTAGTACTCATGTTTATTTACCTCTATAACCTGGATCACTCTAAGTTCACCTTCTGCTGTTTCTATGTATATCGCGCGATAAGCTCTATTAAGCCTTATTGATCGCTGACCTTGCCGATAACCTTTTAGGGGTTCATCATGCAATCCAGGTATCCTTCTAGTTACAGCTACTCCACTAACCCGAATTAACTCTACCCAATCATGAAACTTCTTGCGCATGTTTGCAGGTAATCTGTCTAGCTGCTTATCCACATTTTTTGACCACTCAACCCTATCTCCATAGTACTCCACATTGGAGTACTTTTCAAGGAGCTTATTTTTGCGACTATTTTTTCCCATGCTAAAGCGCTTTGCAAAGCATTAAGCAAGTTCAGAACGACTATATGTGTTTAAAAATTCGAGAGACGAATTAGTCTTTGTTAGTTTTGATTTCTTGCAATGTAGCTTCAGGCCTTGGCCCACGTAAAAACAGATAAATAAACACGCCGCCTAAAGCTAAGACAAAAAATAAAACGATACCCAATGAGATTGTCGCAAACGATAGAAAATGACCGTCATCCATAGTCGCATCATAGGTGAAAAAACTTGATTCAGTAAGGCCTAACATTGTACGTTCTGAGCCATGTCACAAAAAACTCCACTTTATGCAGATCATGTAAAATTAAACGCTCGTATTGTCGACTTTGCTGGCTGGGAAATGCCCGTTCAGTACACTAGTCTTAAAGAAGAGCACACAGCTTGCCGCACACACATCGGCTTGTTTGATGTTTCGCACATGGGTGAAATTCGATTTAAAGGCCCTAAGGCAGTTGAAAGCCTTCAATGGTTAACGACGAACGATGTCTCTAAATTAGAGCCAGGACAAGCGCACTACAGCTTATTACCCAACGATCAAGGTGGCCTTGTCGATGACATCTTTGTTTATTGTTTAGAAAAAAATGCTGACTACTTAGTTTGCGTGAACGCTTCAAACATCGAAAAAGATTTCGCGTGGATGACTAAAAATAATAAAGCCGGTGCCGATATCACGAATGAATCTTCGCAATGGGGACAAATCGCTATTCAAGGACCAAAAGCTTTAGAACTATGTGATCAAATTTTTCCAGAGATGAAACCAAGCACTTGGGCTCGTAACGAAATTAAAAAATCTAAATTTCAAAACTTCAATGTGATGATCGCCACAACTGGTTACACGGGCGAAGCCGGTTGCGAAGTTTTCGTAGAAGCTGCAGGAACATCTGCACTATGGAATGCACTAATGGCACATCCGTTAAAACCAGTTCCGGTTGGTTTAGGCGCGCGTGATTCTTTACGCACTGAAATGAAGTACTCTCTTTACGGTCACGAGATTGATGATACGACAAACCCTTATGAAGCGCTTTTAGGTTGGGTTATTAAACCGCAAGCTAAAGACTTTATGAATAAGGCGCAAATCGTTGCGGCCAAAGAACAAGGCCTTAAACGTAAATTGATCGGCTATAAGACTTTAGAGCGCGGAATTCCCCGCCAAGGTTATGAGATTAAAAATGCAGCAGGTGAAGTCATCGGCATCACGACGAGCGGCACGCATTCACCGACTCTTGATGAACCGATCGGCATTGCTTACGTTGCAACTGCGCATTCGGCAGAAGGCTCTGAGATTTTCGTGGACATTCGCGGAAAGCTTGTTAAATCTGTTGTCGTTAAAACACCTTTCGTCCAAAAGTAACTAGGAGCTAAAAATGGCTACATTTCACATCCCAGAAGATTTTTATTACACAAAAGACCACGAGTGGGCTCAAGTTGACGAAAATATCGTAACTGTAGGTGTTACTGAGTTCGCTCAAGACCAATTAGGCGAAATCGTTTACGTTGATCTTCCAGAAGAAGGACAAAAAGTAACGCAAAACCAAGCTTTCGGCGTTGTAGAATCAGTTAAAGCTGTTTCTGACTTATTTGCCCCAGTTTCAGGCACAGTTATCGAAGTCAACTCGGCTTTATTAGACGATCCTGCTTCTTTAAACGACGACCCAAACAACTTAGGTTGGTTAGTACGCATCGAAATGGATTCTGAAAAAGAATTAGCGGCTTTAATGCGCGCCCCTGATTACAAAAAGTTAATCAGCGATAAATAATTTATTTGTCTTTTTATGTAAGGACGGTTAATTTGACCGTCTGTTTACGTCTGTGCCCAGTTGGTGGAATTGGCAGACACACTAGGCTTAGAACCTAGCGCCGCGAGGCATGGGGGTTCGACTCCCTCACTGGGCACCATTTTCGTTCTTCGTTTTCTCTCTCAAAATTCAAATTACTGATTCACATTTTTGGGTAAGCTTTTCCAAGTTTTGCGAATTCCTGAAGTCTCAAAACCTTTCCGCTCTCGACTAAGCTAAAGTTTTTCATCGACCGCTGAAGATGCTCTTGTGATAAGAGCGCATACTTTAAAGTCATACTTATATCAGTGTGCCCCAAGAACTTCTGAAGATCGTAAATACTACCACCATTGATTTCAAACTGACTCGCAAACGTGTGTCGAAGATCATGAAATCTAATAATGCTACCGATCTTCGACAAAGCTTGAGCTGCATGAAACTGGTGATCAATATGGGGGATTGATTGGTTCTCCCAATTTCTTTAAAAAAGCCAAATCAGAATTTCCACGTCGCTTACTCCATAAATGTAAGAGCGTTGTCCTAGTTGATTCATAGGAATTACACGTTTAATCCTCGTCTTAGTTCTTTGCTTAAGTTCGTATTTGTCTCGCGTTCTAGTAACAGTAATCGTATTTTCCGCGAAACTTAACATCCTGAATGAGGTAGGGTTTACGCCAAAGATGCAACTTACATCCCTCGTCTAGAACAAATAGCTAAAATTAAACGTATCGTGGAAAGATAAAAATTTTAAGTTGGAAATTTAGTACAAGCTAGTTTCCACCCGACATACCCAATAAAGATTTTTTTTGAAGTAGGATCAGGATAAAAATGAAGCCTATGTGCACCTGGGGTTAATCTGGCATGAAGTTCACAAGTTATGTCTGCGCCAGTTTCATCTTTAAACTTTCTAAGATGTCCATATGTCTGCATTGTAGGAGCTGACTCCGCAGATATGTTTGGTAAACTTGTAACTATAGCACAAGGTCCGCTTGTCCAGCTGTTGCAAAATATATCAAAGTCTGAAAACAACTGAACGGCTTGTGAAAAAATTGGACTTTTCATACCGATAGCTTCCAAATTATCTAGCAATGTGGGTGCGAATTCTAAATTGGGAAACCACGCATTTTTCTTTTGCCAAAAATCCTCGATTGACGTGCATCTTTGCTTTTGCAATTTAGGAATATTAGGTAAATGTGTAGTCACATTGGAAGGAATACAAAAATTAAGTAATGAAGCATTTGAATCTAAAATTTCAAAACGCTCATCAGAATGAATTTTCATTGTCTTAACTTGAACTTGCAAAATGTCTGGATTCCATTTCACATGCGTATTGAGACTAATAACGGGATTCTTAGTCAAATGGGCAAGAGTTAGGCCCTCACCTTGTCGCCCCTCAAACTGAACCTCAACTTCTTTTAAATTTTCTTCCAAACACTCAGGCAAATCGCTTACGAGCGGAAACTTCGTACTCAACGTTAGTAAATACAATCTGCGTTCTTTATTTACGTCCTGGTTGGCACACCAATTGGAAACGTAATATCCGTCTTTTAATTGAACAGACTTTAAATCAACTGAAGAGCGAATATTTGGCTTAATACCAATTGCTCTGGATGACTTAAGAATTTCTATGAAATTGTCCATTACCTGGTGGGCTTCTGCCAGACCCACAGCAGGCTCGATAGACAATTCATTAAAAATATACTCTAGTTCCATTTAAATTAACTTCTCTAACGACTTTTCCCATTCATCAAAGAAACCATCTGGCCATTGATCAATTTTACCTTCAGAATCTATTTTTAAATTCTTGATTTTAGAGCTTGAGGCTTCTTTCTCAAATTCAAAAAAGTTGATCGATGTTTTGCTGTAATCAATTAACTTATCTTTAACTGCTACTCGAATTCCATTTAAAAAATGGTCGCTGTGAGACTCAACTATAAGTTGAATTCCATTATTAGCTGCCAATGCCATTAAGCGGCCAAGCATAAACTGACCTTTTGGATGAAGATGCGCCTCAGGATTTTCAATCAATAAAATTGATCCTGGCTCTGATGAAAGCAAAGCTACCAATACTGGCAAGATAAAGGTGATACCAAATCCCACGTTTGTAGGTCGGTATGCTTTTGTAGGAGTTTCTTTTCCCCGTGCAAAAGAATACTCCAAGTTAACTAGCCCCATACCAGAGTGCGGTGTTAAAACTAACCTTGTACCTGGACTAATCGTTCCTAACCAAGCTTCAACATTTGCATTTAAAGTGTCACTGATTTCTGGCGCCCAGCTTAGCGCAGGAATTTTTAAAGCTTGGGAGCCGTATTGTGCAAGAAAATGCGCTGTATATTGTCCGGAACTTCCTAACTGCCTATGCTGAACAACGTGAAAGTCAGACATCTCAAACGCTAATCTAGGACCAATTCTTTCCGCAGATAAATAATGGAAATTATCAGTGAAAAGATTTTCGACAAATAGACCATCTACTGATGCATTGCTTTTTATAGGTAGCACGTCAGATGATTGATTATAATCAAAGGTAAAGTCCCCGTTCTTTCCACTTTTGAACATAACTTTTAATTGAATTTCTTCTTCGTTTGCATATTCAAATAAAACATCTTTTGCAGTTCCTAATTTTACAAGGTCACCATTTAAAGACAATCCAATTTTAGGAAGTATATTTTGCATATGGGATTGTCGTATTGATAGCAAAGATTGTATAAAAGTAGATTTTCCCATGCCATTTACACCAGAAAGCAAAGTTAATGGCTTAACTGTAAGTGTTTCGTCTTTGAAACATTTGAAGTTCTTTAAGGTAATGCTGCTAATCATACTGTCAATCCTTGCATAAGTTTTTCAATTTCTTCGAATCTATTGTGCACATTAATTACGTCACCAGTTCCAGTACTAATTGACGCGATAAAATCTTGATCCTTAAATAATTTAATAAATTTACTCTTGAAAGGCTTTTGATTTTCCAAAAGCTGGAGCTGTTCGTCATCAGAAAGTTTCGCAATTGCCGATGAAATAGTTTCAAAAAGAGCTTTGTTAATCGGCGATTTTGGTCCAGGCTTTCTAAATGCCTGTGAACCGAAAATAGTGAAACAAATTTTCATAGAATGATCGAACTTAGTTTTAATGGAAGAGAGTTCGCTCACTGACATGCTAGACAAATTTTCCATTGTATCGCTCAAGAACTTATCCATGTCTTTTGTTTTATAATTACGATAATCCTTCAACAGAAATGTAACAAACCGAAGAGCACACTCTTTGTCTGCCATCCTTAAACTGTTGATACCATTATTTGTGGCTTTTTTAAAGCTTTCTAAACTAGCCATATCTTCTAAGAGCTTAGTTGCTGGGCCTTGAAAAATTGCATGTCTAATCTCCTGAGGAACTAAAACAGCTCCTCCAGTATTGATTCTCTCATAGATACTTTGCTTTACTCTGGCGGGAGTTCCTTTTTCAATTAGGTACAATGTTAAATTATATTCTAAGAATCGTCGTTGCAAACTTCTTGGCAAATCATCATAACCTTTTCCATTTAACTCAGGCATGAATTCTAAACCTTTTAATTTAAGCGTTTTATCAACAGCGAATGCTTTGAATGTACTAAGACGCTGAACGCCGTCGATTACATCCCAACGATCTTCACTTGAACTATCTAAATAAAATACAGGCAATGGAATTTGAATTAAAATTGATTCTATTAAGCGGCCTTTTTCTTTTAGACCCCAAATATTTGCTGCTCTTTGAAACCCAGGACTAAAGTTAATGGCACCCTCGGCAATTCGTTTTATTAATAAATCCAGTGGAAATTGCCTAAAGGATACTCGAATAGAGGATGGATCATATTTTAACCGATGAAACTCCAGCTCTTCTTCCTCTTCCGTTTCATCGTCTACCACAATCTCTTCAGGTTCTAAACCACTCTGAATATCTACTTTTTTCAATAGGCTGTGAAATGTTTGATGAAATAAATCTTCATCAAATGGTATCTCAAAAACGTTCTGCTTCTCTGTTACTTTTGGAGAACTCTTTGCAGGTTTCTTTCCAGGCTTTTTTGTCGTCGATTTAGTTGCCACTTTCACCTCTTCTAGAAACTAAGATTCGCTCATATACTTCAATCAATTTCCTAGCGGGTCCTGGAATTGCTCGTTTACCACTTTCCCAAAGATTAATTGCTCCCGCAGTTACATAAAACTCTTCTGCAAGCTCCCTTTGAGTCATATTTAATTTCTCTCTAAGATCTTTTAATCTCTCTCGAGTTTGCTTTGCGGAACCTGATTGTTTTTTCATAAAATTGAGCTTAACATTTGAACATTACAATGTAAACAAGGATGTTACCCGGGTAACTATGTAAATTTACAATGTAAACTGTCAATTGGTCGAAGTACGCGTTAAATACGTGTAATTTATGGATTTAACGGAGTGCCTCATAATGAGATGGCTTACAGGTTATCCTACCCGGGTAGCTTTTTAGACAATTCATATAAAGACAGAATGCGCTTGAGGCGATAGCATTCATCAAATGACTCAACAAGAACTTCAAACTGAAATCGACAACTTACTAGAACAAATCAGCATCATTATTGATGAAGACCTAAAAGAGTTAATACCTACTTTTAGCGATACTGAAATTATTTCCTATATTTTCTTTATTCGCATTGCAGAAATTTTTAAATCAATTTCAATTCTAATATCAACTAGTTTAGATCAAGTAGTACCTGCACAAATTTTATTAAGATCATTATCTGAGTCCTACATACTTCTCAAATCTTCGATCGAAGACAAAGATTTCAATGATAGACATCTAAAGCATGCCGGAGTGGAAAAGGAAATTTGGCTTAAAAAAACCATAAAACATCATGCGGTGAGTGGGTTTAATCAGGAGCCAAAGTTCTTTGAAGATATGAAGGAAAAAACTCGGCAATTTCATGAAGAATATGAAAGTAATTTACAGAAAGCCTACCAGCTTTTTGAAGAGCGTAAGGAACTTTCGACGTATTTAAACATTTATGTTCCGGCTAGCATGTACGTTCATGGAAATAGACAGTCTTTTAATATTTATCACAGCCCTGGTGGTGGTGTAAAACCAACTTCAGATCGTGACTATTCATCGCTTCTGCGACACACTGGACTCGCTACTGGGCAAATCATGCTTCAATCGTATGAATTGTTCTGCAAGCTAATGAAACACGAAACACCAGCGATTCAAAGAATTCAAAGAATTCAAAATTTGTTAGAAAAAGTAGCCGGAAAAATTAAAACATTTTTGCCTGATGATGAATAAAAGCTAAATATTTATTTAATATATAAATGGCAAGCCCTGTAAACCGGTGCATTAGAAATATTTAGATCGTAAACATGAAAAACGTGGGCTCTTATCCAACCATTAGAACTGTGAATCCAAGCCACGCCTTCATCGTGCCAAACTTCCATTAATTTATCGTGTGCAATATACAAAGGCTGTGAAGCCACTCCAACCTGATAAAGATCAGTTCCTGCGCTGATATTCAATTGCTTCCCTCGTGAATATTGATTTCGTAATAAATGCCAAATTGCCTTACACTCATTCATAAACTGACCAAGTGGCCACCAGTATATACCAATACCTAAAATCAGACCTGCAACTAGATACAAAATGTTTTTTAACTCTGCCATTAATATAGCTTGGATATGAGGTCTTAGTATGTCAAACGGTCATGTTTAAAGATTTATAGTCTGGCATTCAGTATTGTTAAATGTTTTCGTTGAAGACGGACAAGCATAAGTGACAACTCGAGGATGAGGAACAATTTGAGGAAGGCAATAATTACTTGTCCATGAACTATCGCTGGAACATTGAACTTTTACATTTATCGAGCTGGACTTACAGGAAACATTAAACTGATCCGAGCTAGTCACATCTGACTGATAAGTAATTGAAGCCATTTGGTTACTCTTCGAATCATTGACATTTATAAAACAAACAGATTGTTGCCGATGACGTATCAGAACCAGCCACACCTTTTTTTTGCGCACCTGAAGTGCCCGATCATTAAAGTTAACATATCAATCGATAGTATTATTAAATTTCGAATTTTATAACTTCACCCGTTTTATATTGATTTCAAAGGTACTTTAAAAAAATCTTCTTTAAGAATCTTCTGAATTAGCTCTTGAGAGTCTTCTTCACCAAATAGCAGGTAATGAAGAATCACTCTTAAATACATTGCCACTTTTTGAGTTGTTCTGGATTCTTTGGACTACGATTGTTACGCCACTCCGACAGAGTAGACCTGGGAACTCCTGTCGCTTCAGAAACTTCTTTGAGAGTCATCCTGCGCATAGCTCTAGAGATGCCTAAATTTTTTTTGGTGATTTTGGGTGAAAACCCATAAAACGCTGTAAAAAAAGATAAAAAAGCAGATGCTTATTTTTTGATTATCTTATACCTAAGCCATTGATTTTCGATAACAAACCACACTACACTAAAAACAACTAAACTGCCAATAAAGGTAATTTTTAATTCGGAAAATTTTCCTCACTGGGCACCATTTTCGTTCTTTTTCTTCTTTAATCAATGAACACATTATACTGGATCGAAGAACTACTCCCGAACGAAGTCATTTCTAAAAAAATGCCTAACGGTGTTGGTTATTACTTAGAAGATAAATTCATTCTATTTTTAAGCGAAGATAGCAAAACCACTCTACATAAAGGCATCACCTACCCGTTTCAATTATACTTTGGTGTGTTTTTTCCGATCGTAAAATTAAAGCACAACGCTGTGATCGCTAAATTTTCATTTTTAGAAAATCATCCCGTAAAAAAAGAATGGCTTTATTTACCTGCGGAAAATGAAAACTTCGAAGACGAAGCTAAACTTGTAATTCGCGAAGTTTTAAAAAAGAATCCGTTATTTGGAATTCCCGTCAAAGAAACTGCCGCAGAAAAACGGGCGCGCGAAAATGCGGATGAAATTTCTGATCCACGTAAGCCAAGTTTGTTTAATACTGATGCTCCAAAAGCCTCTGTGAAAACAAAACCAAAGCCTGCACCAAAGCCACGTCAGCAACCAAAGAAACCAAAAACCAGCAAAAAAGCAGAGAACGAATTTCTCTTATCTCTAGCTAAACGCCGTAACATTAAGTTCTAGACTAAGCCTTAGTCTATCCTCATAGAAACTTAATAATAACTCTATACGGAGCATGATAAAATAATTCCATGACAAGGGGTTTATACTCATGAAGATTTTTTTATTATTATCGCTATTTGGTTCATTCGCGTTTGCATCGAAATACAATTACAAAACTTACTGGTCAGATTCTGGTTATGTAAAAACGGATAAAAAATCTTCGTTTAAAATTCTTCTTAAAAAAAGTCCGATCATGGCCGGAGTACCAATTGCGGTGATGACGATGACCCGCAACAACCAAGAAAAAAAAGACACTGTAGTTAATCTTTATAAAACTTCTGTCGGCAAAGACTGTAATTGGAAACAAGATAACATTGATGGTTTAGAAATTCATGAATGTGCTTCGTTAAAAACAGGATCTTTTTTTCGCCTAGCTTATAATAATAAAACTCAAGAATTTTCAACGGGCTCTCTGGCTTTACGTTATTTATTGCCAACTTATGTTGAGTTACATCTTCTACAAGCTGAAAATCTAACAGCGGCTACACCACGAAAAACTAAAAAGACCGCATGGCTAATGGAACTGTTAATGCAAAAAGCTTACGCCATCGAACTATCAGCTAACGCCAGCAATTTCATCGGCAATGTCGGTTCTTCATTTTTTGGCAGCACAAATACTTCGATTAATAATGTTGCCGGAGCAGGTAATAACTTGGCTGGTGCGGGAAACAACTTAGCCGGAGCAGGCAACAACTTAGCTAATGCGGGAAATAACATTGCTGGATCAATTGATAATGCTGGTAATAAATTAGATAGCACAGTTAAAGACACCTTCAATTCTAAAAACGTAGCCAAGCTTAGTGCTGTTGCCGGGGCTACTTTTGGTTTAACTTCATCATTAGGCTCAATGGCCGCTAATTTCTTGGTGAATGGTTCTTACACCATGCTTCGCACTTTATTTTATGAAGCTAAAGGCGAATTCACTCCTGAAGAAAAAAAGATGCGTCTAGAGCGCTTTGAAAAATCTTTAAAGACTTTTAAGGATCTTGAACCAAGCTTAAATGAAATGGCCAGCAAATTAGCTTTGGCTTCGGCAGAATTAACTATCGCCAGCGGCGTCGGCCAAGAAGAGTTTCTAGCTAAGATTGATCAAGATATCGAAACTGCCCGCCTATCAAGAATGGAAGCTTCAACTGAATGCCAAGAGTGTTTTGAAAATGAAAAAGCTTTAAAAATAAAACAACTCGAAGATTTTAAAAAAGTGGTGATCGCAGCCGGTGGATCTGTTGCCGGAAAACCCAAATCGCAAGTCTGCGAAAATATCGAAGCCCTTTATAAGAACTGGGTTAATTCAGAGTATGCGCTGCTTAATTCGCGCCGTCTGATCATGCAGGACTTACGTTTATTTAACGGCACCATCATTGATGGCATTCAAACAAACACCGCGTTTCAAGAAAATCGCAAACAAAACAATTCTTGCTTAGACACTGCCGAAAGTAAGTTAAACAAAGTAAAACGCGAACTTGATGGAAAAAATTGTGAAGATGGTGATTTGTCGACGCTACTTTGCCAAAAATACGAAGCTTATAAAGGCATGGTTGAAAGTTGCAAAGATATGGAAAGTCAAAAATCAACTGAAAGAGATGAAACTGAATTAGTGACTGCAACTTCAAATGTTTCTAAAGTGCTCGCCCAATTTTCACGCGAACTTGGATCATTAAGCTGCGATGGAAAAACACCGAACTGCAGCAAAGGTAAATTAGACCGTGTAAGAAGCGATATGAAAGATATTTTTGCCAACGCCGGAAAACAATGCCCGCAATTTTTCTTTGCCAAACAATCAGCGCCAAAAGCCCCTGTGGCCCAAGCCGCAAAAGTTGAAAACGCACCAGCTGCAGTATCACCAGAAGGTGCTAATTCAGTTTTTTCATCGATTAAAACATTTTTTACTAACCCAAAACCAGCTCATACAAAAGCGGCCGAAGACGTTGTTGGCTGGCAGAACTAATTTTATAGTCCGTCACATTGGTGTGTCGCTGCGTGACCCGTTTTAATCACCGCGCGGCATACAGTTTTGCTGTCTTTACCGCGGATAAATAAAAACTCAGAAGTATCTGCTGCAAGTACATTACTTGTTGCATCCTGCATAACCCAATAAGGCTGGCCATCTAGATGCACTGCTGTTTTCACAGCTACACCCTGTTGTACATTATTGACCGGAGTTTCATTGCGAGGTGATTGTGTGCAACCAGAAATAATCACTGGCAAAGAATCAAAATGCATCAAGCTGGTGATATGATCGTGCCCCAAGATAAGTGCAGTGATTTTACTGCGGTATTCTTTTAAAATCGGACGAATCTTAACTTGAAAATCTTTTTTTTCGGTCCATTTATGCGAAGCCACCGTAAATGTTGGATGATGATACACTAAATAGATTTGTTGCGCTTTTGAGTTTTGCAATTGCGACTTTAACCAACTCATCTGGGCATCGACATTGCGAGTGTTATCAGAATTTAAAACTAAATAAAGAACATCGCCACCGGCATAATCTTTGGCGAAATATTCACCGGGCATCTGAAAAAATTTAATCTCTGCCTGATAACTTTCGTTGTGGTTACCTATCGCGATCACATCAAAGGTGAAACCGGATTTTTTCCAGGCGCCCCATTGTTGTTCGTAAGTGCCCTCATAAAGGTTATCACCAGGCATTATTATCTTTTTAACGCCGAGCTTATTCATGGAATTTAGTAACATTTGCGTGTTGCCGTTCCAGCGGCCTGCGTCTCCTATTATAGAGAACTGCAGCGGTGCAGAGGCATAAAGATTAATGGTCACGAAATACGAGAAAATAAATGCGGCTAATCTCATTCTTACAACCCTTCCATGGTCTAGATGTAAGACTATTAACTAACGCTAATTTCGATTTAACAAAGAAAAGCAATGCAAAGGTCTAGCCCAAGCACGATCTTGTTTAAACGCTGACAATTTGCTGAATATTTCTTAACGAACTATTTTAATTTCTCGATCCAGTTTAATGAATCGGCTTTATAACCGTACTGGATATCAGTTAGCTCTTGATAAAGTTTTGTCGTGATATCACCCATTTGACCGTTATTGATTTTCACTTGCCAGTTTTTCGCAGCAAGTTCACCCACCGGAGAAATCACTGCCGCTGTGCCTGTACCGAAAGCTTCAACCAATGCGCCATTGCTAGCACCATCGCGAATTTCCTGAATTTTAACTTTGCGTTCAACAATCGGAAGATTCCATTGTTTTAATACTTTGATCACTGAATCACGCATTCCACCAGCTAAGATTGTTCCATCTAATGAAGGCGTTACGATTTCGTTTTTGAAAACAAAAAACACATTCATGGTTCCCACTTCTTCAACATAAGTGCGAGTCGTATCTAACCATAGAACTTGTGAATAATCTTTTTTCTTAGCTTCGTAAGCCGCTTTTAAGCTTGATGCGTAGTTGGCTGCAGCTTTGGTATTACCTAAACCACCCGGGCATGCGCGTGAATAATCTTCTTCAACCCAGATCGAAACCGGAGATAAACCAGATTTATAGTACGCACCCACCGGAGATAAAATGACGAAGTAAATATATTCGCGCGATGGGCGAACACCTAAAAAACCTTCGCTGCCGATTAAGGTAGGACGAATATAAAGCGCAGAGCCTTTATTTTCAGGAATCCACGATTGATCAATTTTAACTAATTCACGAATACCCTGTAAGAATAACTCTTTCGGCGGAGCCACCATGCACAGACGTTCAGCGCCTTGGCACATGCGATTCCAGTTATATTCCATACGAAATAACGCTACATCGCCATTTTGCTGACGAAACGCCTTCATGCCTTCAAAAAGAGCTTGCCCGTAATGCAGCACACTTGCTGCGGGATCCAATGGCAATGGACCGTAGGGAACGATTTTAGATTCGTACCAGCCCTTATCGTCGCTATATTTCGCCACAAACATATGATCTGTAAAATATTGGCCAAAGCCTAAATTATTAACGTCGGGTTTCGCAAGAGGTTGCGTCGTTTTTGTGACTGAAATTGGGGCTAAATTCATGGGCGTAATTAACCACACCACTGCTTACCTTGACAAGAATTTTTATCCCCGTTGAAATGGTTATCTGCCCGAGAGGAACCCCATGCGGATTACATTGATTGCCCTATTGTTTGCTTTACCAGCAGTTGCACCTTTAGCACATGCCTTAGATAAACCTCAGACAATTGAATGCCCATTGAAAATGACTGTTAGTTTTAAGCCTGAAAAAAACATTCCCACATTTCAATTTCGTGATTTTGAAACAGACACTATTGAGTTCGTATCTTTAGCGATGTTTGATCAAGATCCGAAAAAAAAGATGCAGTTAAAGCCTGATAACGGCGATGACCCACAACCACACACATGGACGATTAAACCACCTGAAGAGAAAAAAGACGATGGCACTCCGGCTTGGCAAAATTCTACAGGCGAAAAACCAAAAGCAATTATTCCATGGTTAGTTTGTTATTACGGAAAAAACAGCAAACAAGTCTTCGTTAAACGCTTTGCCAAAGTTCCCCAGGCTTGCACAACAAAAGCGGCAAAAACGAATGCAAAAATTTTTAATACTGTAGTATGTAATTAGCATGTTAGAAATATTTGTTGTCGCATTTAGTATTTTCGCAAACGGCATTTTATCAGGCCTGGAAATGGCCTTCGTCACCGTATCAAAAGCCCATTTAAAAAAATTAGTTGCTGAAGGCTCGACTTCAGCTGCGCGTGTCTTAAAACTAAAAGCAAATCCAGAACGCACATTATCTGTATTACAAGTTGGTATTACTTTAGTGGGTGCAATTTCAGCCGCAGTCAGCGGTGCCAGCGCCGAAGAACATTTAAGCCCTTGGTTTATGGCACGCTTTGCTTTAAGCGAAGAAGTCGCTGAATCAATCAGTATCGTCGCCGTGGTGCTTCCATTAACTTACATTAGCGTTGTGATCGGCGAATTAGTTCCTAAATCGATTGCCTTAAGATTTCCGGTAAAATTAGCCTTAGCTGGCGGCTTACTGTTAATGGTGCTGGATCGCATTTTCGCACCGTTTGTAGCCATTTTTGAATACTCGACAAAGTTTATCACGCGCATTTTATTCGCCAAAATTTCGACGAAAGAAAATGTAGATACAACTCAAGAAGTTGATCTGGATAATCTCAATGAAACCCACAAGCAGTATGTATTCAATCTGATCGGCATCGACAAACGCCGTGTAAAAGACGTTATGGTACCTTGGGAGCAAGTGACTACGGTGCAGATTAATGAACACGCGCATGACGTTTTAACAAAAATCAGAACACAAATGTTCACGCGTATTCCAGTTCTTAAAGATGGTAAAATCGAAGGTATTTTATATATTAAAGATTTTATCGCTGAACCTGAGATGACGTTGCTTGATTGGACAAAACTTATTCGCAAAGCTGAATTTTTATCTCCGAATGAACCTGTCGTTAATGCTTTAAAAAAACTGCAGCAAAGAAAAAGTCATATGGGGATTTGCCGTTCTGGCGAAAATATTCTTGGCATTATTACCCTTGAAGATATTTTCGAAGAATTTATTGGCGATATTTACGACGAATCTGACGAAACACAAACCTTACTATCATCTACTTCAAAAATCCGAAGTCAGAATTTTAAATTTTAATAATCATGGATGAACAAACGTTATTTGAAGTTTTAGGCGGTAAAGAAACTATCGAAAAAATTGTCGATCGTTTCTACTATTTCATGGATACTTTACCAGAAGCTACAGATATCCGCGATCAGCATGCAAAAGATTTAACCGAGGCTAAAGAAAAATTAGTCATGTTCTTAACAGGCTGGTCAGGCGGACCCCAGCTATATATCGAAAAACACGGACACCCAAGATTACGCATGCGCCACATGCCCTTTAAAATCGGCGAAAAAGAACGCGATCAATGGCTTCATTGTATGTTCAAGGCTTTAGACGATTGCCAAATTCCAGATCCTACAAAATCAGAACTAAAGAAAAGTTTCGCCCACATCGCAGACTTTATGCGAAACCAACAGCCTACGTAGGAGCTACGACTGCGGTCCCATTGGCCCGCCAGGAAACGCCCCAAATTTAAAATTCATAAAATTAAATTTTGGGCCCAAGCGCGGTTCAAGATAAATACTTTTCTCTCCAGAAAAGCTATGCACCACTGAAAAGAAAATATAAACCCAAAATAACATCGAGATATCCATTAAAGTTGCGCATAAGACCACGCAAGTCCACTTTAGCCGAGTGACTCCCGCGAACATGGCAAAAGCCCCAAGCGTTGAACCAAGCAGAAAACTCTCACCAAAAAACTGAGCCGTTACTGCGCCAATTCCACAGCCCACTAAAACTAACGGTACGAACTCGCCGCCAAAAAAACCAAGTGATACGCAGAACAAAGTAAAAACTAATTTTAGCAGTATCATCTGCATATCTATTTCTGTCATCATTGCACCAGAACTGAACTTCTGCACTAAATCCAAACTTAGACTCTGCAACGGCCGCAATACAGGATTATAAAGCGCATAACCAATAGCTAAAGAAAACACTAAAGCCCAAACAATATTTCTCTTAGCGAAAAAGTCTGAAAGAAAAAAGTAACTTCTTTTATAAGCGCGCGAAAGATAACCAATCACCAAACCCAACAGAAAAATAAATACAAAACGTTTAAACCAAGAATCAGTGTCAGGAATCACCACCGCTGATAACAAATGCGGAAATTTAACAGACTGTAAAATTAAAATCGAAATCCATGCCCCAAAAAACGTCCACACTTTTTGCGAAAACTGCGTCGTGTACATTTCGACAAGAAAGATAAGCCCCACCCATTTGTTTCCGGTAATCGCAGCAAAACCAATACTCGCTGCCACTGGCCCCCAGTACGGAAGACTTAAATTAAATAATCTGGCAACACCTGCCGTCGCTAACACCACGACACCTTCGCGGCCTACAGAGGCTCCGAACAGATGACTTAAACTAGCGCCCAGAAAATGATAAAACGCTTTCCAGCGATTCCAGAAAAAATTTTTCGGTTCGGTCATTTCATTCATGTCTTTAACTTTGTACGGAAAATACAAAGTTTTCTTTTTTAAAAGAATTGTAAGAATAAATAAAATCGGAAGGCCCAGAATAATTTGTGGGTATTGAAGACGTAATTCTTCAGAAAAATTAATGACTGCCTGAAAGCCATAACTAATAGCTGCTGCAGCAACACCGAAAACAAGCGCCAAAAATAAATTCAACGGATTCATGTGTTTTGTTTTCTCATATTAATCATCATATAGCCAATGACAATCCAATAGAAGCGATCGGCCATACCACCTAATGACAAGTGCACATGATAAATAAACAAAATCGGAATATGCGTCAGCACATAAATAGCCAAAATTTTAAACTCTGGCGCCGCTGAGCGAAGTTTTTTAAAGCTCACAGCAATCAGGCCGATAAAACCCACAAACACCAGAATAATAAAGCCAAAGCCGCCAATAACCCCGGCAGAAACCAAAATATTATGCGGGTCTTTATTGGCATTATACTGCCCGACATCGGTTTCATTAATTTCACCGAACTTAGATAATAACCCTTGGCCAATGATCGGGCTTTTCGCAAAGATCTCATAACCACGATCAAACTCATCAAAACGCGAAGCCACACCATCTTGAGCAGCACGCAGACCAACAGCACTTTCACCGCGTACTAATTCAAGCGCATAATTACTGATGTTTTGACCAAACAACACAGTCGCAATCACCAGAGCAAAAGCCACCGACACTTTAATAAATTGGTTGGCCGCTTTTTTTGCCGGAAAAAACAAAAACGCTAAGAAATAACTTAAAATCACCGCAAATAAAGCAGAACGTGTTCCAGTTAAAATAAGAGCAGTCATAGCCACAGCTAAGCTTAGTACTAAATAAATTAAGCGCGGGCGCGAATTTGATTTAGCAAAGAGCTCATAAATTAAAAATACCGAAGCCAGCGTTGCCGTTGTCACCATATACGGAATATGCTTAAACACCCCGATAAAACGCCCACCTTTAAAACTTAAAGCTGGCATTACAATCAATAGAAGCAAACTCAAATAACAAAGCACGATACTGATTTTTTGTGTCAGGGTGATAAATTTAATAATCGATAATTCACTGGGTATCACGCGTGCAAATAACACCACGGTAAAACACGCAGAAAGCGCTGCACTGATTTGCAACCACCAAGGACTGATACTTTCACCTAAGACGACCTGCACGGCCGTGATCGCCAATAAGAACAAACAAAAAACAAATAAGTAGAATTTAAAAAAACGATTTTGCAAATAGTGGTGATTGCTCTTCCAGAAAAACTTAATCACCAACACCGAACCAATTATTATGTTAAAGAAAATATTTACGAAAGGATGCAAACCCTTTTGAAAAATAAAAAAGGATTCCTGATAAGGGAATCCCGGAATAAATCCAAATGAAACTTTAGATAAAAAAATCAGCGCGATTAAAAATAGCATGAATTCTTAGTCAGAGTTCTTTTCAATCAATACGCTTGTCAGGATAATGCTTGTGATTAAAGAAATAATTGTTACAGATTGCGCAATATCACTAGAAATCCAAGGTTGTTTCTTAGGAATGTACACGAAATCATCTTGCGCTAATTTGAAAGGCTTAACTTCAGAAGTTGATTTCATCAATTTATTTAAATCAAGTTCATACACCCCTTTTTGAGATGGATCAGTTTTACGAACTAAAACTTCAGCTAAATCTGCATCTCGGGTTCCACCTGCCAAAGAGACTAATTTTAAAAGATCAGTCTGCGCCGGGATGTAGTAGATACCTGGGTTTTCGACAGCGCCTAAGAGTTGAACGCTAATTAACGTTTCTTTTTGCGAAGAACGGTAAATATATTCAGCCGCGCGGGGTGGTTCTTTTATTTCAAAAAATGAATTCTGAGCCAAAGCAGTTTGGGTTTGAAAAAATATAGCTGCGATAACAACAGTAAAAACACGACTTCTTAACATAAGATTCACCAACCTTCGTCTATTCTCTGGACTTTATACTGGATTATTTAAAACCAAAACAGGACTTATGGTCAACAACTTGGTCGTTGCATAAGCTGTTAGTACTGCAAGCGAGGAACACTTTACATGATCGAAACTTTAAATATCCCAGAACACGAGAAGATTTTTAACGAAATTTGTCACAAGCTGAACGAATTGTCACAAGACGAAGACCAAAAAAGCTCAAAAGACCGCGTTGTCCAGTTGGACAAAATGCAGAATCAGCTGAAAAACTTTCAAATCGAGCTGGTCTCGAATCACGAAGACATGAAGCTAAAAATCGATTCATTAGAGAAGATGACAACATCAAACTCTGATCTAACGGTCAAAGTGAAAGAATTAACAGATCTTTTAAACCAAGAAAGATCACACAATTCAAAACTATCGACAGATTTAGCAAGATCACTGGATTTATCTTTAAAACTTCAATTAGAGATCCAAGAAATCAAAACTAAAGCTATCCAAGCACAAATGGATGATCGTAAGCAGTACTTAGAAAATTACGAAAACATTCAATTTGATTTTCAAAAAGAAAAAGGCCGCTTATTAGACATGAATCAAGGCCTAGCTGCTGAATCAAAACAAAAAGAAGAACAAATCGAAATGTTAAGTGGCAGAATCAATGAACTTGAAACTGGCATGACAGAAATCGAAGGCACATCACAAGAACAAGCTGAAACGATTAAACATTTAATGACAGTAGCTGAAAACAAAATCGTCGAGCTAAAACTAGAAGGCGATAGAATCCAATCAGAACTAGATAACGTGCGTGGTCAGTTTGAACAATCAAGAACCCAAACAGAAATCTTAAGAAAAGAAAACACAGCTCTTAAAGATTACATCAACAAAATGACAGCGTTCCAACAACAGATCTTCGCAGCTCAAGGCCAACAACAAACAATCCAAGGCCAACAACAAACAATCCAAGGCCAAGTTCAACAAGTACAACAAGCGCAAAGATAGTTTTAAAAAAATTAAGTTCAATTATAAGATCGGGCTTTCGTCAGCAACAGACAGGACAGAGCCCCGATCGCTATTTAAGCCGCGAACGGCCAGCCTAAAATTTATGACGCGCTTTTAACACTCAGGGTTTCAGTCAACAATGTTGATCTAAATACAGAGCGATTAAAGAAATCCATGATGACGCATTTTCCACACTCAGGATTTCGGTTTACAATGTAAACCCAAAACAAGAGCGAAAAAAAGACCACAAGATAAATAGAGTAAAACATGATGCCGTCAGAAAGGCCGGCCAGGAAGGCAAACCAGCGCAGCGGCCGGATTCAAACCAAGCCCAAAAAAAATTACTCAACTTTATGTAATAACATCTTCAAATACTGACCTTCGGGAAACTGAATCAAACCAGGATGATCCCATCCTAAGCCGCCTTCACAGATAAGCTGGGCTTTTTTACCAGTACGAATAATCGATTTACGCAATGAACTCTTAAAATCCGCCATTTGCACAGA
The DNA here is from genome assembly GCA_036677065.1 of Bdellovibrio sp. Lineage (GTDB taxonomy): Bacteria > Bdellovibrionota > Bdellovibrionia > Bdellovibrionales > Bdellovibrionaceae > Pseudobdellovibrio. The sequence continues at coordinate 174,945 of JAKFBS010000003.1, read as the reverse complement.
GCCAGAACAAGAGCACGATGCCACAACACCCTTGCTCATCACAATGCGAAACGCCTGTTCATTCAACTTCATATACCCATGAAGGCCCGATTCCATATCTTTTTTATTTTTAACAAAAGCCGGCGGATCAGAAATAACAACGTGAAAACTATTGTCAGTGATAGTTCCAAGATCTTTAAGAACATCGGCCTTCAATACAGAAACTTTACTCGTATAGCGTTTCAAATTCTCTTTAGCTTTTTCAAGTGCAAGTTCAGAAACATCCACCAATAAGACCTGGAAAGGAATATTTTTTTGTTTTAAATAAAACGCGATCTGCGCCGACCACTGACCCATGTAACAGCAAAGATCTAAAATTTTTAGCGGCTTCTCGTCAGTAAATTCTTTCACGCGAATAAGACCTTCTAAACTTTGAATCAACAAACGGATGTTATGCGTTTGATCTAAGAAAAAACCGGTTTTTTGACCTTCGATTAAATTCACTGAAAATTTCAAGGTCTCGGTCGTATTCAAAGCACTAGCCATCACTGAAGGAATAATAATCTGCAAATCAGTTAAAGAAATGTCTTTAGGGTTATAGATAACTTTAGGCTCTTCAACGTCAAGGCCTTCGAGTTTTCTGATATTCACATCATTACGTTGTAATAAAATCGTATGCGCCCAATCAATATCAGAAAGTTTTTGCGAAAATATAGCTTCAACAAGCTGCTTATAAATCGCTTCAGCTTTTTCAAAAATACGATTCATACCGTAAGTTAATAATTGGTAAGATAAAACTTGGTAACGTTCACCGTCTTTTTCAAAAACGTAACGATCCATAATTAGGCCTGGTAAAGAATCGGCTTCAGAATAACAAATACGAAACGAATCTGAAAAGCCTAAATGAATACGCTTTTCCCAAGCGGTATAAAGTTTAGAACTAATAAAAGGAACTTCGCCGATTTCAAAATCTTTTAATTCGTAAGTCATCGCACGAAAAGCGATTAAAGAACTAGGATTACCATAACCACGGGCAATAAAGTGACCTTGATAATCATGAACTTCAACTAATTCGCCAGGAGTTAGGCCGCGTGGGCTATCCATCAATTCATTAGAAAACACCCACGGGTGGCGCGAACGTAAACGTTGATCAGAGCCTTTTTTTAGCTTCCAAATTCTCATGGGTATATACCTTTACGCGCCTTCGGCACGATCCTCTTAAGTCAGAGGCACTATTTAGTCGATTTGGTATAAAAGAAAAAGGTTATTCTCGGTCTTTGAAAAATTATTATCATTAATGACCATAAACTGAGTCTTTTGATCATTGAGCCAGCAGATACCTTCGTAATTTAGCACTTCTTTCACATGGGCTTTAAGGGCTTTATCCTGAGCAAAGTCGTAAAAGCAGTTCTTTTTAATCGACTTAGTTGCTGGATTCTTTTCAGCGGTACACATCTGGGCATCGTAGTTGACACCATTTAGACTAAGGCTTACCCCACGTTCGATCACAATCAGACTTTGATTTTTATCATAAACAAAATCTGTAACACCCATCGCAGCGCCTAAACCATCTCCGATATATTGCGGAATTGGGTAAGACCATTCGTTTTGCACTGAAGTGCCCGAAGCAGACCCTTCAATCATAATTAACTTAGTTGGATCTTGCACCAGTGGGCCTTCTAAAATCGCGCCCCATAAACCAAGATCCGCATCCATACTTAAGCCTTCAAAGCCCATATTGTTTTGCGTGCCGCGAGTTTGTAACCCTGAAGGGTTGGCAATAAATTTTGTAGGCAGAGTCACATCGCTTAGGCGCTGACCGCTTGAATTAATCCAAAAAAGAGAAACTGGCTGACGTGGTTTTTGACTAAGATCACCTTCACTCGAAATTAACGTGCGATCAGCAGAGATACGCGCAATGCCTTCCATATCCAAGAAAGTTTTATTATCTATGGGCTTAGCCACGCGTAACCATTTCTGGTCTTTTATGTTTAATTCTGCTTTTTGACTATCATAATTTAGAACTAAAATTCTTGGATGACCTTGATTGCCACGATCGTCAGATACAAAATAAATCTCTTCGTTCAGTTTACTGCAACCAGAAAGGCCACCAACTGTGAAGTTTTCTAATTTAGTTTGTGCGGGAATTTGCCAAACTTTTTTAAGGGTAAACTTTGGCGCGGCCAGTAAAGGCAATGAAAAAAATAACGAAGTTATAGCTAAATAAATTTTCATAACTTTTATTGTCTGCGGGCTTTGCAGGCCTGTAAAGTGTTTTGCATTAGCATGGCAATAGTTGTTACACCGACTCCGCCAGGCACAGGTGATTGCGCAGATAACCACGAATCATTTTCTGTAGCTTTCGCGACATCACCCGTTAATTTATGATCTGCACTTCTGTGAATTCCCACATCAATAACAATCGCACCTTGTTTAAAATCTGTGGCTTTGAAGTATTCAGATTTACCGATCGCCACACAAACGATGTCGAAAGTTTTAATCTCTTGCATAAGGTTTTCAGATTTAGAATGAAATAAAGTAACTGTCGCATTTTCTTGCGTTAATAAATGCACAAGCGGAGTTCCCACGATTTGGCTACGGCCGATGACGGCGATTTTTTGACCGGCAATTTTAATATCGTAGAATTTTAAAATCTCGATGATTCCTGCTGGAGTGCAAGGTTTTACAATCGCATCACCTACGACCATTGAACCGATGTTTGTTTTTGTTAAACAGTCGACATCTTTAAGTGGTGAGATTTTTTCTAAAGCATTACGCTCGTGAATATGTTTTGGCAGAGGTAATTGCACCAAGATGCCATCCACTTTCGGATTTTTATTAAGTTCATCAATTTTTTTGAGTAGTTCAGCTTCTGAGATTTTTTCATCTAGTCTGATGACTTCTGATGAAAAGCCCAGAGCTTCACACATTCTGGCTTTGTGCCCAACATAAACTTGGCTAGCCGGATCATTACCGACAAGAATCACACTTAAATGGGGAAGAGGAAGTCCTTTGGTTGGCCATGATGCGATCTCGGATTTGATATCCGCCTGGATTTTTTCACTGACCGGTTGACCCTTAAGGAGCTTCATCATGTAGCCTCATTTCTATCGTGAGACTTAAAAGTAGCAAATATGTGAGAGATTTCAAGGGGTTACAAACGGCAACACGAACAATGGTTTCTTGACCAGAACCAAGTTTTCTACTAGATTGCGAAGTTAGACAAAAGAGGTGTGCAAATGGCTGAAAAAGTTAAACTTTCTAAAGATGGTAGCTCAATTGATTTCGTTCAATCTGAAAGCTTACCGACATCATTAAAAAAATTTCGCCAATCTCCTGAAATCGAAGGTTTTTACCGTTTCATTTTTGAAAATGATTTACAAAAAGAAGCTTACGAAATTTTAGACCGTATCGTGACTGGTCGCAAAGCTGCTAAAAAAGCGCAAAAAACTGAAAGCAAAGCTGCCGCAAAACTTGAAGCTCAAGCTGTCGCCGCCCAAGAAAAACAGGCCAAAGTAGCTGCTCAAGAAAAATTAGCTGCTAAAGCTAAACCTGCTCCGGCTGCTCCAGTTAAAGCTGTTGCTAAGCCTGCAGTAAAAGCTGCTCCAGTTAAAGCCGCGGCAAAACCAGCAGCTAAACCTGTAGTAAAAGCTAAAGTGGCTGCTAAAGCTGTTCCGGTTGCAAAGAAAAAAGCTAAGAAGTAATCCGATAATCCGGTTATTCTCGAATAACGGATTCAATAAATTATAAAAAGGCCTTCGACTTGTTCAGGGCCTTTGCAGAAAGCCTCCTTCATGGAGGTTTTTTTATGTCTAAAATTCTAAAAAACAAAAAGGGCCAAGGCCTAATCGAATATTTAATGCTCGTTGCCCTGATCGCGGTAGCGACAATCGGCGTGGTTAAAGTTGTGGGTAACAACTTAACTAAGAAATATGAAAATATTAATCGCGCTCTTGGTGCTGACGGCCAAGAATTAAAAGCAGAAAATGCCAGCGCTGGTGCTATGGCGCAAAAAGATTTATCGAATTTTTTAGATGGCGCAAAAACAAATAACGGTAAGTAATAATAAAGGCCAAGCCCTACTTGAAGCTCTGGGAATGATGAGCATCACAGGGCTTTTTCTTTATTTATTGCTATATTGCCTGATCAAAGTGATTTTCTCAGTAGCCCTTGATTCAATGGCTGAAGACTATTTTTTCTGCGAGTTAGCTCGTAAGCCCAGTTGCGAACAGCGCTTAAAAACTCGTTTACAGCAAAATCAAATGAAAAATATTTCAGTCAGAATCAAAAAGCCTGGTCAAAAAATTATTTTAACGATTTCAGCCACGCATTTAGCATCGATGACAATTACACGTGAGTTTGATTATGAAAAATTTCGTCCACAGCTCTAAAGGTTTCGTTAATCTGACATTTGTGTTCGTGCTGATGTCTTTTGTTAGCCTTTATTTAACTGGCACTTTCGCCATTGCTCTATCACAACAGCGCGATTATGTGCGCAGCACCTGCCTTCTCGAGGCCACTGAGATCCAAATATCGACTTTAGAAAATGTGCGGGCGCTGTTTGCTCTTAATCCCGAATCAACTATAATTCGCCTTGGAATCAAAACCACAAAGGCAGCGATTGCGATTGCCCTAGTACTTGATCCGCCAGCTGTTCCTGCCTTACAAAAAATATTAGACGGCCATTATCAGGCGCAAAATATATTGGATGGGATTCAAAAAGTGATTCTTAATAAAGCGCGTCTTGAATTGCAAGCGAAACACTATGCTTTAATTGCAAAAATTAACTCTGGGCAAAGAGAAATGGCCCACCCTTGGCGATTTATGATTTTGATGTGGTCAACTTTTACTCCCCGCTCTGCACCCACTCTGGCAATCCGTCCGGATTCGGAAGGCGGTGTCGGCCCGAACTACGAATGGCTAGAAAATGCCGAATCAAAGCAGAACTTGGCCTATGCTTGGAATATGTACTTTAAAACGAGCGAACAGTATCAAAGATTTTTTACATGGATGAATGTTTTAAATCTGCAATGTTCTGTCGCTCCAGATTTAAGGGGTAAAAAATGGGGCTTAAAAATCAACGCGGACAAGTGATCGCCGAATTTGTTTTAACAATTGTGCTTTTTACGGCACTGGCCACCGCAATCATGACGCTTTCTAAAAACCAGCGCGCGATGTCTGATCAATACAAAATTTCTAAATCTGTAAAAGGAAGTCACTAATGGATATCAAAACTCGCCTTAAACAATCCTTACAACAGCATAAATATTTTGTGTTTATGTTTTTATTTTTTGTGTTTGTCTATATTTACACAACCGTTGGTTCTGACGCCAAACCTGCACAAGAAAAGCTATTAACCGTAGATACGCTTATTCCTAATGGCTACGCCTTGGTGCCGATCGAGTTAGAAAATATCGCAGCTATCGCAAGCTTAATTGAAAGCTACGGCGTCGTAGATATTTACTTAGGTAAAAGTAATTCTCGTAATTCTAAAAAAATCTTTCAAAAAGTTAAAATTTTACGCGCACCAAATAACCTGCATGCTTATTCGTTACTGCTACCAGATCATTTATCAAGTGTGCTGATGCAGTATGATGGGCCATTTTTCGCAGTCATTCAAAATAAGACTGAAACAAGCGCTAATCCGGCGGTGAGCGAGCAAGTGCAAACTAAAAAAACTGTAAAAATTGAATATAACGGGGGCTGATTTATGAAATATTTATTTTTATTACTATTAACGATCACGAGTTTTTCTCAAGCTGAAGTTTTATTAGTGGCCAATAAAAACACGCCGCTTTCAGATTATAAAAAAATCTGTGAAAAAAATGGATATCTTTGTTTACCACAAGACTTTTCAAAATTAAAACAAAGACAAACGCCGCACTTTGATCGTTTGATCGAAACGTTTGATTTAGACAACAAGAATTATGTTGCAGAGTTTGGTAAAAATTTAAATTTAAGTTTAAAAGAAGATGATCTTACCTTAGATCAAATTAAAAACCTAATTTTAGCGAGTGAAAAAATTGCGCCTAATAATAGCCAAGCAAGTAAGCTTAAAAAATTGCACACCATTCTGGAAAGCACTAAAGAAGAAGCTTCAGATAAAATACTTCTCATCGCAGGCGTTAATATCGCGAATAACTTACAGAATCGTATGCGCCTTGATTCTTATTTAAACGAAATTAAGCATATTGAATTGGATTACATTTCTTACACTGAAAATGATGAGAAAAAATATTTCTTAAACGGCGATTGCGATCACCCGCGCTACACAGAATTTGTGAGCCAGCTTGATTTACAGGTGATTCCGCATTTTTCTGAAGGTTGTAGCATGACACAAAAATACAATTGGGGTTCAGACTTAATGGTGGATCACTTTAAAGAGAATAAAAATAAATACCTGATAGGCCTTGCAGCCGTTGCCACCGCATTCTTTTTAAAATCTTACGAGGTGTCTATCGGATCTGAATAGTTTCGCCGTTAAACTGAATACTGATAATACCCTGATCATCAAATTCGGTTTGGCACTGTCCCCACCCAGAAGTTGGATAAGTGTGAAAACGCTTCCAATCTTCAGACGGTACTGGAATCTGCTTAGCACTCTCGTTTAAAGCTTTTCGAGTTAACAATAAATTTGTGGGCTCAATCGGCGAATCTGAACCGAAATCGACATGAATGCGGTTTTTTCTTAAAGCTTCCCATTGAAATAAATATTTTGTCAGATCACCAATGGTACCTGGTAACCACGCATGATCTGATAACCAGTGACAGGGCTGCATATGCATATACACGTGCAACGGCTTCAGCAACGGAATGGTTTCAGGTCGCAGCAACTGCGCATGCTCTAGATGAATCTTACCCAGTAAACCCGCAGCAGACACTTCGCGCGCACATAATGCCACCGTGTGTGCAGCCTCATCACCGATGCAGTGAATAGCGATTTCCATTTTATTACGCCAGCAGTAAGCAATCGCTAATTTAATATCGCTGGCTTTCCAAAGTAATAAACCACGCTGAGTATCGCCGACATAATTTTGTGATAGATACGCTGTTTTTGAACCCAATGAACCATCGATAAAGATTTTTAAGCCTTTAACTTTTAATTGCGCACAAGGGTCATCAATGCATTTTTGATATTCAGCAAAACCGCGATCAAAATCTGAAGGTGATTCAACGGTAACAAAACCTTCGCAGTAAATTTTTAATTTGTTTTCTTCGCACAGTGTTTTTTGCAATTGCCACTGGCGATAGTTCATCGACATATCACGCACATGGGTAAACCCACCGGTATTAAAAATTTCGCCAGCTTTAAGTAAAAACTGGGTTAATTGCTGATCACTGTATTCTGGCAATTTAAATAAGGCATTAATATGATCGTGTTCAAGTAAGATACCTGAACATTCACCTTGAATATTCAAGAGGGCAATCGCTTTTGAATTGATCCAGGCGCTATGGCCATCAACTCGTGAAAAATAAACTGGTGTATCGGGAAACAACCGATCTAATTGAGACTTATTCGGCAATTCTTGTGAAGTCCAGTTATTGTGATTCCAACCAAAGCCAACTAACCAATCACCACGGTAATGATGTTTTTCAATTTTAAGATTTTTTACATCGTCTGCTGATTTGAGATCACGTAATGACAGCTCAAGCGCGACTTGGCCCGTGGCTAAAAAATGCGTGTGGCTATCAAAACAATTGGTGATCATTTCAGACATAGATTGGTTTTATCATATTTTACCAAATAAAAAAGGCTGAGTTTTTTAAGCTCAGCCTTTGTACATTTTAGATTAACCTAAAACTATCTTCCGCCACCTGATGGCGTTGGAACAGTTACTTGTCCACCCGCTGGTGGGTAAGTTGGATATGTTGGCTGCGGATAACTTTGTTGGTATCCAGCACCACCACCTGGGATAAAGTTCGGTGGTGTTGAAGTCGGCGAACCATATTGAACTCCACCAGTTGCTCCACCTACTGAAGGTGCGGCAACACCGATTGATCCACCTAAAGAACCTGAACCGTAGTACCCGCCACCCGATGAGCCACCAGAATATGCTCCTGTGTAAAGCATCTGTAAGCGCATTTGTAAATTCTGGATCTCTTGCTGAACTTGTTGAGCCTGCATTTGAACCTGAATTTGACGTTGATACTGTTGTTGCTGAGCTTGAATTTGCTGTTGGTAATATTGCATTTGCATTTGAGCTTGTTGCTGTTGCATTTGTAACATTTGTAATTGCATTTGTGGGTTTTGCATTTGCATTCCCATTTGCTGCATACCCATCACTGGTAAGCCGCCGTTCATTGGAAATCCGCCATTGGCTGCAAAGCCGCCGTTAGCTGCAACGCCGATACCTGGACATGGCCACTGCATACACGTCATTTGGCTTCCGTTCATTGGGAATCCACCGTTGGTTGGAAAACCGCCGTTAACAGCGAGTCCACCGTTTACAAATCCGCCACCTGGCATTTGGAATCCACCCGGCATCTGAAAACCACCCGGCATTTGGAATCCACCTGGCATCTGAAAACCACCGTTGAGTCCACCATTTACAAAACCACCTGGCATTTGGAATCCGCCTGGCATCTGAAAACCACCACCCGGCATTTGGAATCCACCTGGCATTTGAAATCCACCAGCTTGGTTTCCGAATCCGCCATTAACTACGCCATTAACTGCCATTCCATTTCCGAATCCATATGGCCATCCGCCATTTGGACCAGCCATCATTCCACCCGGGCCGTAACCTGGAGGGTACATTCCGCCGCCCCATGGAGAACCGAATTGTCCTTGAGGATATCCGAAGGCGCCACCTGGACCGTAAGGACCATATGCACCCATTGGTCCGCCGAATGGTCCACCCATTCCGCCGCCAGCTCCGTAAGGGAAACCGCCGCCGTTCATACCCGCGCCGCAACCGAATCCGCCAAGACCAGATCCACCGTTAATCGCACCGTAAGCACCAGCTAAGATAAATGGAAAACCCATGCTCACTGCAGTTGGGTAACCTTGTGCAGGTGGGTAACCTAATTGTGCAGAGTATTCTGCATTACGTTCATCATATTGTTTACCGACGTAACCTAAACCTAAACCAACACCGATGGTTCCTAAGATAGAAACCCAGTCACGTTTTGGTTTTTGATAGCCGCCATCACGATCGCCGCTTCCGCAATCTTCACATTCGCCTTCTAATTGAGTTTTAGCGCGATATTCACGTTCGATTTTTGCACGCTCTCTGGCATCAGAGATAGCGTATTCACGGTCACGCATTTCATCTTCAGCACGTTCAATTTTTGCCTGTGCTTCATCACGTTTGATACGAAATTTACGATAATCAGCTAATTGTCTTCCGCACTCAGTTGTTGAGTACGAAGATGATTTTCTGTCGTCTGGTTTTAAAGTTTTATCAGCACAGATCGCCGGATAAACTTTACCGCCATCAGATTTATTTTTGGCAGCACAATATTTGTTATTCCAGTTAGGACGTAATTTTTCAGGAACATCATCTTTACTTGCGCAATCAGCAGAAGCCGTTACAGCTGTAGTCGTTGTTACAACTTGTTGGCCGGTTGCTGGATCTACAGAAGCAGAACCTGTAGCTACTGCAGTTGTTCCTGTTTGAGCATTACAATTTAAATTTGGAGCCGTTACGTAATCGTTACAAGTATTACCTTTTTCGATATGAGTCTCTAATAAGAAATCTAAAATTTCGCCGTCGAATTGTCTTTCAAGTTTACGGGCGGCAAATTGCATTTCTGTTTCAGCACGTTTTTTCTCTAGTTGACGAGCTTTCAAATCTTTTTGTAAATCAGAGATTCTGCGACGTTCTTCTTTTTCTTCATCAGATACGCTTGTCGCGCCAGAACCTTGCTTCCACGGGTAGCCACAACCTTGTTGTCCGCCAGAATAGCCTGATCCCCAAAGACCACCGCCTCCGCCGCCGCCACCGTAGTAGCCTGCACCACCGCCAACGTTAACGCCTGCATTAGCATAAGCATTAAACTGAGCTTGCGCTTTTTCACTTACAAAGCTGAGCGAGAATACAAAAGCAAACACGCTTGTAAGAAGAAAATTAATTATGTTTTTCAACGACATAGAGTCTCCTCATATAGGTACACGTATAACTAGATCATCGTATCACTTTTCGACAGGTCTATGCGATAGTTACAGGGTCCAGTAAATAAAATTAGTCTATGGTCTGTAGCCCAAAGGACAGCTCGCAAATTCGCAGCTGGACCGGATTTTTTTCATTCGTTAGCATCAAGTGATGGATAAACCGAAGCTTTTGTTTCTTGATGATGAAGTAGATAATCTGGATGCTATGGAACGCTTGCTTCGTAAGCGTTTTAACGTATTTAAAGCTTCAACTCCGCAAGATGCATTTACTCATCTCGACCAAAATCCAGATATCTCGATTATTATTTCTGATCAGCGCATGCCGCTGATTACTGGCACTGAGTTTTTAGAAAAATCTATTGTGACCCACCCCGATTCAATCCGGATTTTGTTAACTGGCTACACTGATATTGAATCTGTGATCGAAGCGATTAATAAAGGTCAGATCTACAAATACATCACCAAACCGTGGGATCCTGTAGATTTACAAAAGAATTTAGAAAATGCTTACGAAAAATTAACTCTGCGTAAAGAATTAAAAGAAAAAAACAGAGCCCTTGAAGATGCCTTATTAGAGCTGCAATCTTTAGATAAAACAAAATCGCAATTTATGATTTTGATAAATCATGAGTTAAAAACACCGCTGACTTCGATTTTAAGTTTTTCTGGTTTATTACGCGAGTCTTCATTATCAGACGAACAGGCTTTGTTTGTAGATCGCATTAATAAGTCGGCAGATAAACTTAAAGGCATCGTCGATGATGTGTTATTAATCGTCAAAGGTGAACTTGGCCAGATCCCGATTCGCTATGAAACGTTAAAAATTAAATCATTCTTCGAACAGCTGCCTGAAGATATGGCCAAGATGATGGCCACTAAAGGACAAAAAATTGATTATGATCTGGCTGTTGAAACTATTGAAGCTGATGCCCAGTATATTCGTATCTTAGTGACTCGCGCCCTGCATAACGCCACTAAATTTGGCCAAGCGCAAAGCGCAATTAAAGTGTCGTCTCGTTTAGAAGATAAAAATGTGGTGGTTGAAATCCAAAATTTAGGACCTAAAATTTCACAAAATGTCTTAGATAAAATCTTAAGCCCGTTCACTTTAGATGAAAATGTAATGAATCATTCAGTCGGCATGGGTTTAGGTTTAACTATTTGCCAGACGTTATTAAAAGCCCATCAGGGCCGTCTTGAAATCAGCAATACGGATAACGGCGTCAGCGTCCGCTTTGTTCTTCCGGAAATCCGGAAATAGGATATTTCATTTAGTTTAGGTCACTAGTCGCTGGAACAGTTTATGAACTGTTCTTTGGCTATGAAAACACTACTCTTATGCTTGTTGCTTCCTGTAAGTTTCGCTCTGGCCGCACCTAACTATGATATTATGGTCGAAATGGGCGATGAACATGTTTTAAAAAATGTGTCGCATAAGCTGTGGATTGAAAACCCTAAAATATTTTCAGCTTCGGGAAGCGGAAGTTCAGTCACGTTAAAGCCATTAGCTTTGGGCTCATCGAAAATTCGTATTGATCAGAAAGAAATGGTTATTTTGTCTGTTCCGACAGGCTTTAAAGGCTCTTATAAAATCTGGAATCAATTAACCCGCAAAAGCCCGCAATTAAGTGTGTCGTTCTGCGAACAAACTCTGTGTTTAAAAGGTGAGATATTTTCTTTAGAGGATTTTAAGAAGATTATCTCGCAGATGGAAGAAAAGAATGCTTCATTATTTTTAAAATTAACCATGAATGAAAAATTAACTGCTGAAGTTGAAAAATGGTATATTCAGTATTTTAGAAACCACGAAATAACACCTCCTAAAATTATATTTTCGTCGACGCCTTGGAAAGCTGTGCTGTCTTCGAAAGACAACAGCATCACCAGCCGCAATCAAACGCATCAAGTGGGTTTATTTACCCAAGATAACCCAAATAAAATTGAAATCAGCGATAACATTAAAGTTTCAGTTAAATTTGTCGAAATAAAAAAATCTACCGCGCGTAAACTAGGTATCGAATGGCAAAAAGTGATCGGCGGCCAGCTGATTGATTCAAAAGTAACCTTTGATCAGTCTATTGATTTGTTTTTAAGCGCTGAAGAATCTTCTGGAAATTCTAAGACATTAGCCAGCCCCACGTTAATTTGCCGTAATGGCAAAGAAGCTGAATTCTTTGCTGGTGGCGAAATTCCTATTGTATTAACCAGACATAAAACGCGCGAGGTGGTGTGGAAAAAATACGGCGTAAGTCTTAAGATTAAACCTGTTGTTGATCCACTAGGACAAATGAGTATTGCGATTGAAACTGAGGTTTCGACACCTGATGAATCTAAAGCTGTTGACGGCGTTCCAGGAATTTCTGCAAACCGCGTTTCAAGTCATTTTGATTTAGTGAAATCGCGCACGATTGTTTTATCTGGGTTAATTCATAACGGTATTGGCGAAGCCGCTACGGGATTACCTTACTTAAGCCAGATTCCTGTGCTTGGAAAACTATTTTCTAGCCAAGGCTTTCGCGAAAATGAAACTGAAATGATGATCTTTGTAACGCCAGAGATATTCGAATGAGTTTAGAGCAAGCGAAAAACCTATTTCATAAATTGCGCAGTGAAAGATCAGTGATTTTATCTGCGGATGCAGGTAGCGAAGCAGCGCCGCAACTTAAAGCGCAAAGCCTATCGCTGTCTTTGGATGAGCACTTGCAGACTGTAGATGATTCAATCCGTGAGCGCATATTGAATGAGCTGAACGGATTTGGCCCGATCACTGCTCTTTTAAGTGATGATGCGGTAACAGAGATTCTGATTAATCAGTTTGATCAGATTTATTTTGAAAAAATGGGCTCTTTACAACGCAGCGAAGATCATTTTTTTGATGTGAACAGTTACAAAGAATTTATCGAAAAACTTTGTGGTTTTTGTAACACCTATATCAACTCTGAAAAGCCGTTTATTGAAGTGCAGCTGAATAATCTGCGTATTACAGTGCTTTTTCCGGATATTTGCCGAGGCGAATACATTGTTTCGATTCGTAAACAGCCCTTAACACGCTGGACGTTTGAGCGTTTGGCTGCTCAAGGTTGGGCAACGCCTGCAGAAATTTCTGCGATTCAAAAGCTCATTAGTAAGAAGAAGAACTTTTTAGTCATTGGCGGCACTGGTTCAGGAAAAACCAGCTTATTACAGGCTGCGATTGCTGAAATGTCGCAGGATCGTTTGGTGATTATTGAAGATACTCAAGAATTGCAGCCTGTCTTTACACAAAATGCTTCGTTACTTACCCGTATTGATCCGACTAAAAAATTAATAGATGTAACGATGAACGAATTAATTAAAAAAGCGTTACGACTTCGTCCCGATCGTATTTGTGTCGGCGAAATTCGTGGCGAAGAAGCCACGGCTTTATTGATGGCTTTATCTACCGGACATGATGGCAGCTTTGGTTCACTTCACGCGCGCACAGCACATGAAGCATTGTTGCGTTTAGAAATGCTGATTCAAATGGGTGCGCCGCAATGGTCATTACAATCGATTCGCAGACTTATTGGTTTAACTGTTCAGAATATCGTGGTTGTTGAAAAGCGTAATGGAAAGCGCGCTCTTCAGGGAATCTATGAATTAACTTCGGTTGAAGAGATGGGAATCACTTTACAGCAGATGGAATTCGAAAACTAGACTTAGAAACAGCCGAGGAATTCTTAATATAATCCGATAAGTTCGTATGACCTACGAACAAAGTATACTGAACATTGAAACAGTAAAAAGACACCGTCATTTGTACAATGACAACTGTGTTTACCTTCAATTTAAGAATGACACTGAATTCGAAATTATTACTTTACCTGAAAATGATGACGATGTTCATTCAATGATTTTCGATAACTTACACGATAAAAAATTAGCCTATGGTCATTTATGGCATCCGCCATTAAGAAGTGAACCGCATTTACGCTATGTCGATACGAATGTTAATTTTTTTCTTAATTTAACTACAAATGAATTCGATTTAAAATTCAGCGACTGCCCTGACGAAGTTGATATTGATGAAGCTCGCAAAGAATATTTAGAGATCATCAAACTCTTTAAATAATTCACTTTTGATAAGCTGGTTAACTTCACCTGACACAATTTTAAATCTGTTCAAGACCTGACAATTAAATTTTTCAAAATTTTCATGACCAGAATTTTTGCACGGATACCAATGATCTTTTCTTTTACAAAGTTGAATTTTCTGAGTTTGATCTATTCCTAAAAATAAAATTTCTTCAATAATGAAAAATTTTGCTTCGGTCTGCTCGTTGATAATCCGATTACCCTTGTTAACCAAAGCAACCAATTCAAAATAACTCTTAATGCAATCTGTTCTGAAATAATCCATGTATCAGCTCTATACAAAAAAAAGACCCAGTTAATCGTTAAACTAACTGGGTCTCATGATTTTAGAATCCGAATGTCGTAAAGCAACTTCGACTCATTGCTCCCCAAAAAGGTACGGCCTACCTATTTAGCCGCAGCTCTGTCTTCTAAAAACTTTTCAGCCTGAGCATTAAGCTTTACGCCTACTTCATTTAGCTGATCGCGGTTCACTGGGCTTGGGCAGTCTGACATTAAGCAAGATGCTTGCGCTGTTTTTGGGAATGCGATCACTTCACGGATAGCTTCAGTTTGAGTTAATAACATCACTAAACGATCCATACCCCAAGCGATACCGCCATGAGGAGGAGTTCCGTATTTTAAAGCTTCTAAGAAGAAACCGAATTTTGCTTTTGCTTCTTCATCAGATAATCCCAATAAACGAAATACTGCAGCTTGAATTTCTTGTTTGTAAACACGAATTGAACCGCCACCCATTTCGTAGCCGTTACAAACTAAGTCGTAAGCTTTGGCTAACATATGTGGGTACGCTTTTTCGTTGTTATCAATCATATCCTGAAAATACTCATCCGTCGGAGACGTGAACGGATGATGACGTGAGAACCAACGTTTATCTTCTGGAAAGTACTCAAGTAACGGGAAATCAACAATCCATAAGAAGTTGTATTTGTTGAAATCGATTAATTTTAATTCGCGGCCTAGGTGATTACGTAGGGCTGAGAGCGCCGAGCACGCTGGATCATAATCATCAGCAACAATTAAACCGCAGTCTTTGTCACCGCAACCTAAAGTTTTAAATACTAACTGTAATTTTTCTTGCGAGATAAATTTTGAAGCCGGAGACGCGATTGTGCCGTCAGCTTCTTTTTTCATCCATACAAGACCTTTAGCTCCGCCTTTTTTCGCGATTTCAGTTAATTTATCAAACTGACCACGAGAGAAAGCTTGTCCGCCTGGAACGCAAAGCCCGCGCACGATACCCTTACGAGCTAAAGTGTCGTCAAAAACTTTGAAACCAGAATTTTGTAATACTTCTTCAAGTTTTACGATGTGCATTTCAAAACGCGTGTCTGGTTTATCGTTACCGTATTTATCCATTGATTCGAAATACGTCATACGAGTTAAAGCAGGAACATCAATGCCTTTGATTTCTTTCCAGATCAAACGAAGCATTTTTTCATTGATCTCGATGATATCTTCAACGTCGATGAATGACATTTCCATATCGATCTGAGAAAATTCTGGCTGACGATCTGCACGTAAATCCTCGTCACGAAAACAACGGGCGATTTGGAAATAACGATCGTAACCTGCCACCATTAATAACTGTTTCAGTAATTGCGGCGATTGCGGTAACGCGTAGAAATTTCCTGGATTTACACGTGAAGGCACTAAATAATCGCGTGCGCCTTCTGGAGTAGATTTAAATAAAATCGGAGTTTCAACTTCAATGAAGCCGTTGTCAGATAAAAATTCACGCACTAAACGCGCCACTTTGTGACGCGTGATCATGTGATGTTGTAAACGTGGCGAACGCAAATCTAAATAACGGTGCTTTAAACGTAAAACTTCGTTGACGTTTTCATCTTCGATTTGAAACGGAGGTGTTTCGGCTTTATTTAAAACTTCGCAACGGATAGCTTCGATTTCGATTTCGCCCGTTTTGATTTTTGTATTTTTCATACCATCTGGACGAGCGCGAACAACGCCTTCTAAGGCAACGACGAATTCACCGCGAAATTCTTTTGCTGACGCGGTCTCTGCTTTTGATGGATCAAGAACAACCTGAACAATACCTTCACGGTCACGAAGATCGATGAAAATAAGGCTTCCGTGGTCACGACGTACGTTAACCCACCCCATCAAGACAACTTTTTGCCCCACATGATTGCTGTTTAATTCGCCACAGTAATTTGTTCTTTTTAACTCTCTTACAAATTTCATACTAATCCCGATTTCTACAATTTTTTGCGTTTTGCGCGTCTTTTTCTGGTGTTCAAGCCAGTATAGAACAGCTAGAGTATAATAATTGACAAACACGAGTCAAAACTCATCTTTAATTAGGAGTGAAATAATATGCCTAAACTGAACTTCGAAATGCCTGCCTCGTTAACGGCTGACCAGGCTTTTACTAAGATCCAAACGTTTTTGAACTCGGATAATAACTTTAAGAAGTTCGATCCTAAGGTTTCTGCGACTTTTGACCAGTCTAACAAATCATGTCAAATCAATGGTTCGCAATTTAAAGCTGATTTAAAGATCAAACCCCAGGATGACAAGTGTTCAGTGGCTATTGAAGTGGACATCCCGTTTGCATTAACCCTGTTCAAGGGAAAAATTAAAGAAGAGATCGAAAAAGCCTTTAAAAAGGTATTAACGTAGCGTTCTATGCCTAAGAAAAAAGTTAGCACGAAAAAGGTGTCTGCTAAAAAAGTACCGCTAAAAAAAGTTAGTTCTAAAAAAACTGCCGTTAAATCGGCGGTTAAAAAAGCGATTACAAAATTAAAAGCACCTAAAGACAAAATCAAAAAAGTTCATGCCGTTCTGGTCGAAGATCACCATGAACACGATGAACCTATTGATGTTCATGCGCAGCATGACCTTGCTAGTGTTGATGCTGACTTAGACGAAGCCCAAGCTGCCGATGAACTTGAAATCGAACAACCGACACACCAATTGCCGTCAATTGTTTCAGATCAAGGTGTTCGCTCACGTGATCCGTTAACGACCTATTTAAATGAAATTCGTAAGTATCCGGTTTTAAGCCGTGAAGACGAAATGAAATTAGCCAAAAGATATTTTGAAACTAAAGATCCAGAAGCTGCACAAGCCCTGGTGCGAGCAAATTTACGCTTTGTCGTAAAAATTGCTGCTGAATACGCACGTTTTTCTTCCCGCATGATTGATCTTATCCAAGAAGGTAACGTTGGCCTTATGCACGCCGTGAAAGACTACAATCCCTATAAAGGCGCACGTCTTATCACTTATGCCGTGTGGTGGATTCGTGGATATATTCAAGAATACCTGATGCGCCAATTTTCGATGGTGCGTATCGGAACAACTGCCAATCAAAGAAAATTATTTTATCAATTACAGCGCCAAAAAAACGAACTTGAAAAAATGTCTTCACCAGAAAATATCGCACAACTTTCGCATAAATTAGGAATCCCTAAAGATGAAGTTGAAGAAATGGCGAAACGTGTTTCAGGTCGTGATGTCAGTCTTGATAAAACCAGTGATGATGATGGCGGCGGAACATTATCTTTGGGTAGCATTCTAAGTAAAGAAGATGGCAGTCTGCCACTGGATGAACAGCTGGCTTTAAGTGAACAACTTAAATTTTTAAAAGATGCGATCGATTCTATTAAAGCTGATTTAAATGAAAAAGAAAAAATCATCCTTGAAGAGCGCGTCTTAAATGAAGAGCCCCTGACTTTACAAGAAATTGGCGAAAAATATCATATTACCCGCGAAGCTGTTCGCCAAAACGAAGCCCGTCTGATCAATAAAATTAAAATCGCACTTGCCCAGTTAATGAAATAGACCCATACTAAAAGAGCCGATGAGAAATTCTGCTTTTGTCTTATTTTTTACAACGCTAATGATACAGCTATTCTGTTTACAACAGGCACAGGCTTATAAAGTTTTAGAAATTCGCAATAATAAAATCTTAGTTGACCTAGAAGGCCAGATTCTAGAGCGTGGTGATTATTTAAAAACTCTTCCGGGCGCTGAATTTCAAGGCCGCGCTATTGTTATCACTATTCGCCCTGGCCAAGCTATCGGTAAACTTCAAGATGGTAACTTCACTGTCGGCGAGCAAGTTGAAAGAATCAAAGCCGATCCTAAGTTTAATGAAGAAGCCATCAAAGTTTCGTTACAATTTAAATATTTAAACAACGGGATTTCAATCAAACAAAGAGACAATTCATTTCCAACGCCGAATTCAGAAACAGTCACAATGACCGGTTCTAGTGTGGGCGGTTTTGCGGTTATCGATTGGCCAACGGATTGGTTTTTATTGCGGGGTTCATTAGGTATGGAGCCGGTAGAAGTTAAAGGAACAGCAAGATTTAATTCTTGTTCGAGTAAGACATCTACAAATTGCACGGTCGACATTAATTATATCGCGGCCTCGGCAGCGATTCGTTATGATTACTACCGCAAAAACCGTTTGGTCACTTGGGTAGCGGCAGGTTCTGGAATTAAATTTCCTTTAAATAAAAGCTCAACATCGTTAAACAAAGGCGCCATCGGCATTGCAAACTCAATTTTAGTAAGTACTGGCGCAGATTATTTGATCACTAAAAAATATTTTATTCCGGTCGGAATGGAATATCACTACTCATTAAATTATTCAGAGAAAGTTCCGGTTATTAGCCAGTTTGCGTTGCATGCTGGCATCGGTATGGAATTTTAAATTATTACGCTAAGGCGTAAGCGTTACGTATGAATGAACTTTACCATATGAATCGACGAAGCGAACTACACCCGAATCAATAAAATAAATTCTTTCATTGGCACCCACAAAAGTATCCCATAGATCAAGTTCGCAAGCTGTTTTTCCGGTTCCATTAGCGCAAAGTGATGCGAAGTTCTGAAAGCCGCGCCCTACTTGTGTAGACCAAGAACTACCATCGTAACGGCGAATATAACCTTCAAGGCGATTCATTGAATAAAGATTACCTGTGCGCGAGACAAATAAATTATTATTACTAAAATAACTAGGCACTATAAAATTTAGTGCAGCTGCCGAAACTGCCACACCGTCTTCGCCAAATACAGACATCGTCTGAAAAGCACACGATGTATCGTCATCACAAAGGCGCGCATAGATATAAGATATATCTTTATTGGTCGTATCGTATGTCACACCCATACCGCCGTAAGGCCACAGGGTATCAACAGCTTGACCTGAATCACCACTTACACCAGTACCAGATAACTTAATTGAAATAATTTTAATATCACGATCTGGACGATATACGCGTAATCGAAAACGATCCGTTTCATCAGGTAAAACAGAATTATCTAATTCTTTGAGTGGATCTTCTGAGTTAAAAACAATCCAGTTATTCGGTAAAACTTGAAATGTGCCATACCATAGTAAATTATCGTGGTAATCAATTTGTAAGTTAGTGGCTGTCGTAACCGTGCCTGATGTGTCAGATCCGCCACCAACTATGGTTTCAATCGTTTGTGAACCCGGTGCTTCATTTAAATTAATTCGGCGAATACGATCGTAATCAAAGATAATTAAATTTTCTTCGCGATCAAGGGCAATACGCATTGGCTTTTTGACTGAGGCTATCGCCAATAGCCCGTCAGCTATTGTTCCTGTTTGTGGCACGATCACAGTTTGAGTTCCTGTAATCGGATTTACTTTAACAATGCCGCGCACTTTATCGCGGATGTAAACTATTCCTGCAGAATCCACCACAAACATTTGTGGATCTAACAATGTCGGCGCTGCTGGGCCATCAGACTTATTCATTACTGTTACACTGTTAACCACGACATGGCTTGATACAGCTCCGCCAGTGATTGTTTTACCTGTACAGTTTGCACCCGCACAAGTACGCGTATAGACATCGGTAATATCAGTATTTGTTACTCCCACTGGTGAAGACGCTACCAGTGTTAATTCACTTTGATTATGAGCATAGTCACGGGCCCAAAGAGTTGTGGTCATACTTGCCATCGTCGTAAAACCATAAAAGAACGGCATACTAACATTAGACAGCGAGGTCTCGCCAGATGAACCAGTCAAACTATTTACATTTAACCAGCATGCATCAGTTTCAGTGGGAGCTGTTGTCGTAAAATGTTTAAGACAAACATCTTTGATCGGCGATAGCGAAAAAGTATCTGTGATGTTCGGAAGTGAAATTGTAGAAAATCCGGTTGAAACGTCGCCGTCGATATGACCAAAATTCATTCCCAGCATAATTGGCGCACAAGAATCTACGGTAAACATTCCCGGCGTTACTTCTAAAGTCGGAAATGCATCCGGACGACCGCGTGTTAATACACGGATTTTATAATTGTTACCATCGCTGACTTGGCTTGACGCCAAACAATCTAATTCGCGTGGCACTGACCAATTAAAAACAGTTTCTTCACCAGAATTAGTCGCAAAATCGTTACCATCTTGTCCTGTAGATGATGTCATTACTGTCCATGTTAAACCTGCATCACGACTATATTCAATCGTGCTTGAGTTCGAATCTAATGTTGGATCAGTAATAGTTAAGTGAACTTGGTATAATGTTCCACCTTTAACATATTCACCACCACGTAATGATTCAATCACCACAATTGGGGACTGACCATTCATTGGCGGGCTTTCTGAAGCCGGTGTTACCGGATCCTGAATCGTGCTTTCACAGCCAGAGACTGTTAACATCCCTGCTAATAAAACACTTAAATAAATGAAAAGTTTTTTAGTCTTTAGCATCTAGAATCCCACCACCAGTTGTAGTTCTGTATTTTTGAATTCGCGACTAAGACCTGCAGCAGTTTCAGCATTATAAGTTTCTGAATTATAGCCTGCGCCGATCCAGAGTGGTTTTTTATTCATTGTGAACTGGTAACGATACTCAACACCGATTTCAGTATGCGATTTAATCACTTCAGACATCATGCCAATCATATTCACGCGCGCGATCATACGATTTTTTGGATCAAATAAATAATCTGCATAAAGGCCATAACCCGCTTGGTTTGAAGACAATTTTGCAGTTGATGATTTTTGCTGAACCGTGATTCCAGAAAAAAGTGCACGCAAACCCAGATCAAGTACGTTTTTATAATTATAATGAGCACCAACATGCGCATTGTAATAAAGCATATCTACAGCTTCTTCTTTTTTACCTAAAGCAAAACTTGTTCTAAATTCGCCGCCGAATTTAAAGAAGTTCATATATTTCGGGCTTAACACAGAATACTTAAATGAATACTTACTGTCTTCGCTAACGACAGGATCTGCCGTGTAACTTAAATCTAATTTTCCAAGATAAATAGCTTGTTGTAATTCGCTGGAATTTTTTTGAATGGTCTTATCCATCGCTTCTTTTTTAGCTAAATCGATATTTTTCGGCGTAATTAATTCTAAGACATATTGTTGATCGCCGTTTCTTAACGAGATCGTACCAATCGCTCCGCCTTTTGGTGATGTGGCTGGTAAGTTATAACTTCTCCATGGCTCACCTTTGCCGGCCACTTCGAATAATGTTGAATCCATCCATTCGACTTGGGCTGGGGCACTTAAAGTAATATTTAAAACTTTTTGCGAGTTATCACAAGAAACCGCTAACGGAAAATTCAACGGTTTTTTAGGATCTTGTAATTGCACGCGCGCCGAATTTTTTGCACAACGCTCAACCACGATTCGTGATTTTGCAAGTGGCGTCCACTCGGCTGTGATTTTTTTCTCGGTACCTGATTGCGTGGTGTACGTTAAAGTATCAACGCCACTTTGAATGTACCAAATTGTTTTGTCAGCAACAGGAGCTGTAACCCCGTTTTCAGTAATCAGTTCTGTATCCGCTTTAGCATCAGGAATTACCACGCTTACACCATATTGGCGAAAGCCTTCTGGGTTAGTAAAAAACTCTTCTTTCGCAGGCCATGCGACAACCTGACCTTTTTCATCGGTCATTTTAACTTGCGCATAAACTTGTGATGATAGGCTCATCATAGTAAATAGTACTCCTGCAAAAAATCTCTTCATCGTCATGGACATATTCCTGTTGTCGTAACACAGTACTTGCCTACACCCGACAAACCATTTTGTCTGGTTGGAAAATACACTTGCTGCTTATTATAATCCCAAGAAATTGAATTTCCGTCACATGTAAAAAACTTTTTACCTGTACTACTGGTCGGTAGTGGTAAATTTGTTTCTACTCCTGTAGTTAAATTCTTTTTATTTAATGTACCATCAGTCGCGCAGTAATAGACTTCATACTGGCTTGATGCATTTTTCTTATAAGTAAATGAACGAATTCCTTTTGCCGTTGTGGCAAAAACCGACGACATCCCCGCACCGATAATTTGGTCTGAACCATTACGCGATATTGCCGCTTTAATGATTTTTGCGTATCCTGGATTTACCATTAATAAAGCACGTTCTTCTTTGAAATAAATAGAAGACGTTGTTTGATGACCCCAATTCGGCATGTAAACACTATCACTAATATCAACGCCTTCTTCAAAAAGCGGATGCCCATAACATGTCGGGTTAGTTTCTGCTCCCATAAACTTACGAACCGTACCGCTTGTTGAACTAAAAACTTTCGCATGTTGATTGACGTGACAACTTCCGTTCCAAGCCTGCGTCCAAGCCACTAAATAAGCTTGCGAAGTTCCATTTTCAACAGCGTAAGTTCCAATTGTACTTCCATCCGGAACCATGATCCCGTGAAGAACTAAAGGATAACCATTCATTGAAATGTTTCGGCCTTCAACCCCGTTAGCTGCGGTACTTAAAAACGGAGTTCCACCAGCACCAAGCACCAGTTTCCATTTACCGGCTTTACCAGTCATTACATCTCTTTCATATTTAACAACAATTCCATTACGAGTCAGTGACGCATAGAATGTTCCGTCGCGCGGATCAACTTGCACACCTTGAATACCGCCCCAGAATTCGTTGGCAAATGACGATGCTGATGCAGCATTTGTTGAATAGCGATTGACCGACGGAGCTTCAAAAGAAACGCCTTCGTCCGTATAATTACCAGCTAAGCGTGAAATTACACCAGCGTCCCCTTGCGTAATTTCACGCACATTAAATTCTTTATTATCGGCAGCAACAACAGTGTCACTGGCTCCCCACACGCCTAAGTAGTTTACACCATTCATGCGCGCAGCTAATGGCGAAGCGCCGTCACCGGCAGATTTTCTTTCACCGAACAGAGTTTTTAATTTACCATCTGGTAAAATTACACGAATTTGCCCGGCATCGTTAAAATAAACTGTATTTGTTGCATCAACAAATGCATCGATACCTGAAATATTACACGCGGCTGCGGTTCCACCATCGGCACAATAACCTTGGGTTTGCCCGCCGACCACTGTGTTCCACTGGTTTGTAGCCACATTGTATTTACCTAATTTAAACGGATAATGGGCACCTAACCAATAAACAGCGCCACGACGTGAAGCAAACATTTGCGTTTCCCAGTAAGCATAATTTGGCGCATGCGTTCCATAACCCACACTTACACCATTACGCGCATTGAAATTAGCCACGTGATGACCACAACCGCCCGGTACAGGAAAACAAATATATGATGTTAAAAACTCTGGTTGCGAAGTTCTGTAATTGAATGACAAGGCAATAGTGCGTACATAATCTGTCGTAAAGATATACTCTGGATCGCCGTATTTACCTTTGCCAGATAGTTTCATAAAATAAACTTTATCTTCAGCAGCTTTATAGATACCCATCGTATAATCTATTACTCGCGCCGTCGGACTGCCCAGCGTAAACCAAATATTTCCGTTCGGTAATACCTGAAATAACGTGTACATGTTCATCGAAGTTGAAAATTTTAAACTTTTTGCAAGAACTGCTTTGGTGTAAGTTGTAACAGTACCACCACCAATAATCGTGTTAATCGTACCATCAGCTTCAACGCGACGAATTCGGTCGCCGTCAAAAATTAACAGACGATCTTTGTAATCGACGGTGATTTTTCCGTTACCGATCGTTGTTGCTGATGTTGCTTGGCCGCCGTCGCCAGTTTTAGTGCTGCCTTTGGCGACGAAAACTTTTTGTACCCCATCTACCGGATCTACTAATAAGACTCCGCGTGTGGCATCCATGAAATAAACTTTACCTTTTGAAGTTACAGCCAGTGTACCGAAATCACCCGGAACGTCAGCTGCACGAACGACTGATAAGAAAATCGCTTTATTTGCCGAGCCGTTAATACCTAAATCAGTATTACCAGCAACAATCGAAAACTTTTCTGTATTCAATGCCGGTGTGGCACTTAATGAAACTAAGCCCGATTGATCTTTTACTTTGATCTGAATTTTAAAATATTTATCTGTTGGCGCAGGAATACGGCGGCAGCCCGTGTAGTTACCGTCAATGGTACAGCCTACCGGAGTATTCGTGATATCTTGCATATTCGGAACTTCAATGAAGGTTTCTTCATCTAATGTATAATATAAACTAATTGGAGCCGTTAATAAGTCTGAATCTGTGACTTTCCAGCGAATAAATAAATCTTGGTTCTGCACAAACGTTGTTTGATCTTTTGTCGGTGACAATGATGATGAATCGTTTGTTGAACCGATCATGTTTGTAATTGTTGGAGCCACTGCTGGATTGTACGCGATAGTCACTTGGTCTTTATTTTCCTGACCAGTACCTGCCGTTAACCCAGAAATATTACCGGCAAAGTCCATCGCCCAAACACTGATTTTATAAGTGTTTTGTACGAAACCGACAAAGGTAGAAATATCAGTTTTGATTAATGACTTCGCTGCAGTATCTTCTAAATCCTGCCAGCAGGTATCATCTGCATTTGGCGCGATAAGATCAAAAGCTTTTACGCAAACAAATTTAATAACTGTGGTTGTATCTGAAGCAGCAATTCGAGTTTCAAAGAAACTGCGATTCACCACTTTAGCCACAGTTGCATCACTGACACTGCCAACACTGACAACCCCAAGGGCACCGGCAGTTAAACCGAAAAAGTTAATCGTAGGAGCCGTGCCATCAACAGTGAAAGTGCGTGATGACTGAGTCGCAATTGTTTTATTAGCGGCATTTGTAGCTGTAGCTCTGATTAAATATCCGATGCCATCTGGTTGAAATGCAGGGGCTACGGCCCAGTCAAATGAACTTTCCGCACCGGCAACACTTGGTAAAGCGCCAGCGCCAGTGATTGTTGTCCATGTTGTTCCGCTGTTTGTTGAAAATTCTAATTTTACTGTATAAAGACCCGGATCCACTGCACCATCAGCTTCAGAAGTTCCTGATACAATTTGATATTTAATTTTATGAGTCATGTCTGATTTGTAATATGGCCAAGTCGTATCACGGTCACCATCTGTGAACGTCACCAGATTTAGCCCTGGAACTAAAATTTTTGCCGGATCCCATTCATCAAAATCAGAGTCTCCCACAGGAGCTTCTGATGACTGAATCATAGGATCAGTAATTTCAGCCTGACAGCTGAATAAAGTAGATAATAAAAAGCAGATCAATAAAATCTTTTTCATAATTACCTTCCTATACACCTAACTGCGTAACTAAAACTGCGTTCATCTTTGCTGCGCGTGCCAGTTGTCGGATCAAATAACCAAGCTTTTAATCTATCTGTCGAATCAACGGTGGCTGTCCACTCTTGACCAGAGGTATTTGCATTAAGTGCATCAGGCATAACAAAACGAAGACCGTCATGGTTTGCCACCATGTAATCGTAAATTGATGGCAGACGCCATTTAGCTTTCGGAGTAGTTGTTCTATCAAGACCAGCTTTACCGGCATTATCGATATCTGTATCTGTCGATGAAAAACCTATGGCATCTTCACAGGCACTGATTGGGCTGGCCGATTGAACTTGATAGAATGAATTATCACAAATATCATTTGGATCATCTTCATTGTAGTTTCCGGCAACGATATTTGATTCAACCGAATTTGAACTTCCTGAAGCTTTACACCAGTTTATTCCTGTTGAAACTACACTGCTCCACATTAAGCCGGTTGATTGATCTTGCCAAACTTCGCGGCCTTTTCCTGCAGATACATCTCCGGTACGAGTCACTAATTTCCATTGGCCTTCGCCGTTGTGGCCCTTAGAGCCCCCATCCCATGTTGCATTGGCTCCGAAAACGGTCGCGCAA
Source organism: Bdellovibrio sp. (assembly GCA_036677065.1). GTDB lineage: Bacteria > Bdellovibrionota > Bdellovibrionia > Bdellovibrionales > Bdellovibrionaceae > Pseudobdellovibrio. The sequence continues at coordinate 148,610 of JAKFBS010000003.1, read as the reverse complement.
TTGGCAATTCTTAATCCGATAGAAGCTTGCGCTGTTCCGCAAGTTGTTGCGGCCCAACCCGTGCGATCAACTAACGTGACCTGTGTTGTTAAGTTATAAGCATCATCACTTGAAGCAATTCGTGGCACCGGATGATAATAAGCAGGAAGCACCGTTGCCGAGGCCGCTGAATATGTTGTTGTTTCAGAAACATAAGTTAAAACATTAACCGTGGTTGAAGTCGTGCGCGACATTCCCGAACCCCACTCTGTTAATACACCCGTGAATGAACCAGCCACTCCAAAAATAGTTTCGCTCACACGAATATTGGCCGCGATTAAATTTGCATCGACAACATTTTTATCTGCTGCAAACCAACAGCTACCCACATTGTTTGAAGTACAAAGTGTATTACGACCACCGTATTCAGTTGTGTAAACATATTTTGGCGGCGAAATCACACATGATCCACCGTTGTAACCATCAGCACAGGCAATCGCACTGCGAACATAGGTATTGGGTTGATTTGTCCAGCAAGGAGCCGCATTGGGAACATTTAAAGTACAATTTAATGAACGACCACCGTACTCAGAGTTATACCAGTAATTGCTGGCTGCAACTACGCAGGCCGTGCTGATAATACCTTCAGCTGTACAGTTGGCAATCGTTACTGAATCAGAAATAATATATCTGCCGGTGATTGGTAACCAACAAGGTGCAGTCAATTCAACGTCTTCAACGCAAATATTACTGCGTCCGCCGTATTCTTCATCATAGACGAAATTACCGGTTTCAGCTTTACATGAAGCGCCGATTAGACCTTCGCTATCAACTACACCTGGTGCTGTACATAATGGAAAAGATGAACCGGTTTGATCACCGGTCACGCCAAAGATAGTCGTGCCGCTTTGAATATTTGAAGATTGTAAATCAGTATCAACTACAGTAGCAGTTCGGCCATCATACCAACCCACTGGCAAAGCGCGCGTTAAAGAACCATCTGCAGTCGTTAAATTTGTACCAACAGTTGTGCGCCCACCGTATTCAGCATTATAAACATATTTACTTGCCATCACTACGCAAGGTTCTGTCGTGGTGATAACGCCTTCGTCACACTCAGTCAGATCTAAAAGAGATGATTCATCGATTTCGAATTTCGAACATCCCACCGCGAACATAAACATTGTAAGTAAAAGTAATATATATATTTTCATATTACCTTCCCACACATCTGAAAGCTGAAGTTAAAGTTCGCGCTTTTGTCGAATGCACGCCCTGTGCTCCGTTATATATCCATGCGCGAGACCGGATTGAAGAAGATAGTGTCGCTGTCCATTCATCAAGATTTCCGTTAACACCAATATCTGGCAAAACAAAACGTAATCCGTTGGCGTCAGCAATTTCGTAATCATATAATGATGGTAAACGCCAAGCAACCTTTGGAGCTGTCGGTGATCCCGCAAGATCCATTGCGACCTTACCTAAAATATCAATTGAAGCATCTGTTGTTGTAAAACCGGCCGCTTCAAAACAACCGCTGATCGCTGTTGTCTGATTTTGATATGTTCCTGAATCACAAATACTTGAAACATCGGCTTCTTTAATTGATGCAGACACATTTGTTGCGTTACTGCTGCCTGAAGCTTTACACCAGTTGGTCGCAGTTCCGATCACTGAACTCCATAATAAACCCGTGCGTTCATCACGCCAAACTTCGCGGCCTTTGCTTCCTGATTTTGCGCCAGAACGGCTGACTAATTGCCAAATGCCTTGTGAAGCATTACCACTTGAAGCCCCGTTCCAGCGGGCATTCGCTCCAAATACAGTACTGCAATCTGTAATGCGTTCTACAACTGTGTCGTCAGCTATCCCGCATGAAGTTGTTCCCCAACCCGTGCGGTCAACGGCTTCTAAATTTAAATTTGATGTATCAAAACCATCATCATCATACGCAATTTTTGGAACCGTACGATAACCTGAAGGTAAATTCGGCAATGAGCCATTACCTGCATATTGACCAGCTTCAGCAGCCGAACCAATTTGCGGAGTATCAATATTACGATGCGCCCCTGAACCCCAGTCACCATTACCAGAGAATGTTCCGGTAATACCGAAGATCGTAATATTATTACGAATGTTATCTGATTCTAAGTTAGGTTCTAAAATTTGTTTTGTACTCGCCGTCACAAAACACGATCCGTTAACATCATTGGTACAATTTGCGGCGCGGCCACCGTATTCGAAATCGTAAACGTAACGGCCCGGTTGGGTGTCACAAGCACCCGCATTTAATGCATTATCAGTACACGCATTGCTGCCGTCAGCTAATGAAACGATATAACCTGTTTGATCTAACCAACACGGGTTTGCGTTAAGACCGATTTGGCATAATAAAGAACGACCGCCAAAAGCTGTCGAGTATCTGTAAGTAGCCACGTTACCACGACAAGCTGCACCTTGTTGTCCTTCGACAGCACAATCTGCAGATGAGCCAGAACCACTTGGTAAACTTGCGGTTACGCGAACACCTGTCGTATTAACGTAACAAACTTGTGTGTTAGTCGTCGCTTGGTTGATATTCGTACAATTAAATGAACGACCGCCGTAAGCTGAAAGATAAAAATAATCGTCACGCGCAGCCGAACAATCCACACCTAATGGAGTAGCATCATTTGTTAAAATACATGCCGCTTCTGCAGTAGTTACCAGAGATCCGTTAATGCCAAATATATTAACTGCAGCCTTAATAAGAGCTGTATTACCACCAGAAATAACCGGATCAGAAAAAGTAACTAACCCGATGGCTCCATACCAACCAGTTGGTATCGCGACATTACCGACACCACTTGGCGCTGTAACATTATTTGAAGACGCATCAAAACGGCCACCGTATTGATCTGGATAAACATAGTGACCCGCTGTGCGGTTAATACAAAGTTCAGTGGTTGCCGTTCCAGAATTCACAACCAGATCACAATCAAGAGTTGTTTCTGCCTCAGAAAGTTCTTCTTCAGACGGAGCTTGTGAACACGAAGTACCCGCAACCAATAAAAGGCAGGTGGCAGAAATTTTTAATTTCTGCCAAAACGTTAATTTGAATGAAAGAGTGATTCTTTCGTTACTCAAGCGTTATCTTACCCTTTTCGTCGACGTTAATTCGAACTTCTTTTGTTTTGTCTGTTTTAGATAAAGTAATCATTGGAAGTTTTAAGTTTTCAGTCACAGTAATCACACTGGCTTGCACTTCTGCAGGAGCATCGTTACCGTTGGTATTGTAAAGAGTGACTTTTACTTTGTATTTGCCAGCTTGTAATTTAGGTGTTTTCCACATTTCTAAACCCGGGCCATAACGGCTATCAATTTCAAATTGACCGTCAACCCCACCGTAGCTTTTTTTCTTAAAATTGAATTTTTTATTATTCACATCAATGATTTCTAAATCGATATCATGCTTTTCAGAAGCCCATGTCGTACTGATCATTAAAAAATTGTTTGGATTTTGCGTGATTTGATCTTTCGGGATCATATCCTTCATTTTCTCAACTAACTCTTTTTGTTTTTGAATTGTTTTTTCTAATTCTTGTTTAATCTTTTGATTTTCAATCGTCACAGTCTGAACTTTTACCGAAGTGTCATTCACAGAAGCTAACTGGCGCTTTTGTTCTTCAACTTCTTTAGTTTGTTCAGTCTGAACAGTTAACTGCTCTTGCATACGTTTTTGTAATTCGTCGATTTTTTGCTCTAACTGTTTCTTTTCAGTTTCTGTAACTGTAAGATCTTTTTTAACTTCAACGATTTCCTGAGATTTTTGTAAATCTTTGGCTAACTGTTTGTTTTTTTCTAAAAGTTTTTCAACCATTTGATCCGGAGAAACTTCTTTAAGGTCAGTAGCACTAATCGCCCCGCCAAAAGCTTCTTCAGAGATTTTTTTCATTTGTTCTTCCATCTGACCTTTCGAGGTCGTAGAAGACATTGTGTATAACAACACGAACAGACCAAATAACAAGGTCATCATATCCGCATAACTTACTAACCAACCCATCTCAGTACCATGGCCACCGCCACCGGCATGGGCATTACCCGCGCCGTGACCGCCGCCAAAGGCAGAATCAAAATGATCGTCTTGACCATGATTTTCTACAGCATGTGGCTTGGGATCAAATTCGAAACCCGAAGCAGTGTCTGCTTCGGAAACGTTTTGATCATCAATTGGTATAGAGTTGTTTTCGTCTTGATTCATAATTATGCTGCTTTATCCGCTTGGCCTTTTTTGCCTTTGTAAGCCGGAATCGCTCCGCCATTTTGTAATTGTTTAAATTTAGATTTAAGCGCAATACGTTGAGGTGCTGACAAGCGAGAAACAACAGTTTCTGTTACAACTTTTTCAGGGTGTCCGCGTTTAATTAAAATCACGGCTTCAACGATCATGTTACGAATATACATTTCATCTTCTGCAGCTTTAGTCGCAGAATCTGATAATGGTAAAAAGATAAAGTTATTTAAGAAGATACCCCAAAGAGTCGCTGTTAATGCAACGGCCATAGCGCCACCAATAACTTCGATACCACCCTTGCCAAGACTTACCATCATCTGAATCATACCAGAAGAAGCTCCTAGTAATCCTAAATGGGGAGGATACTTAGCGATGTTATTTAAAACTTTTGCATCTTCAAAGTATTTTCTAGAAACAGCATCACGGCGTGCATGTAAAATGTGAGTCACATCGGCCGCAGAGATATCAGCTTCATTTAAAATTCTGAAAGAATCATTTACAAAGGGGTGATTACTAGAATTTTGATACCATGAATTGTTATACCAATTTTTCACAGTCACTAAAAGATCTTCGATCATGGCAACGTCTTTTTTAGTTTTCTTAAAAAAGAAACCATTGTTCACGAAGTTCCAAACTTCAGAGATTTTTTCAAACGAGTATGAAAAAAGTGTGATCGCGACTGTTCCGCCCATTACGAGAATAAGAGCATGCGGATTTAACAACATTGTCGGAGCACTTAAACCGTGAATAATACCGAAGTAAACGACGGTACAACACGCGATAAGGCCGATAAAAACAGATGAATTCATGAGATTCTCCCCTATGTACGTATCGGTTTTTTCTCAATTTAATAAACCGACCAAAGTTGGTTATATTGTCGACAATAGGTTTTTTGTTCGTGAAAAGTGGAATCCCGAAACAAGACGTTGGTACTAGGTTAAATTTTATTTAATAGTGATCTTGTTTGATCTGGACGAACTACTAGTAAGCAACACCGGTTGCGGTCAGTTCCCATAACGAATTATCAACATGAATTGTCGAAGTACATGCGGCACGCGAGCCAATGTATAATTCATAAGTCGTTGCCACTGCAATATCTACGTAACCTGTAACTGTCGCAGTTTGAAAATCTCCAGTGGCCGGTGGCATCAGCGTATATTTCACTATGGCATCGGCTAACGTGCGAATACCAAAATCGGCGCGACAAGAAGCAGCTGAGGTAATTCCCATTCCCGTGATGCTCCATCTTCCCGGAGGAAGAGTAATACTCACACCTGATGATACACGCTGACCAATCGCTGTTGAAGAATTCCCTGTCGAAGTGATCGTGCCGTGAATAATAGTTTGTTTCCACGCGGCATTGCCGCTCGCATCAGATGCTAACATGCGGCCGACTGCTTGATTACCGTCAACCACGCGCACAGTTCCGTTAACGTGTAAGGTGGTGGTTGGAGATGATGTTCCGATACCGATGTTACCCGTAGGAGTTAAAGTCATGACTTGAGTTACGACTGTTCCCGTCCAAGATTCATAAGCAAGTGATCCGCCGACATTTCCATTATAAGGTGAAACAATATCGTTACCGCGAATAGCCCATCCCGCATGTCCAGTCGCGGCCACTTTAGTTCCAGACGTCACAATTTGTAAACCTGAATTATTCGCTCCCGTGGGTTGCGACAACATCCACCCTTTGACATCCAAAGCAACGGTCGGCGAACTTGTTCCAATACCTACGTTGCCAGTTGGATCAATTCGCACTCGCTCTGTATTACTCGTTAAGAATAACATATTTGTACTTTCCCTATTGTAGAAAGCAGCATCACCAGAAGACCCTGTGCCGATCATCACCCCGTCTAACGCTGTTGTACCTGTCATGCTTGATGTTAAGTGAATATAATTATCTACACCGGTTGAGTGTATTGTTAACTGTTTATCTGGACTCGTCGTGCCGATACCAACATTACCTGCGCCAGTGACTAAAAATTTAGAATTGTTATTATGAACTACATTGAGGAGGTAACTGGTATTGGTTGATAAACCTAAATTATCTTTTTGCACCACATAGATACCCGTATTAGCTGTGCCAGCATCTGTACCACCGATAAACGCGGCTGTTTCACTGGAAACACCGTTAAAATTTTTCGTTGCTAAAAATTTATAAGTTGCAGCCGTGCCCGAACCCACAGAAAGATTTCCACCCATCACTAAATTTAAATTTTGTGTTCCTGACCAAGTTCCGATGCGATCAGCGGCATTACCTAAACGTAAGGTATTATCGGATGCTGCAGTTGCAGGTCCAAGCCCCCAATAGACGCTACTTGCCCAGTTACCAACATACGAACCTTGTCCCGCTGAACTATTATAGCTTCCGACATAGACATTGTAATTTGTCGCTTGGCTTCCGGTCGGCCCCACTTGTAAAAGTGCATTCGGAGCTGTTGAACCGATACCGACATAACCATTCGAGTGAATACGCATGATTTCTGTATTAGTCGCAGCACTTGCAATCGTACTTGCAAAAGTCATAATTGATCCGCGATTTGTCGGCGAATGCGTTTCACCCGCTTCAACTTCAATATAAGCATTGGTAGTATTTGTATTTGTGCCATCATGCGCTCTAAAATACATGCCACCGATCGAATCGCCACTTTGCACACCTGCTGCTGCTGATGTAGTTCCGCGCGTACGTGTCATCATAATCGCTGCATCATCATTGGCGTTATTTGAAGCGTGGTAGATTCTTTGTTGAAAAGCATTACTGCCTTGAATATCTAAAGGAAAACTTGGATTACTTGTTCCGATACCAACCGCACCCGGATTAATTCGCATGGTTTCAGCGTTGTTATTATAAAATGAAATGATTCCATTGGCAGTACCAGAACCTGGCGAAAAAATTCCCGTATCACCATCTTGGCCAAAGGCATAACCAACAGTTGAACTATCGGCCGCATCAGGTGCTCCTTGATTAGCTCTAAAACCTGTGCCCTTGATCATCGCTGAACCACTAATTATACCACTGACATTCAGTGCGCCGGCAATACCAGCACCACCATTCACAATTAATGCTCCGGTTGATGAATTAGTTGATGCCGTCGTTGCAGAAACAACGACTGATCCTACCGGCGTCAACGTCATGTTAGTCGAAGCATTAATGTTGTTAACGTTATTTATTGTTCCAGAGCTAGAGCTAGTAGTAATAGCTCTGCGAGTGCTCGTACCATCGGTGATATAAAAATTAAATCCATCATACTCTACAGCTCCTATTTGTGGCGTAGTTAACAATGTGCCAGAAACGAATTTTAAAGCTGCCGTCGAAGAAGTTCCTCCTGCAATATACAGTTTCGCTGTTGGCGCGTCTCCCGTTCCAACAGAAACGCGACCATTAAATGCTGAGTACCCACCACCATTATTAAAATCAATATTGTCAGTTGAATAATAGTTTAAATAAAGTGGACCCCAACCTGTGACTGTTCCCGAACTATCCGCATCAATCCCGTCAAGACCCGATGGGTTTTGCCATGATCCATAGCCAGCGTCTTTATCGATAAGGACAACCCCATGCGAAGCTGATCCACTATCTCGTGTATAAATTGTTAGGACTGCATCGTTGGCTGCAAGATTTCCAATAGCTACACTTCCTGAAACATCAAGGCGTGCACGCGGAGTCGTTGTCCCGATACCGATGTTGCCATTCATGTAGTTGATTGTCGTTCCTGAAGTATTCCATTGTGAAGAAACGATCGTCGCACTATTGGCTGGAGTATAACCCAAGGCGGTTGTTATATCAGAATTAGTTAACTGAGTTCCGCTGGTCACAAGACCTTTAGCGTTCACCAAAACTTTAGTGTACATTCCACTGGTCACACCACTGTTAGCAAAAATAATTGTATTTGATGCAGCCGCAATCGTCGCATCACCCATAAAGCTTGGCAGTCTTGCCATCGCTAAAGTTCCAGTAGCACTGGCTGAACCTAAATCGATTGTTGATGCTGTTGCAAAACCACCAAGACCTAAATTTGTGCGCGCTGCAGTCACTGATGCAAGATCTGATAAATTATTCGCTTTAAGTGTATAACTTCCAGAAACAGCATCATTTGCTGGTGTATAACCAAGTGCAGAAATCACCGCAGCACTTGTGGCATTTAATTTATTAGTGAATGTGGCGTAATCCGTATTTGAAATTAGACCCGCAGTCACTGAGCCCGTTGAAGCTAACGGAATATTTAATGTATGCACTCCATTTGAAGTGTTGAAATTCGGGGCAGTGCCCCCTGTACCTGTAGCGAACGACTGTGTACCGCTCGTTGATCCGTTAAAATTAGTAATTCCTGCACCGGATACTCCAAAAGCTGACCATGAAGTGCCATTACAATATTCAACATTTCCTGCATTATATCTGATTGTTCCGGCAAGAGCAGCGGCACACGATGCGGTTTCTACGCCGATACGCACTCCACCGGAAACATCTAGTTTGGTCACCGGAGTTGTTGTGCCGATACCCACTAAGCCAGAGCTAACGACGCGAATTCTTTCATTACCCACGCCATCGTTAATAGAAATATTATTTGAATCCGTAGCAAAAGTAGCTCCCGTGTTACCACCGATAACCACATTGCCAGAACCCGTCGTGATATTAGAACCGGCATTATAGCCGATAGCGATATTAGAACTTCCTGTATCAATATTTCTTAAGGCCATCCATCCGACGCCGACGTTATTCGATCCTGTCGTCAGCATATTCATGACGGCATAACCGGTTCCCGTATTTTTAGAACCATTACCCGCTCGATTGAGAGCGTACGCTCCGACAACGGTATTTTCGTCACTCATGTTATTCATAAGAGTTTGAATACCTACAGCAACATTTCCAACACCGCTGACTGAGTTAGTTAAAGCCTCTGAGCCCACTGCGGTATTTTCTCCGCCCGTTGTCATATCAGTCATTGTAAAATCACCAACAGCCACGTTTTGATATCCGAAAGTTATGCTCTTAAGGGCCTTGTGACCGATACCTGTATCCTGTACGCCCGTACCTGCAAGATTACCGGCACGTCTTCCTAAGAAAACACTATAATCTTCAGAAGCATGTAATAACGGCTCACCATTGATTGAGATATAACCAGTAGTTGATGTCGTCTCAGGAATATCTAATGTAGCTATCGCACCGCTAAGTTTAATTCCTCCAGAAACTTCTAATGCGGCACTTGGCGCATTTGTCCCGATACCGATATTTCCCGTATTATAAAAAATATTTGTTCCGGATGTCGTCCACTGCGAACTTGTGACCGCTGCAAAGCTTGCTGCCACTGAATTTTGTAAACTGGTAACTGTGCTTGAAACTGAAAATACTGTTGATGACACTGTAGAAATATTTGAAGTGAGCGTTGTCACACTTACACCATCTGCCGGCGTGTAACCTAATGCCGAAATCACTGAACCAGAAGTTACTGCTCCACCGCTGCCGACAGCCACACATAAAAAGCTTGTGCCGTTGTAACGAATTGCTTCGCTGGTTGTACACGTTGGCACCACTGACACTTGCACGAAGTCAGTAGCTTGTAAGCCATTTAACAATAACGAGTCATTGGCATACATCGCGTACGGAACAGCATTAATGCTCATCGCAGGTAATGTTTGCCAACCATTGCCATCATGAAATTGCATAACGATTTTTCGGCTATCACTCGCCGCCGGAGCATAATTCGCAGGCCCGCCGGTATCACACGATAGACTTGGCGTGATGTTAGAAAAAACTTGTTCAAAAGTTGTTGCACTAACAGGATAAGTTTTTACCCCTGAACCTAAAGCAAAAGAAATTAATCCACTGGTTGCCGACATATTCACGCTTGAATAAGTTTCTGAATACAGAATACAACTTCCTACCGGATCTAAGATTGTAAATTTGAAATTTACGCTTGAAGCTTCAAGAGGATAACCATCTGGTTTAATAATTTTGGCTTGGTAAGTGGTGCGTGAAGGACCCGCAAAAGCAAACATCGTGTTCATCAGCGTAAACACGAAAAAAATAAAAATGTAATGGTTCAGAAACTTAATCTGCCTACGTCCACTTTTCACTCTTAACTTATCGGAACATTTGACGATTTTATGAAGATTTGGATAAATCACCATGTTCGAAATTGAGACAGCAGAACTAGGTTTATTTACAAATCGGAGCCGCAGGATCTTTACTGCAAAGATAAGCTTTAATCGCCGCATTTTCTTGTTCAAGACTTTGGATTTTACGATCTTTAACAGCGTTCTCTACTTTAAGATTTTTTATTTCAACTTCGACACCGATCAACTTTTGATAAATTTCTTTAATAGCATTTACTGCCGTCCAAATAATCGAGTCATTGGTAACATGAAAATAACCGGCATCATCCTGCGCCACTGCTTCAGGAATAACTTTCAACACATCCTGAGCTTTGATACCCACAAACTCTTTGCTGGATGGAAGACCAAGAGGATTATCTTGTTTGTAATTAAAATAAACTGTGTTCAAACCATTTAAAGCGGCGATGCCGCGAGTAAACGGAGCGCGAATATCTTTAAGACGTTCATCAGAGGCAATTGTCCAAGTGCTTGTTCCAGGTTTTGCCGCAGAATCTGTCGACAACTGTAGCTGGTATGCTGGCGCTGATACACCAATACCCACGTTTGTTCCATAAACCACCATTGTCGGCGTCGACACTCCACCACCATTTGGTGAAAAAGAAATTTTATCAGGCGAAGCTTCAGTATAAAAAATACCGAAATTAGGATCAGCTGTGCTAAAGCGCCAGATCGCGCGTGTGCCACCGTATAGACCACCATAGATATCACCATTAATTTGTACACTGCCGCTGACGTGCAGTTTTTGCGTTGGCGTGACCGTTCCAATACCGACTTTGCCATCGTTTTCAAAAGTCATTACTTGGCCTGCACCGTAATTCAAATCTAAAAATGCATCAGCTCCCAGATCACGTGCGTCTATTTTCCATGGGCCACCTGTGTGACCGTAAGGGTGAATGGCCATACGAGTAATGGTGCCGGAAGTTCCGGCTGCAGCTTCTTGTTTACCAATTTGTAATTGTGCCGTGGGAGAAGTTGTTCCGATACCCACATAGCCTGTACTGTCGACTCGCATTCTTTCGATCGCGCCGGTAGACAATCTAATGCCGCCAGCGCTTGCCGATATATTGATACCGCTGACAATACCGCTATTAGAAAAAAGCGCTAACTGATTTAGCGCAGTCGTGCTCGACACGCCACCAAGTAATACACCTGCAGAATTAGAACCGTAGGTCGAACCGCTGTTCGTCATGACGACGCCGGCTCTGGCTAAAGTGCCTGAATTATTATTTGTTATATTCACAAAAGTATCGGCATTTGTATTTTGTTCGACTGATAAAATCGATGCCGGATTTGATGAACCCAGGCCGACGTAGCCATTTGCTTTGATAGAGACTAGCTCGAGTGGGTTATTCCAAGTAGCTGAATCAATCGAATAGCCTGTACGACCAATAAATACTCTATTCTCAACCCCGTTGCCGATAAGGTTTCCACCAACCACAAATCCCTGCTCATCTGATTCACTTATAGCAATGACTGAACTCGAAGTTGCACCAAGCCTTACATCAAGTTTAGCTGCTGGCGCCGACGTTCCAATACCGATATTACCAGTCGAAGTAATACGCATACGCTCGCTGCCGATATTTACATTGTTAGTTGATGGGTGATTAGAAGTATCTCCCGTTAAGAATGCAATACCAGTTGGCATATCAGCTGCCGAATTAAAATTACCTTCAGCAATACCTATGATAGATGCTGTGTAGCCAATATTAGTAATGTTTCCGTCTGTGTGATTACCACCAAATGCCAATCGCCCCAAATGACTGCCTGTATTGATGGCCGCATCAGTTCGATTTTTAGTTAATACAACTTGCCCGGCAAAATTCGAATATATATTTCCATCATTACGGTTACCACGAATTTCCAAATAAGGAGCTGTATTAGCCGCCACATTATCTTCAATTAATACCCCTGTGCTATTACCAGAAGTAGCAATATGTAACATGCGATTCGGATTTGTAGCTCCAATACCGACATTGCCGTTGGCATTAAGACGCATTCTTTCGGTATCGCTTGTACCGAATATAATTGGCTGAGCTTGAATTGTTCCGACAGAAAATCCACCGGCCACATCACTAAGTATACTATTTCCGTCAACAAATAATCCATTGCCAGCTGCTTCTTGCACACGAAGAACTGCATTGTTTAAATCATACGAACCAAAACCGGTTCCTAAAGTTGTATTTTCAAAAACATGCAATTGCGCTGTCGGAATCTGCCCGATACCCAAAGCACCACTGGCCGTCATACGCATGCGTTCGCCATTGTTTGAATAAAATGATAGCTGCCCGTTAGCTGAACCTGAGCCCGGAGAGAAAATCCCCGTGTCACCATCAGCACCGAAGGCGTAACCGACAGTTGAGGAATCCCCTGCATCTGGTGCACCTTGATTCGCTCTAAAACCAGTTCCTTTAATTATCGCAGAACCGCTGATGATACCACCAACATTTAATGCGCCAGCAATACCTGCTCCGCCATTCACAATTAAAGCACCTGTTGAAGAATTTGTTGAAGCTACTGTTGAAGAAACTGTAACTGAATTACCTGCCGCAGGCCATAGTACAATTCCAGAAGTTGATGACACTGTATTTGTGTTTGTTAATACTCCGCCCGTAGTTGCTGTTGCAATTGTACGGCGAATGCCAGAATTATCAGTCACGTAATAATCAGTGCCATCGTATTCGATCGTTCCCGATTGTGGTGAAGTTAATAAAACGCCAAGACCTAATTTAAGCGGCGCTACTGAAGAAGTTCCTGGTGTAATATGTAATCGCGCTGTTGGTGTTATAGTTCCACCAATATAAACTCGACCGGTATTTGTAACCTGAAAAATTCCTGTGACCCCTAAATCAAGGCCTGATCCGACGCCCCAACTGGTTGTTCCATTTATTTGTCCTGCATAAATGCTTCCGAGAGAATTTTTATACTCAATCAAACTGTTTTGATTATTCTGACGTTCAAGCGTTAACAAAACGGGACCGTTATCAAAAACATGTAAGCGCGAAGCCGGAGCTGAAGTTCCGATACCCAGGTTTCCGCCAGAAGATAAAACCATTTCGGGCACACTTAAACTCGGAGTACCGGTCCCCACAGCGAATTCGATATCACCTGCATTATTTAATCTGAAATCACCATAATTAAATAACGTATCTGCTGAATTTCTTTTTCCTAATCTGAAAACAGTTTTGTTATCAACCGGAGACGTATTATGAATTCGAACCAGCGCACCGGCAGTCGTGTTTGAAACAGAATTTGCATTAATAAATGCGCCGAGCTCAGTCGACGTGTCAGCCTGAAAAACTTCTAAAACGCGTGTTGGTGAAGATGTACCGATACCCATACGACCTTGGCCATTTAATACCATACCAATGCTATCAACTACCCCGGTGTTTGATGCCGAATAACGAATTGCAAAGGCGTCATCAATTTGATTATTTCTGATATCGACCACTAACGATCCATTCGATGGACCTTGAATGTAAGCCCCATTTGAAGTTGAAACCCCTGGGTTTAAACTTCCGTAAATCATGTTACCCATTTCAATGTTTGAGGCTGAACTTACAGATGTGGCCAAACGAAACGTACCTACAACATCTAGAGCAACCAAAGGGGCCGTTGTGCCGATACCCACATTACCCGCTTCAGTAACGGCCATTAATGTCGTAGCACTTGCACGGTCACTGCCGTTAGTCATAACTCTGAACTGGCGAATCGTATCGTTGTTATCAGTATCAATGGCGACATCCACACTGCCAACACTTGAAAGGCGCATACCACCACTGCCATCACCTAAGTTACCCGCAAAATCAATTTGGCCAGTGTTGCTGCCAGTGATAGAGCCGCCGACATTAATATCACCGGCAATACCGGCGCCACCTTTGACAATCAAAGCTCCTGTACTAGTGCTTGTTGATGATGTTGTACTTGAAACAATGACTGATCCCACAGGAACCATCGAAATGTTTCCTGTCGAATTAATGATTGAAGCATTATCAATTGAGCCAGAACTTGAACCCGTTGCAATCGCGCGACGATTATTTGATGCGTCTGTTAAATAAAAATTTGCCCCATCATATTCCATCGCTCCGGTTTGGGCAGCAGTGGTTAATGTCGATGCTGTAAATCTTAAAGCCGCAGTGACTGATGTTCCTGATGTTAAATGTAATTTCGCTGTAGGATTTGCAACACCAAGACCTAAATTGCCAAGATAATCTAAGCGCATTTGTTCTGTTAAGGTGCGATTCGAACCATCCCAACCGACTTTGCGAAATACATGACTGCCATAACTAGGGCTGCTGCCTGAATCTAAATATAGATTTAAACTCGTGCCGCCACCTACAGACATCCAACCGCTTCCATTGCTGTAAGCTAAACCTGTCCAGTACTGACCTGTGGTATTTGTGCTGGTACCGTGAAATGAAACCTTACCCAGATTTGAATCACTTGTATCTGCACCCACTTGGTAAAAACCACCAGCACCTGTAGCTAAAATTTTGCCATCTTGCACTTGTAATTTTTGCGTCGGTGAACTTGTACCGATACCGACGTTGCCTGTAGGAGCTACAGTTAAAGCACGCACCGGAGCCATGTCTGTTCCCCAGTTTGCAGTGATCAGGCTCATCCCGGTATTGTTTGCTTCAAGACCGAACGACGGCGCGAACGCCGATGTCAACGTCGGCGTTCCGACAACTGAACCTGAACCTAAAGTACCACTTAATAATATATATTGATCATTGGTCGAAAAATTACCAATACTTTGAATATTGATCGAACGATTCTGCAAAGTCGAATAACCAAAACTGGCTAAGGTATTGACTGCATCATTTACCACTGAATAGCCAACATGTAATTTTGAGTTCGGCGAAGTTGTTCCGATGCCGACATTGCCATTGTTGTAATGAATCGTGCTTCCGCTGCTGACCCATTGTGAACTTGTAATCGCTGCAAAACTTGCTGCTGTAGTTACAGATAAACTTGATATCGTCGAAGAAAGCGTTGTCACACTGACAACATTAGCCGGTGTGTAACCAAGTGTGGCAACGACAGCTGCACTTGTGGCTGATTGTTTATTTGAAAAATTTAAATAATCATTATACGAAATCAATCCTGCAGTTGTTGCTGCAGTTGAAGCCAACGGAAAATTAAAAGTGTGAACAGTTCCAGTTGAAGAAACATTTGGCGCGACGCCAGAAGCTCCCAGAGCAAAAGTTTGTGATCCAGAGACTAAGCCGTTAATAGCTAAAATACCTGCACCCGAAACACCGAATGTTACCCAGGTTGTTCCGTTACAGTATTCGACAACACCAGAATTATATCTGAGTGTACCCGCATAAGCTGCAGAACAAGTTGCAGCTTCAGCACCTAAACGAACCCCACCAGCGACATCAAGTTTTGTGATCGGATTGGCTAAACCAATACCCACATTACCCGTGCCCGTAATATTCATACGCAACGCCGATGGTGAAGATGCTGAGTCAGTGTAAAAGCCTAAGTTTGCATTACGCGTGTTGTGATTATGTTCAGTGACTATTACTGAAATTCCTGCAGCTTGATGAAAAGCTACAGCACTTGATCCAGTTGTGTCGGTTCGCAATGAAAGCACAACAGCATTGTTGTTTGTGGTGTCTCCATTGTAAAATGCAGAATTAGTCAGAGTACCGTTACTGTCAGCACGAACTACAAAGCGGCGTTGCGGATCACTCGTTCCGATTCCAACATTTCCCGAAGAGTAAGAAATACTTGTTCCGCTTGCAATCCACTGTGAACTGGTGATCGTGGCAAAACTTGCGGTCACAGAATTTTGTAAACTTGTGACTGTGCTTGAAACCGAAAATACTGTTGATGAAACTGAACTTAACGTCGAAGTCACATCGGCGCCATCTGCCGGAGTATAGCCCAATGCTGCGATCACCGAACTCGAAGTCACACTTACATTGGGATTACCAACAGCCACACAAGAAAATCCTGCGCCGTTAAAGCGCACGGCTTCACTGGCTGTACATGTTGGTAAACTTGCCACTTGGACAAAATCAGTAATGTCTTTGCCACTAAACTTTAAAGAGTCATTGGCATACATCGCGTAAGGAACGGCGTTGATTGTCATTGCCGGTAATGTTTGCCAACCATTACCATCATGAAACTGCATCACAACCCGGCGCGTGTCTGTAGCTAACGGAGAGTAAGTTCCCGGGCCACCCGCATCACAAGGCAGCGATGCCGTTGTGTTACTGAACACTTGCTCGAATGTGCTGCCGCTGACTGGAAACGTTCGCACTCCACTGCCTAATGAAAATGAAACTAAGCCTGCTGTTGAACCCATATTCACATTCGAATAAGTTTCAGCGTATAAAATACAACTTCCTACCGGATCTAAAATCGTGAATTTAAAATTAACAGTTGAAGCTTCAAGAGGATAACCATCTGGCTTAATAATTTTTGCCTGATAAGTTGTGCGCGAAGGGCCTGCAAATGCGAATGCCATGTTTAACAGGGTAAACACAAAAAATAGAAAATAATTGTGATTCAGAATTTTATTCTGCCGACATGTACGTTCCACAGCTAACGTGTCGGAATATTTGACGAATTTATGAAGTTTTGTCGCAGAAAAATTTCAGCCAATTTCATGCCGCTAAACGCGACATGAGATCGTTTTTAAAAGACTTGTTGTATCAAGATGAAACAACAAGTGCGAATGACTGGACTTTGGCAAAGTAAATGACAGCTAAATAGCTTCTAACTCGCCGGCTTCAATTGAAGCTGCAAGTTTAGCACGTAAGCGCAATACCGCTTGCGCATGTAACTGCGAAACACGTGATTCAGTTACACGTAAGACTTGTCCGATCTCTTTTAAATTCAGATCTTCGAAGTAATATAATGATAACACTAAACGCTGGCGCTCTGGCAGATCTTCGATCGCTTTAGCGACAACATCTTTGACCACTTTAACGTTTAACTGATTAAATGGATTATGTGATTTAGCACCTTCTAATAAATTCACGATAGATTTTTTATCTGAATCGCTAAATGAAGGTTGATCATCAATAGATAATAAACTGACCGGACGAACTTGATTAATTAAATCATGAAATTCTTCGATCGGCATATTTAAACGCGCAGAGATCTCTTCGTCAGTCGGAGAACGGCCTAATTCTGATTCTAAGGCAGTGATCGTACGATCTAAAGCTTTTGATTTATCACGCACTGAACGCGGAATCCAATCTTGTGAACGTAATTCATCTAAGATCGCACCACGAATACGAAATTCAGCATAAGTTTTAAATTTATTATCACGAGTTGGATCCCATTTATCGATAGCATCCATTAAACCAATCGCACCTGCAGAAATTAAATCATCGATGTCGATGTTCGGTGGTAAACGTACTGCAATTTTTTGCGCCACAAAACGAATAAGCGGCGCATACTCTTTAATAAGCTCTTCTTTTTGCTCGCGCTTAATTTTTTTAGGCTCATCTTTAGAGTACTTTTTCAGTAGATTAGCTTTAGACATTCAATTTTACCCCTCGTGCGTATCATCTATAGTTTACCGAAACTTTGTTCAGTTCCGATAGTCCAATAATTATTTTATCGATTAAGCATGACCTGTGGCTGGTCTGAAGATAGCTGCCAACCCACTGGTCTTTTGGCCTGCCGATTCACCGGCGTGACCTGTATTCTCTGAAAATGAGTCGCGAGCCCCGCCCTGAGCAGCTTCGGCTAATATTTCGACAGCAATTTGTCTGAAAATATTTGCAGTTTCAGAAGGCGCGTTTTGTCTCATAATAGTACGCTGTTGCTGTTGGTACTTCTGTAAATTCTCATCAAACGGAAGACTACCAAGCAAACTAAGACGTACAGATAAAAATCTTTCAACCACTTCGGCAAACTTAATGAAGAGAGCTTCGCCCTTCATACCCTTCATTTGGTTACAAACGATTTTAAAATTTTGTAATTTATATTTTTGATGTAGAACTTTAATCATCGCGTACGCATCAGCAAAGCTTGATGGGTCTTGCGTAAGAACGATAATGCATTCATCAGCTACAGCATTTAAATGCAACACGTGTTCATAAATTCCTGAGGCCGTATCAATAATCGCATAGTCATATGAAAATTGCATATCTTGCACCTGATTAATTAATTCACGGCGCTGAAAAGCGTTTAAGTGAGTCAATTCAACTAAGCCACTGCCACCCGCCATCAAATCAATATTTTTATATAAAGGTGTAATACATTCTTTGATCGATTTACCTTTAAGCACATCGCCTAAATGCTGCAAAGGGCGTACGCCAAAGTGAATATCGACATTGGCTAAACCCATATCGCCGTCGATCATTAGAACTCTTTTATTTTGTTCTGCGATAGCGATACCTAAATTACAAGACAAAGTGGTTTTACCAACTCCGCCTTTTCCCGAACTGATAGCAATTATTCTCATAAGTTCATTCCTGTTTCTGCTTTTGAACCGGTGATGTTTAAAATTAAATCTAAAACGCGCTCAGCAGTCGCACGTTCAAAGTCTTCCGGTGTTCTAGAGCCAATGCCGAAGGCGAATATTGGAGCTCTGGTTTTTTGGATAAAATTATAAATGTTTCCATGCATTGAAGCTTCATCAAGAGATGTAAAGATCACATCTGAAACTTCTAAAGCCTGATAACGTCTGTGCACTTCTAATAAATCTGCGTCTTTTGACATTGCCGATAACACTAAATGTGTGCGCACCGGCTCTGATGTCGGCGGCATCATTTTTTTGATATAACGAATTTCGTCAGCTGCCTTTAAATTCAAAGAAGCGAAATCGACAAGCACATGATCTACCTGACTCAAATAAGGAATAACTTTAAACCAGTCAGCCTCAGACCGAATCGAAATAAACGGTAAATTTAAAATCTGAGCAAAAATTTTCATTTGTTCATCAGCACCGATTTTAATCGTGTCTGTTGAAATTAAAGCCACGCGTTTTTTATGATTTAAAACTAAATCACTGGCGTATTTAATCATTGTCGAAGTTTTACCCGAACCAGATGGGCCCATGAACAAATGAAATTGTTCAAAGTTTTCTTGCGCCACCGGAACTGATTTTAAAATGTATCTTGCAATGTAGGCTTCAATGATGGCTTTTTGATTTTGTTTATCGGGAGTAATTTGAGTTTGTGCCTGAATTAAAATTTCGGCTGCCACTTCAGGTAATAATCCTTTACGTGTTAACATTGAATAGTATGAACTTAAGTTGTAATTCACGCCTTGTTCAGCACCTGGGTGAGCCTGTACAAAGCCTTGTGGCATTTGTTTAAACTGACCAAGTAAGTTTTTTAACTGATCAATTTCAGATTTCAATTGATCGACTTCTAAATTATTAAAAGACGATTGCGCTTGCTGAGTTAATTTCGGCGTCGGATTATATTTCGACGGCGGCGCAGCAACAGGAGCCTGAGCTACAGTGTCTTCACGATCAATGTCAACATAACGACGTTGAGTCATCGTCGTAGGAATCATTGGCTTTTTACGAGTTTCTTCACGTTGCATTTGTTGCAATCTTTGTTCAATTGATTTCTGCATCGTTTCTTTTTGGAGACGAGCAGATGCCGTTTTAAAGGCTTCACGTGTCTGCGTTGGCATTTTTGATTCAACATACTTTCTATGCTGTAAAACGTTTTCAGAATAAGCTGCGGTGATCTCGATACTTTTTTCACCACCTAAGCCAAATCCCTTTGTCACTTCTTTAGCCGACAAGATAACTGCATCAGGGCCTAACTGAGTTTTTACTAACTCTAAGGCTTCTTTCATTGATCTAGCTTCGAATTTTTTGATCTGCATACTACGCTACCCCTACTGATGCTACCGATTGAACTTGTGCTTCCGGCGAAACTTCACTGTGCGAAAGCACAATTAATTGCGGAATAAATCTTGATAATAATTTAAATAAATGACGACGAACTGTTGGGCTCGTAAGTAAGATCGGCTGGCCTGCAATTTCAGGATGAGTTTCAATTTGCTGCGCAATATTTGAAATCATTTTAGAAGCCGACTGCGGATCCATCACTAATTGCACGCCTTGTTCAGTTTGCAGCAAAGCATTTGAAACTAATTCTTCTAAACGAGGATCTAAAGTCATCACTGACATTGCGCCATCATCAGAAACATATTTTGCCGTGATTGAACGCGATAACTGTTTACGAACTGATTCAGTTAATAAATCGATATCTTTGGTGCGCACGCCATCATCTGCTAAAGTTTCAAAGATCGTGTATAAATCACGTATTGAAACTTGTTCTTTAAGTAAGTTTTGCATAACTTTAACCACACCACCCAAAGATAAAGTGTCTGGAATAAGATCTTCGACAACTTTTGGATGTGTTTTTTTGAAATTATCAATTAATGTAGAAGCCTCTTGGCGACCTAATAATTCATGCGCATGCGTACGAATCATTTCAGTTAAATGTGTCGCAATCACAGTTGGAAGATCCACCACTGTGTAACCGGCCATTTCAGCCGTTTCTTTATTATTTTGGCTAACCCATAAAGCATCCAGGCCGAATGCAGGCTCTTTTGTCGGAATCCCATCAACTTTAGCTGTGATATTACCTGGATCCATCGCCATTAACATGTCTGGTTTAAGGTTTCCGCCGCCGACTTTATTACCTTTAATCATAAAACGGTATTCACCCGGAGCTAATGTTAAATTATCTCTGATATGAATACTTGGAACCAGAATTCCCATATCTAAAGCAAATTGTTTTCTGATTGAAGTAATACGCTCTAATAAATCGCCGGCTTTAGTTGAATCAACAACTTTAATTAGCCCATAACCCACTTCAAGTTCAAGCATATCAACGCCCTGAACTCCATCAATTTGTTCTTTTCTAGGAGCCGCCAATTCAAGATCAGCTTTTCTTTTTTCTTCGACAACTTTTTCATTTTTGTACTGAGATAAAACCCAGGCAAAAGCAGCCATCGCCATACCCATTCCAACAAACGGTAATGTTGGCAAACCAGGAATAATCGCTAACACACCAAACACCCCGGCAGAAGCATAGATTGGTTTTGGATTAGTTAATAACTGACCCGTAACTTCAGCACCCATGTTTTCTTCACTGCCACTGCGGGTTACGATAATACCGGCTGCAGTTGAAATAATAAGTGCGGGAATCTGTGCTAATAAACCATCACCGATTGTTAATAACGTGTAGTTCTTAGCCGCAGTCGCGATATCTAAGTCTTTTTGCAGAACCCCGATTAATAAACCACCAATAACATTCACGATAGTAATAATAATACCCGCAATAGCATCACCACGAACGAATTTCGAGGCACCATCCATCGATCCGTAAAAGTCAGCTTCGCGCTCAATTTCTTTACGACGTCTTTTAGCTTCGCCTTCATTAATAACACCGGCATTTAATTCTGCATCGATGGCCATTTGTTTACCTGGCATTGCATCTAATGTGAAACGTGCAGCAACTTCGGCCACGCGCCCAGAACCCTTGGTGATTACGACGAAGTTGATCACAACTAAGATCACGAACACGACAAGCCCAATAACGTAACTGTCACCCACAACCACACTGGCGAATGCATGAATCACAGCCCCTGCCGCTTTTTCACCCTGATGACCATCAGTCAAAATTAAACGCGTGGTTGCGACATTCAGTGCTAATCGAAAAAGAGTCGTCATTAAAAGTAATGACGGAAACGAAGAAAAATCTAAGGCTTTTGTCGTATAAATCGCTGTTAATAAAATTAACACGCTTAATGCTAAAGAAAGCGTTAACCCAACATCTAACATGATTGCCGGCATGGGGATAATCATCACACCTAAAACAATTAAAATAGCAATCGCTACGAACAGGTCAGTGTTCTTAGTGTACTTATCAAATCTTTTAACAAACTGAAAAATATCTTCCATCTGCTAATCCTTCTTAGGCAAAAGGCCCTGGGTTATTCGTTCTAGTACTTTGTGGTCTTTGCGCTGTGTTCTGAGTTCTACGCGCTTTGCGTTTACGTTTAAGTCTTAATACATAAGATAAAATTTCAGCCACCGCGACAAACAGTTCACGCGGAATCACTTGGCCCACTTTCATCGTTTTAAAAATGGTGCGGGCCAGCGGTTTATTTTCAATCACCGGAATATTATGCAGGCGCGCTAATTCTTTAATTTTTTCAGCCATGAAGTCAGCGCCCTTACCGATAAGTTGCGGCGCCGGCAATTTATCAGAATAACGTAACGCTACTGCAATGTGCGTCGGATTTGTGATGATCACATCGGCTTTCGGAATATTTTGCATCATTTTACGTTGTGAAATTTCACGTTGAATTTTACGGATGCGCGCTTTGATCATCGGATCACCCTCGCGCGATTTGTGTTCTTCTTTGATTTCTTGTTTGCTCATCATCATTTCGCGCTCTAACTGCCAGCGCTGAAAAAAGTAATCCGCAATAGCGATCACTAACATGAAGATGCCTGTGCCCATTAAAAGTTTAAAAACAACACGCCCTAAATAAGCAAAAATTTCTGGGATAGCATAGCTGGATAAAACAGGAATTTGGTTTATTTCAGATTTTAATAACAAGTACATGGTCCAACCAACCACGACCATCTTCAGCATGGATTTAACTAATTCGCCAAGCCCCTTCATCGAAAAAATTCTGCCGATCGCTGATAACGGATTTAATCGGCTAAGATTCATACTTAACGCATCTTCAACTTGTAAAAATCCGGTTTGGATCAAGTTTGATGCTACACCAATAACTAAAGCCCCAAACATAACAGGGCTGATTAATAAAACTAATTTACCACCGGCAAACCATAATAGATCATTAAATTCACCAGCTTTGGCAAATTTAACCATCGAATAACCGAAGCTCACATTGAATACTTCAGCGATATTGGTAAAGAAAAAACGAGACATCGCATACAATAGACCCGCAGTCGCTATAAACACTAGCGCTGTACCCAGTTCTCTGGTCATAGCCACTTGTCCGCGCTTACGGAATTCTTCCCGGCGGCTATCCGTGGCCTGTTCTGTCTTGTCGTCTTGACCTTCGTCTGCCAAACTTAATTCCTTCCTAGAATCAGTTCGATTTAGTTTTCACTAAATCATCTTTATAAACTTAAATAACTCTGCGGTTGAAACTTCTAACAACCCGCCCAGTTGTAAAACCATCAACGGTAAACTAATAAATAAAATCGCAAAACCTAATAAAATAGTTACCGGAGCTGCCGTCATTAACACATTAATTTGCGGCACCGCACGGCTTAGAATACCTACGCCCACTTGCACAACTAACATTGAAATCATCACCGGAGCTGCGATTTTGATTCCGAAAATAAAAAATTCCTGTGTGTACTTAGCCACTTCATAAAAACCAAGGGCCTTAATACTCACAGTTGATAACTGCACCACTTCAAAACTACTTGTTAACCCCTGAATCATGAAATGGTGACCGTTTAAGCCCATATAAAGCAAAGTCGCAAGAGCTACGAAAAATTGCTCCATCACATTACCCATCGAACCCATCATCGGATTAAAAATTTGTGCTTGGCCTAAACCCATCGAAACTGAAATTAATTCGCCGGCCATAGCAATGGCAAAAAAGAAAATTCGCGTCGTAAAGCCAATCGATACACCGATAAAAATTTCTTTTAAAGCTACGGTTATCAAAGTGTCTTCTAAACTATTCAGCTCTACTAAAACGGAGTTGTTCGCTACCGTATTAAAAACGGTCATTGTTAAAACTAAAGATAACAAGATTTTTAACGGAGCTGAAACCGACTGAGAGTTCAAAATCGCAGCCGTAAAGACAAAGCCCGACATACGGAGCAAAATTAGTCCGAAGGCGATCAATTGAACTTCATTCAGCTGCGAAACTGAAAACATTATGGTTCCCTCACGATTGTGGCCATGTTCTCGAATAAATTAACAGTGTAATTTTTCATTACATCCATCATCCAAGGGCCAGCTAAAATCAGCACTATAGCAATGACAATCATCTTAGGAACAAAGGTCAGCGTATTTTCATTAATCTGAGTTAAAGCCTGAAAAATACTGATGACTAGACCAATGACGAGCGTACTTAAAAGCAATGGTGCTGATAACATCGCCGTTGTCTTAAGCGCATCTTGTCCTAATTGTAAAATTATATCTTCTCCCATTAACCGAAACTCCTTACCATCGAACCGATGAGTAACGTCCATCCATCAACCATTACAAATAACATGATCTTAAACGGAAGCGCGATCACCGCTGGTGGAACCATCATCATACCCATCGACATAAGCACACTTGCCGCTAAAATATCGATAATTAAGAATGGCAAAAAGATAATAAAACCGATCATAAAAGCGGTTTTTAATTCAGAAATAATAAATGCCGGGATTAAAACTAACGTCGGCACATCAGCACGCGTTTTTGGCTGCACTGTTTTAGATAATTTTACGAATAACGCTAAATCGGCATCACGCGTTTGTGAAAACATAAAACGACGTAACGGTGTTACGGCATTATCAAAAGCAGCCTCTTGGGTGATCGTGCCAGCCATATATGGCTGCAAAGCTTTTTGATTAATCTCAGTGATTGCCGGATTCATCACAAAAAATGTGATAAATAAACTTAAACCAACTAAAAGTTGATTCGGTGGCAACTGCTGCACACCCATCGCTTGGCGTAAAAAAGACAAGACGATTAAAATGCGGGTAAAACCCGTCATCATAATTAAAATCGCCGGTGCTAAAGTTAAAACTGTCATCATCAAAACTAATTTGATGGCGTTTACAACTTCACCCGGGTTTTTTGTGTTATTAAATCCTAAGCTCACAGTCGGTAAAGTCACCTGAGCATAAGCCCAAGTGCCTACCAGCAATGAAAGAAAGAATGCAACGACCGATAATCGTTTAATCATTGAAAATTCCTCATGGATTTAAGTTTTTGCGAAACATTTGATTTAATACCGGCAAAAGAAAAATCATCTTCAACTTCAGAAGCAAGTTCAGTGATTTCTTTACTTTGCACAACCTGTTCACCGCCACCTAAAGCCATTGTTGCCGCAAAACTTTGCGAAGTGACTTCAGCGGGAACTTCATCATCAATTAATGATAATGATTTAATCATCGAAATATTTTGATCAGTTACACCAATCAGGATTGATTCACCAGCCACACGGATAATAGCTAATGATTTTTTCGCTCCTAAATGATGTTGCGATAAAACTTTGATCTGCGTATTTGATTTGTGAATTTTATTTGAGAAAGCGTATTTTCTGGCTAAAAATAAACCTGCGCCGCCCATCCCAACTAAAACAAATAACGTTAAAAATAATTTACCAGATTGCGAAGTTTGCTCTTGCGAAGTTGTAGCTTTCTCCAATTTAAGCGGAATTTCACTTTCTGGAGTAGCTTTAGTGACTTCAACTGACAAAGGCTGAGCCTCAGTAGCAGTAGTTGCTACTTGTGCTGTTGTTGCCATTTCTTCAGCTGCCTGTGCAAGACTTGCAAAAGCCACTGTTAAAACTACGAATGCCGATAAAATTATTTTTTGCATCATTTTAATTGCTCGATTCTTTCTGTCGGGCTGATGATGTCCGTCAAACGAACCCCGAATTTTTCATTCACCACCACGGCTTCACCGCGGGCGATCAATTTCTCATTTACTAAAACTTCCATTGGTTCACCGGCAAGCTTCATTAACTCGATCACTGAACCTTGGGTTAAGTTAAGCAGTTCACTGACCGGCATTTTTGTGCGGCCAAGCTCTACTGTTACTTTTAATGGAATATCTAAAATTAAATTTAGATTTCTGTCTTTTGTCGCATTGCCAGCTGATGAGCCATTACCGCCACCACCACCGCTATTGCTACTTCCGCCGCCCAGCTCTTGTTCTTCAAGCTGTTCAAGCACTTTATCCATTGGATCGTTACTCATGTTGTTTCCTCCGTGTTACTTTCGTAAAAATTACTTTTCAATTTGTCTTGTTACTTGAACTGCTACTGTACCGTGGTGAATTCCGTAATAGCCTTTGAACTTTTTCACGTCCTCGACCTGGATATCTAATTCACCCGATGAATCTTGCGTTAAAGGAATTACATCCCCTACTTTAAGACCCATCATATCTTTTAATTGGATTTGTGTTTCACCAAGATTTACTTTGATGTCGACAACAGTATCTAATAATTGTTCTTTAATAATCGCAGTCCAAAGTTTTTTATCAGTTTGATCTGACTCCACCTGGAAACCCGTTGATAACTTTTGTTTAATAGGCTCAATCGTTGCGTATGGAATAACAATTGAAACCGTACCATTGATGTTTTCTAATTCGACATCAAACGTAGATGCAATAACCACATCTGTCGGAGGCACGATACCCACGAACTGGGGATTGATCTCGGTACGTTGAAACGAACAACCGATCACTTCGATGGTTGACCAAGCTTGCTCTAAATCACCGATCGCAAGTTCTACAACTTTTTTAACGATCTGTAATTCAATCGGCGTAAACTCTTTACCGTCTAATTTAGAATACGGACGATCAGATCCACCGAAAAAAGAATCCACTAGCGCGTACGCCAGTTTTGCTTCGATCACGAATAAAGCCGATCCACGAAGATTATTAAAACGTAAAACGCTCATACACGTTGGGATCGGGAGGGTGTTGATGAACTCGCCGAATTTAATAAACTCAGTTGATGTTAAAGTAATAGAAGCAATTTTTCTTAAAGCTGATGATAACGATACACGAAACGCACGCATGAATTTCTCGTAGATAACTTCTAATTGCGGAAGTCGACCACGAATAATTCTATCCTGTGATGTTAAATCATAGGCGATAACATTTTTATCTTTAGCAACAAGGCCGCCGCCACCGCCGCCACCAGATGATCCGCCAGAACCACCGCCGCCTGAAGACGCCGAGTCACCGCTACTAAGATCGCCGTCACTTACTGCGGCTAACAGGGCATCAACTTCACTTTGCGATAGAATTTGATTCATACCGTTTCTCTTTTCCTACTATTAGTTGTAGATAATTTCTGTGAAGAACACGTTTGTGATCTTACCTTTACTTAAAAAGGTATTAATATTGTCTTTAATTTCGTTTCTTAAAAAGTCTTTACCATCTTTAGTAGAAACTTCTTCATACGACTTGCTTGATAAGATAATAATAATGAAATCGCGGATTTGCGCTTTGCGGGTATCAATTTCAGCGATGATATTGCCATCACCTTCTTTGTTACCTTTAACTTCTAATTCCATATTCACTTTTAAAACTTTACGGCCTTTAGATCCGGCTAAGTTCACAACGAATGTTTCTAACGGAATCACTTTTCCGATTTCAACTTCTTTAATTGCGTCTTCTTTGAGTTTAGTTTTTTCTTCGCCTGCCACTACGTGATCAATCGATGGCTTTTCAGATTCAATCTTACGGCCTTTCCAAACCATAAAACCTACCCCTAAAACTACGAGCATATTCACAACAACCAGGCCAATTAAGACCATAGGCTTTTGTCCTGCTTTTTTGGCTGCGTCGCCGGCTTGTGCTGCATCTGTCTTTTGTGCTTTATCTTCAGCCACTGTTTTCCTCCATGAAAACTTCTTTTACCAATTCATAAATAAAGCAACGCCAATGCCAAATAGACCTTTGTCGAATGACAGAAAGACACCACGGATGTTGGTCGAGTAAGAATATCCCACCGTCAAAATAATAACATTTGAGCGTTTAAATATAGACAACCCAACTTAGGTCTCGGCAAAAAAGAACCAAAACTATGACAAAGAGATGACAGAAATCTGACAGGACGAAAGATTGAAAGAACTAAAAAGCGAGGGCTCTGGCACCTGTTTCGCTAGCTTCAGTTATGGCCCGTTTATAATACACAGGGAGCAATTGGAATGAATAAACTGTCAATTTTTTTTACACTTGTGTTACTAGTGGCGCAGCCTTTGTTCGCTAATACAAATTCCGATTTAACCTACGATCCTAATAACAATCCTTACGGTCAATTCGGGGGCGGCGATGCAGGCTACAATGCGAGCCTATATCAGCAACCTGAACCTGCGAAAACTTCGTGCGAAGACAATAACTGGGATGGCCCGTGCATCTGCGAGCGCCAAAGAGTAAAAATTGAACTGGTAAAAACTCAAGGACAAACTTTAAATCAATTTTCATGGAATAAAATTCAGTCCAAACAAATCGTGATTATTGGTGATGCTCACGCGATTTCAAACCCTGAGAACATATCGGAATTGATTGTTCGTTCGCGTTCGGCTTCAGGAAAACAATGTCTGTTTCTAGAGATGCCAAGCAGCTATTCGAGCGATCAGTTTATCCAGCTCTTAGACACTAAAACAGGAGAAGCCGAAACCGATAAATTCCGCCGATACTATAGTAAATTCACAAAGAGTGCTCTTGCGATTGGTTTCAAAATTTTTTCTGTCGATCATCCAGAAAATTTCTCAGACACACCGCCTTCTGATTTTGAACGAGAAATTCACATGGCTAAGACCATCGATAAACTTTTTAAAGAAAATAGCTGCGAACATGCCGTATTCGTTGTCGGGAAAGCTCATATTGCAAGTCCGTTTACAAAAGGTGAAACATTAGTGGATCGACTGACTCAGGCCAACCTTTCGGTTGTGCGATTAAATCTGATGAATGCACCATCAGGCGGTCGAAGCAGCGCTGTTGAAATGTGGAATGGTGTATGCCTGAAACAAACGTACACGCCTGCAAATGCTGTGATATTTGAAAATAAAGGAATTGAAAATGATTTAATCATTCCAGGATTTTATGAGCCTCTTTCGCAAATGACATTCAAAGACTTTGATTACTCAGTCTTATTTCCTGAGTTTCAGTTTGAACAAAATAATAATTAATAACCCTGTACAACTGATTTACTTACGAATGATCGGTTGAATCTCGCGCTGGAATTTCTCGACAATAGTCTTGTTTCCAGCAATGGTGCTTTTCTTAAACGGATCGTAGTTCTCACCCTCAAAAGTGACAACAACTCCACCCGCTTCACGCACTAACAACAACCCCGCAGCAGAATCCCACGGTTTCAAATTTTTCTCCCAATAAAGATCAAAAACACCGGCAGCGATCAAAGCTAAATCATAAGCCGCAGCTCCAGGGCGACGAATCGCCTGCGCTTTCCAAACGACATCTTCAAAAATGCGCAGTTGCTCAGATAAAACTTCACGTTTTTCATTCACAAAACCGGTCGACATAAACGCTTGTTCAAATTGAACAGTTTGAGAAACAGAAAGACGCTCACGCGTGCCATCAGGCTGAATACACCAAGCCCCTTGGCCACGAATCGAAGTAAAAGTTTGATTCAACATCGGCATATCAACAATACCGATTTCAATTTCACCATTTACTTCAAGCGCTAATGAAATACAAAAGATCGGAAACTTATGCACAAAATTTGTGGTGCCATCTAAAGGATCTAAAATCCAACGTGGGCGTGCCGATGCGCTGAACTGATCATTGCCTTCAAGGTAGGCTGATTCTTCGCCTAAAAAGTCAAAATCGGGATAAGCCTTTGCCAGCATCCCTTTGATTAGGGCTTCACTTTCACGATCAGCTTCACTAACTAGACCTGCCGACTTATCTTTTTCTTCAACGTTGTTTATTTTACCAAAATATCCCAATAACAACGCTCTGCCGGCCATAACGGCCTTCATAGCTTCGGTATAAATTTCATTTGATTGTACTGAGTCAAAACTAGACTTTCCCATAGATTCCGCCTGTTGATAAGATGTAAGCTATACCCAAATTAGGTAGGAAGCAATTTATGACAATGAATACAAATCGCATTATTGAGTTAGCCTTAGTTTTCTTTATTTCGTTATTTTCGTTCTCGATCGGAACCTTCGTAGGTAAGAAGTATTCTGATAACCAACACCGTCTTGCGTTACTTGAGCCGAATAAAAAAACAGAAGAGCGCCAAGCGGTTGAAGCCGTAGCTCATTCTGAAGCGGCTACAGCAACAACAGAAAGCGAAATCACGGATGCTGACGTAGCTAAAATGGCCGAAGAGTTTTCAACTGAAGGTGAAGAAGTGCACGGCGGCGAAGCAACACAAGCTGCAACTCAAGGCATGCACAACGACGCACACGCTGCAGCAACAACTGCTAACGCAAACCAAGTAACTACTAAAACTGTCAAAACAGTTAAGCCAGCAGTTAAAGATGTCAAAGAAGTGACCCTACAAGAAGCTGATGGCGAACTTCCTGAACGTGAAGTGGCTAGCATTGCTCCTAAAGCAAAAACAATGCAGAACTACACAGTGCAAGTGGGTTCATACCCTTCTGAAATTGAAGCTAACAAAATGGCTGAATCATTATTAGCACGTGGTTATAAAGCAAATGCAGTTGCGGCAAACGTAAATGGCAAAACGATGTACCGCGTTCAAGTGGGAATGTTTAATAATTTTAACGAAGCGCAAGAATACAAAAAAGAGTTAGTCGAAAAAAATCGTTTAACTTCAGCTTTCGTACAAAAAGTTTCTAAATAGTATTTTAATAAAAAATAAATTTTAAAAACCCACTCTTTTAACGAAGTGTGGGTTTTTTTATGTCCGAAATCCGCCCCTACAACACTCCTGCCTCTTTATAACGGCTTATAGCGACTCCTATTAGATTGCATAGCAATATGTCATTGAATAATTTGACAATATACCCTCATCTAAGGTAGGTTATGAGTACGAAGGCGCTGGTCATTAAGGCCGAAAGATTTGAGTTTAAAAATGGCTTCTTTGATGCCTATATACAAGTGCTAAAAATACCGAAACGAGATAAGTTTCCTGAAGGCATTAAGCTTAAATGCGTACTTGTAAATACAGAACTCAATACTCCTGTATTGCTTGTAGATAACCATGAACCTTTTGGCTATCACATGCATACGAGATTACCCTACGATAAAAATTATCGAGTGACTTTAAAAGTTAACTCTTACGAAGAAGCTATTGCACTTTTCATGAACGAAGTACAGAAAGTAATAAACGATGAAACCTAAAAAAGAAATGATTATTGAGTTTTTTAACATCGAAGATCTTAGCCAACGTATAATTAAAGATATTAAAACTGCTCTCAAAACGGGTGTTCCCAATATACAACCTAAAAATTTAATTCAATTCGATTCAGTGACCTCATTTCGTGGATTTATGACATTACAAAAAATAGAAATTCTTTTGATGATTTCTAATGTAAAGCCAAAATCAATCTATGAATTGGCTAAGCTACTTGATCGAAGTTTAGGAGCTGTTCAAAAAGACTGCGACATGCTTGCGCGCATTGGATTTATCAAATTGCAAAAACAAAAAACAGGCCGCGGTTCGATCGTGCCCAAGTTAGCATTTGATTACGATAAAATTGTCGTGAAACTACCAAAGCATCCTTACGAACTAAGATTTAAAGCTGCAGCGTAGTTTTATGATTTTCGCGATATAAACGAAAAACTCCTTAGCAGCATGTTAAATATTGAACTACATGATTGAGTTTATTATTCTGCCACTCATGGCAAAAAAGAAATCTACATCTCGTAAAGCATCAACAAAAACGACCACCGTTCGTACGCATCCACGCCATGTTAAACCAAGCGAAAAAAATCCAAATGGTATTACGATTGTAGATCAGCATCTACGCAGAGTTCCGGGCACATTTTTAGATGAAAAAGAAATCTATAAAATAGCTAACGGCTACAGCCTTAAAGGAATTAAAAAACCTTCTAAAAATAACTTAGAAAGTCCCGACAGTAACTTATACGATAATCAAATTGCCTTATGGACTAATTACTTTAATAAGTTATTCAATATTACCCCTGCACTTGACCCAAATATGATTAAAGCGCTTATCGGAAGTGAATCAAATTTTAAAATAAATGCAAGAACTCCTCAAGCCATTGGAATCGCGCAAATAACCAAGCAAACGCTTAAAATTGTGCAAGATCCAAACGGCGAAGTAAAAGATTTTATTTTTAACAATATAAGCCAAAAAGATCTTGAAAACCCTGATGTTGCAATTCCAATAGCTGTGCGCTGGCTATCGCACAAAAAATCTATGGTCGAAAGAAAGTTAGGCCGACCCGCAACCCACGAAGATATTATTTTAGAATACAAAGGTCTTTTGAAAAGTAAGACTGAGTTTAAAAATAATGCTTTAAAAAAATATAGGAAACTTTATGGCGAACTTACGAAATAGTACTCTATTTATCTTGTTGTTTTGGTTATCCACTAGTTGCGCACTTCTTAATTCAAAAAAATTTTCTCTTGATTCTTATCCATCAACTACTGGTGGCGATACTCTTCAGGTCATCACAATATCTTCTGATCGTATTCAGCAAGAGTGCATATTTTATAACGCAGAAGCTGAAAACAACTGGCGCCATCAATATATGATGTACATCTTAGACAGCGAAGACGAAGTAATACCTATCATGCACTCCCTAAACCAAAACAAAATAGATTGTACAAATCAAATAAGGACCATTAAAAGCATTTACCAAAAATCTAAGCAGGTAAAACTATGCCTACGTGGCGACATTAAAAAACCCCATCCATATCCAGAAAAAATCAATTTCGGCAAACTCGGCCAACATACAACAAAATACGAGGCTTTATGGCTTCAAGCAGTTTGTAATGAAAAAATCTGCTACTCTTATGATGGCTATACGAATACTTGTCCCGGCTTTCAAATATCATACGACAAGTAGCACACTAGAAATTAAAATTAACACCCAGTTTAAATGTACTCACCCACACTGATTTGGGCAGATAAGCATTCGACTGCATCATGCGACCGTCAAAGCCTGCGATAAAATAATCTAAGCGAAAAAAAGCCAAACCACCAATCCCCATCACACTTTGCGATTCTGAAGAGTCTGTTTGTTGCTGCCCGTTTAACGATGTTTCGATTTCACTTTGGGTATTGCCGGCTAATACAAACCCTAAAATTTCGATGTTTGTATTCGGTGTAAGATTTGTGAAATCAAGTTTAGCTAAGCTATAACCAAGTAAGGCATTCCACTCTTTGATTTCTGTTTTAACACCTAAAGAAGCACTGCCAGTGCTGTCATCTGTCGTGTTGTGCTCTATACCTAATAAAAAACTTTGGTACATGTAATTGATCGCGTAGTGCGTGTAGCTGCGCACATCAATATGCTGGTCAGAACCCTCTTCATAACGAAGCTGAATGCCTGGAACATATATTTGCACTTCATTATTCTGCGCAGAAGCTAACAGGCTTGAAAATATTAAACTCACAAAAACTAACGAACGAAAAATCATGGTGCAGTCACTTTATAAGATTCTAAATCTTGAACTTTTTCACAGCTGTATTTAGCGGCGATCACATCAGCTTTTTCTAATGGCGCATTTAAATACTGAATGATTAATTCACATTGTTCTTTAGATTGCAAACCAGAATCACGCGCATCGACGGCTAAAAACAAATCTCGTGTTGAAAGTTTATCACTGCTTTTCAGGGTGATTGCTGATTTTCCCAGATTTTGTACAAAGCCAATCACAAATTGACTGACTTGGCGTTTAGCTTCAACAAGAGGTAAACCCTCTTGCTGCATTTTCACATACACTAATTCTTTTAAAAAACGCGCGTACGGCGTGCCGATATCATAAATAAAATTTGATAATGCCATTGATGGATCATCTGAAATATTTTGCGCTTCCACGACAGCCACTTCAATATCGCGATCAGATTTGTAACTGACTTTATCTGGTTTATTTAAACTGCGTTTTTTAGTGTGGTTTGATAACGACCACTTTAAAAAATCCGGATCATCCGTATAAGCCCAACCCCAAAAATCAGCTAAGCCTTCGTTGATTCCGCGCAAGTAAGTTTCATTAAATAATTCTTCGCCCGATAACATTAATTGAATTTTCGAGGTTTTACCGCCCCAGCCTTCATAACTATGAACTGTCTTATCAGAAATACGCTGTGAAACAGCTAATTTTTTCTGACTAACAGGCCCTAAAACTTTATTGTAAAAGATCGAATGAAAAAATTCATGCGCGATAATTCCCGCATTGGCAGAAATCGGCATTTCTTTAGCTGTATACGGAACAAATAACATCGCTTTAGAGCGGCCATCAAAAAAAGCGTTGTTATTTTGAATCGATTCATCACCTTTAATTTGCGTGTTTAAGCCAATTTGCATTGGCGCTTTCATCGAAATTCCCAGATCTTGCGCCAAAGTGATCAGGCTTTGCATGTGGTAATAAATCGTAGCCATCTGTAAGGATAAGGCATCTTTGGCGATATAGGTTTGTTCTTTAGTTTTTGCAAAATAGGCAACTGGTGAGCCACCATTTAAGCGGCCTTCAACAAGCCCCGGTGATAGGTAAAACTGCGCATACTTGCCGCGCACTTCACGTAACGTAGAGATATCTTTAAGGGTCACAGTTTTTAAGCGGTACTGGGTATGACCTTCACGGGTTTCGGATAACGGAATTTGCACCGAAATATCTCCCGCAGCCGGAGCCTCGGGGGAAGCCGGTTTACAACCAGTAAAACCGACTAAGAGTGCGCCTAAAAATAGCATGGAAATGTGAGAGATATTCATTGCGTCAAATATAGAGTATTTCGCTGAAATTCTCCACTTATAGGGGTATGAATTATCCCCTTATGTCTGTCGTTGAAAACCTTACACGTAATTTGAACCCTACTCAAAAGAAAGCTGTCGAAACTTTAGACGGTGCTCTGTTGATCTTAGCCGGCGCCGGCTCTGGCAAGACCCGTGTACTGACTCATCGTATGGCCAATTTAATCGGTTCAGGTGTCTGTGCTCCTGAAGAAATCCTGTGTGTGACCTTCACCAATAAGGCCGCGCAAGAGATGGAACACCGTATTTACAACCTACTTGCCGAGATCGGTGTGCCCGTTACGCGTGATTTATGGGTAAGTACTTTTCATAGTTTTTGTGTACGTATTTTACGTCGCCACATTGAGCTTTTAGACTATAAAAAACCATTCACGATTTACGATTCTTCAGATCAATTAGCGCAAGTTAAAAAAGTGATGCGTGCGCTGAACATCAACGACAAAATGTTTCCACCAAAGAGCTTCCAACACCGCATCAGTAATTCAAAAATGTTAGGTCTTCAGCCCGAGAACATGCGTAATGGTTCAAAAAATGTGATCGATCAAAAAACATTAGAAGTTTACACACGCTATGAAGAAGAAATGAAGCGCGCTAACGCTTTAGACTTCGATGATTTATTATTAAAAACATATGAACTTTTTCGTATGTACCCAGATTTATTAACTGAGTACCAAAATCAGTTTCGCTACATCATGGTGGATGAGTATCAGGATACAAATCGTATTCAGTACTTACTGGTGCAGCAATTAGCTTCAGCTCATAAAAACTTATGTGTGGTGGGTGATGAAGATCAGTCAATTTATTCTTGGCGTGGAGCTGATATCAGCAACATCTTAGATTTTGAAAAAGATTTTCCAAATGCGACAGTTGTTAAATTAGAAGAAAATTACCGTTCAAGCGCAAACATAGTAAAAGCTGCGACTAAAGTTA
The DNA here is from genome assembly GCA_036677065.1 of Bdellovibrio sp. Lineage (GTDB taxonomy): Bacteria > Bdellovibrionota > Bdellovibrionia > Bdellovibrionales > Bdellovibrionaceae > Pseudobdellovibrio. Next base: position 112,712 of record JAKFBS010000003.1, on the reverse strand, counting down.
TCTCAAACAACACTGAACGTAAGGACAAAACCTTATTTACGAATAATGAGCCTGGTGAATTAATCCAGGTGCGTGAAGAGCGCAATGAGTACGACGAAGCTAGATATGTTGCTAAATCAATCGAAGAATTAATGAACGCGGGCGAAAGTTTAAATAACTTTGCCGTGTTTTACAGAACGAATGCACAATCACGCGTGCTAGAAGAACAATTCAGAACGTTGATGATTCAGTACCGCTTAATTGGCGGTATTCGTTTCTATGAACGCGCCGAAGTTAAAGATGCGATCGCCTATTTAAGAATGGCCATTAACTCTAAAGATGATATCGCGGTTAAACGTATTATCAATGTACCCGCTCGCGGAATCGGTAAAACGACGATTGAACAAATCGATGAGATCTCGGCTAACGAAAAAATCTCTTTCTTTGAAGCAATTCAGAAAGCGATAGATCTTCGCACATTCAATGCAGGCACAACCGGCAAACTACGCCGCTTTTATGAAATCGCTGAAGGCTTAATTTCTCAAAAAGACAGCTTCAAACTTTCTGAATTCTATACAATCGTACTCGATCGCACTGAATATGTAGCTATGCTAAAAAAAGAAGATACGACTGAAGCTGAAGCACGTATTAACAATTTACAAGAGTTAGAAAATGCGATCGTGCAATTTGAAAAAGAGCGCGGCAATGAAGCGACGTTATCAAATTACTTAGAAGAAATGACTTTAGCGTCAGACCAAGATCAGGTTGATTCAAATGTTAATGCCGTGACAATGATGACTCTTCATATTTCAAAAGGCTTAGAGTACCCTTACGTCTTTATCGTAGGCTGCGAGCAAGGATTGTTTCCATCGATTCGTGGCGGAGCTGATGAGGTCGAAAATCACGATCTCGAAGAAGAACGTCGTTTAGCTTACGTAGGTATGACACGTGCCCGTAAAAAACTTTGGATGACTCACGCAAAGGTTCGCCGTGTGTGGGGCCAAGAACAAATGAATCCTGTTTCTGACTTCATTAAAGAGATTCCAAAAGAATTAACGAACAAAACTTCTGCGGTGACAGCATTTGGTGTAAATAGTTTTGCTTCGAAATACGGTTCACGTAATGACGAATATGGAAGTTTCGGCCAAACCAATAGTTATGGCAAAAACAAATCAGGCTCTTATGATGATACGCAAAGCTTTCCAGATTATGACGAACATACACAATCAGCGACAGCAGCCAGAAATGGCGGTTACGCCAAGGGCATGAAAGTGCGCCACCCTACATTCGGCCCTGGGTCGATCTTTGAAACCGAAGGTTCAGGCGAGAATTTAAAGATTAGTGTGTTATTTCAAGATAACACGATCAAGAAGTTCGTAGCCAAGTACGCCCGTCTAGAGCGCTTATAATAACAGCATCCGAATCATAAATTTTACTTATCGTATTATTACTTAAATAGAATTGAGTTTCCCTATTAAGTTAGGTAACTATCCCCATCACTTTCGAGGGGAATTCTCATGAAGTTACAAATTACTTTAGCGTTCATTTTAGCTTTAACCTTTTCAGCTTGCGCAAAAAAATCAACTGAATCAGTTGTCGCAAATATCGATCAAGTTGAATTATCGCATAAACTTACAAAGCCGGCAGAGCCAAGCCAATGGGCCGAACACATGACCCCTTCAACTAAAGAAGTTAAAACTTCGGTTAAGTTTAATAAGAGCGCCATCTTTGATCGTGATTTTTTATACGGTGCCGATCTTCAACATTCAACAATCTATGATGCTGATTCAATGTTGTATGACCAAGTTTATTCTATGGGTCACGAAATCGCTTTCTTTCGTAAAGTGGGCCGCTACTTACAACTTGTGGCTGAACAATCTTGGAAATTCGAATCTGATGTTAATAAGCCAGAGCGTCTAATTAATGAATTTTTTATTTTAGATGAAACTGAGACAACAATCACAGTTGATGTCAGCAACCCGTCGCCAGTATTACGCCAAATGTTCTGGGGTTCACAAACTGATCAAACACGCACATCTTGGTTACGTTCAGTTCAGTTTGATCCCAACGGCAATTATTTATTAATGGAATCATCAATTGAAACTTTAAAAGGTGATATTGTTGAACACATGGAAAGTTTGTTTCCGCGTGAGAACTTAGTTAATTCTGAAACTAAACCACTATGGTTAACTGAAACTGAAGCTTTAGCTAAACGTTTTGAATTCTTAGCTTGGTTTCCGGTATTTCGCCAAACTGATGCAGGTCGTGTAGCTGCACCTGCGGCTTTTAAATTTGATATTACAAAAACTAAATCAGTAAAGTGGTATGTCACAGCTAATGTGCCTGACGATATCATGCGTGATGTGCAAACTTCTGTTGAAGGCTGGAATCGCTACTTTCAAAAAATGTGGGGCAGCGATGGTTTAGTGTTTGCCGGTAAGTTACCTGCACACGCAAAACTTGGTGATCCTCGTTACAACGTGATTGTTTGGGATAACGTGCAAGATGGCGATGCCGCTTACGAATCACAAGCTGTTGACCCGTTAACAGGTATTCAATCCCATTCAAATATTTACATTCCATTTTCTTGGTTAAAAACAGCCACTGAATACTGGACAGACGGACAATTTGCCAATCACGATGAAGCTGCTGAAGCTAAAATCGCCAAACAAGAAAAATGGTTAGCCTCTAAATCATTCATGGGTTCGCCTTTACGTTTTGGTTGTTTTCGCGATCTTTCAAAAATCGTGTTAAATGGTCAGCAAAAATCTAAAGAAGAATTACATATTTTAGCACGTGATGTTTTAAAAGCTGTGATCATGCATGAAGTCGGTCACGCTCTTGGCATGGGCCACAATTTTAAAGGCTCATTAATTAATGAAAATGGCCAATTCACTTCAAGCATCATGGATTACAACCATTACAATTTAGAAAAATCTATTTTTGATCATGTCGATTCTGCGAATGGTCCGATCTTAGAGTACGATCGCCAATTTATTGATGTTGTATACAATAACGGTGAATCTTTAGATGACAGCCCAGTACTGCCATCGTGTGATGATGAAGAAGCTGATGCTACAGCTGGCGGAGTTGATCCTACGTGCAGCCGCTATGATGCCGGTAGCAACCCCTACAACTGGATGTTAGAAACAATTCAGTTAATCGAAAAACCAACTTACTCTTTAGGTTTTATGAAAAGTTTAACTGAAGCTTTAGCTGATCTTCAAACTTCACTAAGTTCAGCTGCAGAAGTTGCGACTAAAGAAGACTTTGAAACTGTGCGCGATGACTTTTTTGCACGTGAATCAGCTTTATTTGATTTCTATGCTTTTGCCGGTGCCCATAGTTTACGTTATTTAACGACGATCAATTTAAAAACGTTAAAAAATGTTGCTCCTGGTATTTTAGAAAATACCGTGTTCAACGAAGCTAATCTTCGCAGCCAAGTGCTATCAAGCCTTGAATATATTTACACACAGCAAACTGCACCTGCAGCACCACTTGCGCAATTAGCAGTGAATGTAGCCGCATTCACGAATTGGGCACAGACAACAAAATACTTTGCTGCTCTTGATTTAAATGCTCAGGTGTCATTATTAAATGAACTTCAAGAAAAAAATAAAGAAGTGATTGCGCACGTGCAAACTGTAACATTCACTAAAGTTCGCCAGCGCATCGCTGCTAACTTAGCCCACGATGAAACGAATGCTTATTACTTTTCATCTGAAATTAATTTAGATGTTGAAACTTACGTTGTTGAATTATTAAAGAAAATTTCTATCACGAAAACACAAGGTGATTTCTCTAGATCTATTGATGAAAGAAAAGCAGCGATCACAAGCTTCATGACTTTCCGTGCGGCAAATATTGCAGATGCCGCATCAGCAGAAGAAATCTCAATGGTTTTAAAAGCAGAACTAAAAGCTGCCAAGAATTCTCAAGAACGCACGACTCTTAGAGCGTTACTTGCGATGGTCTATTAGGATCATCTTTATCCCACAGACGCATTTCACGCGCTTTTTCTTTGAGAAAGCGCGATTGTCTAAAATAATCCTGCATAATAGATCGAAGCGAATGCCCCTGGCCGCGGGCCCAGTCGCGCTGCATTTCACAAGCTAATGCCAATGCTGTAATGGGAATGGCTCCAGCTTGCATCATTCTTTGAATTGCTGCTTCATGGGTTTCTGTGGTGATTCCGCCAATTGCATCAATCACCGGATAAACCTGATAACCATCTTTAATCGCATCAAGCGTTGGGTACGCCACGCACACTTCTGTCCATAGCCCTGCCATAATTATTTTTTTACGACCGGTGCGTGCGACCGCGCTGATAAAATTTTCGTCTTCCCAAGAATTTAAAGTGGTGCGATCAATTTCAATCTGCGGCGGTAATGCATCGATTAAATCTTTATGGGTTCCCTGATTTACACCAAGCTGAACACCCACGGTGGTGACCACTGTCGGTACATCAAACGCTTTCGCAATTTTTCCAAGCGTCACAACATTTAGCAATAATTCACTTGTTGATTTTGAACCCACGCCCCGAAACTGTTCCGGTTGGTAATCAATAAAAGCGATCACTGAATTTTCAGGTGTTAATAGATGATCTTTTTTTGCATTACGAATAGATGCTACCTGCGCCATCTTGGCCTCCCAATATATGCCATGAGGCAAAACGACTCAAGTCGGCCTCTATATTAAGGATTATGCAAAAGTGGGAGCAGTTTTCTTCGCAGCTTTAACTTCTTCCCACTCAGGAAGATACAGCTCAGCATCGATCGGTTTTATGATTTTATTTGCCCTTGGATTTTTATAAATAGATTCAACGCCGTCAAAGCCGGTGAACATACGCTCTGATTCTGTGACCGAAGTTTCAAACTTAGGTACATAATAAGCTTTACCGCCACCATCTGGAATATCCACAGAAAGATTCGGCATCGCTAAGCCTGATAAATGACCCCATAATTCTTTTTGAATTTCTAATGAATCATCAATCGAAGTGCGTAAATGGTCTGTGCCAATCGACGGATCGCACTGAAACATGTAATACGGTTTGGCGCGTAAGAATAAAAGCCGGCGCGATAATGCTTGCACAATCGCTGGGTGGTTGTTGACGCCGTTTAATAAAACCATTTGATTCATCACCGGAATACCGTGATCAACAAACATCTCGACTGCTTGTGCTGATTCTGCGGTTAGTTCACGAGGGTGATTAAAGTGAGTCATTAAAAATACTGGCTTATGCTTACGCAAAATTTTAACCAAGTTTTCTGTCACCCGCATTGGTGCAACCACCGGCATGCGTGTGCCGATGCGAATAATTTCGATATGTTCAATTTTTCGTAGATCAGATAATACGCGATCTAACTGCGCATCTGAAACTGTTAGCGGGTCACCGCCTGATAAAATGATTTCGCGAAGGCCCTTGGTAGTACGAAAATATTCTAAAGCATTTTCGTATTCAGAATTTTTAATAAAAGCTTGATCAGTGCCAGTGAAATGCTTACGCGTGCAGTATCTGCAATACACCGAGCAAATATCGGTAATTAAAAACAAGGCGCGATCTGAATATCGATGCACCACACGGGCCACCGGGTTATTCGAATTTTTTCTCTCACCTAAAGGGTCAAGCTGGGCTTGCACTTGCTCAGACAGTTCGGCTGCATGTGGCATTAAGATTCGGCGAATTGGGTCTTGCTCAACTGTTGGGTGCGCAAGGCTTGCGTAATACGGAGTTGCGCGAATATTAAAAACTTGTTTGGCATCTTTGGCTTCGTTTGAACGAAATGCGATAGATTCATTTTCAGAAAGCGTAAAGTGAGTTTGAAAATCAGTTAATGATTTCATCGACTGGCGCAGTTGCCAGTTCCAATCCATCCAATCAGATGGGTTGATATTTTCAGGTTTTGGGGCTGAATCAAACTTGATCTTCACACCCCAAGATATAGCTTAATCGAGCTGCAAATCCAAGAAGGTTGTGTACGTCGGCTGGAGCGGGATAACCAATTTACGCTTTTTAAGGCCTGGAATGCTGATAACCATCTGTAAAGGGTATTTTTTGGTCACATCAAAAGCCACATTCGGATTACTTGATTGAATGCTTCCCGTCAGTTGAATGTTCAGCTGATTTTTTTCGGCTGAATAATTCACAATGCGCGAACCCCATTCATTACGGCGGCCAATGCGGATTTCATAATTCACCGGCCCGACATTTTTAACTAAGCCGTCTTTTTTAACATCTTTTAAATGTTTTTTCTCATTATCACCGTAAACATAATCGACTTTCATGTAATTCATTAACGTTTTGCTATCTAATAATTCTTTAGGCGGTATAAAATTTTTCGGCAGCGTTAAATCTAAACCTAAATTATAGGTGCGCATTTCATTACGAATCATATCGCTTGTTTCTAAGCTCAGCGACGCTTTGGCAACTTCAAGTTGTTTTACAATTGCTGTGTAACGATTCATCTGACAATGACTTTGCGGTGTTTCGCAATTCGCTAAGTGTTTTAATACATGTAAGTACGTGGGGTGTTTACATTGATCGGCCTCAACACAAGCCTCGGGAACAGCCGCAATGGCGTGGTCAGGGTAACCTATAGCTTTAGAGTGCACGGCTTCAACAAATATCATTTTCGGGTCAGTTTTAAAAAAGCGCGAGTAATCAAAATCGGTCATCATTAAATTTTGCTGTTTATCGAACTCCATATACTGCCTGATCGCATCTGAATAGTAATAAAAACCTAAACGGCCACTCGCCACATTCACCGCTTGATCTGATTCCCAGCGCACACCTACGTTTAAGCGGTAATCAAAAACCTTCACTACTTTTTTCTTTAAATCATTAATGATCTTTAAAAACTTATTTTTAGGAGCTTCTTCGCCCTTAGTGGCTGGCACTACCCCTGCGATATTCAGCATTCTTGGGTCGTAATAAATATTCACGTAATTTTTTGAGGCCATTTTACTAAAATAACCATAAATTTTTTCAGAAGCGGCAGTTAGATCAATAAGCTCTTGATCGCCAAATTTCATTTTATCAAAAATATAATCTTGGATTGCTTCATTCGGAATAAATTTTTTCAATAAAAAGGTGGTGCGTGAACCCCAAAACGGGGCTCCCAAGGTTACAAAACCATCTATTTTTTCAAGATAACTTTTTTGTCTCAGATCGACGCCGTCTAAGGTTTTTAAATACCAGACATAACCAACAAGTCCGCCTTGTGAATGCGCGACCATACTGATTTTATCACCTTCATTTAAGACTGGAATTTCTTTAATCAAAAAGTTTTCAAATTCACTGACAAAACGTTCGATCTCGGCACCCTTTTCACCGCTTGAGTATGTAAAATTCAATGGAACATATTCATAATTAGGGTTGATCTGGCTTAAATGCTCTTCTAAAGCAGGTAAAAGCCCAAGAAAAGTCGCGGCTGATCCACTTATTCCATGCATCGTGATGATGTACATCTTAGGCTTCACACTCGATATATTACGTTGAACATTTTTAAATGTCTCACAAGAGGCCAACAGCAATACAGTAAACAGCAATAAATAGTTTCTCATGTATTCATCATCGTGATCTTGGGTGTCACTCTTTAGTTTTCTTTACTCTGACACAGGCTCTGTATGACTTTTTTTGTTCCAAACATGAAGTTTGACACCAGTCTCAGAGTGAAACGAAAAAAAAATCGTCAATTTCCCTCTGATATTCAGCACTTGTAGCTTATGACTCAGTCTAAGACATGGTGCCAGGTTCGCAATTATGTTCATTATCAAACGGAGGACATATGAAACATCAACAAGCCCCAAAATGGTTATTAACAACTGCCTTACTAGCGGTTCTTGGTGCTAACTACAGTTTTCAAACTAACTCTTTAGTTGTAGCTGATTTAGAAAACAGTGGAGTTTTTGAAATGTCTCTAACAGCGGCTGAAACATCTGGCGGAGCACGCGGAACTCGCGGCACTTCAACAGTAACTACAACTTCAGCTTCACCTACTGTAACTACTAAATCAGTATCACCAACTGCTACAGTTTCACCTACGGCTGTTGTTTCACCAACGGCATTACCAAAAACTGCAGAAAAACCAGCGGTAGACAACACAGGTAAAGAAGTTAACTTCATGCGTGAAGGTAAAGTCTTAGCTACAGGCACATGCGCTGATGGTTCTTGTAAATCAGTGGTCTTAGATATGGCTACATTAGAAAAATTTGCTGCAAACTTAGTTTCTGCTACTTCTCGCGTAGCTCCAACGTCTCAAGTTGCTGCGGCAGTGACTGCTTCAGCTACAGTTGTAGCGGCTGCTGAGGCTGACTATGACTGTGATTTTACTGAAGACGGTAAGCCTGAAACTCGCACGCAAAAACGTGACCGTTTAAAATGTGTTAAAAATGAAAAAGAAAGAGTTAAAAAAGAAGACCGTATCGCTAAATTCGAAGATAAAATGGATGATATCAAAGACCGTTGCGAAGTGACTACTTCTGAAACTAAATTAGAGTGTTTAACTCGTGAATTTAACAACGCTGCTTCTCGCTACTCTGGCCGTAACGCGATTCCTGCAAGCGTAGCACAACGTTACTTTAAAAACGTAGTAGGCGCTGAGTTAAGCAAAATGTTATTCAATAATGAAATCACGCCACAACAAGCTATGAGCACATTACAAGATGTATTCGACGGTTTACCTTCTGAGTACGGTGTAATTCGCCAAAATATTTTAACGGCAATTCAAAACGAAACTAAAACTCGCGCTCAAGCTATCAACCAACAGTACAAATTGGCTGATACATTAAAAAACAAACCGCAACAAGCCGGAGAGTACTTACAATTAATGGGCGAAGCGCAACAAGCTCAAACTGAACTTGGACAAATGGTTGATGTTTACTCGGCAGCAGCACGCACATCTGATGCTTTCTCTGAAGACACTAGCTTTTCTAGATACTACCAAACAAACTACATGCCACAAATGAAGAGTTTATTTGCTTCAATGGGTGTTCAAGGTTCAACGGGTACAACGACGACTCCTGAAAAAGTTGAAAATCCAACTCGCGGTAACACTCGCGGTGGTGCAACAACAGGAACTCCAACTTCGATTCCAAATGCTGGTACTCGCGGTCAAGCTACAACAACGACTAAAGTTGGAGCTTCGAACCCTCCACAATGGAGTTTCTTAGACAACTCTTCGTCTGGAGTTCGCGTAGGTGCGCCTTCAAACACTTCAAACGGTGGCACTCGCGGTGCTCGCACGATGGGTAACAACTAAGATTTACGAAATTTGAATTTAAATAAAAAAAAGCCAACCGTAACAAGTTGGCTTTTTTCGTTTGTTTAGAAACTTAAACTTGTTGTCTTACTGCGGCGTTTAGCTTTTCGAAAATCCGGCGGGAGTTTCCCCCCGCCGGCCCTGCTCAAGCCAACATCACCAGCTGTAGTACACATTCTGTGTTCAAGTTGTCATCCTAAGCTGTCGTACATGCTGTCATCACGTTGTAAGTAATCTTAAAAGGTGATGGCGGCTCTAGTCGTTAATCCATATGTTGTCTTACTATCGAAGCTGTTTGTTCCACCTTCCCAAGCGGCACCGGGAAACAACACTCCTAAACCTGTCGACCACGTTACGCGTTCACGCGGTTTATAGACAAGCTCTACATCTAATTCTAGGCCCAAGTCTTTTTTCATGTCTACAAATTTCTTTGCATTCATTAATTGAGCGTAAACAATCGTTGCCTTTAGATCGACTTGATCATCGTAAGCATACTTCACAGTGGGTGCTAAGAACATCGCATTTGTTACGGCTTCATCATCTGCAGAATTTTGCGTACTTAAACCACTTGCCCCATCATTTGCATGCAGCGGAGATGTTCCGATAATGTCTGCTGAACCTAAACGGTGATTAAATAATAAAAATCCTAAATCATAATTGCGATCTAAGATGTAACCTTCGTAAGTGTCTGCTGTATCTGGGTTATCACCACTGACAACACCGGCTTTACCAGAATATTCCCAAGAGCTTTCGCCCGGAGGAAATAAACCTTCCATAACAACTGCGTATGAATCAACTTTGATTTCTGCAGCTGCAGCGTTTGTTACACCTGTGTTACCAGTTAAGAAGCTGGCTTCGATTTTAAATTCAAACGCAGACCATTTTCTTTCTAAGAAAATATTAACTGTTTGAGTTTTTAAACCTGTAGTTGCAGATGTAACGCCACTTGGCAATTCAGCCGCACCGTAATCATTGTAGGCTGGCCCTGCAGAACGTGTCTGATGAAATAACCCTGCACGCGAACCTGCATCTTTATTATTGTACTCTAAAATATAGATTTGGTCAGTTGCTACGCCACCACCGAAATCATCTTGTGATACACGCGCAATCATTGGCGCAATTGATAAGTTATCAACAACAAAACGGTACGAAATAACTTCTTTCGTATCCATCCAGTGATCAAATTGGCCTTTACCCGCGTTATGTGTGATACCAATACCGAATTCAACCGGAGCGCGACCAACTAATAACGAACCATATTCATGATTTACGTTTAAATATAATTGGCTAACTTGAATAGAAGATGAATTTTGGTTTTGCGAAGTCGCATTTGTTCCATTTGCGCCAGCTGAACCATCATTTAATCCTGTACCGATGATCGAACCCATTTGTGAGTTTTTATAAGCTGGCAATTGGCTTGCCATCACATCAAAACGACTGTGGATATTGATGCCATCAGAACCGATGATGCGAGGTTGTAAGTATAAAAAATTAAGTGCGTAGCTTTTGCCTAATTTCTGATTTGCCAAAGAAGTGCTATTTACACCAGTGTATTCAGCGCGGTAGCCACCAGTCCAATCAATCGAAATAGCGGCCGCAGTTTGTGATACAAGTAATGCAGCTACAAAAAGTTGTGAAAGTTTCATCGTTAGTCCCCTTATTATTCTGTCACACCAAGAATTTCATTCTCGTGCACGATATGTAGATCTTCATTATTAAATTTAACTTTAGTGCTTGAATATTCATTGAATAAAACCGTGTCACCGATTTTTACATCAAGCAGTTTGTGGTGGCCTTTTTTAGTATAAGTGCCATGACCCGCAGCTAGAACTTCACCTTTAAGGTAACCTTCAGTTGAAGACATTGAATCCGGAAGAATTAATCCACCCGGAGACACTTTTTCAGTTTTAACTAAACGAATCACTAAACGATCACCCAATGGAGTAATGGCTTTTGTGTAATCAACTTTTACTATTGGCCTAACAGGACTTACTTTAGCAGCTGGAGCTTTTGTTACTGCTTTTTTTGCCGTAACTTTTTTTGCAGGTTTAGCTTTTACAGCCTTCTTAACTGGAGCAGATTTTTTAACAGCTTTCTTAGGAATTGCCTTTTTAGAGGCCTTCTTCGCTGTAGGTTTTTTCGCAGCTTTTTTAACTGGCTTTGCCTTAGCTTTAGGTTTCGCAGTCGCCTTTTTAGCTGGAGCTTTTTTAACTGGTTTTTTCGTTTTCTTAGCCACGACGGTTTTTCTCCTCTTCATAATATTTCTTGTACATAATTTCCCATTCCGAGGTGCCTTCCATGACATTGCGTTTTAGAGACGCTACTTTTTCACGGGCTTTGGTATCAATTTCTGCATCTTCACGAACAAATAGAACAATAGCTCTTCTTGCAGCAACTAAAGCTTGATCATCATCCGTAAAGTCGACGATATCATCGCCCCAAACTTTATCGGTGATAACTTTAGCCCAGTGGCCAATACGTTCTTCAGAAAGAATCATAAGATCACCTTTTTCTCTTTGGCTAATTTCATTTTTAGTAAATTAAACATCTTGCCGCGTTGAAATTCTTGGCCTTCGCGTTCCATGTGATCCATCAAAGCATGAACATCTTTTTCTAATGCAATTTCAGCCTGCAACTCTACGTTGATGGCGTCTTTCATGGCTTGAAGTACTTTAGATTCTTCAACCTTTAACGTGATTAGATTATTTGTTTTCCACTCTTTTAAGATTTTTTCAGACAGTCTTTGTATTTGACTTGCAGATAGCTTCATCATTGTAATTACTTATGTCCTTTTATTCGATATTAAAGACCAGTTTTTTTATTCTTACAAGCGCAATATCTTTAAGCGTCAGCGCCATTGATATACAAGAGGAGTTTGAAAGCAAACTCTCTTCGCAAGCCATTTTACAATCGACAAAGTACTATGCCAGAGGGCTTTCGTACAAAATTAACCAGAAATTCGATGCAAAAGCTGTGCAGAAGAGCTTTTTAGACAAAGGTTACCGCGAAAGAGCAGAAGATCAGGTCATTTTAGCCGGAGATTTCATCACCCTACAAGCGCAAGCCTGCAGCAACTTATTTGGCATTTCTCTGATGCAGGATTCCACATGTTTTCACTGGAAGAACGGATCTGCTGAAGATTCTTATGTGGCTGTGATTTACCAAAACACCATTCAGCAAATTTTCAAAGCTGACCCGACGCGTGTTGTGACATCGGCGCAAACTGATCCGGTAATGGTGGCGCAGTTTCGCAACAACGAACCGCTGATGCAAGAAGAGCTTAAATTGGCCAATTATCCGGTTCAGTGTTTGAATGCCGTAATCGCCATCGAAGATAATGATTTTTTAGATCACTCAGGCATCAGCATCATGGGCCTTGCCCGGGCTGCCGTAAAAAATATTATAGCTTTACGAAAAGCCCAAGGTGGATCAACGATCACGCAACAGTTAGTGAAAAATTATTTTCTAACTCCAGAAAAAACTTATTCACGCAAAGCCAAAGAACTTTACATGGCCGTAAAACTTGAATCTAAGTGGAGCAAGGATGAAATTTTACAGACTTATTTGAATGTGATCTACATGGGGCAAAGTGGAGCTTTTCAAGTGCGTGGTTTTGGCGCGGCCAGCCAATATTATTTTGGTAAAACGATTACAAAGCTAAATTTATCAGAATGTGCGCTGCTGGCTGCCATCGTTAATAATCCAGGCTTAAACAACCCATGGAAAAAAACCGAAAAAGCAAAAATTCGCCGTCAGTTAGTGTTATCAAAGATGAAAGAACTTAAACTGATCACCGAAGATGAGTTTAAAAAAGCAAATGAATATATGATGCCAGCGCCGGCAGTTGTGAAAGCGACAGAAACGGCTCCGTACTATTTCGAAGCCGTTAGAAAACAAGCCACAGAACTTGGACTTACAATTGAGGGCACGACATTTTACACAAGCCTTGATCTGACAATCCAAGAAACCGCACAAAAAGCCTTACAATCTGGAATTAAAAATCTAACCGAGACAAAAAAATCTTTAATTAAGAAAAAAGCCAATGGTTTAGAACTTCAGGGCGTAGTTTTAGCGACAGATAATCAATCTGGCTTTGTCACTGCCTTTGTCGGCGGGCAAAATTTTCGTCAATCGCAGTTTAACCGCGCTCTTTATGCCAAACGCCAAGTGGGCTCACTGATTAAGCCCTTTGTTTACCTATCGGGTTTGCAATATGGGTTAACAGATGAATCATCGGTAACGCCGACAACCACTCTAAATGATCAAGCGTTCGAGTGGAAGTTCGATAATAACCGTAAAACCTGGAAGCCAGAAAACTACGATAAAAAATTTCGCGGCGAGATTCCTTACTTTTTTGCCTTAAAAGAAAGTTTGAATTCTCCGACGGCACAAATTGCCCATCAGGTTGGGATTGAAAAAGTCATCGAATTATCGCATCTGCTTGGGTTAACTTCAGATATGACGCCGTTGCCTGCGACTTCACTGGGATCAAGCCAGCATACACCCCTTGAAGTGCTACAAGCTTACAGCAATATTTCACGTTTTGGTGACCAGATTAAATTATCCTTTATTGAAAAGGCTTTCGATGATTCAGGAAAATTACTTTTTGAATCAACTGCGAACTTTGAACCAAAACCCGAAAGCAAATCTGATAAAACAAAAACAGCAGTTCTTGTGGGAATGATGAAAGAAACGATGCAATCTGGTACTGCCAAGTATGTTTCTTTATCTGGATTTAAAAAACCATCTGCAGGCAAGACTGGAACCACGTCTGACGGAAAAGACGCTTGGTTTGCTGGGTTTACTCCGAGCACAACAGCGATTGTATGGATTGGTTTTGATCAAAGCTTGGCAACAGCGCTAACTGGCGGTGGTGCCGCCGTACCGATCTGGACAAACTTTATGAAACAAATCACTGAATCAGATTCAGATAGCGATTTTGTTTGGCCCGATACTGTTGAAAGCAAAGAAGTTGAATCAACAGTAGACCAGAAAAAAATTAATTTAATTTTTGAAAAGTAGTTTAGTCGTTACCTTTGTATTCTTTATCCAGATCAAGATCACACCCATTTTTAAAAACATCACCATTCGGTCTTACATAAGTGACCATAACAATCGCGTGATTTTTTTTAGTTTTTTCAACTTCTAAAATTTCAGAAGAACCATCTTTTCTATCTACAGCTGTGATCGATACTTTTGTTTCAGAAAAGCTTGCTTGTGTGATTTTATCATCAATCGACATAAAAGTGATGCCTACTGGATTTGGATGATAACTATCTAAGAAAGCCTCTAATGGAAAAGCTTTGTTTTCGCGAAGTGACGATGAAAGTGTTTCTGGATTAACTGAGAAAACTCCGCCAACACATCTGTGAACATTAAAAGGATGTTTCGATACACCGACAATGTGACCTCTGAATTCGCCTTTAGGTAAGAAATTAGCGATCGTTTGAAAAGCAAAAAGTTTTTCTTCGCGACCCAATTCGTCTTGGATCCCTTCAGCAAAGCTGTTTAAAGACAATAGAACCGTTGCAGCTAATAAAATACTTTTCATAAAAACTCCTTTTGAAAACTTTCAATTTTCTAACAAAAGAAGATATTGCCAAACATAGGCCAGATAAAATTAGATAGAAATGAATTTAGTAGGGATAGCGGCGGCCAGAAAAGACCGCGGCCATTAATTGCTAGTCAGCTGTTATTTACGGCGAACAATAGCCAGTCTCAGATTGAGACAAGCTTAGTTTTCTTCAATTAAAAGTTGAGCTTTCTGAAGCCCATAAGAATCTTTAGTATCCTGGCTGCCAACTGAATCTTTTTTTACTTGGCTCTTATTAAAATATAAAGATACACCTTTATTATTTGCGTAAGCCGTTTTCAATTTCTGCGCAAGTTCGCTGCTTTGTGTATCACTGAAGTCAAAATAGCTTACTTTTTCCCAGTCCCAAGCATCACCGCTGGTAATGCAGCTTTCATTTTCTCCGTCGCATTTTACCCAGGTATTATCAACGTTAACTGAAACATGCTCTAAAGAATAAATGGTTTTTGAGTTAGCCGTGCTGTCTGACAAAACCGTACCTATGTTGATATCAGAAACCAGCTCGCAATTACTTTTATCAATAGTTTTTGAACTTTGCATGAAACCTGATTTGCAACTATAGAAATTTAACTTACCACCAGGCGCTATCTTGGCTTGAGCAATAGTTCTTCCTGATTTTGTTTGAACGACTTTTTGAGTCTTATTTGAAGTTGCGCAACCAAACGCAAAAGCCGTAAGAAGTAATGCTATAGATAATTTCATTTAAATTCTCCTGATAAATTATTCTAATTCGACTTCTTGAGTTTCGAAGGCGAAATCCCAAGTAGTCGTTTTTTTAGCGGGATGTTTTTCAAAGGCAGCGCCAGCTCTTTCTTTGATTTTCTGAATATCCTGAAGACTAGCAGAAGGATCATAGTGAGCCATGTATACTTGTTTAATAGCAAAATTCCCGCAAAGATTAAAAGCTCTTTCAAAAGTTCCATGGCCCCAACCTTTTTTATGGTTCATTTCTTCTTCTTCGTACTGCGCATCGATATACATCAAATCTAAATTCTCGTAAAGACCTGCATCTTTGCCTAATTCTTCACGAGTTACGCGCGTAGCTTCAGTGTCGACAGCATGCCCATAAGCTTTACCGCCATGTTCGATACGAAAACCATAACAAGGATCTGGATGATCCAGCAAGTACGGCGTTACCGCAAAGCCATTGATGTAGCGCTTTTCATGCGGAGATAACTTAATAAATTGAATATTCGCTTTAAGATCTTCATAACCCACCGGAAAAATCGGCTTCTGAAATAGATCGCGCACAATTTTTTCACATTCAGGCTGCACACAATAATATTTGACCGTGCAACCAGGAATAAAATGCGGCGCAAAGAAAGGTAAGCCAAGAATATGATCAAAATGAAAATGAGTAATTAAGATGTGATATTCTTTTTTCGTAAAACGATTTTTCGCCAACGCATCGCTAAGGTATTTAATGCCGCTGCCACCATCGATAATAATAGTTTGATCGTCACCTTGAACTTCAACACAAGTTGTTGCAACACCGTAACCGCTGATATCGACAAGTTTTTTTTCAGAAAGAAATTTATCAATTTCAGTCGGGGTTTTATAACCTTTATCCAAAAACTCGCGCATCAAAAGAGCGAATTGCTCTTTTGCTTCAATTGGGCTCGAACTGCTCGGAAGCGATCCACGAACTCCCCAAAATTTTACTTTCATAAAGCAAAATCCAATCTGCATTTTCCTTTTCTTTATCGCGACTCATATTAACACTACATCAATTCTAGACAAAAATTTAGATTTTCAAACCAGTTTTTGATGATACCCTAGACGAAAGTACTCTCCATTTAAGTAAATATTCACCTATTTACTTAATCCAAACCATGGTTCGAGTGTCCACATCATAAGTCGCCGTATTATTGTAATTCCAGTGCTTATCGCTGGTGTTAATTCCCACTGAAGTATCGGCTAACATTGGATTACCGTTATCTTTACCTCCGATAATCCACTGAGTAGAACCAGAAGTAGTATCCCAATTATCGGCATCGCTAACCGGCGCAGTACACCTAGAATGAAAACCTATAAACAACCAATCTGCGTTGTCGTTGTAGGGGGCATCAGTTCTACTTTTTCCACGTATCACTAAACAAGTTGATGCAATTGTAGAAATGATTGCTGTGCCACTCAGTACAATATTTGATTGGCTATACGTCGAATACGTTGTCAGCAACGTACCCAGCGTCGTGGAAGTGGGAAACGTTGCCATGTTTCGGCTGGTTGGTGTCGGCCAATTATTTGTTAAACGTATATTCTGAAATGGCACCGTGCTTGTCGTATTCCAAATATTTGAATTTCTGGTTGCCGCTGTCACTGTTGGATCCAGCAACCCTGCAGTTTCTGACATTTTTGCAGTTGCACGCCGAGGCACCGCCGCCAACATCCATCCGCCCGAATCGTTGGTCATGTCACAATAAACATCAAACGGCACACCAAAAGAAATTGGCTGAATCCGATAAACGCCATTTCCAGTATCTCCAACGTATTGATGTTTATCAGAAGAAGTTAAATACGCATCGCATGAAATAGCATACGTCCCGTCCTTCCATGCACGATAAGTTCCAAAATTATGAACCCATATAACACCACTGTAAAACGCCATCGGTATAAAAATTTGCGCCTGCGCCTGCAACACCAAGAATGTTAATAAAATGTTAATAAACATTCTCATATTTTTATTAAACTTGATCGAATGATTACTCACAATAGACCTAAGCCTTGCATTGTTTAAATATGTAGAAAATTACATATTCTTTAATGATCAAAGGCTGGCAATATTGATTCTTTAAAAAATTAAATATTTTTTAAACAGCGACCAAAGTCCTAAAACTCGAGCCGACCATACTTCTCACGCTACTAAATATTTGATTATTTAGCCATAATCTTAATGTCATAGGTGGTTATCGCATGAAATGGCTAAATCGTTGGTTCTCGTTTTCTTGGAAAAAGTTGGTTCTGGTTGCTGCGCTTGTGCCCTTGATGTGGTATTGTCAGCAGACTGATTTTCCACGCGTAAAATCTTTTATCAAAGATGCATTACAATTCTTAAATGATCCTGCTGAAGTTGATACATCATTCGTTACGGTTAACATTAATGGCAAAGTCGATACGTTCACAAGACCCTTTACACTAGAAACATTCACATCGGTCATTGATAAAATTCGCAGCTACAAACCAAAACATATTATTCTCTGCTTTTCTCAAAAAGAATTTCGCGGCGAAGAAATTAAAAAAGGTTTTTTTAAATATATTGAAGATAAAAAAGAAATATATCTACAAGCTGATTACGTAAATCCAGAAGACAATCTTGCAAGGAATCCAGTATTTGAAAATTTCGCGCGCTTTGTTATTATAAGTAGCTCAACCGACACGAATCAGGGTGCACGCGACCGCAAACCCAGACGGCTATTATTAAGTTATGATAAAGAAGGACCTGCGGATGAATATCTAGAATTGAAGAACTTAGGATACAATCCCAAAGAACTTAATTATTTCAAATTTGGATTTAAACTTTGGGAAACTGATCAAATCTATTTTAAAAGCTATAAAGCAGGTGCTTTTGGTTCTTACGATGCTCAAGACTTATTGAACAATATTATTGATGGTAGCAATTTTACAGAAAAAACAATTTTGCTTGGATCTTTCGATGAGTTTTCATTCTCAGGATTACCTTCAGTATTTAATTTTTCAGATAAAATTTCTGGTGATAATTTCAAAACGTTCTATTTCCCACATGTTGATAACCTGGCAAATATATTAAATACATATACTACTGGGAATTATATTAAAACCCCTAAAAATTTTAATGATCTGTTAATAACTTTCATAATTCTTAGTATTTTAATTTGTATAAAAATTCCATCGAAAACGAAATTATTCATTTCGCTTTCGATCATTCCACTGTTCCTTATTTTAGCGACATTAACTTATGTTTTCAGCAGTTTTTTTCTAGATTTCTCTAGATCAATTGTTTTAATATTTTTTCTGCAATACTTAGGCATCCCAATAATAATGTTCTCGATGTTTAAAGAGCAGGAAACGAAAAAACTACAAGAAATCGGAGATGCAAGAATTGATGCACTTCTTACAGTCTCAGAAAAAGTTGCGCATGATATTCGGTCGCCACTTTCCGCAATTAATCTAGTAATGCACAAAGTAAAGTTCGACGACCCAGAATATAAAGAAATCTTTGATAGTGCCGTTCAGCGAATTGATGAAACCGCAACTAAGATTCTTACTCGTTATAGAACGAAGACTGGTAGCGAAAATGAAGCTGTTGAGCAAATTGATTTAGCAGAAATTATTTCATCAATAACTAAAGAGAAAAAAATTCTAAATACAAAAGTTGAATTTGAATTCGTGATTAATTCTGAATCGACAACCGCGATGGGGCTAAAATTAGATTTAGAACGCATCCTGAGTAATATTTTAGATAACTCAATCTTCGCTCTTCAAAGTATCCTAGAACCTAGAATTTTTATTTCAATAGATTCGCATAATGATATGATTCGCGTGGGCATAACAGATAATGGTACTGGAATTCCCGAACAAGTTCTAAAGCTTCT
This sequence comes from Bdellovibrio sp., assembly GCA_036677065.1. GTDB lineage: Bacteria > Bdellovibrionota > Bdellovibrionia > Bdellovibrionales > Bdellovibrionaceae > Pseudobdellovibrio. The sequence continues at coordinate 93,306 of JAKFBS010000003.1, read as the reverse complement.
AGGCACTGCCCGCATTACAACAAAGGCAGATACCAATCAAGGAAATGGGATTGGGATTCTACACGCCAAACGAGTTATTGAACGACTAAACGGACGATTCGAAATCTCTTCTGCAGAACATGTAGGAACAACGATCAAAATCAGTTTACCGAAAGCATAGTACTAAAGTCCTAACGGTTTATATAAAAACCAGTAACTTCCGCAAGATACTTTCATTTGGCTCTAGTATTGCTATTCTAATTTAGATTCAGGAATAAAGAGACAATATGAAACCAATAGAACTGCGCAGACATAATGAAATTATCGCGTTTAAAGCTGAGGACGATTCCATTACAGCTTATCACGCTTATAATCTCGAAGTTGCAGAGATCAGTCCTGAATCTTTCGCTCAAATGACACCGATCGCAATTACCGATGGCGCAATTCCCGATGTCAAACTTCCAGGCAATGATGAAGAAAAGGAAGCTTTTGAAGCGTTGAGCGAGTGGAACTCTGAAGTAAATCCTAATGCTAAAAGTGGAAAATTAGAATTTGGCATTCGTACAATTAATTTAAATATTAACCAAATTTGCAATCTTAAATGCGTCTATTGTGCCGCCGGAGGCGATGGAACGTATGGACAACCTACTAATAAAATTAATGTAGAAAAAACGCTTCCTCAATTAAAATTTTTTATTTCAAGTTTATCGCCTGGTCAAAAATTTAGAATTATTTTTATCGGCGGAGAGCCGCTACTTCATCCAGAAGCTATTTTGGCTATTTACAATTACGCTCAGGAAGAAGCTGCTATTCATAAAATAATCCCGATAATGTCTATCGTAACTAATGGAACCTTACTCGAGGGGCGTACACTTGAGATTGTTCGCTCAATGAAAATTGATGTTAAAATTAGTCTTGATGGCCCTAAAGAGATTAACGACATTGTTAGACCAACTAAGAACAACACTAGCTCAACAGATATGACCTTAGCTGGAATTCGCGAATTAAATAGAGATCGTGGCAACATCACTTCATTTAATTTAGCCGCTGTATGCTCAGCTAGAAATCCAGAAGCTCTAAAGACTTATCAATTCTTTCGCAGCCTAAATCCAGATCGTATGGAATTTCATTTCGAATCGACGGAGAAGTCTTCAGAAACTCAAAGAATTTATCTCGAACAAATGAGTTTAATTGCAGAAGAAGCTTGGAACAATGGCGGCGAAAAAGAGCTTCGAAAAATTCTTCAGTTTGATCAAGGATTTCAAGTCTTAGACAGCCAAACCCGCATAGAAAACTATTGTGGCGCTGGTAAAACGTACCTAATGGTAGACGCTAAGAATAAACTTTACACGTGCGTTTGGGCTGCAGGCGATCAAAGCGAAGTAGTGGGCGAAAATGAACAACTCGACCATGACAAACTAGCTAAGTATGCCAAACCTTTAATAGAACTTAATAATTGCCAAACCTGCTGGGCACGCCACGCTTGCGGCGGCGGCTGTATGTACATCAATAAGGCCAACAATGGCGACAAACATAAAAAAGATAATTTATTCTGTGAGCGCACAAGAAACTTGCTTTTAGTGACGCTTTCGTATTATAAAAAAGCTAGGACTGCGGAGTAATCCGGCAGGGGGAAAATATGAAAAAACATATCAAAAAAATTAAGCCTAATACTGAATTAGCTGGCCCAGGCAAAGGCGGCGATCCTAAAGAGCCTTGCGGCCCTGTAGCTTAATTCAATTTAGCTATTAATCTCACTTGGACAACAATACAAAACTCGCTCCAAAATTTTTCGCTTTACGACTCATATTCGCAATTGCAATTGGATTTCTAATCTCTACCTTCAATCTAGATTTCATTGAAGGTCACCTGATTGACTTAAGAATTAAAACAAAATCTTTTCTTGGTCTTGCTAAGGCGAAAACCACACCAATTGCCATTGTCTTAATTACACCAAAAACTGTTGAAAAATATCAAGGCGAACCGAAGTTTAAAGATCATATAAGATTTTTGAATCAACTTTCAGCTTTAAATCCAAAGTTTATCGTTTATGAACTAAGAACAGAGGACGATGCCTTCGTTGATATCACTGGTTCGGATGCAGAAAAAAAAGAATTTACAGAACAAATTAAAAGTATCCCTAATCTCATTTTTTCTACGCAAAACTTAACCATGAAAGGCGAGCTTGAGCCTTATAAGCTTAAACCGCCTTTAGATTCACTTAAGTTGTCTTCTATGCCCTTTAGTGTTGATGGCAAGTCGTTTGGTAAAGATGGCGTCTCTAGACGATTGATGTACCAGTACCAAGGACAATCAATGATGCAGCCAATTCTGGCGTCATATTATAATCCTGCTATTCAAAATGTTGAAAATATTAAAGGGTCTTTTTTCTATATGGACTCTATGCAGCTGTACATCGACTATCATCCTAAGGGTTCGTTTCCAACATACAGCTTCGAAGATATTGTCGACCAAAAAGTACCTAAAGAAGCTTTGGAGAATAAGCTAATTCTGGTTGGTACAGATTTAAATAAAGGTGCTGCAGATTACGTAGCAACACCATTTAATCGTCATTTCAGTGCGATGACAAAAGTTGAATTGCAAGCGAATCAATTTCAAACACTGATTGATAACAAAGCTCCGTACCGTCTTCCAAAACCATTCACTATCGCTATTACGATCTTGATCTCGCTATTAACATTATATGCAACTTTATCTCTAACTCCGGCAAAGGGACTGGTAACATTAGCTGCTACCTTTATCGGTTTAGCATTTTTTTCTACCCTATTATTCATAATATTTGGTTTATGGATCGAGCTGTCTCACCCGCTCCTGGCCATCTTCCTCTGCTACTACTTCTTCATCCCCTACCGCCTTATCCGTGAAAACCGCAAGTCATGGGAATACTACCAAAAGCATAAACTACTCTCTGAAGTTGAAGAGCTTAAAACAAACTTCATCTCAATGATGTCACACGATTTAAAGACGCCTATCGCGCGTATTACCGGCATGACTGAAGTCATCTACAAAGACCCACAACAACTATCCTCTCACCAAAGAGAAGCGCTGGACACGATCAGACATAGCTCTGACGACCTTCTTAAATTCATCAATGCTATTCTTCAGTACGGCAGTATCGAAAGCCAAGGCGTTCAACTGCACAAACAAGCTAAAGACCTTAATCAGCTTTTATCTGACGTCGTGAAAAAACATGAATTCCTAGCTAAAGTTAAAAAGATTAAGATCATCCAAGAGCTTGAACCGATGTTTCCGACTCAGGTAGACCCAGAGCTTATTAAACAAGTGTTCTCGAACTTACTCGAGAACGCGATTAAGTACTCCCCTGACGAATCGACTGTTTGGGTACGTAGCCGCGAAGGCGACGATACTATAATAGTAGAGTTCCAAGATCAGGGTATGGGGATCCCGCCATCTGACCTACCCAATATTTTCATGAAATTCTTTCGCACTCACACAGTTAAGACCACAACCATCAAAGGTTCGGGCTTGGGGCTTTATTTAGCCCAGTACTTCGTAGAATTACATAAGGGTAAGATTACGGTTGATAGCTCGCCTGAACGAGGCTCTAAATTCACCGTTGAGCTTCCGCTAGACAAATAAACACACCCTAAACACAGTCCTAGAGCTTCTGCTCGCTAAGTAAACAATTCCTAGCTGGTGTCATTTTGCTTTTTTCGGTGTTCATTCGCTTAAATCTTATGCTATACCTTGCGGCATATCGCTTACGGGGGAATTATATATGTTAAAGGTTTTAGTTGTTGATGACGACCAAGCTCTACGCTTTTCGATCCGCTCTGCCTTAGAAGCTACTCGCAGATTCTCTATTGAAGAGGCTTTCGACGGCGTAAACGCTTTAGAAAAAGTCAAAGCTACTGATAGCTCTAAACGTATCTATGACATCGTCATTTTGGATGTGGATATGCCTCGCATGAATGGCTTAGCTGCTCTGAAAGCGATTAAAGAATTCGATCCAGGCATTATCGTCTTAATGTTAACTGCACATGCGACCGTAGAAGCCGCTGTAGCAGCCGTTAAAGACGGAGCTTACAACTTCTTATCTAAACCAATCTCGGGTGATGATCTTACAGCATTAATCGACAGAGCCATTAACGCTCACCGAATGATTTCTAACTTAGCTGTATCTTCGCCAGTGTTTGTTGATGAAGGCCGTAAAATCATCGGTAACACTTCGCAAATGCAAAAAGTTTTTAACGTGATCCATAAGCTTGCAAAAGTTGATACACCGGTATTAGTGCGCGGAGCATCTGGAACAGGTAAAGAGTTAGTAGCAAAAGCTATCCATTTTAACAGCGCCCGCAAAGATGAAAAATTTGTTGCGATCAACTGTTCGGCGATTCCAGAAAACCTATTTGAATCTGAATTATTTGGTCACGAAAAAGGTTCTTTCACTGGTGCCGACCAACGTAAAATCGGAAAGTTTCAATTTGCTGAAGGTGGAACTTTATTTTTAGATGAAGTTGGCGACATGCCACAGTTGATGCAAGTTAAAATCTTGCGTGTATTACAAGAAAAAGTATTTACTCCGGTTGGATCAAACCGTGAGATTCCAACCAACGTAAGAATTATTGCTGCTACCAACCGCCCGTTAGAAAAAATGATGGAAGATGGCCGCTTTCGTGAGGACTTATTCTATCGTTTAAATGTTGTACCTATTATTTTACCTCAGTTAAATGACCGCAAAGATGATTTAGATGTTTTAATTAATATCTTCATCAAAAAATTTAACGTAGCTCACGGTAAAAAAATTAATGGCTTAACGAAAGATGCACTCGATGCAATGAAACGTTATAACTGGCCAGGAAATATTCGTGAATTAGAGAACGTCATTGAACATTCTTTCGTTCTTGAGTCAGGAAATCAAATTACTTTAGGAAGCTTACCTGAAGCGGTTTTGATGGCTGCTGGAATCAGTTTAATCGACCAAATGGATAAGATTCAGAGTCAATCAGAAACTATGAAGCAAATGAACGGCGCAACTGCTGTAAACATGGGCGTGACAGATTCTGACGAAGACGATGATTTATCTATTGACGCAGATTCTGAAATCGATGGCGATGATGAAATTGACGGCGAAGTGATTGGCCTAAGTGTTTCACCAAATGGCTTACTTGATTTCAATGCTCAAAAAGAAGAGTTCGAAAAACAGTTTATTATCAAGGCCTTGAAAACATTTAAAGGCAAAATTAATCAAACCGCATTGCACGCAAACATTCCGAAAAAGACTTTATTACGTAAAATTGAGAAGTACGGAATCGTGGCGAAAGAATATGCAAAAGTTGATCTTGATTAATAATTAAACTGCATTTTCTTACATAAAATTTTGCATTCGGTAACGTGGTATTACGATTGACTCGAATATAGGGAAACTTTACCGTTGAGTCCCTATGCAAGTTAACCCGTTGCCTCCTCAAGCTTATACTAAAGATACTTTGCAGAAAGCGTATTCGTGGCTGTTGTCGCAATCGCCATCTGTTAAAGAAATGGCGCAAGATCAAAATATGTTGGTCAGCCTTTATCTAAAAGCGCAACGCAATGGGGATGCAGTTCTTGAAACTCCAAGCATTCAGAATTTCAAACAAGAATTAAAATCGTTAGCCAACATGATGGGTGATTTTCAATCGCCGCAGCAGTTAGCTACAGCGGCTTCGCATATGCACGCCCCAGCACACAAACATGCGCCAACAATCCATTCGCATGCCTCGCAAACCAACGCGACAGCTACCGCAGCAGCGGTTTCTACTTCGCATGTGACAACGACGACTGTTAGTCAGTCGCGTGTATCAACTGATATGAATGCAAATGGTTTTGATCAAAAAACTTTAGAAGCTATTCAACAAGTGCGTGAAACTTTTAACTTAAGTTCTGATGCTGAAGCAATCCGCGCTTTAGTTGCTTTAGGAATTAAACAATTCCGTAAAGCTGGTTTATAATTTTTCAATTCTTACATTACAGCAAGTGCACAAAAATTTTGATCGCGCACCTGCTGTATAAAATTTTTTATAATTTCTGAAAATTTAATTTGGCTCAGGTACGAATTTATCAATGGCGCAAAGATAACGTCTTTCTGGCGGATTATCTTTATTCGGCCACCAATAAATGCATTTGATATCCGCGGTACGGGTAAAACATTTCGCCCCTTCACAGACAGCTCCATTAACGTCTTTTAAAAAGTAGTACAATTTTTTCGCGACCATACCGGTTTTTTGTACATTCACGTTATGAAATTCGTCGTGCAGCAGGCAAGTGTAATTAACTCCACCATTCACGGCTCTTTGACAGAGCACTGGTTTTGCCCATTCACGCGTTTGCATTTCTGCCGGAAAAGCTGTGCGTAAGCCGTATGCGGCTAAGACATTGTATAATTTTTTTGATTGCCCTTCATTTAAGGCAACTGGAACAGCTTGCGCTACTTGCGCAAAAGCGAAAAGTAACAAACTTACTAGTAGTGATTTCATTTTCGATCTCCGTTTTTAGGTTTTGGTTTCGGTTGTGATAAAAGGTATTCAACAGAACAAGAATATTTATTAGCAGCTAACGAACAGGCCATTTTTTCTGCGGCGTTCATACAAGTTTCACTGTCATCTTCACAATCCATAGCTACATGCTTAACCATTAGCTTGAAAAGCGGATCAGCGATCTTATTATATTTCGTTAGTTCACGCGAGCGAAGGTCGTCATACAATGAACACCCGAGCTTGCGGCCATCTTCCATATTTTCGACACAAATCACATCTGAAGCCTGAATATTCTTAGTTTGTGTCTGACGGTCTATAACAACAAGTTTCCATTTGTTAAGCACATCAAACAGCTCTTTAGAATCGGCTTCGTTGAGTTCAGTTTTTACCAATTCAGGCTCTGGCGGAATCACCGGATCAGTGGGTAATTCTTGGGCCCGAGCAGAGTTAAAATAAAATTGACCGGTGATAAGTAGCGTAAGAAAGCTGCGCAGAATGTTCTTTTTCATGTTGAATCCTAAGGTAAAAATTAATTCGTTGGAATTGGTGTACGAATCGGCTCAAGCCAACAGATATGACGTCTTCCGATTGGAATAAGAACTGGCGGATTTTTAGGATCCCACGGATGCCAACAACGGATTAAACGAGCTGCAGTTAAGCATTCTCTGTTTTCTAAATTGTTTGGTCCACAAATTGTTCCCACATGGCGGTCTAATAGTTTTGCTAACCAGCCGGCCGCTTTGTCTGAGCGAGTAAGTTCTTTATCATGATTTGTGTCTAATAAAGTACAGCGTGGATATTTGTATTGATCTTTGTTGTCCCAGTAACAACGGGGGTCGATCACATCAATACGGATAAGACGTCTTTCTTGATCAGCATAACGGGTTCCCCATTTTGACAGGGCCATATACATGTCTTTTGAATCAGCCTCGTTCAGTTCCATGGGGACTACGGCGGCAAATGCAGATGACGACATCATTAGCACTAGTGCGACTAACAGTTTTTTCATAAAAGCTCCTTTTTTATGTTCTTTTGTTCGTGTTTGTTTTCCAGAGGCCTTCTATTTTAGAAAAACTGCTGATTTTGTGAATGTATTTATTTTTTGAACGCCCGTAATAAAACCTACCGTGAGGAATATTGAGATTGTCGGGGTAAGTTGATCGGGGCCAGTGCAGCGCAAAAAACGACTTAAAGGCCCAGCTAGCCCTACTATCACCGGGGCAGTTGTGCTAAACTTTTCAGATGCAAAATTCAAATAGCCCCGACTACAAAAGCACGATCCGTTTACCACAAACTGACTTTCCGATGAAAGGTGATTTACCAATTCGTGAACCTCAGATTATTGCTGGTTGGGAAAAAAATAATATTTATCAAAAGCTGCAGGAGAAAAATAAAAATGGCCCAGGTTTTACAATGCCTGACGGCCCTCCGTACGCGAATGGTTCAATCCATATCGGTCATGCGATGAATAAATCTTTAAAAGATTTCGTGATTAAATATAAAAATATGCAAGGGTACTCTGCCCCGTTTATTCCTGGGTGGGATTGCCACGGTCTTCCGATTGAGCACAAGGTCATGAAAGATCTGTCAGACAAAAAGATAACAAAGACTGATCAAGAAATTCTAGCGCTGTGTCGCGAAGAAGCTAATAAATGGGTAAATCACCAACGCGAACAGTTCAAAAGATTAGGTGTGTTAGCTGATTGGGAGAACCCGTACCTGACAATGTCGAAACAATACGAAGCTGAAGAGGTTCGTGAATTCGCACGCGCGTTCAAACGCGGCGTGATCTATCAAGGTGTAAAACCAGTTTACTGGAATTGGACTTTGAAGACAGCTCTTGCTGATGCCGAGATCGAATATCATGATAAAGTATCCCCTTCGATCTATGTAAAATTTAATATCACTGATGATAGAACTCTAGCTAAGCTTGGAAATCCAAAAGGCACAACATCATATGTGATCTGGACAACAACACCTTGGACGCTACCTGCGAACGTGGGTATCGCGCTACATCCTGAATTTGATTACGGTGTGTTTTCAACTCGTGCCGAAGGCGCGGCTTCAACCGATGGTGAAAATTTAGTGATCGCCAAATCATTAAAAGAATTTTTTGAAAAAGACTCTGGTCTTTCTTTAACTGAAGTATCAACGGTTAAAGGCGCTGATTTAGATTTAACTGAAGCTCGTCACCCGTTCTTAGATCGTAAATCTATTGTAGTCTTAGCTGATCACGTTACAGCTGATGCTGGTACTGGTGCGGTTCATACAGCTCCAGGCCATGGTGCAGACGATTTTCGCGTGGGTCAGAAATATAATTTACCGATTATCAATCCGGTTGCTGAAAACGGAACCTACACTGAAGACTTTCCTGAAATGCAGGGTATGAATATCTTTAAAGCCAATCCGGTGATCATCGAAAAATTAAAAGCTTCAGGGCATTTAATTAAACACACTGATATCACGCACAGTTACCCGCACTGCTGGAGATCAAAAACACCGCTAATCTTTAGAACGACAGCGCAATGGTTTATCGGCATTGATCAAGAAGGTTCTGAAATCAGAAAAAATACTTTAAAAGCGATGAATGATGTTCAGTTTTTTCCTGAGTGGGGTAAAGCCCGTTTTGAAGCGATGATGCAAAATCGTCCCGACTGGTGTTTGTCTCGTCAAAGAATCTGGGGTGTACCAATCCCGATTTTTTATCACGAAGAAACTGGTAAACCTTTAGCTGATGTTGATGTGATGATGCGCGCTGCAGATGTTGTTGAAGCTGGCGGTATCGAAGCATTTTATAACACACCTGCAGAAAAAATCGTGGGTAAACCTGGTTACAAACATGGCCGCGATATTTTAGATGTGTGGTTTGACTCTGGCGTGTGTCACGCAGCAGTTCAGGCAAAACGCGGTTATAAAAATGTTCAGGCTGATATTTACTTAGAAGGTTCTGATCAACATCGTGGTTGGTTTAATACGTCAATGCTTTCAAGCATGTCGACAACAGGCAAACCTCCGTTTAAAGCCTTAATCACCCACGGTTTCGTGAATGATTCTCAGGGCCGTAAGATGTCTAAATCTTTAGGTAACGTGGTTGATCCAAATGAAATCACGAAACAATCCGGTTCTGAGATCGTACGCCTTTGGGCATCGTCTGTAGATTACGGAACAGATGTAGGTTGCGGTAAAGAAGAGCTTACAAGAGTTACCGAGACTTACCGTAAGATCAGAAACACGATGAGATTCTTATTAGGCGCAATCAATGACTTTGATGCTTCAAAAGATCAAATCGAAGTTGCAAAAATGCCAATGATTGATCGTTGGATGATGCATCAGTTAAATAAGTTAATCACAGAAGTAACTAAAGCTTACGAATGTTATGAGTTTTACAAAGTTTACCAATTATTAAATCACTTTTTTACAGTGACCTTGTCTGCGACATACATGGATATTTTAAAAGATCGCCTGTACACATGGAAAGCTGATGGTCTTGAGCGCAGATCAACACAGACAGTTTATCATCACGTGACAACGTCTGTGTTGCGTATGATGGCGCCGATTTTAACATTCTTAGCTGAAGAAAGTTATGGCTACATTAAAAACAAAGCGCACGATTCGATTTTATTAGAATCATTCCCAAAAGCTAATGCTTCATGGAGTGCTCCTGATCTTGATGTGACGTTTGATGATTTATTAAGAATTCGTTCTGAAGCACAAAAGAAATTAGAAGAATTACGTACAGCTAAAACAATTGGTGCCAGCTTAGAAGCTTCATTAAAAGTGACTGCTGATGGCGAAGCTTTTGCTGCCTTAGAAAAATTAAATAATTCACATGCAAAATGCAATTTACGTGAATTCTTTATTGTATCTAATGTGACTTTAGTAAAAGGTCCTCTGGCTGTAACTGCGGTTAAAGCTGATGGCGAGAAGTGCTTACGTTGTTGGGTGTATGACACTTTATCAACTGCTGCAAGCACACAAGGCTTATGCCCTAAGTGTGTTGAGGCTTTAACTTAACATGCGCCAAAAGCTAATTTACCTAATGACGATTTCAAGTTTAGTGATTGCTGCTGACCAGCTCACTAAACTTTTAGTGCACACGAAGTTTCAGTTACATGAAAGCCGTGTCGTGATTGAAAATTATTTTAATATCACATACGTCAGAAATTTCGGCGCTGCTTTTGGAATTTTAGCACAGACACCTGCGGTTTTTCGCGAAGTGTTTTTCTTATCTATGCCACCATTAGCCTGTTCGCTGATTTTGTACATCATTTGGGGCTTAAAAGAAAAACAGACTTCGCAAATGATTGCGCTGTCATTTATTTTTGGCGGCGCTATTGGTAATTACTTAGATCGTATTCAGTACCGTTATGTGGTCGATTTTATTGATTTTCATTTTTATAACCGCCAAACTTGGCCTGCATTCAATATCGCTGATATGGCGATTGTTTGTGGTGTCGGTGCTCTGGTTTATTTGATTATGACTGAAAAAGAACAAAAAACTGAAGAAACGAAACCTACAGCGTGAAACCTATCTTAGATTTTGGTTTCATACAAATTCCCACATTCTATTTAGTGATTTCGTTATCAGTGACCTTTATCTTGTTGCTGATTAACGCTGAACTTAACCAAAATTCTAAAATCGACCGTAAGATCACCTTTGATTTGGCCCTGATCATCATGATCACCGGCTTTATCGGCGGCCGCTTGGTGCATGTGCTTTATGAAGAGTTGGCTTTTTATCAGGAATTTCCGTTAGAGATTTTTAAATTTTGGAAGGGCGGCTTTGTTTTTTATGGCGGCTTTGCTTTAAGTTTAATTTCGGTGCTGGCTTATTTAAAATCGAAAAAACAAAACTTCTACGTATGGGCTGATTTTTTAACCCCGTACTTAGCGTTAAGCTATGCCCTAGGGCGCGTGGGTTGTTTTTTTGAAGGCTGCTGTTATGGTAGCCACTGCGAATTGCCGTGGGCGATCGCCAACCGCCACCCGACCCAACTATATATGGCTGTAGCTGAATTAATTCTGATTGCAGCGATTATGTTTATCAGTAAAAGAAAAAGTCTACCGACAGGCTTAGTATTTTTAACTTGGGTTTGTGGCCATTCGATCAATCGTTTTGTCATCGAATTTTTTCGCGAAGATGATCGTGGTGCTTTGATTCTGAATTTAAGTATTTCGCAATGGTTAAGTGCGCTGTTATTTGTAAGCGCACTCTATCTGATAAAAAGATTATTGAACTTCGCCAGAAATCGTTGAAAACACAGTATAACCTGATGGCACGCCACCAACCAATGGTTGTTGCGCTGTCGCAGGAGTTCCAGAGGCCGAACTACCCTGTTGAAACGTATCACCCACACTGTGAGTTACGGCGTACTGTTGCGCTCCTGGAGCTTCACCATTCGGACACGGTATCTGACCGCCACCATTACCGCACTGAACAGTACCGGTCGACGAAGCACTCGAGATTACGCTGGTGCTTGTTTTACCCGGAATAAAAACACCTATCTCGTTTGAGATATCTTGAATTAATGATTGATTACCAAACGGCGAACAGGCAGATACAGCCATCACCGCAAAAACTAACACACCTAAACGAAAAGTATTTTGTTTTTTCATACAAGACTCTATCGGCAGAATCCTGGATTTTATTAAGCCTGCGTCTCAACATGAGACAACTCTAGTTATTCGATCGAGTAATTTAAGCCAGCGCGAACCACCGGGCCATCTACATAATAACCATAAGTCGTTTGGTATTCTTGACCAAGAATATTCTCGGCACGGGCAAATAAATTTAAATCAGGACGCACTAGATAATTTCCCACGATATGCACCACAGTATAACTTGGGATTGTCGAAGTTAACGTCGCAAACGTAAACGGCGGCGTAAAAGTAAAATACTGATCGCGGCGGCTTCCGGTATGAATAATTTCAGTGCCCAATGCAACTTGATCATTCACGTCATAATTTGCTTTTAAGGCTGCGGTTCTTAAAGCACGGCGCACAAGCCATGTTCCTGTCGAATGATCTTTTGGCTCTTGGTAACCGAATGATAATTGAACTTTTAAGGCTTGTTCTTCATTCACATAATTTAAATAAGCTTCAGCACCCGTCGTTTCAGTTTTTGCCACGTTTTGGTATTTACTTGGTGATCCTTGCGGGATAATTAAATTTTCATATTCAGAAGAAAATACGGTTAAAGCCCCACGCGTTTTTTCGGTTAATTGATTTTCAATCGTTGCAGCTGTTGTTGTTACATTTTCTGGTTTTAAATCAGGATTTCCGCGTGTTGAGAAAAATTGTTGGTACAACGATGGCGATTTAAATCCCGTCGAGTGTTCAACTTTTAGATTATCTCCGTATGAAAAACCCACTTGATAAGTATCAGCCACAGATTTCATTTTGCTGAGCTCTTTGCGAACACCGGCTTCTGTCACGACCTTGTCAGTTACTTTATAAGCGCCTTTTACAAAAATACCTTCGTACTCTTGAAAATAATCTGCACCCACTACACCTGTTGATTTATAAAATAATTCTTCGTGGTTAAAACTTACACCTGTGTCGATTTTAAACTTTTCAGATTCAAAAGCTTTTACATCCAAACGAATAACTTGCAATAAACCTTCGTAAACTTCATCTGTTGCTGTGCCGCCACCAGAAATCGCATCTTGTTCGAATTTACGATCGGTTTGTTGTTGTGAAAACGCCAATGAAAATCTATCTTTTTTACGGACAACTACACCGGTATTTACAGCTTCAGTTTGGGCATCGAAATTTTCAGTATCAAACGCCACACCAGTTGGCCCATCGTAAGTTGAAATCTGGCTTTGATCGTCAGTGTACTGGCCTTTTAATAAAACTTCGTACTCAGGCGAAAATAAATCGCGGTTAATATAAGTTAGATCGACATTAGTTAAACGCTGGGGGTAAGTTTTTGAAGAACCCTTAGCCGGCGATTTATTATGCGCATCTGAAACTTTGATATTGCCGGCAAAACCCTGCGCGTCAGTTAATTTAACTTGTTGAGCTAAGTTGATTTCAGCAAAACGTTCACCACCTTGAAGCATAAAAGCAGAAGTGGTTTTAATATCTGTTGGAAAAGTTTCAATTTTAATAACACCAGCTAGTGCTTGGCCGCCGTAAAGAACAGATTGCGAGCCTTTAATGATTTCAATTTTTTTAATCGCACGTAAATTTAATGTCGAAAGATTCACAGTGCGCTGAATTGTTGATGGATCATAAAACGGAATTCCATCAATTAAAAATAAAACGTGGCTGGTATCGCCACCGCGAATATAGATTGAATTCGGCGTAAAATTTGAACTGGCTACAGCTACGTTAGCTTCTGAAGAAAGTAACGTTGAAATATTATTTACATGCGATTTTTTAATTTCTTTTTCAGTGATAACCACTTTACTTGAAGAACTAAAACTTTGATCGGCAACAACCACTTCAATTTCTTGAATGGCTAAGGCTTGAAGACTAACGAATAATACTAATAATAAACTTGTAATTTTCATAGAGCGTAGTTTGCACTACGCTCATATCTTAAATCAATCTTAGAACCGCAAATGCACAACACTTGAGAATCAATACTAGCTCAGCTTATAAGCTGGTGAGCCTTCAGCTCAACTTCCCAGCCACTAACTGTTCAACCACCGATGGATCTAACAAAGTTGAAGTGTCACCTAAGCTATCAGTTTGATTTTCCGCAATTTTTCTTAAAATACGGCGCATGATTTTACCCGAACGTGTTTTTGGTAATTGCGGTGCCCATTGCAATTTATCAGGAGTAGCGATCGGTCCGATCAGCTTACGTACATGTTGAACTAGCTCCTGTTTAAGTGTGTCAGTCGCGTCAACGCCATTTTTTAAAGTCACATAAGCATAAATGCCCTGACCTTTGATATCATGCGGGTAACCCACAACCGCGGCTTCTGCGACACTATGATGATCAACCAGTGCTGATTCAATTTCTGCTGTTCCAATACGATGGCCTGACACATTGATCACATCATCAATTCGCCCTGTGATCCAGTAATACCCATCTTCATCGCGCTTACAGCCATCTCCGGTAAAATAATAACCCGGATAAGTGCTAAAATAAGTTTCTTCAAAACGTTTATGATCTTTATACAACGTGCGCATTTGCCCAGGCCAAGAATCAGCAATCGCCAATACGCCTTCGCACTCACCTTCTAACACTTTACCTTCAGGAGATAAGATTTTAGCTTCAATCCCCGGCAATGGAAAAGTTGCTGACCCTGGTTTTGTTTTAGTTTCAGCGGCTAACGGAGAAATTAAAATTCCGCCTGTTTCTGTTTGCCACCAAGTGTCTACAACGGGGCAGCGATTATCGCCGACATTTTCAGAATACCAATGCCAAGCTTCGGGATTAATCGGCTCACCCACTGAACCCAACACGCGTAAAGATTTGCGCGATGTTTTTTTCACAGGTTCAGTGCCTTCGCGCATCAACGCGCGAATTGCCGTCGGTGCAGTATAAAAAATATTAACCTGGTGTTTATCAACCACTTCCCAAAAACGAGAAGATGTGGGGTAATTTGGAACCCCTTCAAACATTAATGTGGTCGCGGCATTTGCCAGTGGCCCGTAGACGATATAACTATGGCCTGTGACCCAACCCACATCAGCTGTGCACCAGAAGATATCTTTGTCTTTATAATCAAAAACTTTTTCATGCGTGTAGCTTGCGAAGACTAAATACCCAGCTGATGTATGCAGTACGCCTTTTGGTTTTCCGGTTGAACCTGACGTGTACAGAATAAATAATGGGTCTTCGGCATTCATTGTCTCGGGAGCACATTCTGCAGATACTGTTTTTAATTCTTCTTCGTAAGATAAATCTTTATCTGTATGTGAAACCGCACCACCCGTACGTTTTACGACTAATACTTTTTCAACAGTTGATACTTTTGTTAAGGCTTCATCGACATTTTTTTTCAACGGAACTGTTTTGCCACCGCGATAACCTTCATCTGCAGTAATCACAAATTTAGAATCACAATCATGAATACGATCGGCTAATGATCCCGGAGAAAATCCGCCGAATACCACTGAATGAACTGCTCCAATGCGCACGCAGGCAAGCATGGCATAAGCAGCTTCTGGAATCATCGGTAAATAAATCGTGACGAAATCACCTTTTTTTACCCCATGCTTTTTTAAGATATTCGCCATCCGGCAAACGCTAGCGTGTAATTCTTTATATGTGATTTTTTTAGCTTCTTCTTTAATGTTATCTGGCTCCCAGATAATTGCGACCTTATCACCGTGCTTTGCTAAATGACGATCAATACAATTCGCCGCTACATTTAATTCGCCGTCAGCGTACCATTTGATACTGACTGGTTTTTTAAATGAGACTTCTTTAAGTTTTGTCCAGGGTTTGATCCAGGTTAAACGCTTCGAAATTTCTGTCCAATGTTGATCTGTATTCATAGATGATCTCCAGTCGTAAAAATCTTAGCGAAAGCTCTGATAAGGGTCACTTTTTTTATCACATTGGAGCGCGTCTTTTAAGTGACAATCCTTGTTGAAATAACGGCCCTGTCAAATCTGTTGACAGCTCAGATCGTATAAATTGTTTAAAAGCTCGGTACACTAATTGTAACTCTTCTGGTTGTCAGAGGAGTTTTTATGAAACATGTACTTTATGTATTAGGCTTATTAGTAATGGTTGGTGGTTTATCAAGTTGCAAAGGCAATAGTGATGATGGCCAAACGAACTTGTCATGCCCAGCGGGTACTACATATTACAACGGAGCTTGTTACACAGGTAACGGTGGCTACGTGCAACCTGCAACATACAATTATCAAAATGGTTTTTACGCAGATACATACTCTGGAACTTCTTCATTACGTATCGTTAACGGTGCGAAAATGACTGAGTTTTTCAAATACGGAATGGGCGTTTGTGATCGCGCCGGCGGATACAACGGTGGCCAATCTTCTTGCCAATCTTATGTTGGTGGTTCAATGGATATGATTATTCAATTTCCTCCAAATGGCGGAAACTCTGTATTAGCTACTTTCGTTGCGCAACCTCGTTATAATCCTTATTTTAATTACTCGGCCCAATTACCATCTGGTTGGGGTGCTCTAGGTATCGCTTTAGGTTATGTAACTGGTGTTTTCTTACCAGATCCTAAACAATACAACGGTGTTTATCGCAATCCATTGCAATTAGAATTAGCGGTATCTGCAATTAACAATTCTGCAGGTTTTTCAGCTAACGGCTATGGTGACTACTGGTCAGGATTAAACAGAACAAAAATTACTATCGAAGTTGCTCAAGGAAAGATCCAAGACAACACATTGCCATTTATCTTTAAAATCGGCGATGTTCCTGCAGCGCAAGGTAGCTTCACTCGTTGCCAACGTCAAAACTGCGGTCTTTAATATAAGAGTGACAGACAATTCAAATTCATCAAATGTTAGAAAAGTTAAATGCCCGCAATGCGGGCTTTTAGCGTTGTATTCACCTGAAAACCCAGCTCGTCCGTTTTGTTCAGACAGATGCAAACTTATTGATCTCGGAGAATGGGCCAGCGAAGGCTATAAAGTCCCCGTTCAAGCCCAGGAATACAACGAAAAAGAACTAGAGCAATTATACGAAGCTTTAAACGACGGCGAATCAGACGACTCGAAATAGTTGCAGGCCACAAGCAACAGGAGTAGTCTTTTTTTCATGTTTGCTTCGAAAATTCGTAAAATACTGATCGGTGACCCACTTCATAACTCTCAACAAGCTCATGAACTTATTCCTAAATGGAAAGCCTTAGCTTTACTTGCAGCCGATGCCTTATCATCAATTGCATACGCAACTGAAGAGATTATCATTCCGCTGACTTTATCTGGAATCGCTTTTGCGACCACATGGTCTTTACCGATTGCCTTAGGAATTTTAGCGCTGATGATGATTATCACGCTTTCATACCGCCAAACGATTAAGGCTTATCCAAATGGTGGCGGGGCCTACATCGTTGCCAAAGATAATTTAGGAACTGGTGCCGGCTTAGTAGCAGGTGCGGCTTTATTGATTGATTACACGTTAACAGTTGCCGTGTCGGTGTCTGCGGGTATGGAGAATTTAGTTTCAGCTTTTCCAAGTCTTGCGTCAGTGCAAGTTTTCGCCGCCGTGTGGATTATTTTATTATTGATGGTTCTAAGTCTTCGCGGAGTTAAAGATTCTGCGACGATCTTTGCGATTCCAACTTACTTATTTATTTTTTCTATTTTCACTTTAATCTTAACGGGCTTAATTAGAGGCCCTGATGATACAACTATTCATCCCCATGTCGTGGTGATGAATAACATGCCAGAAATCGGATTGATTTTATTGTTAAAAGCTTTCTCATCTGGGTGTACGGCTTTGACAGGTATCGAAGCGGTTTCTAACGGCATTCCGCTTTTTCGCCACCCTCAATCTAGAAATGCCAATCTAACATTAATGATGATGGTTGTAATTCTAGGAAGCATGTTCGCCGGAATCACTTATCTTGTGAATTCTTACGACATCGTTAAAATTGAAGGCATAACATTACTTGCAAGCTTAACCCGGGCTGTTATGGGTAACGGTTTTGGTTTTTACTTTATTCAAATTTCAGTTTTCTTAATTTTATTTATGGCAGCTTCAACTGCCTACGCGGATTTTCCGCGCCTATCGTCATTACTTGCGATTGACCGATATGCTCCACGCCAGTTAATCAGCATGGGCGACCGCTTAGTGTTTTCTAACGGAATCATCGCACTCTCTATGGGTGCAATTGCTTTAGTGATTATCTTTCGTGGACACACACATTCATTAATTCCACTTTACGCCGTGGGCGTATTTTTATCGTTCACTCTTTCTCAAGCCGGCATGGTCGTTCATCACTGGAAACTGCGCGAAAAGGGCTGGAGAGGCTCGATGATCATGAACGTGATCGGAACAATTGTCACATTTTGCGTATTGATCGTGATTGGTTCATTCAAATTCACTCATGGCGCCTGGATGGTGATCGTTACGATTCCTGCGATTGTGTATGCGTTTCACCGCATTCATGTCCATTACGTGATGTTTGCGCGCGAACTTTCACAATCTCATTACGACATCGTTGACCGCGAAGTGACTGATCACGTGGTCGTGATTCCTATCTCTGGCCTACATTTGGGCGTTATGAACGCAATCCGTTATGGAAAAAGCATGAGTAAAGATGTGCGCGTTATTTTCGTTAAAACCGATGAAGTTTCGTTGCAACGCATGAACGAGGCTTGGACAGCGAAATTTCCAGACATGAAGTTGCATGTTTTAGATTCTCCGTATCGTTCAATTTCTACGCCGATCCTGGAATTTATTGATCATATTCGCAATGAAAACCCGAGTGAATTTATCACTGTGATTTTTCCTGAATTTGTGACTTACAAATGGTATCACCAACTGCTGCATAACCAAACGGCTTGGCTGATCAAGCTTTCATTGATTTACAAAAAAAATGTAATTGTGACGAGCGTGAAATATCATCTCTCAACGACATAAAAATCGCGCATTAAATTATTGTTAAGAACTAAGTCGAAATTTATTTGTCAAAAATTAATTGACGACAACGACTTTTTGTTTTGTGATGTGGGCATCACGGAAGATTAACAACAACAGGATGTACTACATCGATCTCAACAAGAGATAACACAACAGGAGTTCACATGAACAAAGCACAATTAATCGAAAAAATGGCTACTGAAACTAAAATGTCTAAAGCTCAATGCGAAAACGTAGTAGACTGCTTTATCGCTAACGTTAAAAAAACTGTTAAAAAAGGTGACGACGTTAAATTAGTTGGTTTCGGTACTTTCACTAAAGCTAAACGTAAAGCTCGCACTGGTCGCAATCCACAAACTGGCAAAGCAATCAAAATTCCTGCTGCTTGGGCTCCAAAATTCCGCGCTGGCGCTGAATTCAAAGCTTTAGTTAAATAGTTTTATTTAATTAATAGATTTCCAAATATAGAATTAAGGCTTGGTTGAGAAACCAGGCCTTTTTTATTTGTACTAAAAAAAATCATGACGCTAAAACCGCACTCAGGGTTTGGGATTACATTGTTATCCCAAACCCTGAGCGTCGGAAAATAAGCAAAAAAAAGCCCGGTTATTTCTAACCAGACTTTTTTCAATTTTCGTAATATTTAAATTTTAAATACTATGGCTTGAAACGGTCACAAGCAGATACGATATCTGTATCGCTGATGTCCTGACATTGTCCGTTGATTTTCACAGCCCATGCTTGAGCCATGCCTGATAAGCTGTGACATTGAGTGTAACGATCAACAATAGCAACTAGCGAACCATTGCAGCTATCTGATTTATAAATCTCAACGTTATTTGGCGAAGCGGCACCACGAAGCGAACGACAAGCCATCTTCGGAGATGTATCAACCATGTCTTTACATACTCCACCGATATTTACTGCCCACGCAGAACTATCAGTAGATAATGACTCACAGTTTGTATGTGTTGAAATCACTGCAGATAAACTTCCGTTACAGCTATCAGCTTTGTAAGTTTTTAAAGTGTTCGGGTTACCCGCACCTTTAAAGGTTTCGCAAGCTTGTGCTGCATTCATGTCTAAAGTATCCATACATTTACCGTTAACTTTAATCGCCCAAACAGCTGCGGCACCTGAATAAGATTGGCAGTTCGTTCCTGGATTAACGATTCCAACTAATGAACCGTTACAGCTATCAGATTTAAACATTTCAACCTGATCACCTGGTTGTGGGTGTGGTGGTTGGTACGGCGGCGGTTGCGGATGAGTCGGCGGTTGTGGTTGCGCAAGCACTTGGCGCAATAAATTTTCGGCGCGATCAAGACGATCGTTCACATAACGAAGTCTTTCTTTTTGATCATTCGTCGTTGCTGTTTGAAACAGAATACGAGTTTGTTGGTGAGCGGCTTCAACCTCAGTTAAAGAGTTTTGCACAAGAATATTATCGTTATTTAACATCCCGATATTATGTAATTGTGCTACCGCGAACTGACTGCAAAAAGTAGCTATCATGGCACATGCGATCAACTTAGTTTTCATAGAATTCCCCCTGGTTTATTTAATCCCCAGCGAAATCTATACCATAATTTATTTAGCTATTATGACACCGGCGATAATTACTGTGTCACAGCTCAGTTTTGCTTGGAATTTTAAGCAGTTAGAGTTCGTGAATTCTTTATCTGTAAACAGGGTCGACAGGCTTTAGGCGTAAAAAAAGCCCGGTTATTTCTAACCCGGCTTTTCGAATATCAATTTAAAATATCAATTACTTAGGACCAAAATTCGGTGCGCCTACGGCACAACAAAAGACGGAGCTTCAGTTTTTAGTAAAGCTGCTGTTTCTAAGATGAAAGTTTCAAACTTAGAAGCATAAGTGTATTCACCGAAGTGATGGCAATCTGGAGCGCCATCATGAGGACCGCGGGTGATACCATAAACGTATAACACACCATCTTTTTCTAAGTATGCCGGGCCGCCAGAATCACCGTTACAAGCGCCAGTAGCTTTAGTTTGATCAGTTACTAAGATCGCGTCTACGTCTAAGATTTTTGCCATTGGCACTGTTACTTTACGTAAGGCTTCAGTGTCTTTACCTGTTAAATCATCAGTTACGCCGTAACCCGCAAGTAACATCGGCATACCTACTGTTAATTGGTAGTTAGCACTGATGATAGAAACTGGTTTGTAAGGAGCAGGAGCAGCTTTCGCTAAGGCGATTAAAGCCACATCGTTAAGTCTGTTCGTGCCGTATTTTGGGTGAATTTGAAAATCTGCTAATTCGAACATTGTTTCAGTGTCTAACGTATCGATTACGTTAATTGAGAAAGCCACGCGAATTGAGTTTTTGTTCATACCACGTAAGCAGTGCGCTGCTGTTAATACTAAATTTGGAGAAATTAATGTTCCGGTACACATTGCATAGGCGTTGTTACCTTCGATGTACTTTAAAGCTACCGTTGAATTGGCTACGATATCGCTTGGCTGAACAACTTCGCCGCCAAGAATTTTCGCTGTTTCAGCGTTGTTATCATAGATCGCGCTTACGTTTTTTTGACATGCTGTGAAATTTAGAAGTGCAGCTACCGCTAATAAAGCAGATATGTTTTTGAACATTGGAATCCCCTCTTGATATTTGAGCCGCAACCTAACAAAATCATAGGGTGTCCGTCAGTAAAAAAGAGGTGCCATATGAAGAAAATAGCTGTTTACACCAGTGGTGGAGATGCTCCCGGAATGAATGCTGCCATTCGCGCAGTAGTTCGAACTGCCCATAGCAAAAATGTTGAAATCGTAGGAATTTTAAGTGGTTACGTCGGCATGCTTGAAAATAAAATGGTGACCTTGGCTCCCCGAGATATGGCCAACATCGTTCAACGGGGCGGAACCATTTTAAAGACCGGCAGATCAGCCGAATTTATGAAGCCTGAATACCGCGCAATTGCTGCAGAAAATTTACGAAAAGCCGGCATCGAAGGGTTGATCTGCATTGGCGGTGATGGATCTTTTCGCGGGGCTCAAGCCCTCTTTGCCGAACATAAAATTCCTGTGATCGGCATTGCCGGCACAATTGATAACGACGTTTACGGCGTAGATGACACGATTGGTTTTGATACCGCGGTCAATACCGCCCTGGATGCCATTGATAAAATCCGTGATACTGCCGATTCGCATGACCGCATTTTTATCGTTGAAGTGATGGGAAGAAATTCTGGCTTTATCGCGTCTGCCGTGGGTTTGGCCGGAGGAGCCGAAGAGATTTTGACCGCCGAAAACGTTGTCAGTGTTGATAAAATTGTGGAAAAACTGCGCGAATCTCGAGCGAAAGGCAAAACCAGCAGTATCTTAATCACCGCCGAAGGACAAAAACCCGGGCGTGGTTATGATTTAGCTGAAGCTATTCGCAAAAAATCAAATCTTGATGCCAAAGTTTGCATTTTAGGCCATCAACAGCGCGGCGGCAGCCCTACGGCGCACGACCGGATACTGGCTTCCCGCTTGGGTTCTGAAGCCGTCGCTGCTTTACTGAGCGGAAAAACTAATTTGATGGTTGGAACACTTGGAAATAAATTAGTGGAGCTTCCTTTGGAACAAGTTGCCCAGAATGAAAAACGTGGTGACACCACTCTGATTCAGCTTGCCAGAATACTCTCTGTTTAGGTTAAATTAAACCGTTAAATAATTAGATTACAGTTAGTCGACAAATTAATGAATACAGTTTGTTGAAAACAAATTACTTAAGTTAAACGGTTTAATTACCCTAAAGGAAGGTCTCAATGAAAAACATGTTCTCATTACTTTCAATTGCAGCATTGCTTGCATTTGTTGGTTGCACAAAAAAAGAAGAAAACAAAAACGAAATTTTATTAGGAAGCTACAGTTCTAACACGGGCGCAACGGCGACTTTTGGTGTTTACCAAATGCGCGGTATCGAGATGGCGATCAATGAAATCAATGCTGCTGGCGGTATCAACGGCAAAATGATCAAACACATCAACTACGATAACAAATCTGATAATTCTGAAACTTTAGCTGTGGTTAACCGTTTAATCTCTCAGGATAAAGTTGTAGCTATCATCGGTGAAGCGACTTCTGGCCGTTCAAAAATCGGCGCGCAAGTTGCTCAAGAACACAAAATTCCAATGTTAACTTCTTCTGCAACAAATCCAGAAGTCACTAAAGTTGGAAACTACATCTTCCGTGCTTGTTTTATCGATCCATTCCAAGGTTTAGTTATGGCTAAATTCATGGTTAACGATTTAAAAATGAAAAAAGCAGCTATTTTACGTGACGTAAAAAGTGATTACTCTGTGGGTTTATCAGATGTTTTCAAAGCTGAATTAATTAAAGCCGGCGGCGAAATCGTTGATGATATCGCTTACCAAGAAGGTGATGTAGATTTTAAATCTCAGTTAGCTTCTATTAAGGGTAAAAAACCAGACGCTATTTTTGTTCCTGGTTACTACAATGAAGTGGCGCTTATCGCTCGCCAAGCTAAAGAGTTAGGTATGAACCAACCTCTATTAGGCGGCGACGGTTGGTCTTCTCCAGATCTTTTCAAAATTGCTAAAGACGCAATCAACGGATCTTACTTTTCTAACCACTACACGACTGAATCAACTGATCCTAAAACTGTTGAGTTCGTAAAAAACTTTAAAGCTAAGTACAATGAAGATGCAGACGTAATGGCAGCTCTTGCTTATGATGCAACTTACATGATGGCTGAAGCGATGAAAACGGCTAAAGAAATTACACCAGAAAATATTCGTGCAGGTTTAGCTGGCATTAAAAACTTTCATGGTGTAACTGGAACAATTACTATGAACGAAAGCCGTGATGCGGTTAAAAGTGCTGTTGTTGTTCGTGTTCAGGGCCCTGAATACAAATTCGTAACAAGCGTAACACCTCAGTAATCTTTCAACAGGAGTTGATAATGCAGGAATTTCTACAACATACGTTAAATGGCCTTAGCTTTGGCAGCGTTTACGCCCTCATCGCCCTAGGATATACGATGGTGTACGGAATTCTTGCTATGATTAACTTTGCCCATTCTGATATCTACATGATGGGTGCTTTCGGTACGTTTTATTTCATTAACTTTTTAAAATTAGGTGAAAGCCCAAGCCCAATTACTTTCGCAATAGGTTTGCTGGCGGCGATGTTATTTTCAGGCCTTGTGGGCTTTTTAGTTGAAAAGCTTGCCTATAAGCCCTTACGTAATTCACCTAAGATGAATGTTTTAATCACGGCGATTGGCGTAAGTATTCTTTTTGAATTCGGCGGACAAATCGTATTTGGTGTAAATCCAAAATCATTTCCACAATTAATGGTCGATGCCGAGATTTTTAACTTCATGGATATCTCGGTGCGCTTGTTAGATATCATTATCTATCTGGTGACGATCATCTCATTAGTGTCGTTAAGCTTTTTAATTGGCAAAACCCAAACTGGCCGCGCCATGCAAGCCGTGAGTTCACGCCCAGATATGGCGCCTTTAATGGGAATTAACATTAATAAAATTATTTCTTTTACTTTTGTTGTCGGCTCAGTTTTAGCCGGTGTAGCCGCAGTTCTTGTGGCGATGAAATACCCGAAAATTGATCCAATGATGGGTGTGAAAATTGGAACCAGCGCTTTCGTCGCTGCCGTATTCGGCGGTATCGGTTCATTACCCGGAGCTGTTCTTGGCGGCTATATTTTAGGTCTTGGCGAATATTATCTTATCGGTTACGGCGCTTCGACTTACAAAGAAGCTTTATCGTTTATGTTACTGATTTTAATTTTACTAGTTAAGCCAACAGGTCTTATGGGCACTAAAGCCAAAGAGAAAATCTAGTTATGAACTTTATTGCGAAAAATAAATTAGCTTTATTTGTAATTTCATTCGTAGTTATTGGTGTGATTTGCCAATATGCTTTGAATTCGTATATTCAGGCCTTAGTCATTAGTTTCATGATCAATGCGATTATGGCTTTATCACTGAATTTTATTACTGGTGTTGCCAATCAATTTTCGTTAGGCCACGCCGGCTTCATGGCTTTAGGGGCTTACACTTCAGCTGTATTAACCAAAATGTTTTTAGCTGATCAATGGTACTTTATTCCTGTAACAGCACTTGCGGGGGCGATTGTGGCAACGGCTGCGGGATATTTAGTGGCACTTCCGTCATTTAAACTTCGCGGCGATTATTTAGCGATCGTCACTATGGGTTTTGCCGAAATCGTTCGGGTCTTATTCTTAAACTGGGATTACGTTGGCGGGCCGCGGGGCTTTAATGCGATCGTTAAATGGCCTGATTTTTCAATTTCTTACGCAATGACAGGTTTTTTCTTATTCATCACGTTCTTAGTTTTATATCATTTAAAAATTTCTTGGTTCGGCAGAAATCTTTGGGCACTCAATGAAGATGAAATTGCGGCCGAAGTCATGGGCACTCCGATTGCTAAAAATAAACGTTACGCCTTTTTATTTTCAAGCTTTTTTGCTGGCCTTGGCGGAGCACTTTTTGGTCATCAGCTTGGCTATATCAGCCCGGCCTCTTTTGGTTTTTTAATGTCTGTACAAATTCTAATTTTTGCTGTGCTTGGCGGTCTTGGTTCAATGTCAGGCTCGGTATTAGCTGCCGGAATTTTAACGGCACTGCCTGAAATTCTTCGTTCGCTGCCTACTGGTGGCATTGATATTCGTATGATCGTATTTCCAATCTTGTTGATCCTACTTATGATCCTTAGACCACAGGGCTTATTAGGCCGTAAGGAGTTATTCTAATGAGTACTCCAGTTAAGATGTTATCAGTTGAAAATTTAAACTTAAGCTTCGGCGGTATCAAAGCCGTTGATCAGGTCAGTTTTCATATTAATGAACATGAATTATTAGGCCTCATTGGCCCGAATGGCGCCGGCAAAACAACAGTGTTCAATATGATCTCGGGCTTTTACCGAGCCGATTCGGGAACCATGAAACTTCGCGAAGAAGTTATTAACGAATTTTCTCCGGATAAAGTTAATAAAGCCGGCATTGCCCGTACCTTTCAGAATATCCGCCTGTTTGGTAAATTATCAGTTTTAGAAAATGTTTTATTGGCGATGCAACAGACTGAAACACTCGGCTGGTTTGAAAGTTTATTTCGCACCAAAAGTTACATAGAAAAAGAACAAATCTTAAAAGACCGTTCTTTAGAACTTTTAAAAATCTTCAGTCTTGATCACTTAGCCGAAGAATTATCGTGCAATCTTCCCTACGGTTTACAGCGAAAACTTGAAATTGTGCGCGCATTAGCAACTAAACCCACGCTGTTAATCTTAGATGAACCTGCAGCAGGCATGAATCACCAAGAAACTGATGATTTGAAAAAATTAATTCACTTCGTAAAAGATAAATTCAACTTAACTGTTTTATTAATCGAACATGACATGAAGCTTGTGATGTCAATTTGCGAACGTATCGTGGTATTAAATCGTGGTGTTAAGATCGCTGAAGGCGTTCCTGCCGAAATTAAAGCTAATCCTTCAGTGATTGAAGCCTACTTAGGAAAAAGGTCTCATTAATGGCTGCTAAAATTAAAATTGAACATCTAGCTATTAATTACGGAAATATCAAAGCGGTTAAAGAAATTAGTTTTGAATTTAAACGTAGCCAAATCACCACCTTAATCGGCGCAAACGGTGCCGGTAAAACGTCGACCTTAAAATGTATTGCAGGTTTGTTGCCGGCAAAAAATGGTAAAATTACCTTAGATAACGGCAGCATTCATATCGATATTACGAAAATGACTCCTGCAGATCGTTTACGAGCAAAACTTGCGTTATGCCCTGAAGGTCGCGGTGTATTTCCGAATCTATCTGTGCGCGATAATTTAATGTTAGGGGCTTACCTTAATAAAGATTCTAAAAAAATTCTGGAACTTGTTGAACAACAATATGAATTATTCCCTAAATTAGCTGAACGCCGTAACCAGCTGTCGGGAACATTATCGGGTGGCGAACAGCAAATGTTAGCTATTGCCAGAGCATTAATGAGCGAACCTGAATTTTTAATGTTAGATGAACCTTCGTTAGGTTTAGCACCGGTTATCGTTGAGCAGATCTTTGATAAATTTGTGATGTTGAAAAAACAAGGGCTTGGATTATTAGTTGTCGAACAAAATGCAAGTTTAGCTTTAGAAGTTTCTGATTACGCCTATGTTCTTGAAACAGGCACTATGACGTTGAATGGAACTGGTGAGGCTTTATTAAAAGATTCTCGCGTACAGGAAGCTTATCTTTCATAGTCATTTGCACAAATAGCTAAAACAGCGAACGTGACTAATCGCTCGCCGTTTTAATGGAGTGTTGGTTCTATTTCTAAGAACGAGCGGTCTTTCAACCGCTCATCTTAATTAAATTATCGTTTTAATTGGATCACTTCGTTCAGTAATTCATCTGACGTTGTGATTGTTTTTGAATTGGCTTGGAACGCTCTTTGATTCGTAATCATGCTTACGAACTCAGACGCCAGATCCACCGTTGAACGCTCAAGTGATTTCGCCATCACCGAACCACGGCCCGCCATACGAGGACCACCGACAGCTGCTGCGCCAGAATCGCGAGATTCTTTGAACATGTTGCCACCGATTTTGAATAAAGCTTCCGGAGCTTCGAATTTAGCCAGTGCGATCTGCGCTAAATCTAAAACCTGACCATTCGAGTATGAAGCTGTTAATACACCTTCATCATTGAATGATAAACCAGTTACCGTACCTGCAGCGTAACCATCTTGTGACCAAGCAATTACATCTGAATCTTTACCGAACTGTTTTGTTCCGTCGATACCTTTACCACCAGAAGCTAAATCATCACCAAAGTTAAGTTTGATTTGTTGATCTTGTTTAGCTCCGCCTTTGAAATTTAAAGCAGAATTTGTAACTTCTTGAGATTGCAATTTACCATCTTCAGTAAATTGTAATTTACCTTCAAGAACTTGTGCTAAATCTTGCCCTTCTGGAGCATCGGATACTTCTTTACCGTCGACTAAACCTTTGAATGACCATGTGCGGTCTTCGCCTTTGTTAAAGAATAAATTTAATAAATGTTTATTACCCTGAGAATCGAACATCTCAACCGCTGTAGAGTAGTGAGAAGTTTTGTATGGATCTTTTGCATCGAAAGTTTTCGAGTTCGCTACGTTTCTTGAATCTAAGTTAAGATCAAGTTTTAATTCTTTCGTTGCAGAAGCATTAACTAATGCACGCGGGAATTTGATGTCGCTTACTTTATTTTCAATTTTACCTTTTTCATCAGCTTGGAAACCCTGAACTCTTTGACCAGAGTTATTTACAAGTAAGCCAGCTTTATCGAATTTGAAAGATCCATCACGTGAATACGTTGTTCCTTCAGTTCCTTTTAAAGTAAAAAATCCGTTACCATTTACAGCTAAGTCAGTTGAACGATCGGTGTTATCTAGATTACCTTGAGACATAAGAGGAGTGATTGACTGAATACGAACACCGCGACCCATTTGGTTACCGCCGTCGATACCCTTTAATGAGCGTGACATCACATCAGAAAACTCTGCTCTTGATGCTTTGAAACCGATTGTGTTTGAATTTGCAATGTTGTCTGCAGTTACGCCCATTGCTTCGCCGTTAGCTTGAAGACCAGTGATACCAGTCCACATTGACGATAGAACTCCCATGATAACCTCCATGTTTTTAATCTAAGAAATCATTTCTTAGATCGTTTGTTTTCTCAAACTTGCTAGTCGAGCAAGTTTGTTTCTGAAGGGCCCCCTCTAGGAGGACCAGCCCTTTAAAATCTTTATCTAAAAACTAGATAACAATAGTGCTGTCGATGTTGGTAAAAACATTTTCTTTCAAATTGTTTTTATCCATCACTGTCACCACAGTGTTATTTTTAACACTCACGATCGCTGCTGAGTCGTCCATCAAAACCAAAGTATCTTTTGATCCTTTAGCTGCGGCCTTCTTCACAGCTTCATCAAGCTTTGCTAATCTTGCCGGATCATAACTGATCCCTCTTGATTGCATACGCTCGATCGCGTGATTCGAAAACTTTAGACCACCTGCTGCTTCACTCTTTGCCAGTTGACCTGCTTTCGCTGGTTCCTGTGCTGGAGTGTTGGCAATCAAGCCTTCTAACGTCTCCTTGAACGAACCTGACTCTTGCGTACCTGTTGCTCCACCCTGAATGTTTTTATCATTCTTGATCTCGCTAGGCGCCTTCGGAATCAGATTATCTATGCGACTTAAACTGTTCGCCAGTTTCATCTTATCCATCGTCTATAACTCCTTAGCTGCTTCCGCAGGAGGTGCTGCTGTAGCTACCTTCTCTTCTTCCGATTGATGTTGGTTAAAAAGTTCTTTCGCTGCCGAAAGGCTTTCCCACATTTCCATCGGCGAAGATTCCATTGCCTTTAGTTGCTCTGGAGTTTTCGTCTCTGCTGTAACTTTAGTTTGCTTCGACGCATCACCTTTATTCAAGTCGAGGTTTGTAACATCGCTTAATTTCTGGTCATTGTTCTTAAGACTTGGGTCCGAGAACTGACGAATGTCCTTAAGACGAACATTCTGTTTTCCCACCTGAAGTATAGGTCCTTCTTGTGAAAAACTCATACCAGTCACTACCCCGGTGAAGTCAGTTTTGATATTTAACTTCTGACCTGCGCCACCTGTAGCTTCTAATCTAATTTTATAATCGCCGGCTTTTGCTTTGTTGCCTTTGTCATCTTCGCCATTCCAAGAAAATTTATTTTCACCTTCTTTTAGCTGCGGAAATTTCATTTTGCGAATTACATCACCCTTCGCATTCACAATAGAAACATTAGTTTCTTTGGCTTCTTGCGGAAGAGAAAATTTTACTTCGTGATCTTTATCAAAATCTGTGCGCGTGATCTTTGCACTGTCTCCTGAAACTTCTTTGCCGATTAAATTCAACGCCTGAAACTGTTCAACAGGTTTACTGGCCTGCTTCATTTCTTGTAACGTCGAATTGATATTCGTCATTTGCTCTAAACCAGAAAACTGCGCTAACTGCGCGGCCATTTCATGATTCTTTAATGGGTTTGATGGATCTTGATGTTTAAGCTGCGTAATCATCAACTTAAAAAATGCATCTTTATCCATGTTGGTATTACCCACGCCACGAGTCTTTTTCGAAGGATCAACATAATTAGGATCAGCAATTTTATTTAACGCTTCACCGATATTATCAGTGCCTAATGCGTCTTTTTCTTGCTGCGACATCGCACGGTTATTACCCTGAGCTTTTAAATCAGGTTCTGCTAACTGCGGATCTCTCCATGTTTTTGTACTTGCTTTAACATCCATGTTTATCTCTCCTACGCGACCACGTTAACACTAGATCCCTTGTTGGCGGCAACATATGCTGCGCGGCCTTGGGCAGATTTAGTGATCGGCGTTTGCACCGATTGTTGTTGTGATGTTTGGTAAGACGCTGATCCGTGCTCTCTTTGACGGCCAGAATTTGAATTTGCAAAGTTTTGCATATTCATTTCTTGCTGTTGTCTGTTTTGAAAACTCGAATTCGATGAGTTTGCATCAGACTGAAACTGAGCCTGGTTTTGGGTGTCTACCGCGACCACATTGTTAATCTTAACATGTTCTACGCGCATTTGGTGAGAGGCTAGACTAGACTTTAGATCAGAAAGGCTTTCTTCTAACATCTTTTTTACATTTTTATCCTGAGCGTTCATCTCAATGTTAATTTTGCCGTTATCCAGCATCACTTTAAGATTAACTTCGCCCATGCCTTCTGGAGTCATCTTCACCGTCATCTCACCGCCACCTGCAGTCACTAAATACTTCGCTTGGTTCATCACTTCGCGAACATTAGAGTCTTTCATGGCATCAGTCTCTGCACCTGGCTTAGCGGCTGTAGCAGCTCCTGCTGCACCGGCTGCGGCTCCTAAGTGTGACTGAAAACTGCGTTGGCCGGTATGAAGTGCTGACACTTGCGCTGCTAAATCGTTTGAACCATCAAACTTTGGCAAAGACGCTTGTTGTCCGCTATCACCCGATGAATTTTGCTTTTCTCCTTGTTGGCCTTGATTTTCATTCTCGGCATTTGATTTCGCTAACACCGCACTGGTTTGATTCAGTGTTTGTGATTGATCTTTCACTTGAGAAGCATCCTGCTGCAAAAGTTTTTGATCCATCGGTTTTGCGACTTCTTTACTAAGAATGTCATAGACCTTACTTTCAAGAGTTGGTGCGGCTTCAGCATCTTTTGATTCAACGTTTGCATCCTGCATCGGTGCGGTCGGCTGAGACTGAATCATTTGTGGCTGTTGCGCTTTACTCTCGCCAGTTGGAGCTTTTAATAATTGTTGATCGATGGCCTCAGGTTGTCCTTCGCCATTCATTTCGGCTAATACAGCTTTTTCAGCACTAGTCATATACTGAAATTCTGGGGCAGCTTGAATGGCTCCAGGTGTAACCTGCGCTTGTGTTTCAGCAGGCATGGCTTCGCCATCAACGGCTGGCACTGCTGCTAAAACTTGTGTTTGAATATTTTGGATATTAGCAATTGGTAAATCAGTTGCGATTTGTTGCAGATTTTTTTCGGAATCTGCGATTTCAACTTCACCCTCTTCTGAGACCATGACATTTGAAATCTTTTGTTCAATCGCTTGTGGCTGAATTACGCCTTCTGCTTTAATACCCGTTTCAGGTTTTTCTGCATCGGATTCATCACCCTTTGCGCGAGCCATCTTCTTTTTAGTTCCCCCAGATGACTTCTTCGAAACCTGATCAGAATCTTTTCTCTGATCGTTCTGCTTTTCTGCTTTCGGCTGATCTTTTTCTTTATCTTTGCCTGCAGCTTTGAGTTCTTTTTCAAAATCCTTGCGGATGTTTTTATCGAACTCTTTTGGAACTTTCAGATCAAGATCGTCTATCGTTCCCTGTGGGGGGCCGACACGTATCAAGTCTTTTATCAACTTTTCTCCTTTGCTAGTTAAGGTTTAACTTCCTCTGACGCTGCAGCTTCTTTGTCGGCCTTAGGTAAGCTTGTAGGCAACCTGTAGCCGGCATATTTTTCTGCAAAAGCCTGAGCTTTTTCTGTTTTAATTAAATTAAGAATCTCAGCTGCACTTTTCTTTTTCATGCGGCTTAAAATATCGATCACTAAATCTTCATCCATCGTTTCAAAGATTTTTGCGGCTTGGTTTGGCTTCATGTTTGTATAAACCTGAACCAATGTTTCAACTTTACCGTCATCTGATTTAATACGATCTTGTAACATAGATGAAATTTTAGTGCGGTACTCTTCAAGCTCAGATAATTTTTTCTCGATAGCCACTTTTTGCGCTTCGATTTCTGCAGCTTTTTTATTTAATTCTTCTTCACGGGCGTCTAATACACGTTTACGCTCAGTTAATTTATAAATGTAATCTGAATCATCTTCAACTTCGGCACGGATCGTACCTGAAGCCGGTGCTACAGCTGCCGCGACGACCGGCACAGCAGGAGCTGCTGTTGCTGCTGGAATTGTTTCAGCTTGTGCTACGCCTAAGCCAATTTCAATTTTTTGCAATGTTGATTCAATTTGATCAAAATTTTCGATCGCTAAAAACAAACCTAATCCGCAAAAGATAAAAACAGCAAATTGCACGATCGGAAACTTACGCACAGGCTTTTTATTTTTTTTCGTTTGCATATTTTCACGAAGCTTCGGCATAGAAATAGTTTTAGCTGGCGCTTGTGTTTGCGCATTTTTTTTTGCTTCTTTGAAAAATTGATCGTAACCATTTCGTTTCATGCTTTTGTCGTCCTAACAAAACGAGTTGATGAAATTTCATCTAACTCTTTAGCTTCTTTATCTCTTACATCTTGTAAGAAATCGGCTTTCTTTTTCTCTTTAAGCCTTTCCATTATCTTAACCTCAATTAGCGCATCTTTCAAAATTTCGCGTCTGGACTCGACTACTTTTTCGATTTTTAACAGACGTTCGTTCTGATTAGCTATGCGGAGGTCTTGGCCAATAAGAAAACCGTTAATCTGATTAACCTGCTCTTGCCACCCGCTTGAACTGCCCACTAGGCTTGCTCTTTGCGCTAGACTGCGGGTTTTGATATCTGACATTTCTTGTAATTTATTTTGTTCTTCAACTAAAAATGCCTGAGCTTCCAGATAATCTTTGCGCGCCAAATCCATCTTGATATGGCGATGATCTAAAACTTTTTGCATCGGAAATTTATACTTCATAACCCTAACATCCTGTTAAGTGATTATTTTTATTACTACGCGCCAGCAGTGATCTGTTGCATCGTGCGCAGACACTGAGTCATCGTTGCTGAGTCTTCTGTTTTTTGCTTTAAAAAATCATTGATCTGATCAATAACTTTTACGGCTTTATCAATTTTTGGATTTGCTCCGGTTTTATAAGCACCGATATTAATTAAATCTTCAGCTTCTTTATAGGTCGCCATAAGTTCACGAATTTTTAAAGCCATTCGCGTGTGATCGCTTGTTGTTACAGCTTTCATTACACGACTTGCACTTTGTAAAATATCAATCGCCGGGTAATGACCACGCTGGGCTAACTGACGTGTTAATACAATGTGGCCATCCACGATTGAACGCACACAATCCCCGATTGGATCATTCATATCATCACCATCAACTAGGGTCGTATAAAATCCGGTGATTGAACCCGCGCCTTCAAAATTACCTGCGCGCTCTAATAATTTTGGTAAAGTCGAAAATACACTTGGTGTATAACCACGTGTTGTTGGCGGTTCACCAATAGATAAACCAATTTCACGTAAAGCCATCGCAAAACGTGTTACCGAATCCATCACTAATAAAACATTTTTATTATTTTTTGCAAAATATTCGGCAATCGCTGTAGCGACATACGCCCCGCGCATACGTAATAACGGGCTTTGATCGCTCGTTACACAAACCACGACGGTTTTTTTCATGCCTTGTTCGCCAAGTTCATGCTCGATAAATTCACGAACCTCACGGCCCCGCTCGCCGATAAGCGCGATCACGTTCACATCAGCTTCAGTATTTTTAGCCATCATACCCATTAACACTGACTTACCAACACCTGAACCGGCCATAATCGCGACACGTTGTCCGCGACCGGCAGTTAACGTCGCATTAATTGCGCGCACACCTACATCTAAAGGTTCACGAATCGGCTGACGATGAAGTGGATTAACCACCTCTGCATATAACGGAAATTCTTTAAAGTTTTGAATCGGTAATTGATCATCAATAGGTAAACCCATGCCATCAACAACGCGACCTAAAAGCTCATCGCTGACCTTAACAGTCGCGATCGAACGAGAAAGAGTAATCTTACAACCTAACGAAACTCCGCGCATTTCGTGTAAAGCCATCATTAAAACCTGACGGTCTTTAAAACCGACAACTTCGGCTAATAATGGTTTTGATGAATGAGGAGTTTCAATACTACAGATACTTCCAACAGAAGCACCCGGAAGAAAACCTTTAATCAAAAGGCCCGTAACTTCTGTCACCTTACCGCTATCTTCGGTTAAGTGACAGTTTTTAATAATTTCTTCGTATTTCTCAAAGTTTAATTTCACTTTTTATGTCCCATCATCATCTGATGATTCTAAAGAGTCTTTAACTTTAGGAATTGCTGCTGATAATTCTACCCAAACTTTTTTGAAGCGCTCAGCAATACGTGCATCGATTGCACCATAGTTCGTTTCAACGATACAACCACCTGGTTGAATTTGATCCGAAGCTTGTAATTTAATATTTTCTAAAAATTCATAATTTTCATTATCACTAT
The DNA here is from genome assembly GCA_036677065.1 of Bdellovibrio sp. GTDB lineage: Bacteria > Bdellovibrionota > Bdellovibrionia > Bdellovibrionales > Bdellovibrionaceae > Pseudobdellovibrio. Next base: position 58,504 of record JAKFBS010000003.1, on the reverse strand, counting down.
TTTTATACGTCTCTAAGAACTGTACCTGTTCAGGAGCCACAAGTACCGTGACTTCTTCTTCGGCTTGCGCCGTGTGAATCGCACGACGAACCACTTCTAAAACGATCTCTGGTTTTTGTTCAATGTGATCGTAAGCTAATTTTTCTGCGATTTGATAAACCAACTTCAATATATGAGCTTCATTATTTGAAATTAATTCTGGTTTTAAACTTTGCACAGATTGTAAAACTTCGCTTAAATCTAATAAGCCACGATCAATTTCGTTATTTCTTTTTTCTAAAGCTGCCGCGTAGCCGTCGTCTTTACCTAAAAGGTAACCTTCGTCATACGCTTGCTTTTGAATAAGTGCGATACGTTCTAATACTTTGTGTTCAATGCGAGCTTCTTCAGATTGTTTTTCAATTTCTTCTACGCCAGTTGTTGCGCGCAAAACATCACTTAATACGAAATCTGAACCATGTTTTTTACGCTCTAAATAATCAAGAGCCGCACCGGGAGTTCCCAGCACGAATTCACGCGGCTGATACTCAAGCACCGTAGTATTTTTCTCAGCTTCGTCAGTCTTAGACTTGATCAGATTAGACCATCGCATCTTCAGAACTTCCTCTTGCAATAATTAATTTACCTTCAGCTTCTAATCTACGCGCAACGTTGACGATCTCTTGCTGTGCACCCTCTACGTCTGATAGACGTGCAGGTCCCATATTTGCCAGATCTTCACGTAACATTTCGGCAGCACGTGCTGAGATATTTTTAAAGATTTTCGCTTTGATATCTTCATTCGCTGTTTTAAGAGCCATAAGCAGACGATCATTAGGGCATTCTTTAAGAAGCATTTGAATACCACGGTCGTCGATTTTCGCAATATCTTCGAATACGAACATAAGTTTGCGAATCTCTTCTGCTAGTAATGGATCTTTTTCTTCTAAACGCGACATGATCGTTTGTTCAGAAGATTTATCCATAACGTTAAGCATTTCAGCCACTGGTTGTACGCCGCCAAGAGAAGATTGTTCAACAGTTGAAGTCGCTGATAACTGCGCTTTTAACACGCGATCGATCTCGGCAATAAGCTCTGGATCGACGTTATCTAAATGGGCCATACGAAGAACAACTTCAGCTTGTAGACCTTCTGGTAAACGACGTAATACATCGCCTTTTTTCTCAGGCTCTAAATGGGCTAAGATTACCGCAACAGTTTGCGGATGTTCATTCACTAAGAATGTTGATAAAGATTTCGCATCAACCATTTCTAATGATTCAAGCGTTCTACCGCCACCAGAGCTGATATTTAAACCGCCTAAGATGCCACGCGCACGTTCTTCACCTAAAGCTTCAACGATTGATTCTTTGCTTGAAGTACGGTCAGAGAAAATGAATTCATCAGACTCACTGATGGTTTCATAGAACTCTTCTAACACGCGTTTAGTTACGTTTACTGGAACAATTTTAAATTTAGTCATTAAATGGATTAATTTTCTGATATCAGCATCATCCATTTTTTTAAATAGAATACGAATAGCGTCTTGGCCTAAGTAATTCACCAGGATGGCCGCTTTATCAATGCCGCGTAGAGTGTCATAATCTAAATTTTCATATTTCGACATTTTCATAGATTATTCCTTTCTAGAAACCCACATGTTGATAGCACTTGCTGCTTTTTCTTCATCTTTGGTCACTAGATTCATAATACGGTCTTTTAATAATTCAGATTCAGCTTTATCCGGATCAACCGAGTCTTGTAACATCGGCAATACTCCGCCTAAACCAGGTAATGTATTATCAACGGCTTGTAATTCTTCTAACTCTTCAATCGTGCGCGGTAACATATCTTCAACAGAATCTGTGAATGAATCTGTAACCCATTGCATGAATGGACGAACCACTAAGAAGAAGAAAAGCATTAATGCAAAGCCTAACAAGCCCCATTTAAATAAAGACTGAATAAGTTTTTTCTTTTCTAAGCTTGTAAGTAATGTTTCGCTTTCGTTAAAGTCTTCAACTTTAAATTGAATTGATTCAATTTTAACACTGTCGCCGCGGGCTCCGACAAAACCAATCGCACTTTTTACTAATGATTCATATTTTGCGATTTCTTCAGGAGTTCTTGCATCCCATTTGGTAACCGGTTTGCCATCTGGCCCAGCAGTTGTCGTGGCAACGCCATCAACTAAGACAGCAACGCTGATTTTTTCTACCGCACCTGCTGCTTCGCGAACATTACGAATAGTTTTTGGCACTTCGTAAGTCACAGTTTTTAATTCTTTACGAACATCTTGTTTAAAACCAACACTGCCTTGGTTGTCTTCAGAACCTGGCACATTTGCACGTGATCCAGGAACACCCGTAGGATTTGTGCGTGACCCGTCTAATGATTCTTCATTCGTTGTCATACTGCGAGTAGCTGTTTTATCAGGATCAATAATTTCTTCAACCGAAGAAACCACACGGTGATTAATTGTCGCATCTACTTTAGTTACGATGCGCCCCGCGCCCACAACTTTTGATAAGATAGAATCAATTCTTTCTTCTAAATCTTTTTCAACTTGTGATTTAAGCTCCATAATTTCATTTGAAGCACCTAATGCGCCATCAGATTTTTTAGATAACATACGACCGTGCTCATCTAACACAGTTACTTTTTCAGGATCCATACCTTCAACCGCATTGGCGATTAAGTATCTGATACCACGCACCTGTTCAGGAGATAATTGTTTTCCCGAATTAAGAGCCACAACCACCGAAGCTGATGGCGGAGTTGATTCATCCATCATTGTTTTCTTTTGTGGTAACGCTAAGATCACTTTTGACTGCTTAACCGCAGTTAAAGTGTTAATCGCACGCATTAATTCGCCTTGAAGCGCTCTCTGGTAATTAATTTTTTGCGAATAAGTATTAGCACCGAAATTTTCTTTTTCAAAAATCTCTAAGCCAATGCTACCCATATTGGTAGAACCTACTTCAGTTGATAATTGCATTAAAGTCGCATGCAAAAATTCTTTAGGTACCGTGATCGTAGAACCATCTTCCATCACACGGTACGGAATTTGTTTTGCATTTAATTTTCCGATGATTGTAGGAATTTGATCTGCCGCTACGTTTTTAAATAAAACTTCGTAGTCTTTTCCTGAAGCCATAAAGAAAACAAAACCAATCGCCATAACAACGATTAACCCTGAAGCAACAAAAGCCATACGCTTGGTTGGCCCAAGCGACTTATAGAATTCATTCAACTGGGCAATTAGCCCACCAAACAACTTAGTCACATTATACCTGCATTCTCATGATTTCTTGGTAAGCATCGATAATTTTATTTCTGACTTGAACCATCGTACGTAATGCGATGTCAGCTTTCTCTGCAGATAACATAACGCCGGCGATATCATCTGTTTTGCCAGTCGCAAGTTCTTGCGCTTTCACATCAGACTCTTTTTGCATTTCATTCACTTGGCCGATGGCTTCAGTCAATGTATCTGCAAAAGATTTTCCTGCTTCGTTTGTTTGTGCTGCTTTATTTAAATCTGCGATTGAGCCCGCGGTTGTACCGCCTGCTTCGACAAATCTATTTGCATTTGAGATATTTAAACCATCCATGGTTACTCCCAATTTCTTAGGCTAAGGTAGCCCGGTCCCGGCAATAATTGCTGGGCGTGTTATATTAATTATCTACCAATTTCCAATGCACTTAAAGCCATATCTTTAGTTGCCTGCACGGCCTGTACGTTAGCCTCGTACGACCGTGTAGCTTGTATCATGTTGGTCATTTCTTCCATCAAGTTGATATTCGGGTAAGCAACAAAACCATCTTCGTTCGCATCTGCATGTCCTGGCTCATATTTCATGATAGGACCGCGTTTATCGTAGATGACATCTGTGACCTGGACCCGGTTTAAATCTTTTGTCGGATCATTAACCCCAACAATATCGCCAAACGTCTTACCGTCTGGCATTGCCTCGAAAACCACGTCTTTGCGGCGGTACGGGCCACCTTCTGGAGTTTTTGTCGTATTAATATTGGCAATATTTGAAGAAATAGTATTCATGCGCGTGCGTTGCGCTGCCATACCACTTCCGCTAATTCTAAAGCCCGATAAAAAATCTGACATAACTATCTACCTTCACTAATTGCGTATCTTAACGCTGCCATTTTTTTATTAATTAATTGCAATGCCGATTTATACAAAATCGAGTTTTCTGCTAATGCAGACATTTCTTTTTCCATATCAACACTATTGCCATCGTTATTCACGGCGGCTTCCGGGTTATCGAAAACTTCTGCGTTTACCGGTAATCCGCCTTCTGCCGTGCCACCAATTTCTAAAGATCTTGCCAAGGCCTCTTCAAATTCAACTTTTTGCGCTTTGTAACCAGGTGTTTCGTGATTGGCAATATTACTTGCAGTCACGTTATGCTTGATTTGGCGCATGCGGATCGAAGTTGCAAGAGCATCTGTTGTTTTGTCGAACAAATTACTCATAGGTAACCCTCCTGGCGGTATTGGTTGAGTTTATTTCTTAAGGTACGAATAGAAATTCCAAGAATCTCGGCAGCTTTTGTTCTATTTTGCTGCGCGAAAAATAACGTTTGCAAAATGTACTGGCGCTCGACGTTTTCTAATTTTAAACCTAATGAAAAAGATAAGTCGCGGTTAGATTCTTCTAATTTAAGATCTTCTGGTTCGATCACATTTTTTTCACAAACTTGCACGGCTTGCTCTAAAGCACGCTCTAGCTCAGGAAATTCGCCAGGCCATCTGTAAGCCAGAATTTTTTCTTTAGCTTTTTCAGAAATTAAAATTCTGCCTGAACCATTCATTAAAGCATGCACTTGAATATGAAATTCAGCTAAAGCAATCAAATCATCTTTTCGTTCAACCAATGACGGCATTTGAATCACAAAAATGTCGTCATCAGTTTTTACATCATCCATATCAAGACAAATGTAAATTTTATGATCTTCAATAATTGAAAGCTCGCTTAATTCTACGATTTCAAATTGTGAAAGCTTAAAATTAAGTTTTTGTAAATGTAGGGCTAAGGTTTTGCGTCCAGAGCCTTTGGCTCCTTTGATCACTACGGTTTTATATTCACCGATTGATGGGTTACCAAGTTTTTGCACTATGCTGACCATGACTTGTGAACTGCAGTTCACTGAATTAAACTCTGCAAAACTCATTTTGCGTCCTCCGCTTTTTCAGACTTTGACATTGCCGGTATACGTTTTAAATACTTTTTATTTTCTTCGCTCCAGTTAGAATCGCGCATTTTGTTCTGCGCAAGCTGGTTCCAGAACGAGGCTTCGTTGCCTTTTAATTCGCCCCATACATTTTCAGCTTTTTTTAATTCACCCTGATTAAAATGCAATTCACCTAATTTATATCTGTAAGATGAAAGACTTTCTTTGCTTTCAAAGTTCGTTAAAAGATTAGAAATAGTTTTAATCGCCAAGTCTGATTTCTTTTCGCTGATAGCTAAGTCTGATAGTTTTTTATAGGCTTCTAATTTATATTTATCTGAAACTTTACTTTTTAAAAGTTCAGACAAATTATCGATCGCTAATTCTGGCTGTTTACGTTTGACTTCTAAATCCGCTAAATGAAGCACGCTTGGAGCTAACAATTCGGCTTTATCTTTCCAAACCTTAGTTAGCTCAGATAAATATCTAACTGCCGCATTAAGTTCGCCTTTTTTCTCGTACAATAAAGCCGTGTAATGAACGCGGTTAATTTGGTCTTGCTCTGCTAAGACATCAGGATTTTTTATCGATTGCATTTTTTCGTACGCTTCTTGATAACGGTTTTCTTCAAACAAACACTGAGCTTGCATTAAATTAATCACATCTTCTGTCGGAATATCCTGGTTAGCGCGAATCGCATTTGAAATAGTATCGTCTTTTAATAAACCGATTTGTTTGCGTAGTTTATCGTATTGTTTTAAGGCTGTATTGTATGAACCTGCTGATTGATAAGCTTTAGCTACGTAAAAATTAGTATCAATACGCGGTTGCGCTTTTAACCAAGTGTCTGCGAAACGTTTATAAGTTTTTAAAACATTTCTAAAGTCATCTTTTGCAGAGTACTCTTTCATTTGATCGTTAATATTACGCATAATACGTAATGTGACCTGAAATGAATCTGGTTTATTTGGTTCTTTTTGGTAAAAATGCGTAAGGATTTCAATCGCTTTGTCGTACTCTTTGCGGCGGGCATAACCATCAGCAATCATCGTCGTTTTAAATTGCTGAATATCTTCAAGTTGGCTTTGTTCAGCCAACTCGTTCATTTTAGCAATTGTTTCTTTAACTTCCTGAGGTTTCATGACTTTCATGCGTGTACTTAACATATGTAAACGCGAAACAACTGTTTTAGGGTTATCACCGTAACGAAAATGCGTTTCTAAATATGCACCCACAGATTTTGATTGATCAGCACCTAATATTTCTAATAATTCACCGACGCGAGTTAATGCATACGGAGCATAATCATGGGCAGGATAACGTTGTACGAATTCTAAAGCTTCTTTGTGAGAAAGCTCAGGCAATTTCAGACGAAATAAAGCTTCCATGCGATTAAAGTGTGAATTCGGGAATAACTGTGAATGGTTTGGATACTTTTTAAAAGCGGTATTAAAAGCATCAACAGCTTCTGTGTATTTATTTTGATGAAAGAAAAAATCACCACGACGATATGCCGCTTCGGCACGGGTCATTTCATTTTTAGTTGTTTTTTCTACATCATCTAAAAGATCCAAGCCGTCTTGTAATTTATTGGCGCTGAGCATAGCTAAAGCTAATCCAAGTTTTGCGTACTCTTGTGACGGGCGACCTTTATAGGCAGGGTTTTCAACATGCGTGCTTAATTTTCTTACTGCAGTTAAATAATCTTTTTTATCCAGATTTAGAAAACCTAATAATAAAGAAGTACGTTCATTTAGCTTTGATTCCGGAAACCGCGACATTGCTTTTGCATAGAACTGCATTCCATCATCAAAATATTTTGCCTCGCCCGTTTCGCGCCATGTTTGCATGTGCGAATCACCGTTCATGTAATAAATTTGTTCTAAATATTGTGAATTTTTAAATTTCTTTTCAAACCAGTCAGAAGTCTTTTTAAGCACTAGTGTTCTTTTACGGTCATACAGTACTTTTAAAAGCCGTGCTTGTTTATTTTCTTCTGTATTGGCCTGCTGAATTTCGTACTGTGGAGGGTTGTTTTTCATCGCCGTCCAGAAATTCATTTCATGGCTTAACATCGGAAAACGTAAATAGTAGTTAGCTAACCCTTTAATGATCGCATTTTTCTTAATTTCGATTTCTTTAATTTTAAAACGGTGAAACTTTTCATCACCACCATCAAATAAACCAGATTTAAGATCGATCTCTTGCTGTACAAAAGTTAAAATGCCGTTTTCTTCTTCGATTTTTAGGCCATCAACATCGGCTGGGTACCTCGAAGGACTTTGATGTCTTTTATCAGCAGCCACTTTTCCTGGGTTACTCCCCGCTTTTTTAGCCTTTGACGATTTTTTGATAGGCTTGCCGAAATCATCTAAAGTCGCTTCTTCAGCATATGGAACTACTTCACCCTTGCCATTGGCTTGCGGGGCTTTAACGCGCTCTTCATTTTTATAGAAATCGACAACTAACTTTGAAGGTTGATCTGTTAAATAGTCAAAAGCATCAATTGAATCATTAGCTAAAATAAATTCAATGACCGTGAAACCATCAACGGCTTTCGGTAATACCTTAATTTCTTTTACAAATGGATTTTGAATTGTCTTTAAATTACGTGTTGAACTTTCATCAAGACCTTTGACCTGTAATTGCACTTTCACAGTTTTACCGTCTTGCACGCGTTTCAAATCATAATCCCAATTTTTTTGCCCACTGACTTCAAAATTCAAAGTATCACCCTGAACTCGAAGGTTAGTTTGCATATTGCCAGCCCAAGACTTAGGTAATGAAATTCCTAAGATGATTATCGTCGCGGTAGTAAGTTTTAGAAAATGCTTTTTCATCAACTATTGAACAAAGCATTTCAAGTGCCATGCTATTGCGCGCGCGGTTAGCGGTTTAATTTCAGGCTAGGCAAAAATAACCATGTTTTTTGGCGAACACCGACAATTCCATGACGTTCATGTCAACTGATCACTCGCGCTTTCGACTCAGGGCTCGACTAGACCTTCAAGCTAGACGCAGGAGCTTTTGCTCTTTATAATTTTGTCAATGAACGTCTTTTCTAAATTGTTTTTATCAGTCGCTATTTTGCTATTAATTCCTGGATGTATATCAAATATTTTTAAGGAACCAAAACCGACATTTTCCAAAGATGTTGTTATACCTGAATTTAATTCTGACTTTAACCAGTTACGCGACAACGTTTACCCAGCTTGGAAAAGCAAAACCACGGGCAACGTGATTTCTATGGTATCTGACTGTAATGACGGTAATTTTAATTTAAAATCAATCCACGGCTTAATGAGTGATTCATTAGATAATGTTAAAGTGGTCGAAGAAAAAAACACGACACTAAATGCGCGTAAGTCTTATTTTAAAAAAGTACGTGGCGAAATTGATGGCAAAGCAATCGAGATTCAGTCTTACTCTGTACAACATTTAAAATGTACCTACGTGGCATCTTTGGCCGGAAACCCGCAAAAAATTGAACAAAATCAGAATGAATTCAAAAGTTTTCTGCAAAAGATTGATTTTAAAAAATGAGTGCACCTGTAGATTTTCCTGCAATGATCACCGAAAAAGTTAAAGAACCACTAGAGTTCTTAGGCGGCGTGGCGTTGTTGACAAAAGATACGCTCAAAGAACTTCGTACGCGCCCGTTTTACGGGTCATTACTGGTCGATCAAATATATTTAGTCGGGGTTAAATCTTTACCGTTAGTTCTGATCACAGCTCTATCAACAGGTATGGTGATGGCGCTTCAATACGGGCTTGGTTTAGAAAAGTTTGGCGGTAAACCCTATGTTCCCCGCCTGGTGGCTTCGACAATTTTACGAGAAATGGGTCCGGTATTTACCAGTCTTATGCTGGCAGCTCGCGTAGGTGCCGGTATGGCCAGCGAAATCGGTTCAATGGTCGTCACCCAACAAATCGATGCAATTCGTGCTTTGGGAACTTCACCGATTAAGAAAATCGTAATTCCGCGAGTGTTGGCGTGCTTAATCGTACTTCCTCTCTTAGTAAGTATCGCTAATCTAGTTGGTAATTTCGGTGGTTTAGTGGTGGGTTCGACTGAACTTAACTTAGATACACAGTTTTACTTTCGCCGCGTTTTAGAAACTTCAAATTTAAAAGATTACATCGCGGGCTTTGGTAAGACATTTTTCTTTGCTTTATTTATCGCTCTTCCCTCTTGTTATTTTGGTCTAAATGTAAAAAATGGAACCAAAGAAGTGGGCATCGCGACCACTAAAGCTGTTGTGACAGCCTCACTGTTAATTTTAGTTGGCGATTTTTTTCTGGCAAAAATATTTTGGGTGATTGAACAATGGCTTTAATCGAAATTGTTAATTTTAGAAAAGCCTTCGGCAGTAAAATCATTCATGAAAATGTCAGTTTTTACGTCAAAAAAGGCGAATGCCTTGGTTTAGTTGGCGGCTCAGGAGCCGGTAAGTCAGTGATTCTTCGCAGTCTGATCGGTTTAGAAAAACCTGATGCCGGAAAAATTCTGATCAACGGCATTGATATCGTTCCAATGAATGAACAAGAGCTTATTCCCATCAGAAAACAAGTGGCTTACGCCTTTCAGGGTGGAGCACTTTTTGACTCAATGACGGTGTATGAAAACCTAGCTTATCCTCTGCGCGCACATACTGAGTTAGCTGAGGCAGAAATTGCTGAAAAGATTCATCATCAATTGGCTGAATTTGGCTTAGAAAAGTCGATTCATTTATACCCGGGTGAACTTTCAGGTGGTATGCAAAAACGTATTGGTTTAGCACGTGCCGTGATTATGCAGCCTGAAATTATTCTCTATGATGAACCAACAGCGGGCTTAGATCCCTACAACACTCGAAAGATCCAGGAGTTAATTCTGCGTTTAAAAGCTACCGGTGTAACGGCTATTTTAGTAACTCATGATATTCCAACAGCGATGGCTGTTTGTGATAAATTCGCATTTCTAAAAGACAAAGTGATCGCCGAACAAGGCACCATTGATCAATTATTAAACCGCGACAACAGCCTGATTCAACAATTTATAGAAGGTAACATCTTATGACAAAACTTAAAGTCGGTCTATTTTTAGCGTTGGGACTAATCGTTTTAGTAATTTCTGTATTCATGTTGGGTGCTAATAAATCTGTATTTCAAAACTCTTACAGTATCAGTACGTATTTTGACTCTGTTCAGGGATTAAATAACGGCGCTATCGTTTCATTGGCCGGTGTAAAAATCGGTAACGTTGAATCGATTGATTACGATGATGAAAAAAATCTAGTGCGCGTGATTTTTCTGATGGATGCGGCTTACGCGAAAAAAACAAAGTCAGATTCGATCGTTGAAATCAGAACACAAGGTGCTTTAGGCGATAAGTTTTTATACATCAAACCGGGTATTTCAGGGACTCCGCTAGAAAACCGCGGTGAACTAAAATCAGAATACGGCAATGATCTGTTAGCGGTCTTAAATAAACGCGGTAACGAGAGCGAAAAGTTATTTGATACAATTCACAACTTAAACCTGATTGTTAAAGGCCTAGCCGATCAAAATAAATTACCAAGCTTAATCAACAAGCTAGATCAAGCCGCAGGAAACTTAAACGACTCATCAGTTAAAATCAAACAAGCCTTAGCCGGAAACCGCTTAGAGCACTCAATGACTAAAATGGATAACATCTTAGAAAAGATCGACAACGGCCAAGGCACCCTAGGCGCGCTAATCAATGACAGATCTTTACACGATCGTCTAAAATCAATCCTTGGCGCCGGCCAAAAACAACAAGCCGTCAAATCCATCATCAAATCCTCAGTCGACGAATAGCGCTTGTCCCTCTATCTCAGGGGGTATCGGTCACGAACTCCACAGCTTCTGCCAGTGCACGACCGAAAGCCCACGAAGACGCCTTTTCTGATAAGGAATAACTCCCGCAGCTTCTTTTTCATTAAGCTGAATATAATTTCTTAATATCACATAGCCACGCCACCCATGCACAACCCGCGTAAACGGCCGAAACAACCACAGTTTCATCACCCGTTTCGCCATCACCCCACGCTCTATGCTGGGGGTATCGGTCACCTCGCGCAGTAAATTCTCTTTTTGCAGTTCTTGCGCAATTTGCCCTGCCACTACTCGCATAAAGTAATGTGACATCGCCCTTCGTGGAACTCGAATGTTGAGATGAATATGATCGAAATTTATCGAACACTGATCAATTTTGATAAAAAACCTCTTTGCATAACGATCAATAATACGCCGAACTATTTTATAAGTTCGCGGAGAGCGAAAATTCAACTTCAGTGCTTTTTTATCGGCCTTAAAGACGACGTGATGAGGTTTTCGAGAAGAAAGCGGACGAAACTTCCTTCCTTTACGTAGCTGGCGAAGGCTGCCACCGTGACTGTGTTTTAAGTTATATTTCTTAAGTGTGTGATTGATGTGACCCATACCCCAGAGCAGTGTTCAAGAAGTGGCGCTGGATGAAACCTGATTCTATGGCAGGTAGAGCGATCGAAGATACGGGTATCGAATGTGCTGGTCCGAAAAAATAAAAAGCCTACGTTTCATAAACGTAGGCTTTTTTTGGTGACCGATACCCCCAACACAACAACGACGTGGGGCTATGAGTTCCTTAAAACTATTTTAAGTAAATATCTGTGTACGTCGTGTAGGTCGGACGTACCTTGGCAGAAATGTTTCTTGGTGTTAAACCTGGAAACTTCAATGCCATTCTAACCGGAATACCATCGTTTAACTGCGCGCGAGCTTGTGGGTTATTCGAATCTTTTGCCCATGCACGGCCTAAGTAAAACAATCTAATCACACGCGAATCCGCGTATTCTTTAACAATCGCGTATGAGTTTAAAACTTCTCTTGAACGGTTAATTTGGTTCGCATAAAGATCACCCGGATTATCTAAGCGATTTTCTAAGCGCGCCTTGTCGTTTCCAGCGTGCTTACCTGTGTTATATCCAAAAGTAATATTTTTTAGGATTTTTTCAGGAGATGACAAATCACCCGTGTACGATTTAGGTAATCTGATGTTCATCACTAATGCATAAGAACCTAATTCATAACGAAGTTTTTCGTTTTCGTTATAACGATCAGAATCTAATTCTACGTTAAAATACTTATTCACTAAACGTTGATTACAAGCGATGCGGCCTGCTTCACAGTTTGTTAACGTTTCGATCACGTGTTTGAAGTTTGGATGTTTACATGTTTCAGGAGAAGCACACTCTTTATTCATGATCACAACATCTACGCCAATTGATTTATCGAAGCTGTTGATCCCTTTAGTTAAAGCATCACCCACCGGAGCTAAAATTCCTGATAAACCATCGATTGCAGGCAACACTGTCGCATGCATGTTTTCAACAAAGATTTCACGCGAAGGAATGTTTAAAGTACGTTGTAAATCAGCTGTGTTTACATAGCTAGTTTCTGCAACTGGTTTAGATTCACTACCTGGATTTTCTACATAGTATAAGAAATCTGCTGTAGCACCCGGGCTGAATACCGGACCATCTGTTTCACGGCGTTTATGGCCAGAAAAAATAGTTACGAATTGTTCATTAATTTTTCTTAAGTTTTCAGATTGAAAACCTGTGCAAGTAAGACCTGCATCAGTTTTACCTAAGCACGGAAAAACACCTACGATGCTTGTCCAACGTGTGCGGTATTTTGTGCGGTATTGATCTAACATCAAATGAGAAATACGGTTTACGCGCATTTCATTAATCACATCTGAAGTTAAACGCATGTGATTCATTTCGCTAGGGTTAATGTTACCCACTGATTTCATCACTTTAGTTAAACCTGTCATCGCCAAACCAGGAACATTGTTAACATTTTTTACGATGATGTTATTTGCGATCGCATTTACTGAAGCGCAAGAAGCGATTAGACCATTTTTAACTGCGCGGTCATTGATTTCTTGTTGTGTGTAAACTTTATTTGGATCACCGAATAATTTTTCTTTAGCGCCATTGTATAAGTTAGATAAAAAACCTTTTCCTTCGGTGATGCTTTCAATCGACGGATCATCACAAAGTGCTTTGGCTTTAGGTAATAACTTATGAATTTCAGCTAAGTTACCTTTTTCAAGAAAAGACCAGCCAAGCTCAGCATCTATAGAGCCCCAGTAAACAGGCCCAAGACCGACTACGTTTTCAACGCGAGCTACATAGCTTTGAACTTTTTCTGCGTCTTCAGCAGAGTACGCCATCGACGGATGAAATTTAAAGTTGAACATTGAATCGTAGTACCAAGTCATCACCATTTGGCCACCCATAGAGTACGCCAAGATAGAGATTTTATCTTCAGGTCCTAGTTCTGGAATAAGCGGCTTAGCGCTGCCGTTACCTAAAATAAAATCTTTATTGAATTTATCGGCGATTAAATGCGGATCCCAGTTAATTCCGGTTTTAGCATCATTAACTGCGGCACCTACCGGATATGTCCAATTGAATAATTCATATTCGTAAGCCGGATCAATCTCTTTCAGAGTTTTTCCGACAAATGTGTGAAAATCACCGTAAGATTCTGCATTACCACGCACGCCGTGCATTGTGATGATGTAGTGTTTTTTAGTCGTAGAACTTGGTGAACGTAATCCCAAGTATGAACACGACGAGATGAATGCAACCAGCATTAGCGATAGCAATAACTTCATAGTTTCTCCATAGAGTGTTTTATTAATAAAAACTTTTGCGCGAAAACTAATTCACGCGTCCTTATTCAGTATATGTGTTTGTGTTTGGATAAAAAGTCCAGAAACGGGAGTGACCGATACCCCCTAAAGAGGACTCGACTATAGCCTAGCTATAGACACAGCTGACACGGGCTATTTTTTGATAAATTTTTGTAGATTGGTTTTAAACTCTTCGTTGTCGGCGGCAGGAACGTTTTTGCGGTCCATGGTCACGCGAATTTCTTTTACCGCGCCGGCTGAAAATTTTTGGTTTACGGTATTTTTTATAGCCTCAGACATAAAATTGATTTGCGTTAACCATGTCGCATTTTTTACCCACAAGGTTAAAACACCTTGGTGATACGAAACCGGTTCGCAGTGCTGCGCTGTCGTTGGACCGACAACTTCTTTCCAGTTCATCCAAAGCTTCCAGCGTAAAAACTGATCGGCCATGTGATCAACGCTAAAATCTTGTTTTTTCCATGACGAACCCGTGGCATCTTTTTTAAAACCTAATGAAGTTTTACCTTGCCCTGAAAGCAAGCTCTGAAGCACTTCTGCGCTGGTTTTGAATTTTGGTTTACGGTCTCGTTCGCTCACACAAAAACTGTATCCTATCCCCTTGCTTTTTGCGATCGGAAAGCTTAGTTTTCGCCCTATGACTGATAAAAATGTCAGCTTTCAGCTGAGCAAAATAATTACCGTGGTCGGTGCTGGCTTAGCGGGCAGCGAATGTGCTCTGCAACTAGCCGATCTTGGATACAAAGTGAATCTAATCGAAATGAGAGGCGTTAAACAAACTCCCGCTCATAAAACTGACCATTTTGCAGAACTTGTTTGCTCAAATTCTTTTGGCAGCATGGGAGAAATCTCTGCCCCGGGCCAATTAAAATGGGAAGCCGAAAAATTAAATTCATATATTTTAAAACACGCCAAAGCCGCATTTGTTCCTGCAGGCCAAGCGTTAGGAATTGACCGCGAACGTTTTGCCCAAGCTATCACCGAAGAAGTCGCTAAAAATCCAAACATCACCGTTAAACGCGAAGTTGTCACATCACTTGATCAAATTCCACGCCCTGCCGTGATTGCCACAGGTCCGCTAACAGATGAAGCTTTAGCCCAAAGTTTACAAAAACATTTCGGCGATGAGTTTTTATATTTCTTCGATGCCATCGCGCCGATCATCGATGCTGATAGCATCAATACAGACATTGCCTGGAAAGCCAATCGCTACGATAAAGTCGCTGAAACGATCGATGCGTCTCAAGGTGATTATTACAATTGCCCGATGGATAAAGAACAATACAACGCCTTTATCCAAGCAATCACCGACGCTAAAAAAATTGAACCCAAACATTTTGAAACTACAGATTTTTTCGAAGGCTGCATGCCGATTGAAACTATGGTCGAACGCGGCCCACAAACTCCGCGTTTCGGCCCGATGAAACCCGTAGGCTTAGATAATCCAAAAACAGGAAAGTACCCGTACGCCGTTGTACAGCTTCGCCAAGACAACAAAGAAGGCACAGCCTATAACATCGTGGGATTTCAAACGCGCATGGCCTACGGCGAACAAACGCGCGTGTTCAGAATGATTCCAGGTTTAGAAAATGCAGAGTTTTTGAAATTGGGAAGCATTCATAGAAACATGTTTATCAATTCACCAAAAAGATTAAACAAAGATCTTTCAAGTAAAAATGATCCATTCTTATTTTTCGCAGGCCAAATCACCGGCGTTGAAGGTTATTTCGAATCGACATGCATTGGGCTATTAGTGGCAAAGTTTCTAGATCAAAAATTAATGGATCAACAATTTTCACCACCCCCACGCGCATCAGCACTGGGCTCGTTAATGGAAGCGATCACCGATAGCTTTCGCATTACTGACTTTCAACCGACGAATATTAATTTTGGCTTACTGCCGCCGATTGATCCGGCAACCTTAGATGAAGAGACACGTAAACTCATCAAGACAGACAAGAAATTAAAAAAGACTCTACAAATAAAAAAAGCCCAGGAAGCGTTAACCACCTGGGCCGAATATAACTAAAATTTAGCTACGATTATAATACTTTAAACAAATCATCGAACGAATTCGATAAACCATTCATTTCGTTTTCTAACCATTGCTCTTCTGGATTACTTTGCGCACCTTTACCACCACCAACTTGTTCAACTTGGTCGAACTCACTGCGGAAGTTTACGATGCGGTATGTATCAACAGAAACGCGTTGGCCGATATCGTCGATAGTTTTTAACATCTCAGCGATACGCTCTGGAGTAAAACGAGACTGACGGATTTCAGTCGCATTCATCACACCAGATTTATTAGGGTCAGCTGCATTATGACAGCTAGATTTTTTATCCCAACGGCAGATCATAGCACCTAAGATCATGTTGTTCTCAGCTTTTAACTGAGCGTTTTGCATGAACGCATATTCACGTGTCATGTTTTTAGTTCTTTTTGAATCGCCGATTAAACGATCGATAAACTGAACATAGTCACGATTAAGATCATGCGCGTTTCTGATGAAAACCGCATTGTTTGTATCCATTGCGTAAGAGCGAGTATCTGCATTGGCAGAACCGATAATCATATCATCACCAAGTAATGATAATTTCGTATGTAAAGAAACACCTAAACCAGCGCCTTCAGCATTGTATTCAAAGTAATCTAAAGTAGGAAAGAAACGACGTTCTTTGTTTTTCTTAACGTACTCTTGAAGACCTGCATAACGGCTAAATAATTGGTTCATTTGGTAACGAGAGAAAATGTTGATCACATTTAGATCTGTTGTCGCAAAAGAATTTGTTAATAAAGTTACACGTACGCGCGAACAATCACCGTAGTCACCGTTAAGCATCTTGGCAATCTTGTGGATTAAACCTGATGGCATAAATAAGTAAGCAGAGTGTAATACAACGCGTACATCTTTATTTTGTTTTTTGCTTGTGTAACATGCGTTTTCTAAACCACGGTACCATAAAGCATGGATGTTTTTATTATAGAATTTTTCGCCACCGATTCTTGAACCAGCACGGCGAACGATGTCTTCATCTTTTTTAGCTTTTACATTAAATGAAGTGTTCTCTACGTAATATACTTCTGAAGAACGTAAATCATTTGCAGATAAGTTACCTACGTTTGCAGACCAAGCCGCACCTTTAACGTTATCACGCATAACTTTTTTACCGTTACGAGCGTAATTATTAGTGTAGTTAGTTACTGATTCTGCCAAAGCTTGTTTCGCTGCAGCTATGCGAGTCGCTGAAGAAACAAATCTAGCAGAAGAACGCATTGCTGATTTAACACAGTTTTCTACGCTCATAGTTAATTTGCCAGCTTGTGCCTGAGCCATACAACCCATAGCTGCTTCGCCCAAGGCTTCATTATTCATAATTAGATCAGCAGGGATTACACGTTGAACTTCAGATAATGGAGCAACCATTTCACGGAAATTAAAAGTTCTATCGTAAGATTTTTCAATCGCTGCGATACCACCCGGTGCAGTTTGCCCGCGGAAGTCAGTATCCATGAAAATGTATTTGCCTTTTGCTTTTTCACCGGCAGCAACTGGAATGCGAGATTTCATATGGTATGAATCTTCAACGTTACGGCCACCTAATTGAAATTCACGGCCATCAACAGCGATTAACTTATGATGTGTGTAATCTGTTAAATGATCCCACTCTTGGGCGTGAGTTGTTTTTTTACCAGGTAATGTTTCGCGCTCAGAAGCTAACGGAATACGACCAGATAATTCATTTACGATTGGATTTAATTCTTCACCGTACATGAACATCGCGATTGTTAATTTGATCATCGCGCCGATGTTACCTTTAACTTTAGCTTCGTAGTAAAGTTTTAAGAATTCCATCATACGGGCCATGTCTTCTTCAGAAGTCTCTGAACCGCTGGCTTTTAATTTAGCTGGATCAATTTGACCACCAAGGCCTAAAGCAATTTTCATCGCTGTTGCGTTTTTACTGTAAAGACCTGCTAAGAATAAACTAGAAAAGAACGTTGGATTATTCGGATTCAAAGTTTTCATCGTCGCTTCTTTAGAACGTTTACAAGTGTCTGAGTCAGGTTTTGCAACTTCAGGGCACGGTAAAGTCATATAGACTGCATCTTGCTGGATGCGGATCGATGGAAAGTTGTAGAAACGGATATCGATGTTTCCACGGCCTTCTTGCGCCATCATTTGGAAGAAGTCTACTCTTCCGTAGCCCGTGATAAAGTCTACTAATAGACTAACTTTAACACCAGCTTGAGCTTTTTTAATTAACTCAGAAGTGATGATCGAAGATGAATCATCATCAGCATAAATAAAGTAAGACATGCGGATTGAACGAGTCGCTGATCTGATCATGTTTACTTTAGAATCAAATGAAGCATCGTTATCGATTAAAATTTCGCCTTCAGTTAAAGCTAATTTTCCTGAGGTAGCACGTTTTGCCACAGTCTCAGAATCAAGCTCACGGGCGCGTGTGTTGCCGCTGAAATCTTCAGTTTTAGTTCTGAATAGATCTGCGATATCACTCCAGAAATCACTGGCAACTTCGCGATCAGGTCCTTTTTGTGCTGATATACAAGATACAACACCCAACGAAAGAGCTAGCGATAAACTGGCTAGCACTACAAACTTCTTGTTCATAATAAAAATCCCCTTGTCTTATAAAATAATAAGCAGACTTTTTTATTCTAGAACAACGTTTGAATGTTTAAAGACAATTTCTTTTAACCAAGCCCAATGTCTGTTCCAAAGCTAGACTTTGGTATGACTACAGTTGTGTCAGCACAGATTAACACTGGACTAAAGTGTTGGCGACAACGCGCCTCGTAGTTATCTTGCGAACCGATTTCAATTTGCGAAGAGCTGCCGCGAAGTTTTTGTGTGTATGAAGCAAGGTTGCCACAAACTGTACAAATTGCTCTTGGCTTAGAGACATCTTCAGCAATGGCCATAAGGGTTGGAATTGGTTCAAAGGGCTGACCCTTCCAATCCATATCAAGGCCTGCAATAATCACGCGCAAGCCGCGCGCCGCAAGGTCTTTAGCGATAATGATGAAATCCTGAGATAAAAATTGGCCCTCGTCAAAACCTACAACTTGCGTATCTGCATGCAGGTGATCCCACACATCGTGAATCGATTTTAACGGAATCGCATTCATTTGATTTTGATCATGCGAAGAAACATTGGTTTCATGATAACGGTTATCTAAAGCGGGTTTGAAAACTTGCGTTTTTTGTTTGGCGAATTGCGCGCGACGAACACGTTTAATTAATTCTTCTGTTTTTCCGCTGTACATAGAACCCGCGATAACTTCAATCCAACCTAATTGCATGGTATTCCCCTCGTGACCGATACCCAAATTCTCACAGGTAATTTTCGAAGTTTCCAGAAGGAAATTTTTGCACGATGTGTCTGAAAATCAGTGAGAATGCCTATAGGCTACTTGAGTGCCAATATAAGCAACATTTGTATTTTGTAATTTTTCAGCGTGCCTATCGAGACAGAATTGGTCTAAAAACTGCCTATTAATGAAGATTAAATCATTGGCCTTCACACTTCTGCTGTTCTTTTTGACACTGGTTATTTTTATAACCAACGGTTGTCATGGGGTTTATTTAAATGAAACAAAAGCAGCCTCTAGCGTTTCGGCTGCGACTGTAAAAATCGGTCTTCACAAAGACCGCAAAGGCCAAAGCATCGACGAAGCTTTAGTAAAATCATTTATCAAAGATTATGGTTTAAAAGTTGAAATCACATCGTACACATCATTTGAAAGTTTAAATTCTGATTTCGAAAATAAAAAAATCGACATGGTGATCACGCGCACATCTTCTCGCCACACCCGTTCTTTTTCGTTACAAAGCCCTGCGTATGATGATTTACAAATTTCTTTATTTTGTAAAAAATCTGAAAATATCTCGCAGGTTTTAGTACCGGCAAAGTTAGAATTTGTTTTAGCAGAACTTATGGTGGCGGCGCCTGAATTGTATGATCGTATCACTTTGGTCGATAACACTTTTGAAGCGATCGCTGAACAATCATTTCAGACTAAAAATTCTTGTTTTCTGGCTGAAAGTAAATTTAATAAAACCAGCCAGGTTGAAAATAGAAAATATGCTAAAGCCTGGACCAGCGAAAACATTTACCCGTTAGCCTGGTTAATCAATAAAGATGCCGATGATCTTAATAAGTTAGTGCAGATCTGGTTTCAAAAATTAATTCGCGAAAACAAGATGGTGCGCTTCAAAGACCAATACGATGCTCCGTTTTACAAGATGTCGTTATTAGAATATAAACAATTCAAAAACGACATTAAAACTAAACTTCCGCTGTGGAAAAAGTATTTTCAAAAATATTCTGAAAAATATCAGGTACCTTGGTTATTGATCGCCGCCGTGGCCTATCAAGAGTCACGCTGGGAACCAGATGCTACAAGCTATACCGGTGTTAAAGGCTTTATGCAGCTGACCTCGGCTACGGCTCAACACTTAGGTGTGACAGATCGTGAAGACCCGATTCAAAGCATTCAGGGTGGATCATTTTACATGCAGTACTTGTATGACAAAATGCCTGCACGAATCACTCGCTTTGAACGCTGGATCCAAGCCTTAGCTTCTTATAATGCGGGATATGCCCATTTGCGTGATATTCACCGACTGGCGAAAGTTCGTAATATCGACCCGTATCGCTGGAAGAATTTAAAGATTTTATTGCCTGAATTATCGAATGAAGAAAATTTGGATATTTTTCTTTATGGTTTAGCCCGTGGTGAAGAAACGGTCGATTTTATCGAAAACGTTCTGACTTACCACGAGGCTTTAACTCATCATTTTACTCAACCGTTACCGACTTCGCGAGATTTCTAGGTTGATCCACATCATAACCCAAATGATCTGCTAAGTGGTAAGCCATCAATTGCAATGGCACGACCGCGATTAATGGATTTGTTGTCCATAACGCTTTCGGAAGCGAAAGATAAAATTCACTCATTGATTTTAAACCTTCGTTTTCACCAGTACCGATAGAAATGATTTTTCCGCCACGGGCTTTAGCTTCTTGTAAATTACTGATCGTTTTATCAATCAGATCATCACTTGGTGCGACAACCACAATGGCCATGTCTTTATCAATCAGCGCTAAGGGCCCATGCTTCATTTCGCCTGCGGCGTAACCTTCGGCGTGCATATAAGCTAATTCTTTAAGCTTTAAAGCGCCTTCTAAAGCGATCGGAAAACTTACGCCGCGGCCTAAGAATAAAAAGCCTTTAAATTCACGAAGCTTAATGGCAGCTTCGTTAAAGTATTTATCATAAGCCAGTACGGTTTCCATTTGGCTTGGTACGGCCAATAAACTTTCAACAATTTGTTTCTCGTCTGCAACAGTGATTCCGCCACGAGCTTTAGCGATTTGCACCGCTAAGATATTTAATAACGATAACGTGCTTGAGAAAGCTTTAGTGCTGGCTACACCGACTTCAACGCCTGTGTTCATGTACATATGACCTAAAGCTTCGCGGTCAATTGAAGATTGCGCCACATTCGTGATTGATAAAGTTTGCGCCCCAAATTCTTTGGCTAATCGAACTGCAGCTAAAGTATCTGCCGTTTCACCACTTTGTGAAATAGTGATCACTAAAGTGTTCGGTGGCAAAATTGGTTTACGGTATCTAAATTCAGAAGCGATATCTGTTTCAACCGGAATTTTTGCGATTTGTTCGATCAGGTATTTACCTACCATGGCTGCGTAATAACTTGTTCCGCAGGCAATGAAAAATACGCGATCGATTTTTTTATACATTTCTGCAGTTTCATAACCGATATTTTTTAAATGAACAGAATGTGTGTCGGTATCGATAAACGGAGCAATCGCTTGCGCGACAGCGCGCGGCTGTTCGTAAATTTCTTTTAACATGAAGTGTTTAAAGCCTGCTTTTTCAACTTGATCTTCTGACCAGTCAACAGTGACGATCTCTTTTTTGATCTCTTCACCTTGAGCGCTTAAAAATTTAATGTCAGTGCCATTGATGTGCACGATTTCGCGGTCATTTAAATAAACGAATTTTTTTGTGTACTTAATAGCTGCTTGCACATCAGAAACTATGAAATGTTCTTTTTCGCCGATACCCGCGATTAATGGCGGGCCGTCTTTAAAAGCGATTAATTCGTTCGGAGATTTTTCCCACATCACTAAAATCGAGAACGCGCCGACAATTTTATCTAATGTGTTTTTAACTGACTGAAGTAAGTTTTGGGTTTTTTGAATATCTTCCCAGATTAAATGCGCTACTAATTCAGAATCAGTGTCAGATTTAATTTCTGTGCCTTTTTTAATAAGCTCAGCTTTGATTTCTAAATAGTTTTCGATAATCCCGTTATGCACCAGACTGATCTCGCCAGCTTGGTGAGGATGGGCATTACGTTCATTGGGTGCACCGTGAGTCGCCCAACGCGTGTGACCGATACCTAAGTGACCGTTGAAGGCTTCAGATTGAATTTTTTCTTCTAAGTTTTTTAATTTACCTTGGGCGCGCACACGTTTTGTTTTGCCGTCATGAATAACAGCGATACCAGCACTGTCGTAGCCACGGTATTCAAGTTTTTTTAAGCCATCAATAATAATTTTTTTAGGTTCTTGCGGCCCTAAGTAACCAACGATTCCACACATAGCGAATTAATCCTTTTTACTTTTAAATTTTACTGCGTAGCCTTCTTTGTTCTCTTGCTTCGTGCGACCGATAGCCAGAGCTCCTTCAGGTACGTTTTTCGTAACCGTCGTGCCGGATGCAATAATCGCATCAGCCCCAACTTCAACCGGAGCCACTAATTGAGAATCACTTCCCACAAAGACACGGTCTTTTATGACCGTCTTATATTTTTTCTTATCTGCTGCGTAGTTACAGGTAATTGTGCCACAACCGATGTTTACATCTTCGCCAATATCCGCATCGCCAAGGTATGTTAAATGCCCTGCTTTTGAATTTTTGCCGAAGTTTACTTTTTTAAGTTCAACGAAATTACCGATATGCGCGTGTTCGCCGATTGTAGAATCGGGGCGAATGCGGGCGTAAGGTCCAAGTTTTGCCTGCGATTTAATGACCGCTTGTTCAATGTAAGTGCCCGCTTTAATTTGCACGCCGTCTTGAATAATGGCTTCGTTTATAAAAACATTTGGTTCAATTACGCAGAAAGGGCCAATCGCTGTTTTACCGCGAATAAAAACATTCGGATAGATCACACTGCCAGCACCCACAACGACAGTTTCTTCGATGTAAGTTGAATTTGGATCAATGATTATTACGCCGTTATCTAAAAGCTGTTGGCACTTTTGTAAATAAACATACTTTGTAGCTTCAGCTAATTCGGTTTGATTGTTCACCCCGTGGGCTACGTGTTTATTCTTAGTCACGACAGCATCCACTTTGCAGTTATTATCTAACGCGATAGAAATTAAATCGGTTAAATAAAATTCGCCTTTTGAATTATTATTTTTAATTTGTGGTAAAAACTTTTTCAGCAATGCCGCTTTCACAACGTACATTCCGGTATTTACTTCTTTAATTTTTAAAGTTTCAGCTGAAGCGTCTTTTGCTTCAACGATAGCTTTAAGTTGGTTATTCTGCCTTACGATACGGCCAAATTCTTTAGCATTATCTAATTCAACCGAAACAACTGCTAAATCTAACTGGCGTTCACGAAAATCTGAAAGAAAGCCTTTAATATCTTCAGCAGTAATCAAGGGATGGTCGCCATTTAAAATAACAACATCACCTTCGATTGAGTCAACATATGCAGATTTAACGGCGTCGCCTGTACCTAATTGTTTTTCTTGCACATAAGTAGCTACACCTAACGGCTCAACAACTGATTTGACTAAACCTTGCCCGTGGCCAACAACGATTCGAACTTCTTCGATTTCGGCTTTTGCACACTGGGTAACAATACGAATGATCATAGGTTGACCCGAAACTGGGTGCAGCACCTTTGGTAAAGGGCTTTTCATACGCGTGCCTTGGCCGCCAGCTAAAATAATTGCAGTCGTTTTAGTCATAGAATCCTCATCAATTAATATCATATTTATTTCGGCGCTATTCGTCAGCCAATTTCTTTTTAGCTCTAGGCAAATAGTGACTTTGCAGGCACAGTTAACGTATGCCCATTCACTCTATAGCTTTTGATTTAGATGACACCTTACTGGACACTACGGGATTACTGGTCCCCCAGGCCTCGCAGGATGCATTTCAGATTCTGATCGATGCAGGTCTTCGTCTAGATTTAAAAACCTGTGAAGAACAGCGCCTGTCTTTGATCCGCACGATTTCGCACAAAGATGTCTTTAAAAAATTAGCGCACGAACATGGCACAGCTGCTACACAAGCCGCCGTTGAACTTGCTAACCGGGCTTTTTATCATCCGCGCCTTCCTGAAAAGTTAGATCTTTTGCCCGGCGCATTGGCCAATCTTGATGTTTTAAGCAAAAAATATAATTTGTATTTAGTCACAGCAGGTTTTCAGGACGCCCAATCGGCGAAAATAAAAAGTTTAGGCATTGCTGATTATTTTAAAAAAATCTTTGTGGTTAATAGTTTAATTGCAGAAAAAAAGTTTACCGCTTTTAAAATGATTTTAAATGATGAAAATATTAAACCCGATGAATTACTTTGCATTGGCAATTCACTGGCTTCAGAAATAAAAGATGCCCGTCAAATTGGCGCTTGGGCTTGTTATTTTGAATTTGGCGAAGACCGCGGAGCGGTTCCTAAAGAGCCCGAATTTCAACCGCACTTTCATGTTAAAACTCATCAGGAGCTGATCGCCGCATGCCAACTTTAGAGTGTCGTGTTGCCGTAGCATCGCCAAATCACACACTCGATGGTTTAATCCAAGATGGATTCGCTTACTCATTATTAGATTCGCCTTATTTAAAATCGGTCGATCACAAAGTCTTTACTGATATTTTAATTGTGGGCCATAACCAGTTGCCAGAACTTGCAAAAATGCGTGCGCAGATTCAATTTAATTATTGTTATCTAATTTTTGATGATGCAAAAAACGAAATTCCTGCTGATTTATATAATCAGTTTCAGCCTGACCAGATTTTACTTGCCGTTGAACTGACCGAAAAAATTGTTTTTAACCAGTTAGAAAATCTTGATCAAAAAAGACAAGACGAAGCCAAAAAACGTTTAACGTCTGAGTTAATCGACCAAGATCAACAGACCAAGGCTGCTTTGCGCCAACAAATTTTTCAGGATCAACAAGAGCTGATCGATCGCCGGCAAAAGATTTTAGAAGTGAATAACCGTATCGAATCGTTGCGTAAAATTTTATTCAGCTTATCTGAAGAAAATGATGTCACTCGTATCGAAACACTTTTAAACGAACTGTTACCGCAATCGACAGCCGCGACATGGATTAAAATTATTCCTGATTACCTAGCCGAAAACTTTGAAAAAGACTTACAAGCTCAGCTGCCAAACTTTTTCGCCAAAAAACAGTGTTCGAATTATTTAATTTATTTCATGAAGGGTAATAACCGCCCGTTTCGCAGTTCTGATAATGAAATGTTTGGCAAAGTTTCAGATGCCCTGCATTTTAATTTGTTAAAATCACAATCTTTAAGCCAACAACAGCATTTAGAAAAAATTGTTTCTACTGCTTTTAATTCGACCGTTTACCCGCTGTTAGTTGTTGATAAGGAATATAATATTCTAGAATCAAATAAAGCCTTTCATAGCTACCCTGCGGCCACTGACAATCCTAAGTGCTATCAGGTGATGTTTAACCGCGAATCACCGTGTGTGGACTGTAAATTCGGCACTAATTTTCAGGTGCAAAATCAAAATGAAAACAGCACTACCTATCACAATGTGCAATCACAGCGCCTAGCAGGCTATGAAGACCGCAATAGCCATTGGGTGCATTTTTATGTTGATATCACCGAAGATAAAATGCTTGAGCAGCGCCTAAGCCAGACGGCTAAAATGAAAGAACTTGGATTAATTTCAAGCTCTATCGCCCATGAATTAAATAATCCCCTAGGTGGAATTATTTCATACATTCAGATCCTGCAAATGGAACTGGCCAAAGATCACTATCTGCACGGCGAATTAAAAGATATGAATATGGCCGCCCAGCGCATGAAGCAGATTATCGAAAACCTATTAATCTTTTCGCGCAGACCGGGCACCCAGGAAAAAGAAACGATTTTATTAAAAGATTTATTAACCGAATCGCTAAAGATGAATGAACTGTCTTTTAAAATCGAAAATATCAAAGTTGTGCAACAGTTAGAACAGCTGGATGAGGCCATCACCGTTAACCGTTCGAACTTTCGTGATTCGCTCAATTTAATTTTTAACTTTTTTATTGAAGGTCTAAGACGGGTGCGTTTACAGAAGAATACGCAGACGGGTCTGATCGAGGTCAAATTTTCCCAAGACCAAATCAACTTCTATTTAGACCTGCAATCCAATATAGGCCCGCTTAACGATGAACAAAAAAACAAGAATATTTACTTCTTAGTGATTCATAAGTCCTTAATAGATCAAGGTTTTCAAGTTGAATTAACCGAACCAAACGCCTCGTGGGTCGCCATGCGCATGACTTTACCGAAGGCTAGCTCTTAATAAATTTGCACAAAATTTAGCATCAAGACTCGGCCATCCAAAGTCCTGAAATGCAGTCTGGGCCTACGTTTTTTTGACACCTCCGTCAAAAATTAGATTAGGATAATTTAGTAGATCAAGATGATCTTACCCCTTGAGAACCTCCACGGAAGGAAGTTTATGAAGAATAGCCGAGTATTGATCTTAGATGATGAATCAACACTAAGAACCGCTCTATTCCGCTTACTTGATCGCAAAGGTCACAATGTGGTGACTGCTCATCGTATCGATGAAGCTAAAAACTTCTGTGCTCCCGATAAAAAATTCGACCTAGCTATCGTAGATATGAATTTACCTGATGGCGATGGCATGGAATTCATGACTTTCTTAAAACAATTATATCCTGAAATTCAAGTGATCATCTTAACTGGCTTTGGTTCGATTGATTTAGCTATTAAGGCCACGCAACAAGGCGCTTATCACTTTTTAACTAAGCCTTTTAACGTTGAAGAGCTTATTAGCCTTGTGGATAAAGCTTTAGATCATAAAACTCTTCAGACTGAAAACATCCAATTACGCCAAGAATTAACGTCTAAATACAAATTCAGCCAAATCATCGGCGAAAGCGAAAGCATTAAATCTTGTCTTAATTTAGTTGAACGTGTTGCTGATTCTGATTCTACGGTTTTAGTTCAAGGTGAATCAGGTACTGGTAAAGAATTAATCGCCCGTGCGATTCATTATAATTCACCACGTGCCAAAGGCCCTTTTATCGCGATTAACTGCGGTGCTATCCCTTCTGAATTATTAGAATCTGAATTATTTGGTCACGTTAAGGGTGCTTTTACCGGTGCTATTGCTAATCGCGCTGGGCGATTTGAGTTAGCTGACGAAGGTACACTTTTCTTAGATGAAATCGGTGATCTTGAACCAAGCTTACAAGTTAAAATCTTACGTGCGCTACAAGAAAAAAAGTTTGAACCAGTGGGTTCGACGAAAACGATTTCGGTCAATGTACGTGTTATCACAGCGACAAACGTTGATTTAGAGCGCGCTGTTGAAGAAGGTAAATTCAGAGAAGATCTTTATTACCGTTTAAATGTTATTCCGATTCAAATTCCTCCTCTTCGCGAACGTAAAACAGATATCCCGTTATTATTGAATCACTTTCTAACTTCATTTAATAAAAATAAAGCCAAATCAATCTCTGGATTTTCTCCTGAAGCGATGACTTGCTTAGTGAATTACGCTTGGCCTGGTAATATTCGTGAATTAGAAAACTTAGTTGAACGTTTAAGTATTTTAAAAGGTACTGGCGAAGTAGCACCGCAAGATTTACCGCCTAAGTATAAATCAGCTGCTGCTTGTTATGCTGAAACCGGCTCAATTGATATTCCTGAAGAAGGTTTAGATTTTAACAACGCTGTTGACCAGTTTGAAAATGCTTTAATCATCAAAGCGTTAGAAAAAACTGGCTGGAATAAAAACCAGGCAGCGATGTTATTAAGATTAAACCGCACGACGCTGGTCGAAAAAATGAAGAAAAAGGGCTTACGCTCATCGAACGATACCAGTGAACTTGAAATTAACGCTTAGTTAACAATGGTTTATCAAAGTAAATTTATAATCACCACCAAGTTACCGTTAGACCGCCTATGGGCGGTGCTATCTGATACTTCACGCATGAATAAAGCTATGGGAATGCAGCCTCGCGAAGACGTTGAAGTGAATGGTTCACGAATCGTGCGTGCCAAAATGCTTGGCCAAGAGCAAGAATGGCTAGAACTTCCATGGACTTGGATTATTAATAAAGAAATCATCCATGAACGCCGCTATAAAAAAGGTTTGATGCACAAACAGATTGGCGTGTTTCGAATTTTGCCAGAAAAAACTGCTGCAGGTTTAACCCAGGTCGAAATTAATTTTACTTGGTACGGAAATTTTATCTTACGTTATGTGATTGGGCCCGGCGCCTCTAATTTTTTAAAAAAAGAAATGCCCGCATACCTACAGGCCCAAGAAAAAATATTTTTCGCGAATGCCCAGGCTATCAATACAGCATTGACTCCCCTTCGTAAGCTCAGTGTCGGTGATAAAAATTTTAAGATGCAAATACTGGCTGAAGTAAATTCATCGCAACCCGAAAAGTTAAAACTCGTTTTACAAAATTTAATGGCCAGTGATTCTTTAGATATTCATAAAATCCAGCCTAAAAAAATCGCGACACAAACTGGCTTAAGCTTAATTGATGTTGTCGAACAGCTCACACTTTTGACTCATAAGGGTTATCTGGCTTTAACCTGGGATGTGGTTTGCCCACACTGTCGTGGTCCACAAGTTGAAAGTTCGCAGCTGCGAGCTATTAAAAACAGTGCGAAATGCGGACCTTGTGATCTTGAATTTTCAGTACAAGATGAACGTTCACTTGAAGTGAGCTTTAAACCTCAATCTAAATTTCGTGAAGTCGGAAGCGTTAATTACTGTGCCGCAGAGCCTGCGAAGAAAACGCATATTCTGATCAACTGGCTGGTCGCTAAAAACGAAACTTTCACGACTGTCTTAAATTTAAAACCTGGCACATACCGCGCCCGCACTCTGTATGGCAAAAAATCATGCGAAGTTACGGTGAATGCTAGCCAATTGCCCGGACAAAATGTCAGTGTTGATTTTAGCAAATCTCAGATTCAAATAGATTCAGGAAATATTTCTTTATCTTATAAGGCTGAAGCCGAAGATTATTTCGTTTTTGAAAGTTTACCATGGAGTGAAGAAAAGTTTTTAGCCGGTGAAGCTTTAAGTAATACTCATATTCGCACACTATTAAACGATGACTTACTTCGCAGCGGTGTAAAATTAGAAATCGGCGAACAAATTATTTTATTTACCGATATTGTTGGCTCTACACCGATGTATCGTAAACTTGGCGATAGCAAAGCCTTTGTGGCGGTTCAAGATCACTACGCCATTATCGAAACCATCATCGGAAATAATTCAGGTGTGGTGGTTAAGTTTATCGGTGATGCGGTTATGGCGGCATTTACGGATGCAGGGTTAGCTTTTAAAGCTAATGATGAGATTCATCAGGCTTTTAAAAATAATAAAGACGCTTTAGTGCTACGCACGTCGTTTCATATTGGCCAAATTTTATGTGTAAATTTAAATGTCGGTCTTGATTACTTCGGACAGACCGTAAACACAGCGGCTAAACTTCAGGGATGGGCAGATGGATTCGAAACCGCTGTGTCGGAACAAACGTTATCGCGAGTACCGAAAAATCAACGTTTGCAGCTTTTAATCAAACGAACTGGCTTTGATGAGAAGCTTCAAGAAACTGTTCACGTCTATTAATTCAGAAGAAATACGACACTTAACATGAGCTGTGTGAACCAAATGGCGATGTTTAGTTTTTGCGCGAAGCTTATTGTATCTTGTCTTAGACCCATGGTGTTTTCTCCCTCTTATTTACATATTACTTACATATATAAATAACGTGTAAGTTATCCACATGTCCACAGCCTTTTGCACAAAGTTTCAGTTCTAGCTCTTTGACTAGACAGTTTTTTACAACTTCAAAAAATTTGTTTGTTATCGCTTAAAGTTTCTACAAAATTCGCGTTCTTCAGAGAGAATAAAGTGTTCCACACACCTTAAGTCCTGCGTCAATCCCGACGATAGTTTAGTGCTTCGACTCTAACCTTTGGGGGAATTATGAAAAAGAATCATCAACATTATGTTACAAAAACTGTGGCAGCGATGATTTTACTAACATTCACTGCATGTAAATCTCAGATGAGCTTTATCCCTGCAGCTTCTGTTGATCCAACAGCACAAGAAGATATGGGTGGAGTGGCTGAGTTCTTTAAATTATCTGAATCAGAACAAACGATCACGCAAGAATCATTAGAAGAAAATCAAACCGCGATTTCATTTCAGGTGCGTAAACCTGATGGTTCATTAGCTCAGTCTTTAAATGCAAATGATCTATTGTTAATTGAAAGTTTGATTCCGGTAAATAAATTCAACTTAACTAAAAACAGTATGGAAACAAAAGAAACCGTAGATATCGCTTTTGTTGTCGATGTAACCGGTTCGATGTCAGCAACTATTGAATCTGCCAAGATTCGCTTAATTAACTTTGTCAGACGTTCACGTGAAGCTGGTTACCACACACGCATGTGTCTAGTGACTTTCGGTGACTACACAATTCGCCGTTGTGATAAATTCTATGATAACAACCCTGCTGATCCTGCAACGAATGCGCAAGTGGATGAGTTGATTTCTGAAATCACTAAACTTAAAGCTTTAAAAGGCTCAAGTGATCCAGGCGGATCAGATTTAAATGAAAACCCGATGCGTGCTCTAATTGATACAGCGGCAGCTCCATGGGCTACAAACAATCAACGTTTTGCAATTTTAATTACAGATGATGGCTTTTTATATTCACCAGGTAATAGCGGTGCTGTCGGTAGCGGAGCCCCGAAATACTCTGATGTAAAAGCAGCTCTTGCCAGCTCAAAAGTAAAAGTGTTTGCAGCAACACCTTCTTTAGCCGGTTATAATAAAAATTTCGGCTCTGAAGCCGGGATCGTGGCGTTAAGCCAGGGCGAATGGTTTAACTTTAACGATTTAATCTCAGGTGCGATTACTTTAGATACAATCTTAAATCGTATTTTAACGAGTGTGAATACGACATTCACGATTTCATATGTGGCTGATAAAATTCCCGGATTAAATCCGGCGCTAGCCTTAGCACTGCGCGAATTTCAATTACAATTGCTTAATCCATTATTAGGTACGATTCAGTCGTTACAGTTTCAAAGTAATTTACCAAATGGCCGTGCTGACTATAAATCTGAGTTTGGTTTATCTGGTAAGAAGATTAAAAAAGATTCTTTAAGGGTGATCGTCAACGGTTTAACCGTAGTAAAAGGTTTTAAGCTAACAAACGATGGTAAAATCAAATTTGACCAAGCCCCACTGGCTGGCTCGGTGATTAAGGTTTCTTATATTTACGAAAGTTTAAAAGATGTGATCTCGTTAAAACCGATTGTATTAGGTCAGATCAACCCAACATCGGTTGTGATCTTATTAAACGGCGTCAAAGCGCGTGCTAAAGATTACACCATCGAAAAAACCATTGAAGGCCGCTATGTGGTTAATCTTCAAGACAGTGCCTTAGATGACACAGACCCGTACAAAATTTTTGCCAACAATGGGTTACACTTTGATATAAAATTCAAGTAATATGGTCCGGTGTTAAAAGCTGTACTCGTTGATCATCACGATTCATTTACTTTCAATATTAAAGCGTGGCTTAAGCCGCGCTTTACTGTTTCTGTAGTGGATTGCAGCGAGGTTGATAAAATTAATCCCCTTGATTTCGATCTGGTGATTTTTTCGCCCGGACCTAAAACTCCAAGCGATTACCCGCAAAGTAAAAACTTTTTAAAAAGCCTACCTGCGAACAAACCTGTTTTAGGCATTTGTCTAGGCATGCAGATGATGAACGAAATTGAAAACGGCACTGTGCAGGCTTATTACCCGCCAGTGCATGGTAAAACCAGCGCGCTAAACTCAGACAATAACAAGTTGAATAACATTCAGGTAGCCAGATATCATTCGTTAAAATGCGAGATGGCTAATGTCTTTGATATTTTAGCCAGCAGTGAAACAATTCCGATGATCGTGCGCCACAAAAATAAAAACTGGCTGGGTTTGCAGTTTCACCCTGAGTCATTCTTAACTGAAAAACCTGAACTCTTTTTGCAATCGGTGGTTGAGTTATGCAACCGGTAATTTGTTTTCACGAAGACAAAAAATTTATTCATAGTACAGATTACCAATTAGTTTCGTGCGCTGATGATCAAGACACGAAATTTTTTTTGCAAACGATCGAAAAAGATTACGCTGAAAAAATGAAAGTCGTAAAACTTAATTTTGCAGCACTTGAAAAACCAATCGCAAATGATTCGCGCCGCTTTTATGCAAAAACTCCAAAAGCTCAGGTCTTTGTTTTAAATACTTTTGAAGTGTTAGAGCAAAATCAGTTAGAAAACCTATATCCTGAAAAACCTACACAGCGCCCTACCTATTACCCGACTGTTCAGGAATCCTTATTCTTAGAAAATGTGCAATCAATCAAAGAAGATATCTGTAGTGGACGTTTTTACCAAATGAACTACACCGCAGCTCTTGAAGCGAAAGCGCCAAAAAATTATTCGCAGTTAGATGGTTTTGTGCATATTTCAAAAACTGTTGGCAGTGATTACCGTGCGTATTTGCCTTTGGGCCCAGATGAAAGTATTCACTGCCTATCACCAGAAATGTTTTTATACAAAAAAGGATCACGTCTTACGACCCAGCCGATTAAAGGCACTTTGCTTTCAGGTTCAAACATCTCTGAATTACAAAATAGCAGCAAAGAAAACGCCGAACTTTCAATGATCGTGGATTTACTGCGCAATGATTTAAATACTTTATCTTGTGATAAGTATAACGACAGTTCGCGCGTAAACTTTCACAGAAAGATTATTGATTTAAAATACACATCGCACACTTATTCTGAAATCGAAATTAATACGTCAAAAAGTTTCAGTGAAATTATCGCTAATACTTTTCCGGGGGGTTCAATTTCTGGCTGCCCAAAAATTGAAAGCCTTAAAAAAATCGCTGAAGTTGAAAATTATCACCGTGATTTCTACACCGGCTCGATTGGTTGGTGGCAAGGTGAAGATTTTTGCTTAAACGTTGCAATTCGCAGCAGCTATCAAAAAAACAACCAGCTTTTTTATTTTACGGGTTGCGGGATTGTCTTTGATTCAGAACCACGTAAAGAGTGGCATGAATTTTTAACGAAATGCAGTTTTTTAAATCTGTATCTTGAATACACCTCGGTGGTAGACACTTTAGAATTTAAAGATGGATTTACTTACCTGCCAGAACATATTGAACGCACGTATTTAGCTTTGCGTGACCAGCTGATTCAAACTGATCTGCAGCAGATCCAAAGTCTTTACCAAAAAATTGAAGCGACAAAGCGAACTAAACTAAAAACACCTCATAAAGTGCGCTTAGTTTTTGCCAAAGATTTAACTTACACCGCAGAAGCGACCCCGCTTGCAGCAACAAGGCAGCCAGTGATACTGCAATTGATGCCGTTTAAACAGTTCCTGCCACGCTATAAGACGACCGAACGTAGTGTTTGGAATACTTTGCTACAAAATAAAAAAGAAGCGGCTCATGACGTTTTAATCGCGAATAAACAAGGCCACATCGTAGAAACTTCTATTTACAGCGTATTTTATAAAAAAGGTGACGAGTTTTTCACTCCGCCCAGCAGCGATGGTGGAATGCATAGCGTGTTTCAGGCGCATCACATAAAAAAAGGTTCTATCACCGTTGATGATAGAACCTATAAGTTATCTGAAAGATCACTACCGGCTTCAGAATTACCAACTGTAGAACTTTATGTTGGCAACTCGGTGCGCGGTCTTCTAAAAGCTAGCCTACTTTTCTAAAATGAGGCGACTTTTGCGTTGGCTTTTCATGCATAGGATTAGGATTATGCTTAAATTTTAAAAACTGTTTATAGTCTTTATTGTAAGCTGAGGTAAATGCAGCTTCATGTTTATTAAAAACTTTATCTAACCAAGTGTAATATGTTTTATACATGTGGTTATTCATAAAGTTACAGTACCACATAAATGGCATAGCATTAGAAACCCAATATTTTTTTGAAAAGCTTGTGATTTCTTTATTAAAAAAGCCCCACCACTTAGTCGCTTCAGCTTTGTTCACAAAATTAGAAGTAAAATAATTTCTACCTTTAAATGTAAAACCAATTTCATAACCTTTACCGACAGGTTTGAAATATGTTTTGAACAAATTTTTGCCAAGCTTATAATTTTTTGATTTAGTCATCGAATCTCCGAGAAAGAGTTAAGGCCTAATTGCCAAGACTTCTATCGGTAAACTGACGTACAAAAATGAGTTTAATTATATTGATTTCGTGTCAGACTTGGCCGGGTCTACAAATGGAACGTATTTTTCTGACACCATGGCATGCAGCTTTGCCGCGATTTCGCTTCTGTGATCTTCAGGTGTCACA
Source organism: Bdellovibrio sp. (assembly GCA_036677065.1). GTDB lineage: Bacteria > Bdellovibrionota > Bdellovibrionia > Bdellovibrionales > Bdellovibrionaceae > Pseudobdellovibrio. The sequence goes on along the minus strand of JAKFBS010000003.1, from coordinate 23,911 downwards.
TGCAACAAGGGTAAAAACTCTATTTCACACACCAGTGTTTCAAGTTGCAACGCTCCCCAGATCGACTGAAAGAACGAAATATCACCGTGCCAGCATAAAGCATCACGATGTTCAAACTTCACGGGCGCACCATTGACTAAACGGTAATTAAAAACAAAGGGTCTGATCGGCACGTTAGCTAACCCTGCTGCCATCAACAGTGTTTTTTTAAATGGTAAAACTTGTTCACCGTTTGAGGCCACAGATTCTGCATACAGCACAACATGAAAACGTTTTTTTAATACTTCGATGATATCTTTTAATTCATGCTGAATTTTCATACGGTTTACACGGTCAACATAAGTACAACCGGCAACTTCTGTGATTTTTCCAAGGCCCGGAGCTTTTTGCATTTCACGTGAAGTGATAAACACAGTTGGCACAATCGAAGTTAAAGCTAAAATATCAATGAAGCCGACATGATTGCCGATTAATAACGATGCTTCATTATGAGCGATTGGATTTTTACAGATCACTTGCACATGAAAAGCATTAACAAGGCGGATTCCGTATTGGTGGGCATTTTCAGTTAAACGGCGGCGACGCAATATAGGTTCTTTGGTCGTTAAATAAATAAACGTACCTTGAATCAAGTAGGCTGAAATAATAGTTACAAACTTTATAAAACGATAAGCGGCGCGAAGTTTACGGTACATGCAAAGCTGATCATAGCCCCAAACAAATAAAAAAAGCCAGCTTTACGCTGGCTTTTTCGTGTTTACATTATTTTTCTTAATTAACTATTGTTTGTTAATATAGAAAATCATCTTCATCGGTTCTAATCTGCGAGATAATTCAGATCTATTCATATTGCTATCGCTTTTATCTTCTAAAGCAGCAGCATTTGCAGCAGCTATACAAGCAGCTTCTGTGCTTGCCATACGCCCTGAATCTTTTAACTCGAATAATAATTTTGTCGCAGTCACAGCCTTAATCGTGATTTGCGTTTTAAGAACCACGCGGCAAAATGTATTTGAATCTGAACTTCCTTGAATTTGTACGTTTTCTGATTCTTCATCTTCTAAAACTGCTGATTGGCCATCAGCTGCGTAATTTAAGATATTCGTAAGAAATGCATTTTTCGGACGACCTTTGAAATCATCACGACGCACGAAATCTTCTGGTTTTGTAGCATTCCAATTGAAGTTGTAGTCACGAGAGCAACCACCAGAACTTAATTGATCACGAAGTTGATAGTACGCGTTCGCAAAACAACGGTATCCCGCTAATACTCGCGCCGTCGAACTAGTTCCTGCTGTATGACATTGAGCATCTTGAGCTAATAATGGCTCAGGTTGACCAATGAATTCACCTCCAGATGGGATGTACGGAGAAGCAAAGTTTGGCTCTCCTGCATTATCATTAAATTGTCCACCAGAGTGAACACACTTAATATTCATTGTCGTTTGTGCCGTATTAGATACGCCATCAGGATCTACGTTAGCATAGACGCAAGATTCAGATCTAAACCCTGTGAATCCTGTTACCGTACCTGATGTAGGTTGTAAACAAGTTGCATTTTTTATCGTATTCCAGTCTGTAACATTAACTGGCTTAAGGGTGTCTGCATTTATACAGCCGCTACCTTGTAAACCAACCATCCAACCTTTTGTGCCTGCAGAAACTGGTGTTCCTGGTTGCGTACCGTACATAATCGGCGCACGACAAGCCCAACCGTTTAGAACTCTAGTAGAACCTGATACTGAAATAGGACGACAATCTTGTTCACTATGCATAGCCGTTGTTGAAACTGGTGAAGCCATCCAAGGTTGATCGTATGGCGCAACGCCTGTTCCACCAGAAACTGAACTAAATTGGTAACCACCAAATAAAATTGTAGAACCTGAAATTGTTGGAAGAGTTGTTAGATGAGTACGTCCATAACCACGGGCTTCATCTTCTGTAAAGCCCGTCTTGTGACCACAGGCACCAATTGATTCTGAATAATCGCCGCCCCAAATTGAAAGAACATAACGATCATTTGTACCAACCGTACCGCTCGTCACCGGACAAGAAGTGATTGTGCCGCTTGCGTTTTTCACGCAGTTTCCTGTACCAGGAGTAAATTCTTTTCCTGTAAAACGAGCTAACGTAAGTTTGAAACCAATATGTGGCCCGTCAACAGTTCCTGAAACAGCCTCAACCGTTTTATAACCTTCTGGTAATGTTTTATCGTAAGCAGCCATTGTCCACTGACCAGTAGGATTAAAAGCAGTAGCAACATTCACAGCTACTTCTTCAATCGCAGAAGCCACAGTAGTTTTCGGAACTGAAATAGTTCCGTCTTCAGCTAATACAATGTTTCCTAATTGTAAACTACCTGTAGCCACAACTGCAGAATCAGCTTTTGGGTTACCATTTAAATCTGTCGTTGAAGTGTCAGTGAATTTAACTTCACCCACAACAGCGTCTGTATTTTCATTAACGAAAGTTACAGTGATTGCAGTACCGGCAGCATCAGCGCCAAGATCAACTGAAAAGTTACCTGATGCATCCACAGAACCAGTCGCCGTAGTTGGCGGGTCCGTTTGCGCCGTAGCTACGATTTCTAAATCTTCGTAATCGTCAAATTCTACAGCAAAAGAATTATTATCTTGTGCTGCTTTTGCGCTTATCTTATTCATCGACATTAAAGATGATCCGCCAAGTTTACCGCTGATCACTAATCCATCAGAACCAATTGCGCGTGAGACATCAGAACCCGAACATGCAGCTAAAGCGATGATTGATGATAACAATCCTGCTTGTGCTACGTTTTTTAGACATAACTTCATTATTCCTCCGTGTGTGTTTTATGAAGACCAATTTAGTCTGAAGAAAATTATGGCAATTTCATATGCAAATATTTTTTTCGCCGACAAACGTCTGGGAATGGTTCAACTTGTGTTTCAATGTGCTATAACCAGAGTCATAACGCTGGATCGTTAGTAACAATTTCTTAACAGAAATTTTACAATTGCAAAAAATTTAGAAGGAGTTTTGTTTTGAAAAAAAATATTATTTTATTTATGTGCACGTGTTTATTGGCGTCTTTTTCATTCGCAAAAAGTAAAATCGATGCTACTGAAAAATATAAAAAACCAATCATCAGATTTTTACCAATGATGAAATCTTGTCGCGATGCTGGAACAAAACAAACGATGCAAGCTTCAGGAAAAGTTGTTGTCGATTACGAGATCAATGACAAAGCAGAATTGCACAAAATCCGAATCAACGACGAACAAACTACACTGACTGATTTGAATTTACAAAAGTGCGTGGTCGATGCGTTTAAAAAAATTAAATTTCCCAAAGCAGCAAAAGGTAAGACAGTAAAAATCTCTTACCCCGTTGAATTTAGCCGATAATTAATGAAGCCGCTTTGTACATGCGGTCAAAAATGCTCTCCCACATTTCAGTATTGTGGTAGGGCATTTGGATAAAGCATAAAACATCGGGCTTACGTGCACTGACCGCGCGAAGCTGTGAATACAATTCGCGCGCAGCTTGACCCGGATCTTTGGGTAAAAGTAAAAATTCGATCTTTTCGACTCTACCTTTTGGTTTCACAATTTTAACTTGTTCAACTTCGTCAGGAAGTTCTTTCAACTTCGCATTTAGAATTTCAGAAATTTGACTGACTTTCATACTTGGATCTTTGCAAATCACAAACGGGACTTCAGGCATGTAATGGTGTTTCATATGCCCAGGCGATTCTTTTTTATCAACTGCTTCGAGCCATTTGTATTTTAACTGGGTTTTTTGCAATGACGTATCTATTGCAGATTTTAAAACGGCACCCTTACGCAGAATTGCCAATTCATAAGTATTATGTTGCGGACCCACAAAAGACACTCTGACTAATAAAACTGTGGATTCAATTCCGATTTGGCTTTGCCCTTGATCTAACACCAGAACACTATCACCGAATTCTTTTTTAACATGCTCTGCTTTTGTAGGGCTTGTTTTACCAAATTTATTCGCGCTGGGTGCGGCTATGGGTACCCCAACCGCAGTAATTAATTGCTGCGCTAATGGATGACTGGGTAAACGCACGCCAACACTATCTAAACCTGAAGTGATCATATCAGAAATTAATTCTGATTTTGGCATTACTAAAGTTAAAGCCCCCGGCCAAAATTCTTTAGCCAAATGATCAGCCAGCGCATGCCATTGTTTAAAACATGTCTTAGCTTGTTCAACTGAGGCCACATGCACGATCAACGGATCAAAAAACGGACGCTGCTTGGTCGAGAATATTTTTTTTAAACCTTCGGGGCGATCAATACGTGCGCCAAGGCCATAAACTGTTTCTGTCGGAAAAGCCACGACATCACCTTGTTCAAGTAATTCAACCGCGCGTGCGAAATCACTACTTGCTGTCAACAAGGCCTCCCTCGTTTTTAAGCAAGGCTAGCGGTTGTAATGATCTTAATGGTCGCATCGACACTTTTAAAACTCCAAAGGTAAGTGAAACTAAAACTACAATTAAAGATAACATCGACACATAGTCAAAATAAATCCCCAATTTAAACATCACACCCATAATCACATAGGCAATCAATGACCCTAAACCTAAACCCACCAGTAAACTTAAAAACGCAATTAAGCTAAATTGCGTAATCATAATGCGGTAAAGCTGCTCTTGGGTCGAACCCAGCACTTGCAGTAAGTTCATTTCATTAATACGTTCACCCACCTGCGTGTTGATCAGAATAATAAAGATAAAAAATCCAACCACTAATGCAAGTGTCGCCATAATCTGTAAAGCTAAGGCCATCTGATCAATAAACACCAGTGATTTTTCTACACTTTGTTTCACATTAATAATTGAAATATTGGCAAAACGGTCAACGACTGCATTTTGTAAGGTGCGCACTTGTTCTTGGTTAATTTGTTTCACGGCACTTAAATAAACTTGCGGAGCCTCTTCTAAAACACCCGGTTGAAAAGTAATAAAAAAGTTTGGTTGAAAGCTTGTCCAGCGCACTCGGCGCAAAGATGTTACTTTACCTTTGATTTCTAAACCTTGAACATCAAAAGTCATGATATCACCAAGTTTAGCACCGATACGTTCAGCATATTTTTCTTCTAAACTGATTTCAGGAATTTCGCCCACAGTTGGCGAAAACCATTTTCCATCTAACAAACTTTCTGAATCTTGCAGATCAGCCTTATAAGTTAAATTCACGCCACGGTTTCTAAAACGCGCTTCGTTTTCAGATTCGCGTGTTTTGAAAAAACCCTGTTCTTCAACCCGTTCATAACTTAAATCGTTAATTTTTAAAATACGCGAACGAACTAATGGAGTCATATCCAGATCTTGTCCGGTGCTGGCTTTCACGATTTTAATCAGTTCGTCTTTTTGATCCATTTGAATATCAAACATAAATACTGACGGAATTTTAGAGCTGATTTCAGGTCTAACTTCTTCAACGATTGATTTTTTGATATGTGGCAGTAGCGTTAATACCACGACCGATAAAGTCATCGTCATAAAAATTAAATCTGTTGAACCAGGTTTTCTGATCAAACTTAAAAAAGCATAACGTAATTCAAAATCAAACTTATCAACGATTAAAGCAGTAAACTTACGTAAACCAGAAATAAAAAACCAAGCAGCAACCGTGGCTCCTAAAAGCCCGACAATAAATAGTGATCCCGTCTGCAATGAATGACTTTGCCAAACCGCTAAACCCCAGAACACTAACCCTACGCTCGCAGCCCAGATTAATTTGGTACGCCCAGATAAACCACTTTGCGAAATCTCTTGGCGCAGTAAAATCAAAGGATTCATCGACATCGCGGCTAGATAGGTCGGAATCGCAATTAATTGCGGCCCTAACACGACAACAAAAAAGCTAATTAGAATTTGCGTTGGACTAATGGTTAAGCGAATGGCGATCTTAAAATAGTTATCTAATAAGGCCTGTAGCGGCGAGATAGCTAAAAGCACCGCAGATAGTGCGATAACAAATGAACCCACAGATAGAATCAGGTTTTTTAACACCTGTACTTTTAAAATCGAAGTTTCTGCTAAACCCAAGATTTTATAAATGGCGATCGTTTTTTTCTGAATTTGAAAAAACCAATTCAACATATAACTTAAACATAGAAAACACAGGCCAATCGAAATCAATGACACTAAACCAAGATAATCGATCAAGTATCTAAAGACGCGGTTACCGCCGTCATCTTCTTGCAGAGCACTGCTAAAGCGCAGCGATGGGTCTAAATAAATTTTTTCTAGTTCAGCTTTAAACACATCAGCAGATGCCGGGTCATTTAATTGGTATAAATAACTAGTAGTGATCGTACTGCCAGCTTTAACTAAGTTCGTCGCTGCCAAATCAGCTTCATTAATTAAGATAAACGGCGCAAGCGCACCTAATCTAAAAGTGCGCGAAGGATCAGAAGTTAAAATTCCTGATAAAGCTAAATCTAAATCGCCGACTTTTAATTTTGCTGCTGGTAAATCAGTGATCTTTAATTGATCCACCAATTCTGGATCAACATAAACTTCGCCAGAATTAACTTTAGTTAAAACGCTATCAACACCAGCAGAAGTTTTAACTTCTAATTTACCGTACACCGGATAATTTTCACCGACCGAGCGAACTAAAACCAAACGTGATTGTTCGCCAAATTTAATCATGGCAAAAAAGTCTGTGGATTTAGCTTTTTTGATAAACTTGAGATTTACTTTTTCTTCGATGGTTTTAACTTCTTCATCAGTAATTAAACGGCGAGCTGAAATCACCATATCACCACCAAGGATTTCTTGGGCTTTATCTTTGGTTTGTTGATCAAGGCTTGCCTGAAACACCTGCAAGAATAAAAATCCCAAAAAACCTAAAACTAAATTGAATACGAAAAAAGAATTAAGCTTTTTTTGCGCCAATAGATCTTTTTTAACAAAGGTAAATAGCTTAGAAAAACTTTGCATTAGACGGCCTGTGAAACTGAATGCAAAGCTCCGCCGTGCAATTTATAAATCTTATCGCAGCGACGAGCCAGTTCCATATCATGAGTCACAAGCATCGTGGTCGTATTGTGCAGACGAATCTGTTCAAAAAATAAATTCATAACTTTTTCGCCGGTTTCACTGTCTAAGCTACCCGATGGTTCATCAGCTAATAATAAACTTGGTTTAATCACTAGGGCGCGAGCTAAAGCTAAACGCTGCGATTCCCCACCACTTAACTGTGTGGGCTTATGATCAAGCCTGTGGCCAAGGCCCACTTGATTTAATAATTCGATCACATCTTTTTTAACAACTGGTTTATCTAAAATTTCTAACGGAAGGGTCACGTTTTCATAAGCCGTTAAATGACTGACTAAATGATACTGCTGAAACACAACGCCAATATGGCTTGCGCGAAAATTCGTTAAATCATTACCACGTAAGCTTTGTAAGCTTTTACCATGAATTAAAATTTCACCCTGATCTGGTTGATCCAATCCTGAAACTAATCCTAACAGGGTGGATTTACCTGAGCCAGAAGAACCAACAACAGCCACCACTTCGCCCGTATTAACAGTTAAACTTAGTTCATGGAGGATGGTCATCTTTTCGCTGGTTTCGCCGGCCAACTGATACGATTTTTGCAAATTATTAATTGTGATCATATTATTTACCTAAAAGTTTTTTAATAAAGGGATACAGGTTATCAGCTACGATTTGATGGCCTTTTTCATTCGGGTGAATGCCATCAGCTAAATTAAGATTTTTATCGCCCGCGACTTTTTCTAATAAGAAAGGGGCCAATTGAATTTTATTTTTCGTGGCTACTTTGGCATACACGGCAGAGAATTTTTTTTCGTAGTCTTTACCGTAATTCGGCGGCACATGTAATTGACCTAACGATACCGCGATATTATTTTTCTTCGCCCACTCGATCGTGTCGTTTAGATTTTTTTCGGTCTGTTCAGGTTTAAGACCACGCAACCCATCGTTACTGCCTAAAAGCACTAACACCATGTCGGGTTTATCTTTAGCGATCCATTTAATACGTTGAAGCCCTGAAGCTGATGTAGAACCGCTTGAACCAGAACTAATAACTTTCCATGGTAATTTATCTTGTTCGACTTTTTTTTGCAGTAAAGCAGGAAATGCGGCTGTTTGAGCTACGCCGTAACCTTCGGTGAGAGAATCTCCAAGAATAACAAATTTCTTAAGGGGAGTTGGATTTGCCAATAAAACCACAGGAAAAAGAATGGCTGTTAAAATCGTGCAAAGTTTTTTCATGCACAAATACTAGATGAATAAAAAAAAACCCACAACGGATTACGTTGTGGGCTCAAAATCTAAATTTGAAACTTGCATAACGCTTTGTTACGCAAAAAGGTACGGCCTACCTTTATTAGTATGAATTTCCGCCGCGATCACCGCCGCCAGAGCGTCCACCACCGTAGCCACCGCCACCGCCAGAACGACCTCCGCCGCCTCCGCCGCCGCCGTAACCACCACCAGAACGACCTCCGCCGCCTCCGCCACCGCCGAAGCCACGACCACCGCCGCCGCCACCGCCGCCGAAACCACGTCCGCCACCACCGCCACCAGTGCGAGGTTCTTGAGGTTTAGCTTCAGAAACACGTACTGCACGACCACCGATAGTTTGACCATCCATTTTTTGGATAGCTGTATCAGCACTTGCGTCGTCTTCGATTTCTACGAATCCGAAACCTTTGCTTCTGCCTGACATTTTATCCATCACTACGCGAGCTGATGTGATAGTTCCAAAAGATGCAAACGCTTGTTGTAATTCGTCATCTGTTACTGAGAACGCTAAGTTCCCTACATAAATCTTCTTTGCCATGTTTCCTCCGGGCAATTTTTTTTAATCGGATCCTCGAACCTTGAACTGATTGCCTGAGAAAAATTCTTTGACACTCGAACTCGAACGGTAGCTTTGGATCTTTTTTCTTCGTTCACACGATTTCTCGTGTAAACAAAATTCTTATTATTAAGCCTAAATTATCGCCAACATCTTTCAACAGGAAAATTACTTCCGCTAGTCTTATGACTAACCGCCGAAAAATCTTAACAAAACTTTCACTAAACTAACTAGTCTTAGTGATGAGCATGACCATGTAAACCATGGGCATGACCGTGTAACACTTCATCAGCAGTAGCTTCGCGAACTAACGCTACTTCGATATCAAAAACTAAATCAGTACCCGCTAGTGGATGGTTACCATCTAACGTTACATGGGTATCATTGATTTTAGAAACCGTAACAATTTTAACACCTTCGCCTAATTGCAATTGAAGATGAGATCCAACCTGAAGATCTTTTAAATGTTCAAGTTCTTGTTTTGGGACTTCCATCACCATATCAGCGCGAACTTCACCGTAAGCTTGAGCTGCAGGAACAGAGATTTGCTTTTTATCACCTTCATTGAGAGTGATAATTTCAGCTTCAAGACCTGGAATGATTTGGCTACGTCCAGTTAAGAACGGCATTGGTTGATTTGGTTCTGAGGCATCAATAAGATCGCCTTTAGTGTTTTTCAGAACGTAATTGAACGCGATCACGCGTGGTGTACTAGACATAAAAGCCCCTATTTTCGAGTAAAACTGGACCTTTGTTTAGCTAGTATTTCAAAGAGAGACAAGCAAAAAGACTTGGTAAAACAAATGCTTATTCTAGACATAAAGATTTTAGATGTGGCACCGGGGCATCTTCCCCCTTATACTTGATATATGGTCGCACTGGACATGGTTTCTACAACCAGATCCCCGTTAGCTGATATAAGCACTAGCTTAAAAGCATTGGTGTTAAACGCCAGCTACGAACCTTTACGCATAGTTTCTTGGCAAAAAGCTTTGATTCTTTGGTTCCAAGATAAAGTCGAAATCCTTGAATATCATAAAGCCTTTGTTAGCTCAGTCAGAGAAACCTTCGATTTACCCAGCGTTATGAAGCTTAAATCTTACGTGCGTCCCAAGCGCTTAGACGGCGTTCGTTTTTGTCGTGAAAACGTTTACATTCGCGATAACTTCACTTGCCAATATTGTGTGAAAAAGTTTGCTCAAAAAGAGCTCACAATTGATCACGTGTTGCCGGCTTCGCAAGGCGGCCCCAAGATTTGGACTAACGTTGTCTCTGCATGTCGTAAATGTAACCAAACAAAAGCTAACCGCACTCCAGAAAAAGCAGGGATGCCTTTGCTGCGTCCACCAAGGGTTCCGAGCTGGTTACCGGTTTTAGAGCACGAGATCCTGACCGAAAAAATTCCTGGCAGCTGGAAAGATTATTTAAGATTTAAATAAATTTTGCTACGCTGATCTTCATGTCACATTCTTCATCGAACATCTCAATTGAACAAATCATGGCTGCACAAACGATTGACCTGCGCACGCGCATTTTGCGTCCGGGGCAACCGATCGAAATCTGTCATTACCCAGAAGATAATTTAAGTTCGACATTTCACTTAGGAGCTTTTGTTCACGAAGAAGGTTTTGCTCCTGTGCTTGCTGCTAACGGAACTTTCATGAAAGATGCGAGCTCGTTTTTTCCCGAGGCAAAGAACCCTTACCGCCTTCGCGGAATGGCGACAGATCTTCATTACCGTGGCATGGGTTTGGGTTCGCAAATCATTCAACAGGCTGAAATGCTTTTGAAAGTTATGAACTGTGATTTACTTTGGTTTAATGCGCGCGAAAATGCGTTTACATTCTATGAAAAAAATGGATTTACGCTAGTTGGAGATATGTTTGATATTCCCGGCGCGGGCCCGCACAAAGTCATGTACAAGTGGCTATAATCTCCGTAACATTTAGGGATGATAGTATCAATTACCCACAAATTATTAGTTAAAGAATTCACCGAAATCGTCTCTGAAACTAACGGCATCACGCTGACCGACACTTTAGATTTATTATTATCGTCGTCGTTAAAATCAAAAAACAGCGAAGCCTATGAATGTGTTGAAAGTTTTCAAAAACTTTTAAACCTGTTTATCACTAATCAACAGCCCATTCATGTTTTGATCAAACACCCGTTTGCTTTGGTGTTAGAAGAATTTTTTAAACGTTTTCCGTTAAAATACCGCGAAGAGCATATTCACTTAACCGGTTCTTTAACGGCGGGATTTTTATGGTCGAAATTAAAACCACTACTTGAAGGCCCAGACGCTGCAATTTACGAACAAAAAATTAAAAATGCTTATGGCGCTAGTAGCTGGCCGATTAAATCAGCTGCTGATGTTGATAAATTAATTCGTTTAAAAGAAACTGAAGGCTTTTCTGAGTATTTAAAAATTCTTTATTTACCAAAATTAATTTTTATCTCTCGCGAAGTTCACGCCGAAGCGGCTTACAGCATGGCTGAAGACCTTTACGCGAATTTTAACGTAGGCCATGTGCGCTTAAAGTTTTCTTTAAGCCGGTCAACGGCTGACAGCGCTGAACAAATTCCTGGAATTGATTCAGTGACTGCAGATGATGTGGTGATGGGTTTATATGATGGCTTTAGTTCGTTTCAGAAAAAACATCCGGATTTTAAATTTATTCTTTCACCGTCGTTCAGAAAAGAACCTAGCTTTTTTGATTCGGCAAAGTTTGCCAACCGCAAAGACCACTTTCAGCACCAAATCGATGAAATTATCAAATTAATCGAAAAATATCCTGAATTAAAAGAAGTGTTAACTGAAGCCGATACTGTGGGCGATGAGCGCGAGATGTATTCAAAACAGCATTTCTTTGAATTACAATCTGGTTTAAGAAAACTTCAGTATAAAGGTTTTAAAATCAGATCACATCACGGCGAAACTTGGCACACGTTACGCCACGGCATTCAGGCCGTTGATAATGCAATGAACATTTGGCACATCGACACGTTAGAGCACGGTATTTCATTGGGGATTAATCCGAACAGATACTTTCACCGCCTCTACCAAAAAGTGATTAAAGAAAACCACATGGGTAAAGCGATTGCGAAAAATTCTCATGATGGTAAAGAATTACATGATTTAGACTGGGGTCCGCACACGAACGTTTTAGCCAAACTTTTATCTGGCGAAACTTTAACTGAAAAAGAGCGCACCCAGTTTTTAAAAACTAAGTTTCACACCGCACGTGAAATCGAACAGTACCAACATGATGTTTTAAACCGCTTGATTCAAAAAGGTGTCTCATTAGTGGCGCTGCCTTCGTCGAACAACAAACTGACTGGTAAATTTGAAGATTACAAAGATCACCCGTTTTCTTGGTGGGAGAAAAAAAATGTTCAGTTAGGTGTGGGTACAGATAATTACGTGACCTTAAACACCAACTACATTCAAGAGATGTTAATTTTATTATTAACTGACCCTATGAACTTAAAAATTACTAAACTTTTAATGGTGACTACGGGTGAAACTCGTCGTGCTTATTTAAGTCAGTTATTGTGGCAAATGCGAAAGGATATCAACAAAGATGTGGTTTAAAAAACTATTTAATCGCAAGCAGTTAGCAATTCTTATCTTAGGTTTTGCTTCGGGTCTTCCGCTAGCTCTTACTGGTCAATCGCTGCAAGCTTGGCTTACCACAGATGGCGTTGATATTTCGACGATCGGTTTTTTTACTTTAGTGGGTTTACCGTACACGTTTAAGTTTTTATGGGCTCCGCTGATGGATCGCTTTGAATTGCCTTTCTTTGGCCGTCGCAAAGGTTGGTTAGTGGTCACGCAACTTGGCCTTGCTGCTTCGATGTTTTTAATTTCATTTTTTAAACCCAGCGAAAGTGCGCAGGCTGTTGCACTAGTTGCCGTGCTGATTGCTTTTTTCTCGGCCTCGCAAGATGTGGTTATCGATGCTTACCGCACTGATGTATTAGATTCTGACGAGCGTGGCTTTGGTTCATCGTTAACGGTATTTGGTTACCGCTTAGCCATGATCTTATCTGGTGGTATTGCCTTTGTTTGGGCTGATACTGTCAGTGGCAACGGCATGCCGTGGTCTAAGATTTATTCGATCATGGCAGTGATCATGATTGTGTTATCTGCGATTTCGTTATTTTTTATTCCGGCGGTTCCAAAAACTTCGGTGGCACCGACGACAAATGCGAAAAATGATTTGATTGGTTTTTTCGCCTTAGTAGTGGCTGTAGTTATTGGTTATCAGTTTACAACAAGACTGGCAGCCCCTTTTGCTGAAAGTACAATGGGTTCGTTTTTTCCTCCTTTAGAAGATGGAAAAGTTAATCCTGACCTTAAAAAATGGGCCGACATGGTTTCATTATTATTGGGATTAGCATTTACGCTTCCGTTAGCTTGGTTTGCTTCGAAAAAAGCTAAGTTTGAAACCTTAAATATTTCATTAGCAAATTATTTCAGTATGAAAGGCGCAGGAGCGTTCTTGGCGTTAATCATACTTTATAAATTGGGTGATGCGTTTGCGGGATCTTTACTAACTCCGTTTTTATTAAAAGGTGCTGGTTACGCACAAGCTGAAATCGGTGTGGTTAATAAAGTTTTCGGTATGTGGCTTACGATCTTTGGAGCTATTACTGGCGGCATTATCATGGTTCGAATCGGTTTATACCGTTCACTTTTATTTTTCGGTGTGTTGCAGTTACTTTCAAACTTTGGTTTTTGGTATGTCGCAGTTGCTGGCAAAGGCGCCATGGGCGGATTCACCTTACCGCCATTTGATATCGTGATCGCTTCATTAAAAGAAGCGACGAACATCGATTGGTTATTGTTATTTGCGGTGGCGATTGAAAATTTAACTGGCGGAATGGGAACTGCTGCATTTGTAGCTTTCTTAATGGCGCTTTGTAATCAAAAATTTACCGCGACTCAGTACGCCCTGCTTTCAGCGTTTGCCTCAGTCGGACGCGTTTGGGTGGGGCCTTTAGCCGGCGTACTTGTTACAAGCATTGGCTGGCCAAGTTTCTTTTTAGTATCGGTTGTGATGGCGATTCCGGGCTTATGGATGATCTTTACGATGCGCGGAACGATCCGCGCTCTTGAAGCTCCCGTCGGTGTAAGTTTAGCCGACGATTAGCGACCTGCTAGTTTTTTTGAATCGGCAAGGTTCTTACGGGCGTCTGTAAGAATCTTGTGGGCTTTAGCATAACTATTAAATATTTCATCGCCTGATTGTTTTTGCATTTCTATAGCGTTCGCTGAAAATTCAGTGCTTAATTCTTCTGTCATATCTAACTTTTCACCTAAAGCTTTTACTAAGCCTGGTGAACTATATTCGCCGTTATCATCTTGTGATTCTTTAGATGCGTAACCCACTTCGTTTTGTAAATCTCCGATTTTTTTAACGATAGTATCTAATTCTTTTTTCATTTCAGTCACTTGAAGATAAGCAGCAGCTTCCATACGGCCTTGTTCTTGTTCATAGTCTTCAGGAGAATTTTGCGCTTGGGCGAAAGTAGTCGCAGTTAATGTTAAAAGAACTAAAGCGATTTTGGTTACGATGACTAAGTTTGATAATTTCATAAATTACTCCCTGTTATCAGAAAGTACTGAAAGAAACGTTCCAACTGGGATTGAATTAAAGCACCCGGCACTGTCTCATATCGGGACGTGGCTGTTAAGGCGCCGCTTTTGGGCTGACAGTAGCACCGCACTCGGGGTTTCGGACTACAATGTAATCCCAAACCCTGAGTGAGTTTAATGCGTTATTTATTTAGATGTTTGAGTGGTTTTTTCTTGAGGCACAAGCACTGCCGAGTCGCAGTTAAAGCCCGGGGCTAAATAGCTATCTCTGATCTCGTCGTCTTTGCCGGCAGGATTTCTGAAACCACCTAAAAGATCAGAACCTAAATCTTTAGCTTGAGCTTGCAGACAACGGTTGAAGCCATCGATAGATGTCACACGCACGTCATCGCCTTCAAGTTTGAAAGTCATGTATAAATACGTCAGATCAGGCTGACCCATAGTTTTACGGGCGAATTCGCCTTCTGAATCTACTTTTACGCCAGCTTTGATTTCGTTATCATTGACTAAACCGAACATCTGGATCAGTTCTGCCTGACGCGAATTTTGATTAATTTTTTTAAGCCATAAATTTAAATAGCCCATGTTTTTTGAACTGACTTCAGTGGCCATCTTATTTAATGCCATCGCCATAATGTATTGGCCTTTGCTGTTTTTTTCAAAAGACTGCTCGTGCCCGAATTTAAAAATGGCTCCGCGTTCGGCTAAGTACATTAAAAAATCATTCGCAAATTGAAAACGCTCAACACGGGCGCGATCTGGCGAATCAGCTAATAATTTTGCGAAAGCGTCAGTCGTCGGAAATTCAAAATTAGTTTTAATAATGTCTTTACCAATGGATTCAGCTAAACGGCCTTCGCACGGGATTTGTGTTTTATATGAAACTTTACCGCGCACTTCGGTCATCACATATTGAATAGACAGCACAGAGGCTCCGTCTAAGTCTTTTTGCATTTGCACTTGCGCTTGGTCGCCCTTTTTAATTTCTAACACATGAAAACGTGAAAACCATTCAGGGTGATGGCGCATATAATTTAAATACACCGATAATTTTTCAGACCAGAACGGATCTTCAAAACTACGGCATTTAAGATCAACTTCAGTTTTTTCTAAATCAGTTAAAGCCTCGGGCGAAATCACGAATAAATTATTGTTCTGTGCCGCCATCATCAAAGATTGCTGAAGGTCAGTGTTTTTATACACTTCTCCCGCCGTGGCCGGCAAACGCAGATCTTGCGACACACAACCATAGATAGAAATAAAAGAAGCTAGGATTAAATTAAATAATAAAATTCTTTTCTGGGTCATCCATTTATTATACGTGTTTTTTTGATTTTTTCAGGTCCAAATCTGTTGGCCTAAAGATCGCTAGACTATTGACTACAAGTATTTTCATTTTGTTCTAGGTGAAGGTGTTTTGATCATTAGGGGGGATTTAAATGGTCTGGGGTAATATCGTGCGACAATTCAGCCGCTTTTTTGTGCTAGACGAAAGTGCGATGCACACAGCATCTGCTGTGTTTTGGCCAACTTTTGTATGCTTATTCTTACTTTTTTTCACTGTAAGGTCGTATTCATTAGAGACTGAAACTTTGCCAAAAAATATTTCTACTTCGTCGATTAAAATGGGCTTTATCGCTGGTCTTGATCAGCGTTATCAAGAAGATGGCGAACTCGTAAAACTAAAAGACTATAAGTCGATTGAATTTGACGCGCCAACGTTAGCTAAATTTAATCCGCAGGCTGCAACACTAGTGCAAACACTCAACCGCTTTGGTCTATATAATGCCGGCGATCTATTTAATCTTGGCACTTTAGAATTCGAAACTAAACCTACGATTAAATACGTGGCTCCGGTTTATGCTTACGGCCTTCATGATAACTGGACAGTGGGTATTGGGATTCCGGTTATTCAGTACGCTAACGAAGTTTCGATGAAGCAGTCGTTATCAAACGTTGAATACTATAACCAGTTTCGCGGCTTATCTGCTGACCTAGATGCTGCTTTAGATACAGATTTGCGTGCGGCTACGCAAAGTACGCTTTCGCAAAAAGGTTATATGCCGATTGAAAATCGCTCTGAAAACTTTGTCGGCGATATTCAATTAGTGAGCGTTTATAAAATGTATGACAGTGGCGAATCTAAACTTATTCACCAAGCGACATTAACGTTACCCACAGGCCCTGAATATAATGCGGATGATTTATTAGCGTTAAATACTTTTCACAAAACTAGTTTAGAAAATACTTTTGGCTATAGCAAAATTGTTGGTTCTTTTTTAACGGCAAGTCCGTATGTGAATTTTCGATATGTCATGCCTGAAGAAATCACAGTGCGGGTTCCGAAAAATTCTGAAGATGTGCTGCCGGGGCAGGAATCTAAAGACAAAGTGACATTAGAAGAAGGTTTCACGACTGAAGTGGGAACACAACTTGATTTTGATTTAACCCAGGATTTTAAGATCGGTGCTGATTATAAATTTGGGCAAAAGAATGTGGATAAATACTCTGCATCAAGCAAAGGTGATACTTCGGCTTTAGCAAGAAACTCAAAAGCGATGTGGCACAAAGTTAGCCTTAGCTTCAGCTATTCGACAGTTAAGTCTTATCTTAAAAAACAAAGTTTATTACCAATGAGTTTGTCTTTCATGGCTTACGACACGGTTATCGGTAAAAACGTAGAACGCCGCACGGGCCAAGAACTTACTTTATCTTTATTTTTCTAATTGAGGGGTTGATATGAAAAAGAACTTTTTAAACTTTATTGTGATCTCGTTTGTTGTGACGGCTTATTTATTATCTTGTGCTCCGAAAGCTCAGGAAGCTGAACGCAAAACACCTGATGTACCGATGGTTGTAACAAATGATGTGAACCTGATTCAACTGCACAAAAAACCTTTTGCTGATTTTTTACATAGTGAAAAATACTTAGCTAAGACTTCGGTTGATTTAAAATCTGAGGCTATGTACTTAATGAAAATCGGCAATGCGATGGGCGATGAAATCGCAGTCGATACAGCCAAAGGCATTTTTCACCAGTCAGAGAAAAAAACAGTTTCTAATAAATTAGATCTGGTCGATAGCCAATATTTAGTTCTAATTGAACAGCAAAGTGATGCCGCCTTGTCTTCGGGTTTAAATGAAACTGAACAAACAGTTTTGTCTGACACTGATCGTATTAACGCGATCATTGATCAGAACAGTGGCCCTACTTTGCAGGTGACTTCGGCTACGGCTTTTGCGCTTCAGTTATCTATTGCAGACCAGATGATTGCCAACGTTCTTCACCAAATTGAAAACACAGAATTATTTCCTGAATTAAAAACTCAGGTGCTAGCTGAATTATCAGTGCAGACTAACGAACAGCTCGCGGCTCCGAAAGGGCTTTCTGTGCAGTTAGCTACCGCTACCAAACTTTCTGATGCTGTAGCGATTCTTAAAAATTATGTAACAGTCAATCAGACGGTTTTAACTCCTGAAGATCAGTATGATTTAGCGAATGCTGAACACTTAGGTTTATTAACTAACCGTATTCACGACGGTGAATCCGCTCTGGCTGCGCTAGCTATGGCGTGGTCGATGTTAGATGCTGAAGAACGTAAAATGCATTTTCTTTCTGCGAATAAAGAACTCTATGATTTTTTAAAGAAAAAAGACGATAAAGAAATTGCCTGCCTAATCAGAGAAAAAAGCTGCGGTTTTTTCAAAAAAATTGTTCTTAAAGTTGGTGTTTACCCGGCACTTAAAGATTACGGCCTTGGCAATATTCAAAACGACTTAAATGCCGGCGGCATTACCGGAGTTACCGCGGTTGTGCAAACACAATGTGCTTTGCAGATTACGACGCTAGGTACCCAGATTAAAGAAAAAATCAAAGTTAGCATTACCGAAAAGCTTACGGGCCTTCATGAATTTAAACTTAAATTTAAAAATATCATTGGCGAAGGCTTAGCTCAAGAGCTTGGCACGAACCAATTAGATCTTTTTGAAAATAATGATTTTGAACATATGTTTAAAATGGCCTACAACCAGGCTGAAAACTTATCGGCTAAAAGTTTAGATACACAATTTATCTTAGTTGAAAAAATGCTTCAGTTTATGAAACGTGGTACGCCGCTGACTTCGGCTCCGCAAAGTGAAGATATCAAAACCGTACTTAAAGCTAATGAACCACGCTTTTATATTCACCCGACTTTAAATGAGCACGGTGCTATTGTTACCCGCGCTAAAGATCAGGCTTGGTCTTTGATGTTCTATTCAAAAATGATTCAGCAATTAGCTGACTGGAAGACGACCGCTTATGACACCGGTGTTACAAAATTTGTAGCGCAAGATTTTATCACCGAGTTTCAGTCTGAAGAATTAAAGAAACAGCTTTTTCCGAAAGCTGAACTTGTCGGTATGGCTTTATCGCTGGCGGCGCAGACTTTGAAACAGATGTACACCGAGAAGTCTCCGATCTATTTATTAGATAAAAACAATAACCGTGTTTCGATTCAGAATTACCTAGAAGAAAATTTTGATTCGACGACGAACATTGTGGTTCATGCGGCGGTTTCTGATTTACAAAATGGTGTCTTAATCGATAACGCTAAACTTTCTGATCTTTGCCTGATGATTGAAGCGATGGATTTATTTTACAAAGCCACGGAAGGCATTGAAAAATCAGCTTCTGAAAGTTTAAAAGACCCTGCTTTACGCACTGAAGTTTTAAATGCACGCAAACAGATTCGTCTTGTGATTATGACCTTGGGTAATTTTATTTCTAATCAGTTAGTCGATAAAGATAAGAATTTATACACTGAGATGAATTTTCAGACTGAAGATAAAGTGCAGGCTACGACTTCGACCGAGTATGCACATGCGATTGAAGCGTTGCTGAAAGCTTATGATTTAACTGGAATTGATATTTATAAATTTGCTGCAGTCGAGATGTATTATACTTTGAATCGTAAGTTTTATTCTCCGTCGCTTAAGTTTTACCGTGATTCTACGGCGCAAACGCAAAGTACTGTGCAACGCCAGCAGGTACTTGAAGTTTTATCTTCGGTGCTTGGAATTAGAAAACATTTGGGGATTACTAGTCAGATTCAGTTTGATCGAATTTTTGAGAATTGGTATGCGAGCATTTTGATGTGATTAGATACAGCAAACTAAGCGGTAAGCGACGCGAACTTCACTTAAGAAAAGATCATTGCAAGCAGCATCACTCGTAACAGTTTTCTTTGTGTATTGCTCAACTTCACCACCGCACCCTGAAGGCTGACCGATTACAACTGATCCTGGAGGGCAATAAACCGCCGCTTTTTGTGTGTAAGTGCAAGTATAGACTTTGCTTGTAGCATCGTAACTATGACTCCAGTTACCAGTGCAGACACCTTGTACAACTAAAGCTTTGGGTTTGTCGGCAGGGCAAAGACCTGGATCGACTTTTTCCAGTTCGGTTTCTTCAATTAAACCAGGAATTACGCCAGCCACATAATCAGAAACTTTAGAGCAACCTACAGTTAGAAATGAAGCTAGTAAAAATACCGTGAACTTTATCATCTTGGCGACCTGCCTAAACTTGGTCCGCACAACGGCCCCGTTGATAATGGAGCTGAAGATAATGACAAATGTTGTTGGAATTCGATGACGACTTCTGGTTCAATTCTTGGCGCCAAATCAGACGAAACTAGCTCTTCAGTATGCCCTTTAAAGACAAAACCTAAAATCGAAAGTTGCCCTATGATTTTTAAGAACTGGCGTCTAATCATGTTATTCGCCCTTCAACGCGTTGACACGTCTATTGTAGGCTTCAATAAATTCAGGTGGAAATTCTTTTATCTTGTGGATTTTAACGATACGGTCAGAGAAGAATTCCATTTTAAAATCTGCTGAAACGGCAAATTTTTTAAAATCAACATCTGTGCTGTTATCAATGATTGGCAACCAACCGGTACTAACGACAGACATTTGCGCCACTTCATTGTTTTTCAATTCTTTAGAGAAAAAGTTTTCAGGAAGTACCGCTGGCCCCTGGACGATTTTTCCGTCTTCTACGCGCGCGTGCATTTTAACTTTCATTATAATGCTCCGTTCGCAAACATGGCCTGACTTAAATAGTAATGAGGATCATCTGCAAAAGTTTTAACAAATTCATCAAAGAATATTTTTTTTCTGAAATCATTCCAGCGCAAAGCATACATCACTAAAACCTGAGCGATTTCAGGATCTGCCGTTAATTGGCGGATCCACATCTCCATGATATCCTGTGGAACAACATCTTGTAATTTGTTAACTATAAAAATAAGTTCGGTGTTTCCTAATTTTGCGCCTTCACGAACTATTCTGTGAAATTCTTCTGAGTCTTTATCCGCGTATTTGTTCAGTAATAATACGGTAGAACAATCCAAATCAATTTGGAATCCACGGTCTTGAGCTAATTTTAAATATTCTAAAGACTTCATAAGCACATCATATTTAATAAGTTATTGTTATCCGGCCAACAGCTCCATTTTTTGGAGCATTATTATTGATTGAACCTCCGCCGGCACCGCCGCCTGGCGCTGTTCCAGCACTTCCGGCATTTTTATTTCCGTTACCGCCATTACCACCGTTACCACCCGTACCTGCGCCTGTTGGTCCGGCGCCATCACCGCCGTCACCACCATTTGTTGACTGGCCTAGTATTCCATTATTTCCGTTTACGTTACACAAAGCTGGATCACCGTAATTACCTGAAGTTGCAGTACCACCGACACCAGCAGTAGAGTTTTGTGATCCCGTTCCACCTGGTGCAGAACCACCATTAAATGAAGTTGTTCCACCAGTTCCACCTAATCCGCCATCGACACCAGTCATGACGCCCGCTGCACCTACCGTATAAGCATAACCAACTCCTGGAACTACATATGATACGTATCTACAAAAAGATCCGCCGCCTGCGCCGCCGACACCAGTAGTACTGCTTGCACCAGCGCCACCGCCGCCGCCCCACATTTGGGCTTGAACCATCCAGATATTTGAAGTGGCTGCCGGGGTATATGTTCCGCTTGTTGCTGCATTTGTTACAGTAGTAGCTCTAGTACCTTGTTTGTATTTGTTGCAGCACATACGCGCGCGCATTGCCATCATAAATAATTCACCTATCTACTATCGGCGCTGGCAAGCATGCCATGCCAAGTTGTACCGTTATTAACAGTCATGAAAGTTAAAATATCTACACCCGAATTTATAAGAGTCGGAACAATTGCATACGACCATTTAACAGAAGCAGGCCAATTGTTTGCGCCTGTACCTGTACCACCGTTTGTAAGAATTAAAGTAAATGAAACTGCACGATTTGCAGTAGAATTAACATTGGTGAAAGACCAAGTCGTCGCGGCATTTTTTGTTGCTGTAAAAACATTTCCTAATGACAAATCAAGTGCTCTTGCACCACCACCAACACCCAAAGCCGTTACGACTTCAGAATAATTCATAATTGCTGGTTGTTGTAAATTTTGTCCGCGCCAGTTTGTAAAACGATCTGCGGGAGCTGTATTGAACACATATTTTGTGCCGACGCCGAAGTTCACTAATGCATCGGCATTCGAGCTGGCTAAAACTGTATTTCTGACAAGCGTTGTTGCCGCCGACATATAACCGATACCAGTTTCCCAGTTCGCGTCATGGCTGATTACGTAGTAAAAAAGATTCGCGACACCAGTACTGAATGCTGTACTAAACGTTACATAGCCCGTCACTGAGGCTGTAGTTAAATTTCCTGTACCTGTGGTTACTGTGGATTCCTGGACTCTATCTCTTAACATAGCAATACACCTCTACGAAATTCTGAACCAGAAGCATCGAGTTATGCAAAATCAGGATGAGATCTGAAAACTGAACTAGCCTATGGTCTAGATACGAAAAATACTAACGACAGCATACATACTGACCATTTGGTGAAGCATTTATTCCTTTAAGAATTCTTACTCCTGATCCACCCGATGTCCAACATACTACACTCATCTCAGTAGCTGGACCTTGCAATCCACCACCGGCAATTTTTGTAAAGTATTGGTTAGTCATTAAGTCAGTGGCAAGTCCGCCAAGGTTCGCATCTTGGGCTTTAGCTCTGACGACTTCACTTAAACTGCAAAGATGTTTTTGCTGTAATTCACACGCCGTGATCGCCGAAGTCGCCACATCTTCTTGCGTGTAATCTAATAAATTCGCAGCAGCGTTCGCAACTGTGTCGATACAGTAA
The DNA here is from genome assembly GCA_036677065.1 of Bdellovibrio sp. Taxonomy (GTDB): domain Bacteria; phylum Bdellovibrionota; class Bdellovibrionia; order Bdellovibrionales; family Bdellovibrionaceae; genus Pseudobdellovibrio. The sequence continues at coordinate 1,224 of JAKFBS010000003.1, read as the reverse complement.
GATTTATGCCCTACTGCTGAACTTCCAGTAACTAACGTCATATCGGCTGGGCAATTCGCACCGATCGCCGATGGATCAATCCAACTTGTTGTACCAGCGCCATCTGTTTGAAGAAGCATTCCTAAAGCACCCGATGAAGCTGGTAAAGTTAAATTATAAGTTGCTGTAGTCGCCGGAGCACGAACCGTGATTTCTCCTGAAATTGAACCTCTGAAAACACCTGTCAATTGACTGATCGCTCCTGCAATGAAGCCACCTGAACCGTCACGTTTAACAATCGTACTTGCTGTATTTGCAGAAGTTGCAGCAATTGTATCACTTACACTTTGTGAAATTTGTACCGCAGTTTTACCACCCACAGTCGCTACTGTGTTTGTTGCAATATTACCTGTTACATCACCAGCCATTGTCGGGATGTCTGAAGCAACGATTGATGTTCCGCTTGTAATGCGTCCGTAAATATCTACCGTTACTTTCGTGTATGTTGCCGCTGTCACACCTGTTGTTGCTAAACCTACAACCGGAGACGAAGTTGTTCCAGTAATTGCGATTTGACCAACTACACCTGATACGGCTGTAACTTTATCGACGAATGATTGGTACTGCGTATTTGTAATCGCACCTTGTGTAACGCCCGTAGTTGCTGCCATCGGGAAATTAAATGTATGCACGCCATTCGCTGTCGCTACAACAAACGAAGTGCCTGCTGAACCAGTCGCGAAAAGTTGCGTCGATGACACAGAACCATTCAATGAAGTCACTGCACTGTAATTTGAAACTAATGTTTTCCAAATTCCAATACCAGCGTCGTAATATTCTAACGCTTTATTGGTCGTATTGTAAATTTGTAGACCATCTCTTGTTGCATCTACAGTGATCGTATCACGCTGTACAGTAGTCATTCGCGGAATCAAAATACCTTTAGTTGTTGAAACAATATCCAACATCGCTGAAGCGTTGTTCACCGCAGTACCTAAACCAATTGTATTTGAAACAACTAATGACGGAGTCGTTAATAAACCAGTCATTGTATCTCCAGTAAGATTAACCGGAGTAAAACCTAAAGCTGAAGTCACATTTGAATTTGTTAATGAAATTTGCCCAGCACCATTTACAGTAATGTTACTTCCGATTGAAACAACACCTGTGTTAGCTGAATCAGCTACACGTAAAGTTTGCGATGAAACTAACGTTAAGCGGCCAAATGCATCTACTGAAATAATT
>JAKFBS010000002.1:0-952036 GCA_036677065.1 Bdellovibrio sp. | reverse complement strand
TTAGTTCGCTTTTCAAAAAGATCTTACGGCCAGCATTTTTTGCGTGTCGTGGCGGGACAAATTGCTCAGCAGTTTAAAAATAATGGATTTTTAGCCGCAAGAAATGTGACCGATACCCCAGCACGTCCCGTAAAATCCGTAAAGCTATGGAAGTACAGGCCTTTTACGCGTGTGATTCAGGGATGGAAGCCCTATCTGATTGTTAGAAACTATATTCAACTTAATATTAAAGAAGCTTCTGGTTTCATAAAATATAAACCGCAGCGCTTAAAAGGGCTTTCGTCATCCGAGTGGGAAGTGTTGTGGGCTTAAAAAACAAAACCCACATCTCGTTAAAGATGTGGGTCATAGTAAAGATGTGCAATCAGCGCTTCTTTAATGTTTATTTTAAATTAAGAATTTCTTCGATATATTTTACGTCTAATTTTTGATTGTTCTTAGGACAAAGCGAAGTGCTTAGGGGCACCCATAAAAAGTCAGGGTTGCCAGAAAGCCAGTTGCCACCGGTAATTTCACCGAGTTCGTTCACTTTAATCGTATATCTATATTTTTTTCTTTCTATACGCGCTACGCCAGTGTTTTCACTTTTTGTCTTATCGTAATGGTGAAGATCAATCACCATGTTTACTTTAAAAGTTCTGGTTCCGGTTTTTGTAATTGTCATATCATAACTAGAGATAACAGCATTGTTGACGGTTGCACTGCGGTCATAATCAGTCGCCACTGGTTTTCCTAATTTACCGATATAATAAACTAAAGTTTTGTGAAAAAGCGCAGGGCGAATATCGCTCGCGTTATCTCCGGCATCTCTATATCGAGAACCAAAAAAAGTATGGGTAACGCAGAAATCTCTTTCAGAGAGTAATGCTTTTTGATCAAGTACAGAAAAAGTGACGCCAGAAACTTTATCTGTTCTGGGTATTACAGGTTCTTCATTTAAAATTGCAGCCGCGGCCCAGCCGTTGCAATGGCCTTCCCAAACTTCTCCGGTCCAACCATGATGATTGCGTTCATAGCGAGCTGAGTCTGGGCTTTTACCAGTTTTTGCTTTGATAAATAGATCGTAGCGTTTAAGGGGGCCAGAAATTGTTTGCCCGCGTTGTGGAAACCAATAACCGCGCCAAGGTAAATGCGTAGCTTGCGCTTTAAAAGTGCCAGCCTCGATGGTCATCGGTGTGTCTTCTGCCGGTGATGAACTTAAGGGAGTACTTAAAAGAAATTTAAAAGCTGCTTTTGCAGATTCAATAATTGCTGCAGATGGTTTCAGTGACAGGCGTTGAGCAATGCCAGGTTCTATCAGCGGAATTGAAAACGGGTTAAAGTCTGTGGTTTTAACTCTGTGAGTTGTAATTCGGCCAGCCATAAGAGATGCATGCACAAGGTAGCCATCATCGCCTTTCAGTATTGTTAATTCAGGTTTTGCGCGGCCATTATCGATATTATAGATCAATAAACCTGGTTGCGGGGTTGTCACGCGCTGGTAGCACCAAATCTCTGAGTCTGATACATGAGTGTTTGAGCCATGGTCATGCTCAACAGCTTCAACGTTACCAGACGTGAATTGATAACAACGGGGCGAAGTTTCTTCTCCCAGAGCGGTTAAGGACAAAAAAAAGACAAATGGTATAATGAAAATAGGCTTTGATGGCATTTAAGGACCTCCGGTTAATAATTCGTAATGCTAAAGCAGAAACTATGCCGTGGTGTTTGCGGTACGAAAGCTGCTAGAAATATTAATATGCAGAAAACTCTATTCACCAGATTTTCAAAGGTCGCGGCGAATTTTTCGGGAAGACCAATTACATTTGGGTTAGCTCTTTTAATTATTCTAGTCTGGATAATTTCAGGCCCGCTTTTTGGCTTCAGTGATACATGGCAGCTAATCATTAATACGAGTACGACAATTATTACTTTTCTGATGGTGTTTTTAATTCAGAACACGCAAAACCGCGATACTGCGGCTATTCAGATTAAGTTAGATGAATTAATTCGCGCCACTCAAGGTGCGCATAATGCATTGTTAGATTTAGAAGAGTTAGAGGAAGACGACATTGATCGTATTCGTGATAATTACGAAAGAATGGCCGTCTCGGCTCGTGAAGATTTGAAAAACGGTAAAGTCGATACAGAAATGCCGGATATTAAGAATTAGTGATTCGAGCTAAATCACTCAATCACAGTCGTTTTCTTTTTCAAAACGACATCATTCAGAAATTGTTGAATAACATTCAGTGATTGGGGAACAAACACAACTGTCATCGGCGAGTCAGCGCTTGCATTGCCGTAGACATTAAAAATATATGTTCTAATTTCATTGGTATAGACGATCTGAAATATTATCGGAGATTTTTGATTTAAAAATTGCACGGGTAATGGGTATTTTAGCTTCATCTCAGAATGAGAAAAAGTTTCGGACAATACCGTATGCTTCTGAGCTTCAGTAATTACATTAATCTTAGCAATGATTATGTGCCTCGTGGTTTCATCCAACATACTTAATTTTAATCTATTTAGAAGGTCATTCAAATTAATTGTTAAGATTGAGTCAAAACAGTTCTGTAATCAAATTAATATTTATTTATTCAACAAGATCTGCTTAATCGAATTTCGGAGCCTTCCATAAACTAAAAATAATTGCACCTAAGATAACGAAGCCAACAGATCCAGACACAAGAATACTAAATTGTGATGTTGAAGGCAAAAGGGTACCAAAAGCAAAAAGTGCAAGCGTGGCAACACCTGTTAATGCGTCGGCAAAGCCATTTACTTCGCCGCGTTCGTGCGCGGCAATTCCTAATTGGCGAATCTGCATTTCACCTAATGAAAATCCGTAAAGACCCACGCGAGAAAATAAAATAAAAATTAAAAAGCCGTATTGACCCATTTGCGTTGGTATCCAGAAAAAGACTAAAGCGGTCATGACCATCGCCGTTTGAAATAAAATAAAACTTCGACTTCCTTTAATTAAACCAAATTTTGCAACTATAATCGGAAATAACACTGTCGAAAGTAAACCGAAAAGTGCGCCCAGACCTCTGAATGCACCGACGACAATCTCGGGCATATTCCAGGCATCTTTTAGATAGCCAGTCAGTAGCACGCCATGGGGACTTAATACTGAAAGCCACAACAGAGCGTACGCGCCTACAGCAGGAGCAACCGGTTGACGAAAAAATGCAGTCCACCCATTTTTCAATTTAGTCAGCATTGAAAGTTTACTTGTTGGTGAAGTTTGCGTTTTTTCTTTAAGTAATTCTGGTGAAGATTTAAAAATAGATTTTAAGATAAACATCTCTGGAATAAAAGAAACCACATTCCACAGGGCCACTAACAAGAATCCAAAAAGCGGAATAGAAGGGTGAGTTACAATTAGTAATAAACCTGCAACGACCGGAGATGAAACTTCTGTGAAAAGATCAAGTTGCCTCATGTGGCTATTAAACTTTGTAATCTGCGGCGTGGGAATTGCTGCAGGAACCAGATCGTTGCCAACTGATATATTCATCAGAGTCGACCCCATTGATCCAATAAGACCGGATAAACCTAACACTGCAAAAATAAATACTAAGTTGCTGGGGCCAACATAAAATAAACTAAGAGCGCCACCCACGACACCAACTAGCTGCATGATTGTTCCCAGATAGGCAACATGGATTCGACTCTTGCGATCAATCACTGATGCTAGTCTTGGCATAAGTAAAACATGTAAAAATTTAACCGCTAAGTAATATCCTGCAGCGATTCTGATTTGGTCAGGAAATATCTTAAGTAATGTCAGCGGAACAGCAAAGTCCCAAGCTTGATCGCCAGACCGGGTTAAGAACCGGCCCAGCAAAATTTTAAATGGAGTCTTATTCGCCGGTGTAGTTGGCGCCATTAATATAACCTTTTAAAGTGATAAAGACATAAAGCTTTTGCTTGGTTTTATCAGTTTGTTTTTCATCAACAAGTGTCGCAACCCATTCTATAGATTTTTTAAATTGTTTTTTTTCTACTTTTTCAACTTTCGCTGATTTCCAGCTTTTATCTAAACTGTCTTCTTTAATTAAAAAATCAAGCGCCGTTGGAACAGCTTTTTCAATTTGTTCCTGCGTACATTCTTTTGTGCATGTAGCCACTTTTGGCGCGTGATCACCATGGGCTAAAGTTGTCATCGGGATTGTCAAAGCGATCAGGGTTAATAGTGTTTTCATTTTTACTCCTAATTTTAATGTTGGTTAGTTTCTTCTTGCTCCATATCCTGGTGAATATGTGAGTGGTCATCTTTATTTAAAGGAAAAGCATCTGGATCTGAAGTGTGCCAGTAGCCATGCATTTGCATAAAGAAAAGAAATATTCCTCCGGCAATAAGACCCACATTGGCAGCATAAGAAAATTTAGCAAATGAGACCGCTTTTCTCCAGCCAGTTAAGAAAATAAGCATTACGCTAAGGGCAACAATTTGCCCGACTTCGACACCCACATTGAATGAAAGAATGCGTAGTAACATCGCCATTTCATCATTACCTAATGGCAGCTGTTGCAATCTGGTCGATAAACCAAAGCCATGAATTAAACCGAAAATAAAAACCATACGAAGCAGTTTTGGTGGTTCCCACTGAAAGTGTTTTTTAAATCCATCTATGTTTTCAAAACCTTTGTACATCACGCTGACAGCAATCACGGCATCAATAAGATAATAATTAGCAGTGATCTTAAAAAATGTCGCAAAGATCAAGGTGATGCAATGACCAAGGGTAAAGATGCTGATAAATTTAACAATGTCTTTAAATGTTGTCAGAAAAAAGATAACACCAAATATAAACAATAAATGATCATAACCTGTAAGCATATGAGTCGTGCCCAGCCACATATATTTAAGGTAACCACCTTCAAGCATCGCTTTTTTGTCGGCGGCAGAAATTCCATGAGCAAAAGCAAATACAGGCAGTAAAAAAGTTAAACCTGCGAACATCAAAGTCTGAAGTCTTCTCAAATTGTTTTTCATAAATACTTAGTGATCTCTTTAAACTCAGTCAGCGTAGATTTTTGCGATTTTAAATCAGCCTTAATGATAGATTCATCAAGGCAGTGCTCGATATGATCTTGAATCAAAACAGTTTTAGCATTTCCGATTGCATTGTAGACGCCATGAAGTTGTTGCGCCACGGTGACGCAGCCTTCGCCGTTTTCAAGCATAGTAATAACTTTTTTGAGATGCCCTTCGGCGCGCTTTAATCGATTAACTATGTCGGGATGAGTTTCATGCACATGTTTTTTCATGTCATTAACTTATCCAGGGGGAGGGGATATAGCAAGCGAAAAAACAGAATTAAAATACAGGCGCATCCGCAAAACCGATGCGGCCTACAAATGGAAGTTTTAAAGCTGGCCGCCACACATCAAGACCGAAGGTCAGACCTAACAAATTCATTTCAAAACCTTCAGCTAAACCTAAGGTTAAACCAAATGCACCGTAAACCGATAACTGGTAACCAGTTCCACTTTCGCTGGGTCCGAAAAAATCAGCTTTTCCGATCCAATCTTTACCGATTGCATTCGGCGGAAGTTCAACTCCAAGTTCATCCGTATTTCGAATAATATAAGAAATAAAAGTATTACTGTTTGGCCCAGGCCATAAGCGGTAATTTTCTTGATACGGGTAAGATTTTGCGGCTTGTGCAATCTTTGCAATCGCTGACTGCGCTTTGTAGCCTTTAAGTTCTTGCACTAAGGTGACATCGGCACCAAACCAGCGGCGATCAGGAATATCTTTACGAATCAAAACATTAGCACCGTCGCGAAAACCGGTTACATGATAAGTTAAATAATGATCGGCATTTTTTTCTTTGGTCGCAATCCAACTGTGCACGGCAAAGTAACCACGCCAATTAAAAGCCCGCGCCGTATAGACGTGAACTATGGCCTCAGGCTCTTTGTCAGGAAGCGGGGCAATGCCCATGCTGCTGCGATCAGCCGTGCGCCAATCGCTTGATGTCGAACACGCGCTCAGAGCAAAAACTGCGGCTAGTAAAATAGAAATTTTAATCACTGACATAAGCTTAAGAGTAAGAACTTTTGCGATTGTCGTCAATTTCACTCTACTAACAGGACTTGCTAAACCAGCTTTAGGTTGTTAATTTGCTTTTTTACATCGAGGTTTATGTGCCTATTTTTACGCGATTTTTTGGAAAACATGATTTTAAATTAGAAGTCATGGCTGGTTTAACTGTAGCTTTAGCCTTGGTGCCTGAAGCTGTTGCTTTTGCATTTGTCGCCGGCGTGCAGCCGCTCGTTGGGCTTTACGCAGCTTTTTTAGTCTGTTTGATTACTTCAATTTTTGGTGGTCGACCAGGAATGATTTCTGGCGCGACGGGAGCCTTGGCTGTGGTTATGGTGTCGCTGGTTAAATCTCACGGCGTTGAATATTTATTTGCAGCTGTAGTACTCATGGGGATTCTTCAATTAATGATGGGTCTGTTAAAGTTAGGCAAATTTATTCGCCTTGTGCCTGAGCCAGTTATTTTTGGATTTGTGAACGGATTAGCCATTGTGATCTTCATTGCTCAATTCGGGCAATTCAAAGTACCCAGCGCTGATGGCACGGCGTTAGAGTGGATAACCGGTAATTCATTGTACTTAATGATGGGGTTGATTGCGATCACGATGGCAATTATAGTTTTATTTCCTAAGTTAACCAAAGCGATTCCGTCATCGCTTGTAGCCATCTTAGTTGTATCAGCGATAGTTATTTTTCTGGGGCTTCCCACAAAAGCGGTTGGTGATATGGCCTCGATTGCTGGCGGTTTGCCGCTATTTCATATTCCTGAAGTCCCTTTAACTTGGGAAACCCTGAAAATTATTTTTCCGTACTCATTGATCTTAGCAGGTGTTGGACTCATTGAATCACTTTTAACTTTAACCATCGTTGATGAGTTAACAGAAACCCGTGGACGTGGTAATAAAGAATGTTTAGCCCAAGGTGCTGCAAATGTAGTGACAGGGTTTTTTGGTGGCATGGGCGGCTGTGCGATGATCGGCCAAAGTATTATTAATGTAACATCTGGTGCGCGCACAAGAATTTCAGGTATAGTTGCGGCTTTGGCTCTTCTATCATTCATACTATTTGGGTCTAATCTTATTGAAAAGATTCCGATTGCAGCCCTGGTGGGTGTGATGTTTATGGTGTGTGTTGGAACATTTGAATGGACAAGTTTTAAAATTCTTCATCGTATACCGCGCGCCGATGCGTTCGTATTAATTTTTGTAACTGTAATGACTGTCATCTTTGATTTAGCTGTCGCAGTTATCGCCGGGGTCATCGCATCAGCGCTTGTGTTTGCATGGCAAAGTGCAGTTCGAATACGCGCTAAAACATTTGTCGATGAAAAGGGTGTAAAGCACTATGAAATATTAGGCCCACTTTTTTTCGCGTCGACGACGAACTTTCAAGAAAAATTTAATCCTGTGACCGATCCAACAGAAGTTGTCGTAGATTTTAAAGAATCAAAAATCGTCGATCACAGTGGCATCGAGGCCGTGCAAAAACTGACTGAGCGTTATTCAAAACTTAACAAAAAAATTCATTTACGGCACTTAAGCGAAGATTGCAGAACACTCTTACATAAAGCTGGTCCAATGATAGAAGTAAATATTTTTGAAGATCCGCATTATTCGGTGATGTCTGATAAATTATCTTAATTCTTAAATTAGTAAACAAGCTCTAGAAATTCTAGAATGAAAATTGACTCACGCGTATAACTTCAGTTCTAGCCTAATATACTGATTTTCACGCTAAACAGGCCTTTTTTACTTTACGAAAGAGCCTTGTCGCCCTAATGATATAGATATAAATTCAAATACTAAGGGTGCAATACATTATTGCAGTTATTGAAAAGTAGGGTCGCTTTTCGCTGAAAGGTGCCCTATGCATTTAAATGTAGGTTTATTCGGATTTGGTAGAACTGGCTCACTTGTCGCCCAGGAACTGGTTAAAGATGCAGATTTCACTTTAAAGTGGGTCATGAAAAGAACAGTTAATCCTAATTCGTTCTATGCCAGTCATTCGTTAGGTTACGAAGAAAAATTTGCTCCGTTTGTATCTGTAGAAATGTTTTGTGAAAAATTTTTGAAAGCTAATCCTGTAGATTTAGTAATTGATTTTTCTATCGGTGGATCAGCAAAGCTATACGACATTTTGGCTTCGCAGGGAGTAAAAGTAGTTTCTGCCATTTCAAATTATTCAACTGATGAATTAGAATTAGTTAAATCGGCGGGGCAAAAAACGGCGGTATTAGCTTCGCCGAATATCACGCTGGGAATAAACTGGTTATTAATTGCTTCGAAGTTACTTAAACAAATTATTCCAAATGCAGACATCGAAATTGTTGAAGAACATTTTCGCAATAAAAAAGAAGTTTCTGGTACGGCATTAAAAATTGCTCAACATTTAAATTTAAACGAGAATGATCATGTTAACTCAATCCGCGTCGGCGGCATCGTGGGAAAACACGAAGTGATCTTTGGGCTTCCGTATCAAACATTAAGATTAACTCACGAAAGTGTAAGTCGTTCTGCTTTTGGCACCGGGGCAATTTTTGCGGCGAAATGGCTTATGGGTAAAGAATCTGGTGTGTATAAAATGGAAAATGCTGTTCACGAAAAATTTCTTAAGCATATAAAAAATTTAAGTATTTAAATATTCAGTGGGCTGGCTTTTGGCAAGGTTTTGTTATTTGCGAGCCCCAGTTGTATCAAGTTAAGACATTTAAATAATGAATGATTTAAAAAGTACACTTTTTTCGCTCTGAAAATCGACAAAAAGCATTATTAAATTTTCACTTTAGACCGATATGTATATGTGGTTCGTCAGCTCATAAAAATCATTTTATCTGCAGCTATTTTATTATCAGCAACGCTGGTACTAGCCACCCCATTACGTACCACATACCAAGCCAAAATTGTTAAGCCTGATGGTCATCCTCTTGAAGCGGCTAGTGTAAACTTTAGATTTACAATTCTAGACCCTGCCGGTTCTTGTGTTTTATACGTTGAAAATTATGCAGCGGTAAATATGACAGGTACCGGTGGTCTTATTTCGTTTGCACTCGGCGCCGGAACCAGATCATACCCGGTCAGTGCTACAACATTAGCATCTGTATTTGATAACTCGACAGTTTCGTTTCCGTGTCAATCACCAGGAATTTATAACCCGACTCCTACAGATGCGCGAAAAATTGTGATGCAATTTCAAGACAGTAGCGGCTGGCAAACATTACCGGCAATGGCAATCAATGCGGTACCTTATGCAATGTATGCCGCTAAGTCTGAAAACACAAATTTACTTAACGGAAAATCTGATTCAAATTTTGTTGAATATTCATCATTGGCGTCTCTTAACTGTCAAAGTAACGAAGCGATTAAATTTAACGGTGTTAGTTTTAGTTGTATCGCAGTAGGTGTTAGTAGTAGCGGAATTTCAAGTGTAACCACCAGCGGAACGGTTTTGACTACAGGTGGAACAGCTTCAGCGCCGGTGATCAGTATCACTGCCGCATCAATGTCGAGTGATGGTTATTTAACATCTTTGGATTATGCCGAATTTAAAACAAAGCTTGGTGCAAGCAGTACAGAAATTATAACTACGTTAGGTTATGCCCCAGTCAGCGGTGCGGCTGTGACCGCGCAAATTGATGCCGTAGCTTCTGCGGCGAATGCTGTGAACACTTTAGTAAAACGTGATAGTTCAGGAAATTTCACAGCAAATGATATTTATGCAAATAGCACAAAAACAAATTACGTTGATATTTACAAACCAAGTACAAGTTTTAACATCAGACTTCAGGCGCCAACAAGCTTAGCTGCAAACTACACTTTAATTTTACCCGCAACCAGTGGTACCACAGGACAAGTTTTATCGACTGATGGAACTGGAAATTTATCTTGGATAGATTCAGCAACTGGTTCGGTGACCAGTGTATCAGGCACATTAAATGAAATCACATCAACGGGTGGATCTACGCCGACATTGGGATTAGCAAGCATCGGCACTGCCGGAACTTATTTTAAAGTGATTACAGATAACAAAGGGCGGGTAACCAGTGGCGCAACAACGTTGCTACTGTCAGATTTGCCAAACACAGTTCTGAATACAACTTCAACTTTTGCCGGAGATATTTCAGGAATTATTTCAAACATCACTGTGAATCGTATCCAAGGGGTATCGGTCACAGTCAGCAGCTTAACAGCGAATGACATTCTTCAATATGATGGTTCAAAATATGTGAACCGCAATATTCCAACTTGCGCGGGCAATCAGTATTTAACGTTTAGCGGAACAAGTTTTACTTGTGTTTTTGATGCTGGCGCCAGTGGCACGGTCGCCTCAATTTCTGTGACGGGTCCAATCAGCAGCACCGGTGGCGAAAATCCGACATTGTCCATCGCTCAAGCTAACTCAAGCAATAACGGATATTTAGCATCAGCCGATTGGAATACTTTTAACAATAAACAAGCGGCTACAAGTGCAGCGATTATTACGACTCTTGGTTATACGCCAGCAGCGAGTGGATCGTTTACATCGTCGCAATGGAATACCTCGGGCACTACTCTAAATTACATAAACGGAAACGTTGGCATCGGTACGGCTGCGCCAAATACAAAACTGGAAGTTTCGGGTGGCGTAAAAATCAGTATGGAATCAGCAGCTTGTACGGTGAACTACGCCGGAACTTTACGCTATAACGCAGGTAATGTAGAATTTTGTAACGGATCAACGTGGTCAGCATTCGGAATTTCTGGTGCGGGATTGCAATCATTTAATGGGTCAACAAGCGGCACGCAAAGTTTTACAAACGGTACTACGGGCAATGCCCCTGCATTTGTAACAGCAAACGGTGTGCATACATTAAATATTCCGTTCGCTTCAGTGGGAACTACAACGGCTGGCTTAATTTCAAATGTAGATTATGCAAATTTTGCAGGAAAAATTACTTCATCATCTGCAGCCATTGCGCAGGTGTTGGGTTATGTGCCAGCCAGTGCTACAGCACTTGGAAATTATTTAGTGAAAACAAATAATTTATCAGATTTAACTTCAGCGACAGTAGCTCGAGCTAATTTAGGGTTAGGATCTTTAGCAACAAAATCATTAATTGATTTATCTGCAAGCGATGCTACAGGGATTTTAGCTGAGGCCAGACTTCCAAGTTTTGCTAATATTACAAGTGGAACTCAGTATACAAAAGTGACTGTTGACGGTAAGGGTCGCGTAACAAGTGGTGCGCAGTTAGCATCAAGTGATGTGACCACAGCCCTTGGTTATACACCAGCGGCAAGTGGATCATTCACATCTTCGCAGTGGAATACTTCGGGAACTACTATAAATTATATGGCAGGTAAAGTTGGCGTCAACACCACAAGTCCGAATGTGATGTTTGAGGTTGCCAGCGGTGCAATTCGTTCGAGCCGTTATAACTACGAAAGCAGACAATATCTTGAAGTTTATGGCGGAGACAGTGTCGTAACAGCTCCGTATATTCGTGCAAATTCAGATGAAAGTAATAAAAAAGTATTAATGCTTCAAAGCTTTCATGATAGTTCCGGCGGAGCCGCCGGAAGCTTAGGTTTCTATTTTCAACTAGGTGTGGCTTCGGCGCCAACAGATGTATTTACAATTCGTGAATCAGGTAATGTCGGGATTGGCTGGAGTTCGCCAGTTACAAAATTAGATGTGAATGGTGGGATACGTATTAGCATGGAATCAGCCACATGTGCTGCAGGCTATGCAGGTACATTACGTTATAACTCTGGAAATGTAGAATTTTGTAACGGCACGACATGGTCAGCATTTGGAGTTTCTGGTTCAGGCCTTCAATCGTTTAACGGTTCAACAAGTGGAACCCAAAGTTTTGCAAACGGAACTACGGGCACTGCCCCTGCGTTTGTAACAACTAACGGAATACATACATTAAATATTCCTTTCGCATCAGTAGGAGCAACAACGGCTGGATTGATTTCAAATGCAGATTATGCAAATTTCGCAGGAAAAATTACTTCATCCGCTGCATCTGTTGCGCAAGTGCTAGGTTATGTGCCGGCAAGTGCAACAGCGCTTGGAAATTATTTAGTAAAAGCAAATAACTTAAGTGATCTTACTTCAAGTGCGGCAGCGCGAACTAACTTAGGCTTAGGAACATTTGCTACTGCAAATACCATTGATTTAGGTTCAGCAAGTGCTACTGGTACTTTAGCGATTGCAAGAACTCCAGCATACACAGGTGATGTAACGAAAGCTGCAGCAAGTAATACACTGGTATTATCAAACAGCGGCGTCACTGCCGGAACATACACAAAAGTAACAGTCGATGCCAAAGGCCGGGTAACTTCATCGGCGGCATTAGCAGTAAGTGATGTAACCACTGCACTTGGTTATACACCTGCTGCAAGTGGATCATTTACATCGTCGCAATGGACAACAAGTGCGACGTCTATATTTTATAACACAGGCAATGTTGGTCTTGGTGTAGTTAATCCATCACAAACTTTAGACGTTAGCGGTACAGTAAAAGTAAATAAACTTTATGCAGGTAACGGCGCATTTAATTCGCCATCAATCACTTTTGCAAGTGATCCAAATACGGGTCTTTACAATGCCGGTGGATATTTAGGTTTTTCTGTAGCAGGTGCACTTAAAGGAACTTGGTCTGGTTCTAGTTTAAGTTTTAATGCCGGTGGCGCGGGTCCGCAAATTTATTTTACCGGTGGTAATGCGGCTCAGCCATCGTATGCATTTAATGTGGATTCTGATACGGGAATGTTTAATCCAAATGCTTCTGGTGGCAGTAATGAATTAGGTTTTTCAACTTCGGGAACAGAAAAAATTCGTATTACTTCAACAGGCAATGTGGGTATTGGCACTACAGCTCCAGTGACGAAATTAGTTGTCAGCGGTGGTGTAAAGATCAGTATGGAATCAGCAACATGTGCCGTAAGTTACGCAGGTACATTACGTTATAATGCTGGCAGTGTAGAATTTTGTGATGGCACAACCTGGGCAGCGTTCGGCGTATCTGGTGAAGGTCTTCAATCGTTTAACGGTTCAACAAGTGCAACCCAAACTTTGGCAAACGGGACTACGGGCACTGCACCGGCATTTGTAACAACTAACGGAGTACATAGACTAAATATTCCATTGGCTTCGGCGGGTTCTGTAACTGCGGGTCTTTTATCAAATACAGATTACACAACATTTAATAATAAAATCACTTCCAGTGCGGCCTCAGTGGCGCAGGTGTTAGGTTATGTTCCAGCAAGTGCAACAGCGCTTGGAAATTATTTAGTTAAAGCAAATAACTTAAGTGATCTTACTTCAAACGCGACCGCGCGAACTAATTTAGGCTTAGGAACATTTGCTACGGCTTCAACAATAGATCTAGGTTCAGCAAGTGCAACTGGTACTTTAGCTATTGCAAGAACTCCGGCCTACATAGGTGATGTAACAAAAGCTGCGGCAAGTAATACACTGGTATTATCTAACAGCGGCGTCACAGCCGGTACATACACAAAAGTAACAGTTAATGCAAAAGGGCGCGTAACATCATCGGCAGCGTTAGCATCAAGTGATGTGACTACAGCACTTGGTTATACACCAGCTGCGAGTGGATCATTTACATCGTCGCAATGGAATACTTCTGGAACCAGCATAAATTATGTAGCAGGTGATGTCGGTATCGGTACAGCCTCGCCATCTGAAAAACTACATGTTGCCGGTAATATTTTTGCAAATATGGGCGAGGGGTTTAGGCTATTAGGCGATTCGAATTATTTCGGTTCAAATCTGGATGCAATAATTTTAGAAATGCAGGATGGTAATTCAACTAATGGAAATACTGATGGGGGATTTGTTTTTCGTGGGCACACCACAACTGATTCTCTGAATAAAGAATGGATGGTCATTCGGTCTCCGGGTAATATCGGTATTGGTACGACGGCGCCAACTGCGAGATTAGCAGTTAGTAGGGACTTTAATGGCGAGACAAACACAACTGCGGCTTTTATTGGTGGAATTGATGCAGGCTACACGAATACTGGTGCTTATTTTGTTCAGAAAGATAATTCTGGATTAGGTTCATCAGGCACTCAATTGTTTAATGTTGTTAAAAATGGAATATCTCAATTTGCAGTGAACGGAATCGGTAACGTCGGGATTGGTACAACGACACCAGCTGCACAGCTAGATATTAGTTCGGGCGGCTTAAGCGGTGCAGTTCGCTTAGGATACAGTGGTCCAACGTATGGCGTGCATGTCGATACTTCAGGTTCGTACTCTGGAAGCTGGGCAAGAGAGTTTTCTTTAGGTCATGGCGGTTCAAAACTTGGTAGTTTTGGAGCTCTAGCTACAAGCAGTACATTAAGTTATTTATACTTAAATGCAGACCAAGGTGGTTCAAACTCCGGTCATATTAACCCTTCGATGGTTATTACTCCGGCCGGTTATGTCGGTGTGAGTACATCATCGCCTACAAATATTCTTTCTGTTGGTGCAGATTTAGGTGCAATGGCAAATCCTCTTAGTTCAATAACTCTTGGAAGTACAAACGCAAATACTCTATTTACATTAGGACAAGATGCGACCAATCGAGGACGTATTAAATGGACTTATAACGCCACACCAGCAAGTGCTTTTATGTCGATTGGTTCGAACGCGAGTCAGCCCTTAGTTTTACAAGACGCTGGTGGTAATGTCGGTGTAGGTAAAACATCACCGCAACAAAAGCTGGATGTAAATGGCGAAGTCGTTGCAGCGCTTGGCACCTATGCGAATTTTCGGGCTATTGGCGGCAATTACGCAGCCATGATCAGAAACGATGGCGTCAATACCTATATGCCATTGTTAACAGCTTCAGGAAATCAGTATGGCACTTGGAATACTTTAAGACCAATGAGTGTAAACAATGCCAGTGGTGATGTTTATCTTGCAGACGGTAAGGTGTATGTCCAGCATTCAACAGGTAATGTGGGTATTGGTCTTACTAATCCGGGAACTAACTTGCACGTTCATTCGAGTGGTACGCCGCTCAGATTATCGAACCCAACAGCTTCGTGGTCAGTCGGACCTGAAGGTGGAACAGGAAGCTTCATTATTTATAATGGTGGAGGCACGGGGCAGTGGATGAGCAACGGTGGCACAAGCTGGGCCGCTAACTCTGATCGCCGTCTTAAAAAACAAATTCGCCCGATTGAATCAGCTCTTGAAAAAGCCCTTCAGCTAAATGGGATGACTTATCTTTATAACACTGATCCTGCTTCTACTCCGCGTCGTGTGGGTGTGATTGCCCAAGACGTTGAAAAAGTTTTACCAGAAGCTATTGAGCGAAAATCCAACGGCATGTTAGGTGTTAAGTACGTCGAAATTATTCCGCTTTTGATCAATGCATTGAAAGAGTTCTACAGTGTTTGGTTTCACGATTCGCAGCAAGTTCACTCAGAGATTGCGAAGATAAAAGCTGAAAATGCTCAACTTAGAAATATTGCTGAAGACGCTTCTTCGCGAGCGATGAAAGCCGAATCGCAAGCTGCCGAACTGAAATCGGCACTTTGTGAACTTCATCCAAAATCGAAAGTTTGTATCAAAATTAAGTAAGAAGACTTAACTGATTTGTCATTTCTTCTTCAATATGATCAAAGTTTGAAAGGCCTACGCCGATTAAGCGAATGCCTAACTCAAGCGGAAACAACCCTTGAGTTAATTCTGTAATTAATTTTTCAATGACATCTCTGGAATCAATTTGAACAGTAAGGCTGCGCGAACGTGTGATCTGTTTAAAATCGCTGAATTTAATTTTAATCGTTACGGTTCGGCCAAAGGTTTTGTTTTTTTCACTCCAGAGCCAGACTTCATCCATCAGCTTTAAAGCTTCTTTAATAACTTCAGCTTGTTCAAATAAATCAGCGGCAAAAGTATTTTCAGAACTGTATGATTTGCGCGGGCGGTCTGGCTCAACACGACGATCATCTTCACCGCGGGCGATGGCATAATACCATTCGCCAGTTTTTCCGAAATGAGTTTTTAAAAATAACAGCGACTTTTTTTTAAGATCAGCCCCGTTATGAATACCTAAGTCTTTCATTTTTTTTGCGGTTACAGGGCCAATACCATAAAATTTTTCGATCTTTAATTTTTCAATAAATTCTTCGCCTTGCGAAGGCAGAATTGTAAACTGACCATTAGGTTTTTTAATATCAGAGGCAAGCTTAGCTAAAAATTTATTGTACGAAATGCCAGCTGAAGCGGTAAGCTTGGTGATATCAAAAATACGTCGGCGAATTTCTTCAGCTGTGACCGTGGCTGATTTTAAGCCTTTAATATTTTCTGTAACATCAAGATAAGCCTCATCCAGCGAAAGAGGTTCAATCAGTGAAGTGTATTCGCTAAAAATTTCGTGAATTTGTTTTGAAATAGATTTGTAAACATCAAAGCGTGTGGGAAGAAAAACCAAAGACGGGCATTTGCGCAGTGCTGTCGCTGAAGCCATAGCTGATCGCACCCCAAATTTTCGCGCTTCATAACTGGCCGCAGCCACAACTCCGCGCGGGCCGGCGTAACCGACAGCTATGGGTTTACCTTTGTATTCTGGATGATCACGCTGTTCAACAGAAGCATAAAATGCATCCATGTCGACATGGATGATCTTTTTAAGGGTTGGTAAACTCATAAATCCATAATGACGAAATCCTGCGATGGCGTCAAAGCCAGTTTGTCATGATTAAATGACATGTTGTCACGAATTCTAAATTTTAGTCGCTCAAACTCACATAAATTAGATTACAGGCATGGCATTTCTGTTGCTCTTCCTTGAAGTGACGGCGCAGGAGAAATTATGGAATTAACATTAAAACAGACAATGTCTGATAACATTGTGTCAGTAATGACTGATGATCGTTTAACTAAAGCTTACCAGATAATGAAAGAAAATCGTATTCGCCACCTAACAGTTTTAGACAGGGATGCGCGCACTGTTGGAATCATTTCAGATCGTGACTTTCAAAGAGCGATGTTGCCTGTATCAAATCTGGATATGGACCCACAAAGCTTTTTACAAGAACCTCTTTTTCGCAGAAATTCAAAAGTTCATGAGTTTATGCACCGGTCTATTAAAACTCTGGAGCAAAATGTCGGAATCGGCACTGCAATCAGAATTATGCTCGCTGAAAAAATTTCTGCAATTTTAATTACAGATCACAATGCAGTTGTGGGGGTGGTTACAAGTGAAGATTTTCTGAGGTTGCTATTATCGGCCCATAGCGAGCCGGATTCAATGGCTGATAAAGTATTGAGCTCAATTTATAATTCACCGCTAGGTAAAATTTCAGAAGCTTTGGCAGGAATAGGTATTTAAAATGATTTTTCTTAGCGTATTTTCGAAAGTACAATTTCAAAAGTTGTACCTTCTGAAACTTTACTTTTTGCTGAAATTTTTCCGCCCCAAGAGTGAATCAGCTTATACGAAGTGGCTAACCCTAAGCCTGTGCCTTGGCCGATATCCTTTGTTGTAAAGAAAGGTTTAAACAGCTGAGACATATTTTTTTCAGTGATACCACAACCTGTGTCTCGAATTGAAATGCAGACATGTTTGTCGTCAGAAGTTGCTGTTAGTGAAATTTCGTGTTGTTTTTCAGGAGCGCTTTTTTTAGATTCTTCAATGGCATGCACAGAATTAATGAGTAAGTTTAAAAGCACTTGTCCCAGGGGGCCAGCCTCTGCTTTAACTTGAAGATCTTCAGCGATCGAAGTTTTAAGATTAATATTTTTAAGCTCTAGTTCGTGTTTAATTAGATTAATAATATCATCTTTAACTTTTTCTAGAGAAACAGCTGAGGCGTGATCAGAGTTGTTGGTGCGGGCAATATGTAAAAGTGAATTCACAAGCTTGGTAATTCGGTCAATCTGTGTGACAACACTGTCCATATCCTGCTTAAGAGAAGTATTGTCAGAAGACTTTTTGGCAGCAAGTTCTGCGCGACTGCGAATGATCCCCAGAGGTGTACCAATTTCATGGGCTAAGCTGGAAGCCAGTAAACCTAATGAAGCCATCCTGTCTTGCTGCAAAATTTGACTTTCCATCATTTTAGTTTCTGTTAAATCTTTAATGGCTACTAGTGTATAAGAAGAATTTTTCAAAGTGACTAACCGATGAGAAACCTCAATGTAGATTTCTGAATTATCTTTTCTGATTCCGCCACATTCAAAGCGAACTCTTTCGGCTAAACTGAGTTTTGATTTTGCCAGAGCGATATCACTTTGACGTATAAGTCTAAAAAAAGACTGGTGTAACATTTCATCAGGTTCATAGCCAAAAATTTCACCAGCGCTTGAATTCACCTCTTGAACGATCTCATTTTTTAAAACAAATATCGCTTCGAAAGTCGAATTTAATAATGTTTTAAAATTCTCTTTTTGGTCATGCAGTTCATCCATGTCCATAGCGTGCTTCATTGTGTATCGAAGTGTTCTTTCAAGAAGGGGAGCCGTTAGTTGTTTTTTAATTAAATATTCAGCTGCACCAATTTGCATGGCCTGAAGATCAAGTTCTCGGTCGCCGTGTCCGGTTAATAAAATGACTGGACAGTTAAGAGACGTATCTTGGGCTTCTTTAAGTAATTCTAGACCGGTGCGTTCGCCAAGGCGATAATCTAGCAAGCAGGCATCAAAATTGCCTGTTTGAAGTGATACAAGACCGTCTTTGTATGTCGATTTCCAAGTTAATTCATATTTACTTGTCGTGATTTCGCGAAAAAGATCACGCATGTTAATAAATTCATCTTCATCATCATCGATAAGCAGGACTCTGAAGTTTTGTGACATTTAAAATTCCTTACGTGATACTTCGGGCAGCTCTACAATTTCAAACCAGTAACGGCCTAATTCGGTCATAATCGTGACCAAAGAATTAAAAGCTATTGGTTTGGTAATAAAAGAATTAACTCCTAAGTTATATGTGCGATAGATATCTTCTTCAGCTTTTGATGTCGTTAAAACTACAGCGGGAATTTGTCGCAGAACAGGATTGGTTTTAATTTCTTTTAAAGCTTCTCGTCCATCTTTTTTAGGCATATTTAAATCTAAAAGAATTAATCCAGGTTGGGGGTATTTTATTTGGTCAGAGTATTTACCCTGGTGGTTTAAATAATTCATAAGTTCTTCGCCATCATGAACGAAGTGAATTTCGTTAAGCAAACGACTTTCTTGAAGGGCTTCTTTAATCATCTGGCAATCATCTAAATCATCGTCGGCGACTAAAATAGGAACTTTGCTTTTAGGTTTTATTTTCATATTGAATCTCCAGCATTTTGTTTCAGTGGCAAAGTTACAATAAATGTAGCGCCCTGGTTTGGTATTGATGCGGCAGTAATGAATCCACCATGGCGATCCACGATTTTTCGACAAACCGCTAAACCGATGCCTGTGCCTTCGTATTCATGACGACCATGTAACCTTTGAAAAATAGTGAATATACGGTCTAAATACTTTTCATCGAAGCCAATGCCATTGTCTTGAATCGTAATTTGGCAGGCAGGGCCAGGGCGTCCTAATGGCGAGTTATCAAAGATCTTAGCAGTCACTGTGACTAATGGGTTTAAGTCAGATTTTTTAAATTTTAATGCATTGCTGATTAAGTTTTGAAATAGTTGGCGCATTTGAGTTGGATCAGCCTCTAAAGAGGGAAGATTTTCCCAAACGACTTTACCGTGACACTGCTCAATTCGAACTTCAAGATCTGAAGCAACCTGAGCTACAATGGCATTTAAATTAATGACGGCAAAGGGTGAACTTTTTGTGGTTACGCGTGAATAAGTAAGTAGGTCATCAATTAAAACTTGCATTCGGTGGGCCGAATTCTGAATTCGATCAACATAGTCAAACGTTTCTTCGCTCATTTGTTCTTTGGCTTTAGTTACAAGTCTGTCTGAAAAAGATTGAATTTTTCTAAGTGGTTCTTGTAAGTCATGAGCAGCCACAGAGGCAAAATCCTGAAGTTCTTTATTGCTGATCTCAAGCTTTTTTGCATATATTTTTAATTGCTCTTCGAATTGTTTTCTTTCGGTAATTTCATATCGAACGGCTACGTATTGTTCTGGCGAACCCTGGGCATCAAGAAATGGAACAATCGTTGTATTAACCCAATAGAAGCTGCCATCTTTGGCGCGGTTACGAACTTCACCTTCCCATACTTTTCCTTGAGAGATTGTTTTCCACATTTCTATAAAAAATTCTTTTGAATGGTAATGAGAATTAATAATTTGATGGGTTTTGCCGATAAGTTCTTCTCTTGAATACTTAGAAATATCGCAGAATTTTTTATTGACGTAGGTAATGATTCCGCGTTTGTCGGTAATAGCCACAATCGCCGCTTCATCAATAGCTGACTTAAGATGTGCAAAAGTCTCAGACGATAAACTTTCATTTGTTAGATTGGTCATTTTCATCCATTTCTTCAGACTGATCTTCTGAGACCATGCCGTAAAGTCTTTCTTTGCGGTAAAGTGTACGGCGACTTAAACCTAAAACTTTTGCGGCTTCATCTTTTTTGTAATCGGTTTCACTTAAGATCAATTTTATATATCGCTCTTCTAATTTTTCGAGGGTAGGGCGGTCGGCCTGTAATTGGTCTATTGTATTTTTGGCTTCACTTAAAGCACTATCGAGAACAACATTTTTTTCGATTTGTTCTCCCCGGCTTAAGACCATCGCTCGTTCTATAACATTCTCAAGTTCGCGCACGTTTCCTGGCCAGGAATGGGCCATTAGTATGGCCATAGCATCTGGTGATATACCTTTAACGTTAGAATTGTTTCTTGCGCTAAACTTTTGAATAAAGCTATCAATCAGCAAAGGAATATCCTCTTTGCGTTCGCGAAGTGCTGGAACACGAATTTGTAATACGTTTAAACGATAAAATAAATCTTCACGAAATTTTCCATCTTTAACCAGGATTTTTAAGTCTCGATGTGTTGCCGCTATGATGCGGACATCGACTTGTTTTAATTGATTGCTGCCGACGGGTCTAATTTGTTGGTCTTGCAGTACGCGCAATAATTTTGCCTGTAGCGGCAGACTTAAATCACCAATCTCATCAAGAAAAAGTGTACCCCCATGCGCTTCTTCAAATAATCCTTTTTTGTCGGCCACAGCACCCGTGAATGAACCTTTCACATGGCCAAACAGTTCGCTTTCTAAAAGGCTTTCCGGAATCGCCGTACAGTTAAGAGGTATAAAAGGTTTGTTTTTTCGGCCACCAGAATTATGAACAGCTCTGGCGACGATTTCTTTTCCAGAACCGCTTTCGCCAGAAACAAGCACATTCGCTGTAGCGCTGCTGACTAATTTTATCATTTCAAAAATAGAATGCATTGCCGGGCTTTTTCCGACGATGGATTCAAGTTTAAAACTTTTATTTAATTCTGTTCGCAGAATTTTATTTTCTTTTTTTAACCCTGATCGCTCAGTAGCTCTTTGAACTAACAGTAGAAGCTCTTCATTTTTGAAGGGTTTAACTATATAATGATACGCGCCAGCCTTCATCGCTTCAATAGCTGTTTCAATCGAACCGAAGGCCGTCATCATAATAGAAACGACTTCTGGATAATCAGCCTGTACTTTTCGTAAAAACATCAGGCCATCAATATCTTTCATTTTATGATCAGTAATTAAGACTTGTGGCAGATCAGTTTTAAATTTTGCTAACGCTTCTGAGGCTGAAGAATACTGGTTAACCAAATACCCGGCATCTACTAATAAGTCGCGCACTACGCGACCCATTTCAACGTCATCATCTACTACTGCTATTTTATATTTCATTAGGTATTTCTCTTTTTTATGAACATTAAATTCGTAATTACAAAGCCAGTGCCAATCCCTAATTCAACATACTGTTTATGGCTTTAGTGCGCGTGACAACTTGGCTAACCGCCACAGTCCACTATGACAATTTGTCATTAAATTAACTTTGTTGTCAATTGTATTGCATTAGAGAGTGGCTCACTTCTTGTTGTATAGGTTAACAGCAACAATAATCCTGAAAGGCTAACCTATGAAAGCAATTCCTAAAGTACAGAAATATATGACCTATGTTCCTAAATCTATTGGCTATGATCAAACTATAGCGAGTGCATCCGAGATATTAAGAAAATTACACATCAGACATTTACCAGTTCTAAAGGGCGGTAAAATTGTTGGAATCTTATCTGATCGCGACATCAAATTCGTTCTAGGTTTTAAAGACGTTGATCCTACAAAAGTCATGGTCGAAGACGCTTGTACTTTAGATCCGTATTGCACGACACCTGATGCGCCACTGAATGAAGTCTTAGCTGAGATGGCCGAAAAAAAATATGGCTGTGCACTTGTCATGGATAACGCAAAACTTGTGGGAATTTTTACTGAGGTTGATGCCTTTAAAGCTTTTTCAGAGGTTTTAGTAACAAGGTCTCATTCCTAAACAAGTCGAACGGTGGGTACGATGAAAAATAAAAATATTAAAAACCTCATAGTAGGCATTGATCTTTCAGACTATTCAAAAATAGTTGTTCGCGAAGCGAAAATGCTGGCAGAAAAAATGGCCATACCGATGAATTTGGTCTTTGTTTGCCCTGCGGACTGGTATGCGCCGGCGTATAAAGCAGAAATTATTCAACGTACCACTGAAAGAATTAATAAAATCTACAAGCTGGATAAAAAAATAAATGTAAGCATAAAGTTCGGAAAAGCAGATACCGAAGTCATTGGTTTTGCAAAAAAATTCACAAATCCAATGATCATTGTCGGCTACAAAGGGCACAGCGGCCTTTTAAACATGCTTCTTGGCAGTACAGCAGAAAAGATCGCACAGAAATCTCCTTTTCCTGTCTGGATTCAGCGTGGTAATAAAATTATTGTGCCAAAAAATATTCTTGTGCCCTCTGATCTGAGCCAGAATTCAGATCACACTGTAGAAGGCGTAAAGCTCCTCAGTAAACCAGTAAATGGCAAGTTTGAATTGTATTATGTGTTAGAAGAGCCAACGCCTTTATTAGATTATTCGGCTTGGGCTTCTGTTTATACTTTTTTAAAAAAAGAAGAAGATAAAAAATTAAAATTAATGAAGGCGAAGTATCCGAATCTTAAAACAAGTAAGAATCCCGGAAATGTAGCCAGTCATATTCTACAATATTCAAAAAAGTTTGATCTGATCGCTATAACACCAAAGAACCCTAAAAAGCGTTTTCCTATCTTTGGTAGTGTAAATGCCAAGTTAGTGCGTTCGAGCGAAAAGCCGGTTTTAATTTATCCATAAAACTTAAAGAGGGGGAGCATGTTACATATTTTAATAAATACATTAGTTTTCGTGTCAATTGGCTGTTTTTCTTGGAGTTCTGAAGCAGAAATTTCTACTCCAGTTATAATGCGTCAGTTTTTTGAAGAACTTAAATATCTGAAAAAATATTCAGTTTCTGATAAAAAGTTTAGTGATCCAAAAAACTCTGTCGAGATATCTCAGCATCTGAATAGTTTTGCCAAGGCTGCAAAAGCGGCAGGTCATGATCCGGTTCTTCAGCATGATAATTTTAAATTCTCGCAGCGAGTATTAGAAAACCACATTCAGGAAACAGCCAGAGTTTTTGATAAAGGAAATAAAAACTTTTCACGCTGGATGCTGAATTCAACATTAACAGTATGCATGAGCTGTCATTCACAAATGCCGTCTGGAAACAGAACATTTTTTGAATTCACTAAACAAGAAAGTTATTTTTCTGAATTTGAACAGGCTGAATTCTTGTTTGCCACGCATGATTTTGACAAAGCCTCGGCTCTTTATGATAAAATCATTAATAGAAATCTAAAATTTGATGATAAATTTGAAGTTGAAAAAGCACTTGAACGTCAAGTTGCTTACTATAGCCGTATTAAGCGCAACCCCAAAGAAGCCATTAAAAAATTTGAAAACTATAAAAAAGTCCAAAATTTAACTGAAACCACTTTGCGCGACATCGACAATTGGATTTTACAGTTTAAAAACTGGCAGTTAGATCATGCTATTGATCCAAAAATCGCCGGCGAAAAAGAAATTTTAAAATTCGCCCGCACACGTCTGGATCCAAAAACTGCAAAAGCAAATAATCAATCCTACGGCCCAGACTTAGTAACACATTTATATACGTCAGGCATATTGTATGAATATCTTTTCACACACCAAAAAACGAAATCGACACCTGAAATACTTTACTGGCTTGCAGTTAGTGACCGAATGATTAATCACAACTTTTTTTATTCCTTAGCCGATCTTTATCTTAAAGAATGTGTGACTGAATATCCAACTTTACCTATAGCTAAAAAATGCTACAGCGAATATGAAAAAGAAATGATCTTCAGCTATTCTGGTTCTGCTGGCACGAATTTACCTGGCGATGTGAAAGATGAATTAGAATCTTTGCAAAAACTTATCAACACTAAAGGCGTTATTAACTTAGACAAAAAATAGAGGTGCAGATGCAAAAATTTCTAATTGTTTACGCCACAGAAGAAGGGCAAACAAAAAAAATATCTAAGTTTGTCACTAAAGAACTTTTGTCACTAGGGCTAAAAGTTGAAATGTTTGATTGTAAAGCCATTAAAGACTTGAGAATTGAAAATGAATACACTGCAGTCATAATAGGTGCTTCTGTTCATAATGGTAAATTTTCTGATGACTTGGTTGCGTGGGTTAAAGCCAATAAAGAAACTTTAGAAAAAAAACCTGCTGCATTCTTCTCGGTGTGTTTAGGTATATTAGAAAAAAAATTTTCAGCGCAAGACGAAGAGTACAGAATTATTATAAGTTTCTTTGATGAGGTAGGTTGGTATCCGGTGAAATCCGCGATATTTGCAGGAGCCTTAAAGTATTCGAAATATAATTGGTTCACCAAATGGTTTATGAAAAAAATCGCCTTAAAAGCCGGTGTTGAAACTGATGCCACTAAAGATTATGAATATACAGACTGGAGCGCAGTGCGTGAGTTTGCGCAAGAATTTGCCGTGAAAGTTATAGAGCACAAGGTTCAGGAGAACTCATTTTCTCGCATGATTAACCCACGGCGGCTATTTCGATGAGTCATTTGAAAGAGTTTTATTTTATTGTTATAGCCTTTATTTCTGAACTAGTAGGTTCGATCAGTGGCGTAAGTACTTCGGCCTTATTTGTGCCGTTGGCTTTACTTGTCGAGCCGCTAAAGATCACTTTAGCACTTACCGCAGTCCTACATGTTTTAGGTAATTCAGTTCGCACAATTTATTATAGAAAAGAAATTAATTGGATTATGACGTTTAAGTTTGGCCTGCCAGCGATTTTATTTTCTGGATTAGGTGCCGAATATTCAGATTTTTTACCCAAAAGTATTCACTCTATAATATTAGGTCTATTTTTGACCTCGTTATCTATCTATTTTCTATTCATTAACAAAAATGAGGTTTTTTCTGGACGCTGGATTCCCTACATTGGCGGTGCGGTTTCGGGCCTACTGACAGGATTACTAGGATCGGGCGGAGCGGTGCGAACACTGGCGCTCACTACTTTTAATCTTAGCCCTGTGGCTTTCGTAGCAACTTCTACTTTAATCGACTTCGGTGGTGATATCGTCAGACTTTTCATTTATTTAAAAAAAGGTTATTTGACAGCAGATCATTATTTTTACATTCCAATTTTAATGGCCGTGGTTGTAATAGCAAATTGGTTAGGTAAAAAAGTTTTAAAAAAAATTTCTACACAGCATTTTCGCAGAGCTGTTTTATACTTTGTACTGGTAATGGGTATATCGTCCTTAATTACAGGAGGGCTTAATGGCATTTGATCTACATTTTCTGGGGGGGGCCGGAACCGTAACAGGTTCAAAATATTTACTCACCTTTAAAGATAAAAAGATTCTTATCGACTGCGGTCTTTTTCAGGGTTTAAAATCGCTGCGCTTAAAAAACTGGAACGAACTACCAATCAAGGCATCAGAAATCGATGCAGTGATCTTGACCCATGCCCATATTGATCATTCAGGTTATATTCCGCGTCTGATAAAAATGGGATTTCGCGGTAAAATATTTTGCACTCATGCAACAAAAGATCTCTGTAAAATTCTTTTACCAGATGCTGGGTTTCTCATGGAAGAAGAGGCTGATTATTTAAATAGATATAAAAAATCAAAACATAGCCCTGCATTGCCGTTGTTTACCAGCGAGGACGCGACTCATTCGCTTGAGTACTTTGTCGGCGTTGATTTTAATCATTCGCATAAAATTGATGATACATTAAGTTTTAAATTTAAGTATGCCGGGCATATCTTAGGTGCCGCTTCGGTCATCGTTAATATCTCGGGCATATCGATCGGTTTTTCTGGCGATTTAGGCCGTTCGCAAGACCATGTATTATATCCCCCTGAAAAAATGGAAAGTGTTGACTATCTGGTCACAGAATCGACTTACGGAAATCGTTTACATAATAACACTGACGTTCTTGACGAGTTAGCCGAAGTGATTAATGAGACGTATAATAAAAAAGGCGTTATTTTAATTCCGGCATTTGCGGTCGGGCGTTCACAATCATTGATGTATTGTATTTGGCTGTTACGACAAAAAAACCGAATTCCAAATATGCCGATGTATTTAAATAGCCCGATGGCGACCAACGTAAATGAACTTTTACGTAAGTATAAAGATTTGCATAAGCTATCAATCGAAGAATGTTATGATGTCTGCAACCTTGTTAAATATGTACGCTCGGCTGAAGAATCAATTAAGATCAACGAAAGGTCTGGCCCGATGTTAATTATTTCTGCCAGCGGCATGTTAGGCGGCGGTAGAGTGTTGCATCACTTAAAAGCCTTTGCTTCTGATCCTAACAATACGATTTTACTGACTGGATACCAAGCTGCCGGTACCCGTGGCGAAGCTCTAGAGCACGGGGCTAAAGAAGTTAAAGTTCATGGTGAATACATTCAGGTCAATGCACAAATTAAAATGTTAGATAATGTTTCTGCGCATGCAGATTATTCTGAAATTCTTGACTGGCTTCAGAAATCTAATATTAACCCCAAAAAAGTATTTATTACTCATGGCGAAGCTTCGGCTGCGGATGATTTGCGTCGACGAATAACAGAAACCTTTGGCTGGAATTGTCATGTTCCAGAACACGGTGAAAAATTTCATTTGGAGTAGTTTATGAACCAGCAAGTTTACAATTGTGATCGACCTTGTTCCGGTGCTGTTGAACAGCCTGCGCGACTTATCGTTTTGACCGGGGGGCCGGGAGCAGGAAAAACTGCAGTTTTAGAATTTTTTAGAAAAATTTTTTGTGAGCATGTGGCGATACTTCCAGAGGCTGCAAGCATTTTGTTTAGCGGCGGGTTTTGGAGAATTTCTGGCGTTACCGGTGAACGCTCGGCACAACGCGCGATTTTTGAAGTGCAAAAAGAATTAGAGACTATGTTTAAAGAAGAAAAACGTTGGTCATTAGGATTGTGCGACCGCGGAAGTCTTGATGGCCTGGCGTACTGGCCAGGATCAGAAGATGACTTTTTTAAAAGTTTAAATACAACTAAAGAAAAAGAATATGCCAGGTATGAAGCCGTTATTCACCTGCGTGCGCCGGCAGTGAAAGACTATAATCATCATAATCCCCAAAGAATTGAAACAGCAGAAGCAGCCATTCTTATCGATCATAAAATTCATGAGGTTTGGAAAAACCATCCTAAATATCACCAAATTTCAAGCGAAGATTTTTTTTCAGAAAAAATCTACCGGGCCGTCAAAACGGTCAGTCCATTTTTGCCAGCTTGCTGCAAAACTAAAGAGGTCACCAAATGAAAATTGCTTTTTTTGATACTCATGGCTTTGAAAAAGAAGTTTTTAGTAAAATAAATGAAAAATTCGATTTCAAGATCGACTTCTTAGAAACACGTCTGACGGCAAAGACGGCCTTCTTAGCTAAGAATGCAGATGTCATATGCTCATTTGTTAATGATAAAATTGATAGCCAGTGCATTGAAATTTTAAACAATCTGGGAATTAAGCTCATAGCTTTAAGGTCAGCGGGTTATAATCATGTCGATATTACTGCAGCCATGCAAAAAAAAATAATT
The DNA here is from genome assembly GCA_036677065.1 of Bdellovibrio sp. GTDB lineage: Bacteria > Bdellovibrionota > Bdellovibrionia > Bdellovibrionales > Bdellovibrionaceae > Pseudobdellovibrio. The sequence goes on along the minus strand of JAKFBS010000002.1, from coordinate 923,917 downwards.
GTCGCGCGTGTACCTGCGTATTCTCCGCATGCAGTCGCTGAATTTGCAGTTGGACTATTGCTAACACTGAACCGAAAAATTCACCGCGCCCACTCAAGAGTCAGAGAATTAAATTTTTCACTCGATGGGCTAGTTGGGTTTGATCTTTTTGGTAAAACAATTGGTATTGTCGGTACCGGACGCATTGGTCAAGTTATGTGCCGCATAATGAAAGGCTTTGGCTGCCGAGTATTAGCTTCTGATATTAAAGTTGATCCTGATCTTGAAAAAGACGGGGTGGTCACATACACCGATTTAGATACCTTGGTTAAAGAATCAGATATTATTTCACTTCATGTGCCCCTGACACCCAGCACGCATCATCTATTAGATCGAGCCCGAATTGAACAAATGAAAGACGGCGTTTTCATTATAAATACGGGACGGGGTGCCCTGCTTGACAGCAAAGCCTTATTGTATGGTTTAAAAAGCGGTAAAATTGGCGCAGCTGGCTTAGACGTTTATGAGGAAGAAGAAGGTGTTTTTTTTCACGATCTTTCTAATAAAGTTTTGCAAGATGATACTTTGGCAAGATTTCTGACTTTTCCAAATGTGTTAATCACGTCACACCAGGCTTTTCTTACTCAGGAAGCCCTGGCGCATATTGCGCAAACAACTCTCGAAAGCATTAAAGAATTTCAAATCGAAGGTTCTGTATCACAATCTAAAACAGTTTTGTCAATTTAGGAGAAACGCCATGAAAAAAAGCCCACTAAAAAATATTAAAAATCTTATCGTCGCACTGGATTTATCTGACTACTCAAGACTTGTTGTTAAAGAAGCACAAAAATTGGGTTATGAAATGAAAGTGCCGGTAACTTATGTTCATGCCTTTGAATTTGATTATTCTATTCACGGGGCCAAAAAAGATTTACGAAAAACTTTAGTCGATCAAATCAAAGCCACCTATGATCTCGGCGACGATGACAACATTATCATTCGTTACGGTTATCCCGCTAAACAGGTGATTGCTGCAGCTAAAAAATTTGCAGACCCCATGATTATGGTCGGCCATAAAGGGTTCAGCTCAATCGTTAATTTTTTTTTAGGAAGCACCGCCGAGTGGTTGGCCACAAAATCTCCGTTTCCGGTTTGGGTTCATCGTGGCACTAAAGTTGTATTACCGAAAAAAGTTCTAATCCCATCTGATCTGGGAACTCAAACCGAGCATACTTTGAATCAGGTTGATAAATTTAGTCATATCTTCAAATCCGAATTAGAGATTTACCATGTGGCCCATGTGCCCGTGTATATGTTTGATTACCCTGAATGGAGTAATATTTATGGTGAAATCATGTCGGCCGACGAGTTTAATTTTAAGCAGTTTCAAAAAAGCCATCCTAATCTTAAAGCAGTCAGAGAAAAAGGTGATGTCGTCGAGAAAGTTGTTAACCGAGCTAAAAATTTCGATTTAGTCGCTGTTGCACCACGCGACAAGAACAGTAGATTTCCAACGCTTGGAAGTGTTGCAAGTAAAGTCATCCGTTCAGCGAATGTACCTGTTTTAATTTGTCCTTAAAAAAATAATTATGCCATCTTGTCATTAAAACTTTTTAAGTTCAGCCATCTTGTCAAAAAAATAACTTCTAAACAAATTTATCATGGTCTGGCCTTGGAGCAGCACTTGCTAAGGTCTAGATCAACAGCGATTTGCTGATAACAAAAAACAAAGGAAGTTATGAAAACACTAAAAATGAAATCTTTTTTAAAAGCACTTACAATTACCGCTTTAGCCTTAGCTGCTGCTAATGTTGCCAATGCAAAAACGAACGCTGTAGAAACAAAAGAAGTTGATATTTCGATCAGCGATGCTTTTATTCCGGGTGGTTTTGACTCTGAAGCAGATGCCTACGTTGTTGTGAATGGTGTTTATCCAAATGGATGTTATCGCTGGTTACGCTCTGAAGTTGCCGAGAAAAGCACTTATGAGCATGAAATTAAAGCCGTTGCAGCCGTAAGCCAGGGCTTATGTATTATGGTCTTAGTGCCATTTAATCATGATGTACGTTTAGGCAAACTTGCATCTGGTCAACATACTCTGAAGTTTTTAAATGGCGATGGAACTTACTTACAAAAAACTTTAAAAATCGAATAGAAAAATAAACTGGTGGTGTTATGAATAGAATTCAAACAATACTTTTACTAGTTAGTTTTTTCGCAATGACGGTACAGTCCTGCGCGCCGTATAAGCTAACTCCATTACGTTGGAGTAAAAGCAGTGGCAATGATTCTGTTATAATTCCACCAAATTTACAGGCAGAAAGTAAATCATTAAATGTCGGTGATTTACAGCTTGAGTTTCAAACGCAAAAGATTAGCGGCGTTGAGATTGAAGGAAGTTTCTATAAGCGAATCTTCGATGCTAAAGAAAATAAATTTATTACCCAGCGTTGGCTTGAACGTATTCCGCTAGGTCTGCAAACCGAGATTTCATTGATGAAAAACGAAAAGTATTTTGTCGCTGGATTTCTTAAATCACATTCTGTCTTTTCTGCGAAAAAGTTAATCGAAACCCCAAAATTAATTATTCGTGCTGATGATTTGCAGTTAAACTGGAAGGTGATTCTTGAAGAAAAAGATGGTCACTTAACGGCAGTGTATTTAGATAAATTCTTAAATGTCGTTACGGTAAAAAAACTGGGCTCAGAATTTGTTGATGCAACAGCATTGCTTTATCCGATGGGCCCATTACAAAGCAAAGTCGCCCAGGTCATTTTAAAAAGGGTTTCTGATGAAGGAATGCTTAATTCTAAGTGGTTCAAAATCACATCTAAATCAGGAGTCTTAGCCCGAGCAGAAAAAAATCAGTTTTTATACCCCCAATCAGACGGGCGGTTTGAGCAGGTTCAGGTTTATTTTTATTTAAATCAGACGGCAGATTGGTTTTTAGAAAATTTAAAATTTCAGCTGCCCTTTTTATTAGAGGTTGAAACTTCAGTGGGTTTTCCTGAAAAGACAAATACAGCATTTTATTATAATTACAAAATTCGTCTTGGTGAAGGTGATGGAATCGTCTTTTTAGGTATGGCCCTGGATCCATCAATAGTCATCCATGAATCTATCCATGCGGTAATTCAAGCGACAGCGTCCCTCCCTTATGATGGCCAAGGCGGTTCGCTGAATGAGGCTTTTGCCGATTTTTTTACCGCAAGTATTTTAGATAATCCAAAACTTGGCGAGGCCTCTTATAAAAAAGCTGGCTACAAGCGAACAATTGATAACAATTTAAAACGAACTGATATTAATGACGGGCTTTATCACGATTCGGGAATTGTTTCAGGTTTGTTATGGCAGTTTAGGCAAACTATCGGTCCAGTGGCTTCTCAAAGGCTAGCTTGGAATACGTTGCTCAGATTAACGCCGGCTTCAAATTTTGATTCGTTCGAAGAAGAGCTGGTTGATGTTTTGAAAAATGAAGAAGCCAGTGTCCGTTTGAAAGTTCAGGCGGTCCTAGATAGCAGGGGATGGCTAGAATGAAATTTCTAATCACACTGTTCTTGTTGTTAGCCTGCCAATCGGTAGGCGCAGAAATTTTATCCGGCGAATGGAAGTACGAAGAACTCATTTATCGGGGCCAGCGTATTCCAAGACCTGATTCCAACTTAAATTTAACTTGGACCTTCTATGCAAATGGCACAGAAAGACTTTATTGGGATCGAAGCGAAATAGCTTTTTGTGAGCGGTTCGCAAGATTTAAATATAGCGTTGGAATCCTTAGTGAAAAAGTTTTCGCGCTTAATCCAGACAATGCCTTGGATTGTCAAAAAGATCCAGATATGCAGCTAGGTCGACAAACCCAGTCACAGCTCGATGTTTTAGATTCAGAATTACATCTTCATGTTCAATTGGGAGATGAAGAAATTATTTATATATTAAAGAAAGTTAAAGGCAATCCATGAAAAACAAAGTTATTTTGCTTACAGCAGCGTTATTATTTTCGATTAAAGGTTATACTACACCTACTTTAGAGTCTCTGTATGGGGATTTTTATAATCAGTCAGGTGTCAGTATTCAAGTTTTCAGTGGCGGGTGTACAAGTAAAGACTCTTTCGCCGTACAAAAACAGAATTCCAGAGGCGTTGCGCTTATCTATTTTTACAGAACTAAACCAGATTTATGTAAAGCGTTTTTTAAATATGGAATGATACTGAATTTTACTTACGAAGAATTGGGATTACAATATCGTGATCGCTTCAAAATTATGAATCCTTATGTCGCACCTAGAGCACAAGCTGCGGTTCCTTTGGAAGCAGTGTATAGTCATTATAACAATAATCATGGTGTTTTCATACAAGTTCGAAGTGGCGGTTGCACTTCTAAAAGTTCATTTGCTATGCGCAAACAAAACAACCAAGGTGTTCAGCAAATTTATCTTTATAGGGTTGAACCGGATTTTTGTGAAACATTCCTTAAATACGGAAAACTTTTAAGTTTTAGTCATGCAGACCTTGGTTTGCAGCTTAACGATAGATTTCAAATTATGAATCCCCGCATAGAAATGAGACACGTTAGATGATACCCTACGTAAAAGGCCTAACGACACGACAGGCGCACGTCGGTGTTCCAGAAGGCACATTCGAAGAAGAATACGCGCGCAATGGTTTTAGTGGGCGGTATGCTCACTTGTATCGAACCCAGCCACCAGTTGAATGGTTAAAAATTGATGGTCCTTTGCGACCTCAGGCCTTTGACTTTCGTCAAATTTTAAACCAGCCTGAAAACGATTACTTAAAGGCACGAACTGCGTACCTAGAAAATAAAGATGTTAGAATTAACTTTTTTGTTTTTGCCGGTGAAATGCAATATTTCTTTCGCAATGCTGATGCCGACGAACTTTTTTTTATTCATCAAGGTGAAGGCCTTATCGAGACAGACTTTGGGCCTCTTACCTATAGCCCAGGTGATTATATTCTGATTCCGCGCGGAACCGTATATCGCATCAAAACTTCGGCAGAATCAAAATTTTTACTTATTGAAAGTTTTAGTGAAATAAGTTTTCCGGATAAAGGCATGCTAGGCCAGCATGCTCTTTTTGACCCAGCTGTTTTAGAAGTTCCAGAGCCAACACCTAGTTTATTCCAGAGTTCTGAATATATCTTAAAAATTAAACGGTGCGAGCAAATCACCAATGTGATGTATCCGTTTAATCCTTTAAATACGGTGGGCTGGAAAGGAACTTTAACAGTTTGGAAAATCAACGTAAAAGATATTCGTCCTGTATCGTCTGATCGTTATCATTTGCCGCCATCTGCGCATAGCACATTTCTAGGACACAATTTTGTGGTTTGCACTTTCTTACCACGACCCTTAGAAAATGGTGATGCTCAGGCCATGAAAGTTCCTTTCTATCACTCAAATATCGATTTTGATGAAGTTTTATTTTATCATCAGGGGCAATTTTTCAGTCGCAGCGGAATAGCCGCAGGTATGATGACTTTTCATCCCCAGGGTATTCACCATGGCCCGCAAAAAGAGGCCGTGGTTAAAGCACAGTCGCTTACAGAAACCAATGAAATCGCGATCATGATTGATACAAAGTATCCACTTTCTACGACACGCGGATCAGACCATATCGAAGTTAAAGACTATTGGAAAAGCTGGAACCAAGGCAGAGGTAATTTATGAATAACGAAATGGGTATGTGCGGATTTGATTTTGTTGAATTCTGCGAAGCCTCATCATCGCAAATGTTAGAAAAACTTTTTGTAGATTTCGGATTTTCAAAAATAAAAAAACACGGCAAAAAAAATATCGAATATTTCAAACAAAACGATATTCATTTTTTCTTAAATAAAGAAGAGCGCGGTGTTTCGCATATTTTTGAAAAAAAACATGGTCCGGCAATCTGTTCAATGGGCTGGCGGTTCGAGCAACCAGAAAAAGCTCATAAGTTGGCATTGCTTCGCGGTGCTATTCCTGCAGTCGGCGATTTATTTACGACAGAGGGAGCAGCTATCCCTGCAATTTATGGCTTGGGTGACATGTTAATTTATTTTATGAAAACGACTGACCATACTGATGGTTATGCTCGTCTTGGATTTGTCGACCACGCGCATCCGATGAAGGTGGCAGATAAAGGTTTTGTAGCGATTGATCACCTTACCAACAACGTTTTTCGCGGCACCATGAATGACTGGGCAACATTTTACCGCAGTATTTTTGGTTTCAAAGAGGTGCGCTATTTCGATATCAGGGGAGTTAAGACCGGTTTGACTTCTTTTGCCCTGCGCTCGCCCTGCGGCAGCTTTTGTATTCCACTTAATGAAGCTACAGAAAAACAATCGCAGATAAATGAATATTTAGAAAAATACAACGGGCCAGGAGTGCAGCATCTGGCTTTTTTAACAAAAGATATTTTGTCTTCGCTAGATCAGCTTCGCGATGCAAAAATCAGTACGCTAGATATTGACGATTTGTACTATGACGATATTTTTACAAAGTTTCCGCAAGTTAAAGAAGACCATGAAAAAATCCGCAAGCAGAATGTACTGATTGACGGTGACGAGAATGGCTATCTTTTGCAGATATTTACTAAAGAAATAGTTGGACCAATTTTTATTGAGATCATTCAAAGAAACAATCACGCCTCGTTTGGAGAAGGTAACTTTGGAGCGCTATTTCGTTCAATCGAACGTGATCAGATAAAACGCGGTGTTTTGTCATGATAAAAGATATGTTTAGTACAAAAGACCATCAAATCTGGAAGCAGCTGTTTACAGCCCAAACTGCGCTGCGTGATAAGCAATTAATGCCTGAATTTTTACGGGGATTAGAAAGTTTAGAAATTGGTGCTGCCGGCATTCCAGATATAAATTCAGTAAATAAAAGATTGCAAAATTTGACTGGCTGGCAGGGCGTTTATACAAAAGGGTTTGTTGAAGCTGAAGAATTTTTTAGAATGTTGGCCAGAAAAAAATTTCCTGTCGGCAGTTTTATTCGTAATCCCGAAGTTTCAATGTACACTCCCGAGCCAGATGTCTTTCATGATCTGTATGGGCATTTGCCGTTTTTAGCTGACCAAGATTATGCAGACTTTTGCCAGGAATTTGGCCTGCGCGCACTTCAATATAAAAATCATCCGCAAATTTCAACCGAGTTTCAAAGACTTTTTTGGTTTACGATTGAGTTTGCCTTAGTTAAAACCCCTGCGGGAAATCGTATTCTCGGGTCGGGTATTGCATCGTCATTTAACGAATGCGCCTATGCGCTATCGTTAAAGCCACGCGTCCATTCTTTTGATGTCGATGATATTCGCAAAAAAGAATTTCGTACAGACCTGATGCAAGAAGATCTTTTTTTATTAGAATCAACCAGTCAACTTTACAGTTGTCTCGATGACTTTGAAAAATGCCTGCAAGGTCGTGGCACATGAGTTCTACAAAACTTGAATTACTTATGCCGGCCGGATCGCCTGCAAAAATGAAATTGGCTTTGGCATATGGTGCCGATGCAGTTTACCTAGGGCCACCCTTGTTTAGTTTACGTGCTCGTGAAAATGATTTTGATCTTGAAGCAATGGCTGAGGCCATTCGTTACACCCAGCAAAAGCAAAAAAAAGCTTACATGGCCTTAAATATTTTTGCACGTAACCGAAAATTGGGCCCATTTAGAAATGAAATTTCAAAATACGCAGATCTTAAGCCTGATGCCTTTATCATGAGTGATCCCGGCTTAATGGCAATAACACGTGAGTTAGCTCCGGAAATTCCTATTCATCTTTCGGTTCAGGCAAATTGCATGAATTGGCAAGCTGTTAAGTTCTGGAAAGAAACATTAAATGTCGAACGCGTTATTCTAAGTCGCGAATTGTCCATAGCAGAGATTTCTGAAATCAAACAAAGAGTTCCCGATGTTGAGCTTGAGGCGTTTGTGCATGGTTCAATTTGCATTGCCTATTCTGGCCGTTGTTTGCTTTCTTCGTATATGGGGCGCCGAGATGCTAACCAAGGCGTTTGCGATAACTCTTGCCGTGAAAAATATAAATTCACCGAAAAGCAACATTTTATCGCGCGCACCGATGATAATTCCTCTTCGCAATTTCAAATCGAAGAAGATGACGAAGGCACTTACATTTTAAATGCAAAAGATCTGTGCATGATAGCTCATTTGCAACAACTGGCCGAGGCTGGTGTTATTTCTTTCAAAGTCGAAGGGCGCACTAAATCCGAATTTTATGCAGCTATGGTAGCAAGAGCTTACCGCGGGGCTTTAGATGATTTGACGGCGAATAAACCTTTTAATCCTTATTGGCAGAATGAATTGAACAAGCTGACCAACCGGGGCTATCACACAGGCTTTATGTTTGAGAATCCAAACGCTCAAGGCCAGAATTATCAAGCTAGTACCACTTATAATCCAGACTACAAATTCGTCGGATTGATAAAAAAAATTATTAACCCCCAGCAAGCCGTAGTTGAAATAAAAAACAAGGTATACCCAGGACAATCGATGAGTCTGATTTGTCCAGATGGATCTTCGCAGCGTATTCAGATTCTAAAAGTGGCTGATAGCAAAGGTGAAGAGAAAAAAGAAGTTCATTCTGGCAGCGGAGAATTTCATGTCTACGCCGATGGCTTTATCAACGCACAAGAGGGATCGCTTTTGGTAGGTGACAATGATTGATGCCATTGAAAAAAAACGCCAACAAATCGCTGAACTTGATCAGCAAATTGTTTTACTCTGCCAACAACGTATAACACTTGCGGAAGATATTTTTAAACTCAAACAAGTTACGAACTGTCCAATTGTTGATGCAGTTCAGGAGCGAGAAGTTTATTTTAGGTTTATTAAATCTTTAGACAAAAATACAACATCCGATCGTATACAAAATTTTGTGCAATCGCTAATTGAATTAAGCAAAACTTATCCAAGACAAAGTAAGGAGAGCCCATGACAAAAAAACAAGAACTTTCCGTTCATTTAAAAAAAATGTGGATCGATTATTGTGAACTTAACCCACAGGCAAAAGCCGTTCATCAGGCCCTGACAAACGCTGGTGAAGACGTGGTCAATGATCACATCGCTTTTCGCACTTTTTCACATCCATTTTTAAAGGCTGATATTTTAAGCCAGCATTTTTTAAATTATGGCTACAAGCAAGTCGGCGTCTATGATTTTGCGGCGAAAAAATTAAAAGCCAAGCATTTTGAACATATTGATATTTGCATGCCTAAAGTATTTATTTCTGAATTTGATTTAACCCAAGGATCACCTTTTCTGCGTGACGTTGTTAACAACGTAGTCGCACAGATGGATAAAACAAAAATGAATAGTCTTACCTTTATGTACTTAGGGCGTCCTTGGCCAGCTAGTTATGAAGTTTACAAAAAATTACTCCTCGAAAGTGAATATGTAGCTTGGGTTTATGCACATGGTTTTAGACCTAATCATTTTACCGTTGATGTGAATCACCTTAAAAAATTAAACCGCATGGAAGAGTTAAATTCATTTTTGCTAGAAAATGGCTTTGTCTTAAACTTAGCTGGTGGCGCCATTAAGGGAAGCCCTGCCGTTTATCTTGAACAAAGTTCAACTATGGCCAATATAGTTCCAGTCTCGTTTGAAGAGGGTGAGTTTGATATTCCTGCTTGTTATTATGAATTTGCTAAACGATATCCCACAAAAAGTGGAGAAATTTTTCAGGGATTTGTTGCAGATTCTGCAAATAAAATTTTTGAAAGTACAGAAAGAAAAATATGAAGAAAAATATACATCCTACTGAAAGAATCGTGCGGATTGTGGCCGGCATCTTTTTAACATCAATGGCGTTCTGGGGGCCTGCAAATTATTGGTTTTTGCTGGGGTTAGTTCCGTTATTGACTGGTTTGATGGGCTGGTGCCCACCTTATGCAATCTTTGGAATTAACACGTGCAAAATAAATAATAAAACCTAATTAAGATCTTACCGGAATTTTCAGATAACTTGTGCCATTTTTTTCTGGTGCCGGAAGTTTTCCGGCATCAATGTTTACTTGTACACTGGGTAAAAGCAATCTTGGTGCCGCTAAGGTCTTATCTCTGGTTTCTCTAAATTCAACAAATTGAGTGCGACTGGTTTCGTGCTTGAGTTGTACATTCTTAGCTTTTTCTTCAGCGATGGTTGTTTCAAAGGCCAAAGCCCGGTCATTGGGTAAATAGTCATGGCCAACAAAAACTCTGTAATCATCTGGTAGTTTGTAAAGTTTGTCGTGCACTGAAGTGTACAGATCATCTGCGCTGCCTGCCGGAAAATCACAGCGGCCTGTGCCGTAGTCGGGCATGAATAAGGCGTCTCCGGTAAACACGGCATCGCCAATCACATAACTTGAACAGGCAGGGGTGTGACCCGGGGTGTAGATAGTTTTTATTTTTAATGTTCCGGCTTCAAGTACCTGCTCTTCATTTAAAAGTATATCAAATTGACTGCCGTCAGTTTTAAAATTCGGGTCAAGATTAAAAACATCTTTAAAAACTTTTTGCACTTCAGTGATTTTTGCGCCAATCCCAACTTTTGTTCCCGCAAGTTTTTCTTTTAAAATTTGTGAACCGCTGACATGGTCTGCGTGGGCGTGGGTTTCAAGAATGTAATGCACTTTCAGATTATTTTTTTTAACAAAAGCTAAAACCTGTTCGGCTGATTGTGATGACATTTTAGAGGCTGCCGGATCATAATCCCAAACAGGATCAAGAATAACGGTATCTTTTGTTGCCGCATCGTAAACCACGTAAGTCATTGTCCAAGTTGCCTGATCAAAAAATTCTTTTACTGTTGGTTTCATAAGGGTTCCTTTGCTTCTATTTCAATATATCACTGTTCAAGTATGCAAGTTATGTGCTGGCACAGCATTTATGAAACAAAATAGGTCTAGGGCGCGGCGCACACTGTATTTTACAGTTGTTGCTTGCTAAGCTTTCGCTATGAAAAGCAAAGAACTATGGTCAGATATTAATCCCGACATACGCCAATACTTTGAGACGCAGTCTCAAACGTTGCATTTTAAGCGTGGTGATCATATTTATTCTCAAGGCGACACACCCAAGGGTCTTTATTTCGTAAAATCGGGGCTGGTGGGTCTTACGATTTTAAGTTCGCACTCTGGTAAAGAACACCTGTTAAGATTTTTTAGACAGAGTCAATTTTTCGGTCACCGGGCGCTGTTTTCGAATGAGGGTTATCACGGAACGACTGTGGCCCTAGAACCAACCACAATTAAATTTGTACCTAAGGCTGTAGTGCTTGCGGGCATCGACAAAGATAAGTCGTTACTTGAAGATGTCGTGCAAGTATTGGCCACAGAATTGCGACATTGCGAAACACAACATGTTATGATTTTAGAAAATGAAATTAAGGTTCGCGTCGCGCAATCAGTTGTTTATTTAAAAGATCTTCATCCCGAGCATAATTGGACGCGCCAAGAAATAGCCAATTTTTGTGCGAGCACTGTTTCAACAGTTATTAAAGCGTTAGCCGAACTTGAAGCCGACGGTTTAATTTTGCAAGATGGGCGTTCGATTGTAATTCTAAAGCGCGACCACCTCGTGGCACTCCAAGACCTGGGCTAAAATAATTCTGCTGAATTGTGTGCTGGCACATCATACTTAGTTTGTGTATTTGGCAAACTGTCTACATGAACACTATTGAAATCACAACCGAACAGCTTTTCGCGCATCTGGCACAATCAGGTGAAAGTCATAAAAACATACGCATAGTCGATGTGCGCCGGGCTGACGAATATAACAATGAATTGGGTCACATCAAAGGTGCTGAACTTATCACTTTAGGCCCAGAGCTAACGACTTTTCTAGAACAGGCTGACCGTTCACAAGTTATTGTGTTTGTCTGCCGAAGCGGCGTACGCTCTGAAACGGCCACGCAAGAAAGCATTAAGTTAGGTTTCAGGTTTACGATGAATCTAATCGGTGGAATGATCGATTGGAATGAAAAAAAATTACCCGTGGTCAAAAGTTAAGGAGTTAACGTATGCAACAAGACTGGATCAATGCTTTATTCGGCGGAGTTTTAATCGGAACAGCAGTTTCTTTAATGCTTTTATGGAACGGCCGGGTCACCGGTATTAGTGGTATTATTAATGGCGCACTTTCGCCGGTTAAAGGCGACACCTTATGGCGAGTACTTTTTATGGGCGGACTATTTTTAGGCGGACTGGTCATGGGTCAGCTAAAGCCTGCAGTCTTCACCAACACGGTTAACTCAGAAATATGGACAACCATCGTTGCAGGTTTGCTAGTTGGTTTTGGCACCATCATGGGTAGCGGTTGCACCAGCGGCCACGGTATCTGTGGTATTAGTCGTATGTCGCCAAGATCACTCGTGGCCACGATTGTTTTTATGGCTGCAGGTATTGCTGCAGTTTATGTATTTAGAAAATTAGGAGTCTATTTATGAAAAATGCTTTATCAGCATTAGCTGTTGGGTTTATCTTTGCCCTGGGCCTGGGTTTATCAGGTATGACCCAGCCCCAAAAAGTCATTGGCTTTTTAGATTTATTTGGCCACTGGGATCCCTCATTAATTTTTGTGATGGCCGGTGCAATTTTAGTTCACTTTGTGATGTATAAATTAATTAGAAAAAGAAAATCACCCTTATTAAGTACGCAGTGGCATGTGCCCACAAAAAAAGAAATCACACCGGCATTAATTATCGGTGCTTTTATTTTCGGGGTGGGTTGGGCGTTAGGTGGTTTTTGCCCGGGCCCGGCGATCACTTCACTTGCTAGTTTTGATAAAACACCTTTTGTGTTTGTGATCAGTATGCTTGCGGGAATGTTTTTGTACAAAAGTAGTAGGTCGTTATGGAAATTGCAGGATATATAGCCTCGGTATTTATGGGATTATCTTTAGGGATGATCGGCGGTGGCGGATCAATTTTAACTGTTCCAATTCTGGTGTACTTGTTTGCAATTAATCCCATCACGGCCACGGCATATTCACTATTTATCGTGGGATCAACCGCTCTAGTCGGCGGTGTATCGTATTTAAAAAAAGGTGAAGTTGATCTTAAAACAGGATTAGTTTTTGCGGTTCCAAGTTTTATCGGCGTTTATTTCACCAGAGCTTATGTGGTGCCAAGCCTTCCAGATCCGGTGTTTACGGTTGGTACAGTGATTTTTTCTAAGCCGTTACTGATTATGTTGGTCTTTGCTGTTTTGATGGTGGTGGCTTCTATTTCAATGATCAAAACTAAAAAAGCAGAAACTAAAAAAGCAGAATTATCACTCTTAGCTAAATTTTCATTGATTTCACTTGAGGGTTTGGTGGTCGGGGGCGTGACCGGATTTGTCGGTGCAGGCGGCGGGTTTTTAATTATTCCGGCACTGGTTGTTTTAGTTGGTATGCCGATGAAAATCGCGGTGGGGACCTCATTATTTATTATTGCGGCCAAATCTTTAATAGGTTTTCTGGGCGATTTACAACACTACAGTAATATTTCCAGTGAAATTCAATGGTCACTATTGGCGGCGATAACAGGTATAGCCGTTGTCGGCTTATTTATGGGAATGTTTTTAACTAAAAAGGTTTCAGAAAAAGGTCTTAAAAAGGGATTCGGTTATTTTGTTCTGGTTATGGGAGCCTTTATTTTATTTGATCAGATTAAAAAGCTATAGATACTTCAGGGTTGCCCAATCAACAAAATAACATTTAGTGACTATCGGCCTTTAACGGCTAATATCATTGAATGACTTCCAAAAATGACGTTGCGTTTACAGGTTATCAAAAGTTCGTCGTCGGGCTTTTGGCTTTTCTTCAATTTACTATAATTCTTGATTTTATGATCATGGCGCCTTTGGGGGTTATGATGATGCCGGCACTGAAAATGGGCCCGTCACAATTCGGTATCGTCCATTCGGCTTACGCCTTCAGTGCGGGGATCGCCGGGCTTTTAGCTTCAGGCTTTGCTGATCGTTATGATAGAAAAAAAATTCTGCTTTTTTTCTATGTTGGATTTGTTATCGGAACATTGTTTTGTGCCATAGCCCCAAGTTATCATTTTATGCTGGCCGCAAGAATCGTGACCGGTCTTTTTGGTGGAGTCATAGGCTCTGTAGTTTTAGCCATTACCGCTGATGTTTTTGCACTGTCACAAAGAGGCCGCGTGATGGGGTTCATTCAAACAGCCTTCGCTGCCAGCCAAGTTCTGGGAATTCCCGTAGGGCTTTATATTTCAAATATTTGGGGATGGCATGCGCCGTTTTTCATGATCGTTGGAGTCAGTATTATCGCAGGCATCGTGATTCTTATTTATCTGAAACCAATTAATGAACATTTAAAAATTGCACGTGTTGATCACAATGCTTTTAATCACATGAAAACCACAGTGACGAATGAAAAATATCTCTACGGGTTTGCGGCCACGGCGTTGATGTCAATCGGTGGGTTTATGCTGATGCCGTTTGGAACCGATTTCACAGTGAATAATCTAAAACTAACTATGCAGGATTTACCGTTAATATATTTAGTGACCGGTGTTGCTACTCTTTTTATCGGGCCACTAGTCGGTAAACTGAGTGACTCTTTCGGTAAACTTCGAACTTTTGTTTTTGGCGGGATTTTATCTGCGGTGATGGTTGTGTATTACACAAATATGGGGCCAAGCTCGTTAATGGCAGTGGTCATCGTTAATACGGTCATGTTTATCGGAATTTTTTCGCGCATGATTCCTTCGCAAGCTTTGATGTCGGCGTTGCCTGACCCCGCACATCGCGGATCATTCATGGCGATCAATGCGTCGATGCAACAAATCGCCGGCGGCGTGGCTGCGGTGATAGCAGGGTATATCGTCGTGAAAAGACCTGACGGGGTTCTAGAACACTTCGATATTCTTGGTTATGTGTTGGTGGGTACCGTAACGATTACGGTGTTTATGATGAAATTTATTAATGATAAATATATTCGCCACGATCCGGCTGTGATGGTGAAAAAGCCTTGAAAATGTCTTTTATTAGAAATCATTTTGGATTATTAAGTCTATTTGCTGGCTTAATGTCGATTTTTATTTATTGGGCACAAATAGCAAGTCAAAAGGGGTTATTTTTTTCGACTGATAGTGCTGGCTCTGAAATACGCGAAACGATGATTCAATTTCGTTTGAATGCAAAACCCGTTGCCGAGATTAATTTTTCAGAAATTTACGGAAACAGTGGCCAGTTTCAAATTCTACATCCACTTTTAAGTCTTAAAAAACCGCATTTTCCATGCAAAAACTGCAGTGAAAAACAAGTCCAAGCCGAAGAAAATAAGGCAAGCGTTAGTGTAGAAACAGAAAAAAGACGTCAGCTTGAATTCTTTTTGTCTGGATCGGCACCGCTTCCGAATGATTTTTTTTTGAAGCCGCCCTTCGCCGATCAAAAAGGGTCTAGTTATGCCTATTTGATTTCGATGTACACGGCACCTTTCGACGACGAGAAAAAATGGGTTGAGCAACATCTTTCTTATTTTAAAATTTCTGAGCTCGCAGAAGTTCTGCAAAAATATAAAATCAATGACATGAAATTTTTAATTTTATCTCGTTTTAACGAGGCTGAAGTTGAGTCTGTCATCCGTGGTGAAGAACTAATTCTGACTTCAGAATATGTTTTATTTAAAGACCAAGACCGACTGGGCTTTTCGCCACTGAGTTATTTGATTTACCCTGCTTCTGAATTTAATCAAGTTGTTAAAAATGGCAAATTTGATGTCACGTCAGCAACTGAAGATTCGGTTTGCATTTTAAAGATTGGAAATAGCTGTTGGACTTACAATTCGCAGCAGACCCAGGCTTACTTTTATCGTTACTCTTTTGCAATTGTACTTTTACTTGGACTTATTTTATTTAGCTTTTTTGGTTTTTATATCAAAAGTCTGTACGAAAAAAATAAAGCTCAAATTAAACATCGCCTGTCTTTGCAGGTTTTAAGTCATGAATTTAGAACTCCGGTCAGTGCGATGCTTTTATTGATTGAACAGATAGCCGATAAGCAAAAAAAGCTGGATATTGAAAGCCAGGATATTTTAGTTCGTATGTCGGCTGAAATTTACCGTATGCAAAGAATTATTGAAGTCAGTAAAACTTATTTGCAAACCGAAAGTCACCGCATTCAATTTAATAATACCGATATTTCTTCAATAAATAATTGGATCTCTGATTTTATCGCCGACTCGGGCAGGGAAATTTCTTGTGAATTATTATCAGAAGATCACAACTTAAGATTAGATCCGTTTTGGCTAAAATTTATTTTATCTAATTTAGTACAGAATGCTTTTCTTCACGGAAACCCGCCAGTAGTCATTAAGCTTCAAAAAAACACAACTCATTTGAAAATTTTAATTCAAGATGGCGGAAAAAACGATTTTGAAACGATCGATCAAATGACCGAAGCGTTTGTAAAAAGCCCGCGCAGCCAAGGTATGGGTTTAGGCCTGAATATGATTTTATTTATTGTTAATCAATGGGGCGCTCGCTTGCAGTTTTCTAAAAATCCAACTGTATTTACCTTAACACTCACTTTAAAAGGTCATAACTAATGCCGCATGTAATGATTATTGAAGACCATCAGAATATCAGTTTACCTCTGAAAGATCTTATTTTAAAAGAAGGTCATCAAGTAACTATTTGCGAAAGCTTGGTCCAAGCTCGGGAGCAGTTAAAAGTAAAACCTGATCTTATTATTCTGGATTGGATGTTACCTGATGGCCAAGGGTTGGATTTTCTCATAGAAATTCGCAAGCAAGATATTCAGACGCCGGTAATTTTTTTGACGGCACGGGCCGAGACTATGGATAAAGTTCTTGGCTTAGAAATGGGGGCTAATGATTATTTAACTAAGCCTTTTGAACCTCGCGAACTGATTGCCAGACTACGTGTACAGCTAAGAACCAAAGTGCAAGAATCTACAGGAACTTTAACTGTGGGGTCGTTAATCATTGATCGCATCCGCCATAAAGTCAGTTTTAAAAATATGGATGTTCAACTGGTTAAAAAAGAATTTGAACTTTTGGTCTTACTTGCCGAAAGTCCGGAAAAAGTTTTTTCCCGGGATGAGATTTTAAATAAAGTCTGGGGCTACGAGGTTTACCCGACAACTCGTACCGTAGATACGCATATCATGCTTTTAAGGCAGAAAACCGATGATCAACTTATCGAAACGGTACGTTCGGTCGGGTATCGATTAAAAGTTTTGTAAAGTTTAATTTACAAACTATTCGCACAGCTGTGACATGACAAAAAAGCCTGCTGTTATTCTGAACTCCAACATCTTAATGGAGGATTCAATGAATCAACTTAGTGGACTATTAAAAATATCAATTATAGGGCTTTTACTGGCATCTTGTGCGCCGAGTGCACAACAAATTAAAGAGGCCGTCGAAAAAGATCCCTCAATTGTTTTCACGGCCATTGAAAAAGCTCCTGATCAATTTATCGAAGTGGTCATGAAAGCCCAACAGAACGCCCAGAAAGTCGCTGCTGAGCGTGCCCAGCAGGATGAACAAAAACAGCGCGAAGAAGAATTTAAAAACCCTTTAAAACCCGAGATTGAAGAAGGTCGCGTTATCTTTGGTAATAAGTCTGCACCAATTACAATTGTTGAATATTCTGATTTTGAATGTCCGTACTGCTCGCGTGGCTATCAAACAATGCAGCAGCTTAAAAAAGAATATGGCGATAAGGTGCGAATCGTTTATAAACATTTACCTTTAGATTTTCATCCATTAGCAATGCCAGCGGCCCGTTATTTTGAAGCGATCGCGATGCAAGATCACGCCAAAGCTGAAAAATTTCATGACTTAGTTTTTGAAAAACAAGGTGAAATGAAAGATAAAGGCGAAGCTCTTTTTAAAGAGTTAGCTAAAAAAGTCGGTGCGGATTTGAAAAAAGTAGAGGCTGCGCTGAAAAGTGAAAAAATTGCTCAACGTATTGATGCCGACACGGCAGAAGCGCAAAAATTTAGTATTTCAGGAACACCTGGATATTTAGTTAATGGCATCTCTTTAAAAGGAGCTTATCCATTGGCCGCATTTAAAGATATTATCGATCGCCAGCTCTCGGCTAAATAAGAACTACATCGCATGAAGTCGACAAATCTATTGGTGTGTCGGCTTTCATCAGTGGCATGGCCTTCGCACTTGTTAGAATGAAAGTTCACGAGAGGCAAAATGGTATTTAAATGCAGAATCAAGAAATCAGGCACATTATAGTTGGAATAGATTTTTCAAAGTATTCAAAAATCGTAGTCAAAGAAGCGCAAAAATTATCCGAAACGATGAAAGTGCCGTTAACCTATGTCTATGCGCATGATTATTTTCAAACTCTGGGCGATACAGTCGATGAATTTGTCTTAAGAATGAAGTTTCTGATTCGAAAAACGTATAAGTTACCCGAAAATCCAAATATCCTTGTTAAAATGGGAGACCCCGCTGAACAATTAATTGATGCCGGCAAAAAAGTCGAGCAAGTGCCGTTAATCATCGTGGGTCATAAAGGGTATAGTAAACTGGCTCGCTTCTTTTTGGGTAGCACTGCAGAAAAGGTGGCCACTCTTTCGCCGTTTCCGGTGTGGGTGCATCGAGGCCGACGCGCACTGCTTCCAAAACGCATTCTGATTCCTTCTGATTTTACTGAGCAAACTGATCATACTTTGATGCAAGTTAAATCTTTCGAATCCAGTATTCATCCTAGGTTAGAGCTTTATCATGTGATTCCTAATCTTATTCCGATATTGAACTTTCCGGTTCACAAAGAAATGGTTAAACAGATTCATGATGAAGATGATAAAATTTTTGCTAAGTTTTCAAAAACACATCCAGACCTTAAAATGGTGCGTAGCAATGGAAATATTTTAGATAGAGTAGAAAAAAAATCTAAAGAGTTTGATATTGTTGCGTTATCACCTCGGGATAAAAACAGAAGAAATCCCTTGCTCGGTAAAGTTGCGACAAAGATCGTTCGCTCTGTGAATAAACCCATTCTCATTTGTCCATAGAAGTGAGAATTATTTTCGTTCTCGCGCTTCATATTCTTTTTTATAAAGTTCGTTTTTTATCGATAAACCTTCGCCCATGCGTTCTGAAATTAACGTCCATAGGGCCGCTTGCTCGGGTTTTAGCTGGGTCTGAAGGGTTTCAGAAAAAAGAAAAAGCCATCTGGTTAAAAGTTCTTGGTTGAACCCTGCGAAAAAATGCTTCTCAACTGGATTGTAAAAATTGAAGAGATAGGGCTGGCCACCAAAGCGTGTCCACCAAAAATGAGTAAGATTTCGAATGTGTTCCGGCCAGTCTTCGACAGACTTAAACGGAACCTGAAGTGCAGGGTCTTGTTGAATACGGTCATAAAAATTATCGACAACGCGAAAAATATCATCGTGAGTGAATTCGATCCCATTAAGTTTCACAGTTTTGCCGGCTTTTGCTGATTCGTCTTGTTTCATTTAAACCTCGCTTTGGCAGTCTATTTAGCAAATTTCGTTGTAATGTTGTATTTGATATGCAACATTTAGTAAGTTGTCAATCTGCTTGAAGGATTTTAGTAGGTATAAAAGCATGAAAAATATTTCGCCCTATCAGTTGTTTTTTCCATTAGGTATTTTAAATGCATTACTGGCTGTCGGTGTTTGGTTCGTGCAAAACCTGGGCTGGTTTGAAAGCCCTGCTTTGCTGATTCACTCGAAACTTATCGCCGGTGGATTTTTGTGGTGTTTTATCGTTGGTTTTTTAATGACCGCAATGCCGCGTATGTCAGGAACTGCAGGTGCGAATAAAATCGAATATCTTTTCGCTTCGGCTTTGTTGATCGGTCAGACGGTTTTTTCCTGGAAAGTAGACGCGAGGTTTTTTTACACCAATCAAGCTCTGCTGATTTTATTCATGATTTTTTTTGGCGGGCGAAGAATTCTTAAATTGACCAAGCCGGTTCCAGTTTTTTTCTCTCACGTGGGCATGGCTATGATTCTTGCTCTGCTGGGCTCATACTTTCATTTTAGCGGAAATTCCTTTATGGGAATTCATCTTTACCATGTTGGCACAACTTTGCTGTTGGTGTTAGGTATTGGAACCCGGTTTTTTTCGTTTCTTTCGGGGCTTCCATCGGCGTTCGAAAATATAACGTCGCTATGGCTTCGCCTTTTCTTTCATAGTGCAGGGGTTTTGATGGCAGGGCTTCTTTATGTAGCTGGGCTTGGCGTCACAATGGCCTATCTTGGCCTTACGTTGTTGTCGTTGGTATATCTTTTTAAAATTTGGCAAATTCAGCGGCCATCCGAGCGTCCATCAGCCTTAAAATATGGTGTTCGAATTGTTGCGGCAATGATTCCCTTAAGTTTTTTTCTTATTTGGCTTCAGCCTGCGATGTATCTTACGTGGTTGCATTTTCTTTTTATCGGCTGTTTTGGCTTGATCACATTTGCTGTTGCTACACGCGTGACATTGGCGCACGGGGCGTACTCTACCGATCTTGAAATGAAATCGCCGGCTCTTTGGTGTCTTGTCGTTTTTTTGGTCTTGGCTATTATTTCAAGAATTTTATATGGGTTTTCAGACGGGTTATGGAAGACAAGTTATCTGCATCTGGCAGCAACATTTTGGCTACTTGCAGTTGTAAGTTGGTGTTTCACATTTTTACCCAAAATCTTCAAGCCTGGTCCGCAGGCGAAGCCGTCATGTTAGAGGAGTACAGCCAATGCGTTTAACAGATCATACTGATTATTCTTTAAGAGTGCTTATGTACTTAAACGAACACAAAAGACTTGTTACTTTAAACGAGCTCACAGAGAAAGTCGGCATCTCGAAAAATAATCTGATTAAAGTTTCAAATCAGCTTGCGAAACTAAATTTTATTGAAACCAGCCGCGGCCGTGCCGGTGGTCTTCTGATCACCGACCAAACCGGGCGCCGAACTCTTAAAGAAATTATCCTGAAGATAGAACCTTCGTTTTATATAGCTGAATGTTTCTCCGACAGGAATTGCGACTGTGTATTCCAAAACCGTTGTTCGCTTAAAAAGAGCCTGTCTGATGCTTTACAGGCCTTTCTTAACTCGCTGGCTCAAAAGACTCTCAATGATGTTACGCAATAAATAAAGAATTGTTCGTAAAGGTCTCAATTTAATACGCTCCAAGAACTTTCATTTAAAAGGCTAAGAGAAACAGGTATAATTTAGTTATGCGTTTGTTGTACGTTTACTTATTATTCATAGCGCTTACTGCGCTGACTTTTAGTAGTTGCAGTAAAAAAACCGAAGATGAGGGAACAGCTCCTTCAGAAACTCCCGTGGTGAGCGCTCCTGCTAAACCAACGGTGGCTAATCCTATTTCACTTAATGCCCTAACCAACCAAGCGTTAACTATTACCGGTGTCTGCGAATCTGGCGCAACTGTTACGTTGAGTGGCGATGATACGCAAAGCGTTTCGTGCATTTCTAGTTCTTATAGTTTTACTGTTTCAAAAACTTTAAGCGGTGATTATTTTCTTGATGTCAGTCAATCCAATGGCGCCGGCAGTTCAGGAAATGTCAGGGTGTCTTGGGTTTTAGATAATAATGTGCCTGCTGAAATTATTATTACGAGTCCGTTAACCAACCCGCTTACTTCGGGTGATTCTACTTTGAGCCTGACTGGCCAATGCGAAACCGGTGCCTCTGTGGTTATGACCGGAAGCCATACGGCAACAACATCATGCGCTGG
Source organism: Bdellovibrio sp. (assembly GCA_036677065.1). GTDB lineage: Bacteria > Bdellovibrionota > Bdellovibrionia > Bdellovibrionales > Bdellovibrionaceae > Pseudobdellovibrio. The sequence goes on along the minus strand of JAKFBS010000002.1, from coordinate 902,228 downwards.
CGGAACTTTTTCAATTAACAATATTAATCAAGCTAGTGATGGCGCTTATAATTATTATTTAAGTCAGATTGATTTGGCCACAAATTCTTCGACGGCAGTCACTTTTACTTGGGTTCGCGACACAACAATTCCTGCGACGCCGGCGATCACTAATTTCGCTGATAATCCACATTACACAAACTTTTCTCCGCTGGTGGTGGCAGGTTCTTGTGTTGCCAGTAACGTAGTTCATATTTCTGAAGCGGGTGTCAGTCTGGCAAATACGACTTGTACGGCAAGTGGAACTTACACGATCAATATTCCGAAAGGAGTTGATGGAACGTACACACTTTCAGTTTATCAAATCGATGCTGTTACATTAATTGAATCGGCGACTTATGATTTTCAGTGGGTGTATGACACGCAAATTCCGGCTGCGCCAGTTATCACATCGCCAACACTTTCGCCGGCAACAACCAGTTCAATGTTAGTTATAACAGGCAGTTGTGAAAATAATGCTACGGTAAATTTAACCGGAGATGACAACCAGTCGGTGGTTTGTATTTCGCAGGGTTTTACGTTTTCAGTTTCTCAGACCGTGGATGGCACGTATTCTTATGCCATTGATCAAACGGATTTAGCACAAAACACATCAGGTGCAGCAAACCAGGATTGGATCAGAGATTCTTTTGCGTTGCCGATGGTCACCATCGTATCTCCTTCGGCGCAGCCTTTTATTAGTAATGTTGTTGAGTTAAATCTTAGCGGAGCTTGCGAAACAGGTCTGACCGTTGTTTTACAAGGCGTCAGTGCAACAGATGTTATTGCCCCGAGCAACAGCTTATCTGTGGTATGTGTTGATTCAGAATTCGGCTACACGATTAGCAAACCAGATGGCACTTATAATTTAAGTGTTTATCAAACAAATGGTGTCAGCGATTCAGCCGCCACCGCGAAGACTTGGACAAAAGATACAGTCGAGCCAACGACAACAATGGCTTCGCAACCAAACAGTACTAATTATTCGATGGTTTCAACTTTTACGTTTTCATCAAACGAATCGCCAGTCACGTTTCAATGCAGTTTAGACGGGGCAGCTTATAGCACATGCGTGTCGCCATTAAATTACTCTTCGTTGGCCAATGGTTCACACTCGTTAAACATTCGCGCGCTTGACCAAGCCGGAAACAGCGACAGCACGCCAGCGACTTACACATGGACGCAAGAATCTTACAAAAGTATTGCTCTTTACCATCTTAATAGCACTTCACCATTAGCTGATGCAGGCCTATATAGCGGCGGCGCTAAAAATGATTTAAGCGATAACTCTTCGGGGAGTGTAGCCGGTAAATTTTCTGAAGGCCGAAGTATGAATACGACTTCAAACTATGTGACAGTGGCCAATACGCCATCACAGGCCGCGATCGGCAGTTATTTAACCTTAGAAGCATTTGTACAATTAAATTCTCTGCCGGGAAGTTACGCTCCGGTGGTGTCAAAAATTAATTCTGGATCTTCTCTGGCCAGTTTCGAATACGGTATTCGAAAACAGGGCTCAAAATATTTTATTTATTTTCGCGGCAGCACCAACGGCACAACATTCAGCGAAGTTAAATCGACGAGTTTTACAGCAGCCGAAGAAACAGCTTTGACTGCGGGCTTCAACCATGTGGCCCTGACGTGGAATTTGGGCTCGATCAAATATTATTTTAACGGCGTTGCTAAAGGCACATCAAGTATTGGTACTGTAGGCTCAAGCCGCTTAGCGGCTTCGACGGCAGCCCTTCGCGTTGGTTATAATGGCACGACTTCTTTAAACGGCGTCGTCGATGAAGTTCGCGTCAGCCAGATTGTTCGCTGGAATACGAGTTTTACTCCACCGGCGGGCGAGTACGTCGCGGATTAGATTTTTGCGGTTTACTTGCTTTTCGCTCTTGATCAATAGAGCCACGAAGTATCGTCTGAACATGCGTCGTTAGGCGCTCGACAAGCCCAATTTGCTTATGCTTTGGTAAATCCAGCGCTTCTGCACCCAGTGTAAATACAATGGCTACAATAGCCTCTGCTGTCATAGCAGGGTCGCGCAGCGGTAATTTCAAACCTTCGTGGATTCTTTGTAAATCGACACTCATTTCACTAACGAATCTATCGAATTCAGTATGAATAGCTTTTCTAAACGTGGGACTTGCGCCTTGGCGTTCGCCTAACAGCAAACGAAATAGGTTTCCGTTTTCGGTAATAAATTTTAAAAAAGCTTCTACTGATAATCGAACAGCATCAGGGCCTGGCGCAACTTTTTTGCGAGCTTCGCGTAACAGTCTGCGAAGGCTTAGGCCAACTTCGTCTAGCATAGCTAAACCTAATTCTTCCATGTCGTGAAAATGTTTATAAAAGCCCGCTGGTGTAATGCCGGCGTCAGTTGCGACTTCGCGTAAGCTCAACGCGGAAAAACCTTTTTTGCCGCTAAGTTTTAAGCCAGAGGCTATTAATTGATCTCTTGTTTTGGACTTTTGTTCTGATCGTTGGCTCATGTTGGTATTGTGTCGTAATTTCAATAGCTTAGTCAATGCAAAAATGGCCTGTTGCCAAACTCAGTAAACGTGTGTATACTGGCATTATAAACGTTTGAATCGTAAATTTACCTCTTGATATAGAAAATTAACTCATAATAAAGATACAATCGTTAACTAGGAGAATATATGACTATAGTCGTAAACAAAGCCCTTGCCCAGCGCATCTTGCGTCGTAAAAAGAACAAGCTTAAGCGAAAATTAAAGAAGTTGGTTTCAGTCTATTTTTTAGCAGACCCATTTGATTTTGAGTTCGATTTTAAAGGCGAGGATTTAGAGTGAATACTTTTTTAATCGCCTTCATCGTGTTTTCATTGGCCAGTTTGTTAAACATTTTTTATATCACAGTTTTATACCACCGAGGCCTTGCGCACGGTTCGGTAAAATTAAACCGGGCATCCATGTGGCTGATCTCAAAAACGGGGATTTGGATAACGGGCATTGATCCAAAAGCGTGGGTGTGTATGCACCGGGCCCATCATATGTATTCAGACACTGAAAATGATCCGCACAGCCCAGTTCGCTTCGGGGTGTTTGGTGTGGCTTTAGGTCAGCTTCGTTCTTATGAACGGGCATTGATCGGCCTAATTAAGAAAAACAAAAAACATATGCAGTTAGTGACTGATATAGATTTTGAAGTCAGTCGACTGAACAGAAAAAAACTGTGGTTAATACCATATTTTCTGCATCTAGCGATTTCGATAGCCTTCGGATATTTCACCGGAGCTTGGATCATTGGAGCTGCTTATTACCTTGGTATCATGAGCCATCCTGTTCATGGCTGGATGGTAAATTCGTTGGCGCATAAATATGGTTATAGAAATTTTGAAACCAACGATCATTCAACGAACAATACTTTTGTAAGTCTTTTTGTTTTTGGTGAAGGGCTGCAAAATAACCATCACGCTTTTCCTAAAAGTGCGAACTTCGCAAAAGTAAAAGGTGAAATCGATTTTGGATATGGGCTGTGTATTTTAGCGGGCAAGGTTGGACTGTTGCAGAAGTGAAAAAACCGCATTTCTGCGGGTTTAATTTTTTGGGCGCACCCTTGTAGGCAGTGATTCTGAATAGTAAAGATACGCAGTACGGGTAGTGTTTTGTTTTGGATTGGCATACTGTGGCATGGTTGTTGTGAAAATGACCATGCGCGATCACATTTACTTCAGATATGAAAGGCTTTATCACAGCAGAGAGAACGATATAAACATAAAATATAAGGAAATGTGTGTATGCCTTCAGAGTCAAAAGGATTAAACGGAAAAATCGATTTTAACTATAATTGGAATGAATCAGCAAGTGGTCATGACGAGACCACTTCTCATACATACTTAGAGTGTGTAGATGGGAAAATCCACTTTGTAGATTTTCATGAACGCCACAATGTTTTCAAAGGACGTAAAGTTAATAAAAAAGTTATTGGGATTGAGACTTCTGTGTTGATAGAACTAATTAAAAAACATGGAAAAGAAATTCAAGCTGGATAACTTTTCTTTTGTAACCCGGGAGCTATTGATCCGGGTTAGTTAGTTTTGTGTAAATCTTGCCAATTAGTTTTTGCTTTTAGAAAAGAAAAAGCGTCTGTAAAAGTCATGTGCGATAAGGTGTGAATTATGTGGTCGAACTTATGCGGGTCTTCAAAAGTAAAATATTTATTTTCTGAATCTGCGGGCTTTTCTGTTCTAAATCCATTGTTTAATAAAATGTTTTTCAACCTAGACGATATTTTTTCGACATCTCTTTGCCAAGTTGTTTGCATTTTCATTTTGTTCTTAGAAAGATGGTTGAAAAGAATTCTATAGATATACGGTTCTAAGCTAATTTGTTCAGTAAGTTCCTCATCGATTTTGTATATAATCGTTTGTATACATTTAATAAATGCGCTTACAGTCTTTTGCTTTAGAATCGGATTGTTTGTTGGTAAAATTAAATTATCTTCAAGAATTAGGCCGCTGAAGTTTTTCTTCATGTACTCGCGTTCTTTTTTTAAGATCTCAACGTAGCGTGAGTTTAGCATATCGTTAGAATCTGTATGTGCTATTAAATTTCTCCAATGTAATGCTAAGTGCAATACACTAACTTCTACTTCGGGGAGTCTTTTTAGGTGTAATTCAAGTTTAGAAATTTTTGCAGATATTTGCGAACTTACATCTTCGTGATTTAAGTCTTTAGCAAGAGTAAGGTCTTCAATATAAAAAGGCTTTCTATTTAATGATTTTAAATAGGTGTCAAGGCAATCAATTATCCATATAAATGACGTTTGCAGTAGATACACTCGAGATCTTTCAACGCTGTTTTTAATTTGCTTTGGATTCCATGTAGTAAATTCTGCAGTGAGTTCTTTTGGAGGTGTTTTTAGAATTACGTCTAAACCCACTAGGCTAGTAATAAGAAAATGGTTATTCTGGCCAATTTTATCTTTGATATTATTCAATGCATAGCTTCGTATTAAATACATATGGTGCTCCTGGTAAGACGTCAACTTACTTCTCCCACTTTAAGGGCTCCAATAAAGGAGTAGATAAAGGTGGGCGCTACTATTGCTTCAGGAGCAAGTTGAACTAAGTGTAATGCAAATTTTTTTTTTCGCAACTAAAGTATTAGAGGTCCTGGTGTTGCTAACCACAGTTAATAAATTAACGCGATAAATACTTTTATCCAGTTTTAGAAACCAATTATCTCAGATTATGACAAAATTGCTGTAATAGATATTTTATTTACCATTTTTTAAATAATTCTCATTTTGCAACTAAAGAAAAATGTATTTATATCCGTTACTATACCAGTCGCAGTCAACTTTTGAATTCTAGTCAAACATTCTAACTAGGGAGATTTTAGTGTCAGATTCGAATGACAATCAAAACTCAGAAGATACGAATCTAAAACAAATTTCTGCAATTGGCTTGGTGTATGAAGCAGTGAAACGGTTGAGCCCGGACGTTGCCCATAGTGTATTAGTCTATGTTAACGGCATGGTCGCGCCTCATAAGAAAATCTACTCTCATCAAAAAGGCAGTTCATCAGATCCTTCCTCATCAGAAACACTGGGGAGTGACGTGAGTAAAAATGCTGATCTATCCCCTGACGGGCATGATACTGATGGTATTAATGAAGTTGCTAGGAAATGGTTGAGAAGGCATCAATTTTCAACCGAAGCTTTGTCGAAATTATTTAGTTTAGGCTTGGATGAAATTGATTTAGTTGTTTCTAAAGTTCCGGGTTCAAGTAAGAAACAAAGATTAAGAAATGTTTTTCTCTTAAAGGGAGTGGCAGGGTATCTTGCTTCTGGTCAACCGCGTTTTACACACGAACAGGCTAAGCAAGTTAGTGAACATTATGATGCCTGGGATAAAATAAATAGTTCAACATACATTCGAACATTGAGTGCGGAGGTTGGAGGAACAGCTGCTTCTGGGTATACACTGACTGCGCGAGGGTTGACTGAAGCCGTAGAGCTAATTAAATCAATGATTTCATAATTTTTTAAAGTTTCCAAAGTTTTAATGATAAGGAGATTCATGAGCAAAGATAAAGATGATTTAGAGGCAGTTCGTGCTGTTGTTGAAGCCTTGGAGGGTTTCACTCCTGATGTTCAAAAGAGAATAATTAGATGGGCATTAGAAAGGGTGGGTACTACATTAGGGTTGAACTTAGAAAATGAACAAACGCAAAGTCCTACGAACGTTAGCTCAAATAGTAGCTCGATAACAGATATCAAAACATTCATTGCTTCTAAAAACCCCCAGAGCGATTCACATTTTGCTACGGCAGTAGCTTATTACTACAAGTTCCAAGCGCCAGCGTCTGAAAGAAGAGATTCAATCAATAGTGAAACATTACAAGATGCATGTAGAAAAGTGAATAGAGATCGTCTTAAAGATTCATATAAGACTTTACATAACACCCACGGATCAGGATTTTTGGATAAAGGATCTGAAAAAGGAAGTTTTGCAATAAACACAGTTGGGGAAAATTTAGTTGCAATGGCACTACCAAATGCCGGTGCAAAAACTACTAAAAAGAATAAAAGGAAGTAAAAGCAGCTATGAGTAAATCTAATGATACGATTGAGGCTGCAATATTAGAACTGGAAGTGCTGAAAAAAAATTTAAAGAAAAGAGAAACTAGGCAAATTTCGAGCTTTGAAGAGAGATCTTTATTAAAAGCTACAGCAGGCACATGGTTTTCAAAGCATAAAATTAATCTATCTATCATTAGTACTGATTTGTTGAATCCCATCGAATCGATTTACGATGCTTTTTTAAAAAGTAGCGATAAAAACCCTTTGAGACAAAAAATTTTAGTTCAGTTAAAAGAATTAAGAAAAAGCTTAATTGATCTTAGGTCTCATTCGCTTAAATCTGCACCTGCGGTAGAAAAACCTACAACCGATGCGGCACCTGACTTTACACCTCTAATCTCTGATCCAAATATGTGTAAAATTTTAGTTAGAAGATGGAATGAATGTGTTGCATGCATTACTCATAAAATTCCTTTATCTGGGACGGTAATGATTGGTGGGTTTATTGAAGGTCTTTTGATTGCGAAAATAAATCAGCATCATGACCAGTCTCAAATTTTCAAATCAAGCAGTGCGCCAATAGACAAGAAATTAAATAAACCAAAAGCATTAAGCGAATGGACTCTAAGTGATCTAATAAATGTTTCACATGACTTAAAATGGATTTCTAAACCCACAAAAGATATCGGAACTGTTCTGCGGGAATACAGAAACTATATTCATCCGCACAAAGAGCTTGCGAATAATATTGTCATTAGTCCTGACGATACCATAATGTTTTGGGAACTTGCTAAGAATATTAGTCGTCAATTGTTGGGTTTATAAAATACTTAATAAATGGCTGAGAGACTTGAGATTTCGATCTGGCTAAGTTGAAGAAGCCCACACCTTAAAAGTAAAAAAACCACATTTCTGCAGGTTTAATATCTCTCCTAGAGGCTTATTTCCAGAAAGACTCTCCTCCGTCGCAACCTCGGAGCTATATTTTTGTCTTGCGACAAAATAAAAAATGGTAGTGAGAGACATTACTGCACACCGACCAATTGCTGTACCATGCTATGGGTTTTAGGGTGAAATCAAGGCATTTCCTTCCTCCCATGTAGTGGGTTACGCATTTCTAGCTCAAAATGCTTATTTTTTAAAAAAATCATCTCAATTTGGCTTGGCCAGAGACCGGTCTAGGTGGTTTGAAATCCAGGAGTTCGACGCTGGACCTTGCGACTCATAAATAACTATTTATTTAAAATTTAGCGAGCCATCAGGTACGATTAAGGCCAAGGAAGCCCTTAATGAATATTTCGAAAATAGATCAGTTTTTATACCAGTCATATCTGAACGGATTCTTACTTTGGATTGACAGGCGAGGCTAATGGATTTCGCATAAAAATGTTAATCGAAAACATAAAGTTAGACTGCGATCGTGCTGAATTAGATACGACGATTCTTGTTAAAGAATTATAATTTAAAAAACATATCCAGGTAAGTGAAGAGAAAAATGAAAAAAATAATATTAATTGTGATGTTTTTGCCTTTCCTAATTCAGCCTGCATTTGCTGATCAAGTTGCGCTATCTTATAATCAAGGTTTTTTCGCAATGATCGTCGGCGTACCCAACGATGGAAAAGAAAACGAGTTAAAAACTGCTGGGTTTAACTATGGTCCTCAATTTGATGTTTCATATTTACTAGGGGAAGAGTTCGGTGTACTTGCAGGAATAGCTCACGGTAAAGTGTATGAAAGTTTCTCATATAAGCCAACAGGTTTAGACAAAGAGGTTTTTGAGTCTGACTATAATTATAGAGGCTTTAAGTTTGGCGGCTGGAGACTAGTAGATGGTAAGAATTTGGTTCAAATAAATTTTGTATACGCAAAAGGGGAATTTCATTTTTTTGGAAAAGATCCCGCAGTAACAGGTCGTAATATTCCTGCTAGTATGCTGGAAATGGAAATTCGCGGCTTAGTTTCATTTTACCAAATTCAAAATGTACAATTTGATTTTCTCGGCGGAATAAAAGTTTTCAAGATATTTATTCCAGAACTTAATTATAACGGTAGAACCCATGAATCCCATGAAGACCATAACAACTCTCATTTTCAGATTACTTTGGGCCTGGGTCTTCGAAATATTACAGGTTTTGATTTTTGATCAAATAGCATAACTTATAACCTAAGTGGTTCGATTGTTAAAAAGACGAATTAGGACCTTTCATAAATTCGATCTCTTCCGCGGTAGAATCACGCCCTAAAATTTTATTGCGATGGGGATATCTGCCGAAACGATCAATGATATTTTTGTGCAGGATTTCATATTTTAAATTATCTTCTAAACCCTTTTGAGAAAAAAGTTTCACAGCCTGTTCGTGTACTTGAATATCTTCGCTGTGCATATAGGGCATATATAAAAATGCACGCTGATCTATCGGCAGGTTCTGATCGTCGCCGCTGTGAACCGCTTCCTGCGCTAACTGCAAAGCCAGCTTATCAGTAGCAAAAGCTTCTGGTTTATCGCGAAACATATTTCGTGAAAATTGATCAAGAACAATAATCTCGCTAAGACGACCTTCAGCTGTGGCACGCCAGTCAGTGGTGCGACCTGCAGCGACATCAAAATATGTGTTTAGAAAACGCTTGCGAATTTCTTCGTCAAATTTTTCGTCTTTTTTGAATCGTACTGATGGATGAATTTCTTTAAACCAAAAATTAAAAACGGCTTGTTGAGAATTCATTTAAAACCTGCGCACTAGACTTCGTATCTTAATTTTTTGATACCAGGTTCTTCAGTTTCTATTTCGATAACTTTGATGTCTTTCATTTCTTTGACTTTTTCAGAGTCAGTGTATGAAACCTTATAAAGAACTTCGGTAATACCACACTGAAATAATAATCTCATACAGACAACGCACGGTGAATGCGTGCAAACCACAGTGCAGTCATCCATTGAAATTCCGTGGCGGGCGCAGTTGGCGATAAGATTTTGTTCAGCATGAACCATGTAGGGGTATTTGTCGGGGCGTGTGTTTGGTAATTCTTTATCGTTTGTTCCGCGAACAAAACCATTAAAACCAGTCGCAAGAATGGCTCCGGTTTTATTTGATACAAGCAGAGCTCCTACATGAGTTTCGGCATCATGAGATCTCTGAGCAACAACTTCGGCTAGGTTCATTAGATTGGCTACTTTAGATGGTCTCATGAGTTCATATAAAAGTTGGTGAAGGTTTTTGTCAAAATATTAATGCCTAAAGGGTTTAATATCTCTCCTAGGGGCTTCGCGTGGACGAAAGCTTGTCATTATGTCTTGCAAACAGAATGAGAAATGACAAGTTGTCTTAATTTCTACTCAGGGTGGCGTTAGCTTTGTTATTAAGCTGGCCAAGTTATTGAACTTTATAAGTTAAACATTAATTTGGAGAGTTCTATGAAACTGAGGGGTATGAGATGAACGGCAAATTTAAGTTAAGATTAATTGTTATTGCAATTGTCATTCTAGGGGTTCTTGGATTTGTATTAAAGAATTATTTCCAGTATCGGAATTACACATTAGTCCGTCCAGTTCAGGGAGAAATTTTTGAAGCAGTCTATGGGTTAGGTAAAGTAAAGTCGAATCATCGTTACGATGTGAAATTAGGGGTCATGGCGACAGTCAGCAAGGTCTTTGTTAAAGAAGGCGAAGTGGTCAGCAAAGGACAGAAGCTTATTGAATTTGATTCAAGCACAGTCATTAAAGCACCATTTGCTGGAACAATCACTTTAGTGTCATTTCAAGAGGGCGAAACAGCGACTTCACAATTAGTTGCTGTTCGCTTAGAAGATTTAAATGATCGTTATATCGAAATTTCGTTAGAACAAGAAGCCGCTTTAAGATTAAAAAAAGGTCAGAACGCAAGAATTTCGTTTGAATCTTTAAGAGGCGAAGTACTTCAGGGTAAAGTAATTTCAGTTTTTCCTAAAGAAAATGAATTCTTGGCTATTTTGGAAGTTCCTCATTTACAAAATAATATTTTACCAGGAATGACAGCCGACATTTCTGTCGAAATCGGTAAAATCACTGGAACTTTAGTTCCGTTAAAATCATTAAGAAGTGGCTTTTTATTAGTGCGCCGTGGTCAGAAAACAGAAAAAATTAAAGCTGAAGTTGGCCTAATAGATGGTTTGTCTGCAGAAATAAAAAATATCCAATTTGATGATCAAGATGAAATTCTGGTCAGCAAGGATTAATTATGTTTTTTCTTTCATGGCGACAGCTTATTTCAAGAAAAAAACAGACTTTGTTGATTCTATTAGGAATTAGTTTTGGAACGCTTCTTTATGTCAGTATAACAGGTCTTCAATTGGGAATGCGCGAATATATTTTCGAACAGCTTCTTAGTAACACCGCCCACATTTTAATTTCGGGTTCAGAAAAAGATATATTACCTGAATCAATTACAGAGGTTCTTTATGGTGATAACAAAAATGTTTTTTGGCGGGTAGCGCCGGCGGGAAAACGTGATGAAACAAAGATTAAAAATGTTCAAGGATGGTATCAATTTCTTGATAAAGAAACCGAAGTTTTAGACTATTCACCACGATTGTCGACTAATGTTCTACTTGGTAGCGGTCAGTTTTCAGCACCAGTTAATTTAATTGGAACCTTACCTGAAAAACATGCTCGTGTAAGTCACATCGAAAAATATATAAAGCAAGGTTCATTTTTAAACTTAAAAAGCGGCGGCAATAGCTTAGTTATTGGCAGTGGCGTCGCAAAAAAACTTGGTGTTCACTTAAATCAAATTGTGAATGTGAGTTCACGTGCAGGTCTGAGTCGTCCTTATAAAATTGTGGGGATACTTCATTTTGGCAATGAACAAATTGATCAATCGATAGCTTATGCCCATTTAAAGAACGTACAAACGGTGACTCAGCGGCCCGGTCGTGTAAGTGAAATCGCAGTGGCTTTATGGGATGTTGAAAAATCAAATATCACAGCCAATTTCTGGAAAAATATCAGCACAGATAAAGTCCAAGATTGGAAAGAAGCTAATAAAGCTTTTATGGAAGTCATCGGTGTGCAAGATTTTTCACGGTATTTTATTACTTGGTCTGTGTTATTGGTAGCCGCTTTCGGAATCTATAATGTACTAACGATCATGATAAACCAAAAAAAGCGTGAAATTGCCATCCTGCGAGCTATTGGCTATTCGCCCGCAAGAATTTTTCAGCTTATTTTCTATCAAGGAATAGTTTTAGGTATGGTGGGCGGCCTTTTAGGTTTATTTCTTGGTTGGTTGATGTGTCTATGGATTGGTTCCATTAATTTTGGTTTTGAAATTGGCGGCAGCAATAATTTGCTGATCAGTTACGATTGGCAGATATATTTCAGTGCGTTTATTACAGCTAATATTTCAGCCTTGATCGCCAGTTTTATTCCTGCTTGGGAAGCTAAAAATCTAACTCCAATGGATATCATAAGGTCTGAAACATGATTACGACAAAAAATATAAATAAATCTTTCGGAATTCCTGCGCAGACAGTTCTGCACAATGTCTCTATATCTATAAAAGACGGAGAATTCGTCGCCATTTCTGGAAAATCTGGAAGCGGAAAAAGTACTTTATTATATATCATAAGCACTTTAGATAATGCGACATCGGGTGAACTATTTATAGATAATACGAATGGTCAGCAGATATCGAGCGATGAATTGCATCTATTTCGTAATAAAAAGGTGGGCTTTGTTTTTCAATTTCATTATTTGTTACCTGAATTAACAGCGCTTGAAAACGTATTATTGCCCGCACGAAATTTAAACCTGATAGCAGAATGTACGCCTTTAGCGTTGTCACTGCTTGAAGAACTTGGAGTGTTGGCGCAAAAGGATAAGTTTCCTTCGCAAATGTCAGGGGGCGAACAGCAGCGAGTTGCCATTGCGCGCGCTCTGATTTTAAAACCTAAATATCTTTTTGCAGATGAACCTACGGGCAATTTAGATACAGCAAATGCTGAAGTGGTGATGAAAATTCTTATGCGCGCTAATCAAGAGTGGAAAACCACTATAGTCCTAGTCACTCATGATCCTGATTTTGCAAAACTTGCGAGTAGAGAAATTTATCTTGTTGATGGAAAAGTTTCGACAAAAACTTAAGATCACAAGACCAATTTCCACAGAGACTCTCCTCGGGCGCACCCTCGGAGCTATGTGTTTGTCTTGCGACAAATGCGACCCATCGCTTCCTTTTCAGGCAGATAAATACTTCTGCTGTTATCTGTAAATAACATTACGCCTTGATCCATTAATTTAAGTTACGATATCATTACTTAAATTAATTTGACGTCTTTTAAATAAACTCCTAGTTTTCTGACCTGAATATAAAAAACCTATAGGAGTCTTCATGAAAAAATTTATCTTATTAGCAGTCGCTTTCGCAGGAATTCAAGCCCAGGCATTCACTGTAGGTCAATACACTGGCGTATGTAATTATGGCGGCTATGAAACAGAACAAGCGTTATACATTGGCGAATTCAAAAACTTCGCAGGTGAAAAACAAATTTTACCAATCACGACATTACAATTTTTCGGTGGCTACGACTTACCTAAGAAATTACAACACTTAGCTTCTGGCAATGTTGAAAACGTAAAACAAGTCGCAAAATTCGTTCGCCGTGGTTACACTGGCGTTGATAACAACCAAGGTTTAATCGGCCAAGGTAAAGACTACGCTTACGTTTACACAGCTGAAACTACGGCTGATGCAATCACATTAAAAGTTTCTACAGTTAAAACAACTGATGATTTGACTCCGCCACTCTTAAGAGGCTGTGAGTACGGTCATGTTAATGGCGTTTACGTTTTTCAAGGCTGCTATGCTAACAACGATCAAACTGTATTTACTAAAAATGCAACTGGTCAGTTAGTTTCTATCCGTACAGCTGATGAAAGAGTAAGAGGCACTAATAATCTTTCTTTTCGCTTACCAGCAATCAAGCAAACTTGCGTTTGGAATCAAAAGAACTAGTTCGTAAATTTAGACGACCATGCTAAAATTGAATTATTAAATAAACTCGAGCATTCTCGAAAAGAACGTTTATCTGATTCTTAATAAAAAATTTCAAAAAAAATTGAATCTTGAAGATAACAAAGAAACGTTAAGTTTACGAATCTGGTTCTAAAAGTAAAAAACCCACATTTCTGCGGGTTTAATATCTCTCCTAGAGGCTCATTTCCAGAGAGACTCTCCTCGGGCGCACCCTCGGAGCTATGTGTTTGTCTTGCGACAAACTAAAAAAAATTGGTAGTGAGAGGCGGACTTGAACCGCCGACCTACGGATTATGATTCCGTTGCTCTAACCAGCTGAGCTACCCCACCACCGACAAAGATATTCAAAGTGAACAATTGTTTTAAAGGCGAACCGAACCCTTGTCAAATAACAGGGTTAAATTCTGAAGAAAAAACCTATTTTTTAGGCTCTGTTTGGGTAAACAGCGGTAAAATCCGAACCTGATCATACCATTTTTTCAAATTCGGAGCTTTAGCCAGCCAGTTTTCTGAAGCAAAACGGTAGTCCGCATAACCAATCATCGAAACGATGCTGATTTCGCCGATAAAGAATTCAGAAGTTCCAAGTTTAGAAACCATCGATTCAAAGTACGCAAAACTTAAAGCCATTTTCTCTTTTTGTTTTTCATCGTACTCGGCACTTTGCTGAGCCGCTGGGCGAAGTGATTCGTATCTTCTAAGAACCGCCGCATCCATACAGCCATCAGCTAAAGCTTCGAACTTTTTTTGTAAGAAATAAGCTTCTTCATTTTTAGGGTAAATCGAACCCTTTACAGATTTTGCATCTAAGTATTCGCAGATCACCGGAGAATCAATGACAGCTTCGCCGCCAGCCAAAACCAGAGTCGGAATTTTTGCTAACGGATTAGCTTTTTTAAATTCGTCGGTAGGTTGAAATGTGCCAGAGGCCATGAGGTCGATGATTTCGATTTTGTCGTCAAGGCCAGCAATGATTGCAGTTGCTAGCACCTTACGGGTGAACGGAGAAATATGAGAGTAATATAATTTCATGAGAAAAATCTATCACGCCGCTAGCCGCGGCGGAAGCACCTTTGAAGGGTGCTACCAGCCAGCAGGGGCTTTGCGTTTACGCTTTTTAAGAGCAAGTGGTTTCGCCTGTTGAGGCGCTGAATGATTCGCCGAAGTGGTGTTTGCTGAATTTTGAGTTTCAGTTTTCGCGTTCGAATTTTTCGCAGTGCTAATTTCCATTTTGCCTCCTTTCTATATCTTTTGATGTGTCATATCCGACACACTAACGAGTATACCAAGGGGCTTTAGACTTTCGAAGGGCTAACTTTGATAGCTCTGTGCTCCCAGACGTTTTGTTAATTGCAGCAGGGCGTCGCAGTCGTTATCGACAAAATAAGTGGTATTGAGATTACGCAAAGCATTCAACTCTTCTGTTGACCCTTGCGAAGTCGCTATGACCTTGTTCCAAATGCCAATAGATTCAGCTTTAAAATGAATATCGGTGATCGCTTTTAGGGTCTTAAAAAGGTGCAGTGGGTGTGAATTCATATCAGAAATTAGGTAAGAAAAATCGCCCTCAAACCCTTGATTATCAGCATGTTCAGGCCAACAACGGGCGGCATGCGCATCAGCCACGAATTTGTAAAAACCAAGCTGGGCCTTGAAGTTGTCTGGCTGAGAAAAAAAATGTTCTGCATGAATGCAGTCGTGTAACCAAAAGCTGAGCGGGTCGCGTTTGCCAAACTTTTGGGTCGGCCACTGGGCGAAGTCATTTTTGAAGGTAATGATTCTTTGGCCTTTGCACTGAATCTGCAAAAGTTCTTTCGGGCTGGGTTCGTAATCTAAAACTGTGATCGGATATTTTTTGGTAAAAATAAAATACATCGCCGTTTGTGCAACTGCAGGCAGCGGTTTAATTTTTACGGTTCTTAAAAATTCGGCAAATGAAATATCTTTCGCTAATTTTTTTGGCCAATCGATTTTTAATTTCTGTGTGAGTGCGTAGATCTCATAGTGGGGAATAGTGTCTGATTTACTTTGAGGCATTGTGGAACTGATGCCCTGAAACCAGTCTGTGCGGCGTCTTAGCATTGATAACAAAGCTGCCCAAAGCATCACTTCAGAAGTTTTATCCCAATGCAATTCATAAACAGCTGCATCAATGATCCTGAATGAATCTTGATATTCTGTGTAAAAAGATGAGGCACAAAATAAAGGTTTAAAAGTATCTTTCATTATTGTCTTGAATTCTCTCTGTTAATTTAATGAAATGTAGCCAAGTTGATTTCAAACTTCAAGGAAGGGGTTGAGGGATGATGCTAAAAAATTTCTTATTAACAGGGCTGTTGTTTTTCGCGGTATCTGCACAGGCTTATGATTCTTCTATTGCGCAAACTTGGGCTTATAACGAGCTTACTCAGGCAAGCCAAGAAACCTTTAAATACTCTTCTTATTTTGTTTTTGCGGCGCCGACTAGCGAGCGCATTAACTTAGCTGCATTTAAAAAAGTAAATTCAAATTTTCCGCAACCGGCTGTTGATTACGATCGCGATGATCAATTCGGTGAATGGATCAAACCTGTTAAAGACGTTTGTTTAAACACGCGCGGTATCGTTTTAAAGCGTGATTCTATCGTCGATATTAGTGTTAATGATAAATGCACTGTGACTGCAGGGCAGTGGTTTGATCCCTACACAAACCAAACTTACAATGATGCTAATGATGTTCAAATTGATCACGTGGTTGCGCTTAAAAACGCTTACATGACGGGTGGTCATACTTGGGATAAAGCAAAACGCTGCTTATACGCCAATTTTTTAGGAAACAAATTTCATCTGTTGGCTGTGAATGGCCCCGAGAACATGAAAAAAAGCGACAAAAGCCCGTTAGAATATGTGCCACCAACAAAAGCTTATGTTTGTGAATATTTACGTAACTGGTTAGAAATTAAATACATCTGGAATTTAAAAATGACTCCGCGTGAAGTGATGGCCATTGAAAATGAAATTAAAGAAAATCACTGTAGTGTAGATGACCTGAGTGTTTCTGCATCCGAGATCAAAGAACAGCATCAGTATATGGAAGTTAACAAAAATCTATGCCAATAGAAGTTCTATCGACCATTTTCTTAGCTGGTGCTTTGGTGCACAGCTTTTTAACGCCTGTTTTTGCTAAGATCAGCAAGCGGTTTCCAGAAGATTCAATCGGTGAATCTTTTTTTCATTTACTGGCTGAAGTTGAAGTCGTCTTTGGTTTTTGGGCCGCCATTTTTCTATCGACCTGGGCCATATTAGCTGGCCCGGCACCAGTTATTGAATACCAGCAGTCGCTGAATATGACAGAGCCCCTGTTTGTATTTTGTATTATGATCTTAGCGTCAACGCGCCCGATTGTTACAATTGCGCGAACGTTTTTGCTGTCGATCGTTCATGTTTTTAGCCGAATTATTCCCGTTGATGAAAAAATCATTCAGATATTTGTACTATTAAGTTTTGGTCCGATGCTGGGTTCACTTATTACCGAGCCTGCGGCTATCACTATTTTGGCCTTATTGCTTTACCGCATGTTAGATAAAGCCGACGAAAAATTATTGTACGGTGTACTGGCCTTACTTTTTGTGAATATTTCAATTGGCGGGGGGCTTACGCATTTTGCCGCGCCTCCGATTCTGATTGTGGCGCAAAAATTCGGTTGGGGCTTAAAAGATGTTTTTATAAATTTAGGCGAAGCCGTGATTTGTTCGGTGTTCGTAAATGCTTTTTTCTTTTGTGTGATCTTCAAACGAAAAATTTCAGAACAAGTCACTCAACTTGAAGCTGAGAATTACCCAATGCCTTGGTGGGTTATCACTCTGCATGTTTTACTTATGGTGTTCGTGGTGATGAGTGCTCATTATCAAAATGTGTTTATGAGTTTCTTTATGGCCTTCATTGGTTTAACAACAGTAACGAAAAAATACCAAGATGGTTTAAAGTTTAAAGAAGCTTTTCTAGTGGGATTTTTCTTAGCGGGTTTAATTACTTTTGGTTCATTGCAAAAGTGGTGGTTAACTCCGATTCTAGAAGTCATCACAGATAAAACCTTATTTTTTGCATCAACGGGGTTAACAGCTATCACTGACAACGCGGCCCTGACTTATCTGGGTTCGCAGGTAGAAACTTTAACCGAGACTTCAAAATGGGCCATGGTTTCAGGAGCCATCACGGGCGGGGGATTAACAATTCTTGCCAATGCGCCGAATCCGGCAGGCTTTTCAATCTTATCGCCGCGTTTTCCAAACGGCAGCCTGAATGCGGCAAAACTTCTTTTAGCGGCTCTTGCTCCAACGAGCGTAGCGATTTTCTTCTTTTTGCTGATCGGAAATTTTTAAGAGATATTTGGGCGTTTATTTAGGCTTGGCCAGAATAAAATAAGTACCGAAATACCTGTCAAAATAAAGGCGTAAATGGCGTTGCTGCCAAGATGTTCGCTAAATAAGAAATAAGCAAAAATGGTCGCAATAATAGGTTCGATCAGCTTTCCGCAGCTCATCAAGCTTAGATTCATATGTTTAACCAGATAAGTAAAACTCATGTGGCCTAAGAATGTTGGTAGTATAATTAACCCTAAGACTGACCACCAAGAGATCGCATCAAAGCCTGTCATTGGCGAATCGGTTGAAAGAACTGTAATTCCAAACATCGACGCACACGTTGAGTATAGAACTAATGAAAAATCGAAGTTTTCCATATGGGCCCGGGCTTTTTTGCTGGTTAACATGTAAAGGGCATAGAAAAACGCAGACACTAGCGCCGAGACATTGCCTAAGTGGTTTTCAGGTGTCAGTTGCAGGTTCTGTGCGACCAGCATAAAAACGCCGATCAGGGCCAGCATATAAGAGAAAATCACTCTGGGTTTGATGTTTTCTTTAAAGAACAATTGTCCGCCTAAAGTGGCCCAGACGGGGTTTGTCGCAAACAAAATCATGGTGTTAGATACAAGAGTGTTTTTAGAGGCGAATTTGTAAGTCCACAGATGTAAAAAAAAGAAAAAACCTGAAGCCAGTGCCCAGACAAAGTTTTGGTCAAATTTGATTTTTTTTAGTTTTTTAGACAACAATAAATAGGCGAAAAGCAGGATTGCAGCCCCCGCTAAACGGTAAAAACCTAAGGTCGCCGCCGACATTTGATTAAGTTTTGCCCAATTTGGTGACGTCGAGAGTGAAACCAAGGCTAAAAAATAAAGACTTATGTGCAGCATGTTATGTGATTGAAAATGTTTAGGATTTCGATCATGCTTTTTAGTGTAAACGTAAATTATAAAAAACGTAAACGAAAACGAAACACACACAGGAGAACACACCATGAACAAAATCATGTTAGTGACTGCTACATTGGCAGTTATTGGACTTGTTGGCTGTAACAAGCCAGATCTTAAATCTGACAAAGGTCAGGCGAGCTACGCTATCGGTCAACAAATTGGCCGTAACTTAAAAGCTCAAAACATCGAAATCGATGCAAAAACTTTAGCAGCTTCTTTAACAGACGCTATGGCTGGAAAATCTGAATTAAAAGAAGATGAAATCCAAAAAGCTATGATGAAGTTACAAGAAATGGCGATGAAAAAACAAACTGAAGAAGCCGATAAAAACAAAGGCAAATCAGCTGAGTTTTTAGAAAAAAATAAAACTGCTGAAGGCGTAAAAGTTACTGCTTCTGGATTACAATACATCGTTGTATCTGAAGGCACTGGCCCAACTCCAACTAAAAACGACACTGTTAAATGTCACTACAAAGGTACATTAACTACTGGCGAACAATTCGATTCTTCTTATGACCGTGGTCAACCAGCTGAATTTCCAGTTGGCGGCGTTATCCCAGGTTGGACTGAAGCATTACAAATGATGAAAGTTGGTTCTAAGTACAAACTTTTCATCCCTGCTGAATTAGCATACGGTGCATCTGGTCGCCCAGGTATTCCACCAAATTCAGCATTAGTATTTGAAGTTGAATTATTAGATATCGTTAAAGCCGGCGCGGCTCCTGCTGCTCCAGCTGCAAAAAAAGGTAAAAAGTAGTAATACTTTTTTCTTTGAAAGGGTTGCCAATATGAGCTTTGATTTTAAGAAAGATCCTTTTTTGAATTTTCAAAGCTTATTAAAGGCAGCTCAGATCAAAGGAATCCCTGAGCACCAAACGATGTCTATCGCGACGGTGAACGAAAAAAATGAACCCTCTGTTCGAATCGTGTACTTTAAAGGAATGATTCGCGGAGGGTTTTCTTTTTACACTAATTACGGTGGCCGCAAAGGCCATGATCTAGATCTTAACCCCAATATTTGTGCTAACTTCTACTGGCCACATGTCGATGAACAAGTGCGTATCTCGGGCATCGCTCAAAGGTTAACAGACAGTGAATCTGATCAATATTTTGCAACTCGTGTGCGATTAAGCCAGTTAGGGGCCTGGGCCTCGCTTCAATCAGCTGAGCTGCAAAGTTTTGATCAGTTTCATCAACGTATGGCTGAATTCGAAAAAAAATACGAAGGCCAAAAAGTACCACGCCCCCCGCATTGGGGAGGCTACCGCATCTTGCCTCGTGAGATTGAATTCTGGTTTGGTCGTAACGGCAGGCTGCATGAACGCTACGTTTATACCGCAACAAATGCCTTAGATAAAGTGACGGCGCTGACTGATTATCAATGGAAAACATCACTTAGATTTCCATGATCTTAATTTCTGGGTTTGCACCATTCTTAAATGAAAAAATTAATCCAAGCGAGCTCTTGGTTGAAAAACTTAAAGTAAATTATCAAGACTTAAAGTCAGTTGTTTTACCGGTAGAGTTCGATCGTGCGTATCTAGAATTGCAAAAACAAATCGAAACGCATAAGCCAAAATTCGTGATCATGTTTGGCCAAGCGGGCGGCCGGGCAAATATCAATTTAGAAAAAATCGCCCTGAATTGGAACCAAACCAAATTTGCCGATGAGGCCCAATTTGTACCGCAAACAGGTCGCATCGCTGATGGTGAGCTAGCCTTAATGTCGACTTTTCCAGTTGATGATTTGGCCGAATTTTTAGCTGATCGTCGATTGAAGGTCGAGACTTCATTTTCAGCCGGAGCTTATGTTTGTAATAATCTATATTTTAAAGTTTTAAAGAATAACCCGTTGATTCAATCAATCTTTGTTCATGTTCCGTATTTACCAGAACAAGGCGAAACCCATCATCCTAAAATGGCTTTCGGGCAAATGTATGAAACCGCTTCGCAAATAGTTCAATTTGCTCAATCTAGAATCTAATTAGTTTCAGATAAATCCATGTGAGCTGTGGGCGATTTCTTTGACGCTTTTTCGCACTCAGGGTTCTAGCTAGCAAGTGCTAGCTGAAACCCCGAGCGTCGGAAAATAAGCAATATAGGTAATTCCGTTATTCGTACGCAATTTGAAAGGTAATTCTTTTAAATCGGGAGGTTGGTTTGCATTGAAAACCCTGTATGAAACGGCAATCTGAAATAGAGAAACTAAAGAAATTGAAAATGGAACTTCGTAAGAAGTTAATTGAGGTCATTTTAGACGAGTATAGATTTCGGAGGTATAATAACCTTGGCTATTCGATAAGAAGGTTTGCTAGTGATATTGGTATGAATCCTATTCATTTGAATCAAGTTTTATTAAATCAGCGTGGTTTGTCGCGTAAAAAAGCTGAGCAGATTTCAAGTCAGTTTAATTTAGACTACAAAGGTAGAAGAAGATTTTATCTTTTGGTTTCGGCTTCGTGCGCAAGATCAGTTATCGCTCGCAATTTAGCAGCGATGGGTTTGAAGAACCTGAGTGTTAGATATTAATAAACCGCTTGCGGAAGCTGATTAGTGTACGGCCTGCGGTGCGATTAAGTAGAATTCAGGAATTTCTACATTAAAAGGTTCGCCCTCATCAGACATAAACTGATAAGTGCCTTTCATGCTGCCTGAACTTGTAGATAAAGGGCAGGCGCTTTCGTATTCGAAAACTTGGTTTGGCATAATGCGAGGTTGTAAGCCCACAACACCTGGTCCGCGAACTTCTTCTGAATGGCCTAAACCATCAGTAATAGTCCATTGACGCGAAACTAACTGCGCCGGTGATGTTCCTGTGTTTTTGATTGTGACTTTGTAGGCGAAAAGATGAATGCGTTTATCAGGCTGAGATTCGTTTGCTACGTAAACGCTTAAAGCGCTCACTTGAAAATTCGCATGTAACGGTATCTTCTTCAAACTCATAAAAATATGCTGACACTAAATTTTTATGTTATCAAGAGTAAATACGATGGGGTAATGATCTGACGGCAACGCCATTTTTTGCTCTAAGGTTTCTGGCTTTTTAATTGAGCTTCCGAATTCATCTTTGTAGTCACACACAGCCACACTTGCTAGGTTTAAGTGATGCTTGAATTTTTCATCAATAAAGCAGTAATCGATTTGTCTGCCATCTGAGCGTAAGCCAGAGCGAACTTGATAAAAAGTGTAGCGATTGTCACTATTTACATTCGCCAGCTCAAAAATATCTTTAAGCGTCGTTGTCTGATGTAAAGGCACAAATTCGCGATCTGTATTCGCAGAACTTGCTTGGCCATTGAAGTCGCCGGCAAAAATAATAGGGCAGTCGCTGAACTGCTGCGCAAGCTCTGTGTAGATTTCTAAGCAGGTTTTTAGCTCAGCGCTGCGTCGCTCTGTTCCGTTTGGATCAATGCGTTCAGGGTCTAGCGGCGACTTTAAATGTGTCAGTAAAACAATCAAAAATGGCTTTTCAATTTCGCGGGTGAATAAACGAAGCTCTGCGCAATCTCTAGAAAGTTTATGGCTGATCACTTTAACGGGATAGTTTTTCTCTTTAGATTGAATTTCGTGAGGATACAAAAAATTAAGATCGCGGTTTTTGTGCGTTAAAAGATCAAAATAAAAGCTCTGATTTTTGCGAATCAAGTAACCGACATCGATATTGCGGTCTGAGTTGCCTTCAATCAGGATGGGTGAGTACTCGCTATTTAAGAAGAGCGTGTTAAAATTCTTCAAAGATTCAATGCCGCCCACTTCGCAAAGCATAACGATGTCAGCATTCGCGTCGCGAATCGTGCGTGCAAGGTGCTGCAATTTAAAAAGTGGTTTGTTCTCGTAAATCGAGGTTGAAAGCTTTTGCCATTGGGCTTCTTCCATCTTTTCGAAGTTTTTAGGCACAGGCTGGTCAAAAAGCAAAAACAGGTTTTCAACGTTATACAGGCAGAATTTCAGGTTCACAGAATTAAGCATCTCGTATTGATTTTAACAGACGAGTGAGTAAAGTGTAGTTGTATTGGAGAAATATATGAAAAAAACCGCCACAAAAACCAAAAACTCGTTTAGCGCTTTACTAACTCCGCTTATCAACTATAGTCCAGTCGCTAATTTCAACAAATTATCTGAGTGTGATGCGATCATTTATTTTTTCGGTGCAAAAGAAGCAAAAAACAAGCAGAAAAATCTTGAAGCCCTAGTTGAAACGCATGCGCTTGATTTTCAAATTGATGAATTAAAAAAATCCGACAAAAAAAATATTCACTTTATCGGGCGCAATGGTCCAGTGTGGATCTTATTTGAATCAACTTCTGCAGCAACAGATCACGGCGGAATTTTAAATGAATCAGGTTATGCCTTTGCGCGTGATCAATTCGGCACGGTTTTAACTCAAGCTCGGGCATTAAAATTAAAAAGTGTTTCGATCTATTTTCAAGGCGCAACTCCTGAGGTGACTGAAGGGGCTGTTGTCGGGATGGAACTTGCAAGTTACATTTTTATTAATCATTTAAAAATTAATGCCGTCAAAGCTGAGCCGTTAATGGTTCAGTTAAATATTAAGGCTGAAAATTTATCGGCAGCGTTAGCTAAAGCATCGGCTGTGCAAATCGCACGTCATTTAACAAACTTACCGCCAAATATTGTAAACCCTGCAACAGTTGAACAATTAGCATATGATTTACCATTTTCTAAAAATACTGAAATCATCGTATGGGATGAAAAAAAATGTGAAGCCGAAGGCATGGGCTTACTTTTAGCTACTGGGGCAGGTTCTGCCACGGCTCCAAGAATGCTTCATTTTAAATACCGCCCGAAAGCAAAAGCAAAAAATAAAAAGCCAATCGCTTTCGTTGGTAAAGGGATTACTTTTGATACTGGCGGACTCGATATCAAACCATCGGCTGCAATGCGCTTAATGAAAAAAGATATGGGCGGCGCAGCCTCTGTATTTGCGTTAGCTTTTTGGGCTGATAGCACAGGTTATGATAGACCTTGTGATTTTTATTTAGCGTTAGCCGAAAATTCAGTGGATGGATTTTCAATGCGTCCAGGTGATGTTTATAAATCACGTGCAGGATTTTTAGTTGAAATTGATAACACTGATGCTGAAGGCAGACTTGTTCTTGCTGATGTAATGGATGTGGCCGCGAAAAAAACGGGAGTTGATGAACCTGAATACTTAATTGATATCGCGACATTAACCGGAGCGATCAAAGTGGCTTTAGGCGGCGATACGGCAGGTTTATTTTCAAATGATGATAAATTAGCAAATCAAATCGTGGCGGCCGGGCAGCGTTCAGGTGAACCAAGCTGGAGAATGCCATTAGTTCAAAAATATTTTAGCGATTTAAATTCACAATTTGCTGATTTTAAAAATTCAGGTGGCGGCTTCGGCGGCGCCATCACAGCAGCATTGTTTTTACAAAAATTTGCGAACGGTAAAAAATGGGCGCATTTAGATGTGTACTGCTGGACAGATAAATCAACTGGCGCATTAAGCGGCGGTTCTGCCACAGGACAACCAGTACAATCAGTTATCGAGTGGCTTGATTCAGTAAAGTAGCTGGTTGGTCGGCCTATCGGCCGATCTGTTAGCGGGGATTATCAGTTTGCGCCGGTTTAGTTCTGGTGCGTTCTTTGGCCGCTTCACGATCGCGGTCAGAGAGCTCTTCGTACTGTCCATTAATCAAAGTTAAAATCGCACCACGTGCTGGTGGAAATTTCTTTTTATTCACTTCAAAGAAATTATAAATTTCGGGAAGTTTGTCTTTGTAGTTATCAGCTCCATCAAGCGGTGAATTGTAAATATCTTTAACTGAATTCTGAATACTTTTTCTGAACGCTGGCGCGCATTTTTTTTGTAGAATGTTATCTAGTGAATTTTTCACGATGACATCTGAATCAGAAAACGAAGTCGTTTGACGGGTTAAGAGTAAGCCCGAATTAGGTGCTGCATCTTGAAGGGCCTTGCCGTAGTGAGATTCGCCTTCACAGGTAATCATGCCGATGATTGCAGGAGTTTTTTTAGCGGTTTTCAGTGCGTGAACCATTTTTTGCAAAGATTGTTTCATAGCAACAGCTTTTACCCAGTCTGCGTTACCCATAGGTTTGAATCCGGGGCCTGTGCCTCTGCGCGCATGGCCGTTGTAAATCACGACATCATCAGTTTGTAGGGCTTTTAAAAATTTAGCTTCGGTTTGCGCTGATTTTTTATCTTGGCTGGATTTGCTCGTACCTGTATTTACATGGTTACTTGATGTTACAGCAGAACTTGTGATTCTTAATTTAATTTTATCGGTTTTACCATTAGCACGTGTAATAGTTTTTGTGAAGATGTCAGCGTCATCCGGATCACGTTTAAATCCGCAAAGTTCTGTTACAAGAGTTTCTTCATCGCAATTTGCAGTGATGGTTTCAACATAGTTGGCTTTCGAAATAACGTCATCGACGTAATCTTCATTATCTGAGTAGCCTAAAAACAAATTCAGCGTTAATTCACCATCAGCATACATTTTTTCATAAGATTCGCGACAGGCCTTATCGGCTTGGGAAAACGCTGAAACTGAAAACAGTAGAGTAAATAATAAAACTGAATGGCGCATTATTTTTTGCCGCCATTTAGTTTTTGGCAAAGCTCTTTGGCGTTGTCATTTTTTTCTTGGCCGCAGGCTTTGTTAAGATCTGCTTGATGAGATTTTTTTAAATCGGCGTTGGTCATAAATTCGCTGTAGGCCACCATTCTGACCTGGTAAGGCGAAGTCGTGATCGCTTTCTGAAATACCTTAGCGTAAGATTTTTTGTCTTTACCAAGAGCTTGCGCCATTTCAACGGCAGCGATACGAACTTCATACGATGAATGTTCTAGATAGCTGATTAATTTTGTTTCTTCGATCGGGTAATTAAATTTTTGCAAACCCAGCAGCAAAGCTAAGGTCGTAGTGTCTGTAAGTTTTGCTGTTTCTAACTTGCTGCTGTAAAGCTTTGTCAGCTCAGGTTGGTTTTTTTCTTGAGACAAATAAGTGGCCGTTTGCACGACGTCATATGAAAGATCACGGCCATTTAAATGAGTGATCATTTCAAACAGACGGGGTAAAAAATCACGAATCTCAAGTTCGCGAACGACTTGTAAAACTAAGGCACGGTCTGTTTTAAAACTCTGACTGAGTTGTTCAGATAAGTTTTTAATTTCTTTTAATTCTTTTACACCCTGTGCTCGAAGCTCGGGATCAGCACTCAGTTTGATGGCCGAGTTTTTCCAGTTACTGGCTGCGAAAGTTGTTGAAGCGATAGCGATGAAAATAAAAAAGGCGTAGATATGTTTCATACGCCTACTAGTTTATCGAATAATGGGTAAAGTTTGAACTGGACTAGCCCGTGTCTTAGGCTAAAGGTTTACTTACGGGCTTCGGTTTTAACCTGTTCGATCCAGATCGATTGCACTGATTCAGGAACAAGTTTTTTCCAGCGGTTATCTTTTTTCTTTACTAGATTTAAGATGTCGTCAGAATGAACGAATTCCTGAATCTCATCACAGCCGGCGATATCTTGAATTAATTGATTTTCTAACAGGTGAGAATAAATATGCTTGATCGCAGGTTTTGGGCGAAAGCTTCGAACCTGTAAGCACATAAGCTCTGTTTTATGGGGGTAGATGTAAAGGTGAGTTTTGCTATCTACAAGTTTACCCATGCCTTCTAAAATGCCACCCGGTAAATCGAAATAAAACTTTTCATCAAACAGTTTTTCTAAGTGGGTAGCACCGATCACGATTCCTAAGGGCTTATCAGACATGCCACGCAGATGTTCTTTTAATTTGTAGAATAAAGTAAAGTTGCTGACTAGCACGGGCTTTTTAAGTGAAGAAATCATCTTTACTTTTTTTAAGGCTTCAGCGACTGAAATCTGAGTGTTTTTTAAACGATTATTCAGGGTAAATTCAAATAAATTGACGACATCACTGGTGCGCGTGCCGTACTCTTTACTGAAGTGTTTTGTGCCTTTATCCATAACATCTAAATGGGTATTTGTGACCGGATTATAAAAGGCGCGCTGAACTAAAATATCTTTAGCAAATAGGGCATCACTGGCATTTTGCACTTTGCCTTCGGCATTGATAAAGATCGCTTCAGACCAGCCTAATTCAACCATCGTTAAATTAAGGGCTAATTCATCAAACTTTTTAAAGGCCTCGCCAGTAAAATGAATGGCATCAACTGCAATAGATCCTGATTTGATTTTATCAAATAGGCTTTCGATAAATTCAAGCGGGTTAGTCGTTTTGTAAAATGCAGAATGCAGCAGGTTTACACCTAACATGCTTAAGGTTTCTTGCTGTTGTAAACGATGACGGTCAAGTAAACGCATATGCAAAACAACTTCAGAAGGTGCCACACCGGGTTTATGTTGAAACTTTACACCCATCCAGCCGTGTGAATTTTTTTTACCTTCAGAACCTGTAGCTACAGTATCTGCAAACGAAAAAAAGGCCGTGTTTTTACCGCGCGTTGATCCTAAGCGTTCAACTAATTTTTCATACTCGCGGTCTAACATTTTATGAACTCGTGATTCACAAACATAGCGGCCAGATTTTTCTTTACCGTAAATAATATCACTGAACGTCATATCATAGGCTGAGATTGTAAGAGCAATCGTTTGCGACGCTTTGCCAGCTTGAAAAAACTGACGGGCTACTTCTTGGCCAGCACCAATTTCGGCAAACGATCCATAACGTTGTGGATCTAAATTAATATCTAAAGCTTTTTCAGAAATGGATTGGGTTCTTTGTGTGCTCAAATGGCCTCCTGCTTTTTTGGCCTATTTTTGTGGGTCAGGATCCGTTTTAATCCAGCCGGTTAAGGCTAAACTCATCGCTTTTTCAATGGGCATATCAACAGCTTCAACATCAGCTTTATTCACTAAAACAGTGTAACCGCCAAGGCCGTAACTCATGGGGATATACACAGCAATTCTATCAGCAGCTATTGATAACTTTATATCTAAATCTTTAAAAGACTCGCGCGTAACAAGCCCTAAAACAGAATGTGATTTTGTGAAGTGCACCAATACCACTTTTTGCATGGTTTGTTGTTGTTGGCCTTTGGCGAAAAGATTCATTAAATCGCGTAGCGGCGAATAAATAACTTTAACTAAGGGGACTTCGCGCAGCTTTTCTTGCAGGCGGCGAAAAAAAGTGGCGGTGATAAAGTTATCAACTAAAACCCCTAATAATAAAATAAAAGCGATCGTCGCTAAAAAACCAAAACCCGGAATATATGTACCTGCAGGTAGAACTTGCCGCAAAAATTGACCAAACATATTTTCGATGAGTGAGACGCCGATCATCAAAACATAGATCGATAAAGCTATAGGTAAAAACGCAACCAAACCACTAATGAAAATTTTCTGCAATCGAGACATATAATTCTATTTTATAAACATTACCCCAAGATCGACAACGACTTTGTTGTCTTATAGTGAGACTTGCTCATCTCACCCTTTAGATTAAGGTCTAACCAGACGATAATCTAAGTATGTCGTCATTCACTAAAGTACGTTGGCTTTATACAGCTTTGGGGCTCATTTTTCTATCGCAGGTCCTGCACGCGCAGAACGTGGCTATTTCTGGCGAATATATCATTAAATTTAAACCTCAACTAAACTCAGTTAGACAGAGCGGTAAAGCCGGTCTTTCTGGAATGGCTGTTGCCAACAAACTGGCCTCTGAAAAAGGTGCGCGCATTTTATCAGCTTTTAAAGGTCTAAGTGTACAAGCTAAGTTTGAAAAAGCAGGGCTTTTACATATCAGTGATGTATCTGTGACAAATCTTGAAGCTTTAAAAGCAAATCCAGAAGTCGAATTTATTGAACCCAACTATATTTTAAGTTTAGAACCAGAATATACAGAAGCCTCAACAGCTATGGGTGTTGCTGCATCGTCTACAGATACCTATAGTCAAACGTCCACATGGGCGCAAATCACTGAATCATGGGCCATTCAACAATTACCAGCCTCGGCAACAAAAACTATCGTAGCGGTTATTGATACTGGAGTTGATATTCAGCATGCGGTGTTTGCTGATTCAAATGCTGTTTATAAAAACTTAGCCGAAGTGAATGGCATCACTGGTGTTGATGATGATGGTAACGGTTTTGTTGATGATATCAACGGTTGGAACTTCGTCGACAATTCGCCAAACATGTATGATGACAAAGATCATGGAACACATGTAGCCGGAATTGTTATCGGCGCAGGTCAGGATATTTTAAAAAAACCAGTGCGAGAATCAAAACTTCTAATTATGCCACTAAAATTTTTAAATGGCTCAGGTAGTGGCAGTACCGCTAATGCCATCAACGCCATGTACTATGCAGTTAATAACGGCGCAAAGGTGATTAATAATTCATGGGGTGGCGGATCTTATTCACGCGCACTTCATGATGCTTACAAGTTTGCTTATGATAACGATGTCGTTATTGTGACTGCGGCTGGAAATTCCGGTATGAATCTGAGCGTTCAGCCAACTTATCCGGCGATGTTAGATACCCCAAGTAATATTGCGGTAGGGGCTTCATGGGGCGAGGACCGCCGAGCACCTTTTTCTAATTATAGTTCGACCTATGTTCATATTTTTGCGCCGGGTGATTTAATTGATAGCACTATACCTGGTAGCCAGTGCTCGGATATCAATAATTTAAGTCTTTACTGTAAGAAAAGAATGAGCGGAACTTCGATGGCAGCACCGTTAGTCGCAGGCATTGCCGCACTGGCCATTCGTGAAGCACCGCACTTGTCGGCTTATCAAATTCGTGGTGTGGTTATGTCAGGAATAGATACTTCTTCATACCTGAATGGTTATTCGCAAACTGCAGGGCGCGTGAACGCGCTTAAAGTTATGCAAATAGCCCAAGCGCAGATCAGTTCTACTGCTTGGGCCCCAAGTTATTCACCAGTTTATAAAACCGAACAAAGTTCGCAAGCCGCTGAACCTGGCGGTGCCGCTGGTGGTTGCGGTTTAGTTAAAGCTATTGCTAATGAATTAAATCAAGGTCCACCAAGTGGTGGGCAAATGGGCCAGACATTGATGTTTGGTTTTATGATGTTGATGCCGCTAGCGATGGCTTTTAGCTTACGTCGTAAACAAACGCAAAGTAAATCATTACGTCAGTACGAACGTTACAGCATAGCTAAAGAAGTGATGATTCAAATCGGTGATCAAGTGGTCAGTGCCGCTTCGCAAACATTAGCCGTCGGTGGATTATCATTTAAATCAGAACAGCAGTTTGCTAAGGGTCAAAAAATTAAATTAAAAATTTCAGACGTGCACGAAGAAGTCGAAGGCGAAATTGTTTGGTCAACTGAGCTGAACTCGTTCGGTGTGAAATTCTTAAACGTCACTGAAAATCTTAAATCACAAGTGCAAGGGCTTACGCAGGGTTTGATCCCTACGTAAGTTTTCGCAATTTATAATTTACAAAATGGTAAGTCGTTACTCCATTTGACAATGGATTGATACGAGGATTTTTTACCTGCGCGCAGTACCGACCAATAGCGGGCGCCACCTCTCCAGCCTAAGCCAGAACGACTGGCGATACGTTGGTCTTTTTTCATCCAATGATTTAGAATTTTAATTCCGCAGCTTAAATTTTTGGTAGGGCTATGCATCTCTGTTGATGATGTAAATCCACAGCGGTAACCTTTGCTGCTCTCCATTGAAATTTGTAATAACCCGCGGCTAATAACGTAGCGGCCCGTGTTGTCTCTGAAGCCTTCGGTGTATGCTGATTTCGGGTCAAAGCCACTTTCAAATTTAGCCATGCTCGAAATAAAAAACGCCCAGAATTGTTTTCTTTCGTTGTCTGATAAATTAGAAAAGTTCGGACAAAATATTTTTGCATCTGTTGGATTCGCCGCTAACAGGGCAGGGCCAAGAGTCGGTAATTCATTATAAACATGTTCACTCCAAGAGCGGTGATTGAGTGATTTTGTCTCCCATAATGGAATCGCTTCGCGCACATTATCATCAATGTTTTTATCTTCTGCAGATTTTGTTGTTGAAGTTTGACTCCATGTATTTGCGCGCGGCTTATTTAAATCTATGTATGGCCCCATTGCCATCGCTTGTACTTTTGTTTGAAAAGTAAAAACTGTTACCACGATGATTGGTGTAAGCAGCGACAAGTAATTTTTATCTTGTGAGGCCGCATTTTGTGGTTTTGTTAGCATTTAAATCTCCTTAGTTGATCTAAAACTGTATGTGCATTCCCTGACGTACATACGGTTTACTAAGCATGAGCAATGCCAATTACAACAAAATGCCTTTTAGAATTAGACTAGCGGCGGTGAAATAAATGATTAAACCTGTGACATCTACGATCGTTGCAACTGCAGGAGCAGAAGCTGAAGCGGGATCGAGTTTAAATTTTCTTAAGACAAAGGGTAACATCGAGCCTGTAATTGTGCCCCATAAAACCACGCCAATTATAGAAACGGCCACAGTGTGCGCGATGTAACGATAATGTTCGCCGTACATTTGTTCAGCCCATGGCCATAAATAAATTCGCAGCAAAGCAATCGCGCCCAAAATTAATCCCAGGCAAAGCCCCGTAGAAATCTCGCGGATTAAAACTCGCCACCAATCTTTTAGGCGAACTTCGCCTAAGGCCATAGCGCGAATCACCAGTGTTGAAGCCTGCGAACCGGTGTTACCACCAGAAGAAATAATCAAAGGTAAAAACATATACAGTACTGCGGCTCGCTGCATTTCATCTTCGTAGTAACCAAGTGCGGTAGTCGTAAACATTCCACCCACTAAAAGTACGATCAACCAGCCCGCGCGCTTTTTTAACATTTCAGCAAAGCCGATTTGTAAATAGGGTGCGTCTAAGCTTTCCATACCGGCAATCTTATGAATATCTTCAGTGGCCTCTTCTTGGATCACTTCAGCCACGTCATCAAACGTGACGATACCAATCATTTTTTCATCCGCATCAATAACGGGTAGGGCCATTAAATTATTTTGGCTAAAAATCTGACCAATTTGTTCCTGATCCATATCAACCGGTACAGAGATGATGTCTGAAGACATGATCTCATCCACTTTTTTTTGCGGAGCTGAAGCAAATAGTTCTCGAAATGAGACAACACCTAATAACTTTTGATCTGTTGTTAAGACGTAAGCATAGTAAATAGTTTCAACCTGAGTTTTAGCCTGCAAACGGATGTAGCTGATCGCTTCGTCGACGTTCATGTTGGGACGCAGGCGTAAAAAGCGCGATGACATGATGCCGCCGGCGTTGTCTTCAGCGTAAGCTAATAACACGCCCACTTCGCGTTTTGTTTGCGGATCAAGCAAGCTTAGCCAAGCTTCACGCTGGTCAGCTTCTTCTTCCTGAATTAAATCGGCCGCGTCATCCGGCGCTAATAATCTGATCCAAGATCTTTTTTCTAATGAAGTACAGGCTTTAATTAAAGGAAATTGATCTTGAGCTGTCAGTGATAAGAATAACTCTTCGGCATCGGTACGAGAAAGACGAAAGAACGCATCGTGGCTCTGGGCTTGCGGAAGCTGGGCCCAGTTCATACGAAGGAATTCAACACTGTTTTCATCAACAGCGTTTTCTGCTTCGTTCTCAATAAAATCCAGCGGCTTTTCGTCGCGTGGATTTGATGGTTTTTTTTCGTCTGACATAGTTTCCTAACGAGACGCTTCAAATGCTTTTAAAACTTCTGGGGTTGAACCTAACATTTTTACTTGTCCGTGTTCAAGCCA
The DNA here is from genome assembly GCA_036677065.1 of Bdellovibrio sp. Classification (GTDB taxonomy): domain Bacteria; phylum Bdellovibrionota; class Bdellovibrionia; order Bdellovibrionales; family Bdellovibrionaceae; genus Pseudobdellovibrio. Next base: position 869,596 of record JAKFBS010000002.1, on the reverse strand, counting down.
TAAAATCTTATCGCAATCCAAAACTGTCTGCAGTCTATGAGCTATTCGGATTTGTGTCTTATCGGCTAAAGTCTTTTTCAGAGCTAATTCAATTAATTTTTCAGATTGAGGATCAATGTTTGCGGTGGCTTCATCGAAGATGAAAATCTCTGCATTTTGTAAGAGCCCGCGGGCCAGACTTAAGAGCTGTTTTTCACCTTGTGAAAGGTTTTGTCCCTTTTCATCCAGCATAAAATGTAACTGTAGCGGAAGCCCCACAAGCTTCAGGGTCTCGTTCAGTTTATCGCTCGAAAACTGGTTAAACAGATCAAGATTATCTTTGATTGTTCCCTTAATAAAAAACTGATCCTGCGAAATCAACGAAAACTGTTTACGGTGGTCTTCGATATCTGTTTTAAAGGCATTATCGATTAAAATCACACCTTGATTGAAAGGGTATAAGCGTAATAGCGCAGAAATCAAGGTCGACTTACCAGCGCCGGTTCGGCCAATGATGCCCAATTTTTCTGAAGGTTTTAATTTAAAAGACACATTCAAAAGTGTGGGGTGATTTTGATTCGGGTAAGTGAGCGATAGATTTTCAACAGTTAATTTAAAATCAGAAGCAAGTTTTACCGCTGGCTCTGTGGTTTTATTTAACTTATCTTTTTTCGGATGGTGAGTTTTAAAATCTGAATACGACGGCAGCAAGGCACCTTCTTCGATCGGGTTACGAATAAATTCATCTAAACGCTCAACACCCACTAACGCCTCTTCAAATTGTGAGTACCACTCAAAAAACATCTGTAGGGTATTTGTCGCCAGAATAGTGAAACCCAAAGTCACGGCCACTTGCCCGGCGCCTAATTTGCCTTCGTGCACCAGATACATTCCCAATAAGCCATTCATTAAAAATAATAGCGTAGAAATCACATTCAGTTCTGTCGAAAAACGCATAATGCTTTTCACGATGTGATATTTACTGGTAATGTAAAGATCATCTAATTTTAAAAAGCGATTAATAAAAGTTCTGACTTTAGAATTTTGTCTGATCGAAAGGCTTCCCTGAACAGTTTCTGAAAAATGCGCCACCGAAGGCCCACGTAAAATCGAAACTTCACGGCGATGTTCACGCAGTCTGATTTGATTACGTTTTAAAATCACATAAAAACCTAGGCCTGCTAACAGCAAGTTCACCACAAAATAAGGGTGCGTTAACATGATTAAAATTGTAATGCCGATTAAATCAAAGATGATCGATAAAAACTCGGCCAAGGGGCCACCGAATAAACGAAAGATATTGCCGTAATCGCTCGAAAAACGTGTTGTGATTTTACCGACTGGAGTATTATCAAAATATGATAATGGGTAGCGCGACACACGGTAAGTCGTTTCATCATAAATACGCGAAACGGCCAGAGCCGAAAGCCTTGAAAATACCGTGCGGTAAATAAGCGTTAATAAAAATGAAACGACCAGCACAACTAATAAACTTGAAGTCAGAGAAACTAAATCATCACGCTGGATAATTTTGTGGGCGTCATAAAAGCGCGCAATCATCTGGGCATTGGATAAAAACAACAATCTTGCGGCAAATCCTAAAATCACCACCGTTATAATTCTAACGATAAAAGGGCGATAAGCCTGCATCAGGGTATCAAAGATTGTTTTAGAAAAGGCTTTTTTCATGTTATATCGCCTGCGATAAATTTTTGATATTTCGGTTTGCTTATAAAATCTGTATAAGCGCCATTAAATTTGATTTCGCCTTTTTCTAAATAAACAATACGATCACAGTGTTTTAAAAATTCATAACGTTGGGTGATCACTAAAAAGCTGTGACCTTGTTCTTTTAAAGTAAATAGGGCATCGATCAGTTTTTTCTCGGTGCCCACATCGACGGCGCTAAAGGGATCGTCTAATAAAAATAACGGCAGAGGGTTGTAAAATAATCTGGCTAAATTTAATCTTTGTTTTTGTCCGCCAGAAATATTTAAACCACGCTCACCAATGATTGTTTGTAAACCATCACTAATACGATCGTGTTCGATATCAAATTGCGCATGTTTTAAGGCTGCCGTGGCTTTTACGGCGTGATGAGCTGCCTCAGATGGTTCGTTGTGATAATCCAGAATAATATTTTCTGTTAACGTCGCACTTAAGATAAATGGCTCTTGTGGTAAATAACTATGCGGCAGTTGTGCCAGGCGTTTAGCCTTAAACGGCGTTTCGCGCATCAGTGATTTAAATAAAACCGATTTGCCACTGCCAATCGGGCCAATAATCGCCACAACTTCATTTTTTTTAACTTTTAAATTAATATTTTTTAAAACGATTTTATTCTCAATAATTAAATTTAAATCTTCGACCACTAATGATTCATCAGCATTTAAGGCGGTGTTTTCATCATCGATATGGTAACGCGCATTTTCAAGCGAAAAAAAATCGCCGGTTCTGCGAACCGAAGTCCAGGCATCAAACATCATCGTAAAAAACCATGGAAGCTGTCTTAAGGGTTTTGATAAAAATACACCCATCACCCACATCACGGCAATTAGATCAATTTGGCCGATCAGTTCGTTATGGGCATAGGTCACGTAAAATAAAATCGCCAGGTTTAGCCAGAACGTCACACTTGATGAAATCGAATTCATAATCTGACCGTTAGTGACCATCGCGATGCGATTATTCGTTTCTTCAATACGCTTTTTGATAATTTTATTTTCAAAACCCTGAATCCAGTTTAGGGATTTAAGCCCGCGAATATTTTGAATCCATTCATTCACCAAACCCATGCGCTGGCCGGCTAAGATTTTAAAATAGTAGAAAAATCCGGACTGTCTGCGGGCTAATAATAGATTCACACAAACCAAAGCCGCTATCAGCGATAACGTTAAACTATAGGGAATATGATAGACCACATTTAAAAATATGGGTGCCAGCATTAATGGGAATGCCGTCGTCAGCGCATAGGGAATCGTTTGCTCAAGCCACATCGTGCAACTTGGAATATCAGTCGTGTATAAGGCGACCATTTCGCCCACAGTTTTGTGGCTGGTGGTTAGTGGCTTAAGTCGTAAGATGTGGTGGTATAATTTTTCTGATAGCGCTTTTTGCGTGATCAAAGCTTCGCGTTGACCTAAAAAGTTCGTCATCTGCGTCAAGACAAAAGACAACAGGGCCAGCAGCGTACACACAAACAAAGGGTTAGTTGACAGCTGTAGCATGAAATCACGTTGATAATACGGAACCGCAAGACCAGCTAAAGTTGCAAAAAATGCAAGTAACATAATGCCGATACGAACCGCTAAGCGGTCAAACAAAATAAAGTAAACGACATCTTTTTGCGATCTTAAATTTTTCATACGCGAAACCATCCGGCAATCGAACGGCGCGTGTTGTAGCTTGTTTCAACTTCATGAGGAATGTCGCTACGAAATAAAATCATTTCTCCAAAGTGCGGCATAACTTCAAATAATTTTCGTTCTTGGTCGTAGCCAACAAGTTTTCCGCCATCACTGGGTTTCCAGTTTGGATTTAAATAAATCACAAACGAAAAAAAACGTTTGTTGTTGCTTTCAGTTTGATCGATATGTTTTTTATAAAAATGGCCTGGTGGATAAAAAGCAAAATGGCATTCTAAATGCGATAATGAAATGCGAAAATAATTTTTTAAAGCCGTTAGAATCTGTTCAAGATTTTCTAAAATTTTATTTTCGGTCGGGTGGTGCTCTTTTTCCAGCCAGTAAGTGAAATCGTTACGAATAGCTGTGGCCTGATCAATCGATTTAGTAATGGTCGCAGGCTCTAAAAGCCCTTGATTTTGCACATCTTGAAATCGTTCAAGCAAAAGGTTAGCTAGGAGTGGGTCTAAGGATGTCATTCCCCAGCCAAAGCCATCAACTTTTTGCATTAATTGTTCAAGATCATTTGTGCGGAACATTTTTTCACGCTAGCATAATTTGATGTCGAAACGAAACCGTTTTAGAACTAACCGTCGTGAATTTCTCACCACAGCATTGTGGGGAGCGGCGGGCCTATCGCTCTTACCACTTTTGCCCTCTTGTTCGACATTAGATGAATATCTCATCGAAGATCAGTTTGATTTTGATAACGAAGTAGTCATTATTGGTGGCGGCATCGCCGGTCTGTATGCCGCATACGAACTTAAAAAAAATAGAATCCCATTTAAAATTTTTGAGGCCTCGTCAAGATTGGGCGGAAAAATTCAAACCATTGATAAAACCGAATGGGGTGCGTTTGAGTTTTCTAAAAAAGACACGGCTTTAAATACGTTAGCTAAAGAACTGAATCTAGAAAAAACCGACCTTGATAGCAAAACGTGGACTTTTAAAAAAGGAGCCTCGGCCCTGGTCGACCAGCTGTCAGACATCGTACAGGGCTTGATTCCTGAAAAACAGATTCGCCTGCAGCATCGTTTGGTGAGTGTAAGAAAAATTGGTTCACGTTATCAATTAACTTTTCAAACCGGTGATCGCGAAAGAATGTTTTTTGCCCGAAAAGTCATTTTAGCCTTACCGCAAAATGTAATTTTAAAAATTCGTCATTTAGATGAAGTTAAAGACGTAAAACCCATACTTGATCAATTAGCCCAAGCTCGTAATTGGACAAACATTCGCGTTGTCGTTTCGACAAATCAGATTAATGCGAATTTTAAAAAGGGGCTTCGTATTAACGAAGACCTTATGGCGCAGGCGTTTTACAAATTGTCACCGCCTCAGCAAACGGCTCAGTTTTTTGTGCGCCAAAAGCAAGATCAGGTGATTTTTACCTTTCGCATGACTTTGGATCATCCGCTGCGTCCGATTCAGCATTTAGAGGCCGTGTTGCGTAAGTACACTAACGCACAATTCGATTTAAACGCCGAAAACTGTAAAGACTGGGGCTTAGAGGCTTTAGATTCGCGCGCACAGCAAGAAATCGATACGCGTTCAATTGCGTTTCCATCGGGTAAATTAAGAATTTTAGCCGAATCTTTTGTTCCGGCCAGGGGGTTGCCAACGACTTTAGCAGCCAATTCCTCTATTGAAAGCTTGTTACAACTGGTTAAGCAAGAAGTGCAGTTTTTTAAATTGGATATGTAGCCCAGATAGATTATATCTAACTCTATGACTGCACCTAAAAAGACTAAAAAAACATCAGTAAAACCTAAGGCTAAAAAGCCAGCTAAAAAGCAATCGCACGGGCATAAAGTATTAGCCAATGTGTTGGCTTCGCCGACGTTTGATAATAATTTATCGGCCGATGAAAAAATTGAAGAAATCAAGTTTCACTTTTCTCAGATTATGAATGTTTTAGGTCTTGATCTCAATGATGACAGCCTTCGTGATACGCCAAAACGTATTGCCAAAATGTATGTCAACGAAGTGTTCGGTGGTTTGCATCCTGAGAATTTTCCGGCGATGACGGTTATTGAAAATAAAATGAAGTACGACCAAATGGTGTGCGTACAAAATATTGAAGTGATGTCGATGTGTGAACATCACTTTCAACCGATTGATGGTTTTGCAACGGTTGCCTATATTCCTAATAAAAAAGTGATCGGTTTATCAAAAATTAATCGTATAGTTGAATTTTTCTCGCGCCGCCCGCAGGTGCAAGAGCGTTTGACAAAGCAAATCGCTGATTGCTTATCTTATATCTTAGAAACCGAAGACATTGCCGTGCATATCAATGCAAGACATTATTGTGTGATTGCGCGCGGTATTCAAGATTCGCACAGTTCAACGACAACAACTGATCTTCGTGGTGAATTCAAAGTTAGCGGTGATACGCGTTCTGAATTCTTGAAGCAGTGCCGTAATCAAATTTAATTTCATAACGAGTGGCATAAGTCGATCTGCGTCTCTGGTTTGGTGTGCTTAGATATTTGCGAACACCAAATCAAGAGGAGATTATTTATGGCAAAAGTCGAAGCTATTCCTAAAGGTTACACAACTATCACGCCTTACATCGTTGTTAATGATGTGCCCACAGCGATTGAATTTTATAAACGCGCGTTTGGGGCCGAACAACTTATGCGTATGGACATGCCTAATGGCCAAGTCATGCATGCAGAAATTAAAATCGGAAATTCTATTCTAATGATGACTTCAGAAATGGATTCTGAAGGTCAGCACACGATGAAGACGCAAGGCCCGCTAGCTCTTAAAGGTACACCAGTGTCTTTTATGATGTATGTCGAAGATGTCGATGCTGCAGCTAAAAAAGCAGTTGAAGCTGGTATGGAGACGTTGCGTCCGGTAGAAAATCAATTTTACGGCGATCGTACCGGAACCTTCAAAGATCCGTTCGGACATATCTGGTCGATCGGAACTCATGTTGAGGATGTGCCTATGGAATTAATGAAACAGAAAATGAACGAAATGTACTCGAAAGGTCAAACGCCTTAATAGCAAGTTTTGTTTTTAACCAACATCTCTTTTTTGAGATGTTGGTGTTTTGGTTTTTTCGCTGCTATTCTCGTACTTCAAAACTATCCATTTCATCAATAGATAGTGAAGTATTATAGAGGTGAGGATACATATCTCCATTGCTAGCAGGTTCCCACACCAACCGTTTTAAGAAATCAATGTTATCAAATTTGACGATGTAAATGGGATGATCAGTAGAAAAGTATTTCTTAATGATTCGCTCCACCTGATCAGCTGGTGATAAGTGAATGAATCCATCCTTTAAATCATCTTTTGAGCCACTAAAATGTTTTTGAGATTGAAACTCTCTCCATTCATGCGCCCTTAATATTTTGTAAACCGCTTGCTCCATATCGACCACTTTATTCTGGTCGTCAGCAAAGGCAGAACTTACAAAGCATGCTGTTGCTAAGACCATGATAGCTAGATTTTTCATTTTTTTCCTCACTTGTTGAGTCTTACGTATAGAGCTTTTTGTGAGAAATTAAAAGTGACTTATACTTTCGTATATGTAACATTATATTACATGAAGCTTGAAGAATTAAGCCTGGCAGCACTTAAATATTATATGGATGCGGTAGAACTTAAAAGCATCACCCAAAGTGCTCAGGTGAACCATGTTTCACGGCCTGCGGTCAGCCAAGCGATTTTGCGCCTTGAGCAATGGTACGGGAAGCCCCTTTTAGTTCATGAAAAAAGGCTCTTTGAGTTAACACCCGCAGGGCAAGAGTTCTATTTGCGTGCTCGAGCTTCTTTTAATGACTTTAAACGGGGACTTTCGCATAAGGTTGCGGACTCTAAGAGCTTCAGAATTGGCTGTTCCGCTTCTTTGATTGAATTGGCATTTTCGAAAATAGAAAAGTCCTTAAAGAAAGCCCAAGAACCTTTCATAAAAACCGGGACTACCGATCAATTGCTAGGCTACTTAGAAGATCGCTCCATTGATATTGTCTTAGCCCTAGATAACGAAAAAAAGAATAAATTTAAAAAGCATGAATTCAGAACTGGAAAATTTCGTTTACTGTCTAAGTCAGGATCTCGGGAGACTCATCTCATCACTACCGAAATTCGCCCTGAGGTTGAATCCTTTCTAAAATACGCGGCAAAGAACAAGATCCAATTCACCTCGCATATTGTTGTTGAAAGTTGGACCGTGGCGGCCCAGCTCGCACGCTTTAATTTGGGGTGTTGTTTGGTGCCTGATTTTATTGAAGCCAAGTCATTAAAAAAAGTCGAGACAGCGGGCTGGAACGCCACGTATGTGGCGGCAGCTTACGTTCGAGAAGATCAAACCTTGAGTACGCTTGAGCAAGAGACTCTGTCCACTATCTTAGGAAGATAAAAAACTACGGTTACATAGTTTTTTCTAAAAGCTCGCGCGCGTTTTTAGATAACGTGTCTGAAGCCAACATTCGTTGAACTTCAGTTTGTGCTAAAGTTTTTAAATGCGTCGGTAATTTTTTAGTAAAGTTAAAAGCTTGTGCTAAGCGGGCACCAACTTGTGGGTTTACTTTATCAATTCGCAATAATTCGTCAGCAAACCATTTATACGTCGGCGCACTGTCGGTGTGAAAACGCAGGTAATTTCCGGCAAAGCCGCCAAGAAGACTATACAGGTTATTTGGATTTGTTTGCTCGTAACCTTTAGCATTGGTTGCAGCCTGAACACGCGCAAATGTTTTTTCTGAGCTGCTAGTGGCTTGCACAGATAACCATTTATTAAAGACAACACTGTCTGTATTCCAAGTCGCATGAAAATCATTTAATGCTTTATCAGTTAACTCAGAGTGAGTTTCAGCTAAACAGCTTAACGCAGCGATTTTATCAGTCATGTTTTGCGCAGACCAATACTGTTTATCAGCTAAGGTAACCCAGTCTGCATTTTCAGTTGCAACGCCAAATCCTAAAATTTTATTCTTAAGAGCGCGATCACCAATGCTATTTAGACTATGATGTTTAGCGTACGTTGCTAAAAGATCAGTATTAAACGTACTGACAAAAGCTTTTTTAATCGCAAGTTTTGCATTAAAGAAAGCTGTCGGATCAAGAATAGCTTGTTCTTGCGCTAACTGGCTATCAGAAGGCATTGATAAGATGAGCGCTTTAAATTGCGCATCGATCGCCGTGTCGTTTAGCACATAACCTAATGACTGAATAATTTCAGGGTTTGGTTTTAGATCAGTTTTATTTTGATAAGCGGTGATTAATTTTGCCGTTTCATCAAATAACATTTTGCTGCAAGATTCACGGCGATTAAACGCATCCGTATCGAATTTAATTAAATGCAATAGATCTGCATTTGAACGATTCCATTTTAATTTAACCGGAGCCGAAAATTCACGATTAAGTGAAACTACCGGACGAGTCGTAATGCCTGTGAATGTCCAAGTTTGTGTTGATTCTTTTAAATTTAAAACTTGGTTATGCTCAAGATTTTCTTTACCGGTTTGGTCAATAAGACCAAATTTTAACGGAATATGAAAAGGTAACTTTTCTTTCTTCTCTTGTTTTCCAGTCAGTGTTAATTCACAAGCCTGCGCTAATGTTAACGTTAACGTTTCAGAGGCTTGATCATAATTTTCGGTGACTGTTACAACCGGAGTACCAGCTTGTGAATACCAACGTTTGAACTGAGAAAAATCAGCCTTATTCGGGGCTGCAATCGCTTCAGCGAAATCAATAATCGTCACAGCTTGTCCGTCGTGGCGTTTAAAGTATTCATCCATACCTTTTCTAAAACCATCACGACCGACAATAGTTTGCATCATACGAATGACTTCAGCGCCTTTTTCATAAATCGTTGCGGTATAGAAATTATCTACGGCTAAACATGATTCTGGGCGAACGGGGTGAGCATTGGGCCCTGCATCTTCAGTGAACTGGCGTGAACGTAATGAATCGACATCTTTAATTCTTTGCACCGAGCGAGAATTCATATCGGCAGAAAATTCTTGGTCACGAAAAACGGTTAAACCTTCTTTTAGCGAAAGTTCAAACCAGTTTCTGCAAGTTACACGGTTTCCTGTCCAGTTATGAAAGTATTCATGGCCTACAACTGATTCAATCATTTCAAAGTCAGTGTCAGTCGCCGATTTTTCATCAGCTAAAACTAAACGTGAATTAAATACGTTTAAGCCTTTGTTCTCCATTGCGCCCATATTAAAATCATCAATTGATACGATCATGTAAGTGCCAAGATCGTATTCTAAACCAAAACGTTCCTCATCCCATTGCATTGATTTTTGCAATGACACCATGGCGTGTTTGCAACGCTCTTGTTTTCCGTGCGGAGCATAGACTTCAAGTTTTACCGTTTTGCCAGATTTTGTTGTGAACGTGTCTTTGATCACGCCCATGTCTCCAGCTACTAATGCAAATAAATAACTTGGTTTTTTGAAAGGGTCTTTCCACATCGCATGGTGGCGGCCATTACCTAAAGATTTTTTAGAAATGTTATCGCCATTTGATAAAAGGTGAGGATATTTTTTTTCATCCGCTTCCATTTCAACAGTGTAAGTTGTCATCACATCGGGACGATCTAAAAAGTAAGTAATCTTTCTAAAGCTTTCTGCTTCACATTGCGTGCAGAAAATTCCGCCAGATAAATATAAACCTTCGCAAGATTTATTGGCTTCAGGATTAATTTCAACTTCAGATTGTAATAAAAATTCAGCCGGAACATCTTTGATCGTTAAAGTTTCGCCTTCAACTTGAAAGCGAGTAGTTGCAAGCTTTTCGCCGTTAATTGATAGCGATAAAAGTTTAACGTGTTCGCCACCAGCAAGAACTAAATCTTTCGCCGTGCTCACACGTGAAAAATTCATTTTCGCCGTCACAACGGTTTGAGTTTCGTGCAAGTTAAAATAAAGGTGGATATCTTTAATATTGAAATCCGGAGCTTTATAATCAGTTAAATAAATGCGGGCAGGTGTATTAGATAGTTGATCTTGTTTCATGCATAATTCCTTGCGTGCCTTGGGCACGACCCTTACAATAATCGAAGTAAAGTAGCAAAACTATGGCAAATGGTAAAAAATTATTTTCAAATAGAGAAATTCAATGGCTCAATTATGCAGCGCCGACTCAGACTCAATATAATGAGTTAGCGGGCGTTTTAGGTTTGCCTGAGAGCATAATTCAAAACTGTTTGAATCCTGACTACCTTCCGCATGTTGAGACCTACGGGTCGACTCGCTTTGTTATATTACGTATTCCAGAGCCAGTTTCAGATGCAAAGGCCGATAGTGTGCAAGAATTGACTACAAAAATAGCGATTTTTATTCACGAAAAGCAGGTGATCACCATTCACCGTATTGCGGAACTGACCGCGATTACAGAGGTCGCAAGCACTGTTAATGCTCTTACAGAAGACCATCTTAAAGATGTAAATGTCTTAACCTTGATGGGGCTGATATTTGAACAAGCAGCCTTGGCGTTTGAAAACCCGATCAATCAGCTTGAAGCTAACATGGAAAAGTTTGAAGAAAATATTTTCAACCACAAACGTTCTAAAGCGCTTTTACAAGAAGGTTATTACATCAAACGCAAAGCTTCGGCTTATCGCAAAGTTTTAAAATACACGTTAGAAGTAATGACTCGATTAGCACAAAAAGATTTATGGCAAGATAGCCGCGATAAATTAGAACGCTATCAGTTTTATGCCGATGATATTTTTGAAAACACGCAAGGGTTGCTGGGGTTACATTTGTCGATCGCTTCACAGCGTACGAACGAAGCCTCGCTTCGCACCAATGAGATCATGCGCGTATTAACGGTGTTAACCATTTTCTTTTTACCGCTAAATTTTATTGCTGGTGTCTTCGGAATGAATTTTACTCATATTCCGGGCTTGCAAAATGAGTGGGGATTTTGGGCGTCAATCATATTGATGATACTTATTTCAAGCGCATTATTTATCTATATTGTGGTGAAAGGTTGGCTTTCACCGGTCGATTCGAATATAAGCCTACGCAAATAATTAAAATTTAATATCTTGTTCGATCTGAGCTTTATTTTCTTCATCCATAATTTTGGCTGATAAAGTGCGTTTGCTCCAGTCAATTAACAGCATTCCAAAATTAGGTTTTAAAAAACTTGGAGCTGTGTAGGTCTTATCAACTTCAGGTGTTAAATTACGCGAAGGTCTATTCAGCGAACTGGCCGTTACATCATAAATCGTTCCTAAACCTTTAACGTCTTCTTTGGCGACGGCTGATAAATGGCGGTCACCCGATAAAATCACTGTGTTTTTAGCTTTGTGTTTTTTTAGCAAATTGAAAAAACGTTCACGCTCTTTTGGAAAGTTTCCCCATTTTTCAAAATAATGATCGTTGGCGATCACTTGAATTGAAGAAACGATCAGGCGTAGATTGGCAGGCTTTGCTAATTCTTGATCTAGCCACTTCCATTGCGCTTCTGATAACACACGCGCATTTTTATCATCTGTGGGTAAAAATATTTTTGGTGGTTGTTCGGTATTAGTTGTCGCATTGTATTCAGGATTTTTAACTAACGCTGAACGGTCCCAGCGTGTGTCTAACATAATGATTTGCACTTTGCGATTTTTTGAACCGATGATTCGACTGTGGTAAATACCTTGTTGGTCTTTTGGCATCGTGAATTTTAAGTAGCTCCAGTAATTTAGAAATGCTCTGCGGGCTTCGTCTTTTTCTGGATTATCAACGCCACCATCATTTTGGCCATAATCATGGTCATCCCAAGTTGCTAAAAATGGAATCGCTTCGCGCAATTCTTTATATTCAGCAATTTGATTCATTTTGATGTACTGGTCGATAATGGGTTTATCTTCTTTGCGTGAAGCGTAAACGTTATCACCCATCATGATAAAAAGTTGGGGGTTAGCTTGTTTGATCGTTTTCCATATCGGTTCAGCTAAGTTTTGATCTGAACATGAACCAAGGCCAATCAGTGTTAATTCTTTATCTGTATCAAGGCTGCGGTAAGGAATATTTAATTGCGCTTCTTTCGATGAATCTAACATCGGGCGGGCTTTGGTTTTCGCGCCATTATTAGTTGAGTTATTTAAAAGAGACCCCGTGCCTGCGCAATTGAAAAGAAAAGTGGATGTGATCAATGCTGTCAAAAATAGAGTGTGTTTTTTCATGGTTATGATCATATCGAAACTGTCTTAAAAGGGTATGCGCATCCGCTCAGACCGCTAGTCAAAGGTCTAGTTTGAATTTGCAGATTAGGATTTGAATCTAGACTACCGATAAGTACAGTATGAATGCACATATCAAAGAAGCCCCGAAAAGAAAATATCCCCGCACACACTTTAAAAAGCCTGTGGCATTTACCTGTAAAGGGTATTCAGAAGTTACTGGCGGAGTAGAAATAGGCGAAGGTGGCATTTCATTTCAAACCGAAATGGCCTTAGATATGAATAGTCCTATTGTTGTTAATTTTTATATCCCGAACGGGGGATTCTTTTGCCTGCGTGCGGTTGTGAGAAACACCGTTGATGGGTTCACCACGAAGCCTGGTCACACTGTGTACGGATTAAGTTTCACAGACGTGAGCTTGTCGCTAAAACGACAAATCCGAGCCTATGTAGCTCGGACTAGTCATGAACAAGAAAAGTTCAAATTATCGCTTTAGCTTGTTAGCGGTCGGCAGAGCCGAGCTTCAAAGTATTTCTACTATTTAGCAGAAGTAGCTTTAAAAACTTGAGTCGATAAACGAGCTACTTTACGAGCAGCAGTTTGTTTCGACATAACGCCTTTTTGAGCGGCTTTCATGATTTTGCTAACGTAGTTAGACAATAACGTTTGAGCAGCTTTAACGTCTTTAGTTTTAATTGCTGATGATAAGCTTTTTTCAGCTGTACGAACAGTAGATTTACGAGCTGTATTGATAGCGTTTTTCTTAACGGCTTGACGAGCTCTTTTAGCTGCTGACTTATGTTGTGCCAAGGTATAACCTCCAGTAAAGTATGTCTGACATTTCAGAACGAACACAAATAGCTAACACACCAAATAAACCTAAGCAAGCAGGGATTCTTAAAAATGCTTTAAAGATGGCGTTTGGAACGATGACGAGCAGAGCTTTAGGGCTCGTACGCGAAAGTCTATTAGCTGCGCTATTTGATAAACAAATTACCGATGCCTGGGCTGCGGCCTTTCGGATTCCCAACATGTTTCGCAGGCTTTTAGGTGAAGGCTCACTTTCTGTTAGTTTTATCCCCATTTTCGTCGAAGCCAATCACGATAGCCGCGAAAGAGCCCAAAATCTGATCAATTCGCTGTACACGCTTTTATTAATGATCCTATCGGTGATCACAGTTTTGGGCATTTTAAGATCTGATGCTTTATTGCATTTAGTTTTAGATCCAGAATATATCGCCAACACTGAAAAATACCTGATCACCAAACAAATGGCGCAAATCATGTTTGGTTTTGTCTTTTTTATCTCAAGCTTTGCTTTTTTTATGGGGATATTAAACGCCCTCGGAGAATTTTTCTGGCCAGCTTTAGCGCCAACTTTCTGGAATCTGGCGATGGTGATTTCTACTTTATGGCCAAAATCTTGGTTGTCAGAAGCTGCGCAAAATAATGGAACACAATTGGCCTGGGGTGTTTTGATCGGTGGATTTTTACAAGCTGCAGTTTTGATTCCAGCACTTCGCCGTTGTGGGTATTTTCCAAAGCTTTCTTTTGATTTTAAAAACAAAGACACGCTCAAAGTTTTTCGCAATATGGGGCCGGGACTTGTTGGCCTTGGGCTATTGCAATTTACAACGATCGTGAATCTTCGTTTTGCTTCGTCATTAAAAGAAGGAACCATTTCTTATATTAATTACGTCGATCGTTTGATTGAACTGCCGCTGTCGTTAATTTCAGTAAGCCTTGGAACCGCGTTATTACCGGTATTATCAAAATACTGGGTGCAAGATAAAAAATCTGAAATGGCTGAACAAACCAGACATTACTTAGAATTAAATTTATTTGTTTCTATCGCCGCAGCCTGCGGCTTATTTGTGTTAGCCGAACCGATTATGGATTTATTATTCGGCCGCGGTCGCTTCACGCCAGATGATGTGCATACAGCCAGTTTAATTTTAAAAACTTATTGCTGGATTATGGTTTTTTCAAGCGGGGTGCGAGTTCTGACGCCGGCTTATTATGCGATTAAGAACACATGGTTTCCGGCGATGTTATCGGGTGGCTGTTTAGTGATTCATATTTTTTTGGCGCCGGTCTTAATGGCTCGTTGGGGCGTACAAGGGTTGATGATTTCAACGACGACATCGGCGGCAGTAAATCTTACGATGTTGTTAGTGTTTTATAATTTTTTAATTTTTGATTTTCCATATCTTAAATTTTTACAAAGCCTTGTGAAGTTTGCCTTCGTTGGATTGATTGTGTTTTTTATTGCCCAGTTAAATTTTATTTTAAATGGGTATATGGCGGGGTTTCTGGCTTTATCGGTCACCATTGCCTTAGTGCTGGTTGGATTTTTTGCCATTGGCGTGCGCTTGTTTCCGAATGAATTCGGTAAAATCGGCAAAAAAGTGATGGGTCGCTTTAGCCGAAAGTAAGATAAGCCTCTTTAAGTTTGGTTATATTTTCTGAAGTCTGCTTGCAGTGATTTATTCCTAAATGGTTTTCAAACAGATCCTGAATTTTATCGTAATATTTAACAAGCTTAAGTGCTTTTTTTCGACCTTCAGGTTTTAAAATAATCTGAAACTGCCTGGCATCTTTGGGGCTAACCATGCGTTTAACCCAACCTTTGTATTCTAAATGCGAAACGATATGGCTGATGTTTCCGCGGCTGGTGTGAAACACTTTGGCTAGCTGAGACGGGGTAATGCTGTCTTTATCTTCAAAAAAAAGTGCCGTTAAAACTAAACCCTGCAGTAAGTTTGAATCTTCAGATTTCAAAGTGCGGTTGATATCCGACACAATAGTTTCATATGCACTATTCAGGGCAAAAACGGGGCTGGCATCAAGGTATTTTGTAATTTTCATGTGCGAAATATAGTTTAGTAGTTCAATAATTGAAATCTAAAATTACTTTTTTTTACTACAATGACGCCGAAATATTTTCTACGATCCAAAGTCTATGAAAAATTCACAAGCTTTAGTGTCTCGTTTTGTTATCTCTCGCGGAAATCAACTCACCTATAACCTGGCTGCTATCGCCAGCGGTGTTGTCGTTTTAAGTTTATTGGCGCAAGTTTCAATTCCGCTGCCTTGGACACCGGTGCCGATCACCGGACAAACTTTTGGTGTCGCACTGATTGCGTTGATGTGGGGATTTAAACGTGGTTTTGCTTCAGTGCTTAGTTATTTACTGTTAGGTGCTGCAGGGCTTCCGGTTTTTGCCGCCGCTAAAGCGGGTATTGGCGGGCCAACCACCGGCTATTTATTTGGAATGTTAGCGGGCTCTATTGTTATGGGCTATTTAAGTGACATAGGTTGGACTAAATCATTTAAAAAAACATTGCTGGCCAGCTACCTTGGCAGCGTTTGTGTTTTTACTTTCGGTCTTGTGGGTTTATCGTTTTTTATTCCGCGTGAAGGCTTATTCGTTGCTGGCTTGTATCCGTTTTTACTGGGTGACCTGCTAAAAAATACAATGGCTGCGATGTTAGTTACTCAAAGTGAAAAAGTTTTTGTAAAGTAAGTTTATGAAATTTGTCGTGGCCACGATTATTTTATTTTCTCTTTCTGCGCAAGCCAAAGTCATGGTCGCATTTATTCAGATGCGGGATTACTACGGTAACGTTGTTCAACTTGAACCGGGGGCTCGTTTTGCTCACTCGGCGATTTCTTATAAAGGTCAATGGCTTCAGGCTCATCCTTACAGAGGTGTTGAGCTTGTGACGATTGATAAAATTCAGAAAATGGGCGAAATCCTCGAATATCTTGAAGTGCCAAATCTTGAAGAACTCGATGAAGCCAAAGTAAAAGCCCTGCTGGGTAAACCCTTTGATCATGGTTATATCTGGGATGATGAGAAAATTTATTGTTCTGAATTAATCGCTAAGCTCTTGGGTTTAGCTCCAAAGCCGATGGTGTTCTCGGAGGCTTGGCCTGCGTCGTATCAGGCCTTAAACGGCTTACCAGGGCTTTCGCCAGACGGTGTCTACCAAATTCTGTCATCTCAGTAGGGTTTTACAGTAACCAGTAATCCTGAATTCATTTAATCAGTTTTAAAGACCTGATTCTCAATCTGAGACAGTGCATGATTTTGCAGAGTTAATCCTTATTACAGGAGTAATTATGAAAACATTAATTTCAATTTTAACCCTTTTAGTCGCCTTTACTGCAAACGCTCAACAAGTGTCGTTAAACGATCTTATGAAAAACACTGAAGCGACTCATGAAAAGGTTTCTGGTTTAAGAAATTATCGCGTAGTTATTCCGGGTGTTTTATACCGCGGTGGTAATTCGATTGGCGGACAAGTTCCATTAAATGAAACTGGTTTAAAATCTTTGGCCGACAAAGGCTTTTCAGCTTCTGTGTATATGTACCCTTATGGTTGGGATAAAAGACCAAGTGCAACTCATGGTGTTGAGTACACAAATTTTGGTCCTGATACCAGAAGCCGCCCAGCGGTTAAAGTTTTTTTAACAAAAGTAAAAGACATTATCGAAAACAAAAAAGGCCCAATGTATGTTCACTGCTGGAACGGCTGGCATGCATCAGGTGAAATGGCTGCTTATGCTTTAATTCAATTCTGCGGAATGACACCACAACAAGCTCAGGCTTATTGGTTTGCTAATGTTCCGAACGGCAAGATCTTACGTATTCAGAAATTTCAGTTATTTGATGATTTAAAAATTTCTGCAGAAGACGCATCTAGAATCTGCCCAAGATAGTATTTTCTTCTTTTCAAATAAAAGCTGCATGTTAACATTTTCTTATGAAAATATTAATAGCAGCTTTTTTCTTTTTAGTAACACAGAGCAGTTTAGCTAATGACTGTACCCACACGGCAACTTCTTTTGCGTGTGTAAAATATCTTAAAAATTACGACGCCGATACGATCACCTTTAATATTCCGGGTGTGCACCCTTTAATTGGCGAAAAAATCAGTATTCGCGTAAAGCATATCGACTCGCCAGAAATTAAAGGCAAACTTCCTTGCGAAAAAGATATGGCAAGAACTTCAAAACGCTTAGTTGAGAATATGCTTAAAAATTCTAAAAGAATTGATTTAATAAATATCGAGCGCGATAAATATTTTCGTATCTTAGCTGATGTTAAAATCGACGGTAAAGATGTTGCCGAGACCTTGATTAAAAATAATCTAGCCTACGCCTACGAAGGCCAAACTAAAGAAAAGATCAATTGGTGCAAACGGGGAGTCGCTTCCCAGAAATAAAAAACCGCAGTTATTAGCTGCGGTTTCGCATCGCATCCCAAATAGGTACGGCCTACCTATTTGTTCTCTTTTAAACCTTGGTATGTTTCAGAGATTTTTTGTTGTTTATCAAGTTCTGAAGACCATTTTTTAACTTCTGATTCGTAAGTTTTCTTTTTTGTGTTCCAGGCTACTTCTTGCGAAGCTAAACCACGTAAGGCATCGATTGTTTTTGTTTCTTGCGCACGCAGTTCGCCTTCGCGGCCTTTCCATGATTTTTTCTCTTCAGCAACAAGCTCCATTTGTTTTTTATAATCAGCAATGATTTGTTCGCGCTTTTTTTGGTTTTCACCAATTTGCGTAGTTAGTCTTTCTAACTCTTTCAGTTGTTTTTCTTCTTCAGCACGCTTTGTTTCTTCAGCCGTGATTAAGGCTTGTAATTCTTTTTCTTGTAAAACAACTTTTTTAAGTGCTTCGTTATTGTTTACGATTTCAGAATTCACTGAATCTTTTTGCTTTTGTGCCTGGCCTTTAGCTTTGCCTAGTTCAGACATATTGCCGTTGATCATGCTTAAGTTTTTTTCGTAATCGCCTTTATTAGCCTTTGCGGTTTCAACATTGATTTTGATTTTCTCTAATCCAGTTTGTGCTGAATATGGCTCAGCAAAAGCCAAGACTGCAGAAAAACTGATGGCTGTGATTGCGCTTAAAGTTAAAATTGTCTTTTGTGTCTGTTTCATAAATTATTCCTTTTATAAAAAATTAAAATTAGTTATGGCTTTCTTTGTCTTCGGCTGTGTCTGTTGAAGCGCTCTCAGAGCTAGGTGTGCGCTCGTCTGATGGACACACATTTTTTAATGATGAGCGGTAATGACCGATTTCATCATCCCAAACTTCGCCTTTAAACTTCCAGGCATAATTATCTTTATCGTCCGGAGTTAAAGACGCAGGTTGTTTGCTTGCATCCGTGTTTTTAGCTTCGCCACCAGCCATTTGGTAACGAATATGTTCGCCAGCTCCAGAATAGATTTCATAACTTAAAACTTCTTGTTGATCGATTAAACGATCAAGAGTTGCGGCTAACACACCAAAGCGAGCTTGTAAGTTTTTGCCGGCTTTTTCGCGTAAGGTATTTTCTTCTTTCGTCAGGCGGGCAAGAGCTGCCTCGCGCATTTTTTTAATACCTGTGCGCGCGCGACTGTAAATTAAATGCTCGACACCTTTAGATAAGTATTTTTTCTCTAGGTTACGTAAGCTATCGCCTTTACGGCCTTCGCGCTGTGCGGCGGTAAATTCATTTTTAGCTTTTAACATTTCTAAGCGTGCATCACGCTCTTTGCGAATCAAGTCAATAGTCACTTTGTTAAAGCGAGAATTCTCATCTTCGTAAGAGTTAATTTGTGATTGAATGTTCATATAAGACGGGTGGCGTGCCAGTTCAACAACGAACGAACGCGGAACACCGTCAAAGTTTTCTTGTTTTGTGTTTTTTAAGAATGATTTAACTAAATCATAATAAGCCATGCCTTGAGTGTTGGCTTTTTGATAACCGTCTAAACCTTCATGAATTGCTTTATAACGTTTATTTAAATCCTCTAGAATATGTACGCCATCACCGTATTGGCATAAATTTAAATAGCCCACGGTGCGCACAACATAAGTCTCTGGTGCATAAGATTTGCTGAAAAACTCAGTGTGCAGGGTAAACATGTTACCTGCAGCACCGATGTTATCGTTAGCTAAGATTTGAGTCCAAGCTTGTTCAACCATACTTTGTAGCCATTGGCCTGAATTTTTATCAACTAATAGGTAATATTTGTAGGCTGTTTTATATTCGCCTTTTTGAAAATTAAGACGGGCTAACGTTAAAGCCGCTAAATTTCTGATAGGGTCTTTTTTCTTTTCTTCAACTGATGGCCATAACACTTCTAATTCAGTGATGGCTTCGTCTAATTGACCACGACGGTAATTAAGCACTGATTTTAAAAGGGTTCCCTCTTTATACTCGGCTGAATCCGTTGGAATTAAAAGCAGTGCATTTTCGAATTCTTTTAAATCGCCTTTTTCAGAATAGTATTTAGCTTTTTTCAGCAAGTAAGCCGGAAAGTTAACCGTGTCGACATCAAATTGCTTAGCCACTGGATCGATCATTTCGATATCTGAAATTGGCAAGTGCTGCATATTTTTAACTAAAGATTCAATGGCCATTTTTTTAATTGATAAATCTTTGGCCTCTTTAGAAATTTGCAGCATTTTTTGACGAAATTCAGAATATAATTTTAAACCTAATGCCGTTTCAGCGTAGTGAAAGGTCGCTTGCTGTTGGTACAATGGTACATCCATTAATTCAACAAACAGGGGCATCGCTAAGTCATGACGTTTATTGTGTTCCATAAAAATTAGGGCCTGAATCATTTTGTATTCTTCAGGTTTAATTTCGACTAGATTTTGCACTTCTGGCTGTGGTTCGTTAAGAATAGGCTCTAAACCTAAATCAACGGGTTTAACCATTGGAATTTGCGCAATATGTTCAGGCTTAATCACCACTTTGGCAGCTTCCACAACTGGAATAGGTGCAATTGTTGTCGGAACAACAACTACACTTGGTGATGGAATAGTTTTGTATTTCACTTCAACAAAAGATTTTGTCGCAGGCAATTGTACACTGACATCTTTTGGTTGAAACGCTTTTTCGCTTGGAACATTCACGCGAGAAAGATTAGTGATCTTAGGTTTAGTGGCAGCCGATTTCGGTGCAGCTTTTTGAGCATTAACAGCCGAAACTGCCAGCATTAGTGTAGCAAAGACCAGAATAAATTTATTTGTAGACATGAAACATCATATTTACTTCATCCTTTTTAATTGAAAATAAAGTCATCTTAAATATCCCTATTAATTCGTAAATAACGTTACACCGAATGTTAATGTCGTATCATTCGACGATTTAGTTTCTTCACCAGTTGTGGTATTAAAATTTGACTGGTAAGGAACAACTTTTTGCGAATAGAATGTATTTTTTAAATCCAAACGAAATGCAAAATTCTTACTGATAAATAACTGCTGCATAAAACCCAGTTCGAAATGCGGGGTCGACTTTGAAGTCAACTGTTCGGCAGCCCCTTGCGAAGGTGTTGATACTTGGTCATAAGTTGTCATTCCAAGGCCTGCTGTAAATCCCATATCGAAATACATGATCGACTTATTCATAAACGCCATTTTTGCATAAAACGGCGTATACGTTGCAGAAGCTGTAATGGCATTTTTAACTAAGTTGTAATTTGGCGAAACCGCCACGTTTACTGAATTTAACTTTTCAACAGTTTCATTCTTATCTGCATCGTGGTTTAAATAGCTTAATTCCACACCGAAATCTTCTGTGAAGTAATAACCAAGCATGGCACCCATTGGTTTAGCTTCTGCAAACGGGTCATTGATTAAGGTACCGGCGACAAGAGATCCATAAAATTTTTGGGCTTTTGAGTAAGTTCTGTTTTGGATAACACCGTAGTCTTCATCTTTAGCAGACCAGTATTTATCTTCTAATTTTTTTAAATCAACTTTATCAGAACTTCTGATTGTACCAGAAGCTGATTGCGCGAAGGCCTGTTGAGCGGTGAATAACATCATTGTTGCAACTGCAAGAAGTAATTGGTTCTTTTTCATTTCCTCGTTTTGTTTTACTTAGGCCTTTACCTAAAGTTATTTTTTCGTTAAATCCTATAAAAATTAATTCGTACTCTTAAATAAGAACGGGTAGGTCACAACCACTTTCGTTCCGCCTTTAGGCTCTGGAAACTTCCATTTAGCGATTTTATTTAAGATACAGCCTTCAACCGGAACACTTTTTAAAGTTGTTTGGTTAATAGCTTGTGTTTCAACTTGGCCAGTACCGGCGATCGTGAATTTCACGGCCACTTTACCGTATAAATCAGGATTTGCTGATAATTGGCGTTCGTAACAATAAAGAATTTGTCCAAGTTGTGATTTGATATATTGTGCGATAACTTCGCGATCTAAACCGCCAACCACTTCTGATTCTTCTTCGATAAGGCCAACACCACCAGAACCGGTTTTACCAGCAGCTAAGCCAGTGCCCATTGCGCTAGTACCTTTACCGGCACCTACGCCACCAGTGGATACACCCTTACCGGCACTAGTAGCCGTAGCTTCACCATTCCAGTTACGGCCTGATGAATCAGCTTTACCAACAGCAGCTAAGGCACGGCCTGAATCAGCATCACCAGCTTTAACTCCTGATGTAGTTACTAAAACTTGTGCGGTACGTGCTTCTGTCGCAGAAACTTTACCCATAAGCTGCGAAATTCGAACGCCGATCGCGCCTTTTAAAAGCGCGTTCACTTTACCACCGCCAGCAGCAGGGTTTGTTTGCGCCGTTGCTTGAGCCTGTTTAATTTTAACCGGAGTTGGTTGACCTGCAGATTTTTCTTTAGGTTTTTTGAACTCCATTTTTACAACTAAGCTTGAACTTGATTTCGGTACTGTTAATTCTTCAACTAAATCTTTTTTCGGAGCAAAAACCCCGATACCTACGAATAAAAACATCGCCCCTAAAGTCAGGATCAACATCTTTTTGCCTTCTTTATCAACCAGGCCTTCGTTAGGATTTTTTTCTAAATCAGTCACTTCGTTTAAGTTCATTAATTTAGATTTGAAATTAAAACCTTCAATTTCATGGTGCTCCCATGAATCGTTACCTTTAAAGGGTAGGGTGTGCGAAATGCCACCGATTGAATAAGTTAAAGTGTGATTAACATCTTTAACTTCAGTTTTTAAAATTTTACCGCTTCTAGAAACGATAAGAATTTTTTTCTTAGTGCCGCGAGTCACAATTTGGGGGTTCACGTTTTCTAAGCCACTAAGAACAAACTCCTCTTTCTCAACGATATTAAATAATAATTTTGATTCAGCAAATTCAAATGAAGTGTTGTCCGCGATTTTTAAATCCGGTGACGTATTCTTCATATCGAAGCTGATAAAATGCCAGCCATCTGGACGATTTTCAACAACAGCATCAAATGGCGTGCTCATGCGGTCGATCGAGCCAAAGTCTGTTTTGCGCGAAGAACCAAAAGTCAGTAATGACTTTTTAGTGTCGACCTTCCAGATTTTTCGGCGACCATCTTGTGTCGTTTGTGTGATCTTTAAAATACTCATATTCAGTATCTCCGTATTTAAATTAAACTATTCAATATAAAGTGAAGTTTCGCGAATCTTTTTATCCATGTCTTTTTGGATATCGTGCAAGGGCATAAATTTAATACCTTTTTTTTGCACTAAATAAGCACCATCAGGATTTCTGATCGTACCTTTTAAGTTCATTTCGCCAAAGTTCACTTCCTGAACATCGCGAGTTTTCGTTTTTTTAGCTGCACTTTTAGCAGATACCAAAAACGGCATAAAAGTTAAGATTAAAGCTAATGTTAAAGAAGCCAAAAATTTTACGTTCATACTATTCACCCACACTCATTGAAATCTGACTGTTTTTATTCGTTTTTAAAAATTCAATTTTCTTTTTAAGCCAGTCTTTTTGATCTGCACTAAGTGTTGCGCCCATGGCTTTTTGGTAAGACTGGACGGCATCTTCTTTTTTCAAAGAAAATTCTTCAAAAATACGAGCTTGCTCTAAAAGCATATCGACATTTTTAGGCTGAGCATTGACTAGCCTTTGAGCTAGGCTTACTGCCTCTGCCGTTTCGCCTTTTTGTAAAATAGATTCTACGTATAATACAGCCACATTAAAATTATACAGGTCTTCAGTCGATAGTTGCGAAAATTCGGTTGAGGCCGTGATAAAATCTCGATCTGAGAACGACTTTAAAGCGTTCATAACAGTGATTTCTTTAGACGATTTTTTAATGTCAAAAGCTTTTTCGAAATTCGGTAAAGCACTGTTAATTCCTTCGACAGAATATAGAACTTTCCCTTTTTGAAAATGGAAGAACGCCACTTGTGGTTCCAGGCTTTGTGCCTTCTCGATCATCCATAGCGCTTTATCAGTTTCGTTATTAGCATCGGCGACTACGCTTAAGTAGTATAAACCAATGGCACGTTGCTCTTTAGTCTCTGTTAACTTAAGCGCCATTTTCTCTGCATCCGCATAACGTTTAGTCTGAATACAACCACCGATAGAAGATGCTACGGGTTTTTGTAAATCACATTTTTTATCAGATGCTGGTAAACGTGAATAGTCTTTGTAATCGCTAAGACTAGACGGTAAGTAGTGAGTTAACTTCTGGTAAGACGGAAAGAACAAACGTGGCTCGACAGTTTTTTCGATACTGTAATCAGCCCAGTTGATCATTTCACTGTTCGTCGCCGAAAGTTTTGAAACCTGGCGTAATTTAGTTAAATTCTCTTTACGTTTTTCTTGAAACGGCGTCGACATTTTCACAAGTTCGGCTTTTAAACCATCACGTTCATCTGGCGTTAAACTTTGTGGCACAGGCATAGTCGTTAAGGCTTCAACGAAGTTAGCATATAAACGGTCAATACCTTGTAAGGCTTCAGCTTGAATCTTATCTGACTTAGACATTTTGATTGTTGATGAATAAGCTGTAAATGCTTTATCGAATTTTTCAGTCTTCATGGCTAAAACCATTGAAAACTTACTTTCACGGGCTTTTACGCTTTGAGTGATAAATTCGTACTCTAATACGGCAGCCTGGATCAAGCGCGCTTCAGCACGTGCATCAGCATCGACCGGACGTGAATTAATCTTCATCGAAAGATTAAAGGCTTCAGTGTATTTTTTGTTCGCTAAATGCTCTCTGGCTTTAGAGATCAACAATTGCGTGGCATAAGGCTCGATATTGTCACGTAAGATTTGATTTTCAATAGATTCAAGTTCAGCATGATTTTTCTTATCGCCGAAAGCTTTCATCATTTTTGTTAAAAGCTCGATCTTTTTATTTTTCTCAGCTTTATCAAATAGTGCTTTATAACAACCACGTGCTTCTGGTAATTGCGAATTTACACGCAACAAATCACACGACGTTTCTAAGTGAGCAAAAGATTTAGATGTTTCTAAACGCGCTAAATCGCGAAATGTAGAAATGGCTTTTTTAAGTTGGCCGGCTTGAACGTAGGCGTTGGCCGCGTCTTTTACTGCATCTAAGTTCTTTTTATCAGAAGGGTAGGCATTAGCATACTCTAATGAAAGATCTGCACCCATGACATCGAGTCCGTTAGCAAAAGCTAACGATACACACTGCCATAATGAATCTTGGCCTAATTTTGAATTTTTATGCGCTAGAGCGAAATCTTTCAAAAGCTGAATTTTTTTATCAACTTTTAAGTTTTCAGAATCAACTTGCACCTGGGCAAAGTTAGCTTCTTCGTTAATTTGATTTAAATATTTTTTACGTTTATCATCAGTGACAGCTTTTCCAACCTGACCAGAAAAAGACATAATTTTTTTAAAATCTTTTTTAACGTTATAAATATCTAAAACGATGTCTTCAGCTTTAGTTTTTAACTGGACATTTTTAGATTTAGTTGTAAACGGCGTTAAAATTTCTAAAGATTTATCGTAGTCTTTTTGTTGGTACGCGATAAAACCTAATTTAAACTGTAAACTTTCATAATGTTCACCGTTTGGATATTCTTTAACATAACGTTGTGCTAATTCTTTTTGTTGAGTTGTTAACCCCACAACCTGCACTTCGTCTTTGGTTTTTTCTAATTGTTTTTCAACGCTGAATAAAGCGCCATAAAGAGCATCATGTGAACGCGTTTTGTCTAAACCTTTGTGGTTAGACACAGTAAAGTAATTACTTTGAGCTGCCTCAAATTTTTCTAATTGAAATAATAACTCTGCATAGGCATAACGCGAAGTTGAATCGGGAAGGGCCACATCTTCTTGCGATAATAGAATTTCAAAAGCCTGTTCAGTCAACTTAGAAAATTCAACGTGTTTTTTATTTTTAAGCCAGATATCCCACCATTTTTTAGAGATTTCTAAGCTGATTTTACGAAAGTTGTCTTTGCAAGGCTTTTGACTTTCACCAACTAACAATTGGCAATGACTTCCGAATTTTTTCAGATGAGAAATCACATGCGGACGGTTTTTTAAAGTCTCTTCAGCATCAATAAGTTTAGTGTAAACTTTTGAAGAATGTTCGCTTGACGGAAATTCATTGATAAATTCGTTAGCGAAAATTGAAATCTCTTTAAAACGTGAATGTGATTCATAAAGATTAGCCAAGTTGTAAACAACTTCACCTAATTCATTTTCAGTGCAAAGCTTTTTGAAGAATCCATAAAGTTGTTCTGGCGGAGTCGTTTCGCCAACAAATAAAGTTAAATCACGTAAAGCTTCTTTACGTAAGTTGTACTTTTTTTCGTCTTGGGCATCAGCCGGGTTGATTTTAACAACCTGAACTAATTGCTGAACACCTTCGTCAGTTCTTTTTAAATTATACAAAGCCCAGGCAGACTTATATAAACCATAAGGGTAGGCCTTAGATTTAGGGTATTTTTCAATGGCTTTAAATTTTTCTAAAGACACGCTAAAGTTCTGTTGGTTGTAATACAGTTCGCCCACTTCAAGCAGGGCATCTGGCATTAAAACAGATTTTGGAAATTGGTTAGTTAATTTATTATATAGATCTTTAGAACGTTCGATTTGTTTTGTTTGCGAATGAGCTAAAGCGTTATTAAAAAGAACTTCATCTAACTGTTTATAATTAGGAAATTGCTTTTCAATTTTGTTGTAAATTTCGATAGCTAATTTTAACGATTCGATTGATTTTTGGCTTTGTACGCCTAATTTATCAAGTTTGTTGCTAGCACCTTCATTTAAATCGAAAAAGCGGCCCGATTTTGCACGACGCATATAAAGCTCGGCTAAACGGTATTGTAAATCTGCTTCTTCAGCAGTGCCTTTTTTCTTAATGATAATCTTTTTTAAAGCTTCAATGGCTTTGCCTTCAGCTTTGGTGATTAGCACTTCAGATTTGAAAGCTTTTTCAGTATTAACTTCTTCATTATCAGAGTTAAGTTTAACTTCAGGTAATAGGCCTTTGGCCTCATCTTGGGCTGCATTGGTGAATTGCGCCGCGAATTGCGTAATGCAAAGTAGAACGATAATTAATAAATGTTTACTCATCTGAGTTCATATTTACTTCATCCTTTATAATTGAATTAAGAGTCATAGTTGTCGTCATATTTAGTTACCCACAGTTGTTACAAGCTTTAGATTTGGAAATCCAGCCATTGATGCCGTGTACATAATTTTACGTAATGTCGCATAAGGAAGATCTTGATCGGCTTGTAATAATACTTTGCCGGTCTTAGCCAGTTTTTCGTTTTCTGTGTTTAATTTTTTTAATTCGTCAAATAGTGGTTTGATAAATTGATTATCATGCGCATCTAAAGCTGCGCTATCTATTTTATTGTCTTTAATTAATGCTACGACTTTTTGATCGAATTTGATCTCTTTAGCTGAAACTGATACGCGCGCACCGTCAACAGGGTTTTTTTCTGTCATCGATTGCGGAAGACGTACGCCTTCGGCCGGATCAATTTGAACTTCACCCGCAGCGAAGCTTTGTAATAAGAAGACCAGTAAGATCGTAAACATATCTGTCATCGAGGTAATGTTTAGACCGAACGATTGACTTCTTTTAACTGGTACTTTGAATCTTGTTCTTGTAGGCATAATTAACCATCCATTGTATTGCCAAATACGATTTCAGGAAACATGTACTCTGTAGTACTTTCTTTACCTGATTTTTCGTCTTTGACCGGAAATTTAAGATCTTTAGCGCGGGCTTTGCGAGCTTCATCCATCACTTTAACAACGTCTTTGTAGGCAACGTCTTCGTCGGGTTGAATGTCGATTTTAAAAATAGCCGGATGGCTCTTTTTAAGTTCAACAAACTTAGCATGTAAAGCAGGATAGTCGATCTGTTTGTCTTGACCTAATCCGACAACTTCAATGTGAGCTTTACCTTTTTCAGTCAAAGTAATTTTAACACCTTCTTTAGTTGTCACGGCTACAGAAATTGACGCTGCATTAGGATCTGCTTCTTGTTTTTTAATTGCTTCTTGAACCACTTGCGGTAAATCAGTTTCGATGATCATCATTTGCACGAAGGCCGATGATAACAACAGAACTGGCACAAGTTTTACCATCACCGCAAGTAACGGCGCCAAGTCTAATTCAAACTCAGCGTTGCGATCGATAAGTAATTTAAATCTGCGACCCATAAAAGTCTCCTGTTAGCGTCTTAATTAAGACGCTTTAGTTGAATGCGATGGAGGAACTTGTGTATTCGTAGTCGGAGCATTTGAAACATCTGGATAGATATTGTTTTTGCTAAGACCTGGGATCGAACTGCTAGTTAATGTTTCAGTTAATTTTGAGCATTTTTCTTGTAATTGCTCTAGTAATTCATTCTGACGAGAAACTAAGAATGAATAAAGAACCATCGCAGGAATTGCTACCGCTAGACCAAGTGCCGTTGTATACATCGATACCGCGATACCGTTTGCTAACATCGCTTGCTTAGTTGCAGGATCGGCCTGGGCTACCGCTTGGAACGATAAGATAAGACCGTGAATCGTACCTAATAAACCTAATAGAGTAGCCACGTTGGCTAACATTGAAAGGTAATGTAAACGTTTCGTATATAAAGGAACCGCTTCAGACATGGCGATGTCTTGCGCCTGAAAAATCGTCTCATCATCACGATCAGCTTTTTCTAAGATCGTTTTGAAAGCGCGTGCTAACGGTTTATCTTCCATTTGGGCACAGGTTACAATAGCTTCATCAACTTTTTTTGATAAAACTAATGTATGAATTTTGCCTGTGAAGGCATCGACATTCATACCATAGTGAAAGTAAAGTGTGCGGGCACGTTCAACCACAAGGGCAGCAACGGCAACACCAGTAGCTAGAATAACCCAGCCAACTACGCCGGCTTCTCTAATAAAGTTTAAAATTTCCATATAAATCCTCCGAGATTTTTTTCTGTTATTACGTTTAAAAAAAATATGTTATGCGGCCTTCGGTGCGCTTAACCATGATTGGATAATTTGCACTCCCACTGGTTGTATATCGTGAAAACGTACCGCATAATAGAGGCCAGATTTTGAGTTAAGTCGTTGTTTTGAAAAGTTTTTTCTGATTACTTCGCACTCCACATTGAATGGTTTTGTCTCATCATTAGACTTTACATGAAGTTTTAATTTATCACCCACCTGGATCAATGGCGAGTTCAGCAGAACGAGGGCGCCTACTTTCGAAATTGAGACCATTTGGCCATCAAAAAATCTTTGGTGGTTGTGTCCTAATAGGGGAACATCAACATCTTGTCGATTGTGCTCGCGCTTGATGAATGCAGAAACGACTTCTGATTCTTGCTGTAATAAAATTTGAAAACGATCTTTACTGAACTCTTCAAGTTGGTGGATCTGCGTCCAAGAACCTAAGTGAGCCGCCCAGACATAATTATAATCCATCAACTGGTTCGTCTGAATCATGTTGATTAAAGATTTATATTCATACGGTCCGTATTTTTGATCGCCCATTAACACATACCAGTTATTTTCAGTTGTCGCCATTTTCATTTTCCTTTTATTTATTAATTTTAATTAGTTTAAATCTGGGTCAAAGTTGATCGAGATCGGTGCGCCTGGACTTGGTTTGTAAGTGGCGCCATTGATCGTGATCGTATTTTCGACGGCATCATAAGACCAGCCATCAGTGCTGCTTTGCGGAACCTGAACACCACCAACCGCTACACGGATAGAAGCGATAATTGGCTTTTTATCAAGCGTATATACTGGTTTTGATTCGGTCATAATCTGAGAACTGATATTATCAAGTGTTTGGTCAAATGGATTACAGATTGAATTCTTAGTGCCGCCAGTTAAATCAACTAATTCATTATAACGAGCAGCAATTTTTTGTGCTCCACCAGAACCGCCGGCTAAAGTATCGCGGCAAGCTTGATCCGAAATTGAAATCGCAGACACTGAATAATCTTCAGAAGCATTACCACCAGTGAAGCTGTCTAAGAAAGATTTATACGAAGCGACTGTGTGAATGTTTGAATTAGCATAGCTTTCGTTCATTGTATATTGTGATTGAGAAAAATCTTCTTCATCAGAAACAATAACGATAGCTAAGAAAGCATCTGCTCTGTGAAAGTTCACATTTAAGCTAGAACTAAGAGCTGCTTTAAAGCTTGAAAATGCACGTTCATCACCTGAACCATTTGTTCCTACTTTAACATTTAAAGTGAAATCATTCTTCAGGCGGGTTTCTTCGCCAGCTAGGCTTAAATCATAATCTGCGCGGTCAATAACATAAACTGGCGGATTAACACCTGTGCGAAAACGAGTTTGCTCGGTGTTGCACAATGAACAACCTGTGGCGATGAACTGGTCACCATAAAAAGCATCAGTCGTCGTCACTGCGATACGAAAGTCATATCCTTGCTCAATGAACTTATCGATAAAAGACGGAAAGTTATTTGCTAAGTTATTTTGTGAAGTCAGCATTGAGCCTGAGTTATCGACAACGAAGAGAACGTCTAATTTACGTGGAGTAAACGTAACAGCTTGTTGGAATTGAGAGTTGTCAGAAAGAATTGAAAAAGAGCCTGCGCCCTTATCACATGCTACAGCAGTCATTGCTAAGCTTGCTAACATAATTTTTTCTGCGATCTTCAGTTTCGTTTGTCGTAAGAACATTTTGTTCTCCTTGTATTGCTACTAGATTATCGTCCAGTGATATAAAATAATTAAATCCGTGAAATTAGAATAGATTGGCGCTAAACGAACCGCGAACGAGCCCGTAAGTGTTGATTATGTCTGGTGAATAAAAACTGCCGGGCTATTTTGAGACACGCTAAATACGCGAAAAGCTTGAAAAAAATATTTTTTGCAGGTGAAAATATTTTTTTGTGCGTCAAGTTCTTTGACAGTATAGGTAAAAAATAACACTGCCGTGAATTTGATAATATTAAGAGTCATTTTTTTTGAAAAAACTTTAGACAGAAAAATTGAAATACGATTTTGATCTTTTTTTAACTATGACAATTCTTTTTTAGCTCTGCTCCAGAGCTGTTCTTTGTTTTCAGAGCTTAAGGCTGTGAATTTATCGACATCATTTTCGCAATAAGAAAGCATTTGGTTAAAACGTTTTTGAAAGCGCAAATTAGCTCTGCGCAGAGAGCTTTCGGCATCTAATTTCAGATGCCTTGCAAGCTGTGCTGCTGAAAATAAAACATCACCCATTTCGTGATCTAGTGATCCAGTGTCGGTTTCAGCGCGATTCATTTCTTCTTCAAGCTCTGCGATTTCTGATTTTAACTGTGCCAGCACTTGTTTTGCTTCTGACCAGTCAAATTTTAATTTCTCAGTTTTGCTTCCGATTTTTTCTGCCGTCGGTAAAGCTGGAAGTCCTTTAGGTAAGCTAAATACCGGTTTTACTTTGCCAGCTTTTTCTTTAGCTTTGATGTCGTTCCAGTTTTTAATCACTTCGTCAGAGCCGCTGACTTTAACTTCTGAAAAAACATGCGGATGTCTGCGCACCAGTTTTTCTGAAATAGAAGTGATTACATCAGTGATATCAAAAGCTTTACGTTCGGTCGCAAGCTGGGCATGTAAAACCACCTGAAAAAGCACATCGCCCAGTTCTTCGCAAAATTCAGCATCATCTTGTTTTTCTAGGGCTTCGACCATCTCAAAGGTTTCTTCGATCGCGTAGGGTGCAAGTGACAGGTGCGTCTGCTCTTTATCCCACGGGCAGCCATCTGGCCCGCGTAAATCGCGCATAAGTTGAAGTAAACTTGAAAATTCATTGAGATTTTTTGGAGGAATTGGCATGCTGTATTTGAAAATATGGAAGCTCAGGTTGTCAATCAGTCAAAAAGTAGAACGCACCAGAAGAAAATTCAGGCCATGCTTGATGCTGTCGTGCGTGGCCTTGGCAAAACTAAGGTACGCAATCAAAAGCAATTAAAAGCCAAAACAATCACTCTTGTGTTTTTAGATTCCAAAGAGATGAAAAAAATAAATAAACAATTTCGCGGCAAAAATAAGGCAACAGATGTTCTAAGTTTTGCCTCTATGGAAAAAGACTCTCTCGGAGAGCTTCTTTTTTGTCTCGATGTGCTAAAAAAACAAGCGAAAGAGCAAGATCATTCGTTAGAAAACGAATTTCTATACATGTTGATTCATGGCGTTTTACACCTTTTAGGTTACGACCACGAGCTATCAAAAGCCGAAGAAAAGTTGATGTTTCGCATTCAAGATGCATTATTCGAGCAGTTGACAGCTTAAAAAATCAATCTAGACTCTAGTGTTATGTCAATAGTTACTGAATTATCCGAAGTTAAAAAACAAATTACAGAACTGGATCAGTTTTCTGTAGAGCTTCGGGGGTACCTTTGACCTTGATCGCAAGAAAAAACGCCTCGAAGAACTAGCGATGGCGGCAGAAAATCCAGAACTTTGGAACAAGCCTGCCGAAATGCAAAAGCACAATAAAGAAAAAACTTTACTTGAAAAGGCCTTCGGCGAATGGAATCAATTTTCTAATCGTTTTGCTGATGCCAAAGTGCTTTTAGAGATGGCCGTTGATGCCCACGATGAAGCTTCATTTAAAGAAGTTAAAGCAGAGCTAAACGCCGTTCAAAAAATCGGCGAACAATTAGAATTACAAAAAGTATTAAGCGGCGAGCTTGATGCCAATAATACGTATTTATCAATTAACTCTGGTGCTGGCGGAACAGAAAGCTGTGACTGGGCCGAAATGCTCCTTCGCATGTACACCCGCTACGCTGAAAAGCAGGGTTATAAATGTGAAATTTTAGATATGACCGACGGTGAAGGTGCAGGTATTAAATCTTGCACGCTTTTAATCTCTGGTGAATATGCCTATGGTTATTTAAAAGCTGAATCCGGAGTGCATCGTTTAGTGCGTATTTCTCCGTTTGATTCTAATGCCAGACGCCATACTTCTTTTGCATCAGTGTTTGTTTGGGCCGAAGTCGACGATGACATTCAAATCGAAGTTAAAACCGATGATATTGATGTAGAAACTTACCGCTCAAGCGGCGCTGGCGGACAGCACGTTAATAAAACGGATTCGGCAGTGAGAATCCGTCATAGACCTTCAGGCATAGTGGTGGCTTCACAGCAACAACGTTCGCAGGTTCAAAATCGTGAAAAAGCTATGAAGATGTTAAAAGCAGCTCTTTACGAAAAAGAAGTCGAAAAAAGAAATAAAGAAAAAGATGCCATGAATTCCACAAAAAAAGCCAACGAGTGGGGTTCGCAAATCAGATCTTATGTGATGCATCCGTATCAGCTAGTTAAAGATCACCGCACCGGTTATAGCACAAATCAGGTTGATAAAGTCATGAACGGCGAATTTTCTGATTTTGTTATGGAGTATTTAAAAGCCCAAATTCACGGAACTCTGGGGCAAAATGCTGAGGCAGACTCAGATGTTTAGAGATTTAAAATTTAAATTTTGGTTATCGGGACGCTTGCTGTTTAATAAACAAATTTTATTCGGTGGTTCTGCACCGTTGTCATTTTTGGGATTAGTTTTAGGTGTAGCCGCATTAGTTGCCAGTATGTCAGTGATGCGTGGTTTTGAAAATTCATTAAAACAGGCCATGATTGATGTCACCAGTGATATTCAAATTATTAAAAAAGGTAAATTGATCGAAAGCTGGGATGAGTTTGCGGCCGACATTCAAAAAATTGATCCAAGCATTCAAAAAATCGCACGCTTTGCTTACACCGAAGCTGTGATCGCCTCAAAAGGAAAAGTTTCTGGCGTTTTAATTCAAGGTTTTGATTTTGATCAAGTTCGTGAAATTTTAAATTTAAACTCACGCGTGCGTGAAGGAACATTGCAGTCTCCGGCCGGAACTATCGCCATCGGCCAAGGTTTAGCTAAACGTTACAGTTTAAAACTTAATGATGAAGTGTATTTAGCTGTGTCTTTAGCGACGCCTTTTGAAGATGATAATTTTAAGCGCCAAGCTAAGGCCTTTAAGATTTCAGCGATTTTAGATTTTGGTAAAAATGATTGGAACGAACGGTTAATTCTATCGCATTTGCCAGACTTTCAAGAGCTGACTCAAATCGGCGATCGTTACACAGGGGCTTTTGTAAAAATCGAAGATTCTGAATATGCCCCAGAATTGTCACATAAAATCGAAAATGAACTGGGTTCTCGTTATGCAGTGCTTAATTGGTATGAAGTGAACAAGAATCTATTCAAAGCGGTTAAATACGAAAGTGTTGTGATTTTTTTCGTCGTATTTTTAATTGTGGTTGTTGCAGCTTTTAATATTTCAAGCACGTTATATGTTTTAATTCGTCAGCGTTATCAAGATATCGCGATTTTAAAAGCGTTAGGTTCAACGCAAAGAAATATTCAGATTATTTTTGTCATGCAGGGGCTTTTCGTCGCTTGTTTAGGGTGTTTGTGCGGATTTATAACCGGTTATTTATTGTCGCAAGGGTTTATGTTTCTGCAATCACAATACCCTTTGATATCTGGTTCAGTTTATAAAATCGATCGCATTGATATTCAATTAAGCTGGATTGATTTCTTTTTAATTTTTATTGCGACAACATTTGCATGTTTATTGGCGACTTATCCGCCAGCTCGCAAAGGCAGCCTGCTTACAGTGGTTGAAGGATTACGGGAGGACTAATGATACAAGTTCAAGGTTTACGAAAAAACTATATCACAGGTAGCTCACATGTTTCAGTTCTTCGTGGTGTGGATTTAAATATTCAGGCTGGCGAAGCGGTGTGTTTGTTGGGTTCTTCTGGAGCCGGAAAATCTACCCTTTTACAAATTTTAGGAACCTTAGATCGCCCAACTGAGGGCGAAGTGCTTTTTGAAGGGGCTTCATTGTTTGAAAAAAACGATGATCAGTTGGCTTTATTTCGCAACGAGACAATGGGGTTTGTATTTCAATTTCATCATCTCATTCATGAATTAAGTGCATTAGAAAACGTCATGTTGCCAGGCTTATTGGCAAAACTTCCGCGTGAAGAGACGAAACAAAAAGCCATAGAATGGCTAGAGTTTATGGGCTTAGCAGATCGCGCCAGTCATTATCCGAACCAATTAAGTGGTGGAGAGCTGCAAAGAGTAGCTATTGCTAGGGCGTTGATTCGTAATCCGCGCATTTTGTTGGCAGATGAGCCTACGGGTAATTTAGATTCAGAAAATTCGGCGAAGATCCAGACCCTATTCTTTGAGTTGCAAAAAAAGCTCGGATTGACTTTGATCGTCGTAACTCATGACCTGCAATTTGCGCAGGCGTTTTCGAAAATCTACCGAATGAAAGATGGCTATTTGACATCAAACTAAAGTCTAGCTAGCCTTTTCTGGTGTTAAATAACTTATTAAAACAACTGAGCTTTTTATTCTCCATCATGATTTTCACCACGGGCATTTTTATGGCTCAGGTTGCCTCGTCGCAGACAAGCAAACCAGCGGTTGCTGAAATCGAAATCCAAGGTCTTAAAAAAATCGAAAAAGATGCGGTTTTAGCAAAACTAGTTTCTAAAGTAGGTTCATCTTTTGATCCACAAAACGTAAAACAAGACATCCAAAATTTATTTGCGATGACTTATTTTATTCAAGTTGAGGTCTTAAAAGAAAACACAGCTAAGGGTTTGAAACTAGTTTACAAAATTATCGAAAAACCAATCGTGGCTGAAATCGTCTTCGAAGGGCAATCAGAAATTAAATCTGAAGACTTAGAAACGCAGTCAGGCTTAAAAGCTTTTGAAGTTGTTAATAACGCAAAAATCCAATCGGCGGTTGAAAAGTTATTAAAATACTACGAAGAAAAAGGGTATTACCTGGTTAAAATCGAACCCGTGATTGAAGACGTAACAGCCGGTGAAACCGTGCGTGTTAAGTTTGTGATTACTGAAAATGATAAAGTAAAAGTTAAAAAAATGACTTTTATCGGTAATAAAATTTTAAAAGATAACCAGTTAAAAGAACGCTTATTTACTAAAGAAGCAGGTTTTTTCTCAGGCATGTCTAATTCAGGCTCTTTCAAACAAGAAGCGTTTGACCAAGACTTGCAGGTTTTAAAGTACATCTACTGGAACCAAGGTTTCTTGCAAGTTAAGATCGACCGTCCATTAGTGACAGTAACTCCGGATAAAAAATCAATTTACATCACTTACCACATCTCTGAGGGTGAACAGTACTACGTTGGTGAAGTTGATTTCGCAGGAGACTTATTGTTTCCGAAATCTGAACTTTACGATGCGGTAAAAATCAAAGATAACGGCATTTTCTCTGTCGAAGTGATGCGTAAAGATATCACAGACCTTCAGGCGAAATACGGCGATCTTGGTTACGCCTTTGCCAACGTAATTCCACGTTATAACTTTCGTGATTCAGATAAAAAAGTCGATTTAGTGTTTGAATTTGAAAAAGGTAACAAAGTTTACTTCGGCGATATCATTGTTACCGGAAATTCAAAAACTCGTGATAAAGTAGTTCGCCGCGAATTAAAAATCGAAGAGGGTGAACTTTACAACGAAACACGCAAACGTCTATCGCAAGAAAACATTCAGCGTTTAGGTTTTTTTGAAGAAGTAAACTTTAAAACCAGCACGCCTCCTGAAAAACCAGATCAATTAAATATCGAAGTAGTAGTTAAAGAGCGTAACACCGGGCAAATTCAATTAACGGCAGCTTATGGTAATACCCAGGGCTTCAGTTTAGGTGGATCGGTTCAGCAGAATAACTTTCGTGGTTTGGGCCAATCGTTAGAGGCACGTATTGATGCTTCTAAAAACCGTCAGGATTACAAATTAGGTCTTACAGATCCTTATTTCTTAGATACAAAATGGTCTTCAGGGTTTGATGTGTTTTACATCGAAAATAAAGCCAGAATTAATTACGACATCCGTAAAACCGGCGGAAACTTACGTTTCGGTCATCCCGTGTATGGTGATTATACGCGTGCGTACTTAAGATACCGTTTAGATAAAACAGAGCTTTTTGAAAATGAAAACACAGACCCATTGATTTTTCCGTTAGACACAGCACGCGGGATCACATCGGCTATGCAAGGTACATTAGAGTTTGATAATCGTAATGACCGTCAAGAGCCGTCAAAAGGTATCTACACAGATATCAGTTACGAACGCACAGGTTTTGGCGGCGATTTAAAATACCAAGAGTTTTCAGGACGCTTTAAATTTTTCCATAATTTATTCTGGGATGTGGTTTGGAGAAATAATCTTTCTTACTCAAACATTCAACCGATCGAAAAGGGCGGATCAGTTCCGTTCAGTGAAACTTATCAATTAGGTGGTCCGTACACATTACGTGGTTTCGGTTCTTCTGGCGTTGGTAAACGTGTGTTTTCTGATCTTCGCTATAACGCCATCAAAAACGACACGTCATCACCGTTTTACCGTGCAGGTATTTCAGAAGAAGATGCGCGCAAGGCCGCTAACTTAATCGTCGGCGGTACTAAACAAGTGTTATTCCAAACTGAATTGCAGTTTCCGTTAATTAAAGAAGCGGGATTAAGCGGAGTCGGTTTCTACGATATCGGTCAGGCTGAAGATGATATCGCTTCATCGAAATTTTTAAGTGATATTGGTATTGGTTTTAGATGGAAGTCACCGCTCGGTATTTTACGCTTCGAGTGGGGTTGGCCATTACAAACGGATGAATTCAATGGCGACTCAGTTAACTTTGAGTTCTCGATTGGTCCTCCGTTCTAATTTATATTTAAAACAAGTTTAACAACTTTAAAGGGAGAAATTATGAAAAGAAATATGTTAACAACTTTGATCACCGCTTTAGTAATGATGGTAGCTATGTCAGCTCACGCTGAATTTAAAATGGGCTTTGTCGACGTACAAGAAGTTATCAAAAATTCTAAATCTGGCAAAAAAGCTTTTGAAGAACTTAAAAAAGACCAAGAAAAAAAGAACAAAGAATTAGAAAAGAAAAAAGCTGATATCGAAAAAATGCGTGAAGATATCGAGAAAAAACGTTCTGTATTATCTGAAGAAGCTTTTGGTAAAAAAGCTCAGGAATTACAAGAAGAGATGATGAAATTCAACCAAGGTGCGCAAAAAGCACAAACTGAGTTAGCTAAAAAAGAAAATGATTTAGTGGCTCCAATTGTTGAAAAAATTAAAAAAGTTATCGAGCGTGTTGCTAAAGACAAAGGTCTTTCTATGGTTATCCAATCTAGCCAAGCAACTCCAATCGTAGTTTACGCTTCAACTGAAGTTAACGTTACAAATGACGTATTAACTGCTTTTGATAAAGAAAAATAGTTTTCAAAACTCGTTACCAGCAGAGATTAGCTTATGAAAATTCATCCATCGTCGGTCATTTCGGCCGACGTGAAGTTAGACGAAGATGTTGAGATCGGACCTTACTGTAATATTCAAGGTCATGTAAAAATCGGCAAAGGCACTTTTATCGAAGGCCATTGTTCGATCGGTTCGCGCTATGGAATCGTTGAAATCGGAAAGAATAATCATATTCTTCCGGGCGCAGTGATCGGCGGGCCGCCTCAGGATATCAGTTATAAATCAGAACCAACGAAATTGATCATCGGTGATAATAACGTTATTCGCGAATTTACCACATTCAATTTAGCGACCTCAAAAGGGGATGCGACAACGCAAATCGGGAATAACTGCTATTTCATGGCGTATTCTCATGTTGGCCATGATTGCAAAATCGGTAATAACGTTATCGTTGCGAATAACTCGCACTTCGGTGGTCACTGTGAAGTTGAAGACAACGTAGTGATTGGTGGGGTTTGTGCCTTTAATCAATTTTCTAAAATCGGCCGTTATTCATTTGTGGCGGGTTCTAGTATTGTGAATAAAGATATTCTTCCGTTTTCGCGCGCGCAAGGTAACTACGCGGTAGTTCGTGCAACGAATAAAGTGGGCCTTTTACGTAAAGGTTTTTCTAAAGAAGAAGTTTCAAATATTCATAAAGCGATTCGTATTATTATCATGGGTCACGGTACAGTGGATGAGGCGTTAGCGCGTATTCAAAGCGAATGTACTCAATCAGAAAATATCGCAGCCCTTATTCATTTCGTTAGATCATCTAAACGCGGTATTGCCATTCATCGTCAAAATGCATCTACCCCGTCTATGGAAGAGTAGTCTATGAGTAAACTTCGTGGTGCCGTTATTGGTGTTGGTTATTTAGGTAATTTTCACGCGCAAAAAGTTAAAGCGTCTGAACACGCCACCTTAGTTGGTGTTTTTGATCAGTACGCACCACAAGCTGACAAGATCGCCGGCGATCTTGGGGTACAAGCTTTTAAAACTTTAGAAGAGATTCCGTCACAAGTGGATTTCGTGACTATCGCAGCAGCTACCCAAGCACACTATGAATTAGCTGCATTCTTTCTTAAAAATAAAATCGCTGTGTTAGTTGAAAAACCAATCGCAGCAACTAGCCAGCAGGGGTATGAACTAGCTGCATTAGCAAAAGCTAACAATGTGGTGTTTTCAGTGGGCCATATTGAACGTTTTAACCCGTCATATAAAATCGTTAAAGAATCAGCGGCTAAAACTAAATATTTCGAAATTAACCGTTTAGCTCCATTTCGCGCCCGCGGTGCTGATGTGAGTGTGTTACACGATTTGATGATTCACGATTTAGATTTGATTCAATATCTATTTAATTCTGATATCGAAAAATTTATGGTGTACGGCCATAAATTTATTAAAGACACGATTGATGATGTGTCAGTGCGCCTACAGTTAAAATCAGGCGTGCAAGTGACTATTAACAATTCACGTTTAAATCCGACAATTGTTCGTAATTACCGAGCCGTGCAAACTGATCGCACGATCTTTGTAAATACCGCAACTCTTGAAGGTGAAATTTTAACCGGCGAAGCCGGTGATCCATTTTATAAGACTGAAAAATTCAATATCGAAAAAGTGGATTCACTAAATCTTGAAATTAATCATTTTATTCGCGCTGTTAAAAAGGAAGTTCCTGTAGCCATCACTGGCGAAGAGGCCAGTCTTGCGCTAGCTAATATCGAAAAGATCTTAGCGGAGATTAAATCTTGAGTAATACAAATAGCAAGCCGCAGATTATGATTGTGGCCGCCGAAGCTTCTAGTGCGTATTACGCGCTAAAATTGATGAAGTATTGGAAAGAGCATAATATCGATCTGGATATTTGCGGTGTTGGTTCACAAGCCATGGAAGACTTCGGTATGCGCCGCTTTGGTAAATCTGAAGATATGGCTGTTGTCGGTGTTGCCGAAGTGATTGCTCACTACAGTGAATTAAAAGCTGTTTTTGAAAAATTAGTCGAAGAAGCCATTCGCATTAAACCTAAATTTTTATTATTGCTGGATTACCCGGATTTTAATTTAAAGCTGGCTAAAACCTTAAAGCAAAAATTGGGCGCCCACGGTATTAAAGTATTTTATTATATTTCTCCGCAAGTATGGGCCTGGAGAAAAGGCCGTATTCACAATATTAAAAAAGTTTGCGATAAAGTATTTTTGCTATTTCCATTTGAAAAAGCGTTTTACGAAGAACATAACGTTCCTCACGAATTCGTGGGTCATCCGTTACTGGAAGACATTGATCAAAATTTGTTAGATTTAAAACAACAAGAATTATCTCGGCAAAAATACGGCATTAGTCCAAATGAAAAAGTTCTGGCATTAATGCCAGGCTCGCGCAAAAGCGAAATTCAGCTAAACTTTGGCGTGCAGCTTGAAGTGGCGCGTGCTTTAGCTAAAAAATATAATTTTTTACGAATTATGATCTTTGTGGCTCCGACATTAACAAAAGACTACATTCGCGACTTTATCGATGAAAATTCTGCTGATGTTAAAATGCCGTACATT
The DNA here is from genome assembly GCA_036677065.1 of Bdellovibrio sp. Classification (GTDB taxonomy): domain Bacteria; phylum Bdellovibrionota; class Bdellovibrionia; order Bdellovibrionales; family Bdellovibrionaceae; genus Pseudobdellovibrio. The sequence goes on along the minus strand of JAKFBS010000002.1, from coordinate 828,947 downwards.
TTAATTCAAGATGACCCAAATAAAATGATCGCCTTAGCTCATTATATTCTAGCGACTTCCGGTACAGCCACTTTGATGGTGGGCTTACTGCAAAAACCGATGGTGATCATTTATCGCATGAAGTGGCTCTCGGGCGTAATAGCTCGCATCTTGGTTCGCGGGATTAAATACTTCGGCTTAGTGAATCTGGTCATGAACGAAGAAGTCGTACCAGAGCTTTTGCAAGCTGATGCTACAAGTGAAAATATCATTCCGTTATTAGAAAAATTTATCAATGATGAAGCCTACACTCAGGCGACCATCAAAAAATTAGCCCAAGTGCAGTATCTATTAGGTGATGTGGGAGCTACTGCACGTGTTGGTGCGGCTTTAGCAAAACACATATGAAATATTTAAACCCCTATCATTTAATTATAACCGCAAAAAACGCGATGTATGATATGGGCTGGTTCAAACCTGAAAAATTTGGAGTACCGGTTATTTCTATCGGAAACCTGACAACAGGTGGCACCGGCAAAACGCCTGTAGTGTTAGAAGTTATTTCGCTATTAGAAGGTGAAAACATCTTAGTCGTCGCTAAAAGCTATAAAGCCAAACTTCCCCAGCCTGCTGAAGTTACCCTGGAAAATTTAAAACATACTTTTATGTATGGCGATGAAGCTTGTCTTCTTAAAAAATTAGCGCCGCATGTGTTTGTCTGGAGTGGTCCACATAAAACAGATACCGTTGAATTTGCTTTAGATCGTTACCATGACCTAAAACAAAAAATAGATGTCGTGATTGTTGATGATGGTTTTTCTCACCGTACTTTAAAGCGTCATTTAGACATTGTTTTAATCGATGTTTCTCAGCCAATGTCACACTATCAGCTACTGCCTTTTGGGCATTTGCGTGAAGATATTGACCAAGTCTTACGTTCAAATTTTGTGATATTAACTAAAGTTAATAATGCGAATTTAGAAACATTTAGATACTTTCGCGACTATTTGAAGACGCATAATCATCCTTTTTTTGAATCTAAAGCTTTATCGGTTGTGAATTCAGAGAATAAGAATTTATTTTTATACTCGGCTATTGGTAACCCGACACAGCTTAAAAATAATTTAGAAGCCAGTGGATATAATATCGTTAATCACTTGGTTTACCCAGATCACCATGCGTATTCGCTAGCTGATCAAAGTGATATTTTAACACAATGGCGCGCAAAATTTCCTGACAGTGTTCTGTGTGCTACTGAAAAAGATTTAGTTAAAATCACTGATACCGATCTTAAAGCTCAGACTCTGGCGATCTCATTAAAATTGCAATTTAGCCCTCAGGATAAGGAAGCCTTGCGTGCGACGCTTAGCAAGATTATTTAGTAACATCTATGCGTTCGTTATTCATTTGCTGCCTTGGGCGTTTAATGATTTTTTTGCGCGTTTTTGGGCCTGGTTATGGGTCGATGTTTTACAGCTAAGAAAAAAAGTAGTGTATGACAATATCGATATTGCATTTCCCGGAACTTCAGAAGAAACCAAAAAACAGTGGATGCGAAAATCTATTTACGTTCTTGGCCGTGGCTTAGTTGATCTTGGCCGTGTGCCCTATGTAAATGATAAATGGGTTAAAGATAATATCGTTTTTCACGGTTTGGAAAATGTACCCAAGGATCAAGGCTTTTTCTTTTTAACCCTGCATTTGGGTGGGGCAGATTTGGCCGCTGCCGTAATGAGCGATAAAGTCGTTCCGTTAAGTTTGATCTCGAAACGATTTACAAATGTTTTTGTCGATGAGTTTTGGTTTTATTTGCGCACAAAATCGAAAACCGAAATTATTGATGCTCATAGTAAACAGAATGCCTTTGATATTTTAAAAGCCCTGCGCCTAAAACGCGCCGTAGTTTTTGTTCTCGATCAGTTTATGGGTAAACCCTATGGGATCGAGACCGAATTTTTCGGTAAAAAAACCGGCACCGCCTATGGTCTAGCTGTATTTGCCGTGAAGACTAAGGCTCCGGTGTTGCCACTTTATACATATTGGGATGATAATAAAAAGCTGCATATTGGTATTGGCTCGGCGATCAAAATTGATGATGTTCCGACCGATGATAAACAAGAAGCACGTCGCATTATAACGAATCGTTTTAATGCGACGTTAGAAAATATCATCCGACAGTATCCAGATCAGTGGATGTGGGTACATCGCCGGTGGAAGGATTTCGAATGACAATGATTAGCTTAGTTTTCTTCATAGCCTTATCGAGCTGTTCGAGCAAATTTTTAAAGTACGAAAAACAAGATAAGTTTTTTAAAAACGAAGAGTTTGAACGTGAAGTAAAAATTCAGACTGAAGAAGACGATGTTGTTGAAGCCCCAAAAGCCGAGGCTGCAAAAGTTGAGGAAAAGCCTCAGCCGGCAGCCGCTAAAGAAGTTGCAGTCAAAAAAGAATTAAAAAAATTAAAAACAAAAAAAACCGACGTAAAAAAAGTCGAAGTGTCGACAAAGCGTCAGCCAGAAATCGAAGATAGCGAAGGTTTTGCCGGAAATTCGCGTAGACCGAATGTTGATCCATTTAAGGTCGGTGAAAAAGTCATTCACGAAGTCAGCTACTTTTCTGCTAAAGCCGGAACTTTAACCATGCAAGTTAAGCCTTTTGCTCAGGTTAATAACCGTAAAAGCTATAATTTTTCAGTCAGTCTGCAATCCAGCCGTGTGTTTTCAAATTTTTATTCTGTTGAAGACCGGGTTGATACTTTTTTAGATTACGAAACGTTAATGCCGCATGTGTTGAAAATTAACATCAAAGAGACCGGTAAATTAGCCCAATCCCAATCTTATTTTAATAATGAAACTCTGACTGCAAGCTTTTGGGAGAAAAAATACACTGAAAAATCAGGCGAAGAAGAACGTAAATTCACATGGGATATCTTACCATTTTCGCAAAATGCATTTAGCGGTTTATTTTACATGCGTATATTTAACTGGAAAGAAGGCAAACAAGTTTCTTTTCGTGTAGCCGAAGATAAAAAAAATATCGTGTTTACTGGCACAGCTGTCGGTAAAGAAAAGCTAAACACTGAAGCTGGTGACTTTAACGCAATTAAGATTAAAGCCAGCATTGTAACTCGTGGGGCGTTATCGCAAACCGGTGATATTTTTATCTGGGTTTCAGATGACGAACATAAATACATCTTGCGCGTCGAAGCTAAAATCAAAATCGGAACCTTAGTCTCAGAAGTGATCGATATCGAACCAGGAAACTAATGTCAGCTTATCACGTTGTCGTGCAGACGGCATTTATTGGCGATGTGTTTTTATCTATCCCTTTTTTAAAAAGGCTTAAAGCCTTATACCCTAATGACAAAATTATCTTTGTCGCTAAAAAAGGGGTCGCAGACTATTTACTTAAATTACAGGTCATCGACGAACTCGTGACTGTAAACAAAGGCGACAAGTCGTCGTACCGCCAAGCTGTTAAAAATATTAACGCCCACACTGATGTGAAGACGGTGTTTTGCCTACATCGCTCATTACGTTCAGCACTTTTTACGATGCAGTTAAAAGCTAAAAAGAAATACGGTTTCAGTCAGGGTTTAAACTTCTTATTTTTTACTGAAACTGTTAAGTATTTAAAATCCTTTCCAGATGCTATTCGCCAAATGGCATTGCTAGCTCCGGTAGATCCTGTCACTGCTGAAAAAATTCAACAGCAGGACTGGAGCTATTTAAATAAGGCCAAGCCAGACGGGGATTTTCAGCATATTCCAGAGTTTTTCTCGATGCATGTTGCCCCACACACGCCAAGCCAAGTAAAAAAAATCGCCCTATTTCCAGGTTCAGTTTGGGAAACCAAAAAATGGCCAGTTAATTATTACGCTGAATTGTGCGAAAAATTAATCGCAGCAGGATATCAGGTTCACCTTATGGGTGGCCCTGAAGAAGCGCCATTGTGCGAAGAGATTAAGGTTAAGAATGCAAAAGCTGAAGTGCTGGCCGGAAAAATGAAGCTCGTAGATTCAATCGATTTTTTAAAATCTTGCGATTTAATTATCGGTAATGATTCATCACCTTCACATTTGGGTGCAAGTGTCGGAACGCCTGTGATGGCGATATTCGGACCGACGACTTTAGATTTAGGTTTCAGACCCTGGAATGATCAAAGCGTCGTGGTTGAGAACAGAAATTTAACGTGCAGACCCTGCGGGCTGCATGGTCATAATAAGTGTCCGCTCGGTCATCATAATTGTATGAAAGAGATTTTACCTGAAAATGTTTTTCATTCAGCGAAGAAGGTTTTAAATGCGCGGCACAATTAGTTTATTAACAATGTTATTTAGTTTTCAATGTTTCGCAGTTAAAGAAGCAGATCTTGGTAAATGTGAAAAGAACAGTGACTGTATTATTGTTCCGTTTAAACATTGTTGTGGATCAACAAAAGCTGCGATCAATAAAAAACATCTTAAGGATTATAATAAAAATCCCGCATGGCAGAAATTTGATAACCCATCAACTTGCGCTGTTATTGGAATGTGTGCACCAGATGCAGATATCAATAAAACAAAATGCGAAGCTGGCCAATGCCAGCTCGTGAGATAAAAGTGTTCGCAATTAAATTGCATGTCCTTGGCCTAATCGTTACTTCATTATTTTCAGGTTGCGTTACTTTAAATGATATCACTCGTCCAAATCTTGATACTCAGAAACAGATCTGCGCAGATATTGCATTTGTAACAATTAATAAGCGTCATCTACATGATGGCATTCAAGAAAAGGATCTAGATTCGCTTAGTAGAGAAAAAATTCTGCAGGTTCTAGCTACTTTTAATATTAATACAAAATGCGATACAGAAAGAATGAAGCTTCAAGTCAAAATTCACCGCAAGATGTCGCCATATTACGAAGCTTTTTTAGGTGGATGGTCGGTCGTCACTGTTTTAAGTGCCGGAATTATTCCATCATATTCATCGTTTGAAACGGATATTTCGGTAATTGAAGCCTCTGGTCAGTCGGCTCAATCAACTTTCAAATTCAGGGCCGCCGTCTGGACTCCGTTCGTATTTAAGCAAGTAAGAGATGATTCGTATGCATTTGATAATTACAAGATAGATTCAAGGTCAGCAGTAATTGGTATTGAAATCGCAAAATTGATTCGTACCCTAAATTCAACAATCAAATAGAAATCTTACAAGCTGGCCAATGCCAGCTTGTAAGATAATTAAGAAAAATCTTTTACGTTAATATTGTATTTACGAATTTTACGTAACAACGTATTTTTCGGAATATTAGCCTGAGCTACAGTCTGATTGATTTTACCTTTGTTCGCTTTTAAAGCGCTCACGATAAAATCTTTTTCAGCTTGTTCTTTAAATAATTCGAAATCTAAAGCACCATGAGCTTGAGGTACGGCTTTCACGCCGCCGACTGCAGTTGCGGCTTGGCTTTGCGCTTGTTTAGCGGCTGCTTGATTACGAATGTTTTCGGGTAAGCTTGCTGTCGTCATCACTTGCGTCGATTCAACGATAAACGCGCGCTCAATCACATTTTCTAATTCACGAATGTTTCCTGGCCAGCGATAGTTTTTCATTAAATCTAAACAATCTGGTGCAATAGAATGAATTTGTTTCGCGTGCGATTTAGAAAACTTCTCTAAAAAGTTAACTGCTAATTCAGGAATATCATCATAACGGTCACGCAATGGTGGTAAGAAAATCGGCATTACATTTAAACGATAAAAAAGATCTTCACGAAACTCTTGGTCTTCCATCATTTTTTCTAAATTGCGGTTTGTGGCTGCGATAATACGCGCGTTAGTTTTAACTTCGCGGTTTGAGCCCACAGGAGTGAATTTCTTTTCTTGTAGTGCACGTAGTAATTTAACCTGCATTTCAGGTTTAAGTTCTGCGATTTCATCCAAGAATAATGTGCCGTTATTAGCTAATTGAAATTTACCGATTTTACGTTCGATGGCTCCGGTAAAAGCGCCTTTTTCATGACCGAATAATTCTGATTCCATTAAATGTTCAGGAATCGCGCCACAGTTAATTGCTACAAAAGCCCCAGATTTACGGGGCGAATTGAAGTGAATGGCTTTGGCTACAAGTTCTTTACCAGTTCCGTTTTCGCCGCGGATTAAAACTGTGGTGTCGACTTTGCAAAGTTTGTAGATCAGATTAAAAACTTCTTTCATTTTTGAATTTTGGCCAACAATTTCACTTTCGATATCGTCATCAAAAATCGGATTAGAAGCAGTAAGTTCAGTGATCATTTCATTCGCTTCGATACTTTTGCGCACGATAGCTGATAATTTGTCAGGGCTTACTGGTTTTTCAACGTAATCGTAAGCACCATCTTTAATAGCGATAATGGCATCATTTAAATTTGAATGCGCCGTCATGATCACGACAAATGTGCGTGGGTCAATTTCTTTGATTTGGCGTAAGGCTTCAAGCCCATCGATCTCGGGCATGCGAACGTCCATTAAAATTAGATCCCAGAATTCTTTTTTCGCAAGCTCAACAGCTTCACGGCCATTTGAGGCTTCAGTGATATTGAATGTCACATCAGGCATTGAGTTTAATAAAATACTCGCAACCGATTTTCTTAACTCTTGTTCATCATCTACGATCAGTGTGTTTAATTTCATAACATCCCTTATTTGCCTATAAGCTAATTATAGTACCGGATCAATCGGCAGTCGAACATAAAACGTCGTGCCAACGCCGACATCAGATTTTAAAGCGATATTTCCGCCATGCAGCTCAATAAAATATTTAACCAGGTAAAGCCCAAGGCCTGTACCTTTAGTTTTTTGATCTTGGTTGCGCCCACGCACAAACTTTTTCCAGATATGCATTTGATCTTCGGTGGCGATACCTTCGCCGGTATCCTGAATTTCAATCAGGATTTCAGTGTCAGTTTCTTTTGTGCGAATCGAAACTCGTCCGTTTGCCGGAGTGTATTTAATCGCATTTTCAACTAAATTTAAAAAAACTTCGGTCATTAACGTCACGTCGAATTCAATTAAAAACATCGGCTCTAAAGTCAGATCAATGTGAACATTTTTAGTTTTAGCCACAGGCTTTAAACGTTCAACGACAGTTTCAATAATTTCGTTTAAGTCTGCGACTTCTTTTAAAATTTGAAAATCGCGCGATTCAACACGCAGAACTTTTAAGATTGATTGGATATAGCGATTTAATTCTTCAGAATAAATTTTTAAATTATCGAAATCTTCGTGCATCTGGTCAGGAATATTTTTTTCAGCATCCAAGCGGTCGATCACGGCTTGAATTTTAGCAATCGGAGTTTTTAGGTCATGGCTGATCAAACTGATGAAGTTATTTTTTAACTGTTCAAGGTCTGATAAATAGCGTTGTTCTTGTTGTAATTCTGCATGGGCCTTTTCAATGCGCAGAGCGTGGTAACCAATATATAAAACCCAAATTAAAATTAATAACACTAGTGGGCTTACTAATGGGATCCAGACATAAAACGTATCAAAGACCCAAATTGAAAAAGCAGCCCAGATTGTACCAATCCAGAAAAATAGAAACAGCGACACGGCTTGCGGAAAATGCGTGATCATCAATACAGCAGCAATAGTTAAAAATAGCAGTAACAGTGAATTGATCCACGTAGAGCCTTTTTTAATAAAACGTTTTTCTAAAATATTGTCGCTAACCTGAGCCCAGTATTCATGTTTGGACATGGTTCCAAGGGGTGTTAAAATTTGTGAATTGATCGTGCGGTCGGTGCCGATAAAAACTAATTTATTACGAAAAAAATCTTTGGGCAGATCGCCACGCAAGACTTTTTGCAGATCCACTTTTTTGAAGCGCCCTAGGCCGCGGTAATTAATAACCGCAAGCGAATCTTTATTTAGGCGTCCATGGTCGATCACCGCATGGCTGATGTCTTGTAAAAAACCGCGACTGTCTTGCAGTCTTCGTACGATACCATCTTCGTCACGTAAAACTTCGACGTGGGCAATGTTTGACCGGTCGGGCAGGGTGGCAAACGGTAAAGACATGTTTTCTAAAAGACTGGTGTTTGTGGCCCAGGTAATTTTTGGATCTTTGAAAACCATAATTTCTTGAGAGTTCAAACGTGTTACGCCGATATTTTCACCAAAAAATAAAGTAACGCCGATGCCTCTTGGTTTTTGCGCTAAAATTTGTGATAGCATTTGAAACCAAATCTTTTGATCCCAGAAAAAGCTATCGCTAACATCTTGTGATTCGTTCATGTTGATTAAAGAGTTGGTTTTGGCGTCAGAAATTTTAACAAAATCGCTGGGCTTAATCGTGACTAAAACGGCCTCGCGGGTTACAGGCTGTGGTCCGCGAATCTTAAAGCGACTGTCGTAAAGATCCATCTCATCAAATTTAAGCAGGACTATCGAAAATAGCCAACAAAGCAAGGCTCTGCTCCAGAAGCCTTTCTTACTAATCGTCCATTTTATCCAATTGATGATATCATTTTTCACGCGTTGCAAAATTAACCTATTTCTGCTCCAGTTTCAATGACGAGTAGCTGGATAATCAGATCAATATAGATTATATTAAACACTATGAAATGGATTCGTACCGTCGATCAATCTTTGCCTCACCTGAATGGATCGGTTTTAACCGTCGGAAACTTCGATGGTGTGCACTTAGGGCATCAAAAGCTTCTAAAAGAGCTTATTTTTCAAGGTAAAGAGTATAATTTGCCTTCTGTGGTTCTGACTTTTAAGCCACACCCTCGTGTTTTGTTAAATCCCGGTACGCCAGTGCTTAGACTTTTTGATTACAAAGACCAGGCTGAAAAGATGGAAGCCATGGGTATCGACTTTCTAATTGAGGAAAAATTTACAAAGGATTTTTCACTCATGCAGGCGGATGAGTTCTTGGATCTTTACATCACTCGTTATTTTAAGCCAAAACACCTTGTGGTTGGCTATGATTTTAACTTCGGAAAAGATCGTTCAGGTGGTATCGATTTCTTACGTGAATACTGCCAAAAAAATCAAATTGGCTTAACAGTTGTCAGCGCTCTCGAGCTTTCGGGGCAAGTGGTTTCTTCATCTGTTATTCGTAAACTTTTAGAGCACGGAAACCTTGAGCAGGCTGAGCAGTTTTTGGGTCGCAAGTACTATATTCGCGGACCAGTTCGTGTGGGTTTTAAGCGTGGCCGCCAGCTAGGGGTACCGACCGCAAATGTGAGCCCTGATATTGATTTTGTTCCGCGCAAAGGTGTCTATTTTTCTTTGGTATATTGGAATGAAAAAGTTTTTAAATCGATTACAAATATTGGCTATAATCCAACGTTTGAAAACGATAATTCTTACTTAAAAGTTGAAACTCATATTTTTAATTTTAACGAAGAAATATATGGCGAACAAATCAAAGTAGAGCTACAGCACTTTCACCGTGATGAAATGAAATTTTCTAGCGTAGATTCACTTAAGCATCAAATTTTTAATGACATTGATGAAGCTAGAAAGTTTTTTGGTTCATGAAAATATATCGATCAATCGAACTAGGTGCTGCCGAGCTCAGTGAAAAACTAATCAATGCTCCTGATATTGAAATTCATTTTGAGCCAATGAATGAAGACGAGTTGCTGCATTCAGATTTTGATTTGATCGAACTTTCTGAGCAGCAGAATCAAGAAATTTTAGCGCGAATGCCGCTCTTAGATTGGCCGATTCAATCAACCGGTGCGGTTGATGCTTTTGCGAATGAAAATAATAAATTTAAACCGATACATTTAAGTTCAGCAGCTTTTGTTAGCTTTTTACAGTCGCAGCATATTGCTGTCGATGTGGCAAAATACGCCGTGCTTATCGGAAACTATTCTTTTTTGATTACCTATGCGATTGCTTTGGCAAAATTAGGATTTAAGAAAATTTATTTAGTGTCGCCAAGTAATGTTTCTTATCAAAATCAAATCGCAGCTGTACAGAAGTTTTTGTTTAATGTGCAGTTAACCCAACTAAGTCTTGATGAAATGGCTAATATTGCAGACCTTGCAAGTTTACTGGCGATTGATTTTGATCTTAATGAACATCCTGACCTTGTAGAGACGCTGACATACTTTAATTTTGTCGCCGAACGCGCGATCTTTTTTGACCTGCAAAATTATTCAAACGACGCGCTTTCTTCAGAGGCAGAAAAGGCTTCTTTGCGCGTTTTGGATTCTGCTGAATTTCATTTACATAAATACAGATTATTTCAAAAAAACCGTAAATAACCGTTCCTAGGTCTAGTTACAAAAAACGTCACCTTCAGTAGACTTATACTATGTCGAAGCTTGGGGAAATTCTAACACGTCAAGGCCTGATCCGTCCGGATCAGTTGCAGGTTGCGTTGGCTGAAGCGGCAAAGACAAAAGCACGACTTGGTTCGATTATCGTAAACACTGGAATTTTAAAAGATTCTCAGATACTGCGAGCCCTAGAAAAGCAGTACGGAATTCCCGGCGTTGACCTGAGTCAAATTGAAATTGAATCTTCAGCTCTATCCTTAGTGCCCCGAGAATTTTGCGACAAAAACAATGTGATTCCTATATCCAAAGCGGGAACCACGTTAGTTGTGGCCTTTGCTGATCCTGCAAATATTGAAATCCGAGATCAAATTCGTTTCTTGACCAAGTGCAAAGTGCAACCGGTTCTTGCGACCGATTTATCAATTGTCCAAGCGATTGAAAAATTTTACGGGACGTTTAAGCAGAATGAAAAACAATTTAATGACGAGGAAAATTTTGGCGGGGCCGATGTCGGCGACATTGACACGGGTGGTACGTCAGCGTCTACCGAAGTTAATGAAGAAGCCGATAATAAAATCGGTTCAGCTCCGATTGTTAAATTCGTGAATGGTATTTTGATTGAAGCCATGCGCAGACGCGCCTCAGACATTCACTTAGAGCCGTATGAGAAAAATTTTAGAGTACGTTTTCGTATCGATGGTTCGCTCATAGAAGTGGCTGCTCCAAGCGCCTCTTCCGGCCCTGCGATTGCGGCGCGTATTAAAATTATGTCGAAGATGGATATTGCCGAAAAACGCCGTCCCCAGGATGGTCGTTTAAAAATCAGCATCGCCAAAGAAAATAAAGAGATGGATTTTCGCGTGAACACGGTTCCGACCATGTGGGGCGAAAAAGTAGTTATGCGTTTACTTGATAAATCGAATCTTCAACTCGACATGACCAAGCTTGGTTTTGAAGAAGATGATTTAAAATTGTTCAAAAGTTGTGTCAACCTTCCTCAGGGTATGGTGCTAATCACTGGGCCGACCGGTTCCGGTAAAACCACCACAATTTATTCTGCTTTAGCTGAATTAAATAAAGCTGACGTGAATATCAGTACAGCTGAAGATCCTATCGAGTTCAATCTCGAGGGTATTAACCAAGTGCAAATGAATCCAGATATTGATTTGAATTTCGGTTCAGCACTGCGTGCATTTTTACGTCAAGATCCAGACATCATCATGGTGGGTGAGATTCGTGACTTAGAGACTGCAGAAATCGCTTTTAAAGCGGCCTCGACAGGTCACTTGGTCTTAAGTACGCTTCACACCAATGACGCTCCTTCGACGGTTGTGCGTTTGACTGAAATGGGTGTAGCGGCATATTTAATTTCTTCGACAGTAAATCTTATAGTAGCTCAGCGGCTTGTAGGAAAGATTTGTGAACAATGCAAAGAGCCTGTGCAGGTGCCAGAAGCTACATTGTTAAATCTTGGCGTCAGTAAAGCGGATATTCCACGCTTTAATTTAATGCGCGGCAGAGGTTGCTCATCTTGCAACAACACCGGCATTCGCGGTCGACTTGCAATTTACGAATTAATGCCATTAACAACTGAAAAAATTAAAGAAGCAATTTTACGAAATGCATCGGCTGCAGAACTGCGTAGATTAACAAGAGAACTGGGCTTTCGCACATTACGCCGAAGCGGTCTTTTAAAATTAGCCCGTGGCCAAACTACAATAGACGAAGTTTTAAATACATCTGTGAGAGACGACTAGGGGATATGCAACTATGATTGAAAAGATTTTGACGAAAGTAAAAGATTCTTCAGCTTTAGAGGTGCAGTTTCGTCTTGGGCATAAAACTATCGCTAAAGTCAGAAACGAATGGTTAGAAATTGATAAAGAAAGTTTAGGCTATTCTGAATGGGAAGACCTTAAAGATTTATGTCTGCAAAATAACGATAAGCTGGCGCTTGAAACTAAAGGATTTGTACGTGGGGTTTATAAAGCCTCTGATCAGCAGTGGTTATTTTCATTCACCGAACACAAAGATTGTCTAAAAGCTTATTTTAGTGTGATTCCTAATTTTGAATTAAGCCAGTATATCCAGTCTCCGGTTTTTTGGGACACTTTGAAAAAAAGCAGTGGTTTATTTATTGTAACTGGGCAACGTGGCCAGGGTAAGTCGTCACTATTAAAAGATATTGTTTCTGAAATTAAAAAAGATTCGCCTAAGTTAATTGCCGTTCACGGAAATTTTTCAACTTTGTCGATGTTAAATATTGATTCATTAATTCACCTATCTGAAGAAACTTTAGCGTGGGAAGCGCACCATCCGATTTATGATGGTATCGATCAATTTGTCGTTGATTTTAACAGCATTAAAAACTGGGAAAAATGGATTAAACTTTGCGAAGAGGGTCGTTCGGTTTATCTAACGATTTCTGGGCTGTCAGTAGAAAACTGCCTAGAACAAATTATTTCGCAAATCGGTTTTCAGAGCAATTTAGCCCGTCGTTTTTATCAGGTGTTAAATAGTATTTGTTATCAAAAAGTGATCGGCATCAAAGAGGGTGCAGTTCATGAATTTTTTGTGGCTCAGCAAGAATTTAAAGAAGATCTTTTTAAAATGTCATTTTCTGAATTTAAAAAACAGCATGAAGACGAAGCCTTTAAAAAATATTTTCAGAGTTTAAATCAATCTATTATCCAGGCTTTAGTGCGCAGGCGCATTGATGTTAAATCAGCGTTCGCAACTACTGAAGCGCCAGACGATTTAGATAAACAATTAAAGCGAATGGGGTTGTAAAATATGGCAAAGTATCAATTCCAGGCCCGCTCACTGAGCGGAAAAATTCAGACCGGTTATATTGACGCCAAAGACGAACCTGAAGCAAAAGTTCGTTTGCGTGCAAAACAATTAATGCCGATGACTTTAAAAGTAGTGGCTAGTACGGCTACTAAAAAAGGGGCTCATGATATTGGGGCACTTGGGGCCTTTTTTGCGCCAAAAGTTAAAACTAAAGATTTACAAATCTTTACCCGCCAATTTGCGACTCTAATTAACTCGGGTATTCCGATTGTCGACGCTTTAAAAATTCTTTCTGAATCAACTTCTGATAAATTGATCAAAGAAGCGATTATTCAAATTAAAGCGTCGATTGAAACAGGTAAAAGATTATCTGATTCAATGAAGGCTTATCCGCGTGTATTTGATGATCTTTATTGTAATATGATTCGTGCGGGTGAAGAAGCCGGTATCATCGATGTAATTTTAAATCGGTTATCAATCTATTCTGAAAAAAATGAAAAGATTAAAAATCAAATCAAAAGTGCCATGATGATGCCGATGGTGATCGTGTTTGCTGCGATTGCGGTTATTACAGGTATTATTGTATTTATTATTCCAAAGTTCCAAGAGCTTTATAAATCAAGTGGTAAAGACCTTCCGGGGTTAACACAACTTTTAATTAACTTTTCAGATGCTTTAAGAAATAACTGGTTAGCTATTATTGCAGTTTTATTCGTGGCTACTTATTTTATCATTTCATTTTTTGCCAGCAAAGAAGGCCGACAAGTTCTGGATAAATTTTTAATCAACGCGCCGATTTTTGGTGATGTCGTGCAAAAATCCAGCGTGGCGCGTTTATCGCGTACCATGTCGACGCTATTGTCATCAGGTATCAGTATGCTTGAATCAATTGATATCGCTGCCAATACAGCTGGTAATTGTGTTATCGAAAATGCACTTAAGAGTTGTAAAGAGTCGATTTCAGTAGGTCGCCCATTTCATTTGCCGCTTTCTAGACAAAAAGAAATCCCACAAATGGTTTCGCAAATGGTGGCCATCGGTGAGCAGACAGGTGCCTTGGATGCCATGTTAGGTAAAATTGCTGATTTCTACGAAGATGAAGTTGAAAATGCCATTCGCGGTATGACCTCGTTGATTGAGCCAATTTTAATGATCGTTCTGGGTGGAGCCATTGGTTTTATTCTAGTTGCGATGTATTTACCGATTTTCCAAATGGGAGATACTGTTGCTCAATAGAATTCAAATCGAACAGTACTTAAATTCATTAACGGCTCGCGATTGGCGAGCTGTAGTATTATTTTTGTACTGTATTCTTTTTCAATTGGCGATTTTGTCGCAAGCGCCGTTCTTACAGGTGGGTTTTTTAATTCATTTTTATGCGGCGGTCCTATTGTTCTTCGGGCACCATTTACTGTTGTACTACGCCAACAGCAAAAATCATGTGCTATCGTATATTTTTGATTTTTCAATTTTGTTCTACTTAATGGCACAGCATTCGGTGTTATCTAGCTTTAATCTGATTGTCTTGCTAATTTTATTGTTTATTGCAGGTTCTGAGTTACCCAAGAATGCGTCTGTATTGCTTACAGTATTCAGCTCGCTAAGTCTATCATTAGTTAATTTGTTGTCGGTTCGCTGGGAAGGCATTCAAAATTTATTTACGTTAGTTTTATTTAATTTTTCATTTATTACAGTTTCAATTATTTCACAGCAATTTCGCGTTCAGCTTAAAGATTTACATACAGAATTAAGCTCGGTAAGTCGCAAACTTCGGTCGCGCGAAGAATTCTCTGAGATTTTAATTCAGCAAATGCCAACAGGCTTAACGGCATTTAATAATAGCAATGATTTGTTATTCGCGAATAAAAATCTGACTGAACGTTTGCATTTATCTATTCACGATTTGCGTACTATTTTTACCCAAACCCAAGATCGTGTGCAGAGCGAATTTTCTTATTTTAATGCCCAGCTGCAAGAAAAAAAGATTTATGAAGTTAATCAAGCCAGCTACCAAGACGTTTACCTTAATGAAACAGTTAATTTAATGATGTTAAAAGATGTGACTGAAGTTAAACATCTGCAAGACCAAATGCGCCAGCGTGAAAAATTAGCGGCTATTGGTCAATTGGCAGCAGGTATCGCCCACGAGATCAGAAATCCTTTAGCAGGGATTAGCGGCAGTATTGAATTACTATCACATGAAACACAGAATCCTGATGATCAAAAGCTAATGAAGATCATTTTAAGAGAAATCGATCGTTTAAATAATTTAATTACTGAATTTTTAGATTATTCAAAACCTGAAACACGTCCTGATCAAAAAGTTGACCTGGCTTATGTGATGAATGATGTGATTAACAATATCAAAGCTAGCCCTCACACGCCAAAACAACTGGAATTGATCGCAAAAGTAAATTCTGGTGTAATTTTTGGTTTTTCAGATAAACTTAAGCAGGCCTTTTTAAATATTTCGATGAACGCTGTGCAAGCGATGATGAATAATGAAAAACCCATTCTTGAAATCAGATTAGAAACTTTTGGCGATGAAGTGGTTTTATCAATTAAAGATAACGGAAGCGGAATGCCCGAAGAAGTTAAAAAACGAATTTTCGAACCGTTTTACACAACAAAGCCCAAAGGCACGGGGCTTGGGCTGGCAATCACTCACAAGGTGCTTGAAAGTCATCAAACGCAAATTCAGATTCATAGTGAAATGGGTACCGGTACAGAATTTATTTTAAAGTTTAAAAGAGCATAAAGACAACTAGGAGACACAGATGAAATCACGCATTTTAGTAGTAGACGACGAAGAATCAATCCGAGAGTTTCTCGAGATCATGCTAAAAAAAGAGGGCTATGAAGTTACCACTGCAGAAGATGGGGCTAAGGCTAAAGAAATTTTAACAAAAAAATCATTTGATATGGTCATTTCTGACATGCAAATGCCTAACGTGACAGGGATCGAATTACTTCGCCATGTTCGTGAAAACTATCCTGATTTAGTATTTATGATTATCACAGCCTTCGGCACAACTGAAACTGCTGTCGAAGCGATGAAACTTGGCGCGTATGATTATTTAACTAAGCCTTTTAAAATCGACGAAGTGCGCTTAAATATCGCAAACGCGTTAAGATCTAAAAACTTAGAAACTGAAGTGCGCGTTCTTAAAAAAGAATTAGTCAAAGAGTACTCATTTCAAAATATGATCGGTAATTCGGATGCGATGCACGCTGTATTTAATTTAATCCAGCGCGTGTCACAAGCGCCTACGAATGTATTAATTACGGGTGAATCTGGTACGGGTAAAGAGGTTATCGCTAAAGCCATCCATTACAATGGTCCGCTTAAAGATAAGCCATTTGTTACAGTTAACTGCGGAGCGATTCCTGAAAACTTAATGGAATCAGAAATGTTTGGTCATAAAAAAGGGTCTTTCACAGGAGCCATTGCTGATAAAGCGGGTTTATTTGAAGTGGCTGACGGCGGAACTTTATTCTTAGATGAGGTCGGTGAATTGCCAGCTTCAATCCAGGTTAAATTACTTCGTGCGATTCAGGAAAGAATTATCCGTCGTGTGGGTGCTACTGATGATAATAAAGTTGAAGTGCGCATTATCGCTGCGACAAATAGAAATCTTGAAGACATGGTTGCCAAAGGCACCTTCCGCCAAGATTTATATTATCGTTTAAATGTTATCGGTATTAAATCTCCGCCGTTACGTGATCGTGCAGACGATATTCCACTTTTAGCGAATCACTTTTTAAAGAAATATAATGATAAGCTGAACAAACAAATTCAAACGATCTCGGTTGAAGCGATGGATGTTCTTAAAAAGTACAACTATCCGGGTAACGTGCGTGAATTAGAAAATATGATCGAACGCACGGTGGCTTTAGAGGCAGGGTCGACTATTTTACCTGAATCTTTACCACCAATGGTGAACACGACTTCAGGTCGTAAGATGGCATCATCGAATGAAATCGAAATTGGTGATGATGGCTTAGATCTTGATAAAGTTGTTGGGCAAATTGAAAAAGAATTATTAATTAAAGCCATTCATGCGTCAAACGGCGTGAAGAAAAAAGCGGCTAAATTATTAAAAATTTCATTCAGATCTATGCGTTACCGTGTTGAAAAATACAGTTTAGGTGTCATGGGTGATGATGAAATGGACGATGAATAGTCGCTATTTAATCGCTTTAGCCTATGTTATCTTTTTGAGCCCGCTATTGCGGGCTCAAAGCATTGATCAAGATCTAATTAACATCATCGAAATCGAAAAAAATATTCAATTACAAAAAGAAAAAAAACCTACAGTTTCTGAGTTAGAAATTGGAGTTGGTTATGGATTTGGCTCGGTTGCTGATTATCCGGCCGCTGATGAGTATTCGCGAAAAACCCTGCTGCTTCCTTTAATAGTTTATCGTGGTGATATTCTAAAATCAGATCAAGAAGA
This sequence comes from Bdellovibrio sp., assembly GCA_036677065.1. Taxonomy (GTDB): domain Bacteria; phylum Bdellovibrionota; class Bdellovibrionia; order Bdellovibrionales; family Bdellovibrionaceae; genus Pseudobdellovibrio. The sequence goes on along the minus strand of JAKFBS010000002.1, from coordinate 811,468 downwards.
AGGTACGCGTGCCGAATTATTTAAATCGCAAGAAGTCGAAATCAACCTAAGTTTCGGTGCTAGATTTAACAGTGACAGCGAAAACAACAAAGCTCGGGTAGGAATGCCGAATTTAAACTACATGCTAGAAACCGGTCCAAGCTTGAATTACAAGTTATGGCGGCTACCAAAAGTCGCCTCACTTACACTGCAAATTCCATTGCGCTTAACTTTTGAGACCGATTTTCGGAGAACTGATTTTTTGGGTTTTGTTTTTGAACCTGAATTAAGATTTCAAAAATTAAATTTCTTAGTGCCAAATTTAACGGCTTCGACATCTTTAGCCGTGGAGTTTTTCAGCGAACGTGTGGCAAATTACTACTATCAGGTGGAAAATGTCTACACCACCGCGGACAGGGCCGCTTACAATGCCGAAGCGGGATTAGCTTCAATGTCGATCGGACAGAGCTTCCTGTATGAGTACAATCGTTTTAATTTTATTTTCGGGGCAAGTCATAGCTATTTTGGCCAATCTGAAAATACAGCTTCACCGCTATACAAAAGTGATACCAATACGTCGATTTTTACAGCAGTGGCGTGGTTTTTCTATCAAAGAACGACGCAGTAGAACGACTTAAATGTTTGCCTCGTTCAAAAAATGACGCCTATACTGTTCACGTATGAAAACATTAGTTTTGTCTATTATCTTTATTTCAAACTTTGCATTTGCGACCATGATCCCTTTAGAAAAAGTTATCGCTGAAGGTGATATTATCTTAATTCAAAGCCAGTCTGAACAAGCACCGGCAATTGCTGAAGGCACTCAGTCTATCTGGACTCACGTGGGCATCATCATCAAAAAATCTGGCGATTGGCACGTGGCTGAATCTGTTGGCCCGTTACAGGTGAATTCATTAAAGTCTTTTATCGGTCGCAGTAAAAGTAAGTCTTATAAAGTGATGCGCAATCAAAAATTTTCGCAAAAAATGTTACCAAGACTTTATGTGGCTTTGTATAAGTATAACCAGCCTTATGATATTTTCTTCGAGTTTTCTGACGACCGAATTTATTGCAGTGAATTGGTTTACAAAGTATTTCGCGACGTCACGGGAACTCCGGTCGGACGATTACAAAAAATGAAAGAATTAAAGCTTGATGGCCCGTATGTTTCTAAACTTATCGAAGATCGTCTAACAGCTATCGGTAAAGAGCTTGATCTTGAAGAGCCGATTATTACGCCAGTTGGTCTTCTAGATGATAAGAATCTAACTTTTATTCAAGAATCACTTTAAAAACGCAACTACTTTATCAAAAACCTCTTGGCGATCGCTAAGAAATGCGTGTTCTTGCCATGATTCTTCGTACTGAATAGTTGTGTCTTTGATGTAATTTTTTGCAACTGGCGTGGGTGTGATATTGTCATCTTTAGATTGAAGAAGTTTAACTTTTAAATTCGAAAGATATTTCTTTAAATGATCTGGTTCATAGCCTAGAATAAATTTTCTATGATCCTCATAAAACTCTTCAAGCGTATGTCGTTCAAGGTGACTATTCTCAGTATATAATTTAGTTACAAGTTCTTCTAAAAGCTGATCGCTTATTACGTGTAATAAAGGGGATAATAGAAAAATTTTTTCAATATGTTTATTAAAATCTTTGGCTAATCGTAAACTTAAATAGCCACCAAAACTATGGCCGAATAAAGAAAATTTAATATCGCTATTCACTTCTAGACAGCTGCGAATAAACTGACATATTAACTCATAAGTCTTGGTGTATTTAAATTTGCCAGGATTCATAGAAAGACCTGGGTAAAAAATAATGGCCGTAGGAATATCAAGTTTTTCAAAACAAATAGGCGCTAGATCGCGATTTTGTTTCGTCGATATCCCCGGAAATCCATGTAAAAGGATGACGACATGTTTTGTGTTTTTATCGATATCGCCGTGTACTAAAAATTCCATTATTTTTTGATTAAATCCTGAATCATCTTGTAGGTGACTCGCGTCTATAAAACAATCAATAACACGAATAGCCAACATGGTAGACAACTGCTATAGAAGAAGCCATAAATATCACAACAATTTGAAGAGGAAATCCCATGAGTTCAAAAAAAATTGCAATAATTACAGGTGCTTCAAGTGGCATCGGTTTAGCGATCGCGCAAAAAATGTTGTCTGAAAATATTCAACCGATCGGTTGGGATATCACTGTACCAGTACAAGATTTAGGATTTCCGATTATTAAATGTGATGTCAGCAGCGAAAGCGCGGTTGCGCAAGCCTACTTACAGGTCAAAAAACAATGGGGCACAGCTGATATTTTAGTAAACAATTGCGGTTTGCAATTCATGAGTCCAATAGAAGATTATCCTCTGGAAAAATGGAATCTGTTAATCGGTGTTTTATTGACAGGAACATTTCTTTGTTCGCGTGCTGTTTTTAAAGATATGAAAGATAAAAAATTTGGACGTATCGTTAACATTAGTTCAGTACATGGTAAAGTGGCGAGTCCGTTCAAATCAGCCTATGTGGCAGCTAAACACGGCGTTCACGGTTTAAGTAAAGTCATGGCCATCGAGGGCGCTGAGTTTGGAATTACGGTCAACAACATTTGCCCAGGATTTGTAGATACACCTTTAATGCGTAACCAAATTAAGTCGCAAATGGAATTAAACGACATGAGCGAAGACGACGTCTTAAAAAATGTGTTTCTTAAAGCTCAACATGTGAAGCAGCTGACTCAGCCAAGCCAAGTGGCCGATTTGACCTATTTTCTATGTTCTCATAGCGCCAGCACGATTACCGGCGAATCTTACAGTATTTCTGGAGGTTGGGGTTCATAGAGGCTCTACTCTAGACTGAAGTCGCATTGATTCGACTCTGCTTTTTGTCGATAAAGGAGCTGTGAAAATCATACTTGGATTAGTTTTATTTTTTGCAGTTTATGCAGCAGCACAAGTGCCAACAGCTGTTCCTGCAGCGCCGTCACCCCAACTTGATATTTACATGCGCCAAATGTACCCGCAAAACTTAACGCCGCAACAGCAACTGCAAATGGCCACGATTAGCCCACAAGACCGTCTACGTTTATTGCAAACCGTAAATATGGGAAACAACCAGTATGCGATGCAATTCGTGCCACAGACAGGTCCTAACATGGGGCAAACAATGTGGGCCTCGCAAAGCATGCAAAGTCCGTTATTTAATTTTTTCACTGCGATGGGAGCAGCCACTAAATTTCCTGATCGCGCGGAAAGAATGGAAGCCCGCGAACCGATCACAGCTTTTCGTTCGCCAGATCCAGAAGAGCACGTAGCTCCTGCAAGGTCTGCGGTAGATGCAATGAATGCAGCAACAAATAAATTACAAGCCATTAAAAAACCAAAAACGGCAGAGTGTTTGGATTGTATTACTGATCCATTACCAACATTAAAAGCGGGGCCGATCAGCGGTAAAGGCACAATTAAAACAAGTGCTACCGGGCAAATGAAAGAAGACCTAAATGCAGATATCAAATGCAGTTATAGTGGCGATGTTATCGATGGTATTCGCTTATCTTTTGCTGCTACGTTGGAAGCTAAAATTGTGAATAACAAAGTAGTTTCATTTAAATATGTAGCTATCGAAGGTAATAAACGTTGCGTGGCCGATTTGGCGAATTATCCGCAAAAACAAATCGGCAAAACGACGAATGTTATTTTACAACATCCGAATCAAAAAACATTTGTCGCGATTTACCCGAATAACAAATCTCCGGATCGTAAAAACCCGTCTGTTCAGTTTGGTTTAAATTTCTTTCATGATGCCTGTCCGCAGATGTCTCAAAAGTGGTTCATGCAAATCGAGGCTGATCCTAAAACAGGAACTTGCCGCTAATTCTGACCTAAAAGTAAGCTAAATTCCAGCTCATTGACAGGGTGTTGGTTTTAAGTGAACTTATGTTCTGAATGAGTGCAAAAAAAACGGTCTGGATAGATTTTTCTCCTCTGCAAATTGATGTGATGATCGCGCAGTTGTATTTGGCAAAAGACCGCTTTGAAATGCATGTCATTTCAACTGAAGAAGTCATACAAGGGTTGCCAAAAGATTTAGTTCAGGCTGGCTTAATTAAGTCAGCAACAGTTTTACCCAAACATTCAAAATTTAAAGCCATCTGGACAGCGTTCAAACAACTAAAATCAATCGATGCGGATTATGCCGTAATGAACGACGGGCAGGGGCAGTCGGTTAAGTGGCTTTCTCTGTTAGGTTTATTTTTAAGAACCGAGTTTATCGGTGTTCATCACAATGCGGATAAATTTATTTTCGGAAGCCTGACCCAATCGTTGATTAATTTAAAAATTAAAAAATACTTTGTCTTGGCAGATTACGTGATTAAAAATCTTAAAGGCAAAGTTTCTGATAAATTTAAATTTTCTTCGTTTTACATCAACATGACTGATTACAAATTAAAGAAAAATGAAAACCCCGAAGAATTAAAAATTGCGATTCCGGGTTTTGTCGAATTTCACCGCCGCGATTATTTAGACTTAATCCAAACATTAACAAGTGGGCCTGAAAAATTAGCGGGCAACATAAAATTTGTGATTTTAGGCAATGCCGGTAAAAAAGATGGCAAAGACCTTATCGAAAAAGTTAAAGCTGCAGGGTTAGAAAAAAATTTTTCTTTCTATGATCACTTTGTTCCGCAAAATGAAGTCTATAGCCAAATTGATTCAGCAGATTTACTGATGACTTTAATCGGACCCAAAAATCGGTATTTTGATCTGTATAAAAAATATAAAATTTCAGGTACTTATTCTTTGTCAATTATGATCGAAAAACCTTTATTGCTTGATAAGTCTTATTCAGATGAATCTGAATTTAACGACTGGTCGTTGTTTTATGATGAAAGCAATTTAGTTCAAAAATTAAACCAGTGGGCTAAAGATAAAACTGAAATTAAAAACCTAACGCAGAAAATGTTGGCTATGTTTAAACAAAAGTTTAAAGACCAAAGTAAAAAATATTGCGATTTTATATCGCCGTAGATTGAAGTTAAAAATATGAGAGATTTTAAAGAAATTTTTAAAGCCTATGTAAATTCTAATGAAACCCTGTTCAAAGGTAAAACCGTTGTGGATTTTCCTGCAGGTTCAGGGGTGATCTCTCAATATCTGAATGAAAAAAGCTGGAACATCAAAGTTTTACCTTTTGATTTGTTTCCTGAATTTTTTAAATACCCGAGTTTAAAATGCATTAAAGCCGATGCTATGACCGGCCTTCCATTAGAAAAGAACTCGGTTGATATGATTTTATGTCAAGAGGGTATTGAGCACTTTTCAGATCAGTTAAAAAGTTTAAAAAACTTTTCACACATTTTAAAAATGGGTGGAACTTTAATCGTAACTACTCCGAATTATTCAAATATCGTCGCTAAACTTAGTTATTTATTAACTGAGTCTGAAAGATTTAATCGTTATATGGCGCCGAATGAAGTTGATTCTATCTGGTTAAATCAAAACGTAAAAGATAACGAAATCTATTTAGGACACGTGTTTTTAGTCGGCATTCAAAAGTTACGTCTTATGGGTAAATTAACTGGTTTTAAAATAAAAAACATTCACTTCTCAGAATTTAAATTCAGTGCGTTTTGCTGGTTTTTGATTTTCTACCCGTTTATCGTTTTATCAAATGTAATTACTTATTTAAAAAATGCCCGCAAAAATCCAACTGCGAAAAAAGTTTATCGTGAAGTTCTAAAATTAGCGATTAACCCTAAGATCTTGATTGATGGCTCGCTTGTGGTGGAGTTCGAAAAAGAATTAGAAGTCGACCAGGTCGTGGGCCAATTGCGCAAAACCGGAAGCTTCGATCTAGAAACGTAATCCCTACGGGCTGCTAGGGCCTTAATCGATGTGACGTATAAGATCGTGATGCAATTTTGAAGCTTGTTGCACACAGGTGCTTTTCAAAGGTTTTATCGCGGGAAAACCTTCGTCTGAAGCTGGGTGAAACGACAGGTAATCTTGCGAATTATTATCGCCTTTATAAAGCTCTAAATGCATAATGTGAGTGCGCAGTTCCACTGAATTCGGTATTTCATTTTGCTTGCAAATCGCTGTAATGACATCGTCCTGGCTGGCTCTGAAAACATTCATTTTAACTTTAGAGTCTTTAAAAATAATTTCAAGATAAGGATTAGCCGTAATGACATCTTCATAGGCAAATGCTGAAAATGCTTTAGTTTTATAAACCGAAAAAACATCTTCGCCGTTGATTTTCATTAATTTTGAAGGAAAAAGCGGAGACAGACGGCGCGAAAAAGAAGGGCCGAATTCTTTCGCCATTGAATCTGAAAAAATATAACCCGTAAGCAAGCGTGATTGAAAGGCTGATTTTTGAAAGTCATCATCGTCTGCTATTGAGCTAGGGCGAATTAGAATAAAATTAACCTCGTGAAATAATAAGGCCGTGCGATGTTCAAGGGTTAATAAATTCCAATAGTAGCGATCAATCAGAATATTATCGCTCGTGCGAATTGCAATTTGGTGCTGAGCTGCTGCGACCGGAGTTATTACAGGCATCGGTGTTAAACGATAATCAACCAAGTTCCAGCGAATGGCTTCAAAAGTACGAAGTAGGGCTTCGGTGTAAATTAAATCAAGGGCCCCAGCCTCGGTAATTTTTCTGGCAACAAGGGCTACAAGCGCCTGATCTTCAAGAGCATGAAGTGCGTACTTTAAGCGATCGTAATAGTATGTAGCTACGGTTTCTTTTATGAAGGGCTTGATATGAGAATCTGCTTCAACCAGATCAAGAACATAAAATTTGTTTTCTAAAAAAACGCCATTGCCGCCGTTACCAATAACGCTAGGACCGGCAAAAACAGTTAGGGCTGATAAAAGGGCTGAAATAAAAATAATTTTGCAGGCTTTCACGTTATTCTTTTCCCATTTTAAAAAAACTGACAAACAAGGAATAAAGCTGACTGGTATCGTTGTCCACATAAAAACGGGTGTTAAAGTCATGGATGAAGTTGCGAATCATTTTTTTAGCTTCGCCTAAAGACTCTTGGTTGACTGTCAGTATAGCATTTTGAAATTCGCGCATGTGCACGGGCTGTTGTTGGATTGAGCTGATGGCTTTTTGAGCCATTGAAATGTGATAACTAACCATTGCTTTAGCGGGGATATCATTGCTGGTTTGTAATGATGAAGAAATAGCTGAAAATGTGCCATTCTCATCGGCAATTGCCGATATTTCTTGCAGATAAGTTACAACTTTTATGATCATTGAAGGCTTTTGATCGAAGAAGAAACAAAGCTCTTTCGTGGTTAGGGCTTTTTTACTGTAAATAGCTTCAAACACGGCCACATAAGCCCAATGATCAATCTGGCTAACAGTATCTTGAGTCAGTGATTTGAACTGTTTTTGTTTTTGCAGTTCTTTTAAGACCTGACCAGCTTTGGTTTTTTTATTGGCGCTGCGAGAAAAACATTTCTCAACGCTGCTGACAAAAATATTACGTTCTAAATGGCTTAAGGCCAGCTTCGCACTGATTTTTTCAGCCATCTTAAGTGAGAGCCCTTTTTTCTTAAGAAACACTAAAGATAAAAGGGCATGGCTTACTCCAAGAAATTTGGCAAAGGCGCGCAAAGAGTATTTTTTATTCTTTTGTTTTCGTTGTTGAAATTCATTCTGTAAAATTCTTAAGTAGTCTTCAGGAGCTTGATTCGTCATTGTCTTCAAACTTAACTCATTTTTGTTGAAAGAGTAATTCTTTCGAAAAAAAATGGTAACTTGGCAATGGCTTAGAAACCACTATCTGCGCGTCTCAGGCAGAGGCGTCGTTTTCTCTACTGAACAGGACCAAAGGATTAAATAAAAAACTGCTTACTTGGGTGCGCTTAGTTACCAGTATACTTTTAGAGCGTCTACGGGCGATTTGGTTTTTTAAGCAATTTTTTGTTTCGGACGATAATCTAAACATGGGAATGTTCAAAAAAATAACCACTGTCCTAAGTTTTGCTATAGCTATGCTGTTATCGTTTTCAACGCAAGCCGCAGGCATGTACACCACGTATCAGGCAAAAATTATTAAACCAGATGGCACGCCTCTAGAATCAACCAACGTAAATTTTCGTTTTACGATTTTAAATCCTTTGGGAGCCTGCATTCTCTATGCAGAAAATTTTAATACCATTAATATGGCCGGCAGCGGCGGTTTAGTTAATTTTTCTTTGGGCTCGGGAATAAAAACTTTTCCCGTAAGCGGTAGCGTGAATTTTTCTGATGTATTTAATAACGATGGCACAGCGCTTTCGTGTGCCGCAGGCGGGCCTCCGGCTTATATTCCAGCCGCAAATGATCTGCGCAAAATTGTGATGCAATTTCATGATGGTCTTGGCTGGCAAACATTACCGGCAATGAATATTAATCATGTGCCGTATGCGATGTACGCTAAAAATTCGACTCAATTGAACGGAAAAACCGATCTTGATTTTGTGCAAGTGACGTCAATACCGACTTGCTCTGCCTCGCAAGCTTTGCAATTTAACGGAGCCTCTTTTGGCTGCGTCGCCGTAGGCAGTAGTAGTACAGACGGTCTGCTTTCTGTTTCAGGAACAGCGCCGGTCATGGTTTCAGGATCTGCAAGTGCCCCGGTGATTTCAATCAGCGTAGCTTCAATGTCGAGTGACGGTTATTTAACGGCAGCTGATTATGCCGAATTTAAAACTAAGATGTCAGCCAGCAGCACAGAAATTGCAAATGCTTTAGGTTATGCTCCGGTCAGCTCATCTGCGGTAGCTACACAAATCACAGCGCAAATTTCTGCAGCGGCAGCGGTCTCAAACACGGCAAATACTTTAGTGCTTCGCGATGCTTCGGGAAATATCTGGGCAAATGATGTCTACGCAAACAGTACAAGAACAAACTATGTAGATATCTTTAAACCGAGCACGGCGTTTTCAATCAGACTACAGGCACCAACAAGTCTATCAGCTAGTTATAATTTAATTTTTCCAAGCGATGATGGCGTGAGTGGCCAATTTTTAACAACTGATGGCAGCGGCAACTTGTCATGGACCAGTCAAACGGTAACGACAATTTCTTCAAGTGATGTTGTTTCAGCTTTAGGTTATACGCCGGCCAATGCGGCCAGCGCCGGGATCACTACCTTAAATGGTTCAGCATCAGCGACACAAAGTTTTGCAAATGGTGTGACGGGTACAACGCCTGCGTTCGTGACTGTTAACGGAGTGCACACGTTAAATATTCCGCTTGCATCCGCAGGATCAGTCACTGCGGGTTTGATTTCAAATTCTGATTACACAACATTCGCAAATAAAATGAATGCGACAAGTTCTGCCATAGTCTCAGCCCTGGGTTATACCCCAGCGGCGAGTGGTGGAATCTCATCGCAATGGGTAACATCGGGAACAGGTATCAGTTATTCAGCGGGTTTTGTGGGTATCGGTCACATGAATCCTGTAACCACTTTAGATGTATCGGGTGGGGTGCGCATCGGTAGTGAAAATACCGCGTGTACTTCAGTGCTGGCGGGTACATTGCGATTCAATGCAGGAAATGTAGAATTCTGTAATGGTACAGTATGGTCAGCCTTCGGAGTTGCGGGCGCCGGAATCACCGGATTAAACGGTTCAGCTTCCGGTACACAAAATTTTTCTTCAGGCATTGGGGGCATTGCCCCGAATATTCAGACTTTAAACGGAGTACATACTTTTCATATTCCGTATGCGGCCTCTGCAGCGGTGACGGCGGGTCTTTTATCAAATACCGATTATCAAACATTCGCTAATAAGCTGAACGCCACCAGTGCTTCGGTTATTTCAGCTCTTGGATACACTCCGGCCAGCAGTACAGCTTTAGGAAATTACTTAGCCATAACAAATAATCTAAGTGATTTATCTTCAAGTGCATCAGCACGAACCAATTTAGGTTTAGGTGGTTTTGCTACAGTATCAAGTTTAGATTTAAGTTCAGCATCTGCAACAGGTATATTAGCAGAAGCACGTTTGCCAAGTTTTGCAAATGTAACAAGTGGATCACAATATACAAAAGTCACAGTCGATGGCAAAGGCCGCGTGACTAGTGGGGCGCAATTATCGCTATCAGATGTAACAACTGCTTTAGGCTACACTCCAGCCAATGCGGCTAGTACTGGAGTAACAACTTTAAATGGTTCGTCTTCAGCCACACAAATCTTTGCAAATGGAAGCACAGGTTCGGCACCATTGTTCGTCACTGACAATGGAGTACACACATTAAATATTCCATATGCATCAGCAGGAACTACGACTGCAGGTTTAATTTCAAATTCTGATTATTTAAATTTTTCAAATAAAATTACATCAAGTGCTGCATCAATTGCACAAGTGCTAGGTTATGTTCCTGCAAGTGCAACTTCACTAGGAAATTACTTGGTTAAAGCAAATAACTTATCTGACCTGACTTCAAGTGCATCAGCACGAACCAATTTAGGTTTAGGTGGTTTTGCTACCGTATCAAGTTTAGATCTAGGTTCAGCCTCTGCTACTGGAACTATCGCCGATGCTCGTTTGATCAATCAAAGTAATGTAACAAGTGGATCACAATATACAAAAGTAACAGTTGATAGCAAAGGCCGCGTGACCAGTGGCGCACAGCTATCAGCCAGTGATGTCGCTACAGCGTTAGGGTATACACCGCAAGCGAGTGGCGCGGTCAGTTCGCAATGGACAACGTCGGGAACGACGATCAACTACGCGGGTGGTAATGTAGGTATTGGCACTGTTAATCCGACAACACCTTTATACGTAGAAGGTAGTCAGACTTTAACTGGTTGGTTATTCATGAGTGGTGGACACATTGTTATGAATAATGACGCCAGTATTCGTTTTAAAAATGCAGCTAACACTGAAAATCGCGATGTGATGCGCATGAATTCGGTCAACACATTAGAAATTACCAATAATACCGATGGTAACGGCGGTGACATACGGTTTCAGACACTGGGCGGTGGAAATGAGTCTCTAAGAATCACTTCTGCAGGAACTGTCGGCATCGGCACAACTACCCCCGTCACTAAACTTTCTGTTTCAGGTGGAATTCAAATCAGTATGGAATCTGCAGCTTGTGCGACAAACTACGCGGGAACTTTGCGGTATAATTCTGGCAACATAGAGTACTGTAATGGATCAACATGGTCAGCTTTCGGTGTGGCCGGAAGCGGAATTATATCGATCAACGGTTCAACTTCGAGTACCCAAACTTTTGCCAATGGTACAACGGGAACGACTCCTGCTTTCGTGACGGTAAACGGTATGCATACATTAAATATTCCTTTAGCTTCTGCAGGTTCTGTAACTGCAGGCTTAATTTCAAATGCTGATTACACTACTCTGATGAATAAAGTCAGCATGACGACGCTTTCCAATTACGTTGTTAAATCAAATAATTTATCTGATTTAACAAGTTCAGCAACAGCACGCACGAATTTAGGCTTAGGTGGATTTGCGACGGTATCGAGTTTAGATTTAGGAAGTGCAAGTGCTACCGGAATTATTTCTGAGGCGCGTTTAATGACTTTTTCTGGTGTAACAAGCGGAACACAATACACGAAAGTCACAGTCGATAGTAAAGGCCGGGTAACCAGCGGTTCACAAGTTACGTTAAATGACATCGTTCATGTTCACACCGGAAATGGCGGATTATTTGTCGGCTCTGGAACTTCATGGCCGTTAGTTGAAGATTCAAATAATTCTGAAAGCACAGCCTTTGGTGTAAACTCGATGGCGGCAAACCAAGACAGCGGGCAAAATACAGCTTTTGGTTTTGGTACACTTGAATCATCGGTTACAAGTTACGAAAATGCGGCCTTCGGTTGGTATGCGCTACAGGCAAATACCTCAGGGCAATTTAATACAGCCATCGGTGCTGAAGCATTATGGAATAATACCACGGGGAATGAAAATACCGCAGTTGGTGGAGCTGCTCTTAGCTATAATACTACGGGATATTATAATACCGCTGTAGGGATGGTTGCATTAGGCAGTAATACGTCTGGTACTAACAACGTAGGTATTGGATTAAGTGCTGGGCGAGCAAATAAAACAGGCCGTCAAAATGTTTATGTTGGAGCCGGTGCGGGCAATGGCCCGACCAACAACTCAAATGTCAGCAATACCACAATCATCGGTTATGAAGCCGCTACAAATATTTCAACCGGTGCAGATAATAATATTGTGATTGGTGCCTATTCAGCAGGTAATTTAACAACAGGCGCAAATAACATTGTTATCGGTAATAATATCAATACTGTCGCTGCGACTTCGTCAGGAACATTAAATATCGGCAATCTTATTTTTGGAACTAGTTTAAACGGCTCAGGTGCGACAGTATCTACAGGCAATATAGGCGTTGGAACCAAAACACCTGTGACAAAACTTTCTGTATCCGGCGGAGTTCAAATCAGCATGGAATCCGCAGTTTGTGCCGTCAGTTACGCAGGAACTTTGCGCTATAACGTTGGCAATGTAGAATTTTGTAATGGCTCGGTATGGACTGCATTTGGTACAGGATCGGTGACATCGGCTTCTGTAATTTCTGCTTTCGGGTATACTCCAGCCGATGCGGCGAATGTAACAAATTTATCTTCTACTGTTGCAACGTCATTTACAACTTCAACTAATAATATTAACTCAGTTTCGTCTTCAGTCTCAAGTTTAGCGACATCAACGGCGGCATCGTTTGCAGCGATAATATCTTCACAGTGGAACACATCTGGTACGACGATTAATTATACAAATGGCTTTGTAGGTATCGGCACAACCGCACCAGTCACAGCCCTTCATGTGGTGGGTGATATTCAATATACGGGAACTATCACTGACGTTTCAGATAGACGTTTAAAAACAAATATTGAACCCTTAGATTCAGCTCTGACAACTATCAGAAAAATTAAAACTTATTCGTATGTCATGAAAGATGATCCAAGGGCGCGCACCGAGTACGGGGTGATGGCGCAGGATATGTTGGGTATTATTCCGAACTTAGTAAAAAATATTGATACCCAGGGCGAATATTACGGCGTCAATTACATGGGACTTATTCCATGGAGTATCCGTGCACTTCAGGAAGTGGACAGTGAAACACAAAAATTACGTCATGAAAATTCAGAGATCAAACGTGAATTATCATCATTAAAAGAAAAAAACGAAGTCTTAGAACAAAAACTCGAGAAAATTCTTCAAGTATTGGAACAGCAAAAACACCATGGCAAGAAAAAATAAGTTCATTTTGTTAAAATTAGTTTTTCTTGCGGGGATATTTTTTCTGGCAGTGAAGTCTTTTGCAGACTGCATAAGTCCAGTGGCTGTGGCTGGAACCAGAGAATGGTTTTCTGCCGATAAAAAATATAAATATTGTAACGGAACTTCTTGGGTGGGGATGCAGTATGGCGGTCTTAAAAGCGTCGCCACTATTACAGATTCGGTAGGCAATAATTTCGCCAATGCGAATATGGCTGTTGTTTTGGCAGGGTATGCTTATATCATAGGTCCGCAAAAATTTACGATCGTGAATGTAACGACGCCATCAAATCCGCAATATATAAAAACCATGACCAATTCCAATTTTGGGTCGCACCTGGCTGTCGCTGGAAATTACGCTTATATTTCTGGTACGAACATGATTACTGTGGTTGATATTTCTAATAAAGCAAACCCAACGGTGGTGGGCTCAATTACTGATGCGACGAATCTGCCAAGTTTTTCAAAAATGATGATTTCTGGAAGCTACTTGTATGTATTGGCAAATAATCGATTAACAATTGTGAATATATCGGCACCGACCTCACCTACTGTTGAAGGCAGCGTCGTCGATGCCACTAAGCTTGCGGGTGGTAAAAGTTTTGAAATTACCGGCAACTATGTTGTGGCAGCAGCATCGACCTATGATGGGATTGCAGTGATTGATGTGACGACGAAGTCGGCTCCGGCGATTGTTGGTTCTTACACAAATGCAACAAAATTGGATAATATTTCTGACATAAAAATTAGTGGCAATTATGTTTTTGCTGCAGGAACAAATTCAGACACGTTGGGTGTAATTGATATCACGACTAAAACAGCTCCAGCTTGGGTCTTGGGAATGACTAGCGTAAATAATTTTGATGGTGTACGCAGTTTAGCGATTAAAAATGACCGCTTATATGTGGGAAGTGCTCCCGGAAGCAGTTCTTATTATAATATGATAAGCTTGGATATATCGAATCCGGTGAGCCCGGTGGTCGCAACAACTAATGATCAGGGGTATGCTTATAATCCTTACTCGTTGTCGTTAGATAATAATACACTGGTTGGTCTTACAAATAATGGTGGCCGTGTTTTATTAGTTTTTGATTTAACTGCTAGAGTCACTTTTGAAAAGCAACAATCGATTTATTTACGTAGAGCGGCCACTTCTTTAGCTGATGTCGCTGTCTCAGGTACTTTAGGAGTGGCGATCGATAGTAGTGAAGTGATGTACACTTTCGATGTGACAAATCCGGCCAGTATCGTAGCTAAGGGTATAGCCTATATGCCAGGCTATACAAACCGATATTCACAAGGTGTGGCTTTTGATGGAAGTTATGCCTATATCTCTGAAGTGAATTCGCAGCGCGTGTTTGTGGTCGATGTGGCCAGTAATCCTGATTATCCCCAAATCGTGGGAACAGTGACATCAAGTAATTTAGGTCAGGCGTATGGTATCGAGGTTGATGGAAATTATGTTTATGTGGTTAGAAGTGGTGGTCTTACTATTGTCGATGTAACTAATAAAACAAATCCAACGGTGGTGGGTACTGCGGCAATTACTGGTACCCTGAGATATTTAAAAGTTTCTGGCAATTATGTTTTTGTTCCAGAAGCCACTGGAACAAAGTTAACCATTGTCGACGTGACAAACAAAGCTGCGCCAACAATTGTTGGCAATGTTGTCGATGCGACAGCTTTGGCCGGTGCTGCAGATCTTGATGTATTAGGAAACTATGCCTATGTGGCAGCAACTAACCGTCTGACGGCAATCGATATTTCAACTATTTCAGCTCCAGTTGTCGCGAGTTCTTTATTAGATGCAACAAATTTGTCGAATGCAAAACGTGTTAAGATCAGTGGAAGTATAGCTTACGTGCTTGGCAGTCGTTTCAGTGCAGTCAGTATTACATCTCCGGCTTCACCGACTTTTCAGTCTTACATAACTAGCGATGGCTACTCCGGCTTAGATATATCTGGCGGCTATTTATACACAGGCACTGGAACAGGGTTTCGTTCTTATACAGCGTCAGCTCCGCCGGTGTTGCAAAATTTTTCGCAAGGGCCAAATCAGATCGGAACTGTCGGTGGAATTTCAGGGTCTGGCAATTATGCCTATGTTACTTCCATTGGTAAATTTTTAAGTATTGATATATCAACGCCTGCAAGCCCTGCGGTGGTCAGTGTTTTGACTGATGCCACCAAATTAAATACAGCACAACGAAATGTGGTTTCAGGTACCAGAGTTTTTACTATAGGAAGCGGATATATTACCGCTGTCAGCGTGAGCACGCCGACATCGCCTACCATCAGCGGGTATTTAGCAGATGCTACGAATCTGGCTTCGGCTAAGACGATCAGAGTTTCAGGAAATTATGCTTTTGTTGGAGGAAATAAACTTTCTGTTTTGGATATTTCAGGAGCTAACCCTGTGCACGTGACCAGTCTTACGCATGCTTTAATAAGCTTATGTAATGATATGGAGATGCAGGGTAATTATCTTTATATGACTTGCGGTACGACGAATTCATTTGTTGTTGTGGATATATCAACTCCCACAGCACCTGCAATTGTCGGCACCTACACGAACAGCGCTTATATCACAACGGGCATGCTTACAGATTCGATGGTCGTTGCAAATAATATCGCTTATATTGCCAGAGGAACTTACAATCTGTTGATGCTTGATGTTTCTAATCCAGCATCTCCGAGCTTTGCTGGGGTTTATTCGTCGGGTTATTATTGTACAGTCCTTGCTAATACGGGCGATCCCAGCCGTATTTTCTGTCGCAGCGATGGATCTATGTACACTTTAGATATTTTCGATCCCTTGCAGCCGGTATCGGTCTATAGTACACCAATAGATAGTTATATTGAGGAATCTGTGCTTGTTGGAAATCGAGTTCTTAGTTTTGTGCAAGGTGGAATCAATGTGGGCAGTACACAATCGTTATCTTTGCTGGGGTTGCCTCGTCGTTTTGGTGGCGCCACAGCGTTAAACTCTGTGCGTGGAGTAGATATTGTCGGTAATTACGCTTATTTTTCTACTGGAAATCGTTATTTAAATATTTTTGATATCTCAAACGTGGCCAGTGCCACACTAGTTAGTTCAACTTTTTTTGGCGATTCGCAGTATTTTTACACTGCACCTTATGATATCACGATTTCTGGAAATTATGCCTATATCGCCGGAAGCGCTACATATGGAGCTATGGTCTTTGATATTTCTAATCCCGCTGCGCCGAAGAAAGTGGCGACGATTTCAAAATTTTCTGAATTGCAAAATACACAATTTATGAGAGTAGAAGGCAATTACCTTTACGGAACCGGTGGTGGCTTTATGGTTTATGATGTGACTAGCGCCACCACGCCGGTTCAAAAGGATGGAATTGCCGATTCCACCTATTTGTCATCCCCACAGGGTTTCGCTATTTCTGGCAACAATGCCTTTACCTGTGCTTCGGCAAATTCGCGAATTACCAATATTGATATTTCTAATAAGTCTTTATTGGCTATTTCAAACTCATTGCAGGATACAACGAAGTTTGCCGGTTGTAGAAATATCGAGTTAGCGGCATCTAATAATTACGCTTACATGGTTGGAACAACCAATGGTTATTTTAATGTGATTGATATTACTAATCCGGCATCAATGACTTTAGCGGGTTCCCTGCAAAATACGACATCTTTTGGGGGAACAATTTATGATGTGGTAGTTTCTGGAACCAATGTGATTGTGGTTAATAATAACTACGTGACCATGGTTGACGTGAGTGTAGCGTCAGCGCCAAAAATCATTGATACTTTATCTGTGCAGAGTACGGCTCGTTATTTTACTAAACTTGTGGGAAATAAATTGTTTACCACAGACTCTGCTTTGTCCTCGTCTTCGGTGTTTGATATTACCCCTCCTCTAATAGTAGGTACTTGTAGCACTGAGCGACTTATGGATTACGATACAGTTAATAACGTTTTAAAGTTTTGTTCAGAGAACAACTATTACTCGATGTCGCCATTGGGCGGAGCCGCCGGGCCGGGTTGTTCGTCGCCTACCGGAAAACCCGGCGCCTTAGACTATAACAGCGTCTCTAATGTGTATAAATATTGCGATGGCACTAATTGGGTTCAAGTCGGCCAATAACAGCAAAATAAATTTTTGGTTACTCGGCAGAGCTGAGTAAGCAGAAACTAGGTCCAGCGGTCTTTCAATTCTTTTTTCTTAACCGATACTGAAAGTACATTCAAATGACGCAATCAACGGCGTTCTTCACACTAAGACGGCTCTACAAAGAGCCGTCTTTTTTTATTGAAGCAAAAGTAGGAAATTTGGTGGCTCGGGTCGGAATCGAACCGACACGGGATTGCTCCCACAAGATTTTGAGTCTAGCAAGTCTACCAATTTCATCACCGAGCCACCGACAATATATAGACATTAAGATGTTCTAACTTAATGGCACCAAGGCATGCTGTTCAAGTATTTTTTTCAAGGATGACCGAATCATCGTCACCTTCTTTCAATTGAGCTAAACACCTAAATATTGAGCCGCCATAGAGAAAAACCAATGCTTCCAAGCAGTTACAATAATTGTCAGCAGTTTGGAAAAAGCTACATTTATTGGCACTTAGGTTGCTAATTTGATTCTCTGTAGTAAAAAGACAGAGTTAAAAAAAAGATCAGGGGAGTATATATGAAACTATCATTAACCATCGCCGCTGCGATTTTAGCGAACCTAATGTTTGCAGAAATGGCAAAAGCTCAATCGTCTGCAGCTAATGAATTAAATGCTGAAGTCGATTCAGAAATCGAACAGATGTACAACGCACCAAAAGCAGACACTAACGCGTCTACTGGCGCTGTTGTTACACAAACAGTTGTGGTGCCACAGCAATCGCTACCAGCGGTGCAAAAACAGCCAGAGACGACAGTTGAAGGTTCGCCTTTAAGCAACTCACGTGCAGATAGCATCCGCCGTGGTCGCCAAGAAGAAGAATTAAGAACTGAATCAAAAATCGTTGAAAAGCTTGAGCAAAGCCGTATGGAAGACGAGAAAAAACGCGCATCGATTTTATTCGGTGATAAGTTTGATGCTCTTCAAAATCAACAAGCTCAACCAGTACAACCTGTTCAAGTTCAACAAGTTGCTCCGGTAGAAGCACCATCTTCTCAAGTTCAGCCTATCATTATTAACCAAAACGAAACTTTAACTCGCGATGCAGTTCGTGAAGAAGTTCGTGCCGCGTTAACTGAAGATGATAAAGCTATCATGCCTTCTTTAGAACAAAAGTACTTCACAGCCACTGCAGCGATTGGCCAATACCCTGATGTAGATGCAGTCAAAGGCAACTATGCATTAGGTGCTGGTTTCGGTACACGTTTTGACTACTTCTTAGTTGAAGGGTCATTTTTATATTCTAATTACACTTTAAACGCTAAGTACGTTGATGGGTTTTACACTCGTTCAGCTAACTTTGATATGAACCAATACCAAGGTATCATTTCAACTAAGTACCAATTAATTGGCGGTTTTGTTCGTCCAGTAGTTGGTGGTTTAATCGCCTATTCATACAGAGAATACGTTGCTAATAACAACACGGCTTACGGTGCAGCAGGAACTGAATTCGGAACATCACATGCGATCGACTTAGGTTTAATCGCTGGTATTGATTTAGAATTTAACGACAAAATGTCTGCAGGTTTTGACATGAAGTACATGTACAATATGTCGAACAAAATCAGCGGAGCTACTGCAGCAGGTTCAACTCCGGTTGAGCAATTGCAATACTTCACAACGGGTTTATTCGCCCGCGTTAATTTCTAAGTTACTAAGACAAACTACCTGAATCTTATGGCCCACATCTTATCTGAGATGTGGGTTTTGTTTTTATAGGCCTGTTGATGAAATGAAGCGTAAAGATCTAGTTTTAGATTTTTTAAAGTAATTTTAATGCTATAATATCGACATGTTGATTCGTTTATTTTTAGTTTCATTTATTTTGATTTCCGTTCAGTTCGCGCACGCCGTGCAAAAACCAAGTGCTGGTATTGTCACAGTCGATGAGCTTCTTTTTGATATGAACGGTGATGGCCGCACTAATTACGATTTTAAAATTTTTGAAGATGTCGCAAAATCAATGGAGCGCTTTTTTTCTCCTGCCGTATTAAAATCATTTGAAGACAGTGCCGAGTTTTACCTATTCAGCAGTTTAGCTTTGCGTGAAGCCGATCAATTGGATATCCAGGCGGATCCTAAAATCGTTGAACGCTATATGCAGAGCTATAAATATCCAGATAATGGCAAAAAAGCAGAAGCTGTAAAAAACGAAATTCAAAGAATGTTTCGCGTGGCCGAGATCGTAACGATCAAGGAACGCCAACTGCAAAATCGCCAGGCGATCATTGCCTGGCTAGTGGTTTTAAAACGTAAATACTCGCTAGGGTGGAAATCAAATGACTTTAAAAGTCGCATCCGCTTCGGAATATAAAGAGCTTACCGAGTTATTTTTCGAAGTTTATGACTCGGTTCCAAACAAGGCCGAATTCAATTGGCCCATGGAAAACATCCAAATTGAGCTGGTGATGTCAGCATTTCTGATCTGTCGTGATGATGATAATCGGATTTGTGGGTTCATTGCTTACCGTAATAATGAAGACTGTTACGAGATTATGGCGCTGGGCACGGCACGCTGGGCCCGTCGTAAAAACGTTATGAGCCTGCTTTTGCGCGAATTACAGGACAATAGTCGCAAGGCGTCCAAACCATTGTTACTAGAGGTTCACAGCCAAAACCTGTCTGCAATTAGCTTATATAAGAAATCAGGCTTTAAACAAATCGGAACTCGTAAAGCTTACTATCTAGATCGCTCTGATGCTCTGACTTTCCAATATGCTGAACATATATAGATTGCCAATCTGACAATCATTTGATAGCTTTGAGTCTGAATTGGGCCCTTAAAGCCCAATTTTTTTTGGCCTCAGCCATCTTTAATGGATGGTTACGAAAAGACCCTTTGAGGTCTTTTTTGTTTTTAAGGGGTCGTAAAAGTTAATATAAGGAAACGTTAGTTGGAACAAAAGAACACTAGCTCGCAAGAGCCTTGGGTAAAAAAAATTGAAACTATAGTGAGCGACATCGCCCAAAAACAAGGGTGTGAACTTTATGATGTCGAAGTATCCGGTTCTGGTAACGCTCGTGTTCTTAGAATCTTTATTGATAAGCAAACTACAACAACACATGAAGACGGCACTGTAACAACAGGCGTGGGTATCGAAGATTGTTCGAACGTGGCGCGGGCATTAAATGAAGTTCTTGATGTTGAAGGTGGCCCAGAGATCGTTCCCGGCGGAGCTTACAGTTTAGAAGTATCAAGCCCTGGTTTAGATCGTCAGTTAAAAACCAAATATCACTTTGAAAAAGTGGTGGGTAAAAAGATTTTTGTTCAGATGGATCAAAATTTAGGTTCTTTAGGGGCCCAAGAAAAAGCGATTCAACTGACAAAAAAGTTCGAAGAAGTTTTAAAAGCTGTTGATGGCGAAAATTTAGTTTTCGACTTCAGACAGGAAACTTTAAAAGTGCCATTGAACTTAGTTCAAAAGGCAAAATTAGTTTTTGATTTTAAAGAGAATACAAAAGGTACTAAGAAGAAGTTTTAATTAACTATTCTTAGGCGTAAATAGAGAGGGTTACTATGGCAGAAAATGTACTAAACATAAACGATCTATCAAAAGTTATCGACCAAGTTGGAAAAGACAAAGGTATCGATAAAGCTGTTATCGTTGATGCTGTTAAACAAGCGATGCTTGTTGCTGCTAGAAAAAAATACGGTACTTACCGTGAAATTGAAGCGCAATATAACGAAGAGACTGGTGAAGTTGAACTTTACGAATTTAAAGAAGTAGTTTTACGCGAAAAATTTATCGATGAAGAAGTTGAAATTCCTCTTGATGAAGCTTTAAAACTTGATCCAGGTGCTCAATTAGACGATTCAATCGGTATTAAATTAGAATCTGGCGATTTGGGTCGTATTGCAGCTCAAACTGCTAAACAAATTATTTTACAAAAAGTACGTGATGCTGAACGCGAAATCATTTTCTCTGAATTTGAAGAGCGTAAAGGTGAAGTAGCTTCTGGTATCGCACGTCGTGTTGAAAAAGGCGCGATCGTTGTAGACTTAGGCCGCACTGAAGCCCACATTCCACCGCGTGAACAAATTCCTGGCGAAATTTTCAAACCAGGTGATCGTATTCAAGGTTATTTATCTGAAGTTCGTCAAACAACACGTGGCCCACAAATTATCATGTCGCGTGCAGATTCACGTTATTTAGTTAAATTATTCGAAATGGAAGTTCCAGAAATTTATGACGACATCGTTGAAATTATGTCAGCGGCTCGTGAACCGGGACAACGTGCAAAAATCGCCGTTCGTTCAAATGACAACTCAGTAGACCCAGTGGGAGCTTGTGTTGGTATGAAAGGTTCACGCGTTCAAAATATCGTTCAGGAATTACGTGGCGAAAAAATCGATATCGTTTTATGGGACGAAGATGTTACACGCTTTGCATGTAATGCTTTAGCTCCTGCTGAAATTGCTAAAGTTTACTTAGATGAAGAAAATAAAGAGATGGAAATCGTTGTTCCGGATTCTCAGTTATCTTTAGCTATCGGTAAAAAAGGCCAAAACGTTCGTTTAGCGGCAAAATTAACTGGTTGGAAATTAGATATTATTTCTACGACTTCTGTACAATCTCGTACGGCTGAGTCGATTTTCAACTTGATGTTATTACCAGGTATGAACGAAACGATGGCGCAAAATATTTTACAATCAGGTTTCGGATCTTTCCAATCTTTAGCAAAAGCATCTGCTGAAGAAATTATGACAATTCCTGGTTACGAAGACCAAGACAAAGCTCAGAAGTTAATTTCTGATGCTGCAGCCTTAATTGAGAAGTACAAAGAACAAGGTTTACCTGTTCCGACTTCACCACAATTACAAGCTGCTAAAGAAGCCGGATCATCGGTTAAACAAAGAGCAGAAGATCAGTTAAAAGCTGAATTATCTAAGCTAAAATCGGACGAGAACTAGGTTCTCGTTAAGAAGAAAAAAGGTATTTACGCGTGAGTAATCCAAAAGTTTTTGAATTCGCAAAAGAAGTCGGGATGACCCCATTAGCTTTGATGGACAAAATCAAAGAATGGCATTTACCGATTAAAAATCACATGGCTGAACTAGAGCCTGAAGTGTTAGCCACATTAAAGGCTAAACTTTCTGCTCCGGCTGAGTCTGCGACAGATGAAAAACCAAAAAAGGCAGCGACTAGAAAAGCCGCTGCTCCTAAAGCTGCGGCAGCGCCAAAAGCGGCTAAAAAAGCAGCCGCCTCAGTTGAAGCTCCGGCGGCGGAAGCGCCAAAAGCAAATGTTATTCGGCGTAAAACAAAAGAAGCTGAACCAGCTGTTGAAATCAAAGCACGCGTGATTTCAAAACCTGAAGAAGCTCCTGAAGTTGCAGAAGTCGAAGCTCCAGCAGCGCCAACACCTGTGGTGGCTGAAGTTAAAGCTGAGCCAAAACCTGAAGTTGCAGCAGCAGCTCCAGTGGCTCCTCCAGTAGCGCCAGCGGCTCCGGCTGCACCAGCTGCACCTGCAGCCCCGGTTGTTGCGCGTAAAAAAGAAGTCGCTATCGGTGATAGCGGTGTTGCAAGCTCTACTGCAGTTGCCTCTAGAAGAAATATTATCGGTCGTATGGATTTAAGCCGTGTTCAAGCTCCTCCGGGCGCAACAAACACGGGTGGATATCAAGGAAATCGCCCACAGGGTGGCGGATTTCAACGCAGCCCAGGTGGCGGCGGTGGCGGTGGATTTACTCCTCGTCCTGGTGGTCCAAGCAGTGCAAGAAATATTCGTCCGGGCTTCGTAGCTCAACAAACTATTCCTGATGCGCCAACTCCGAATTTTACTGAAGATACAAGACGTGATCGTGATAAAAAATCGCGCACGTTCTCACAAGCAACTGGAATCTCGGCTAAAGAAAAAGAACAAGAATCACTTGTATCAAGCTTCAATGCTGTTGAATTCCGTAAGCGTGAAATGGTTTTCCAACCTAAGAAAAAATTAGCCGTGTTAAACCGTGAGGCTTTAAAAACTCAAATTACGAAACCTAAAGCTTCTAAACGTGTTTTAAAAGTTAACGGAAAAATTAAATTAGGTGATATGGCTGCAGAGATGGGCTTAAAAGCCGCTCAGCTAGTTAAAGTGTTAATGAAAAATGGCGTGATGGCCAATGTGAACACTGACTTAGATTTCGATACAGTTGCATTAACTGTCGGAGATTTCGGCTGGGAAGCAGAAAACGTATTCAAATCTGCTGAAGATGTTGTTCTTGAAAAAGCATTCAGTGGTGATGAAGCTGATGTGATTATCCGTCCACCGGTTGTGACTGTAATGGGTCACGTCGATCACGGTAAAACATCATTATTAGATGCTATCCGTTCTGCAAAAGTTGCTGCTGGCGAAGCCGGTGGTATTACTCAGCATATCGGTGCGTATTCAGTAACAGCTCCAGATGGATCTTTAATTACATTCTTAGATACTCCGGGCCATGAAGCGTTCACAGCAATGCGTGCGCGTGGTGCCAATGCAACTGATATTGCGATTATCGTAGTTGCTGCAGATGATGGTATGATGCCACAAACTGCAGAAGCGATTAATCACGCTAAAGCTGCGGGTGTTCCGATGATCGTTGCCGTTAATAAAATGGATAAGCCAGGGGCTAATCCAGACCGTATCAAACAGCAATTAACAGAGCTTGAAATCGTTCCCGAAGAATGGGGCGGTAATACGATCTTTGTTGAAGTGTCGGCATTGAAACATACTGGTATCGATAAATTATTAGAAAATATTAAACTATTAGCCGAAGTGGCTGAGTTAAAAGCTAATCCTAAAAACTCTGGTTCTGGATTAGTTATTGAAGCCAAACTTGAAAAAGGCAAAGGCCCTGTAGCCACTATCTTAGTAAAAGATGGTCACGTTAAAGTGGGTCAGTACATCGTAGCAGGTTCAATGAAAGGCCGCGTGAAATCGTTAATCAACGATAAAGGCGAGCGCATTGATGAAGTGTTGCCAGGTATGCCGGCAGAAATCTTAGGTCTTGATGGAGTTCCTGCAGCGGGCGATCGCTTCGACGTTGTGAAAGATGAAAAAACAGCTGAAGAAGTTGTTCAAATCAGAAAAGATAAAACTCTTAAAGAAAAAGAATTCCACAAGAAAATGACTCTTGAAGATTTATTCTCTCGTGTAACTCAAGGTGATGTTAAAGATTTAAACATCGTTTTAAAAGCTGACGTTCAGGGTTCTTTAGAAGCTATTCAAGGAATGCTTGCGAAAGCCAATTCTATGGAAGTTAAAACTAAAGTAATTCACTCTGGCGTAGGCGGAGTAAATGAAAATGACGTATTACTAGCACATACTTCAAAAGGTATCGTGATCGGTTTTAACGTTAGACCTGATACTAATGCGCAAGCCAAAGCTAAGCAAATCGGCGTAGACATCAGAAGCTACACGATTGTTTACGAAATGATGGATGACATCAAAAAAGCGATGCAAGGTTTACTTGCTCCGCAAATCGTTGAAAAAGCTGTTGGTTCAGCCGAAGTTAGAAATACTTTCACCGTTCCGAAAATCGGCATGATTGCAGGTTGTTTCGTAACGTCTGGAAAAATTCAACGTTCAAATATGTTACGTTTGGTGCGTGAAGGTAAGATTGTTTACGAAGGTAAAGTTTCTTCTCTTAAACGTTTCAAAGACGATGCTAAAGAAGTTCAAGAAGGATTTGAATGCGGTATTGGCATCGAGAATTTCAACGATCTAAAAGTGGGCGACGTTATCGAAGCTTACCTCAAGGAAGAAATCGCAAGAGAACTTACACCGATGCAATAAAGCACCGGAGTAAAGATCTTTAAAGGATTCTTGTCATGAAAAATATGAATGACGGGCGCCGTGTGGCGCGCGTCGAACGTGAAGTTCAATCAGTTATTTCTACATTTATTATTCAGCGTTTGCAGCGTGAGCTGCCAGGTTTAATTACTGTGACACGCGTGCAAATTCCGGCAGATCTTCGCCAGGCGCGCGTATTCGTAAGTCTTCTTCAAACTAATGTTGAAGAGTTACAAAATTCTACGCAAACCAAAGTTCTGAAAGAAGCTGTAGGAATCTTACAACATTGGGCTCCAGACATTCAGGAAGAAATCGGCAATAAATTAGATATGAAGTACTTGCCGAAATTAACGTTTTTTCCGGATGAATCGACTGAGAAAATTTTAAAAATCGAAAAACTTATTTCTGAAATGTCTGCTAAAGATCAAAAAAAATCTGAAGAAGACGATGTCTAAACCAAGAACTACTCTGCATGGCCTTTTGCTCGTGGATAAACCCTCGGGTATGACTTCACATGATGTTGTGTCGCGTGTTCGTCGTTTGGCTAACACTAAAGAAGTAGGGCATTCAGGCACTCTTGATCCGCTAGCCAGCGGGTTGATGGTTGTTCTGATTGGCGAAGCTACAAAATTAAGTTCAATAGTGACCGAAGGCGATAAAGCCTATGAAGTGCAATTGCAACTTGGTATCGAGACCGACACTTTAGATATTACCGGCGCTGTTGAAAAAACAAATCCGGTAACAGTTAAAAAAGAAGAAGTGATCGCCAAAGCCATGAAGTTAATGGGCGAAATGCAGCTTCCGATTCCCTTATTCTCTGCTAAAAAAATTGATGGCAAAAAATTGTATGAATATGCGCGCGAAGGCGAACATGTCGAAATCCCTTCAAAAGCGATGACGTTTTGGGATGTGACTTACGTTGAAAATACAGAAGCTGAAAAAGAACAGCGCTATAGTTTTCACCTGCATTGCTCAAAAGGAAGTTTCATCCGTTCATGGGTTAAGCTTTTAGGTGAACAGTTGGCCTGCGGGGCAACGATGTCGAACCTGCGTCGTACTAAATCGCATGAGTTTTCTATAGCCCAAGCGCAGCCGTTAGAAGCGATGCTGGCGGCAAAAGATGCGAATACTTTAGATATGACGGCTAAAATAGTGCCTATGACTGAAGCAGTCTCTGGGGTTCGAATCGTTAAAGTCGATGGCCATGACGAGATGTTGTTGAATAATGGCCAAATCAGCCATGATTTACGTTCTAAGCTGATCGTAGGTTTTGACCCAACCAAGGATCAATGGATCTTTGCCAGCTCTAAAGCCACTAAACAGGTTTTAGCTATTATTGGCTTAGAGCCTGAGCAGGGTTTTAAGATCAAACGCGGGTTTCGCTACTAAGTACTTGCTTTAAACCATCGAAATTGTTACAAAATTCCATCGCACAAATCGGGGCCCTATGTCAGTCATGACGAGGATTCGGAGAGCGGATATAAAACCGTCTGGGTGAAACCCAGCAAGCTTACAGACATGCATAGGAGCATTTAATGGCAGTTACAAAACAACAAAAAGCAGATATCTTAAAAAAATTCAAAACAGCTGAGCTAGACACTGGTTCTCCAGAAGTTCAAGTTGCGTTACTTACAGCTCGTATTAACGATTTAACTGGTCACTTCGCAACTCACAAAAAAGACAACCACAGCCGTCGTGGTCTTTTACAATGTGTAAATCAACGTCGCCAACTTTTAGATTATTTAAAATCTAGAAGCACTGCACGTTACGAAACTCTAATCAAAGCATTAGAAATCCGTAAATAATTTAAAGCCTTATCGCTTAGAATTAATAAAACCCAGGTTGAAAGATCTGGGTTTTTTATTTTTAGGACCTAACAAAGGTCCTGTGTTCGGGTCTTGGTTTTACCCAACGTTAAAAAATAATGGTTAAATAAGCTATGGGTAAATTTTCATTTTTCATAGTACTTTTAACTTCGGTAATGGCGTTTTCACAAACGACAAAAACCACTTTGAAAGAATCATTTTTACCAGAATATGTCGCGCAAAAAGAAAACGTAAATCCTGATGACATCCGCCGTATCGTTTTGAAAAAAGATAAAGCTTTTAAGCACGGCGTGATCCTTTTAAATTCTTCGGCAGCTTGTGGTAGCGGGCTTTGTACGTATTATGCCTTCGTCAAAAACCCGAGTGGAAGTTTTGATTTCGCTGGAATGATCGATGGCGTTTTTGCGCAGTCAAAATCAGTTAAGGGTTCTGACCTGCCTGAGATTTTAACCGAAACCAAATCTGCTGATGCAAAATCCGGTAAGATGACATGGAATTATAATAAGGTGACAAAAGTTTATGAAGTTAAATAAACTTTCTACACTTTTAGTTTTCGCCGGCTTGCATGCATCTGCTTATGAATATCAAATTTCATGTGCTGAGAAAAAATTAACACGTTTTGAAAACGTAACGGTTAATCAAAACACTGACGAGTGCAAAGCCTTTTTAGCCAATGGATATTTAAATTGTTTTGATTCTAAAAAATCGAATAAATCCTCTGAACTGATGACGTTATCAATGCCCAACGATCAGTATTATCAGAGCAAAGAATCGACAAAGTATCATAAAAAAACTGTGCAAGAAATTATAGATTCTGCGATTAAGGCGGGGAATGATCCCTATTTAGCTTTAGCGATCGTTGTAACTGAAAATCCACCACTTGCGGGCCGCAAAGTGGTGGATGATATGACTTCGGCGCAATCTTACGCTTCAGCTTTTGGAACGATTCCGTTGGATGCTATTGCGGTTGGCGATACAATGGGCTGTGACCGTGAAAGTACAGGGTATGATAACGGTCTGGTGGATTTAAAAAACCGCAGTCCGCGTCTGAAAAAATTTACCGAAGACCCAAAAGGAAAAGATCATACAGTTTGTCTTGAAAATTTTGCCGTTGGCCAAAGTGCAATTTTTTTTCTGGCCAGTGCCCCCCGTGAAGATGACTGCTGTATGGTGGTTAAAACAAATCCAGCTGGATTCGTGCATGAGCCGATTCGTGATGAAGAAAAGATAGATCAGGTTTTTTCATATCCAGGTGATGAGTTGCGTTCAAAAATTTTAGATATAATGGCGCATAAATATATGCAAAATCGTTTTATTTCAGCGGCCAAGCGTTCTGCGGGAATGAGGCTTCCTGAAGAAAAGATGGCCATGTATGCACAATCATTTAACGGCTTTGGAAAATTCGGAGTGACTGAGCCGATGAGTAATCAGTGTTTATACAAAGTGCATATGGGAACAACGCCAGTGTACGGCGCAGGAACTTCAGAGATCATGCTTAATTCGCTAATGAATAATTCAGAGATCAAAAACATGGTTTCTGAGTCTTTAAAAAGACAAAAGAAGGCTCACCCTGAGTCGTATTTATGTGCCTCGTACGGTTCGGGCCAACACAAAGTTTCGGGCTATGCTTTTACAGGCTTGCTTGGAAGGTATCTGGCAGATCGTAAAACCTGCCCGAAACATACAAACAGACTTAAAAATTTAAGCCAATTTGCGAGCACTTCAATACCTAGTTCAGAAAACTCATCAACAGGTGCCTCTGGCTCTGGTGATGATGTAAAAAAGAGCAAATCTACAGGCAATGCTAAGTAGTTTAGGACTGTGACGCAGACCGAAAAATACACTCAAAAATAAGGTGAAAAATCAGACAATCCTCGAGAGGGAGACTAGCCCTTTTTTCATTGGCGAAATGTTAAATTTATGTCTTAATATGCATAGTTAAAAAAGAACAAAATATATAAAGGAGACCTAAAGAAATGGTCAACACAGTTACAACCTCAATCGCAGGAAAACAAATCACAATCGAAACAGGACGCCTTGCTAAACAAACTGATGGTTCAGTTTTAGTTACATGTGGCAACAACGTAGTTTTAGTTACTGCAGTATCAGCTAAAGAAGCAAAACCAGATCAAAGCTTTTTCCCTTTAACAGTTGAATTCATCGAAAAATATTACGCTATCGGAAAAATCCCGGGCGGTTATTTCAAACGTGAAGGTAAACCTTCTAATGATTCAGTATTAAGCGCGCGTATCGTGGATCGTCCAATCCGTCCACTTTTTCCTGAAGGTTACTTAAACGACACACAAGTTGTTTGCACAATCTTATCTGCAGATGGTTCATTTTCAATGGACGTATTAGCTTCTTTAGGAGCTTCTGCTGCATTACACATTTCTAATATTCCATTTGCTGGCCCGACAGCAGCATGCCACGTTGCTCGTGTTAACGGTCAATTTATTGCAAATCCTACTCCAGAACAAATCGCAACTTCAGATATGGATATCTTGGTATCTGGAACTAAAAATGGTTTATTAATGGTTGAAGGCGAAACAAAATTTATTTCTGAAGCTGATGCATTAGCTGCATTAAAATTCGGTCACCAATCTTTAATGCCATTATTACAAATGCAAGAAGAGTTACGTGAAAAAACTGGATCTGTTGCTAAACGCGCTTTCACGGCAGCAACGATTGATGCTGATTTCAGAACTCAGGCTGAAAACTTAATTACTCCACTTATCACTAAAGCTTTATCACAAAAAATTAAACAAGACCGTTACGCAGGTTTTGATGCAGCTAAAGAAGCCGCTGTTGCTGCGTTCGTAGCTCCATTAACTGATGATAAACAAAAAGGTGCGCGTAAAAAAGAAATCGCAACTATCATCGAAGACATTAAATACAAAGTAGCTCGTTCTCAAATTTTAGATACAGCTTCTCGTATTGACGGTCGTGATTTAAAAACAGTTCGTCCAATCATGTGTGAAGTTGGTTTATTACCACGTGCCCATGGTTCTGGTTTATTCCAACGTGGTGAGACTCAGTGTTTAGGTACTGTTACACTTGGTACTGCTGATGATGAACAAACAGTTGAGACTTTAAACGGAACTGTTAAACGTAAATTTTCATTACACTACAACTTTCCTCCGTACTCTGTGGGTGAAGTCGGTCGTTTCGGCGGTCAAGGTCGTCGTGAAATCGGACACGGGAACTTAGCTGAACGTTCAGTTAAAGCTGTTGCTCCTGATCACGCGCAATTTCCGTACACGATTCGTATCGTTTCTGAAGTTTTAGAATCAAACGGTTCAAGCTCAATGGGTTCAGTTTGTGCTGCAACTCTTGCGATGCTTGATGCTGGTATCAAAATCAAAGCTAACATTGCAGGTATTGCGATGGGTTTAATTAAAGAAGGCGACCGTGTAGCGGTTCTTTCTGATATCTTAGGTGATGAAGATCATTTAGGTGATATGGATTTCAAAGTTGCAGGATCTGCAACTGGAATCACAGCTTTACAAATGGATATCAAAATCGATTCAGTTTCGTTTGCTGTAATGGAAACTGCACTTAACCAAGCTAAAGACGGACGTTTATTCATCTTAGGCGAAATGGAAAAAGTGATGAAAGCTCCTCGTGGTCAAATGTCAGAATTTGCTCCGCGTATCGAGACGATCAAAATTAAAGTGGATAAAATTCGTGAAGTTATCGGTTCAGGCGGTAAAGTTATCCGTTCGATCACTGAACAAACTGGCGTTAAAATCGAAATTCAAGATGACGGTACAATTAACATTGCGTCATCTGATCCTGCAGCAACTAAAAAAGCCATCGCGATCATTGAATCAATCTGTGCTGAAGCCGAAGTTGGAAAAGTTTATAAAGGTAAAGTAATGAAAATTGCTGAATTCGGGGCTTTCGTAGAAATCCTTCCGAACACACAAGGTTTGTTACATATCTCTGAGCTTGCTAACGAGCGCGTACGCCAAGTGACTGACGTTCTTAAAGAGGGCGAAATGATTGACGTAAAAGTACTTGAAGTAGACCGTTCAGGCCGTATTAAACTTTCTCGTAAAGCTTTAATGCAGTAGTTGTCATTGTCACATTTTAAAAAATCGACTTTATCTAATGGAGTGCGCGTGGTGAGTGAATATCATCCGCACTCTAAATCTG
Organism: Bdellovibrio sp.; assembly: GCA_036677065.1. Classification (GTDB taxonomy): domain Bacteria; phylum Bdellovibrionota; class Bdellovibrionia; order Bdellovibrionales; family Bdellovibrionaceae; genus Pseudobdellovibrio. The sequence goes on along the minus strand of JAKFBS010000002.1, from coordinate 780,305 downwards.
TCGCATTAGGCGTGTGGGTGTTAACCGGCACGCGCGATGAAGATCCAGAAGAAATCGGTATCTCGCATTTTGTTGAGCACTTAGTTTTTAAGGGCACCAAGAAGCGTAATGCTTATCAGATCGCAAGATCTTTAGAATCTTTAGGCGGAGACCTTAACGCTTACACAACTCGTGAACAAACAACTTACCATTGCACAGTTTTAAAAGAAGACTGGAAGATCGGTTTAGAAGTTTTATCAGATCTGGTTTGTAATATGAAAATTTCTAAGAAAGACTTTGAGCTGGAAAAAAAAGTCGTTCTACAAGAAATTCAAATGAGTGATGATTCACCTGAAGAAATTATTTACGATTACCTATTTGAACACTGTTACGCCAATCATCCCTTAGGTCGTCAGATCTTAGGTAAAAGCGACACACTATCAAAAATGACACAAAAAAAGGTCTATGACTTCTATAAGAAGTTTTATCAGGGTAGTAACTTAATCGTTTCTGCTGCTGGCCCTTTAGAGCATGATGCCTTGGTTATCGAAGCGCAAAAAATGTTTCGCACCCGCAAAACCTTTGATGTGCCCAACGTGCGTCGTGCGCCCCGCTGGAAAGCCCCACGTAAATTTTACGATGATGATTCAGAACAAGTTCATATTCTGTTAGCATTACCAGCTACTAGCTTTCATGATAAATACCGCTTTGAAGCATTTATTGTGAATTCGTTATTAGGCGGTGGTATGACGTCTAAACTTTATCAAGCCGTGCGTGAAAAACAGGGCTTAGCTTATAGCGTGTTTTCGTCTTTAAATACGCAAGTCGACTGTGGCAATATCACGATTTATGCCGGCACTGACCCCACAAAAGTTAAAAAAGTGATTAGTATTATTAAAGATGAATTATTAAAAATTAAAAAAGATGGGATTAAAAAATCGGATTTAGATTTATTTAAAACCCAGGTGCGCGGCCAATTATTAATGGGTTCTGACGATATTGAAAACCGTATGACTTCACTGGGTGTGAATGAAATGATTTTTGCAGATTATCGTTCAGTTGAAAAAGTCATTCAAGAAGTTGAAGCCGTGAGTGAAAAATCAATCAAGATGTATCTTAAAGAACATTTTGATTTAGAAAAGATGGCTGTCATCCTTATGGGGCCTCATGTTTCAAAAATGAAACCATGGGTTAATGCTATCAATTTTGCGAAAAAATAGGAGAGAGCGTATGCAAGTTAAAATTAAAAAATGGCCACATTTCAAAGGTGAACTTCCGGCTTACCAGTCACATGGAGCAAGTGGTTTTGATGTGCGTGCTCAGTTAGACCAACCATTAACTTTAAAACCTATGGAGCGCGCGATGGTTCCGACAGGTTTAACTTTTGAAATTCCGGTAGGGTATGAAATTCAATGTCGTCCGCGCAGTGGTTTAGCAGCCAAACAAGGTTTATCAGTGTTAAATACACCTGGTACAATCGATGCTGATTACCGTGGCGAAGTGAAAGTGATTTTAGTTAACCTTGGCCAAGAGCCGATTGTGATCAACGATCAAGAACGTTGTGCACAGTTTGTGATTTGTCCGATTATTCAGGCGAGCTTTCAATTGGTGGAAGAGCTTTCTGATACTGCACGTGGTGCTGGTGGATTTGGTTCAACAGGAAGAGCTTAGTGAAGAAATCTGCAGTAAAAGCTGGACTGGTAGTTTTGGTACTCGTTACAGTTGTTCTGTGGACTCTTCTATCAAATTATTTCAAGGGAGACCTTGCAGCTCAAGAAGTTCAAGTTCTCACAGCTACAACAATAACTCATACCGCCGGAGTTTCTAGCCCAGTAGCTGTAGCATCTGTTTCTGCTCCGGCTCCTGCATTGGTTTCAGTTGCGGTTTCAGCAGCCGTTGTTAAAATTTCTGATAATTTTTCCAATAGTCCATTTTGTAAGGCTCAGTTTCAAGAAATGCTTAGAATTCCCAGCGGAAAAGTCTTTCGTGAAGCGCTAGAAAAAAATCCGGCGTTCATGGATAAAAACTGTTTTGCTATTCCAACTGTTAAAGGGATGGACATTAAAAGTTGCACTGATAAACCATCAACTGAAGTCATTTATAAAAACAGTGATACGCATAATGTGGTTGCAGATGCCTTATGTGATGCCTTTCTGACTTATTATAAATTCATGCTGACTGATTATTTTTATACTGATGTAACAGATATTAATAATATGCCAGAGGATATTCTTCGAGCTAAATTGATTGCGCAATTTGTAGCCCGTTTACATTATGATGATGAATTACAAAAAAATCTGGCCGACGAAGTGCTTCGCCGCGCGCCTAATCAGCTAAAGGCCTTGAAGTTGTATTTGATCGCTCAATATCTTCTGCCTGTGCATGATTTTTCAAATACGGGGCCAGTGTATCCTTATATAACGAAGGCCTATAAGCTTGCGCCTCAGGATAAAGAGATTCAGCAATTTGTCGCTTACAGCGTAATGGTTTCTGAACGGGGGCTTTTTAAATTAACAGAACTTGAATTTTTGAGAGATGATTTTTACGCCTACTATTTTTATGCCTGGTTTCATTGGATACACAAATCCAGCTTTGAAAAAACAAAACTACACCTTACCACGGGTGTGCAAAAAAGTGTGAAACACAAATATTTATTTGAAAAGACACTAAAAGAAGTGAACGATAAAAAAGTTGTTTTCGGACAACATAATATCTTTGATTTAGATTTTGAACTTATGCCTGAATGGGATTCATTGTGAAGGGCCTTGCCGCGAATTTATTTTTTGCCATAGCGGTCGTCGTTGTCGTGATTGTTTGGTATAGTTATACAAATAATTTTTCAGGCGTGATCGTTGCTAAAGAAGAATTTGTTCCGAAGGCTGATTTTGTCGCGGCTCAAAGTCAGGCGATACCTCCGCCGCCCCCATTAAGTGAAGTAGCGCAAACTGCGCCTCCTCCTCCGCTGCCTGAAGTGGTTTCTAAAACTTTAAGTGCTGAAGAAACATTTTTAAAGAGTTCTTACTGTAAAATTCAGCATGATGATCTTTTAAAAAAGAACAGTCATGCTGAACTCATTGAAGCCCGTAAAAATGATCCGGGTAAATACGATATCAAATGTTTTACTTTTCCAGAGTCAGGCGATCTGAGCGTAGTCGATAAATGTCTGATCGGAAATAAAAAAAATACCGCGCAAGTCAATGAAGTTATTGAAAGTGTTATGTGTAAGGCTTTTTTAAAAGTCTATCAAGCTTACGTCACTGATTTTCTGTATTCAGATGATATCGACGTTAAAAGTTTAACTCAAAGTGTTCTGCAACGAAAAATTCAGGCTCAACTTTTAAAACAAGTTAAAAATCCACCTCTGATGGTGTCGATGGTGCAAACCTTAATAGCTTCATACCCGAATGATTTTGATGCGCTGAAAATTTATGTAAAAGCCTTGGGCTTTGGTCAGAAACCCATAGTTTATGCTGAAGGCGGAAAGCTATTTCCGAAGTTAAAACAGGCTTATAAATTAAATCCACGTGATATCGAAATGCGCGAAATGTATATGTACGGTTTAATTCATTCAGAAAATGGCGAGGCAAAACTGCTAAATGCTTTTCCAAACGTAAAAGAAGACCCAAAATTACAAGCCCTACGCTATTATTATTTAGCCTGGGCGTCTTGGAGCAAAGGTGATCGCATTCAGGCATTAAATAATTTAGAATTCGCAAAATCATTAGCTAATAACGACCAAAGATACACAGAAGCCTATGATAAAGTGAAAAATGAAACCAATATGCCAAAATCAGAAGGTGTATTTTACCTATCTTTCTCGTTAATATAGTAAAAGAGGAAACTTTCAATGACACAAAATCTGCCGCACTTAATGTCTGAAATGAAAAATCAAAATCAGCTTTGGATTACCTTGAATAACCCTGAAAAACTGAACGCCATTAGCTATGAAATGATTGATTCATTGGTGGCAACACTTTTTAAGGCAGATATGAACCCTGATGTGAAAGTTATCGTGATTCGCGGTGCAGGCAGAGCATTTTCAGCCGGCGGCGATGTGCAAGCGATGAAAGATAAATCGGGCATGTTTCAAGGGGATTCAAACGAATTGCGTATGCGCTATATGCATGGCATTCAAAAAATTCCAAAATGTATGGAAGATCTTTCTAAGCCTATTATTGCCATGGTGAATGGTGCCGCGATAGGTGCAGGCAACGATTTAGCGATGATGTGTGATTTACGTGTAGGTTGTGAAGAATCGCGTTTTGGCGAAACTTTCGCAAAGCTTGGGTTAGTTCCAGGAGACGGCGGAACTTATTTTTTAACTCGAGTTGTGGGGTTCTCTAAAGCCATGCAAATGACAATGACCGCTGAAATTATCTCGGGTAAAAAAGCTTTTGATTTTGGCCTGATGAATTACTTTGTTGAAACGGCTGATTTAGAAAAAGAAGTTACAGTCCTTGCCACTAAGATTGCGAACCTTCCGGCAGTAGCTGTGCAAATGGCTAAAAAATCTTTAAAAGCTGCTTATCGTAATGATTTGCAGGTGAATTTAGATTTATTGGCAGCGTTTCAAGGTATCACGCAAAGAACTAAAGATCATGAAATGGCTGTCGATGCATTTTTTGAAAAGAAACCTTAGTTAAATTTAGCTGTTAAATTTATAGTCTTTAGATTTTTCGATTTCTGAATTGAGTTTTCGGGTTAAGAAGTAGAAATACATTTTAAAATCTGAAAGCAAACTCCAAAACGGGTATTTAAAAGTCGCAGGCCTGTTATGCTCGATTTTAAAATGCCCAACCCAGGCAAAAGCGTATCCCGCAAGCGGGCACAGCCAAAAAATATTATAATTTCCAGTAGCCAGTGCAAGGCTTGCTAAAAGCAAAACTAATGTTGTTCCGATAAAATGTAAGGTGCGGTTCGTAGCATTCGAATGCTCTTGTAAGTAAAAAAACCAAAATTCTGAGTAGGTTTTAATACGGCTCATATATATTTATTTAATAACCACGTAGCTAGCACTAAAAGGTACAAAAAAACTGCGATTTGGTAAGCGCGTTTACGATCGACCCTAAAGTTTTCTGATAGTCCGACAACACAAAGTAAGCTGGTAAAGCCAAAACCCACTAAAGTAACCGGCGGAAAATACTCAGAGGCAATTTGAAAAATATAAAAGGGAATTGAAGCTAAAGTGACAAAAGCAAAAATGCGACGATAGCTTTCGGTGCGGTTTTCAAAAAATTGAAAATAATAATAGAAAAATGTGGTTAAAAGCATACTCGAAATCGTAGACACAATCGGCATTAAAAAAATGCCTGACAGCGCGCGAAGTAAATTAAGTTTGATTGCTCCGGCTAAAACACCAGAAACGACTGCAAACGTGATTTGCACGATGATTAAAGACATCCAATCCCAAGAAGGGATTTCAGTAATTTTTAAAACCGGATTTTTCACGAATTCTTTTAAGTAATTCAGAATTTCGCGAACATTCGCTTTTTGGGGTTCCATTTGCGGATTAACTTCTCTCATTAAGAAATTATCTCTTATTCCGAAAGGAAATCAAGTTCTGCTAACTTCACGCAGTGATCTATAAAGGCATACCAGGTGTTTTTATCAGCATTCAGAAACAAATTTTGTGGAGAGGTCGCTTCAAACCCTAAAAACTTAAGCCAAGCCCGGTGTAAATTGTAAGTGAGTGATGTCGTTTTGTATGTGGGTTTGTAGTTTTCGCCAGTGATGGTGATTGTCGAATTTTTCACGTTTTGCAAAAGGCTTGAAAATTCTTGGTAGGTCTTTTCATCGATCACAATGTGACAATCATTAAGTTCAGCAAGACGGTGAGTAAAAGCTTTTTGGCGCAATTCTTTGTCGTTAAAAGGCAGCTGCATCACCGAAGCACGGTAGCCATGTTCATAGAGAACCTCGGGCAGTAACCCCCAGGGCGTACGGTAGAAAAAGATGCTCTTAGGACCAGAGACCAGTTTCAGAGGGCGTTTAGTCAGTAAACAGTTTGGTTTGAGTTCTATCTTCATCGGGCTTAAGGCTAATCCTTTACTATTATGAGTCTCAGAATAGAAAATAAACCTATTCTTTGGCAAACTGGAAATACAAGGAAATACAAATGATCCAAAATCGTAAATCTTGCTACTGCGCCTTTTGCAAAAATACTCGTAAAGTTTACACCAGTAAGCATCTGAGTATGCTGGGTATTATTGGTATGGTGCTATTAAGTTACGTTATGACATTTGTGATCTGGCATCAGCCAGATGTGCGCGGTCTGGTGATTTTAGGAACGCTGTTAATGGTGGGCGAAAGTTGCACCAAGCTTCGCTGGCGCCAATCCTTACTGTGCCAGCATTGTGGATTTGATCCAATGCTTTATATGAAAAACCCCGAGCTTGCGGCAGTTAAAATTAAAGCATTCATGAAAACACGTTCTGAAGACCCAGCATTTTTACTAAAACCAGCTTTGAATTTACCAACTCGCCGTGCGCCAAGTTATGGCGGCGAAAATTTATCCTTGCGTGGTTAATCCGTTGATTTAATAATGACGGGTGATGAGACTAGCTTCGCAGATTTTTTTAATCATCATTTTTTGTTTATGCAGTTCATTTGCTTCAGCGCAAAACAAAGCTCGCGTTTTAAATGCAGACACGGATGTTTATGGCACCCCGGATTTTGATGCTGCGGTCATTGGCTCAGTGGATCCTGATCAATCGTTTTTAGTTTCAAAAAAAACCTACGGCCCTTTTTACAAAGTTAAATTTAAAGATGGAACGATCGGGTATATTCCAGATACAGATTTAAACATCGAAGGTATTGGCACTGTTAAAGAACAAAGCTTTAAAGGCGATGATATTGATAAAAATGCCAAGCGCGCCAAACGTGAAATGGAAGACGAAGACGCTGAAGACGACACTGAAAATCCAAATATCAATTATAAAGGTGTGACATTTTCAATTATTAACTTTCGTGAAGACACTATGGGTGGAATTCAAGTTGCAGATCTTGCGGCTTATGGTTTTCGTTATCAACCGATGCAGGGTAATTACCAATCGGGTCTTACCTATGATTTGATGGTGGCTACAAAGCCTCCAGATTATTATGCCGATAAGACCGGAGCTAAAACTTCAGGCGCAGTTTTTTGGGGCGCCGCAGGAATTTCAAATGTTTCTGCCTTAAATTCAAACACTTCTTTGCGTTATGGTGCAGGGCCTTTTTTACGCTATTCGTATTTTGCCATCCAAGATGCACCATTGCGCCCTCAAAGTAAGTACAATCTTCAAGATCTGACGGCAGGCTTAGATGTTCAGGCCGGAATAATGCTCCATAGCCGCTATCTGACCATTGATTTAGGTTTACGTTACTTTTGGGATAAAGAGGGTTACGGCGGTTTTGGAGTTGGCTTTTTATTCTAAGTTTTTTATAAAAGCCTATGTCATTGATTCAAGTTTTATCTCCTGATGTAGTCAATCAGATCGCCGCTGGCGAAGTCGTCGAACGCCCTTCACATTTAGTCAAAGAATTGCTCGAGAACAGTCTTGATGCCAACTCTACACAAATTCAGATCGATGTTAATTTTGGCGGTAAGTTTATTAAAATCACTGATAACGGTGACGGTATCACAAAAGAAGATTTACCCTTAGCGCTGCAGCGGCATGCGACCAGTAAAATCACCCAAACCAATGATCTCTGGAATTTATCAACTTACGGATTTCGTGGCGAAGCTTTAGCCAGCGTGGCCGCAGTTTCAAAACTGACACTGATGAGTAAAACAAAAAAAGCAAAATCAGCTTTTCAAATTAAATCTGATTTTGGCTTAATCAGTGATGTAATGCCGTCATCGATCGATCAAGGCACGCAGTTAACTGTAGATGCCCTTTTTGAAAATGTTCCGGCGCGCTTAAAGTTTTTAAAATCAGATTCAGCAGAACTAGCACAAATCAGAAACGTGATCAGAGCATTATCATTAGCCTATCCACATGTTGAATTTAAGCTTATTGAAAATGGTAAGCTTGATTTATTTTTTAAAGCTCAGCCTGATGCTAATGATATTTCAGTGCGGGCCTCGCAAGTTTTAGGGTTAGACCGCATTTTCGTGCAAGAAAACCGTTACAAGTCATATGTGGTAAAAGCTTATTTTTCTTCGCCGCATGATACACAAAAAACTTCAAAAAATATTTGGATTTTTGCGCAAAAACGCTGGATCCAAGATCGCGGTTTACAAGCCGCTATCACTGAAGCTTACCGAAGTTTATTAATGCATGGTGAATACCCGCAAGTGGTGATTGATTTAGAATGTGCGCCAGATTTAATCGACGTCAATATTCATCCGACAAAATCACAAGTTAAGTTTCAAGAAGCCTCAGAGGCATTTCGGGCCGTGCACGGCGCTGTCAGACAAGGTTTAGAACTGGCACCATGGGTTCCTAAAGTAAGTGGTGCGCAGCCTGCTACAACGAGCGAACCAGCGAATTATAATTTCGTGCGCGAAATGAATCCGCAGATGCAAGTTCAGGATCAAACACGTTTTACTGATCTGGGTTCATCATTAGGTAATACGCAGTTTAAAACTAAACTGAATATGCTTGAGCAGTTATCGCAGCTAAAAATGGATTCTTCTCCGGTTATTGCAACCAATACCACGAATGGATTCTGGTCAGGCTTACAAGTCTTAGGACAACTCAATTTAACTTACTTAGTTTGTCAAAAAAATGATCGCATGATTTTAGTTGATCAACATGCGGCTCATGAACGCGTGGCTTTTGAAAAGTTAATGCGCAAATGGAAAGGCGGCCACATTGATCAACAGGATTTTCTATTTCCATTAGCGATTGATATGTCGCCAGAAAAAGTTGAAGCCTTATTAGTAAAAGCGCAAGACATCTCTAAAATGGGAATCGAGATCGAATCTTTAGGCCCCAATGTTATCGGCGTAAAATCAGCTCCGTTATTTGTTAAAGAAGCGGCTTTACCAAAAATATTTGATAAAATGGCCACCGATCTTGTTGATTACGGCGGCAGTTATTCATTAGAAAAATCGATCGCAGATTTATTTGCAACGATGGCTTGTCATTCAGTCGTTCGTGCCGGCCAAAGCTTAAGCCAAGCCGAGATGGTTGAGTTGCTAAAAAGCATGGATGAATTTCCGCTGTCGTCTTTTTGCCCACACGGTCGACCGGTGTCAGTTGAATTTACATTCAACGATATTGAAAAACAGTTTGGTCGAACGCTGTGAGTGAGCAAACCAAAGTTATTTTTGTCGTCGGCCCAACAGCCTCTGGAAAAAGTCAGTTAGCCTTGCAATTAGCTAAAAAATTTAATGGCAGCATTATAAATATTGATAGTGTGCAGTTTTACGAGGGCTTAAATATCGGTTCAGCGGCTCCTACTGATGACGAAAAAAAACAAGCCCCGCATTATTTGTTTTCTTACGTCAAAGCTCCCGCTGAAATGACAGCAGGGCAATATATCCGTGATTTTTATGAATTGATCGAATCAGGCAAAGTGAATTCGCCGATCTTTGTTGTCGGTGGCACGGGGTTTTATATTCAGGCTTTAGAAAAAGGCATGTATGATTTGCCTGAAGTCAGTGAAGAAATAAAAAAAGAAGTATTAACTGATTTTGAAACTTTCGGATCAGAAAAAATGTTTGTCGAACTAAAAAATTTTGATCCAGACACTGAATTGCATCCAAATGACCATTACCGCGTGGGTCGTGCCCTGGAAGTAAAGCGCGCTTTTAATTTAAAAATGTCTGAATTTAAAAATGCAGGGGCAGATAATAAAAATAAATTACCGTACCCGTCGATGAAAATCGGTCTAACGTTTGAGACTGAAAATAAAGAAAAATTCATGAACCGCATTCATCAGCGAACTGTAAAAATGCTGGATGAAGGCATCATCGAAGAAACCAAAAGCTTTTTAAACCAAGGTTTTGAATCTTGGGCGCCGCTGGCAAGTGTGGGTTATTTAGAAACTAAAGCTTATTTACAAGGAAAGATTTCGCGTGAAGAATTACCCGCAGCGATCACTCAGGCCACGATGAAACTTGTGAAAAAACAGAAAACTTGGTTCAAGCGAGACGAAACAATACTTTGGTCGGATGTGTTTTCGCCTAAATATGAAGTTATTGAACGCGCAGTTCAGGACTTTCTCGATTGAACTTTTGACGCATTAGTATGCAAGGAATGATAATAATAGAATGAAAAGCATGACTGGCTACGGACTTTGCCGAGCTCAAACTAATGAAGTGTCGCTTGAAATTAGTATTCGCGCCGTTAACGGTCGATTTCTAGAGACACGCTTCCATTTACCGAAGCCTTATTTTATTTTTGAATCTGATTTAAAGAAAAGATTAGCTGTCTACGCTTTGCGTGGCACCGTTGATATTTATATTTCGCGTAAGCTAAAAGCTAACCACGCCACGGGCAAAGTTGTTATTAATACAAAACTTGCACAAGAGTATTTAAAATCATTTAAAAAATTAGCTAAAGATTTAAAATTAAACGATGCCATTCGTTTTGATTTAATTTCGCGCCAAAACGATGTGATCGTGATGGAAGAAACCGATAGTCTTAATCCACAAGAAATGGCGTTACTTAAAAAAGCATTTGAAGTGGCCTTAAAGAAATTTGAACAAGAAAAAATTCGTGAAGGCTTAGCGCTTAAAAAAGATCTTTCAAAAAATTTAAAAGATCTGCAAAAGCACGTTTTAAAAATTTCTAAACTACGTGATGACGCTAATAAATTTTTGCAGGAGAAATTCGAAGCGAAAATCAAATCTCGTCTGCCAAAAGAATTGGCCGGGCAGTCGGTTGATCCTTTACGCATTTCTCAGGAAATTGTCATTCAGCTCGAGAAAGCTGATATCAACGAAGAGCTTATTCGTTTAACAGAGCATTTAAAAAATTTCGAAAAGTTAATTGAAAATTCTGTGGTCGAAGGCAAAAAGCTTGATTTTTATACACAAGAATTATTGCGTGAAGTTAATACGATTGGATCAAAAAGTCAGGTTGCCGGAATCACTGAATCTGTTGTAGAAGCTAAAACACTTATCGAACGAATCCGAGAACAGGTGCAAAACATTGAGTAAAGAAAAAGCTAATGCAACACGAATGATTATTGTGGCTGCCCCGAGTGGTGCAGGCAAAAGTAGTTTCGTGGAAAAATTAGCTGCCGAAGATCATCGGTTGCACGACCTGGTTACATACACCACTCGCACGATGCGCACTGGTGAATCCCAAGGTAAGCCGTATTTCTTTATTACACCTGAAGATTTCGAACAAAAAAAGAATGAAAATTTCTTTATCGAGTGGGCGAAGGTTCACACGAATCACTACGGCACATCATACGAACAGCTTCAAAAAGCCTGGGCTCAGGGTAAAGTAGTGATTATGGATATCGATATCCAAGGGGTTGCGACCTTTAAGAGCAAGTACCCAGATGCTAAAACCGTGTTTATTTTGCCTCCATCTTTAGATGAATTACGCCGTCGCGTCATTAAGCGCGATGGGAATCCTCCACCTGACCTAGAAGTTCGCATGCAAAATGCTGAAAAAGAGATGGCTAAAGCCCACGAATTTGACGTCAGAATCGTTAATGACGATTTTGAACGCTCTTTTGCCGAATTTAAGAAAATCGTTGATACCTGGCTCGCTTAAGGTTAAAACTTATAGCTTGTAAACCGGAGGTCCCATGGCTCGTGTAACCGTAGAAGATTGCCTAGATAAAGTTCCAAATCGTTTTGCTTTAGTCCTATTAGTGGCTAAACGCGCGAAACAATTGTTAAAAGGCGGCGAGTGCACAGTAGCAACCCGTAATAACAAATATATCGTTAACTCACTTCGTGAAGTGGCTATCGGTAACGTGATTTTCGATACAAAAATCGATGCAGACACGGCTCGCGAAGACATGTTACGCGATTTGAATAAATAATCTGTTGTCGCAGACAACGCCCTAAATAAACAGTCTAAAGTCTGAATTGTTAAAATTCGTTAAAATCCCGCTCACAAGGCGGGATTTTTGCTTTAAAATAAATGAATGTCAGATCCCATGTCTTTGATGTCTCATCTTGATGATCGTTTACCCACTAAGCCGGTGAGAACCGTCGAAGAACTATTAGCAAAAATCAAAGCGTACCATCCTGCAGCACCACTACAACTTGTTGAGAAAGCTTATTTGTTTTCTGAAAAAGCTCACGAAGGCCAAGTTCGTCGTTCGGGTGAACCTTATATTTCTCATCCACTGAATGTCGCTGGCATTTTAGCCGATTTAAAACTCGATGTGGATACGATTATGACAGGATTACTGCATGATACTGTCGAAGACACGAATGTCTCTTTAGAGGATATCCGTCGTGAATTTGGCGAAACAGTTGCCTACTTAGTTGATGGTGTAACTAAAATCGGGCAAATGAATTTTCGTAATAGTTTTGAAAAACAAGGCGAAAACATTCGTAAGATGATCGTGTCCATGGGTAAAGATGTGCGCGTCGTTTTAGTAAAACTGGCCGATCGGTTACACAATATGCGTACGCTGAATCATATGCCGTACGAAAAACAAAACCGTATCGCTAAAGAGACTTTAGAGATTTATTGTCCTTTAGCGGGGCGTATTGGTATCAGTGCTTTAAAAATTGAATTAGAAGATTTATGTTTTCGTTATTCGTTTCCGGATAAATATTATGAGTTAGTTCAGCTTATCGAAAAAACTGAAGCCGACACTGATCGTTATATCGAAGAAGTAAAAAGAAGCGTAAGTGAAGTTTTAGCCAAATCAAATATTCAACAGTATAAAATCTATGGACGATCGAAGCATTTATGGTCAGTCTATAGAAAAATGACTTCACGTAATTTAGATTACGATCAGATTTACGATGTGCTGGCGTTTCGAATTATCGTCGGCAGCGTGGTCGAATGTTACGAAGTTTTAGGCTATATCCATTCAATCTGGAAACCGATTCCGGGCCGTTTTAAAGATTTCATCGCAATGCCAAAATCAAATAATTACCAATCACTGCATACCACAGTGATTGGGCCGGGTGGCGATCGTATCGAAATTCAAATTCGTACCGCAGAAATGCATTTGATCGCCGAAAAAGGGATCGCGGCCCACTGGAACTATAAAGAGCGCGGAAGCTTGTCCGGTGACAAATTACAGCAAGCCAATTGGTTGCGTGAGTTAGTATCGCTTCATCAGCAATCAGAATCATCAGATGAATTTTTAGAAACGGTAAAAACCGATTTGATGGAAAAAGACATTTACGTTTTTACTCCGCGCGGTGACGTTAAAGAATTACCAGAAAATTCGACGCCAGTGGATTTAGCTTATGCGATTCACACCAATCTTGGAAATACCTGCACCGGAGCGCGCGTAAATGGGCGTATGGTTCCGTTAAAACACGCTCTGCAAAATGGCGATCGTGTTGAAATTATCACTCTTAAAACGCAAACGCCTTCGAAAGATTGGTTAAAGTTTGTTGTAACGAACAAGGCCAAATCAAAAGTGCGCCAATTCGTTAAAGAAGAACAGCGCCGTAATGCTTTAACCATGGGTAAAGAGCTTGTGGAAAAAGAATTTCGCAAATTTGGCATGGCTGCCTCGAAGTATTTAAAAGGCGATTATTTTGAAAAGTACATCCGTGAAAGCGGTGTTGTTGATGTGGAAGATCTCTATGTAAAAGTTGGTTACGGAAAAACCGAGCCCAAACATTTAGTTTCTGCATTAGTGCCTGAGGCTGAAGAGTCAAAAGATGCTAAAAGTGAATCTGCAACTTTCATGGAAAAAGTTGTTAAGTCTGCGAAAAATAAAAAACGCAAAACAAATTCTTTAGTTTCAGTCGACGGCATGGATGATGTGTTAGTGCATTTTGCTAAATGCTGTTCGCCGATTCCAGGTGATCCGATCTCGGGCTTTATCTCGCGCGGTAAGGGCATCATGATCCATCGTAGTGATTGCCATAAAGTATTTGAGTTAGATCAAATGCGCAGGGTCGACGTAGCGTGGACAACGAAAACTGCAGCCGCTGGGCAAGAGCGCCAAGTTAAACTTGAAGTTATCGGCCAAGACGTTCCTGGTTTATTAAAATTAATGTCAGAAGCTTTCTCGGCTCAGGGAATTAATATTGAATCAGCGCAGATCAGAACGACGCGCGATAAAAAAGCGGTATGTATATTTGAAATCTCGGTGAAAGATTTAAGTCAGTTGAGCAATTCAATTTTAGCGTTGCAAAAAATCAAAGGCATTATCGGCGTTAAGCGCGTGACTGAATAGATAAGACTTTCGCCACTTCTGGCGCGAAATAAGTTAAAATCACATCAGCACCTGCTCTACGAAATGCATACATGCACTCCATCATCGTTTTTTCTAAATCAAGAGCACCTGCAAGGGCCGCGAAGTGTAACATCGCGTATTCGCCGCTCACATTGTACACAGCCACTGGAACTGATGAGTGAGTTTTTAAATCAGAGACGATATCTAAATAGGGAAGACCTGGTTTTACCATCACCATATCTGCGCCTTCTAAAATATCTAAATCCATTTCGCGAAGCGCTTCTTTGCGATTACGAATATCCATTTGGTAAGTTTTTTTATCGCCAGCTTTTGGTGCTGAATCTAAAGCTTCGCGAAAGGGTCCGTAAAAACTTGAAGCGTATTTTGCAGTGTATGAGAGAATGCTTGTTTTATTAAAGCCAGCATCGTCTAAGGCTTCGCGAATGGCATCCACGCGGCCATCCATCATGTCCGAAGGGCAAACCCAATCAGCGCCCCAGCTTGCTTGCTTGACAGCCATTTTAGCTAAAATTTTCACAGTTTCGTCATTTAGAATTTCGCCATTTTTTACAATGCCGTCATGGCCATCTGATGAGTACGGATCAAGAGCGATGTCGGTAAATAAACAAATGTCTGGATGTTTTTGTTTAAGTAATTTAATGGCTTTTGGCAGTAGACCGTTATCGTTTAATGCTTCGCTGGCCACAGAGTCTTTTTTAGCCTCATCAATTTTAGGAAAAAGAGCATAATTTTTAAGACCTAATTGCTTCCATATGGTGATTTTTTCAGCCAAAACATCAGGACTCATGCGTGATTGCCCAGGCAACGTGCGAATTGCCTCTTCGATTTTCTCGCCGTCGCAAATAAAGACAGGGTAGATGAGGTTGGCCACACTTAGGTGTGTCTCGCTGATCATTTCACGGATATTCTCATTGGCTCTTAAACGTCTTGGTCTATGCATGATGGTTAAATTATCAGCGTCATAGCAAATAGCAACTTTTTTTATTTTTCATGACAAACATATGACAATCAAATGAGAAAACTTTGCTATCTTAAAACCATGTTAAAGCTCTGGCACCAGCCTATTGAACTAGAAAACCAATTATTAGCTCCTCTTATCATAGATAATAGTTCTGTATTATTATGGGAAACCTGCCGCCGTAAAATTCATTTTTACTTAGATGAGACAGCTTTTTTAGCTGACGGTCGCGGATTTAAACAGGGCCTTGATGCCGAAACTTTTTTATTAGAAGTTTTATGCGGCCTGCATTCACCAGTGATTGGTGAAACAGAAATTTTGGGTCAGTTTCGCCAGTTTATTAATAACAATTCAAAACATCTGTGGGTGCAACAATGGCAATCACGGATGCAAGTTTGGTTTTCATTAATCAAAGGTGTGCGCGAAAAGTATTTATATAATTTCGGTTCACAATCGTACGGCGGTTACTTACGTCGTGTACTGCAAAATGAAAATCATGTGCAAATCATCGGGTCGGGCGCCTTAGTTGAAGATGTGCTGCCATGGTTAGTCAGCAAAAACGTTCAGGTGTTTGCTCGTAATCTTGAAAAAGCCCAAACCCAGGTGATGAAGCATTTTTCACATTTTGTAGAAGGTGGCGGAAATTTATCTTTGCACCTTTTAGAAAAACCGTTGCCGCAATCTGATGTCTTAGTGATCGCTGCTCCCATTTCTCATGATCAATTAGCTCAATTAATCGCGGCTTCGCCTGTAAAATGGAAAACTGTGATCGATTTACGCCGTGACGCTAAGAATTTTGCAGCACGGGATCCGCAGGTTAAATCTTGGATCACATTAGAAGATGTGATGGAGTTTTTCTCCCAACAAAAGGATTTGTTAGCTGTCAGACAACAACAAGCTATTGCCGCTGTGGATGAGTGGCGCTTAGCTCAAATGGATAAGCAAACAGTACGACCTTTCGGTTGGGAAGATTTATGCGGCTAGTTTTAGGAGCCAGACAGAGCGATTTAGCTCGTCTGCAAGGGTACTTGGTTGGCGATAAACTAAAAAGTTTAGGTCATGATGTTGAATATATTTTTCGTGAATCTTTAGGTGATAAAAATCTAACAGATCCTTTGTGGAAGATGCCTGAAAAAGGCGTATTTACCCAAGATTTTTATCAAGACTTAATGAGTGGTAAATTTGATTTCATCGTGCACTCGTGGAAAGACCTTCCGGTCGAACCAACTGCAGGCACTGAGATTGTGGCAACACTTCCGCGCGCTGATCAGCGTGATTTAGTTTTGCTTAAAAAAAGCAGCTTAAATAAAAAACACGTTCGTATTTTTTCGTCATCGCCTCGTCGCGAGTATAATTTAATTCCGTTTTTAGCAAAACACTTACCTTGGGCAACTGAGAAGATCGAATTTGCCAATGTGCGCGGAAATATTCCGACACGCATGCAAAAAATGATGGATGATGAATCTATTGATGGTTTAGTTTTAGCAAAAGCAGCGCTTGATCGTTTGTTAGCTCATCCGTATCCAGAATTTAAGCCGGTGCAAGAAAAAATCCGTGCACATTTAGAAAAATGTAATTGGATTGTTCCACCATTAAGTGAAAATCCGAATGCAGCAGCTCAAGGAGCCCTTGCGATCGAAATTAAAAGTGATCGTAAAGATTTAAAAGATTTATTTGCACAAATTCACTGTAAAGATACCGCTGATAGCGTGAATCACGAACGTAAAGTGTTTTCTGGTTATGGTGGCGGCTGCCATCAAAAAATTGGTGTCACAGTTTTAAAACGTCATTACGGAGATATTTTAATCGTTAAAGGTTTATCTCCTAAAGGTGAAGTTTTAAATACGCACCAGTTGTTAAACTCAAAAAAACCACCGCAAGATTTAATTAAACATACATTTTCATTTTCAATAAATCGCCAAAATAAAAAGGCCGACATTTCGCTGGCACACACAGATTTAGTTTGGGTCGCGCGCAGTGAAGCCGCTGGTTCCGTCGATCTAAATTCCTACAAAGGTGTTATCTGGGCAGCAGGTACTAACACTTGGCAAAAACTAGCTAAAAAAGGCATTTGGGTAAATGGTTGTGCCGAAGGCTTAGGAGAATCAGAAGATCCTCGTATAGAGCAGCTGATCGGTAAATCTACCCCAGAGCAAGTTACTTTGACGCACACTCAGGCTTCAAATGCTGGAACCTACGATCTGCAAATTCAATTGGCAGATGGCGAAATCGCAAAGTTAAAAAGCGATGTATTAGCTCTAGAGAAGTATTTTTTCTACTGGAAAAGTTTTACCCAGTTTCAGGCTGCTCGCGCTGGCTTAGACGCCTCTCAAGAGAAGCATTTTTTAAATTGTGCTCATGCCTGCGGAGCAGGTAAGACATGGCAATCTATTAAAGAGGCTTTAGGCTCTGATAAAAATTTATATATCTATTTGAACGAAGAAAGTTGGAAAGCTTAATTATGAGTAACATGACTTCTGAAAGTTATTTTGAACGCGCAAAAAATGTGGCTCCAGGTGGAGTACATTCTCCGGTAAGATCTTTTGCGGGCCTTGGCAGATCTCCGGTGTTTTTTAGCAAAGCTCAAGGCGCATATTTAACAAGTGTTGAAAACAAAAAATACATCGATTGCTGCCAAAGTTTTGGTCCATTGATTTTGGGTCATCGTGATCCAGAAGTTCAGGCTAAAGTGATGGAGATGATCGATACCGCATGGACCTTCGGCGCCTGTGAACCCTATTCATTAATGTTAGGCGAATGGATTCAAGCCAGAGTTCCTTGGGTTGAGAAATTACGTTTTGTATCTTCTGGTACAGAAGCTGTGATGAGTGCACTTCGTGTGGCACGTGCAGCAACAGGCCGTACTAAAATTTTAAAATTTGAAGGCTGCTATCATGGCCACGTTGATTCATTACTTGTAAAAGCAGGTTCTGGTTTAGCTGGTGTCACGGCATCAAGCAGCGCTGGTGTATCGGCGCAAACGGCGGCAGAAACTTTAACTGTGTCATTAGATGATGAAACAGCATTAGCAGAAGTGTTCGCGCGCGAAGGTAAAAATATTGCTGCGCTAATCATGGAACCACTTCCGGCTAATTATGGTTTATTAATTCAGCGTAAAGAATTTATTCAAAAGGCCTGCGATCTTGCAAAAGCCAATGGCGCTTTAGTTATTTTTGATGAAGTGATCTCTGGATTTCGCGTAGCGCTTGGTGGTATGGCTGAAATTTTACAAATTAGGCCAGACCTTGTAACTTACGGTAAAATCTTAGGTGGAGGCTTTCCGGTCGGTTGTTACGGCGGTCGTCGTGACCTAATGGATTTAATTGCACCACTTGGTCAAGTTTACCAAGCAGGAACATTAAGTGCTAATCCTGTGGGAATGGTTGCAGGTCTTGCAACGTTAGAAAAAATGGAGCGACTTGAGGGTTGGAAAGTTTTAGAAACACGTGGTCAAAATTTAGAAAATAAAATCAATGATGTGATTAAGAATTTAAACTTACCATTAAACTTTGTTCGTTATGGAAGTTTATTCTGGTTACATAATAAAACAGCCGATGGTAAAGCTTTACGCCAGGTTGAACAAATTCCTTCCACGCAAAAAGAAACTTTTAAAAAATTATTCTTAAATTCATTAGACCGCGGTTTATATTTAGCGCCGAACGCTTATGAAGTTGGGTTCTTATCATTAGCTCATACTGATGAAGTGATTAACGACATGGTGAAAATCATGAAAGAATCATTAGCGTGAATCCAAAAACCCTCTCGCAAAGCAGACTGCGCTTTTACTTATCGATCATTTGGCTCGTATTAATCGGGGCTTTGACGATGTGGTGGTGGCTATTAAGTCTGCGCCAGCTTGAGGCTCTGAAAACTTTAATGTCAGGTGAAGAGTTCGCACGCTCAAACCGCATGATTATGTCAGAAGGATTGTTTTTATTCTTGGCTGTTATCATAGGCGGTATTGGCTTAATTATTTTGGCGAAAAAAGATTTAGAACGCCATGAGCAAATCCGCATGTTTTTTGGAAACTTTGCTCATGATCTAAAAACTTCGATTTCACGTTTACGACTACAATCTGATTTGCTGCGCGATAACTTTGACCAACAGGTGTTAAACCGTTTCGGCGAAAATATGAACCAACTGGATCTGCAATTAGAAAATTCATTGTGGGTCGCCCGCGGTGAAACTCAAGTATTACATCTGCAAGATGTGAAACTCTCTTCTGTCATGTCAGCGATTCGTAACGAATGGCCTGAATTAGAACTTAGCATGACAAGTGATGCCCAAGTATTTGGTGATGAATTAGCTCTTCGCAGTGTGTTTCGCAATCTAATCCAAAATGCAGTCATGCACGGAAAAGCCACTAAATTACAGTTAGTGGTAAAACCAGTAAATAGCGAAGTTGAAATTCAGTTTCAGGATAATGGCCAACCTTTTACCGGTAATATTAATGAATTAGGTAAAAACTTTATTCAGCCAAAATCTTCGCATGGCAATGGTTTAGGTTTATATCTTACGCGCTTTTTAGTGGATAAATTAGGTGGGCGTATTAAGTTTACCCAAGGCCAAGCCGCACAATTAATGGTGTTGGTGATTTTACCAAAAGGAAAAAAAGCTTAAATGAGCCTAACTCATCAAAAAAGCATTTTATTAGTCGAAGATGATTCAACCTTAGGCGAAGGTTTACAAACTAGCCTGGGCCGTGACTATAATGTTAAGTGGGCTAACAACTTAGCTAAAGCCGAGCAGTATTTAAGAAGTGAAACTTTTGATTTATTAATTTGCGATTTGGGTCTGCCTGATGGCCATGGCTTAGATCTGGTTAAAAAACTAGAAACGTTATCATACAAGCCACCGGTTTTAATTTTATCAGCGCAAGGCGACCCTGAGACCCGCTTAAGGGGTTACGAAATTGGAATTCAGGAATTTATTCCGAAACCTTTCCACTTAAAAGAATTAATCTTACGTATCGGGCATATTTTTGAAGCCCACCCTAATCAAATCGAAGTTGAAGTGGGTAAAGTAAAAATTAATTTTACTACATTTGCAGTTTATCAACAGGGTGGCGGCATTGAATACCCACCAGTTAATGATCTTAAAATTCTAAAACACCTGACAGCCCATCCGGGATCACCAGTCAGCCGCGACCAAATTATTAATTTAGTTTGGGGCGCCGAGAGCGAAACCAGCCACCGCACGATTGATAATGCGATTGCACGCCTTCGCCAGTTGATCGGTGATACTGACGAACAGATGATTAGATCAGTTCGTGGCGTGGGTTATGTCTATGAAACCAAAGCAAGCGGAGAACAAATATGATTTTTCAAACTAAAACAAAAGCTCCTCCAGTATGGATGATGCGCCAAGCGGGTCGTTACCATTCTCATTATCAAAATTTGCGAGCAAAACACTCGTTCATGGATTTATGTAAAAATCCTGAACTTGCTTCTGAAGTGGCTTTAGGCCCTGTGCAAGATTTCGATTTCGACGTTTCAATTTTATTTTCTGATATTTTATTTCCTTTAGAAGCTTTAGGGATGGGTTTAGAATACACTGATCATGGCCCACGTTTAGGTTTTCAATTAAACCAAGCTACAATCGAAAAACTAGTGCCTTGGACAGATGCTCTGCCTAAATTGCATTTTCAAAAAGAAGCGATGATTCTAACACGCCAAAAAATTCCAGCACAAAAGCATCTAACTGGTTTTGTGGGTGGTCTATGGACGTTATTTGTATATGCAGTAGAGGGTTCACATGCGGGATCTTTAATACACAGCAAGAATGACTATGAGCTATTTCAAAAATTCGCGAAAATCATGCTTCCGCTTTTAAAAGAAAACATTCGTATTCAATTTGAAGGTGGCGCAGATGCTGTGATGATTTTTGATACGGCGGCCGGCGAAGTAAGCCCAGCTTTATTTCAAAAATGGATCGCGCCGCTTCTGTCTGAACTTGCTAAGGCTTATCCGGGAAAACTTGGCTATTATTCAAAAGGCACACAAAGATCATTCTTTACTAAAGAATTTTTAGATCTTCCGTGGGCAGGGATGGGCTTTGATCACCGTTGGAATTTACCAAACATTTTAAATAAAACTGAAATGGCGACCCCAGGTTTTGTTCAAGGTAACTTTGACCAAGCGCTATTATTCTTACCAGCGAATGAGTTTGAAAAAACTTACCGACTCTATTTGGAGGATTTCAAAAAATTAACTCCAGAACAGCGTAGCAACTGGGTTTGTGGTTTAGGCCATGGCGTATTACCAAAAACTCCAGAGGCTAACGTTCGTCGTTTCGTGCAAATCACGCGTGAGATTTTTCATGAATGATTCAATGTTATTTGCTAAATACGATATACCAGCCCCACGTTACACAAGTTATCCGACAGTTCCTTATTGGGGGACAGCGCCCACCCAGGATCAGTGGTTATCACATCTTCGTCACGGCCTAGACGGCGGCAGAAGCCAATGGTCGATGTACATTCATGTGCCTTTTTGTGAAACGCTATGCACGTTTTGCGGTTGTAATACGATTATTACTAAAGATCATAAAAAGGAAGACCCATATTTAAAATTAATTTTAAAAGAATGGGATTTATATCGCCAGATGGTGCCTGAATTTTCTAAAGCACAACTGCAAGGTATGCACTTAGGCGGTGGCACACCTACTTTTCTATCAGCAGATCATTTAGCACAAATGTTAACGCCGATTTTAGATCAAACTACGCGCGGTGCAAATTTTGAAGGTTCCATCGAGGTCGATCCCCGCAGAACTAACCGTGAACAGCTACAGGTATTATACAAATTAGGATTTCGCCGGATTAGCTTAGGCGTCCAAGATTTTAATCCTGAAATTCAACGCTTAGTAAATCGGTTACAGTCTTTTGAAGAAACCGAAAGTATCACTCGTTATGCGCGTGAAATCGGCTTTGATTCAGTCAATTACGACTTGATTTATGGTTTAGCAAAACAAACGCGTGCGACAATGGAGCACACAATTGCGCAAACTAAAAAACTGCGTCCCAATCGCATTGCTTTATATAGTTTTGCTTTGGTGCCATGGATTAAGCCTGCGCAAAGATTATTTAAAGACGAAGAGCTTCCGACGGGTAAAGAAAAGCGCGATCTTTATGAATACGCGCGCACTGAATTATTAAATTTTGGTTATGTTGAAGTGGGTATGGATCATTTCGCATTGAAAGACGAAGCTTTAGCTGTAGCAATGACTGACCATAAATTGCATAGAAATTTTATGGGTTACACCGACCAAAAATCACAAGTGATGCTAGGTCTTGGTGTCAGCAGTATTTCTGAATCGCCTCAAAGTTTTCATCAAAATGAAAAAATTCTTCCAAAATATGAAGAGTTAATTAATTCTGGTGTGATTCCGACAGCGCGCGGGCATATTTTAACAGAAGAAGATGTTTCTCGCCGTGAGCAGATTTTATCATTAATGACGAGCTATCAGGTTAAAATGAACCCAGAACAAACAAAACAAGCTCCAGAATTTTTGCGTGAAATGATCAATGATAATTTAGTCACAATTCTGGGTGATCGTCTGCTTGTCAGCGAACAGGGAAAACCATTTTTACGTAATATCTGCATTTTTTTTGATGAGCATTTGAAGCGTAATAAACCACAAACAAGAATTTTTTCTTCGTCATTATGATTCATATCATCGGAGCAGGCTTTACAGGGTTAACGCTTGCTTGGGAGCTGCAAAAAGCAGGTCTTAGTGTAACGCTTTATGAAAAAGATCAAATTGGCGGATTAATTCAAACGCATGAATCAGTGACCCATCTGCGTGAAACTGCCGCGAATGGCTTATTGTGGACCCCGCGCTTAGAAAATTTGGCCAAAGAATTAGACATTGAATTTTTAGCTTCACAAAAAATCTCTAGCAAACGATTTATCTTTCGTGCTGGTGAAGCAAAACGTTGGCCGCTAAGTCTAAGTGAAACTTTTTTTCTAGTTTCAAAGTTGGCTAAATTTGTTTTCACAAAGAAAAAACCAGATCCGCACTTAAGCTTAAATGATTGGGGAATGAAAAACTTCGGTCAAAAGTTTACAGACTATGTTTTAACATCTGCTGTTCGTGGAATTTTTGCCTTACCAGCCACAAAACTGAACGCCAAAGCCGTTTTAGATTCGTTTAAAGCTGTAAATGAGTTCAGAAAAGCCAAAAAGTATAAACCAACAACTTATGCCCCTAAAAAGGGGATGGGCCAGTTAATTAATGCCCTTAAAGTAAAGCTGCAGATTACCAAGCAAGACGTTAAAAATTTGAGCGAACTGTCGCTTCAAGATAAAGATGCAATAGTTATCGCAACTTCTGCCTGGGATGCCGCTTTATTATTACCACAAACTCAGTTGAAAAATATTGAATCTGTTCCCTTAATTTCAGTAACGTTAGTTTGGCCAATGAATACAGCCACATTAAATGGTTTTGGCTGTTTATTTCCGCCAAGCGAAAATTTTTTCGCTGCGGGCGTATTAGTGAATTCATGTATTTTTTCTGACCGTGGGCCAAACCCTTCAGAAGCTTGGATTATCAGTCAAGACCCGAAAAATTTAACAGACGAGCAAATTAAACAATCCATCTTAGCGGATCGCCATAGACTATTTGCAAATCAAGGTGAACCCTCTGAATATCACATCACACGTTGGCCCAGAGCAATTCCTGCTTATAACCAGCATTTACAGAGGTTTCTTTCTGCGTTAGCAGAAACTCAAAACAGCTTAGCAAATAAAAATATTTATTTGGCCGGAAATTACTTAGGTAAAATAGGACTTGCTAAAATCTATGATCAAAATATTATTTTAGCAGAAAAGTTGAAGGCCAAATATGGGTAAAAAGTTATTAATCTTAAGTCAAATCGGAAGCCCTTCTGAGCCCACGCCAAAAGCTGTCGGTAAATATCTTGCACGATTTTTAATGGATCAGCGTATTTTAGATATGCCTTGGTTTTTTAGATCTATTCTAGTTCATATTGGCATTGTGCCCCGCCGTAAAAAACCGTCAGCGAAAAAATATCAGAGTATTTGGACTCCTGATGGTTCACCTTTAGTTGTTGAGACAACAAAGTTTGCCAATTTAGTCGCTAAAAAATTGCCTGATACAGACGTGGTGATTCATTGGCGTTACGGTGAAAGATCAGCGCAGGCAACTCTTGCTTCATATAAAAATAATAACTATGACGAAATCCTAATAGCTCCGTTATATCCGCAATTTGCAATGGCTACGACGGGTTCGGCCTTTGATGTGTTGCTGCCGGTAGTGAATGCGCTATGGCCCCAGCATAAAGCAATTAAAACTTTAAAGCCCTTTTACAACCATCAAAGTTTTATTAATTCATGGGTCGATCAAATTAAGCCTTATATTCAAAATAATGAACACTTGATATTTTCATTTCACGGGCTGCCAGTTTCACAAATTCAAAAAAATCCTGGCTGTGAGTTAAATCAGAAATGTTGTGAACGTCCGGACATTTCGCGTTGCTATTATGCTCAATGCCAACAAACTGTAAAATTGTTGGCAGCTAAATTAGAATTAAATCCAGATAAATACACTTTATGTTTTCAATCCCGTGTAGGCTATAAAAAATGGTTAGAACCGGCGACTGAAAAAACCACTGAAGATATAGTGAAGAAAAAACAGGTGAAATCCCTAGTTGTGGCTTGTCCTGCGTTTGTGACTGATGGCCTTGAGACCTTAGAAGAAATCAATATCGAGTTACACCACCAATTTCAAATGTGGGGCGGTGAGCAATTTAAAATGGTACCTTCGTTGAATGATAACGCGAATTGGATTGCTGGTTTTTCTGAAATTGTGACCGATGCAAATAGCTGGTCTAAAATTTAGCGCCGAAACCAACAAAAAAAGCAGAATGATCAATAACCGGTACAGATTCTGATTTGTTTAATGAGTAGTGATATTCAAACGCTAACGGCATGAAAAAGCGATTATTAAACGCAAAATCAAAACCACCACTGGCAACAATGGCATTGGCTAATTTTAAATCTGCTGTGCGCAAGGCTGTAGTTTCAACCGAGGTGGGATATTTAAAAACTGCACCGCCGGCAGCCCAGAATGTTAATCGACTAATGTTGTAATCGAAACGTAAATGGCCACCTAAACTTAGGTAATTCACATTAACTGAGCAGATTTGCGAAGTTTTTCCGTTACACATGTCCTCGTTGATCGATAAGCCAGAAACAGATAGCTTTTCATTTAATATAACCCCGCGCAAAGTTACGCCCCATTGTGATGGGTAATCAAAAGCAAGACCAATTCCAGCCCCTGAACCTTCCATAGCCACGATTTCTTCAACGGCAAAGGGTAAAGTGTCATCGGCTTGCTTAGCCGAGATTTTATCTTGTGTAAAAGAGCCTAGAAGCGACACCTTCATCATATCACGACGAAACACGATGCCATCTTCGTCAGAAGATTTTAAGCGCTGACGGCGTTGCTGTGAGGTTTCGTAAATTTCTTCATCTTCGGCGTATTCAGGTTCAGCAACTAATTTAGGTTGTTGTTCTTTAGCAATTTCGACAGCTGTTTTTTCGGCAGCTTTACGCGCGATCTTTTTGCCGATGATAAATTTACCATCTGAAATGGCTGCAACAGCTAATTTTTCGCGAACTTGTAATACTTTGGCAGAACCCGCGATTTCTGGTCCACTTGGCGTTTTATCAATTGAAATGACGGTATCACCAACAAAAAGTTTTTCCCCTTCAAGATCGATCAGGATTTTTTTTCCAGTGATGTCTTTAACCTTATAGGCCAGGGCTGGCGCTGTTAAAAACATAAGGCTAAGGATGAGGGCTAACTTATTCGAAAGTAACGTCATACAAGCAGTAAGTGCCTTTTAAATCGTTAGATTCGTAGTGAGGTTGGTTCTGAACTTGGTGTTCCCATAAAAATTCATCGTTAATCGTTGTGATTAACCGGCTTTGTGAAGATTCACTGGCCAAACTTTGTTGTGAGCAGGTAGTTTTCTGCAGACTTTTAATTTTAAAAGTAGGGGATTCTGATTCAAAGTCAGCACGATCTGCTGATTTGTAAATTGAGCACGAAGAAAGTGTCAGAAATAAAAATAAAAAAAGCCTTTTCTTTGTCTTCACTCTCATAGTTTGAGCGTGTTTTTTGAAAAAGAAAAGGCTTAAATTTTACAGTAAGAATTTTGCTGAAAGCAAATCAGCTTATCAGCTTAGAACGGGATATCTTCTGATTGGTTGAAGCTAGGCTCCGGACCGAAATCAGAAAAATTGAAGTCTCCGCCACCTTGATTCACTGAAGAATCATTTTGGTTGTTAGAAGCTCCGGCGTTAGTGCTAGCACCACCTAAAAACTGAACAGTAGAAGCTACGATTTCTGTAGCGTATTTCTTTTGTCCGTTGTCTTCCCATGAACGTGTTTGAAGTTTACCTTCTACGTAAACCATGCGTCCTTTTGCTAAATACTTACCGCAAAGTTCGGCTAATTTTCCCCATACCGTAATACGGTGCCATTCAGTGCGTTCTTGCTTGTTACCTGTTTTATCAGTCCAAGATTCGCTTGTAGCAACGTTAAGACGGGTAACTGTAGAGCCTTGGCCAACAGCTTTCATCTCGGGGTCTTGACCTAAACGGCCAACAATAATTACTTTGTTAATTCCAGACATATGCCCTCCTTCTTCTTTTTCCTTTGGGCGCAGAATTGAGTCAACACTAAAACCGACATGGCTTAAATGTTGACTGTTTGTTTACCGTGAGGAGTAGCATAATGATGGCCATGGCAAGCAGCGCGTAATGTGTTTAGAAACTCCGCAGTGTCCGTAATTCGGAATATGCTTAATTTTGATGAAATCAAATGCTTAATTTAGCGGAAGGATTGATGGCGGTAAATCTGTGCTCGAAGCCTGAACTTTTAGACGGTAACGGCTTGAGCCTCTTTCTTCAGTTTTGAACTGATCAATCAGAACTAAGAAAGTTTGCGCCCGTTGAACAAATGCAGGCTTAGCGATGAGATCAATATTCAGATTATAGGCGCCTATTGTTGGGCGAGCGGTACCACCGATATTGTCGATGCGAATGGCGATATCACCTTTTAGTGTTCCAGATAAATCATCTGAAGGGTTTCCAAGCTTAGCATTTTCGATCACTAATTTTCCGCCGGTTAGTTTTCCTTTTACGTCGACTTGTTTAAACTTAATTTCAGGAAGTACAAGATTTCCAAAGTTTGGAGAATTCATTGAGCTACTCGGCATTTCGAAATTATCAATCACAATAGAGACTTCACCGTCCGGTTGTTCTTTGAAAGACATATCGGCAGTGATGTTGGCTGTGATATTTGCAGAACCAGAAAGTGGAATTGAGATCTGCATCGTGTCGCGCAAGTTTTTTAAAGATATGCTGTCACTGGCCACATCTAAGTTAGCTTTTAAAGCGCCGCTTTCTAAGGTTTCAAGCGGAGTTAATTTAACTTCTAAATGACCACCAAATAAACCATCAGCTACTAGTTTTCCGCCCGGTTGGCGTTTAAATAAAGCAGCCAGAGACGGTGAAGCAGAAATTGAATTAATATTCAGGCCTTCGATTGTCGAAGTTTCAACTAAGACGCCATCTAAGCTGATCGAAGCAGTGACTGGATTTAAGCGCATGTCTTCGAATTGTAAATAAACGCTGTTTTGCGTAAGCGCTGAAACTTGTCCAGACACAAAATCATTTAAATCTTTAAACGGGAATAATAAAAATAAAAACACAAACGTAAAAACAACTGTGAATAGAATTTTAAATTTCTGTCCCCAAACGAAGCGAAATGTTTTGATGATCATGTCCATCATTATTCATCACCCGCAGCATCAGATGGTTTTTTCTTTTTATTGCTGACTGGCTCTGGAGCAGGCTCAGGAAGCGCTTCAGGAACTTTTAAGGCATAAAGTTTATAACTAACATCAAAGTATCCAGCCATTTCAGCGTTAGCTTGCATCAGCATATCTTTAACTTTTACGGCTGATGAAATATTGGCTAACTGTAAACCGATATCAACGACTTGGCGTAAATTTAATTTAGCTAATTTTACTTCAACCACACCTTGCTGCAGGCTTGCAGGAATTAGTCTTCCTTCAGCTTGCGACATATCAACAGCTACGATTTGTTCAGGGATAAGTTTTGCATTTTGTAATGAACTTTGAATCGTTGAAATTAAATCGGCAACTTGCGGGGCGGGGGCCATTTGTAACCCACCCGTAGAATCACGGTAAGTTTTAAATAAATCACGAATCAGTGTGCGTTTATCTTCAAACTGCACCATAAGTTCGTTTGAAATTTGTAACTGACTGATCGGAGAATAAAATACGACACCTGCAATTAATAATGCAGTCACAGCCTGTGCTACTTTTTGACCTGACGGGCTTAGCGATTGGTATTTATCACTTAATTGATTATAAGCTTCAGACTCTTGGATTCTTTCCCAGGTTGTTTGCAGTGTGGTCTTAAGCTGATCTTTTAATTCTTCAAGACGACTCATTTAAGTAATCCTCGGTCAGTTTTTAAACTTAATGAAAAAGCCACGCGATTTGGCTGGCTTGGCAGGGTCGGTGTTTCTTCGGTTACTTTTTTATTTAAAGCCATAGTGGCCAAGCGCTGATTCATTAAAGTGACTTCGCGCGGAGAATTCGCATAACCTACGATTTTTACGTTATCGTCAGTAATTTGTAATTGCATGATATCAATTTTACTTTGCGATTTATCAGGTGAAACTTCGCTAATTTTTTTCAACACATCTAAAGCTGAATTCATACCTGCCACTTGGCTTAGTAATTTAAATTCTTGGGCGCGTTTTTTATTATCGCTGATATATTTTTTAATACCTTTTTCGTTGGCTTGCTTGCGCGGAAGACGGGCTACGTTTTTAGCCTGAGTTGTAAGTGCTTCATCGCCTTTTTCAGCTAAGGTCACAGTCATCGATTCGCGAAAGCCACCCCAGATGAAAAACACGATTACAGCCGCAGCTGCAGTTTTTGCAATTAGACCCCAATCAGTCCAAAATTGTTTGAGACGATTGTTTTCAGCAACGAATTCGCCCTTCATAAATTGTAGGGCAGGGTTTTTTGGTTTTTTAAACGCTTCAATCGCAATACCCACCGCAGTTGCAAAACGTGATTTCACAGACTCAAGTGGGATGTTGTTAGTTTGAATCGTTGTTGGGTCAATATAGTGATCTAATAATGAAACGGGATTACATGGCACTTCTAAATGTTGAGTTAAAAAAGCACCCACGTTTGGTAGTAATGATAAGCCACCGGTTAAATAAACATTTTGAATATTGCCGTGAAATTCACTTTGTAATTCTAAAAACGACATTTGTAAATCACGCACCAATTCGCGCATAGATTTTTCAATCGTTGATGCGGTATTAGCTGTTTCGAAATCCTGATTTGTTTTTGATAAAAGCAATGCCGCTTCGTTTTGTAACAAACGTTGTGCTTCAAGATACGGAAGCTGAAACTTGCGCATAAATTCAGAAATAATTTGATCTGCGCCCCACATTAAACTTCTAACAAAAACTAAACGGCCTTCGATCTGGGCGCAAAGCAAAGTTCTTTTGTGGCCGATGTTTAAGGTCACTTGAATAGGACTGCCAAAAGCAGGGCTGCTGTTAGTCTCTTCGACTTCAGGAATATCTTCATCAGCTGTAAAACTTAGCGGGCCAGTCGCTGTCGCAAATTGCGGAGGAGCGTTATCCCAAGCTTCTAATAAATTGGCAAAAGCAATTCCATCTACAGTTAAAGTGTAGGGATCAACGCCGAAATCTTTGGCGATGCTTAAGCATTTTTCGATATGAGTTTTTGGCGCAGCAATAGCTAAAACGTGAGCCGAAAGACCTTCTGTCAAAATCACTTTAGCTTCAAATAAACAAAGATCCGGATCAAATGGAATGTCTTCTTCCATTTCAAAAGATAAACTTTTTAAAATTTTAGAACGGTCAGCAAACGGAAATTGTTTTTTTCTGACGGTAACTTTGTCTTGTCTTAAAGACATCACCACGCGGGCAGAAGCGAAATCTAATTGGGGAGCGATTTGACGAATGTATTCAATGGCTTCAATTTCGCGATCGTGCGCTGTAACTTGTTGAGAAAGTTTTTTTTCGTAAACGGCTTGAACGTAAATCGACTTTTTGTTTTGAACAACTTCGGCAATTTTAATGGAATCTTCACCAATATCAATTCCCAATGCGCGCATGTTGTCCTTCCGTGTTGTGTATGCTTACTGCTCAACCCAGTATACGATACGAGGGCGACCTTTGGGAAGTGCTTCTTGCGCGGGTGTACTGGGCTTAGATCCAGGCGGTGGATTTGCTGGTGGATTACCTTGAGCCGCTTCTTGTTCTTTTTTCTCTTTTTCTAAATAACCTTTGATCGTCGCTGCCGCTTTTTGCGTGTTCATCACATAGGCTGTGATTTTTTTCTGAACCGCACCTTTACCAGAGCCGGTCATGCCGACCGATTCAATTTTAAAATTCACAACGCTATCACATTGAAATGGAATTTTATCAAATTCAGGAAGCAGTCTTGCGCCGCGGCCTTCAACGAAATTTTTAAAATCAGTGCGGCATTCATCAGATGAAGCGCCCTTAAATGGCCCGCCTTTTTCTTCGTCATCGCGACGTTCAAGCGCGTCTCTGATGGCTTCTTCGGTCATGCCGGGATCCAGAGATTTAATCACATCTTTAGCTGCCGTATTTGGATTAATGGCTTTAGATCCATAGATAGTTACAGAGGGCGACATCAGCGTAAAAAATTCTTCGGTCATTCCCGGAACCAAACGCATTTCGTCAAGGGTACGAAAGCCGCGATTGGGTGGGTAGGTGTCGCCTAATCCTTGAAACGGTTGGCGTTTATCGCCGCCATTTTCAGAAGAGT
The DNA here is from genome assembly GCA_036677065.1 of Bdellovibrio sp. Taxonomy (GTDB): domain Bacteria; phylum Bdellovibrionota; class Bdellovibrionia; order Bdellovibrionales; family Bdellovibrionaceae; genus Pseudobdellovibrio. The sequence continues at coordinate 749,178 of JAKFBS010000002.1, read as the reverse complement.
TTTTCTCGCTCATCCAATCAGCAATGCGATTAACTAACTCGCCAAAATTATAATTGCCATAAACATCGCGAAATTTATCGTCGTTTTGCAGCTTAGCTTCAAAAATAGTTAAGATCTGTTTTTTCGTGATCTCGCGTAATGTTTTTGACGGCGATGCTAAATCATTCACGTCAACTTTTGAACCTTCATCAGTGATCGTGTGGGTGTACTGGCCATCAAAAATTGAAGCTTTTGCGGCCCCTTCGATATCGTCTTTTGCGGCAATCGATGCGTCGGGCCCAATGGGCAGAGGCCAGGCGAACGGAAAACTCCAAACCATATTTATTTGTTGCGCAAAGCCTGGAGGTAAATTCATTCTTGAAGCTTGTTGGTAAACTTTAATGCGTAAAAGAGCTAAATCTAAAGAGCTGCGGGCTGAATAAAAAGCTTTGATGCGGTTGATTTCTTGTGAGTTCACCACGTATTCAATAGTAGAATCGGTTGAAACCTCACTGGCAACCCACACCATTAAAAGTAACGAAGTCATAGCCAGGATAAGGGCTACGCCTTTTTTAGAAGATTCTTTTCTTGTTCCGAGTGGATTAAATTTTAATCTTTGCAAGAATGACATTACTGGCCTCCTGTAGGAGTGGGCGCTGTGCCCTGTGCACCAGAGGTGCCAGTCGATTTTTTTGAATTATTTGGAAAGTGCAAGGGCACAACATATTGCAAAGAGTATTCACGTTTTTTGCCGTTTAATTCGCGCTCAATAGCTAAAGTGATTTCAACAGCGTCAGGAAAAATTCCTTTTACAGAATCATCTTGGCCGCCAACGGTTTTCCATTCTTTTTGCCAGTCTTTTTTGCTTTCGCCGGTGTAGCGAAGTTTGAATTCTTTGACGTTTTCAAGTAACACCGATTCAGTGCCACCTTTAGTTACATCTGCATCTAAAACTTTTTGCACGCGACGAAATAAACACTGGCTTGAAGTGTCTTTAGTTAAATTTTTACAACCTTTAAGGGCGTAACCAACTTCAACAAAATCAGCCTGGATATCATTGGCTAAAAAACGTCCGTTATTTAAAGTCACAAAGTTAACTTGTTCGGTATCGCCGACAAAATCCGTTTTTGGATCTTCACGTTTATTTTCGCGCGCCGGTGCCGCATTTGGGTCATTCCAGGGCGGCGGAAGTGTCGCTGGAGGCGGCTGTCCTGGTTTTGCTGTAGTTTTTTTAGCGGCATCTAAAATTTCTTTTTCAAAATCGTAATGATTATACGCTTGATATAAATCAGCGCGCATAATTTTAATCGCATCGCGAAGACCAGATACATCTTGTACTTCAGCTTGAATTTTTGTACGCGCCCTTAAGGCATTACCTAATGTTGTTGCGACAAGCACTGTCAGCGTCGCTAAAATACTAATTGCTAAAATCACTTCAATTAAAGTAAAGGCTTTACGACCCACCGGTGCCTCCTGGTAAAGGGAGTGGTTTGTCGTAATCTATAACATAAAATACCACATCAACAGTGATCGGCTTTTTTTTGTCTTTGTAGGTTACAGCGACTTTAACTTCTTTAACTGATTTAGATAAATGCTCGGTGAAAATTTTCATGATCGAAATTAAATCTAAGTTTTGATTGTCGCCGACGCCGCCAATAATTCCTGAAAGATCAGGGAATTCGACTTTTTGCGATTTCATTTCCCACGAGTAACCTTCAAGTTCAGATCCAAAATCACCAGCATCTTCTTCTTTGATAGCATCCAGATTTTGAGTTTTAAATTCGCGTTCAAGCTCGACAATCTTGCGCTCTAACAGCGCCGCTAATTGCACTTGAGTTTGCGTTTTTTTTAAACGGTTGTATGTGCCAGCCCAAGAGTTTGTTAAGATAAACATCCCCGATGCCATGATCATCATAGCAAGAACAACTTCGATTAAGGTAAAGGCTTTTATATTCTTTAATTTCATCTTCACTAATAGTATTGGTGCGCTTTCAGCACAACTTATTGACGGCTTAAATCACGTAATGATTTTGCACCCTCTATAATATCAGCTTGACCTGTGAGCGGGTTAAAGACAAGCGTCCAGATGTTTTTTCTTGGATCCTGAATTTGTAAGGCTACGGGTTCAACCATGCCAGTCGGAAAAATATGAATGTAGACCATGCCCTCAGTGAAGACCGCATCTTGCGGGCCACTTTCCAGCTGTTTAACAAGGTAACCTGAAGCCAGTACCTTTTCTTTTTTAAGATAACCGGTGTCGACTTGATAAGGCGAAGGCGGAGCGCCTTCGTCTTCTTTATTGCCACGTTCGCGTTGTTTGGCCAAAAATTCTTTATCAATCAGAGTAGGGGAAATTGATTTTTCTAACCAAAAGCTAGATTCTTTTTCGTCAATTTTAAAAACTAAGCGGTAGTTGGTGTTGTAGAGTTTGGCGCGATTACGCACTTCTTTGACCGCAATTACAATGTCGCGAAAGACGGTGCGATTATCAACTTTTTTACCAAACGACATTCGCGAAAGCGACATAGAAAGAACTCCGCCGATAATCATTATCACAATGATAATTTCAATCAGCGAGAATCCTCGGTCCGAAGGGGCTTTACGATTCGAAACGAAAGAGTTCAAATTACTCTTCGCCATTATTGTTGGGCGGCTTATTCTTCGCCACCGACTGATTCGTCAGAGAATAAATCTTTATCAAATGATGAGCCGCCAGCTTTTTTATCAGCACCTAATGAACTTAAGTTATAACCATTGCCTGCAGTGCCGTATTGGAAGTCAGATCCCCAAGCATCTTTTAAAAGATGTTTTAGTTTTGGATTTGATGTCCAATTTTTGCAATCAGCATCGTCATCAGTAATGAAAGATAAAGACGTTGGGTATTTGCTGCATTCAGCATAATACTCATTTAGTTTAGTAGTGACTTCGGTCATTTTCATTTTTGTTTGATTGACCTGACTTTTTTTCTGACCATCTTGAATTTTAGGTAACACGATGGCCATGATGCCGCCGATGATCACTAATACGATCATGATTTCTCCAAGAGAGAAACCTTTGTTGTTAGAAATAGTCGAAATAGAACGTTGAGATTTAAACAAATTTAGCATGTGGATTTATCCCCCTAATTTAGATGTCATATCGAACATCGGAACAATAATAGATATTACTATGACAAAGATCACAATACCAATCAACAAAGTCATGATTGGATTTAGCAATGTTGTTAAACCATCGACCTTAGATTTAACCTGAAAGTCATAAGCATCCGCGACTAAAGACAGCATATTTTCTAAATCGCCAGTTTTTTCGCCGATATTCACCATGTGAACTACGATAGGCGGGAACTGGTTTGATTTTTTTAAAGGTCCAGCAATTGATTCCCCTTCAGAGATATTGCTCTTAGCTTCATCAATAGCCATAGCTAAAACGTGGTTATCAACCACGTTACGAACGATATCCATAGCATTTAGCATGGGCACACCGCCGGCTAATAACGTGGCTAATGTACGAGTGAAGCGCGATATGGCGACCATGCGTGTGATTTCGCCCACCACTGGAATTTTAAGAATAATAGCATCCCAAGATTTACGGCCTTCTTTAGAGTTTTTCCAGTTTAAGAAAACTAAAACTGTAATAATAATAAAACCAGCGATCCAGTACCAGCTTTCAACAAACACTTTACTGATTGCCGCAATGTATTGAGTCATAACCGGTAAAGTCATATCAGGCATTGAATCAAAAATTGCTAAAATTTCAGGTAATACTTTTGTAAACAAACCGAACATCACTAACGTGATCACGCACAACATAATAATTGGGTAGGTCATGGCACTGACCACACGTTGACGAAGTTCGGCTTGGGCTTCGGTAAATTCAGCTAAGCGAAGCAGAATAATATCAAGAGTTCCTGACATTTCACCAGCTTCTGCCATCGAAATATAAATCGTGTCAAAAACATTTGGGTATTTTGAAAGGGCTTTGTGAAGCGATTGCCCCTCGTTGACCATATTCTTACAGTCAGAAATGGCTTCAGATAAAATCGGATTCTCAACTTGCTCGGCAATGGCCGTCAAAGCATCAACTAACGGAATATTAGCTTTAATTAAAGTCGCAAGCTGTCTGGTCATTAACGATAAGTCTTTAACCGGAACCGTGCCCGTTGAGCGGATGGCCGATTTTTTAATGCCGGCTGCTTTTTTTTTATCTTTAATATCGACAACAAAGATGCCATCTTTTTTTAGCTTGGTGCGCGCCGTGCGAAGGTTTTCAGAGTCCAGAGTGCCTCTGACTGTTTTTCCATCGCGACTTAAACCTTTGTATTCAAATAATGGCATAATTAAATATCAATCTGCGTATTTGTTAATAGTTCTTCAATTGTGGTAATTCCCGCCATCACTTTTTGAATACCATGATCACGGAAAGTTTTAAACCCTTTAGAAACCGCTAACTTTTTGATGGTGTTACCATCTTTACGTTGCATTACTAAAGATCTAATATCATCAGTTACAGGAAGAAGTTCTGCGATAATCGTACGACCGACATAACCTTTTTGGCCGCAGTGTTCGCAGCCCATCGCTTTACAAATATTTGCACCGCGGGCTTGTTCAGCAGTGATGCCTAAGGTTTCTAATTCAAAAGCAGACGGGGTGTGCGGCGCTTTACAGTGCGGGCATAATACGCGCACTAAACGCTGCGCTAAAATTCCAAGAATTGAAGTGGCAATTAAAAACGGCTCAGCACCGATATCCATTAAACGCGGGAACGCACCGGCCGCATCATTGGCATGGATCGTAGATAACACTAAGTGACCCGTTAGTGATGAATTGATCGCAAGCTCTGCAGTTTCTAAGTCACGAATCTCTCCCACCATGATGATGTCTGGATCTTGACGAAGAAATGATCTAAGACCTGCAGCGAAAGTTAAACCAATTTTTGCATTCACTTGCACTTGGCCAACGCCATGAATACGTTGCTCTACCGGATCTTCAATCGTTAAGATATTAATATCAGGTTTATTTAATTTAGAAACACAACCATATAGCGTAGTTGATTTACCAGAACCGGTAGGGCCGGTGACTAGTAAAATTCCGTACGATCTTTCAATCATATTATCTAAGGTATCTAAAAGTTCTTGAGAAAAACCTGCGTGATGTAATTCACGCACTTGTGATGATTTATCCTGAAGACGCATAACAATACGTTCACCATGAGTAGTCGGTACCGTAGAAAGACGAATATCAATATCTTTACCGCCGACTTTTAACGGAATACGACCATCTTGCGGTAGACGTTTTTCGGCGATATTAAGATTGGCCATAACTTTAATACGCGATGTGATTGCGTTTTGTAATTTTTTAGGTGGTTTAAACACGTCATACAAATTACCGTCGATACGGTAACGCACGGCCATGTCTTTTTCATAAGGCTCCATATGGATATCTGAAGCTTTTTCTTTAACGGCGCGAAACAGAACTGAATTCACTAATTTAATCACCGGCGCATCATCTTCGCCAGCTTCAAGTAAATCGATGATTGGATCTTCTAAATCCATTTCATCATCTTCAATATCATCCATACCAGACATATTTGAAGTCGATTTTTCATAAACGCGATTGATAGCTTCTTGCAGGCGCTGTGATGTTGTCACCATCGGGCGAATGCGTTTACCAAACAGGGCACGTAAATCATCCAGAGCTTTTGTATTTACCGGATTTGAAGTTAAGGCGTATAATGTGTCAGTCTCTTCTTTAAATGGTAATACGCCCTGAGTTTTTGCGTAATTGATCGGGATATCACGAACTAGATCAGCCGAGATTTCGCTGACGGCGATATCTTTAACAAAATCCAAACCAAGCTCGCGGCATAAATCAGCCACAAGATCATCAGCCGTTGCATACTCGCGTGAGGATAGTGTTTCACCTACGCTAATCGGGCGCGAAGTGGCTGGATTTTTTAAAACCGATTTAATCTGATCGGGTGTCAGACTAGTCGATTTACCTAATAAAAGAGGAATATCCATTTGAGCCATTAAAATCCTTATTTTTTAATCACTGGCTGCATGTCATTATCTGCAGCGCCGGTTGATTGCGGCACGCGATCGCGTTTTAAAACTTTATCGATAGTTGATCCATAAGGATCTTTACCACCGTTTTGTTTTAAGAAGCGTAAGCGTTCATCTGTTTTGTATGTTAACAGATTTTGGCTGTCAGCGCGATTACGAATAATTTTTGGTGATAAAAACACTAACATGTTCACTTTGCGCTTAGTTGATTTTTTTGATTTGAAAAACCATCCTAAAATAGGTAAGTCCCCTAAAATAGGAACTTTTGCGATTGTTTCAGAGTCTTCATCCTTCATCAATCCACCGATTACTGCAGTGTCTCCATTGTTTAGAACAACATTAGTATTGATAGAGCGCGTTGCTAAAGGTTGCACTTGTCCTTGAAAACTTGTTGGAACTTGTACGCTCGATAACTGATTGATTGTTTGTTTAAATTCCATACGAATTGAATTCGATGTCGGAGAAATAAACGGTTTGATTTCCATTTTGATCGTCGCATCACCAAACTCAGGAGAAGACTGCGACGGTGCGCCATTTACTCCAGGAGTTACGATATTACGAGTTACAACTTTATCACCCACTTCGATCGTTGCTGTTTGGGCATCGGTCGCGATAATTTGTGGCGTTGATAAGATATTTGTTTTACCAAATTGTTTTACGAATTTTAAGTAGCCTAATAGTGAAGGGATTTCGATGCTGCCGCCAGCAGGGTTAGTGATGTCTTTAGGAACAGTCACTCGGCCAGAAGAGAATCCTAAGATCGCAGAGCCTGCGCCCGACAATGGATTTAAAACTGCAGCTAAATCAGTATCACTAGAAGCAAATCCGGCTTTACCGCCGTCTTTACCAAATTGCACTAAACCACCGCCTGATTCGATACCATCAGACATGTTCATTTCCATAATGATTGCTTCAACAAACACCTGATCGCGCGGAATATCTAATTTGTTTAAGATAGATAAAACTTTTTCGTAATCTTGTTTGCTTGCAGAAACCACCAAAGCATTCGTATTTTTATCAGACTTAATTGAAACTTCGCCGCCAAATAAACCTTCACGAACGGCAGCTTGTCCTTGCGCCTGAAAACCAAAACCACCAGTAGGGGCGGCTTTCGGAGCCGATTCTTTAGCTACTTCAGATAAAGTTTTTGCGATATCTTCAGCGTTACCATGTTTAACGTAATAAACATAAACGCCACCTTGATCTTCAGCGCGAACTTTAAAATCTAATTGCGCCACTAATCTTTTTACACGCGCAATACCTGGGCGGTTACCCACGATGATTAAAGAATTCGTACGATCATCCGGAAACACTAAAAACGAGGCCGCTCCACCAGATTTACCGCCAGTGCTTGCGCCACCGCCGCTAAAACGAGGAACACCTGCATTAAAACCACCAGTGCTTGCTGGCTTTTGGCCTTTATTTACGATTTTATCGATAAGATCAGCGATATCTTTAGATTTTGCGTATTTGATACCAACAACTTCTAATTGCTCTTCAAATCCCGGAACATCTAATTGATTGATAATTTTCATAATACGATCAATCGAAGAACCGAAATCAGAAATAATCATCGAGTTCGTTTGCGGGTAAGCTTCGATTTCACCGTAAGAAGAATTTAATAGACGACCTAATTGCTGTTTTAAAGTCTCAGCCGAGATATGCTTTAAATGCACTACTTTAGTGATCATTTGATCGGCGTTCGGATAGTACGATCCAGAATAGATATCAATACCATCACGTTGCGCAGATCTTGCATTTCTGATTTTTAAGAATCCACCAGAAGGAACAATCGTAAAACCGTTGATCGCTAATGATGATAAGAAAGCTTTGTAGGCTTCGGCTACAGTAATTTTACTTGGAGCAATGATCGTGATTTTACCACGAACAGTAGAATCGATAATAAAGTTTTTTCCGGTTAATTCAGAAATGGCTTTGATAATATCAGTGATATCCACATTCGGAAAATCGAATGACTCAATAGTTTCTGGAAAGTTTTCAGAAGTGATGTCTTCAGGGCCGGCTTTAGCAAACTTATCACGTTGTTTGTCAGATAAAACCGTAGATTTAGTTCCTTTAGCAGAAATCACTTTTGCCGGGCCAGATCCAGTTGGCGCTGTTCCTGCGCGGTTGCCACCTATGCTGGGAGTAGGTGGCGGCGGAGGTGGAACTTCTCCAACCGAAGGTGCCGCAAAATCATCAATAGGTGGTGGAGGAGGAAAATCCTCAAACTGAGCAAAACAATAACTTCCTGTTAATTGTGAAGCTAAAAAACTAGTAATTACAGCTGTTGTAATTAGACTTCTTTTAAAGGCCATCATATACCTCTTTACTGAATTTCATAGTTAAAATCTTGCTCAGATCCATTGACCTCAACACCAAGTTTAACTTTGCTTTCTTTTTTTAATTTATTAAACATTTCCATTGCGCTTTGAATACTGTTCACAGGCTCTCCGCCGGCAGACTTGATTAAAGTGCCACGGGGTAAACCCATTTGTTCAAAGATTGATCCTGGTTGGTAATCAACTAAACGATAGCCATTAATTTCGCCCGTATTTGGATCGCGATTTGGAAGCGCGCGTGCTTGCATTAGTAAACCTGATAAATCGTTTAAATATTTATTTAAGTCAGCACGCTTTACACGAAATGTGTTGTTACCAATAGCTTGGATTTCTTTACCGCCGGCTTTTACGGGAGCAGCCGCCTTACCTGAATCAAAATTTACTTTTGAATTGCCGCGGCTGATTTCAATATATTCTAAGGCGCCATTGTTTAAATTTCTGAAATACACGATGCCGCGTTCGACTTTTTCAATTTTAGCCATGTTTTCAATTTCTGCGCCCACCATATATGAACCAGACATGTTTTTTGATTTCACTTCGATAGCGGCGACTGATTTTGATGGATCAGTATGCACCAGGGTGCCGATTAAATTTAAAGGCAAGCTTGATTGTACCGGAATATCTTCTGTTTGTTCTTCTTGCGCAGCGTTTACTGCTGCGAGTGCGTCGGGGATTGTGCCTGATGATGAGAATAAATTTCTATTTGTAATTGTTGAGTATTGACTGCGGTCGACGTAACCGGAAGTTTGTTGTTTAGGCGCTTTTTTCGGAGGCGCAGATTGCGGAATAAAATATTCACGCACATAGATAATTCCAAGATCGGCTGCGGTAAAGCCAATGAAAAGCAATAGCCCGTAAAGAGCCCATTTTTGGATGACAGATCGTTGTTGCACATTCAATTTTTTCATAGTCAATTTCCAGTGTTCAGCATAGCAACAGAGAACTCTCGACGTAAGTGATTAAACAGCTTGAGTTCAACTCTGGACCAAGGTGGTGATTTAAGATCAAGGACTAGCATTTTAGACTTTAGTACTCTAACCTTAGATCTAGCAAAGAGCGAGGACTATGACGGTCATCTACTTCACGGACGGAGCACTCATTGACGATTGTTTGATTCGAAGATCACTTCTTCGAATCCCAGAAGTTATTGAGTCATTAAGAAAATCACATGATGAATTTATCGGTTGTGATTTATTTATGGTCATGAACGAAACTTCCGCGTATCGCGCGTTAAACTACCATCAAAAAACTCATTTAAAATCCATCTTACAAAATGCGCTTTTTCGTCGTTGGATGAAAAATGGCATTGAGCCTGATCTTATCTTAAAAAGAAAAGACTACTCACACTTCAATGAGTTAACACAAGTGTTCCAAAAATTATCAACGATCGACACTTTGAATGTCGTAACAATTGGGCCTGGATTTGATGATTTAGAAAGTTTTTTACGTTTGCGCCTAAAATTGAACTCTAAGCCGATAAATGAGTTCATATCTCAAGACCCCCACTTAAATTGGTTCTGGAACGAAATCCGCACAAGCCTAGAGCTTCATTCTTAGTATTTTATTAGGTACTTTTTTCAAGATTTCTTTAAGAAACCGTTAACATACACTTTCTTATGACCTTTTTTTCGAACTGCGGTATAGCTTTGGGGCAATCGTTTTTGGGGGATTAGGCTTATGAAAAACCAATTTGTTTTAGCTCTTTCAACTGTCATCATTACCACGTCGTTATTTTCGTGTGCGCCGAAAGACGATAAACTGCAAGCTGCGGGTGGTTTGGTCACTACTCAATCAGTAAATATCGAAAGTAATAAACTTGAATCGGCAAGATTTTTAGCTGTTAGCTTAGATCGCGCTTTTGAAGGTCTATCTTTAGTTAAAGCTGTTTTAAATCCTGAATACGCAGCCTCGCAAAAAACTTCTGTGGTTACGGATAAATTTGAAACCGACATTCTTGATGTAACAACTGGATTTTACTTAGAGGGCACACAGGCCGGTCAATTTTCAAGCCGTATTAATTATGTGATCGAAAAATTAGATAAAGACCAAGAAGGTAAAATTACCCTTTTGGTTTTAAAATCTGAAAACGCGAAGCTTGAAACAAAACACTTCATTGATGTTTCTGGTAAGGGATCTTTCGTTTCATCAAACAATATGAATGACCGTCTTGTGATTACTAAAGGCGTTCGTGAAAGATCATACATTTTAACTATCGAAAAAACTGAAGAATTAAGCTTAGCAAAAAACACGACAGCTTTTGCAAATACGCAAATCAAGCTTGAATTTGCTTGGGATGGTTCTAGTGAAATGTTAAATGAAACTATTAAAATCACAGCTTTAAGAATCAACGCACGCATGCATGGTGCTAGATCAGGCGCTTTAATTCTTAAGGATGCGGCACCTGTTTTGGAAGTGAAATTAGATTCATGTATCAGTGCAACGGGTGAGTTAAAAATCGTAAAAGATGCGAAAACTAAAATCGGCGAAAAGCCAACGGTATTGCCTGAAACTTTAGTGAAAATTGAAGATTCATCAGTAACTATTGATGCGGTAACTTCGAAAGCGCAAGCTTGTGGCGTGCGCCCTCGTGTAGATTTAACGAGATACGCTAGATAATTATTTTTTCTTACTTGAAATTTTAAGTCTTGAATAAAGAGGGAAGTGATCAGCAACTCCCTCTTTTTTTTCGTCATCAAAGCGAAGTGGCGATCCGTGAATATTATTGGCCGGAGTTTTCACGACCTGAATAGATTCTGGAATCAAAGTTAAACCCACTTTTGAAATCGCGTTCCCGTAAACGATCACATCTAAGAATGACCATTCGCCTTTGTAGTTATGACTTCCTTTGCAGTGATCACAGCCTACTAAGTGAGATACAGGGCCTGCTTGGCTTAGGATTTTAGAGAAATAACCATTACGGCCTTCTTCGGTTGCGGTGATGTTCATGTCGCCGCCGGCAATCACAGCGCGTCCTTTTTTCTCGTATTCAGTGATTTTACTTTTTAAGAACTCAACTGCTTGTTGTCTCCAGGCTGTTGGATTGGCTTGTGACGGAAAATGAACGGCCATCAAAGTTAATTCTTTTTTGTTCGGTAAAATCACAGTGGCTTCAATCACACCGCGAGAACGTTTCGCATATTTTAAGGCTTGAGGGTCTTCGTCTTTGTAAGGAATAAGGTGAAGAATTGGTTTTCCTTTTAGCGGAAATTTAGAAAGAATGGCTGGGTCAATACCGCGAAGATCAGGGCCTTCGATAAGAACGCGCGTTTGGTAGCCCATGCCTTTAAGTTCGGTATCAGCTAATTGATTTAAGATATTTAAATTTTCAACTTCGGCCATTAAGATAATATCAGGACCTGTGCCTTGATCAATGTACTTAATTGTGTTTCCAACTTGTGAAAGTTTGAATTGAACGATGTCGTCATTCCAGTCTTTAAAGTTACACTCTTCACGGTAGAATTTAGATTTTACGGTCTGGCAAAAGTCACCTACTTCAGCTGAACCTTTCTGCGCGCGAGGAAGATAGGTGTAATCTTCTGTGCCTTTATCGTGAATATTGTCGAACATATTTTCTACATTGAAAGTCATCACCGAGATTTCATCAGCGGCTTTTGATAGGCGCTCGGGGGCTATGATATCGGCATTGGCCTGCAGAGTGTCGTTAGATTTGATGTCTTTATTCTTACAGCCCATCGGAGCTAGCGCTAAAAGCGACATAAAAACGATAATAGTTGGTCTTAATTGAATCTTAAAAAGAGTTTGTATTTTTTCCATGTTATGACATTAATCGACCCGGCATTTTAAAGGTAGTTTAGACAATTTTTAGTGCAGTGTGATATACCTGCACAAACTCTTTTCCGGGAAGACTTTGGGGGAAATATGAAATTAAAAGGCCTATTTATCGTAGCTCTAGTTTTTGTTGCAGGTTTTGCACAGGCTCAAAGCTCTACTAAGAAAAGTACGGCGGCGCCAGCAGCAGCTGCCACAGAAACTGCAGGAACTAGTACTGTTAATGTGGATAGTGAGAAGCCCACTAAAGGTAATTTTGGCATAACTTGGTATTTCATCGGCGGCCAAACCGTAAATAATAACACCCAAGAGCTTTCTTCTTTTGATATCTTCGATTCTTATTTATCGTTTAACTATAAAATTTCGAATGATTTTCGTATCGCTGCACGACCTGCTTTTGGATACGCGTTACAAGGCACTACAAACGCAGGCCGCGAAACAAATGATAGAGCGCGAGTTCGCGATTTTTCGTTTGTAGCCGCTTTTTCAAACCTATTTCAAGAATCTTTACCGGCTTCAACTAGCTACAGATTTGCTCCACGTTTATATTTACCAACATCTGACGGTTCAAAAGAAGAAGGTATGATTGCACGTCTTCGTTTAGAGCAATCATTGCGCTGGAATGTTGGTCGTTATGATGAGATTTCATTATACGCTAAACCAAGTTACTACTTTCAACGTTCTACGACTTACTTAACTTCTGCTGGTAAAGTTCGTACATCAAAAATGGCTGATTCTGAGCACGGTATTGAATACTCGCACGATTTAAGTAAGATGTTTTCTATTAAACCCGCTTTAAATTTTATTGAGAGCTGGTCAAATTCTTCTGCGGCCAATAACCAGCCTACTTTTAGAAGTAGTGTTGTGGATTACCGTTTAGGTTTAGAAGTTCGTGCTATGAAAGAATTGAGTTTTACAATTGGAGTTCAGCGTGAACAGGATTTGTTAGCTAAGAAAGCTGATGAAATGTCTTATTCTTTGCTTACTGGCGGAACGCTGTTTTAGAAATTTTCTTCGATTTTAATCTGGTGGCTAGATCCTAGCCACTGGAATTCTATCTCTTGCGCTCTTAGCGCTATTTTATTTTCATCTTCTATAATCTGACTGCCATACAATTTGTCACCTAGGATTGGCGCGCCGACTTCTGATATTTGCGCTCTGATTTGATGGGTTCTGCCTGTTAGTAAATTAATCTTAATCCAGCTGTAGCGATCAAGTATCTTTTGTTGTTCTATTTTTAGTTCGCAAAAATCCCAACCTTCATTGGCAATTTGTGAAACTTTTTTGGGCGCGCGCGGTGAAGGCTCCATGTAGTGCATTAAATGGGTGGGTAGTTTTTCTGTCGTTTCAACTAAAGCTACGTACTTTTTTGTGATTAGTTTTTTCTGTAGCTGGGTATTGAAGCCGTTTACGAATTCTGCATTTTTTGCATAGACGATTAAACCTTCGGTTAAGGTGTCTAAGCGGTGAGTGATTAATAATTTTTTGCCAATTGCTAGTGATAATTGCGTGAGTGAGTTCTCGATTTGATTATCTACTGAGGGGTGGCTTGGGATATTGTTTGGTTTATTTAACACTATGAAATCTTGGTGCTCAAAAACGATTCTTGATTTCCAGTCATAGTCGACATTGTATCTTCTGGGTTTGGTGTGTACGCGAATTTGCGCATTTTCTGTGACTTGATCATTAGTTTGCGCGCGTTTGCCGCTGAGATAAACACTTCCTAATTGAATTAAAAATTTCACTTCATCTGTTGGAAGAGTTAGCACTTCTGAAATGATTTCGCTCAAATCACCAGACTTTGGACTATTAAAATGCTTAACACCGTATTCGAAGCCCTGAGAATGAATTTGCGTTTGGTTTTTAAGCATATGGTCTTTCAGATAGCACACTGTACCTATTTAACTCAAGACCTTAACAACGAATGCTTTTAGATTCATGATAGTTGGATGATTCAAGAAACCATGCAGTGTCTGTTTGATAATGCAGACAAGTTAATTTGCTTAGCCCCATATGCTTATGAGCCGGGTTGGATTTATTTTTTCTTGATCACGATGATGTTGTTGTCTGCGGTGGGTTTGCCGCTTCCAGAAGAAGTCACGTTAGTATCTGTGGGAATTTTGGCTTACATGGGGGCTAACCCTGATAAGTTTCCGCCGCCGTTTCCGGGGGCTCCTTTTGTGCATCCAACCACGGCATCAATGGTCGCTTTTTTAGCGGTGTTTTGTTCTGATTTTTTAATTTATGGAATAGGCCGCTTTTTTGGTTCGCGGGTTTTTGAGTGGGGACCAGTTAAACGAGTTATTTCTAGCGAAGGTCGAATGAAGATCGAGCAGTGGACTCATAAATATGGGTCTTGGGCTTGTGGAATTTTTAGATTTACTCCAGGGATTCGTTTTCCGGGGCATTTAGCGTGCGGCATGGTGAAGTTTCCGGCTTGGAAATTTGCCTTGGTTGACGGTGTTGCGGCACTGATTTCAGTGCCGACTCAGATTTTAATTTTAGCTCATTATGGTGAAGATATCTTAGACGGGCTACGTAAATTTAAATTTGTCGTGCTGGGTTTGTGTGCGATCGCCTTGGTCGTGTATTTCTACACAAAATGGCGTTCGTCGAAAAAAGCTGCGGTTTAGGCAGCTTTTTTTGCACCAAGATGCGCTTCTGTTAGTTCAAAACAAACTTTAAATTGCGTTGGTTGTTTAGATTTTTGGTTTGAAGCCTCTGGCCAGAAAACTTTGTCATAACCATGGTGTAAACCAAATAACTCTTCACGCACGCGAAATAATAATCCTGCAGAAGAACCTAATAACCAGTCCATTTGAATTTGGTGTAGGTTTTGTTCAAGATCTGCATTGGTATGATGTGAAAGTAATTCTTGAGGTAATTGATCGATCAGGGCGCAGGCGTTGTGGTTGTATTGATCAAAGGCTCTTTGCATAGGTTCTACGAAAAGCTTTTCGATGCGCACATCTTTATCTTTATGGCCCACGAACGGTGTCGCTAGTTTTTTAAACTGCCAGTAAACTAAAGCATCATTTGTCGTAAAATCTGCGCGCGGAAGATAGTCAGAAATTGAATCGCATTTAACTGATTCAAACGATGAGTCATCAATATGAATATTATGATCTAAAGCGATTAATGAGCGTAAATGGAATAAGAACGAGTACATCGCAAGCAAATGATCATTGAATTTTTTAGAAAACTGCAAAGTAAAATTGTACATTAACGGTGCCTTCATTTTTGTTTCAAATTCTGAAAGCATATCAAAGGCTTGATCAAGTTTATTAAAGTTGATTCCTTTAGAAAAATCTTGCGCATCCCAGTAAGCAAACCACTGTTGTTCAAAAGCCTGAATAGTTTTTTCATCAACAGGTTTAAGCTTGTTTTGAATCGGAGATAAACGATCAGCACATGAATAGAATAGAGTTGAGTACGGACACAGTTCTTCAATCGCATGATTGATAAAATCAGTTTGTTTTGGAGCGTTTAAATAATTCGTTAATTTTTGAAATTGTAATCCCACTAACGAGTCATTCATAAACTTTAGAGGTGCATGCGGAGTGAATTCAGCAAAACGTGATTGCTGATCCCAGATTTCAAGGCTCACTGGTTTTAACACTGGGCCACGAACCGTTTTAATTTCAAAACCCATAACAAATGAAGAAGGTTTCATGCGAAAATACTCCCGTAATATTATTAATAAATCACAAGATGTTATCGGCAATTAACCATGAGTTTATGATATAACTTTGGTCTAGGTTTGAGTGTGTTTAGCTGTGTTTTTGACCTAGATCGTTTTGAGAATAGTTCCCAGCGTTTGAATGTATTGGAGAGGAAGTTTTCCAAGTTCATCGACCAACATTTTCTTAACAACTTGGTCGCGGCTATTGCCTTCGTAAGTCATTGAGCGATCGATCGCATTGCAGGCGCTGGTAACAAGAGCCATCGGATCAATTTGGGGTTCCAGAAAACCTAATGGGCCTGAGCCATCACATTTTTCTTCATGCTGATGGATGATTGTTGTCACTGCTAAATCCATGTGATTTTTATCTTTTACCTTTTGGGCGCCTTCGACGGGGTGGCGTTTGTAAATTTCTAACTCTTCTTTAGAAAAATCTTTCATCGGACGAGCGATATTTAACGTGGAATCAAAGTGGCCAAAGTCATGAAGTAGACCGCCCAGTGCTAACAGCTGGCGTTGTTTAGGGTCAAAAAGTTTTAACTGTTCAGCTAAGGCTACTGCAAGTGTTGAGACTGTAACGCCGTGATGGGCAATGTTTTGATCAAGATTAGGCAAGGCAATAATAGATTTTACGGCATCATTATTTTTAATTAAAAAATCCACGTATTTTGCAGAAGCATCTTTAGCAGAATTGTAGGCTTCGGCATTTTCTGGTTTTTCGAAAACATCTTCAGCGCTATTTTGCTGGGCTCCTTGAATAATTTCAGAACGGGTTTTGATGTCTTTGCCAGACTTATCGTCGTAGGCCATTTCGATATTTTTTTGCATGTAATCGCGATACTTGATTTCATCGTCGGTGGCGATATACATCTTTTTTAATTTTTTAGTTTTAAGTCGCTCTAGACGGGCCCCTTCAAAAGAATCACCTTGGCGAAGGTACAAAATCCATTTTTCATCAATTTTCAAATACGCATCAAAGTCGATTTTTTGATCGCCGCGCAGGGTGCTAACTCTGATTGATACGTAATCCTTTGCCATTTTTTTCTCTTTTGGTAGACTTTTCTAATATGTCACTAGATGTAGATATTCTAAATGATTTTTATAAAGAGTCCAACACCATCATTGTCGAATCGATCGATCTTCTTGAGTCTATGGAAGGCGATTTTTCGCAAAAAGAAAACCTCAAGGTCTTTGGAAACAAAATCGATCGCATTATGGGAGCTTCTGCAAGCATTGCGATGATGGCAGAACCAGACCATGGTTTGAATTTGATCACTGATTACACCTCATTGTGCAAAGCCGTGGCCTATAAAGCGGCCGAAATCGAAACTAACACTAAACTCTATGATGTCACGGTCGCCCTTTTGTTAGATGCGGTTGAAGCACTGAATATTTTAATTAAAAAAATTGAGCTCCCAATGGCTCAGTTAAAACAGGTCATTAGCCCTAATTTTATCGAACGGCTTCGCTGGGTTTCTGAACAGTTTAGTAAACAAAGCTCGATTCAGGCGCAGTCTGAAATTGATGAGCTTATGAAAAAATTAGGTTTTTAACTATGTACTGCGACTGTCATGGCCACTGGACAGATCCGCGGGTAACTGAAGAACAACGCCAAACTTGGATGTATGATTCTTTGAAAAATAATTTAAATTTATTTATGGAAGCCGGTGTGAATCCAGAAGGATGGCAGCGGCAAATTCTTCTGCAAAAACAGTATCCCCAAAATTTTAAAAATGCGTTTGGGCTGCATCCGTACTTTGTCGCTGAAAATGACAATGAAGTTTGTGAAGAAGCGATGAATGAACTTTCTAAAATCTTGTCGCAAGCCGCAGGCCTTGGTGAAACGGGTTTAGATTTTCGCGAACAGTATATTCAAAATGGGGCAGAAGACCGACAAATTGTTTTTTTTGAAAACCAAGTTCAGATGGCGAAAGTTTTTTCCAAACCGTTAGTGCTGCATGTGGTGCGCGCGCATAACGAAGCTTTAAAAGTTTTACTGTTGTGGGAAGCTGATTCTGTCGGGGGAATGGTTCACGCCTTTAACTCATCAATTGAAATTGCTCAGCAGTATTTAAAAATGAACTTTTTGATTTCGGTGGGCGGAGCAGTGACTTTTGAAAAAAATAAAAAACTACGTGAAGCCATAGCTAGCATTCCATTAGAAAAGCTCCTTTTAGAGAGCGATTGTCCCGATCAAGCGCCTGCGGGATGGTCTGAGGAGCAAAATAGCCCAATATCTGTGCTAAATGTGGCTAAAACAGTAGCAGACATTAAACAAATTAGTCAGGAGTCTGTGTTAGAAAAGACCTCTGAAAACTTCAGAAAACTATTCACTTAAGGCTTTAAACTTTTGCTGATCTTTGGTACTCCTAACGCCTATGGAAATTCAGCCAACTAAGCCTTTCGAAATTCAAGAAACTAATTACGTTTTACACCGCCGTTTTGACCGCATGGGCAGGCTTGTGGGTGATAAAAACATGAAAACACTTTTCAACACTCACGTGATGATTTTAGGTCTTGGTGGCGTAGGCTCATGGGCTGCAGAATCTTTAGCACGTTCTGGTGTCGGTAAAATCACTTTGATCGATCACGATGAAATTTGTATTACCAATGCAAATCGTCAGTTACATGCACTTCAAGGTCTTGTCGGTAAGAAAAAAGCCGAAATCATGGCTGAACGTCTTCGTAAAATTAATCCGCAAGCTGAAGTTATAGCGAAAGCCATGTTCTATAACAAAGACACGTCTGCAGAAATTTTAGGTGAGAAACCTGATTACATCGTAGATTGTATTGATAACATCACGGCAAAAACATTTTTATTAAATGAATGCCGTACACAAAATTTAAAAGTGATCACAAGCTGCGGAGCCTCTGCGAAGATGGATCCAACACGTGTTAAGATTACTGATCTTGCAAAAACTGAAGTAGATCCTTTAGCACATGCTATGCGTAAAATTTTACGTCAAGAGTATAACTTTCCCCGTGGTCGTGGTGCATTCGGTATTCAATGTGTTTATTCAGATGAATTGCCAATGCCTTCAATTGAATTAAATTATGATAATGGCCAGGGCTTTAAATGTGTTTGCCCGCAAGGGGAATACGATCCGCATTCTTGCTTACACAGAAGTGTAATCTACGGAACAGCAAGTTTTGTAACAGGTGCTTTTGGTCTTGTGATGGCTTCATGGGTTGTTCGCGATATTATGGCGCAAAACTTAGCTTTACAAACAGCGACACAAACTGAAGTGGCCGCCACGGAACTGGTGAACTAATGAGCTTAGTGATCTTCTTTGGATTCGCATCTTTAGTTTTCTTGGCGGGTCTTACGATCATCAGCATCACACTTTACCATTGGTATAAACTTAAAAAAGAGAAAAAAGCCCTTCCTTCATGGAAAGATCTAGGCTAACTTTCAACCTCTAAAAGTCGTGCTGAAAGCGCGCAAATTACATAAACGGAGTTTTATAAAATGACTATTACAAATTTTATCGATCATCATTTCAGACATTTCAACGCCGCAGCTTTAAGAGATGCAGCCGTTGGTTACAAAACCCACATCAATAACGGTGGCCAAATGTTAGTAACTTTAGCGGGAGCTATGAGTTCTGCTGAATTAGGTTTATCTTTAGCTGAAATGATCCGTCAGGGAAAAGTTCACGCGATTTCTTGCACAGGCGCAAACTTAGAAGAAGATATTTACAATCTAGTAGCGCACGATCACTACGTACGTATTCCGAACTACCGTGATTTAACGCCAGAACAAGAACAAGAATTATTAGACCGTCATTTAAACCGTGTGACAGACACTTGTATTCCTGAAGAAGAAGCGATTCGCCGTATTGAAAAAGTAGTTTATGAAGAATGGGCTGCTGCTGACAAAGAAGGTAAGGCTTACTTTCCACATGAATACATGTACAAAATTTTATTAAGCGGCAAATTAAAAGAGTTTTACCAAATCGATCCGAAAAATTCTTGGTTATTAGCAGCGGCAGAAAAAAATCTTCCGATGGTAGTACCAGGATGGGAAGATTCAACAACAGGTAACATCTTCGCAGGGCATGTCATGAAGGGGAACATCAAAAATGTTCACACTGTAAAAGGTGGAATCCAGTACATGACTTATTGGGCTGAATGGTACATGAGCTTAGCAGCTAAAAAGCAAAATATTGGTTTTTTCCAAATCGGTGGCGGTATTGCCGGTGACTTCCCAATTTGTGTGGTACCGATGTTAGCGCAGGATTTAGAGCAAGATAATGTTCCATTATGGAGTTACTTCTGCCAAATCAGTGATTCTACAACTTCATTTGGTTCGTACTCTGGTGCGGTTCCTAATGAGAAAATCACGTGGGGTAAATTAGGTGTTGAAACACCTAAGTATATCGTTGAATCTGATGCATCTATTTGCGCACCTTTAATGTTTGCGTACGTGTTAGGTCAGTAATTTAAGGAATTATTCAAGCCCACATCTCCAAAAAGGGGTGTGGGCTTTTTTTTTATGAAAATATTTAAAACAATCGCCCTCGGCGGAATAACCAAAGAAGCGCTGTTAGATCAGCTAACGAAGCAGGGTATTCAATTTAATGCCTATGCAAAGACTTTGTTTTCTGATCCAGAATTTTCAGTTAATGAAAAAGCTGAGTCAGTAAATTTAGTCAAAGTGAATTCGCTTGAGCTCGGCTTAACGAAGCCTAGTTATTATAAAGATATTGTCGCAAGTGCAAAAGTCAAAGGCTTAAAACTTTGTCCGTTAAGTCTGGCAGCCTTTTTAAGATTAGAGTGCTTAGATCAGGCAGAGGGGCCGTATCTTCATATTGCGTCAGCAAAGCCCAAGCAGGATGAAGAATATCCCAATGGATTTTATCTTAGAAATTTAGAGGGTGTATTGTGGCTTAGAGGCTACCGGGCCAGCGATGATTACGAATGGCCCGTTGATAGTGAGTTTGTGTTTCGCACGGATGTGCAGGATGCGTAGCTCGACTATAACTGTTCTTTAATTAACGGAAAAAATAATTCCCATAACCAAGTGTTCCCGTGAGCACTGCGGATCATGCTAGCTAGCTTTCTGATTTGATTTTCGTTCAGCTTGCCAATCTTGGTGTTCATCTTTTTTTCCATTCCACGCGGTGTCGAGCGGGCCATGATACGTGCTAACTTATCTTGGATATCAACCTGTAGGTGATTGTTTTCTTCAACCGCAGTGATGTCTGCGATGATTCCAACTTCACGATTTAAGTTTTGTGATCTGAAATCCCAGTTAAATGAACCAACGAATAAGGTACGGTTATCGATTAAAACCATTTTAGCATGTAACGTGTCTGGCCCGTTGTATAGCCAGACTTTCACGCCTTGCTCTTCAGCTAATTGCACCGTACGTTTGAAACCAACATGCGCTGCAGGTACATCGTTCGAGTTAACTCCATTAGTGAAAACTTCAACTTTAACATTGTTAGCACGCAATATTTTAAATAATTCAACTTGTTCAGGTGTGACCACGAAATAGGGTGTAACGATCACTACGCGCTGCTGTGCGCGGCCAACAGCTCCGTAAAGCTGTTTAGCGATATTGTTTCGATAGGCTTCTGGTTTTTCTAAACTTGATTTTTGGCCAACCGGGTTATCAAAAATGTAATCAACATTGCCTGTGCGAACGGCTAATTTATCCCAGTCAGCAAGGACCGCTTGTTTACTTTGTGGGTAACCGTTTTCGGTAATTGTTTTTTGGTAAGCGGCATTTAAAGTTAACATCGCTTCCTGCACTTTTTTAACATTACGCTTTCTACGGTATTCGCAGTTGTCGTAGGCGTTGCGGTAGTTATCTTCGCCAGCCCAAACTTCTTTTTCACAGGCATCTGCGGCTAAATGTTTTTTTTCTTTCCCGTCCAGATCGACGGGTTTAACAAATCGCGAAGCCCATAAATTATCAAAATAAGCGGCAGCTTCATCAATCGCTGAACTTTCTAATACTAAAGCATCTGAATCTTCTAATACCGGTTTTGGGTCATCGTCGTTATCAGAAAATTTTCCGAAATAGCCATTAGCCACATTTCTTCCACCCGAAATTAAAGCATGGCGGTCGATGATTAAGGCTTTATCGTGCATGCGTTTAGAGTAACGAAACGGGGCGTAGATTTTAAAATTATTGTATTCGCGGATTTCAATATTCGGATTTAATAACAAGGCTGCTTGTTTTGCATCAGACATTAGATTGTGTAAGGAATCAACGATGATACGGATGCGCACACCTTTGTCGGCAGCGTGTTTTAGCAGACTTAAACCTGAGGCTGAGATTTCATCGTCATCTATGGTGAAGTATTGAACGCGAATCTCTTGTTCCGCAGTTAAAATAAATTGGGCGCGGGCTTTGATAGAATCATCTGGATCATCTAAAAATACGATCTTATCCGCAAAGGCCGCTTGCGCGACCAGTACCGTAATAAGAAGTAAGATTAGTTTTTTCATCAATGACTCCGCTGCTTATCTGATTAAAGTTGTTTTTTGATTAACGGGTAGATGATTTGCCAGAAAAGGATATTTTTATTACCGCTTCTGATTTCTTTAGCTAAATTAGTAATGTCGTCGTCATCAAATTCACCATCATCACCGATATCGTGGTTAAGGCGTTTTGTATTGCCTAAGCGGGTAGAGCGCTCATAGATACGGCCAACTTTAGCAAAAATATCAGTCTCTTCAGGTTTTACGGTAACGCTATCATCAAGTTGTGCAATGATGCCCACTTCGCGGTTTAAATTTTGTGATCTGAAATCCCAGTTAAACGAACCGATAAACATTTTGTTACGGTCAATTAAAACCATTTTAGCATGTAAAGTGTCTGGTCCGTTGTATTCCCAGATTTGCACACCATACTTCAGTGCTAATTCACGCGTGTTTAAATAACCAACGTGGGCTGCTGGAACGTCATTTGAGTTCTTACCATTTGTAAAAATACGTACTTTAACTTTGCGGGCACGTAATTCTTTAAAAAGTTCTTCTTGTTCTGGAGTTACTACTAAATAAGGAGTGATAATTACAACAGACTTTTGCGCTGTACGGATAGCTTGGTATAGCTGTTTAGCGATATTGTTTTCTGTTTCTTTCGGTTTTTTAAGAGAACTGCTTTGGCCAACGGGATTATCGAAGATATAGTCGATAGTTCCAACTTTAATGGCGCTCTTGTTGGTGTTCCATTTATTTAAGGCTTCAGACTTATTTAAGTTTGATCTGTGCTTAATAGCTAAATTGATTAATTCGGCTCTTTGTTTTCCGACTAATAATTCATTGCGCTTACGAAAGTATTCGCACGATTTAACATTTTGCTCAGTATCATCAGTCGTGCGCTGGGCTTCGCAAGACCCCGGTTTAAGTTTACTGATCGACATTTTACCTAAGGTAACGGCTTTTACGAATTTAGAATTCCATAAGTTATCAAAGTAAGTCGCTGCTTCAGTGATTGCCGCACTTTCTAAAACTAGAATGTCAGTGTCTTCAAGAACCGAATGAGTTGGGTTTTCTTTATCTTTTAAACCAAAGTAACCATTGGCGATATTGCGTCCGCCAGAAATCAACACATCATTATCGATGATTAAACCTTTATCATGCATACGTTTCGTGTAGCGCCAAGGAGCGTATATTTTAAATTTATTGTATTCTCTGATTTCGACGTTTGATAAAGATTCGCCGTTATTATCAGACATGAAAGCAGCCATTGTTTCGCGTAACATTAGATTATTTAATGAATCGACAATAATTCTTACGCGCACATTCGGTTTTTGAATCGCTAAATCACGCAAGATAGCTAAACCACCGTTGGCGACTTCGTCATTTTCAATTGTGTAATATTGGGCGCGAATTTCAGTTTGTGCAGAAGAAATTAAATCTTTACGGGCTTCGATAGATTCTTTAGTGCCTTCTAATAAAACAATTTTGTCAGCAAGCACCGATTGAACTGCTAACATTACGATTAGGCCAAGGATTAAGTTTTTCATCGTCAGTGCTCCTAGAAGTTTTCTTCTAATTCTAAAGTTTGTGCTAATTTTAAAGTATTTAAGTTAAAAGATTCTTGATCTAAGAAATCGATCGAACCGTAAGAAAGCTTAATGCTTGTCGCTTCAAGACTAGTTACTTTTAAAGTGGCTACGATACGGTAGTGCTCTTGGAATTTTTTAAAAATTACAAATTGAATGTCACGTGACTGGGCTGTCGATTTTGAGGTTTCAAAAAAGGTCATTAAATAAGATGAATTCAGACCAGAGTACACTGGTGATAAGCGGGCTTTAAAATCAATTTGTTGTTCGCGAATTAAATTTTCAGCGATGCCGTTAAATTCAGGTTTCTCGAAGGTTTTTGTTAAAAAAACCTGTTGATTCAAATTGAGACTAATTAAAGAAGGAAGGCTAACTTGATCGACTGGCTTAACATTTTGTTTGGGCGCAAAATAAAGGCCCGCAGCTGCCACTGACAGCATAAGTACGACAAAATAGTTAGCGATCTGATTTAACTTCAAACAATACCTCATGGCAGTGTTTTACAAGAATTGCGCCTGATCAAATCTAGCAGGTTCAAGTTGGTAAATTTTTCCTGTCAAAAGTTTTTACAATGGCCGTTTAAGGGTAAACAGCAACGAGTAAAAATCGGATTAGAATCAGTAGGTTATTTTAAACTTGGTCGCAAATTCGCATACCTAATATATTGTATGAAAAAAAACATCTTCAAAACATTCGCTGCCATCTTATCAATTTCTTTTGCCGCTTACGCAAATCCCCACGAGCTGGTGGATAATAAAGAGATATCTCCTGAAGTCAGAAAAATCATTATGGAGTCTTCGCCTTTAGATAAATGGGTGTCGAAAGAACAATTTCGCGAAATCGTCGAAGAAGTAACAAGTAAAAAGCTTGCACAGCAGGTGATCGTTGTCGATACCCGCGATCAAGCCGGTTGTCAGAAAATGTATACACATTTAGTGGCTAAAGGTTGGCCCGCTAACCCAAGTTTATGTAACCAAGATCCAAACAATCCATTTGTATCGGTAACATTAGGTACAGAAGTCACAAAAGACTCTTTAACTCCTGAACAAAGAGTTTTTCAAAATAATCCAAATTTATTTGATAACGCTGATAGTGGTCCGAGTGAGCGCCGTAAAGCTCTTTATGAGCGTACGCGCAATATCGCCTTATTAAGTGGTGGTGTGGTTGCCGCATTTGCTTCGCAAGATGCAGATAGTTCTGGTTGGGACGTTAAAGGTTTAAAAGAAAATGGAGCTATTCACCAAGTGACTGAACATTGGAAGAACGGCCCGGTAAGAGATAAAGACGGGCCTTTCGTTAATTTCGTATTACACCCAATTTCTGGTTCTATCTATTATCAAGCCGCCCGCATTTCTGGGTACTCGAAGATGCAGTCGTTTGGTTATAGTTTTTTAATGTCGACATTTTTTTGGGAATACGGCGTAGAATCATTATTCGAAACCCCATCTTGGAATGATTTGTGGGCAACGCCCGTGATTGGTTCATTAATCGGTGAATTATTCTTGCAGCTTTATCAAAAAGTTGAAGCTAATGATGGTGAAGTTTTAGGCTCAAGAAAATTAGGTTTTGGCGCAAAACTTCTATTAAACTCTGCCGAGACGCTACGTCCTTATATTAATAAAATTTTTGGTTCGAATGTGTTAAAACATGGACGTGCAGGATTTAACGTTTCAAAATGCGGTTCAAAATCAGGCGATAGCTTTGCGAAAAACTATTGCCCATTTTTTACTATTGAATATAAGTTCTAGATCGCTTCTACAGATTTAATTTCAGGAATCGCTTCGATTAGGCGAACTTGAATTCCATCTTTAAGTGTCGCTTGTGATGAAGGGCAGCCGTTACAAGCGCCTTTCATTTGAATATACAAAATATTATCTTCGTATTTACTGAACACAACGTCGCCGCCATCCATTGCTACAACAGGGCGGATTTCATCTTTTAAAACTTGTTTAATTTTTTTAACGATTGCTGAATCGTTCTCGTTTACATCAGGATCAACAGTCTTTTGCACAAAGACAGGCTGACCGCTTGTGATGTGCTCGGATAATAGCCCTGTAAGCGGCTGAGCGATAACTGACCAATCTACCCAGTCTTGCTTAGTGATTGTCATGAAGTCTTGGCCAATAAATACGCTAGAAACCCATGGAAAGCCGAATATTTTAGCAGCTAACGGCGAAGTGTCGGTAGATTCTACGTTTGGGTAGTCAGAAGTGCTATCCGCAATTTTAGCTGCAAAGTTAAACTTAAGAGTCGAAGGATTTGGCGTGTTTTCGTATGTAACTGTCATGCTTATATGTTTATCAGGTGTGTTATCAAAGTACAAAGTTTTCCTCGTAATTCTTTGCCTGCCATAGGTTTTTTCGATAGGGTTTATGCGTCTAAACAAACAATTTTCTAGGAGAGACAATGACCCCACGTGTACGTGAGATTTTAAGCTGGTATGGCGACGAAAACATCGGTGTATTAACAAACATGGCTCGTATGATGAATCATGGTAAACTTGCAGGAACAGGTAAATTAGTAATCCTTCCGGTTGACCAAGGCTTCGAACATGGCCCTGCACGCACGTTTGCAAAAAATCCAGATGCTTATGATCCAAGTTACCACTTTGATTTAGCGATTGAATCTGGTTGTAATGCTTACGCTGCTCCATTAGGTGCTTTATCTGTCTGTGCACGTGATTACGCTGGCGAAATTCCGTTAATCTTAAAAATTAATAATTCTGATGTTCTTTACGGATCAAAAAATCCTATCTCTGCTTTAACATCTTCAGTTGATGATGCTTTACGCCTAGGTTGCGCGGGGATTGGTTTCACCATCTACCCAGGATCTGCTCAAAGAAAACAAATGTACGAAGAAATCGCTGAAGCTTCTGCGCAGGCGAAGAAAGCCGGATTAGCTGTAGTGATTTGGTCATACGCTCGCGGTGAACAAATTTCAAAAGAAGGCGAAACAGGAATTGACGTTATCGCTTACTCGGCTCACATTGCCGCACAACTTGGTGCCAATATCATTAAAGTAAAACCACCAACAGCTCACATTGAGCAAGCTGAAGCTAAAAAAGTTTACGAAGCTCAGGGTGTTAAAGTTGGGTCGATGGCAGACCGTATCCGTCACGTAGTTCATTCTTGCTACAACGGTAAACGTGTTGTGATTTTCTCTGGCGGTGAAGCTAAAGGAACTCCTGAGTTATTAGCGGAAGTTAAAGAATTAGCACAAGGTGGGGCGTTTGGTTCGATCATGGGCCGTAATGCTTTCCAACGTCCGAAAAAAGAATCTATCGAGTTATTACATAACGTGATGGAAGCTTTTGCCGGCAAGCCGTTAAAATAAATTTTTAAAACAAAATAGTTAAGGATAACTAAATTATGTCTGATTCTGTTCACGATAATCCAGTCAAGGCCGAGAAAAGAAAAAAACTTCATGCGCTTAAGGAAAAAGGTATTAACCCGTTTCCTTATTCTTTTGATAAGAATATTCACATTGAACAATTGGTGAAGGATTATTCTAATCTGGTTGCCGGAGAGAAAAAGACAGAAACAGTTTTTCGTATTGCCGGTCGTTTAATGACTTTACGTGCGATGGGAAAAGCCAGCTTTTTTAATATCCAAGATCAAACAGGAGCATTGCAGTGCTACATCAAAGTCGAAGAGCAATCAGAAGCTGATCGCATTAGCTTTGATTTGATTGATCTAGGCGATATCGTGGGTCTTGAAGGTTATATCTTCAAATCCCAAAAAGGTGAGTTATCTTTATACGTAAAAAAATTCCAAATTTTAACTAAGACATTAGAACCGCTTCCTGAAAAATTTCACGGCATTCAAGACGTAGAAATCAAATACCGTCATAGACACTTAGATTTAATTTCAGACCAGGATTCTAGAAAAGTTTTTGTGACCCGTTCTAAAATCATTAAAGCGATTAAAAAATTCTTAGATGACCGTGGTTTTATGGAGGTTGAAACACCAACACTTCAGCCGTTATACGGCGGTGCTGCAGCGACTCCCTTTACAACTCATCACAAAGCTTTAGATATGAAGCTTTTTATGAAAATTTCTCCTGAGCTTTATTTAAAACGTCTTATCGTAGGTGGCTTTGAAAAAGTTTATGAAGTGGGTAAAAACTTTCGTAATGAAGGAATCGATCGCACTCATAATCCTGAGTTTACGATGCTTGAGTTCTATGAAGCTTACACTGATTACAATTACCAAATGACACAATTCGAAGAATTGGTTTCAAGTGTTTGTAAAGAAGTGACAGGATCAATGAAAGTGATTTACCAAGATAAAGAAGTCGATTTTACTCCGCCATGGGCTAAGATCACTGTTCTTGGTGGTATTGAAAAACATGCCAAGATCGATCCGCAAAATCGCGAAGCTTTAGTTGATTACTTAAAAAATAACGAAGAGCCGCAAAAACTTAAAAAAATGCAGATGGATAAATTATCTTTAGGTGAACTTCAAATGAAAGTATTTGAAGTTGCTGCTGAGCCGCACTTATGGCAACCGACATTCGTGATGGATCACCCGGTAGAAATTTCTCCGTTAACTAAAATTCACCGTGATAATAACAGACTTGTTGAACGTTTTGAGCCGTTTGCAGCTTGTATGGAAATCGGAAATGCTTACTCTGAATTAAACGATCCAGAAGAACAGCGTTCGCGTCTTAAAGAGCAAGAGGCTATGCGTGGTCATGACGATGAAGCACATCCTATGGATGAAGACTTCTTGCACGCGATTGAAACGGGTATGCCGCCAACAGGTGGGGTGGGTATCGGTATTGAGCGTGTGGTGATGCTTATGACAAACTGTGCATCGATTCGTGATATCTTGTTCTTTCCAACTATGAAGATTGTTAATAAGTAATCGATGAAGCAACTTTTATTGGTTTTATCAGTATCAGTGGTGTGGGCTTGTCAGCAAAAGCCCACAAAAGTCATAGATGAAACAACAAATGTGTTTGTTAAAAAAGCCGTGTTGATTGATACGCGCAATCCTTTTCAATATGAATCGTTTCATATTGAAGGTTCGCAAAACCTGTGGTCAGAAGATTTCTTAGTTTTAACAAATCCAAAAAAGAAAACCAGAATGTTAGATCCTGATCTTGCGCAAACGGTTGAGCGTTTGGCCTCTAAAGGAATTCATCCTGATAAGACGATCGTGTTATTAAATGATAAAGCTGATTCTGTTGAAAATAAAAAATGGAAATGGCTTTTAAGTTATTTAGAAATTAAAAATATCGAGCTTAAAAGTTTAAATGATCTGAAAAAATCGATCAAAGGTCAGAATAATCGTTTTGCCAAAGCTGAAGCGCAAACGCCGTGGGCTTTATTAACAAGCCCTGATTTTCAAAAAGATCTTGTCCTTAAGAAAGCTCCGAAGTGCTTTCTTAAGTGGAACGACAAGATTTGTCTTTAATTAATTCAACGGTAATGGTTCTAAAACGCGAGAAACATTGAAACGCATTTGGTAGGGAACCGGTGCGAAAATGACGGCGTGATTTATATCACCTGCTGTGAAGTAGAACTCCCAAGTTGACGGCGACAAAGCCGCATTACAGTAGCGGTAACCATCGTTTACGCCAGCTTCAGCACGGTCATAAACGTAAATTAAGTTTCCGTTGTAAGCTGTGCGAGAATTAACTCCGACAGTTAAGTGAACATTCGGCGCTCTGAATTCGCATGTCGCATGTAAAGTCATGTCGTATTGAGTGAAGTTGAAATTAGTGTGAATCCAAACATGACCAGAATAAATTGGGTTGTCTGATCGCCATTGACCCACGATTAAAGGCATTGGTTTGTTCGGCGGTGGTGTAGGGCGGTGATCATTAGATGCAAAAGCAGATAATGATAAAAGAGAAGCAAAAGCGTAAGCCAAAATAGTTTTCATACAAGAACTCCTTATGAGTCCTCACGCTAGGAAGGCTTGGCTAATCTGTCAATTGTTTGGGTAAAAGCGGGGCAATAATCTTGTCTACGCCGCGTCCATCTTGAAAAGTACCGAGTACATCGCTTTTAACATGTCGGGGTCGAACTTTTGCGAGACCTTTTCTTTCATCATGTTTAAAGCCTCTACAGGGCGCATAGGCACGTTGTATGAGCGTTGTGTGGTCATCGCGTCGTAAGTGTCAGTTAGGGCTATGATGCGAGCAAACGGGTGAATCTCTTGTCCGTGCAGGTCTTGCGGGTAACCGCCACCTTTCCACGATTCATGGTGTTCATAACAAGCGGCTTTAATACCGTCAGAAATATTTGCAGATTCATTTAAAATTTTAAGGCCAAATTGCGGATGCATTTTCATTTGCACCCATTCAGCGTCATCAAGGGGGCCGCGTTTGCATAGAACATCAAGTGATACCATGCGTTTGCCGACATCGTGAAATAAGCTGCCTAAGCCTAAATCTTCCATCGTCTTTTTATCAAAACCTAATGCGCCACCTAATCCTAACGAGTAGATGCTGACATCAAATGAATGGTTGTAAGTGTAAAAATCATGACCCGACAAACTAATTAAACCGCCCACAGATTCGGGCGCATTTTGCATAAACTCTAAAAGATCTTTGATGATCGGTTTAGTTTCTTCGATGGCTTGGCCTACATCCGGAGTTTCGAAAAGATCTTCTAAGATCGCAATCGAACTTTCGCGAAGGATGTTGGCTTTTTGATCGTTGCTGATGAGTGAAGAGTTCATCGAATCTTTAACGTATTCACGGTAAAGAGGTTTATTTATATTTTCTACGAAAAATGATTCACCAGTGTCTTTGCCGTGTAAGCTTGCAATTTTAGCAGCAGCTAATTTGTCGCCTAAGCGAACGTATTCAACCATTTTGCCGTCGATGTAAACGAAAATAGCAAAAGGGATGTCCTCCGATGGACGGATCGTGCTTAATCGAATTCTGAAATGTTCTTTGGTGCTCATAGATGACCTATCGGCAAAAATTCAGGTAAACTTTGACAAAACTTCATTCCTAAATAGGATATATGCATGCCTATAAGTTTAGAGACAGATATTCAATTTTTAAAAGGGGTCGGGCCCAAGCTTGGCGCACTTATGTCTCGAAATGGGATAAAAAATATACAAGATTTACTTGAAAATTACCCCCGAGCCTTTGAAGACAGGCGCGCTGCCAGGAATATAGCCTCCCTAAAAGGCGATGAATTAGTGTCATTAAAAGCGACAGTGATGTCAGTGAGCTCTTACGCGATGGGAAGATCGTCGCGAAAAATTTATGATGTGTTAGTGCGTGATGGCTCAGGACAAATTCGCTGCAAATTTTTTCGCACGCCGTACAAAGGTTATTTTGAACGTTTTAAAACCGGCACCGAAATTCGCGTGATCGGCAAAGTTACTAATTACCGCGGTAAATTAGAATTTCACCATCCCGATTTAAAAGACGTGGTGCCTGAAGAAGAAATGACTGATCAATTGCTGCCGATTTATGTCGAAATTGAAGGCTTTAGCTCTGCTAAAATGCAAAAGCTCATTCATGCAGCTTACATGGATATTAAAGAGTGGCCGGTAGAAACTTTACCGCCAAGCCTGATGCAGAAAAATAAATTAATACCGCGTAAGCAGGCGTTAAAAGAAATTCATTTTCCAGAAATTGAAAATGCCGAAGCCATGACAACACTAACTTCAAAAGCGCATGAGCGAATTATTTTTGAAGAATTTTTTTGGTTAGAATTATACCTAGCTAGTAAAAAAATGGGTCTTAAAAACGAACAAGGTGTAGCCGTTGTCAATAAAGACACTCTGAATTTAAAATTAATCGAATCATTGCCATTCACTTTAACGGGAGCACAAAGAAAAGCTTTCGATGAAGTTAAAAAAGATATGACTTCAGGAAAACCCATGAACCGTTTGGTGCAAGGAGATGTAGGAGCCGGTAAAACCATGGTGAGCTTTATGGCCGCACTTTATGCTTTTGAGAGCGGTTTTCAGACTTGTATGATGGCGCCCACTGAAATCTTAGCTGAACAACATTACCAAAATGCGGTCAAGCGCCTTGAACCGTTAGGTTTAAAAACCGGGTTACTGACCGGAAAAACTAAAACAAAAGAGCGCAAAGAATTATTAGAAAAATTAATTGCCGGTGAAATTCATTTTTTAATCGGAACACATGCGCTAATTGAAGATTGGGTGCAATTTAAAAGTTTAGCTCTGGTTATCATTGATGAACAACATCGCTTTGGTGTCGCTCAGCGGGGGCACTTGAAATCTAAAGGTCAATCGCCGCACTTTTTAGTTATGACGGCGACGCCAATTCCAAGAACATTGGCGATGACTGTCTATGGTGATCTGGACGTCTCGATCATTGATGAAATGCCAGCAGGTCGTTCGCCTATTCAAACGCGAGTTGTGAATGAAGCTAAACGCAATAACGCTATGGATTTTATGGCCGAACAAATCGGCAAAGGCCGTCAGTGTTATGTGGTTTATCCGTTAGTTGAAGAGAGCGAAAAGATAGATTTAAAAAATGCTACTGAAGAATTTGAAAAGTTAAAACATCAGTATCCAAAAATTCGCTTTGGTTTATTGCATGGAAAAATGAAGTCCGTCGAAAAAGATGAGGTCATGATCCAGTTTCGTAAACACGAAATTGATGTGTTAGTTTCAACCACCGTGATCGAAGTCGGTGTCGATGTCGCGAACGCGAATTTAATGATTATCGAACACGCCGAGCGTTTTGGTTTATCACAGTTGCATCAGTTGCGTGGTCGCGTAGGACGAGGCGAGTACAAATCATTTTGTGTAATGATCATGGGCTATGCGGTCAGCGAAGAAACCAGAGACCGCGTGACCTTTATGGAAAAAACCAACGATGGTTTTAAGATCGCTGAATATGATCTTGAAATTCGTGGCCCCGGAGAATTCATGGGGGCCAGACAATCGGGTCTTCCAGGCTTTAAAATGGCCAATCTGGTGCGTGATTTTGATCTTTTAAAAAAAGCCCGCGATGCGGCTTTTGAGGTCTTGGAAAAGGATCCAAAATTAAAGTTTTTAGAAAATAAACTCTTGCGTGAAGAGCTCTTAAAAAGTCACGGCCCGCAGGCTTTAGCCGGCGTTGGTTAAATAAAAATCGTCGAAAAGTTCGCCGATCGTTTGCGGCACTTTGTTGTGTTGTTAGACAGTGTTTTTACTCCTAATACAGTTTAAGCCAGTTTCGCTTCGGGCATTCTTATTGCGATTATGATTTTTTTTAAATTAGGAGAATACTTATGAAATTACTTATTATTGGAATGCTGGCGTTTGCACCTATGACTACTTTTGCGCGAACTCTATTTGGAGACTCGGCAAATAAAGATTTAACTACTATAAGTGTCTTAGAATATACATTGGACAATTGTGAAGTAGGTCTGGCAAAAGCGAACGCTTTGTTAAAAGCCAGAAATAAAGCTATTATCGTCAAAGGCACATGCACTGAGGCTAAAGACGAGGGTATTCGATCGTATTTTGCGGTTATCACGTATCATAAATATCTTTAATTATAACAATTTCGCCCACGAGTTATTGTGGGCGAAATTGTTTGTTTTATTTGTCTTTCACAGTCGCGGCATATACGAATGCGCCAAGCACAGCACCTAAAATAGGCGCCACAAAAAATAACCAGACTTGTTGTAATGCCCATCCCCCAACAAATAATGCGGGCCCAAGGCTTCGCGCCGGATTCACTGACGTGTTCGTCACAGGAATCGTGATTAAATGAATTAGTGTTAAGCCAAGACCGATCGCAATCGGGGCAAAACCAGCCGGAGCTTTTTTATCTGTCGCACTTAAAATAATAAAAAGAAAAAATGCTGTCGCTACTAATTCAGTTACAAAGCCTGACATCATCGAATATCCACCCGGAGAATGTTCACCGTAACCATTTGCCGCGAAGCCCGAAGCCACCAAGTCAAAGCCAGGTTTACCTGATGCAATCACACATAAAAGGCCAGCGCCGATCACACCGCCAATGAGTTGGGCAACAATATAGGGTAGAACTTCAGATTTAGGATGTTTGCCTGCTGCAGCAAGGCCAATCGTGACCGCTGGGTTTAAATGGCAACCAGAAACAGCGCCAATAGAATAAGCCATCGTTAAAACAGTCAGGCCAAAAGCAAACGAAACTCCCAATAGGCCGATTCCTACGTTAGGAAATCCTGCGGCAATAACGGCAGAGCCGCATCCACCTAGCACTAGCCAAGCTGTTCCGATCATTTCTGCACTCAATTTTTTGAAGTTCATATTGTGTCCTTTCGAGGAGGTTTGCTTCAAAGGCTAGCGTTGTTTATAGGGGGGCTCAAGCCGCTAATTGCCACAGTGTCAAAGCGATGATCATTAATTACAGGTAGAAATTACAACTTAAAAAAAACTTAACCAAAAATGCTTAATAAAATTGCTGGAACACGTCATCAGTGTTACAACAACCAGACGTCATGAGTGGGATTTTTTTTTAACTCATGGTGATGAAGGTGGTTCGATGACACAGTTTAAAGTTGGAGATCATGCTGTATACCCAGGTTACGGCGTTGGACGCATCGACAAGATCGAAATTAAAGAGATCTTAGGGTCAAAACACGAGTTCTTCTCGGTCATTATCTTAGAGACCGGTATGAAAGTTATGATTCCTGCGGCTAATATCAAATCTGTAGGCCTTAGAGCCCTTATCTCTAAAGACGAAGCTATTAAAGTGGTAGGCATCTTAAAAGATAAAAACGTTAAAATCGATACCCAAACTTGGAATCGTCGTTACCGTGAATACACAGATAAAATCAATACAGGATCAGTTTTCGAGATCGCTGCCGTATTGCGTGATTTATATCTTTTAAAAGTCGACAAAGAATTAAGCTTTGGCGAAAAGAAAATGTTAGAAAAAGCTAAGAGCTACTTACTAAAAGAGCTTAATTTAGCTGCTGACGTGAAAGACGTGATGAACCAAGACCAAGAAGTACGTACTATCTTAGACTCTAAGTAGTATTGGTTTACTCGATTTAAAAAGTAAGACAGAATTGAAAGCCTAGAGAAATCTAGGCTTTTTTCATTTTGGAGACTACATGTCAGTTACTTTGAATCCTGGTTTTACTGAAGTTCGTACGCGCTTTGCCCCAAGCCCAACAGGCTATTTACACGTGGGTGGTGCGAGATCCGCTTTATTTAATCTACTATTTGCAAAACACAATAACGGTAAATTCATTTTACGTATCGAAGACACCGATCAAGCTCGTTCTACTGAAGAGTCACTTCGCATGATGGTGCAGGATATGGTGTGGCTTGGTCTTAACTGGGATGAGGGCGTTGATCCTGTAACATTAAAAGATATGGGGGCATGTGCTCCGTATCGCCAATCACAGCGCTTAGACATCTATAAGAAAGTCGCTGACGAATTAATTGCAAAGGGCTTGGCTTACTACTGCTTTATGACGGATGAAGAGCTAGATGCAGAGCGTGCGCGCGTAAAAGCGATTAATCAAAACGCTCACGTTGAATCACCTTACGAAACTTGGACTCTCGATCAAGCTAAGGCAGAACTTGCGACTGGCAAAACTGCGGTTGTGCGTTTTAGAACTAAACATTTGCGTAAAGATTATTTACTGCCAGATCTTATTCGCGGTGAAGTTCGTTTTCCATCTGATATGGTCGGCGATTTCGTCTTGCTTCGTTCTGATGGTATGCCTGTTTATAACTTTTGTTGTGTAGTTGATGATTATCAAATGAAGATCTCACACGTGTTACGTGCGGAAGAACATTTACCAAATACACTTCGCCAGTTAATGATCTATGAAGCGATGAGCTGGCCGACTCCTCAGTTTGGTCATATTTCTTTAGTGTTAGATGATGATCGTCAAAAACTTTCTAAACGTAAAGGCGCGGTAGCCTGTGACCAGTTTATGAAAGATGGCTACTTACCAGAAGCTTTAAATAATTTTATGGCCTTACTTGGTTGGTCACATCCTGAAGGTAAAGAAATTTTTTCGATGGATGAGATGATTAAACTATTCACGCTTGATCGCGTAAATGCCTCGGGTGCTGTGTTTGACCGCGTAAAATTAAAATGGATGAATTCACAATACTTACGTGCCCAAGATAACCAAACTATCTGGAAGCAAGTAAATCCATTTTTGGTCGCGGCAGGAATTCAATTACCAAAAGATGCCACTTCAGTTGAATGGCAAATGAAGTCAGTTGAAACATTCAAACCGAAACTAGAAATTTTGGCCGATGCGGTAGCCTTATACCAATCATTAGATGATTCAAAATTTGAAATCAGTGATGAAAGCAATGAAGCTCTTGGTTGGGAGCCGACTAAAAGCGTATTAACAGTTTGGAAAACGCAAATCGAAAATCACGCAGCAGATACTTTTTCTGAAGCGGATTTCGTGGCGATGGAAAACGCGGTTAAGACGGGTGCTAATGTAAAAGGAAAAAATCTATTTATGCCGATTCGTGTGGCTGTAATCGGAAAGCCTCATGGAACAGAAGTAAAATTATTAGTGCCATTGATGAGCAAACAAAGTTTACTTGCGCGCGTAAATAAAGTTTTAAGCAAGCTAGGATAAGGATTCTCTAATGTTAAAAATTTATAATACTCTGACAAAAAAGACTGAAGAATTTAAGCCGATTAACCCCGGCCAAGTAAAAATTTATGTTTGCGGACCAACGGTGTATTCATATTTGCACGTAGGGAACTTTCGCGGGCCAGTGTTTTTTAACTTTGTCAGAAACTGGCTAGAGTATATTGGTTATAAAGTTGATTACGCGCTAAATTTTACTGACGTAGATGATCGCATTATCAATCGCGCAGCAGAAGAAGGAAAAACGGCTCACGACATTGCTGAACATTACATTAAAGAATATAAAAAAGATTTTTCTGATTTAGGTTTACGTGCCCATGATCACAATCCTAAAGTGACTGAGTACATGCCTCAGATTATTGAGTTCATCCAAAATTTAATTAATAACGGTAGTGCTTATGCAGCTGATGGCGATGTTAATTTCGCGGTTGATAAGTTTAAAAACTACGGCCAACTATCAGGTCGTAAGCTTGATGATATGCAAGTGGGCGTACGTATTGATGCAAATGATAAAAAACATCACCCGCTAGATTTCGCTTTGTGGAAATCTAAAAAACCGAATGAAAATTTGCACGGTTCAAGCTGGGCATCACCTTGGGGTGATGGTCGCCCGGGTTGGCATATTGAGTGTTCGGCAATGGTGCATGGACTGTACGGTGATCAAATTGATATTCATGGTGGCGGCTTAGATTTAGTTTTTCCACATCACGAAAATGAAATCGCGCAATCTGAAGGTTGCACCGGTAAACACTACGTGAATTATTGGATGCACTGGAATTTATTAAATTTCAGCGGCATGAAGATGTCAAAATCAGTAGGTAATGTTGTAAACATGCGCCAATTTCTTGAAGAACATCATCCTGAAATTTACAAATGGATGATGTTATCAGTTCACTACAGAAGTGTTGGTGAATTTGGTGATGTAACGATCGACCAAGCGATTTCAGGCTTAGCGCGTGTATATTCAGCTTTAGCTCTGGCGGATAGTTTTATCACTGAAGATGGTCAAGGCGATGCCAAATACCAAACTGAGCTTGATGCGGCTTGGGAAAAAATGATGGAACATGTCAATGATGATTTTTCTACACCGCAAGCTTTTGCGGTTATGTTTGATCAGATCCGTAAATTTAATGGCCAATTCAAACGTGGGGCAAAAACGAATGCAACGCTTTCGGGTCGTGCAAAACAGTTTAAAGAATTCATTATGCAGTTTGGTAAATTACTTGCGCTATTTCAAATGCCGGCAGAAAAATTCTTACGCGCGTTGGATCAAAAGCTTTTAACTAAAGCAGGGATTGATGAACATGCTGTTGAAGCCTTAGTGCTTGCGCGCTCATTAGCTCGCCAAACAAAAGATTATGCAAAGTCGGATGAGCTTCGCGCGAAACTGACTGAAATGAATATTTTAGTCAGCGACACGCCAGAAGGAAGCTTCTGGGAAGTAAATAAATAGCATTTACTTAAAGACTTTCTGAAAATGATTGAACAATTTTTGCAAAATGATCTTGGTGGTGTAAGCGAAAGCTTGCACTTTGAATTTGTGCTTTTTTAATGCGATCTACACGAAATGAACGCAGATCGTTGCGCAGATGATCCCAAGCGATGATATACCAAAGAGGCCAACTCAAAAGCAGGTAATGGGCTTCGATATTTCTTTCAGTAATTTGCTTTTTGCCATCCTGGTAAAAAATTTTTACAACCTTCATTTCAAAGAACGCTTCATGAAGAGCATTGTGCACATTCAGCGGAATTTCTTCTTTAGATTCGATGACATCTGTCGAAGCAAGTTCGGTGATTAAAACTCTTTTGCGTATAAGTTGCAGTTTTTTACGATGCTCATCCGGAAAAGATTGAAAAACTTTATCACGCAAAGATCTAACGTGGGTTAACAATAGCGGTGATTTAAATTTTTCCATAACTGCTAACGATAAAATCAAATCTAATGATTCTTTATAATTCAGTTGCAGGCGGCCAAGACCCCATTGTGAATTCAGTCGAATGCCGCCGCCGCGCCCGCGATCAGCTTCAACAGGTACTCCAGAAATTCGAAGCTCTTCAATATCGCGCATCAGCGTACGATGGCTGACCCGTAATGTTTTTGCAATCCCTGCAACGGTCGAGTGGTCTTCAGACTTAAGTATTCCCAAAAGTCGATCCATACGTAATTTTTTTTCCTGATAGCTGCTTTTTGCCATTGAACTCACTTTAAAAACAAATATGCCATATTATGACATATTTGTGCCGATAATGAAAAGCATAAAGAGTTTAATTTTTTGAAGGGAATTTGGTATGGCTGAAAAAACTTATCACGGAAGTTGTCATTGCGGAGCGGTTAAAATTAAAGCGGAT
Organism: Bdellovibrio sp.; assembly: GCA_036677065.1. GTDB lineage: Bacteria > Bdellovibrionota > Bdellovibrionia > Bdellovibrionales > Bdellovibrionaceae > Pseudobdellovibrio. The sequence goes on along the minus strand of JAKFBS010000002.1, from coordinate 710,402 downwards.
ATTGATCTAAGCAAGGGCACTGGCCGTTGTAATTGCACTTATTGCCGTAAAGTTCGTAATTGGAGCGTCATCATAAAGCCCGAGGCCTTTGAGCTTATCTCTGGAGAGGCTAACCTGTCGGGTTATCAGTTTGGCACATTCAGCGGCCACCATCTTTTTTGTAAAACTTGCGGCTGTCGTCCGTTCGGCAAAGGCCATCTTGAAGAGTTGGGTGGGGCTTATATTTCGATTGCTCTTTCATGTCTGGAAGATGTTCAGCCAGAAGAGTTAATCGCAGCCCCTATAACTTATTTTGATGGTTTAAATAATAATTGGTGGAATAAACCTACTGAGATTCGCCATTTATAGGAGTAGCGCTCGTGGTCAACGGTTTGTTGGTTGAAAGCTCGTTGATAACGACCTAAAATATTTAGTTATGGCAGAGGCTAAAAAGAAAGCGTTTAAGAAAAACTTCAAATTGGTATCTCCGTTCGAACCGGCAGGTGACCAACCAAAAGCTATCGAAACGCTAGTATCAAATTTTAAAAAGGGTGTTAAACACCAGACTCTTTTAGGGGTTACCGGATCCGGTAAGACTTTTACGATGGCGCACACAATTGCGCAATTGAATCAACCGGCTTTAATTTTAGCGCCGAATAAAACCTTAGCTGCTCAGTTATACTCTGAAATGAAAGAACTTTTTCCTGAGAATGCGGTTGAGTACTTTGTTTCTTATTACGATTATTACCAGCCTGAAGCTTATGTGCCATCGTCAGATACCTTTATTGAAAAAGATTCGGCGATTAATGAACAAATCGATCGTATGCGCCACAGTGCCACGCGCTCGCTGTTTGATCGCCGCGATGTGATCATTGTGTCGAGTGTGTCGTGTATTTACGGCCTTGGTTCTCCTGAAGCTTACGAAGGCATGATGGTTCATGTGGTTGTTGAACAAAAGCTAAAGCGTGATGATTTACTGCGAGAATTAATTCGTATTCAGTATTCACGCAATAACGTGGATTTTTCGCGCGGGACGATTCGGGTTCGTGGCGACATCGTTGAAGTTTTTCCGCCTTACGAAGAAGAACGCGTGATTCGTATTGAATTTTTTGGCGACTTTGTCGAAAAGATTTCGTGGATTGATCCTTTAACCGGTGAAGTTTTTGAAGAGATGGATCAAATCGGCATCTATCCAGGATCACATTATGCAACAGGTGAAGGTTCGCTAAAAAAAGCGATCGTGACTATTCAAGATGAACTAGGGCACAGGCTTAATGAATTAAAAGCTAATATTAAATTTTTAGAAGCGCAGCGCTTAGAACAGCGCACGTATTATGATATTGAAATGATGGAACAAATTGGATTCTGTTCTGGCATCGAGAATTATTCGCGCCATTTAACAGGCCGTGGGCCGGGTGAACCACCACCGACATTAATTGAATATTTTCCGAAAGAATTTATCACCATTATTGATGAGTCGCACATTACGGTTCCGCAAATCGGCGGAATGTATCGCGGCGATAGAGCCCGTAAATCAACTTTAGTTGAGCATGGCTTTCGTTTGCCTTCGGCATTAGATAATCGTCCGTTAAATTTTCAGGAATTTGAAAAATTAATGGATAAAGTTGTTTATGTCTCAGCAACTCCCGCAGCTTATGAATTAGAAAAATCTGAAGGATTAATCATTGAACAAATCATTCGTCCGACAGGGTTGATTGATCCGCCGATTGAAATTCGTCCGGTGAAATCACAAATTGATGATTTGTTAAAAGAAATTCGTATTCGTATCGCCAAACAAGAGCGCGTACTGATTACAACATTAACAAAGCGTTCGTCAGAAGATTTAACCGAATATTATGAATCTCTGGGTATTAAAATTAAATATTTACATAGTGAAATTGAAACTTTAGAACGCACCGAGATTATTCGCGATCTGCGTTTAGGTGTATTCGACGTCTTAGTTGGTATCAATTTACTGCGCGAAGGTTTAGATATTCCTGAAGTATCACTGGTGGGTATTACCGACGCTGATAAAGAAGGTTTCTTACGTTCTGAGCGCTCGTTAATTCAAACTATCGGCCGTGCGGCTCGTAATGCCAACGGGCAAGTGATCTTGTATGCCGACCGCGAAACTGATTCGATGAAAAAAGCTATAGCTGAGACTTATCGTCGTCGTGCAATTCAAGATGCTTATAATAAAGAACACGGTATTACACCAACCACGATTAAGAAAAGAATCAAAGAAGGACTTGGCGATTTATTCGATGGGTCAGTCAGTGCTTACAAACTTAAAGGCGAAAAAGATAAAACGGCAGAAAAAATGCAGAAGTTTTCTGCTAAGCCGAATAAGATTCAGGATGAAATTAAAAAATTAAAAGAAAAGATGAAAAAACTATCGGCTGAACTGGAATTTGAAGAGGCAGCCAAGGTGCGTGATGAAATCAAACGACTGCAGATTTTAGAATTGCAAATTCGTGATGCCCATCTGGGGGATTCGAGTGACGAGAAGTAATGAGTAGCTGGTAATGAGTAAACTTGAAGAAGGCCTTTTAAAAATAGAAACCCTAAAAGAACTGGTGCGAGAATTTCCGACCCAGTCGGGTGTCTATTTAATGAAAAGCACGATCGACAAGATCATCTATGTCGGTAAAGCCAAAAATCTTCGTAACCGTGTGCGCAGTTATTTATTAAATTCAACCGATCATTCGGCAAAAACTAAAGCCCTTGTTCATAACATTGATAAGATTGATTACATCTTAACAAAAACAGAAGTCGAAGCCTTTTTATTAGAAGCTTCATTAATTAAAAAACATCGTCCGAAATATAATATTCGCCTTAAAGATGATAAATCTTATCCTTATATTAAACTTTCGTGGGGTGATGATTACCCCAGATTGTATTTAGCCCGCAAGGTTCATAAAGACGGCGCCATGTATTTTGGGCCATTCACTTCAGGCGGCGCTGTATTTGGCACGATTCGTTTTTTAAATCGCGTATTTAAAATTCGCGACTGCACAGACCATATGTTTCGTTCGCGCACGCGGCCGTGTATGACCTATCAAATTGGTCGTTGTACCGCGCCTTGTGTGAAATACATTGAGCGTGATGCTTACCGTGACGAAGTCGAAGGTGCGAAAGACTTTTTAAAAGGCCGCAGCAAAAAAGTTATTAAAGACATCGAAGTTCGTATGATGGCAGCAGCCGATGAAGAAAAATTTGAAGTAGCTGCAAAATTAAGAAATTCAATGTGGTCAGTTAAAAGTATTTTAGAAAAACAAACTGTTATTAACGATGCCTCTGAAACTGATCAGGATATCATAAGCTTTCATGGTGATGCCCGCGGTGTGGTGGTTGAAACGCTGCATGTGCGTTCAGGCCGGGTGATCGGGGCAAGGCCACATTACTTAGGTGGCTTAGATATCACTTCACCAGATGAATCCCCGCAAGAATGGTTTACTTCATTTTTGAATCAGTATTACGAAGATAATTTTATTCCGGATGAAATTATCACGGTTATTGATTTGGGTGGAGATTTAAATAAATTATTACACGACGTTTTAAAAGAGCGCTCGGGTAAAGAAGTTGTTGTTCGATTTGGTCATGATTCAAAAATGCAAAAACTTTTAGAAATGGCTGACCAAAATGCGAAAGCCCATTTTGAAAAATTAGTTTCAAAAGAAGAAGAAAAACAACAAGGCCTTGCAGAAATTAAAACTAAACTGCACTTGGCAAAACTTCCGCAAAGAATTGAATGTTTTGATATTTCGCATTTTCAAGGAACTGAAACCGTAGCCAGCCAAGTTGTGTTCGAAGATGGCCGCCCAAGTAAAGATCATTACCGCAGATACATTATTCAAACAGTAGAGGGCATTGATGATTTTAAATCAATGTATGAAGTTTTAGCGCGCAGATTTAAACATACAGAATACGAAGATCCAGATCTATTAGTGGTTGATGGTGGTAAAGGCCAGTTATCGCAAGCCATTCGTATTCTACAAGAAATCGGTAAAACTGATATTCCGGTCGTGGGCTTAGCTAAAGCCAGAACACAGGCTGATTTTAAGGCCGAAGAAGTCTCATCGACTGAAGAGCGATTTTTTCTTCCGGGCAGGTCAAATCCGGTGACCTTTAAAACTAATTCAGAAGCCTTACATATTTTAACGGGCATTCGCGACGAGGCCCATAGATTTGCTATCACGTTTCATCGTAAACGCCGTGAAGAACGAAGTCTTTCAAGTGAATTAGATGCAATCAGTGGTTTGGGTGAAAAAAGAAAAGCGATTTTACTTAAGGCGTTTCCATCTGTTGAGGCAATTAAAGAATCAGATGTTGAAACTATTGCGGCTTTAAAAACTTTTAATCGGGTATTGGCTGAAAGAATTTTGATTCATTTAAATTCAGAAGAGTCCGAGCTTGACGGCTCAGACTCTTTAGAAAAAACAGAAGAGTAAATTTAAAATCAGATCGTTTGCGGGTTGCAAAGGCTAGAGCGCATTAAAGCTCGTCTAATTACAGACCATTTTTTAGAACTGCCTGTTGGGCGCAAAACATCCCAGTAAGATTTGCTGCTGAACAATTCGCCCTGGCGATTTACGAACTGTTTTTCTAACATACCTAAAGTGCATTTGCTGGCAGCCGCAGGTTTAGCCGCATCACCTTTTTTACAAAAGTTACCGCCACCATAGTTATCTTCATGACCGCGGTGTAATTGGAAGTAACCATAAGCTGTTCCGTTTGGTCCTTTGGCTGCAGCTGTGCGTGTACAGTTACTTTCAAAGTGAGCCATCGCTGTTAGGATAAAAACCCAAACGATAGATTTTTCTTTAGCTGTCATTTTTCCGTAACGAGGGCAGTATTTAGCCCTAACAGAACCACCAGAAACTAAACTGCTTAAACCTTGTTGATTATCTAAAAAGATTTGCGAAAGAGCTCTCCCAACATCACCGGCGATCATTTTGCCGTCCATCAAGGCTACGCACTTATCATCAACTTCAGTTGTCGATAACGGGTAGCTGACGTTAACGTTTAATTGATCCATATTAACGGCATTAGCGAATTCTTCTAAATAACCGGGCATGAACATTTCAGTTTGCGTGTCGTATTCTGCTGCCGACATAGCGTTTACTGATGTCGCCGAAGTTATTACAGAGATAACTAAAGCTGATGTTATTAATAGAGAGTGTAGTTTCATGGGGGAACTCCTTGTTTTGAAAGAATTTAGCTTGGGTGTGTTAATTTAAATAGATGTTATGATTTTTGACTCTGTAAAAAGGAGCTGTAAAAAAAGTCGACGGTTTAGGCTATTCTGGCGCTTTTGGCTGGTATATTTGATTTGAGTGCCGAAAAGAGTCTTTGAAAAAATGACAATTGCGATTTATACCTGAAGGCTCAAGATGCAAGAATATATCAAATATTTAAAAAATGTATTGGGCGTAAGCCAGATTTTGAAGGATGAAAGTTCTTCTTTTGAGGCCGTGTCTACAGTAGCTCATAAAATCTCTGTGTGGGTTGAAAACTACAATCAATTCACCACAGAAGACCATACGCTTTTAACTAATATGTTAGCCGCAATGAAAATACCGGATGGTGATATGGTGGTGCATGATCTATCTCTTAAAGTGGTTGGGCAGTCGCTGATCGACTTTGACTTAGTAGTTAGTCCAGATGCTTCAGGAAACCAGACTTATTCTCCGCAAGTTTTGCACGCAAATAAAAACCTCAAAAGCACAGTCTGGACTTTCTTACAGACGATCATGCAAAAGTATAAATCACTAAACTAGACACAGGGCCAACTCTGCGGCCTAAGGGATAAAATTTCCTAGTCGTTTAGACAGAGTCTCGGTCAAATAAGTCATGGTTTGGGTTCGCTCTTATTTTATTGTTACATTGGCGATAGCTTCGTTATTTGCTCCACTAGTGGTTGAAGCGACGCAATCAGAATTTTCGCATGTTCGGGTGCGTATCGAAAAAGACTTAACTCAGTATCCGAAAAACTTAAGCGCGCGTTTTGGTTCACAAGCTCGTCGCTATGAAGTGGTTCATAAAGAAAATAATAAATATGATCTGATCGAAGTTGTGCCGCTCACGCACTATTTAGCCGGAGTAGTTTCTAAAGAGATGCCCTTGGCTTGGCCAGTCGAGGCTTTAAAAGCTCAAGCCGTTGTTGCACGTTCGTATTTATTTTCGCGCATGAATGAACGTCGCGACAAATTATTTCATGTCGATGCTGATCAAATGGACCAAGTATTTCAATGGACGACTTCTGATAAAGCTTATCTTGTCGTCGCAGCGACTGAGGATATCGTACTCTCTAGAAATAAAAAGATCGTTAAAACTTTTTATCATTCAGACTGTGGCGGACAAACCTTGCCAGCCGATAAAGTTTGGGAAGGCGCGGTCGATTTAGGAACGACTCAAGATCCGTGGTGCCAAACGAAAGCCAGCAACCAGTGGAGTTTTTCAGTGCCTGCTAGCGAGTTTCAAAACAAAGATGTATTTGAAGCGGCGTATTTTAAAAACAAAATCGTTCGTTTTGAAGAGTGGAGCATTCAAAAGCTGCGTCAGGTGTTTGGGTATTCAAAGATCCGTTCGAATCCTGAAAATGTTGAAGTGAATGACTCGAATGTAACCTTTAGTGGGCGCGGTTTTGGTCATGGTGTGGGGTTATGTCAGTTTGGCAGTATGTACATGGCTAAAAAGGGCCGAACTTACATGGATATTTTGACGCATTACTATCCGAAAGCTGAAATTTTAAAAATTCAATCACTTCTTGTTAAAAACTACTTAACAAATAACGGAAATCCAAAGACGATTATAAACAAGACCAAAGTTACGTTTAACAATTAGGAAACGGAGATCCCAATGTTAGAATCAATCCTGGCGCTATTTTTATTACAAGCGCCCGCAGCGAACAACTATGATAATGCCGTAAATAAATTAAATGAAATCGCTGCAACTAATCCTGCCCAAGCCGTTGTGATCACGATTGGAACGAATGATCAGGGAACTCCGATCAAAGCTTTAAAAGTTGGAAACGGTGAAACCGCGTCTTTGGTTGTGGCCACTCATCATGGTAATGAGTACGGTTCAACTGCCGTAGCATTAGGTTTTGCGGCAAGTATTGCGGCTAATCCGATTCAGGGACAAACTGTTTATATCGTGCCGGTATTGAATGTAACTGGTTATAACCGCGGAAGCCGTTATGAACAAAATTTACAAACTTCTGTCGATGCCAATCGTGATTACACAAGCCCTTGTAAGACAGATAAAGCTTTTCGTTTAAAATCGACAAGTGCTTTAGCTGCTTTTGTTGAAGAAAAAAATATTCAAATTTCTGCAACTCTTCATACTTACTGGCCAGCCGTGGTTTACCCGTGGGGAATTTCAACAACTGACTTATCAACGCCGTATGATGACACGTATAAAAAGTTAGTGGCTGATGCTACTATAGAAAGTCGTTATCAGACTGGTAATAACACAGAAGTGTTATACGCAGCTGACGGCACCTTTGAAGACTATGCTTACTGGAAACATGGCATCTGGTCTTTATTATTTGAATTAGGCTTTTCACATAACCCAGACACGACAGCAATTAAAAACATGGTCGATGTAAACACGCCAGGTCTTCGCAGATTTTTAGAAAATTCACCTAAAAAACGTGTCGTTGCACATAATTTTTCAGGTCGTTGTGATTCAAGAGCTCCGAGAAGAGTTTTCTTAGAGTAATTTTAAAAAATATGAATCAAAAAATCGTCTTTATTACCGGAATCAGCAGTGGAATAGGTTTTTCAACTGCTGATTTTTACCTAAAACAGGGGGGTAAGGTTATCGGGACTTACCGAAACGAAAAAGACGGTGAATATTTTCAAAAAACTCATCCGCAAAATTTTTTGGGTCTGCAATTAGATGTCACGGATTTCGCAAAAGTAGATCAAATTCCAGATCTCTTAATAAAAAATAAGATCACTCACATTGATGCCTTAGTTAACAATGCTGGCGTGGCTTTAGCCGGGCCGATCGAATATCAAAAGTTTTCAGAAATTCAAAGTATGCTGCAAGTTAATGTAGTTGCAGTGATTAAAATGACTCAGGTGATTTTACCTTTTTTAAAAAAAGCTGAGCAGGGCCGAATTGTTAATATTTCTTCTGTCTCGGGCAAGAACGGGACCCCATTTTTAGGGGGGTACTGTGCCAGTAAACATGCGATCGAAGGTTTTTCAGAAACGCTTCGTCGCGAATTAAATTTGTATGGCATGAAGGTTTCAATCGTTGCACCGGGTTCTGTGAATACACCGATTTGGAATAAAGGAATTAATGTAGTAGCCAACGCTTTTGATTCTACAGAATACAGAAAATCCTTTCAAAAATTTATCGCGTTTGTCAGTAGCGAAATCAATCATGCTTTGCATGTAGAAGACGTAGTTAAAGATATCGATCATGCACTGACAAGTTTGAAGCCAAAAATTAGATATGCACCTGTGCCGCGCAAATTTCAAAATTGGTATTTACCAAAGTTGATTCCATTGAGAATTTACGATTATTTGATGTGTAAAAGTCTGGGATTAAATAAAAATAAGATTAATAATATTTAGACAGTCCCGAATTGGTAGAGTTTTAGCCTTAAGCCGCATCAAGAACTAGACCGGGGTCCAGTAAATAACACACTCACCACTGTCGATAGGTTGTTTGCGAGGAAGCTTAATGAGTACGTTAAAAAAACAAATTACAATTGCGAAAGACACTGTTTTATTTAAACAGGGTGAAGCTGGTGATTGTGCGTACGTTGTAGAGAGCGGCAAAGTCCTTGTGTACCTAGAAATCGATTCAAAAGTAGTTCCACTTACACAAATTAAAAAAGGCGAAATTTTTGGAGAGATGTCATTAATTGATTCTTTACCACGTTCGGCTTCTGTTAAAGCTATTGAAGATACAGTTTTGAATGTTGTGACTAAAGATCAATTGATCGAGCGTTTTCAAGGGTCTGACCAGTTAGTTCAATTATTATTAAAAGTGATGATGAATCGCGTACGTAAAAACAATTCATCACTGACTCATGTTGCGCAAGGTAATGAAGATGTCGTAAGCCCAGATGATACGATTATGGATGGTTTTGAAAACCTGAAGTTTGAAAACCGTCTGCAAGAAGCTTTGAACAACCAAGAGTTTGAAATGTTTTACCAGCCAATCATCAATATGCAAACAAGTGCAGTGGTCGGGGCTGAAGCCTTAATTCGTTGGAAAGATCCAGTTATTGGATACATTCAGCCGGATAAATTTATCGATTTTTTAGAAAATTCATCACTTATGGTTTCTGTCGGTCATTGGATTTTTGAACGTTGTTTTCAAGACTTTCAAAAAATTAAAACGGCATTCGGCGATGATTTTATCATGAGTATCAATGTGAGCGGTCGCCAGTTTACGCATCCGGATTTTTTAATGGATCTGGAAAAGTTAACCTGGAAGCATAAGGTTGCCCCGAAAAATATCAAATTAGAAGTTACTGAACGTGTGATGATGAATGGTGTAGTTGCCATCGAGATTTTAGATCAATGTAAAAACAAAGGTTTTCACATTTCAATCGATGATTTCGGTACCGGGTATTCAAGTTTACAGTATTTATCGCAAATGCCGGTCAGTTATCTAAAAATCGACAAGTCATTTGTCTCAAAAATAAACGCTGATCCAAAAGTTTTAGCCGTTGTGAAGTCTATGGTCTTTATGGCCCAGGCTTTAGGTATGGATATTATTGCTGAAGGTGTTGAAACGCTCGAAGAGCGTGAAGCGCTTCTACAGCTAGGCGCGTATTTTGCCCAAGGTTGGTTATATTCTAAAGCCCTTCCTATGGATTTATTCATGAAACTGCCTATGCAGATCGTTAAAGAAAAAATCGCTTCTTAATATTGGCATTGCTTCGCAATAGCATGTCATTTTCACTCATAAATTAGACGTTCTGCCAGCTCTGAAATCCTTAATAAATTCAAGGATTTTGCCGATAAATAGTCTATGCGCGCTATAAATTTTCTAGTCATATTTTCACTAATTTTTAATACTCAATTTGCTTTTGCTCAGGTTGAAACTTCTGGCGGTGGAAAAAAAACATCTACAGGTTCAAACAAAAAAACATCAGCTGCTGAACCAGATGTGCAATTAAAAAAAGGAAAATGTCCGACAGCGCTTAAAGAATCAGTGTTAGATGATTACCAAGATAAATCTACACTGATGGTTTTTAAATTTAATTCTGAAGCAAAAACTTGTAACGGGTATGTAACCGCTTACCAAAATTACATGAGTGGCAATGGCATTCAAACTAATTTTCAAACTCCGCAGGCGTTAAGCACAGAACTAAGCAAACAATTTTCTTCAACAATTTCTCCAAGCATGGCACGCACGTTAAACGGATGTAACACCTCTCCGGATTTAACTCCTGAACAGGCAAAAGTAGCGCAAACGCGTTTCTATGCAGCGGCTACGCGCATTGAAAAATTTAATAAATCGGCGATGGATGAAATTGCATTTATTGATTCTGTGACCGAAGGTACGCCTGTGCTTGATGGCATTGAGTGTAATCCATTACTTCCGGATTTAAAAAGCAGCTGCGAAAATTTACGTAATACTGGCGGGCAGTGTAAAGGACAAGCCGCAGATCGTTTTGAAGAACAAGTTCAAAAGACGATGGATAATTTAGGCAAAATCAGTGCACTTCAAGATGCCGAACTAAAATGTAGATCAGGCTCAATGGTTAAATGTGCCGGTTCAACACAAGACTGTCCAATGCGCGGTGGTTATACTTATACTTCGCAAAAAACAGCTACTAAAAAATGTGAAAATATCGGTAAAGCTATCGAAATTCTTAGAGACGAAGTTCCTTGGGTGCGTGGTGAAATTTTTGATAAAATTGCCCGCGAAAAAGCCAAGCCTAGATCGTCAGAAAGAAAATATTTAAGTCGCGAAAAAATTAAAGAAGGACTACGCGAGCAGTTAAAAGCTAACCGCACAGCTTTAGCCGGAGCTTATAAAGATAATTTACAAAACTTAAGATGTTTAATTTATGACACTGATGATAAAGGCGAAAAGTGTGATTTTGCTAAAGTTAGAACTGAACTAGCAAAACTTGATGCGCCGAAAGTACCGCAATTAGCTGACCGTCGTAGCAACATGGAATTTAAAACTTATTTTGATGCCGAAAGTTGTTTGTTAGATCGCGGTGAAGATCGCGCAGGTACAAAAAATGTTGTTGATAATGCCGCACTAGATGCGGGGTTAACTGTTTTAACAGCAGGATTAGGTTCTATAGCTGTAGGTGCTAAAGTTATCGGTGGTTTAAGTAAAACCGCAATCGCTACACGCCGTGGAGCTTTTGCTGGAACCCTTGCTGTTGATGGTTACTTTGCTCAAGGTAGTATGAAACAGGCCTATCAATCATGTACAAATAAAAACACAGCTATTTTAGATAATTTATCTGTAAAAGATAAACAAAAAAATATGGTCTGTGATAACGCAAAATCGCAAGTAACTATTGCCCGTGAAAATGATAGCTCATGTAAAGTTGACGCCCTATTAGCAAGCGTTGATGTATTACCCTTTGTGGGTGCTGCGGCGCCGCTGTTAGCGCGTGGATTGAAAGCAACTCCGAGCGCACCAACTCCTCCTACGGTTTCGTTAAATGCAACACCACCAAAAGTTGAAACTCCTGCGCCGCCAACTCCAGCGCAGAAAGCCCAACAAGCGGCTACAAAACCAGAAGAAAAACCAAAAAGCAAACCAGCGGCAGATAAACCCGCAACGACTACAGCAAAAACTAATACTGAAAAACCGGCAGCAACCAATACGGCTGCGAAAACTCCTCCTGAAAAAACGAATACGGCAAAGCCTAATTCTGATAAACCAGTCGATGCTGCGGATAAACCCGTCGTGGCTGCTGCTGATTCAACAAAACCTGCGGCCGTTGCTACCGCTAACCCAGTTGATACTACCAAACCAGTGCCTGCGGTCGATAAGCCCACAGAAGTTGCTACTAAAGACTTAACTACAAACGAAAAAATAAATGCAGATTTTTTTGATACTGTACGCCCAAAAGCACCCCCAGTTGCTGCATCAGTTGCTAGAACTGATGGCATTGCAGGGAAAGTTACCGATTCAGCAAAACAATCAGGCCATAGTACAGTGGCTGCGATGCAGAGTGTGGTAATTGGTAAACCCACTACCGTTAGAATTTCGGATGAAACTGGCGAAATAATTCCTGCAACTGTAACAAAATTACAACAGACTCCTCAAGGTAATATGGCTGAAGTTGCTTATCAGCACCGTGACGGCAGCATGCGTTCAAGAAGAGTTAGGGCACAAGAATTATATCAAACAAATCCAGAAATAAAAGATGACAATCAGTTTTATGAATTTTTAGCCAGCAAACTGAAAACTGAGCAAGCGGTTGCGCAAAACAAAGTTATTCCGCAGCCTGCGAAAACAATGACACCTTCAGTGGCAAACTATTCGCAACCTGCAGGACTTGATATGCGGAGCAGCAGCAGCAACAATAGTGCAATGGCTGTCGCGGCAGCACCAAGCCGTCCAGCGGCGGCTGCGCAAGCGGTTGCAACCCCAGTTATTCAACGTAATCAGCCTGTCATTGCGCAAGCTGATATGCAGAATTTTGGCAATGCAGCTCCTGCAAATAATGTTCAAAGAGGCTCAAGCCGCTCTCCGGCATCTGAATCGTTCACACAGAATGCACCCTCGACGGCTGCTGAAGATGAATTAGTCAGAGCTTTAACTTCTAATAATAACACTGGTGCAGTTGCTCCTGTAGCCAGTTTTGCAAAAGTTAAACCTGAGCCAGTTTCAATTTTTAAATCGAATAGCGGCGGTGGCTCAGGCTCTACTCCGCAAATAAATGCGAAGGTCGATAACAGGCCAACGACTTATGTTGATAAGAGCGATAATGTGCGTTTCATCGAAGGTGAACAAATTAAAGTTTCTAATTTTGAAGGTGGCAAAGATGCTGAATTTAAAATTGTTAAAAAATTAGAAAATGGCTTACTGCGCGTTAGCGATGGTAATGGTAAAGAATTTGATTTGCTTCGTGATGAAGTTAAATCTGCAGAACGTTTAGCGCCACCGACGGCGAAAGCGGGCGCGACTGAAGTCGTTGAAAAAATAAAATTAAAAGAAGAATTTATTCGTCCTGGTGATGCCGTTAATGTTAAAAACTTTGAGGGCGGATCAGAGCTTAATGCCAGTGTGGTTAGAAAAAACACTGACGGCACTGTACGCGTTAAAGATGAAGCCGGTAAAGAATTTGATTTAATTAAATCTGAAGTCAAAGATGCTGAGTTTTCACGTGGTTTAACTGCAGAAATTAAACAAAACTTAGAAATTGCTGATGATGTAGTCCGCGTAAAAACGGCCGAGAATTATTTGCAAAGACCACTGACTGCGGTCCAACAACAAGCAGTTCTTAAATCGCATAAGATCGCCGAGGACAAAGGCATTTTTGCTTTAAGTAAAACTGAACTTCGCCAAAAAGCTAAAGCGTTACGTGATGCAGGTCTAAGTGAAGATGAAGCCAGTCTTTTATTGCGTAAAGGTGTAACCGGAAGCCCAGGCTTAGATAATGTGCGCATTGTTTCAGAACAATCGGCAATTCCAAAATTTGATATCATCAAAGGTAAACAACTTGAAGTCCCGATGGGAAATACTGGCCGCACAAATCCAGGGGCGGTAATGAGTGGCCCGGATGCGCGCGGGTATTATGAAGTTGAATTTTATCAAAAGGGTGCAGGCATCGGGCGCACTCGTAAAACGGCTGCTGAATTAACGGCAGCGAACGTAAAATTACCAGGTAAAATTGAAAACCCAATAATTAATGTACCTGTGGTTGGAAAAGATGTTTCTTATCCAGGTAAAGTTATTAGTGGTCCAAATGGCAAAGGCCAATACGAAGTTGAGATTTATCCTCCGGGAAAACCAGCAACTGTTGTGCGCATGAATGAAATAGAACTTAAAAAAGCTAATACGCCACAAGCTGTACGCCAGGCAAAAATTCGTGAAGCCAGACGTGCTAGTTTTGCAGATCGTTCATCAGCAGAGCTTGAACAAATTTTAGATGATAGCCTTCGCCAAGCCGATTCTCGCGGCGGGCGCGATGCTTATAATGTCGATTATGGTGTTTCGGGTAAGCCTGATAAAGCTTTAAAAAGCAAAAAGATTGATATCGAAGGTCAACGGGCCTTAGAAGAATTAGCAAAGCGCCAAAATAAAGAAATCAATGAGCTTTATGAAGAAGTTAAATTAGCCCGTAAAGCTAAACCGCAAATGCAAGTCAGTACTAAGAGCACAGATGTCAGCCAAGCGGATGTGTTTAATTCAGCACAAGCTGGTGGTGCTCGTAATGAACTAGATTATTTAGCGGAACAAGATGGCTTAAAAACTTTAAATTTAAATCCAAAACAACGCCAAAATGCAGCTCTTGAATTAGGTATTGCAGATGAAAATAAAATCGCAGCGATGGATTATCCGGCGGTCGCTTCGCGTAAAGAAGCTAGGGAGTTGTTTAGTAAAGTGTTTCCGAATGGTAACGACTTTGATGACACGTTATTACGCCAGACAATGAGTTTTAATCCGCGTGGTGGATACATCAATGCCCGCGAATTTGCCAATGCAGAAAAATTCGTTGCAGCGGTAAGAAAAGCAGATATTAACGCAGCTAATTTATCATTAGCTGAACGTCGCTTATTAAATAAATTTACTGATCGTGCGCCATTGTATGCACGTCAAACTAATGCGGACGTGGCGTTACTTCCACGTCAAAGTTTAGAAGTGGATTCAGCAGTTATCAGAAAAATCGCAAGCGCAGATTCTGCGCCAATTAGCGTAAGAGCTGTTGATCCAGCTGAAGTGGCCGGTGATGCCAGAAATCAACTTGATTATTTAGCCGAACAAGATCGTCTTAAAAGCTCTCGTTTAAATCCACGCCAACGTGAAAGTGTTGCGCGTGAACTGGGAATTTATAACGAAAATAAAGCCGCAGCTCTTGATTATGCTTCTGTCGGTTCGAAAAAAGAATCTAGTGCCTTATTTGATAAGTTGTTTCCGGGTAAAAAAGATTTCGATACTGAAATGTTACGCCAAAGTATGAGTTATAATCCTCGTGGCGGTTATATTGGTAATGCCGAATTTGCTAATGCAGAGAAATTTGTAAAAGCTGTGCAAAAAGCGGATATTGATGGTTCGACCTTATCTTTATCAGAGCGTCGTTTATTAAATAAATACACTGACCGTGCGCCGTTGTACGCACGTCAAGTTAATCCCGCTATAGAGACGATCAATCGTCAAAGTTTAGAGGCCGTTGTGCCTCCGCGTATCATTAGCAACAAGGTTTCTGCTTTTGCCGCTCGTGGTGATGAAGTGGTCGCGCAAGTTAAAATTAAACCAGAGATGGTTCGAGCCGGTGATCAAGTCACTGTGAAAAACTTTGAAGCTTTGGCCGGCGGCGGTGGCGCAGATTTAGATGCTAAATTTATTCGTAGAAACAAAGATGGCACAATTCGGGTTAAGGATTCACAAGGTAAAGAATTTAATTTGGGTGCGCAAGCGACTAGCGAATCGCAATTTTATCGCGGTTTAACAGCTGAATTAAAAGTGAATGGAGATTTAGATAATCCATCACGGGTGAAGGCTGCTGCCGATTACGTAAAACGCCCGCTAACCGAAGCGCAGAAAAATGCTGTTTTAGCTTCACATAATGTGGGTGGCGAAGGCCGCGGTTATTTTGATTACACCGCTAAAGAACTTAAAGAAAAAACAGCAATTTTACGTAAAGCTGGTTTTTCAAATCCGGAAGCCACGCTTTTATTACGCAAAGGTATTACTGGTAATAACTCATCAGAAATTTCACAACTTATCAAAGTCACCCCAAGCGAAGTACGCATTGGAGATCAAGTCGTGATTCACGAGTTTAACGGAACCGGTGAGTTGCGTGGTGCTATTGCAGGTGATGCTCATAATGGCGGGTTAATCTTACGCGAAGCCAATGGTGCAGAAACAATTATTTATAAAAATGATTTAGATGATTTAACTAACGCACAGATTACACGTAATCCGAATGCTCGGTTTATTGCAAACGCTGAAGAGCTTTCGTTAGAACGCGCCCCAATTGTTGCTGCCGTGGCTAAAAAAGCAGTTCCCGTTGATGCCAGCAATGCACGTGTTGGTGATAAAGTTCTGATCAGTGAATTTAATGGAACTGGTGAGCTTGAAGGTGTTATCACCGGCCCAGCAAAAAATGGTGGCTACTTACTGCGTGAAGTTAACGGTAAAGAAACTATTATCTATAAGACAGATTTAGAAGACACAACAAACACTAAAATCACGCGCGAATGGGGAAGCAAACCTCCTGTTGTAAAACGTGAGGCCACGTCTGTTGTTGATAACACACCGGATTCTCCGTTACTGGTATCTAAAGATAAAAAACAAAATCCAGACATCGTGGTTCCATTAGGAAATGGCGAATTACGTCAGGGTCGTGTATTATCACAACTAGAAGCAAAGCCAGGTGTAGCTAAAACTTATGTTGTTGAGTACTTAGATGAAGCAGGTATTGCTAACCAAATTCATTTAACTCAAGATCAGCTGTTAGCGACAACTACGCCAGACGCTTTGAAAAAAGTAAAAGCTGATCGCGAACGAAGCGCAACTTACCAAAGTAAATCAAATTCAGAATTGCAACAAATCTTAGATGAAGGCCATCGCGCAGCTAAAGATGCTGTCGGTAAGGGGCGCTCTGTCGATAAGCCAGATTTAAATGCTGAAACTCATTCTGCATTGTCTGAATTAGCCCGCCGCAGTGGGGTAACATCAAACGCTGTGTTTGAAGCTTACCGCCGGGGCGGCGTTAAAGGTTTAGAGAATTTAGCTCTAGCACAAAATATTATTCGTTCGCCAGCATCGGTCACTAATTTACCGGTGACGCCGATTATTGTGAAACCGCTTGCGCAGCTTAAAACCGGTGATTATGTCGTGACCGCCGGTATTGGTGATAAAGTCAAAGAGGGTCTCGTTGTAGGTCGCGATAAAATCAAAGGTGAAATCATTTACACTGTTGGTGTTGTAAATAAAGATGGCAGTACCAGCTTTAAAAAAATGACTGACCGTGAATTAGGTGATTCGAATTCTGCCTATGTGGGTGTTAAAGTTGAGTCGTCTCGAAGTAAAGATCCGCTGGCGCTGCGTTCACAAATTGATGAGGATTTTAAAAACGCACGCAGTGAAGCGCAATTAGCCGATTTACGCCGTAAAGCGCGTCTTAAGGTTGAAGGTAAAACTAAAGTCATCTATGACGATGCCAGCAACCCATTACTGGCCAATAGTGCTGGAGTTACAACTCCTGAAGGCGCAGTTTATATTAATATCGATTATGATACGGATGCTCGTTTTTCAACGCTACTGCATGAAGTGTCGCACACTAAAACAGATCGCGCGCGCGGTGACTTAAGAGTACAATCAGTCAGTAAAGAATTATCAGCGCAAGGTTATGGTAAGGGTTTTAGTTTTGATGAAATCAAAGCCGCCACGGTTAATTTTGCAGTCGATAAACAAACGGTAATTGCGCAAAGCAAAGCGGGTAAGCCGGCAATTCCAAACAGAGCTGTTAAACGCGATATTTCTAATATGCAAACCAGCGTTGATCGCAGACAAGCCTTTATTAATGATTCACGTGATGCCTTAGATCAAGTTGATGAGTCACTGGGTTCAATTGTCGCAAAAGATGTTGGCCGCTCTGGAGATAAAAACTTTACGGTCTGGCAAATCACTTTAAATAATGTTGAAGGCAAAACTGATCCTGTGCACCTATCTTTTTCAACACCCGTAAATATGTCACGCAGCGAAGCGATGGGGCAGTTGCGCGAATTTTCTCGTGAAGAAAAAATTAAATTATTAAATGCTCAAAGTCGTCTTGATTATGATAAAGCTTATTTAACAGAACTTCGCACTAAAGTGGGTGTGCCAAAACGTGCACAGCCTTTAAACGGCGAAAGTGTTTTTCAAGTTGTTGAAGCTAAAGGTGTAGCAAGAAATCCGGCAACAGATCGCGTGAAAGCGCAGGCTTTAAGTTCATCAAATGCGTCTACAAATTCATTGGTTGAAGAACTTGATAGCGTGATCGGCATTAGAGGCCGTTCAATGGGGCTTCGTAGCACCGCTGAATTAACTTCTGGGCACCCATTAACTCCGGTTATTGAAAAGCAACGTCAGATTGTTAACCGGTTAAGCCGCGCAGATCGTGAATTTCAACCAGAAAACTTTGCGCGCATTTCTTCAAATGTAGCCAATGACTTTCTAAAATCAGGTGATGTCGACCTAGCGCTGCCGTATTACCGTCTTACTGCTGAAACGATTGAAAATAATCTGGGAAGCACGGCAAAAAGTTTTTGGGCCAGCGAAGTAAATACAAAAGCGGCTATTAAGGCTGGATTTATATCAGATAACACTGAGCTTGCGCACATGGCGACGCAAAAATCGGTGTTAGCTAAGACAAAATCTAATGCGGCCGAAGATGTGAAAAAAGTAGCTCTGGATCAATATCATAATTTAGGTTACGAGTATGACCGCGTTCTTTATGGTGTAAAACGCTATGGTAACAAAAATAAAGAATTAGAACTTTTAGTGATTCGTAAACAGCAACAGCATATTGCGCAAAAATACGGATTAAAAAACGATATTGAAGCCCTTGTTGGCAAAGATGGATTTCAAAAAATAGATGAGCAGGCTGATTTAACAGTGGATGACTTAATTCAAAATCCAAAACAAATCATTGATCCTGAAAAGTTCAAAAAAACACAGCGAATACCAGCAAGCACTTCAGCGCCTTCAGCTATGGTTACGCCTAGTGCTGCGTTACCCGTTGAATTAAAGGCGGTCCATTCCGGTATTTCTAAATCAACACCCGAGTTAGAAGCGCAAGTTGATCGTTATGTAGAGGCTTTAAGAGGTGCAGATTTATCTCCTAAAGAAGTAAAATCAATTTTACATCAGGAAGATTTAATTGCCGCCACTCGTAATCCGGTGGTGGCTAAGGTTTTAGATAAAGCCCGAGTAGATTATCAAGGTTTAAAATTCGGTATGCTTGATTCTGATGTAGGTAAACTTGCAAAGTTTCAAGAAAACTTACTTTTAAAAAACACCAAAGAATCAGATGAACTATTTGATACTCTTCGTGGAACGGTGAAAACTCCGGCAGCGCAAGAATTAAAAACGGTTCTGAAAGATCTGGGTTTTCCGCATCCGAATTTGTTGAATCCTAATTTAACAAATCAAGAAGTCAGAGAAATCATTGCTGAAGTGCCGGTGCTTCGGGGCTATTTACACGAATTGCCAGGAATGCAGTTAGCGATTCGCGATTTAAATGCCGGTCATATTACGCAAAATCAATTTCGCGAACGCATCTTAGCAAATTTAGGTCATAATGGCCCGAATGAAGGCTACTGGAGTTTTTTATCAAATAATATTGTTCCTACTTCATTAGGTAATGCCAAACATCCAAAAGCTAAATTACTTTTTGCTGATTCTATTTTTGCTACTGATCAGGTCATTAACGGCGTTGTGATTCCCAGATACCCAGCACCGCAGTCTCCGGCTGGAATTGTGCATTCAACATTTGATCGTTTAAGCCAGGGTACTCGTGGTGGCGTGGATAAAATTTTCTATGAATTAGGTGGCGCTCCGTTGGCGGCTAATCCAAAAACAGCCATTCGTGAAATCGGTGTGCCCCCAAATAAGGGATTACAGCTTCCGCATGAGATGTTAATCGGAAACCCCGAAAAAACAATGAGCCAGTTAGAAGCTTTACAGCAGCATGCGGCGACTAGCCCGCAATTTTCTAAAACCCAGCAAACAGAGCTTAGTCATTTTGTGGGTGGGGCTATTGCGCGCTTACAAAAGCAAAATGATTTTATTCAGCAGAATGTAATCGTCGTCAAAGACAGTAATGGTTTAATAAAAAAAATGACCTTACGTTATCAGGATAAAAAAATCGTTTTAACTAACGATTCGCCGGCAGAAGATGTGGCTGGCGCGATGGAGAAAATGTTACGCCACGAAGAAAGCTTACACGGCGATCCGTTTAAAGAATTTAAACTGGCTCCTCAGGCCCGGGCAGCAACTTTAGCAGCCGCTGACGCCGCAAAGTTAGATCAACGTCATTCACAAGCTTCGTTAGATTACTTGTTAGTTAATATTGCGAAACGTTCTGATAACGAAAAAGCAGAAGCTCCTGAAGTAGTCGAATTTTTAAAAAGATATAAAAACGATCCGGCTTTTGCGGGCTGGTTAAAAAACAAAGATGTCACCAATTCTGTACATTATGATGTAAAAGGTAATGCCACTAAATTATTATTAGAATATAAAAATTTAGAGCGAACTCCAGCAGCTATCAAAGACCCGGTGATAGTTAATTTAGCTGATCAAAAACTTTTAGATCCATCTAGATTAAATGCATGGCAAGTTGAAAGACAAATCAATTTTAAACGATCGCAGTACGATAATGTACTTTCAGGACTTAAAAAAGGTGATGTGGTTCAGGCCACCTCTGCGCAAAGTGGTAAGGTCGAAAGTTTTGAGCTTGGCGATTATATTGGTGCGGGTAATACTTCAAATTTATACGCGATGAAAGATCCTAACAAAGTAGTTAGACTTCCTTTTTTAACAACTGGCGTATCTGGCCAAAAAAGTGGAAAAGACTTTTTTCAAACTTACGTTCAGACGCGTGATAAGTACGTAGGTATTCCGGGATTGGATGTCGTCAAAGTTTTTGATCATGGTAAAAACTTTGAATATATCGTGAATGAAAGAGTTCCAATTAAAATGACTTTAAATGAAGTCGAAGATCGGTTGTTCTCTTTAAAAGCGACTAAGACTCCTACTGATGGTCAGAAAAAAGAGCTCAATGAATTACAAGCGGTCTGGGATAAATTCACTAAAATTGCGCCAGAGATCGCCAAACGCTCGAATGATCAAACACGTGTGACCTCATTACAGAGCGCTAAAGCTATTGATCGTGATACAGCCTTGGTGCAAGAAGCCCGTCAGGTGGCTTTAACTCCAGACGGTCGTTTAGTTCTGCTTGATTGGGAATAAGTTCTTACTGCTTAAACGGGTGCGCTTTCGCATCCGCGATTTCTTTAGCTGTAAATAATTTCAGATAATCTTCGTAACCTTCATCTTTTAGTTTTTCTAAAGGCACAAATCTTAATGAGGCTGAATTCATACAGTAACGAAGGCCGCCTTTATCTTTTGGTCCGTCAGTAAACACATGGCCTAAATGCGAATCCGCACGTTTTGAGCGAATTTCTACGCGATCCATGCCGTGGGCTGAATCAGATTTTTCAACAACGACACCTTTATCGATGGGCTTGGTAAAACTTGGCCAGCCAGAACCAGATTCAAATTTATCTTTTGAAGAAAATAATGGTTCTTTTGAAATCACATCAACATAAATGCCGGGATGGTGATTATTCCAGTACGCATTATCGAACGGGCGTTCAGTGCCATTTTTTTTCGTGATCGCGTATTGTTCAGGAGTTAATAATTTTTTTAAAGCATCGTCATCTTTAGGAAAGGCACATGTTTCGGGGTTATATTTTTCCACTTTTTTGGTCTCCGTTTTTGCTGTCTTTGTGGTCGCAGATGCCGTTTTAGTTTGGGCGTTTGCCGTTGATAAAACTAGGGTAGCGATAAGTATAGAGAATAAAGTTTTCATATGATTTAAAGCCTAACACTTCTAAAGCCATCGTCAAAGTGGCGTATTGTCCAAAAAAGGCTGAAAAATTAGCCAAATTGCCACAGGTTTGTTAGACGATATGGCCTTTTAACAGTTTTGAAATCCAAATTCTTGCCATTTGACCAAAAATTAATTATAAATTTGAGTCTCTTTCGTCAGTGGCGGCCATAGCTCAGTTGGTAGAGCACCGGATTGTGATTCCGGTTGTCGCGGGTTCAAGCCCCGTTGGTCGCCCCAATTTTTTTCTTACAAATTCTCTCTAGCCACACAGCATTTACCTTTAATAAACATTTCCAGGCGCGAAATCAGCATAGGATCGAAAATAAGATATATATGCAGTGCCGCAACAACTACTGCGCCCGGAAGTGCTTGTAAGGCAATAAACTTCGCCAGATCAGGCAACGTAATTTCAACTTCAGTAGATATGTTCCAAGCCTCTAAAGGAAGTGCTGCTAAGGCTAATGAAATAGCTGCGACCCGTAATGTAGTCAGCACGATGTGAAGCAGGTATTCAGATGAAGGTAGGCCTCCAAGGGTCATCCTGCTAGCACGTTCATTAAGTACGTCTGCAACTTCGGTTATCATGTCAATGGCAAGAACGGCCACTGTAGCCCAAAGCAGAATGCCTTTTAGTCCTATCCAGTAAATAAAAATGATCGTTGGAATAAAAAGGACCGCCCGAATTGTGTGAATAATGTGTTCAGTTTTTGAATCCTCACGCTCTTGCAGTCTGAACTTCCAAAGATGAAAGTAAATTCCATCGAACGCGGATAGCGTAAGAAACGCCATTAAAATTATTGAGCTTGTTAGCATTAAACCGTTATTCATATTAACTCCTCTATAAGTGTGCATATATATGCACACAATAATGTAAAAAAATCTAAGGGCAGCAGTCTTTTATGGCGCGATCAACCTTTTGAAATAGGGCATAAACTTTGACGCGAAACCCGGTGGCATCTATTTCGAAGAATGAGTTGCGAGAAACCTTTTCGTATTTAAGAAGTCCAGCTTCAGTAAGAAAATGTAAATGGCGCGATAAAACAGAGCGATCCTTACGAATGCTTTTTGCGACAGTGGCGACGTCTGACTTTCCGTTGATCATAAGAAATTTTAAAACTTCAATGCGCACAGGTTCAGCCATAGCTTTAAAAAATTGTGAGTCGAATACTTCGACTAGGTCTTTCATAGCTTGTTGTTTCTTTTGTGTAATTGCCATGATTAATAATATGTGCATTTGTGTGCACATGTCAAGCAAGGTCAAAATATGTCTCATTTTGGTCCGTATTCGCCCCTCAGTACAGTGGAAGTATTTTTGCACCCCTACTTTAACATATGAACGAAAGCGAAGGCCAAAAGCTTCAAAAGTCTTTAAAAAAACTGGAAGACAACAGTTCTCCGCGCGTTGCCAAGTTTTTGCGTTGGGTCCAAAACCCAAAGGCACGTCGTTATCGCATACCCATTGGCTTAGCATTGATTATTGCAGGAGCTTTGGGAGTTCTGCCGGTGTTTGGAGTTTGGATGGTTCCTGTTGGTCTACTGCTGCTGGCATTGGATGTTCCTTTTTTGCAAGCGCCTATCGGAAAGTTAATTTTATGGACTTTGACAAGATGGCAGAATTTTAAAAGTAAAGCGCATGGGTAGAAAGTTCTTCGGCCCACTTGTCGTATTAACTACTTCTATTTTTATCGGCATACTGTGAAAGGGTCGCTAAAGCGACTCCCCAAACAATATGCGAAGCTATCATTGTTAAATTTTTTTTCGCTGACATCTTTGGTGCTGCTGCAGACGAATCAAAAGCGGGCAAAGCTAAAAGATAACTCGTGCCCCAGACAATTAATCCATAAAGACTTCCTTTAATAAAAACATTATTGGATTTTTTAGTATTTACAAAAATATAGGGAAGAGCAGCTAAGGTTCCGAAACCAAAATGAGCAATTAAACTTGCGAGTTTTAAAGAGCGACGACTTGGATAAATGTCAGCGCCCTGTAAAGTTTCTTTAGTTATTTGTTTTGGTGGCGTTCTATTTAAAAAGGTCAGCATGACAATGCTCATGGGAATTGTCGCTAAAAAGCCATTTTCTCCGGTAAGAAATAATTTTTTCAATCAAAACCTCTTTTGTACATGTTTATGTGCATTGTTTTTTGAGCTTCACGAATCTGAATTTTAAGATGTTTTAAAAGCTCATTCGCGAGTTTTCTGTCTTCTAAAAAAATATAAAGTTGTGGATGGGTTTTAACGTCTTCGACAAGCCAGTTTCCAGTGCCTAAAGCAATATTTTTCTTATCGCCAATTAAGTATTTGGCGTGCGAAAAAAGATAAGGTCTTCCCCAGTAAATATTTTCAATACCTGCGGCTTTCAGTCTTTTTACTGTTGAACGATTGGCCCAGATGTAGGGCATAGCGAAGCTTTGGTGCTGGTGAATAAATCCCATGATATGAACATTTCGCTGATGGGCAGATATTAGAGCCTGTTCAATTTCTTTGTGATTAAAAAAGTAAATTGAAAATTCGATGCTTTTTTTCGCGTTATTGACCATTTCAATCAGCTGGTCTTTAAAATCACCATCGGCAGCAAGAGGTGCACTTAGCTTAATACCTCCGTGTTTACCTTTATGCCAGAGATGTTCAAAGTAGCGTTCAAATTCATGGGCCGTTTTTTTGTCGTCAAACAGAATATTCGCTTCATGGTTTTTCATGATGGATTGGTTTGTTAAATTCGTAGAACCTAATAACAAGTAGCGATTGTCGATACAAAGACCTTTTGCATGAGTTGCCCCAAATTTTACTGTGATGCCTGCTTCTTTTAAATATTGGGCGGTGACTTTGTTACGTACTGAAGTTTCACGAACTCCTTCGGTAAAAAATCTTATTTTAAGATCCGGATGTTTTTCTTTGGCATGTTTAAGTTTTTCAGCAATCTTGTAGGGCGCAGATGAAAAAGTGTGTTTGCCTGCTGAGCTGCCAATCGCAAATGAATATGACACGATATCTATGTGAGTTTTGGCTTTGCCGATCAGGCGTAATACCTCGGGTAAATAATCTTGATCTGCAACTAACTGCGTTTTAGCCATATTCAACTTTTGCGTGCAATTGATATTCCTTTTTGCAGCAAGGCCCACTTCTTGCTGTTTCTATCTCTGTGAAAAATGAAGAAGCTTCTTTTGATGCAGCAAAACGATTACTCGGTGCAAAGAACGATATAATGGCGCGTTGGGAAAAAACTGTTCGCGCTGAATTCAATGAGGCGCAGCGTGAAAATAAAGTTCATTTATTGGATTCTTTGCCTCAGTTCTTAGATCACTTGATTGACATGTTAAGTAAAGGCAAATTCAACCACGAAGGTCAGCAAAAAGTAGTCGCGGTATCACAAGAACACGCTGAAGATCGCGTCAAAAAAACTACATACACCATCGAGCATGTTATTCGTGAATACGACATTCTTCGTAAAGTTATTTTTGCATTTCTTGAAACTGAAAAAGCTTTAGATGTTATTTCCAGAGATATCATTTTTGATGTAATTCAAGCAGCCCAAACCCACTCAACTTGTGAATTTGCTAATCTTACTTTTGAAAAAGAAAGAAAACTTCGCCAACAGCTCGAAGAAAAAGAGGCCGTGTTCAGAACTGTTTTTGAATTAGCCGCCGCAGGTAAAGCTATCGTCGATCAGTCGACCGGCCGTTTTATACAAGTGAATAAACGTCTTTGCGATATGCTTGGTTATACGGCGCAAGAACTCTTACAGAAGACTACAGCAGATATTACCTATCCTGAAGACCGCGCTCTGATGATTAATGAACTTCCACTGGTAAATCCCAATGATTCTTTGCAGGGAAAAATTTGGAATATTGAAAAACGTTATCTGCAAAAAGATGGTACACCTTTGTGGGCAATGGTCTCCGGAGCTATATTTCCGGCTTCAGCCGATCAACCGCAGCGTGTGATTGCCACGATGTTTGATATTTCAGAAAAAAAACAAATTGAAAATTTAAAAGACCAGTTTATCAATACTTTAACCCATGATTTACGTACGCCGCTTTCAGTTATTAGCATGTCAGCAGAACTTTTACTGTTAAAAAAAGACGACGAACAAATGAAAAAAAAGCTCGTTGAAAGAATTGCTGCCAATGCAGAACGTGGCCAACGCATGATCCAGGATTTATTAGATACAAGCCGGATTCGCTCAGGGCACCTGATCAGTTTAGACATAGAACCTTGTGATTTAAAACAAGTGATTCAAGAATCTATTGAAACCTTAGCTGGTCTTTACGGTGACCGATTTATTGTCAGCACCAGGCTGGAAGCTTCTTCAGGGTATTGGAGCATCAGCGGCTTAAGACGAATCATCGAAAATTTATGTAGCAATGCCGTTAAATACGGAACAAAGAATTTTCCGGTTTTGGTGACCGCCTCTGAGGTAGGAGAGAAAGTGAGTATTTCAGTTCACAACCGCGGAGAACCTATACCTCCAGAAAATATTGAAAGTCTTTTCCAGCAATTTTCTCGCAGTCGATCAGCACAAGCCAGCGGCAAGCTCGGCTGGGGTATCGGATTAACTATCGTTAAAGGAATTACTGAATCCCACTGTGGTGAGGTTTCAGTAACAAGTTCAATACAAGATGGAACAACTTTTACCGTGACGCTTCCTAGGGATGCGCGGCCATGTCAGGCCGAACGGTTAAAACATAACTCGTAACTTTATAAAGGAGATTTTATGCGTTACACATCACAACAACAAGATCGCAGAAATGCCGACTACGACAAATACCGTAACTATGATGATATTGAAGATGCCGACTACGAACGCTATGGACATGGCCGTTCAGGTGGACGCGGCGGCATGGGCCGTAGTTATGATTTGAGTGGGCCGGGTGATTCAGAGGAAGGCTATTCGGATTTTGGGGACGATGAAGTAGGCTACAGCGAAGGGCGCAGATCCGGAATGGGCGGGCGCGGATTAGCGGCTAATTATTCTGATGATCGCCGTGGTTCAATGCAACGACCATCGTACCGCGAAGATCGCGACCTTGAAATGCGCAGCACGGGTGATCGCCGAGCTAGTCATGATCGTGAATTTGAGCGCGATTACGATCGTAAGTTTGCCCGCGACAGCGGATATCCGCTGCGTCGTCCCGAGCATGACTATGATCATTCGCAAGAAAGATATTCGGCTTCGTATAGTCGTCCGCATCCAAGCCGGCTTCAACGTCGATCGCGCTAACGTGTTTGCCGCTGCTGACTTTATTTGCCATAATGATTTTCTATGAAATCACGTCAAATTTTAGTTATTGGTGGCAATCGTTTTTTTGGAAAACGTTTGATTGAAAAATTACTTGCAAGCGGCGATCAAGTGACCGTGTTAAACCGCGGCCACTTAGATGATGGCTTTGGTGAGCAGGTGTCGCGCATTGTTTGCGATCGAGATGACATCGAAAAACTAAAACCAAGTGTGCAACATAAAAATTGGGATATCGTGTATGATCAGGTGTGTTTCGATGCGCATCAAGCGCAAGCGGCCTGCGATATTTTTTCTGGCATAGTTAAAAAATATATTTTTACATCAACTCAGTCGGTTTATCAGCCTGGCGCAAACTTATCTGAAAGTGTGTTCGACCCAAAGACACATACGTATGATAAAATTTTAACTCGCGAACAAAATTACGGCGAAGCAAAACGTCAGTGCGAAGCCGTGTTTTTTTCGCAAAAGGCAATGGCTGTGGTAGCCGTGCGTTTTCCGATCGTGATGGGGCCAGATGATTATACCGAACGTTTAAAATTTTACGTCGACAAAATTAAAAACGGTGAACCTGTGTATTTTCCAAATCTTGAAGCGCGCATGTCTTTTGTACATGCGCAAGATGCAGCCGATGGGTTGTTTTTACTTGGAAATATTGATTTTACTGGACCGGTAAATATGGCTTCAAAAAACCCAATGCGCTTAAAAGATCTGGTTAGTTTGATTGAAAAGACTGTGGGTAAAAAAGCCAGCATTCATTCGCAGGCTTTAACAGCAGATGAAAAATCACCTTACGGATTGGAAGAAGACTGGTTTATGAATACCGATCGTGCTCATTCTTTGGGATTTGCGCCTAAAGAAATTTCTGAGTGGGTAGTTGCGGTTATTAAAAACTACTTGTAACGTATTACAGTAATGAAAAATTTGTTTACGACTATTTTTACAGTCCTCTGCGGGCTTTTTCTTACTGCGTGCGACGGTGAAAAAGTTTTTGGTGGCAGTTGGGTTGCAGAGCGATTTGCTGGAATTCCAGACGAGTTATTTTATCAGACAAAGGGATCTTGCGACGACGGAAGTTTAGCTTTTCGTGTTTTAGTTGGCGGCGGTGCTATCTTGTGGGATGTGCCACAAACGCAAAGCGAAAGTGATATTTTAACAGGTCAGTTTTATATTTATTTAAATCGCGATGGCACTTACACCGCGAATTACCGAGAATATACTTTTCAGACATTAGATTTTGAAGAACAATTTGCCGCGCGGTATTCATTTGATCGCGAGACCCGAGTTATTAATTTTCCTGAAATAGGTACAGCAACAATTCACCTATACAGAGACCGATATTACTTGCGCCTGATATTAACGACAAATATCAACTCTGCATTTTTACGAGGGCAGACCATAGATATTTGGTTGCGGTCGGCAGCTAATGGTCTGAATACAGACCGAGACGAGTATTGCGGCCTTAAGTCGTAAGCCGATAGACCAGCGACTTGGTTGCGCGAGTATAATTCTTGCAAACATTTAACAAAATTAAACAATACCTAAGGCTGAAATTAAGAGTGTAACCCTATAAAATAACACAGTTTTGTCCGATGAAGCTCTTGTGTTCTTCTACAAAAACGTGAAAAGCTTTTTATATATTTTTATGGCCACTGCATCAGTATGCGGTGCTGCTTTTCAATTATCTAATTTTTATCTAAGTAAACAAGCTACAAATCGTGCGTTAGAAGTCGTAGGTTATTTGATCACTGATGGTGAGCCAGTACTTATTAAAAAAGCACAATCATTATCTGGCACATTAGCCATGCATGGACAAATCGTTCTAGCTAATGACAGCATCAAAACACTTGAAGCCTCGACAGTGTTAGAGATCGGTAAACATAAATTTAGAATTTTACCTCATAGCGATGTGATCGTTAAAAAGAATTCAGATAAAGTAGAATTTTACGTAAGCAAAGGCTCTGTTGTTGCATTAACAACAAAGGCTACAAAAGCTGTAAATCTATTTGAACAAAATGACTCTGGTCAATTTGGTGAAATGGCGATGCAAGGCCCGATGTCACCAGATCAAAATTCAATTTTTAAATTAAACGGGGTTGCTCTGAATGCGAAAGAGCAAGGTTCTAAGCTTGAAGTTAAATGGTTAGCAGATAATACAGTAAAAAATCGCTGGGTTGAATTTTGGGCAGGCGCTGAAAAAAACAATTTGCAACTTGTTAAAACTTATCCGTTTGAAGCGGGAGGCTTTTCAGAAGATTGGACAATGACGCAGTTTTTCTGGCAAGCTGTTGTCAAAGAAAATGAAACAGTTCTAGAAGCCGGCGCTATTAATTTTTGGAAAAACGAATTTCAATCTAAAATTAACTTAATTTACCCAGATGACAAAGAAGTGGTTAATAATGTGATTAACCCTGAAGACTTTATCTTAAAATGGTCAAAAGCGGCTAACGTAGATAAAGTCAAAGTACAAATTTTTAAAAACAATCAAATGATCGCTGAGATGTTTGCTGGCAACAGGAATCAGCTGGCCTACAAGCCCTCTGAATTTGGTTTCTATTACTGGCGCGTGCTTAACGAAGATCACTCTATATATAGTGAGTCGCGTGCGTTTTATTTTGCCCCGATTGCCCAAAGTGATTCTGATGTTGTTTCTTGGCACGAAACAGCAGAAGCTGAACAGTTTTATTACCGTGATCCGGTATTGCATTTACAATGGCAGAAAAATTCGAGATGGCCGGTCAGCAAATACAAAGTCACGTTAATTTATTTACAAGAAGACAAATCAGGCGAACTTTTACAAGTCAAAGAAAGCATTTTTGTTGATAGTGAAGAGTTAAATGTAAAAATTGATACGGCAACGCCGGTTAAAGTAAAAATTGAGCCGTTTAACAATAAAATGCAGATTTTAGGCAAAACTTTAGAGCAGGAATTTAAGCTTTCGAAACGTTCACCGAAACAACTGTTAACCTTTGCAAAACATGAAAAAACTAAAAAGAAAGAAATTATCACGGATCGTGAATACAGCTTAAATGTAGATCCAAAATCAATTTCATCATTGTATGATTATCATTTTGAAGTGCTTGCGGCAGACAACAAAGTTGTTAAAAAAGGTGTTCTAAATAAAGGTGATAAATTAAATCTTAAAGGCCTGGCAACAGATTACTATCAGGTGAAATTTCACCTTGAAGACAGAAAATTGACTAACTACTTTGAAAGTCAGAATTTGCAGCCTAATGGCTTTTCAAAAGACCGTTTGCCAGCAAGCCAGAATTCGCAAATTGAACAAGGTATCTCTATTAAACTGATTCCTCCGACGGATTACAACGTCAGCAAAGAGGGAATTATCACGCCGCAGGTTGAAAATGTCGAAATCAAAAATTAGTGCAAAGCCATTTATTTTGATTTTTGGATTATTTGCATCGCTGACGACGATGGCGAATCCCAAGTATATGAGTGAAAGAGTTGATGCTGAGATGAAGCGCAAGGTGGCTTTAAATCTTAAGGCTGAACCTAATGCCAAAAAATATATCGTCGAAATTCATCCGGCGCACGGGGCTGTAATGAGTTTTGAACAAGCTACGCCTCAGTGGCAAGAATATCTTGCTAAAGGGCGTTACCGTTTTCGTTTTAAAATTTCTTTTGCTGATGAAACTGAATCTAACTGGAGTGAGTTTAGTTCGTTCGTAGTTGAAGATTATAAGATCACTTTAGTAAATCTTGATGGCAATGTAGCTGGTATTAGCAAAGACTTACAAAACCAGAATAAAGCCTTCGTACAATGGACTCCGATCAGTGATGCAGCTTCTTATGCGCTTTCGGTTTATCAGACCGAACGTTTTGAGATAAATCCACTAAGCTCTACGCGTGATTTTAAAAAAAGCAAAATATTCAGTGAAACACCAGAGCAGGTTTTAACAGATCTTAAAGCTGCGGAAACTGAAGTTAAAGGCTTAGAGTCTGGTTCTTATATGTTAAAAGTTGTGGCTCGCAATGCGCAAAATAAAATTATTGCGGCCAATCTTATGCCGCTAGAAGTTTATGAAC
This sequence comes from Bdellovibrio sp., assembly GCA_036677065.1. Lineage (GTDB taxonomy): Bacteria > Bdellovibrionota > Bdellovibrionia > Bdellovibrionales > Bdellovibrionaceae > Pseudobdellovibrio. Next base: position 679,373 of record JAKFBS010000002.1, on the reverse strand, counting down.
AGGATAAATTTAGTCCACGCGTAATTACTCCGGCAAATACGTTTGTTCGTGAAATCAGCTGGCACAAAGTGATGGATGTTAAAAGATATGCGATTGTCGTGTATCAAAAAAACGTTGATCCATTAGAAATGCAAAAATTTAGCGCGCCGAATTTTTATGCGACAACTTTTAGAGTTCCGTCATCTTGGGCGGGTGGAGAATACACTTTTTGCGTAAAATCCCATATTAAAGCCAAGCTGTATTCGACTGATGCTTGTGTTGATTTTTCGATTAAAGCAGGTGATCGTACGCTAGTGGCAGAAAATAAGTTTTACCGTGATACAGTAAAAGCCAAAAGCCGCCAGTATTACCACAATTTTAATATAATTTCTTCAAGCATTGATTATAAATCAGATTTTCCGTCACAGTCTTCGATTGTAGATATCAGTGGCCAGGTTTTAAATTTTTCTTACACGAAAAATGATCCGGGCTTTATCGATAGCTTAAATCAATATTACAAATTAAATCTGGGTTATTTTAATTTACCGAATAAGGGCGAATTGATCTACGACTTTCGTTTTGGCCAAGAGTATTCATACTATAACTCATACCCACAGATTATTAAATTAAACGCGGGCCTTGGGTTAGATCGCCTTATTCAGGCAACAACTGATCCGCTTTCGGCAACGCAGTTAAATATTTATTCGCAGCATTTATTGAATGTTTTTTTGAATGCAAGCTTGCAATATAATTATTTAGACCAGTATGCGGTCGATTTTCGCGTGGGTTATTTAAAACCAGTTTATCAACTGACTAAGTCTCAGGATCAAACCTTAGAAAAAGGCGAAAGCATTGATTATTCGATTAATGCTTTATTTAACCGCGCAGGCAGTAACGATCGTTTTGAAATTGGCTATCTTTTTAAAAAGAGCGAGCATGAATTTAAAGGCTCAAATAGCCCCAGCGCAAATACCGTTTCACAATCAGGGCACTACATTAATGTGGGCTATGTTATGGAGGCTTTATGACCATGAAGCTTATGTTTAAATATTTAGTCGCCTTAGCTCTTGTTGTGGGTGTTTTTGCAAAAATCGCTTGGTCGCGCACCGAGGATATTTTAAAAGACTACATTGTGACTCAAGCGCTGACGCAGTTACATACAACAACGGCCACAAAAGTTAATGAGATCGAAGCTAAAATTAAATATTATCAACTGGCTTCATTAGAAATAGTTAAAAAACTTTCTGTTAAAAGAGAAAGTTTCGGTTCAGAAGGTTTGGATGCTGACCTTGTGGCTGTAGATCTATTTACTTTTAAAGACGGCAAATACAAAGTTTCGGCAAATTTTACTAATACAGATTTTACCGCCAACCGTGGTTTATCTAATGATTTTATCAAAGAAACAGTAGGGGCTAATCCTTTAGATTTTTCCCGCTTACAGTTTAATAAATACTTTATTCAAAAGTTGACAGCAAATGATAAAAAAACCCAGCTTTTGGCCGTAGTTAGCCGCTTAGCAGAGCAAAATTCTGTTGTCGTTGTCTATGCAGACTTGCAGCGTTTTCAGGCTCTGTTTACGCCATTAACGGGCTATAACCAGTTTATGTTCGAATCAGTTGGCGGGATGATCGCCCAAAGTGGCGATGAATTTTTAGGTGATATCAACGAGCACCCAGTGTTGGTCGAGTTAAATAAAAGTAATAAAGCCGTTTTGCAAAATAAGTATTTTGATAAACTAACGACCGAAAATTTTTATGCCACAGTTATTCGTAGTGCCGGCGGCTTTTATGTTCTAAGTGAAGCTTCTGAAGGTTATTTATGGCAGTCAGTTTATTTAATTAAATCTAATTTCTCTAAAGCTGTGGGAATACTATTTTCAGCGATGGTGGTGCTGCTTGCATTTATGGGTTTATTTACTTCTCAAAAAGTAAAACACTTGATGCAACAGCTTGAAGACTATGCTCAGCGCCGTGAAATAAAACCGGCAATCTCTGACAGTACCTTAAAAGATGAATTCGATCTATTATCACAACATGTGTGCAGCACATTTGAGACAGTTGAGCGCAGTTCTGAGCTGGGAAATGTTATTCAAAAATTTGGCCGGGTAAATTTAGCTGATAAATTGAACTTTAAAGCTGTAAATCTTGATTTAAGTGAATCTGAAGTTTTAGCTGTGCAATTAGAATTATTAGTTGATGAATCTGCTCTAGGTTCTGCTGTGGTTAAAGAGTATGACCTTATTCGTAAAAACTTAGAAGAAATTATCGCAAAAACAAATGGCGTTGTGATTTCTCAGCTAAACGGTTCAATGACTTTGGCGTGGGGGTTGTTTGATGAAAATATGCAAATCAATCTGCGCGGATTGAATTCACTATTAGATATTGAAAGTTTTCTAAAACATAAGATGAATGACGGTGGCGTGTTTAAATCATTTATGCTTTGTGCTGCTAAAGGTAGTGCTGTCATACACATGAGTCCACAAACAGGTGAAATGTTATATTTTGGTAAGCCTTTTTCAGAAGTGCAAAAGGCTGCACATTTACACACAGTGCTTGAACAAAACATCGTTGTTACTAAAGAATTGGCTGAAAGTGCCTCTCAGTATTTCAATTTTACTTCAGAATTTAAATTTACGAACTTAAACAATCAAAGCGCGTTTCAGCAAATTCGTTTGCTGAATATGAATGGGGATGTGGTTCGCTTAACACATCGCACGCGCGAAATTATTAGTGTGGCTAATTAAAGGGGAATGGTTATGAAAATTAGATCAATATGGTTTGGACTTATTGCTCTCGGCTTTGTGATGTATGTCGGGGTTTTCAGTGGATTTGCGGATCTATCGATTTTTGCGAATACGCATGCCTTAGCCTTAGTATTTGGCGGAACCATCGCGATTACACTGTTGTCATACTCATTTAAGATGGTTTCAGAACTTATCGACTTTTTGATCTACGGATTCTTCTTAAAAAAGAGTTCATACGATATCGAAGTGGTTTATGAGTTATTAACATCCTTGTATCAAAATAAATCCCCATTTTTTGATGCTAAAAAACGTAAATATAATCACATGTTCGTATTAGATGGTTTATTGTTATTACGTGAACCACACATGAAGCCAGATGAAGTTTATGAAGCCATGGCCATGCGCGTACAGAACTTTAAAATCCGTTACCAGGCTTACGCAAAAGTTTTACTTAATATTTCTAAATATCCACCGGCTTTAGGTCTTCTTGGAGCTTCAACGGGTATGATTCAAATGATGACTAACTTAGGATCGGGCGGTCCTGAAGCGATGGGTAAAGCCATGGCGGTGGCGCTAACAGCCACCTTCTGGGGAATCGGTTTAGCCAATTTCGTGTTTTTACCATTGGCCGATTACGCGTTTCAATTAGCTGAAGATGATAATCACATCCGTGAAGTTATCGCTGAAGCGATCGTGAAAGAAAAAGAAGGCGTGTCATTTGAAAGCTTAACTGAGGTCATTACTTTTGGTTTAGATATCAATGAACAAATGGCCGTTCGAAAATCATTAGGTAAATTCATTGCCAATTATGAGCAACCTTCAATTCCGGTGGAGGAGCCGCCAAAAGATGAGGTAGCGAGTGCGTCGTAAAAAACGTCATAGCGATTCTCACGGCGTTCCCCACGTTGATGAAAAATGGCTTGTCAGTTATGCGGATATGATGACCTTATTGTTTGGTCTGTTCGTAATGCTATATTCTTTCGCGTTAAAGAATAAAAGTGTCGCTGATGCAGTTGAGAAAGAACTTAAAAAAATGTCAGAAAAAGGTTTTCAATCAAGTTCGGTTGAACAATCTTCTGCTATAGATAATATGGTCGCTAACGCAGACACTGAAGAGTTAAAGAAAATTATTGCCGCATTAAATTCAGATGTAAATAAATTGCGCTCACAATTATCACAAGCTAAAGATGAATTAAGCACAAAAGATTTAGCTATAGTTAAAATCGCCCAATTTTCAAAAACGACTCAAGCAAAAATGCAAGAATCCATGCGTGGTGTGGCCTCAACCAAGGCTATTCCAGCTGATGCAACAAGTGTGATTGTATTTGTGAAATGGGCTAACCGAAGCCATGACGTCGATTTAAAAGTGACGACTCCATTAGGCCAAGAGCTTAATTTTAAAAACCGCAAATTATCTGATACCGATCCTGATGAATTCGTGAATGATTCTGATCGTGGACCAGGTGTTGAAATGTTTAAAACAACTGCGCCTAAAGACGGTGAATACAGTTTTGACATTTCTTTGTATAACAGTCGTGGCGATGAATCGGCGAATGAAGTTTCACTTTTTATCGTAGTTAATGGCCAGGAAAAATTAATCGAAAAAATATTATTAAAAGATGACGATGACAATCGTGCAAAAACTAAAAAAATTAATTTGAAGAATTTTAATTAAATGAAGCAGTACCAAACGCAAACTTTTACTAAAAGTGGAATCACAGTCAATGCGGTTTACATCGTAAAACCCGGCGATACACTTTCTGGTATTCGTAAAACTGTAAAACGTTTGGGCGGTAAAACGGCAGATGTTGAAAAAATCGACGCCGGTGTGGCGCGCGGGCTTGCGCCAGGACAATTTGTTTATTTTAACTCTAGTTTGCCGCGTGCAGATGAACATAAAGAAAAAGTTTTAAATAACCACGAATTAGAGCGCTGTCCTTATCAATTAGTGACTTTAACAAAAGCCGATTTTAAAACCACCTTAGATGAACATATTGGGTATTCGAATGCATGGATTGAAGTCTTAGCTTTAAATCGGTTCCAAGTGTCAGACTTTGCAACCAACACTTCGGTACAGGTTAAAGTCTATCATGCTAAAAAATCATTTGCAGAAACCAGCAGTGCCAAAGGCCAAGGGCAGAAGAACTCTTTAGATCAACAGCTGGCTATGGCGAACGAAAAAACCACAGAGGGTACGCTTGTTATTGCTGAGCGGGCTCCGGCCTCAGAACAACCCCACGATACCGGTGGTGGTCTAGTTACGATAGGTTTTATTATTCTTGTAGTCATGTTTGTACTCGCTTATCGCGGCAGCAAGAAAAACATTGCATTAGATAACGCAGATTAATAACCTATTAAGGCATGCATCTAGGTCAAATCAAAACTCTTCTATTTTCATTGGTCTTTTCATCATTTGCTTTTGCTGAAGTCATAATTAAAGATGTCAAAAATAACTCAACGGCCAATCCCGTATTATTTTCTGCCAAAGAAGGCTTTGTAAAACTTGATCAGGTGAATATCGTTTACGGCGTTGAAGTTGTTTTGAAAAAAGGTTTTATCTTACCTAAAAAATATAGAACCAAAGGTGCAGATTCTGCGGCAACAGATTTTTCATTTATGAATAAGTACATTTTGACAACGGCACCGTCGCCTGAACAATCAGGCACTGCAAAAGCCGAAACTGCAGCCGCGGCAACACCTGTGATCGCTGAAGATCTATTAGACTCTGCGGTGATGGCTGATGAAATCAGAATTGTAACGGGCGCTGGTAAAACTTTTATTCAAGATGACGCGGGCCAAGTGCTTTATGAAATTGAATGGAAGCCTGAACAAAAGGTTCTCATGAGCCGCAACTGCCCAGAAGAACTTTTTAAATTAAAAGAAGTTAAAAATCTTCCGGTGACTTTTCCAATGGGGATTAACTGTAATTTTTCAGTGTCGCCAGGTTTAGTGACTATTTCTCTTCCGCAAGAAGCCCGTTGGAATAGTGCCAACATCGTTGAAGTTTCTGGAAAAGGTGAGCGTTACCGCACTTTTGAGATTCCCACCGGAAATTTAAAAGGGCAGGCTTCGGGCGCTTTTCGTTTTAAACACCAAGATCAAACTTTAACTTTTGCAGTCTTTGTTAAAAAGTTAGAAGAAAAAGCAGCGGCCTTATCGATTGGATTTGATAAAACAGTTTATTTTGGTATGGCATCAGCGGCCTTAGCCAGTGAATCTGCAAGCTATTCTTCTTCAAGTTTTTTCTACGAATTTTCTGGATTAACAGACTTTGTTTGGACTTCTTTCAAGGTGGGCTTTGGTTTTTATAATAGCTTTTCGACCGGTGAAGATCCGGCGGTCGTGAGTTCTCGTGATTCAAAAATGACCTTTGGTTATTATTCAAATAACAAAGCGGCTTTTAATTACGGTGTATGGACGGGGCATAGAAACTTCGATGTTAAACAAGACCTATCAAGCACTAAGTTTCAATCTTCACAATTTGCTTTCGGAGCCGACGCCATTTACACGGTGAATCCGAAAAGCACGGTTATTGCAAAATTTGAAATGGCCTCGTTAGGTTCAAAAGTTGTAAAATCACACATGAAAATTGGTTTAAACTACAAATATAAAATGACAGTGGGTAAAACTGAATATGTTATCGGTGGTCTTTTTGAAACACAAGATATGCAACTGGCTACCGCTGCAGGCAGTAGCCGTAAATTTGGTTTAACTAAATTTGGTCTTCTTCTCGATTTCTAAGGCGCAGCCGAGAAAATACTAAATACTTGTCCCAGTTCAATAATTCGTAAATAGTTTTGATCCATAATCAGCACTTGATCGTTTCCATTCATGATCGGTTTAAAATCACGCACACGTAACTGACAGCTTGTTGAAGGCGTAAAGTTAGTACAATAATCGGTTCCGAGACTATTGCCGCCGGCAATTTTTTGAAATGAGCTTGAATCATATTTTGAAATTGTGCCTTTTGTTGAATCCATCATAAATAGCGTATCTTTTCCGTATTGAAATGATAGAAAACTATCACGATTTACTGAGCCCATATATTCAGGGCTAGTGTTGGTACTGACATAAAACTTAATTAATTTAGCGCTATCACAGTGATCTGTAATTCCATCAACAAAACTGGTCGCGCAAAAACGCCCGGTGATATTGGCAATGTTATTACGAATCGGATCAAAGCTAATAGCTAAACGTGAATACGGAACCAAAGCATCGGTTGACCCTTGAGCGGTGCTGCCGCTGATAAATACCGTAGATACGCTGCGTTTACTTGGATCACTGCTGTGCTTGTACACACGCAGTTTAAAACGATTTGCAGGCACACCGGCGCTGACCGGAAGAGTTGGGTCATCTGACGAGAACACCACCCATTGATTTGGTAAAACTGTAAATACACCATAGGCATCAATATTTAAACTATCATTTATTTTTAATTCTTTTGGATCATCAATCACATCAGTTGTTTCGCTAGTACCACCACCAGCAACATAAGTCAGTTGTGGGGTCGCAGAGCTTGGATCGTAGTAAGAAATTTTTCCGTCATCTAAAAACCAGTGTACACCTTTGGCATCAATGGCATGGCGTTTAACATGGTTAAAAGTCGCAGCACCTAAAGCGCCTTCTGCGAAAGTTCCTGTGTTTAGAATAAACGAAGATTTAATAGTAGACCCTGGGGCATCATCTAAAATTTTTGTATCGAAGCGATAAACGCCGTCTTCGGATTTAGCAAATATTTCACCATTGGGTGCTAAGTTTAAACTATCATGAGCTGGAACCGTTAAACTAAAGTTAGCCGATGATTCAAGATAAGTTTTTATTCCTGAAACACTGGCGCTTGGCATCGTTAAAAATTCGCCGGCAGCCGCATGATGATAAAGGCCCGTTGATGATGCTGAAAGGGCTGCGTAATCATTTACAAAGCGGGTTGTACCACTGGTTGTAATACTTAAACTATCGCGGGCCGCTGTGCCAGTACCAGCTGAAGACAGCTCAGAAATATTTCCGGCAGAATCTTTTGTCCAGAAATAGCCTGTCATCGTGAAAGGTAAAAAACCTAAGAAATAATTAAATGCAAAATTCGCCGGTGTAAGTGTTGGCACGGCAATACCTAAACTTGAAAGCGGTGTCCAGCAAACATCATTTACATCAGGAGTCGTTGCATCATCCATTTTTAAACAGATATCAGCAACCGGTGTTACTAAATCGTAAACTCCTGAAACTTGTAAGTTAGAAACTCCACCGATAACGCAGTTACCACCAATGCATGTAAGACCACTTGAAGCTAAGATCGGCGCTTCAGAATCGATTTGAAATTCCTGGCTTTCTGCTGAGCTTGATAAGTTTGATTCACCGACGCTGGTGATGCGAATTTTAAAACGGTTATCAGCTTGTTCGAAAGAATTATCGATTTTTCGGCAGCGCACACCGGCTAAATTCGGCGTCGCCCAGGAAACTGTCGTGTCTTCGCCGGCGCCGACTGAGACCACGCCTGATTGAATAGTGACAGCTGATGTCGTATTTGAAGTTCCACCAGTTAAGATACTAAATTCAGGAACCGCAGTTGGTGTAGGGCAGGCCACAACATATTCAACTAAACTTACAGAACCCACGCGTGAAGTGACACGAAAAATCAGATCTTGAGTTACTCCACCGCGAAAGTAATTTGAATTTACGTTTAAAATTTCAATCACCGGTGCTGCCGGCGGTAAAGAGTTGCCATCGCCATCGCCAACGTTTGAACCATCACCAGAGCCGTCACTAGGAACAGAGCCGGCGTTGCCGGGATCAGTTTCCAATCCAGGATCTACCGCCGGAGGTGTTTCGACGTTTTCTCCGTCAGTGATAAAACCTTTTGAAGCTTCAAGGCTTGAAAGATCTTCCATTGAGCCAGAACAAGAAGTAAAAATTAATACGAGCAGGAGCGCTCTAAAGATCAAGCGATACACTGTATTCTCCCATCATATATTGACCTTTGAAAGCCGCCGGAAAATAAAGTTTGATAACGCCATTGTTGTCATCAACAGTTTTTTCGAGCGTACGACCAAAACAAGTCATGCCGGTTGGTAAAGGTAAAATAATTTCAGAAGAAAAACCTGCTGTAACAACACGACGATATAGGCGACCGCTATTGTTGCAGTAATAAAATACGTCAGCACCTTCTTGAAGATTGTGCGTGAAAGATAGAATGGTTCCATTTCCGACGGCGGTGATGTTGAAGTATTTATCAGCTTCGGTGATTTGTTCATTGGAGTTAGATTTAAAGCTAATCGCGCCGATCATAGTCCCGCCGTAGCGGGTGACTAGTAAAGCATCTCTATTTTCATCATAGATGATTCGTGCAGCGTTATATAATATATCAATATTATTAGTCGCGGCGACCGATACAGGCGAGAAAGTATTCGGGAAGTGCAGGGCATCCCAAGAAGAAGCTAGATCGTTGTTTCCCATGACATGGGTTTGCTGGCCTGTATCTGTGTTTACAAGTTTTAGATAATTTTGTTGCCAGATATTGCTAAACGCTCGGCTATATTGCGTGATGATTTGCGCCGGGCGCACTTCGGGATTACCGTTAACGATAATGTTTTTAGCCGGAACGTAGCCTAAGATAAAGTTGGCACCATTAGAATCACCGCGACATTGGGTGTTCATTTTGCCATCGCAAGAGCTTGTACCTTTAGTATTAAGATACGGTGTAGCCGCACTACCGCCACCTAAAATACGCAGCCAGCGGCCGGCATCGCTTGGATTGCCAGAGCGGATTAATTTCATCACTGAGCGATTGGTTTCAGGTGAAAAATCAAAAACTTCACCATTAGTCGGATCAACAGTGACCGGTGGATGAATGTAGTGAGCTTGAGTCCATGCGCCCATTTCAGCATTAGCTAATTTAGTCGAAACAAAATAACCGGGTTTTGAGGCCGCAGCTTTCCAAGTGAGTCCCCAATTTGTAGTTTCATTGCCGGCGATGGTTTCAATTTTTTTATCCATGCTGAATTCGCGCACTAAAATACTATCGTATTCGCGCAGTACAAACTTTTCAGTCGATGTGTTAGTGTCATACCATTTACCGAAATTCTCAAAGCGGCCTAGGGTTGAAAGGGTTGCTTCAAGGCCACTGCGATCAGCAGGTTTGCGACCAAACAATGTAACTACGCGGCCATCGGCGCCGATCATGCGAATTTGCTGACCATCAATAAAAAAGACGGTGTTATCTTGGGTTACCCAAGCATCGCGAATATAATTAGGGCAAGCTATCGCCAAGGTGCCATCGGCGCAATAGCCATCGTAGCCAATACCGCCCAAGATTCTTTCGAACTTGTTGGTCGAAGTATTTAATTTACCCAACACTTTTTCAAATTGGTTCGTGTTGTAAGCATAAAGTTCGCCGCGGCGTGAAGTAAAATATCTGAAAGTGTGTGAATCAACATAACCTTTAGCGAGCGAATTTTTGATCGACATGGTGTATGAATAGTAATGTGTACCGGTGCCGTTGGATTGGCCGGTTTTAGGATTATGATTTGAAGTAAAATATTCGCACTGGGCTGTTGTGTTTGGCGGGCAGTAATCCCAGAACATGGCAAGAGTTGTCGGATTTCCGGTGATTGGATTAAATGTCAGGCCGCCCATTGATTGTGGATACAATTCTGAAATCGGTTTAAAGGGCTCACCTAAAACGCCATAGCCGGTTAATTTCAAGGGAAGTAACTTTCCAGGTTTTGTCGGATCTGCATCTGGACGGTAAATACGAAAGTCTAAGGCTCTCCAGCTGTTTGCGCTACTTGCCAAAGCCGTCGAGATTTGCGTGTAGTCAGCATTCACAGAAAAATAAATATCGCCGTTAGGAAGTGCGGTGAAATGTCTGAATTGGCGGTTCCAGTCGTTAACTGGGCCGGGAAATGTAAATTCATCGGCATTGATCCACGCATTTTGCCAATACTGAATTGGCACTTTAGCATTGTAAGCCGTATTTTTATAAGTGTTATTGTAATAACAATTTGATGTCGGTGTTTGTAAACAACCAACAATAGTTTTCACGTAACGAACGCCGGTTAAATTACCCTGAGCATCACGTTCATCTGTTACCTGACGAATACGGTTATTTTCCATGATGATCAGGCGGCCTTTATAATCGAGAGAAATTTTAATAATATTTGAAGTGACTGCTTCTGTTCGCCCGGCTAACAAATCTGGCGAATCAACAGCATAACCGTCAACTGATGCAGTAGATTTTTTAATATATAATCGTGCGCGACCGTCGAACTGACTGATTTCAATAATGCCTGCACTGTTATCTAAGACAAACATGCGCCCATCTTCATGCACAACCAGTTTTCCGCCAGTGCGAGAATAAGCCGTATCGATATCAAATTTTGTGTTCAGCGCCGAGGCGCCGATTAATGAATCTGAAAGGCCGGCCGCAAAACGTAAACCCTGAACTTTTCCGTCTAAGCTAGTTGATGTGCTCAGATTGAAAGGATTTGTACTGATTGAATAAACGAAACCTGCCGAATCACGCACATGGACACGAATGTAGAACGGAATGTTATGAAGACTTGCAGGAACTGTCCAAGCATAACAGCTATCAATAGATGCCGGATCTTGTGAAGGAACAGTTTGGCAATTCACATTGACGTCGTTTGAAATTTCACTATCAAGTAAAGCGGTTTCACTTACACCGGTGATGTTTTGAAAGGTCGAACCGTCTGTCGAGTATTCAATTTTATAAGGTTCAACAGAATCTAGAGTTGTATTCTGATCGATGGTGTAGCTCCACTTGATAAAAACAGTCGGAGCAGAAGCATTGATTACGGTTTTATCAAGTGCCGGATTATCTGTAACCGAATCATCGTTTGCCGCAATGTTTTTTAAGAAGGCAATACTGCGCCCCGGAGCATAAGAAATAGTGCGACGGTCGATTGTTTCATCGCCGACATCGTTTGTTAAACGTGAGTAGTTACCGGCTTTGTCTTTAATCCAGAAATAGAAAGTAAAAGATCCGCCGATCCAGCCAAGAACACGTTTTAAGTTTTTAACTTGTAAGTTTTTACTTTCAGTTAAACCTAAAGAAGTGATTTTTAACCAGCAGGCATGATCTGCAGTTGGAATAGCTGCTGAATCTTTTAAACAAAAACTTTCAACCGGAGAATAATTATCATCGGCATTAAAATCAATATTAACACCCGGAGATTTCAGGTTTAACGGGGTGTCGGCCGAGCCATTAAAAGTTAACGAACCAGTTTGAATAACAGGTGCGCTGCTATCCATAATAAAACTACTTGAAGTTGCAAAGAAATCTTCAAGTTTGGCATTGCGTGTGATTAATCTAAAACGAAAATCAGCGCCTTCATCAGTTAAAGAAATTGGAATTGACCAACTGAAACTTTGAATTTGGTCATTATAGCCACCAAGACTGGTAGCGCCCGGAATCTGCACGTAAGTTGTTCCGGATGTGTATTCTAAACGAGTAATATAAAAGCCCGGATCTGGATTTTCGGCAGTGCCTGTAGGTAAATTAGCGCATGAGGCATCCAACGGATTATTTACGGGATCACAGGTTTTGATAATCCATTTGATATTAAAAGTTCTGTTGTTACGAAGATATGGAAAACCTTCTTGTTGCATACCCTGAGTCGTGTTTTCAACGAATTGAATTCCTGGCGGGATGTATTCATCAAGCTCAATACCGCCGGCACCTTTTTGTGACAGATTAGATAAAAGTTCTTCTTCTAAAATAGAACCAGTACAGCCGCTTAATAATAAAAATAATAATAGATAAAATTTAAAATTTTTCATGACTACCGGCCAATACAGCGAACTGCTGCAGGGTTGTTACGTTGTTTGTATTGGCGAGCTCCGGTTTTACCACTGAATGTCCAGGCATTCTTACGATTTGAAGCTGATGTCGTAGCTGTCCATTCTTCGTCGGTATTTACGCCGATATCAGGCATCACAAAACGAAGACCGTGATGATTAGCTAAAATGTAATCAAACATTGTCGGTACACGCCAGTAAACTCGGCCTGTAGCCGCCGTCAGATCAGGAAGTAGACCTGCTTTACCTGGAGTGGTAGCCGTGCTGTAATCTGTAGAAAATAAATTTGGATCGCCATTTTCTGGCATGTCGATATAACAAACTGAAACCGGAGTATTTTGATCTTGGTAAGTCGGGTTGTCACAATAGTTTGATGGATCATCTTCAGAAGATGTTTGTTGGTCGTAGACCATATCTACACCATCAGAAATTTTTCTGCCATTGCTACCGGTTGATTTACACCAATTTTGACTTGTTGAAACCAGTGAACTCCATAATAAGCCAGTGCTTGAATCACGCCAGACTTCGTAAGTTTTATTTGCATCAACGCTGTCACGTTTGCGGGTTACAAGTTCCCAATCCGTTTGGCCGGCATTACCCTTAACTGAACCCTTCCAGGTGGCATTCGTACCAAAAGCAGTTACGCAATTTGCTATACGGGCCGAAGTTGTGCCGATCGTTCCGCACTGAGTGTTAGACCAGGTGGCACGGTTTACTTTAACTACATCCGCCTCAGAGTCGGTGGCAATTTTTGGAATCGCATGATAGTCTGCTGGATAAATCTGACTTGAGTTTTGATTTGGATTTGCTTCAAGACGGTTAGATTCACCAGTTAAGTTTTGTTTGTAATTCAATTTGTTTGCAACAGTACTGCTTGATGGCGTGCGATGTGCGCCACTGCCATAGACGATTTCTGGGGCTTCGTAGGTTCCGCGAACACCAAAAATCACGATTCCTTTTTGAATGTTATTCGGATCTAAATCAGGATCAAGACCAGATTTAAAATCAGTTGTCGTAAAACAAAGGCCGACTTTACCTTGAGCGCAGTCTGTATTTCTTCCACCGCGTGCGGTTTTGTAAACGAAGCGACCAATAGTTGAAGAAGCGACACCGTTATTAATGCTAACATCGCGTACGATGCCTTTTGTTTTACAAGAATAAGCATTTAATGGTGAAGTTGCGCTTACGCCAGGGGTTCCGTCTGGATATTTTTCATTACAAGTCGTATCATTTTCTACATAGGCATCGGCATCATCGATCCAACAAGGTTCATTGTTTGTACCATAAATACAATTTTTACCGCGGCCACCGAAAGATCCGCTGATCTGCTTGGCCACACCGTTAATGGTTCTGGTCACAAAGGCCGGGTAGAAGTAACCATTAAAATCGTTACGATCTGGAGTTGTGCAAGATGTTGTTTGTAAACCCGTGCCGCCACCAATAACCGAACAGGTGTTTGCTGTTGCCGTGTTACGAATAACAAAATTTGGATTTCCACTTGTTTTTAAGGCGTTGCCATCAATGCTGAATCCGTCTGGAGTTGTTGTGTCTTGGGTATTGATCCAACAAGCACCTTTTGGTTTCGCGCCATCAAATTTATTAACTAATTTGTATGATATTGAATCGACTTGAACAAACGAGCACTCATTATTGCGTCCGCCCCAGTATGAAGAATAAATATAATGTGCGCCAGCCGGTGCATAACAAAAGTTCGAGTTGTGGGCTGTTAATTGTCCAGAGGCTGCATTCGTTACACAACTTGTGTAAACGGTATTATCAAGAGTTCCAACCACACCAAAAATCTTTTTATCTTTCACGATATTTTCCGGACGCAAACCAATCGATTGCCAAGTGATTTCATTACCTTCATGCCAACCTGGTGCTAACTGAATAGTTGAGGCCTCGGCATTCGCCGTGTAGTGCTGTAAGTAACTTGAACTGCGGGGGCCGTACTGAACATCATAAACATAAGCGGTATTTAAGACGCCACATTTTTGTGTGATAATAGATTCAAGATCACATAAAAATAAATTAGACGTATCGATGACTTCTTCAGCGCGAACGACTGAAACATTAAGTAGAAAAATAAAAATAATTGAAATTAGCGGCCGATACATCTTACCCCCGCTAAGTCAGAACGATTGATGACTCTGTGTGCTCCATCCATTGAATTGATGCCCCAGGCTTCGCTGCGATTTGCCGAGTTAACCGTTGCTGTCCATTCAACCAGCGGGATGCCTCGTTGTGTTCCCATATCAGGTAATACGAAACGAATGCCATTGTATTCTGCGACTTCATAATCGTACATCGTTGGCATGCGCCAGTGAATTTTTGGAGCTGAAGTTAAATCCAAGTCTACTTTGCCGTTGATATTGAAATCTGCATCAGTATTTGTGAAGCCTAAATCTGCCAGACAAGCGCTGATTACAGTTTCTGCTGCACCTTGATTTTGATTGCTCGGATTATCACAAATATCAGACGGATCATTTTCTTTATAACGGTTATTTACCGCAGCATTAGTGCTGTTACTACTACCAGAAGCTTTACACCAATTAGTGGCTTCGCTGATTAAAGAACTCCATAACATCATAGTTCTTTCATCACGCCACACTTCAACCATTGTTCCGGTAGAAGCGTTTAATTTGCGCGAAACGAGTGTCCAACGGCCTTGACCGGCATTTCCATTCGTCACGCCATCCCAAGATGAAAGTGAACCGAATTTGGCGCCACAATCTGAAATTTTTAGATCTATTGTTGTTAACGTGCCACCGACACCGCACTGGGTTTGTCCCCATGATGAGCGGCTTGGAGTAGCTAATACATTTTGATCAGCGACTGAACCATCGTCGTCTTTGGCAATTGAAGTCACTTCGCGGTACGGTTTAAAAGGCTCGTAAAAGTTCGGAAAACTTGTTGGCAGTGGTTCTTCAGATAAGCCCGAAAAGTTATTATTCTCTTCATTCAAGGTTAACTGTGGAACTGATTTATCACGATGCATACCAGATGCCCAGACCCCAAGACCGCCGAATGAACCAGTGAATCCGAAAATATTTACACCGGCTTTAATTGCCGATGTATTTAAAAGATCAGCCATCGGAATTGATGCTGATTTTTTTTGACCAGCAGGGATGATCAAAGCTTTAGTTCTTGGATTTGTTAAATTATAAGAAGCATTTAAAAACCAAATACCAGTGCGCGGATTTTCAACGTACTTACAGTCGTTGTAAGCTGTCGTACAATTATTTTTACATGTGACATTCGAGCCGCAAGCTGTGTTACAAGAATTTTTTGTCGTTGTACAAGCATTGTCAGCACATTTTGCATAACCAACAGGTGTTACGCCAGAAACTGTAGGGCGCTCGTAACAGCTATAATAACATTGTGAATATTGCCCTAAACATTTATTCTCATCAGCATCGGCTAAGCCGTTACAAGTATCTTTTGCAGTCGCACAAGTGTTAACGCAAGAATTCAAAGTCGTGCGACAAGATGCATTTTCACTTGTTGTAAAAATATAACTAATATTTGCAGAAACTTCTGAGCCTGTGTAATAACATTTTCCGATGTTAGTTCCATTACAAGCGCGAAAACGTCCATCATAGGCTGTGTTGTAAACGTAGCGGTTATTACCCGGTGTTAAACATTGCGCCGAATTTTTACTTAGCGGTTCATCAAGGCCACCTAACCAGTTTGCTGGTAAAATGTCTGATTGATCTTCTAGACATACTGGCGTGGTCGATGATTCACCTAAGTTAACTGTTCGAGTCTGAAATGGTGGAATCTCTAAAAAACAAGGTGGATTCGGTACCGGACCACAAACTGAAGTGCGCCCCCCGAATGGATCTGAATAGAAAAATTGCCCTTGCGCTACTTGGCAGTAGTCACGAACAATACTACTTATCGTCGGAGATTTTAATTTACCGTAAGTTAAGCTTGTCGTAGAGACATCCCAGAATGTTCCGTTGTTACCATTATATGTACAAGCTAACGGAACTGAATTTGCATTTGCTAAATATATATCCTGGGCAGCTTGTTGAATGAAACAACTTGAATTATTCGTGCCACCGGCAGCGTTACAGTTGTTGGCGCGACCGTTAAATGGTGTCGTATAGATAAAGTTATTTTCTGGAGCCACACATTCGTTGCCATTTGCCGGAAGTCCAATGCCAGGAACAGTCGATGTCGAAGACGCTGTATCTGTATTAGAGCAATAAACTTTTTGTGTGCTGAAGAAGCTACCAGCTAAACCAAAGATAGAAGTTCCCGATGCGATATTATTAGCAAGGTAATCAGGATTAAAAGTTCCACCTTGTTGATTTAAAGATTTATCTAAACTTAAGACGGCATAACCCGTAGACCAAGCTATCGGTAGTTGTGAAAGTACGGCTACGCCTTCAAAGCCTTCTTCACCGTAAACTAATGTTGAAGATGCTGCGATAGTTTGTGAAGTGATTGTTGTGGTACGGCCAGAGAATTCATTTTCAGAAATAAAATGTTCCTCGTAACCATCAGGCAATTCACACGGAGGATTTGTAATTTCGCCGTCTGTAATTTCACAAACGGGCACATTTGAAACTGATAAAAGCGATTGTAAATTTGCTTTTAAATCACAACCTGATGCTAACAAAATAAAATACGCGCCCACGAATAATCTGATGGGGTTAAAAGAACGCATAGCTTTACAAAGATGTGCCAACATGTATCTCACGACTAATTTATCGACAAAAAAACATGTTTACTTTAGCCAACATAGATCAAATTGAGACAGCAAATTCATTTCTTGTTTGCAAAGTCTTTAGCAGTGCAAACGACCCAGACCCGGTCACCGTCTAAGGTCAAGACTGCGCCAGTGATGTAAGCCCAGCTTCACAGTGAAATTTTTTGTTTAATCCTTCATTTTTTTTTAACAGGTTCATGCTGTCAGGTGCGTTTGTAAGAATGAGAACCAGATTGGCTTCGTAATTCAAGGTGATAACTTTTTAAAAGTTTCTGGTTGAAGCGAACTTACGCGCGCCAAATTTGAGGTGAATAAATTTTGCGCCGTTTTGTTTTAGTACAATCGCACTACAGAAGTTAGGCCAGTAGTCTAGCAATAGTCCAGATTCACATAAGTCTAGTCGAATCGGTGAATTCGCCCTCCGAAAGGTTAGTTAGGAGGACCATCCATATGTCACAATCACGTCGTGATTTTTTAAAACACTCAGGTATTATATCTGCCGGTATTCTTACATTTAAACCTTTCGGGGGCTCAAGAGTTTGGGCACAAGAATCAGATATGGTATCTACATTAGCAACAACTCCTGCTTACACGGGTAAATATCCAATTCATCAAGGTTTAACTTTTGAAGATTTAGCTTACTTTAATGTACTACGTCCAAAAACAGCAGAACTGTCGTTTGAAGTGGTTGATGACAAAAATGCAAAGCTTGCCTTAGTTGCTTTATCAGCGGCGGGAATGAAGGGTTCTGATTTGCAATTAGATAAATTTAAAGTGACTGGTCTTCAATTAGGTCAGGCTTATAGATTTCGTGTTTTAGATGCTAAGGGTAAAATCGTCGATGAACGTAATTTTAAGGCCTTAGATACGAATAAGAAAAATCCAAAAGTAGCTATTGCAAGCTGTATGAATGATTTTTTCAAAAAAGCATGCACGCAAATGTGGGCCTCGCTGGGAAATCAAACTCCAGACTTAGTTTTTCTGGTTGGAGACACATGTTATGCCGATAACGGCAATGATGGAACACAATTAGGTTTTTGGAAGCGTTACACTGAAACGCGCACTAAAATCGGAGTTTTTCGTCACAAAAACTTAGTTCCTATTATGGCTATTTGGGATGACCATGATTTCGGTGGTAATGGTTTCGATGGATCTTTTGGTGGAAAGCAATTCACGCTAGAATTGTTCTCTAATTTTTGGTTATATCCAGAACATGATAAATACAAACGTGGCGTGGGTGTATCGCAAGTTCTATCAGTTTTCGGTTATAAATTTTGTTTAATGGATGGTCGTTTTAACAGAAATGCAACGACTCAATGGGGCGAGACGCAAAAGGATCAATTATTTTCAACACTAAGTTCTGATAATTCGCCGGCATTTTTAATGAACGGCAGCCAATTTTTCGGTGGTTATCTTAAAAAAGATGCTTACGAATACGAGCAAGCTAAAGACTTATCGTTAATTTGCCAGCAGTTATCACGAATCAATGCGCCAGTGTGTTTTGTTTCAGGAGATGTACATTTTTCTGAAATCATGCAAATCGAATCGAAAGTTTTAGGTTATAAAACATTTGAAATAACTTCAAGTTCAATGCACAGTTTTACTTTCTTAGGTAATGCAAAAAGAAAGAAAAACCCGCGTCGTCTTGATTCGACAAGCAAACACAATTTCACAGTACTACAATTAGATAACACGTCGTCGAAATTCAAATTCACATCAACATCATTTGATGAAGACGGTGATAAACACATCAACAAAGCTTTAGAAATTATCCGCTAATTAGCTGATTTTCATTCACGAATTCCGAAAAGGTGGGGCATTGCCCCACCTTTTTCTATGTAGCGCCATTTCTTTCGCACATACGGAATCCAGCCGATAGCTTCCAGGATATTTCTTTCGATATAATTCACAACATTCGAAAAATCCCGTCCCCAACGAACCATTCTCGAATACAACAACGCTCCCCAAAATTTCCGCTGATACTTCGCTTTTGCATCTTTAGATAGGGCATTGCCCCGCTGCCGTTCTAGATCAGAAATCGGGTGGAGCTCGAGAATTTTCTGCGCGATATGGCCAGCAATGACGCGAAAAAAGTTTTGAATCGCAAATCGCTGTCGTCCGCGGACTAATAAATGAATATGATTACCGCAAATCGCCTGTTGATAAATCTTAACCCCGAAACGGCGAGAAGCCTTATGTAAAACCTTATAGATCATGTTTTTATGCCGAAGCAAAGATCGTTTTCCGGTGGCAAATTCACTTCTGAGTGTCACATGAAAGGGATTTTTGATCGTGAGATGACGTTTAGATTTACGTCGACGTATTGAAAGGTCTCCGCCATGTTCTTTTCTGTAATTAACTTTGGTTTTGAAATATAAGCTGTGTTGCATACATGCGCATAATGCAACTTACAGAGCGGGGCAATGCCCGGTTTAACCCGAGATCAAAGACGAAGTGCGGAACTGCGCCGGTGCAAAAGTAAAAAAACCGTTTCGGGGCAATGCCTTGGAAACGGTTTTTGAATTGTAATTTGTATGTTTGTGAAACTGACTAGCGTGATTTTACGTACTGTTTTACTAGCGTGAAATCTGATTCGCGCATTTGTGAGATCGGAGTGATGATTGGTTCGTTCGGATCTAGTTCTCGACCAGTGTCTGTTAAGCGCTTTTTAATTAACGCTTTCACATACGGGCCAGTTAGTTTTAAATCTTTGAATTTTTGCATTGTGCCGACTTCTTGCCCGGTTACTTCGCGCATCGCTTTGTAAACTAGCTCTGAACAATAAGTTCTTGAGTCAGACATTTCGAAATAGATATCGTAAGGCTTGTTTTGTCTTTTGATCGCATTATGTAATGCTAACTCCATTGTTTTTGGATTGAAGTGTTTGAAACGATAAATTTTATATTCTTTGTTTTTACCACGGTTGATAAAATCTTGCAGAGGAGTCGCTTTCACCGGACCAACGGCTTCGGCCACATACCATTTACCCGCGCTGGCAACTAGGATACCAACGTGAGTCCATTCAGAACCAGAGGCTTCAGTAATCGCTTTTGCTTGTTGCGACTGGCTTTTGTGAAAGATAATATCGCCGACTTTAAGTGTCTGAGCATGGGCATTGCCCGCGATTGTTAATGTAGCTAATAAAAAAAGAGCGCTGATTTTTTGTTTTATGTTTTGCATACCGTTTTTATCGGTATGCAGGGCGCGGGTTTTAACGGCTAGTCTAGAAAGAAGTGTTCCAGAAATAAAAAAAGCCCAGACTTTGATAAAGTGTCTGGGCTTTAAGTTTGGGTCTTGGTTTTCTTATTTAAAAATTATTTAACGCCTTTAGCTTTCACATCAAAAGATAAAAGAGAAGCTGCGTGAGCGATCTTGTTACCGATTTTTTCTACACGGCAAGTTACTGCGATAGAAACACGGCCTCTAGAACCAATTTGAGCACCAGATGCATCTTGAACAGCGTAAACAACATCAAACAATGCAGGAGCTGTAATTCCTACTTTACCAGAGGCTGCAGCAGCTTCAGCTTTAACAACAGTTTTGCTGTGAGCTGAGACGCTAGAGCGTGGGTATGAACCTAATACTTTTGCGATCGTACCAGCTTCTTTTTGTGCAGTCGTGATTTCTAAACTTTCTTCAAGAACAGTTACTTTTTTCTCAGAGTAAAGAACGTTATCTGCAGTTGCTGTAATTGCTTTTGCTAATTCAGCAGTTGAGCAATCTTTAGTTTTTACGCGTTGTAGTCTTGTGATCTCTGATTCAGCGAAAGCTGAAGATACAGTTAACAAAGTCACTAGAGTTAATAAAATTTGTTTTTTCATATATTTCTCGTTTTCTTTCGCTTTAAATTATTTAGATTGAAGATCTTTAAGTTTAGCTTTAGGTACGTATTTTACAGTTACTACGTAGTCAAATTTCTTTTGTGATACAGTTTTACCGTTGATCGAGTTCGGCATTGCTGCATGAACCGAGAAACCTGTTGGCGAGTAGTTACGAGGAGAAGCCGGATTTAACTGAGCTCTTGCACCATCGATTTTCGCAGCAGTTCTGTCTAATAAAGCTAATTTAAAGTAACCGTTCATTTGAGCGATTAGCGGAGCCATTGCAGAAGCCACACCTTTATGACCGTTTGATAAACCTTTAGCTTCTTTTTCTGTACCTGGTAAAGAGAAGTCGATTAACTGCATAGCCACTTGCGGACCAGCACCAGTTTGCTCGATTAACATTGGGATACCATCAGTCATACCATATAATGATTGGTCTCTTTCAACATCACCACCGCTAAAGCCAGAACCGAAAACTTGCATTGGTTCAAAGAATTTAGATACGCAAGAAGGAGTATCGTTTTTTGCGAAATCTTTTGCAGTTGAATCTGGGTTACAGTCACGTAAAGATAACATTACCCAAGCAAACTCAGAACAAAACATTTGTAAGTGGTCAGCAGCTTTTAATTTTTGGTCTAATAAAAGACGGCCTACATCACCTACGAAAGAAATGTCGCTACCACGGTATGTCGGGCTGTTATAGTCAGAGTTAAATGATAAAGATTTCGGGTATATCGTTTTAGCGCGGGCTTTAGCTAAAGATTTTTCAAACCATTTTTGCATGTTTTGTCTTTGTGATTCATTTAAACGCGGACGTAAAATGTGAACCATTAAATTTTCGTTATCACCAGTAAAGTGAGGTGAATCCATTACTGATTTACCGAAACCTTGAGCAGCTCCACCTAACATGTCAGCATCCATCGGCATATCGATATTGTAAACAACCTTACGGCCATTTTCAGTAACAACAACTGCAGTTGAAATGTGAGTGTTAAGTAATTGGATCGCTAAATATTGTAATGAGTTAGCAAACATAGGACGAACTGAAACGATAGTGTCTCCAGTTTTGATTAATCCGCTTTCAGCCATTGAACGAGCAGCTTCAAGACGAGATTCTTGCGGCGCTAAAGCCATACGTAAACCTAATGAAGTTCCAGTTGCTGACTGAGCAGCGATAGAAACGTAGTCTGTTAATACAACTGAGTTTGTATCATCTGAACGAGGAACAAAAGATACGTCATTTAAAGACAACATAGATTTTGCCGGAAAAGTTTCATAGAACACTACTGAAGGATTTAAAGAAGCC
Organism: Bdellovibrio sp.; assembly: GCA_036677065.1. Taxonomy (GTDB): domain Bacteria; phylum Bdellovibrionota; class Bdellovibrionia; order Bdellovibrionales; family Bdellovibrionaceae; genus Pseudobdellovibrio. The sequence goes on along the minus strand of JAKFBS010000002.1, from coordinate 656,991 downwards.
GATTGACTCCATTTACCAAGAACTGATTCAATCCCTGCAGAAATTTGTGTGTTAAACGCATTTTTTCCCAATTTGTTTACGATGGGACCAGCAGTTGCTGTGCTTACCAGTAATGCTGTACTTAAAAAGGCGCTAATTGCTTTTTTCATGTTCATATGTTTTCTCCGTTTTATATAATTAATAACCGTTTATAAAAACTCAACGAAGAGCTAAGGTTCAAGAAAAGTGCCCGATTCAGACAGCTTTAAACAGGATAAAATTGTTTTAAGGCTTTAAAATTTGGTGTAGGACAATTATTGCGGGCCCTAGTGTCTAACTCGTCGTCAGACACATCACTGACACACTCAAAGAAAAAGTTAAGCGTTACTGCAAGGGTTTTTCTCGATTTGAGACACTAAGTTTATTCGGGGCAATGCCCCTCGGTGCGAGAAAAAACAGACTTATTTCGACTGTAGGTCTTTGAGTTTAGCTTTAGGTAGGTATTTAATTGTTGTGACGTAGTCGAATTTCTTTTGCGAAACTTTTTGACCGTTCAAAGTGTCTGGTATGGCAGCCAGTACCGAAAAACTGGTTGGCGAATAGTTGCGGGGAGCCGCCGGATTTAATTTTGCCCGGGCATCATCGATTTGTGAGTATTCCCGAGTTAAAATTAACTTGAAGTAACCATTGGCTTTTTTGATCAGGGGAGCCATCTCAGCAGCGATAGCTTTGTGGCCGCTAGATAAACCATCTGCTTCACGATCAACACCGGGTAAAGCAAAGTCGATAAGTTCCATACTTGTCCGGGGCAATGCCCCCGTTTGTGTGATTAACATCGGAATACCATCACTCATGCCATATAAATCCTGATCTGTGCTTGAGCCACCGCTGAATGCTGAACCAAACATTTGCATCGGTTTAAAAAATTCTTTTACGCATGCCGGAGTTTTTGATTTTTTGAAATCATCTGCAGTTGTGTCTGGATTACAATCTTTTAGCGATAACATGACCCACGAAAATTCAGAGCAGTACATTTTGATATGTTTGTGAACCTGCATTTTCTGGCCCAATAAAAGACGGGCGACATCAGCCACGAAAGATAGATCTCCGTCACTTTGATACGTCGGTTTGTTGTAATCTTTGTTAAAAGATACAAACTTGGGATAAATAGTTTTTGCGCGCGCTTTGCTCAAGGATTTTTCTAGCCATTTTTGCAGGTTTAGTTTTTGGTTTGAGTCTAAACGTGGGCGTAAAATGTGAACCATCATGTTTTTATTATCTTTAGTAAAATGCGGCGAATCGATGGCGGATCTGCCAAAACCTAAAGCCGCACCCCCTAACATGTCTTCATCCATCGGCATATCAATGTTATAAAATAACTTTTTGCCATTCTCGTTAACAACAACAGCTACAGAGTTGTGAGTATTTAATAATTGCAATGCTAAGTATTGTAACGAGTTCGCAAATAAAGGACGAGTTGAAACGATAATATCACCAGTTTTGACCAATCCACTTTCGGCCAGCGACTGAGAAACTTTAAGCCGGGATTCTTGCGGCGCTAAAGCCATACGTAAGCCAATTGCAGACCCCGTAGACGACAGCGCGCCGATAGCAATATAATCAGTTAATACCACTGAATCTGTATCATTTGTTCGCGGTACAAAAGTAACATCGTCTAAAGGTAACATTGATCGTGCAGGAAAAGTTTCATAATACGCCACCGCTGGATTTAATGAATCTGTTTGAGACCAGCGGCCTAAAGCTGATTCGATAAGTTCAGCAATTTGAGTGTTAAACGGGTTTTTACCTAATTTATTTACGATCGGACCAGCGAACGAAACAGTTGTGGCTAATGCTGAGATTAAAAATACGGTCACTGCGTTGCGCATATTCATATGAATTCTCCATTGAGAAATTCATCATGCAAAAGCCACGCTATGAACGCAGTCGGCTAATTTTATCATAATCGCCAACAATCCAAAGTATATCGTTGACCAGGATTTCCATCGACGAGTCGGGGCTAATTATCCGCTCACCATTACGTTCGATGCCCACGATTAAGCCCGATGTTTTTTCACGGATTGTGCTTTCGCGAATCGTTTTATTTGCAAACGGAGACGATGAGGTCACTTTTAAAGAGCGTAAGCGATACGATTCAGCTGGGCTATCGCCATCTTTATAGATTGAGGTTTCTAGTTCGGTTCCAAGCTTGTGAACCTGTTCATCTGTGCCTATTAGATATAACTTATCATAGGGCATAAGAATAAGATCGCGATCGGGAGCTAAATGTTTACTTTCGCCACGCTCAACTAAAGCCACCGTGATGTTATATTTTTCTTTAATTTTTGAATCTAATAGCGTTAAACCCACATATTTCGAGTTCGGATTTATAGTAAATGTCGCAAGACTTGCATCCCACGGAGCAAGTTTTGGTTTACGAGTCGGACTTTCGTACACCAGATTATTCATAAATTTATTTTCAATTTTTTGATAAAAGCCTTGTGAAAGCCCGCCAAAAAACACCAACAATGTAAGGCTGGCAAAACAAACTAAGCCTTGCCATGAATTCAATGACATAAAGCTACTTACAGCGTAAAGAGCAAATAAAAAGCCTAAAACATTTCGCCCGATAAAAACACCAATATCAAGCTGGTGAAGACGTGCGAGTTCGTTATCCGTTAAGAACTTCGAAGGCTGGCCAAAGCACATCGCCCAGTAGAACGGAATCGAAAGAAAACAAGCTATACCAAAAGAAATATAATCGCCAAAGCGCGAACGCAAAAGAATAGCTATAGAAATGATCGCAAAAACTAAAACCCCGTTAATCAAGGTTTTCCAGCCATAGGCGCGCCATAGTATTTTAACGATTCCTGATTCGCTTTGTTCAGCTAAGAAAGCAGTTTGATATTTTTCAATACGATTAAAGAAATTCACCGGCAGTTTAGTCCGTAAAAACAATTGCAAGCTGTCAGAATTTTTAATCAGGTACGGAGTCGCAAAGGTGGTGATCGCTGAAACTGAAACTGCAATTGGGTATAAAAAATCACTGGTGACTTTTAAAGTTAAACCTAAAGTTGCGATAATAAACGAGAACTCGCCAATTTGAGCAAGACTCATCCCAGCTTGCACTGAGTGGCGAAAGCTCACGCCTGATAACAAAGCACCTAATGAAGTGCTGATCACTTTACCAAAAATCGTGATGCAAGTGATTAATAAAATTTGCCAGCTGTACTCTTGTAAAATAGCCGGATCAATCATCATTCCTACAGACACGAAAAATACCGCAGAAAAAAGATCTTTAATCGGGTGAATTAATTTTTCAATGCGCGGGCCTTCGTTGGTTTCAGCTAAAATCGAACCCATAACGAATGCGCCCAGTGCCGGAGAAAACCCCGCATAAGTGGCTAAACTGACCATGCCAAGGCAAAGCCCTAAAGAAACTATTAAAGTGGTTTCATTATTTAAAAAGCGTTTGATTTTACGCATGAGTGTTGGCAACACGTAAATACCTATGATAAACCACAAAATTAAGAAAAATCCTAAGCGAAAGCCGGAATAGATCAGATCTGGCCCTGAAAGTTCACGCGAGATCGCCACTGTTGAGAGTGCGACTAAGAGTAAAATCGCCACGATATCTTCAACGATCAGCACGCCAAAAACTAATGAAACAAATTTCTGCCCTTTGAGCCCTAATTCATCAAAGGCGCGAATAATAATCGTGGTCGAAGAAATAGATAAAATACCACCTAAGTACAGACTATCTATTTGATTCCAGCCCATGATTTGGCCGAAAACAAAGCCTGCTACCAACATAAAGATAACTTCAAAGAGCGCCGTGATCGTTGCTGATCTTCCGGTTTGAGCTAATTTTTTAAAGCTGAATTCTAAGCCTAAACCAAATAGTAAAACGATGATTCCGATTTCAGCCCAAATTTTAATAGATTCGACATCCTTCACGTTTGGCAAAAACGGAACATGCGAGCTTACTAAAAAACCTGCGATCAGATACCCTAAAACAACGGGCTGATTAAGCTTTTTGAAGATCAACGTCACTACAGCTGCAGTGATTAAAATAAAGCCAAGATCCTGAATAAGCTCCGGTAGATGCATCATAGATTCCACATGCTATCTTTTGCTATTGCGGCTTATCAAGTAATAAATCATAATTTTAATAATGCTAGTCACAAAAAAATCATTTCAATTTATTCGTTTTGTACTTGTCGTGACAATCTTGACGATGGTCGGCTGCGCTTCTTTTTTGGCGCAGTCAGAAAACACCAAAAGTCTTCTTCGCCAAGGGCAAATCACGCAAGCCTTAAAAGAACTTAAAGAAAAATCTTCTGAGGCAGGAAAAGACCAGCTGATGTATACGCTGGATTATGCCATGGCTTTACAAATTTCTGGCGATTACCGCAGTTCTGCAGAGGCTTTTATTAAAGCCGATCGGCTTTTAGAAGAAAAAGATTACCACTCTGTCAGCCAAATTGTGGGTGCCACCTTAGGCGCCGAAGAAATGGTTCAGTACAAGGGTGAATCTTACGAAAAATTTTTACTCAACAGTATGAATGCGATAAATTATTTAATGTTAGGTGATTTTGATGCCGCCTTGGTTGAGTGCCGCAGAATCAACAGCAAGATTTCATCATTTAAAATAGAAGGCCGCGAAGCCTATGAACTTTCGCCCTTTGCCAGTTACTTATCAGCTATTATTTGGGAATCACAAAAAAAATATGACGATGCCTACATCGAATATGAAGCAGCATACAAGTTAGATCCATCTATCTCGGGGCTTGGCGGAGATCTTATTCGCACGGCGCGTTTAGCAGGGCGAGAACAAGCTTTAGATAAATGGAAAAAAGAATTTAAAGCTGACCGCAATGCTTTAGATGCAGAATTAAATGGTCGTAAAAACGGTGAACTCGTTGTTATTTTTCAACAGGGTTTTGGCGCCAAAAAAATCCCGCGCCAAGACGAACCTAGATTTCCAACCCTACAAACTGAATATCTTAAAACCAGCATCGCCCAGGTTGAAATTACTCCGCTTGAGTCATCAACAGGTAAAATCTATACCCAAGTTAATAAGTCGCGCGTGGTTTATGATATTGATCGTATGGCGATGATAACTTTAGATAAAGACTATTCGTCATTAGTAGCGCGCCGAATTGGAGGCGTTGCTGCAAAAGCTGTAATGTCTGACCAAATCAGACAGAAAAATGAATTATTAGGTGGGGTGGCCTGGATTGCGATGAATTTGGCCGACCGCGCCGATCTTCGTCAATGGTCGACGTTGCCATCTAAAATTCAAATGGCCCGCGTTTTTTTAAAACCGGGGAAATATGACATACAAGTCTTGGGGTTAGATAGCGCGGATTTTCCCACTGCGGATAACTTGCCTTCGCAAGTCATAGAAATAAAATCAGGAAAAAAAGTTTTTGTGAATTTCAGATCTTTACGTTAGCCTTTTAGAAGTCATGAATAAATTATTATTTTTAAGTTTTATTTTAGTCAGTTTTAATTTGCAGGCCCGAACCGAGGGGCGGTTCTTGGGCCAGCAGTATATGATTAATCTTATTTCGAATTCATTCGATGGCACTTTTGATCATACGCCAGCACAAATTTATGAGCAGATGAATGTCTCTGAGCAAAACAGCTTTTTGGGGCCAGGCAAAGTCTTAACGGTTTCACAAAAAGAAATGACTTTTGTCTGCAATAAAAAACAAGAGAACGTCTACCACTGTTCATTTATAGTTTTCAATTCTGCTTTTGGAAAAATCGGTTTTAACTCGGCAATCGTAAAATACACCGGAGATAAAGCTAAAGAGGTGTATGCTCAGTTTTTTCCAAATCAAGACGGATCTGATATTAATATCACTGATGATACTGCACAGTTTAATTTAATTGTTCGACCGGATTTATTTCAGCTTAATTTTAAATCTAATTAAAAAGCTTTAAATAACGGAAAGCCCACAGATAATCCCCACATTTCGATTTCGGCAATATCCGAACCCCAGGTAATATAATTTAATTCGTAAAATACTTGGCTGCCGTAACGAAGCCAGATGTTGCGATACACATCTTCAGTGGTTGATAAAAACATGCCATAACTTAAATAATAATTCTGAATTCCGAAGGCATGATTGTAAGTAATTTCAAAACCTTGCGGATAAATCACTTCAAATTCACTCGGGTAGCCGCTGTCAAAACGATAATGTAAACCCTGAAAGCCAATCAGCGCGCCCAAAACAACTTGGCCATCAAGAACTTGCGCCAAATCATAAGAAAAATATAAACCTGAATTGTTGAATAAGGATTTATTATTATAAACTAAAGCATCAAAAGCTTTAAATGAGGATGTTTCAGATAATTCGTATTTTCCATATAACATATATGAAGGAGCCGCATCTGGTCCTTTAGTTTCTAAATTATAAGTGCTCGTAAAAAAGTAAGGACCAATGCCGCCAGCCATTTTTAAACGCTGTAAACGTTGCGGAAGTTTTGCACTGACCGAAACGTTAACTTTTTCTTTGGTGCTATTATTTATTAAAACCGTTTCAACGGCGGCGTTATCCTGAAGATTAAATAAAAATGGCGGGTGATCGCCAGCCAAGGTGGTTAAATTCGGAGAAGCGAAGGCCACCTCTAAGCGGGGAGTTTCACGGCCAAAAGAACCCACACGGTGTAATTTGCAACCCGTTGATGAGTACTGCTGGTCAATTCCTGTGATAACCACATTATACGGTAGGCAAGTGTAATCGATCCATTGTTTTAGTTTAGAGCGGGCCACAGACTTTGCTGTGATATGAATGGTATCTAAGATTTTATCGCCCTGAAAAATTTGAATCGTTTCAGGATTAAATAAATTTACATAAACTTGTGTGGCAAAGACAACTTGGCCTGCAATTTTAAAATAAACGGGGTGATATTTTTTCGGAACATTAATAGTTAATAAAACACGGGGAGTTAGTAAATTATTTTCTGGACGCAGCCACTGGATGCTATCGGCATTAAAGCTGGCGTCGATATCACTATGGCTTTTTTCGATGTTAAAATCATTTACATCTAAATCAACTGCAGCTTCGCCAATTGAAAATTGGCCAATAGAAAAAGCCTGTGCAAAAACACAGGCTGAATAAAGTGAAATAAAGAAAAATAATATGAACTTACGCACTATTTAAGAAGTTCTTTTTTTAACTCAGCTAATTTGTCATCAACTGGCTTGCCTAACCAAATGCTAAACATTTGTTCGACAAGTTTATTAGAGCCGGCAACCGTGATGATTTCGCCATTAGGCTTTTGCAAATATAAAAAACCTTTATCGTCTTTTGACGAGCCAACGATTGAAAAAATTTCGCCTTTTTTGAATTCGCTCATCGTCGAGATATGTTCTAATACAGTTTTCATGTCGCCTGAATCAACAGCAACATCATTGGCCTTAAGTGCGTCAACGAAAGAATCAGAAATCTTTTTTGCGGGCAAATCACGTAACATCGTTAAACGCAATTGCACAGGGCCTGCAGCTTTTAATGAAGATAAAGCTTCTGCATCCGTCTTAACTAAAGCTTCAGGTTTAGCCGCTAATAGCTCTGCGTAATAAACTTTAACTGGCAGGATTGCAAAAAATTTTTTCTTTCTGATACCATGAGAAACTGGCTTTAAGTTCATCGTGTCTTTATCAACTTTAAGATCAGCTGAATCCGCTAAGCTATAAGTGTCATATTTTTTATCGCCAACATTGGTCGTTAAAGTTTGAGCAGATAGAGCTAAAGAAAATGTTGTGATTGCAAAAGGTATAACTAAGGTCATTAATTTTTTCATATGAATCTCCATAGAAAATATGCTGACAAGCCAACGCCGCAGTGTCAACCTATAGGGGATGGAGGCTATCATGAAGTTATCAAAAAAATTCCTTGCCCTTGCAATTGTGTCGTTATTTTCATCACTGGTTGCGGCTAAAGAAATGCCACAACGTTTAGGAGTGGGTATTAAAGATAATACCTCTGAAAGTCTGCCTTCTTTAGCCGTTGTCTATCACATTAATGGTTTAACTGCTGTCACTGGCGGTGTCGGTGTCGACACGAAAAAAGATTATTCAAAATTTCAAATCAATGCAGGTGTTCGCCATGTGATTTTTCACGAAAACCAATTGCATTATTACGCTGGTGGTCAGCTGGGTTTAGTGACATTTGAAGAGCCGGTGACTGGCAAAGAAAATGGCTTTGAAGCTAATTTTTTAATGGGTATTGAGTTTTTCTTAACTGGTTTAGAAAATGTTGGTTTTTCGTTTGAGGGCGGTTTAGGATTGTCATCAGTTAAAGACACCCGTATCCGCACGATTGCAGATCATCCGCTGCGTGCTGGTATTATTTTTTACTTCTAGGAGAACGTAATGGCTAAATCAATTCTTCACACAGACAATGCTCCCAAAGCAGTTGGTCCTTATTCACAAGCTGTGCAAATGGGAGACTTTTTATTCTGCTCTGGGCAGATTGCAATTAACCCGCAAACACAAGAAGTGTTCACGGGCGATGTTAAACAGCAAACAGAAATGGTATTGAAAAATATCGAAGCTGTTTTAACCCAAGCTGATCTTAAATTTTCAAATATCATCAAAACGACGATTTTTTTAACAAGCATGAATGACTTTGCTGCAGTCAATGAAGTTTATGCCACGCGTTTTCCGCAAAACCCACCAGCACGTTCAACTGTAGCTGTTGCCGGTTTGCCAAAAGGTGTGAATGTTGAAATCGAAGTGATTGCTCATAAACAAGCTTAAGCTCGATGTCATTTAGACCCAAATCATTGATCTTCTATGTTTTCTTTTTAATTGGTGTAAGTATTTTATTTATTCACGCCAAAAAAATAAAAGATGAACCGATCAATGTATGGTCGCAAACGACTGAGGCCGATTGTGCGGTTGTTTTAACTGGCGCACCCGGAAGAATCCGTGAAGGCTTTGAACTTCTTCAGCAAAAACGCATCAAAAAACTAATCGTGTCGGGGGTTTTTAAAGAGGCCACCTACACTGAAGTTTTTCCGTATTGGCCGTATTATAATGAAATTAATCCCGATGATGTGATCTTAGAAAAAAGATCACAAACAACTTTTGGTAATGCTCATCAATCTGTAGTTTTGGTTGAATCACTTAAATGCCAGGATGTTTTATTAGTGACTTCGCAATTGCATATGGCCAGAGCTTATTCGATCTTTCGCGATGTCTTTCCGAACACCATCGATATCAAGAAGCTTACGCTAGCCAATTCTAGGTCAGAACAATCAGTTTTTGATTTTGCCTTAGAATTAGTGAAATCACTGTTCTATACAGTCTTCGGTCTAGTTAACTTTATCGGCGCATAAGCCGATAAAGCCTTGATGGCAAATTTATTTGATCTAAATCAAGTCTACTTAGAAAACGTTACTCTTTTACAACCGGGCACAGATCCCGTTTTACAAAGCGTAGATTTTGAATTACCTGCAGATCAAACGGTGGTGATTGAATCATCAAATCCAAATAGTTCATTACAATTTTTACAGTTTTTATCGGGTGCTCGTCCATGCACTTCGGGTCGCATTTTATGGAACGGTCAGGATATTTTTGCTGACGAACATGAAGTCGACCCACGTTCAATTATGGGCGCATACTTTGAGGGTGGCCATCACCATTTAAGTATCACTGTGAAAGCTTTTTTGAGCCAGTTTACAACGCCAGAAGAACTTCAAGTGATTTGTGAACAGTTGGATCTAACTCCTTATTTGAATAATGAGTTAGGCAAATTCAGCTATAGCGTGCAAAAGATGGTTTTTATGACTCAAGCCATTGCTAAAAATCCGCAAATGCTTTTGTTAGAAGACCCTGCCTCAGGCCTTACAGAGGCACAGTGGTTAAACTTTTTAGACCTTATTCAGTACAAACAACGTGCTGGGCATTTACGCCACATTTTTATGACCAACCATCATCCAACGGCGATGAACCATATTGGCCATAACAAACTGTTTTTAGAAGAAGGCATCATCTATTTTGATGAAACAGCGCCGACTAAAAAAGTCGCTCATTTCTAGATTTCTCTGCGTTGCCGCGTCGTCGGCCTACTGTTAGTAGGGCCTCCTCCTTGCGCCTTGATAAATCATTAAGAAAAGTGTTCTAATAAGCTCGCATGCTGCGAGATTCGTTAAGTTATTTCTTTTTAACTAAATTAATTATTTCCAACAGATCAGCTTCGTTGATTCGCCGGATTTCGTTACTATCGTTTATCGCCATTACTTTAAGTGTCGCGATCTTTTTCTTGGTGCTTTTTGTCATGAATGGCATGAACCACAATATCAAAAACCGTATCTTAGCTTTAGACCCGCATTTAAATATCATTAAAAAAGAAAAGGTTTTAGCCGAGATTCCTTCAACCAATGACATGTCGGTTATTCCTTACGAGAGTTATGATCTAATGCTTCGAACAGTGGATGGCCAATTTCGCGGAACCAGTGCGATCGGGTATGACCAAGCGGGAATTAGTTTTTGGTTTAAACAACTTAAAGATTTAAAAGTAAGTAACCAAGATCCAAGGTTTGTGTTTTATGATCCATCACTTGATATCGATCTAGAACTTCAGGCTAATGAAATCGCGGTGGGGATTGATCTGGCCAGATCTCTTGGGTTGTTAGAAGGTGACATGGTCACACTGATTCCGGCCGAGAGTTTGTTGTTGAGCTCTATGGAAGCTCCGATTTTTGAAAAGGCCACTATTCGTAGAATTGTAACGACCGATTTATATGATCTTGATTCAAAATTATTATTTTTTAATAAAGACTTATCGATCAAATCACTACGACAAAGTCCGTCTAAGACCAGCGGTTATCATGTGTGGTTAAAAGATATCAACCAAATGGAGCCGCTAAGAACCAGTTTAGAAGCCCAAGGTTTTGAGCACGTTGAATCTTGGCAGCAAAAAAACTCGGATTTATTTTTTGCCCTGTTTATGGAAAAAACCATGATCGGGGTATTTCTAGGGCTTGCGGGATTAATTGCGTCGTCTTCAATTTTAACAGTGTTAGCTCTTATTATGTCGCAAAAAAAATTAGATATCGCGATTATTAAAACCCTTGGCTATTCATCAAAAAATACGCTGATGTTATTTTTAATGATGGGCTTATGGATTTCATTATCAGGGTTGTTTTTAGGAACCTTCGTTGGCGTAGCTGCAGGATATTATCTGCAGTATTACCCCTTAAATATTTTGCCTGCGGTTTATTATGATTCTTCGATTCCGGCGTTAGTGAATCCGGTATTTACTTTTTATGTGGTCTTGGGCGTAACAGCACTTGCGGTTGTTGGCTGTTATATTCCGGCTCGAGCTTCTTTGAAAATCGAACCGGCCATTCTTTTAAAATCTAAACACTAACGTTAAAATCACGAAGTGCATCGTTTAACGATGTTTTTTTATTCGTTGATTCTTTTCGAAGTCCAATAATTAAAGCTGCAGGTACACCGTATGTTCCAGCAGGGTAAGTTTTCATCTCAACACCCGGAATCACTACAGAATTTGCAGGAACGCGGCCTTTGTAAACCACATCTTTTTGAGTCACATCAATAATTTTTGTCGAAGCCGTAATTGTAACACCAGCACCTAACACAACACCGGGTTCAAGATGAACACCTTCAACCACGATGCAACGGCTACCAACAAAACAATCATCTTCAACAATAACCGGTTGTGCTTGTGCCGGTTCTAAAACTCCGCCAAGACCAACACCACCAGATAAGTGAACATTTTTTCCCACTTGGGCGCATGATCCAACCGTGGCCCAGGTATCAACCATTGTGCCCGAACCTACGTAAGCTCCGATATTTACATACGAAGGCATAAGTATTGCGCCTGCTTCAATGAAAGAACCAAAACGCGCGATCGCTTGCGGAACAACACGAACGCCATTGGCTTCGCCAAATTTTTTAACGGGAATCTTATCAAAGTAAGATAAATCACCAGAGTTGATCACTTTATTTGTCGTGATACGAAAATATAAAAGAATAGATTTTTTAACCCATTCATTGGTGATCCATTGGCCTTCTACTTTTTCTGAAACGCGGATTTTACCGGTATCTAGCTCATTCATCGCGTTTAAGATCAATTCTTTATCGAAAGCTGAGATTTGGTAGTCTTTATTGTCGGCTAATGTTTGGTGTAATTTAAGAATGTCTTGTTTCATTGTTTCTCCGCGTGTCTTCGACACGACTTGTTTACCTTTGGGCTGTGATTTTTAGGCCTTCGATGATCGCTGGCACATGAATATCAATAATGGGTTTAAATGAAATATCGCGTTCAACTTCATAAGTTAATGTGGGAATGTTTCTTTCAAAGCCTGCCCAGGTGCCAAGTGAACCAGGTGTCGGGTAGCCGATATCGGGGTGAATTTCGTATCCTGTGATTTTGGCGATAGCGTCTGCTTCTGGTAAAACACCATTGGTGTTTAACATCGGCTTCCATGAATGCAGCGAAAAAATAACGGTCGGTTTGAAGTCTTCAATAAATTTAGCTAATAACTGATTTTCAAGTTCGCTCATCGGAGCAGGGCCTGGGTGATAGCGTTCGCTAGCTGCAACCGGAGACCAATCTTTTGTCGCCATATTGCGATTAAGATCTACTTTATTTGAATTACCACGTGTTTTAAGTAATACACCTTCAGGGTTCATTTCAGGAACCAACACTAATTCTAAATCTAAAGTGTAGTTTTTTAAGAATGAATCGAGTAAGCCGCGCGTTGCGACAACGCCTTCTGGCTCATCACCGTGAATGCCGCCGATAACAAGGGCGCGGTTTTTAGCTTTACCCGATACAGGAGTAAAATGATATCCATGAAGCGGAAGACCTAATTTTGTGTAACCTAAATTAATCATTTTCATTCTTAAGATCATTAGCTAAGATAGCTGAAATGTCACGCGAACTATTCACCTATCAGAATAACGAACTCCACTTTGCTGGCGCTAAATTAAGCGCTTTACCAGTAGTTTCTAACTACCAAGAGCCTGTCTTGGTGTATCAAAAATCACTGATCAGTGAACGTATTGCCTGGGTTAAGTCTTGGACAAAGCTTAAACAGCTGCATTTTGCGATGAAATCGAATTACCACCCTGAAATATTAAAACTATTTAAAGACGGGGGCTGTGGCCTTGATGTGGTAAGCCTTGGTGAAATTAAGCATGGCCTTGATTGCGGTTTTAGCCCGAAAGATTTTATTTTTTCTGGTGTTGGTAAAACCATTGCCGAGATTGAATTTGCGATTGATCAACAAATTTATCAGATCAACGTAGAATCTGCGGCAGAACTTCGCCGTATCAGTGAAATCGCCACCCATAAAAATAAAAAAATCAGCGTGGGCTTGCGTGTAAATCCCTTAATCGACACGCCAACGCATCCCTACATTTCAACAGCACTTAAAGATTCTAAATTCGGCATTGATTTAAATGATGTGCCTGAATGTTTAGATGTGATTAAGAAAAATCCATTAGTTGAATTTAAATGTTTATCTTTTCATATCGGCTCGCAAATTCTTGATCCAATGGTATTTAAAGAATCTGTTGAAAAAATGAAAGTTTATTTTTTAGATTTAAAAAAACAATTTCCAAACTTAGATCGTTTTGATGTGGGTGGGGGATTAGGCGTTGATTACAAATCTCATGATTTAGATCTGGATTTCGAACGTTGGAATTTATTAAAATCAGCGTACGAAGATTCATTAAAAGATTTCAACGCTGATGTTTTATCTGAGCTTGGCCGTTTTATCGTGGCAAGGTCTGCGGTGTTTATCTGTCAGGTGCAGTATATTAAAAATAAAAATATGTTAGTTCTTGATCTTGGAATGAATAATAATATGCGCCCATCATTATACCAAGCGCATCACCATTTTTATAATTTGAAAAAACATTCTGATGCGAAGTTAAATTACTCTTTAGTCGGGCCAATCTGTGAATCATCAGATGTGTTTCATAAAAATTTCGAATTATATGAAACTAAAGAGATGGATTTATTAGTGATGGCAGATTGCGGTGCTTACGTTCGCAGTATGGCAAGCACCTATAATCTAAAAAATATCGCAGCTGAAGTGTTTATCTAAGCGTAGCTTTTAGCCTGCGCAGTTATTCATTTTTCTATAAATTTTGTGACGGCAATCTGGTTGGTTCGGTGTACAACGTAGGCGCATGTGAAAGTGATTTCCATGTCCTGCAACGTGCTGCATGTTTTCAAATAATTTCACAAAAGCTGCGCGCTCAGAACCTTTAAAACGACCACTGTCTTTAGCCTCTTTACAAAGTCTATTAATGATTGATTGGTCTACGAATAAGCGATCGACCGGAGAAACCGTCTGAGTCATAATAAATTTAAATAACTCTAAAGTTTTAGCGATCGAAAAATCAGATTTTTTCATTGATCCGCCAGAGGCCACAATCGGAAAGCCAACTCGGCCCTGAACCGTCGGGTAACCAACATCCACATCCATGCCGTTTTGATGACTGACCGATGGAGGTAAGCGTCCGCCTTGTTTTGCAGAAATACGGCTGATGTGAATTTTATTTTGTTGAAAAGAATAAGCCTTATCGCCAACAGCCTCTAAGACATTCATCATTTCTTGTGTACCATAATAATTCTTTGTCGAAGAATTCGCGATCACGATTTTATTTGTTAAGTTGTAAGTATCTAAATGCGTTTTTAAAAACGAAGCATTACGAAGTCTGCCTTGATCAGGGCTTCCGATAGCTTGATTCGTTAACTTTAGGCGGCCTTGAGTGTCTTTTTTTACTTCAGGAGTGACCGCTTGTTTTTTATCTTCAACTTGGTCGTCATCTTCATCGTCTGAATCTAATTCTTCGATATCTTTTGGTGTTAAGAATAATTTAGCTAATTTAACTAATGCGGCTTTACCTTCGTAACGGCCTTGGATAGCGCCATCATCGCCTTCTTCAACTTCAGCAACAGCTTCGCCGTCAGCTTCTTCTTTAGTTTCATCGATCACTTTAACGACTACGGCCGCAGACGCTGCGGGGGCATCTTTAATTTTTGTATCAATAACTGGTTTTGCCGGCTCTTGATCAGGAGTCACTTTCACCGGATTTACTATTTCGGGTTCAGTGATTTCGATTTTAACTTCTGGCGCGGTGGGCTGAGACTTAGGAGTTTCTTTGCCACCAACCATTTTTGGTTTTTCAAAAGCGGTCGATTCTAACTGTTCAGTGTAATAGTTATTTTGATGTTTAATAAATAAATCAATAATGGCGCGAGCGCAGTCATATTTTTCGTCTAAATC
Source organism: Bdellovibrio sp. (assembly GCA_036677065.1). Lineage (GTDB taxonomy): Bacteria > Bdellovibrionota > Bdellovibrionia > Bdellovibrionales > Bdellovibrionaceae > Pseudobdellovibrio. The sequence goes on along the minus strand of JAKFBS010000002.1, from coordinate 641,724 downwards.
ACTTTTTAAACATGTTACCACAGCGCGAACCTGAACGCCGTTTTCATTTTTTTCTTCATCGACTGGGCGTAGATTAATTGTTCCGGTCTTTGCTTTATATTTACCTTTGATTTTAAAAGTTTGGCTTACGCGAATTGTTTTTTTATCGGCATTCATGATTTCAGCTAGCCCTGAAACTTCTAATTCGTTTTTTGTACGGTCATAAACTGATTTGATGTTTTTTAATTTTGTATAACCGACATACATGATGTCTTCACCATTAGTAATAGATTGGGTAGGGGTTTCGTAATCTGCTGCCGTTTTACCTTGTTCTTCTAATAGTTTTTGAAAATTATCAGTGTTTGAAACTAGATCTTGTTCAACAACGGGCGGAAGTTCATCTTCGCCATTGGTGATGCCGGATTCTTGGTTTTTACCTGTATTGCTTGCGCGCTGAGTGCTTGGTGCACAGGCCGATAAAGCCATAATTAGGCTAAGTAATAGAACTGGAATTTTAGACATAGTCGGTTTCATACGTACTGCTTTCATAGAGTTACCAAAGGTTTAAAGCAGAGACCGCGCCATGTGTTAGCTGTAATTTAACACGGCTAGAGGCCCTTTTGAGTGTAAAAAAGATCGTCAGATGACAGAAACTGTTTCAAAAGCAGTCGTTAGCGGTTTTTAAGAACTTCTTTGACCAGAGTTAAATTAGCATCAAACATCTGTGAAATCGGAGTAATAATTAACTCTTCTGGATCTAACACACGGCCTTTATCAGTCAGGCGTTTTTTAATCATATCTTTGACGTAAGGACCTTCAAGTTTTAAGTCTTTAAACTGTTGAATTTTGCCAAGCTCATGACCGGTTACATCTAACATGGCTTTGTAAACTAATTCAGAGCAGTAGGTGTTTTCGTCTGAAAACTCGAAGTAAATGTCATATTTTTTATTTTGTTTTTTAATAGCCTTGATCAAATCAGCTTCCATAGTTTCGGCGTTAAAATATTTGAAACGATAGATTTTATATTCTTTGTCTTTACCACGGTTGATGAAATCCTGAAGCTTAGTCGATACGACCGGGCCGATGGCTTCAGCCACATACCATTCGCCATTTTTAGAGACGATAAGGCCAACGTGCGTCCATTCAGATTCTGCAGCTTCATGAATAGCTTTAGACTGCTGCGATTTGCTTTTGTGAAAGATAATGTCGCCGACTTGCATAGAGGGCTCTACAGCAGGAACAGGTGCAGCCTCGTTGGGCTTTTCACTTGGTGAACATGAAGCCAACGTCACAAGTATTGCCGGTATTAGAATTAAAATTTTAGCGGTTAAAGCTTTCATGCGTAAGAATAATAAGCAGAGACCGCGCCAAGACTTAAGATAATATATGCGGTTAGGTGAGTTTAGGGTGTAAAAAAAATCATCAAATGACAGAAACTGTTTCGAAAACGATCTTTTGTTCAGTGAAATCACCCACTAAAGAAAGCGCCAATTTTTCAAATTGCGATCCAGCATCAGTCAGACAAATTAATAATTTATCTGAAGGTTGGTTGTTTTTTATCACCCGATTTTTAGTCATGTCTTCAGCTAATAATTTAGCGATCGCTTCGCCTGAATCGACAAGATTTACGTGATTACCAAAAACTTTTTGAATCGAGATTTTTAATAACGGGTAGTGCGTGCAACCTAATACCACAGTATCTACATCGTGGGCTTTTAAACCCTGTAGGTATCTAAAAGCAATCAAGTTCGTGATCGGGTCATCATGCCAGCCTTCTTCAGCCAGCGGAACAAACAGCGGGCATGCAGCGCTAAACACTTCGATTTCAGGTTTGTGGTTTTTAATTTTTTTCGTATAGCTTTCAGATTTTACTGTCGCGCGAGTTGCAATAACTGCGACGCGATTATTTTCGGTGATTTTAGCTGCTAATTCAGAGCCTGGATCAATCACATTATAAACAGGAAGCCCTTCGTACTCAGTTTCAAAAACTTGCGTTGAAGCTGTATTACAAGCGACAACAATAGCTTTCACATCGCGATTTTTTAGAAAATTCATATTTTGTTCAGTGTACTTACGAACCGTATCGGCCGATTTAGAGCCATAAGGTAGGCGTGCAGTATCACCAAGATAAATAAAATTTTCTTCCGGAAAGTTTTTTAAGAGTTCACGAAGAACTGTTAGTCCTCCGATTCCTGAATCAAAAACTCCGATAGGGCGATGATCAAATGACATTCTTAAGTTCTCACTCCGTGAGCGCGTGATTCTGAAATTCCGTTTGAAGACATTTCCATAAAATGAGTTTTATCACGCATCTCTGCGATGGTTTGCGCATTCATGTAAGTCATACCAGAACGGATGCCGCCGCACAGTTCATGTAACACATCTTCAACGTGACCCTTAACAGTTACAAAAGTGGATTCACCTTCTGGAGCCATGCCTTTTGGCATATCACCGCGCCAAGAAACTTGCGCTTTTTTAGAAGCCATTCCGCGGTATTGTTTTTTACCGTTGACGATGTCTCCCGGAGTTTCAATGGTTCCAGATAACATCGAACCCAGCATAATAACCGAGGCTCCTGCGCCGAAAGCTTTAACCATGTCACCAGAAGTTCTGATACCACCATCAGCGATTACCGGAACATTGTAACTTTCAGCAGCTTCAGCACATAATGCAATTGCTGTTAATTGCGGAACTCCGCATCCAGTAATAATACGAGTTGTGCACATCGAGCCCGGGCCGATACCAACTTTAATGGCGTCAGCTCCGGCTTCGATCAAATCAATCGCCGCATCAGGCGTAGCTAAATTACCAGCGATAACTTCTAAACCAGGAAATGTATCTTTTAGCCATTTTAAAGTATCCATCATCGAAATCGAGTGCCCGTGAGCGATATCAATCGTCATCAAATTCACACCAGCTTTTACAATCGCGTGCGCGCGTTCTTTAAAATCGGCGTTCACACCGATACTTGCAGAAATGATTCCCGCACCTGAAGCTTTAACTTCTTCAATCATTGCCACTTGTTTATCAGTGTCCATGAATCGGTGAAGAATACCTAAGCCGCCGAACTGGTGCATAGCAATCGCCATACGGGCTTCAGTCACCATATCCATGTTGGCAGAAATAATAGGAGTCTCTAAAAATTTAGTTTTGGTGATGCGAGATTTTAATGACGGGTCTTTACGCGATTTCATCTCAGATTTTTTTGGCATAATTAACACGTCATCAAACGTTAAGCCGTGATCGCGATTTTTAATATCTTTCCAGTTAAACATTAAGCCCATGTGCAGTAGCTCCTTTTAAATCATCGTCTTTAATAAATTTTAGAATCAATTTTAAAATATAGTAGTGAAAAACAATAACGATCACCGCATCAATTGCAGTTAATAGCGAAGCATAAACAATGTACTCGCGAAATACGCGATATTGATCCATACCAAGAGACAAAGTCATCGGTAATACGAAAGTAAACATCGTCATGTAGATTAAAAGCCAAAACCAATGCTTCTTGGCAATTTTTTGCGACAGCTTTAAAGCATCGACTTCGCCAGCTTGGTAACGTTTCGAGAAAAACACCACAAACGGCACCGGAATATATAAAAAGAATTTGATAATGCCGGGGATGATAAATAAAAACGTCCATAAAAACGTTTTTCCCCAAGAGCGGATCGTTTCTAAGAACGATAATTCAAAGTTGTCTTTAAAAAAGCCATCAAAGCTTTTCGGCATAAATGAGGCATAGTCGACATCTTGAATCGAGCGGGCCAGGGCGTAGCTTGCAAAAAAAGTAATAATCAGCGGAAACAGAAGTGATGAAAAAATAGAGACTGCACCGTAAAACCAAATAGTCTGTGATAAACCATGGGGCGAACGTAAAATTGCTTCAATTTTAGTGTTTATGAACTGATCTAGGGTTCCGGATACTAATAACGCTAAAAAAATCGGCAGAAATGCAATTTTCAGGGTGTGGAAGATGTTGAATGTTCTTAAATTTTGTTCATTAGACACAACATGATTCATCATTGGCGCATACAGGTAACTAGTCAATAAAAAGTCCCATGAAAAAAAATATGAAAAGGCGTGACAAAGCTTTTACAAATATCTAGATTCTAACTTCACATTTCTAGTGCCCCGGTGGTGAAATTGGTAGACACACAGGACTTAAAATCCTGAGCTTCGTTAACACGGGCGTGCCGGTTCAAGTCCGGCCCGGGGCACCATTTAAAAGTTGAATAATCAATCCTGAGCCTTAAAACTTGGGATTTTTTTTGCCTGAAATTCCTCTTTGAGAATTAGCTGGCACAGAAATCCTCGGCAAATTTAGATATCGTGTGCCATTTGAGTGCCACGTGTTAGTGAGATTGATTACTGGCTTATTGGTTCGTAAATGAGTGGATCAGGTATGCCATTAGATTTCACATCCATCTGGATTGGAACACCAGCAGGTGAATCAAGGTCAGTTACTGAAACCTTGTAGTATCTGATGTACTCAATCAATGCCCAGTAGTGCCAGGCGCTAACGATGCGAATTCTTTGGCCCACTTGTAATGGTACAATTTTCGTAACGAAACGATTTTTTGTTCTTGCCGACGCAATAGATACTGTAAGGATTTTTTCTTTGTCGGGAAAATCGTTCCAGTACATCGCATACGTAGGACCTATCACGCGATACTCACGACCAATAAAGTCATTGAAAGGCTTTTGCTGCGAAATCTCAGTATGGGGAATTGGAAGCATCGTACCTCCGAGGCCCAATACAACTAAAATAACAAATATACCAATCACTCTAAGTACTCCCTAATTGGCAAACAATACACGTTGAATAAAGCGCACCATTTAACTTATTAAATTGTAAAATCAAAATTTCCAAAAACTCTTACAACGCATGAGTCACATCCAATTGTAGCGATCATCAAGCCAAGAATACTAATTAATAAAACGAATCCAAATAGAATGAAATAAGTTGGGGTAAGTTGGTTTGATTGAATACTATGAAGATTCATCGTTAATGCGACAATTCCAACTACCATAAAGATAGCTGTATATAATAAAGCGTACCTTTTCCATGGCCGAGTTTTAGGAGTTTCCAACCCATACCACTTATAGATAACACTCGTCATTTTACAAAAAAAACAATTTAACCGCTTATGCTTAGCCACAAACATTAGACTAGACCATACATACATAAATAACAATCTATTTAAACATCGCAAATAATTGTGATGTAATAATTTATGTCCGTTAGAAGTAAGTTATGCTAAATATTTTTTTATACTCATTATTTTTATTCATTGAATTAGGTGTAGTGCTTTATAGCTTATTCGGCATAATGACTGCTTCGACTAATCGTTCGTACTCAAGTGAATTTACCTTTTGGACTACTGTCCTGATATTTTTGTTTGCGATAGTTGTGATAGTATTCGCGCGAATTAAAATTGTGAACAGATTCAAATTGAAGACATTTAATTGGCAAGGATTAATCACACGATTAGTTATCGTTATAGTAGCAGCCCTTGTGATCTTTATAGATGATAATGTTCATGATAGAAAGCATGTGGTTCGTATTTATAACGATACCGACATATATGCGAGCCCCGAACTAAAGTCAGCAAGTAAGATTGGTACTCTGCCAAAGTTTTCAAAAGCAAAAGTATTGCGTATTAAGAACAACAAGGATTCAATGGCTGTCAAAATTGAGGGTGATGGTATCGACGGCTGGATTGAGGCAAGTGAAAGCACACCTGTTTTTGACCTGAGCATGCGTTATCAGTGGGTCCCTCCGCAAGAGCAGGCTGACATAGATTTTGAATCGGTCAAAGCTGGATACAAACCTGTTTATGCGAACATCGTGATTGAAGCTTATGCTGATGGTGGTACGATTCTGTATAAACACGATGGATATTTCATTGAAGTTCACAAAGAAATTACAACGCAAAATGAAATGCAAGGTTATATTTATGGGCCAAAGATTATTTATGAAGAAAAAGATGCGAAGGGCATTCCGTTAGAAAAATCGGACTTACGTTTTTATTCGACAGACGATCTTAGGAAACTTCTAGGTAAGTAAAAAGATGGTGGAGTAATGGAAATTTTCTTACAATACGTATTGCCAGTCTTATTGGTGCCACTACTTTTTTTAAATATTTTTGGACTTTATACTGGCTTAGGAATCTTATCCTTCATATTGTTGAGTAAGCTTCTTTTAAAGAAGTCCTATCCGAAGAAACTTTTTATAATAGCATACTGTTTTATTGGTTTTGGGATCGTGGCAAAATTTCTGGTTATTATTGATTGATGCAGTTGGAGTAATGATGTTGAAGTTAGTGGGGATACTATTTTTATTAAGCAGTTGTGCGGCGGTTAGCAAATATGACAAAAATTACGAAGCGTCGATAGTTTCGCCGGCTCCAGTGTTTAAGTGTGTGGAACTTACAAAGGTTTACGATAGTTATTATGATTCGCGCGGCGAGGTGAACGTTACTGAATATACGGTAGAGACTCGGAGAGTTCAAAAACAGTTGAACATCATTAAAAGTTATTTTGTACCTATCGTAGCTCAAAAGTGTAAAACCATCAACAAAGCAGAAGTGGAAATTAAACACATAACTGAAAATCACAATAAAGTTTGGTTTGCAGCGAGTACTTTAACATTTGGCCTAATTCCGTCGTGGGAAGATTATGAGAGTGTAATTACAGTTAGTATTAAAGGCGAAAATTCTAAACTCAATAAAACATATGTTTCTTCTTTTCCGTATAGAACCTATATATCAATATTTCTATGGCCGGTTGCATTTTTCAATACTTCGGGTACTTATGAGTTAGATCAAAAGACTTTGCCATATCATTTGAATAAACTTTCCAAAGAAGCTAATCGGGATTTGGAACACCTTTTAACCAAAAAATCTAAGTGATAACTGAATAAAGGTAATCTTAAATTATGACATTTTCGAAGATAATAGAAAAAACGAAAAATTTGAAAAGCATTTATGGAATTGAATGGTTACTAGTGATATTAGCCATCTCATATTTTGATGCCTCTGTAGCAATGTTGTTAGTCATGTTTGGCTCACCTATATTTGGGGGAATTCATTTCATTATTAAATTTTTAGAGAAGAAGAAGTTCTTCCTCGCCTTCAAGTTGGCAAGAGCAACCTCTGTCCTTATGAGTGTAATTGCCACAATTTTTGTCATCACTTACTGTTTGGCGGAGTATTCGCCTCAAAATATGTTTCAAAAAATAATCGCTAATCCCGCACCGACAAGTATCAAAAATATAGAAACTTACGGAAGTATAAGTGCAATGGGCTCGTCTTCATTTCAAATGACTTTCGAAGTTAGTCATCAGGACTTCGAGTTAATAGTAAGATCAGGAAAATTTAGTAACTTTGACAGAGTTGATCTTGAAAAGATGCCATCTAGAGTTGAGCGTTGCTTAAATTCCAGAAGGATGAAAAAGATAACCGGCTTAATTGAGAATATTTCCGAGGTTTATGTTTTTACTCATTCTAATTCGAAGTATCGGTGTGATTTTATAATGATAAACAAAGATCAAAACAAAGCTATATACGGGTCTATTTAAATCCTCCTGCAGAATGGTGCTTACCTAAAAATCTTAGTTCGAGTCTGTTCAACTAGGTGTGGATAAAAACTGAGCATTAATATGCCCAGCTCAATTTTACGCGCAGATCTCCAAGATTGCTGTTCGATAATCGTTTAGCAAGGGGCACCATTTTTTTTGTCTGGAATGAGACATACGTAAAAAAACCCCGAAATTAACTGACCTAATCTAGATCCGAATAGCTTCAAAGAAATAATGCCAATTCAAAAATTTGGATTTTATTGAAACTCTGAACTTTTGGCTTTCAATTTCAAAGTCATGAACGCTGCCAAAATCTTTAAAATTCGTCTTCGCTAGAATCACGCGACCATCCACAGTTATTTTGCGTTTACCAGTAAAATATCCATGTTCTAGTTCAATAATATGATTTTTTTCATTGATGTTAAAAGACCAGCTAACTTTTGGCACAGTAACCTCTGTTTAGATTAGATTTAGTATTTTACTTTTTTAACTGTAAAAAATTATTGTCTTAGGCCACTTTGAGTTTGATATCCAAAGAAAGTCTGTCGGCTAGTTCAATAAGTTTATCTAGCGTATAAAGATCAATTCGATATTTAATGATTTCATTTACACGAGCAGGACTGACTTTTAATTTTTTTGCCAGCTGGACCTGAGTCAGCTTGTTTTCCATTAAAAACACGACAAATCTTTCGCAAACTTTATATTTCAAGGTGTCAACTTTTGAAGCATTTTTAGGAAGAGTACGTGAAGGTTCAACTTTTGATAGTTTTTTTCTAACAGTTTTTAATTCTTTTTCACTAGGAAAGCTCATTTGTTTATCCCTTTCTTGTGTCACGGTAAGCGTTAATAATTCCGATATAAATTGCATGATCTTCCAGTAACCATATCAGTCTATATTTTTTATTTTTATGTTCAATCAATGTTGCAAAATACGAATAAGGACCACTGACTGAATCAGGAACTTCTTTGCGACCGTTCAATTCTTGAACTAGATTTAAAATCAGCTCGTCGTTCATGTAGCGCTTATGCTTTTTTTCGTAATGAGCATCGATAACAACTTGATTGACCAAAAGGCCATTTATCGTGATTGCTTTAATTTTGTAAGTTCGGCGTTGCTCCACTCTTAGTAAAATAGCATAAATTACGTAATTCCGCAATTATTTATATTGGACACAGTATGATAGGCGTATTGTCTCAGGAAGGGTAAACAGGGGTAATAAGGGTAGGGCTGCGATGCATCTTGGATGGTTCGAGTTTGTCTGGCTTGATGTGGGAAAAAATCAAGCAATTCAGCGTCAGCTCAAATTTACGCACAGATCTCCAATACGGCAGTTCGATAATCGTTTAGCAAGGGGCACCATTCTTCTTTTCAGAGATAAAAAACTCACAACATCTAAATGGTTTCATGTTAAATCTTGAAGCTATGTCGAACATAATTTCTGATTCAAATAAGACTCCTGGATACAAATATTTATTAGCCCTTGGTGCGCTTGGCGTTGTGTACGGCGACATCGGCACCAGCCCATTGTATGCGCTTAAAGAAGCCTTTCATCCCGGCCATCATGTGGTGGCACTTCCAGAAAATGTATTCGGTCTTATTTCTTTAATTTTTTGGTCTCTTATGATTGTGATCTCGATTAAGTATTTAACTTTTATCTTACGTGCTGATCATAAGGGCGAAGGCGGAATTCTAGCTTTGACATCGCTGATTACACCCGTCAAAAAACGCGATGATGACAAACTTCCGAAAAGTAAAATGATTCTGATTTTGCTAGGGTTATTTGGAACAGCACTTTTATACGGCGATGGCATGATAACTCCGGCGATTTCGATTCTAAGTGCCATTGAAGGTCTTGGCTTAATTACTCCGGTTTTTAATCCTTATATTATCCCGATTACTGTCGGTATTCTGGTCGCTCTTTTTTCGATTCAAAAAAAGGGGACTGCCACGGTTGGTAAAATTTTTGGACCCGTTACTCTGACTTGGTTTATCGTATTAGGTGTATTGGGTATTATTAGCATTGTGCAAACGCCAGAAATTTTTAAAGCGATCAATCCGGTTTATATTATTTCATTTTTTCAGATGAATGCTTGGTACGGGTTTGTTGTATTAGGATCAGTATTTTTAGTCGTTACCGGCGGAGAAGCGCTATATTCTGACCTTGGGCATTTTGGTATAAAGCCTATCAAGCAAGCCTGGTTTTTTGTCGCTCTTCCTGGTTTGACTCTAAATTACTTCGGTCAAGGTGCACTTCTTTTGCGAAACCCAGAAGCCATTGAAAATCCATTTTATCACCTTGCGCCCGAGTGGGCGCTTTATCCGCTCGTGTTGCTTGCGGCACTGGCTACGACCATTGCCTCGCAAGCCTTAATCACCGGGGTTTTCTCGTTAACTTTACAAGCCGTTCAGAATGGATATCTTCCGCGCTTTCATATTTCACATACTTCAAAACACGAAATCGGGCAGATTTATGTAAAAAATATGAACCGACTTCTGATGGTTGGCAGTATTGCTTTGGTTCTAGCTTTTAAAACTTCAAGTAATTTAGCTTCTGCTTACGGTCTAGCCGTGACAACGACGATGGTGATCACAACCATCTTGTTTTATTTTGTTGCCCGTGAAAAATGGAACTGGAGTCGCTTAACTGCAGGATCTATTTGCGGAATTTTTTTAGTGATCGATCTGGCATTCTGGGGCGCAAATTTACTTAAAATTCTAGATGGGGGATGGTTTCCTTTATTAGTCGGTATTGCTGGATTCACATTGATGACAACATGGCACAAAGGGCGGATGCTTTTAAGTCTTCATCAGCAGGAAAAAACAATTCTTCTGACTGACTTTCTAAACGAGGTCATATCTAAAAATCCAAATCGCATCGAAGGAACTGCCGTTTACTTGAATCGAAGCCTTCTTTATACACCGTATTCACTTGTCCACGCTTACAAACATTTTAAAACTGTTCATCAGAATCTTGTCTTTTTAACGGTGCAAACAGATAGTTCGCCCTTTGTCACTAATGAGGAGCGGGTCAAAGTATCACCGTTACCGCATGATAATTATCAAATCACTCTATTGTACGGATATTTAGAACAACCAGACATTCCCAAAGAAATTGCAAATTTGAAATTAGGAAATCAAGTGCTAAATATTGATAAAGTCAGCTTTGTCATTGGTAAAGAAAGTCTTTATGCGACCGAATTTCCTGGAATGGCCATCTGGAGAGAAAAGATTTATTCAATTATTTCAAAAAACGAAATTTCAGCTTCGGATTATTTTCAGCTTCCGAAAGATAGAGTCGTTGAAATCGGCGTTCAGATAGCGCTGTAGAAGAATAGGATCCGATAAGATAAAAATCCCAAGCCTTAAAACTTGGGATTTTTTTTGTCTGAAATTATTTGGGTGGTTGTTAAATGAGTAACAAAGACAAGAAAAATTACTGGCAACCGCGGCCAACTAATTTTAAGTACCCTTTGTAGATTCCAAGATCTTTTAAAGCTTCGCGCAATGTGCGGCCATCGCGAGTTGAAATAGAAACTTGTGTTACGTACAAATTGCGTTCTAATTCAATGCTCGCTGATTTTGAATCAACGATTTTTAACGGGATCACTTGGTGAGCGAAAGTTTCTTCAACAACTAAAAGATCATTAAGACCTCCTGATGATACATAGTTGTAAGGGCTTACCTGAAGTTCAAGAGAGCAAACAGCACGATTCCCAAGGCCAGGGTAGTTAACTCTGAAGTGAGCTGACTCACTGTTGATCGCTAAATCAATCGCTTTACTGTCAAGAGTAACTGTGTGTACAGAGTTTCTAGCGTACGCAGTTGATGTTAGCGTTAATAGGGTACCTGTTAAGATAACTAATAGTTTTTTCATTTTGGTTCCTTTGTTAGGTTGTTCTTGAATGATGAAATACCCCTTACAAAATAATTAAGATAATTCATAAACTATTGAATTATGATAAATGAAATTAATGGCAATTTATTCATGGTTTAACTCACAAATTGTGTCTGATTTTTCATACTTGTTGCCTAGAGAAAACAGTATGAGTTCGCGCGAACCAATTCTTAACTAAAAAAAGACATAAAACTGTAGACCGTCAAATGAGTAGACAGCCAATACTACTGTATTTACTTTGAATATGGAGCCAGTTCTGCATAATTAGCTCATTATGAAAACTCTTCTTCTTCTTTTCGCCTTATTAGCATTTACGACAGTGGCCGTTGCTATGCCCAGTAAAGTTATCCTTATCCGCCACGGCGAAGAACCACTTGGGACTGAAGGAACTGAACTTTCTAAAATCGGCTGGAAGCGCGCCGAAGGGTTAGCCCATCTTTTTGGAAATGCAAACATCACGAATTTGATCGCATTAAAGCCGCACAAAAAAAAGGGATCTATTCGTTCTATTCAAACTTTGCAACCGCTATCTAGTGCGCTCGGTTTGCAGATTCAGACACCTTTCACTCGAGACGAAGTTACAGACTTAGTGCAGCTGTTATCACATGACGATAGATACAATGGCCAAGTGGTTCTGGTTGCCTGGCAACATGAGACGTTGGCAGACATTGCCCATCAGCTTGGGGCAGTTAATGCTCCTGTCACGTGGGGTAAGAATTTTGACCGTTACTGGGTTTTAGAGTTTAAAAGTGGAAAAGTTAACTCGTTTAAGAATTTACCTCAGCAGTTGCTGGCGGGCGATAGCGAAGAATAGAGCTATTTAAGCATTTCAATAAACGACATCATTTCATCAGCAAGGGCTTCAGGCTTTTGCACATTTGTTTTTAGGCACGAGCCCATTGAATAAGTCATTAGGTGAGTGGTCTTGGCCTCTGGATTTTTTGTGCCGGTAGCTTTTACATTTTTTAAAAAGAGTTCATAGACTTCGGCTGAAGTTTTTTCGATAAGTTGTTTTACTTTATTAGGGATGATGGAATGTTCCCTCATGGTAAAAGCCATAAAACAACCTTTTTGCCCTTTGCAATTATTCTTTGCCTTGAAAAAATTTACGATGTTGTTCCAACCAAGTGGTTCAGCTTTAAGAAGTTCATAAAAAGGATAACTCTCATGATATCTTTTAAGACTTTCATAAAAAATATCGTCTTTATCATTGAATTCAGAATAGAGCCCAGACTTGTTCACTCCTGTGGCCTTTTCAAGGTCAGATAAAGACGTGTCGGCGTATCCCTTCTTCCAAAAGATTTGGATAGCAGAGTCGAGCAGGTCATCACGGTTGAAGGCTTTTAGGCGTCCCATGTTATGAATTTATCATAAAAAACCGTTCGGTTCAATATTTTATTGCAATTATTTTAACGGGATGTATATTTTGAACCAATCGGTTCAAAATAAAGAACCCTCAAAAAAAAGGATAAAACATGGCTAAATTAACAAACAAAGTGGCTCTTATTACAGGTGGAAACTCGGGCATTGGCTTAGCGACGGCTAAACTATTTAAAGAGCAGGGGGCAAAAGTTATCATTACAGCGCGCTCAGCTGAAACTTTCGAAAAAGCGAAACTTGAGTATGGAGCAATGTTTGATGTTGTTCAGGCCGATGTGAGTCAACTTAGTGAGATTGATCGTCTTTATGCTCATATTAAAACGAAATACGGTAAATTCGATATTCTTTTTGCAAACGCAGGGATTGCTGGATTTGCTCCTACTGTTGAAGTGACTCCTGAATATTTTGATAATCAATTTAATACAAACGTCAAAGGTCTCTACTTCACAGTCGCTAAAGCCATCCCCCATTTAAATAAGGGAAGTGCCGTTGTTTTGACGGCCTCAATAGTAGCGAGTAAAGGTTTTGTTGGCTCGAGTGTTTATTCTGCGACAAAAGCAGCAGTAAGAAACTTTGCACGTAGTTGGAGTGCAGAATTTCCGGTTTCAGATGTACGTTTCAACGTACTTTCACCAGGACCGATTGAGACGCCCATATTTGATAAAATGGGGCTTCCGCTAGCAGCCGCTCACCAATTCGGAGAATCAGCTCCAATTAAGAGACTAGGGCAGCCAGACGAAATGGCAAAAGCTGCGCTTTTCTTGGCAAGTGACGATTCAAGTTACGTTGTCGGGGCAGAGCTTATGGCAGATGGTGGTCTTGGACAAATCTAAAGATTAATCTTATCTTAAAAACGCACTGGTTTTAAAGTCAGTGCGTTTCATTTTGCTTTTAAAAAATCAAAGATAGTTATATATCAGGCTCATGGAAATAGATGGTTTGATCTCGCGTTTTAAAAAAGTTGAAAAATTACTTCAAGCCAAGCCTTGGTTTAAAAAAGACCGTTGGATTGTGTCAGTTCATCCATTTCCAGCAAAAAATCCAGATGGTATAACTTTACAGGTTTTTAAAAAGAATTGGTTTAATGACGAACGTCAGGGGATTCACTTTGAATCTTATTTTGATTTAAACCCTAAAAAACAAAAAAAGACCTACGTGACGTTGCATGCACTTCACGCTGATGAAATTCCTGGAACGGAAATTTCACGTAAAGAATTCGCCAAGCCCTTAGTAGATCAAATCTATGATGAAGTATCATCATGGGAAGGCTATGAGTTCAGAACGGGTAAATACGGTCAACAGCCCTTTACAAAGTACTTAGATGCTACAGATGAAAAATTTGAAACTCTATTGGCTAAAGAGCTTACGCGTCTTTGTGAACGAGTAGGCCCTGAAATCGATAAAATTTTAAAAACGCTTACTTAGTTAAATTTTGTAATCTTATTTTTTAACTTTTTTCATCATTTTAGCGCATTCGTCTTTAGTCATTTGCTTTTCGCATTTTTCCATCATGTCGTGCTTACACATTTTTTTATCTTTGTGCGTATTCATGCATTCGTCCATCATGCTGTGCATCTGTTTCATATCCATTTTGTGCATCATACCCATTTCAGACTTGTCGTCTTTTTTTACTTCGGGTTTTACTTCTTCGGCATTTGCAACAGCAATAAATCCAGTTAATACAAAAGCAGCTAACATTGATTTTATTGTCAGATTCATGGTTTTTCCTTTATGTTTTTTTGTGACGATTTGTCAGTTAAAAATGACAAATCGTCACAAGTTTTTCATGAGATTATGTTTAACAATTCATGAGTTCGTTTATAGCTCTACTTGCATGCGGTATGCCACTTGCTACCGTTAATATCATCTTAAAGGAAAAATATGAACGAACATGCGCCTCACCAACACTCAAATTACACTCAGTCTGGAACTGTTCTTGATCCAGTTTGCGGTATGAAAGTTAATCCGCAAAATGCAAAAGGCGGTCACGTTGTTTTTCAAGGCCATGACTATCACTTTTGCAGCATTAAATGTAAAAGTAAGTTTGAACAGGAACCGCAGAGATATTTATCGCCAGTACAACAGCAAAAACCAGTTCAAAGCGATGTTGAATATACCTGTCCTATGCATCCGGAGGTTCGACAAAAAGGACCCGGCAGTTGCCCCATTTGCGGAATGGCATTAGAGCCTGCAGTATTATCGGCAAATCAAGAAGACGATAATTCTGAATACCTTATGATGAACAAGCGGTTTTGGATAAGCACTGCACTCAGCCTTCCACTTTTGTTTTTGGCTATGGGCGGGAAACATCTTTTTTCCAACGCCCACGGTTTGTTTAAATATATTGAATTAGCACTTGCGACTCCGGTCGTACTTTGGTGTGGCTGGCCTTTTTTTGAAAAATTTTGGCAGTCACTAAAAAATAAATCCCTAAATATGTTTACTTTGATTGGCCTCGGAGTTGGCGTGGCATATCTTTATAGTTTTGTGGCGGTTTTATTTCCGAATATTTTTCCGGATTCTTTTTTGGATCCGATGTCGGGTGAAGTAGGTTTGTATTTTGAGGCCGCCGCAGTGATTGTGGCTCTGGTTCTTTTAGGCCAGGTCTTGGAACTAAAAGCTCGTGGACAAACC
Organism: Bdellovibrio sp.; assembly: GCA_036677065.1. GTDB lineage: Bacteria > Bdellovibrionota > Bdellovibrionia > Bdellovibrionales > Bdellovibrionaceae > Pseudobdellovibrio. Next base: position 626,256 of record JAKFBS010000002.1, on the reverse strand, counting down.
AGTGCCGCCATAAAATCTCTTCTTCAGCTGGCACCCAAAGAGGCTCGAAAAATATTTGCTGATGGTTCAGAAAAAGATGTGCCGCTTGAATCGATTCAAGTGGGAGATAAACTAAGAGTAAGGCCAGGAGAAAAAGTTCCAGTTGATGGCATCGTAATTCTTGGAGAGACTTCGATTGATGAATCAATGGTTACCGGAGAATCTTTTCCGGTTGCAAAAACGATCAACACCAAAGTTATAGGTGCAACTATCAATGGTACTGGATCAATAGTTATCGGCGCAGAAAAAGTTGGTAAAGATACTTTACTATCGCAAATCGTTCACATGGTCGCAGAGGCGCAGAGGTCAAGAGCACCAATTCAAAAATTAGTGGATCAGGTCTCAGCTTATTTTGTGCCGGCAGTTATTCTTTCTGCCGTGATTACATTTGTTGTATGGTCTTTTTGGGGGCCAGAACCAAAGATCGCACATGCGATTATTAATGCCGTAGCCGTTTTAATTATTGCGTGCCCTTGTGCTCTAGGATTAGCGACACCTATGTCGATTATGGTTGCGACGGGCCGAGGCGCCACGATGGGCGTTTTATTTAGAAACGCTGAAGCTATCGAATTGATGAGAAAAGTGGATACTCTGGTAATTGATAAAACAGGAACTTTGACTTTAGGAAAACCAAAACTTGTAACTGTAAAATCATTTTCTTTAACTGAGACAGAACTTCTGTCGCTATCAGCAAGTCTTGAACGCGCCAGTGAACATCCGCTGGCAGCAGCGATAGTTAATGGAGCCAAAGAAAAACAAATTTCTCTATTGCCTGTTGAAGATTTTAAATCGATTACGGGTAAAGGCGCAACTGCTGTAATCTCAGGTAAAAAAACCGCAATTGGTAATAAAGCACTTATCACTGATTTGGGAATTTCATTAGACAACAGTGAAGCAGAAGCAAATTCACTGCGCAGCGATGGGCAAACAGTTATGTATGTCGCGATCGATGGAAAGATGGCAGGACTATTAGGAGTCATAGACCCAATCAAGGAAACGACGATCGCAGCTATTCAGCAATTACGTAAAGCTGGAATTAAAGTTGTAATGATTACCGGTGATAACGAAAAGACGGCTAAGGTAGTGGCAGACAAAGTCGGTCTTAATGGTTATTTTGCAGACATTCTGCCGCAAGGCAAAGCCGACATTGTTAAGAAATTGCAGGCTGAAGGAAGATTTGTAGGCATGGCGGGCGATGGAATTAACGATGCTCCTGCATTAGCGCAAGCCCAAGTGGGAATTGCTATGGGTACAGGTACGGATGTAGCCATACAAAGCGCCGGAATTACTTTGATTAAGGGCGATCTTGTTGGAATCGTGCGGGCGCGGGCCTTAAGTGAAGGAACTATCAGAAATATCAGACAAAATTTGTTTTTTGCATTTTTTTATAATGCTTTAGGTATTCCTGTGGCTGCAGGTGTTCTTTATCCATTCTTCGGAGTTCTTTTAAGTCCGATGATCGCTGCAGCGGCCATGAGTTTAAGTTCTGTGTCGGTTATTGCAAATGCATTGAGATTGAAAAAGACGGGGTTATGAGAACTCTTACTTAGTTAAATCTCGTTCGTAAACTAAAGATGCTGCGGGCTTGCCATCTAAGTAAGTTTTTGTGCGTGAACCAATAAACTTAAATCCATTATGTTGAATGGCTTTTTTAGAAACCAGATTGTTGTCACGATGAGCTACGACTAAAGCAATGATATTACCTTGATTTTTTGCCCATTCGATTCGGGTCTCAAAAAGTAAATCGGATAGATGATTTCCACGAAATTCGGGTTTGATGTAGCTTGAGCCCATCCAGGCGCGATAGCTTTTTGGGTCATCGTTTTCGCGATGAATACTAGTCACCCCAATAATCTGGCCTTTGTGAAATAACCCAAATATGGCGCCATTTTTATTGGTTATATGTTCAATCCAGTTTTCTGAAATAAAGTTTGATTCATCTTCGCAAGACGTAAAAAACTCGGGCTCCTGTGCAAGAGCTTCCGAGCGAATTTCGCGGTACATGGGCCAATCATTTTCTGTAAGTTGTCGAATTTTTATTTCTGTCATAATTGATAATGCCTTTTTATCTGCAATTATCAGGGCAAGCAAATTTCGAAATTATATTTCATCTTAACAGGAATTTTGTCCCAAAAACCCGCAGCTTCAGGGTAAAAACAAATTATTCTTTGATAAATTTACAGTTATATCCGCCACGATAAACAGAGATAGCTCCATCTTTATGAAATGTTAATAAAGCTTCGTTGTCTTTCCATTTTCCAAATAAACCATAAAACGGGGCAAATGTAGATTCTTGTACGATAATCGCATGTTTTTTTACAACTACACGTTGAAGCCTGCGACCGGTAGAGCTTGGCAGTTCGTAGGTGTCATTTACACTGACTGAAAGATCTTGTACGCCAGCTGTCGGTTGGCCGTGCATAGCGCCATCGCCTATGAAAGTTTCGGTAACAGTTTGCTGTTGAGGCTTAACTTCTAATTGTAAAGACTGATAAGCGTGCGAGCAATATGAGCCAGCTTCAATAAACACTGTGTAATTGCCTGAATAGCTTACAAAAGAGGTCAGATTGTCACTCACTGCGGCAGCGGCGTTGATGCTGAGAAATGTTAGAACAACTGAACTTAATAAAATGTTTTTCATAGTAACTCCCGTTTTTTTAAGACGTTAGCACTTCACGTTTTTTTTACGACAATATTGAGTCTACACTTTTCGCGATTTTTGACCTGTTCTTTTGGCTCAGAGCTTCATATCATCTTATTATGGAAGCAACAGTATTACCCAAAAAAGAAGCCACTCTTCTAAAGTTATCTGTCTGTGTTTTAAAGCTTGAATCTAGCAAGGGGCACTTGAAATGGAAGGTGACAGAGCTAGAAGCAAAATCAAAAGTAAGTCGTTCATTGATTTATCGTTACTTGGGAAGCACGAAAGAAGAAATACTAAAAAACTCATTGCAGATTTTTACTTTTGAATTTTATGGATTCAGAGATGAACAGGCGCCAATGCCATTTCATAAGCGAATTGAATTTACGCGTAATTTTTTAATAAAAAACTTTGAAATTGTTTTGTTTTATCAAAAATGGCGCACGCAAGATTCGTGGATAAAATTAGAGCTGATACAAGTTGAAAAGAAGTTTCAAGCCATGCTTAAACAAATATTTCCAAGCTTACTTGAAGGCGACATCATTATTATTCACGCTTTTATTCATGGCCTAGTCACAGCGCCCTTTCTGACATCAGCCAATGCTGCCACAGCGGCATTAAGCCTTGAAAAAGTCTATCGTCTTTGACTATCCTGGATACTTTGAACTACATTAATGAAATGGAATCGAACAGCTTTAAACTTTTAAAATTATCCCCAGAAATTTTAGCCTCGGTCCAAAATTTGGGTTATGTGCAAATGACTCCTATTCAAGCCGCAAGCATTCCTCTTTTACTAGAGGGCCATGATCTGGTTGGAAGATCGCAAACAGGAAGCGGCAAGACCGCAGCCTTTGCACTTCCGATTTTACAAAAAATACGTAAAGAAGATAAAACTCCACAGGCCTTAATTTTGGCGCCAACGCGAGAATTGTGTGAACAAATTCTGCAAGAGATTCGCAAATTTTCTAAAGGGCTTAAAAATATTCAAGTGATGGCTTTAGTTGGCGGCCAATCATCGGCAGCACAAATTAAATCTTTAGAAATGGGTGCGCAAATTATTGTCGGTACTCCAGGGCGTACTTTAGAGTTTCTTAAAAATAGACTTTTTGATCAGACGGATTTAAAAACGTTGGTTTTAGATGAAGCCGATCGAATGTTAGATGAAGGTTTTACTGAAGAGGTCACGCAAATTATTGAACTTTTGCCTTCAAAAAGACAGACCGTCTTTTTTTCTGCAACCTTTCCTGAAAGCATTGAACAGCTTAGTCAGAAATATCAAAAAAATCCTAAGATCGTCAGTGTCTTGCAAGAAGTAAAATCTGCACCACTGATCGAGCAATTTCTTTATACCGCTGAAAAGTCTGAAAAAATTGATACTCTTATGCGAATTCTTCAGCAGCACCCAGCAAACAGTGTTTTGATTTTTTGCCGCACGAAAGCTGCTGTTGCTGAAATCAACGAACTCTTACGTGAAGCTGATGTGGCGACAAGTGCATTGCATGGCGATCTTGAGCAAGTGCAACGTGACCAGACGATGGCTCGTTTTCGCAGCGGCAGCTTGCGTGTATTGGTTGCAACAGATGTGGCAGCCCGCGGTATTGATATTGATCATTTAGAATTAGTTATCAATTTTGATTTACCATCGACGACCGATATTTATCTTCATCGCATTGGCCGCACGGGCCGCGCCGGTAAAAAAGGTGTCGCGGTTTCAATTGCAGATGCTTACGAGGCTTCGAAAGTTGAAGAGCTAGAACGTGTGATGGGAAAACCATTTAATCGTTTTGAGCTGAATTTAAAAGGCAAAGCCGTTATCGCAAAAACTCTACAGCAGCCCAAAATGAAAATGATATATATTTCTGGTGGCCGTAAAGATAAACTTCGGCCGGGAGATGTTATCGGCACATTGACTTCGCAGCCGGAGGCCATCGCAGCAGCTGATATCGGAAAAATCGAACTTCATGATACATTTACTTATGTTGCGGTTTCTTTTTCGGTCGCCGGTAAGGCTTTGCAAAAACTAACGGCGAATAAAATCAAGGGTCGTAAATTTAAAGCTTCTTATATGAAATAGGCTGGGCCGATTTTAGCGCCAACCTATTTCGATAGATTATTTAGTTAAGCAAACTTTTTTAGCACCGATAAATTCAGAAGATGCTGCCGCAGCTGCGATAACTTGGCCATGTTTATTGTAAACAGTGTAAGTTACAGAACCATTTGCGTGTTTTTGAATTGTGCCCACAGCTGAATTAGAAAATTTCATGTCACATGCTTTTTGTGTCATCGCTTTTGCCCAGCCGCTTTCAGTTGGAAAAGACGGAACATCTACAAATGCCATTGCTGAAGATGAAACAAGAACGGCGATAGAAAGAATAACTGCTTTCATAGGAACTCCTTTTTAGTGTTTGATTTGTTTAGGCACATGTAGCGAAATATAGAAGGTATTGTCAACGCATCGGCCTGTGCTTTTGCTCGTAGAATTTGGAGCATTCGCTAGAATTGCATTGGCTTATGGTTTTTGTTCGAGTTTAATATTTTAACTTCCTCCTAAGGTTTAATATGGATTTTTCGGCTACTTTTACTATTTTGCGTGAACAAGTCTTTGAAGTTTGTAAGCTCAAAGTTTCTCAGCTGCAAAAAGAAGATGAAAGTGCAGAATATCATGCGCACACCTTTAAGCTTAATAATAAATCTGTGTATTACCGGCATGCCAAGATTACTCCAACTAAAGTTGGACAATTTGTTACTTTTTGGAAGCGACCGCCGACAAAAGTAATTCAGCCCTATGATAGTTCTGATGATGTTGATTTATTGATCGTGACTGTTGCGGCAAAAAATCATTTCGGACAGTTTGTTTTTTCAAAAGCTGCTTTAATTAAGCAGGGCGTGATTGCAGTTAATGGAAAAGGCGGTAAGCGCGCCTTAAGAGTGTATCCGCCGTGGGATAAAACCGAAAGTAAGCAGGCCTGCAAGACACAAACTTGGCAGCTGGAGTTTTTTGCTGAAATACCGGAAAATAAATCAATTAACGTACAGAAGACTAAATTACTTTATGAATGCTAACGACAAACAAGTTTCAATTAAAGAAATAGCGCTCAGTTTTTTAAAGCTTGGAACCACGGCATTTGGTGGCCCGGCCGCTCATATTGCGATGATGGAAAGCGATCTGGTGCAAAAGAAAAAATGGCTTTCTAAAGAAGAATTTTTGGATTTACTGGGAGCAACAAATCTTATTCCTGGTCCAAATTCGACAGAATTAGCTATTCATATCGGGTACAAAAAAGCCGGGTGGCGTGGTCTTATCGCAGCGGGTGTGTGTTTTATTTTACCGGCCTTTTTAATTGTATGGGCGATAGCCTGGTTTTATATGAAGTTTGGCTCTTTACCAGCCTTTAAAGCGATCTTTGCAGCTACTGTTCCCGTGATCATCGCGATCATATTTCATGCGGTGTATAACCTTTCAAAATCAGCCATTAAAAATATGGGCCATTTTGTTTTGGCTGGTGGTTCGTTAGTAGCTTATGTGTTTGGCGTAAATGAGTTAGTTATTTTATTTTCTGCGGCTGTATTGAATTTAATATGGCGAGAACGAAACAGTTTTTCTGGTCTCGGTATTTTGATGTTGGCACCTTTTTTACATCAATCAGGTGCAAAAGCCGCTAGCTTCGTGGCGTCACTAAATAATGCATCCATAAACCAACTCTTTTTTTATTTTGCTAAAATTGGTTCGGTTTTATTCGGCAGTGGATACGTGCTGGTTGCCTTTCTTCAAAGTGATTTAGTTATAAAGTATCAATGGATTAATCAGCAGCAACTTGTGGATGCCATCGCAGTTGGCCAGTTCACTCCTGGTCCGGTATTCACGACCGCTACCTTTATTGGTTATGTCATTGCCGGAAATCTAGGTGCAGTCATGGCTACTTTAGGTATATTTTTGCCAGCCTTCGTATTCGTGGCCTTAAGTGCACCATTTTTACCAAGACTTAGAAAATCAAAAAAAATTTCGCATGCTCTTGATGGATTGAATATTTCTTCTTTAAGCCTAATGCTGGGGACTTCGATCTTATTATTTCGATCAAGTGATATTTCAATCTATTTTGGTCTTATGCTTGCTCTAAGCTTAGTTTTGCTTATGCGGTTTAAATTAAATTCAGCTTGGTTAATTCTTGCCGCAGCAGTCATGGGCTATTTAGGGCTCACTTAATTTTAAAATAAATTATTTTCGCGCATCTATCGGAAGACGAACGATGAACGAAGTCCCGTGATCGGCACAGCTTTCAAGTGAAATCGAGCCGTTATGGGCCTGCGCTAATCCCTGAACAATCGACAGTCCGATGCCCCAGCCTTTTTGTTTACTGGCCTTGGCGCATTCGGTTCTTTGGTAGGTGTGAAAAAGTAGTTTTTGGTCTTCAGTAGAAATTGGATTTCCCAAATTGTGGACTCTGACTTCCAGCCAATCGCCGTCGCGTTTGATTCTGATGGTGACGGGAGTATCTTCTGAGCCGTATTTAATGGCATTGCTGGCCAGGTTTTCAATCAGGCGATGCACAGCCATGTTATCCCAGTAGACTTTGATTTTACCGATCGAATTATCTATCACAAATCTTTTGCCATAAAGATCTTCAAGGTCATTGATAGCGTACTCGATGACTTCTTCAAGCTGGCATTCATGGGTAACGACTGATAAGCCTTCATTGGCTTTTAAGCGATTGGCATCAAGTAGATTATGAATCATGCGATCTGCCCGGTCAGTGTTGCTCAATATGCGATGAACGCTCTTATCGATGGCTTGCGCATCAGCATTTTTCATTTTTAAAACTTGCGCACTCAATTTTATCACCGCAAGCGGTGTTCGCAAGTCGTGTGTCAGTGCTGAAACAAATTTTTCACGTAATTCTTTTTCGATTTCTAATTCAAGTAAACTTTGTTCAAGTTTTTTGCGGGCAAAAACTTTTTCTGTGACTTCTTTGGGTGTTGCAAGGATGCGAAATTGCCCGTCGCCATAATCAATACGCGAAAATGTGGTATCAAAGTAGCGCTCTTCTGTTGTGCCGGTCATTTCATTTTTGAGATAAACAACACCTTCATGCGAAATGAAATTTTCTCCGGTTTCATAAACTTTTTTTAAGATGCCCGGAAAAGGTGAGTGTGCAAGTTCAGGAACGGCTTCAAGAAGTGGTTTGCCTAAAAGCTTTCGGCCTGGATAAATCGATTGATAAGTATCGTTCAGCATTTCATAGGCCATCTCAGGGCCATTGAAGATAACTAATGGAGCTTCGGTACCGTAAAAAACGGCCTCAAACTTCGTTTGTTCTGTGTTAGGTGAATTCTCCATAGAAATTCAGGGTAATCTGTCCTAGGTAGGATGTCAGCTTATTCTCCTGAAGAGATAATAGATAATTTTTAATTTATAAATCTAAATAATCAGCAATTCTACTTAGAAAATTGTTTAGCAAGGAGCGGCATTTATTCTAAGAAAAAGTACGGTAGATTAACTTTGTATGAAAATAGTTATCTCGCTGCTTGCTGCAGCTGTTCTAATTGGTTCTGGTGTAATGCTTTATCTAGTGAAGCAAGGTGCGGCGCTTCGCCCGGCGGGAGTCATCGCCCCAACAGAGATCGGCACGGCGCCAGAACTTATCGCAAAGTCTATTGCACTTCGATTGTTTCCAGATTTTCAAACAGCTAAAAATGTAATTTGGTATATGGGTGTAGAAGATGAGCCTTTTACGCATATTCCTGAAAATGTCCTTTCTCACTATCAAACTAACAGCAAGCCTTCGTTTTTTGATCTTCGCAAAGCTTTGCAAACAAATTGCGCTGAAAACTGTTGGTACGTTCAAGTTCTAAATGCGCCGCTGCCTGCTGAGCTAGCGCAAAAAATAAAAACTGAACCAAGTGTCGAAATTTACGTTCAATATTTTGAACGAGGTGAAGAAGTTTCTGAACTTTGTGAAACTGAAAAAATTCTTGAGCTTAAATGTGTGCGTCCAGTCAGTGTGCGCGAAGTCAGAAAGAAAATGAAAACGCCAGCTCCGTATTTCTTTATGAGAAGATACTTAGATTCACAGTTTTATTTGTTTATCGAAAATCAAAGTAATTTATAAATACGTTTGTTTATTACTTTATCTGAGAAAATCGACTACAACTAAAAGATGAAAAATCAATTTATATCAATCTTGTTTGTTTGTTTTTTGCTACTCAATTGCACCCAAGGTACAGACAGTTCTATCTCGCCAACTTATACTTCAACTGAAACTCCAAATAGCGAAGAGCCGCCAATGATTCCTCCGGTAACCCCGCCGGTGATTCCACCGGCAAGTTCACCGGTTGTGACCTCAGCGATACCAGCACTGAGTGGTGCAGTTCAGTTAATTGTAACTCCAAATGCAAAGGGTCATGTTGAGTTTTTACAAAGCATTAATAAAACAGTCAGTGGCGATATTATTCGTATGGCGATGTTTCATATAACTGATAACGATGTTATCAGTGCTTTAGTGTCAGCGCACAAACGGGGAGTCACAGTTAAAGTTATTGTCGATGCCGTAAGCCTTAATCTGCCAAATTTTAATTTTGGGTATCAGCAATTAAAAGCCGGCGGAGTTGACGTGCGTGCAAGTACATCTGCATTTACAATTTCGCATCAGAAATCTATGGTCATTAATAATACGCAAGCATTTATTACAGCTATTAATCTAACAAAGTTAACCGAGACCACTCGCGATTTTGGTTTGATTGTTCATGATCCTGCTGTCGTAAATGAAGTGATTAATGTTTTTGAACAAGATTGGCAAAATGCAAGTGCCCAGCAGGGTCTGACTCCAAACGTGAGCGCTGTTCATCTTGTGTGGAGCCCGGTCAATTCTTTGGCAAAGCTTGTCAGTTTAATTTCATCAGCTAAGAAGTCACTGGTTGTGCAAGTCGAAAACCTTGGTGCCGCAGAAGTTCAAACAGCGTTAATTGCGGCTGTAAAAAGAGGAGTCTTAGTTAGGGTCGTAGTGCCCATGTGCAGTAAAGGTGGCAGTGCGAAATTAAATTATCCACATTTAAAAGAACTGGCTGCTGGTGGAGTACAAACCAAAGTCATGCCAGAACCTGAAAGTGTGACCCATCCGTATATGCATTCTAAAATGATGATCGCCGACGGTGTAACATCTTATATAGGTTCAGTTAATTTTTCTCGTAATTCGACAGCCTATGCGCGCGAGTTGGGAATTTTATTTTCAGAAGCCGCACCTATTAAAGAGATGCTGAATATTTTTGAAAAAGATTGGGGTTCAGCTGTTTCTGTTCCAGACGAAGATTCAGTGAACTGTTCTTTTTTTTAGACGAGCTTGTATGTTTTATATTTTGAAACACATTGAAGTAAATCTGTTTTTCGAATCGGCTTTGAAAGAAAATCTGTAAATCCGATTTGCAAGCACTTTTGTTTTTCTTCTTCAAAGGCATGAGCTGTAAAAGCAATGATTGGCTTATTATAGCCGTTATTACGAAGTAATGAGGCGGCAGTGTAGCCATCCATGATCGGCATTTGAATGTCCATGATAATGAGTGCGTGGTTACCGTTTTCGGCCATCTCAACGCCCTGTTGGCCATCAGAAGCGACATCGACTTTGGCTCCTGCGGTTTCTAAAAAATTTTGAACGACTAATTGGTTTTCAGGTGAATCTTCAACAAGTAAGACTTTGAAATCTGTAAGCTGTGCTAATTTAATGATTTCGTCAATTTTTTCATGAGGATCAGAAATCAAATTTTCAAAGTTTGTAATTGTATGGCTAAAATCGACCGCGCCAGCTTCAACGGTTGCAGAAAATATAGACCCCAGTCCGGGTAACGATTCTTCAAGTGCAATATCGCCACCCAGAGCCAGGGCCAATTGTTTTGAAAGAACTAAACCTAACCCTGTACCGCCGAATCTTCGCGTCATTGAGTTGTCGGCTTGTGAAAATGGCAAAAATAAATTTCTACAGGTTTCTAGTGGTATGCCAATTCCGGTATCTTTGATTAAGAACTTAATAAAATATTTATCTTTATTTTTGAAGCCACTCACTTGAATCGTGATGTTGCCATGTGATGTGAATTTTATAGAGTTTCCGACTAAATTAAGTAATATATGAATTACTTTTGATATATCCGAAAATATATAAGCTGGAATTTCGTTTAAGACTTCAAATTTTAAATTTAATTTTTTTTCAGAAGCTAATGGCTGCAAAAGTGATCTTACCTGGGCAATGATCGCAGCCATTGAAGTTTTTTGTATATAAACACTCATTTTGCCAGCTTCAATTTTAGATAAGTCCAGCACTGAATCAATGACATTTTTTAGATACTCACCATTTTTAATGATTTTATTTAACCATAAAGTTCTTTGATGAATACTATTGTGATTCGTTAAAAGCATCTCTGATAGACCTAAAATTGCATTTAACGGAGTCCGTATTTCATGGCTCATATTTGCAAGAAATTGACTTTTTGCTTTGTTGGCAGCTTCGGCGTCTTCTTTTGATTTTTTTAAAGTTTCTTCAAAAATAATCCGTTCTGTGATGTCGGTAATAAGGCAGACATAGCCTTTGATGGTATGGCCATTTAATTCAGGGGTCAGCGTAATGCTCACATATCTTGGGCGTGATTTAAGATCGACGCAGCTCTCAAAACTAACTTGCAAACCTTTTCGTAAAGTGGCTTTGTTTTTTAAAATCTTATGGTGAACTTCGGGCCCTAAAATATTTTTGACTGAAGACCCGACAATTGTTTTTTGAAACCATTCGTAATTTAACTTATTACAGAATAAAAATATAAGATCAGCAGATATATAAGATAGCGAAGCTGGTACTGTATTAGAAATGACTTCTAGCCGGTCTTCAACTTCAGCTTTTTCTTTTAAGTACTGAGTGGTTTTCATGGCGTTTTTGATTGTCGTTGGTAGCCTGACAAGTTTGTCTTTTAAAACATAATCTGAAGCACCATTTTTTAAACTTTCGACAGCCATCTCGTCAGTTAATGTGCCCGTGACAATAATGAGTGGAATATCGATTTTATTTTGTTTTAGATATCGTAAGACATAGAGAGCCCCGTAATTTGGCATTGAATAATCACACAGAATTAAATTTGGTTTAAACTTTTCAAGTTGATTTAAAAAGTCTGCATGATTATCTGCCAGGGCAGAGACATGATTAAGTTTAGACTTTTCTAAAGTCTTTCGGATGATGATTTGGTCGACCTTATTGTCTTCGACAATAAGGATTCTTAGTATGTCATTCATGCCTATAAGTATACACCTTCTTTAGCTGAAAATCTGTTTATCAGTAGAGTATTTACCTATGTAGACGTGCCAATTTGAATCAATCGCCCTAAAAAACGACGGGGCAAGAGTTCTGACTTTCGGGGCTATGCACCTCACACTTATTCATTAGCCAGGGTCTGTGTTTTGCAATTCTCGGCTATATGGATAATTCAACGCAGAAACCTACACTTATAATTACCGGCAGCAGTGGCTTCATCGGCAAAGCCATAGCGGCAAGATTATCGCCGCAATTTACAGTGATCGGATTTGATCAAAAAATATCCGGCAACTCAAAAAATAGCGAAAATTACGAAGTTGATATTTCATCTTTGAACAGTATTTCTCAGGCTTTAGAGCTGGTTAAAATTAAACATGGAAATCGCATTGCCTCGGTTGTGCATTTGGCGGCCTATTACAGTTTTGCTGAAGAAGATAGCCCGCAGTATGAAAAAATCACGGTCAAAGGCACAGAAAATTTATTAACAGCTTTAAATAATTACACTGTTGAGCAGTTTGTATTTTCAAGCACCATGCTAGTTCATAAACCGGCGCAAAAAGGCGAAAAGATCAAAGAGACTTCGCCAGTTGAACCATCTTGGGCTTACCCGGCCTCAAAGGTCGCCGCCGAAAAAATCTTAAAAGGGTCAGGCAGTGATATTCCTATTGTGAGTTTAAGAATAGCGGGTGTTTACGATGATCGTTGCCATTCAATTCCGATTTCAAATCAAATTGAGCGTATCTATGAAAAACATTTATCCAGTCATTTTTTTCCTGGCGATTCCTCTAAAGGACAAGCTTTTATCCATCTGAATGATCTGGTTGATGCGATTGATAAAGTCGTGCAAAAAAGAAAACAATTGCCGAAGCAGCTGGATTTACTTTTGGGCGAACCCGAGGTGGTGTCTTACAATCAGCTGCAAGAAAAAATCGGGCAGCTGCTTTACAGTCACGAGTGGGATTCTCTTAAAGTGCCAACGTGGTTTGCCAAAACCGGAGCTTGGCTGCAACATCATACGCCATTTATACGTAAACCATTTGTAAAACACTGGATGATTGATTTTGCCGATGATCATTATGATTTAGATATTACCCAGGCCCAGCAGTTGCTAAACTGGCACCCGAATCATCAATTAAAAAAAACAATTCCATTGATGTTAGACGCATTAAAAGCTGACCCTGTTAAATGGTATAAAGAAAATAAACTGGAAATTCCAAACAGGTTAGCTCGCGCCTTAGGCCGCATGCAGGGAGAAGGTTCAGGTTTTGAAGTGCCATCACAGATTTATATACGCCAGCTCAATGCACTTAATCTTATGAATATCTTGTGGGGCCTATGGTTAATTTCTGATAGCGTCACCCATCTATCAAACCCAGCAGTTTTAGGAAGCGAAGTAGTTTCAGGTATGCTTGTAATACTGCTTTCAGGCCTTACATTTTGGACGTTGTGGGCTTGGCCGCGTTGGCTGTCAGCCATCATTGGTGTTTGGATTTTATTTGCCCCATTGGCATTTTGGGCGCCTTCGAGCACTTCGTATTCGTTGGGTAGCTTATTAGGCCTGCTGATTATACTCTGTAGTTGTTATCAGCCGACAAAACATTACTATGCTGTTCCAGAAGTTTTAAATACACCGCAAAACTGGGATTACAATCCCTCTGGCTGGAGCCAAAGAATTCCCATTATTACTTTGGCTTTTTTTGGTTTTTTCATTGCAAGGTATATGGCTGCTTATCAGTTAGGTCATATCAACACAGTTTGGGATCCCGTATTTGATCAACAAACGGCCACTGTTTTAAAATCAGATATATCTAAAGCTTTTCCGGTTTCGGATGCGGGATTAGGAGCCTTTTCTTATTTATTAGATGCTGTTTCTGGCATGATAGGCGATAAGCGCCGCTGGCGCACGATGCCTTGGATGGTTATTTTATTTGGCTTTATGATTATTCCGCCCGGAGTCACCAGTATTGTGCTGGTTATTCTTCAACCCGTTGGTGTCGGGGCGTGGTGTTTTCTTTGTCTGTTAACAGCATTTATCATGCTGGTTATGGTATCACCGGCACTAGATGAGGTCGTAGCGACAGTTCAATTTTTACGACAAAGTCATCGTGAAGGTAAACCATTCTGGAGAACTTTTTTGCGGGGTATCCCGTTAACGACAGAAGAAATTGTCGAACTGCCGGCAGAAAAATTTAACCAAAAACCACAGAAAATTAAATCGGCCATTCCATGGGGGCTTGTCGGTTGTTGCTTTGTAAGTTTTCTTTTAATGGCGGTGCCGACATATTTGCAGTTACCGAAATCTGCATCAGATATAATTCATATGTGTTCAGCACTTTTAGTTACTTTTTCAATTATTGCTTTATCTGAAATTGCGCGCCCAGTACGGATTTTAAATATTGTCGTGGGGTTCATACTGGCTGCTGCGATCGGGGTTTCAGGCGAATTAGAGCTTTCATTAAAATGGGGAATTATTTTAAGTTCGCTACTGGTTATTTTATTGAGTCTTCCGAAAGGACAGTTTTTTAAACACTTTGGCAGCTATGATAAGCTGGCAAGGTGGTCTGTGTTCGATATTTTTTCTAAACGAAAGGAAGTGCCGTCATGAAAGTTCAAAAAAAACATCATCCATCCGATAAAAAAATCAAAGAAGATGTCTGCGATATTTTAGCCCAGACACCCCATGTGGATTGTTCTGAGATCAAAGTTTCAGTTAAAGACGGTGTCGTGACCTTAAGCGGAGCCGTTGAAGAAGATGTCGTTAAAAAGATGACCGGTGAAACCCTAGATTATGTGCTTGGGGTAAATGATGTTAAAAACGAACTTAAGGTGCAAAAAAAATTACATAAAAAAATGTCACGCGACCGCCACCAGCAGCCGCATTAAGGTTTGCACTTAGAAACTATATCAATTTTTAAAGCAGGTTCGTTGATATAGTTGATCACTAAACAATGTTGTTCGGCTTTTTTACCCAAAATGACTTTAGCTGAGTTTTTTTCAGGATCTAAATCTTTAATCTCGATATTTGTTTTCCAGGATTTTTGCGCCTCTTGAGCGATCAACATAGCATCAGCGTTAGATTTAGAAATGATTTTAAACCAAAATCGGCGAAATTCTTTTGAAAGACATTTTTCTCTGATTTTGGCACTTGTTTGCTCGCTATCTTTAGCTGTGGATGCAAACGCTATTACATAGTTCTGATAGCAGCTTTTTAAAAAACCTTCCACGTTTTCAGTTGGTTTTGCAATAGCCAAAGAGCACACCATCGTCATTAAAATTATAATGCAAGTTTTCATTAGATTATTTAACTAAATATCTGACTTCAATGCAAGTATCGCCTCGTTGGCGAATTTCTTTTATCTTGAAAGCATTCTCAGTTTTGCGATTGAATAGCTTTTTGCCGTCGTTTAAAAATACAGCAACAGTCTGTATATGCATTTCATCTAACAGGCCTTCATCATAAAACTGCCCGACAAGATCGCCGCCCCCCATAAGCCAAATGTTTTTATCACCGGCTAGTTTTTTAAGTTCTTGATGGTAAGATAAAACTTCGCCATGAACAAAACGTACATCAGCATTATCTATCGTTTTAAAGTTTCTATAGGTAAATACGAGACAAGGTACTTTGTAGGGCCAAGGTTCTTTCAAGTTATCAAGTAACCACTGATACGTTGATGCTCCCATGGCGATAGCACCCACAGTTTCTAGAAATTGGTCAATAAAGCTAGTGTCGCTTGGACCATTTTTAAAAAGCCATTCCAAAGAATTGTTTTCATCGGCAATATATCCATCCATGCTGGCGGCAGCAAAATAAATTGTTTTCATGACTTTATTTTAACAATAAGGCGTAAACAAATTCAAGAGGCTCATTTGAGTCAAACTGTCCCATATCTCTAATGGCATAGGGTATGCTTTTTAGTGTCGTTATGAATAAAATTATAACTTCAATAGAAGATGTCATCATAGAAAATGCACAGCCCTTGCACGAACGTAGAGATTTGTCGGCGTTGGTTTCCAAATTGTCTCAGTCAAAAGTGGTGATGCTTGGCGAAGCAAGTCACGGCACTCAAGAATTCTATGAGTGGCGACGTCTGATTTCTGAAGAGCTTATTTCGCAACATGGTTTTAATTTTATTGCTGTCGAAGGCGATTGGCCGCCCTGTGCCGAACTTAATCGTTTTCTTCATTCTGAGTTAAAAAAAGAAACGGCGCGTGAAGCACTTGGGTATTTTAAGCGCTGGCCGACTTGGATGTGGGCTAATACCGAAGTCATGAAATTAGCGCAGTGGATGAAAACATATAATGAATCAAGATCCAAAGACAACAAAGCCAGTTTTTTCGGTCTGGATGTGTATTCGTTATTTGAATCCATTGATGAAGTTATAAAACAACTGCGAAAGGTTAACCCCGCCCTGGCCCGTCAGGCGCGTGAACATTATGAATGTTTTTCGCCCTTTCAGCGAGATGAGCGCGCGTATGCACGGCATTTAAAATTTTCGCCAGCAGGTTGCGAAGCTCAAGTTGTAAAAGTTCTTACCGACATGTTAAAAATTCGCGTTGAAAATATTAAAGATCACTTTGAAGAACTTTTCGATGCCGAACAAAACGCAAGAATTGTTAAAAATGCTGAAGACTATTACCGCACCATGATTTTGGGCGTCGAAGATTCTTGGAATGTCAGAGACCGGCACATGATTGAAACTCTTGAAATATTATTTAATCGCTTCGGGCCAGAATCCAAAGGCATTGTCTGGGCCCATAATACTCATATCGGGGATTACCGGGCGACAGACATGGTTAAAGAAAATTTAGTTAACATCGGAGGCCTTGCGCGCGAAAAGTGGGGCGCAGAGCGCGTGTCACTTGTCGGGTTTGCAACTTACCAAGGTGAAGTGATTGCCTCAAATGCCTGGGATGGGCCAACTCAAAAGATGGCTGTACCTCCAGGACGGCCAGCAAGTTATGAAGCTCACTTTCATGCAGCTGCTCAAAAAATACATGAGAATGCTTTTTATGTTTGGCTTCAAGACCACGACAAAGTCAGTGCGCTATCTCAAGTACTTGGCCACAGAGCCATCGGGGTTGTTTATAATCCAGCTTATGAGCGGCTGGGTAATTACGTGCCGACATCGTTAACCAACCGCTACGATGGATTTATTTTTATAGACCGTACTTCGGCGTTGATTCCTTTTGCCCAAGAATTTAAACGTGAAGATATTCCAGAAACTTGGCCTCAAGGGGTTTAAAGTTTCGGAAATTTTATGATCATTTTACTTTCTTGCTGTTCCATAGTGAGTTTATTGGCATCTACGTTGGGTGGAACAGGAAATGATCTTTGAAAAGTAGATTCTACTAAGCTATCTTTAGTTGTTGCTTCAGCACTTCCCGAAATAAAGACTTGTCCGTCTTTTACATCGACATCTACTTTTTGTGGATGTAAACCTTCGAGTTGGATTTCATAATAAATAAAGTTTTCATCTTCTCGCTGTGTTAACTCGTAAATATTGCCGCCGCCAAATTTATTTTTATACCAATTATTAAATGAATTTTGAAAAACATCGGGCTCATTGAATTCTTTAAGCATCTGTCTTTGCATACGTTGCATTTCTGCGAATGGATTTTTCGACTTACCGAAAAAATCGTCGTTAAATAGGCCGTCAAAAAAACTTGAATTGAACGAAGGGCCAAACTGAGCTTCAGTGTGCATATTTCTGAACGGCTTTTGCTTCCAATAGGCGCTGGTTATGGCAACGCCGATAATGAAGAAAAATATAGCAATAACTGGCTTGCTCTTAATAAAGTATTTCATAAGTTTCTTTCGCATAGGGTAGGTCTTTGTATTCGACCTACCATGGTATGTAGCATTTAATGTTTGGCTTGTTCTGCTGATTTTTGTTCGCCAATCTCAATTTTTTTGGCGCGATTTTGTTCGCCTTTTGGAATGTGTACCATTAATTCGCCATTAGAGAAATCGGCACGAATTTCATCGGCTTTAACACCTGAAGGTAGGGTGAAAGTTCTTTGGTAGGCGCCAAAGTATCTTTCTTGGCGATCGCGTCTGCGGCCCTCGGTTTTTTCGTATTTTCTTTCTGCTGAAATTGTTAATTGATTGCCGGATGATTCGACATTGATGTCTTCTTTTTTTACACCTGGTAAGTCTGCGCTTACTAAATATTCGGTGTCGGATTCTTCAATATCAATAGCCGGTGATAAAAATTGGGGTTCTGGCATGCTCGGTAATAGATCTCTGCTGAAGACGTCATCGAACCAGCGTGAGGGCTCCCAGAAATCCGGTGAAAAGGTTGAAAAGGGTGAAAGGTTTGATCTGCGTGTTACGGGTAATCTTTCTGAATCTCTATTTCTGCGAAACATATGTTGCTCCTGGTTAAAATGTTTTTCGATCTGAATCATTTTTTTCATGCAAAACCAAAACCAAAACCAAAACCAAAACTTTGAGTCATATTTTCCACTAAATAATGGCACGTTATCTGCTCTTTTTTGTTTGATAATTTCTTAACCGAGGTGTGCAGTGAATCAAAAGTTTGAAAGTAAAAAAGTAATAATTCCTAATGAAAATGCAATTGAAACAAAAGGTTTTTTAAATCTTCCGCATACGCTGAATGGTTTTGTGATTTTTGCGCACGGAAGTGGAAGCAGCCGCTTCAGTACTCGCAATCAGCAAGTGGCAACTAGCTTAAACGAAATTGGTATAGGTACTCTGCTGTTTGATTTACTGACAGAACAAGAATCACAAAATCGCGCGAATGTATTTGATATTCCATTTTTGGCAAAAAGACTTATTGCTGCAACAAAGTGGGTGCAGCGACAAGATTTCGCTAAAAATCTTTCGATCGGTTACTTCGGAGCCAGTACCGGAGGAGGTGCCGCGTTATGGGCCGCTGCAGATCTTAAAGATCAAATTTTCGCAGTCGTTTCTCGGGGTGGAAGACCTGACTTAGCTATGCAGCGCTTAAAAGACGTCACAGCGCCGACACTTTTGCTTGTTGGTGATCGAGATTATCAAGTCATTACTTATAACGAAGAAGCCCGCAAAGAATTGAAAAATGCAAAATTAACACTTATTCCGGGTGCAACTCATCTTTTTGAAGAAGCCGGTACATTAGAGCAGGTATCAAAGCATGCTGGCGATTGGTTTATAAATTATCTACCGAAAACAAAAAGACTATTTAACGATTTAGAATGAGTGATCTACCCAAAAGCCTGGTCGAACAGATGGAACTTTTTTTTTCAATATTCAAATTTAAACAATAGCCGTAATATGACCTTATGAAGAAAAGTGTTACGGTTATTGGCGGTGGAATCATTGGTCTATCTTGTGCTGTGAAATTAGCAGAGGCCGGAGCTGATGTTGTCGTTATTGAAAAAGAGCAAGTGGGTTATGGTTGCTCTTACGGTAATGCCGGTTGGATGACCCCGTGTTTTTCGATGCCGTTACCAATGCCCGGAATGCTTCTTAAATCTATGAAGTGGATGTTGAATCCTAGTGGGCCGCTATACATTAAACCTGTTCCCAGTGTTTTATTAACTCAGTGGTTAACCCGATTTTTATTATCAATGACTGAAAAAAAATCGCAAATTGCTATCGAGGCTTTAGTTACACTTTCTCTTAAAAGTTTAAATGATTATAAAAAATTGGCCCAAGAGTATCCAGAAATTGAAATGCAGCAAAAGGGTTTACTCATGGTGAGCGCAACGCCTGTAGGAGTAAAAGCTGCTGTTAATGAAATGAACCTTGTTGAAAAGTATAATATTCCTGGCCGCAAACTAAATGCAGAACAAATCAAAGAACTTGAACCTGCTCTAAAAGGAAATCTATTAGGCGGAGTTTATTTTTCTGACGAAGCTCATGCTGAACCGTTAAAAGTTGTTCAAGCCTTAGCTAAAAAAGCGCAAAAGCTTGGTGTGAAAATTTTAGAGAACACTGAATTTAAAAAAGCAAATTTTTCAACCGATGGTCAAAAGAAAAAAATTAAATCTATTCAAACCTCAAAAGGTGAAATGCAGGCAGATGTTTTTGTGCTGGCCGCAGGCAGCTGGTCACAAAGTTTAGCCTCGGATTTAGCATTAGATGTTCCTATACTAGGGGGCAAAGGTTATGCATTAATTGTCGATCGTTTGCAATCACAACCCAAAATTCCAATTATGATTGTCGATCGAAAAATCGCGATCACCCCAAGACAAGATTCACTACGCATTGCCGGAACCTTAGAATTAGTGAATCAGGATTTTTCAATCACTGATCGCCGAGTAAAAGCGATCTTTGATGGCGCTAAAGAGTTTTTACATATTCCAGAAAACATCAAAGTTCACGAAACTTGGCGCGGGTTACGCCCTTGCACACCAGATGGCGTTCCCGTCATTGGGTGGGCAAAGAACTATCACAATCTGATGCTGGCATGCGGTCATCAAATGTTGGGGCTGCAATCGGGTTTAGGCACCGGCCAGTTAGTCAGTGATTTAATCGTTTCAGGAAAGTCTGAATTACAACGTGCTGTTTATGACCCGGCACGTTTTTGATATTGAATTGTGAAAACTATTTAAGACATGTTCGCTGCGGGTAAATGTCATTTCGGTATTTGCTCCCGAAGTAAGGCCTTTTTGCACATCCTCAAGAATATCAAAATCTTGCTGTAAAATAATTTTTAAAAAATCAACTTTGCTTTGAATGCTCTTCGACGTTAAATCAGATTCTTGTTGCACCAGCGGAACATAGCGAAATTCAGTCTTATCAATACTTATCGGAATTAAACTTAATAAAGCAACATGATCACTGTAGACCAATAAAAAACTGCTCGGAAAAATAAAATACATCACCTGGGACCAATTTAAAATAAATTCAGGCGGTGCAGGTTTTTTTAACGGAACAATAAGCCGAAAATTATCTTCTGACTGATCGGCTAAACTTAACCCGGGATATTGAATGTTTTCTAAATGCGGTACATGTGCATACGGAAAGTGATCCACTTCTAAAAAAGCTTCAACGCCGATTTTCCAGTTAAAATTCTTATGAAAAACAGATTCAGGCATAGCAAAGCGGGGAGCCATAGCAAGTTTATTTAGATCATTTTCAAAGGGTAATAGTGACTTTAAAATTGAAAACTCTGACTGTGGGCTTAACAAAACCCAAATCATGCCGACAAACTCATAAGCTTTTAGTTCAGCTAGATTTTTACCTTCCTGGTATTTCCAGCCATGAAAAGGGCAGGTGAATGTTTTACAGTTCAGGCTGTTAGTTGGTGCCGTCAGTTTTGCCCCGCGGTGGCGGCAAACATTTAAAAAAACTTTGATCTGCCTTTCTGAATTGCGATAAATAATTAGCGGCACATCACAAATTGTTTTTGTGACATAGTCTCCGGGATTGGCAATATCAGAGGCTGCGATGGTAGGGATCGGTCTATGGCGCAGTAATAAATTAGCTTCTTGTTGGTACTGTGACTGGTTTAAATAAGAACTGATTGGGTTTGAAGTGGTCGCATCACCACAGTCAGTTGTACCATGTTGCATGTGCTTTAGGGTATGTTCTGCAATGTGGTTAAAGCTTCTCATGCTAAAACCAATAACAGATACTGGCCACAGGCAAAATGTCATTTAAGTTATAGATACTTAACTGTTTATTAAGCTATTGTTTAGAGCTTGGTTGTAAAACTGTCTCATTTTAAGAAACATTACATTTTGAGGTTCAAGGTTCCGACATAGGTCTGTATGAAAAAATTAATTTTATTTAGCCTTATTTTTGTTTCGCAAGCGGTTTGGGCCGATACGGCGCTAAACTGCAGTCCTCTGAATGATTTAAGCGATAATGTGCAAAACATTCAAGATGTTAACTGCGAAGAAATCAATAAAAATGGGCAGTGTAAAGAAGCTCCTCCTGTCGATAAAGACGCGATGAAAAAGAAAATCGAAGGCTTGTTAAATTTTACGACTGATCCAGCCCGCATGCACGGTTTGAAAACTGCTTTCGACCAATATTTAAAATCGAATCCTTGGGCCGAAAAGTTTTACGCGCCAAGAAATAATTATGACCGCGAAAGAAGAACGGCTCCTGTTCCTATTCTTGATTGGTTTGCGGATCCAGCTTTTGCTGAGATGGCAAAAACTCCGGCAGAGTATAAAAAAGGTTTTATCGAAAAATATGCATCTTTCGCAGAAAAAATGGATTGTACGCCGACTTTTAAAGCGAGCTCGAATTATATCGAATCACATCCAACGATTGAAGAATTTCGCGCCGATAAAATGGGGCGCGAGCAGCGTGAATTCAAATTACGCAATATGAGAAAAGACATGGCTGATCCTAAAAATGTTCAGGCCGTGAAAGAGCGTTTGCAAAAAATAGCCGACGAATCTCCAAACGCATTTTACATCTGCAGCACAAAACCTGAATTAGAAGCTCGCACTATTGTTGCAAATCGTATTCAGCCTTGTGCAGGTAATTTTAAGAAAAATTTTGCCAACAATAAATTTGATGTAGGCACTGCTGAATTAGGTAAATTATTAGCAACTCCCGAAGCTAAAGAAGTTTCTGAGTGCATTAAAGACCGTTTAGCCAAAGGTGCAAAACTTCATCATATCAGCATTAACTCATCAGCTTCTTCTTTAAATAATACCGGCGAAGCGGCAAATCGTTTTTGTAAAAAGGGATTTCTGGGTTTATCACAAGCCAGAGCCGAAACTGCAAAAACCAAAATCTTACCGGCGCTATTTTCGCAAGCTGGACAAGCAGGGTTTGATATTAGCACTGCAAAGGTTGACATCAATGCAGCCGGCGCAAACGGTGATGGCACAACTGGTGCCTGTGTTTATGAAATGAAAAATGGCAAAGAGGTGTTAAAGCCTTACTATAACACGAAGGCCGGACAAGCAGAGCTCGAAGACAGCAAGTATGTAAAGGTGCAAGTGACTTTCGAAGATAACACTAAAAAAGTTTCTGACTCGATTCCGACCTTTCAGCCAATGTATCGCTGTAAAAAAATCGAATTTAAATGTGAGTAGTGTGCTTTATCACAAGCCCATAACCTTGGCCATAGACTGTCTTTAACTCACAAAGCGAGTCTTTGAGTTTTTTTCGTAAAGTGGTAATGTGGGGATCTAAAGCTCTATCTGATGGAATTTCATCCTGCCAAACAAAATTATTAAGTTCGTCGCGCGTAACAAGTTCGCCTTTTCTTTTTATTAAACAACTTAAAATTTTAAATTCTGTTTGTCCTAATTCTAAATCTTTAGAAGAATTTATGACCTTTAGCTGCTGGTAGTCGACAATTAAATCGCCATATTTTACAGTGTCTTTTTCTTGAGTGCTGCGTTCAGCAGATCTTCGAAGTTTTGATTCGATGCGCGCTAAAAGTTCATCTGGCACAAAGGGTTTGTTGATGTAGTCATCAGCACCGGCAAGAAATGCGTCGGTACGTTTATCTGAGCTATTTAAAGCTGAAAGAAAAAGAATAGGTATATCTGTAGTTTTAGGGCATGCCCGTAATTCTTTACAAGCATCGATTCCCGTTTTAATTGGCATAATAATATCCAATAAAATAATCGATGGCAGTTGTTCTTTGGCAATTTCGACGGCCTCTTCGCCGTTTTTAGCAAAGATGACTTGGTAATTTTGTGATAAAATTTGAGCTAAAAACTCACGGATGTCTGCTTCATCATCTACTATTAGAATCTTAATTTTTCTTTGCATGTGTTTATCTTATCAATTCCTGAATCTTAAGATATCTTAAGATTATGCCGGGGCAACAAGTCAGGACCTTTATCCTGCAAAAGCAATTTTGTTATTCACTTTGGGTAACCCCGAGTACAATTTAGCTATATTTATGATAGAAATATTAAAAAAATTTAAGAATTTAGCTACCCTCCTAATTGCTTTTGCAATTTATTATATGACGGCTTCATTAGGACTGTTAGCAGCTTCAATTAACAACCAGGCATCGCCAGTTTGGCCCGCGACTGGCATCGCGATAACTTTACTTCTTTTTTTTGAAATAAAATTCGCCATCGCTGGTATTTTTTTAGCAGCATTTTTAGCAAATTTTCAAACCGGATTAAATCCATTAGCTTCTTTGATTATTGCTATGGGTAACTCGATAGAAGCCGTTTTTTTTGTATGGGTGTTTGGTAGATATGTTCAAACAGGTTTAAATCAAAGTCCTCACGTGAAATTTGTTGTGGCTGTAGCTTCGTTGATGGGAGCGGCCGCTACGAGCGCACTTTTTGGAACGTTGGCACTTTATACGACTTCGATCATATCTGGTGACTTGATAGTAAAAAATTGGATCACCTGGTGGGTCGGTGATTTATTGGGTGGTCTTTTTATTATCCCCATAGCTTACAGAATTAAAAACTCTGGATGGGTCGTTTTTAAATTACATTTTAAAGAATTGGCTAAGGTCATTTTTTATTTCACGCTTGTGGGCGGAGTTACTTATTGGCTTTTTAAGTATGAGTTTGCCAGCCCTTATCTTTTTATTTTATTTCCAATTTTGTTATTGATAGCTGAAAGCCTGGATGTGATCTGGCTTTATTTGAGCGGTGTATTGATTTGCGTTTGCGCAATCACACAAACTTTTGCAGGTTCTGGACCATTCATCGGCGGAACGTTAAACGAAAGTTTAATCCTTCTTCAAATTTTTCTGGCAGGTCTAATCCTGACGGCAATCGGCGTTTCTAGTTTAAAACAAATTCAGTTTGGCTGGGCGCCAAAGCTGGCATTACTCTTTGGGTGGCTATTTTCAGGATTTACATTTTATTATTCATACAGTGCTTCGGCAATTAGCGATGAAAACATTTATAAACAAAAAATTCTTCTGGCAAGAACGCAAATTGATCAACAATTTAGTAATTATTTAAGTATGCTTGATAGTGCTGCTGGTCTTTTAAATTCTTCAGATTTCGTCAGCAAAAAAGAATGGAAAATTTTTGCCAATCGGTTATTGTCACAAAATCAGCTTCCTGGTGTTGAAGGCGTGGGTGTTATTT
This sequence comes from Bdellovibrio sp., assembly GCA_036677065.1. Classification (GTDB taxonomy): domain Bacteria; phylum Bdellovibrionota; class Bdellovibrionia; order Bdellovibrionales; family Bdellovibrionaceae; genus Pseudobdellovibrio. Next base: position 601,305 of record JAKFBS010000002.1, on the reverse strand, counting down.
ATTCGTCGACGATAAAAGATAGATTGCCCGAGCTGAAAAGGCCATTGTTTGAATCCAACGCTGTTAATAAGGTTCATCGGGTACTAAATTTATCCACTGCTGATACTGTAGAACATCCCGCTGATAATTTTATAATTTATTATCTAGAACCAGAAAAACATAATAAAAAAGCCATCGGACTAAACATTTCTAGCGAAAGAAAAAGGTTTGCCGCTGCGATTAAGGCTCGCGATTCAGGTACTGCTGCAATGACCGACGAAATTCAGCTTGTTCAAGATAATATATCACGACCGGGTTTTTTACTTTATGTTCCAGTCTACTTAACCGGTAAGCCAGTTGATACAATTGAAAACCGCCGAAAAAACTTTGTAGGTTTTGTTTATACGCCGATAGTATATGCTAATTTTTTAAATTCGGCCGTCGGTAGTTTTGAAAAACATTTAATGTTCAGAATTTTTGTATTGAAAGAAGATAATTCGGATTTAGAAGTCTATTCGAGCAAATTGTTAGAAGATAATAAATTGAAATTCGATGCAGAACCCACTGCAGAAATCATAAATCTGGCTGGCGAAAAGTTAAAATTGATAATCACTCCTGCGCTGGGATTTGAAAATACAAAGAGTTTGGTTTCTTCTTGGATAAGTTTTTTTGGCGCCATGCTCAGTCTGAGTTTAGCTATTATGTTGTCTTCTATTCAAAATTTAGCCTTGCATGCGCAAAGAATTGCTGAAGTGATGAATAAAGAGCTAAAGCAGCAAAAGCAAACTTGGCGAACATTAACTGAAACATCACCTTTTGGCATTTATATCGTCGATGCCAACGGAAAGTGTTCTTACGTAAATCCTTCTTGGTGTAAAATGTCGGGGGTTACAGAAGCCCAAGCTCTAAAAAGTTTAGACGGCATCGTTCATCCAGATGATAGAGAATTTGTCGCCGAACAATGGAAAAATCTAATAGCTGGCGGAGTATTTAAATGTGAATATCGTTATCTGAAGGCCGACGGTCAGGTTGTGAACATATCTGGTGAAGCAGTTCCACTTGTCGATGAGAATAAAAGCGTTACTGGGTATTTTGGTATCGTCCAGGATATTACAGAATTGAATAAAAATCAGATGGCCTTAATTTCAGCTTCACGCATGTCCTCATTAGGATTAATGGCGGCAGGCATTGCCCACGAAATAAATAATCCTTTAACCATCGTTATGGGTAAGGCTATGTGGCTGGAAAAGAACTTAAGTGGCGCATCGCCCATGTCTTATGAGGATATTCGTGAAAACATAAGTCATATAAGTCAAACCAGCCAAAAAATTGCTAAGATTGTAAATGGATTGCGATTTTTTTCGCGAGATTCTGCGCATGATCAAACTGAATTTTTTTCTATACAAAAATGTATTTCTGAAACTTTTTCGCTTTGTCAGAAGCGATTTGAAAATCACCAAACTGAGCTTACTTTTTTATGCAAAACTCAGGACGAGCTATTTGTAAATGGGCATGCAGGTCAGCTTTCGCAAGTGCTGTTAAATTTACTGTCTAACGCGTTTGATGCCGTTCAATCTGTAGAAAGACGCTGGGTGCATGTTGATCTTAAATACGATGATTTGAAAGTTTATATTTATGTGACTGATTCAGGAAAAAGAATAACGGCAGAATTGGCTTCAAAAATTTTCGACCCATTTTTCACGACAAAAGCAGTAGGCAAAGGGACTGGCCTGGGCTTAAGTATTTCTAAGGGGATTGTCGAAAATCATAATGGCCGTATTTATGTAAATGCAGATTTAGAACACACAACATTTGTGATTGAGCTGCCGCGAAGTGTTTCAATTTAAGGCTAAATTTGTTTCGAATCGAGACTTTGTATGCAGAGTTGTGTAGATTCGTTCAAACATTCTTAAATAATCTAAAGATTCTTGAGATTTTCTCGATAAGTACTGTGTTGGGCAATCACGCAGTACGTAGATGGAGAAGATTATTATGGATAATTATAAAAGATCTAAAAATGAAGTTATTGCTGAATTTGAAACTTTATTCGCGCAATGGCAAACGGGCCCCAAAAAATATACGAATTTTTTAACCCAGATTGAATCGTTAGATTTATTAAGTAAACGTCATAAGTTAAAAAATCTCGAAAAATCAGTAGGTTTAATAAAAGCAAATTTACCAGATGCATCTACCGAGTTTATCGATATCGAAGTGATTTTAGAAATTTTTGAAGATGCAATTTTATCTGATGTGCCAACAATTATGAAAAATGTTTGGTAGTTAATACAAAGACAAGGAGTCATTGTGCGAAAGAATATTGAAACGAAAAAAGAAAAAGTATTCATTGTAGCTTCGAATCCCAAGTGTCTCGAATCTGCGATACTTTCTTTGCAAAGACACGATCTGGAAATTTTTGTTTATCAGAGTATATCTGAAGTCGTGGTACGACTCTTTGAAGAAATGCCTATTTGTATTTTTGTAAGCTCAGAATCTGCTTCTGAAGACATGTTTAGCATGGAGCTTTTGCAAATGCAGAGTGAAGTTTCGATAGTAGGTTATGCAGAAAAAAGTTTAGTTTCTTCTGTGGTAAAATTAGGACAATTTAATTTCAAATATGCAATTTGCCCACCGCTATCAGGAGCGGCTGCATATCGAGTTATTAAAAAAGTAATGACTGATTGCAAATTGTTGGCAATTTAAGCCTTAATTTAGAAATCGTAAGTTAAACCCAATGCGGCCGTGAACGGTTTACCAGGCCGGTATCCAAAAGGTTTAATTGCCGCTGTATATTGTTTGTTAAAGATATTATCTAACTTCAAACGTAGGCTAAGTTTTTGGCTTGCAGCATACTGAGCGGTGTAGTCGACTAACCCATAACTTGGTATTTCTAAACGACCTGCTTCTGCTGCCTGATCATATATTTTTCCGAAATGATTGATGATCAAACTTTGTTTTAAGCGTCCTGCTTCAAGGCCAATAATAGCTGTCATTTGCGTTTGTGGAACGTAAGGCAATGGGTCGCCAGAGTTCACTTGGCCTACACCCCATTCAGTATTTGTTGAACTAAAACTATCCGCAAAATGGCCATCAATAATGGTGTAGTTAAGCTGTAACGGAATCCAAAACTTGTTCCATTGCAGGCCTTTAGAAGCTCGCGCCTCAATTCCAGAAATAAGGGCTTTGCCACCATCATACTGCTGATCAAGTTGCAGGCTTGAGCACCCAGTCGATGCCGTACAGGTTCCGGTTATATTGTCATAGTCATTACGAAAGTATAGAATTTCAAATTGCTCTTGGCGTATTTTCGATTGCCAAGCAACTGAGATTTCTTTGTTTAAACTTTCTTCGCGTGATTCTTTACCTAATGAATCAAGGCCTGATAGGGTAGCGGCTTTATTTGCGGCCACACGTGTGATCAGTGATTCATTGATCGCATAAGCTAAGCCAAACCCGGGCATAAAAATCGAATCGGTTCTTTTTTTGCTGAGGCTATTTAAGTTATCGTTAAAATCAAAAATGACTGATTCATAACGAAACTGCGGAAGTATTGTAAATTTGCCAAGGCGAGTTTCATCTTGCGCGCTGACTGCAATCGCTTGCGCACTTTCTTCATTGCGGGCAGTAGCTACGCGCTGATCGGTTGTGCGAACCATTGAGCCACCAGTCATTGAATAATAATCTGCATCGTGCTGACGATTAATTTGATCACGGTGAAGCAAAAACTTAATATGGGTTATAGATTCAACTTCTGCAGACCAAATATTACTAATTTCGATCTGACTTTGCAGACCTTGGCTTACATATTCACGGTCATTATTGGCCATCAACAAGTCAGCATTGGCGCCAACGTTGTTTGAATCTTCGCGCGCAGATAGCACATCATAAAAAGGTTGGTTTGTGCCTGTGGGATCTTTTAAAATATTACGAATAATTTTCGTGGCATCGCGAAAACCATCTAAGCGATACCAGGTGCGCGCAAACTCGTGATGGTAAAGTGTAGTCTTAATATTTGCAGCTGTTCCGATTTCAGTAAGATGTTCAAGTTGAATTTTTTTATGATTCCACTTCATCTGGTCTAATTCAGAAGCATTATAGCGACGGTATGGTTTGTTTAAAAAATCGGATTCAGTCAGACCTAAATAAGTTTCATGCGAATCTTCATTGCCATAACCTAAGCGCATTTCAAAAAGATGAGTGTGTCCTGAAATGTCAAAAGGGCGCTGCACTTTTAAAAGAACATGATTCTGGTTAAAGCCAGTCGCTTTGCCTGAGTCTAATTCTTTAAAACCATCGGATTGTGAACGGCCATAGATAAGAACCACGCCATAATCAGAAACTTTGTGATTCAAGCCAAGCTTTAATACACGTGTTGAATAACTTCCGAAAGTGATATCGGCGGTTGTTTTATTTACGTCGATGTAGTCTGGTGTTTTATAATTAACAGCACCACCAATTGAATTTGGCCCGTACGGCAACGCGGTAAAACCTTTAAAAACTTCTAAAGACTCTGTGGTTAACATTGAAGGCGTGTAGTATGCAGCCGGAGCCGAATACGGTGCCGGGCCAATTAAGACACTGTCTTCCAGAATAACAACTTTTTTACTGCGGTCGGGATTTGTTCCGCGAAGACCGATATTTGGTCGAAGACCCAGGCCATCTTCTTCACGAACGTAGACCCCCGGAGACTCTTTTAATGCGCGTGCGACATCAGTTGTTGCGATATTTTTTAAACGGCTTTTCGAAATTTTCTTTGCTGAAAAACCATTATCTATATCATCAACCATCACATCGCTGATTTCTAAAGTTGAAAGCTTAGTCGCTTCTTGCGAAAAAACAGGGTTGCTGTAAAAGCCTAATAGTACACAAAAGAAAATCTTTTTCATTAGTCGTTATCGCCTTGGTAAATCGGTGGAGCATTTAGCGATAGCGCAACAAGCACTTCAGTTTTCACAGTTGTTGTGATGGCGCGAATATCTTCATACAGACTGCAAAGCTCTTCACTGCGGTTATCTGCAGTCGAAACACTGCAAAGGGCTGGGTCGATATTAGCCGCAAGAGTTTGTAAGTCACCCTGTGATTTAAGAGCCGCTAAATTAACTTCAGCGCGAATGATATAACGATTAATTTTTTCTGCGATTTCAGTATAGCCGGCTGATTTTAAGTAATCATCAATACCAAATGAATTAAGGGATTCAGGTGCGCCCCCAAAAAAGCCTAGTTTAAATATTTCAAGGCGAGCTTGAATAGCAGTAAAAGCCTGATTCGAATAAACATGTTCAGAGCGCTCAGGGCATTTGCCAGTTGTGCATTCTTTTTTATTTTTGCCAGTAGGTACTCCTAGACGAATATCTTTCACAGTTTCTAAAGCATATAAGGCGTTTGTAATTTCATTAATAGCTACTTTGTGGTTTGCGTATTTAGAACCATCCACTAAGGTTTTCGCGTAATTGCCTTTTTGGCGATCCCATCTATTTTTTAAATTTAAAGATAATGCAGATAGGTCTGAAGCTAATAGTGCAGCCAAGTCACAGCGATTTTTAATTTTTGTGGCTTGTGGTAATGCTAGCCAGTCTTTAAGTAGTGGATTGGCTTTTAAATTACATTTTACTGTATCAGTGCTGGCAAACAGAAGGTATTCAAGAGCATCTATGCCTTTTGAGTTGTAAGGCAAAACTTCAGAAATTTGACCAGTCATTGAAATGTCGTAGACAGCCTTATCGACACGGCACAAGTTTGTCACAGGCCAGCTGTAAAGTCTTGATTTAATATCCAGCTTTGTATCTGGATTGATTTCAAGGATAGGCCCAAGTGCTAAGGCATCCACTTTGTGAAAACTGATTATGACCTGTTCCCATTGCTGAGCAAGAGCCGGTGTAAGTATTCCTGTCGCGCGGCAAGCTTGCTGTAGGCGAAGAGAAAAAATCTGCATTTCTTGAGCAAAGTTTTCGGTGATCGGTGCAATGACATTCAGGCCGGTATTAAGAAGTAATTTTTCTTCTGAAAACTGACCGACAGTAGGTTCTTCAAAAGCACCAGGAAAAGGATTAATATCAGGTTTTTCATTTTGCGCATTTTGATCTTGCGTAATTGGTGAGGCGTGAGTTTTTTTATTAAAAAAATCACTACAAGCGGTAAGAGTAAGTGCTAGCCCTAACAGTATAATCATTGATTTTTTAACAGGCATAAAATCTCCTTTTGTAAATCGCTAGAGTTTAAATTCGACGGGCAAAATAAATTGCCAGGTCGCGCGCTGAATTTCTTCAGGCAAGGGTTTAAAGTTTTTTGTTTCACTGAGTAATTTTTTAACAGAATCATTTAAGCTGACATGTTGCGAGGGTTCTAAAATTTCGCTTTGAATAATTTCGCCCTTGCGATCGATAACAAATTTAATAGTCACGCGGCCAGTGTGACCCATTTTTTTAGCCATAACAGGATATTTTTTTCTTTTTTCAAGATCGTATTTCAGCTCTGCGATGTAAATTTCTTCAGTAGTTTTAGCTAAACGGCCGATTTGGCCGCCGTCGCTGGATGGCGCAGATGCAGTGTTTGTTGCCACAGCCTTTTCTTCGGTTGCAATTGAATTTTTATCAGTGTTTGCAATCACAGGTTGTGGTTTTACTTTTTCGGGACGGTGTGGATTAGTAAACGGTGTGCTTGATTGGTGAATAACAATATTCACCATTTCAGTAATATCATTATTTACTTGCTGAAAACCGCCTTTTTGCAAAAGCAAAAACGACGCACAGATTATGTGCGCCGTTAGAGAAGTCAGAATGTATAAATTAAACTTATTTGTACTGAACATCAGAAATAATTTTTAAAGCAGCGGGTAAGCTTTTTCCTAAAGTCTCCCAAGAAGCTTGTTCAGTTTTAAATAAACCCCAGTCTTTGATTAAAGTAGATGGGATTAAGTTAGCTTTAGCTGGGTAGTCATAATGATTAGCCGACCAGTCTAATTGTGTTTGGTCTTCTAATAACAACGAAATAAATTGCTCAGCTGAAGCCTGGTTTTTTGAAGCTTTGTAGATACCGATTCCGGCTCCGTTTGTGTGCACGCCTGTTGAACCTTGGTTTAAGAAAGCCATTTTAACAACGAAGGCTGGGTTGGCAGCAACATAAGGTGCTAAATAGTAGTGGTTCACAAAACCAACATCACATACACCTGATGCGATTGCATCGATAACCGCACGGTCACTAGACATTGGATCAACCGATAAATTGCTTAATAAAGATGTTAAGAATGAAGTCGTTTTTTCTGTACCCATGTTATGAACAAATGAAGAAACTAAAGCTTGGTTGTAAGCGTGATTTCCAGATCTTACGCAAACTCGGCCAGCCCATTTATCAGTCGCTAAATCTTCGTAAGACTGGATCTCATTCGGATTTACAGATGTCGTGTTATAAACTAGTGATCTTACGCGAAAAGAGATCGCCGTCCAAAGATTAGAGCTGCTGCGCATTTGTTCTGGAACTGAAGCTGCAAGATCTGCTGCGAAAGGTTTAAAATGACCTAAATCAGAAAGTTCGTTTAAGTAGATTAAATCTTTTACGAAGATCAAATCAGCAGGAGAAGTTTCTTTTTCGCTTTCGATGCGAGCTTTTAATGCTGGGTAGGCTAATTCAACGATAGTCACTTTTTCGCCAGTGCGAGCTGTGAATACGTTGGCAATCGGTTGTAAGTTAGCTGTTACACGGTCAGTATAGATTGTTAAATCAGCGAAAGCTGATTGAGTGCAAAGTAATGCGGCGATTAAGAAAGCCTTTTTCATAGAGTCTCCTGTTTAGTCGTTGTTTGAATGGACGCTCTTCTCATAAAGGCAGAATGTAAAAAGCGACACCTTTAACTGTATTTATCAGGTGCTTGAAAGCATTCTGATAGCTAGATGAAAATGAAATGAAACTTAGCCTAGGCCAAAGCGTATTTTTTTCACTGTATTAGACGAGATGTATGTTTTAAACCACTGATCCCAGATAGAAAGTGAAACACCAAAGTTACTATCAAAGTGGATTGGGTTATTTGAATGATGTATTTGATGTTGTTTGGGGCTAATAAAAATTCTTTCAAGCCGGCCAAAAGAAAAATCAATATGGCTATGGCGCAAGTTGCTTCCAAGCAGGTTAAAAGCAAAACCAAAAAAATTAACACCCAAAAGCGTCGTCATAGTCAGCTGCGATTGAAATAAAAATACGAAGGTACCCGTGGCCAAGCCTAAGCTTAGGCTGTTACGAACCGTGGCGATGGCAGACTCAACGGGGTGTGTGCGATAAAGAGTAATTGGCGTCAGAGTTGTTGCTGAATGGTGAGTGGAGTGAAATTTCCATAACCAGGGAATACGATGCATAAAATAGTGATGAATAAAACGAATAAAGTCGTCGAAAATAAAAAATGCAAGTGTGAAAATAAACAGACTCTGTGTGGTTACGGCTAGGGCAGAATGATCAGGAAAAATATCTTGTAACCTATGTATCAAAAACATCGAGATATGAAATGTACCATCTAAAAAAGGAATAAAAATAAAAATTTTTAATAACGAATTTAAGACATAGATTTTATAATCAGTTTTGCTGGATTTGTTCCACCAGTAGTTTTTTGAGAAAAAAAGTAAACGAACGTAATTCCAGCGAAGCACTTTTTTTAGGGCTCTTTTTTTGATCAGCAAAGCCCATAAAAAAACAAAGCCCACGCAGAATAATAGATTCAAGTGAAATAGTCTTGAAGTCGGATCATCAATGGGCACAAGAAAACGATCGATCCATTGATGTAAATAGGGTGCAAGCTCTGACATAGGGCCCTTGTATAAGATCGCCTAATAATTTGTCAATCAAATGTAAAAAACGATGTCCTGTTTAAATTAAATTATTTTGTCACAGATTTCATCCATGTATCCTAGTATTAGGGTATGACGATGCAAACCTATAAAATTAACGGCATGACTTGTAATTCTTGCGTAGAAAAAATCACGCAAAAAGTGGCTCATTTGCCTGGTGTCGCTTCGGTCAATGTTGATCTTAATACTAAAAAAATTGATATCGATTCTGTCGAGCCTATTTCATTATTGCAACTTCGGATGGCTTTAGAAGACCTGCCAAAGTATTCTGCGGATTACTACGATGAAAATCAAAGTGATGATACTTCAGACGTTCAGATAAAAGACTCGTTTGTAAAAACTTATAAGCCATTGATTGTGGTTTTTATCTTTATCGTACTTGTAAGTTTAGCGTATCAAATCAGCCAGTCTCAATTTTCTGGCCCTGTTTTTATGCGCCATTTGATGGCTGGTTTTTTTATTGGCTTATCCTTTTTTAAATTTTTAAATCTGCAAGCTTTCAGCACAGCTTTTTCCCAGTATGACCCCATCGCAAAAACGCTGCGCGGATATGGAAAATTATATCCTTTTATCGAATTAGCTTTAGGGCTGATGTTTATATCTGGACTTGGTATGATCTGGGCTAATTTTTTAACTATCTTGGTCTTAAGTGCTACGACTATTGGAGTAATCAGAACTATTACCGCTAAAAATCAGATTCAATGTGCGTGTTTAGGGGCTGGTTTTAACCTTCCGCTATCGTGGGTTACAGTCGCTGAAAACCTAGTGATGATATTAATGGCTATTTACAGCTTGTTTATTAAATAAAATTGCATACAATTTTTAAATGTCTTTTAAAAATCTATTATTAGTCTCGTTATTCTTAATTCCAGTTAATGCTTTAGCTGGCGGTTATACCCGCATCGCCTTTATGTATATGAGCGATAAAATTGGTTCTGAAGGTTCAGCCGTTGAGACTTCCCGAACTTTAATCGATTTCGGAGCCGGGCACTTATTTAATAATGGATTTTCTTTAGGCGGCATGTATGGTTCTGAAAAATACGATCAGTCTACGCAAACTTTAAGTCGAACAGGCATTGGTCCAACGGTAGGTTACATGAAAAGCAAAACCCAAGGGTTTTACTTTTTAGGAACATACTTTATTAATCCGACAATGACTGGGGGGTTTGAAGGAACAGGCACCCAATTAGATGTTGGTTTTCGTTTCGCCTTAGATAAAATTTCAATCGCACCACAGTTAAGTAAAAAAACTTTTAAATACACTAAAGTGAATGGCATCGATTTAGATCCTGCATACATTGATGATCGCATTGATCCTTATTTTGTTATCTGGATTGCGTTTTAAAATTGAAAAAAGTAGTTATTCCAAGTCCTGGTGGTTACGACAAATTAATGATTCAAAATTTTCCGGATTTATCACTAAGCGATAATTCAATCATCGTCGATGTGAAAGCTGTTGGTGTGAATTATGCGGATTGCTTGGTTCGTTTTGGTGTTTATGAATCGGCAAAAAAATATGTTGGCTGGCCAATAACACCTGGGTTTGAATTTTCTGGTATTGTTAAATCAATAGGTAAGAATGTATCCCGTTTTAAAGTCGGTGATGAAGTCGTCGGCATCACTTTATTCAACGCTTACGCTTCAGAAGTTAAAGTGAAAGAAAATCAATTGTTTCACATACCAGCCGGATTTTCTTTAATCGAGGCCGCTGGTTTTCCGACAGTTTTTTTTACGGCTTATCATGCCCTTTTTCAACTAGTAAAAATATATCCAGGTTCGCACGTGTTAGTGCATTCAGCAGCCGGCGGGGTAGGTTCAGCGCTGGTGCAACTCGCAAAAGCTTTTAGCTTCAAAGTGACAGGTGTCGTGGGGTCTTCGCATAAAGTTCAGGATGTGAAAAATCTTGGCGCTGATTTTGTCATCGATAAATCTAACCAAGATTTGTGGATTGAGGCGAAAAAAGTTTGTCCTGATGGTTATGACGTTATTTTTGATGCGAACGGGTACACGACACTAAAAGATGGTTACAACCATTTGCGTGCGGTCGGAAAAATTATAACTTACGGTGCTCATTCATTGATGCCCAAAGCCGGCTCTGGACGAGTTAATTATTTCAAAGCCTTAGTTGGATTAATCAAATCGCCGCGGTTTAGCCCGCTGCAATTAATCACTGATAATAAAGCGGTGATTGGATTTAATTTATCGTTCTTATTTGCGCGCCAAGATTTAGCTATCGAAGCCATGACTGATCTTATGCGCTTAGCTCTCGAGAAAAAAATTAAACCGCTTAAAACCACAACGTTTAAATTTAGTGAAGTGGGCTTAGCGCACAAAGCACTTGAATCAGGCACAACCGTGGGTAAAATTGTGCTTGTGATTGATTAATTTATAAAACTTCGGCCACCAGCTCTGCGACTAAAAAAACTAAATCGCGCGCATTAGCCGTGTCTTTCCATTTTGGATCCATTAAAAGTCCGACTTTAGTTGAACCTTTTTTCTTCAAAAATTCACCTAAAGCTGCAACACCGTCTTCTTTTTCGCAAACGCGTAAGAAATCCATCGCAAGCACATTTGTCGTACCTTCCCAGATGGCAAACACCTGGGCATCACGCAGCAAGCGCGGAAGTCCTGTGTCTTCGATATATCCGGCTCCGCCAAAAGACTCTAAAACCTCACTTGAAATCAGAATCGATTTTTTAGCGGTATATAGTTTTAAGATCGGAGTCAGAGCACGTAATAATTTTTTATCTAACTCAGTAGCTGTGCCACATTCTTCTTTACCTAATAAGCCAACAACAAAAAATGTCAGATCAAAACATTTTTTAAAATCATCTTCTAAACGCTGCAAAGTTAATTTATGTAACGGGTGATCAATAATAGCTGCGCCAAAAGCTTTGCGTTTTTTCGCGTAATCCCACGCTAAATCTAGGGCACGGCGTGAATGGCCAAGCGCACAGATTGAATTGTAAACGCGCGTGATATTTAAAACGCTGGCAATTTTTTTTACGCCGTCACCTTCACCGCCAATAAGGCGCGCCGGAGTTGCGTGCAATGTTAATTCAGCCGTCGGTAGGGCTTTGGTTCCAAGTTTATCTTTTAGTCTGTGCACTTCGATATTATTTAACTGATTTTTCTGGTCACGTAATTCTAAGTAAAATAGTGATAAACCTTTATTGCCTTCAGCGGCACCTTCAGGGCGGGCTAAAGTTAAAGTCATTTGTGAAGTTGTAGCCGATGTGAACCACTTGGTTCCTGATAAGGTAAAGTTTTTCGCATCCAGTTTTTTAGCGACAGTGCTGGTCATACTGACATCAGAGCCACCAGTGCGTTCGGTCATCCATTGGCCTGAGGTCCAAAAAGTTTTCGGGTCACGTGAAGTTAAATTTTTAAAAGCTTTATCTTTTAAATCCGGATCACCATACAGTTCAAGTGCACGGGCTGCGCCATCAGTCATCGCCAGCGGACAAGAATAAAAAGCACTCGAAGGTGAATAAAGGTATAATAAAGCCATCTGGTAATAGCGCGAAAATTCTTTTTGTTTACGCTCAAATGCTGTCGCTACGATACCTTCGGTGGCTGCGGCTTTTTCTAAATTTTTCCAGCCGTCAGAAGTTTCAATCACATCAATGCGTTTACCCCAAGGCGAATAGGGCACATGTTTTGGCGGATGACTTTCTGCATTTGCAGCCCACTCAAGCCAAGTGCTGCTGGCTTCGTTCCCCACATGAGTTAAATGTTCAAAAATAGATTTATGATACTCTTTGGGAACATTTTTTTCGAAAAATGTTTTTAAGTAATTATCAGAGGTAAATGTGTTCGAAAGTTCTGGTCCGTTTTGATAAAAATCGCTCATAACTAAGCGTGGCTTGCTAGGCCCGCTTAAGTCAAGTCTTGGCCTAATCGCAAGAAACCGTGTCAGTCGTTGGTTGGCCTAGAATAAATTTTTCTGGTTTTAAATCAAATTGCAATTTACCGGCTTTACACGTTGATCTTAAGATGTTGCCAGCATCTTGTGTATTTGCTACCAACTGCGCAATTTCAGCTGTAGATAAGTTAAAGGTGTTTGCCATATAACTGTAGATTGGGCCTTTAGCTTTAAAATCACGATCAAGTGCCATTAGTTTTTGATAAATTTTAGCATTGTAATGGCGTAACGAAACTAAATGCCCAGCCACTTTACCAAAACTTTTATAATTTGTTTTTAGTGCCGCATCATTATCAACAATTTTAGTTTTTTGAATTAAGATCGGGTTAAATGCCGCAAGCTCTGCCGGAGGCTTGATTTTACCAATCACATTCGGGCGCGGTTGATCTTTGAGATCAGCTTTTTTAGATTCAACAAGGCCATTTTGCACCCAAACCCAGTGCCATTTGTAATGAATATTGCCGACGCGGTCCTGTTGACCTGATAAGTGGTCTAATAAAGTAATTTCAGAAATTTCTTTCATCCATGTGATCATTTGCGCGGGTGAAAGCGCACTGCCTAAGTCTGCGTTCATTCTAGAATTTGCGCGCGCTAGTTTTTCACCTTGAGTGATGGCTTGTTGTAAATTTAATTCAGAACGTAAGGCCTGAAACGGCGCCGTGTTCATAAATTCCTGTGTTTGCACTAAACCCCACTTGCTGCGCAGGCCATTAAAGTCAGTCGTGTATTTATCGCCGCCACCATCAAGTAGCGCACCAAAAATTTGCTGACGATCATCAGTAAATAACTCATCAGTAAATTTATAGCTGGAAGGATTTTTTTCTGCTTGGGCAAAAATTTTCCAGGCTGCTCCATTTTTTTTGCCGTTGTCTTTTACTTTTGAAGTAATTCTATTGTAATGAACCGCTTTATCCATCGAGCGGTAAACTGATACAGGTACATCTACTGACACATCAAAATAGCGTGCTAACTGGTAATATAAAAACGACGCCCGTGAATAAGTGGCGCTTGTTGAAGCATCGTTCATAGAAAATTTAATTTTGGCAATTTTTTCGATAGGAATTTCTGTGCCTTTAGGTTCATCACCTTTAAGACAGTTTTTGGCCTCAAAATTTTCTGCAGGCATTCCAGAATCGTTAGGGTAAAGAATTAGAGCCGGAGATGTGCCCCAAGTTTTTGGGCATAGAGCAATTGCAGGTGCATAAAAATCTAAGGCGCACAGTTCAGATTCTTTTTTTAAATCTTTTTTAGAAAAAGTGCCACCAGGAATATGATCTAAATTGATACATTGTTCAGTTTGTCCTAAGGGGCTTTTAAATGAAAAAACCTGCCCACGGGGCTGGCCACATAAGGCTGGTAAAGATACAACAAGTACTATTAAGGCTGAGACTGACAATTTTGCGTTCATAGAGGTAACTCCTTGTAGGGCTTTAATTCTTCTGTGCCGTTACTTTTATATAAAAGCAACACCTGCGCCAACATCAAGCCTTGCCAACAGTATAAAACGTCTCATCTTTAAACTATGGAAAACGCAGCCTACAAGGTTGAACCTCCCCGCATAATTGCTAATTGGTACACTCGTAAAGTACGGCACTTTAGCTTTATGGTGACGGGACTTCTGCTGATCTTGGTTTTAGGGCTGTGTCTTATCGACTGGAGCTCAAGTCAGTTAAGTTTTTCAGCGTCACGTGAATTAGTCTTTTCAAAAAAAGAGTATTGGCGATTATGGTCAGCACTTTTTGCTCACGGTGACCTTGGACATCTCTTCGGAAATTTATTTTTATTTGTGCCGTTTGCATTTTTACTGACGGGCTATTTTAGCGTTTCACTTTTTCCAATGTTGGGATTTTTATTGGGTGGAGTCATTAATGCTCTAACTTTAATGACGATGCCCATGCAGACACAACTTTTAGGCATTTCGGGATTAGTGAACTGGATGGGTTCACTGTGGTTAACACTTTTTTTCTTAATCGATCGCAGATCAAGTTTACGTAAACGTTTTGCTGTAAGTATACTTTCAAGCTTTGTTTTATTCGCGCCGCAAGAGTACAAAGAAGGTATTAGTTACATCAGTCATGTGATCGGTTTTGGCTTAGGAATCATCACTGGATTGATTTATTATGCACTTCATCGAAAAAACTTTTTAGCTGCAGAAGTTGTTGAACAGGAACTAGAATTCGATGCATGAATATTTTATTACCAATCTTGTTTCAATGTTTTTCTCAAAGCCCAACCACTCATGAATACTTAGGCTCTTGTCGCTATCAAAGCGAAGAATCAAAGCAGCCAGGTGTTGTTAGTGTTTATCAAAATACGAATGTAACAGGTGATGACCGCTTAATGAGTTTTGAATTCTTCAACGAGTCTTGCCAGAAAGTCACTGAACAAACTGAATCACAAATTGATATGGTTAGATCATATATTTGGCCGTGGTCAGATGAAGGCATTCAGTGGCTGAAATACCGTAACGGTAAAAAAGGTATGGGCATGATGAAGTGGCACCGCGAATCAGGGGTTGGTTATCTTCGCCGCTTTAAAAAATACTATGATCCACAAGCTGATAAGTGGGTTGAAAAGTATTTTTATTTGAATGTTACAAGTTGCAGTATCGATTTAACGAATGTAGATTTCGCAAAAGGGCTTTAAGAGCCCTCTTTAGCCAGTTTTCTTTTTTCTAATTTTTCTTTATAGAATTTTTTATCGGCTATATAAATAGTGCGTTCCAGTTCTGCGTACACGTTTTGTTTTTTATCTAGCCATTGAATATGCGCGATATAAGTTGTCTCATGGCCGGCTTTAACTTCAGCTTTTACTTTTTCTAGCACTTCAGGAGTAATTTTAAATAGGGCATATAGCGGATCTTTTGCTGGTCGCTTAAATTTAATCGAAGCTGATTTATCCCAGACGACATAGTCTTTACCTAACATGTGCATAAACATAATCACATAAAACGGATCAGTCGCTGAAAACATGCTACCGCCGAAAATGGTTTTTACGTAATTACGTGTCCAGATATTTAAAGTCAGGCGAAGTTTAACTTCGCTCCAGTCGCCTGACCAAAATAAAACTTTAGCTCCCGTTGCAAAAAACATTGGGTACCAGTTCATACCGATACGAAAACTTTTAGATTTAAACGATTCTTTTAAAGTTGAAAGCGCCATAGATATATTTTGAAGTGGGGCGCAAGAGATGTCGAGAACAATTAATAGCTCTAAAAATTTAGAGCTATTAATCTAAAAATAAAACTAACCAGCAAATGGCATTTCGAAATTAATAACCAGACAAGCATCAATGTTTGTAGTTACGCGGTAAGGTGAGTGTTGCACTCCTTTAGAAGTAAAGATCACGTCATAGACTTCGTAACCACCTTCTTGAACATGAGCAATATCAACAAGTTCAACTGTCGAAGTGAATTCAGTTGTTTTGTTGTTTAATGTAAATAGCGCTTCTGCAGCTTTAACAGCTTCAGCTACGCAAACCACTTGGATAGGTGGCTCTTCAGCCGAGAACGCAAAAGATGATAATAATAACGTCGATAAGATAACTAAGATTTGTTTCATAAAAAACTCCCCGATGGAGCTGGGTTTTACCAAGGCTTGCTAAAAAGGGCCAGTGGCAATTTTGCACTTATAAATTTTATTTTACGCCAGTGTCTTATAATTAGACGGCGTCGGCTAATTTGCGGCCATTAACGAAAAACTCACGATTAAAAGCAATAGATTGGTTTAGGGCTGTTAAAAAGCGGTCCAAGCCGTGCACTTTCAAAAAACTGGAAAAACGAAGGAACGTTGATGAGTTTTAAAAAGTCGGTCTTGGCATTTATATTAGTCTATTTCCAAGTGGTATCGCTATTAGCGACACCGCAGGATTTGCCACACCACCATCGCGCCGTAGCTGCCGCTGAAGACCTGGATTCAAAAGCAAAAGATGCCGCAACTCTGGTGATGGATATCAACGGTCCGCAAGGTAAATCTCAGTTTTCCTATACCGAAGTTCCGATCGAACATCCCTCGCAAATCAGTGAGATACTTCAGCGTGAAGAAACACGTAATGCTGACATTCTTTTATCTACAGACACGCCAGAAATTTATGAAGCTGTCGCCGAGACTATTCAGAAAACTGAAAAAAGTTCTGACCGCATGTTTCGTTTCATGCCGACCGGAAAATTAGCTTCGAGCCGAGAAAAATTAGCATCGGGCTGGGCAGATTATAAACATAATGTTTCGCAATCACTGAAGTATGATAAACTTGGGCTATCGATTGTGATCATTACAACTTCTTTTGATTCATTTATTTGGATCAACTCTGGATCAATGGATGTTTATCAAAAATCAGCGATGGTGATGATGAATGTGATTTTTGCCGCGGCTTTCGCGTTAGACCGCGATATGTGGACAAAGATGACGGTGCCTCTGCGCCACCGCATTATGAAAACATTGGATAAATTATCGAACAGAGTTTTTAACGTTACAGAAACGCCGGCAACATACGCTCGTAAAGTTTTAGCTTCACAATTTTTAGCAAATCTAACTTTCAGTGTGGGCTTTCAAGTTTTGCGCGGTTCGATTATGTCTTTTCATGACTTAGCGACGAACATGATGAGTGCACCTTTTTGGGCAACATCACTAAAAATTGCCGCGATTACGACCTTGGCAAGTTTTGCCTGGGGTGAGCTATTAGCTGCTGCTGATGCTGAAAAAAACCCGGTGGCTAAAAATACTTTAAAAAGATTATCTGACGTTAGAAATATTGTGATGAGCCAGCTTGCCAGCATGGGAATGGTGCTTCAGCCTGGTGTGTATGGGTATTCTCCGATTGTTGCAATTGTTGCAAGCGGAGCTATAGGGTTATTGGCGTTAATTAAGTCTAATAAGGTTATTCAGTGGCTGGAAACAAATCGTGCGACAAATATCCTTTTTAAAAACCAGCGTAAGCTTGAAACTCTGGTTAACGAAGCAACGACGCGCCTGAGCAGTGACGACGAACCTGTCAAGATCCACGGCGGTGCTGGATCTTGCAGACTATTGTTTAACTAGTTGCTAGTAAGCAACATCAACGCCTAGTCTTGTTTCACATTGGGACAAGTAAGCTTAAAAAAAACATAAAAATTATTCATCAAAAAGCCGAAAAGAAATATGTCAGTTGGAGGCTTCATTGAAACAATGGGTTGTTAAATTATTGCAGCAGTTAGATATCTCGTTTGCAGATTCAGATTCGATTAGCGTTGATTCAGCACCGACAAAAAAAATGCCGGTGATCACCGAAGAAAAAGCCACATTACTTTACATCATGGATGTTTTTAATAAACATCTCTTCGATATGGAAAAACACTCGGTCAGAAAAGTGCGCGAAAAATTAGACGTGATGGCTAAAGGTCTTGTCGATGCCGATCCCAAAAACGTAGAAAAAACTTTATCTGAAATCAGATTATTCTTTGCCAGTTACCGCGTTGATGAATCAACTTATATTCAGCATACCTTCGATGATTTTAAACGCATTGTTTGGGATTTAGCTGATCAGTTGTCTGAAGACATTCATGATGACTCAGCTAAAGATGATCAGTTAGCCGTGCATCTGCAAGATTTAAAAGAAGCAGTTGAAGCCAACTCGCTTGAAACACTTCGTAAAAAATCACGTCAATTTATTAATTTATACGTTGAGCATCAGAACGCAAAAAACGAAACACGCCAAAAACGTTTAACGTCGGTGAAAAAGAATTTAGATACGGTCAAAAAACAACTGTTAGAAGCCAACACTTCATTGAATCTAGATCACCTAACCGGAGCCCACAACCGCAAGAGCTTTGATGACACTGTTAAAAAGTACGTGCATCTAAACAACATGAATCCAATGCAAGTAAGCCTTATCATCATGGATATCGATTTCTTCAAAAAGATTAATGATGCCTATGGCCATGATATCGGTGATTTCGTCTTAAAAGAATGTGTTCGCATTTTAAAATCAGTATTTCATAAAGACTCAGAAATGGTGTCTCGTATCGGTGGCGAAGAATTCGTCGTGATCCTGCCAAATCATGCGATCGAACATGCCTTGATTCGCGCTGAAGAAGTGCAAAAGCGCATTCGTTCAGAAGTGTTCGTGCACGGCGAATCAGTTGTGCGCTTTACCGTGTCTATGGGCATTGCCCAGCTCTTGCAAGGTGAAAACGCGTCTGACTGGGTTAAACGCTCAGATACTGCTTTATATAAGTCTAAAAACTCAGGCCGCAATCAATACACAGTTGCACCGTCGAATTCAGTCAAACCCGCACGTGTAGCTTAAAGCGCACGTGTTACATTTCTAACAGTACATTTCATAACACTGTCTAAAGATTTCTATACAGGTTACACCTTAGACAGTTGTAAGCTCTCTTATACGCTATAGCCGCGCTGGCCCCCGCATTGCTTTGTTATATTCTTAAGACGTAACTGTCTAAAAAAAACAAACAAAACAAATTGTACAAGGGGGAATTAATGAACGCAAAATTCATTACGGGCGGAGCTTTATCAAAATCACTTTTTATCAGTACAAGCTTTCTAATGGTGTGTTTACTCACAACCAGCGCAAAAGCACTGAATGAAAATGTTGTGGTCGCAGTTATCGATACGGGGATTGATACTGAACATAAAGACTTAAAAAAATCGATCTGGATAAATGCCGGCGAAACCGGGACAGATAAATACGGTAAAAATAAATCAACTAATGGAATTGACGATGATGGTAACGGATATGCCGATGACATCCACGGATGGAACTTCGTCGATAATAATAATCAGGTTATGGATCTTGAGGGGCACGGAACTCATATCGCGGGAATCATTAACACTCAGTATTCGCAAAAAAGGCATGGCAAAGCTGGGTTGCAAATGATGGCCATTAAATATTATAGCCCGAAAGTCAGCAATCAAATTAATATCATCAACACGATTAAAGCCATTCACTATGCGACGTTAATGAAAGCGCAAATCGTGAATTATTCAGCCGGCGGGGCACTGCCCGAATTCTATGAGTTGCAAGCCATTCAAAATGCAAGAAAACTTGGAATCATGATGGTCGTTGCGGCGGGGAACGAGCAAGAAGACACGGATGTCGTCAGATATTACCCCGCCAGTTATAGGTTAGATAATATGATCTCGGTTGCGGCGTTACAAAAAGACGGTGGTTTAACAAGTTTTAGTAATTACGGAAAAAACACTGTCGATATCGCAGCACCGGGAAAATTAATTTATTCAACACTTCCTAAAAATCGCTACGGTTTTCAAAGCGGCACTTCGCAAGCCACGGCGTTTGTCACAGGGCATTTAGCCGCAGTGATTGCTGATAAAAAGCCAGCAACTTACAAGTTAGCCTTTGAGAATCTGTTTAAACAGGCAGTTTATAGCCCGGCGCTTAAAGGACGCACCAAGTTTCAGATGGCCTTATTAAATGAAATACCCTAGAATTTTTTAAAAAGGATACCCTATGCATAAGAATCAAGGCCCGGTGTACTACAACGATTATTTAATGTTAGAAAAATTTCTGTCTTGCCAGGAACCCTTAAGTAAAAAGTTTGCTACAAAAGAAGATCCTGAAGCGCATGACGAAACACTTTTTATCGTTGTTCACCAAGCCTATGAGTTATGGTTCAAACAAATCCTTCATGATCTTGATGCTGTTATTGCCACTTTCAAAAAACCAGCTGTTGAAGAAGGTGACTTTAGTTACATCAATCAGCGTTTAGATCGTATCCGCAAAATTCAAGCAGGTTTTCAAAACAACTTCGAAATCTTAGAAACTATGACACCGATGGATTTTCTTGAATTTCGTAGTTTGTTGTCTCCGGCTTCTGGCTTTCAAAGCACCCAGTTTCGTGAAATCGAAATTAAGTTAGGCTTAAATACCGTAGACCGTGAAGGTATTGATCGTGAATTCTTCTTAGGCCGCTTAAATGAAGCCGACCGTAAACGTCTATCAAATTTGGAATCAGCGCCTTCAATGCTTCGTCTTTTAGAGAAGTGGTTAGAGCGTACTCCATTTACGAATAAAGAGAATTTCAATTTTTGGACAGAATACCAAAATACGATTACGAATATGTTAGCTGAAGATAAAGCGACAATTGAAGCAAACGCGGCCGGTCTTTCTGACAAAGATAAACAAGGTCAGTTAGAAAATCTAAAAACGACGCAGGCATCTTTTGATAATTTATTTAATGAAGAAGCGCACAAAAAAGTTGTTGAAGCAGGCCAACGTAAACTTTCGCAAAAAGCGATGTTAAACGCCTTATTCATTATGCTTTATCGCGACGAGCCTATGTTATCAATGCCGTTTCAAATGATGACTATCTTAATGGATATCGACGAAAACTTCACAACTTGGCGTTACCGTCATATGCTTTTAGCGCAGCGTATGTTGGGCTCTAAAATCGGAACGGGTGGATCATCAGGTCACACGTACTTAAAAAAAGCTGCCGACAACAACCGCGTGTTCGTCGATCTTTTTAATTTATCGACGTATTTAATTCCGCGTTCACGTTTACCAAAAATCCCGTCAGAAATTAAAAAGCAATTAAACTTTAATGTATAAAAAGTATTATCAACTTTTTTTAGAAGCAAATAAGGGTGTGCAGCACTACGCCAGTCACAGCCACCACTATTGGCCCGATGTGACTCGCCAGGCGATGTTAGATTATTGGGACGATTCGGCGAAATTTGTTGATGATAAATGGGCGCATATTTTTGGCGTTAAAATACCAACTGTGCAAAGACTGATTGCGGATGTGTTAAATTTATCATACGCAGAACAAATCGTTTTTGCGCCCAACACCCATGAATTTGTAACAAGACTTTTAAGCTGTTTTAAGCCGAACAAAAAAATTCGTATCTTAACCACTGATTCAGAATTTTATAGTTTTGACCGTCAAATTAACCGTCTGATCGAAGATGAATTTGTTGAAGTGGTTAAAGTTACAACTCATCCTTTTGCGACTTTTGAAGCTCGTTTTAAAGATCTTCTAAAAGCTGAGCAATGGGATTTAGTTTTTATCAGTCAGGTATTTTTTAATTCAGGTGTAGCTATTAAAGATTTAGTTTCTATTGTGGGCGCAGTGACAAATCCTGAGACTGTCATTGCTATTGATGGATATCATGCTTTTATGGCGCTACCGACCGATCTACAGGGTATCGAAGATCGAATTTTTTATATTGCTGGTTCGTACAAATACGCCCAAGGCGGCGAAGGCTGCTGTTTTATGGCCGTGCCTAAGGGCACTCAGCTTAAACCCTCTAATACGGGCTGGTTTGCGGGCTTTTCTGGCTTAGCCCATGTTGGGTCGCGCGTTGTGTATTCAGATGATGGCTACCGCTTTGCGGGCAGCACAATGGATTTTTCAGCACTGTACAGACTTGAAGCTTCGCTAGCACTTTTTGCCAAAGCAGATTTATCTGTCGCAAAAATTCACCGCCATGTTCAAAATTTACAGAAAAATTTTTTAAACGATATTAAAAGTTTTTCGCATGCAAAACATAGCCAATGGTTAAATGAGAAAAATCTTTTAGCTCATGATTTGAATCACCACGGGCACTTTTTAACTTTTGATACAGGTAATCCTGAGATCACTAAAAACCTGCATGATGATTTTAATAAGGCGGGGATTCAAACGGATTATCGCGGAGCTCGTTGGCGCTTTGGTTTTGGGTTATACCAAGAAGCGCACATTGATTTATCTAAGATTTAGTTCGGGTCTGTCCAAAGTGAACGATCTTTCATAAGCTTACGATCATCAACATTTGTCGGAATCGCGCTGCCAGTGTAAGTCGTTGTTTGGTAAGAGCCATCACGTACTTTAGTCGCCTTGATATTCACATCAACAAGAGAGTTAAAGTTTTTTTCAGCGGCCATATAAGCTAAGCGCATCGTGATATCATATTGATCTAGACCAGATTCAATCACGATAGGTTTTTCTAAACGTTTCACAAAACGTGTTTCTTTACCCTGAGAAATATCAAAAACTGAAATACCTTTGGCGCGAGCGACGATTTCTTCGTAAGTCGCAAGAGATGTAACAACGTTGTTATCAAAGCAGACATTACAATACCAGTTATGGCTAATTTCTGGTGGGCGATTTGTTAAGTATTGAAAAGCGCCATCAGGCATAAACTGAACACACGACTTGCATAGAGTGTCGTTACAGACTCCGCATTGGTAAGGAGATTTCTTTTTGCCACAATGGCTGCAACCAGCGGTCGTGCAACTAGAATTTGTTTGAGTGTCTTCAGATTCAAAAATTTGGCCTGTTTTCATAGGGAACTAAAGTACCATTTTTGTGTTTACTTATGCAAGGGATCGGCCGATCATTGTCATATGAGCAATAAAGCGGCCGATACCGATATAAATTCTTCACGATCTATCAAAAAGGGCCCCATGGCCTTATTAGAGAACTTGATCCGTAAGTTTTCAACTGTCGCCTTTATCTTGTTTTTACTACCGTTAGTTGTTTTGTATGTGATGATTTTAGGATTTTCGATCACACCGGCCATTTACTTATTTCAACAAGTGAATATCTGGGTTGAAGGTTATTCGCTATTTGTTAAATCACTGTGTTACGGTATGTGTGCCGGAGCTGGTTTTATTTCGTTTATCTTGTCGCTAATTTTTATCGTGCCACTTTTTAATTTGCCACTTTTACCTTTTGTACGCCCATACCGCGGGGCTTGGTATTCGTTAGAATCAATTCCTTGGTATTATCATAATGCTTTAACTTATCTGGTTCGTTATACGATTTTAGAATTTTTAACGCCGTCGCCATTAAATATTTTATTTTTTAAGATGATGGGTATGAAGATCGGTAAAAACGTCGTCATTAACACGTCAAATATTTCTGATCCATGTCTGATTCAATTAGATGATTACGTAACCATCGGTGGATCGGCATTTATGATGGCCCATTACGGAATGAAGGGTTATTTAGTCATAGATAAACTACATCTTAAAAAAGGTGTAATGGTAGGCCTGGGGGCAAAACTTTTAGGCGGTGTGACCATTGAAGAAAGAGCCACGATTTTGCCAAATTCTGCAGTCTTGCCAAAAACCACAATCGGCGCCGGAGAAAAATACGGCGTACAGTCACAAGTTCATAATTAAAGTAAATTGTTAATCGTTCTTCTGGTTCGAAACGATATAGTTATGTAATAACCATAGGCGGATTTGTTTTAACAAATGATCTGTCATGCCGAAGAATACAAATTGATGTAAAAAACCCGCAGGATCATCTTTAGCGCCGGTGCTGGCCGCTTTTTCAGTGTAATGGCAAAATGCGGGTAGTTCTACTGTTTGCGTCTCATCATCACTTAAGAATACAAATTCACGAAATTCTTTAAATTGTAATTCGCGACTGTAGACAAGATTCACATACAGTTCGGAAATTTCAGAAATTTTAACCTTGTTAGCTACTTTCATCACTTCGCGCGAAGTGATGTTTAATAAATGGCTTGGTTCTTTTTCGCTTAGCGCATTTATATGAATTTTCATTTTTTTGTAAAAATAAGAGCGATCTAACGGGCGTAAAAAGATATCGCGATATTCGGTCGCATGAATTTTTAAATCATCTTCTTTAGGAATATTTGGCGCATACCAAAAATGCACACATTCGGCTTTAAACATCTCTTTAAAATTTTCATGTTTAATATCTGTGGTGTTAATGCAAAAGTCATGATCGTAAACTGTTTTATCGGCAGATTTTTTAGAGGGGTCAAGTTTTACGATCTCAGGAGTTACATTATTGTAACGGTTTTGGATTTCAGAAAGAAAATTTTTATTTTCATCGTTGTCTAGTCCGATCAACGCTAACTTTAACGGAACCGTAGATTTTGGCGGGTTTAAATTCCATAGTGCACTTGATGCGCTATCAGCCTTGTGAGCCGCGATGTACTTACGAATTGCACTTAATAAAGGTTGTTCGGCACCAAAGAATTGAAACTTGTTAATAAAGTTTCCCGGCTTTTGCGGATGCGGGATGCTGACTAGGCACTGGGCCCAGACACTTTGTTTTTTGCCATAGGTAAACATGGTCGAAAAATATTTCGAAATGCTGCCGGTTTCAATTTGTGAGTCGCTCAAAGTTACAAAACCAAGTTCAGAAATAGTTTGTAATTCAACTGCTTTTAAAAGCGCGATAAAGGCCGTAGCACTTTGTGATTTCATTTCTAAAGGTGCTGCTTTTTTCTTAATTTTTAAAGCTAGATTTAAACTTTCTTTTAAAATTAAAGAATCAAATGGTTTAAAAACGAAATTATAAATTTCAAGTGGGCGAATGTTTTTAGCGATCGTTAGGTTATTCTCATAACTAGTTAAAATAAATGAAAATTCTTTTGAATTTTGAGATTTAAGTTTTGCGATTTTTTCTGGCCAAGTGGCAGGAGTGTGAAGACTGTAATCTAGAATCATCAGATCAAACACCCAAAACGGCGCAACAGCTTCAGGGCTTAGGGCATTGGCGTGCGCTTCAAAAGCTTCCATATTCGGAAAGTTTTCGATTTGTGCCTGTGCATCAACCGATTTAAGAGCCTCGATTATTTGCTCTACAGACTTATCTTCACGATCAACAATAAGATAACGTCCCATAATGAAATTATACCGTGTTTTGAATTAGTTGACCACTACGCCTTCTCTGTGGACAATCTAAAGGTCTAGCTAAACGGTAATATATATAACGAATAAGGATGAACCATTATGAAACATAATTTCTTTTCATTTGTAGCGACTGCTTTTTTTATCTGTTTTTCAGCAATTGCTGCTGAAACTGGTTCAGCTGATGCGGCGACAACTTCGTCACCGGTGGGCTTTTGGAAAACGATTGATGATTCAACGAATGAACCACGTGCCATCGTAGAAATTAAAGAAGTAGACGGAAAACTTTTTGGTAACATCATCAAAACTTTTCCAAAAGAAGGCGATAAAACAATCTGTACAGAATGTTCTGGTGATAAAAAAGATAAGCCGATCGTTGGATTAGAAATTATTTGGGATCTAAAAAAGGACGGCGATAAATACACAGGCGGACATATCTTAGATCCTAAGAACGGTAAAACTTACAAAGCGAAAATGACCCTGATCGAGAATGGTGAAAAATTAGAGGTGCGAGGATTCATAGGTTTTAGCCTATTGGGCCGCACACAAACTTGGCTTAAAACTTCGGCACCTTAAGCTTCGCTTAGAAACATTTAGACACCTCGCGAAATATTCATTTTTTAACAGTTGCCAGAGCTGGGGGTAATTTGATTATCTCTAGCCACAACAACAACCACGTATAAGTTGGGGATTGGCCCGACGTTTCTACAAAGCACCGTAATGCTTTTCTATGGAGGATCTATGAACTGTTCTAAAGGACTAAACACTAAGGTAATCTTAAACCTTATCGCTGCTATCTCTTTTACTTTAACGGCTACTTTCGCAACTGCGCAAACTTGTGCAGATGATCAAGCGAAACAAGTTTCTCGCCAAGATTACTCTGAAAAAAAGAAAAAACCAGCTCCGGCAAAACCAAATCAACCGAACAAACCTAGTTTTCCAGAACCAGATTCAGCTCCTACTACTGGATTAAATCCATCTGACAAATATCCTATTCATCCAGATCAACAAATGACTCCAGGTAAATTGTGTGAACGCGGCACAAAACGCTACGCTCAGCAAATCACTTATTGTGAACGCAATGTTTCTTCTGGAGAAAAAAACGCTATCATCGCTGATTATGATAATGAATTAGGTTTTAAAATCCGTTCAATGAACCGCGGTGATTTCAAAATCGATCACTTCATCCCATTAAGCATCGGCGGATCAAATGATGTTGAAAACCTTTGGCCACAACATAAATCTGTGTACGCGTATACTGATCGTTTAGAATTACTTTTATTCCAAGCTATGGAAGCTGATAAAATCGCTCAAGCAAAAGCTATCGAAGTGATGAAAGAGTGCAAATTGGATTTACCTAAATGCGCTGGCCTAGAAGACTTCGTTTCTGATTTAATGCAATAATTTA
This sequence comes from Bdellovibrio sp., assembly GCA_036677065.1. Lineage (GTDB taxonomy): Bacteria > Bdellovibrionota > Bdellovibrionia > Bdellovibrionales > Bdellovibrionaceae > Pseudobdellovibrio. The sequence continues at coordinate 574,562 of JAKFBS010000002.1, read as the reverse complement.
TTTAAATTTTAAGATTCTCTCGAGGGGCATGACCGTTAGCTGATTAGCTAACGGTTTTTTTGTTTTTTGCTTCGTAGTTTTGCTGCAGTAGCGTTTTTGTGACGCTCGCATCCTGCTGATGCTTCTGACGGCATCGTGCCGTCAGATCATTTGGGATGGGAAGTCTGGTTACTGAACCTTTGGTAAGCTTGCTAATGTTTCTTCGTATTCATTCACTAGATTTTTAATGATTTGTTCGCACGAAATAATATCGTCAACCAAGCCCACTGATTGTCCTGCTGACCAAACTGTTTTCCAGGTTGGACCGACGGCTGCTTGTTCTAGGGATTTTGATCCTAAATAATGGATTAATGGAACGATGTATTTTTTCAGAGTCTTTTGGTCTTTGGCCATTTTTAGGTACCACGGCAAATCTAAACCCATTTTGTCGATGTAGGGAGTTCTGATCACAGCAGCAGGGGTGCCTGAGATTCTTGTTGTTAGGACGATATCTTCTGGTGATGAATTCACGATCGCATCTTTGTAGGCTTGTTCAACTTTAGCTTCGGTACTGGCGATAAATCTTGTTCCGATACTTACACCGGCAGCACCGACGGCCATCATCGAGGCCATTGTTGCGCCGTTGGCGATTCCGCCGGCTGCGATAATCGGAATTTCTAATTCGTGTTTTAGCCAGTTAACTAAAACGATGGGTGATAGCGGGCCTGCGTGCCCACCAGCGCCAGTGCCAACGGCGATAACTCCGTCTGCTCCTAAATCCTGAACTTTTTTGGCGTGTTCCAGATTTACGACATCGCACACAACTTTGGCTCCATTTTTATGGGCTTCAGCAATCACTTCTTTGGGTGAACCAAGGGATGTGATAAATAAATTTACCCCGGCATCAAGAGCATGTTTTAAATCTTCTTTGGCGCGGGTGTTCGATTTGTTGACGATAATATTTAAACCAATAGGTTTTTTCGTACGGGCTTTCATTTCCTTTAAGGCCTCGATGTATTTTTCAACAGGGCGGTAATTCAATGCGGGAAATGTTCCGATGGCTCCGGCTTCAGAAGCGGCCACGACCATGTCGACGTTTGAGACTAAAAACATGGGGGCTTGGATGATCGGGTAACGGATACCTAACATCTTGGTTAGAGGGGTTTCGATCTTAGTGAGCGCGCTTTGTTGTGTTGTCATATTAAAAGTTTGGCTTATTTATTGAGATGAAGCTAGAATTTAGTGAATGAGCACTATGAAAAACTTTAAAGAGAATCTATTTTTAACTCTGTACGCTTGGTCTAAAATCCCGTTAATCGGCTTTGTTGGACCGAAAGTCTTAGAAGCCAACAATCAAAGAACGATATTAAAGGTTCCGCTAAACTTTAGAACTAAAAACCACTTAGGGGCTATGTACTTTGGCGCACTGGCTGTGGGGTCTGAGTTATGTATTGCCATGCTTGCGGTTAAACAAATTCAAGCCTCTGGCGAACGTATTGATTTTTTATTTAAAGATTATAAGGCCAATTTCTTAAAACGCGCCGAAGGTGATGTGCATTTTATCTGTGAAGAGGCCCAAGTCGTGGTTGACCAGATCAACGAGGCTAAAACCTCTGAAGAACGCATTAATCGGACTATGAAGGCCTATGCGATCGTTCCTTCGGTAAGTCAGACTGAAAGAGTGGCAGAATTTGAGTTGACGCTATCAGTTAAGCGTCGAGTTAAGAAAAAATCTTAAGTAATTAAAAATATTCAAGTAAAGTAATGCCTTTCGTAAAAGGTAAGGATTTTTTATGTCTAAAAAAGATGTTTTTGGTGATGAAATTACAACGACAACAAACAACACGAAATCGCAAGATTTTGCTTCGTTATTTGAAGATAGTGTTGGCGGCGTCGGTAAAAAGTTAACTACAGGTCTTGCTTACACAGCTGAAATTTTATCAATCAGCAAAGAAGAAGCTTTTGTATCTACTCCATCTCATCAAGATGCGATGATTATGCGTAATGATCTTTTGGATGAAAACAAAGAATTAAAATATAAAGTCGGCGATAAAATTGACGTTGTTGTGACTTCGGTTCGAGGCAGCGAAATTCGCGTTACTCGTGCAGGTCAGAAAAAATCTAATCCAGACATGGATTCTTTAGAAGACGCTCATGATATGGAATTACCAGTTGAAGGCCGTGTCTTAGAAGTTTGTAACGGTGGTTTTCGCGTAGAGATCATGAAAAAAACAGCGTTTTGTCCATTAAGCCAAATGGATTACAAAGTGATCGATCAGCCTTCTTACATCGGTAAGAAATTTGATTTCTTAATTACACAGTTTGATCCCCGCGGTCGTAACTTAGTCGTATCTCGTCGTAAATTATTAGACCTACAAAAAGCTGAAAACGAAGGAGAATTTCTTTCGAACACAAAACCGGGTGATATTGTTAACGGTACAGTTAAACGTTTTGAAAAATTCGGTGCGTTCATTGAACTTGGTGGCGGTGTTGAAGGTCTTTGTCATATTTCTGAAATCGGTTGGTCTCGTATTCAAGATCCATCTGAAGTTTTAACTTTAAACCAAACGGTTCAGGTTAAGGTTTTAAAAGTTGAAGAAGTAGATGGTCGCGTGAAAATTTCTTTATCAGTTAAACAAGCTGGTGGAGACGGTGACCCTTGGAATATGGTTCCAGAAAAATTCAAAATTGGATCTGTGCACACAGGTATCGTCGAGAAAAAAGAACAGTACGGCTTATTCGTGCAAATTGCTCCGGGTATCACAGGTTTATTGCCACGTGCTAAATGGCGTGATTCTGCAGATGCTGCCACTTATGAAAATAAGAAAAAAGGTGATACATTCCCGGTTTCGGTAGATGAAGTTTTATTTGAAATGAAAAGAATTTCTTTAGGTATTCCAGGTCTTGCTGAAGACAACACTTGGCGCGAACACAGTGCCGCTGGTGGAACTCAAAAAGCAGGAACTGGCTTTGCGACGAATAATTTTGGTAATTTATCTTCGTTGATGCAAAAAAGTGGAAACAAGAAGTAAGGCAACACTGATTTTTAAAGTGCTATTGGTCTTCGCGGCAGTGGTTTTTATCGCCGTCGCAGGATTTACTGCATTTATTGTTTATCATTTGCCCTCAGCGAATAAATTATCCTCAGCAATTTTAAACCCTGGCCAACGGCAAAACCTGGCCATGGTGAATGACACAGTTCATACGACGCAAGTGATTCCAGAGCCGCCTCCGGTTTTAAACCCGACGGCAAAACCAACTTCAGCGACAACTACAGTCACGCAAACTCAAGCTTTAAATTCGCGTGCTGGGCTTGATGATTTAATTAATCCCAATCGTCCATTAAGTAATTTTTGTAGTTCGTTAAAAAATGCCAAAGTCGGCCCGATGACAGATCAAGAAACCAATAGAGCGTTTCAATTGTCGTTAGATGAAGCGACTGCAGATCCTCGTGCGCAAGCGCTTAAGCCATTGTTTCGTTACATTTTACGTATTCCGCAATTTCAGGAATTAATTTCTGAAGTGAATGCCGCTGCAGCCGCTGGCCAGACTGAAGAAAGTTTCGCTCAAAAAGCGGCATTTTATGGAAAAGTCATTGCAGCATTTGCCGCAATGAATGGACATAAATCTGATTTTGAGGCGATCGCTGATCGCAGTTATTTATATTTTAATTTAAATAAAGCCGTAGCTCTTAAGCCAGAGATTGTCTCTGATGAGCGTTTGAAAAAATTCTGTGACGATACAGAAAATGCATTTAACAGCAATCAGCCGGTAGAATTTGAACAGGAAAAAAAGAACTTCGAAAGACTTTTAGCCGAATTAGATGTCGATCAAAAAAGTATTGGTTATAATCCAGAATATAAAACCGTTTTTGAAATCAAGCGAGATGAAAAAAGCATGCGCCTTGATGGCGGCTGGATCGAAGAAGCTTTCGCTAGTGAATAACAAGAATATGAATCCAAAGATATCTAACCTAATGGTTGCCCGAACTTTTAAAGAATACCCAGTAGCATTTCGTAAAAAGTTGCTGGCTGTAAGAAAACTCATTTTAGCCGTAGCTAAAAGTTCTAGTGCCATCGGAGAGCTGGATGAAGCTTTGAAGTGGGGTGAACCCAGCTACCTGCCTAAGGAAAAAAATATAGGCACGACGATTAGAATTCATTGGCTAAAATCAAAGCCACATCAATATGGAATCTATTTCAATTGCCAAACAACGCTGATTGCAGATTTTAAGAAAAAGTATGCGGGGCAATTTAAGTATGAAGGCAAGCGAGCTATTATCTTGAACGAGACAGACTCGCTCCCGGTCGAGCAGTTAAAAGGCTGTATTTTGATGGCACTGACATATCATAAAAAAACAAAATAAAGCCCTTCATTGCTGAAGAGCTTTATTTGTACTACCAAGGAAAAGTATCTGCTGCGAATTGGCTTACTGAAATTTCACAGACCATGACTTCAGACTTCCGCTATCGTATTTAGCTAAATCTTGCACCACTAACTTATAATTTCCTGCCGAAGCAACACTTCCTAAAGCGGCAGTGGCATCATAAGTTTTAACGATATTATCCGTACCGCCGCCAGAGCGTGAATGTAAAGTTACAGTTTTGCCATCACTGGCTACAACTTTTACAACCAGATCACCAATATAAGTATGAGTAAGATTAACACTGATTAACACCTTTCTGCCGCTGGGTGCAGAAGTTACTTTTAATGAACTTGAGATGCCTGCCGTATTATTATCAAGAATCGCAAGAACTTGTGTTGAGGTGAAAGTTTCGCTCGACACAACCGGTGTTCCTGAAGTTGGAGGCGTCGGCACGTTTGTTTGCGGGATATACTGACGTAATGCAGAGATACGCGTTACATCTTCACCGCGGCATGAATCATCGCTACAAACTTTTGAAACGTTACAACCACCTTGATATACGAAGTCTTGCTCGCCGCGAACTAAGATACCTTCGATTTCTAAAGTTTGCGCATTAAATACCGCAGAGCCCGAATTACCACCATAAGTATCCAAGTTAGTAACTAAGTAGCCGGCATTCGCTACCGAGCGAACTTTTCCACCCGTAGTTATTTTTGTTGGTAAACCTACGGGATGACCGATCACTAATAGGGGATCACCTACAGAGGCTTCACCGCTGCGACGAACTTTTAATACCGCGTGATTTGTAACCGCGCGATCAAGTTTGATCACCGCATAATCCTCGCCCGTGTTTTGTAAAACTCGGGCGACGATTTCACGACAACGATAGACTTCATTACTACTTACCTGAGTAGGTAATACTCCGGCAGATTTAACAGCAAAACCAAAGACAAAACTTGTGCCTACGCAGTCAGATTGACTGGTGATACAATGTCCTGCGGTGATAATTGTGTCAGGTCCAACAAGTGAACCCGAACAAAAAGCAGAGGTGTTTTGTTCACGAAATTTTTCACTGGAACATAATTGATGACTTTGGGCGAAGACTTCACCGGCAATCAAGGTGTTTGCACCTTGTTGGGTTAAATCTGTATTTTTAATTAAAGCCACCGTTGAATCCGATAATAGCTTTAGCGCCTCGCTGGCCTGATAAACCTCTTGGCGGCCATCGCTGCCATAGATGACGTTTTCGGTGAGCGTAGTCTTTGTGTTGTCTTCTGCGGCCTTTGTCAGCGCCTCTTTGGCGCAACCTGCAGCTAGCAGTGTAGAACAGAGTAGCGCCGTCGTGGTGCTCAAAAAATTCCTTTTTTTCATCATTATTTAAACCCCTCCATTGGGTCCAGACGAAACTTTAGACTGGCCAGGTAGGTAAAAAGGTTAAACAAACTAAAAAATATTACATGACAACCGCTGCTTAAGTTTTAAGATAACTGGGTAACCATTAAAAAAGAGGGAATTTTTATGAAATGGATGTCTTTTGCGATTACTTCGTTATTAGCAGTGAATGTGATGGCTCAGTATAAAGGGCACGGTAGCGAATCAGTAAGTGCTGAAACTTTAAAAAAATACGCACCGCCTGCTTTAAACCCGGTCATGACGAATAAGCTTAAAAAAATGTTTGATGTGACAGCGCCTGGAATGGGATTGTTATCACCTGATAAAAAGACGTTATTTTTCACATGGCGTGTAACAGGCATTAGCCATGTCTGGAAAATCGATGGCCCACAAAAATTTCCGGTGCAGTTAACTTCTGGCTCGGATGCGGTCAGTTTAAGTGAAATCGCACCCAATGGTAAATTTTTAATTATTTCTAAAGACAGCAACGGCGAAGAAAATCCGGGGATTTTTAAATTAGATTTAGCAACAGGGCAAATCACAGAATTGTACCGTAAAGCTAAAGTGCAAACGCGCTTTGATTTTATCACTAAAGATTCAAATACGATTTATTTCACGGCTAACGATACTAAGCCTGATTCATACAATATTTATAAAATGGATCTTGCTACGGGTGAAAAAACATTAGTTTACGAAGGCAGCGGCTACTGGGGTATTGCTGATCAAAAAGATGATGGCAAGGAATTGTTATTCTATAAAGCTACTGGCTCTAAAACTTCTGAATACTACACTTATGATCAGGCGACTAAAAAACTTGAGCCTATCATCGGTGTTGATGAAAAAGGTGAATTTGAAGTTTCATTTAGCGCTAAAAAAGGTGAATATCTTGTACAAACTCCGAAAGAAGAATTTAAAAAATTATATCTTTTCGTGCCGGGCAAATCAAAAGACCTAAAACCACTAACTGATAAAAATTTAAAATTCGATGTTTCTGGTTTTTCGATTGATGAAAAAAGAACACGCATTGTTTATAACGTAAATCGTGATGGTTATACTGAATTGTATGCCATGAATGCAAAAACGTTTAAACCCATTGATTTGCCTAAATTTAAAAATGCCGACCATGTTTTTGCCGGCAAAACTACACGTGATAGTTCTGTGACGATGGTGGGTGTGATCTCTGCCCAAACTCCACGGGTAAGTTATTCTTATAACTGGAACACAAAACAAATGACTCAGTGGGTTTTACCATCTGCTCCAGAAGTCGATTTAAAATCTTTCGCGGTCGCTGAACTTATGAATTATGAAACTCGCGATGGCGTTAAAATTCCGATGTTCGTGCGTTTTCCAAAAGGCTGCAAAGAAAATACTTGTCCGATCGTAGTGCACTTTCACGGCGGCCCAGAAGGGCAATCTGAAGCAGGCTTTAGCCCGATGGCCCAAGCGTTTGTGAATGAAGGTTTTATCTTTGCTGAGCCGAATGTGCGCGGAAGTGATGGTTACGGTAAAACATGGATCGATATGGATAATGGTCCAAAGCGTGAAGCTGTTATAACAGATATCGAAGATGCGGCGACTTGGATGAAAAAAAACTGGGCTCGCAATGGCGTTACACCGAAAATTGGTGTGATGGGGTGGAGTTACGGTGGTTATGCAACGTTAATGGCTATGAGCCGCTTTGCAGGAGCTTACAACACGGGTGTAGCGTTGGTTGGCATGAGTGATTTAGTTTCATTTTTAAATAACACAGCTCCGTACCGCAGAATTTTACGTATCACTGAATACGGTGACCCCGTTAAAGATAAAGAATCATTAATCAAGCTTTCACCAATCACTTACGTGGATCAAGTGCGAGACCCTTTAATGATCATTCAAGGTGCAAATGACCCGCGTGTGCCGGCAGGTGAGGCGATTCAAATTCATGAGACGCTACAAAAGAAAAAAATCGCTTCAGAATTAATTATTTTTGCTGATGAAGGTCATGGATCAAGCAAGAAAGAAAATCAAGTTTTAGAAATCGGTCACATGATTGAGTTCTTTAAAAAGAATTTGAATTAGTTTTAGATTTAAAAATTAGAAATAAAAAAAAGCCGCTTGTTAGAAGCGGCTTTTTTTTATGCGATTACTTATGACTTTCGTAAACCCGGCAAAGTTCAGCGTTGGCTTTAAAGAACTTTTCTTGTTCTTCAAGCTCTTTTTGCGTCACGGTAAATTCTGATTTATCACAGTTTGCTTCTTCCACCAGTTTGCGAATAGCCTTCATCTCTTCAGGCACTAAGCTTAATCCCCAGAAAGATTTAATCTTTAACCAGTCTTTTAAATAACCACAGTGATTGGCTTGATTGCTTGGCATATAGTCTTCAGGAGTCTTAGCGCTTTTTTCGTTGTTCTCTTCACCGCTAACAGCCACTAAATGGTTTTTGTAACCTAAGTAGTTTCCGTACAAACAGCGTTCTTTAAATGTCCATTTATGAGCTCCAGAAATATAGGCTTCTTTAAGTGGAACCATGTGATCGATTTGAATTTCAATTTGTGCATCAGTCATGGTGTTTCCAGAATATGGATCAACCCATTCGCCAGATTCGACAGAACATTTGTTTGATTCTTTTAATTTAATATCACCGATGTTTTCGCGAACGAGGACTTTATTGCGTGTATTAAAACAATCGCCACTTTTTTTGTTTTTTACCCAGCCACCGAAATGATGAATGCGTTCGTAAGCTTCAACAGTGACTTCTGGATTTTCGCGATATTCAAAATCAAGTAATGACATCTCTTCATTATTTTGTGCGATTAAATTATCTAATAAGAACATATTTAAGCTGCTTACGATCGAGATAATTTTATCTGCAACTTGGTGTATTTTAATGTAATAGACATTATTTCGTGGAGTATAAAGCTCTTGTGCCTTAGTCGGCACTTCAGTAGGCGCTGGTCCTACGAGAAGGGTTGTCGTTCCGGTTAGATCAGAATTATCGACCTGAGCATAAGCCAGTTGGCTTATTAATGATGTGGTCACGAGCAGGCTAACTAATATAGACTTTTTCATGGATCCCCCTAGGCGCTGAACCGCGCCTTAGTCCAGTTGTCTTTAACTGAAACTTGGGCAAAAATATCAAAGGTGAGAGAGAAAGCCTAATTTAACAGATTTTTTCTCTCGAAATTAAACATAACCACGGAGAATTCATGAAAAAAATCCTAGCTACGTCAATTTTATTTACACTTTTTGTCACTGCTCAAGGTTGCGGCCATATGTCTGGCGGCCACAAACACGATCACGGTGGAGCAGCTTGTGCGTGCGAAAAATCAGGTACAGCTTGTAAATGCGGCGGCCACGACACAGCTAAAAAAGATGAGAAAAAAGCTGCTGGTTGTACTGAGTGCGCTAAAGGTTCTTAGTTTCTTAAGAGAACATATTTAGTTATAAAATAGACCCTGGAAGTAGATACTTTCAGGGTTTTTTTGTATCCAAAAGGCCGCAAAAAATTAGAGTAAACACCCTAGTGATTATTAAATGAGACTAAAATTCATCAGTAAATTCAGTAAGTTACAATAAAATCAAACGATTGATTAAATTTTTACTGCTTTTTAACCGATCCTAAGTTAGCTTAATTAGATAACCCGAGGATTTTATGTCTGCTAAACCAAATTCAAAACAAGATGCGAAGACATGTATTTTGGCAGCTGCCGCTAAGTTATTTTCTAGATGCGGTTTAGACAAAACATCGACTCGCGATATTTCAAAAGATTCACAAGCTAATATTTCATTAATCTCTTATCACTTCGGCGGTAAAGAAGGTTTATACCGCGAAGTGATTCGCGAGTTCGCTTTAAAAGTGCGTGAAAAAGTTCAGCCTTCGATTTCTGAATTTCGCAGCCAACCAATGACTAAAGAACTTTTTATGAAAGAAGTTGAAACGATGGTTGGCAATATGATCGAAATGCGAACCTCGCATCCCGAAATTTCGTTGATCTTGGCCCGTGAAAAAATTGAAGGTATGCCGTTATGCAAAGAAGTTCACGAAGAAGTTTTTTACCCAATGATTCAAAACTTTTTTGAAATGTTTAAAGCAGCGCAAGCCAAAGGTATCGTGAAGAAAAATCTTCACCCCGCAATATTTTTTGTTCTGCTTTCAGAAGGTGTTTTTGGTTTCTTTGAACTCATGGACTGTGAAACCCAAATCAACAAAGATTGCGAAGAATTCATAAAAGATAAAAATTTATTTAAAAAACAAGTAGTCGATCTATTTTTAACAGGAGCTCTAGTGTGAGAACTTCAACCGTAAAGCAACAATGTAAATTTTTAGCCATTGTTATGACAGCAACCCTGGCTTTGTTCATTCAAGATGCGCAAGCCATATCAATTGACGAGTATATCGGATTAGCTAAAGAAAAAAATCCGCTTTTAAAATCTTATCAATACAGTCTTGAATCGGCAGACCTTAAAACAAAAGCTGCTGAAATTGATTTAGCTCCAGTTTTGACTTTCGGTTACGTAACTTCAAATGATAAATCACGCCCGAATCAACTTGGTCCTGAGCGTGAGGCTGAAGTTTACAATCTAGGAATTGCGAAAAAGTTCTTTACAGGAACATTAGTTAAATTAGATGCGCAAACTGGCGAATTTACAAATACAGGTTCAGTGATACCGGGCTACGACATGTACAGTACCGGAAGCGTTGGTGTAACTCTCCAGCAATCTCTATGGAAAGATTCTTTTGGGCACGGAACGCGCACAAAAGTTTCTCGTTTAGAGAAATTAGCTGAAGTAGAAAAGTTAGGTGCTGAATTACAAGCCCGCCTGGCTTTATATGATGTTGAATCAAACTATTGGGATTACGCTCTTGCTCAAGAAGATTTTAAACTTAAAAAAGCAAACTTAGAGCGCGCGCAAAAAATTGATAAATGGACAGCTAATCGCGTAAGTAACGGGATTTCTGATCGTTCTGATTTAATGAATGCAAAGGCACTCATGGCTTTACGTGAAGCTCAATTTATCGCTGCTGAAGAAGAAGTAAAAGCCCAAGAAGTTAAACTTCGCGATAATTTACAATTAGCTGATAATGAACAAACTCCGCAAATTAACGGTGATTTAGGAACTTCTCGTCCATATTTAATTAATCTTGTTAAAATGAAAAACGTTGAAAAAATCGAAGCTCGCATTGCTTCTCTTGAAGCCGAAGCTCGTTCGCTCATTGCAGATGAAACAGTGGATGCTTTACGCCCGGATTTATCTGTGTTTGCGAATTATACAAGAACTTCATATGACCGTGATCACCAACAAGCGGTGAGTGATATGACTAAAGATGATTATCCAAAAAATTCAATTGGCGTGAATTTAACTTGGATCTTTGAAACGGGAGCAAAATCAGCAACTCGTGAGGCTGCTAGAAAAGATGCTTTAGCCGCAAAATATAAAGCAGAAAAAAGACGTAGCGAAGGTCAGGATGCTTGGACTGATTTAATCCGTAAGTACGACGTATTGAAAAACTCTGTAGCTACTTTAGAAAAAGTAGCGGGTTACCAACGTGAGCGAGCAAAAGCCGAACAAGATAAGCTTTCTAAAGGCCGCACAGTAACTGCCAATGTGGTGCTTGCTGAAACCGACGCCGCTGAAGCAGAAATTAATTTATTAAGAACAAGATCAAGCTTAAGAAAGCTTGAAGCTTCAAGTTTATTTTTTATCGACACTGTAAACGGTGCGGAGTAAGTCATGAATTTAGCAGAACTATCGATTAAACGTCCGATTTTTATTACGTGTTTAGTTATTTTAATGATTGTTTTGGGGCTGATGTCCTACAAGAAAATGCCAGTGGATCAATTTCCGGATGTAACATTCCCCGTTGTAGCCGTGCAAGTAATGTATCCAGGGGCTTCTCCTGTGGACGTCGAGCGCCAAATTTCAAAACCGATCGAAGATGAAGTATCGTCCCTCCCTGGCGTTGAAACTGTATCTTCTTTTAACTATGACTCTTTAGGTTCAATCATCATTAAGTTCAAACTTGGTGTTGATATTAAAGAATCTGAACAGCAAGTTAGAAATCGTATCTCGAATATCCGCAATAAACTTCCAGACGATGCTGAAGAGCCAATTATTCGCAGATTTGATCCAGCCGATCAGCCGATCGTGATGATTGCGGTGAATTCTGATTTAGATCCGGCAGCCTTATATGATATCGCTAATGAACAAATTAAACCACTATTCGAGCGTCTGCCAGATGTGGGTTTAGTTAGTATCGTCGGTGGTCGTAAAAAAGAAATTCAAATCTTAGTTGATAAAGATAAACTTCAAGATCGCCAGTTATCAATGGTGCAGATTGCAAAACGCATCGAAGATACATCAAAAGATATTCCTATCGGTAAATACGAGACAGCAAAAAATGAAACCGTGTATCGTACCGTGGGTGAATTCGGAAGTTTAGACCAAATTAAAAATGTGGCCGTTAACTTTATCGGTTCAGATCGTCCAGTGAAATTATCAGAAGTCGCCGAAGTAAAAGAAAGTTTAGCTAAAGCTCAACGTTTTTCATCAATCGACGGAAAGACCGCTTTATTCTTACAAGTGTACAAGCAGTCTGGTGCAAATACCGTAGCTGTTGCAGATCGGGTAAAAGAACAAGTAGAGCTGGTTAATGCTTTTTTAAAAGAAAAGAAAATTAATGCAGAAGCTAAAATGGTTCGTGATGGATCAGTTCCGATTCGATTGAATGTGGCGGACGTTAAAGAGACAATCTTTATCGGTATTGCACTTTGTATTTTAGTGGTGTTTTTCTTCTTAGGGTCGGCAAAATCTACTTTTATTACTGGTCTGGCGTTACCGAATTCCTTATTAGGTGGATTCATCTTAATGTACGCGATGGGTTTTTCATTAAACATCATGACATTGATCGCTCTGTCGCTTGCGGTCGGGTTACTGATCGATGATGCCATTGTTGTGCGTGAAAATATTTTTAGACATTTAGAAATGGGTAAAGATCCAAAAACAGCAGCCATTGAAGGAACAAAAGAAGTTGCTTTAGCGGTAGTGGCCACAACGTTAGTGGTTATTGCCGTGTTTGGTCCAATTGCGTTCGTGCCTGGAATCATCGGGCAGTTCTTTAAACAGTTCGGCTTAACCGTCGTGTTCACCATGATTATTTCATTGTGGGATGCCTTTACTGTTGCGCCGATGCTTTCAGCTTACATGGTGACTAAAAAAGATCATGAAAAGAAAAAAGATAACTTTATTAATAGAATGCTTGCGGCTTTTGATCGCTTTCAAACAAAGCTTGAAGACGTTTATGAAGCAGCACTTAATTGGACACTTGGCCACCGTAAAACCGTATTAGCCAGTGCTCTTACGTTTTTCTTAGTCGCAACAATTGGCGGCGGTGCGATTGTTAAAAAAACTTTCTTACCAGCTGCAGATACTGGTGAGTTTACAGTTTCTATTGAAGCTCCGGTGGGAACCTCATTAGCCGGAACTTTCGAATTCGCTAAAAAACTGGAAGCCGAAGTTAAAGCTCTTCCGCAAGTGAAAGTCGTGGCCCTGACAGTGGGTTCGATGTCTTTTGAATCAAACAAAGCTGATTTCTACGTTGCACTTAAACCTGCAAAAGAGCGTAAAGGTTATTCAACAACTGATGTCAAAGAGATGGTCAGAAAAATTACTGAAAATTATAAAAATGATGCGATCATTGCCGTAGGTGACTACGATATCGGTGGCGGTGGACAAAAACCACTTAATCTATATATCGTTGGTGATAACTTAGAAGAGCTTTCTAAGTACACTCTAGAATTGCAAAAGAAAATTCAGGCGATTCCTGGCTTAGTTGACGTGGATACTAACTTTCGCGGTGGTAAGCCTGAATTTCATGTGGTGTTTAACCGTGAACGTTCAGAAGCTTTAGGTATTTCGACAGTAACTGCCGGTGCAGAACTTCGTTACCGCACAGAAGGTGCGCTACCTGCAGTTTACCGTCAAAATGGTATTGAGTATGATGTGCGTATGAAATTTCCGGATTCAGAAATGGATTTGAAAAAAGAATTTAATACGACGTTTGTTCCTAATTCGAATTTTAATATGATTCCACTTAACCGTGTCGCTCAAGCTGAAGAGGCTTTAGGGTATTCGCAAATCAATCGTCAAAATAAAGGACGCTTCATTGCCATTACCGCAAACTTAGGGCCGGGCGGACAGTTAGGCACGATCACTACCGAGATCGAAAGAATGTTAGCTAATGAGTTGAAACCACCATTAGGTGTAACTTACAAATTCGAAGGTCAAGCGCAAGACTTTAAAGATCTTATTGGTAATATGATCATCGCTATGGGCCTAGGAGTTCTATTTATTTATCTAGTCCTTGCTTCGCTGTATGAAAGTTTCGTCACTCCGTTCACGATTTTACTGGCGTTACCATTAGGTATTTCTGGAGCCTTCGTAGGTCTTGTGGTCTTTAACTTATCGATCGATATTTTCTCGATCATCGGACTCATCCTATTAATGGGAGTGGTTGCGAAGAACTCGATTCTACTTGTGGATTACACAAAACACTTAATGGATGACGGTATCGAGATGAATAAGGCCATTGTTAAAGCATCGCGCACGCGCTTACGTCCAATCGTAATGACATCGTTAGCGTTAATTGCGGGTATGATTCCGATCGCCATTGGTGTGACTGAGTTAGGGACTCAACGTCAATCGATGGGCGTGGCGATCATCAGCGGTATTTTATCTTCGACGTTATTAACTTTAATCGTTGTTCCGGCAGCATTTGGTTATATCGAGGGATTCCGTAACTGGTCGCAAAGACTAGTGCGCAGATTCCAAGGCGATGATGAAGCGCCAGTTGCTGCTTACGCAGGAAGTGGCCATGATGAAAGTAACAGTCATTCACAAACTGTAGACGCCTCTAAATAATCTTAACGACTGGATTTTATTTTCGAATAAAGTCCAGTTATCTTGATCACTGATCTCTTTCCAAATCGCTTCGATCTCATCAATCAATAACATCTCGGGTTTTTCGTTTTTAAAATACGCGTGCGTATTAATTTTTTCATCAATGACATGAGCTGATGCAATCATTTTTTTCAATAACTGCGCAGACGTCATATCTTTAATACTTGCGGGTAATTCTTTGTCGATGTGGCTTGAATGAAACGCAAAAAAAGCTTCTTCAAAGTTAATACTCTTATCTGTGACGGTTTGAAAAAACAGAGAAATCGCTTCAGTAGTTGTTTCATCATCGATAAAGCGAACATTTAATTTATTCTGAAAAGCTAAATACAAATAATCATTAAATTGCTCTTGAAAGTTTTCTAAGATCAATTGCCCCGGAAGTTGAGGGTAAGCTTTCATTAAACATTGTGTAAGTTGCGCTAGATTCCACAAAAAATTACTTGGTTGTTCTGAAAAACAGTATAAACCCTGTTGGTCAAAATAAGCCGCGGTAAATTGCGGATCATAATCAGGCAAGAAGCGATACGGCCCGTAATCAAATAACTCACCTGAAACATTAATATTATCTGAATTTAAAACGCCATGAACAAAACCAGCCATCATCACTTGCGCAGCCAGATGAGCTAAGCGTTCACCCACGCATTGTAAAAAACGTGTCGCCACATCAAGATCGTTATCCCAGTCTAATTTTTTACATTCGTCTTGATAGTAATATTTTAAAACGTACTTAGTTAATTTTTTAATATTTTCTGTTTGATTAAAAAAAGCCAATCTCTGAAAAGTGCCGATGCGAATGTGACCTAGACTATAGCGGGTTAAAACCGCCGAACGCGTTGGACTTGGTTCATCACCACGAACTAAACTTTCACCTGTTTCAAAAATGCAGGCCGTTTTGCTGGTATTAACACCGTAAGATTCTAAGGTTTCAGTGGCTAAGGCCTCACGAACCGCGCCTTTCAAAGTCAGACGTCCATCACCACTGCGTGAATACGGGGTTGTACCTGAACCTTTTGTGCCTAAGTCATACCACTGATTATTTTGCATAACTTGCGCATATAAAAAGCCGCGGCCATCGCCGATGTCTGGGTTGTAATGACGAAATTGATGGCCATGATAACGAAGCGCTAAGGGTTTTAATATGTTGTTGTTTAGTGGATGAAAATGCCAAAGATGTTCAACGGTGAAATCGGGAATCGTTTGCAAATTCAAATTGGGATTAAAATATCTTAATTTTTTTTCAGGAAAAGTCGCAGGTGTGACTTCGTCGTAAAAATCATTGCCTAAATTATAAATGGGAATTGTTTGTGAGTTAGTCATTGCGGTCTTGTGTTACATCCCTAAATTGATATTGAAAACCAAATGAAAATAGCTATGATAGATCTATTAATCAAAAATTCTAAAGAGGTTTATCATATGAATAGAAGATCATTTTTTCAATCAGTGGGAATGTTAATCGGAGCTGCTGCATTATTACCAGTAGTTGCCCGTGCAGAAGGTCGTCGCGGCAGTGGTGCAGCTAAAGCAGCAGGCCCACAGCTTGTGGATCCGAAAGATCGCCAAGCTCAATCAGTAAATTATGTAGAACTTAACACAGCCTTAAAAGACAAAACGTTGATGAATGCTCGTGCAGGTGTGCAGTTTAAAGATCAAAAATGCAAAAATTGTGCATTTTATGAGACCGGCAAAGAAACTAGCGCTGCTGGTAAAAAAGCAGCTCCTTGTCAGATGCCATTCACTGGCGGCAAAATGGTAACTGCTGAAGGCTGGTGCAGTTCTTGGGCTAAAAAAGCTTAAATAGATCTGGCTTTCATAACAAATGTTTTATTAAATAAATGGGTGTTTTAAAAAACACCCATTTATAGTTTCAACTAAGGGGAATCCACGAATGAAAAAAACAATCGCAATCGTATTAAGTGCTGCATTATTTGCATCATGCTCATCAACAACAATGATCAGAACAACTGATTCACAAGCTAAAATCTACATCGATGGCGAGCTTAAAGGAACAGGCGTAGCAACTCACACTGATACTAAAATCGTGGGCTCTACAAATTCTGTGCGTATCGAAAAACCAGGTTGTGAACCTGCGTACTATACATTCTCTCGTAGTGAAGAATTTGACGCTGGCGCATGTGCTGGCGGTGTATTTTTATTAGTTCCATTCTTATGGATCCAAAAATACAAAGCTGAAAGAACATACGAATATAACTGTGTTTCTACGTCTCAAAAGAAATAGTCTATTTCTATTTCTATTTCTATCTCTAGCCTTAGCTGGTTGTGTAAATTTACAACCAGCTAACGTCAGTTCTATTGATTCAACTTATAAATTTAAAAAAATTAGTCGCGTTGTAACAGAGTCCGAAAGTGCCACAGTCAGTGTGTATCAAGAGGTTTTACGCCCTAGTTTATTTTCTCGCTGCGATTACTTTCCAAGTGATAGCGTGTATTCGCAAAATCTGGCCAAACGCTGTGGCACAATTCCATCTTTATTTAAAACATTTGATCGTTTTCTGCGCGAGCCTGACGCTGGTTATTTAGGATTACCTATGGTAAATAATAATCATGGAATTAGCTTCGTTGATCTGCCGCCAGAAAATTGTGAACTTTAATCTTATCGCAGCATTGCTGATTGGGTTGTTTGCACAAAACCTTTTTGCCGCCGACACATCTAAAAGTTTATTCTGTAAATCTTCAAGCCTAGCTTTAGACAGCGGCCGTGAACTTTACGGGCGCAAACAATATCTATTAAGCTTGCAAGAGTTTTCAATGGCGCTGAAATTTGATTGCGCCGAAACTCTTGAAGCTGCCCAGTGGGGCTATTTATTGGCGGCAACAGAACTTGGTGAACGTGATGAAATGTTTCATCTTTCGCACAAAGTTTATCCGCAGAAATTTTCTTTACTTAACCAGCCAAAACTTAAACTTTATCAAAGTTATTACTTTCCCAAAACTGAAGACACTGTAGAAGCAAAACGTGTTGATGCTTTTAACCTATGGAAAGAAAACCTACCGCTGAAAAAATCACCTGCTTTAGCTGGCACGATGAGTGCATTTTTACCAGGTGCTGGCCAAGCCTACACAGGATCATGGCAGTCAGGCGCTATGGCTTTTGTCTTAAATGCTTTATTCTTATCAGCCACTTTAGAATTAGCTGATCATGATTTGCATGCGGCATCTCTTGTCAGCGGCGTGGTCTTTTCAATCACTTATCTAGGAAACATTCTAAATGCCGCCGAAAGTGCGCGTATTTATAATCAAAATTATAATGCCCCAAATGTAGATGCTGAAAAAGCTAAACGTTTTCCGGAGCTCACCTTATGATTAAACTTGGGCTTTATTTACTAACTTTACTCTTGTGCGCATCATGTTCAAAAGTAGGGGTGGGGTATAGCCTAGGTACAAATCAAATCAAAAGTCGGGTTGATGATGCCTTTGAGTTTTCGCCACGCTCAAAAAGTAAAGACGTCGATCATTTTTTATCAGCTGAATTTAGCAAAAATAAAAAAGTTTTCTTCGTTAAACTTAAAGAGCATCTTCATAAAATCGAAGTCCTAACAGCAAAAGATCAAATCACCGATGCCGAAGGCGATGTTCTTCGTAAAGACGCAAGTAGTTTTCAAAAAGACATGATTCTGTTGTTTAAACCTAGTTTTGAAAAAGTCATCAGTGAAGTCAGCGATGCTGAGATGAAAGTTTTCAAAGAATATACAGACGAACAGATCAGCGAAAAAGAAGAAGAAGCGGCCGATAAGAAAGCTTTTAAAAAGAAGAAGTTGTCTAATTTTTCGCGGATTGCAGAGTTTTTTCTGGATGACCTATCCAAAGACCAAGAAAAGCTAATGGAAAAATTTTTCGATGAACATTTAAATTTTTATTCAGAGCAAATTCAGATGCGCAAAATCTTCAATGCCGATTTGATCAAGCTGTATCCGCAAAAAGATAAAATGATCGATTTAAGCCTAGCGTATTATTCGGGTGACAACAGTATTCGAACTGATACCTATAAACAACAGCGTGAAATATTTGAAAATGATTTTAAAAATTTTATTTTAGAAATCTGGAAGATCCGCTCACCAGAACAAAAAATATTTTTTCAGAAACGGCTTAAAGATATTCTTCGCGAAGTCGATAAAATCTTAGCTCAATAAAAAATAAAAGCCACACTTCGTTAAAAAGTGTGGCTTTTTGAAGTTCTAAATTTTTAGTAAAAACTAGAAACGAGTTCTGAAAACTAAAGACGTAAATGCGCCAGATCCTGGAGCTTCGTCATCAAACCAGTTCCAGATTTCTAAACGTTCAATACCGATTTCCATGCCGCTAGCAGTTCGGTGAGCCACACTCCAGCGTAATGATGGTCCAAATACAGTTTTGTCATCACCACCAGCGCCAACATCTTGAAGCATTGAAAGATTAAGGCCTGGGCGTAAATCTAAAACCCAACCAGCTTGGTCAAATACATTTAAATTAACATGCCCGCCAAAAGTCATCACTTGGGTTACGACAACAACACCGTTTTCTTTTTTTTCTGTTTGTAAGAAAAATGACCCGCCAAGATCGCCAGTCTCAGTGCCAGAATCAATCATGATTCCTAAGTTAAACGCACTTTGATTCATGCCGATGTTGCCACCAAATACTTTTTGACTAACGTTGTAAGCAGGCTGTGCTGCCGCTGGAGGCGCAGATTGTTTATTTTTTTGTGCAAAGGCAGTTGATGTTAAAACTAGAGTTGCGATTAAAACTAAATTTTTCATTTGAAATCTCCTTTTGTGAAACTTATTTTTTTAATTTTGCTAATTCTTCATCACGTAGTGCGCGACGTAAAACTTTACCAACATTGGTTTTTGGTATTTCACTTCTGAATTCAACATGTTTTGGCACTTTGTAATTCGTCATTGAAAGTTTTGCATGAGCGATAACTTCTTGTTCTGTTAAAGACTCATCTTTTTTAACAACAAATACTTTAACCACTTCGCCTGAATGATCATCGGGAATACCAATCGCTGCCACTTCTAACACTTTAGGGTGTTTCGCGATGACATCTTCAACTTCATTCGGGTAAACGTTAAAGCCTGAGACTAAGATCATATCTTTTTTACGATCGACGATTTTAAAAAATCCTTCAGAATCCATCACGGCGATATCACCAGTTAATAACCAGCCATCTTTAATCACTTTAGCTGTTTCATCGGGACGGTTGTAATAACCCTGCATAACTTGTGGACCCTTAACGCATAACTCGCCTGGTTCTCCAGTAGCCGTTACATCTTTGCCGTTATCATCGATCAAGCGGACATCTGTGTTTGGAACCGGTAAGCCAATGGTGCCAACTTTATCTGTGCCATCAATTGGGTTTACGCAAGCCACAGGAGAAGTTTCAGTTAAACCATAACCTTCGATAACATCAGTGCCGGTGGCTTGTTTCCAACGTTCTTTGACTGCGCCCTGTAAAGCCATTGCACCTGCGACTGAAATTTTCATATGAGAAAAATCAACAGTTTTAATATCAGGGTGAACTGCTAAAGCGTTATAAAGAGTATTAACGCCAGTCATGATCGAGAATTTTTCTTTTTTCATGGTTTTAATAAAACCAGGAATATCACGTGGATTGGTGATTAAGATATTCGTAGCTCCGTAACGCATAAAAGCCAGACAATTCACTGTTAAAGAAAAAATATGATACATCGGAAGTGGTGTTAAACAAATCTCTTCACCTTCGATTAATTTAGGACGCATCCACGCACAAATTTGTAACATGTTTGCGATAATATTTTCATGAGTAAGGATAGCGCCTTTAGAAACACCAGTTGTGCCGCCAGTGTATTGTAAAAAAGCGATATCTTTTGCAGCTAATAGAGGTTGAATATAAGTTTTTGTAGCCCCTGCATCTAAAGCATCAGCAAAAGTAGTGTGTTTAAAGTTATAAGCCGGCACCATTTTTTTAACATGCTTTAAAACAAAATTAATTAAATGTTTTTTCGGAAAACCCAATAGATCGCCGACTTCGGTGACGATCACATTTTTAATTGGGGTTTGCCCCTGAATTGTTTCATACAAGTGGGCAAATTGCGCCAAGATCACTAATGTCGTTGCACCTGAATCGCTGAATTGGTGTTTCATTTCAGTCGCGGTATAAAGCGGATTTGTATTTACAATGATAAGGCCAGCGCGCATAGCTCCAAAAAGGGCTACCGGAAATTGTAAAACGTTTGGCATTTGAATAGCGATTTTATCGCCTTTTTTTAAGCCAAGATCGTTTTGTAAATACGATGCAAATTGTCCAGATAATACATCCAGGTCATGGAAAGTTAAGCTAGTTCCAAAATTTTTGAAGGCCACTTTATTGCGAAATTTTCGCACTGATTCATCAAATACTTCTAAAATATTTGAATATTCATCAGTTTCGATGACATGCGGTACAACTTTTGGGTACTTCTTAAGCCAAATTTTTTCCATTCTACATCCTTGTCGTGTTGCTGATTTGCTAAATTATTTTCAACTAAAACTTGTAAAATGAAAACAAGAAACAGCATAATAAGGTCATGAAACTGATATTCATAACGACATGTATCACGCTGGCTTTGCTCTTTAGTTGCACAAAAAAAGACCTTCCCGCAACGAAGACTGAAGAAGAAGTCGTTGCAACTCCTGTCACCGTCGTCGCGCCGCTGGCCTCACAAACTTTAAATGATGAACTCGCATTTGCGAAAATGTTAACTGGCAATCTTAAGTTTATCGCAAGTCTTGAAAAAGAAGTGTTAAAGCTTATTCTAGAAGCCAGTGCTCCTGATGTTAATCAGTTCGAAGTGCTAGCTTACGGATTTGATAAGTTTAATGGGGCAAAAACCGGATTTTTGCCAGGCTTTGGCTGCCAAAAAATAGCAGTGCGTGCGGGAACTAAAAAGTTTGAAATTTACAGCGAATGCACCAAGCCCGCAAAAAAATTAGCCGAGATCAGCGAAGATGTGGTGAATAGAAATAAGTTAACTGTTGTCTTTTTTACCCCTAATTGGAAAGTCATTTTAGGTAATGCGGCGGGTATTAATCCCGAAAGAGTCTGTCAATTTTCAATCAAAGATAACAAGGTGCAGTCGTTCAATTGCAAAGATACCGTTTTTTCCCCACGCATAACGGGTTTAGATATTAATCTTTATGAGTTAAAAATTAAGAAGTATGAATTTAACCGTAACCAAGCTGATGAGTTAGTGATTGAAGGCGGGCAGTACAAAGATTTAATCGAAACAAAAAAAATCAATATGACAGTGCCCATGTCAGGAAAAATTTCGATCATTGAAAAAGAAATTAAAGTTAAAGATGATTTCACTGACATGCAAAATAAACTTCTGGGATTAGAAAAAGCCGACGAAGAAACTAAAGAAGCGCCTAAAGAGGATGTAAAAGATGCCCAAAAAGAAGAAAGTCTTAAAGAAGAAAACAAGCCGCACACCGCAGAGCCAGAATACTTCAATGCGACCGGCTCAGGTGAAGCAGAAGGCGGCGAAGCCAACGCGCAAAGTGTCTCAGGCACAGGTGAAGTCAGCCAAGACGAAGTCCAAAACCAAGACGACCAAAGCCAGCCTCCACAACAACCTTACGGACGTTAAGATGCTGGGAAAATCATTACCTAATTTAACCGTCGAATCTTCATCAGGAAAATCAATTAATCTACAAGATCTAAAAGGCCATACGACGGTTTTGTATTTTTACCCGAAAGACAACACCCCGGGGTGCACAATTCAAGGTAATGAGTTTAATTCATTTTTAAATGAGTTCAAAAAAATAAACACAGTCATTTACGGCATCTCACGCGATAATTTAAAATCGCACGATAAATTTATCCAGAAATGTAATTTTAAATTTGAGCTGTTAGCTGATACCGAAGAAAAACTTTGTCAATTTTTCGACGTGATCAAAGAAAAAAACATGTACGGAAAAAAAGTCATGGGCGTAGAGCGCTCAACATTTATCATCGATGAAAACAATAAAATTGTCGGTGAATACCGTAAGGTCAAAGCTGAAGGCCATGCGGCTTTAATTCTGCAAGCGCTGAAGCAGTTATAAAACTTCGTTAAGGGCTTTGCAAAAGCCCTCAATATCTTCTTTTTGTGTGTCCCAGCTGGTCATCAGACGGCATTCAAAAGTTTTTTCATCCCAAACATAGAAAAAATACTGCTGTTTAAGTTTTTTGACTAAATCTTGAGGAATCTCAGCAAATAGAGCATTGCTTTGCACAGGGTAATTCACTTTAAGCTTGCCATTTAAAGTTTCTAAAAAATACTGAGCCATATCACAAGAATGTTTCGCGATTTTTAGATACAACTCATCATTAAAAAAAGCCAGAAACTGAGCTGCGATAAAACGAGTTTTTGAAGGTAGTTGTGCTGCTTGTTTGCGAATATATTTAAAATCTTTTGCTAATGCCGGGTTTAAGATAACAACAGCCTCGCCGAACATTAAACCATTCTTAGTGCCACCAAACGACAGCACATCTACACCTAGATCCACAGTCAGCTGTTGCATGCTGCAATTTAATTTATAAACGGCATTGGTAAATCTAGCGCCATCCATATGCACGAATAGGTTATTTTTTTTAGCCCAGGCAGTGATCGTCTTAATTTCATCCAATGAATATAAAGTACCGACTTCAGTCGGTTGAGTCAGGCTTACCACGCGAGGTTGCGTGTGGTGTTGGTCGCCCAGACGAATTAAATGTTTTTCCAACTCAGCGATTGTTAATTTTCCATCAATAGATTTTACCGGAATTAGTTTTCCGGCAAAAAATTCTGGAGCGCCGCACTCATCTAGATTCATATGGCTGATGTCAGTTACAAAACACGATTCATAACTTTTCATTAAAGTTTTTAATGATAAAACATTGGCCGCAGTACCGTTAAAGACAAAGAAAGCTTCGCATGATTTGCCAAAAAAGTTTTTAAAAGCCTGTTGGCATTTTTCGGTTATTGGATCAGTGCCGTAACTAGGGGCGTGGCCAACGTTAGCTGCTGTGATGGCCTGTAAAATTTCGGGATGAACTCCGGAATGATTATCGCTGCCAAATCCACGCATAGACATGTCCTAGCTGTTAAAAATAAAGTGATGTAATAAAAGGGCCGCAGTTTTCGAAGTTTGAAAATCACGATCAAGTGGTGGCGATACTTCATACACCCCAAAGCCACGCACTTTACATTTGCTATAAAGCTGAGTCAGAAAATTTAAACACTCATCAATTTTTAAACCCGTTGCCCAGGCTTGGCTACAGCCTCCGGCTTCAGCTGCTGTTAAAGCGTCGATATCAAAGCTTACAAACACCGGTTGATCATGATCTAAATCTTTAAGTGCAGTTTGAGTCCACGCAGCGCCCCAGCCTGTCGTTCGCAGTAAATCTAAATCCACGATTTGAATATCGCGCTCTTTAGCCCAGCGAATATGGTGAGCCGAATTACACTGATTTTGAATGCCGATTTCGATCAATTGAAAACGATTTTGGTGCTCATCGTAAAGACGGTAAAAAGGTGTGCCGCTGTTTGGTCCATTTTTCGGAGGGCGTACATCCATATGAGCATCAAAATTAATGATAATAGGTTTTTTCTTATGGCTTGATTGATAACGATCCACAAAAGCTGCGGCATCTGCAAAACCATAATCATGGCCTCCACCGATACAAATCACTTTGGCGTCTTTCATTAAACATTTCACTAAATGTTTGCGAGCCATATCGTGGCGAACAGCAATGTCACCAGTGGTTAATGCAAGGTCGCCATAATCGTGAATATTGCTTTTAACGATCGCCTTTTTGTAAGAAGGAGTCATTTTATAAAGAAATTGGCGAATTAATCTGGGAGCTTCGGCGGCGCCTATGCGGCCACCATTGAGCTTAATGCCGTCATCGTCAGGATAGCCAAAGATAACGAAGTCATTAGGTTTTAATTCGTCAAAATTCACAGAACGGGCTAAATCGCCAAGACGAATATCTTCAGGATCATTTTTTGTAAAAAAGATGTCAGATTTAACCGGTAGAAACAATTTGTCTATCTCCTAAGAACCATTGTTCCTAGGGTAGCGTCAGTTCGGGCGTCAAACAACTCTATTGTGATCTCATCATCGCTGATAATATCAAGGTTGCCGACGAATTCTGAATTGTTCGAAGAAATTAACATATTCCATGCGTCGACATCAGGATTGATGAAGTAGGTGTATTTTGAGTACTCTTCGGGATCAAGACTGCGTACACATTCACCGTCATTGTCAGGGCCATAGACATATAAGCGCGTAAAGGTTGCGAATTCGTAGCACAAGCCAGCTTCACTTAACCAAATACCAGTCAGCATGTTTAGACCTACGTAATCAACAGACGTGACGTAGATAAGGCTTGGAGAGATGCTGCTAAAGTTAGCAGACACAGAGGCGAAGTCGCCATTATTCAAACGTCTGATTTGTTGTTCAGAAACGCCGTTTGAAAAATCTAAAGTATAAGCAATTTGGTTTTTTGTGACGATAAGATAAGTATTATCTACTTTTTTAATGCGGCCTTTGATGCTTTCAGCGGCCTGGGACGTAGATGTAAATGCGAAGCAGAACACTAAATTGATCAGCAGTACTACAAGTTTTAATGCAGGTTTGATTCTTCGCATACACGTGAAAAACCATAGCCTAAAATTGAAGTCATCAAGAAAGTGTTGCGCATAGACTTCTGCCTTGCGTTAGAATTGTGTATTGAACATTTTTTATAAATTTTTCACAATAAAAAACAAGGAATCGTTAACTTGATCAAAATTGTATCTAAGTCATTTTTATCTATTGTATTTGTCGTGATGAGTTTGTCTATCATCAGCCCGGCGCAAACTCGTGGCGGTGGTGGTGGTTCGTCGCGCGGAGGCTCAGTTTATGTGGCCGGTAAATCTGGCGTACTTTTAGACTTCGGTATTCATTACGGTCAGGCCGAAGCTGCCGGCAACCCATCAACACAAGATTTTAAAAACAACACGTCTATTTACGATTCTAAGCTTGGCTATATCAATGACAGCAACTGGTATTTAGGTCTGTTATATTCGGTAAAAAACTATTCAACTTTAGCGGGAACCACAAACGGTAAAACCGGCGGAGTGGGTTTTGGTTATTTTTTTTCGTAATAATTTTAATTTTCGCGCCTTTTACCGTCATGACGAAAGCTTTGGTGATTACCGCAAAGGCAGTGGTTTTCAGGCAGACCTTGAATATAAAGTTCCTTTTGCTTCGAATTTTTATATCGGCGCTTTAATATCTCACCGTCAGGTGAACTATAAAGCAAATGATACGATCAGTAATTTCGACGAGTATATCGCTAAAGAAACATACCCAGCGATCAGCTTGGGTTTTTTAATTAACTAAGTAGGTTCTTATGTATTTATTTGAAACCATGGTGCAAGAAACGCATTTGGATATTTTTGGCCATATGAATAACGCTCGTTATTTAGAGCTATTCGAACAAGCCCGCTGGGATCTCATTACTGAGCGTGGATTTGGCTTAAAGAAAATTCAGGAAACCGGTCAAGGCCCTGTGATTTTAGAAGCCCATTTACGTTTTATCAAAGAGCTTAAACAACGTGATAAAATTAAAATTTCAGTAGAGTGCACTGAATACAACGGAAAAATCGGAAAACTAAAACAAGAAATGTTTAACGATAAAAATGAAGTCTGTGCTGAGCTTATCGTGGTGCTTGCATTTTTTGATTTAAAAGCCAGAAAAATTATTTTGCCAACGCCTGAGTGGAAAACAGCGATCGGTATTTAGTTAAGTTGCTCTAGTGTCCACTGAGCCAGTTCGGCTAACTTTGGATCTTCAGTGTACTTTGCGACTTCAGCTTTTAGGTTAGTCATTTTGCGATTAGCAATAACCACCATGGCATTGCGTTTTAAGCCAAAACCACCAGATCTTAACATTGGTGTTCCGTAAAATATTTTTTGAATTTTTTTATTCGAAGAATCTAAAATCGTGCGAAAAAAATCTTCTAATTCTTGTTCTTTTTCTGCAGTTAAACTTAAAAACGGCGCGCTGGATTTTTGGCTATGTTCTGGAACAAGAATATTTAGTTTTTTTTGATTCCACGGGCAAACTGTCTGGCATAAATCACAACCAAAAAACCAATCGCTTATCATGGGGCGTAGTTCTTTAGGGGCGACAGTTTTTGATTCAATGGTTAAATATGAAATGCACTTATTGGCATTTAATTTTTTATCACCTGACAAAGCACCTGTAGGGCAGATATCGATGCACTTACTGCAAGACCCGCACAGGTCTTCATGTAGCGGCAGTTTTTCTTTTACTTCAATCGAAGTTAAAATTTCAGCTAAGAAAAATAAGCTGCCTTTTTGCGAATGGATGATGCAGGTGTTTTTACCAAACCAGCCAAGACCTGCTTGGTAGGCTAAATCGCGTTCTAACACTGGGCCTGAATCCACATAAGGAAAAAAATGTTCACCGGGGTACTGCGTTTGTAAATAGCTAATGCTGATGGTGAGTTTTTCTTTTA
The DNA here is from genome assembly GCA_036677065.1 of Bdellovibrio sp. Taxonomy (GTDB): domain Bacteria; phylum Bdellovibrionota; class Bdellovibrionia; order Bdellovibrionales; family Bdellovibrionaceae; genus Pseudobdellovibrio. The sequence continues at coordinate 547,381 of JAKFBS010000002.1, read as the reverse complement.
ACCAAAAATGATAATCTTCATTTTGTGCGTAAAGGGCGGCACGCGCTGGAACATACTGCTGGTAAGGTTTAATCGCCGGAAAATAATGAAAAGCGATAGTGATGGCTGATTTTAAGCTTGCGTGAATTTGTGTAGGGTCTTCTTTAAGGGGTAAATGGCTTTCCAGGTAATTCATGTCGCCATGCTGGTTGTTCGCTAGCCAATTTTTATAAAAGTCGATGGTCAAAGGTTTATTCAAGGCTGTCGCGCTGACTAAATCAAAATTTTGATTTAGTTTGATGTGCTGCAAATGAGATTTCAGCTTTGGATCTAACATTAAATCCAAAGGGTCTTTAAATAAATTTTTCATTGTGTGCGGCTCTGAAACCATGAATGATAGTATATATATGAGTCACTCTGTTTATGAAATTGATTTTACCGATCGCTTGAATTTATTAGAATCGGCGAGTTTTATTTATAGGGTTTCTAAAGATTTAGCTCAAAAAAAGCGCCTGTGCTGGGTTTCGGGCGGGGCAGTTCGTGATATGTGGCTTGGTCGCACACCGATTGACATTGATTTAGTGACCGATGCCAGTGATGACGAAATCTTAGAGCTTTTTCCAAAGGCCGTGCTCGTAGGGCAAAAATTTGGCGTTTATAAACTTCCATTTTTTATCAACAATAGAAACATAATAATTGATCTGGCGGTGTTTCGTGAAGAAGACGAATACGTTGATGGTCGCAGGCCTCAAGGTATTAGGCGTGCAACGCCGCTTGAAGATGCGAAACGTCGCGACTTTACCGTGAATGCGTTATTTTATGATTTAGAAAAACATCAGGTTTTGGATTATGTTGGCGGAGTTTCGGATTTAGAAAATAAAATTCTACGCTGTGTAGGTGATGCCGATCGTAGATTTAAAGAAGATCATTTGCGCTTATTAAGGCTTGCGCGTTTTAAGGCGCAGCTTGGTTTTGAAATCCCTGACGCAGACTTAACGGCTGCAAAAAATAATATCGATCTTATTCGTACAGTCAGTGGTGAGCGCGTTTTTGATGAGGTTTTAAAAATAGTTAAAAGCCATGCTGAAAGTCTTTTCTGGGGGCAAGAGTTAACGTCCGCATTATGGAAATCCCTTGGGGCTGAGTTTAATGCAAATAACTTATTAGCCTTGCCTGCGTTAAAAACCACTGCAATGACCCATGTACAACAGCTTGTTATGAATGTCGTTATCTTATGGAGTTATGCTCCTGAGGCGGCTCAGTTTTTAAAAGCTCGGCTAAAATGCTCTAAAGAAGATGCGGTTTTTGCTAAAAAAGCGATTGATCTTAAACATGAACTTTCAAAAAATCCGCAAGCTTTAGACTTGGCGCTATTGATTGATAAAGAACGGCACAAAGAACATTCGTTAATGCTACTGCAATTTTATTCAAGCTACGGGGAGTGTTCAATAACCCTAAATGATGCCGTTGTAGGTTATTTTAACGAATTTCCTAAGCCTTTATTAAGCGGAACAGAGTTTTATGGAAGATGTGCGCCTGCACAAATCGCCACGCTTTTACAGTTTGTGCGCAAAGCTCAATTTGAAAAAAAAATAAGGACTTCTTCCGAAGCCCTTATTTTTTTACAAAATCAAAATTTGATCGATTAAAATTATTGAAATACAATAAATTCGAAATGGCATACGCTGCCGTTAACAGAGAATGGAATCACTAAACTTTGACCATTAGGATTCACATGTGGCGGGATATCTTTGGTAAAGCAAGCTTCGGGACGGCTCATGCCGAAAGAAAACCCTGAGCTATTTGCTTTAGATTTAATAAGGCCATAAATCATATTACTGATTTCGCCCACGCCGTCTAAAATATCTTGAGATTCTGGATCAACTTTATCGCCAATCATGCCCTCTAAGATATCGATAACGGGTTTTGGGTCGAAATGAAAACGCACCTGTACGGGCTGTTCATCTTGTTTTAAATTTAAAATCACTGAAATCGGAGTCGGTACAGCCCATTCAGTCGCAAAAAAATGCGGTTGAAATTCTGTAACAAAAGGGCCTAGCTGAGTTAGGGTGTCTTTGATGCCGGCGCAGATATTACCCACTACGATTTTTTCAAAAAGTGGGTTTTTCAATGTGGAAATTTTTAAAGCTGTAGACACTTACGCCGCCTTCGCTGCTGGATTATGTTTATTGTACACGCGAGTAAGTTTATCTTTTAAAGTAGCCGCGTTGAAGGGCTTGACCACGTATTCAGAAACGCCGGACTTAGCTGCTTCGATGATTTGTTCTTTTTCACTCTCTGCAGTGACTAACATGAACGGGATCTCTTTAAGCTTAGGATCAGCCTTGCAGGCTTTTAATAGCTCAAGCCCTGTCATATTTGGCATATTCCAATCAGACACGATACATTGAAAAGGCGCGCCATTGTTGGCAGCGTCTTGAATTAACTGTAATGCTATTTTTCCGTCTTCGGCTTCTAGAATATCGCTGTAGCCAAGCTCGACCAGAACCTTTTTTACTACCTTGCGCATTGTTGCAAAATCATCGACGATGAGAAATTTTGTATTTGGGATAAACATGTAGACTCCTTACCCCAGACTTATCGGTTAATTGATTCGATTTCTTATGTTAATTTTTACAAATTTCCTTAGAATCTACTAGGTTTGCGGGGGTTTTGACGAGGTCGGTCTAGTTTTGAAAAAAAATAAAGCCAAAGGTATTGCGTTCTATCGAAAGTCTGTCAGACTTAAATTCAGGTTGTTGTTGTTAATCTGAAGCAAAGTCGAGATACGGAAATCAAGACTAGTCTCAGGGTGACACAAAAAAATTAGCTGTATTAAACAAAAAACAATTAAGCAGGAGGAGCAAGGATGCTCAGAGATGTTTTAATTCAAAAGGGTCTTTCTAATCGTGAAGCAGAAGTTGCTGAACTAGTTTCTAAAGGTCTTTCGAACAAAGAAGTTGCGAATCAATTATTCGTTACAGAAAAAACTGTAAAATTTCATTTAACAAACATTTACAAAAAAATGAATGTTAAATCACGCGCGCAATTAATCGTATGGTGCTTACCGCACTTAGGATTTGTTGAAAGTGAAGCACGTATGGAAGCCTCTCAACCTGCTGGAGCAACTGCTTTTAATACACAGGCTACTATTGCGACGACAATCCCTGCTGGGAACACAACAATCACTTTACCAGGTGGCGGCATCGGCCGTAACAATGGTAACTCTGATTTAGGCGTTTAGTTCTAAGCAGATTTATTTAGTTAAATCAAAAACGGGTCATCTTAATTGATGTCCCGTTTTTTTTTGTGTAAACTCTATGATATACACCTGGAGATTTTCATCATGTCAGACGCTAAAACCGTTTCTCGTTCTCAGGTCATCATGACCCAACTTGTTTTGCCATCACACACAAATTCTTTTGATACGATTTTTGGCGGAACTATTATGTCATGGATTGATATTGCGGCAGCTATTGCAGCCCAAAGGCATTCAGGTAAAGAAGTCGTAACTGCGTCAATTGACCGCTTAGATTTTATTGCGCCGGTAAAGCGCGGCTGGGTTGTTAACTTAAAGGCCTCGGTCAATTTTGTTTCTACTTCATCTATGGAAATCGGTGTGCGTGTTGATGCAGAAAATCCTAAAACCGGCGAAATCTTTCATACCGCTTCATCTTATTTAACTTTTGTTGCCCTGGGCTCTGATGGCAGATCGGCTAAGGTTCCAAGCTTAGTGCTAGAAACCGAGACTGAGAAACGTCGTTTCGAAGCGGCTAAAAAACGCCGCGAACATCGTATTCAACAGCGTAAGGTAGAAGCTTAGTCTTGAGTCGTTCTTATCTCAGTTTGCGACATGGTTTTAATTCTGACAGTCGTTGAGTATTCAGACTATTTCGTAAAGCTTAAGTTAATTTAGCAAGTTAGCTTATTATCTTCATTAAAAGTGATCACATTTTATTCGCTCTGATTCTGTGCCCGCGATTAGAATCGCCTCCGCGCTATGGCGACCAAATTGCTTTACATAAAGCTGGGTGGGGGATCTATGAAATCAGTACGCGGTTCGCAAAAACGCGAGCACATCTTATTTAAAATGATAGTCGTAGTTCCTGTTTTGATGCTGTGGTTTCAAAATTGTTCTTCTTCAAAAATGGATTTTAAAGTCGATACGGCATCGCTTCAAGCTGCGGCACCAATCTGTCGTGATATGAGCGCTTATGAAATTATTCCTAAGCTCAAATTTGCATGGGATCATGCTTCAGCCCAAGAGCCATTATACAGTCAAGTTATGTCTACCCCAGTGGTTGGTGATATTGATGGTGATGGAATTCCTGAAATTGCATTCACAACTTTTAAAGGTGGTAGTTATAATTCACCAGGTTATGTGCGTGTAATTAGCGGTGCTAACGGGCAGGAAAAATGGTCAGCAATGAAGCCTGAACATATGTCTTTTGGATCAATGGCGCCTTTGTTAATTGATATTGAAGGTGATGGTAAAGGCGAAGTCATATACCTGAGTCGCGCAGTTTCAGGCAGCATTAACATGATTGCGCTTAATTCTGATGGGTCAGAGCGCTGGGTTTTAAATAAGCCTTCTGGTGCTATGAATTGTGATGATTCACTATCAGCTGCCGATATTGATAATGATGGTATTGCAGATATCGTAGCCCCTGGATTTGTGGTTTCTGAATCTAAAGCTAAAATTCCTTTCATTAAGGCCAATCTTGATATTGTAGCCTGTTATAATGTGCCAGTGAATTTGCAACCGATGAGTTCGCTTGCAAAAATGAGCATCGTTAACGCCGGTGGTATTATGAATGTACAAGGAAAAACCATTTCTAAATTTTCTAAAATAGGATTTCCGGCGATTGCAGATATTTATGCAAATCATGTGGGTTCTGAAATTGTTTTAGCCGGCGGGTCTTCATTTCAGGTTTACTCCTCTAAAGGTGTGTTGATTGTTGATAAGACTTTAACAGAACATACAAACAGTACCTGTACGGGCGCTATCGGTGGCGGTCAGGCTACAATCGGTGATTTTGATGGCAATGCCCAGTCGTTAGAGATTGCCATCGCTACGGGCCGCTCCTTGACGATTTATGATGTGTCGGGAAATAAAATCGCGGGCAGTTTAACAACCGATTGTTCTTCAAGAAAAACCGGCGTGGCTTCTTTTGATTTTAATGGCGATAGTAAGCCCGAAATTATTTACGCTGACGAACAGTATCTTAGAATTTATGAATTGGACGGTTCGCTAAATTTAAAAACAATTTGGCAGACTATAAATCCAAGCGGCACTTTAAGTGAATATCCTGTTGTCGCGGATGCCGATGGAGATGGGTATGCAGATCTTATCGTGGCGCAAAATTCTTACTCATATGATCTGAAGCCAGAAAGCCCTTTTTATAAAATGAATGGTGTTAGAGTATTTGGTCCGAGTGTCGAAGGTTCATGGATGCCAACACGGGCGGTATGGAATCAGCACAATTATTTTATCACGAATGTGACAGATGATTTAAGAGCCACCTCAGCCACTTACTCGATGGGGCAATTGCCGAAGGCCTTTAAGAGAAATACGTTTCAGGATATTCCTGAAGTTAAGTGTAAGTAATATTTTTATTTTAATAGGGGGATTTATGACTGTAAATTTTTTCAAAAAACTGAATATGTTCTTATGTGTGGTTTTACTTGGTCTTTTAGTATTAGTTTTTCAAGACCGCGCGCCAAGTAAGCTTGGGTTTCAGTCGGCGCCTAAGGCTGTAGACGGGAAAGCATACTAAGCAGCTAGACAAATTCTACAGCGCGATACTCAAAAGCCAGACATTGTCTGGCTTTTTTATTTCTAAATATGAGACATGATCTAAATCCTAACACTTGTAAAGAATCATGACTTAATCGCGAATCTCTCTGTGAATTTGAGAACTTAGCGCCATTGCACTAAGAGAATGTGACTAAGTTATATTCTACTGTATTTTTATAGAGTGTTGTAATGGCCGCAGCGCTGGCGTTCAAATTGCTTTATTAATCAGTAAGGGGATATTGAAAGGGGTGTGTATGAATTTATCTAGAGGTAGTTTAGCCTTGGCTAAAAGAAGCAGAAGTAAAGAGAAACAAGAGCAGGTGTTTTTGCTTATGGTTTTCATCGTACCTGCGCTTATGATTTTCTTGGGCTAAGTCGAGCCTTGGCGAGCCACGCCAATTATTGTTTACAAAGTTTAGTGATTTGCGCTTTTAATTTATCGTAAGTTTTTGCATCTGACTGATTATTTAATTCATTAATAAATTCAGCGTTTGAGCAGCTTTCTTTCGAAGCATTGCCTTCAGCAATGATTTTTAACGGCTCAAGCATTTCGATATCTAAGGCCATTTGATTGCCTTCATTGGTTATAGCTTGGCCTTCTTTTTTATCAAATGCTTTATATTTTTTTTGTAAATTAGTTTCAATACTTTTAAATTCTTTTAAGAATTTAGCTTTATCTTCAGACATCATCACGGCATCTTCGTAAGATTTTTGAAATTCATCATAGTCTTTTCTTAACTCAGGCGATAATGATGTCGGAGTCGATGCTAAAGCAGAAACAGAAATTAATAGGGCTGTGATTAGACTTAGTTGTTGATACATGCGCGAGCTCCTTGTTTCGTGTACTCATTGCGTAAACTGGGTGACATATCTGTTAACAATTGTGTTTGGCGCTTATCTATTTTACCCAGATAACTTGTTAAGTTGGTACTTCTTCTGCCGCCATACATTGGTTTTTTAATCGTCGTCGCGAATTTAACCGGACTCAGTTTTGTTAAACGACGAATCGCAGCGCGAGCAGCGGCTCTTCCGCCGGGGCCATAGCCATTAAGAAGAGCTAATTCTTTAACCCGTGGTAAGGCCGGGTTACCTTGGTGTTGCTTAATGTAGGCACTCATAAGTGGCTCTAAATCTTTACTCCAAGAATTAGCCATTCCGACCATAGTGTATAGGACATTACGCTCCATGCCTTCGCCGTATTCAACAAATTTACAACGATTGTTATTTAAACGGACCGGAGTTTTTACGTCTTTGGCGGCGATCTTTTTTGCGATATCACAATCAGGATCACTGGTGTCAGCCACTTTTTTTAAGATGCTAAAGCCGCGATGTTTTTGATTGATGTCATCTACGAAGATTCCAGTCAATTGGCCGATACCTACACCACCTCCGTAAGCGTAATGAGGCTTAAATCCAGATTCTAAAGAATACATTTCAAATAATCCGGCAGGTGTTAGTGGCAGGTTCGTTAACTTTTTTATGCATTTGTAAAAATCTGTAATCACGGCATTTTGATAGCGCATTAAATTAGAATTAAAACAGAAATTATGTTTGGGTGAAAGTTTTCCTTCGGGGCATTTTAATTCGCTTGTTGGCGCATCGACTTTACCAGCGGCAGATAAACAGTCTGTATTCATTAACAGTCTGGCATCGGGTGCTATTTGGCGTAAAAGCTGCGCGGTTGCGTGATTACCTACGTTAAGTGGATTGCTTCCGGGGCCTTGTTGGCAACTGGCACAAGGAAGGCCTGCCGGTGGCTCGGCATGAGTAGATTCTAAATTGTATTTTTTTGTAAGTTCGCGACTGACCGGGCTTGAATTTTTAACACGAGCAAGCTGATGCAGTAAGTGATTATTGCCTGAAGTGCCTGATAAACATTGTTCACCTTCGGCCAAAACAGTTAAGGGAAGAAATGCCGCGATCACTAGAGCAGATTTGATTTTGTTCATTGTTAAATTGTAACAAACAATAAGGCTATTTTACGAGGAAATCGCGCCACTTGTTGATTAAGGTCGGGGTCATCAGGGCATAGCACACCGTACCCTCTGTAGCAGGCTCTTTACGCGTGATTTTAGCTTCACGACTAAGGTCGTAGATCTTAAATTCTTGTGTATGCGCAAAATACAGTTCCACTTCGGTTTGCATTTCATTGATTGAATCAGCCATCATTTTTTTAAGCTGCTCAAACCCTTGTCCTGTTAAAGCACTTACGAACAGGCGCGGAAATTGTTTTACTCTGAACTGGCGATCCGGTGAAGCGACATCGCATTTATTAAAAATATGAATGACCTTTTGCTTATCCCAGCCAAATTCTTTGATCAGACCATCAACAACTTCGATTTGGCGTTCCATATTTGGCGACGACAAATCAATCACGTGAAGAAGAATATCGGCTTCTGCAGACTCTTCAAGTGTAGCTTTGAATGCTTCAATTAATTGCGTCGGTAATTTTCTGATAAACCCTACGGTGTCGGTGACAACTGCCGGAGGACCATCATCTAAAAATACTTTTCTCGTTGTCGGATCAAGGGTCGCAAACAGCATATTTTTAGCCATAACTTGCGCGCCGGTTAAACGGTTTAACAAAGAACTTTTTCCTGAATTGGTATAACCAATTAAAGCAAAACTTGGAACTTCGTTACGTCGGCGAGACTGTCTGTGCTGCGCACGATGCTGTGATACTTCGTCTAACTTCTTTTTAATTAAAGCAATTTTTTCTTTGGCGCGACGGCGGTCATTTTCTAAAGCTGACTCGCCGGGGCCGCGTGTACCGATACCGCCACCTAAGCGTGATAACGAATCATTCCACGCGCCGATCATGCGGGGCATTTGATCTAAAAGCTGTGCGAGCTCTACTTGAAGTTTACCTTCGTAAGTGCGCGCACGCTGAGCGAAGATATCCAAAATTAATTGCGTTCGATCAATAATGCGGACGCCGATTTCAGTTTGTAAATTTCGCGATTGGATTCCGGATAACTGATGATCGATCACAACAATCTGGGCACCAGATTCTTGAACCATCTCTTTAATCTCAGTCACTTTACCCGAACCGATCAATGTGCTGGGATTCCACGAAGGTAAAACTTGAACTGTAGAGCCAATCACGTCGCCACCAGCGGCAGATACAAGCTCTTCAAGTTCACAAAGATTTTCTTTGATTTCAGAGATGGGTTCAGTTTTTAAACCAACACCAACTACGATCACTTTGTCTTTGTCGTTAATCCGCAGTTCCGTCACTAGTGTTTCACCGTACGGCGATCCTTAATAATTTGAGCTTCTAAGGCTGTTAATACCACTGAGCTGAAAATAGTTTCTTCAGTTGTTGTACGTTGTAAAACATTGGCCGCACGACGCACACCCATTAAAAAAGGTCCAATGACTTCAACTTTTCCAAGTTGTTGTAAAAGTTTATACGAAATATTCGCACTTTCTAGATTTGGAAAAATCAGGATGTTAGCTTCGCCGCCTAATTGTGAAAACGGGAAGATACGACTTTGAATTTCTGCGCTAACCGCAGTGTCAGCTTGCATATCGCCTTCAACAGTTAAGTCTGGGCGAAGCTTGCGAACTAGTTCTGCGGCCTTTTTCATTTTAGCAGGGGTGCCATCGGCGCCACTGAAATTTGAAAAGCTTAACATCGCTATTCTTGGTTTTTGACCAAAGTGTTCAGCAATCAATGCTGTTTGAATTGCGATTTGTGCTAATTGTTCAGCTGTGGGATTCATATTTACCGTGGTGTCAGATAAAAATAAGAATCTATCGTCAGAAATTAAAATATTTAAACCTGCAGGCACGTGATCTTTTGCTAAACCGATCGCATGCAAAATTGGTTTTACCGCTTCAGAATAATTTGTGGTCGCGCCATTCACCATGCCATCAGCATCACCTTGATCAAGCATCATGGCTGCAAAGTAACTTGGATCATTCATTAGTCTTTCAGCTTCTTTAATGTTCACGCCTTTACGTTGACGGCGTTTATAAAGTTCTTCTGAGTACTGATGAAATTTGGGGTGACCCTGAATATTTAAAATCTCAATGCCATCCATATGAATACTGTGTTTTTTGGCTTTTTCGCGAATAACATCGGGGTTGCCGATCACGATCGGATGACAGATTTTTTCATCGATCAAAGATCTGATTGATTTTAAAATTTTCGAACTTGAGCCTTCCGGAAACACCACGCGCGGAAGTGCGCCTTGGCGCTCAGAGTTTGCATGCACTTGATTGATCGCTGATCTGATAAAAACTTTTTGCGGACCTTGAATTGCTTCTAGGCGATCGCGGTATTGATTCCAATCTGTAATTTTAATTCTTGCAACGCCAGAATCCATAGCGGCTTTGGCCACAGCCGGGGCAACCCACATCAATACGCGTGTATCGAATGGTTTCGGAATTAAATAATCGCGGCCAAATTTAAATTTTTGTCCGCCATAACTTGCAGAAACTGTATCAGGTACTTCTTCGCGAGCAAGTTTTGCTAACGCGTGAACCGCAGCTAATTTCATTTCTTCATTAATTTGTGTAGATCGGGTATCTAAGGCTCCGCGAAAGATCGACGGAAATCCTAAAACATTATTTACTTGATTTGGAAAATCCGAGCGACCAGTAGCTACGATAGCATCAGGGCGGGCAGCACGAGCTACATCCGGAGTAATTTCTGGATCTGGATTTGCCATAGCGAAAATGATTGGATCTTTCGCCATAGTTTTTACCATGTCGCCGGTCACAGCACCCGCGGCAGAAAGGCCAATGAAAACATCAGCATTTTCAAGAGCTTCAGATAAAGTGCGTTTAGTTGTAGCATTGGCAAATTCTTCTTTGTATTTATTCATACCGTTGGTGCGACCTTTAAAGATCACACCAGTGGTATCGCACATGATCACATTTTCTTTTTTAACCCCAAGGCTAACAAAGATTTTCGTACAGGCGATCGATGCAGCTCCGGCACCGTTAACGACAAGTTTAACTTCGCCGATTTTTTTGTTCACGATTTGGCAGGCATTGATTAGCGCTGCGGCTGAAACAATCGCCGTTCCATGTTGATCATCGTGAAATACCGGAATGTTCATTTCTTTTTTTAAAGTCTCTTCGATTTCAAAACATTCTGGGGCTTTAATATCTTCTAAATTAATACCACCAAACGTAGGTTCTAAAGTTCTAACCGCAGCAATAAATTCTGCAGCTGATGATGATTTAACTTCGATATCGAACACGTCGATGCCAGCAAAGTTTTTAAACAAAATCCCTTTACCTTCCATCACAGGTTTTGAAGCTAATGGGCCGATGTTACCTAGACCAAGTACTGCGGTGCCATCAGAAATCACGGCAACCAGGTTTCCTTTTGAAGTGTAGTCGTAAACTGCGTCTGGGTTTTTAGCGATCACTTTGCAGGGAACAGCAACACCTGGAGAATAAGCTAAAGCTAATGCTTTCTCGGTGTTACACGGTTTTGTTGAAATGACTTCGATCTTGCCTGGTTTTGGAAATTGGTGAAAATCCAAGGCTTGTTTATCAAAATTTGAACGTTCAGTTGCTTTATCAGATTGAGTAGTTGGGTTCGTTTTATTTACAGAAGTTTTCAAAGTTCTCTCCTAGAGTTTTCATTCTAGGTTTGACACCTTTCGAGGGTCAATCATTACAGACGTCCTATATTGATAGGCGTCAATTGCTTTAGCTCTCATTTGGGTTTACGCTTTATAGGTTAGTTTTCACAGTGAGGTGTTTATATGTCTAACAGAGATGTTGTGATTGTCGAAGGAGTGCGTACTCCATTTGCAAAAGCGGGAACAAAATTAAAAAGTGTACATGCTGCAAAACTTGGCCAAGTGGCAATGAAAGATTTGATCGCGCGTACGAATTTGGATGTGAACGTTATTGATGAAGTCATCATCGGTAATACGGGCTCTCCTTCGGACGCAGTGAATATTGCCCGAGTTATTGCTTTAAATTCAGGAGTTCCGCAAAAAACTTCAGCTTCTACGGTTCATAGAAACTGTGCATCAGCGTTAGAAAGTATCTCGATTGGTTTTGAGAAAATTAAAGCTGGTTCGATGGATGCATTATTAGTTGGCGGAACTGAAAATATGTCGCAAATGCCTCTGATTATGCCACCGTCTATTACCTCTATTTTAGAAAAACTAGGTTCAGCTAAAACTCCGGGTCAACGTATGGCTGCATTATGGGCTTGGTTTAAAGCTGATCTTTCGCAAATCAAAGAGATGGTAACAACACCTCCGATGATGAAAACTAAATACAAACCCATCATTTCAATTGTTGAAGGTCTTACCGATCCTTTTGTCGGAATCAACATGATGGGAACTGCAGAAATTTTAGCAAAAGAGTGGGGTTTAACCCGTGAAGCCCAGGATGCTTTCGCCTTAGCTTCGCATTTAAAAGCAGCCGGTGCTAAAGCAAAATTTGCCGAAGAGATGACTCCGCTTTATGTAGAGCCAGATTTTAAAGATGTTGTGACTGAAGATATCGGGCCTCGTGCTGAGCAGACAATGCAAGCCCTTGGAAAATTAAAACCGATGGTCGACAAAGTTACAGGAACAATCACTGCCGGTAATGCTTGCCCGATTACAGATGGTGCCGCGATGTTGTTAATCATGTCGCGCGAAAAAGCGCAAAGCTTAGGTTATAAACCTTTAGCTAAAATTCGCGGTTATGCATTTGCAGGTTGTGAACCTGAAAGAATGGGTTTGGGCCCGGTTTATTCGACGCCAATCGCACTTCGTCGTTCAGGTCTTACAATGAAAGACATGAATCGCATAGAACTTAACGAAGCCTTCGCAGCCCAAGTAATGGCTTGTCAAAAAGCTTTTGATTCAGACAAATTTGCGCAAGATAAATTAGGTTTGTCAGCTAAAGTCGGAACAGTGAATGATGACATTTTAAACGTGAATGGCGGAGCGATTGCTTTAGGTCATCCGGTCGGCGCTACCGGCACACGGTTAGTCTTAACATTGGCCAAAGAATTAAAACGTTCGAATTCCCAATTCGGATTAGCAACTTTATGTATCGGTGGCGGCCAAGGTGGCACCATGGTCATTGAAAACGAAGGGTAATTAAAAACATGGAATTAGAAAAAACCACTCAAGGAAATACATCTACAAAAGCATTTTCTGTAACTGAAAAAAATGGAATCGCGACAGTTACTTTTGATTTACCAGGAGAAAAAGTTAATAAGTTTTCAACTCCGGTGATGAATGAATTCAAAGCACTCATTCAAAAATTAAGTACTTCTTCATATAAATTTGTAATTTTCAAATCAGCAAAATCAAAAATCTTTATTGCTGGTGCTGATATCGAAGAAATCAAAGCTTTAAATACTGAAGAAGCTGTTCGTCATGCCGTCGGCGGTGGTCAAGAAATCATGAATATGGTTGAAGATCTGCCAATGCCAACAATGGCTTTGATCAACGGCGCTTGCGCTGGTGGAGGTTGTGAATTTATCTTAGCTTGTGATTATCGTATCGCTTCAGATGATTCATCAACTCGCATTGGTCTTCCAGAAACTCAATTGGGAATTTTACCTGGGTTTGGCGGCTGTGTGCGTTTACCACGTGTTGTCGGTATTCAAGCAGCGTTAGATGTTATTTTAGCGGGTAAATTATTAGCTGCTAAAAAAGCTTTAAAAATCGGGTTAGTTGATTACATGGTTCATCCTAATTTATTAGAATCATTCGCAGAAAAAGAAATCGAAAAGATTTTAGCTTCTGGCAAAGGCAAACGCCGTAAAACGTTTAAAGCTAAAGGCTTAGTTGGTAAGTTATTAGAAGGGCCATTAAAAGGCGTCGTATTTAATGCTGCTAAAAAAGCGACATTAAAAGCGACCAAAGGGCATTACCCAGCTCCGTTAGAAGCGATGCAAGTTATTTGCAAAACTTACGGCATGTCTGATCGCGCGAAAGCCTTAGAGATCGAAAAAGATCACTTTGTTCGTTGCGCATTAACTGATATTTCAAAAAATTTAATTCACGTATTTTATTTAACTGAGATGGTTAAAAAATCGACGGGTGTTGCTGATAAAAATGTAAAAGCAAAACCAGTTAAAAATATCGGTGTTTTAGGTGCGGGAACAATGGGTGGCGGCATTGCTTATGTTGCAGCTGATAAGGGTATCGGCGTTCGCGTTAAAGATATTTCTCATGATGCCAATGTTAAAGCCTTAAAACATGCTTACGATCTTTGGAAAAAATTAACTAAGAAAAAAGTGATTGATAATTATCAATTCGCGCAAAAAACTTCGTTAGTTTCTACGACTTTAGATTTTTCTGGATTCAAAAACCTAGACGTAGTTGTTGAAGCTATCGTTGAAGACATGAACATCAAGAAAAAAGTGATCGGTGAGACTGCTGCTAATATGCGTCCAGACGCAATTATCGTATCAAATACTTCATCACTATCTATTACTGATATGGCAGAAGGTCATCCGCGCCCTGAATACTTTGCAGGAATGCACTTTTTCTCTCCGGTTCATAAAATGCCATTAGTTGAAGTTATCCGCGGACCGAAATCTTCGGATGAAACAATTTCTACAGTTTTTGAATTGTCGAAAAAAATGGGCAAAATGCCAGTGGTTGTAAAAGATGGCCCGGGCTTTTTAGTAAATCGTTTATTATTACCGTACATGGCAGAAGCTGCTTTCTTATTAACTGAAGGCATGAGTATTGAAGCCGTTGATAAAGCGTACTTAAAATTTGGTATGCCAATGGGTCCATTTGAATTAATGGATTCTGTAGGTTTGGATGTTGGTGCAAAAGTTTTAAAAATCTTTAGCAAAGCCTATCCAGATCGCGTTGAAGTAAGTCCAATCATGGATAAACTTGCAGCTAACAAGGCCCGCTTAGGTCAAAAAACTAATTTAGGCTTTTACAAGTATGATCAAAACGGTCGTAAGACTGAAGTTGACCAAACTGTATACGCAGAACTTGGTTTAAGTGCACGCACGAACCCGTATGATGCCCAAGAGTGTGTTGAACGTGGTATTTTTGCGATGATTAACGAATGCTGTTTGGCACTTGATGCAGACAAGATCGTTGAGACTCCGCATGAAGTAGATCTTGCGATGATCATGGGTACAGGCTTTCCACCGTTTCGTGGTGGTTTGTTAAAGTATGCTGACAGCGTTGGTTGTAAGTACGTAGCTGAGCGTTTAGCTCACTATGCATCTAGCAGGAATGCTAAAGCTCGTTTATCACCAAGTGTAAAATTAAATGAGCGCGCAAGTTCAGGTAAGAAATTTTATATTTAATAACTTTATTTAAGTTTTAAATTTTAAAACCCACATCTTACCAAAAGATGTGGGTTTTTTTATGAGGGTGAAATATGAAAGCTGCATTTATTAAAAATTATGGTGAAGACGAAAAAATGCATGTCGGTGAAGTGCCTAAACCGCAAGTAGAACCACACGATGTTTTGATTCACATCAAAGCCGCAAGTATTAATCCGATCGATTTTAAACTTAAAGCGGGCTTACTTAAATTTTTAAGAAAAAATTCCTTTCCGTTAATTTTAGGTCATGATCTAGCGGGTGAAGTCGTAAAAATCGGTGAACAAGTCACAAAATTTAAAAAAGGAGACCTTGTTTACTCAAGGCCCAGTAATGTCGGAACATTTGCCGAATACATTGCGGTCAGTGAAAATGAAGTTGCAATTAAGCCCGCA
Organism: Bdellovibrio sp.; assembly: GCA_036677065.1. Classification (GTDB taxonomy): domain Bacteria; phylum Bdellovibrionota; class Bdellovibrionia; order Bdellovibrionales; family Bdellovibrionaceae; genus Pseudobdellovibrio. The sequence continues at coordinate 531,936 of JAKFBS010000002.1, read as the reverse complement.
AATATTTCTTTTGAAGAGGCTGCAAGTCTTCCCTTAGTGGGATTAACAACTTGGCAGGCTTTTGATAGTGCAAATCTTCGTCCTGGCCAAAAAGTTTTAATTCAAGCCGGAGCAGGTGGCGTAGGTTCATTCGCGATTCAACTTGCAAAAAATCGCGGTGCCGAAGTTTGGACGACAACGAGCGAAAAAAACACCGAGTTTGTAAAGTCATTGGGCGCAGACCACGTGATTAACTATAGAAAAGAAAAGCCATGGGATGTCGTTAAAGGCATGGATATGGTTTTTGACACCTTGGGCGGAAACGACCTTTACAAAATTTATCCTGTTGTTAAAAAGGGTGGATGGATTGTTTCAATTTCAGGATCTCCTGACCGGCAAACTGCAAAGGATATGGAACTGGGGGCGATGAAAACTTTTGTCTTGGGGTTAGTCGGTCTTAAAGCAAATGTTTTAGCCATGGCCCGGGGAGTGCATTACAAATTTCTTTTCATGAAACCAAATGCAGGGCAACTCGATCAAATTCGCGCTCTGGTAGAGCAAGGTCAAATACGCCCGGTTATTGATTCGGTTTTTTCGTTAGAAGATATTCAAAAAGGGCTTGAACATTCAATGGCGGGCCGAGCCCGGGGCAAAATCATCGTCAAAATTGCCGACTAGGTTTAATCAAAAATATAACGTACATAAATCATAAATGCCGTGGCCTGTGGTTTTATGTATGTGCGATCAAGTGCTTGCAGTGTTGTCGAGTCTGTATAGGCGCAAAGCCCAGAGCGCCATTTTTTTCCGGCATAACCGGTACCGAATTTTGCTGAAACACTTAAGGTCCCATAATCACTTGAACGATTTTCGGTGGTGAGTGTGTATTTGTACAGACCAAATGTTCCCATCGCATCGATCACAGCTCCGATGAAAAATTTTGAAGACGACACCCAGTATTTACCTGCGCCAACGCCTAAGTTTAAACTGCTTACAGAAAGTTTTCGTAAATTATCCATGTCGACATTCACACCCTGCAAAGGAGCGGGAATAAGAGTGTTTTCTGTTTCAAAGCTATGCTGGCGTAGACCTCCAATTAAAAAGTAACTGCCGGCAGATTTAGTGATTTCATCAGATTGATTGAGTAAGGCAGAAATCGAAAAACCATTGTTATCTAAAGCGTAGCGACCCATTAAGCCGTAATTATTAAACTTAACATCAGGAAACAGATAATAGTTCGGGGTTCCGCCGACATCATCTGAGTTCTTAAGAAAAAAACCTTCGTAATTCTGCACATAAACCTCAGCGCCCCATTTTGTATTGTGGTAGCCAATCTGAAAGTCGAAGAATTTACTTTCACCTTTAGTGTCGTCTAAATCCTTTGTGGACCCGCGGGTCGAAAGTGACGCTCCTAAGCCATAGGCACTGATTCCCACACGCGTAAGACCCGGAATATTAGGCTCGTACGCGAGTTCTTTTTGGGCATCGCTGAAACTATCTATATTAAAACCGAACATATCTGATCCCAATCCCACATAGGGCGAGACTTTTTCAGTTGCCGAAGCTTCGGCAATTAAGCAAAATGAAAGCATGAATAATTTAGCAACAGGCCAAAGACTTCTCATATTATTTCTAATTCTAATCACTGTTGTGGCTGTTGATCAATGGACTAAGGTATTGGCCGTTGAACACTTAGTCGGAAAAGCTCCGATCATGTATTTTGGAGGCCTGTTTCAGTTTGTTTACGCTGAAAACCCCGGAGCATTTTTGGGTATGGGTAGCGATATGCCCAGATCAATACGCTTTGTTGTGTTTGGCTTATTCGTTTTAGTTGGTTTAGTTGTGATGCTTTGGTCATTGGTAAAAAACAAAATGAATTTATCAGACCTGCTCGCGTATTCATTTATTTTAGCCGGTGGTATTGGTAATGTGATTGATCGCCTGACGCATGAAAATGGTCACGTGATTGATTTTATGTTCATGGATTTTCAAATCTCTCCGTTCTTAAGAACCGGAGTATTTAACGTGGCTGATATGGCCATTGTTTTAGGTTTTTTCATTGCCATCTACGGTATGGTGCGCGAACGCATAAATATGCACCAGCACAGCGTTGGCTAGGCGCCCCCGGCTAAAACTTAAGCACATTTATTATCAACTAACATTCGATTACTCGCTCGCTAACTTTTCTTCGTTGATTCCTGTAAACATTGAGGAAAGACTCGCGAGCATGAAATTATTAATCTTACCTTTTATTTTTCTATTTCTATCATTCTCTCAGGCTGCTGAATTAACTTGGGGTTTAAACGATGTAACTTACATTATGCCTCTTCCAAGTGATGCTTCTGAAAACAATTTATTAAAACTACAATCAACTGGTGAAAAAGGATTATTAGTTCCTGAACCAATGGTAATGCAGCTTCCATTTATGGACATGCAGCACGAAAAAAATGAAATCAATGCGATGACTCGCTTAATGACCGTTCGTATTGATCACTGTTTTCCGCTTCCAACGCCAATGGCGTGCCAAAAACAAATCCGCATGATCTGGCAGCCTTTAAAAGCTACTAGCACGGGTGTAACAACAATTGATGCCGCATTTCACAGTTTCTATGTTTTAACTGATGAAGAATTCACTTCACTTATTGCTGATTTAAAAACTTGGAAAAAGAAATTCCAAACGGCTGAAATCAATAATGCAAAAGTGGCATTAGATATTCATCCATTTTGGAAAAAAGATTTAGATCAAAGTCCTTCATTAGGTGAATTCAACACATTAATTACTAAGTACGCTGGCGAAAAAAATCTGAGCCGTGTCACTGTAATGGTGTTGCGTCGTATGAACGATGTTTGGGGATTTTTAGGAGCTGAAGTTGTTGATGGTAAACTTGTTACCGGAGCCATTCCTCGTTTAGACGGTAAAACTTCGCAAATGTTTTTTAACCAACTTAATAATTCAAAAGGCTACACAGGAGCAGGTATTGCCCAGCCGCCAGTAGCTCCAGAATCAAATTTAGGTGGTTTTGTTCAGCAAGCAACAACATCAGGTGTGTTTACTGAAGCAGAAGCTGTTGCAAATCTTCAGGCCTCTTACGCAATTGAAAATCCAAATCTTTTTAATCCTGAAAGTATGGATTGCGTAAATTGCCATATCGCCCAAGCTGCGCGCGAGTACTTATCAGCAAAATTACCGGCGACTGTAGATCAGAATTTATTTTCGGGGTTTAAATACGTAAATGCGAATTACAATTTAGAAAATAAAAGTATCCAATTGTTTAATACGCACCAATTGCGTGGTGTCGGGTACTTTGGTGTGGATTTAGCTATTAGCCAACGTGTGATCAATGAATCTGCGGTTGTGGCTGAATGGCTGAGCTCGCTTGATTAATCTTTAGACGATCAGGTAGTTTTCCCACCTAATGAAACTCTGACTTTTAATTTCCTTAAAGCCTCTGTATATATGGGGGCATCAACTTAAGGAGATTTCTGTATGAAAAATCTAATCGTCACTGTAGCTCTATTATTATCTGCAACGGCTTCTATGGCTTCTGACCGCAGTTTCACGCAATGTCTTTCAGATCGTCTCCAGGCTTATAATAGCTCTATCTATTACGATATAAGCCGAGAAGAGCTAGTTGATATTTTAGATGATTCACAACATGGCTTGCATTCTACTGTAAAAGCGTTCGCTATAATCTGTCTTGAAGATTCAAACTAAACATACCCTGTTGGAAACCTGACAGTTGTCTAAGGTTCTCAGCACTAATTGTCTCGAGACTCTCAAATCCAATATAACCAAACCCATTTCTCAGAGTGAGACGGGAATATTGGCATCCCGTTTGTACTATAGGGTTGTAGGAGTCTTATATGAAAAATGTATTATTACTCACAATTATTGCTTTAACTTTTGTTGGTTGTAACCCTAATAAGGAAACATCTAAACGTACATCAGGTGCATTGCGCACAACTGTTGCGGGAACAACAAATGGAACATTCACTCAAAGCTACTGCGGAAATAATCTTTCTTCGATCGGAACAATCTACGATCAAGGAACCCAAGCCAGTCTTTATTCTAACGGCAATTTTGAAGCTCGCGTAAAAGGTTTATTGTCAGCAACGATTGATCCAAATGAAATCGGTCAAATCTCTTCATCGCCAAGTGATCAAACGGGTGTTCGCTTTCAAGGCCAAATCAAAATTGAATCAAACGGAACAGTTAACTTAGCGCAAACTAAAATTCTCATTAAAGTTTACGATAGCTTTGTTTTACAATCGGCAACTGATGGCACAAATCAATATCAACCGATCCCTATCGAATTTACGACTGCTGCAGAAGGCCAATTTAATATGCAAACGGGCTCAGGCTATGTGATCTTTCGCGACCAGTACGGTGAGATCAGATTTGATGGAAATTTGAGCGGTGAGTACTTATCTGGCCAAGTTAGCTTCGTAAATTCAGTCAATGTGACTGGTGGTTCAGCAGCTTCTGGCGTGTTAGGTCAATTCTATGTTGCTCGCTGCGGGATTATTAAATAGTCTCTGAGGTCAATGCACTCTGACAAAGGCCATCAAAGCCAATCGCATTTTAAGTTCGATCCTACAGCTCTATCTGTTATCGCAGGTGGAGCTTCGACGTTAGATCAATCCAAACTTTATATTCACAATATTGAACAGGCCGATGCTTTTGTTAAAAGTTATGGCTTTGATTATTCTCATGAAGAAGATTTAAAACGCCTTTGGTACTTTCACCGCAGATCTGTGGTGTTAATGACCGAAAAATTAAAATTTAATATCGATGAAATTCCGAAAGAGATTAAAAACCCAGAACATTTAAAAGATATGCGTAATCTTTTAGTGTGGGCAACCCACCATGATGATTCTAAGATTCAAAAGTGGGCGTGCGCGATGTTACGCTGCATTCACGTGTTCGTGCATTCAGAGACTGATCTGTTCTCGCATTTTGCTGAAGAAATTCAAAGGCAGATTTTAATTCCTTTTGAAAACGCAGTTGAACATCATGATAAACTTTATTTTAAACCGCTACATAAAGGCGACACAAATAAAGTTGAATTACATAAGTTTCAAACTAAGCCATTTAAAACTTCAACGTCGACGGTTATTAAACTTTTAGCAAAACCAGATGCTTTAGCCGTTAAAGTTTTTGATAAGCTAGGGGTGCGCATTGTCACGCCAACGATCTTTGATTCATTTCAGGTAATTCGCTATTTAACGGATGCAAATTTAATTAGTTATCCGCATATTATGCCGGATCAGTCTTCAAATAATATGTATCCAGTACAAGAGTTTTTAGAGGTGTGTGAACACTTACACCAAAAACACGGTAAAGAATTTATGATGGATTCTGCTAAAGTTGATAGATTGCTTCGTCAACAGTTGAAAGTTAGCACTAATCCACTTTTAAAGTTATTTCGTAAAGAAAACCCTTATTCATCAATTGATTTTAGATACATTAAATTTATCTGTCGTAAATTAATTAAAATTGCTCCTGGGCTAAATTCAAGCGGCGGGCAAAGCACTAAAGAATTTTCATTTTTCTATCCTTTCGAAGTACAGATCATGGATCAGCAGGCTTACGAAAAAATGCAAACCGGCGATACCGATCATGAAGCCTATAAAAATCGTCAGATCACAGCGGCTAGAAAAAGGATCCTGTCGACATGAAGCTAATTTTACTCATTCGCTCGTTGATAGCGAGTTTCTTATTCGTATTAATCACCGGCTATTTATCAGCACAAGGCGTAGTGATTAATATTTTATTTAATCGCAGGTCTTTTGATAATTGGATTATGACCACTTGGGCTAAGCTAACATTTTTAGTTTTCAACGTAGAATTAAAAGTGTTCGGCGGCGAAAACTTAGATCCTAAGCAAGGTGCTGTAATATTATTTAATCATTCAAGCTTTATGGATATTTTTGCTCTTTGCGGAAGTTTATATAATATTCGCTTCGGCGCTAAAATTGAATTATTTAAGATTCCGGTTTTTGGCGCGTGTATGCGCCGGTTCGGAACTCTTCCGATTGCGCGCGGTAACCGCGAAGAAGTTTTTAAAGTTTATGAAGAAGCTAAAGTGCGTTTTGCCAGAGGTGAGCGTTTTGCTTTATCGCCTGAAGGCGGCCGTTTTCATGATGATGAAAAACTTTTACCTTTTAAGGCCGGGCCCTTTGTTTTCGGTATAACTTCGCAAGTGCCGCTAGTACCTGTTGTGATTAAGGGTGCTTATGCAGTTTGGCCTAAAGGTAAACTTTCTGCCAATTCAGATCGCTGGAAGCGTACAATCGAAGTGCATGTGTTAAAACCGGTTCCAACAGTAGGTCTTACGAATGCAGATCGTACGGCGTTACAAGAAAAAATCTATAAAATGATGAATGATGTATATACGGATGCCCCGTGACCCAAGCGACAACCCCGTTAAAAATCGAACTAACCCTTAAAATTAAAGCCTCTCCTGCAGCTATTTGGGAAGCTTTAACAGACTCAGATGAGCTTGAAAACTGGTGGGGCGAAGGTGTACGCCTGCAGGCACAAAAAAATGGAGTGTTTCGCGAACCGTGGGAAGACAACAAACGAACTAAACAATTAGCCACTGGTAGCGTGAAAAGTTTTAAAGTGAATGAAGAAATTCAATTTACCTGGAAAGAGCAAGATTGGCCGCAAAAAACAGTGACCGTTTGTACAATAAAAATTATCAAAGACGGTGCTTTTTGCGATGTGAATGTAAACCACGAAGGTTGGGATCAGTTTTCTAAAGATCAAAGCAAACAACTGATGCTTGATTTTAAAATGGGCTGGAACGATCACCTGCAAGAATTAAAAGCTTATGTGGAAGATAACTAAATTATCATGGCTAAAATGACTGCGGCAAAACAAAAGCTAAAAAAAGAAGTTAAAAACTTCATCACAGATGCGAGCCTCCTTTTTGCAGTTCCAATCGTTCAAAAACTTCCCAAACTTGTAGTCAGCGAACTTCCGTTTGATGTGCAGCTGTTAAATTTAAGTGCTTTGTATCGTCAAAGCCGTAAACTTTATTTAAAACTAGGTGGCGTGTTTTCACCGGCGCTTTGCTCAACCATGCGCGGTTTAAGCACACATGATTTATTTAAAAACCAGATTGAATACACTCCGGCTTTGTCTGAATTAAACTGGCTGCGTGAGTTTGGTTATCAAGTCCGCGGTGCTGATAAACAGATTTATTCGCTCATGCAGTTTACCGAAATTTCAATTTTTCACGAGCAGAATCACCGTATTATTTGGCGCGAACTTCCGCCCGTACCTGAAGAAAAAGAAGACGTGCAACGCTATTTAAACTTTGCCGAAAGCCTTGTAGTCACGCTTGATATGGCGTTAGGTGATCAGTTGGGTATGAAACTTTCAACAGCTTTTGAACGTATGAAGGTGATTTATCACCCGGGCGCTAAAGATAGCCCCGTAAGTGAAACTCGAGCTGAATACCGCAAATATTTATTAGCTATCTTGGCTGCCACTTATTATGCGCTTGAAGGTATGCACTACGACGATGTGGCTGCAGCCGTTGATTACGTTTTACCTGGGCAAAAAGCTTTAAACCGTAAAGCCGTGAAACGCGCATTAGGTTTGAGCGAACTTTTCGTGCGCGTGACGAACCCTGTATGGCAAGATCTTTACTGGAAATCGGGGCAGCAAAAGCTCAAAAAAATTCAAGTACGCGATACGGCTGATACATTGTACTTACCAGCCGACCCTCTGGATTTAGAGGAAGAATTTGTCGTAGCGCTACGAATTTTTGATCACTTTGGGTTATAAGTTAGTTAGTTTCTTAATTTTCTTTTCGATACGATTCAGTTCAAACTTGGGTGTTTTCCCGGGAATGCTATAAGCTAAAAACATAAAACCCATCAATGGTGCAGACAGAAATAGTAATCCGAACACTATAATTTCTGCCAGGCCGATATCGAAATTCTTAGATGTCTCACTCACCACTTCAAAGGCTATCAGAACTGGAAAAAACATTAAAATCAAACCCATCAACACTCCAAATGGTCGGATAACTGGGTTCATTCTGTAATTTTTAACTTGCTCAAAGGCTTGTTCGGGTGAAATCTTCTTTGGATTTTCTTTAGCTTCGATAGTTTGTATTTTTATACTTGCGACTATGTAACAAATAATTGAAATCAATATGCCTGTCTGGATAAAACCTGCATTTAAAGCAGCGAGGAGATCTCTATGGATGACTAACTGTAATAGGTAATGACAGAGTATGATAAGAATAATAGAAAGAAAAACATACTTTTTTTGACGGGTTTGAGTATCTACCAATTGATAAACCCCGATTACTCCAAATGCAACCGCGACGAATCTAGTCGCCAGAATATCGAATAGTGCAGTAAAATCGTAAATCGCTAGAAAAGTTAACAGTGCTACATAGGACACGCCGCCTATTAAAACTGAAATACTCAGGTTTTTATACGGCATAAACGCTCCATTTTATAATGCCAACTAAATAAGTTAACCTTTATCGGAAGCGCTAAGCTAAAAGATTAATCTTGTATTGAGACAAATTTGAATTTTACTTAACAATATCAATCTATTTAGAGCAGTGTAGCCTCTTTTAGAAGTTGAAAAGCACTCAATAAATTTTACTTTAGTTGTGCCGTTATAGAGCCGATATTTTGTGAATGAAACACATCGTCTATACCTTATTATTTCAATTTATCGTTTTGAGCTCACATGCGAACTCTGATCCGTTTACTAAAGTTGAACAACTGACATTAGGAAATGGCCTCCAAGTGTATTTAGCGCCAAGTAAGCAATCAAAATTGATAAGTGTAAGACTCGAAGTAGGAGTAGGGTATATCGTCGAAAATTCTAATAATAACGGCGTTTCACATCTATTAGAACATGTGCTGTTTCGTGATAGAGACCTTAATGAAGAAATGACCTTTCTTCAGGTCATTACGGAAGCCGGTGGAAAAGCTAACGGCACAACTGAAAAAAGAAAAACTAGTTATTTTGCAACTATTCCTGCTGAGAAGGGCCCATGGCTTCTAGATATTTTTGAAAAAATGCTGCTCGAACCAAAAATCACTGAGGAATATGTGCGCAAGGAAAAGTCCACGGTAGAGTTGGAAATTGGTCGCCCAGGTCCGGTCGATGAGCTTTTACAATTTGATATCACCAAAATTTTATTCCCTTCCTATTTACGGACACCTGAATTTTGGGAGAGTGAATTCGGTATTCCCAAACATGAGAATTTTTCTAACACTGAAACACAATTGTCAAATCGACGACTTACTTTAGAGCAGGTGAAAGCGCACTATGCGGATTACTATTATCCAGCAAATATGATTTTATATATTGCAGGTAATTTTGATCGCGAAAAAACTCTCAGTGCGATAAGACAGAATTGGGGAAAGATACCAAATAGCGAAGGCAAACGCCTACCTCCTGACGTAGAGCCAACGTTGCGTGAATCACCATATAGGGATTTGAAGACAACAAATAGCAATCCAAATATATTTTTAGGCGCTAAACTTTGGCAAATCAAAATGGAAGAAGAGCCTATTCTAGAATCTTATTTGCAATATGTAGCTCACCGCCTGATGAAGAAAATCAGAAATTTAAAAGGTCAGGCTTACACGGCTTCAGCTAGAACCACTGTCTTTCGGGGGTATGGATATTCAGGCGTCAACTTTGAAACATCTTCCAATAATTTTGAAGAAAATTTGCAGATTGCCCAAAACTATCTTGAAAAAGAGACCTCAGAAGAAGCGCTTACCGATCAAATGATTGAAGAGGCTAAAAAATTATATCTCAATCAGTACGCGCTACGAGGAGTAGAGGCTGAAGATTTAATGGACCTAGCCATCCATGTCGAGAAAACAAAGAAAAATTACGGAAAATTTTCTTCGCCATATGCAGCTTTGCTTTCCATAGATTCTACAAGTTATCGCCAGATCATTAAGAAATCGTTCATCCCTGTGCGCGCTTATTCGATTGTTGAAAGGCCGCCTTTATTTTTTAGATATGATGCAATGATTCTTTCTTGTCTCGTGATCATTGGCACATTTTTCTTTCTCAGAAGTGTCCTAACTAAAAACTTTCAACATGATAAAGTAAGATGGATTCGAAAAGTTGAATACCCACCACTTAAGCTAGTTGAATTCATCGCTTTTGTTTTTGCTTGTTATGGCGTCGTTCATTCTTACTATTTGATTGATCGTGTAGTGAATTATACGGGATTAGCCCATTTTCAGATTCTAGAATACGTATCTGATTTCGCATTAATATCTATTGGATTGGCTACAGCCCAAATATTTTTTTCATTTGTGCCTAAGAAGTTGATGATTATGGATGACAAGCTAGTGGTGAAAAGTCTTTCCTATTTTTCAACCCATATACCTTTAAATCAGATTTCAAATGTTGAGGCAGTTCGCATAACTTCCCTCAAACTAAAGGACTTGTTTGCCGTCAAACATCGATTTCACTTCTATAGTTTCAAATTTTTGAAAAAAGGAATATTGATAAATTTAGAATCCGGAAAATCTCATTTCTTTAGTATTTCCAACCCGGACAATGCGGCGATTGAGCTGCAAAATTTCCTACTCACGCCTGATGAGGGATTTATAAAGAAGGCTTCTTAGGTGTGGCTAATACTTAGCATGTACCCAATCCTAAGAAAAAATCAGTGAGGCATTCTATTTGCTTTAAATTTTCTTGCTAATTTGTCGAGGCATTACGCCCGCAATCTTAACAAGAGGTTAACATGTTTCGTGTTTTTTCTGTTTTAATTACTCTCACATTTTTTTCTGCATTTAGTTTCGCCGCATGGACGCCGTGGGTAAGTCTGGGGGGAGAAATTCGCAATGACCCTGCAGCTTGTACTGCTCGTGGTGATACCTGCGTCGTAGCTAAAGGCGTTGATGATAGAATGTGGTACCGCAAGCGCACGTTAAGTACGGGTGTTTGGGATGGCTGGAAACAAATTCCCGGAACACATAAATTTACCGGTTCGCCTTCAATAGCCTGTCGAATTTATAACGGAAAAAGCTTTTTCGAAGTGTTCGCTGTCAGTCAATATAGTCTTTTCCTAATGCACACTTACCAAACGGGGCTTAATACATCTACTCCGTGGGCTAAGTGGCCTCTTACCGGCACTTCAACAGAACACTTAGCTATGGGATCAGGTCTTTCAACACCTTCTTTACCAGAAAACAATATTATGCCTCAGTTGTTTGCCAAAGGTAATGATAACGGATTATACCATTCACTTTGTTATCCGCAGGCGTGCTGCACACGATGGAATATACTCTCATTAAATATAACCGGTGATCCTGCGGCGACATATCAGTCACCAAGCCGTCTTGATTTGGTTTCAATGAATCAAGATCAAAAACTTTATCATCGTATCTGGAGTGGGGGAATCTGGGGTCAATGGCGCGACCTAGGTAACACGTTCGTTGCTGTTTCCTCGCCAGATATTGTAAGTCGCGGCCAAGGCTTGCTCGATCTTTTCGTGCGCGGACCAAACAATAATATTTATCACAAAAGAAATATCAACGATATCTGGGGCAACTGGGTCAACATCGGTGGGCAAGTCACTTCAGGGCCCGGTGCTACAACCTACGCATCCAATGCGCGTATGATGGTCTTCGTACGTTGGAGTAACGGCCAACTTTATTACAGAGCGTGGGCGCCGTAGCCTCTGCAGCTAGGAAGTGCTGGAAACGTTCGGATCTCTTCGCACGAAGCGATCAATGGTTTTTGTTCCGAATAAATCACCCATTACATTAAGTGCTGTGATGGGTGGATCCCAGAATCTATCCACTAACAAATAAATTCCGATGAGTTCAAGAGGGATGCCGACCATTTGTAACATTGCGCCCATCATCACTAAGCCTCCACCCGGAATTCCGGCTGTGCCAGATGACGACAGCATCACAAACATAAAAATCAAAAGCTGTTGTGCGATTGTGAAATCAACACCTGCCACTCGACCTAAAAATAAAACCACCAACACTTGATAAAGCGCTGATCCATCCATATTCAGCGAAGCACCCAATGGTAAAACAAAACCTGTGGTCTTTGGGTTCACACCTTGTTCTTCCAGAACTCGTGCCGATATCGGCAGGGTAGCTGCACTTGATGCCGTTGCCAGTGCGACCAATAAAGCTTCGCGCACATTAAAAATAAATTTATAAGGATGAAAGCGGCCGATGAAATAACCAATTGTTGGCAGAGTTATTAAAACGTGGACTAAGGCTGCGCACGCGATCGCTCCAAAAAGCCAGCCTAGGCCCGAAAGACTTTCAAAATTTGTTTTTGCAATGACCGCCGCAACTAACGAAAAAATACCAATCGGTGCAATTATCAAAATCCACTGAATCACCGTCATGATCAAATCATGTCCGGCGTCGGCGATATCCACCAGCAATTCTCTTTTTTTAGAATGCAATCGAATGCAGGCAATTCCCATTAAAATAGAAAACACCACGATCTGAATGATCTCGCCATTTGCTAAAGCTTTCACAGCATTTGAGGGAATAAAACTAAGCAGAACTTGTTCAAAAGTAATCGATCCAAGCTTTGAGGCATCGTAACCAACATAACTCACAGCTTGAGAAGCATTCGGTAGTAAAAAATTAGCAGCCAACAATCCTGTGATACAAGCTAAAGCACTGGTTCCGAAAAAATAAGAGACTGTTTTTAAACCAATTCCAGACAGCTCTCCTTGTCCGGCTTGCTTGGCGACCGCCAAAAAAACAGAAACAAAGATCAACGGTATAATCATCATTTTTAAAAGCGTCAGAAAGACATCGCCTAAGAAACCGATTTTCAGAGAAAACTCTGGCGCTAGAAACCCTAAGACCAAACCGGCAATAGCAGCTAAAAAAGTAAGATTCTCAAGACGCAGAAATTTCTTTGCAACCATGATGTTCCCCCGGATAGTGTAATTGTATTATTGCGAGCTCTCATTACCTTTGGCAAGCCGCTAATACTTAGCTGGTGAGTTTCTGCTAATACTTAGCTGGTGAGTTTCTGCTAATACTTAGCAGTTGTCCAATCCTGCGAGAAGATCGGGGATTTAAGGCGTACCTTGCGCGTGCCTGTGTGCACGTCGATGACGACATTGTACGGTTTTTGTACTTTGATTTTTGTGATCTGAATTTTTTTCGGAATAACGCCAGTCGATTTTGTAATTGCTGATGAAACTTTATCAATTTGAATATAGTTTTCAAATGTTTTGCCGCCATCAAGGCTTCGGTAATTTCCAACATAGATGAGAGTATTACTATAATAATAAACCGGGCCAGAGTAGTCTTTGAATTGCGCGATCTCGTTCCAGTTTTGGCCATCTTCAGTGATGAAAACACCATTGGCAGAGGCTAAACCTTTTTTGGGATTGTCTTCTTGAAATGAAACTGAATAGATTTCTTTTTTGATCAGATCATCAATTGAAATCGTATTTTTACCGACAATTTCAGTGTCAGGGCGTTGCCACCAGATTGACCCATGACCTTTAATTTCACTTTGCAACCAAGGTTTTGTTTTTTCTTTTACTAACTTAAAACTTGTCCATTTTGGGTAATGTTCATTGTCTTTAAACGCAAACGCCAATTTTTGATCAACTACTAAGCCTTTGATTTCGGCTAACTGCAGACTTTCGTTTTTAGCAGTGATAAGTGTATCGAATTCACGGTGATTGATGACTTCCCAAGTGTTGGTTTTTGTTTTGAAAGAATACGCAAATTTAGCAAAATCATATTTTGAAATACAGTCGTTGATGTCGATAAAACCAAATTGACCACTAAATAAAATTTTAACAAAGCCTTTTTCGAAACTAATCGGGATAAAATAATTTAATTTTGGAATAGATTTTAAAGCCGCAGCTTTTACATCAGCAGTTGCGCGAAGTTTGGTGTCGTTTAATGTAAGTACTAAACCGCGATCGTATGGATCTGTGTCGTAATTTAATAAAATAGTTGCAAGGTCTGTTGAGTTGTTCGGTTTAACCCGGCGTTTGCTGTATTTTTCAATCCACACGCGCGACAGGTGAAAAGCCGTAATGTGCGGAACAAGAGTCGGTGAAATTTTTTTCTCGTCTTTGGCTAAGTAAAAAGCTTCACTGGTTTCTGATGAGACCAAGCGCTCATTGAGCTTATCAAGGCTTGTGTGCCCTGAAGGAAAAATGCTCATTTTTGACTTAAAAAAGGGGATCTCTTTTGTCTTACGGCCGGCAAAAAGTTCGCTTAAAATAGGGGCTTGCTTAGTAGCCACAGCGTCGATAGCTGAATTAGCAGAAAAACTAGTCAAAATTACGCCTAGGAACCCTATGACAAACAGCATCTAACCATTGTCACTGATCTTAGTCGTTTCATTCAAGACCAGTTCTTTGCTATAACTAAGCATTATTTTTCAAGCATTTTAGGAGGCAAAGTCATGGTTCAAAACATCAAAAAAATCGGCGTTGTTGGCGCAGGCCAAATGGGTAACGGTATTACACAAGTTGCAGCAGCTTGTGGCTATGAAGTTGTGATGTTCGATGTCTCGAATGCTGCTCTCGACAAAGGTCTAACGACAATTGCCGGAAGCTGTGATCGTTTAATCAAAAAAGGCACGATGACTGAAGATGTTAAAAAAGCCTTACTTGGAAAAGTAAAAGCCACAACGCAATTAACAGATCTTAAAGATTGCGATTTCGTTGTTGAGGCTGCAACTGAGAATATTGATTTAAAACTTAAAATTTTCAAAGACTTAGATCAAACAGTAAAAGCTGGTTCGATCTTAGCAACAAACACATCTTCGATTTCGATCACTAAAATTGCAGCCTGCACTTCGCGTCCTGATAAGGTCGTTGGGATGCATTTCATGAATCCAGTTCCACTTATGCAATTAGTTGAAGGCATCAAAGGTTTGCAAACAAGTGATGAGACTTTCTCAACAACTAAAGCTTTATCAGAAAAACTTGGAAAAGTTTTCGTTGAATCTGTAAAGGACATGCCAGGTTTTATCGTCAACCGTATTTTAATGCCGATGATCAACGAAGCGGTTTACACATTACACGAAGGTATTGCGTCAGTTGAATCTATCGATAACGCGATGAAACTTGGAACCAATCAACCCATGGGGCCTTTGACGTTAGCTGATTTTATCGGTTTAGACACATGCCTTGCGATTATGAACGTTCTTCATGATGGTTTAGGAGATTCAAAATATCGCCCAAGTCCATTATTAGTAAAATACGTTGAAGCCGGCTGGTTAGGTCGCAAATCTGGTCGCGGTTTTTATAATTACGCAAAATAAGTAGGAATATATGAATTTAGATTATCAAACTATTAAACTTGAACAAAAAGAAAACGGTGTTTGGATTTTAACAATTAACCGCCCTGAAAGTTTAAACGCTTTAAACCAAACAGTGTTAAACGAAATGGCCGAAACTCTTCGCCAGATTTCAGAACTTGATTATGAAACGGCAAAAGTCTTAGTGATCACAGGAGCGGGCGAAAAAGCATTCGTTGCGGGCGCTGACATTAAAGAAATGCTTGATATGTCAAATGCGCAAGCCGTAGCTTTCGCAGAAAAAGGCCAAGCCGTATTTCATGAATTAAATTTATTAAAAATTCCAGTGATCGCCGCTGTGAATGGTTTTGCCTTAGGTGGTGGTTTAGAATTAGCCCTTGGTTGTGATTTTATGATTGCCAGTGACAACGCAAAATTCGGCTTACCAGAAGTATCGCTTGGATTAATTCCAGGCTTTGGCGGAACAGTTCGCCTAACTCGCGCAGTTGGAATTCGCAAAGCGCGTGAATTAACTTTTACCGGTGAAATAATTAAAGCTGATGAGGCGTTAAAGCTTGGCTTAGTTTCGCAAGTTGTACCGCAATCTGAGCTTATGCAAGCGGTGAATAAAAAAATCGAAATGATGTTAACAAAATCTCCGTTAGCGATCGGTAAAGCAAAACTTTCTATCAATCAGGCTTTTGATTTAGATACAGAACCTGCATTGAAAAATGAAGCTGATGTATTCGGTGGCCTGTTCGGTTCGTTTGATACCACTGAAGGCACAAAAGCTTTCACTGAAAAAAGAAAACCAAATTTTAAAGGTATATAATGACAAAAAATCCTGTGCGTATTGTAACTGCAGCTTCACTTTTTGACGGTCACGATGCATCGATCAACATTATTCGTCGGATGCTTCAAGAGTTTGGTGCCGAAGTTATCCATTTAGGTCATAACCGCTCGGTAAATGACGTTGTTAAAGCTGTTCTGCAAGAAGGCGCACAAGGCGTGTGTATTAGCTCGTATCAGGGCGGTCACATGGAATACTTTAAATACTTACGTGATTTATTAAATCAGGCAGGCGCTTCGCATGTAAAAATTTACGGCGGCGGTGGCGGCGTTATCGTTTATGACGAAAAGCGCGAACTAGAAGCTTATGGTATCTCGCAAATTTTTCATCCCGATGACGGCCGTCGTTTAGGCCTAGAAGGCATGATCAAAATGATTGTTGAAGGTTGTGATTTTGCGATGCCTTCAAAATTATCTGCAGAATCTAAAAATGTTTTTGCCGGCGACAATATTCCTTCAACTGAAATTGGTATTGCATTAACCGCAATCGAAAACGGACAAAAAAATGTCAAACCTGAAGATTTCGGTTTAAAGAATTTTATCCGCAAAGGTGCGGCGCCAAAAGTCTTAGGTATTACAGGAACAGGCGGAGCAGGTAAATCATCGTTGATCGATGAATTATCACAGCGGTTTTTAAATGCTTACCCAGAACAAAAAATAGCTATCGTCTGTGTTGATCCATCAAAACGTAAAACGGGTGGTTCGCTACTAGGCGATCGTATTCGTATGAACTCGTTATCACGCCCGCATATCTTTATGCGTTCAGTGGCGTCGCGTGGATCTGGTAAAGAGATCGCAAGTTCATTGCCAGATATTTTAAATTTCTTAAAACACTGTGATTTTGATTTTATTATCGCTGAAACTTCAGGTATCGGCCAGGGTAACATGGCAATCACCGATGTGTCTGATTTATCAATGTATGTGATGACTTCTGATTTCGGGGCGCAATCGCAGCTAGAAAAAATCGATATGATCGATTTCGCTGATTTCGTGGCCGTGAATAAAGCTGATCGCCGCGGGGCCCTTGATGCCGTACGCGATGTAACAAAACAATATAAACGTTCTCGTAAAATCTGGGACGATAAAATTTCTGTTCCGGTGTTCTTAACGCAAGCTTCACAGTTTAATGACGGCGGCGTAAATAATTTATTTTTCTCGGTCACAGACAAATTACATGAATTAAAATCATTACCTGAAGTTCCGAAGGCTTACCGTGACACGGTATTATCTGCTGATGAGCACACAGTGATTCCACCAGATCGCCAAAACTATCTGGCTGAGATCGTATCAAGTGTGCATAAGTATAAAGACCGCGTTAAAACTTTATCTGAGAAAGCTTCAAAACTTGGAGCTTTAGAGAATTTAAAAACTGATCTGGGCTTAACTCCAGAAGTTGTAACTAAAAAACGTAATGAATTCTCAGAAGGTTTTACTACTGAAGAACTACAGTCTTTAGAAAAATGGGATGAATTAAAACGTATCTACGCCCAAGATGAATTAATCTTTAAAGTGCGTGATAAAGAAATTCGTCAAAGTTTAGTAACTAAATCATTAAGCGGCACGAAAATCCGTAAAATTGTTTTACCTACTTTAAAAGACTGGGGCGATCGTTTTACTTTCTTAAAAATGGAAAACGTTGCCGGAGAATTTCCTTACACGGCAGGTGTCTTTCAATTAAAACGTGCCGATGAAGATCCAAAGCGTATGTTCGCCGGCGAAGGCACTCCAGAACGCACGAACCGTCGTTTTCATTATTTATGTAAAGGCGAAAAGGCCCATCGTTTATCAACGGCATTTGATTCTGTAACTTTATACGGTCAAGATCCAGATTTGCGTCCGGATATCTACGGTAAAGTGGGCGAATCAGGCGTAAGCATTTGCTGCCTTGATGATATGAAAAAACTGTATGACGGTTTTGATTTAGTGAATCTTAACACTTCA
This sequence comes from Bdellovibrio sp., assembly GCA_036677065.1. GTDB lineage: Bacteria > Bdellovibrionota > Bdellovibrionia > Bdellovibrionales > Bdellovibrionaceae > Pseudobdellovibrio. The sequence goes on along the minus strand of JAKFBS010000002.1, from coordinate 513,899 downwards.
GTTTCAATGACGATCAATGGCCCGGCTCCGATGATCTTAGCGTTTTATTTTAATACGGCTATCGATCAGCAGGTCGCTAAAAAAGAAACTGAACTTGGCAGAAAACTGACAGACACTGAATGGCAGCAGTTAGCAACAGCTACAATGTCGCAAGTGCGTGGTACAGTTCAGGCTGATATCTTAAAAGAAGACCAAGGTCAGAACACGTGTATCTTCTCTATTAACTTCGCCTTAAAAATGATGGGTGATATCCAGCAATTCTTTATCGATAAAAATATCCGCAATTTCTATTCAGTCAGTATTTCTGGTTACCATATCGCTGAAGCGGGTGCGAATCCGATTTCTCAATTGGCATTTACACTTTCAAATGGTTTTACATTTGTTGAATATTACTTATCTCGCGGCATGAAAATCGATGATTTCGCACCGAATTTAAGTTTCTTCTTTTCAAATGGTTTAGATCCTGAATACACCGTGTTAGGTCGCGTGGCGCGCCGTATTTGGGCTGTAGCGATGCGTGATCTTTATAAAGGGAATGATCGTTCACAAAAATTAAAATACCATATTCAGACATCTGGCAGATCACTTCATGCGCAAGAAATTGATTTCAATGACATTCGTACAACGTTACAGGCCTTAATCGCCTTAAATGATAACTGTAACTCGTTACACACGAATGCTTACGATGAAGCGATCACCACACCAACACAAGAATCAGTTCGCCGTGCGATGGCCATTCAAATGATCATTAACCGTGAATTCGGGGCTTCTAAAAATGAAAACCAAAACCAAGGCAGTTACTTCGTCGAAGAATTAACTGATCTTGTTGAAGAGGCCGTGCTTGCTGAATTTAAACGTATCAGCGAGCGTGGCGGTGTGTTGGGTGCGATGGAGACTCAGTATCAACGCTCAAAAATTCAAGAAGAGTCGATGTATTACGAACATCTTAAGCACTCAGGAGAATTGCCAATTATTGGGGTAAATACCTTTATCGATCCAAAAACTTTAGAAAAAGGTTATGAGCCACCAAAAATTGAATTAGCGCGTGCTTCAACCGAAGAAAAAAATTATCAGCTAAAACAAATTGAGACCGTGCAAAAAGCCAACCACGTGCAAGCTGAAATTGAAATTAAAAAACTTAAAGAAGCTTGTCTAAGTGGCGCAAATATCTTTCAAGCACTAATGAGTGCGGCAAGATACTGTACGTTGTATCAAATGTCACAAGCGCTTTATGAAGTGGGCGGTCAGTACCGTCGTAATTTATAAGCGGTTTTTCGATTCTTCCCAGACAGAAAAACGATCAATAAAAAATATTCCAGAGACTACGCGGCTTAAATCAGGCCGCGTTTCCATATGGATTTCAGATAGGCTTAAGTACTTGCCATACACATTTTGGATTTCTTCGCAGAATTTACTATAGGCTTCATCGTTTAGAATTAATTCAAACTTTTTATGCAAGCCAGATTCGCCCTTATCAGTTTCGATGCGGTTAAAAATATTTTTTAAAACCATATCGCCGTAAGTTTTATGAAGAGCACCGTTGGGTTGCCAGCGAAATGGGTAGTGCACGAGTAATAGAAAACGATCTCCGGGCAGTAATTGCACTAAACCTACTTTTTCTAAATCGCGCGCGTAAGAGCGTAATTCTTTTTCTGAAATTTTTAGAACGGTTTTAATATCAGTAAAGTTTGTATCTGATAGAATCTGGCGAAATAACATTTTGATTTTAAAATCTGAAGATAAAAGTTTTTCTTGCTCGACAGTAAATAGATGCGGTTCGCGTTTTGCAATTTTTGATAATTCAATAATTTCATAGAATGAAACTGATAAGCTGCTTGCTAAGTCTTTGACTTGTTTTAAAGTTAAATCATCACCGTTTAGCCTGCGCTTGATTGTAGCCGGAGAAGTTTTTAACGCTTTAGCCAGGCTCTCGTAAGTGGCTTTTTTAGACTTCATGATGGTCTTTAATGTTTTCTGAATTTTCTTACATTCGTAATCCATAGCCTAATTTCCTACTTTTCGGGTCAATTATTGACCTTTTGTATATAGCTTTATACAAATCGGGTCAATTGCGTTCTAGTGACTACATCAAGGAGAGCGTCTTATGAAACTTAGTTTATTTGTGTCAGTGTTATTAATTTCTGTTTCGGCATTTTCAGCGGCATTATGCCCGGTGGATTCGTGTAATCCGCATAATGGTTGCGTAGATGGTTGCAGTACTTATCGCGCTTTTGATTCGGCAGCCTGCACGCCAGAAGATCCCCAAGTGGGCGAAAAAGCTGCGATCCATGCCGCGTCTAACTACGCTCATGGTATCTGCAGATCAGGTTATTTTTTGCGTTCGAAATGGAGCGTTAGAACTGAAACGGCAAACAACACATGCACTGTGCAGGCTGAAGCTTATGTGTCTTGTTACCAGTAATTTTTCAGTGATCGAAGCTTAGCTTCGTCTAAGCGATCCAAAATTATTTTAATTTTTCAAAGATTTTATCAGCGCAGCGAATACCATCGACTGCTGCTGAAGTGATTCCGCCAGCATAACCAGCGCCTTCACCACAAGGGTATAAACCTTTGTGCGAAAGGCTTTCTAATGATTCATCATCACGTGTTACGCGAAGCGGGCACGACGTGCGTGATTCAACCCCGTAAAGCTGTGAATGCTCAGAGATAAACCCACGCATATTGCTATTAAAGTTATTTAAACCTTCAGCAATTTTTTGATACATAAATTTTGGAAGTAGTTCATCTAAACGAATCGGTAAAATTCCAGAAGGTGAAGATGTTTTTCGTAATTCATTTTTATTTGATCTATTTAAAAACGAAACTAAATTTTGCGCGGGTAATTCTTTAGTGCCTTTTTTATCTTGAATCGCTTGAAAAGCTTGGGTTTCTAATTGGCGACGCATTTTCATGCCGCCCAGTAAATCATCACCAAATAATTTTTCATGCTGAATGCTGACCACAATCGCCGCATTAGCAAATTCAGAGTTGCGATTAAAATTACTCATGCCATTACACACTACGCCGTCTTTTTCAGTGCCGCTTGATAAAACGTAGCCACCCGGGCACATACAAAAACTATAAACACCAATTCCGGTTTTATCATCGTGATGAACTAGTTTATAATTCGCAGAACCTAATTTTGGATGTTCTGAAAACTGGCGAAATTGAATTTCATTAATTAATTTTTGCGGATGTTCAATACGTAAACCCATCGCAAAAGATTTACCTTCGATATGCACACCTGATTCTAATAAGTGATTCAGCATATCTTCTGCCGAATGGCCGGTAGCTAAAATAATATTGTCAGATTTGTATTCAGTTAATTTTCCTGAACCATCATCAATGACAACACCTTGAATTGATTTTTCGCCGTAAATAAGTTTTTCAACTTTAGAATCGAAATGAATTTCGCAGCCATTCGCACGTAAAAAATCGCGAACTTTAGGAATCACGCGGCGAATTTTATCAGAACCTACATGCGGATTTGATAACCACTGAATTTCAGCCGGCGCACCAAATTGCACCAGGCGATTTAATACATAAGGAATATGCGGAGACTTAATGCGCGTAATTAGTTTTCCGTCAGAATATAACCCTGCGCCACCTTCGCCGTAACAAACATTATTTTTTGGATCTAGTTGGCCATAGCGCCAGTATTTATTAATCCCTTTTATACGTTCAGCAGACTCAGAACCACGTTCAAATAATAAACATGGAATTCCACGTTCAACTAAACGAATCGCTGCAAATAATCCAGCAGGGCCGGTGCCGACAACGATAGGGCGGTCGAATTTCTTTTCAGAATTGATTTTTTCTAATTCAAATTTTTCTAAAGATAGGGTTTCGCCCTCTTCAGCAACTTCAATGGTGTAAACAAAGTGGGGAGAGTGTTTTTGGCGCGCGTCGACAGATTTACGCAAGATGCGAAATTCGCCATGCTTAGGCATGAGCCATTCTAGATGTGCTTCTAAATCATCATCAATTTTGAGTTTAATATCTTTAAAAATCTTCGACATTGAACGCCGAATATAGCAGAATCAGCCCATGGCAGCAATCACACAGTTCTTACCGAAAAATCATTTAAGCTATATTGTAGGAAAATTGGTTCATTTGCAGTTTCCACGCTTTATTTGGACTCCGATCATTAGAATTTTTGCAAAAGCTTATCATATCAACCTTGAAGAGGCTGAAAAACCAGTCGATCAGTACCCATCTTTGGGTGAATTTTTTATCAGAAAACTAAAATCAGGCCGCAGACCATTGGGTAGAACTTGGGCTGTGCACCCCGCAGACTCAGTGATTACTCAGGCAGCCCTTATGGCTGAGGGTAAATTGATTCAGGCTAAAGGCAAAACTTATAACGTAAAAGATTTCGCAGGCTTTGATAAAGCTTTAGATATCTATAGCGATGGCCAATTTTTAACCTATTATCTTTGCCCGACAGATTATCACCGTGTGCATTCGCCGGTGGATGGCACGATTGAACGCGTGATTCATATTCCAGGTGCTTTATGGCCGGTGAATAATTGGTCTACTTCAAACATTCACGAACTATTTTCAATCAACGAACGTGTGTATGTAGAAATTAAAACTGACCGCGGCCTAGTGGGCGTGGTGTTTGTGGCTGCAACAAATGTTGGTGATATTGCTCTTAGTTTTGATCCGGAAATTCGTGGCAATCAGTTCAAAGTTTTTAAACCTTTAATTAAAGAGTATAAAAATCTAGAAGTTCAAAAAGGTGACGAGCTTGGCATGTTTAGAATGGGTTCAACTATAGTTATGCTTTATCAAAAAGGTGTACTGGGTTTACAGGATTCACAACTTGAACAATTTCATAATAAAGCTGTTAAAGTAAATTCAGATTTCGCAAATTAATGAATGTGACAGTACGCCATCGCGCAAACAACTGTCACAACTAAGGCAAAAGTAAATACCGGATATTTTTTGAATAGCGAAGTTTCAACGATGCGATTTGTAACTTTATTGGTCGCGTATTCGGCGGCTTGTAGGCCCATCGCCGTATGTGGATCAAACAAAGCAAAAATAATTCCGGGGCTATCAGAATTTGGATTTAATCCCAAGATCTGATCTGTGATAATGATATCCGATTCGGCATAGCTTTTTTCTTTAGTTAATTCTTCGAGAATATTTTTTTCAATCCAGATACGTTGGCAAGGCGTGCAATACTCGATCTGATTTTTATGATTTAGAATATATAAGCCCGTGCGTGATTTACATTGGGGGCAGTTGTGCTGGCTTAAGTTTTTTGGTTTCTGAGTTTCATGCCAGAAGATTTCAAATTTACGGCGTTCTAAATATTTTTGAAAGAATGAAAACTGGATAAAACAAGCACGGCATTGCGGACAACCCATTTGTTGTCCTGATCTTATGAGTGGAATATAGCAATGGCGGCAGTTAACTTGCGTCACATTCCTAGATTACGGGATAAGTGCACTCGGTAGTAGGTGTTTCCATTATGGTCACCGACTTAAGTAATGGTAATTTTACGACGGCGTGATCGAATATCCATTTCGCTAAAAGCTCAGAGGTTGGATTTTCTAATCCGGTCACTTCATTTAATAAACGGTGATCAATAGCTGCTAATAGCGGCTTCATGGTGTGATCAATTTCGTGGTAATCCTGCACCCAGCCGACGTGAGGCTGCAAAGGCCCACGTAAAGTCAGAATAACTTTAAAGCTATGCCCATGCATTCGTTTGCACGGATGGCCTTCGGGTAGGTGGGGTAAAAACCTAGCTGATTCGATTTGGTAGTGGGTCTTAAGTTCAAAGATCTGACTCATGGGTTGTTATATACCCTCAAAAAGATTATACTGTCAGCATGAAAACCACTTCATTACGCTTATCTAAGCAAAATTTTAAGTTCTCTTCGGCGCACTTTTTAATTTTTGACCAGAAATCTGCAGAAATGCTTCATGGCCATAATTATCAAGTGGTGGTTTCTATCCTAGCGCCTGATGTGGGTAATGCTGCAGACGCGCAGGGCAAAATGGGCTACATGGTGGATTTCAATGTTCTTAAAAAGTTCATTAAAGCCAGATTAGATATTTGGGACGAACATGTGTTGTTACCTAAAAATCATCCTGATGTGAAATCAACATTATCAGCTGATAGTAAAAACTATGAAGTCACTTTCCGCGATCGTTTTTATTCATTACCCAAAGAAGAAGTAATTTGGTTAGATATTTCAAATACGAGTGTTGAGCAATTGTCTTCTGTATTAGCTGAAGAATTTTTCATAGAATTTAAAAAATACGGCATCGCTAAGTTAACCGTAGAAGTTGAAGAGACGCGTGGTCAATCAGCTGCAACTACTATAGAATAACTATTTAGGATTTGTGACTTCGTCGTAAGTCAGTTCTTTTTTGATTCGGTAAGACCAAAAACAAATTTTGCCTAAACCACGAACCCAAGGTTCGGCTTGGTCTTCTAACATTTGCGGAAAACCGTTACATGCAGTGCTCCCGATATCAGAAATATTTGTGACTTCAGTCACAGACCATGACCAAAAGCTTTTTTCTTTTTTAATCATGTTACGATTATAGCCTTGATGGCCTAAAATGATTTTCGCAAAAACTATTTTTTGTAATTTAGGATTCGTGATTTGATCGCGCGCTTTTTGCACCATCGCAGGATCTTTGATTTTTACCACGAATTGATCGCCGGTATTATCACTAGAACCCATTAAAAAATATTTCTCATCAATAGAGGCTACCGAACGTTGTGCTTCGACATAGGCAGGTTTTAAAACTGTTGAAGAAGTATTTACACTCGAGCGAAAACGCTCACGCGCTGTGATTTTTACCCACATTGAAGTGGGTTCTGGTTTTAAAGTGAATTTAAAAAGTTCACGGCCTTCAACATCAATTTCAAGCGGAGCTGATTTTTTTGTAAAACTTAAATCTTCAATGTAAAAAGTATTACGACCCGGAAATAAATTTTTAAGCTGAACTTCATTCGTAGCCTGCGGATTTATTTTATAATAAACGACGCCACCTTCTAAGGAATCACCCAATGCGATATCGCGTAAGTTGCAGTTTGTTTCGATGATTAAATCTTTTGGGCTGTCTAAGGCTAATAAAGAATAATCTTGAGTTGAAGTTGACGGGTCATGTGAAAGTTGTAAATAAATTTTTCCTTTTGCTGGGATCAGGTGATCTGCTTCATCAACGATGTATTTTTCCCACTCCTGTAACCACACAGTTTGTTCTTTGTTCGATTTATTTTCGACACTCACTGTTTGGTTCGCGCATAATTTTGGCCAGCGAAACACTTCGCCAAACGCCGTTGCAGTTGCTAGTTGTGTAAGCACTAAGATCATCAAGCTGAAAGTCTTAAGTCGCATGCGGTTGTTCATATAAACCAGATCGGACTTAGGGTTATAGGACTTGACCAGCGGAGGGGTTTTCTAGACTTACGAAGGGCGATAAAGTCAGTTGGTTTTCAACAAGAGCGGCTTAAATGCAAAACGTTTTCATTTAGAGCAAGGAAAGCTACAAAACCGTATGAACGAAAAAAGCACATTATTAAAGTTAAATGGGTTTAATCAAGTTGAAGCAACTCCTGAAGCCAATCAAGTGTTGATCGAGCGTCTAATTGATTTCGGATTGTACCCGGGTGTCGAATTTGAAATTATTAAAAAATTAAATTTCTCAAATGTTACGGTGATTCGTTTTCACCAAACATTGCTTGCGTTAAATGAACAGGAGTTCAAATGTCTTGCCATGTAGAAGAAACACTTACTCCGTTAAATGAACGTAATGTTTTATTAGTCGGCTCACCAAACTCTGGTAAGACCACTCTGTATAACTGGCTTACCGGTTCAAAATTTAAAACCGTAAATTACCCAGGTGCTACTGTTGAATACTCGTTAGGTTCACTGCTAAATGAACTTGCGACTAAAGCTGATATGAAGCCTGTCAGTATCGTAGATACTCCGGGAATTTATTCTTTAGATCCACAATCTGATGATGAAAAAGTCACTGTAGGAATTCTAAAACATTCTCACCATGTGAAATACAATGCGGTTATCCTAGTTGTTGATGCGACTCAAATGAACCGTCAGTTATTATTAGCTAAACATTTAATTCAGCCGAATTCTCATGTGATCGTTGTACTAACAATGTCTGACCTTGTGGCTAAAGAAAAACAACAAATTAACATTTTAGAAATCAAAAAGTTCTTAGGTGTTGAGCATGTTGTAATGTTCGATGGCGTTTTAGGTAAGGGTTTATTTGAAATCGTTGCTCTATTAAAAAACACACCACAAAAACTATCTCAATATAATGAAGTTAAATACTCTGAAGCTCAAAAAGTTGCGGAGCTAAAAGTTATTTCTCAGTTTTTAAAAGAGAATGCTTTTATGAAAGAAAAAGTCCAAGCGGCTCAAGCTGCGGTTCAAAGCCAATCACAATTAGAATTCACTCTTAATGTTGATAAATGGTTATTGCACCCAGTGCTAGGTTATGTATTTTTCTTTGCACTTATGACCCTTTTCTTTGCTTCGGTTTACTGGTGGGCTGCGCCGTTAATGGATTTGATTGATGGAGCCATGGCCACTTCAATTGATTACACAAAAGCTCATATCCCTGGCCTTTTCGGTGAATTTATCGGTGATGGTTTATTAGCTGCGATCAATGGCGTTATTATTTTTGTTCCGCAGATTTTTATTCTTTTTATTGGAATCGGTATTTTCGAGAATACAGGTTATCTTTCGCGTGTAGCCGCCTTAATCGACGGGCCACTTAAAAAAGTAGGTCTTGGTGGCCGTTCATTCGTGCCTATGCTTTCAGGTTTTGCCTGCGCGATTCCTGCGATTATGGCAACTCGTAATATCACTTCACGTAAAGAGCGTATGATTGCGCAATTCACAATTCCGTTTATGTCTTGTTCTGCGCGCTTACCGGTTTATGCGCTGTTGATTTCATTTTTATTCGCAGACGGTAGCCCCATCCTTGCGGGTTTTGTGATGGCCTCGTTATACTTTGGTTCAATTGTTGTCGGAGCGGTTGCTTCAGCTATTTTATCTAAAATGATTGAAAGCCAACAGACTTCGCGCTTAATGATGGATTTGCCGTTTTACCGTAGACCTCGTTTTTCGACGATCCTTCGCCAGTCTTGGGATAAATCAATTTCATTCGTAAAAAAGGCTGGTCCGATCATTATCGGTCTTTCAGTTATCTTATGGGTTGCTACCACTTTTCCAAAAGCAGCTGAAGGAACTCCAGAAGACCAAGCACCACTAACTTATGCCATGCAAGTTTCAAATGCTATCGAGCCTGTATTTAAACCACTTGGCTTAGATGGCCGCGTAGGCTTTGCCTACTTGGCATCTTTTGCAGCCCGTGAAGTTTTCGTATCAAGCTTAGCTTTATCAATGAATGCCCAAGTTGATGACGAAGAAAACACAACACCTATCTTAGAAAAAATGGCAGAAGCAAAATTTGCTGATGGCACACCGATTTTCACGGTGGCATCAATAGTTGGTATTTTCATTTTCTTTATGATCGCCATGCAATGTTTAACGACTGTGGGTGTATTAAAGAAAGAAAACGGCAGCTGGTTGTGGACTGGTCTACAACTAGTGGGAAGTAATGCTATTGCCTACTTACTTGCAGTTATCGCGGTTCAATCACTTAAAGCTTTCGGGCTTTAAGATCTAGTTTTGTAAATAACAGTTTATTTTAATTCATAGATAGTTTTAGACTTAAAGCTATCTATGAAAATCTTCTTTCTCATTTTATTTTTCTCTAATTCAATATTTGCCGAAATAAGCAAAAATGTTTGCGTAAAGGATTCAGATTGCGCGTTGATTTCGATTTGTAATGTCATACTTGCAACGAGTAAGAAAGTTGCTTTGTCGAACGGTGAGTACGAGTATTCGTCAATCGATGATCTGTACTATTCGAAATTGTATAAAAATTGTCAGCCTAATTATTCACAATTAAGACCACCTGCCGGTCGTGATAAGTTGATCTCAAAATGCGTTAAGAAGACCTGTATTCTGAAAGAAATAAAGTAAGCTTTAATTATTTTCCGCGCTTGCGGAAATAATTCTTACGATACCAAGACGAGGTTTTTTTCCATAAAGAAAACTTCGTTTCATCTGGAAAAATATTTACTCTAAAAATCTGGTAGGGATCATCAAACATCTTTAATCCGCCAGTATCCGTATTCACGGCGAAGTCGTAACCAGCAGCTTCTGCAAGCCTTGCACAGGCAGCGTTGGTATCACCGTAGGTATACGCATAAACGCACACTTCGCGTTCGAACTCTTTTTCTAACGAACGTTTTGAATCGACTAGCTCTGTAAAAGCCACATCTGAAGTCATTTCAGTAATGCGTTTGTGGCTAAAACCGTGTGAGCCGATTTCGAAATTTGATTTAAGCCATAACTTACGATCGCTACCCGCAACAATCTTATCACCTTTTTCAGCATTGGTTTCATCCCACTGATTGTGCGAGATATCACTATTGGCTAATAAAAAGATCTGAGCTTTGAAGTTATACTTTTTAAGTAACGGGTCAGCGTTATTGAAATTATCCCAATAACCATCATCAAACGTTAACACTAATGGTTTTTTCGGAAATTCAGAAAACGAACGGGTGCCATTTTTAAATTCTTTAAGCTGTGAAAAAGTAACTGTCTCAAAACCTTGGTTTTTGTAAAACTGCAGATGTTTTTCAAAATTGCTTTGCGTAACATAAATCTTATGTGGTGAATCTAATTCTTGCTTCGGGATTTTATGATACATCAAAACCGGAATCCAGTTTCCGTGATTCTTTTCAAAGTAGCTGGCTTCGTAGATTTTTTGAATCTGATCACTGACAGTTTTAAGCGCGAAGTGAAGTTTTGTCACCTTGGCTAAATCTAAAATTTCTTGGATATTTAATTTATAATAATTTTCGATGTCGATTTTTAATTGTTCGACATTTACTTCTGGTGTTCCCCATGAAGCTTTTTCGATATCACCGAAATTTGATTGCATAAATTCAGTGATATTCTCTTTTTTCACTAAACCTAAGTATTTTGCTTCACCAAATGCAATTGTCGGCACGCCGCTCATTAAGCTTTCCATACACACGCGCCCTGCGCCCACAATTAGATCAAATTGCGCGTAAATGCCCTGATGTAGGTTTTGTGACGGGTGAAAGTGTAAATTCTTTGAATGTAAAGCCTGGTCGATATCTTTATCATTGGCGCCGATAAGGTGAATTTCACACGTGATATTTTGTTTTGTGAAAATCTCTGAAAAATATTTAATCGTGTTTTCAGTTCTGGCTTTTTTAGGGCCGGTCGCGCGACCGATAATGGCAATCTTTAAAGTTTCAGTTTTGCTTTTTGCAGAGTTAACGCGTTTTGGAAAAAACAAATCTGTGCTGATTCCGTTTCTGATCACTTTAATGCGTTCAGGGTTGTAATTAAATTCATCGGCTAACTGCGATTTAATATTTTCGCATACAGCGATCTGGTGGGTGCCGTAGATGTTTTTCCAGCGTTTTGAAAAAGATAAATGCTGGCGTCCGTGAATTGTACTTACATAACCTACAGGTGTTCCGCAAGCGGCACGGTCTGCAAGCTTTGAAGCTGCACGAGAATGGGCATGGATGACTTGGATGTTATGTTTCTTAATGATCTCGCGAAGTTTTTTTACGCTATTATAGGTTTCAAAAAATGATTTAGTTTCGACTTTAAGTTCAATTTTTTCAGCTTTTGTCGGGTAATAAAATCCATTAGAGACTTGATAGACTTTATGGCCCGCGGCCACTTGGGTATCGATAAGCTGACTGGCGTAGACTTCTGCACCAGTCAGTTGATTTTGAGACAATAGATGAAGAATAGTCACATGACTATTCTTCCGTATTTGCAGTCAATGGGCTACATTTTTCTGGATGCGAATCAGGAATTTCGACAGATTGGGCCCAATCTTTTTCATAAAGGGCTGCCATCTTCTGTTCAACAGCGACATCTCTGAATACAATTCCTAATTCACGAGCTTTATTGATCGAATTTCCAGAAAAGTTCTCAGACCCTAAAAATACGGCCTGATGATCAACATTGATTGTTTTTGCGTGGATATACGGGATGCTTTCAGTCGCAGGGTACGGGGTTCCTTTAACGGTCACGCCACGTGATTTTAAGTCTTTTAGATTTTTATAAGCTTGTGTACCTGACATACCTAAACCACAGACGCTGGTTAACACGCGCACATTAACTTTACGTTTAACGGCTTCTTGAAGAGCTGCGTGTATTTTTACATGCCCCATGTTTTCGATCCAAATTTCGATGGTTTTATCAGCTGAATTAATCAGATCAACTAGTTTAGCTTCAGAATTGTTAGGGCTCCATACTAAATTAGTGCTTACTAACTCAGGTGTCGTGTTAGTTTGATTCGCCGAATTTTTAACATCTTGGTCAAAGACAGAGATAATTTCAGAGATCACAGATTTATCCGCAGTAAATACGCCTAAATCGCGCATTTGATTTGATCTGCTAATAAAATTCATCGTTGAAACAAAAGCTAATGATTCATCGATCACAAACATTTTCCAGTGAGTGATTGTAAAGCCATTAGTGGCCACCATGATGTTGGCACCAGCTTTTTTTAATTGCTCGAAAATAGCTTTGCGTTTTTCATTATTCGTACAGTACTTATCGCAAATGATTGTAACATTGATCCCGCGTTTAACTTGTTTTTCAATTTGATCAGCCATCTCTTGTGATGAGATTCCAAAAATGCCGATGCGAATAGTTTTTTGTGCTTTAGCGAAAGCTTCAAACAGGGGAGTGTGATTTTGTTCTGGAGTTGCCACTAGTTCTAAATCATCGATTGATTTTAATTGTGATAACCAACCTGCTTTTGGTGAGTAAGCTTGAACAGATAAACTAAAAAATAAAGTAACAATTAAGAAACGCATTAACATGATGGAACCCCTCCACTGTAGTTGTGGGCCTATTTCCCTATGAAAATGCAGAAGTTGCAAAAAAAAATTAATGCACTCCGCGCGTAATAACACAATCTTGATGACATCGGGGTATTTTGCCCAATAATTAGCTCTATAAAACATTTGGAGTAAACATGAATAAGACACTTTTGCTTGTTTTAATAGCTATAGTTTGTAACCTGATTTTGGGTTGTGGCGCTTCAGAACAGATTTCATTTGGCGAAGCCAACACACCTGCCGAAGTCGCAAGTCAGATTGGTGATGTCATGGCAACAATTGATGAAGCTGGACGCGGATCAACGGCTATCGCAAATTTCGCACCGACTTTTAATAATTCACCTGCAAAGAATGTAGCTGTTGATAATTTGATGTTCGCTTTATTTCCACAGGCGCAAGCGGCCACTTGTAACACTGCTGAATTTAGCACTTGTTCAGCAAATTCAGTTTTAAGAAATTTCAATAACTGTACAATCGGCGGATATGTTTTAACTGGATCTGTTGCCATGACTTGGACTGGTGGCACAAGTTGTGTGATGTCAGGTGCAGGCCAAGCGATTCGAATTACGCCTAATTACACAATCGCTGCTAATAACATGTCGTTGTCTGCAACTAAAACCGGAACCTACGGTACGACTCTGACTTGGGCTACAGGCTCAGGTACAACCAGAGTTTTTTCTTACGTGAATGACGGCATTAATCGCTCATTAAGCTCTAATGGAACAGTGTTATTAAGTCTTAACACCAGAACTGTAACACCACTTACAGTCACCGGTAATACGCGTGGAAGCCGCATTTTATCAAGTGCTGCTTCAGGAGCTTTGGAAATCGTGAATGCGACCACGGGTGAAACTTGCACATTTCAACCGGTTTCAGTGGCCTGGGGCACACCGAACTGTAATTGTGCAACTTCAGGACATTGGACAGGTTCATGCACATCGATGGGAAACTTTTCAATGACGATCACAGGGTGTGGTGTAGCCAGCCTTTCTTACACCGAAAGTGGCGTTGCTAAAAATCAAACGGTGAGTCTTGATCGTTGTGTGCAAAACTAATATTTGCTCCAAATTTTGAGAGCGAATATTGCATTTCTTAGGATTATCTAGGCCAGGTAAAGTATCACTTTGTATTCTAAGTGATAAAATTTATAACCATGACCAAGAAATTATTCGAAAGGCTTTCGAATCTGCTTAATAAAAAATTAGAAATTGCTGATGATTCGCAAATTTTAAATTGGAGCGAAAAATTAGCGACGATAAAAACTAAGGCTGATGTTGTCGCCATTTTGGATGCCGCAGTTGGTGGTCATGTTTATGGTTCAAAAACACATAGTTTTGGAATTACTTTTAGTTTGATTGATAATTTTATGTATTCGGGTCTTGCATTGTCGGCAGATGTTTTAATCGCCGATATAGAACTTAGAAACGAACAAATGTTGAATGCGGGCTTGCGTCTTTCGGGCGGAGGTTCTGGCTTAGGAGAATTATTTAAAACTTATTTTTCAGATCAAGTGGCCATTGAAGTTCTTGGTCAGAACCTTTGCCAAAGTAAGCTGCATTTAAATTTTAAAACTTCGCAGGGCGTACTGAGTATTGGCCTTAGGGTTCGTCAACACCGGGTGCCGTTGTTACTGGTAGAGTGTAATAATGACGATCGCTTTTTGGGTCAAGTCGATTCTATGTGGGTTAATTGTTGCGATTTTGAAAACAGCGATAAAAACATGCTGACTTTTAATTTTTGCAATCAACAAATGACTTTCTACAGTTTTCGTAAAGTGATTCAAACTTCAGTTGATGACATAAAAAAATACACTGATTCAGAATACTTTGTTGTCGACCGTTATAAGCACAGCAGTTCTTCGGTTCCATTTTTTAAAGCGACTTTTGAAAACGGACTTATCAAATTTCTATCAGTTTCTGGCGATGTCTTGGCACAATTTGTTGTATTGAAATAGGTTATAGTTTCTTTTCAAAAAGAACCTTCAATACAGGGCTCAGGTTTGTAAATTCTGTTCCAACGATATCAAAGCCAGCTTTTAAATTTAGCTGCATCATTTCTTTATGGCGATTATCGGATTTGGTTTGTATTAATGTATAATTGTTCGTTTTAGCCCATGCATGTTGCTCTTGCATTAGTGCATGTGCCACGCCTAATTGGCGATGATTTTTTGCGACAGCGCCGATCCAGCTGTAATATTTTGTTTCATCTAATTCATAGCCGGCTTTAAAACCCACAAGTTCTTGCTCGTAGAAAAAACAAAATATCATCATGTTCTTTTGATTCTTAAACCGCAGTTTAAATTTTTCTTCTTCAAAATCTGTGAAAGCGTCTTGGCAAAGCTGTAATAGCGGTGCTTGAATTTCAGAAACCAGCCCAGAGAATTTTTTGATTTCGAAGGGCACTTGTGCAAAACGGGGAGTCGTCTTTCCCTGAAATTCACTGACTTCAAAAAACATGTCTTTCGGGCGAATCCATAATGTCGCTAAATCATTTGGATATAAGCATTCATAGATCACATAGTCTTTTAATTCTTCAGAGTGTTTCGCAACACCTACATAACGATAGGGTTTATTTTTATAATGCTTAAAATATTTTGATTTTTTATTCATGGAACAGTTTTTTTAGGCGGCAACAGATTGATTGTCAAAATAAATCATTTTAGCAATGTCTGGAGAGTCTAAAAACAAACGTAGCTTAATATCACGCATGCCATCAGCTAAACGTAGGTAGTTAGTGTATCCTACGATCTGGGCAATAGGCGATATTTCATAATGGCCCATGATCAAGTCTTGATTGCGTTCATTCAGCAGTTTTTTTAGATTCAGAAAAGTTTTATTTTCTTCTGTGACCACTGAATAAATACTCATAAGTTCTGGCCCTAGAAAAGTCAGAACCGAAACCGTCAGCTTTTCGTTGGTCACTTTAAAACATGAGCCATTGATCTGTTCGATGCGATAATTCAGCTTTTCCATATGCTTGATCGTGCGCTTGTAAATCGAATTATCTTCTGGATTTAAAAAATTCTCGGGCGCTAAACAGGGAATAATATTTTTACCATAAGTTAATGAAAAACTTTTTAGCCACAACGGATTAGATTTCATCTCGGTTAAATACTGATCAGTGTAATATTTCATTTTTTGTAAATTTAAAATTTCCATCACGATCTGATCTTTATCATCAATTCGACGGCCAAGTTCTGTAATCATCGTAGCATAGAGATAAAGTTGCACCTCATCTGATGACATCGTATCTGTAACGGTGTCTATGGCCCAGTGGCAACCGCGATGACAATGATTCATTTGCGCGACAAATAGATTCAGCTGTTCGTAATTTAAACCTTGGCTATCAATCGGTACTTTCAATTTAACAAAACCAAACGAATCGTCGTTGTGAATTTTGTTATCTTCTAAGATCAAAGTAAAATTGTGATTTAAGTTTTCAACCACAGCGTGGTTTGCCTTAATAGAAATTTCTGCATCAGAGAAGGTATCTTTAATATGAGGTAAAATGCGGTGCAGGTATTGATCTGGCATATAGTCTAGGTATCGGACCTAAGGCCTGCGATCTTTAAAGTATTCTAAAGTTTCGAGTCTCAAATTGGGATAAGGCAGCATAAGTTTTTTAACGCGGGCCTTTAACTTGCTCATTAAAACTGTATTAAACCTTAAACGAAAGGAAATTATTATGTATAGCAAAGTCAAAATATTGGGGCGGGCCGTTCACCCAATGTTGGTCAGTTTTCCCATCGTATTTTATACTGGTGCTTTTGTTAGTTTTTGTTTATTTCAGGGTACAGAAAATCTTTTTTGGTATCGTGTGGCATTTATGACAAATCTTGCCGGTGTGTGTGCTGCAGTTATTGCGGCTCTGCCAGGAGCCATTGATTTATATGCAGGCGTGCCGAAAAGCTCGCCAGCAAAAAAGCGGGGCTACATCCACGCAGCCTTAAATGTAACGTCTTTAATTTTATTTTCGATAAATCTGTATCTAATTTGGGGAACCTTCAATGCAAACGTTCTTCCGAATATAATCAATACCATGATCACAGGATTAGGTTTTGGCTTAACAGTGGTGGCCGCTTATCACGGGTATACTCTAGTTGCTAAAGACCATGTCGGTGTGGATTTATCACCAGAGCAAGAACGACTGGAAATAACAACACCATAAGTGAAGGAGAAATTTATGTTAGTCAAAGAATGCATGTCAAATTATGTAGAGCTTGGGCGCCCCGACATGTCACTCAAAGAAGTGGCTTGTTTGATGCGCGACGGGGATTTTGGTTTTTTACCAATTCAAGAAAACGATAAATTAATCGGTACAGTCACTGACCGTGATATCGCCATTCGCGGTGTGGCCTCGGGCCTATCGCCAGACACAACAAAAGTACATGAAGTGATGTCTAAAAAAGTGTTGTACTGCTTTGAAGATCAAACGCTTGAAGAAGTCACACGTAATTTAGGTGATAATCAAGTTCGTCGTCTTCCGGTCTTGAACCGGGATAAAAGATTAGTTGGAGTTTTATCATTAGGAGATATTTCTCTTTCTGAATTTTCACCAGAGCAGTTTGAGGCTGCAGTGAGCCGAATATCGCAAAGCGCTCCCGCGTCGCGAACCGGCCGCAATATGCAGTGAAATTAGCAAAAAGAGATTGGATGTTGGCTAACATGGATGTGGGCCAACGTTTTGGGCTTGAGTTAAAAGTCTTTCGTCCAGGTTTTGTGAATCAAGACTTTCTGTAAATCTGTAGACTTGCGAAAATAATGTCATGGCAACACTTTCGAAACTACAGATAGCAGAATTCTATGAACGCGGCTTTATTGTAATACCCAAAGTATTTAGCAGGCAGGATTTAGCGCAAATGATTTCGGCGACCGAAGGGCTGCTTCAATCCAGTAAAAAATTAAATTTAACATCTCAAGTTTTTAACGGTTCACAATTTGTTTTTGAAAACCAGGCTTTGCACCGAGTGGTATGGGCAGGGGCCCATGAAAAAAATCTTTTAGATTTTGGTGCTGATCTACGTATTCTAGAACCCGTGAGCCAACTTTTAGGCACGGTCGAAATGGATCAATTGATTAATCAAATTCATTTTAAAATGCCAGGTGATGATATTGAATTTGAATGGCACCAGGATAGCCAGCATCGCGGTTTTGGAACAAGTGATTGGACAGATGTGAATGGTCTTGGAAGTTATGTGCAAACTCTCATTGCCATTGACGAAGTGACAGCAGATAAAGGCCCGGTGAAATTCATTGCCGGCAGTAATAAATTAAATCATATGGGCTTAAATAATATCGCAGATATAAATTCTGTGGTCGATATTTCGCAGGCCGAAGAATTATTAATGCAACCAGGTGATATTGTTTTATTTCACCCGTATGTTATTCATGCAAGCACCAAGAATGTTTCAGCTACGCCGCGCAGGGTGCTGATCAACGGTTATGCTTATCCCGGAGCCAATCATAAAAAATATCCCGGCGAAGGCTCGGGCCGCAGACTTAATATCGACGAATTAAAAAATACAAAATCAGCTTAATCTACAGAGCAGTTTTGTGCGCCAGCTTTGTAACTTGCGCCGAAATGGGTTTCTAATTGTAGATCTAAATGTAATTTGCCTGCGTTACATAATGATTTTAAACCCTCAGCCAAGCGTTTCGTGTTTAGCACAAATTGCCCGTAATCTTTATCTGTCATCATTGTTTCTTTAATGAAAAAGTCTTTGGCATAGCCGGCAGAACTGGCGCTTGATAAATATAAATTAAAACGTAAGAGCTGGTTGTAAGTTGATTTTTTCAAATGACGAATGTTTTCTAACATTTTTAATTTTTCAGCAATACCTGTACGGGCTACAGGGCCTTCAACAGCTACGCCACAGTCGTTATCTTTAAGCATAATACGGCGAATTGCGAAACCGTTTGTATTGTATTTAGTTTTAAACTCTAAATTGGCTTTAGCTAACTCTTCAGGTGAATCCGCTTTTTTAACATCGATAGATTTAATATCAAGCAGGCCTTGCGCATTTTTCACAAGCCCTGACACTTCAAGCTTGTAAGCGATATTATTAAAACGATCTTCTTGGCGTAAAATAAAATCTAAAACCAACATATCTGCGGCATCACCCATTAAACGCACGCGTTGCGCATTGTTTTGATCCCAGTTTTGGCCAACAAACTCAGAGGTTAAATTTGGATTAATTAAATCTAAATACACTTGCTCTTGCATAAAGGCTTTGCCACGCGCCATTTGATCGCCGCCAGCATCATTAGAAATTTCTGACCAATCAGCTTCACCTTTGGCGTTTTTCATTAAGCCGCCGAAAGTTTGTTGGTAATCATGAGTAAACAAATAAGGGCCACGTTTATCTGTCGTGGGGTTATTTAACTGGTTGATCACGTTTTTCCACGTAGCGGCGATAACGCCGCCTTTAGATAAAGTTTTTTTTCCCTTTAACGGCACAGCTTTATAAGTTTCAACATCCATTGTGCGTAACACCACTGGCGGAACTTTTAACAGGTCTCCCATAATGCGAGACACATGATAATAAGCTAAAATTGACGGCGTGTAACTGCAGCTCGTGCTTAATTTGTATTTTGCTAACTTAGTGCCATCGCGCAGATCTGAGGGCATATCGCAAATTCTATTTTCTAAAGCTTGTTTATTATCGCCCTGTTGAATTTCATAAATTTCAAGGCCTGGATTGGTGTTATGTAATTTCGGGCATAAGCCAGTAGCATAGCTTGTAGAAGTATTTTTAGTAAACGGGGATTGGGCATAAAAATCCATGCGGCATAATTCTAATTCGCTCTCTAAATCCTTATTCGAATAGTTAGATTGATTTTGTTTTTTTGCATCGATATTCGGAAACTTTCTGGGAATCACGCAAACTTCGTTTTTGGCATAGTTCATCGTTTGGCTTCCGCGCGCGGTTTTTAGATCCATCAAAGCAAAGGCAGGTGCTGTTGCCAATAGACCTGGAAAAACCACAAAAATTAACGAAGATTTGCGTAGGCTCATTTTTTATCTCCCGAAGAAAGCTTTTTTTACCGAAAGTTACAACTTCAAGCCAGGTGCCAAGAGGACTTTGTCTGTAGTCAATTTGAGACTGTTCTTGCTGTTTAGATATTCGACAAGTTGTCAATATCTGGAGCCTTTTTGCGTTTTCTGGCGGTTCTAAGACAAATAAACACCAGCTGAAGTGGCACTCTGGTTGCTTTGTTAATTCATGTTGGAGAATCTTATGAAATTATCTCGTATTTTAGCTATGGTTTTAATGACGTCTGCCTTTGCTCAAACTAGCTTTGCCGCCTGCGAGATTTTTACCGATCTAGAAAAGCCCATCAGCAATAAAGACGCTAACCGCATTAATTGTTTGCATGAGTCTCGTTTTTTATTACCTGCTCCAGCTAAAAAAACACCTGATGAAATCATTGCCGGAGCTAAGAGCAGTGAACCCCAAATTATGGCGCAAAGCCGTTTGTTTTGCCGTTATTTTTACCGTTACCAAAATGGCTCAAGCAATAAATTTCGCTGTGTCAGAACTGATGATAAAAATGTAATGATGTCTGATAAAGGCCAGCTTTCTCAAGAGGCTGCGATGATTAAAGATGTTGTTATCGCCGGTAAACTTGAAGAAGACGTTATGGTTCGTAAAGATGGCAGTGTGATCACTTATACGACCAAAAAAGGTGAAGTAAAACCCATGATCGGTGATGTTTTAAAAGTTCGTTTTAAGGTGTCTCAAGAGGGCATGAAAAATCAATCAGAATTAAATGAATGGCGTCACCGCGAAGCTTACACGAGCAGCGTCGCTACTCGCTTAGCCTGGATGATGGGCTTTCCGTCTGAAAATTATTATCCGGTGAATGAAGTGGTGTGTTTTGGTTGTGATACTGACCCTTGGAAGAACGGTTTAGAACCGCAGTTAGTTCCAGTAGCTAAAACAAATATTTTCCCGGGCGCAAGCATCGAGAGAAAATTTGAAGGTAAACGTATCATGAAGGCTTTTACTTCAAATCCAAAACTTGGAAAAACTTTTGTAAATACGCCTTGGCGCTGGGATGAATACATTACGAATTTCAAAAAATTATCAGTTTTGCAGCAGCACGAAATTCAGGTTTTAGCGTTATTTATTAATCTAGTTCACACTGTCGAAGAGCGCGGTTCGCAGCATGTGTTATTGTGTGAAGAGGCAAATGTTGTGAAATCTGCTGATGGTCTTAAAAAACTTTGTAATTCACCGATTGCCGGAACCCATGATTTAGGTTCTGCTTTTGGAAACCGTGATTTAAAATTTGTTAAAAATAAAAATCACCCGCGTGGCGACTATAATGCCTATCGAGCTTTAAGTATGTTTGCAGATAATAATTGTACACTGACAGCGCAGCCGGGAAAAGGTCCTAATAAAGATTTACCGGGATTAAAAACAGTTACCGAACAAGCTCGCCGTGATTTCGTGGCTCGTTTAGATTTAGTTTCTCGTCAGGATTTAATGACGATCTTACAAGTTTCAAATTTTCACGATGTCGACATGCCTTTTAAAAAGCTTGTTGAAAAACAAACCGGTTTAAAAGGCGATGCCTTAAACTCTAGAGTTAATGAATTGTGGGCTGATCTCATTTATTCAAAAATGGATCAGTTCCGTAAAATGCAATGCTCTAATAATTCACCAATTTAATGGTGCATGGCTAATGAGAAGCCTGAAAGCCAGGTTTTAAATTCATTAAACCTTGGCCATCTTCACCCACGGGCACTGAAAAGTGTTCGTGCACAATGCGCCAGCGATTATTCGTTTTTTTCAAGGCACACGTATAGCGGCCCCAGCAGTCCATATTTTTATCTTGGCCTTGTGGCGGATTTTTAAATGTGCCTGCCGTGTGAATCAGGCAGTGAAAAATACCAATATCACCACTTGCAAAAATTCTTTCTTCACTCCATTCGTAAGTGACCGGAAATTCCATAGCCGATGTGAACATGGTTTCCCAGTTTTTTTTATATTCAATAGCGCTAGTAAAGCGTAGGGGAGGGGCGACATCGAAGGCGACTAAGCTTGGATCATAAAACGACATGATATCTTCTATTTTTCCGCTGCGAACTGAATCTGCAAATTCTTCTAAAAGCTGACGAATTTCACCTTCGGCAATGACAGTAGGTGTGTTTGTAGTTGTGACCGGTGCGTTAGTGGCAATATTAGTTGCGGCAGCCCGTGCGCGCTCTGCAGCGGCATCTATTTCGGTCGTAGCGTTACTTGGTTTGTTTTGTTCCATAAAGCCTCCTTTGACTTAAGCGGTGAATAAAAATGCAAGTGGGCGGCCACAAGATTTAGGCGCAGCCAACGGCGATAACGTGCGAATGAGCATCATCGGTCGTGCTTACAAGTTGAATGGCGCTATTGGTTCGTAATGTGGCAAAGTCAGCTGAAGAAAGTGTCACGGCGTGAATGTGTCCAGAACCGTTGTCTTCTAAAATATAGGTTTTTTGAACTCCAGCATTAACGTCATCTTTTGAAATGAGAAGCGTGTGATTCGGCGTATGCCTACTTTGAATTTCGATTTGAGTGCCGTTGACGATACAGCTTCCGCCATCGTCTAAGGCTGAGTTCGGATCATCGGAGCTACTGCCACTGCCCGAACACCCCGAAAAAATAGACAGACTCGTAGCTGATAGAAGTATCGAAAAACCGAAAATATTTTGTAAAAACGTGCGCCGTTTAAATATTGGGGCATTATGCATTGTTTTACCTCGATTGGAATCATGTTCCAAAACAAAGTTACAATTCGTATGCCTAGTACTTAATTTTTACTGTTGAAGTTTGCCAAGCTTTAAAAACTTCTAAAGCTTCGGGGCGCATCATCTGCACCATTGAAATTTTGCGCTGCTCGATAGGTTTCGGAATTTCAGTGTAGATGAAAGCATCATCAAATTCGATATCTGCAGCATCTTTTTTTGTATTGGCGTAATAAACCTTTGATAACCGCGCCCAGTAAATAGCCGATAAGCACATAGGGCAGGGTTCGCAGCTGGTATAAATTTCGGCACCGTTTAAATCAAAGTTGCTGATGTTCTTACAAGCTTCACGGATGGCTTCAACCTCTGCGTGGGCTGTGGGGTCGTTGTTAGCAGTGACCTTGTTAAAACCTTCACCGATAATTTTACCATCTTTTACAATGACAGCGCCAAAGGGACCGCCGCCGTGGGCGATATTATTTTTTGAAAGCTCAATGGCTCTTTTCATATATTGATTGCTCATGACGAACTACGTTACAAAAGAAAAATCTTTAGATCAAGAGCGTTTTAAGGGAACAATGAAGATTGATGAAGACACGCAATTACATCCTATTTTATCTTAATGGTGAAAGACATCAAATTTCGGGCGAACAGGCCGGTGTGATGCTTTCAGATTATCTTCGTTATCATAAGAATCTTACAGGTACAAAAATCGTTTGTGCTGAGGGGGATTGCGGTGCCTGTTCGGTGCTGCGTTTTTACCCTTATCAATCTGGAAAAAAGAAAAATATTTTTTTACCGATCAATTCTTGTGTGACTACCATAGCCCAGATGGATGGCTCACATTTAGTCACTGTTGATGCCTTGGCGAATCCAGAACATACGCCTGTGCAAAAGGCGATGATGACTTGCCACGGCAGTCAGTGCGGTTTTTGTACTCCGGGCTTTGTGATGGCGTTGACTGGTTTAGTCGAGAAAAAACTTTGCCAAAAACAAACAGAAATTACTTCTTGTGATGCTAAAAATGCGACCACAGGTAACCTTTGTCGCTGCACCGGTTATCAGCCCATTATTGATGCTGCGAAAAGTATTTCTTTGAGTGAATCTGAATCGGTGAGCAAAAGATTTTTAAGCCTTGCTTCGCAAAAAGATGTGGCAGCTCATTTAAAAGTACCAATTGCATTAACTAGCGATAAATTTTCGTTCTTTGCACCTATTAAAATCAAAGATGCTGTTGCTTTCTTAGGTAAAAATAAATCGGCTAAAATTGTTGCTGCGGCGACAGATCTGGGAGTTGTGCATAATAAACGCAAATCGCGTTTATCTCAGACTTTAAGTTTACATCTAGTGCCTGAATTATATGACATCGAAAAAACATCGAAAACGCGCTTGTCAGTTGGTGCTCGTGTTACATTAAGTGACTTGCGTTTGTATGTGAAAGATCTGATTCCCGAATTTGCCAGATTTTTAGATTTATTTGCATCACCACAAATTAAAAATTTAGCTACTTTAGTGGGAAACGTCGCAAATGCTTCGCCGATTGCTGATACGCCTCCATTTTTATTAACCATGAACACTGAAGTCGAAATTCATGGACCAGGCAAAAAGCGTTTCGTAAAATTAGAGTCCTTCTTTTTAGACTACCGAAAAATTGCACTGACTTCGAAAGAGCTTATTGTAGCTTTGCATTTTGATATTCCGCAAAAACATGAATCTTTAGCGCTTTATAAAATTTCTCAGCGTAAAGATTTAGATATTTCGGCAGTTAACTTTGCAGCGCGTGTATTATGGGCTGATAAAGAAAAAACGAAGATTAAAGATATTAAAATCGCCGTCGGTGGCGTTGCAGCTACGACACTACGTTTGTATAAAACTGAAAAAAGCTTAACGAACGAAAAAATTGACAAAGTCTTATTAGAAAAAGCTTTAGATCATTTGCACGCCGAAATTACGCCATTAAGTGATTTGCGTGCATCAGATACATTTCGTCACATCGTGACCGAAAATCTGTTTAATAAATTTTTTCGCGAAAATGGAGCTAATCATGAGTAATCTTCCTCACGATTCAGCCCATACCCATGTAACCGGTCAAAGTGAATTTGTCGATGACCGTCCAAAGTTATCTAACGAATTGCATGTTGAAGTGCTATTCAGCCCGCATGCTAAAGCTAGAATTAAAAAGATCAATATCGAAAAAGCTTTAAAACATCCTGGTGTTAAAGGTGTATTCTT
Source organism: Bdellovibrio sp. (assembly GCA_036677065.1). Taxonomy (GTDB): domain Bacteria; phylum Bdellovibrionota; class Bdellovibrionia; order Bdellovibrionales; family Bdellovibrionaceae; genus Pseudobdellovibrio. The sequence goes on along the minus strand of JAKFBS010000002.1, from coordinate 488,980 downwards.
AGGTAAAGACTTTCATGAAAACCTTTGGGGCACTATTTTTCGCGATCAGCCACTCTTAGCTGACGTTGAAGTGAATTTTGCCGGAGAAGCGATCGCGCTTATCGCAGCGACTAGTATTGATGCTGCCTGTGAAGCAAAAGCCTTAATCGAAATTAATTATGAAATTAAACCTGCTGTGCTTTCTATTCAAGACGCGATCTCGCTTGAATCATGGATTGCAGGATCTAGAAAAATTGAACGTGGTAATATCGAACAAGCTTTAAAACTTGCGCCCAATAAATTAGAAAATTCACTAGTCATTCGCGGGGCAGATCATTTCTATTTAGAAAGTAATGTGGCCGTTGCTTACCCTAAAGAAGATGGGCAAATCGAAATTCATTCTTCATCGCAACATCCAACTGAATGTCAGCATGTCGTCTCGCACGGTCTTGGTCTGGCTTCTAAAGATGTGACTGTGATTGTAAAACGTATGGGCGGAGGTTTTGGTGGTAAAGAATCCCAAGCTGCGCCGATTGCAGCGTACGCAGCTCTTGTCGCACAAAAACTAAATTGCGCAGCTCGTATTAATCTAACAAAAGATGACGACATGATCATGACGGGTAAACGAAATCCGTTTGAAGTGTTTTATAATGTCGGTTTTGATAACGAGGGTATGATCACAGCTCTTGATGCTAAACTTTATTCTGATGGCGGCGCTTACGCCGATCTATCGACTTCGATCATGGAGCGCGCGATGCTTCATTCGGATAACGCTTATTTTATTCCGCACATGCGAGTTGTAGGCCAAGTTTGTCGCACGAATTACCATCCGCACACCGCATTTCGTGGTTTCGGTGGGCCAAAAGGTGTGGCGATGATTGAAAAAATTATCGAAGAAATTGCGCACTACTTAGGAAAAGACCCTTTAGAAATTAGAAAATTAAATTGTTACGAAGACCGTGATGGCAGAAATATCACTCACTACGATCAAGTCGTAGAAAATAATTGTCTGCCAAGGTTATTAAGTGATCTAGAAAAAGAAAGTGATTATTTAAAGCGCCGTAAAGAAATCGAAGAGTATAATCGAAAAGCTTTAAATGATTTATCACTTCCGATGAAGGGGTTATCCTTAACGCCAGTAAAATTTGGTATTTCATTTACGACCAGATTTTTAAATCAAGCTAACGCTTTAGTGATTATTCACCGCGATGGCACATTGCAAGTTTCAACTGGAGCCACTGAAATGGGGCAAGGTGTGAACGCGCGTATTTCTGAACTCGTAGCCTCTGAACTAGGGTTGCAGCGCAGTGATGTACGTATGATGCCAACATCAACTGATAAGAATGCCAACACTTCACCAACGGCAGCTTCAAGCGGTACCGATCTTAACGGTGCCGCAGCACTTATTGGAATTCGCCGAATTAAACAGCGCTTAAGCGAATTAGCCCTGAAACTTTTTGATATTCCAGAAAGCCACTGGGCACGACATACTGCAGGCCTTGGTACACAACCAGAAGTTGAAGTTAGCGAAGCAAAACTTACCAATGATCCCAATGAAGGTGCTGAATGGAATTCAGGAATTGCTGAATACTTCGGGGTAAGTTTTAAAGACGGCCAGGTTTTTTCTACTAAAGATCCAGAAAAGCGCATGAGCTTTCATTCGCTGATTGTTGAAGCTTATCATAATCGTATTTCATTAAGCGAATACGCGCATTATAGATTTCCGGGTTTATTATTTAATAAGTTAACTGGTAAAGGTGTAGCCTTTTTATATTTCACCCAAGGTGCCGCTTGCTCTGAAGTCAGTATTGATCGAGACACCGGCGAAGCTAAAGTAACCCGTGTTGATATTATTATGGATCTGGGCCGACCAATTAATGAAGCGCTTGATTTAGGCCAGGTGACTGGCGCATTTATTCAAGGCATGGGCTGGGTAACGACAGAGAAATTATTTTATAAAAACGGCTATTTATTATCACATGCACCAAGTACGTATAAAATTCCAAATATTCAAGATACGCCAAGAATTTTTAATGTGCGCTTGTTAAATAATAATGAAAACAAACCTAACGTTCGCGGCACCAAAGCCGCAGGTGAACCGCCATTATTACTTTGTTTAAGTGTGTGGACGGCGATTCATGATGCGCTTAAAACTCTTACACCTTACAGAGGAAAATATCCTTTGATGGAACTTCCTGCGACGAATGAAGAAATTTTAAAAGCCATTAATCCTGAACGTTTTAAAAAATGGTCGAAGCTGCACTAATGAAAACATACTGGGATGTCGCTTTCGAATTACAAAATAGGGCACAGTCTTTTGTTGTCGTAACAGTGATTGGTTCGCGCGGTTCAGCACCGCAAGATGCTGGAGCAAAAGCCATTATCACCGAGAACGGCCTTCACTGGGGGACGGTCGGTGGTGGTCGGGTTGAAGCGCGTGCGATTTTACACAGTAAAGAAATCATTAGCCAAAATAAAGCAGAGCCCGAATTAGTCACGTGGAATTTACAGCGTGATATCGGCATGAGCTGTGGTGGCGAGATCACATATCTATTTGAAGTGCACCGCTATAGCACTTGGCCGATCGTCGTTTTCGGTGCGGGACATGTTTCGCAAGCCTTGATTCGTTTATTGATTAATTTAAATTGTCAGGTCACTTGTATTGATAATCGCACCGAATGGTTAGACAAGCTTCCTGAAAGCTTTAATCTTAAAAAAATTCATGCTGAAGATCCATCAGCGATTGTTGAAACGCTAAATAAAAATTCTTTTTTTGTAATCATGACTCAAGGCCATGCCATGGATTTACCCATCTTAAAACAACTGTACACACGCTTTCCAGATGCTCCATTTATTGGAAACATCGGCAGCAAAGTAAAAGGGCTAAGACTGCGTAAAGAATTGCAAGAATTCGGTATTAGTGCAGAGGTGCTCAAAGACTTTCATTGTCCGATTGGTTTTCCTATTGGACAAAATCATCCTTATGAAATTGCAGTTAGCGTTTCGGCTCAGCTGATTCAGGAGCGCGATCGTAAACTTGATCCACAGTCTTTGCTAAAGTGGGAAACGACTTAAGCGCTTTTTTAATCCAGCTCTGCGGAAAAGCTCTTAGAATAAAAAATACTAAGTAGGCCACAGCGATTACGCGTAAGCTGTACACGAAAATCTGAAAATAATCTGATTTCTCGGTTAAAATCATAAACCCAATTGTTAAAACTAATGAAATGATCATCCAGGGATTTAATAAATCCTTAAATGCGCCACTTGTCGCACTTTGAGTTTTTCTATTTTTAATTTTATCAGTCGTAAAGTCTTTGTATTTCATGATTTTGGTAAAATACTTTTCGGTAATCCAAGTTGGGTACTTCCAGCCAATAAGTGCGACAATCCAGGCTAGAACAATTTTCAACCCTACAAAGGCTAATAAAATATTTATTCCATACTCAGGTGAAAGAGATAATTTTTCAGTGATGTCTAGCCACAGCTTTTCGACTGCAAAAAATAATTTTTCGCCAAAAAACAAATAAGCAAATAGCAGCGGTTGTGCAAAACTCCACAGTGATAAAAGACTGATTCCTAAAACCATGCCTAAAATATTATTTCCGAAAATAAATACACCGATTGAAAACAAAAAACCCTGCATGCTGATCGCAAGCATCGGAGTCAGGCGTTTTCCCATCGGAGAAAGTGATTTTAGAATAGCTGTGATAATTGAAATGCCGTTTGTTGCAGTGATAGCATCTTTACGCGATTCTGCTTTTTGACAGGCTTGAGTTAAGATTAATCCTTGGTTTAAGGATAATGCATGTCCTGAGAAAGGAATATGCATCGCGTGCAAAAAACTTCCTAAACCCACTTCAACCAATGATTGTAACGTGGCATAGTAGCTGATTAGGCCTTGCATACCAGCACGGCGCCAATCCAAGCTAAAGAAATTCCGGCAATGCGCATCGGTGAAACCGGCAGGGCTTCGATTTTCCAATCCCAGATAAGACTTGCCAACAACTGTGCTGAAATAATTAAAATAAATGTGTGCACAGCCCCCCAGCGCATAATTGCCATCGGGCCTCCAAAAACTAAAACACAACCTAGAGCGCCGGGAATTAAATACCAGAGCGAAAAAGTTTTTAGATCCACACTGGGTTTCATGTTGGCTGAGAACAAATCACCGCGCCATAAAGCGACAGCAAAGAATACAGCCGCAATCACAAAGAAGACGATAGCGTTTAATAAAACGGCTGAAGTGATTCCCCAATTTGCTGAGATTTTTTTATTAAGGCCTGCTTGTAAAACAACGACCACACCTAAGATTGCCGGAAGAAAACTAATCCATGTATTCATAGCCAAAAGATTAGCACCGTTACGTGTCGTAAACCAAATTAAATTTTTAATTTCGAGGAATATCACCCCGCCAATTCTGGCGGGTCGCTTGCAATATTATTGTTAATCGCTGTTGGATCACGCAGCAAAATAAACAACTTTAAAAAGGAGACTTAGAAATGAGAAAACTTTTAATATCAATGATAACACTCGTGTTGTTCACTTTAAGCAATATTCCATATGCTATAGCTGAAGACATGGTTAAGGCTATGCCAGCAACGCTTTCTGACGGAGAAGGTGCAGAAGTCATGGTGACCCTAAACGAAGGTGAAATTGATTTAGGTCAATTAGCCAAACGTAAAGCCAGCAATAAGCAAGTCAAAGACTACGCTAAAATGATGGTCGATCAGCACAAGAAAAATGAAAAAGACACAAAGAAACTAGCCCGTAAACAAGACTTAGACTTCAAAAAAACAGATATGAGTAAATCATTAGAAGCAGAAGCCGAAGATATGGAAAAAACTTTGAAAAAAACAGCTAAAGAAGATTTCGATCGTGCGTACATGGATCAGCAGGTGGGCATGCACGAAAAAGCTTTAGATACAGTGAATACGCTAATTTCGGGGGCGCAAAATGCGGCTTATAAGGCTCATTTAGAAAAAACTCGTGATGCGATCACAGTGCATCTAGCACACGCTAAAGAAATCAAATCAGTGATTGAGTAGGAGGTATTATGATTCAACTTAGACGTGAAATAAAAATTCTTACTTTATTTTTAACGATAACTTACGGCGTTTTTGCCGAAGCACAGTCACAACCGCAAGCAAATGGTGTCGGCACTAATACAGGGGCCGGCGTGGTCAGTCCGACTCAGACGACCACGAATACGACACCTGCAGTTCCGGGACAAACAGCTCCCAATGAAATCACAACGGTGAATCCAATGGATCCGGCCACTGATTCACGCAGAGCCACAGAAACCGATATGTCAGAGGCCCGTCGTCGAGCGATGGCGCCGCCGGCGTCTGGAACGGTAGTGCCTAGCGATACGCAAGGTTATTAGAAATACAGTAATTTTGATGCGGCAAAAGATTAATGATTGATCTTTTGCCGCATTATTGGTTTATTTCGGCCATGGAATTAGAATTTCGCCTGATAGATTTAGAGACTAAAATTGCTTTTCAAGATCAAGTCATTGAAGATTTGAATGCCGTTGTTATCGGGCAGCAAAAACAAATCGATCAGCTCGAAAAAGCCTTTGCGCTATTTAAAAGTCAGGCTCACTCAGTTCAAAGCGGCGATAACGAAATCCGCCCGCACGAAAAACCACCACACTACTAAGATAAAATTTGTTTAAGCTGCGCTTTTTGGTATTCAGCAAAACCTTCGCTGAATAAACAGCGAATAAGTGGGTCTTGGATGATATCAACGTCTTCATCGTCGCAATTAATTCGCACATACATCGAAGTTAAAGATTCACCTAACTCAAGAGCTGCATATAATTTATTTTCTGAAACCTCAGTGGTCCAATTTATCAGAGCGGGAGTTTTAGTTAAGAAGGTGATATTTTCTTCTTTTAATTGGTAATAATAATTTTTCACAAGACCTGTGTGGTCAAAAAGTGAAAGCTGCCAAAATCTAGTTTTAATAAAGTACGAATCTTCTGCTGGCCCAAGAGAAATGAATTTTTGTAAAAGTTTTTCTTCACAATAATTACGCACGATATTTTTATGAACAGCATTGAGTGCTGGAAAATGTTTAGCGATTTCGCTGGTACTTTGTGGAACCACTGACAGATTGTAATGATAATCAACATTCTGATCGCCAATGGGTTTAATCCACGGAAGGGGTTGATCTTCAGCAACTTCATTTTGATTGAATGAAAGTGTTTTTCCAGGGTTAAGACGTCGAATTTCAGTTTCTGGCAGAATCGATTTAATTTCGTTATTAAATTGCTGATAGCTGATCGGAAAAAATGCTTGGTTATACCAAGACCAGTCTTCCATACGAAACTGACAAGAACTTGGAATTAACTTTTTGGGTTTAAGTTTCGCTAGTTGCAAAAGCCATTCTTCGGGTAATGACGGTGGTTCAGCTTTATAGCGGCTAGGCGATAAGACTTCTACTTCGCGCATAGTTTGGAATGGCCACATCATTAAATCCCAAGCAGGCTCGTTTAAAAGCAAGCCAAGAGTTTCTTCATCTATCCATGAATCAACAACGTTTAAGATATTTAAACCTTGCGCTTTAATTTGAAAAAGAGAATCAACATCCGCATCTAAAGCTCTACGGGCGATAACTTGCAAATCTGCCAGTTTGATGGTTTCATTTAATTTTATAGAAAAAACGTTTTTAAATCCTAATTCGCGAATAAGCGAAAACATTTCTGCATGCACGCAGTACATGTAAATCGCAATATCACGGTTTAATAATTTTAAACTGTCGAATGAACAATGATCGTCATGATGATGCGAAATAAATACAGCATCCGGCTTTAGCGCCTTAATCTGCGTAATATCAAATTCAACATTAGGGTAAGCATAACAATTGCGGCTGAACGGATTTTCAAAAACCGGGTCAAACCAAATTTTCGCCTGCGGTGTTTCTATCTGATAGCCAGCATGTAAAATACGAGAAACTTTTACCGACATACATCAGTCACGAATTTTTCGATTAAAGATAAAACTTCATCTTGATGCTCGCGGTGTGGAATATGGCCACAATTTTTTATTATAGCTTTTGTTGTCGGTCCCGAAACAGTGGTGGCAATACTATCCGGAAAAGCAAGGGATCCGTACTCATCTTTATCTCCGTGAATAACTAACACCGGGCAAAGCACTTTGGTTAAGTGCGAAAGTAAGCTCCAGTTGGCGTAGGGTTCTGAAAGCCAAATATCAGTCCAAGCGTGAAATACCCATGCGGTTTTATCGCCGTGGTATTTTTTAAGTTTATCAAAGCGCTCTGGATCTTTGTAAAACTCAATGGCTTCAAGAATTCCATGGCGAGTTTGTTCTTCAATAAAAGCTTGCGCCGATTCGCTGATCACAGCCTTGCAAAATTTATTGTCGATAGCCGCAAGCAAGGCCATTGCGCCACCGACGCTATAACCAAATAAAATGTATTCAGTAATGTTGAGCTCTTGGCAGAGGGCTTCGATGACTTTAGCTTCTTCTTGAATGAATTGCAGGCTTGGCAGTTCGTCTCTGGCGCTGGATTTGCCAAAGCCCAAGCGATCATAGGCAATAACCGTATGATTAAGCTTAGCCGATAATTTTTCAGGAAAATCGCGCCACGTATCCACACAACCCAAAGAATCATGCAGCATAATTACAGGAAGAGTATTTTTAACTTCCCAAGTGCGGGTAAAGATTTGGCCACCGTGAATTTTAAGTATTTGATCGGTCGCCATAAATATTATCGGCGCTTAATTAAGCCGACAGCATCATAGACTTTTTTAGTTGTAGCTTCGGCACGCTCGGCAGCACGTTCTGCGCCTTCTTTTAAGAGCTGATCTAAATAATCACGGTTTTTCATCAGCTCATCATATTTAGTGCGAACTGGGGCTAGTTTCTGAATCACAACATCTGCAAGGTCTACTTTTAAATGACCATACATTTTGCCGACGTAATCATTTTCTAATTGTTCGATGGTTTTTCCGCTTAACACAGAATAGATCGTCAGTAAGTTTGCAACGCCGGCTTTATTTTCGGGGTCAAATTTAATTTCAGTGCCTGAATCAGTCGCGGCAGATTTGATTTTCTTTTCAATTTTTTTAGCGTCATCAATGATAGAAACAAAGTTTTTATCATTTTCATCAGACTTCGACATTTTTTTAGTTGGGTCTTGCAGCGACATAATACGAGCGCCAGTTTTTCCAATCATTGGCTCAGGCATTTTGAAAATACCTTTACCATAACGATTTTCAAAAAAGGTCACAAGATCACGGCATAATTCTAAATGTTGTTTTTGATCATCGCCTACCGGAACAAAATCAGCTTGATACATTAAAATATCTGCGGCCATTAAGACGGGGTAAGTAAATAACCCGGCGTTAATATTTTTCGTATGCTTTTCAGCTTTTTCTTTAAACTGCGTCATGCGATTTAAATTACCCATCGGCGTCAGGCAAGTTAAAATCCAAGAAAGTTCTGTGTGCTGCGAAACCTGTGACTGAGCAAAGATAATATTTTTTTTCGGGTCTAGGCCTAAAGCCACATACTGCGCAAAAAAACTGTACGTGCGGTTACGCAAAACTTCGGGGTCTTGATGAACTGTTAGCGCATGCAGATCGGCTAAAAAATAAAGACAGTCATATTCATCTTGTAATTGCGTCCAGGTGTTGATAGCTCCGATATAATTACCAAGAGTTAAATCACCAGTTACTGTACTTCCGCTTAAAATAGTCTTTTTTGCCATCTGTCATCCATCTGCTTGCAGCAGACTATAATGTAGACTTGAAATTAGCTTTTAACAACTATCAAGCAGTTGATTTTTTGAGCAAAAAATAGAAATTTTGGCAGTTTATAGAGGTTTTAGAAAACTTAAAATCTCTTGCACAACGCTATCCACAGTAGCAGTGCGAGTCATCGTCATTTTCTGAGCTACAGATATCGTAATTCGCTCTTCGGGGCATAAGCGAAAGCAGGATTGCATTTTGATATTCCAAACACGATCAGGGCGATTTGCTTGAAGCTCAGCTTTAACTTTATCGACGAATTTATCAAATTCAGGAGGAGTCTTTGTATCAGCCCATTTAGCCATACAACTTGAACAAATCCCAATTTCGATCTCTGCAATATCACTCATAGATAAAATCATAACGGGTAGTAACAAGTGTGGTCAATCAAGGTCGCATCGGGCATGATTGTGCAATCATGAAATCAATTAATATTCTTCATCCCATCGAAGCGTTAGGCATTATAAAAGCCACTGCTGGCGAAATCCGAGTCGAAAAACTTTCAGAAAGATTAAAGCCAAAAGTTGATTTTCCGCATCGCCATGATTTCTACCAGTTAACGTTTGTAACCAAAGGTAAAGGTTGGCACGACATCGATTTTGCTAAGCATAAAATCAACAATCGCCAGATCTTTTTTATGAAGCCAGGCCAAGTGCACGCGTGGGTTTTTGCTAAAGGGGCCGAAGGTATCGTGATCGAATTCACCCGAGAATCATTGCCATCTATTTCTGCTAAGTCATTATTTTTATTAAAACAAGTGCCAGCCATCGAAGATGCCATCAAATTTAAATCAGAAAGCCAGTGGAGTGATTTTTTAGACGTCTGTGAATTGATGCTTAAAGAATTTAATACGCAGAAACCACAGTTCGAAGCGTGCTTAGAAGGTCTGCTGCAAAATTTATTAGTGCAATTAGTTCGCGTTTCAACAAGTGTTGCGCAACATAATACTTCAAGTGTGATTGAGCGTTTTCAAAAGTTAGTTGATGAAAATTATCAGACCGAACACCTTGTGGGATTTTACGCAAAGAAGATGCATATGACTCCGAAAGCCTTAACCATGCAGGTCAGTCGGGCGTTAAAGAAATCGCCAAAAACTGTGATTCAAGAGCGTTTTATTTTAGAAGCTAAAAGATTGTTATCGTATTCAGAGCTGAGTGTGGCCGAAGTCGGCTATGCCTTAGGTTTTGATGATGCGAATTACTTTACGCGATTTTTCACTAAGGCCGCAAAATCATCGCCGGCAAAGTTTCGCGCAAAGGTAAAATTAGTTAATTAATGTTTTTTCCGAAGCCAGCCTCTTCGTCAGCTGATCCTTTGGTATGACTTTTCTCGGCATCAAGGGCGACTTTACCAGTTACGCCAACCCATTCAGGTAAAAAGATAAGAAAACAAACATACACAAGGCTTGCTGCAAAGAACACGGCAATGCCGCCAGTAAAAACAGTGAATACAGCATCGTTCATAAAACCCTCCATGTGGATGGCTCTAGTATAGCAGTGGGCTAGTTAGTGTTATAGGCAAGGAATGGAGTTTGACTAGCACAAACTTCTCAAAGTTCACCGCGTAGTGCATGCGCAGGCCAGTACTTTGCTGGATCTTCTTCGTCATGAAAGTAATCGACAACAACCCCATTTTGCGTAACTTTGCCTGATTCATTTCTTTTTTTCGAATCAGGGTAGTGGCAAATATCTGTGTCGCTATTATTTGAAATTGCTAAAAATTTAAAAGGTTTGTCAGTAAAGTTATACATATTGTGCGCAGAGCTTTTGCCAACTTCGTAAAAAATAATATCGCCAGGGCCAACTTTGCGAAATTCATTATTTTTGCGAACAATGGCTTCGCCTTCTAAAACTAAAAAAAGCTCTTCTTCTTGTTCATGGTAATGATACGGGCACGAGAAATTTTTTGGATCTAAAGTCTCAACATGAAAGCCAAGTTTTTTAGCTCCAAAAGTTTCGGCTAACTCAAGAACTCCGCCTCTGTAATTTGTGCGACCGGCAGCTTTTAGAGACTCTTTGTAGATGTTTAAAATATGCATTGGTTTAGTCTAAAGCCTTATAGAGCGTAGATTCAAGCTTTTGGCGTGTATTTTTTGACCTCTAAAAACACACTATTTGCCTGTGCGGATAGAGTGCGATACCTAAGATCTTCACTTCGGAGGCTATATGCGGTTTTTAGCGATTTTAGGTCTTTTATTTATTTCTCAAGTTTGTTTTGCTGGGTTAACTGAAGACTTCGAAGCGCTAAAAAATGGTGGTCGTAATTACGATGCAACCGGCACAATCTGTGAAGAAGTAGCTCGTCTTCGTTTTTCTGAAAAATACCCAATGCCAGATCATTTAGTCGTTGTCGGCATTCAATATGCTGATAAAACGGGTAACACGATCGGTGAATTAGACTTAGTGGTTTTTGACAATAAAACTCAAATCGCCACATTAATCGCTGAAGTTAAATGTTACACGTCTCCAAAAAGTGGAATGAAAAAAGCCAAAGAACAACGTAAACGTTTTATGGAACATGTTCATTCGCCTAAAGCTCTGCAATTTCGTTGGTTACAAGATAAAAACAGAAAATTGACAAAAACTCAGTTCAACAAGACGAATAACTTTTTATTCATCGGTCAGAAAAACTCTAAGGCTGCGGGTTACCAATACGAATTGCCATACACATTGCCCGAGTTAATGAAAATGCGCACCGATATTATCGACTGCCAAGCTAAAGGCGTTTGCGAAAGACCAAGATTTTAATCATACTAAACGGGATGATTAATTTAAGATTCGAATCCCACCTTAAAGCCACGCCAGAACAAGTTTGGAAGAGCATTACGTCTCTAGAGGGTTTAACCCGTGAGATGATGCCTTTGATGCGCTTGACTGCACCGAAGGGCTTTAAAACCCTAAGTGATATCTACCCAAGAAAAAGCGGTTTTCGCAGTTGGGTGTTGTTATTCGGGGTTTTTCCGATTGATCATACAGATCTGCAATTGACAAGTTTAGTGCCGTTTAAAGGTTTTGTCGAAGAGTCAAATATGGCCTCAATGAAATACTGGCGCCACGAACGTAAGATCGTGGCTGTGAGTTCGACCGAGACTTCGGTCATCGATGAGCTGACTTTTGAGCCGCGACGGTTTAAAAAAACAACTAAATTTGTTATTCAAAAATTCTTTGAGCATCGTCACTCAAAATTAACTGCGCATTGTAATACTTAATTAATCTTTTCGCGCCCAAAGTCTAGCGTGTTTTGTAAGGCTTCGTAGTATACTAGCTAAATGAAAAGCGCTCTAGTACTGGCATCTATTATATTTTTATTTCACATAGCTTGGGCCCAACAGCAAAGTTCGCCGGCAAAAACCTACGGGATTATTCTGAGTGGTGGAGCTGCTAATGAGAGCAATCACTATCGTTATTACGAAACTACGACTAAAATGCACAAAGCTTTTATCGATAACGGTGTTGATAGAACAGATATTTATACTTTTTTTGCCAGCGGTAACTCGAAAACCAACGACACTAGAAAACTTGGTGTTTTGGATAAAGATTTTACGCGTGGAAAAAAAGACCTTACGTTTAATGCTGCCAGCTCTTTCAAAAAAAATGAAAATATTGATGTCAATGGGCCTGCAAATGTTGAAGACTTAAAAAAAGCGTTTTTAAGCATCGCCGCTAAAGCTAAGCCCGGCGACATTGTTAGTCTTTATGTAACTGATCACGGCAGCACTAAAGGCAATGTGGTTATGTGGGGGCATGAGCCCAAACCTGAGGCCGAAAAAACTGCAGAAGACCGCGCTATTGAAAAACAGCACGGCGTAACGACGATGCGGTCAAAAACCATGAGTGTTGACCAGCTCAAAGAAATGATCAAGTTGCTGCCGCCGGGAGTAACGGTACAAATCGCTAATAATATCTGTTATGGCGGAAAGCTTGTCGAATTAACTGATCCTGATTTAAATACTTGTGTGGTTTCGCAAGTTGATTCAAAGCACTTCAGTAAATCAAAATTAGATACCAGTCCTTTTGCCGGAGCTTATGCAAGTGGCCTTGGTAAAAAAAGCTTTTATGAAAGCTATCAAGATGCCAGGGCCGTTGATATATTTCCTGAAAATGTCGGCTCTATGAATAGTTTAGATTATTTTGTCGGCAATGAATTAAAAAAAGCAAAGACTGCGAAACCGGTTTGTACTTCGGTAAATCCTGCAGGTTCAGCCAATGCCGCAAAAAACGTGGCCGAGCCTTTAGCTGCTGAAGCTGAAGTATTAGCTGTAAAAGCGCAGATTGAACAAACACAAAAAAACCTAAAGTCTTCAAAATTTAAACAGACAGATTTTTTAGATAATGAATACCGCCGCACCCGAAATGAAATGAGCAGCGTGCATCAGAAATTATTTAATATGAAAGAAGGCCCTGAAAAGGATTTGGCCTATGCCACATTTAATAAAAAAGCTGATGCCCTTGAAGAAACCAAAAAGATCTATGAAACAAAAAATAAAAATTTAAACGAATATATTCTTAATTATCAAAATCAAATTAAATTCTTACAATCAGCAAGCCCAGAACAGCTTGAAAAATACCGTAAACTAAAAGCCTGCATGGAAAGAAGTATCTAATGAGTAAAAAAATATTTCTATTCACAGCAGTATGGTTATTCTTCTTTCAAGCACAGGCGCTGTTACAGTTTGATATCGGTACCTATGAGTTAGAAGGGTATCTGACAGTTCAGAACAAGACTGATGTTTTTTTAACGATCAATCGCAATACCGATAACGAAACAAACTTTAAACTAAGCGGCAAACTTGTCGACGGGTTAAAATCCAAAGATAACCATAAGGTCGTCGCTGTCATTAAAGTAGATAAGAGCGTGTTTTCCTATATTGGCACAGCTGAATTAATCGAAATCAAAAAATACAATAACGGTTTTTATGACGTTAAAGTTTATCAGCAAGAAACCGAGCTTACTAAAATTAAGACTAAGACAGCTAAATAATTCTACTGCACTTGCGTAATTGTAAATACCCAGCCGAAGCCATTTTCAGTTTTATCAATAATTAAAGCTTTTTTATCAGCTTTTAATTGCTTACTATCAAAACTAACTTCGCCAGTGATCTGAACTTCTGAATCTTCTTCTGAAATGTTTTTAATATTACAAGCAGGCGAATCCACTTTGAAATCCCAGCCTCGCAAATGTTCAATGCCAGAAAGGTGAGTGCTGATTTTATATGATCCTTTACGTTGCGGAAATCCAGGCGGGAAGGCCGGAGTTCCTGGCGGCTTAGGAATATTCAGTGGTGGTGAGTTTGCAGGATTGTAGTCGGCTTGCGCTTGGGGTGCAGTCTGCAATGTGAAAGCTTCGTATTCGCCAATCGGCGCTTGCACGCCTTTGCAGAATTCACCAACAGCAAAACTAGGTTCCATATCTTCTAGGTAGGTGGTTTTCCCATCTTGGACTGCAGAGATGGTCGTGATGATTTTTCGGTCTTCAAGTTTTACTGCAATAGCGTAGCTAAGCTGATCATGAATTTTACTGAGCTTAACATTGATTCCGCGATCTAAAAAATCGGGTCTGTAATAGTTAGCCGTAACTTTATAAAGACCAACAGTTTCAGTAAGCGCTGAAGCGGTTAAAGTTAGCAATGAACAACATGTAAACGCGATTGTAAATTTTGAAATAGCCATAGACTTTCCTTTTTTAAATGAGGTTTAAATATGGCGTAGGTTTTTAAGCCGAAAAAATAAAAACTGCAATCATCCAAAAATAATTGCAGTTTTATGGGGAAATTTTGTGTGGCAGATTAGCCCTAAGTTTCTTCCGCTACGGCGTCAGCCACAGCCGGAAAGTAAGTGCGCTTTTCATTGATCTTGTGTCCTGCAGGAATTCCTGTGCCAAGTTCAGATGCCGCCATTGCGCTTTCAGGCAAATTCAACGACAGACGAAGTTCATTCATCGTGCTTGGCGCAAATGGCGCAAGCATAATCATTAAATTCTTTAAAACATAGAAACATGTAAATAAAGCGTCCTTACGATCAGCTTCAACACCACGATCATCATGCGGTTTAAACTGAGTGAATAGAGAATTAATTTGGCGCGCGTAGTTTTCGATTTGTCCTAACAATGTCGAATAATCACCTTTTTGCATTGAGCGTAAATACATTTGCACAAGCTTCACAGTTTCGGCTTCTGCTTTGCCAATTAATTTTCCTTCAGGAACAGTTCCACCGAATTTTGAAATACACGCAGAGATTGGTTTTTCTAAAGCCGCATTTAACGGACCCGCTAAAAATTTATTCCGTTCAGCAAAGTGCGCGAAATCAAAATTCGATGCTTTTACCGGAAGCGACAGCATCGCTAAGTAATAACGAATTTGATCTGCGCCGTAACCCATATCTAAAAGTTGATCGCCAGAATAAAAATTGCCAGTTGATTTACTCATCTTTTCGCCGTTCACCATTAAATGAAAAACGCTTAAGATTTCTGTCATCTGTAATTCACCCTGAGGCGGTTGAATTTGGGTGTTGGCTTGTTGGCCTAACCACATAGACCCTTGCATGATCACATAGAAAAAAACATTATCTTGCCCTAAGAATTGCACAACCGTGGCTTCTGGATCACACCAGAAATCTTTGTACGATTCTGGATCACGACCAGATTGTTTAAGTGCAACTTGTGAAAACACAATCGGCGCAATTAATGAATCCGGCCACACGTAAAGTGTTTTACCTTGCATCTCTGGATCAAGTTCAGGCGGAACAGGAATGCCATTAGAAACATCACGTGTGATCGGGCGAAAGCCCCATTTATCAGTGATGGTTGATGGAATACCCGCAGCCTCAAGGGTAGCTTGCGCCGAAGCAAGATCAGCTTTGTTATCAAATAAACATTCAACTTTTTTACCAGGCACATAACGAGATTTATGTTTTGGCAAAGTGTCTTTAATAATTTTGTACGCAGGCTCATGCGAATTTTCAAAACGACAACCAATTAATACCGTGTTCGTCACTTCTTGAACTACGCCTGTGCGCCAAGCTTTTTGTTTTGTATCAATCCAGGCCTTTAACGGATCAGCGACTTTCCACATGTTCAGCCACCAGTGGGCAGTGTCACGTAATTCAGGCGTAGCATCAGTTAATTGACTGCGCGGATCTTTTAATTCATTGGGGTCAAATTTAGCTCCGCAGGCATCACACTCGTCAGAATAAGCTTCAGTGCTTTGACAATTCGGGCACGTGCCGCGAACAAAACGATCTTGTAAAAAGCGGTTAGCTTTCGGGTCGAACCATTGTTTGGTAATGCGTTTTTCTAACATGTCGTTTTTAAATAAACGGCGTAAAAAATCTTGTGAATACTTTTCGTGAAGCGGGTAGGTCTCAGGGCGTGAAGTTCCTGTAAACACATCGGTTTGAATAGAATATTTTTTTAAAGTGTCTTTTTGCTGTTCATGAATCGCATCGATAAATTCACGAATGGTTTTACCAGCTTTGTTAGCCGCAACTTCAGACGTCGAACCATGATCATCGTTACCGTTAACGAATAAAACGTTTTCAGCCCCGATTAACATGCGCATCCAGCGCGCGTAAATATCGGCCGGAACATGCGCTCCGGCTAAATGGCCTAAATGAAGTGGACCGTTCGCGTAGGGCATACCTGCGGTCACGACAACTTTTTTAGGTTTTTTGTGCATGGCTAAAACTGACTTAACATCAGTTGGTTGAGTAAATTGTGGCTTTTGTGCATCTGACATAATTAAACCTCTAAAGGGTATAATTTAGCGAAATTCTAAGAGCAGTGCACTCATTTTACGGGCATTTTCTATTATTTGTGCGTTACATAAGACTTCTTAACCAAAAATTCCCCGTGAGAGCTATTTTTCCAGTTATTTATTCAGCAAAATAAAAAGGGCACTTTGTTAAGCGCCCTTCTATGAAATTCAAATTTAAATCTAGAAAACTATCTACAAACAGCTCTGTATTGGTAGATTTTTTCGTTTTCGCTGTCAGCAACATTAAGTTTAGCTACTACGGCGCCGTTAGCTGGGTGGATCAATTGTCCATTCATGTGGTCAGTTGTTGTTCTGTTATAGTATTCAACTTCTTGGTTACCATAACGAGTTACTGATACTGGTCCACATTTAGTGACAGTTTTACCGTCAGTACATACTTCGCGAACTTTACAAGACCCGCCGTTTGGTGCGCACTCTTTAACTTGTTGGCAACCTTTTGGTTGTTGGATGTTTTGACAACGTTGTTCAGTGACGTTGTATGAACAGCTTTCAACAGAACGAATTAAGCCAGAGCTTTGAGTTGAAACGTCATACTTAGCATTAAGATGATAGGATTGGCCGTTTGATCCAGCAGGTAAATTTAAAGAATCGCCGGCGTTGATTTTTTTAAGATTTTGTTCAGTTTTAAATTCGAATTTTTTTCCGTCTAAATGTAATTCAAATTTCTTTTTGCCAGTGAATTTAATTTTCGAGCTTTTATAACCAGGATTGATAAGAACATTTTCTCCTTTAGTGGATTTCAATTGGATTTGAGAAAGGATGTCTACAGTTCCTGAAAACTCCTGTTTACATGATACTAGTAATAATAACGCGCTTGATACGATCGGTAATAATAGCTTTTTCATGATTTTTTCCCCTAATGGTTTGGTTTTATTTGTCGTTCGGGTTTCTATAAAGCAACTGACGTGCCGCAATATTAGGCTATTGTGACACTAGAAAGTTTTTACATGAAAAGCGCCTGTCACAGATTAAACGTATCTGATAAAAATGACACATGCGTTGAAGCCGTTAACACAAGCTGCGCAGGGGTATCGGTCACGAAATGCTTATGAACTAATTTCACGAATCACTGGTTGCTATTCACCCATAAAAATTAAAAACTACTGGTGATGGATAAATTTAATCAGACAAAAAACGAAGTTCCGCCACCAATTGAAGTTCCAATTGAAAAACTGTCTGCCGAGGTTATCGATGCGCTCATAGAAGAGTTCGTACTTCGCGAAGGCACTGATTACGGGTCGCAAGAAGTCAGCCTTGATAAGAAAAAAGAGCAAGTGCGTAAGCAGCTTGATAAAGAACTGATCAAAATTGTTTTTGATTTTGAAACGGCGACGCCAACCTTAGTGACTCTTCAAGAATTTAAAAAGATCTGTCCGGTTTAAACCCAGTTCTTACGAAAATTTTTACGATCAACTGGCCATGCCAGCCATTTTGTTTTGATATCCAAAGCTAATTTAAAATTTTCTAAAATCATCGGAATATCATCCGGCGTCCAGAAGTCATCTTTGTGAGCTGATCTTGAATTTTTCAAAGCTAATTTAGTTACTAGTGAATAAACCATTCCGCTCATCGGTGGAATCAAGCATCCGAAAGTTGAAAGTACGCCTTGAAGCCTTGATAACACAGCCTTACCGCCGACAGAGTGATTAAGTACAAACACCGCACACGGTTTTCCGACAAAGGCGGGCGTGCCTTCAAGCTCAGTGGCACTTTCTAGAAATTCTTGGAGCGGGCTTCCCCATGAATCCCAGTAGGTGCCGGTTACAAAAATAAAGCCCGAAGCTTTTTCAATATCTTTAAATAAAGACGAAGACTTTTTAACTTCAGACAAGTGTACAATCTGAGTTTTTAATGACTTCGGCAAAGATTTTTGAATCAGCTTAATAAGTTTATTACAGTTGCCTTTAGATCCTGTGGGGCTGCCATTTAAAATCAATATTGTGTTCATATTAAGGAATGATCTCTAAAACAGAGACTTTTTTCATATTCTTTTTCATGTTTTTAACATAGATGTTCGTATCAGGTGTAGCCGTGCGATTCACAAGCTTTTTGCTGCCACCAAAGTAAATATAGGGTAAATAATCGACATAAGTTTCTGGCGTAATCATTTCTAGATTATTATTTTTCGCACGCTGCTTTAATTCAACTAAAGCTTCGATCAAAAAAGCCATCGTAGAAACTGCAGCATATTTAGGATTCCATAAGTTTTTTTCAGTAATATTATAAAACTGTTCTATACGGTCAGGCACTTTTTTAATTTGAGTCGGGCCTTTGCTATTAGGTGATGCTTCATAGTCACCAAACCAGGCTTTAAGATCCTTTGCCCATTGAATGGGTAGCTGGGTGTTTCTTTTAACTTTGTAGCGCATGCTTTTAAAGTAAGTAGATTCATTTCCTAAAATTCCAACCGCCATATGAGCTAGTAAATTATATTCTTGGGGGTCTGAATTGTAGAGCTTTAAAATGTTGTGTTTTTCAGTTGATAGGGCCTGTAAAAATTCGACCATTTTAGGATTATCTTTATAATCTTGTGTCGACATTCTAAAATTTATTCCGCAATCTTTGCATTCACTTTTTTGCCAAGTCCACGGGACTTCCTGGTAAGCTGCACCCACTTGGGTCACTAAAAGGATTACAACTAGAATTGGGAATTTTAATTTCATAGCTGTGCAAGTTAGCGAAGAATATGCCGCTCCAGATTCGTTTATACGCGCGATCATAGCCTAAAAGTGTATCTAAATTTGACAGTTTGACTGGTTACGGTATTAATTACTAACCCTATTGAGCTAAATAAAAAATTATTGTATAACATGAGTATGTCAGAATTTTTAAATTTAGGTCAATATTTGAAGCAAAAACGTCTCGGGTTAGATTTAACCCAAAGTGAACTCGCAGAAATGCTAGGAAATGTTCACGTGCAATTTATATCTAACTGGGAGCGCGGTCTATGCGCCCCTCCTAATCACTGTTTTGAAAAACTCATTGAAGTGCTAAATCTAAGCCGCGACAAGCTGGTTAAGGTCATGGTTGAAGATTCAAAAAATGTGATTACCGCTAAAGTTTTTAAGAAACGCAAGTCGGTTAAGAAGGCTGTATAAATTTTAATCTAGCAATGTTCCTTTCCTATCTAAAGCCGTCTACTGCTGGCAAAATTTGTCTGCATTTTAACAGAGTCTGAGTAATCATTTTACAGAGGGTGAAATTTTTAGATTTTTGCGTCAAATACAAGCAAAAAACTCGACAGGCACTGTAAAATTCATGTAAAAGAATACATCTTAGGAGCTGTTATGAACTCATTAGCAAATGTAACTTTTGAACGTGTACCACCACAATCAAGAGCCTTGGATTTAGCTGCAGTTGAATTATTAGAAAATTTGGCGTCAATGAGTCTGGCGCGCGGGTACCCGGTAAAGGCGTATACACAAAATGCTTTGTCGACATTAGCGACACTGCCCATAGTTAAAAAAGAATATATAATTAAAAAATTGCAGACTATGATTAGTATTGTCGTTGCAGGAACTGAAATCGAAAAAAACAATCCATCAGACGGTTATGCAGAGCGAAGCCATGTAGAACAAGCTCTTGAACTTTACGGGTACGAGCTTAAAGACAAAGAATTTTGGAATACTGTAAGAAAAAATGAGATTGTTGAGATCTATGATACCGAGAACACTCAAATCTTCAGAACTTTTAATTTCTTTATGACATCTTCATACTCTCTTTTAGAACTATTGATGAACGAATGGTATAGCCTTTGGGAACGACCAAGTGGCACTTTTGATAATATGTTTAAAGTTGTTAGTGCTATTTTTTCAGGTGTAGTGAAGGGTATTGTTTCGGCGGGCGTGCCTGAACACGTGATCAGCGAAATTTTTAATCCTGAAGATCAAGAGCACTTTCCTTTGCGCTCTTCGCTTTGCAAGTTTGGTGTTATTTGTCCGGTTTATAACAAAACGGATGGCCAGATTGCCGGCCTACTTGTCACAGCTAGAGTGACTCCAGTAGCTCTTGGTGAGCAAACTAAAAACATTTCTTTTATTTAATATTTCAGACTATGCAGCCTGTTTTTTGTTTTCGTTGCCACGATCTAGATCAGGCCGTAAAAACTGGGCGAACGTTTTATGTCTTTGTTGGGCCAACCAGCCTGTTTTAATAAAATGAAATTCATCGTTATCGGATTTTAAGGACTTCATCACTTCATGAGCCTCAGGAAGTTCATGCCACGGAAGATCTGGCATCATATGATGTTCAGTGTGAAAATTAAAATTAAGTACTAAATGTTCAATAAGAGCGGGGTAGCGGCAGGATCTAACGACTGAGTGCTGATCCCAAATTCCTTTTCTTTCATTAGGATCGTATGAATACACACCAACATGGTGGGGTAAATTAATAAAATCAAAAAGCAGAGAATAAAGAAAAATTCCAAGCCCAACCACAGCAAGTTGTGAAAAACTAAGCGCGTAGGCAAGCCCACCCCATAACATTAACGGACAGACTAAGCTGACCCATAAATCAAGATCGCGGCGATTCTTGGATAATTTGGCCACAGAATGAGCCCAGAACACAATGTACTGAAAAAACGCCATCAAGGGAAACCGTGTTCGCCACATCACCGTAAAGACCGACTTCATAAAAGGCGAGCTATTGGGATATCTTTTTACGACTTCTAACGCAGGGTCTTTTTCAAAATTTCCAGTCCAGTAATGATGTTCGATATGAATGGTTTTCCATAATGAAAATGGCAGGAAGCAAACAGCCCCTGCAAATAAACCAAGGCCGTAATTTAATTTATGGTTAGAGGCTGCAAGTCCATGAACTGCTTCATGCATAAAAGCAAAGTTTCGAAACATCAATACAGCAAATGGTAAAGAAGCTATCCACGATATACTTAGGGATTGGTTAAGAAAATAAAAAACAGAGGTCCACAGAATGATATCTTCAACTATATACAAAGAAAACTTCGCCCATTGATGTTTGAAATGCAATTGGCTTCGAATTTTTTTATAGAGTTCTCGATTCATGTATGGCATTTCGGTATATTTTGCCAAGGCTTTAGAAAAAGTCCCGATTTGGAATAAATATTTTGCTATTTACATATTTTGAATTATTAGCTGAGCCTTTTTGATACGAAATATTCTCATTTTAACATTCCTTTAATTATAAGAGTAAACGTCCGATTATACACATAATATTTTATTTATGGGGGATTACGATGAATAACTTTAAGCTGGTTATTCTAGATTATGCCGTTGCACATCTAGATAACCTATCTACTCAAAAAGCACTTAACGATATCATTATTAATAAACAAAAAAATTTTGCTAGAACTGATCCAAATTACGTCGTAATGGATAAGCACGATATGATTGGAACACATTATCTGATCTACGATGTAAGCGAAATGTTTAACCCGAAACTTATTTTAGCTATTCGAACGACTTTTGAAGACAGAGCACAGCAACATCATTTAAAAACCCCCATTCAAGAATTGATCCCGCAACTTGGTCTTGAGTCTCAGAAGCACTATCAAAATTTTAAAAATGAAAAAAAGCATTTGGCTGATTGTAATTCGTGGTTTGTCGACATGGAATACACGCAAAAAAAATCAGGATTAAAACTATCTGATATTGGTTACGCCATGGTTTATGCGCATGTAACTCGAATGGGATTTGACCACATACTTGGGTGCACGAACGAAAAATACAAAGCTTCAAGGTGGTTAGAGCACATCGGCCACTTTGATAAATCACATACGTTCATTCATCCTGTTGTACCAGATCCACATATGTTCATTATTGTTGAAAAATTTAATGAGAGCTATTTGAACTCTATCTACGAGGAATATAGTGCTCTGTTCGATAACCTCCAGGAAATTTTACCACCTGACTTTAAACATCAGAAGTGGGAAGAAGCTCGAACAGTGTTTTTGAAGAATGTTCTGCCTTTTCCTAAGGCGGGATAAATCGCCCCAATCTAAATGGCATATGATTTGTAATCTATTTCTTTTTACAGAAAAAGGAGCTTCTTATGCCTAAATTTATTATTGAAAGAAATATGCCTGGCGCCGGTCAAATGTCTGACAGCGAATGGCAACAAGGAAGTGTTAAATCTTGCGATGTATTACGTGAAATGGGTCCACAAGTTCAGTGGCTTGAAAGTTATGTCACCGATGATAAAGTTTACTGCGTCTATTACGCTGAAAATGAAGATCTTGTTCGTGAGCATGGCAAAAGAGCTGAGTTTCCAGTTGATAAAGTAACTCGCATTCGAAGAATGATCGATCCCGCAACGGCCGAAACCCCAGAAGGTGTGCTTATCAAAAATAAAACCGCCGAAAATAGAGTGACACAATAAGATAAAGGCTGCGGTCTAAGGGCTTGGCTCTATAAAATTGACCAGTTTCTGCCTAAAATAGCTTACGGAATCAAATTCTGGTTCCGTAATTTCATTTTTATGTTAGTTATACACCCATGAAAAAGAAGACCACGAAAAAGAAAACTCCTGCTTCAAAAGCCAATCCTCTTGTTGAATTGTTGAAGCGTAAAAACGAAGTGCAAAAATCTGGCGGTACCACTGGTACTTTTGGTAAGTTTCAAAAAGACAAACCACGCAATGAGAACAATTCTAACGTAGGCCCATCTTGGGGTCCACGCAAAGGCAACTAAACTGTGAAAGTTTACGTCTTCAAGTCGCTGCCGCCGTTTCTGTGGGGCTATACGCGCGATATACGTGTGATGTGGGCACTTGAAGAGTGTGGCATCAGCTATGAGACTATCGGGCTTGATTGCGGGCCGAACGGTCTGCAGGATGAAGTCTTGTTTGGTGCGGTTTCGCCTTTCAAACAAGTTCCGGTTATCGACGATAATGGATACATTCTAACAGAGTCGGGGGCGATTCTACTTTACCTTGCTGAAAAATCGCAAAAATTGATTCCTAGTGATCTGCAAGGGCGCGCGCAGGTTTATCGCTGGTTAATTACATCACTTAATAACATCGAGCCATTTGCGCTTCCGGTTTTCTTTGCTGATCTTCAGGGTGAAGAAAGCCATCACGGCAAACTGCGTTCTTGGCATGTTGAAATTCTTGAACGCTTTTTTCCGACGATCGATCAAATGTTAAAGACGCAGCCATTTATTACAGGTGCTGATTTCACTGTGGCTGATATTATTCTTACGTGCGTGCTGCGTGAAATTCGTAAGACAGAGATTCTGGGTAAGTACCTGAATCTTGAGAAGTACCGTCTTAATTGCGAAGCGCGTCCGGCGTTTGTGAAAGTTCTTAACGCGTATGAAGACCGTCTTGGTATTGCCCGCGGCAGTGCTAAGTAGTCATAATTTTCAAAGTTTCTTGCGGCGAACAGGTTCTGGCAAGTTCTTGGTTTAATCTTTCTTTCAGCTGATTAAGAGCACTCATTTTCTGATCAATTTCGCTAATCTTTTTTTGAATCACTTGGTTCAGGTTGCTTCTGCCAAGTTGTCCTTTTTGCAGTAGGCTTAGAAGTGACTTAATTTCTTTTAAAGTGAAACCTAAATCTTTCGCAAGGCCAATGAGTTTCAGGTCTTCTACTAATCGCTCAGGATAGTTTTTATAGCCATTTGCTTGGGTCTTAATACCGCGGATTAACCCGATATCTTCATAATGACGTATAGTCTCTTTGCTTAGCTGCGTTTTTTTGACTAATTCTCCGATTAACATATTAACCCCTTGACCATGTTGTATACCCAACGGTTTACAATTTCTATAACAAAGGATGGTTATTATGAAAATTATTCTCTTAATTTTAGCTTTTGCTTCGGTCGCGCAGGCCACAGACCAAGTCAAACTCAGCATTATCAAAACCGGTACGGCTCACACTTACGAAAGCCTGGCTCTTGAGAACGGGGCGTGGAAAAAAATTGAAGTGAATCATTCGGCTTTTCTTATCGAACATCCTAAAGGAAACATCTTAGTCGATACAGGGCTTGGCGAAAAAATTGATGACCAATTTAAGGATATTTCTTTTTTTCACAGGCCGGCCTTTGCTTATCAAAAAGCTGAAACGGCAAAAGCTCAACTCGCTAAAGAAAAAATAGATTTTAGTTTCATTCTTATTACTCATCTTCACTTTGATCATGTCAGTGGGCTAATTGATTTTCCAGATAAAGATATCTGGGCGCTTCCAGAAGAGATCGCATTTAAAGATGTGGGCACTCCGCCGGCAGTCTTAAAGTCACAAGTCTCAAGTCTAAAAATTAAATGGCGGCCCTACGCGTTTAACAAGACAGCGTATCTGGGCTTTGCAGAAAGTTTAGATATATATAATGATCAATCTATCGTGGTCGTGCCATTAAGAGGTCATACGCCTGGATCAGTCGGAATATTTGTAAATACAGACAGTGGTCATAAATTTTTTCTGATTGGCGACACCGTATGGAAGAAAAAAGGCATTGATTTAAAGTTAGGCAAATTCTGGTTGTCAAAAAAACTTGTTGATCTTGATGCTGATAAAGTGCTCGAGCAAATCAAAAAGCTTCATACTTTTCAAGAGGCTAACCCCAAGGTGATCATTCTGCCTTCGCATGATGAAAGTGTTCAGGCTCCTTTTGGATATTTTCCTAAACGATTATGAGTGCGCGTCGTCTTTAAAACAAAAGACTATTTGTTTAAGTTAAGATAATATAAAGAAGCGCAGAAAATGTGTGCCTAGCTAGTGCCAATATAAGACTACTTTTGTAGCTTTTTACTTATTAAATTTATGGCATTGATGCTGTCATTATTTACCTGTAAACATCGTCGTTCTAATTATGCAGATAGTACGCGATTCGTTATTTTATTCATTTCTTTTTTATCGACGAACTTGTGTAATTATAAGCGCGGTTTTTATCGTCAGTGCGACGGCAAATGCAAATACGGTCGCAGAAATTTATTCTGAAACAACGTTTGTGCCACAGTATGGATTGCTGACCGAAACTCAGCTTCGCGTAAAACTTTTTCAAGTTGAAAAAAATGTTTTCTACATTGGTGCAGCTTTGCAACGCCAAGATAAAACTTCAAGTGATAACGAGGCTCTGTACGCGAAGAATCGCGCTATGGCTGTTGTTGGTACACGCCTCGTTTTATGGAAATCATTAGTGGCCTTAGTTGAATATCGCACTGAAAGAAGAAGTCGCTATGGATTATCTTTCGGTGAAATTTTTGAATACCAGTTTAAAGATGCTCCGTTGTTTTCTGAATTTTATATTGAATCTATAGCGCTACCTTCTTTTCATCGTCGCCCGGTAACATCGGTCTGGTTTAAGCAAGGATTACGTTATCGCCTTCAGCAAACTGCTTTTATCATTGATCCGTATGTAGAAATCTACACACGCCGTAGCCCCAGCGCAGATCTTGGGCGCGACACCGAACAAGCACGCCTTGGTGTGCGTGGTATTTACCAATTTAATCTGTGGTCGGCGCAAATTTTAGTCTATAAAAGTTTTGTAAACCATGAACGTGCTCATGAAGAAGTTCTCTTTGTCTTAGGCGGAGAATTTTAGTGCTTAATTTTGAAATGCTTTTCATTGTGCTGGCTTTTATCGCTGTGATCGGCGCTCTGATCTTTACTTTAGATGATATGTTTATTGATTTGCAGGCTTTTGTGCGTCGTTTGAAACCACAACGAGTCACGGTAGATTACATTGCACAGATCAAAAGAAATCCTGAAAAACAAATCGCCATTCTAATTGCTAACTGGAAAGAAGCAGAAATTATCACACCGATGATTCGTGGTAACTTACGTGGCCTTGAGTACAAGAACTATGTGTTTTTCTTAGGCGTATACCCTAATGATACAACGACAGTTGTAGCGGCACAAAATCTTCAAGCGGCTTATCCAAAGCAAGTTCAGGTTGTTGTTAATTCGCACCAAGGGCCAACTTCAAAAGGTCAGATGTTGAATGTCGTGGCTCGAAATATTTTTAGCTATGAAGCTAATTTAGGTAAAAAATTTGATCTATTTTTAATGCAAGATTCAGAAGATGTTTTACACCCACATTCGTTATCGCTACTAAATGAAGTCAGCCGCACTGCAGACTTTGTGCAAATTCCGGTATTTTCTTTTGATGTGCCAAGATCTTCACTTGTGGGTGGTATTTACATCGATGAATTTGCAGAAGCGCACACGAAAGATTTATTAGTTCGCGAAGCTCTGGGTGCAGCGATTCCTTCAGCCGGTGTGGGCACTTTATTAAGCCGTAATCTGATTTTAGGTATGATGCAGGTTCAAGAAGGCTGTTTTTTAAAAGAAGACACTTTGACTGAAGATTATCATTTGGGAATGATGGCGAAAAAATTAGGTTTTAAATCTAAATTTGCCTGTGTTCAGTACGAAAAAGAAAACGGACAACTTGAATTTATCGCCACACGCGAATATTTTCCTGATGCAATGTCAGCTTCGATGCGCCAAAAATCCCGTTGGACTTTAGGCATTGCTTACCAGGGCTTAGAAAATCTGCAATGGCAGGGTAGTTTAATCGATAAATACTTCATGTGGCGTGATCGCCGTAGCCCCTACAACAGCATTCTTATCGTATTGTCATTTTTATTACTTATTGCCTTTGTCGTTTCAAGCCAGCTGCAGTTAGGCCAAAGCGTATTACAGCAGGGTTTGTTTCAATCTTTACTTGTGCTGAATATGTTCAATATGGTTTTACGGCTCGGACAAAGAATGCGTGCTGTCGCTTTAACCAATGCTAGACATCATGTGCTGCTGGTGCCACTGCGTTGGCTGCTGGCTAATGTGATCAACGTGGGTGCTACATGGAAGGCCCATCAACAATTTAGTGAAAGTAAAAAAACAGGTCAAAGGCCTGTTTGGATTAAAACAGAACATCGTATGCCAGAACATTTTGGCCACGATATTAAGGTTCAGGTGCAACCGTGAAGATTTTTATTATTTCCGTGATGTTGGTGTCGTCTGCCTGGCAGGTTCAGGCCAAAGCAGCAGCTACTCCTTGTGTGAATGTCTATTTTGACCGCTCACAAGAGCCTAATTATTGGATGGGAAAAACCTATGCTACATTATTGCAAAATATTTTAGGTCATTTTCCGAAATATCAACAAATCGTAAGCCCGATTGAAATGTATAAAAAGGGCGATATCGAAACATGCCATGCCAGTTTTTATATCGGCAGTTATTTTAATAACCGTATTCCGGCTGATTTTTTACAAGATTTTACGGCAACAAAAAAACGTGTGGCTTGGCTGGGTTATAGTATTTGGCAATTAGGCGCAAATTTTGAAGAAATTTTTGGTTATAAGTATTCACATTTAACAACCTTAAATCGTGAAAAATTAGATTCAACAGGCCGACCAAGTTATTTTAAAAACGTTCTTTATAAAGGCGAAGTATTTTTTAAGTACGGTGACTGGAGCAAAACTGATAAGTCGATTTTTTTAGCTCCTTTTGAACAAGCGGCTTTACTAGCAACAGACGCAAAAAAATCACAGATTTTAGCTCACGCAGAACATAATGTGACTAAAGAAACTCTTCCTTACGCTCTTCAGGCTAAAAATCATTTTTATGTGGCTGATGTGCCGTTTAGCTTTATGCACGAGGCAGATCGTTATTTTGTATTTGCTGACCTGCTTTTTGATATTTTAGATGAAAAACCTCGTCACAATGGCAAATATGCCTTAGTTCGAATTGAAGATGTTCATCCGTTAATGCCATTGGGCGAGCTTTATAAAACAATGAATGTTTTAAAAAACGAAAAAGTACCAATTCATATTTCACTGATTCCGATTTATTTTGACCCGTTACATCGTGGTGAAACAGATCCGCAGGGTGAATTCATCACAATGGATCGTAAAGTGCCATTCATGAATTTCATCGAAGAAATGAAACGTGATCAGGCCTTTTTTATCTGGCATGGTGTTACCCACCAGTACAATGCACAAAAAAACCCGCACGATGGCGTAAGCGGCAGCGATTTCGAATTTTTCGATGCTGTGAATAACCGTCCGATCGCAGAAGACAGTGTTAAATATGTTGTTGATCGCTTAGAAGATGGCTTCTACACCCTGCAAAAAGCCGGCATCACCCCGCAAATGTGGCTGACCCCCCACTATCAGGCAAGCCCTCTGGATTATATTATTTTTGCTAATGTATTTACCTGGAATGTTGGGCGCGTGATTTATTATAATCATTCGGTTAAGGGTTTCTCGGCACCAAATGAAAATAAAGACGTTCAGTTTTTAAGTGCGCTGACTAACGGTTATAATTTACGTACTGAATATTTTAAAAACTTAGAAGTCGTTTATGAATCTGAACGCTGGAGCGGGCAGATGTTTCCGTATGAAATTTACGGCGATGTTCATGGTCAAAGATTGATTCCAGAAAATTTAGGCAATTCACAGCCTTTTGTGAACGCCCATGTTGTGGTTCCTCGTTCTAAAGAAGAAATCATCATCGATGCAAAACGTAATTTAGTCTTACGTGATGTCTGGGCTTCGTTTTTCTATCATCCGTTTTTGTTAACAACTTACGAAGATGGTGGCCGCGGTGAATTTCCGGGTGATCCGGCAGAGCTTGAATACATTCTGCGCGAGATCAAAAAACTTGGTTACAAATTTATTAGTTTAGAAGAATTTTTAAAAACGAACACAAAATCAAAACGACCTGAACCGGTCTATAAGGAACAAAACCCATGAAACAATTAATTTCGACAATCGCCATCGCATTGTTTTTGCCTGTCTGGGCAATGGCTGCAATTAACTTACCTGAACCTGCTGAGTTAATGCAAAAAGCGCAACAAAATAGAATCGCATTACGTGAAGTTATGCTTGATATTGAAATGAATCTTTCAGAAATGCGTGATCAACCTACGTTTGAAAAGTATTTCTATCTGTTAGACGAATTAACAAGTCTTTCGCTAAGTCTTAAATTAGACGAAATCTACCCAAAAATGACTGAACGCCTAGGTCTGAAAATGACGGGTGTTGGAATGCGCTGGTTAGATATCACGAAAGATTCTACTGAAAAAATTCAGTACTATGTTAAGTGGATGGACGCGAACACATTAAGCCGTTTCTTAGATAACTTAAATTACCAGATTTCGTTTGTTAAAGATCAGACGAAATTAGCTGTAATGGCCAAAAACATTGAATCCACTTTACCATTAATTGATGCACGTTCAGAAAATCAAGTGCACATTTTATTAGGCTACCGCCGTCTAATCACAGATGTTGCGATTTTAATTTTACGTAACAAAAATTTACCGGCACACGAAGTCACTTTTTGGATCGGTAAATTAATGATGCCGGCTTCAGTTTCAGAATATTTAGAGATTTTAAATCAGGATATCTATGCTTTAAATACTGATAATAAAGACAACTCTCATGAATATTTACACCGTTTATTGTTAATAAATGCTCAGGTTGAATCTTTTCAAGACACAGCACCGGGCTGGTTAACAAACGCCGTAGGTGATGCGATTGTAGAACTTTTATTAAGAGCCGTTCGTTTAGAAGTTGTTTTAAATCAGCAGCAATTTTCTCAAGCTCTTAGCACATTAAAAATCCGTTCAACTTTAAATTTAATTCAGCAATGGACAGTGCAAGAAAAAGTACCAACGCATGTTTATGCTGATCACTACATGAATTATTCAACAGCTATTGTAGCGCATGCCCGTAAAATCGGAATGACTAAAGATGCTGACGAAATGTCAAAATGGTTAGCCCGTGCTGCAGTTCCTGTTATGGCTAAAAAATTAAATCTACAAGGTAACTATCAGCTAACAAATGAATTAGGCGAAAAATGGTTTTTCACAATCTCTTATGCGCGTGAAAACATGTTAGTGGCAGCGATCGGTTCTGAATCAGGCGCCATCTATAAAACATTTTATAACATCACTTACAGTGGTGAAATCGCAAGTTTCGTAGCTTCAGAGCGTGAGCCTGATTCTGACGATCAGATGAATCCGCCAATTAAGTTTATGGTGAACGACAAAGGTCAGATTAAATTAATTGATCCGTATATTCGTATTGGTTCACAAGTATTTACAGGTCACAAAGTTCAGAATTTTCCTGATATGTGGGAGACCTTCCAAGGCCCGGGCGGCGAAGTGGATGGCACGTATGAGGGCACATTGCATTTAGCCTCTGGCCCAATGCGTGTGAAAGTTATCGTGACTAGTTTCGGTGGTTACACATTAGGTCGCTTAGATAGCCCTGATGGCTTAACAATTGAATTTAACATCGGAACAAAAGGCACTGACGGGGTATTGATTTTAACTTCGGG
The DNA here is from genome assembly GCA_036677065.1 of Bdellovibrio sp. GTDB lineage: Bacteria > Bdellovibrionota > Bdellovibrionia > Bdellovibrionales > Bdellovibrionaceae > Pseudobdellovibrio. Next base: position 458,197 of record JAKFBS010000002.1, on the reverse strand, counting down.
CCGTAATTCAAAAGGTGGAACGTGGTTTCAATTGCGCGGTCACTTAACACCAGAGGGTCTAAACGCTCATGTTGTTATCGGCGGCAAAGCCCAGTCACCTAAAGTCAGTTTTTTAAAACGTAAATAATTAAAGGAACAGATATCATGAAATTTTCACGATTTATTTATACAAGTCTAATAGTTGCTGCACTTCACAGTGTGGCCATGGGCAGTTATGTGGCCGGTTTTAATTTAACAGAATCAGAAGGTTTTGCTTACGATGCAACGGCAACTTCTGTTGAGCCAAAAACTTTGGCGCAAAATGCTGTTGATCATGCAAAACGTCTGGGTTCAAACCACATTATTTTAAATGTGCGCGCGATCATGAAAGGGCCTTTTTCTTCAGAGATCATACCCGTTACGCCACCGGCAGAAAGAGCTGCTGAAGCCAAACGTATGCTGCGTTTGATTAAGTACATTCAGGCTCAAGGTATGACCGTGGGCTTACGCCCGATATTTTTCGTGGTTGGGCCGAACGGCGAATTTCCATATTTTGAAAAGCAGCCTGATGGTTCTATTAAGACTTGGTGGCACGGCAATATTCAGCCACAAGATCCGAATCGCTGGTTTGAATCATTTCGTGTGTACTTAGATGTTTATCTTACTGTGGCTAAGTTAGCTAAAATTGATGAATTCACGGTTGGTGCCGAACTTTATTCTATGACTGTGGGTATTGAAGACCAATGGAAAGAGTTTCCGTACGGTTTTCCGGGTCGTTGGTTAGAATTACTTCGTTATGTGCGTGCTAAACTTCCGGCAGCACGTTTAATGTATGATATTAACTTTACTGACGATACTGTGAATGCAGATGGTTTTGCGGCTTCTGGTGGTGAATTTGAAAGATGGCGTTACCGCTTGGTTGACCTTGCTAATCCCACAAATCCTGAAGAATTTAAAATCTGGAATGATCTTGTCAGTTTCTGGAAAGAATTAGATTCTGTAGGGTTAGATATTTACCGTTCATTAGCTTCTAAAGGCCAGCAACTACCGGGTGATTACAATGCTTTAGTCAGCGTTTTGAAATCGCGTTCAGATTCTTACGCTACACAGTTAGACAATGGCTTTATGCAAATCGAATTAACTTTAGATCATCATAAAGAAGCGGTTATCAAAGAAATCGGCTTTCGTTCGGTAGATTCAGGTTTTATTGATCCGTTTGCTTATGCAGGCACGGGTACCGTAAATATTCCTCACCAGGCAGCTGCTTTTCAGGCGATCTTTGATTCGTTTTGGACGCCGCAATGGCCTTGGTTTAAGGGTATTAACTTTTGGGATATCGCCGTAGATCCGACTAAAATTGGTTCAAATGATAATGGTTTTTCTCCGGTTGGCAAAACACAAACCGAAGACATTGTAAAAGACCACTACTTTAAGAACTAGTCGTAATCTTTTATGAAAACACTTCTCTTTGTCTTTGGAACCCGGCCTGAAACAATTAAAGTAGCACCGCTTATTTTGAAACTTAAAAAAAATTCAAAATTTAAGGTGCTCGTGTGTTCTACCGGGCAGCATCGAGAAATGCTAAAACCCTTATTAAGTTTTTTTAAAATTACTCCAGACTTTGACTTAGATTTAATGAAACCAGGCCAGACACTGACTGCACTTTCTTCGCGTGTGATGTTAGGCTTGCAAGAAATTATTGATAACAACAAGATCGATAGTATTATTGTTCAAGGCGACACCACCAGCAGCTTTACCGGCGGGCTTGTGGCTTTCTATAATAAAATCGAAGTGATTCACTTAGAAGCGGGCTTAAGATCAAACAATATCTCTTCGCCATTTCCTGAAGAATTTAATCGCAAAGCGCTATCAGTTATCGGCAATATTCATTTAGCACCTACCGAAGAAGCTAAAGAAAATCTTCTTCGTGAGCACGTCGATGTTAAAACTATTCATGTGACCGGCAATACCGGAATCGACACCCTTTTTGAAGTTAAAAATACGATTGAAAATACGCCGATCCTTACCCAAGATTTTGAATCTCAATTTAAATTCTTAAATAAAAATAAAAAATTAATTCTTGTAACACTTCATCGACGTGAATCCTTTGAAAAAAATATTAAAACCGTGATGCAAGCCATTCTAGAATTGTCTAAACGCCCTGACGTAGAGTTTTTAATCCCTCTACATCTAAATCCTGAAGTCAGAAAGAATGCCTCTGAAATTTTAGAAAACCATGCCACCTGGATTAAAGAGGCTAGTAGTAAAACCAGCAATATCTGGCTTTCGGATCCGGTCGATTACATTCCATTTGTCTATTTAATGAATCGCAGCCATTTTATCATCACAGACTCGGGCGGAGTCCAAGAAGAAGCTCCATCGCTTGGCAAACCAGTTCTTATCGCGCGTGAAAACACTGAACGCCCTGAAGCTATTGCGGCAGGCACTTCGCGCTTAGCTCCGCTTGAAAAAGGGGCCTTCATTGCAACAGTGAACGAGCTTGTTGACGATAAAGCAGTTTACGACAAGATGTCGAAAGCGAAGAACCCTTTCGGGGATGGTAAAGCTTGCGAACGAATAGAAGCGTTGTTAGGCTGATCATATAAGGAGAGGCTAAAGTGATGACAGATCTGACTCTGCAAGAAGCTGTACGTTTAGGTATACAAGTAACAGCTCGCATATCTATGTTCTTATTTCTTATCGCATTCATGACATCGTCTTTAAGATTTCTTCTAAAAAATAAATTTGGCTTTTGGATGAAGAACAGACGTGCTGTCGGCTTAAGTTTTGCTTTTTCACATCTTTGTCACGGAATCCTGTTTGCCATGCTGTACAAAATTGATCCTGAATTATTTTATCAAGTGGCGCAGCCAACGACCATTATTTTTGGCGGACTTGGTTATGTGTTTATTTTTGCCATGACGATGACCTCGAATGATTTTTCAGTTCAAAAATTAGGAATCAAGCGGTGGAGAACCTTACACACGTTTGGCATGTACTATTTGTGGTTCATCTTTTTTGCAAGCTACGCCGGCCGAGTCGCTGGAAACTGGTATTACATGTTTTTAGTGGGGCCGATGGTTGCCCTGTTGTTGTTAAAGATTTTAGTTAAGACTAAGCGTTTCGCTCTATAGGAGTTGGCGCATCATTAAAATGATTAATGATAATCAGCAGCACTATTCATTACTTTAATTATTAAACCTAAGTTAGGTTGTCTCTAAGAAATGGAGATTCCCTATGAAAATTAAATTATTAACAATTGCCGCATTAACAAGTCTTATGTCTTTTGGCGCTTTAGCAGAAAGCCTGAAGTGTACAGAAGTCATATCATTTCGCCAAGCCGACATGTTTATCAATCGCGATGGAGCTATCGGCTTCAACGGCACCTATATCACTATAGACGCATCTTGGTTTTTTCAAGCTGGCTTTAACAGTGTAAGTCAGTTAACTGGCCGCGCGTCTGATGAGAACCTGGCACCTATTGGTTTAGGTTTGTACCTTTCGCCAAAAGGATCTTGCACAAACAACAATGATTCATTGAGCGAAGATTTCTCATGTTCAGTTAAGCAAGGCGAGATTGATGTCACTGGAAAAGATTTTCAAACAGTTTCAGACGCAAGCATCGTTCGCTCTGAATCCATCAGCAAAAAACTTCGTCTAAAAGTTGACGTTAAACTTGATGCTAAAATCAAAATTATTGATTCTAAAACCCGAAGCATTCAATTGACGGGTTTGATTACGAACGCAAAAACCGGACAAAGTGTTAAATTGAACGAAAGCATGGAATGCACTGTTGAATAGTTGCAACGGCCCACAATACTAAAAACAAAAAGGGTTATGAAGAAATTCATAACCCTTTTTTATGTTAATTCTCAGTTCGATACATGTTTTCTCGACTACTGGACTCGATTCAGATCCAGAAAGTCCCGAAAAAATTAATATGAAAACCATCAGCACATTGTTTATCGTAACTTTTTTGTTTTCGATTCTGGGCCAGGCAAAAACCGCTCAGCAAGAATTAACCGAGCTTCTGCGTAACACAGAAAAAGCCAATACAGATGTCGTTCTGGTTTATAAAGATGGTAAAGTCATTTATGAATACTACGCCCGTGAATACACGCCGAATACAAAACATCTATCGTGGTCGACGGCTAAAACAATGACGGCTATGTTGATCGGAATCGCTGCTAAAGAAGGATTGCTTTCAATCGATGAGCCGGTAAAAAAATATTTTCCTGAATTTAAAAACGAGGCGCGCATAGTTGATGTTTTACAAATGTCTTCGGGGCTTCATTTTAAAGAAGCCTTTAAGGGGTTTCCGTCACATTTAGATCTAACAAATATGCTGTATCTTGACGGGCAAAAAATGGGGTTCACTAATTTTATGTTAAAGATGCCTTTATCAAAAGTCGGCGGGCCGGGTGAATATTTTAATTATTCAAGTGGTGACACTAATCTGTTGATGGGTATCTTGCAAAAAGCGATCGGCAACCAGACTAAATATAATAACTATCCGTGGCAGAAGTTATTTAACCCGATGGGAATTGATGCAACGTTTGAGCAAGATATGAAGGGTAATTTTGTTGGCTCATCATATATTTACATGAAGCCTTCAGATTATTTAAAATTAGGTCAGCTTCTCATGAATAAAGGTGTTTGGAACGGTCACCAATTGTTTTCGCCAAGTTATTTTGAACTTATGAATACTGTTGCACCTGGGGTACATAACAAGATTCAAGAATTTAACGAAGTTAACAAAGCCTATTCAACTCAGCTAACGACGAATCGTCCTATCGAAGGACGTAACCTACCATCAGCTTACAATGATTTACCTTTGGATACTTTAATTATGTACGGCCATCAGGGGCAAATTGTAGCGGCCAGTCCTTCGCAACAATTTGTAGTCGTAAGACTTGCGCGTGATAAAAAAGCTTTAGATCGTAAAGCTTTTTATAAAGCTGTTGCAAAACTTGTGCGTTCAAAAAACTTAGCTTTTGAAACTGTGGGTAGTTCTAATCGAGTTTTAGCAAAAGCAAGCTATCAGCCCGACGAGCAAGAGTATGAAGATCCAGAAGATCGCGGCACTATGGAGTCGCTACTAGTTGTGCCACATTTATTACGTGCTTATATCGTTAAGGAATATTGTTCATGTCGTTTAGTCGTTGGGCGTAGCGAGAAAGCTTGTAAAGACGATATGAAAACGTCTTTTCCAGTGCTTCCGCGTTTGAAAATTAAAGATGATGGTACTGTGACGGCAACGTTGGGCTTAGGTTTATTTAAAAAATCAAAAGCCGTATATCGCGGGCAAAAATTTGGCTGCGTGTTAACGCAGTCTGAATAAAACCTTACGTGTAAATTAGCGCGGCAGAAATAACGATGCTCCAAAAAAATTGGCTGCAAATCACCTGAGTGATCGTTGATTCGGTAATATATTTTTTAATAATGGGGTTCTTCTTATCTGATCTTGTATGTCTGTGGATTTAATAATTCTCAAAAGACTTTGAGAAAAAATTGGTTGCGGGGGCAGGATTTGAACCTACGACCTTCGGGTTATGAGCCCGACGAGCTACCGGGCTGCTCCACCCCGCGACTGACTGATGTGACGTTAAGATAAAGCGAGGGCCTTTTAAAGTCACGCATTAGTTTTAATAAAACTGCTTAATTAAAGGCCTGATGCAACGGTATAAATCGATTTTAGTGATAGTAGACCCACAGAGGGCCGATCAATAAAAATTGCAGATCTTGAAAGAACGAGGGCTTTTTGCCCTCGATATGATGGCCATAAAATTGGCCGATCCAAGCTAAAACAAATATTGTGATATTCAATGTCAGAAGTTGCGTTGTGTTTGAATCAAGAAGCATCAGCACTAAATGAATGGCTGCAAATGTACTAAACATTAATAAAAAAGGTCTAACACCTAAACGCGCATAAAAAACCAATGATAACAGCATCGCTAAGTGTGACCAGTTTACATATTTAATATCAGGAAATAAAAAACCTTTCGGGATGCACCATAAAATTCCGATAACGCTAAACAAAATTAGCGGCACACAAATTAAATGAATCGTTCTATTAATTTTATTTTTATGTGTTTCGCCATAAGCCGAAAGCCAGTCATTTAAAGTCTTCATGGTTTAATTATACACCTTGTCTGAAATTTTTCGAACCCTTTCTTGGGGCAAGTTTGTGAAACTAGCCGCAGCAAAGGTGCTTCAGCTCAAAATTAGCAGCTTTTAGTGCTGGAACAGAACTTGTATTTAAGGCTTAACAGTTTCTTTTACGAGGAGATTTAAAATGAAAGAAAATATTAACAACCAAAATCAAAATGTAAATCAGCGTCAACAGGGTGATCAAGCCAGTCGATCGGGCGGCCAAGATCCAAATTTAGATAAGGGCTCTACGACAAACCCAAGCACTGGTACAGGCAGTACGACTCGTGATTCAAGTTTTAATCAGGGGCAATCTGGCAGTAGCCAACAACAGAGATCTAATAAATAAATTTTAAAATCAAATCATTGTAATTAAAAAGACAATGGTTGGAAGAGTCTTATCGCAAGATAAGGCTCTTTTTTTTTGTTTAAAATCGCAAAATATAAAATTTTTATTGTGAACCTTTATGGGTCAAAATTATGGGAACTAGGTGCGGCATTTTATTTCATCTCGAAAATAACAACATTAGAGTTTGGAACAGAACTTGTAAATGACCTTAAAGTAACTTTCGATAAAATCGAATTAAACCAAGGAGAACTCAAATGGCACAAAATAATAACATGTCAAATCAAAACGCAAATCAAAATCAACAAGGCGGACAGTCTGGTCAGACAAATAAATCGAACCAAACTCCAAATGCAGATAGAAGCTCTAGCACAGGTCAAACTTCACGCGATTCGCAATACGGTGAAAGACAATCTGACACAAGCCAATCTCAAAAAACTAGTAAATAGTTTTTACTTGTAAAAGTAAAAGACAGACACACACATACATCCGAATCAAATTCGTTGCTCTGAAAAAGTAACGAGTTGGAAGAGTCTTATCGCAAGATAAGGCTCTTTTTTTGCGAACGGAAATAATAAAATGGAACACGTTACCACAGTCTTGCCGAAAGATATGATTCACGCAGGCACGGGCGAAATGTACGGGCTTCGAGAAGCCATCGAACGTTTGCAGAAACAAGGTTATACGTATAATCTTGTGGCACGTTTTGATCATTTCACTTGTGAAGAGGGTAAATTAGAACTTTATCCCAACGATATTTTTTTTGACGAAGTCTTACGTTTTGAAAACACTTCTGATCCTGATGATCAAGCGATCATGTACGCGATCAGATCACTGATCGAAGATGACGTTAAAGGATTATACATTGAATCTTACGGGGTTTATCACGACGATTTATCGAATACGATCATTCAGCGTATTCAAGAATGTCACCAACTCAGACAAAAATACCCACATCCCAGTGGCACTGGAGTTGCTTTAAAATCATAGTCGACTTTAAAAAAGGAGTACTTATGCGAAAATCAACTGCGAAAAAAGCATCCAATAGTTCAAAAGAGGATATCATTAAATTAATTTTAGCGGATCACGAACCCCTGAAAAGATTTATTGGTATTTTAAAAGACCTAGATACGCCAATTCGCACCCGCAGAAGAATCTTTGATCAATTCGTACCCTTATTATTAGTGCATGCAAGATCAGAACAAGAAAGCCTGTACACTTTTTTAAAAGACGAAAACAAAGAGCTTCGCATTGATGGTTTGGAAGGCGACGTAGAGCATGAATTGGCCGAACACATGGTCGAAGAAGTAAAAATGTCAGAAGGCGCAGAGTTATGGTCGGCACGAGCTAAAGTTTTAGCCGAGCTAGTTGAGCATCATCTTAAAGAAGAAGAGTCTGATATATTCCCCGCATTTAAAAAAGAGAGCGATGTTGAAGATCGTGTAATGATCGGTAAACAGTACTTGGAATTAAAAGATCACTTTCGCCGTGAAGAAAACCTTACCCTTGAAGAAGAAGAAGCGATCGAAGAAGAACGTAATCGCGATTATCGGCCTTCAAACCTTATGCAGTAGTTGTTATTCGGTGTGTTTTTCGATATAAGTTAAATTATGTCGGGATCGCGCAATTACAAATTCTTAATACTATCCGGAGGCTTTCATATGCTTGCCGCAGCTATTATCATGTTATTGGCAAACCCAACAGATCAAATCTACGAAAATATTGAAGTGACTTCTTATGTCACGCCTATTGTAAAGCCCAACGATAGTAAGCTTGAAAAACCAAAACCCGAAAGAGTAAACGAGCTCGCAGACAAATCGAAAGAGTTGTCAAACGAAACTAAAACCCCTATCGGCGGTACAAGTCACGAACAGATCGCTGAAGAATTAGCCAGTGATTCAGCAATTACAACGCCTGCTGTATTGCTGACAAAAGCAAAAGCTAATCGCACCGAAGCTGCGCGTAGAGCCGATTATTCAGGGGTTGCTCAAGTTGAACTTGTTGTTGGCTCAGACGGACAAGTCAGAAGTGCAAAGCTTAGAAATTCTTTACCTTATGGTTTAGATGAAGTAGCGCTAAATCTTGCACGTGAATCAAAATTCAAACCTGCAATGGTCGATAACAAACCCGTAGCTAGCGCAATTTTATTCAAAGTTAGATTTGAATCAGAGAAATAAATTAATACGAGCGCGGTTGGCGCGGCGCTTTGCGATCTGGATGCAGTTTGTAATGGTAAGCACAGTCTTTCGAACAGGTGTCTTTCTTCCATTCAATTTTAGCACAGTCTTCGCAAATATGATCGTGCGTATCACAACGTTTACAATCAATCGCCGTGTTTCCGGGTTGGCCACAATGAGGGCAAAGATAATATTTATCAGTTGGTTTTAGATCTTGAGTTACAGACACGCGATGATCGAAAACAAAACACTCACCGTCAAATTCATCGTTTGGGTATTCTTTTAAATAATTTAAAATTCCGCCATCAAGTTGATAAACGTTGCTGTAACCTTTTTCAGTTAATTCTAAAATTCCTTTTTCACAGCGAATTCCACCAGTGCAAAAAATTAAAACTTTTTGATCTTTAGAAATATTTTGTGAATCCATGTACTGCGGAAACTCAGTGAATTTTTCGGTGTTTGGGTTTAATGACCCCTTGAATGTACCGATTTTATATTCATACCAATTGCGCGTATCGATAATGATTGGTTTTTCTTTTTTTAAAACTTCATTCCACTCGGTGGGTGTTAAATGACGATTTACCCCTTCTGGCGGCACGAGATCAGGAGTTCCCAAAGTCACGATCTCTGGTCTTAATTTTACAACAAACCGGCGAAATGGGGATTTGTGTGATTCTGAATCTTTAAAATTAAGTTCGGTTAAATTAAAATTTGCTAATAAATCTTTTTTAAAGTTTTCTAAATTCTCTTTTGATTGAGCAGAAACCGTTGAGTTAAAACCTTCAGGGGCTAAAATAATTAAGCCTTTGATGTCGTGTTTTTCTGCTAAATTATTAAACCAATTTTTAGTGCTTTCAACGTCAGCTACTGGAATAAACTTATAGAACGTAGTGATAAAGTATTGGCTGGCTGTAACGTTGCTATCTGCCGCATTAATAGACATATGAACCCCTTTCAGTTGTCAGACGGTGGCTCCAAACCACCATGAGTTGATTTTGGGTCATCAAAATCAGACTTTTACTTCTAATGCACATGCCTTGAAGGGTCAAACTGTTTGAATCAACCCTAAAAAATGTCTATAACTATTCGCTTATGTCATTATCAGTTCAAGACCAAAAAGAGATCTTACGTCGTCGTACGTTTGCCATTATTTCACATCCAGATGCGGGTAAAACCACGTTGACCGAAAAACTTTTATATCACGGCGGTGTCATCCATGAAGCCGGCGAAGTAAAAGGTAAGTCTGGAACAAAATCAGCAACATCAGATTGGATGGAGCTGGAAAAACAAAAAGGTATTTCTATTACTTCATCGGTAATGACTTTTGATTATGCTGATTTACGAGTTAACCTTTTAGATACTCCCGGCCATAAAGATTTCTCTGAAGATACGTATCGTGTATTAATGGCCGTTGAATCTGCATGTATGTTGATTGACGTTGCCAAAGGGGTCGAAGATCGTACAAAAAAACTTTATGATGTTTGTCGCCTGCGTGATATTCCAATTTTTACCTTCGTAAATAAATTAGATCGTGAAGGCAAAGATCCGCTGACTTTGATCGATGAAATCGAACGTACGCTAAATATGCAATGTTACCCAGTGACTTGGCCATTAGGTATCGGTCAGCGTTTTAAAGGGATTTACAATCGTTTAAATAAAAAAGTGTATTTCTACGATCAGCGCCGTGAAGGTGATGAATACACTGAACATGACCTATCTGGCCCGCAAGACCCAATCTTAGATAAATACTTAGATGCAGAAACTGCGGCACAAGTGCGTGATGAATTAGAATTAATTGAATCGGCTTTACCACCATTTGATGTGAATGAATTTTTAACCGGAAAAATTTCTCCGGTTACATTTGGTTCGGCAAAGCAAAACTTCGGTGTTGATACTTTCTTAAAATTCTTTACAGAATTTGCACCTGGTCCTAAAGCGCGCCCGTCAAAATCGGTCGGCGAAGTTGATCCGTTATCAGATAATTTTTCAGGCTTTGTTTTTAAAATTCAAGCCAACATGGATAAACGTCACCGCGACCGTATCGCCTTTGTGCGTATTTGTTCTGGTAAATTTGAACGCGGTATGAAAGTGAACCACGCGCGTTTGCAACGTGAATTACGTTTGTCTTATTCAAGTCAGTTCGTAGCTGCTGATAAAGAAACTGTCGATGTCGCATATGCGGGAGACATCGTCGGTGTCGGCGATACCGGAAACTTTGCGATCGGCGATAGCATTTCATCCAACGGTAAAGTTCGTTTTGAGGATATTCCAAAATTTGCGCCAGAGTTATTTGCAAAATTAACGGTAAAAGATGCACTTCGCAGAACAAAACTACAACAAGCCTTAAATCATTTATCTGAAGAAGGCGCGATTCAATTATTTATTGATCCAGTTTACGGCCCGCAAGAATATTTAATCGGCGCGGTCGGCGAGTTACAGTTTGAAGTTTTAGTGCACAGATTAATGGATGAATACAACTTAGAAGTAAAATTAAACCGCTTACCATTCACGGTAGCCCGTTGGCCTAGAACTCAAGATGGTAAACCGGTTTCTGAATTAAAAGGTAATTTTACCCTATTCAGAGACATGATCGATCAGCCGGTCTTATTATTAAATCAAGAGTGGGATTTGAACTGGGCTAAAAAAGAAAATCCAGATGTAGAATTTGCCACTTCGATTTCAAGAGCGAGATAATGAAAGCCTTAGAAGTTAAAAACCTTAAAAAAACCTATGTCGATGCCAAAGACGCATCTAGGTCAGTGCATGCTTTAAAAGGTGTAAGTTTTGATATCAACGAAGGCGAAATCTTTGGCCTACTTGGACCAAACGGCGCAGGAAAAACCACTTTAATTTCTACAATCACAACTTTAGAAAAACCCACTTCAGGTGAATTAAATGTTTTTGGCCTTGATGTAGTTCACAACGCACGTACGATTAAACAAAATGTGGGCGTCGTTCACCAAGAAGTGATCAACACAGGTTATTTCGATGTGACTGAAATTTTAGAATTTCAATCAGGCTATTACGGCATTCTGAATAACGGTGATCGCATTCAATTTTTATTAGATCGTCTGGCGTTAAAACCCCATGCCCACAAGAAAGTAAAACAACTCTCAGGTGGAATGAAACGCCGTTTGATGATTGCAAAAGCTTTAGTCCATTCTCCAAAGTTATTATTGTTAGATGAACCAACAGCGGGTGTAGACGTTGAATTACGTGAATCATTATGGAAGTTTGTAGCAGAATTACAAAAATCTGGAATGTCGATCTTGCTTACGACCCATTACTTAGAAGAAGCCGAAAATCTTTGTAACCGCATTGCGATTATCAACAAAGGCGAAGTGAACTACTGCGGAAGCCCGAAAGAAGTCATCGCTAAATATTCGACCAAAAAAATTCATATCAAAATGACAAACGGTGATATTAAAGAAATTCTGACTTCTGCAGCAGAAAGTTTAAATATCGTGCTTGCGCAACATAAGATTTCTATAGCCGATGTAGCTGATATTCAAATGACTGAAGGTAAGCTTGAAGAAGCCTTCACGAAAGTAGTGAACCAATAATGGAAAAAACAATTAATAACTGGATTCCATTTTTAACTTTAATCCGCCGTGAAATTAAACGTTTCATGAAAGTGATGATTCAGACTGTAGTAAGCCCGATCGTAAGCTCAAGCCTGTATTTATTGATCTTTGGCGTGTCATTAGGCTCACAAGTAAATCTTCCGAATGGTTTACCCTATATTACATTTTTAATTCCAGGTCTGATGATTATGGGTTTAATTAATAACTCATTCCAAAATTCATCATCTTCAATTGTAACGTCAAAATTCTCTGGCGATCTTGAAGATATTCGTGTGGCTCCAATTTCTAATCATCAAATCATTTGGGCTATGGGTATTGGCGGAATTATTCGCGGCGCGGTGGTTGCTTTTATCACCGGTGCTGTGGGAATGATTTTTCATTACTTTATGGTCGGTGAGTTATTGCCGATCAAACATCCTTTGCTTTTTGTGATGTTCACAGTTCTTTGCGGATTGATCTTTTCGTTCTGCGGAATTTTTATCGCTTTCATTGCAAAAACATTCGATCAATTAAGTGCATTTTCAACGTTTATTTTAATTCCGCTGACATATTTAGGCGGAGTGTTTATGACGATTCAAGGGTTACATCCATTTTGGCAAAAGGTGTGTCACTTAAATCCGGTATTTTATTTAATTAATGGCTATCGCTATTCGATGGTTGGCGTAAGTGATGTTGATCTTATGACAACTGTTGTTGTGTGTTTATTAGCTACGGTCGTAACTTATTTAATGGCGATATATTCCCTTTTAAAGGGATCATTTGCTCGGTGGTAGCACGCACGTGCAGGATGCGTAGCTCGACTATGGGGGTTCTATGTTTGAAGGCTTATCAGATAAAATTTTAGGTTCAATGAAAAAACTCAAAGGTCAGCACAAGATCTCTGAGACTAATGTCGAAGAAGCGATTAAAGAAATTCGTCTAAGTTTATTAGAAGCTGACGTTCATTTTAAAGTCGTAAAAAACTTTATCGACCGGGTGAAAGCTAAAGCCTTGGGTGCTGAAGTTATTGCTAACGTAAACCCCGGCCAAATGTTCACAAAAATCGTCCACGACGAGTTAGTGCAAACATTAGGTGGTGAAAAAGTTGATATCAACGTTCGCGAAAAACTATCAGTCATTATGATGGTAGGCCTGCAAGGGGCAGGTAAAACTACGTCCACTGCAAAACTAGGTTTGTATATTCGCCAGAAACTAGGAAAAAAAGTAGGTTTTGTTCCTGTCGACGTTTACCGTCCGGCGGCCATTGATCAATTACAAACTTTAGCAAAACAAAATAACTTTTCTTGTTACCCCTCTAAAGTAGGCGATAAACCGGCTGATATTTTAACAAATGCTATCAAATGGGCTGAAGATGAGCTGATCGATGTTTTATTAGTCGATACAGCGGGTCGTTTGCAAATTGATGAAGAGTTGATGAACGAATTATCTGATCTTAAAAAAGTCATCACGCCGACTGAGATTTTATTAGTCGCAGATGCAATGTTAGGTCAGCAATCTGTGAATGTTGCAGAAACATTTCACCAAAAATTAAATTTAACAGGTTTAGTTTTAACAAAAGTAGATGGCGATGCGCGCGGTGGTGCTGCTTTATCTATTCGTGAAGTGACGGGTATTCCAATTAAATTTTTAGGTGTCGGCGAAAAAGTTTCAGCATTAGAAGTATTTCATCCAGATCGTTTAGCCGGAAGAATTCTAGATATGGGTGATGTTCTATCATTAGTAGAACGCGCGCAAGATGTGATAGACACGAAAGAAGCTGAACGTTCTGCTAAACGCATGATGAACAACGAATTCACGTTAGAAGACTTTCTGGCGCAGATTCAGCAGCTTAAAAAATTAGGTGGTTTCGAGAGTATGTTGAAATTTCTACCCGGTATGGGCGAGATCTCTAAACAGATGAAAAACATGACCCCGCCAGACACTGAAATCAAAAAAATCGAATCCATCATCAATTCAATGACCATTCAGGAGCGTAATGATCACAGAATCCTTAATGGCTCTAGGCGTCAAAGAATCGCTTCTGGTTCTGGAACCCAAGTTCAAGATGTGAATAAATTAGTCAAACAGTTCGAAGAAGCGAAAAAAATGATGAGCGGAATGATGAAAATGGGCATGGGTGGTAAAGGAAAAGGCAATCCATTCGGCGGAATGGGCGGCAAAGGACCAGGCTTTCCTTTTTGATTTCCGTTTTAATCGCTTGATCTTGCGCGATATAAGATATAAAAACTTAGTCTTTGAGAAAGCTAGAAAGCTTTTTTTTTCGCTATATAAGATAAGCCTTGGGCTTAATATGAGAGGTATTTCAAATGGTTGTTATTCGTCTAGCACGCGTTGGAGCTAAGCATGATCCTAAATACAGAATCACAGTGGCTGATTCTCGCCGTTATGTAACTGGCAAATTTATCGAAGTATTAGGAACATACATTCCAACTCCAAAAGGTAAGCAAACTAAAGTTGTGTTAAACACAACTAAAGCTCAAGAGTGGTTAACTAAAGGCGCGCAGCCTTCTGAAACTGCAAGACACGTTCTTAAATTAGGTGGAATCACTTTACCTGCACGTAAAAAATCTCCAGCTAAAACAAAAAACAAGAACGCTAAAAAAGAAGCGTAATTGAAACAATAATATAGAGTAGATCTCGTTATGGGGCGTTTCAGGTCAAAGAACTGTGAAATTCCTTGAGGTCTGCTAAATATTTTGTCAAACTTGGATATAGTTTCTGGGGGGAACATGGATAACTTAAAAGAACTTGTTGAGCACATGGCGAAGTCTTTAGTTGATAAGCCTGAAAATGTTGAAGTTGATGAGATTCCTGGACAGCAAACTACTCTTTTAGCACTTAAGGTGGATAAAGAAGATCTTGGAAAAGTCATCGGCAAACAGGGTAAAACAGCTGCCGCGATGAGAACAATCATCAGAGCTGCAGGTACCAAATTAAACAAACGCTATCACTTAGATATCGTTGAGTAGCAACGTACCAACCGAGAGTAATTAACAGATAAAATTGAATTCTAAAAAAGGAGAGTGAAAACTCTCCTTTTTTTTTATCCTAAGTGCTACAAGCAATCATCAATGCAAAAACAAGAAATGCGCCTCATCGGAAAAATCAAAGATGCCCACGGTTTACGTGGCGATGTCTTTATCATTTTCTTTTCCAAAGATTATTCATGGGTGGACTTAATCGACGAAGTTTACATCGAAGAGACTCCTTACGAAGTCATTAAAGCTGCTGAACACAAAGACGGCCTTAAAGTGCAACTCAAAGGTGTGACGGATCGTAACCAATCAGAAGCCCTGATCGGAAAACAAATTTATTTACCTGCAGACTTTTTCTTCTCTCAAGATGAAGACGAAGGAATGTTTCTAACTGAAATCGAAAAATTCAAAGTCGTTGATAAAACCGCAGGTGAAATCGGCATCATTACGGGCTTTTCATCAAACACCGCACAAGACTTATTAGTGGTGACATCACAAGCTGGCAATGTGTTTGAAATTCCGTTTGTTGATGCTTTTATTGTAGAAATTGATCACGAAAACAAAACTATTCAGATGGATCTGCCTGAAGGCCTTTTGGATCTTAACCAATAGTTATGAAATTCACGTACCTGACTCTTTTCCCAGAGCTTATTCAGAATTATTTAAGCGATGCCCTGTTAAAAAAAGCTGAAGATAAAAAACTTTTAGAGTTTAACGTAATTAATTTACGAAAATACTCTGATAATAAATATAACTCTGTCGACGACACGGCTTATGGTGGCGGCGATGGCATGATTTTACGCTCTGACATCGCAGATAAATGCTTTAATGAGTTATATGCATCTGCTGGCTACAAACCAGAATCAACTCTTCGTATTTATCTATCTCCTCAAGGTGAAAAATTAGAACAAGCCACTATTCACAAGCTTCTTAAGTATGATCATTTAGTTTTACTTAGTGGACGCTACGGTGGCATTGATCAAAGAATTATAAACCACCACATTGATTTAGAAATCTCACTGGGTGATTTCATATTAAGTGGTGGAGAGCTTGCCTCGCTAGCGCTTACAGAAAGCGTATCGCGCTTTATTCCAGGGGTATTAGGCCATGACCAATCTGTGATTGCGGATTCATTTCATAATGGTTTATTAGAAGCTCCGCAATTCACAAAGCCCGCCTTATGGGGGAGTGAAAAAGTGCCAGATGTTTTATTGTCGGGGCATCATGAAAAAATCGCGATCTGGAAACACCACATGGGTTTATTAATCACATGGAAAAAACGCCGCGATTTATTTTTAAAAGCACAAAAAGAATTAGTAAGTACACAGCTTAAAAATCATCTAAAATTTTTAAGTGAAATCACAGACGAAGAATTAAAGTCTGTGGATTTAACTCGCCAAGATTTAGATCAGCATTTGAATGAGGTTAAAAGTTTATGAAACGTAAAGCCCCTTTAGCCGTAGCCTTGCTTCACTATCCGATTGTCGATCGCCAAGGCGATCTTTGCGCGACCAATATTACTAATTTTGACATTCATGATATCGCCAGAAGTTGTCGCGTGTATGGGGTTGAACGGTATTACTTGGTTCATCCTGCGCAAGAGCAACAGATGTTTGTTGGCCGAGTTTTAGACCACTGGAGAACCGGTGAGGGGGCCAGATTAAATCCCATGCGTAAGACGGCTCTGACTGATGTCAGGACCGCAAGTAATGTTCATGAGGCTATGGCTGATTGGGGTCACCCTAATGCCCGTATCGTCGCAACTCACGCGCGCAACCTGCCTGGGCAGGAAAAATTCACCTTTGAGCGCTTTAAAAACGTTTTAGAGCAGGATGATGACCCGTATATGCTTGTTTTTGGAACAGGTTTTGGCTTAACCCAAGATTTCATGCGTAACTGCCATGCTGTTTTAGATCCAATCAAAGGTGATTCTAAAGACGATTATCGGCATCTTTGTGTAAGAGCTGCTGTAAGTATCTGTCTTGACCGACTCCTAGGGTCATGGTAACACAATACTTCTTTTTGAAAGATAATTGGACCTGAGGTCCAAATGAATAAGGACTATTTATGGCAAAAGCAGCAGCAAAAAAAGCGACTTCTAAAAAAATGAAAAAAGCAGCTCCAGCAAAAGGAACTGAAACTAATTTCGTTAAGCGCATGACTCAAAAATCGACTAAAAATGCAAAAATCGCAACTTTTGCTCCAGGTGATACTGTTAACGTATACGTTAAAATTATCGAAGGTGAAAAAGAGCGCGTTCAGTTATACAAAGGCGTTGTGACTAAAATTCAAGGTCACGCTCACAAATCTTTTACAGTTCGTAAAATTTCTGCGGGTGTAGGCGTTGAAAGAACTTTCCCGTTCAACTCTCCAGCTATTGATTCAGTTGAATTAGTTGCTCACGGTAAAGTACGTCGCGCTAAACTTTATTACTTACGTGATTTAGATGGTAAAGCAGCTCGTATCGAGTCTGAATTAGTAGCTACTTCATCTAATGACTCAAAAAAATAATACTTTTAACGTTAAAAAGTTAAAAGATCTTCCAACCCCATTTATCGGTATCGATGAAGTAGGGCGTGGATGCCTCGCCGGCCCAGTGTGTGCCGGCGTTGTCATTTTAAATGATAAATTCCCTGTAAAACATTTTCTTGATTCAAAAGTCCTGACAGAAGAAAAACGTGAAGCCTTAGCTTTAGAAATTCGCGCCAATCACCATTGGGCTCTGGGCTGGGCATCGGTTGAAGAAGTTGATGAGATCAATATTCTTCAAGCCACTTATCTGGCTATGACAAGAGCTGTTCGCTCTTTAGAACACAAACTAAAAGATCAGTTAAATATCAAGAGCGGAACACTTCTGATCGACGGGCGTGACCGCGTTTCGGATCTTAAAGACTACAAACAGTTACCTATTATCAAAGGGGATCAGCACATGCGTTGCATCTCTGCAGCTTCTATCATCGCCAAAGTGGCGCGTGATCAGTTAATGGCAGAGCTTGCAAAGGAATTCCCTGTTTATGGATTTGAAAAACACAAAGGCTACGCGACCGAAATTCACCGCACAGCCATTGAAAACTTTAAACCAACCATCCACCACCGAAAAACCTTCGGCGGCGTCAAAGAGCACCTCTAAACTAACAGATAAATTTCACCAGCGGGGCGCAGACGCTGAAGCTGTCGTTCGAAAGTATTTTCTATCAAAAGGGTGGAGCATTTCAAGTGAACGAACAAAGTTTGATGGCGTTGAAGTTGATCTTGTTGTCGAAAAAGAAAAGCGCAGAGTTTTATTAGAAGTGAAGTATTTAGATAATTCTTGGCGCGCTTTTGAGCGGGTAGGAACAAAGCAGATTCAGCGTTTGAAGTATGTCTTACTTGGAGAGAGACGCAGAAATTGCGTGCGTAACATAAGAGTTGATGGGTTTGTGGTGTTTGTCTTACAGGACGGAAAGTTGCAATTTATATCGCTCGATGAAACGATCTAAGAATGAAAGAATTCTTTAGAGTTGTATTTAAAGTCCTATTATTTCCCATTGTCTATATAGGTTCAGTTATTTTTGGCTTTACAGTGCTTGCTCTTTATTTTTGGGTTGGAGCAACGCTTTTCGTGGATACGATTTACAATTTTTCAATTTTAGTTGCGGTAGGAGATCTTCTTTTTATCGGATTTACTGCAGCCCTCTTATGTTCTAAAAAATTTCGAGCCGGAGTTAAGGAATCTTGGGATCAGTTTAAGTGGAATATGTAAACTCGCGGGGAGATCTGCCGCATTCACGGCTGCATATTCATGAATAAAATCGACCGAATGCAACATAACTGGTGCAAACATTCTAATTAAGAGATCGTTTCCATATCAGGGAGTATTCACTATGAAACACGGGTTTTCGAGAATCGTAGCCATATTGTTATGTACCATATTCATTACGTCGTTATCAAAGGCGACAACACCAGAAGACGAGTTAACCACAGCTCTTCGCGACACCAAAAAAGCCAACACCGATGCAGTGATTATTTATAAAGACGGAAAAGTTATTTACGAATACTACGCTCGTGAGTACACGCCGAAAACAAAACATCTTTCTTGGTCGACCGCTAAAACCATGTCGGGAATTTTAATTGGTATCGCTGAAGGTGAAGGTTTACTTTCAATTAACGATCCCGTTAAAAAATATCTGCCAACATTTCAAAACAATGCACGCATCATTGATGTTTTAGGAATGTCTTCGGGAATTAAATATAAAGAAGCTTTTGAGGGGCTTCCGTTGAATTTAGATTTAACGAACATGTTATATTTGGATGGCCACGCAAAGGGTTATGTGGATTACATGTTAAGAAATCCACTTTCTCCAACTGGTGGACCAGGCGAGTATTTTAATTATTCAAGTGGGGATACGAATATTTTATTAGGCATTTTACAAAGCGCTATCAATAACAAAGAAGTTTATAACAATTATCCATTTGAAAAATTATTTAAACCCTTAGGAATTAAGGCAACGTTTGAACAAGATATGAACGGCACTTTTGTAGGTTCTGCTTATATCTATATGTCAGCGCCTGATTTTTTAAAAATGGGCCAACTTGTAATGAACAAAGGCACTTGGAACGGGAAGCAAATTATTCCGGCTCGATACATAGAACTATTGAATAAAGTTGCAGATGGCGTTCAGAAAAAAGTTCAAGAGGGAAACCCTGAAAACAAAGCCTACTCTATGCAAGCTATTACAAATCTTCCGATTGAAGGCAGAAATCAGCCATCGGCTTATAATGATTTACCTTTAGATTCGGTGATTATGTACGGGTTTCAAGGTCAGATCGTGATGTCTAGCCCGTCACAAAATTTAGTGATGGTTAAACTTTCGATGGATGAAAAAGATTTTGATCGCCTTAAGTTTTATGCGGCCACGAAAAAATTTATTTTAGCTAAAGGTTACAGCTATGAAACAGTAGGAGACTCTAAAACTTTCGCAGAAAAAGCAGCAATTACAAAAACGTGGGCTGACCAGTCGGCTGATGATACAAACAGTGAGCTGGGAACAAGTTTTCCGCATTTAATGCGTGCTTATGGCGCTAAAGAATACTGTTCTTGCCGTATGGTCGTTGGGCGCAGTGAAGCAGCTTGTAAAAAAGATCTTAAAGTCATCGCTAAGGTATTGCCTGAACTTAAAGTTAACCAAGACGGAACTGTGACCGCCCAATTTGGTAGTGGTTTATTTGGCCAAAAAGCGGTTGCTCAGTATCGTGGTGAAAATTTCGGCTGCACTTTGATTAAAAGTGAATAGCCTGAGACTATTGAATTTTTAACTCATCCGGCGGAATAATCTTTGGTGGTTTTCCGTCGAAAGAGAAATCAAAACGCACGCGCCATTCAGCCTCTAGACCGACTTGTTGTTCGCGGTAAAAGTTAACTCCCCAACATTCGCCCGGGGGTTTTAATTGGGTAATTAAAGAAAACTTTTTAAGTCGTGAATCGCTGCTGCGGTCTTCGCTGGTGTCGACGATAAACCCTGATAAGACATTAATATATTTTGTTACAAAACCTAAGGCTAAGACCACATCATCAACGCGCGGACCTTGCGCTCGGTTTGAGTTGTAACCAATTTTAAAATACTGTTGCTGATCGTTAAGATAAGAAAGTGATGTTGTTGAATTTGTTGCAGACAAGTACGGATAATAATTGAATTGGTTTGCAAATGTAAATTGATCAATATTTAAATTAAGTGTTCCTGATAAATCCGATAAAGGTTGGTTGCTTTGACTGTATTTATTTTGAATCTGGTAGAGGTCGTAAGACTGTGCTAAGCGAAAATCTAAAATATTCTTATAAGATTTGTCAGACATACGTTTTTTAATGACACGATTTAGAAAAGTCAGGGTCACTAAATGACGATCATAAATACGGTCGTAATAGTCGTATTGTAAACCATAAGGCGTATTTAAATCAGAGTCGGCCAAATTATTGCGTGATGAAAAAGAATATTCGCCGTTTTCAATGTTTCCGAAAAATGGATGGGCATCTTGTTCAACAAAGGGAATATAGGTGTATGAAAGTTCAGGAATTAACTCATGCTTATATTTGGTATCTTGATTATCTGATTCATAAATTCGGTACATACGGCTGCGTGAATTAATATCAATTTGGGCATAACGGCGTGAATTATATCGGTCATCGCCTTCTGAGAAAAAGTAATGGGCTTCGTTGTAAGAAACTTCGGGCGAAACATTTAAATAATCTACCGGGGTAAAACTTTGTGTAAGTAATGAAGCTTTGTAAAATACGCGCTGGCCTGTGCGCAGGATGTCGTTACCTTGATTAAAAGCGCCATCGTAAACTGATGTGCAGCCTGTGCTTGCATTGTGGGCGCAGGCCGGATTGTTCGCAATATTGGTAACGTATTTTTGGCTATCTAAAGTAGAAATATCGTCCCACTTGTTTTTGCGATAGAAATTATCGTATTGGGCATTTAATTTAAAATAAATGGGCGAGTCAGCAATTTGAGTTGTTGTGATGTCAAATTTTAATTCAGGTAGTGCATGAACCGCTGAAGAGTTTGACTGAAGTGGATCACTTTCAAGTAAATGTTTATAATAGATTGAATCGAACTGACCTAAGGCATGATCACTATGAGCAGAAATGTTTAATCTATTTTCTAAACCACCTTCAGCATAAGTTTTAAATTCTTCATAAAAATCTTTAGGGTACTGAAGATCGCTGATTTGGTTAATCTTTACTCTGACCTGAGCAACATCATTAATTTCTTGTTGCGAATAGCCTTGAATCGCCCAACGCCGAAAAGTAGTGCCCTCGTTAATTTGTCCGGTTTTTGCATAGTCAGCAGAAAATACGGTGTCATTGAAGTGCGCCACATTTAACTGGCCACCGCTAAAATCACTCAAAGCATAACGGTACTCAACAAGTTCTTTTAATCCACCCAGTTCATAGTTTTTCAAAGTGAAGGTTAAATCTTGCGATCTTGATATCGCCCAGAAAAAACTTTCAGAGAAAAATAAACCGCGATTGCGGATATAACCAAACTCTGGAAATAAAAAGCCTGACTGACGTTCGTTCTTAAGTGGTAACACTAAGTACGGAAGCCAAAAAATAGGAACATCACTGACTTTTAAAAACGTATTTTTTAAAAACGCATAGCCACCAAGTTCAGCGCGAATCTGACTGCCTTGAAAACTCCAGGTCGAAGGGCAGTTGGTGCATGTCGTAAAATCTGCATCGGCAATAAAGAACGTCGTCGGGCCACGTTGTTCAATCAGTTTACCTTTAAAGGTAATGTTGTTGGATTGCACGTAGCCGTTAACGATCAAGGCCTGGTTTGAGTAATAATCAAGACTAACTTCGTCGCCGCCGACGTTGTATTCAATAGTTTGAATATTTACGCGCCCGCGAAAATAGGCGTGCTTTTTCTTTAGGTTGATTTCAACAAAGTCAGCGCTGAAATGTTGATTTTGATAAATAATTTGTACGCTGCCAGAAATTTGAATGATGTCTTTTTCTAAATCGCGATAAAGATTTTCGGCTGTAATGGTAAAGCCAGAAATTTTAGATGAAATTAGCGAAGGAGAATCGGCCTGCACAGGTGCTGACACGGCCACTTTTTGAGACGTTGGTGGTCCTGTCTGAGCCAAGGCTTTGGTGCCAAAGCTTAATCCGATTAATAAAAGTAGTCTGATCCAGGTGTAATTCACTGAGTAAAAGTCTAAAAAGAGAATAATTATTTGTCACTTCAAGACTGAGGTCTATTCACTTATTTCTAATAAAAACGATAAGCCTAATAGGCGGGTGAATATGCAAGCAAAGTTCTATGAAGTAGGCACTGTTACTGTTGTTGAAATAAAAGGCCGAATCGAGCCAGATCAAAATAAACCATTTAGAGATGTGTGTGAACAAAAGCTTAAAGGCCGCAAGGTCGTATTTTGCCTTGATGGGTTAAACTTCACGGCGTCAGCCAATATTACCACGTTTTTTGAATCAATTAATGTGATTCCAGAAGCTAAAATTGTAGGCCTTCAGCATGACTTTTATCGCCTTTTAGAGCTTAAAGGCATGAGTATGAAGACCTATTCGACTCTATCAGACGCTATTAGGTCTGATGATCTTTTAAATTTAAAGAAAGATTAGAGTTTAGCTTTTCTAACATTTTAAGTCGCAATGTTAAATCTTCAACTTCTGTGATTTTGTGACTTAATTGTTTTCTAGTGGCGTCAAGCAATTCGCGTTGGCGTTCCATTTCGCCAGTCATGTTAATCATCTGGTTTTTATGATTAGATTCTGAAACATGACTCTCTGTTAATTGGCGACTTAATTCGTTTTCTTTTAAGCGTAACGCGTTCACAGTTTGGATATTTTCGTCTTGTACGCGTTTGTACTTAACAAGCTCATTTTCTACGAAATGTTTCGTTTCAACTTGTTTTTTAAGACGTAAGTTCTCGTTATTAGCATCAAGTGTTCTTTGTTGCTGTTCGACGATCTCTTTTGATAAAAAGTGAATTTGTTCTTCGTAACTTTGAATCAAAGATTTTTTCTCGTGCGCATAGCGATTCGAATTTGTCTCGATAGTTTGAGCTTGGACTGTGATGTTTAATTGTAATTCAGCCTGGTAAGTTTCTAACTGAGTGATAAGGCGTGTTTTTTGCGCATTTTCAGCAGTCAAAACCGTGATCTGTTGCTTTAGATTTTCAACAAACGGTTTGATGATGTTTTTAACTTTTTCGTGAAACTTAGAAAGACGGCCTAAATCAGTTTTTTGCGCTTCGATAAGTTTTTCGGCGATTTCGATTTTAAGAGTTTTTTTCTCGATCGACGTTGCCATTTCATCGTGCGTGCTTTGTAAAATTTTATTTTTTTCAATTAAAATAGAATTATGTTCAGCAAAAACTTTATTTTCGAAAAAGAAAGAGTTCTTTTCCTGAATTAATTTTTGATTTTCAGTTTCGTATAGTAATAATTTACGATAGCTGACTTTAATTTTACTCTGAAGTTCTTCGATTTGACCGGTTAAGTCTTCTAAAACTTGTGAAGAGCCAATCGAACGAGTCACATCCTGTGCGCGTGCGGATTGAGTATCACCTTGAACCATTTCTAAATGCTTAAGTTCAAAATCCATAACTTCCTCCTGAAGTAACAGTCTTAATTATCACATAGCCAGACCTCGACCCGAAATAGGATCAGGCCTTTAACCCATAAAACTAGACTTAAATCCCGAGATTTTGCTCCAGTTTTGCCTCTCAAAGGCCGATATAAGCCTTATGGGTGCAATGTCATTTAAAGATAAGCGAGCCGTCAACGATCTGGATATCAGTGATCTGGGCGTGCCGGATACAGTTCGCTACAACGTTTTAACGTTTGTAGTGAACGAAGAATATGACCGTGCCATCAACTATTTAAAAGATTTTTTAGAACGAGATTCTGATTACCCGAATTTTAAAGAACGTATTGACCGCTATGTAAATCATGCGATCGATTTAATTTTTGCCATTCGCACGAAAAGAAATTTTCCGGGTCTGAGCCTACTTACAAAATCAAAACAAAGTGAATTGCGTGAAAGATACCGTGACCATTTTCAAGAGTTAAAATCAGTCATGCGCAAAATAGAAACTTGCCAGGAAGAATTGCGCCTATCAGATATTAAATCGACAACAATGTTAGTTAAAGCAGTTTGGTTTTCAACAGTAGTTGTTGTGATTTCAGCCGTTGTGATTGAAATATTCGAAGGACTTGGCGCAACTTTTTTCATCGTGTTTGATGATTATTTGAATAAGTCCTTAGAATTCGTATTTAAATTTTTTAATATCGAATAATTATTATTTCAAAGTTTGAATAGCACCACGAAGTACGTCAATAAATTGGCCGTATTCCAGTTTTTTGCCATTAACAAAAATTGCCGGTGTTCCAGTGATTTTAGCAGCTTCACCTTCAGCAGCACTTTTTTTGATGATGTCGTAAGTTTCGGCTGAGGTAGCGCAAGTTTTAAGTTGTGCGGTATCAATGCCCAGATCTTTACCCATTGCTGTTAAGTGTGAAGATAAGTCTGAATCATGCATCATGGCTTCTTGGTGATCAAAAATCCAGTAGTGAACATCCCAGCCTTTTGAAAATAATTTTTCGCCACATAATGCCCAGCCGGCTAATTCACAACGTGAGCCATCGCCTTTTTGTGGCATGTGCGGATTACAAACGCCATCAAGCGGGTAGGGTTTGAAAACCATTTTCACATTTTTATTGCCGGATAAGTAATTTTTGATCGTATTAGCAGCAGATTTGCAGTGTGGACATTTAAAGTCAGCAAATTCAACAAGTACTGGAGCTGTGGCTTCAGTGCTGCCTTTAATTAGTCCAACAGTATCATCAAACGTGACGACCGGAGATTTTTGCCATTGAAAAATTTTTTCAGGAACGATTTTTTGCATTTGATCTAAACCGTAATTGTCGCGCACTGAACCTGAAATAAACCAAGCTAACAGGGGCACCGCTAGTAGTGTGCCTAGAATTCCTTTTTCTGCAGATAATACCGAAAAATTTAAACTAAATTTAGTATCAGAATAAAGTGACCAAGTTAAAAACACGATCACAAAAGAAAGTACATAACCCGCAATACAGAACGGGCAAAATACTTTAAGTTGCATAATTGAAATGCCTAACAAGACTAAAGAAACAAGCGCTGAAAATGCAGTTAAGCCCTTCACGATAGTTTGGTAGCCTTCGCTTTCTTCAAACCAACCAAATTTGGCGAAAAGAAAAACGCCTAACATAATAATTGAATAACTCAGTCCAATAACAGCGATGGGAATGTTTAGGATTTCGGCGTACTGGCTTAGTGCTGCCACGTCACAGTTGATCGTATCGCTGACTTGGCAAAGACTTGTGCCGCCAAGACCTAATTTAACCATGTAATGATGGTATGAAAGGTAGGCATAAACGCCAGCGGATGCGATAAAACTCAAAAGCAGAAAGTTTAATTTTTTACTCATATATCAGGTTCCTTAGAATTAAATATTATCTTTTGACGATTAAAGGTTGAAATCAAGCAATCATTTATTAACATAGTGCAATGCCTCTGGTTAAAGTTAAGTACGACTACTACATGAGAATTCGCAGCAAGGTTGAAGATTTAATCGGGAATCAAACGCGCTCAATTCAAAAATATCAGCAAGAGTACGAGCAGGAGCTTAATCGCTCGCAATGGGAAATCGGGCGTAAACAAGAGCTGTTTAAACAGATGGATAAAAGCCAAATTGTATATATTGGCGATTTTCACGCCCAAGCACAGTCAACCAGAGCTGTTCTTAGGATCGCGCGCAAGCTTGGCGCTCAAAATGTGTGCTTAGGGTTAGAGTGTTTTTTTATAGAACATCAAAAAGTGTTAAATGCCTATTTATCTGGTCATCTGAATGAGCGTGAATTTTTAAAAAAAATTGAATGGAAGAAAACTTGGGGATTTCCGTGGGAGTTTACGCGCCCATTAATGAAATGGGCCAGTCAAAATAAAGTACCGATCGTAGCCCTGAATTCGATGACCAAACGAAAGTTTGCAGACCAAGATCGTTTTACGGCAGGTTTAATCAATACGGCGATTAAAACTAATTCCACACGTAAGATGTTAGTGCAATTCGGTGATTTTCATTTGGCTAGTAAGCATCTTCCGCAAGAAGTGCGAAAAGTTAATCGTAAACTTTCAGAAGTCGTTTTGTTGCAAAGCCCTGAAAATCTGTACTTTAAATTATTAAAAAAGCATAAAGATCCATCCAGCGCTGATTTTGTTAAATTATCAGCCAATCGCTGGGCCTTGATGTCGGTATTACCATGGGTAAAATGGCAGGATTATTTACTCTACCTTGAGACCGGACACGATAAAAAAATTAAAGTTGATGATTACGATTTAACTGATCACGTTTCGCAAGCGGTAGAAGTTTTAAATAAAATGTTGAATATTCATATTAAAGTTGATGATTTGAGTGTGTATTCAGTTAATGACGAAGTTCTATTTAATAAAATTCAAAAACTTCCGGCGTTAGAGCGCGCTTATTATAAAGAACTGTTGCTGTCGGGCCAGTCTTTTTATTGTCCAGAACAGCAAATGGGTTTTGTGGCGCGCCCTTCGTTAAATCAGATTTCAAAAGTGGCGGCTCTTTTTGTGTTGTATAAATTGGGTGTTTATAAAAAATCTATCATCGATGGCAAAAAAGATTTTTTAAAAAACATCTGGCTTGAAATGCTGACCTATTTTTTAACTAAGATTATCAATCCGAAGAAGAAAACAGACACTTTTGATGATATAAGAACAGCCTTAAGATCAGAGCAGTTTTCTGATAAAGGTAAAGAAGCTTTAGTGTTGGCCTTAGAGCAGAAATTAAACGAAGTGCGTTTTGCGACGTTTCAGGATTTATCATTTTTGAATAAGAAAAAATCAAGCCTAAGAAATAAAAAAAGCCATGTTACGGCCGCAAATATTTTGGGTGGTATTATGGGTGAAAAAGTCTATACCGCGTTTCAAAAGAAAATATTAAAATTACCGCAGCACAAACAGCTTTTGTTAAAAGATTTACAGGGTAAGTTGTTTGTTCAATCGTATTACGAGACGGTTGAAATCATCGATTCATGGCCATCGGCTTTTAAATCTAAATTTGATAAATTTTAAGTTCTAGGTAGCTTTCTTTTTGCCAACAAGAGTTTTAAATTCTTTGCCGGGCTTGAAGCGGGGAATAGAGCATTCTGGAATTTTATGAGTTTCACCAGTTTTTGGATTACGGCCAGTTTTGGCTTTGCGGGCTTGTACTTGAAAAGAGCCAAAACCTACGATTTTAACCTCTTCGCCTTTAGAAACGGTTTTTTGGATAACTTCTAATGTAGTATTGATCATTGTCTCAACTTGAGACTTTGAAAGTTTAGTTTTATCAGAAACTGCGCTAACTAACTCTGCTTTGTTCATCGACTCCCCAAACACTGTAAATGCGAACTATGAACCTAATGAGTTACTGGTTTTCAGTCATCTTTTTCTGCATAACATTAAGGAATTTCTTAACTTTAGTCTTATAATTGCCGAAATGTGATACATGAGCAGAAGCTATCAATATCTATTTTTAAGCTTATTTCTATTATTTGGCCTATCGTCATTTTATATTTGTTTTGACATTTATATAGAGGGCTCAGAAATCGACAAAAAACGCATCCAGTTCTTGTCGCAGGCTTTAGAACAAAAAAAGCTGGAAATTCAATTAGCTGAGCTAAACAGTTCAAGTCATTCTAATGTGCGTGGCATCGCTTCAGTTGACTCTGATGTGCAAAAGTCATTATCTAAAATAAAACATAAAGATGTTGATCTATCTGAATTTTATTTCATGCGCGTGACCGAGCTAAAGCAAAAGAAAAAATTCAAAGAAGCTTTGGTCATGGTTGAAAAAATTAAAAAATCTACAGCCAATGATGAGTATTTAGCGCGTGCTGATTACGAATCAATTGCGCTTCAGTGTTCTAATTTAAAATTGTCTGAGGTGTGCATTGATACGTTGGATAATATGGTCTTGCGCTATCCAGAGTCTTATTGGACGGGTAAGGGCCTTCAGTGGTTATCAAAGTCGTACTCATTGCTAAATCGCAAAGAAGATTCACGCAAAATTGAAGGAATTCTTAAGAGCGATTTCGGTGGGTTAAAGGTAGAATAATATGAAACAACTTGTGGCGGCATTTCTTTTATTTTCATCTTTTAATGCAATGGCTAAAGCTGTGGCGGTTAAAGATGATAAAATCGTAAGTCAACCAGCTGATTGTTACGTAAAACAAACTCTGCCTTGCACCATTAAATCAATTTCTCGTCATAAATCAGTCATTAACCAAACAAGCTTCGTATTCCTAAAAAATGCGGTCGTTAAAATTACTGACTTTGCACAACTCAATCTTGAGCCTGTTGTTGGTGGCTTCATTGTGCTGGGTACAAATAGTACTGTGCATGTAAAAGGTGTTCCACTGACTAAATTTCCATCTTATGCTGATATTACCAAAGGCCAGATCGAAGTGATAGATGGTAAGGATTTTTATGTCTTTAAGTTTAGTGACGGCGAGACTGAAAGATATCTTTTAGACCGCGAACCGTTTATTAAAAAGTTAGCTGGTTTTTATAATAGTGTTGATACCTTAAAAGCTGAATACAAAAACATTTCGCCTATTTACAATAAAAGCTTCAAGCAGGATGTGGCTGTGCATAAGCAGATTTTAAACCGCCGAATTGCTTCTGTTGAAGAACAGAAAAAACAAGAAGCCGACCGTGCCCGTCGTATTCGTGAACAACAGCGAAAAAACAAAGAAACTTTTTTTAAGAGGACTTTCGTTCAGTAAATCGCTATTGTGATTCAATGTTAGCACATCGTAGAGCAAAAATCGTAGCCACAATCGGACCAGCAACTCAAGACCCTGAAAATATCGCCCAAGCCATTCGCGCCGGCATGAACGTAGCCAGGCTTAACTTTAGCCATGGCACTCATGAAGATCATTTAAAAGTGATTCACGCCGTACGTGCAAAATCGATTGAATTAAATGCGCCGGTCACCATCTTACAAGACTTACAAGGCCCTAAGGTGCGTGTTGGTCTTTTTGAAAAAGGCTCAATCACATTAGCGCAAAATCAAGTGGTCACGGTGACTATCGAAGACGTGCTCGGTAAAGAGGGTTTAATCCCCAGTGATTTCAAAGAGCTGTGCAGGGCTGCTAAACCTGGAAATAAAATTTTAATTGATGATGGCTTGATTGAGCTTGAAGTTTTAAAAGTCGGCGAAAAAGCGCTTGAAGCCAAAGTGATCTACGGCGGAATTTTAAAAAACCGTAAAGGCATGAACTTGCCAGGCATTTTACTTCCGGTAGAAGCGATGACTGAAAAAGATTTAAAAGATTTAGATTTCGGTTTGAAGCATGGCGTAGATTTTATCGCTTTAAGTTTCGTGCGTTTTGGTAAAGATATCAGGCAATTACGTGAAATTATTGACGCTCATAAATCACCGGCCAAAATCGTAGCTAAAATTGAAATGTTAGAGGCTCTTGAAAATTTAGAAGAGATCGTGCGCCTATCAGATGTCGTTATGGTCGCTCGCGGAGACTTAGCCGTTGAAGTTGGCCAAAGTCGTTTACCAAGTTCTCAGAAAAAAATTATTAAACTTTGCAATCAATTAGGAAAACCAGTGATCACAGCAACTCAAATGCTGGATTCAATGGTTGAAAATCCACGCCCAACGCGCGCCGAGATCACAGATGTGGCCAATGCCGTGCTGGATGGCACTGATGCCTTGATGTTATCTGCAGAAAGCGCCAGCGGTAAATATCCGTTTAAAGCGATCCGCACTATGCACGAAATCATTCTTGAAGTTGAAAAGAACGAAGAAAATTATTATAAAATTTCTTTAGAAAATGAATTGTTATCAACGCCTGCTGCGATTGCAGCAAGTTCTGCGCTTTCAGCCTTAAAATTAAATGCTTCAGCGATTGTGTGTTTAACGACTTCAGGTAAAACCGCACAAATTATTTCTAGCTTTCGCCCGAAAGCTCAAATTGTTGCCGTTACAACTGATATTGAAGTGTTAAATCGTTTAGAAATTTTATGGGGTTTGCAAACTCTAGCTCTTAAACCTTATACGAATTTAAAAGATATCATCGCACAAATTGAACAGATGTTAATTGAAAATGGTTTAGGTAAGACGGGTGATAAGATTATTTTCACTTTAGGTCAGCCTTTATCAGAAAAAGGTAAAACGAATTCTTTGCATGTGCATACTTTGGGTGGCGAAGAATACAAAAAGGCAGCTGATTCAAAGCTGCCTCTTCGGTTTTCATCTGTAAAAGAAATTAGCTAACTAGCCGCCACAACGTTTCCAGTTGAATTTTAATTTTTGAGCCATAGACGCGTCTGTTGAATCGATCACTAGACGTGCTCTAGGTTTTAAGAATTTAATTAAGCTCTTAACGCCGATTTGTGATTTGATTTTTACACGGATGTTTTGACCACCAGATAAACAAGCTACTGCGCCGCCGATTTTACCGATACCACCAAGGCTACCGAAAATTCCGGGAGCTTGATTTTTAACTGACACAACGTAATTTTTATTGATTGGACCTTTAAATACTTTTTGCTCAAAACCAAAAGATCTTCCGCCTTCGATTTCAGCCTTAATGAATTGGTAACCTAAAGCGCCAGAGTTTGTGACTTCAACAAAACCGCGGTAATCAACTGTATCGAAATCAAAAGTCCAACCATGAGGAACGTTGATATTTACAACGATCGAGCAAGATTTTTCGTCGTTTGAATCACCTGGGTTTGCAGTGCCTTTGCCAAGTTCTACAGAGAAGCGATCATATAATACACTTAAGTAATTTAAGTCTGAAGTGATAAGCGCGTTTGCAGAACCAGCTTCACAGCCAGAACCATCGATTTGTACGCTGGTAACAGCCGCTGATGGTGGTTTTTGTGCGAAGCTTTGAGTTGATAAAAGTAGTAACAATCCGATTAGTGTAGTTTTCATTTAATATCTCCCGATATGAGTTCGGAAGATCACTAAAGCAATCACAGGGCCAATTGGAACAGTATCGCTTCGGCACTAGCTCAAAATTGTGACTTGCATGAATTTTATACTCAAGTTTTCACTCTAGAAAACAGCATGGGCGATTAAAGTTACACCCAGCAAAAATAAGCAAGCCCGCATAGCCCAAGGCCTATTCCCCAGTCAGCGAACGGCGAACCGGTGAAGTACGAATAACCTATCATCGTAATGCCGATGATGACTAAACGCACCTCTGTGCGACGTTTGCCTTCTTTAATGAGCCAAAAGCCAATGACTCCAAAAACAAAGCCCGCAGCTAGTGATGAAAGAGAAATATCTCCCATTAAAATGTCATCGGCTTACAATCTGGTGCGATTGTCATTTTGCCTTCAGTGGCTTTAACAACAGCTTCAGCTGTAAGATCGGGAGCATATTCACGTAAGACAAAACCATTTTCGGTGACATCAATTACGCCGTAATCAGAAACGATTTTTTTAATACACTTTACACCTGTTAACGGCAGTGTGCATTTTGTGCGAAGTTTTGAATTACCTTCTTTATCTACGTGTTGCATAGCTACGATTACATTTTTTGCGCCCGCAACTAAATCCATCGCGCCGCCCATGCCTTTAACCATTTTACCTGGAACCATCCAATTGGCGATGCTTCCATTTTCGTCGACTTCCATCGCACCCAGAACAGTTAAATCAATGTGGCCACCGCGAATCATCGCAAAACTATCTGCGCTTGAAAAAAAACTTGCGCCTTTTAATGCAGTCACAGTTTGTTTTCCGGCATTAATAAGATCAGCGTCTTCAGTGCCTTCCAGCGGAAAAGGGCCCATGCCTAATAATCCGTTTTCGCTTTGAAACATAACAGTTTTTGTTGGCGGAATATAATTCACAACCAAAGTTGGAATACCGATACCAAGATTAACTGTGTAGCCATCTTGTACTTCCTGAGAAATTCTTTGTGCAATTTGTTCTTTATTTAATGGCATACGTTTAACCTTTTCTGACGGTACGTTGTTCGATGCGTTTCTCTTGGTTAGTCACTTTGAAAATTCTTTGCACGTATACTCCAGGAGTGTGAACTTGATCTGGTTCTAATTCGCCAATTTCAACTAACTCTTCAACTTCAGCGACTGTGATTTTTCCGGCAGTAGCAATCATTGGATTAAAATTGCGAGCAGTTTTTCTAAAAACTAGATTTCCGAATTTGTCGCCTTTCCAGGCTTTAACAAATGCGAAATCTCCGGTAATTCCTTTTTCTAAAACGAAGTCACGGCCATCAAATTGGCGAACTTCTTTGCCTTCGGCGATTTTAGTTCCCACACCAGTCGGTGTGTAGAATGCAGGAATGCCAGCGCCACCAGCGCGTAGTCGTTCTGCTAATGTACCTTGTGGGCAAAATTCTAGTTCTAATTCGCCA
Source organism: Bdellovibrio sp. (assembly GCA_036677065.1). GTDB lineage: Bacteria > Bdellovibrionota > Bdellovibrionia > Bdellovibrionales > Bdellovibrionaceae > Pseudobdellovibrio. The sequence goes on along the minus strand of JAKFBS010000002.1, from coordinate 425,031 downwards.
GACATGAATTGTTTTTCAAATGTCGCGTTTTCGCCCACATATGAAGACATCATTTTTTTAATCTGACGGGTTTTTAATAATAAACCTAAACCAAAATCATCAACGCCGGCGTTGTTACTGACGCAAGTGATGTTTTTTACACCTGAATCGCGAAGGGCTTCGATGCAGTTTTCAGGAATTCCGCAAAGACCAAAACCACCCACTAAGTATGTCATATTATCGGCGACACCTTTTAGGGCTTCTTTTGCATTAGCATAAACTTTAGTAGACATAATATCCTCTAGTTATATTTTTCAATGATTACAGAAACTGCTTCGCCGCCGCCGATGCATAATGTAGCTAAACCACGTTTTGCATTGCGCGTGTGAAGAGAGTGAACAAGGGTAGTTAAAATACGCGCGCCAGATCCACCGATGGGATGACCGATCGCAATCGCACCACCGTGCACATTTGTTTTTTCAGCTGGAATTTCTAAAGATTTTTGTGCAGCCATAGTTACGTTCGCAAAGGCTTCGTTGATTTCGAATAAATCGATATCATTTACATTAAGTGATGCAAATTGAAGTGATTTTTTAATCGCGCCAACCGGAGCTGTAGTAAAGTACTTAGGTTCTTGAGCAAAAGTAGCTTGTGAAATGATTGTAGCTAATGGTTTTAAGCCACGTTTTTTAGCTTCTGATTCAGTCATTAATACAACTGCCGCAGCGCCATCGTTAATTTTTGAAGCATTTGCTGCAGTGATTGTTCCGTCTTTTTCAAACGCAGGTTTTAAACCTGGCATTTTATCAAACATTGCTTTTGTTGGTTCTTCATCGATGTTAACAACGACATTACCTTTTTTGCCTTCGATAGTAACTTCTGCGATTTCATTTTTGAAATGACCTGCAGCTGTTGCGGCCTGAGCTTTTTTATATGAATCAATAGCAAATGCATCTTGCGCTTCACGAGTGAATGAAAATTCACGCGAACAAATTTCAGCGGCGTTGCCCATGTGAAAATTATTGTAAGGATCCCAAAGGCCATCTTTAACCATTGAATCGATCATTTGCACTGAGCCCATGCGGTAACCATTGCGAGAATTTTCTAATAAGTGGGGCGCTAAAGACATATTTTCTTGTCCGCCAGCAACTGCGATTGTTGTGTGACCTAGGCGTAAAGAATCTGCTGCAAGCATCACAGCTTTTAAACCAGATCCACAAACTTTATTGATCGTCATGCACACTGCAGAGTTTGCAATGCCAGCGTATATAGCTGCTTGACGTGCAGGAGCCTGTCCAACACCGGCCGTTAACACTTGGCCCATGATCACTTCATCAATTTCAGTAGTTTTAACGTTAGCTTTTTCTAATGCAGATTTAATAGCGATCGCACCTAAGCGCGGCGCTGCAAGTGTAGATAATTGACCTTGAAAACTTCCAACAGGAGTACGTTGTGCTGATACGATTACGATTTTTTCCATAGACTTTTTCCTTTGTTAAAAAATTAATTTAACACGAGAGCGAAAAGAACTTCAATAAAAGCGGTTGACAGTATTTGCATTATGTCGCAACGCTATTTTGTATATTACTTCAGGAGTACTCATGGCTAAAAAGATTGCGTCTAAAATTAAAGCAAAAGTTGTTACAAAAGCGACTGCAAAGCCCGCAACTAAGGCAAAACCGGTAGCTAAACCTGTGATAAAAGCCAAAGTTCAGGCAAAAGTGGCAGCTAAGCCTGTTGCTAAGCCCGCACCTAAAGCAAAAGTTGTTCTTAAAAAAGAAGCAAAGCCTGTTTTAAAGAAAGCCGAAGCTCCTAAAAAAGTAGAAACTAAAGCAGTTGTGGCCGAGAGCGTTAAGGCTCCAAAGGCTGACGCTAAGCTTAAATCTAAATCTAAAAAGACTGAGAAAAAAGCGACAGCCGAAGAAGATGATGATTTATTTGATGATAATTTTGGCGATTCAGAAATTTCTGATTACGAAGATGATTTAAAAGAAGTTGAAGAAGTTGATGAAGACGAAAATTTAGAATTATCAGATGACGAAGAAGAAGAACAAAAAGATGAAGAAATTTATCTTACCGATTCTGAAGGTCGTCGTTTATGCCGCGTTCGTGATTGCGATCAAGTAGCCAGTGTTGAAGGTTACTGCCGTTTTCACTACTTATTACTTTGGAAGAAAATCCAAATCAGAAAAGCTATTTTAATTGATGGTAAATTAGAAAAATACGTTGAAGACTTAACATCTCGCTACCCAGATAAATTCTTAGAAATGATTAGAAAAGATCTTAAATCAGAAAAAGAATTCTTAATGGCCATCCAAGAACTTGAAATCGATGAATCAGCATTGAACGAAAACGACGGTAACGACGATGAAGTTCAATCTTTCTCTGACGAAATCCGCGGTATTGGCGATGCGCCAAGTATGGATGACGACGGGGATTACTAGATCCTCGCTTTGCAAATCGAGAAACGAAAAAGGGAAGCTGATTAGAGCTTCCCTTTTTTATTCATAATTTTTTTTAAACTTATTTCTTCATCATTTGTTCTGTGGTTTTGCGTAAGTTATCAGATAACGTGCGCATGACGATTTTTACCCAAGCTGGTAATTTATCTAACTGATCTAATAAATTTACATAAGGTAATACCACGACTGATGAATCTTGATTGGATTTGATCGTTGCAGATCTTGGTTTTAAGTCAAATAAGGCCATTTCGCCAATCAGTTGGCCTTCTTTGGCTTCGCTGACTTTAACTTCGTTGCCATCGATTTTTTTGAGAATGTCGAAGCCGCCTTTTTTCACGACATACATATTGTCGGGAATTTCGCCCTCGTAGAAAAGAGTAGTGCCTGCAGGAATATCTCTAACTTCAGCCATACGATTATGGTGGCTGATTTTTCAGCTAGTGTAAATCATCCTTTTTCTTTTTTTTGAACATTTGTGGTTCGCTTGAAAGATTCTCGGCGAACTCATCAAATTCTTCCTCGGTAGCGTCTAGGATGTCTTCTGACTTTTCATCGGCAGCATCTTTTAATACGCCTTCTTCGTCATCGACTAGACCCAATAATTTATTAGCTTCAGCTTCAAGGTCTGGGTTTTCAGTAGAGTGCTGAATCCAAACTGTTCCGCCTTCGAATTTTGTTTCTGTCCATGTGAAGGGAACTTCTAATTCGCGATCATTTTCAAAATATTCGGCCACTAAACTTGCTAGGGCATCAACAGCGATAGAAATTGTTTCAAAAACTTTGTTTTCATCTTTAGTTGGATTTGGTGGAAGATCTACCGAGGCTTCGATATTGAAGTGTTTAAGTTCGCCCTTAGAGTGAAGACCAACACGCAGCGTTATTTCTTTCTGATAAATACGGCCATTTACCGACAGACTCATGGTTTTTCCCATGTCTTTTTCGAAATTCTGCACAAAAACTGATCTGATCTGATCGCTGAACTCAACAGGGAACGGGGTCCATTTTTGGCTAATTTTATAACGTGGCTTCATGGCTACATCCTCATTCTTATAAACAGAGTTTTTAATACACGGTTTAGAGAGTATTCATTGACTGTTACAGAGGGGTTTTTTATATCTCGGGGGTTCATATTTCTCAAGTACAAAGGAAGCAAACGCAATGACGGATCTTAATGTCATCTCTGATACATCTTCAGTTGAAAATTCTATGCCTGAAATTTCTAAAAATTACCTCAACAGCGATGTGGGTTTAGGGCGCGGCGTTTATATTTCTACGTATGGCTGCCAAATGAACGTAAATGACACAGAACGTATGCATTCTCTTTTAGAGATGGCAAACTTTACTCCGGTGAAAACTGCAGAAGAAGCTTCGTTGATTATCATCAATGCGTGCTCAGTGCGTGAAAAGCCCGTTCATAAAGTTTATTCAGAAGTTGGAACTTTTAAAGTTTTAAAAAAGAAAAATCCAAATCTTAAAATTGGCGTTGGTGGCTGCGTCGGCCAACAAGAAAAAGAAAATTTAATTAAAAATCAACCGTTGATCGATTTCGTATTCGGTACGGATAATATCGACCAATTACCAAACTTAGTTACTCAAGTGTTCGAGACGAACACTAAAGCAGTAAATGCAAAATTTGAACATCGCGCGCCTTACCATGTTGAAACTCTAGTGCGTAATCCAGGTGTATCTACTTTCGTAAATATCACTAAAGGCTGTGATAATTTTTGCACGTTCTGTATCGTTCCGTACACTCGTGGCCGCGAAAAATCCCGTCCTCTTTCACACATCATGATGGATGTTAGAACATTAATTCAACGTGGTGTTAAAGAAGTAACGTTGCTTGGACAAAACGTAAATTCATACGAATCTGAAGACGGTCTTGATTTCGCTGACTTATTAAAAAAAGTAGCCACAGAGACTGATATCGAAAGAATTCGTTACACGACATCTCATCCTAAAGACTTTAATGAAAAATTAATGCACGTTATGGCTGATCACCAGGATAAAATCTGCGAATACGTTCATTTGCCTTTTCAAAGTGGCAACACTCGTATTCTTGATAGAATGAATCGCAATTATACGCGTGAAGAGTACATCGCTAAAATCAACCAGATGAAAAAAATTATTCCGAATTTAGTTTTATCAACTGACATCATTGTCGGTTTTCCTGGCGAGACTGAAGAAGAATTTAACGACACTGTGACAATGGTTGAAGAAATTGGTTATGAAACAATTTTTGCTTTCATGTATTCGCCTCGTCCGTTCACAAAAGCTGCAAAATTTGAAGACCAATTGCCTGAAGAAGTTAAAAATCGCCGTTTAAATCATTTATTTGATGTTCATGATAAATTAGCTTTTGAACTAGTGGCTAAATACACTGGCCAAACTTTAAAAGTATTAGTTGAAAGCGTAAATGAACAAGGTAAAGCTTTCGGTCGTAGCACGCAGAACAAATCAGTTTATTTCTTAGGTTCAAGTGACTTGATCGGCAAAACAGTTCCTGTCAGAATTATCTCTTCGACTCCAAATGTTTTACGTGGAGAATTGGTTCAATAATTATGGTCGTTGAAAATATGAAAGCCGATTTTTTATTTAACTCTCAGCAAGACGAAAAGTTTGGTTTTGATGATGATGATTTAGTCGAGTTAAAACCTTACGGCTTAAGTTTGAATAACGACAATGCTCGCCCATTTTTAATCTTAAAAGACGCACTAGGTGAGCACACACTTCCAGTTGCAGTTACACAAATTGAAGCGGGTGTGGCTTTATCGCAATCAAGCCCCACACAAGTTACAACTACGCCGCATGCATTTTTAGAAAAATTATTATCTAGCTTAGATATTCGTATCGAACGCTGTGTGTTTATCGAGATCACTGGTAATCACCAGTACGTTCGCATTTTCATGACAGGTCATGCGAAATACCAAAGTATCAAACTTCGTGCGGATGAAGCGATGAGCTTATGTTTACATTTAAAAGTTCCGTTTTTTGCGACAAAAAGTTATATCCAAAAATCTAAAGTGATGTCGACAACCTCAATGGATGAAACAGCTCACATCGTCATGAATCAGCGTAATGTTGCTGTTAAGAAAGAATTGTTACACTAATGATTATCGAAGCACGTGGTAAAAAACCTATCGTTGGTGAAGAGGTATTTATCGCTGACAACGCGCGCATCATTGGCGATGTGGTTTTAGGTAATCACGCCTCTGTTTGGTATAATGTTACCATTCGTGGTGATGTGATGCCGATCACCATAGGGGCTGAGACTAACATTCAAGATGGTTCAGTTCTGCACGGCACTTACGGTAAGTTTGCCTGCAAAGTCGCTGAGCGTGTTACGATTGGCCATAATGTGATTCTTCATGGCTGTACTATTGGCCGTAAATGTTTAATTGGTATGGGCTCAATTGTTATGGATGGCGCTGAAATCGGTGAGCATTCGGTGGTTGGTGCTGGAAGTTTAGTCACTGAAGGTAAGAAGTTTGAACCCTATTCATTAATCGTGGGTCGTCCTGCAGTGTTTAAACGTCGACTCACCGAGGAAGAAATCAAGTTCCTCGACCAGTCTGCTGATAATTATTTGCTCTATAAATCCTGGTATTGATACACTTTTGAGTACAACAATGGAGTACTCACTATGTCTACCAAGACTTTCGATCTTGCTTTAACCTTCGATGATATTTTATTAGTTCCGCAATTTTCTGAAGTGGTTCCCACTGAAGTTGTTCCAAAAAGTTTTTTCGCCAAAGATATTTTTCTTAATGCTCCGGTTATTTCGGCAGCTATGGATACTGTGACCGAACACCGCATCGCTAGGATCATGGCGCAAAACGGTGGTCTTGGAATCATCCATAAAAACATGTCGATCGAAGATCAGGCCTTTCAAGTTGAAAAAGTTAAAAAATACGAATCGGGTATGATTCAAGATCCCATCACCCTATCTCCGGATCATTATGTGCATGAAGCCTTAAAAGTTATGGCGAAGTATTCAATTTCAGGCGTTCCGATCACTTCACAAGGTAAGCTTGTGGGAATTCTGACAAATCGTGATTTACGATTTGAAACAAATGTAAATCAACCGATTCGTAATATCATGACGAAAGATAATTTAGTCACGGCTCCTGAAGGCACAACCCTTGATCAGGCTAAAAACATTTTACAAAAACACCGCATTGAAAAATTACCGGTGGTGAACGCCGCTGGCATGTTAAAAGGTTTAATCACGATTAAAGATATTGAAAAATCAGAGGCATTCCCGCAATCAACAAAAGATAGTCGTGGACGTTTAATCACCGGTGCTGCGGTGGGCGTGGGTGTTGGAAGCACTGATCGTATTGATGCGCTTGTGGCAAATCATATTGACGTAATCTGTGTTGATACAGCTCACGGCCATTCTAAAAATGTGATCGAAATGGTTAAATACGTTCGCAGTAAATACAAAGACGTAGTTCTTGTTGCAGGTAACGTGGTGACTGAAGACGCCACGAAAATGTTAATCGAACATGGTGCTGATGTTGTTAAAGTGGGTGTAGGCCCAGGAAGTATTTGTACAACACGCGTGGTAGCAGGTGTGGGTATGCCGCAAATTTCTGCGGTCATGAAATGTTCTGCGATCGCAAAAAAATTAGGTAAAACAATTATCGCTGATGGCGGGATTAAATATTCTGGTGATGTAACGAAAGCTTTAGCGCTTGGTGCAAATTCAGTGATGATCGGAAATTTATTAGCCGGTGCAGAAGAGTCTCCGGGTGAGACAGTATTATATCAAGGCCGTACTTATAAAGTTTACCGCGGTATGGGTTCAATTGGCGCTATGGCTTTGGGGTCAAAAGATCGCTACGGCCAAATGGATACAAATGACGAAGATAAATTAGTACCCGAAGGCATCGAAGGAAAAGTTCCTTATAAAGGAAATGCCAGCGGTATCATTCATCAGTTAGTGGGCGGATTAAAATCAGGTATGGGCTACATCGGTGCTCGCAATATCGAAGAATTACAAAGTAAAGCGCAGTTCGTGCAAATCACAAGTTCTGGATTAAAAGAATCGCATGTGCACGATGTCAGTATTACAAAAGAAGCTCCGAATTACAGATTGGAATAGAATTAGATTATGTTACAGCATTCAAAAGTTTTGATATTAGATTTCGGCTCACAAGTAACCATGCTTATTGCTCGTCGTTTACGTGAATTAGGTTATTACTGTGAAATTAAAAGTTATAAAACAGAAATTTCAGATATTAGAGATTTCAAACCGGACGCGATTATTTTAAGTGGCGGTCCATTTTCAGTTTATGAATCTGAATCTCCGACTAAAAATGTTCAAGAAGTTTTAGAAGTCGCCCCGGTATTAGGAATTTGTTACGGCATGCAGCTGTTAGCCCATCAAATGGGTGGTGCGGTTGAATCGGCAAAACATCGTGAATACGGCCATAAACCAGTAGTTTGGAAAAAAACTTTTAATAATATCCCAAATACAGTGAATGTGTGGATGAGTCACGGGGACGTAGTTACAAAAATTCCTTCAGAGGCGCAATTGCTGTGTACCACAGAAGATCATATTGCAGGTTTTTATTCAGACCGCTATTGGGCTTTGCAATACCATCCTGAAGTTTCTCATTCAGAATATGGTAAAGAAATTCTTCAGGCCTTTTTAGAAAATTTTAAAGTGAAAGCTGACTGGAATGCAAAATCATTAGTGAGCGAATGTACGGACATGATTTTAAAAACGGTAGGCCCTGATGATCATGTTTTATGTGCCTTATCAGGCGGCGTGGATTCAAGTGTTGTAGCGACATTACTTACAAAAGTACTTGGCGCAGAGCGCGTTCACTGCGTATTTATCAATAACGGTTTGCTTCGGTTAAATGAATTCGAAAAAGTTTTAACTCAATATAAAGATTTTGGTTTAAATGTTCACGGTGTTGATAAAGAAAAAGAATTTTTATCTGCGTTAGCAGGTCTTTCTGATCCCGAGAAGAAACGTAAGGCCATCGGTCGAACATTTATCGAAGCCTTTGATGAAGTTATTAAAGATGAATTAAAACACACTCAAGGTAAAATTAAATTTTTGGCGCAAGGTACTCTTTACCCTGACGTGATCGAAAGTATTTCAAGCGTTGGTGGCAGTGTGACGATTAAATCGCATCACAATGTGGGTGGTTTGCCAGATAAAATGAATCTTAAGCTTGTCGAGCCGGTTCGTTATTTATTTAAAGATGAAGTGCGTAAACTTGGCTTAGAGTTAGGTCTTCCGCAAGATATGATCGGCCGTCACCCTTTTCCAGGGCCGGGCTTAAGCATTCGTGTGATCGGTGAAGTGACTAAAGAAAAATTAGAAATTCTAAAAAAAGCAGATGATGTTTATATCTCGGCACTTCGCCGCGATGGTATCTATGATCAAATCTGGCAGGCCTTCTGCGTGATCTTACCGGTGCAAACAGTGGGTGTGATGGGTGATGGCAGAACTTATGATTCGGTACTTGCACTTCGCGCGGTGACATCAATTGATGGAATGACCGCTGACTGGTTTGATTTTCCGCAAGGATTTTTGAAAAAAGTTTCTAATGAAATCACTAATAAAGTTAAAGGTATTAACCGTGTGGTTTATGATATTACTTCAAAACCACCTGCAACTATTGAGTGGGAATAATTGTTAAGGCAAATTCTATTCGTTGTTTTTTTTGTCATTGATGCGGTTTTATTTAAGCGCATCTTAGATATTGAATGGAAGCGATCACTAAAAATTTGGGCGATTGTTACAACTTTAACCGCCATCATAGCCAATATTCTTGTTTTTAAGCTGGTCATGCCACCGCCAATTACAAATGACTTTGGCTTTAGATTCTCGCAAGGGGTGATGTATGGGTTATTCGACTTTATGATGCGCACTTTTTTAATGCGCATCATGTTTAAAATTAAATTAAACAACCCTCGAATGCTGCTGTTTTTCGGCCTTTGTGTGCTCATTAGCGTGGCCCATGTTTTGGCGCAAGTTTACATACCTCGCTAGATTCCTTGTTGAACAACTACTTTTTTTAAATACTCTTCACTTACAGTTGATGTTGTTAAGCTTTGCGCCTGCGTGCGTTCTGCTTCTGCAAGAAGTGTTGATAAATATCTTTCAGAATAACTTGGAACGATAACAACGATATTTTTACCTTGGTTTTCGTCTAAGGCTGCAAGTTTTAATCCTACCGCAATCGCAGCTCCAGAGCTGATTCCGACGGGAATGCCCTCTTCTTTGATCACTCTACGGGCCATAACTAACGAGTCTTCACTTGAAATTTGTTCGATACGATCAATAATTTTTCGATCAAGTACCAGCGGAATAAATCCAGCACCAATGCCTTGAATTTTGTGCGGCGAGGGTTTGCCGCCGCTCAACACAGGGCTTTCAGTGGGTTCAACCGCGACCATTTGAATTTTAGAATTTTTCTGTTTAAGAACTTTTCCCACACCGGTAATTGTTCCACCTGTGCCAACGCCAGAAACCACGATGTCGACTTTTCCGTCAGTGTCGTTCCAGATTTCAAGAGCGGTAGTTTTTTCGTGGACTTGAGGATTTGCCGGATTTTCAAACTGGCGTGGCAAAAAATATTTTTTTGATTTATCGGTGTCAGAAATTTCAAGGGCTTTAGCGATAGCTCCACGCATTCCGAGTGGTCCTGGAGTTAATACAAGATTTGCACCTAACAAAAGTAAAAGTGTTCTGCGTTCTTGTGACATTGTTTCTGGCATAACCAGAGTGAGTTCGTAACCTTTGGCTGCACACACAAAAGCTAAGGCAATTCCGGTATTGCCGCTAGTGGGCTCGATAACCGTCATGCCTGGTTGTAGAGCTCCAGATTTTTCAGCTTCAGCAATCATGTTCAGGCCAATGCGGTCTTTGACTGATCCCAGAGGGTTAAAAAATTCTAACTTTAATAAAAGTTCAGCTTTTAAGCCTTTATTCAGTCGTTGAAGTTTAACTAACGGAGTAGAACCAATCGTTTGTGTGATATCTGAGTATATTTTCATTCTAAGAGCGTAAAACATAGTCTGATTTGCTGCAAATAGTGCTGAAACTTTAATCTCAGTTTATACACTGCGCTACTCACAGTTGTTTTGAAACATAACTCTTCAAAAAGTATAGTTAAGAAATGTCATTTTCGCACTTACATGTTCATTCTGAGTACTCCCTTTTAGAGGCTTCGTGCCGGGTCAAGGCAATCGCTAAAAAAGCGGCCGATTACCAACAACCTGCCGTAGCTCTTACTGATTATGGAAACATGTTCGGTGCGATTGAGTTTTACTTTGCCTGCCAAGATAAAGGCGTAAAACCATTGATTGGTCTTGAAGCCTATGTCGCACCAAATTCGCGACTAGATAAAAAACAAGATCCCAATCAAAAATATTCTGAGATTACTTTAGGACCACAGCGTTTAGTGTTGTTGGCACAAAATCTAGAAGGCTATCAAAATCTTTGTAAACTTTCATCGGTGGGTTACCAAGAGGGTTTTTACTGGAAGCCAAGAATTGATTACGACGTTTTAAAAGATTACTCGAAAGATTTAATCTGTTTGAGCGGCACAACGCGTGGTGAAGTTATTGGTACACTTTTAAAAGAAGGACCAGAAGCCGCGTTAGCCAAAGTTAGAAAATTAAAAGAACTTTTTGATGATCGTTTTTATTTAGAATTGTCGCGCACACTTCCACAAGGCAGTGATGCGCAAAAAACGATTAATAATTTTATTTTAGAAGCTTCAAAGATTTGTCATGTTCCCATCGTTGCATCAAATGATGTGCACTACATCACGCAAGACGATCAAATCGCGCAAGAAGTACTAGTTTGTATCGGGTCGAATAAAACTTTAGCCGACGAGTCTAGATACAAACTAGGAAGTTCTGAATTTTATTTTAAATCAACTGAAAGCATGACGAAACTTTTTTCGGATTTGCCAGAGGCGATAACGAACACACAAGTTATTGCTGATCGTTGTAATGTTAAATTTAAACTTAAAGATGAAAACGGAAAAGCAATTTACCATTTGCCAAGCTTTCCGACAGCTGATGGCCGTACAGTTAAAGAAGAAATTCTGCATCATGCAACCGAAGGTTTGAAAGTACGCTTCGAAGAACTTAAAGCCGTTGGCCAGGAAGTTCCTGAAGAAAAAAAGCCAGATTATTTTAATCGTTTAAATTTTGAATTAAATATTATCGATCGCATGGGATTTAACGGTTATTTTTTAATCGTTATGGATTTCATCAACTGGGCAAAAAACCGCGATATTCCGGTAGGCCCAGGCCGTGGATCTGGAGCAGGGTCGCTTGTCGCTTACAGTTTGCGTATTACTGATCTTGATCCGATTCCAAATTTTCTACTGTTTGAGCGTTTCTTAAATCCCGAACGTATTTCGATGCCCGATTTCGATATCGACTTCTGTCAGGATCGCCGTCAGGAAGTTATTCAGTATGTTACTGAAAAATACGGTTCAGCCTCAGTTTCACAAATTATCACTTACGGAAAATTACAAACCCGTGCTGCGCTAAAAGATGTGGGCCGCGTATTGGGTATGACTTTTCCTGAAGTGGATGTCGTATCTAAATTAATTCCTGATAAGTTAGGGATTAATTTAACAGACTCATTAGCGGCAGAGCCTCGTATTCGTGAAGCGATGGAGTCTAATCCTACTGTGCAAACGTTAGTCGAACTTGCACTTCGTGTAGAGGGTTTAGTTCGTCATGCGGGCATCCATGCTGCGGGCGTAATTATTGCCGATGGCAGTTTAGTAAAACATGCGCCGATGTATAAGGGCGCAGATGATGAAAACGTTGTTCAGTATGATATGAAGCATGCTGAGAAAATCGGATTAATTAAGTTCGACTTCTTGGGTCTTAAAACTTTAACTCATATTCATCATGCTTTAAAATTAGTTAAACAAAATCGTGGTCTTGATGTTTTAGAAAAAAATATTCCGATCAACGATTCTAAAATTTATGAATTATTATCTCGTGGTGACACGGCCGGAGTATTTCAGTTCGAGGGCGAAGGTATTACTGACGCTACCAGAAAAATTAAGCCTACAAGCTTTGCTGATATTACCGCGATCACCTCACTTTACCGCCCGGGTCCGATGGCGAATATTCCAGAGTTTACCAAGCGTAAACACGGTGAAACACCGGTAGAATACCTATTGCCAGAAACCAAACAAGTCTTGGAAGAAACCTATGGAATCATGGTTTACCAAGAGCAAGTTATGGGTATTGCTTCGATTATTGCCGGATACTCTCTTGGTGAAGCCGATATGCTTCGTCGTGCGATGGGTAAAAAGATCAAAGAAGAAATGGATCAGCATCGCCAGCGTTTCATGAAAGGGGCGTTAGAGCGAGGTCACGATAAGCAAAGATCTGAAGAGCTTTTCGAATTAATGTATAAGTTTGCCGATTACGGTTTCAATAAATCGCATGCGGCAGCTTATTCGGTAATTACGGCACAAACTGCTTGGGTAAAACATTATTACCCAGCTGAATTTTTTGCAGCCCTTTTATCAACTGAGGTTGGTGATACTGATAAAGTTGTTAAATATGTAAAAGATGCGCAAAAACGCGGGTTAGAAGTTAGACCTCCGCATGTGAATTTTTCTGATTATTTATTCTCGGTAAAAGGCGAAGTTATTTATTTCGGCCTTGGTGGTATTAAAGGTGTTGGCTCAGCCGCGGTTGAAGCGATTATTGAAGCGCGCGACCGTCAGCCAGATAAAAAATTTGCAAGCCTTGATGATTTCTTTGAAAATGTTGATTTACGCCGTGTGAATAAAAAAGTGATCGAGTGTATGACTAAAGCCGGAGCTTTCGAAGGTTTTGGCGTGCATCGTGCACAATTATTTACAGGCTATTCTAAGTTCTTAGATTACGCGATCGGCGCACAAAAAGATAAAGATGTGGGCCAAGTCAGTCTTTTTGATATGGGCGGCGAAAAACAAGCTATCAAACTTGAAGACACCAAACAGTGGTCGCGCACCCAATCTTTAGCTTACGAAAAAGAAGTTTTAGGATTTTACTTAAGTGATCATCCGCTTCGTGGTTTTGAAAAATTAGCCAAAGTTTGGACGACCTGCGAAATCGTAGATCTTCATAAACATGATATGACTCCTGAAGAAAAAGCTGTGGAGGCCGCAAAAAAAGAAAGTGGCAAATGGAACCGCTTTCAAAAAGACTCTAAAAAACGTGTTATTGTTGCCGGTCTGATTATTGAGAATCGCGAGATGATCACTAAAAAAGGCACACGTATGGCTTTTGCAAAACTTGAAGATTTAACCGGAACTGCAGAGTTAGTTATTTTTCCGGACACTTTTGAAAAATGCGGAAGCTTCTTAAAAGATGAACGACCACTTCTTATTGGTGGGGGTTTAGAAATTAATGAAGGTTCGGCAAAAATTATCGTGGATAATATTGCACCGTTTGACGAAATCATGAAAAAAACTAAACGCGTGTCGTTTAGATTAGATAAGCTTGAAACCAGTGATTTTGAAAAGTTAGATACAATCCTTGATACTTTTCAGGGTGAAACAAATGTTCGCCTAGTCTTAAGTCTAAACGAGAAGACGGTAGAGATGCAGACTGAATCGCCTAAACGCATACAGATCTCGGATGCGTTTTTTGAAGAAGTTCATCAGGTTTTTGGTCGCACGGACTTTATCGAAATCTAATTTTGAGGTAAGATATAAGCACTATGAAAACATTAAATTTTTCTATTTTAAGTGCCTTAAGTATCGTGGTTATGATTTCAGGTTGTGCGGCGTTTGCGCCGGCCACTGAAGAGACAAAAATTAATGAACCCGTAGCTATTCGCCGAAAAATTAAAGATGTCGACTACCGTACGAATTCGCAGGATAAGTCGATGAAAAAGCGCTTAGTCGTTTTACCATTCTTGGATAAAGACACTCTTAAGCGTCCAGAAGTTGCCCGCACAAATGCGCGCATTGCATTTATTAACGATTTAAATTTAAGTGAAAAATTTATCGTGATGGATTCTGATCAGCTAACAGTGAATCCTGAAAACTATATTAAAAATGACGAATATGACTTAAAACGTTTAGCCCAAGATTCGCAAAAATCAGGAATCAGTTCGATTGTTGAAGGCCAAATTATTGATGTTCGTTTAAAGAAAAAAGCCGAACAAATCGGTTTAGTCAGAAATTTAGATGCCAGTTACGAAGTCGTTGTGCGCTTAAGAATTCATAGCGTACGCACTGGTGAAGAAATTTATCACACAGTAAAGACTGTGACTCTTGAAGAGAAAAACACTCGTGTAGCCGAACGGGCAGCAGAAGATCAAATCTTTTTAAAAAATCCTGAATTAGTTGAAATTTTAATTAAAGATGCCTTTCTGGATTTTTCGCAGCAAATTCAAGAAGCCATGGATGATGTGACTTGGGAAGGTCGGATTGCAGCTATTCGCGGTGATAAAATTTATTTAAATGTCGGGCGTATCTCTGGCGTACAAGTTGGTGACTTATTAAAAGTGGTTGAAGATTCTAGTGAAATTTTTGACCCTGAAGTTGGCTATAACTTAGGAAAAGTTCAAGGGCGCGCCAAAGGCACATTAGAAATTATTAGCTATTTTGGTAATGATGGTGCTGTTGGTGTCATTCATTCTGGTGCAGGTTTTAAGGAAAGCGATCGTGTTGAAGTCTTCCAATAGTGTAGAATCACAGTATTTAGGATTAGTCGATTTTGATAAAGCTTTAGAGCTGCAATATCAATATCATGCAAAAGTAACTACAGATAAAAAATCTTACATTCTTGGTTTAGAGCATCCAACGGTGATGACCTTGGGATTACGCGCTCACAAAGCTGATGTGAATAGTTTTTGCGTAAAGCCATGGACGTATCCTATACATAAAATCTCGCGTGGGGGCCTTGCTACGATTCATAATCCTGGCCAGTTAGTGATCTATCCAATTGTTGATTTGAAACAGTACGGGATGTCAGTAAAAGGTTTTGTACAGGCCTTATTTGAAGCCACGCAAAAAACTTTGAATGAATTAAAGATAAATTCGACAATTGATTTATGTGATCAACCGGGCGTTTACACAGACCTTGGAAAAATTGCTTTCTGTGGTTTACAGATTAAAAATGGTATTACGTTACACGGATTAAGTATTAATATCGTGAATGATATTTCGCTATTTAAAGAAATTCAGTCTTGCGGAGTATCAGCTCCTAAAATCGATTCAGTCGCAAATCATAGTGTGGTATTTTCGCCACGTGATTTTTTTAATGCCTGGTTAAAACATTTTAATCTAGAATCAGGTGCAAGCGCATCGATAGCGACCTGCCAGTAAATAGTTTAAATTTAATAGGAGAAATAACCATGTTTAAAAAAATCGTTTGTTCAGTTGCAGTGATGTCATCATTTATCGCCCAAATCTCAAACGCCGATGACTATGTTGAAGTGCAAAAAGGTCGCTATAAAGGCGAAAAAATTGTTTATATTGATCTTGGGTCTGAATCTAAAAAATCATCAAATCGTGAGCTTGAAAAACGTATCTACCGTTTAGAAAAAGCTGTTCGTCAATTGCAAGAGCAAGTTTTTGAGCTTGAGGTCGAAAATGGCGCGCTTAAAAAAGAGAACGATAACGTTAAAAAAACTACGTGTTTCATCAAGACGAATAGCAAAGGGCTTTTTAGCTCGACGCAAAAGTCAATGACTCAGGCCAAAGCTGAAGTGATGCAGAAGTGCAGTGAAGTCATCCGTTATGGTTTTGAGTGCGACGAAGACAAAGTTAAGTGCGGCGAATAAATTATTCGCCTGATTTAATAAAATCGGCGACAAATTCAGAGACTGGATTTTTCTGGATCTCTGAGGGTGCGCCGATCTGTTCAATTTTTCCATGATTCATCACGACGACTTTATCACTCATTTGAAAAGCTTCTTTCTGATCATGAGTCACATAGACCATGGTTAGTTTCAAATCCTGCTGAATTTTACGAATATCTTTGCGCATTTTTTCACGCAGTTTTGCATCTAAATTCGAAAGCGGCTCATCTAATAATAAAATGCGTGGGCGCATCACCAAACCGCGCGCTAAAGCTACACGCTGCTGTTGCCCGCCTGATAGTTCGCTAGACTTGCGTAATTCTAATCCTGATAATTCAACGATAGACATGATTTTTTCTACATCAGCCTTAATTTGCTCTTTGCTCAATTTTTTAAGTTTTAAGGGGTAAGCCACATTTTCAAAAACATTCATGTGAGGCCATACTGCATAAGATTGAAAAACCATGCCGACATTGCGCTTCTCGGGTAACATAAAACTTTTACTGGCGGGATCAGATACGACATCGGTATCAAATAAAATTTTTCCGTGTGAGTTTTCTTCTAAGCCTGCAATCATTCTTAAGGTCGTGGTCTTGCCGCAACCAGAAGGCCCAAGAAAACTAACAAATTCGCCGTTTTCAATCGTTAGATTAATATCTTTTACAGCCCAGTTAGCTAAATACTTTTTACCGACATTTTCAAAAATCACTTTGCTCATAGTCCGTACCGACCCTTTGATAGAAACTTTAAACTAAAATTTAATATTAAAATAAAAACAACAACGATAATAGATAAGACCGAAGCACCGCCGCCGCCCATATCTGAATACTCTTGCAGCGAAAAAATAAGCGTACCGATGGTCTCTAAACCCGGCCCTGTGAGTAGTATAGTCATCGTCAGTTCACTTAAAACTGGCATAAACACTAAGAACATCGAGGCTATTAGAGCCGTTTTTAAAAGTGGTAAATAAATCGTGCGCATGATGGTCCACCAATGAGCACCAGAAATGCGTGCAGCTTCTTCTAACGATGGGTGAATTTGCTGATAGCCATCGCCAACAGTCTTAAGACTTAAACTCATATATTTAACAATGTAGGCTAGTAAAATTAGAAATAGCGTGTTGTACAGCGAAGGGCCAACACCAAAAAAACCTTGGCTAAATGAGAGGATAAACGCCAAAGCTAAGACTGTGCCCGGGGTTGAGAATGGCATACTGGCGATCACGCTGGCAAAAGTTCTGCCGAACCAAGAAGTTCTATAAATAAAATAATTAAAAATAAACGCAAAGGCCGTGCAAATTAAGGCACTGGTAAAACCTAAAAATAAAGACTGTCTGATTGCGCGTGCCGTTTCTTCGGTTTCAAATAACACACGGTTAAAGTTATTTAAGGTTAGACCAGATAAGCTCCATGAGCCTTGCACAGAACTCAGGGCGGATAATAAAACGCCAGATAACGGTAAAATAAAAATTATAAAAAATAAAACCGATAAAAACACAGTTAGCGGTAGCTTCCAGATATTCAGAGGAACAAGTGAGGGTCTAGAAGTTTTACCTCCGACAGTGTAGTTCTTATTGCCACTAAAAAATAACTGCGTGCCGTAAAGTAAAACTAATGTCGCAATACCTAAAATGACCGACACCGCGATACTCATTTGTAAGCCATTCGCCGTGCCCATTCGCTGATAGGTGTAAATCTGGGTCGTCATTAAATAAATTCTTGCAGGGCCGCCAATCAGTGCAGGTACACCAAAGCTTGCAGCTGTTGCCAGAAACGAGAGTAAAAAACCACTCAAGATCGCCGGACGAAGGAGTGGCAATGCGATATCAATAAATACGCGTAAACCATTGGCGCCAGATAACCTTGCGGCTTCTTCTAAAGATGAATCCATCTGATCTAAAACAGTTAAGGCGGTCAGAAGTACAAAGGTGAAAAGAAAACTGGTTTCAACCCAAATTAGACCCGCGTAAGAATAAATATTTAAATTTAATCCAAGCCATTGGTTTAAAACACCACTTGTCGGATTTGCTAAGATGATCCAACCAATAGCTCCAACAAAAGGCGGAATTGCATAGGGTAGGCAAAATCCTGAACGAAAGAAATTTTTAAACGGTAAGTTTGTGCGGGTTAATAACCACGCTAGCGGTAAACCAATCGCTAAACATAAGACCGCTACAGTTAATGAAACTAGAAAAGTGTTTTTAATCGCTTTAATCGTATTTTCATTAGCAATGACAGCGGTAAAGTCAGAAAGTTTAGGTACTAGGTATAGATAAACCTGCGGGCTTAGAAAAAGCGCCGCAAGTAAAATTATGCATAATACGTAAACTATTTTTTTTAGCACAATTAGAAAATAATTTTAGCGAATTTATCTTTAATTTCTTCGCGTGTTTTCATAGTTTCTGCGATAAATTCGCGGGTCCAAGGAAGCGCTGTTTCCATAAGTTTTGTAAAATCTGGTGCGCCAATAGGAGCTGCATTGCCTGCAACTGATGGATACATGAAAGATCTTGCCATTGCAGCTTGGCCTTCAGGTCCAAACATCCAGTCAGCAATCTTTTTTGTTTTTTCTTGATCGCCATCTTTTTTGACTAAGGCTAATACGTTGGATTGAATAACCGCACCATCTGTAGGAATGATGAATTTAATACGTGCATCCGTTGTTGTTAGTCGTAAAATGTTTTCTAAAAGCACTACTCCTACAGGGCGTTCTTTGCTTTGCAGTCTACGCACTACGCCTGAGTTTCCGCCTTCAGAAATCACGTTGTTTTTACGTAATTGCGTGAAATAATCCCAACCATATTTTTTCGCTAAGAAAGCTACTGTCGTAAAGTTTGTGCCAGAAGCTAGCGGGCTACCTGTAGAAACTTTATCTTTCCATTTTGTCTCAGCTAGTTCTTTGAAAGTTTTAGGCGCGTCTTTTTCGCTGACGGCTTCAGAATTGTAAGCAATGACCATGACCGGAAAGCTTAAAGTCGTGTAAAAGTTTTCAGGATGTTTGAAAAAATCTAAAACTTTGTCTGAATGAGCTGGTTTGTAAGCCACCAGTTTTTGCTGGCTTGCCATATCTTCATACCAAAAACGATCAGAAGAAATTAAAATATCAGCTTGGATTTTTCCGGCTAAGTTTTCTGCTTGAACTTTAGCAGCGACTTCTTCAGACCCGGCTTGGTAAAACTGCACATCCACATCTGGAAATGCCGCTGCAAGCTTGGGTTGGATATCAGCAATTGTGTCTTTGTAAAGTGAAGTATAAATCCACACTTTAGTTTTTTCTTCTTTTTTAGTGCAAGAAAAAGGAAGTAATGCCATTACCGCAAGCAATAGAACATTTTTAGTCATTCTTTTCATAATTATCTCGTTTCTTTTTTTGTTAAAGATTTTAAATAAGTTTCGCGGGCACGTACGGCGTGATCAGCAAAATCTGTAAATAAGCCATCAACACCTAAAGCAAAAAATTCTAAATACTCTGCTTGCGGGTCTTTGTTGTACTCTTTAAGTAAATACTTTTCTTCGCTTCTGAAGGTGTAGGGATGCACTAATAACCCCACAGCGTGAGCCATTTTAATAAGGGGCGTTGGTGAAAGTTTTTCTTCAGTTTTTTCACCATTTTTACCGGTCACTATTTTTGTCGGTAAAATGTAGCGTTTGTACGGGCCAATACCATCAACAGTTTTTTTAATTTCTTTCAAGCCTTCAGGAGTCATTAACTGAAGATAAGTGCGTTTATCACCGCTGGCTTGAAAATCGGCGGGCACAACTTCTGGATCATCAATTAAAAATATTAATTTATTCTTCGTTAAACTTTTTAATTTTTTAAGATTACCTAATTCAAAAGACTGAATAAATACCGGTGATGATTTCTTATTTAAGCCAGCAGCCTTTAATTCTTTAGCTAAAGGCTCTTCTAAAGAAAGTCGAATGCTTTGAAAATATGTCGGGTGTTTCGTTTCAGGATATAGACCGATAGTTCTTTTAAGTTTTTTACCTTGGTTTTTGGCAAGCTCAATCACTTCTTGAAAAGTTGGAATTTCAAATTGACCGTTAAAAGTTTGATCGCGAAAAGGCAATCGCTCTTTTGCTCGCAGTGTTTTAATTTCTTTTAAAGTAAAATCTTCTGTAAACCAACCCGTGATCGCTTTGCCATCAATAGTTTTTGTGGTTTTGCGTTCTGGAAATTTTACGGCGACATCAGTCGTTTCAGAGATTTCATTTTCATGACGGGCGATTAAGACGCCATCTTTCGTGCTTACAAGATCTGGTTCGATGTAGTCAGCCCCCATATCGATGGCTAATTGGTATGAAGCCAGAGTGTGTTCGGGACGGTAACCGCAAGCGCCGCGATGGCCTAATACTAAAGGTTTAGCATTTAGAAGTGCCGGTAGCGATAGGCTAAGAACAAGACACGAAAATATTTTTTTCATGCCCCAATTGAAGTCGCACGCAAAACAAGAGTCAAATTATTATTGTGTTAACAAGAACGCTAAGCTTAAGACTCAAGCCAGGTTTTAGTTTGCTTGTAAGCTTCAGTGATAATTTCTGGGCCAACATGCAAATGATCTGGACCAGAGCGGGAAATATTTTTTAATTCAAATTGCATTAAATTTTTATAATGTTTTCGGTTCACACGCGCAGATTCAAAGCCATTCGTGCTGCCTAAGCTGTGGCATAAGACAAAGTCTTCACGAGATACACCTGATAAGCCCATTTTGTCAGCGACACCGCCATCAAGGTAGGTGCGCTTATCAATACACACGGGATGAAATAAGCCAGGCACAGCGCACGATGCACGTACGGCTTTAGCTACAGAACCAGTCACAAGCGTTTTAGTTTTTAAAGCAAAGACATCAAAAGCTGATATTTGCAGCGGTGTTGTAACTTCAGAGAAGTCAGGAGCCATAAACTGAGCACATAGTTTTTCAAGTTTTTCACCGCGAACTAAGCCAAAACCAAAACCTACATCCCAGAAATCAGATTTTTTAATGCGGGTAAATTCTTTGGCCATATCTTTTGCACTAAAGCCGCTCGCATAACAGGCAGCTGCTAGAGCTCCGGCGCTACTGCCAACAAGCAGTTTTGGTTTTAACCCTTTTTCTTCTAAGGCCTGAATAAAGCCCGCATGAGCAAAAAAGCCGAAAAATCCAGAGCTTAGAGATAATGTAAAAGGTCGTGCTTGAAGTAACTGGGCATTGGTTTTAGCCTTAATCATAGGCAGCTAGATTAACACCAAGACCACACAATGTCGAGTTTGAAAAAGACATGATTATGTGGGTAACATAAAACTTGAATGAAATACTTTATACTTATCACTCTATTCTTAGTCGCTAATGCTCACGCCGATACTTGTTGGGAAAACTTCAAGGAGCGTACTGAGTCACTTATGGATTCGCGTGAACTTCAGTATCGATTGTTAGATCTGAAGTTTTCAGATTTAACTGATAAAGCCGAAGGCTATGCCACTAAAGGCAAAAAAAATGAGTTAGTTTTTTTAATTCATGGTTTTTTGGGTAACCCGAATGAATTAAAATCAGTGGCAGATATGCTGAATCGCGCAGGCTATTCGGTGTACTCAGGATTAATTCCTGGTTACGGTGCGACCGCTAAAGTTGCAAATTTTTACACGAAAGATCACTGGCTACGCTGGAACGTTCGTGAAATCAAACGCGCAGAAAAATGTTTTTCAAAAATTCACTTAGTTGGATTTTCGACGGGTGCAACGATTATACATGATTACATAACGACTCATCCTGAAGATAAAAAAATAGCGTCAGTTACTTTAATTTCAGCATTTTTTCAGAACCATCCTGAATTTAATATCGCTCTACAGGCAGCTAAAACTTCTGGGGTTCGTGAAATCGAATTGGGATGGGTTTTAGAACATGTTCCTGTGGCTGATGCGCGGGTTATTGTCGATACACCGGATACCTATCTGCAAACAGCACCGATTTTATCAATGTTTGAAGTTATAGATTTAGGTAAAATAAACAGAGATCGAAGATTGGCAAAACAGATTGAAGTTCCTGTAAACGCAATTATATCTATGGAAGATTGGGTTTCAGATCCTCATAGCCAGATCAAGGTGCTGAAAAAAAACTTTTCTGATTTAGAGTTAAGAACTTATTATCGTCCAGGCCATGTACCCCATCAGCTTATGGCAGAATCGGTAAGCCAAGTCGCAGACCAGGTTCATATGGCAATTATTGATTTTATTAAAAGAAATTAAAATTATAATCTAAAGACTTAGGTCATCATCTATGTAGGCATCTTCAGGATCCAGTGTCTGTGGTGTAATCACTAAAGGAATAGCGTTGATAGTTATATTATGTCCTAAGTAGTTCGTATAATGATCAACGAACGTGCGGGTGGCGTTTTGCAGTTCTGCACGTTGGCGAGAAAAGTTATAGTGAACATGATTTTCGATAATACTGGATTGCCAGACTAAACCAGACGGAGAAACAAATCCGCCTTCAGTATCAATGGCTACTTTTTCCGGGTAATATTTTGCAACAATTTCAGGTAGAGAACGAAGTTTATCTGGCGTCGAAACAGGATCGAAATTAGTTGCTTGCAAGAAAGCTAAACGCACAAGCTGCGAACAATAGGCCATAGAACGTGTGTTTTCAAAATTGAAAGAAAAAGCCAAAGCGTCTTTACCAGAAGCGTATTCATCCAGACGTTGAAAAACCTTAGGAAGAAATTCATTTTGATACCAGTCTTGGGCAGTCATCGAAGATGCTTTTTGAATAAGTTGGTCAACTTCGTTTTTAGAAATCTTTGATGGCCACTTATGGCGCTTTGCTTTATTTAGATAAGGTTCTTCTTGTTCGCGATCAGGGTTTATAAGAACCTGACTTTCATTGCTATCCATAATGTATTGTTTATACCCACGGGTTTCAATTTGTTGTTTGTAAGCCTGTAGCACTTTTTCTGGATTGTACCGGGCAAAGCCAAGGCGCACATATCTTTCAGGATAAGCAAAACCTTCAGGCGTCATTAAGCGCACACCACCGATGCCTTGCTTCGGATAAATATCTCGTACCCACGCTAAAGAGATACCGGTCTCTTTGTCGGTGTTAACTTCGACAATGCCAGCGTGCGAATACCCTTTTGAAATTTTAGGATTCCAGAAATCGACAAGAATTTTTTCTTCTGTTTCATTTAAAACTAGATTCGATTTTTTCTTATCTAGCGCTTTATTATAATACTCTTGAGAAATAAAGACGGGGATATTGCTGTAGCTACTGATTAAATTGAATTGCTGTGCCACTTTCAAATTTTCAGGACTGGTGGGTTTAACCCCGACCGAAGTAAAAAATGCATCTTGGCCATTTGAAAATTCGAGAGCTATATCGCCGCTTTTAAGTTGTAAAGAAGGTTGTTTATCTGGAGCAGTGTATTTTCCAGAAACCAAATCAGTTAATACAATATCCATTGTTTGTAATTGACTAGAAAGTCGCGCCTCTAGTGCAGAATATTTTTTATCACGGGCATATTTGACTAAGACAGAGACGATAGCGCGCCCCAGGTAGCGATTTTGCTGGGTGTTTGACATGGTATAAGTTTCAAGCAAGGCTTTATTAAGATGGCGATCAATCCAAGTCTGAAACACGGCTACTGATTTCGTGGGGCCAGCTTCTAGCTGCTGATAAAGATAGGTAAATGATTTAATCAGGTTTTGTTTCTCGGTACTGTGTCTGGTGACCGCTCGGTTGGTGAGATATTCTGTACGAATTTCTAAAGCATTTTTACCACGGGCTATACGATATTCCTCGCCTTGTACCGGTTCTAAACCAATCAACGGGAACGCCGCGATCTGCTGTGTAGCTATGTTTATAACAGTTTGAATATTCTTATTTCGTTGCTCAACAGGAAGTGATTCATTAAGAACTAAAAAAGCATAAGTTAGGTTGCCAATATATTTTGCCGATTGCAGAGGCGCATAAATATCGAGATTTTTTTCAAGTACCAGCTTTGAAACCGGATGAATATCGTCATTTTTATCTAATGTATCTTCAGCCAGCCCCACATAGTCTTTAAAGCCCAGCTGGGTTAAAAATGTATCAGATTGATAAAAAGGAGCTAGAACCTGTTTACTCAATTCAAGAGATTCTGCATGAACCGATGAAGTAAAATAGAAAATAGTAAACACGAGAAATGTAATCTGCTTGTTAGTCATAACAAAGTATATTTCAATAAAAAGGCCAATAAAAGCTTACGCGAGAGGGGGTAACTACCTTAGAGCGTAGATTTCTGCGCGAAATGTTTGCCAGCTGTACACAATTTTTACATCGCGGCAGCTTCGGCGATGCAGGAGAGAGAGTTTCATTTGCTTTTAAGGGGTATTTCGCTTTAAGACTAGGACTATGACAAATAACGATATCTTCAAAAAATTGCGTGTGGCTTTATCTTTTCGTGATACCGACATCATCGAATGTCTAAAAAACGTTGATTACGAAATTTCAAAATCAGAACTGTCAGCTATTTTTCGAGATGAAAATCATCCTAATTATCAAGAATGCGGCGATCAGCTTTTAAGAAATTTTTTAAATGGTCTGATCATTAAAAACCGTGGCGTTATGGAAAAGAAACCTAAGGTCGATAAGCCATAAATGAATCCGCAAAACGAAGTCGACAAGATCCAGGATCTTGAAGCTCAATTAAAAATAGCGATAGAAGCTTTAACATTCTACGCGAGCGCCGAAAGTTACGGACAAGGTGAATCCTTTGCCGAGCTTTCAAGAATCAGTGATAGCGATCTAGAACATAAACCCGCTAACCGGGGTTATGATACCGTGGGCGGTAAATTAGCTCGTAAAGCTCTCTTAGAAATCAAAGATAAAGAAGAGCGTCTGGCTGCAAAAAAAATTAAAAAAGCCGCCATGTGGAAAAAGCATGATTCAATCGCAGGAGATTATTTTTCTGTGCGCATTGAATTTCATGACTCATCGAAAGAATGGCTTAAATTATTCCCCGCGCAAACGACTAACGAGCAGGCTCCTGAGTTTTCGACTTTGGGGTGAGTGAAGAAAATTGGTGCAGACTACAGGACTTGAACCTGTGACACCTTGCATGTCATGCAAGTACTCTACCAACTGAGCTAAGTCTGCCTTATTTGGTGCGTGTAAATAATAACCTTTTTAATGATAAGGTCAAGTCCCAGCTTGCGTAAAGCTTTACGCATGGGGTATCACCTAACCCTATGCTTTCATTCGAGTATTTACCCGCTATCCTTACTGGATTAACAGTAGCCGTTTTACACGCTTCATTACCTACGCACTGGCTGCCTTTTGTGCTCGCATCACGTACACAAAAATGGAGCTATAAAAAAACCTTCTCAATTTTAATGATCGCAGGTCTTGGGCATGTTTTAACGACGACTCTCTTAGGAGCTTTGCTTGTTTGGTTTGGCGTAAAAATCAGCGAAAATGCAGAACAGATTTTTATTTTTGTTGCCGCAGCGGCCGTATTTTTATTCGGGGCTTATAATATCGTTCAACATTTTCGCGGGCATAAACATTCGCATTGCGATGACGCAAATCCACATCACCACGATTACAAAAAAACGGCCAGTGATGGTTGGGCGATATTAAGTTTATTATCGTTATTAACTTTTTCACCGTGTGAATCTTTTTTGCCCGTATATGTGTCTGCATGGCCACTAGGCTGGATGGGTTTTGCAGTTTTATCAGTAGTACTAGGTGTCGGAACACTGCTTGCCATGACGATCTTTATGACGATTATGTATTTCGGCGCAGCTAAAGTTAAGCTTCACTGGTTAGAAAATAATGAAAAATTGATATTTGGAGTTATGTTACTTGTTCTTTCATTAATGGTTTATGTGGTCGAAGTATTAATGCCGCATACGCATGGATAATCATGGCTCAAATTAGCTTAGAAACAATTCTTGATGCCGTTGAGTTTTCAATGACCAGATCCTCAGGTGCTGGCGGTCAGCATGTGAATAAAACAAACTCTGCCGTGATCGCAAAGCTTAATATTTTATTACTAAAAATTCCGGATTCGCAAAAATCACTTTTATTTAAAAATTTAGCGCATCGTTTAGTGCAAGGTCAGTTTATCACAGTACGCAGTGAAGAACAGCGCGATCAAAAATCAAATAAAGATACAGCAATTGAAAATTTATCTCACCTTTTAGAAAAAGCGCTTTATGTTCCTAAAAAACGCGTAAAAACAAAACCCACTAAATCTTCGGTGCGAAGACGTCTCGATAGTAAAACTAAAAAATCTGATATCAAAAAAATGCGTACAGAAAAGTTCTAAAGCTTTTCCATTAATTTCTTTTTAAAGTTTGTGTATGGCGGAAAAACAAAACGCATAGTTTTAGATAAAAACTTTTGTTCAATCACTGAACGTCTGTGTGAAAATTCTAAAAATCCAAAATGACCGTGATATGTGCCGTTACCGCTGGTGCGAATGCCCCCGAATGGTAAATAGTGATTTGCAAGATGCACGATCACGTTATTAATCGCAACGCCGCCGGATTGAGTTTTGTTTAAGATATCTTCAATATTGGCCTTTGAATTTGAAAAAATATAAAGCGCTAATGGGTACGGGTTTAACGCCATGATTTTATAAGCGTCAGCTAACGTATCAAAAGCTATAATCGGAGCGATTGGTCCAAAGATTTCATTTTTCATGATATCTGAATTTAAATCTGGCGAATCAATAAGTTGGCAGGTTGTCGCTTTAAAATCAGTATTATTGCCAGTCAATTTCGCTACACGATCTTGATGCTGGTTATTTACAAAACCTGTAGGTTTTTCTGAATTTGCTTTTTCAAGCTGTTTAAATTTTTCGATAAACTCATCTTTTTTTGAACGATGAATTAAAATATAATCAGGCGCCACGCAAGTTTGCCCGCGGTTTAAAAACTTACCCCAGTAAACTTTTTCGGCCGCATCGTTGATGTCTGCTGTTTCATCAATAATCGTTGGAGATTTTCCGCCTAATTCTAACGTGTAGGGAATTAGTTTTTTAGCACAGGCTTGTGCGATAATGCGGCCAACGGGTGTAGAGCCTGTGAAAAACACATGATCAAAATCATAAGTAAGTAACTCTTCAGTTTTTTCTTTACCACCCAATTCGCAAATCACTTCGTCGCTTGCAAAAACTTCGCTAGCCATTTGATGAATGAGTTTGCTTGTGTGTGGAGTAAGTTCGCTGGGCTTGATAACGACTGTATTGCCGGCTGCAAGCGCTGGAATTAAAGGGTTGATCGTCAGCTGGAACGGGTAATTCCACGGCGCTATAATCAAAACTACGCCTTTTGGTTCGTAATGAATTGTGCTTGTGTGACCAAATAAAGTCATTGGTGTTTTTACACGTTCAGGTTTTGCCCAAGCTTTTAAATTTTTAATAAAATATTTGATTTCAGTTTTTACTACACCGATTTCGGTAGTTTGAGTTTCGAATTCAGATTTTTGAAAGTCTAAATTAAGCGCCTTTTTTATTTCGTTTTCGTTTTTTTCGATCCAAGTTAAAAGTTTTTTTAGGTTTTCAATTCGCGTTGATATCTCTAAGGATTTATTATGTAACGCTTTTTCTTTCAAATCTAAAAACTTTTTTCCGATCACGGTAGCTCCTCGAAATTATACAGATTCTTATCAAGCATATGGCTTGGCTTAACATTTTGTAAAGCAGTGATAAAGCTAGCGCTTAAATTAGGAATATCTTTTTCTAATTCAGTGATTAGTTTTTTCATTTTTTTGCGTTTCATGCCTTCTTGTGATCCACATAAATTGCAAGGAATCACGGGAAATCCCCAATCAGTTGCTAATTGAATCAAATCAGTTTCTGCTACATACATCATCGGGCGAAGAACGATATTTCTGCCATCATCAGAGCGAAGTTTTGCGGGCATCGTTGAAACATTACCTGTGTAGAACATATTTAACATCGTGGTTTCGATTAAATCAGTGCGGTGGTGGCCTAACGCCATTTTTGAGTATTTATTCGCATGAGCATAATCGTACAAAATCGCACGGCGCATTTTTGAACATAGCGAGCAGTAAACGCCATTAGTTACTTTTTCTTTTACTACAGAGTAGGTGTCTTTTTCGATCATGTGAAATTCGATACCTTCAGATTCAATCCACGTTTTAAACGCAGCAACGTCAAAGCCAGGTTGTTTCTGATCTAATAGCACAGCACTTAATGTAAATTCAATCTCGGCGCGTTTTCTGATTTCTTCTAATAAAATAGTTAGAATCGATGAATCTTTACCACCAGATACGCAAACCATCACTTTGTCGCCATCGGCAATCATTTTGTAATCGCTTAGCGCTTGGGTGATTTGTTTTCTGATTTTTACAGCTAACGGGTGGTCGCGATTAACGGGCTTCATTTTTTACCTCAAACACCTGGTGAGCTAGTTTAAAACCATTTTGTAAAAGCGTATCTTGGCCTAAGGCATACACTTTATCACCGATTAGAAATTGTCTGCCGTAAGAATCAATGAAGTAAGCAACTTTAATTTCAGTCCAGTTTTCGTTGATCTCAGAGATAAACGCTAACGGCGAAGGGATCGCGCGCACATCAGCAATTTGCGAAACGGCTCTTTCTAAAAGATCTTTGGCGGCATAGGCGTTTTGTGAATGCGGGATGCGAAAAACCTGGCGGCGTAAGATCGGGGTGTCGGGAGGTGAGAAATTTGAAACCTGAGATGAGGCCATCACTTTATTTGGCAGGGTGATGATTTCGTCTGACCAACCAACTAAAATTGTTGATCTCCAGGTAAGTTCTTTGACTTGGCCAACGACTTTGCATGAACCATTTTGAACTTCTAGCCAATCGCCGATTTCAAAAGTTTTATCAACTTGCAAAGAAATGCCGGCAAATAAATTTCCTAAAGTGTCTTGCAGTGCTAGACCCAGAATGACTGAAAGGGCCGCTGATGTAGCTAATAGCGGAGCCACTTGCACGCCAAATAAATGCGACGCCGACCAAATGCTGATACTTACAAATAAAATCAAAGAAAAAATATTCACCAACAGTAACGGAACCCCGGCAGTCATTGATCCTAAGAATAGATACATCAATACATTAAGACGACAAACTCGTACAAACAGGATCACTCCAGCTAAATAGGTCATCGTGGCCACGTAGGGAGTTAGTTTTTTTACTAAGACCGAAGCATCAATTTGGTCGCGCAATAAAAGAAAAACAACAAGTAAGAAAGTTAAACCAAAAAAGTGACGGTTGATTACTTTTAGATGATTCTGAATGTTTTGATGGCGAACTTGCGAGGCGCGCTTTAAAAACGATTTATAAAATAGAAATGTACCAAAACAAAGGATGCCAAGAACCACGTAAAGTTCGACATCTAAAAGATTGTATAAAGAAGTGGGAAAAGTAGGTGTAGGCATAGGATTTTTATAGCCTAAAACCCCTGCAGAAACTAGACCTTTTATAACATTCTGGTATTCAAAAATAGACTTACTGTTTATGCTATAGGCATGAATAATACACCGGATGAATCAACAGCGAGTCTTCAAAAACCTCTCGGCGTTTATGCCATGGCCATCATGTTCATCTTGGCCCCCTTGGGAAATATCCTAATAAGCTTTTTAGGTTCTGGCTTAACAAATTGGTATGAGCCACCTATTTTTATCGCCTTATTAAAAACCATTTCAACATTTGACTGGGTTTGGCTTGGGCTTTTGATGTTTACAGGTGTTTTATTATTTATCCAGCATAAGCTTTCTTGGACTGTGGCCATTATTACCTTAGTCCTGGTTTTAGGAATCAATGCCATTAGACTTTTTCAGGCAGACCCGAATTCGATCGAACCCCACTTTCTTAAGATTTTCTCGATTTTAGCGGTGGTAACGACTTTAGGCGTTTTGGTGATCGCATTTTACTTTAAATTCCCCTATATCGATCGCCGTATGAAGTGGACTTCTACAGACCAAAGTGATGATCGCCGAACTGATGTTCGCGATTCTGAACGCCGTAAAAAATAGCCTAAAGTGTCTCATTTTGATCGTAACATAATGATTTAAGTTTTTAAAATGAGACACCGATATGGGACTGTATTTGTATTGAATATAAAACGGACTTTTTTGAGATACTTTCAAGGATTAAAAACAGGAGACGTCATGAACTCAAGATTTATGAGAAATGTTATTAGACTGCTGGCTGCAACAGGCTCAGTTCTAACTATGATTTTTTCACCAGTTGCTCTGGGGATTGAATCGCAAGAAACATTAAAAAAACAAATCGAAGCTTTCATGTCTGAGACGCAATTAAATAAGCGCATCACATATAAAGAGTTTTGGAATAAAACCAAACATTTGTATTCTGGTCAGGTTTATAACGATGTTGAACGTTATCTAATGAGTTCACCGAATGAGTTAATGCCTGAGTTTACTTTAAAAGAATCTGTGAGCTCTACGGGTGAAAAAATCCCGACTATGACCATCAGTGAAAAAGGTAAATCATATAACTTACAGATCTTTGGCGAAAAAGCAAAATTTGCCAAATTTAACAACGTGGTTCTGACTGAAAACGATGTGATGTTAATTACACCGGCAATGAAGCGTCTTATGGCTTCAGATATCAAAATCAAAAAAGAACACGATAAGAATGTAATTAAAGCTTCGAAGAGCACCTTCACAGGCACGCCAAAAATTACGCGTGAAATGTGGAAAAAAATGACTTCTACGCAACGGGCTCAATTTATGATTGGCTTGCGACTTCTTCATTCAGGCGCAGAAGATGTGTTAAATGCAAAAGAGACCAATACTAAGAAAGCAATTCCGCAAAAAGGCAAAAAAACTTCATCTTTAGAAAAATGGAATATGTTTTTTGCTATGTTAAATGGTGAAGCAGAAGCTTTTGCTGTCGGTACGAAGTGTGTGGTTGCAGGTTACATCGGTACTTACGGAGCAGATAAAAAATGTAAATACCCAACAGGCGCAAAATCAACAGGTTGTAATTTCCCGTGTAATCCGACGATTTATGGTTTTGGCGATGGTGGTAAACAATTCTGTTTAACTAATGAAGCTGAATTACAAACAGCGACTCACTACAATAAAGGTTGTGACGCTAAAATGCCTTTAACGGCTGTTGAGTTGTCTTTACCAAAGTTAGCTTCTGCTAAAAAAGATGCTAGCCGTTACCAAGGAATCTTAG
This sequence comes from Bdellovibrio sp., assembly GCA_036677065.1. Lineage (GTDB taxonomy): Bacteria > Bdellovibrionota > Bdellovibrionia > Bdellovibrionales > Bdellovibrionaceae > Pseudobdellovibrio. The sequence goes on along the minus strand of JAKFBS010000002.1, from coordinate 393,634 downwards.
AAGAAAATAAAGCTGAAGCTTTAAAAGACCCGGCGGTCATTGAAAACACAAGAAAATATCTAGCAAGTATGCTTTCAGGTACTCCAGATATGAAAAATGCTTTTGAAAGTGGAAACATCACTGAAGATTTATTAAAAAAACTTCAAGAAATTCAATCACAGTTTGACTCGACAATCTCAGCAGCTCGTGCAGATTGTGCCTCGGCAGCTGTTGAAAAAGATCAATACGATAAAAACTTCTGGGGCGCGTGTGATCAATTACACAAACGTTTCTTATTCGTTGCTGAAGTGTTAACGAAAAAACCAGGTTGTCCTGAAAATAAATCTGTAAATCCAGAGACGCTTAAATGTCCTTGTGATGGTGGCGGCGAAGCGGTTCCGGGTGCGCAATGCGCGGCTGTTGTTGCTCCTGTAACAGAAGTTACTGAGTCAGGCAGCGGAACTACGGAAGTTGCGACTGAATTAAAATGTACAGGCGAAACCATCGAAAAAGAAGGCTCTTGCATTTGTGAAGACGGTAAAGAACCAAAAGGTGAAGATAAAAAATGCGGATCTGGCTTTAACTGGAAACCATGGTTAATCGGTGCCGGTATTATCGGCGGAGCTGCGTTATTGTATTTCTTATTTAAGAAAAAGAAAAAAGATAAACCAGTCGTGCCTCCTCCTCCGCAAGGTTGTCAGACGACTTGTCCGGTAAATACGGCGCAAAATCCAACGACATGCGCTTGTGATCCGGTTGTTCAGCCGCCAATTTGTCTGGCTCCAAAAGTTTTAGAAAATGGAGCTTGTGCGTGTCCGTCTGCGAATGCGTGTACGCCGGGCCAACAGGTTTATAACTTAAGTACTTGTCAGTGTGACACAGTTGTTCAGCAAGGTGTGTGTGCGGATGGCGTAACTCCATTCTACACGCCACCGGGCCCGTCAACTTGTCCGGCACCGACAATTTGTCAAAATGGAACTTCAGTTTACCCACCAGCAACTTGCCCTCCGGTATCTGAAGGTGGAACTGGTAACAATTGTCCAGATGGCGATTGTAACGGCGGCGTGCCAACAGCAAACTAGAATATTAGAGGATAATTTATGATGAACATGATTTTAAAAAAATTGAATGGTTTGTTAGTAACAGCATCTTTAGCCACAATGGTGTTCTCACCGGTGGCTTTTGGTAAACAAGCGCAAGCCAATCAGGAACAAATGTCAAAAGCTCAGCTTGAACAAATTGTTCAACAGCTTGGGTTAAATAAATCAATGACGTTTGGTGAATTCTATAAAAAGAATAAAGAATATTATCCACCACGTGTTCAAAAAATGGTTGAGCAGTTATTGGTTCGTTTCAAAGATGAACCAATGCCGCAATTTATTGTGGGTTCTAGTAAAAACTCAAAAGGCGAAACTATCGCCACCATGAGAATCAGTGGTAAAGATCAATTAAGTAACATTCAATTCTTAGGTGAGCCCGAAAAATTTGTTAAATTTGATAACACAAATTTAACTGAAGAAGATATCGCCAATTTTGATGATATGTTTGCCAAACTTTATTTTGGTGATGCTTCACATAGAAAAGGTTATGGCGATGCTTTAACGTCTCCTAAGACTATGAAAAAAACCGTAGCGGTGAAGAAAGTTATTCCACCGGCTAAGTTTTCAGGTTTGCCAAAAATCACAAAAGATCTTTGGAAAAAAATGACGCCGATTCAACGTGCTCAGTTTATGATGAACATGAGAATGCTTTGGTCTGGTGCACAAGACGTTCTTGATGCAAAAACAGTTGGTAAAAAAGGTAAAAAGACTTCATCTTTAGACAAATGGAACAACTTTTTTGCCATGCTTGATGAGGCGCAGGCTGCCGACACGAAGTGTGTTGTGGCCGGTTATATCGGTTCTTACGGGGCTGGTAAACGTTGTCAATACCCAGCTGGTGCAAAAGTAGCGGGTTGTAATTTTCCATGTAATCCGACAATTTATGGATTTGATGGTTCAGGTAAACAATTTTGCTTGAGTAATTCATCAGAATTACAAACCGCAACACATTACAACAAAGGTTGTGATGCTAAAATGCCTTTAACTTCAGTAGAACTTCCACTACCTGCAGCAGCAGCTGCAAAAGACGCAAGTCGCTACCAAGGAATTTTAGAAGCTAATAAAGCAAAAGCTTTACAAGATCCTGCAGCAATTGCGAACACAAAAAAATACTTAGACAGTATGTTAAATGGATCACCTGAAATGCGCGATGCTTTTCAAAAAGGAAATATCACAGCTGAACTTTTAGCAAAACTTCAAGAAATCCAATCACAATTTGATTCAACAATCACTGCGGCCCGTAATGATTGTGCGGCGGCAGCAGCTGAAACTCAGTATGACCGCGAATTCTGGGGCGCTTGTGACCAGTTACATAAACGTTTCTTATTCGTAGCCGCTTACTTAGAAAAAAATCCAGGCTGTAAAGATGGCGGTAAAGTTGATGAAGCTACATTAACTTGTGCTTGTCCGTCAGGCCCGGCGGTTAACCCAGGTTCTGCGTGTGCTGTAACTCCACAGCCTCCAACTCCTCCAGTGTCAGGAACTACTCCAGTTGTAGACCCTGTAACGCCGGGTGGTGAGTGGACATGTGATCCTGAATGTACAGATGGTAAAGTTTGCGGACCAGGCTCAGAGCATGACGGCGTCAAAGTCGGTGAATGCAAAGGACCAGGCGGCGGTAAAGACGATAAAGACAAACCAGGTTTCTTCTCGAAACTTTGGAGTGGTGTTAAAAAAATTGCTCCGTGGGTATTAGGTGGCGTGGCGCTTTATGCGGCTTGGAAAATTTTCTTTCAAGTTAAAAAACCAAAATTAAATCCTGCAGCGGATGCATGTCCTAACGGAGCAATTCCTCCGTGCGGCCAGACTTGTACAGCTCCTCAGGCATTGCTTTCAAGCGGTGCATGCGGATGCCCTGCTTGCCCTCCGGGACAGTCAATGACAAATGCGGCTTCATGTTTATGTGAAACGACTTCGACATCAACGACACTTTATATTTGTGCCGATGGTGTAACTCAAGTCAGTGATTTAGCAAATTGTCCGGCAACAGCGAATTACACTTGCTGGGATGGATCTCAAGTTGCAAATCCAATTAATTGTCCAGAGCAACCTGCTACCGGCACAACAACCAAACCAGTGGATACATCTCGTTAATGATCATTGAAAAAGATCAATCGCATAACGAAATAGAAAAAACCAGAGTTCCTAAAAAAGACTCTGGCACAAGTGGAGATTTAATAAAGTCTCCACTTTTTCGTCGTGACTACAGTGTGGTTGATTTCGATCTTGGTTTTTTAGGTGGCCCGCAAAAGCGAACGGGCTTTCGCTTATCAATTTGGATGTGGTTAGCCGCAACGATCGACACGTTAGTGATCGCGGCGATGAGTTGTTTTTTTCTGCTGTGTTTATCGGTGATGATTAAACTTGGTTTAAGACAAACTTTAGGTTTTACGTTGTCGCATGAAAATGCCTTGATGACATTTTTAGTTTTTTTTACTTTCTGCGGGTGGATGTATTTTATCGCAAGCCGCACTTTGACCGGAGCTTCGCTCGGTGAGCACACCTGTGCTTTGCGCCTAGGCCAACCCCACGAACGCGTAAAAAGATCTTATTTAGCCCGTGTGGTTATTCGCACGACGATGACTTTATTGACGGGCATTATTACTTTGCCACTACTGTCTTTATTAGTAAAAAAAGATATCGCAGGCCGCCTGACTGGCTTAAATATCTATTCTCTCAAATAACATCACAACTTCAAAATGATTTGTCTGCGGAAATTGATCAACGATATGTGCGTTGCTGATTTTATAGTTTGCCTGTAAAAATATTTCGCTGTCAGCGCGAAGTGATTCTGGATAACAAGAAACATAAATAATTTTTTTAGGATTCGCAGCGATCACGTTTTGGGTAAAACTTTTTAGTCCGGATTTTGGTGGATTAACCAAGACCACATCAGGTTTTTCGGTAATTTTTAAATTTTGAGGTTTTTGAAAGTCGCCACTGTGAATTGTTAAATTTTCTAGTAAATGATTATGTATCGCAGTTTGTTTTACGCACTGTAAGGCGAATTCATCGTTTTCAAAAACACTCACCTTGTGTTCTAAGCTTAATAATGAAAAAGTGTATTGGCCGATGCCACAGCCGAATTCCCAAACGTTTTGCTTAGGTATTTGCATCCAGCCTGCGATGATATCAGTCATCAGTTTTGCAGTGACAGCTGATGGTTGGGTAAAACTGCTGACCGCGCAGTTCAGATCAAGGGGAGTTTTAGTTTTATAATTATAAGTGTGAAACCAAGGCTGCATTTTGGGATCAGCTAATTTGATTTGTTCTTTGTCGAATGTCGATTCATCTAAACATTTCTTTTTTTGACCAACTTCGATAAAAAAGTTTTCAGATAGTTTTTTTAAAATAGTTTTTTCAACTAATAGATTTTTAATATCGTTGTTGGCAAAATCAAGCCACAGTCCGAATTTTTGCACCTGGCCGCGGCTTGAGGCACGCAGCCTAATCGTGCCGATGCGAATATTAAAGTCAGCTTGTGATAGTAAATCTAAAGCTTGCTGTAATTTGGGTGTAAGTTGTAAACATTCGCTAATGGGGATAAAGTTTCTATCCTTGTCGATAAGCCCAACTTTTTTATCCTTGATGATAAAATCAAAACGCTCACGCATTGAGTGTTCGCCTGCAGAATGAGTTCTGATTTGTTGTGGGTTTAGATGTCCAAGAAATAAATCTTGCAGACGCTTGGTTTTTTGCGTCAATTGTTCATGGTAAGCTACTCGCCATAATGAACATCCCGGACATGTTGAAGCTAAATCACAGACTTTCATTATAAAAGGTGCTGTAATTTCTTAGGACAAGATTTCAGGTCTTTAATTACACCTTGTTCAAAGTGCATATCTTTTTCGGTAAACCCAAGTGTAATATGTGGGTAAAAAACATTGGCCTTAAAATCTTCGACCGCGTATTTGTTTTTTAGATATTCGCGAAAAGCTAATAACTCAGGGGCTTCAACAACCACGTAGTAAGTTTTTAAGACTTTGTTTTTTTCTTTTAAACTGCCTTCGCCTAAACACACTTTTTTAAAAGTTTTGGTTTTCCAGGCCTCCCATTCTTGGTGAATGGTTTCAGCTGAGGTTTTGGCAGTTATTTTTGTAAATTCAGGGGGCGTGATCACGGTAATATGGGCTTCGGCGCGGTTAACAAGCTTAGTGCTTAAAAATGCATCAAGCTTATTGAGAGTTTGTTGATATTCTGGGTATTCCAGATCTAAAGACACATAGCTTTTAATTGAAGCAGGTTTCTTGTCGGTAGCCAGAGGCTGATTTTGGCAGCTGAAAACAAATAAAGAGACACAAAGTAATACCCAATTCATAAAATTCCTTTTAAGTTTTTATATACCTTAAGGATTACAGTTTATATGAAGAATTTAAAAAGTTTAATTAGAATTTCAATTTTACCAATAGCTGCGGTTATTTATTTAGGCGCAGATGCATTGAGTGAAGATCCAAAGCTGATTCAAAACGCCAAACAGATTACTTTCGTTGGGCCAAAATCTGGCGAGGGCTACTTTAGCGCTGATGGTAAAAAAATGGTGTTTCAATCAGAGCGTGAACCGAATAACCCTTTTTACCAAATGTTTATCATGGATCTTGAATCGGGAAGTGTGCAAAGGCTTTCTCCGGGCCAAGGTAAAACCACTTGTGGTTGGGTTCATCCGAATATGCAAAAAGTGATGTGGTCATCAACTCACCTAGATAAAAAAATTCCTGCAAAAGTTAAAGAAGAATTAGCACTGCGTGCAAACCCTGTTAAGGGTCGCTATTCATGGAGCTTTGATGAACACTTTGATATCTTTGAATCTAACCTTGAGGGTAAAAACCTTAAGCGTTTAACTAAAGAATTAGGTTATGATGCTGAAGGTTCTTATTCTCCGGATGGTCAGTACATCGCGTTTGCGTCGAATCGTATCGCTTATGATCACAAACTAACTGCAGAAGAAGATAAAAAATTTAAACAAGACCCGTCTTATTTTATGGAAATCTACATCATGAAAGCCGATGGCAGTGATGTGAAACGTTTAACGACAAGTTCTGGTTATGATGGAGGACCTTTCTTTTCTGCCGACGGAAAAAAAATCACTTGGCGCCGGTTTTCTGAATCGGGGGCTTCGGCAGAAATTTTCACCATGGATGTTGATGGTAAAAACCAAAAACAAATTACACGTCTAAATTCAATGTCTTGGGCTCCGTTTTTTCACCCAAGCGGCGATTATATTATTTTTAATACGACAGTGGGCGGATATTCTAATTTTGAATTATTTATTGTCGATGCCGAAGGCTTAAAAGAACCCAAGCGCGTAACTTTTGCTGAAGGTTTTGATGGTCTTGCGACTTTTTCGCCAGATGCTAAAAAGATCACGTGGTCACATAAAAATGAAAAAGGCGAAAGCCAGATCTATATCGCTGATTGGGATGATGTTAAGGCTAGAAAGCTATTGGACCTGCCAGAGGCAAAACCTAAGCCTGTAGATACGTTATCTGATCTTAAGCCTGAAATTCGCGAACAAGACACGAAAGCGATCGTTTCTTATTTGGCGAGCGAAGAATTTAAAGGGCGTTTTACTGGATCTGAAGAAGAAAAAGTATATACACAAAAAATCGCCGATTTATTTAAATCATGGGGATTAGTTCCAGCCGATGGCAAAAACTTTATCCAGACTTTCGAGTTTATTTCTGGAGTAACAGCTGGTCAGAAAAATAAAGCCGAATTTAAGGGGCGTTTCGAACAAAGTTTAAAATTAAACGAAGACTATCAGTTAATTTCATATTCTAAAAATGGCGCATTTAATGCGGCCCCGGTTGTGTTTGCAGGGTTTGGTATTAAAGCCCCGGCGCATAGCGAATTTTCAGGATTTGATTCCTACAAAGACTTAGATGTTAAAGGTAAATGGGTTGTTATTTTAGATGAAGCGCCAAAGCCTGCTAAAAAAGAATTCTCTAAACACACGTACTTGTTATCGTTCTCGCGGATGCAACATAAGATTACAGTGGCCAAAAATGCAGGTGCGTTTGGTGTAATTTTAGTTGAAGAAACAAAAGATAAAAATAAGATCAGCGATTTAAAATTTGCCGGAAGCTTATCTGATTCGCAACTTCCGATTGTTAAAATTACGACAGCCGTTTTCGAAAAACTTTTAAAAAATACATCAGATAACAAAGACTTAACTAGTTATGATCAAGTAAAAACAAAATACGATAGCTATGATTCGGTTGTTGGCTTTAATCTAACTTCTCAATATTTTTCGGCAACTATTGATTTATTAACGAATAAATCAACTGGCCGCAACGTGGTTGCTCGTCTTGAGCCTGCGACAGCTAATAAAACAAAAGCGATTTTAGTGGGTGCTCACGGTGATCATTTAGGTTTAGGTCTTCCGGGTTCTTCATTAGCAACTAGTAAACACAAAGACAAAATCCATTACGGCGCTGATGATAATGCATCAGGTGTGGCCGGTGTTTTAGAATTAGCTCATTATTATTCAACTCAGAAAAAAGAACTTAAACGTCCGGTATATTTCGCGGTTTGGTCTGGCGAAGAAATCGGCGTTCTAGGTTCGCACCACTTCGTGAAGCAGTATAAAAAAATGAGTGATGTTTTTGCTGCAGGTCTTAATATGGATATGATTGGTCGCTTACGCGATAATTTAAATATTCAAGGCGTTGGCTCGGCTGAAGGTTTTCGCGCTCTGGCTGAAGCTTCGTCGATTAAAACGGGCGTTGCCTTAAACTTAACTTCTGACCCGTATTTACCAACAGATTCTATGTCGATTTATTTAGTCGGTGTGCCCTCGATTTCATTTTTCACAGGTGCGCATAATGAATACCATACACCACTTGATAAGCCAGAAACTCTAAATTACTCAGGGCTAAAAGATACAATTACTGTGGTTCAGTATTTCGGTGATGCCATCGTAAAGACTGATAAAGACATTCTGAAATACGAAAAAGTCGAAAGTAATTCTGGCAAACAATTAGAAGGCCGAAGTTTTAGAATTTTCTTAGGAACAATTCCTGATTACACACAAGAAGGCGTTAAGGGCGTTCGTATCACCGGCGTTGCGAAAAACTCTCCGGCTGAAAAAGCAGGCCTGGTTTCGGGTGATGTGATCACTGGTTTTGATCAAACTAAGATCGAAAATATCTACGATTATGTCTACACGCTACAGTCGGTTAAGCCTGATGTGAAGACCAAGATCTTAGTCTTGCGTAATGGTAAAAACGAAGCTTTTGACATCACTCCGGCTCTGAAAGACTAATGTCTAGATTGAGGCAAGTCTAGGGGACGCCTCTGATCATTATTGTTACGATAATAGGGTATGCATAAACCGCATGAACTTGTCCGTAATCAAAAAATGGTTGGAGGATCTATGAATGGATCTTTAAAAGTTGTACAAGCAATTGTCTTATTAAGTTTCGCAGGATTATTTTTTACTTCCTGCGGAGGAAATCAAAGTACGCTAGCTAGTACGACAACTTCCGGTACAACTACTGTTGAACCAACACCAACAGCTTCAGAGCCTACAGAGGAAGAAGAAGAAGCAAGTGCAACGATTCCAGCTGGCTATGATGCTTCTCAATTGTTTGTAACGATTCCTGATAGTATTGCATTTCAAAGTTTAACAAGTTTAGAGTCACTATATTCAACAAAATGTAGCTTTACTTCAGCTTCAGTTGTGAATGATTTAGTGTGTAATTTTGAAGTAGGAGAGCTAGATCTTTTCTATACAGGAATGAAATTTCAATTTAATGTTCCGGCAAATGCTTGTAAGTATATTAGGACGGAGCCTTATTGGTACTATAACCATGAAGTAGGTTATGGCCCTCAAGATATTCAAATTACTGCTGCGAAAAATGCCAGTGGAGTAGTTACTACTGCTACATGTATAGTTGATGGGAGTGCGCCATACACTTGTACTACGGCAACGCCTCCGACTTCAGGGGCAGACGTAACTTTTTCCACGTCTGACGAAGTTACCGTTAAATGTAATTATGATACTTCGGACGAAGAGGGTGGAAAAAATTGTTGTGCGGGTAAATATCGTTTACGAACCAATATAACAGATTCAAGTGGTATAACTGTTCCAACTGATGAGAGTGGAAAAAGCTGGGGTGGTAGCCTAGGTAACTGTACCGGCGGTCCTGGTAAGCATAGTTGGGATTTAATTTCTGGAGGCATACCTTCTGGGGCAATTGAAAGAGTATTGCCGAATACACCAAGAACAAAAATTTACAAAGTGATATCGACATCTGAAGCTACTGCTGGTGCTCATGACAACATAGCTGTGGCCAATTATTTTACCAGAAATGGACTTCATACGCATACAGGCTACGGACCACAATCAGGTACAACTTCGACTGAGCCTTATTTTACTACTCCAATTAGTGATCGTTCAGGTACAAAAATTAGAAGAGCTAATCCATTTTACTCATTTGAGTGCCTAGATGAGTCTTTTGAGACAAATTATAGAATACAAGTGATGGTTCAAGAGTGGAATACTGTAGCAAATCTTCAAAGTTACATGGCAACAGGAGTTTCCGGCACGATGGGCGCGGATGAGGATCGTACGGCGCCGGCTTTTTGTCCTGGTATTCCTGGAGAAGACTGTAATAATGTTAGAGATATCGACGATTTGATTATGGATGAACCTTTAAACGGTACATATGATATGTCGAATTCATCATTCAGGAGTGATTTTTTTCCTAGAGCTGATGCAAATTAATTTTTAATTAAATAATAAAAACAAAACAAAACGAAGCGAGTCGCAAGCTCGCTTTTTTATTTCTTGAATCTTAAAACTCAATTTTTCTTTCAAAATGGCAGGTATATCCTGCCGGATTTTTCACTAAATAATCCTGATGATAATCTTCAGCTTTAATCCAGCGCGAGCTTGGTACAACTTCGGTAACAATCGGTTTTTTCCACGCTTTGGATTTATTAATTTTCGCAATCATATCCTGAGCGGTTGTTCGTTGTTTGTCGGTCGTATAGAAAATCACGCTTCGATATTGGCGGCCTTTATCATTGCCTTGCTGGTTCATTGTTGTCGGATCATGAATCTTAAAGAAATATAAAAGTAGCTTTTCATAAGATGTTTTCTTCGGATCAAAATCGATCTTCACCGTTTCGGCGAATTCAGTTTTTCCGGTTTTAACTAATTCATAGTTGGCTTTTGCTTCTTCGCCACCCATGTAGCCAACTTCTGTGGCTGTAACCCCAGGCTGCTTGCGCAGTAAATCCTGAACGCCCCAGAAACAGCCGCCACCTAAGTAAGCGGTTTCTGCCAAAGCTGCCATGCCGATCAATTGAATGGATAAAAATGTTATAAGGATATTTTTCATAAGTTACCGTCCTGTTCCGGGGGATTTGAGCCCACAGTTTTTAGCGAACTTTTAATATAGCGTTGCAGTTCTGATTCTGGAATTCTTCTGTGTCCGCCTTCAGTAGTATAGCAAATAATCTTTCCTTTTGAGATCTCTCGGCGCAAAGTGTTTTCGCTGACTGTTATATGTTTTTGAACGGCACGGCAAAACTCGGGAAGGCTGTAGTCTTTTTCTGCGGTTTTAAGCTGGGTTTTGATTTGCGATGCGTTAGGTATCCACTTTTTAGTTTCAAGATGTGACACCGAGTCTTTCATAACTTGTGAAAAAATCTGCCAAATAATCTCTTTGTTTTCCTCTAGTTTTTTCGTCTGGAAAAAATCATTCGGAACAGCAACCTTGGCATCGATTCCCAAGTCTGGAACTGAAACCGTTAAAAAACCATGAATGTGCTTGAAGATGATCGGATAAGTAAAGTCAGTGATGTTATTTCTCATGGGTCTAATCTTCCAAAACTTCCACTTTAAAATCAAGCCTTAAAAACCAAATTCAAAAAATTAGAGATTAACATAAGTTTAGTTTTGTTAACCTATTGCTTTTTAAGTAATATATGACAAAATTAAGTATATGAAAAAAATGTTGATTAAGGTCAAGAAAATGCAGGATTTCATCGATTTGTTCGCAGGGCTTTCAAAGCAGCGCCTAGAGCTACTTTGGCAAATTAAAAGCTTAAAGCCAGAGTCGGTTTATGAGCTCGCAAACACCCTGAAAAAGTCGCAGCCTTACATCCAAAAAGAGGTCGGCTTTCTTGCGCAAAAGGGTTTGGTTACCTTGAAGAAGACCAAATCAGACGGGCGTAACCGCGTTAAACCCGAAGTTAATTACCAAATTTTAGCGTTAGAAATGGATTTTCAATGAAGCAGGGCTTAGTCGTTTTAAATGATAATAATTTTTTCTCGGACAAGTCACAGCTGTCGACTTACCTGCAGTCTGAAGAATCAATTCAGATTTGGGCGTGGTTGAATCAAGGTCATTTCTCAGAACGTACGAAAAAGACCTACGTTCGTATTATTCGTGATTTCCTAACCTTCAACTGGCATTTAGGTTTAAAGCAGATCACGCCGGCTTTAGTGACGTTATATCTACGCAAGAAAGATAAGGTTTCGGCTTCGACACGTAATTTGCATCGCAATTGTTTATCTTCGTTATTTCAGTACTTGGAAAACGTCGGATACATTCCGCGCAGTCCAGTTAAAGTCGTCAGACAAGAAAAAGTCACTGAAAGCTTTCATTATAAAGTTCTATCAATCGAGCAGATTAAACGTATGACTCAGAAAGTTCAAAACCCCCGCGACCGGCTAATTCTGCAGATTTTGTATTTCACTGGCCTGCGTGTAAGTGAACTATCGACGATTAAGGTTAAAGACTTCTCAGTTTCAACGCAAAAGCGTAATACACAAGGTGCTTATCTAACTGTGATTGGTAAGGGGAGTAAGATACGCACAGTTTTAACGGGTACGTTCTTATGGAAAGAGATTAAGAAGTACATTAAAAAAGCTCAATTAGAGCCCAATGCTTACATCTTTAATTATGAAGGGGCTCCGCTGTCGCGAATTACAATCTTTAAAATCGTGAAAAAAGCGACTTTGCTCGGAGGCATCAAGGTGCCGGGTGGAAAAACCCCATCACCCCATTGGTTCAGGCATACTTCGGCAATCCATGCTCTAGAAAACGGGGCTGATATTCATGTCGTACAAACTACTCTTGGGCATGCGTCGCTGGCGACTACTGGGCAGTATTTAAAGTCACGACCAGTGAAGAGTAATGCGAGTTATCTGAAGAAGGTTTAGGTTAACAGGTGCTTTCGGTTACTGCGGTTAATGTTCCAACGCTGAAAAGCGGGAAAAGGATTTTGGAACACTAAATGGTCTTAAAAGCGTGTGTTTTTTGATTTCGACACAAGAATTAGCTTGTTTGAATAAAATCTAATTTAATATAGTTGTTTTATGCATGATGCTAATTTTTCGACATTTCTGAATAGCGAGTTATTAAGACGACAATCCACAAATTCAAGTTACTCTTTACGGGCTTTTGCCCGTGATCTTAATATCGAACCATCTCTGTTGTCTAAAATTCTTCGCAAAAAAGTTCCGATCACTTTAAAAATGTTAGATCGCTTAGCGCCTTCTGTTGGGCTTGTTGAGCCTGAATTAATTTCTTACCGCGAATATGTAAAAAGCTCTGATGGCATAAAACATTTTGAGAGCATGCAGGATGTAAAAGTTCATCACGAAGAATTTAAGTTAATTCAAAATTGGTATAACATCACCATCGTCGAATTAACTTTGCTTGCAGATTTTCAGCCAGAGGCTACATGGATCGGCACCAAACTTGGAATCAGTGTCGACGAAGCAAAATTAGCTGTTGAGCGATTAATAACTCTTGGTTTTTTAAATAAAACTGAAGGTGGTCAATTAGTAAAATCAGGTAATGGAACCCCGGGATTAAGAATTATTTCTGATGACCATGCCTCTTATATCACAGCTTTAAGACAATCGATTACTCAGTTTGGTGCGAAAGCTATGCAAGCCATGCATGATATTCCAAATTCACAAAGAGCCAATATGACCTTAACAGTGGCGATTGATTCTGCATTGGTGGATGAAGCCAAGAAAAAAATCACGCAGTTTACCCGCACACTTGCTGATGATTTAGAAAAGAAAAGCCAAAACAAAGACCACGTGTATGAACTTATGGTCTCGTTTTTTCCGCTTACAAAAGGCTAGATATATAAACCTTTGCATGATCTTGCATAGTAGAACTGTTGATAAATCTTTTTAAATTCAAGAAACAGAGCGGGAATATTTTTAACGGCGATTTTAATAATTCCCATGGGGTTTTTGACACTTACCCCGATAAACTTCCAAGTAAATGGCGAGATGCGAATTCTTAAATAGCTTTGTTCCTGCATATTTGTTTTAAAAGTAAGGCCTGCATCGATCGGTGAAGTCGGGATGCCGAAAGCCATGGTTCCGCCGAATGATTTTTTACCCGGGGCAGATTCTGAATAACCCGGGGCTGCAAACGGGTAGAAGCCTTCGCCTTTTTGCGAGCTATAAAGTTTTTGCGTAGAGCTTGAAAGATACATTCCGGCTTTTAAATTACCGGCCAAGTAAAATAGCGGTAAATAAACTTCTTTAAGTTGTTCGTTGGCATTGAATAATTGAAATACAACTGATCTTTGTTCGAAATTGACCCCGATAGTAAATCCGATGCCGATCGCCCCGCCAGATTTAACTTCTGGGACAACCACATCGATTTTTTTATGGGCGATTTCTTTGTGAATATCAATGCGCTTGTTAGTTCCAAGTGCTGCAACGATTTGACCAGTGCCGGTAAAACCAATTTCTTTTAAGTCAGCAAAGATCGGTGCTGATTCCCAAGCTTTAGCATCAAACGAACGCAGAATGCCTTCAACAACATGGTCACCGCGTTCAATCATGCTGACTTGACCTTGTTTGTGTTTCCAGAACATCACCTTGTCTTTAACGTAAGAACCGATACCTAAGCCTTTTTTAATCGATGTTAATGCTTTGGCTAAAGTGTTTAACCCGATCATTCTTTTTTCATGAAATTTAACTTTATCGGCGTCAGATAAATCACGGTAAAATTCCATTTGTTCTGCTGTTGGATGCGCGATAACAAAAGATGAATTTGGTAAATCTATTTTTATAGAATAATTATTTTTATCTTTGTGCGCAGTAGCTTTGATTTTAGAATTAACTTCGGTCGGGCTTTCAACAACATAGTCGTTTGGATTAATATCAAGTTGCTCAGAAATTTGCACTTCTGGGCCGCCCGCAAACGCATTTAAGCCAGCAGTTAGAAAGATCGCTAAAATTAAAAGGCATTGTCTCATTGTGATACGCTTAAGCATTTGTTACCTCTACCGGATTTAATTGCAGGCTTAGGGCCAAGGTTTCATAGCCAAGTTACTCTATATCCGATATGGCTTAAACGACTCTGTTTATTTGTTAGTCACGGATAAATAGATTGATCATGGGCTGTAACTTAGACTAATTTCTGGGCCTCATGTTCGAGCGTATCTATATAGAAATCAGTAATATTTGTAATTTACAGTGCAGTTTTTGCCCTGAGGTTGTGCGCGAAAAGAAAGTGATTTCTGTCGAGAACTTTCGTAACTACGCTATCCAGGCAAAGCCTTTGGCGAAACAAGTTTGCCTGCATTTAATGGGTGAACCATTGGGGCACGCGCAGTTCGCCGAAATTGTTAAAGTTTGTGACGAACTAGAACTAAAAATTTTCTTAACGACGAATGGCACTTTGATCAAACGTCATATCGATACAATTTTAAACTGGAAGCATTTAGAGCAAATTAATTTTTCTGTGCATTCGTATTTTGCAAACACTTCGCGCCAGACTTTAGAGCAGTACTTGACTCCGATCTTAGATTTTTGCGAACAGTCTTTAGAAAAGAAAAATTCCTTCTATATTAATCTGCGTCTTTGGAATTTAGCTTCTGTAAACGCACAGTTAGATCAAAACCTGCAAGTGTATGATTTGGTCGAGAAACGTTTCGGTGTGAGCTTAAACGAAAATGTCGATGTGCGCGTGCAGAAATCTAAAAAAGTGAAAGATAAGTTATACCTTCACTTTGATACCGAATTCGAATGGCCAACATTGAAGCGTGAAGTGCTATCGACTAAGGGTACTTGTTACGGAATGAGAAAACAGTTAGCTATTCATGCTAATGGCGACGTGGTGCCGTGTTGTTTGGATAAAGAGGCTTTGTTAAAGCTAGGTTCTGTGGCCGATGGTTCATCTTTGAAAGATATCATGAAGACAGAACGTGCTCAGAAGATTAAAACAGGCTTTGAACGCGGGGAGCTTTTGGAAGAGCTTTGTCAGAAATGTCAGTACGTGGAGCGGTTTACTCCTGCGTAAATCAACCTTGTTAGAGTCTTTTTTATTTTTATGTCTGGCATTCTGTAATTAAATGAAACACAAAATGTAATCTTGTTAAGGACTCTACACATCTCTAGACTTTCGCCCTGTTGAATTCGATGGATTAAATTTCGATAAAGAACAGCAGATTGCGGAGGCACCATGAGTCAAAATGTCAAATTACAACAAGAGGGCTTTTTAGTCCTAGATCAACAGATCGCCAATAGAAAAAAAATTATCCGTCAGGACAGATGGTTTGTTGATCCGAAAGAATGTTTTATCGTTCACAATAATCAGTCTTATGAAGTCACAAATTTAAGTTCATTTGGCTGTGGTGTATTAGTAGATGAAGCATCTGCGCAAAACCTTAGTAAATATATGGAAAGTTCTGTAACCAATTTATTTAAATTAGTTTATAAGAATGTAGAAACTCAAACTGTTGCATTGAAGCCGATTCGTATCGACAAAGTTGCAGAGGGCCGCTATGAAGTGGGTCTTGAAACATTAGGTGAGCCATTCAAAGTAGAAAGATGTCAGGCTATCAACGAAGCTTCTATGATTATTGCTAATCAAGAAACTCTAACGATGACTTCGTTAAAAATTCCAGAAAAATTCCGCATGGCTGTTTACGATCTAAAAAATTGGTTTTTGAATTTAAAGCAACAAATCGACAATTTGGAAAAATCTGCACCTCTGGACGACGCTAAGGCTAATGAAGAATATCGACTTACTATAGCTGATACGATGTCTGATTATTTAGGCAAGTTCTTACCAGCAGTTTACAAAGATATCCCTGTTTATTTAAAGAATTTAAGTAAAGAAGATAACGATATCTGCACTGGTTTTATCAGAAAAGAAATTGGACAGTTCGTTTACGGAGCTCCATTCGCAAGTAGAGCTTATAATAAGCCAAGAGGATATGCTGGTGATTATGAGATGATGAATCATCTTTACCGCAATGAAATGGTTGGGGCGACATTATTCGATCAATGTATGCATAAATATTTTATTGATGAACCAGCGGGCAATGCAGTTAAAAATCGTGGTGCGTACTTAGAGCAAAAAATTAAAGAAGTTGTAAAAGTTAAGGGTTCTGGAAAGAAAATAAAAATTCTTTCAATAGCCAGTGGTCCAGCGATGGAACAACAGTTATTTGTAAGAAACAATCCAGAATTTCATGGTTTAAATATTGAATTTCACTGCATTGACCAAGATGAAGAGTCATTAAAACATGCTCAACGTCAAATGTTAACCATTGATCGACAAGTTCAATCTGGTTTCAAATTCAGATATGAAAATTTAGCTATTAGAAATATTATCGGAAAAGGTATAGAAGAAAAGGATTATGATTTAATTTATTCAGCAGGTCTATTTGATTACTTCACAGAACCAGTTGCGCAAGCTACCGCTAATCAAATGCTAAATGCAATTAAGCCAGATGGTCACGTTATTATCGGTAATTTTAGTAAAGAAAATCCGTGTGTTCCGTTTATGGAGTATGTATTGGATTGGATTTTAATTTATCGTTCTAAAGAAGATTTGAAAAATATGTTCACAGCACAAAGTAAAACTTGTGTAATTGAGCAAGAGCCTCTTGGAGTTAATATTTTTGCAGTGATGACGAAAAAATAATTAATGACTACAAGCTCGAATTACTTCAAAAAGAGAGATCAGGTTCACAATGCCGAAGTTCAGTCGATTATTCGACTGATTTCGAATTGGATGGCTGTTCCTCTTTTTTTAGTTTTTTGGTTTGCAGATATAGTGCTCTATGCAGAACGTTCTGTAGAGTTTCTATGTGTTCGACTTTTGATTATTCCAATTTGTATTCTAATTAATCGACAAATCAGAAAATCAAATGACTATGAAAAATCACAAGCAATTGCAACTGTATACGCAATATCAATCGCTGGTTTGATTAATTACCTTATTTTCAGAATCAACGACACATCAACTTCTTATTATGCTGGTTTAAACCTGATAGCAATAGGTGGTCTGTCCTTTATTCCATTTCGCCGCAAATATTTATTTATAACAGCGGCAGGTATTTATTTCCCTTATTTGGCTTTAATTATTGTAGAAATACTTAAAGGCCATCTTAAAATGGATACTATCGGAAACTTATTTTTCATTGTTGGATCTATTGTTATTTGTTCCCTTATTCGTTTTTTCAATGAAAAGCTTCGTAATAGTGAGATTCACGCTAAAAACGAATTGGAAAATGAATTGAGATCACGTGAATTAGTTATCATTAAAAAAACAGAAGAAGCCACTAAGTTACATCAATTGTCTTCGCAATTTTCGCCTCAAATTATTAAAGCTATTCGTGGTGGTCAGATTTCTATTGATGAAGATGTTAAAAGGGCGGAAATTTGCGCAATTTTCATCGATATTGTTAAATCTACAGATAAAGTAACCAAGCTAGACGAAAAAGATATGCAGTTATCTTTAGCACGCTTTCTAGATACTACTCTAACTACGTTTCTAAAATATGATTTAACTATCGATAAGTTTCATGGCGACGGAGTTCTAGCCTTTTCGAATATGCCAATCGCACGAACTGATTTTATATCTCGTACTTGTATGGCTGCATTAGAAGCTGTCCAGGCTATTCAAGATGATAAATCGTTTTATATGAAACACTGGAAGTCTGAGTTGCAAGTTCGGGTTGGTATTTCTACAGGTTTTGCTAACGTAGGTTTTTATGGTGATCAGAAGTACTTTAAAACCTTTACAGCTATTGGAGTTCCATTGCCATATGCGAGTCGTCTGACCTCGATTGGTGAACCAAATCAAATATTAATTGATCACAAAGTGGCATCAATTGTAAACGAAGCAGGATTTTGGACAGAAGATGTTGGTCGTAAATATCTAAAAGGTTTCGATGAAGATACAAATTCAATATTTAAATTGATTTCAGCACCGCAGATTCAAATAAGAGATGGGGATAATAGCGACTCTGGTCTAGCAGGCAGCGATAATCAAAAGTGTCCTAAACATCCTAGCGCAGTAATGTTTTTAGATACAAATGAGCAAGGCCATTATATTTTTAAATGCAGAGACTGCGAAAATGATGACGAAGATCAAAATGCAGCTTAATATTATGTCATGTCCTCACATCACGACGAACTAACCAAATTCCAAACCCTGCACAACCAGTTCCGCGTACTGCAGGGCTACAGCCAAATTGACACCCATGGTTTTACCACATCGCCGACACCAGACATCTTATTCACAGCACTTACACACGGTAACGAAGTCATAGGCTTGCAAACCGTAAATATATTCCTAGAAAAAGTAATTAAATCAAATATCAGCGCCCCATTTACGTTCGCAGTCTTGCTAAACAACGTAAAGGCGTACGAAAAAAACGAGCGTTTTATTGATCGAGATCTAAACCGTAGTTTTCATGCCGGAGATAAACCAAAAGGTGTAATCAATATTGAAATCACAAAAACCTACGAATACGGTCGTGCTCGACAAATTGAAGCTGCAATATTTAAACTTCGACCGAAGCTAATTATTGATCTTCACCAGACCTCGGCGCCGACATTGACTCCGTTTATTGTGGCTCCGGAAGATGGATACATGATTTCAATGGCCCATGTCTTAAGTACTGACTGGCCTATCATTTGTTTTGATGCAAAAGGCTTTTCGCGTGATGGGCATACGCTTTCAGAGTTCGCCCGTAGCGCAAAGATTTCAACGTTAGTGATCGAGATCAGTCAAAATGGTTTTGATCAAAGCTTGGCCCGCGAGATGTGCGATAAACTGTTTTATTTGAACTTTGCGAATTTGATTTTGCCAAAACCTAGTGCTGAAACCCCGTATTTTAAAATTACCCATCAGCTGACGAAGCAAAATCAAAGTGCTGAGCTGCTTCCGGGTCTAGTAAATCTTCAGCCGGTGAGTGACGGGGAGATCTTAGGCTACACCCCTAACGGCGAAGAACTTAAATCTCCGGCGCCAGGACTTCTGATTTTTCCTAAATACGGTAAAAGTGCTGAGTCATCTCACGAGCTTGGGCTAATTGCTACACGTAAACTTTTAAAACACGACAGTTAAATCTATATGTGAAACCTTGTAATCAGTCGGGCTAGTTTCAACATTTCTTTCGAAATCATATAGCGAATAATTAATCACAGCATTTTTATTTAATTTATAACCGAAAAGATAAACGTTACCACGTGAATTTGTTTGTCCGCCGGCTGTGTCTGCGCTGCCATAAATTGCTAATACAGCATCACTTTCAATAGTTTGGCGCATTACACTTAAGCTGAATTTATCATAAGACATTGTAGTTCCAAAAATCGTAGCTTCGTTTAATGAATCAGCTCCGCCATTTTTTAACTGTTCGTAAAACACAGAAATTTCATTTGAAGCTTTAGCATATTTAAGTTCAATGCTTGCCTGTAAGATCTCATATTCATTAAGATATTTTCCTGAACCATCAGTAGTATTGCCTCTGAAATCAGGTGCTGTTTGAATGGTTAAATCATTAGGAGCTGATCCTTTAACATCTGTAAAAGTATAAGTACCAAGCCCAAGGTGGGTAGAGTAGTCAGAATTAATTTTATAATTCAAAGTAGCCTGAGCAACATTTAAAAATGAATCTGATACATCTTCGCCGGCAGTTGAATTATATTTTTCACGCACCCACAACGAAGCCAAATTTAAATTCAAATCTAATTTTTTATCTAAGAAAGACTCTTTAAATTGAATGCCTAAACCTTCCGGGGTGATATCACGATCAAGAATAACCTGGTTTTTTCCGGCGCTATAAAAAAACTGTGGCATTTTGCCTAGATAAAGACTTAAGTTTTGCTCTGGCAAATAAGTAAGATAAGCCTGATCTAAGCCGATGGTATATCTTGGTGATCCTTGTGTTGACCCGCCATCGGCAATGGTTGTATTTCCGCTGTTATTATTTGCTCCGGTCATTAAGCGATATGTGAATTTCAGATCAGATTGAATTTGAAATGCTTGGCCAACACGCAACATTAATCTGTGAACACGGCGATTTTTCTTTGCAGCATCTTTTGTATCTTGATGACGATATCTAAAGTCGCCAGAGAATTTATTTGAAGGCGTAAATTCAGCGGTCGCTAATGGCGCTGAAACTGATGTTGTTTGAGCTTTCGCATGAACTGTTAGAAAAAAAGCTGCTACAGATAAGATTAAGCGCATGATTTAATATCTCCCATTGATGATGTCTTACTTTTGTCTTGGAGAAGTCATAACGTGATGAATTTAAAATATCACGTTAGGCTTTTATTAAGATTAACCAGGATTCTGCAAATTTAGCAGCATTAGTTGTGATAAATCGAAGCTTTTGATGGCCATCATAAACTTCTGATAAGTTATATTATGTTGCGCAAGGGATGTATCACAATACGACAGTCCAGGCTTTGGCGATTATATGATTAGCCGCCGTTTTGAATCTGTTGAACTTCTTGCGCCGGCGGCGCTGGTTGTTCAGCTTCATCATCAGAGATTCTATTATTATTTAGTTCATCAATTGTGCGGCAAGCTCTTGGAATTTGTAAGTCAGCGCGTTGTTTTACACACATTTCAAGTTGAGTTAACATTGAATCAAGTTTTTTATAGGTATTTTCAATATAAACATCAACATCTTCCATAGCATCGTTTTGAAGATCGCCACCGGGTACAAATGGTAACCCAAAATTAGCCATAATTAATTCTTGCACACCACGTGATGTACGGCCGTTACCATCCGCAAAAGGATGAACGCTGACAAACCATTTCTGCGCAACGGCAGCTAATTCAACCGGAGCAAGCTTTGGTTCGCCACGATGATAACTTTCTAAATTAGATTTAATAAAAATACGGATCCAATCAATTTGTCTTTCAACTTGGCCAGAATCACTGTAGCCGATAAAAACACCGTCGCCGCCGCGGCAAGCGCCATCAGTAACATGCATACCCGATTGCAAATCAGCTCGGCGCCAGTTAGATCCATCTTCGTTTTTTACGATATCACGAAATTGAACACCCATTAAAGACTCCCAGCGTTTTTGAAAACGCTCCATTGAATCTTCAGATTTACGGATACTTAAACGGTAGTTATTGGCGTTCGCACTGGCTGCACACCAGCCAACGCCAACATCGCTATTATGACGAAATTCACCCGGTTTTTTGCTTTGTGAGGTATTTTTATCTTTAATGCTAGTCACACCATCAGTTAATAAAACAGTATTAATACGAGAAAAAATACTTTGATTTAAATTCATTTTGCCAAATAAAACATGTTTTAACTGTTGGCCTTTAAATAATGAATCAATACCTTTTTCCCAAACCTGCCAGGTAGCGGGAGCTGGATTATAAATGTTATTTGGTGCTTTTTTTAATAATTTTGCTTTTTCCCAAGAAGCACGATCAATAAAACGCAATATTTTGTACTCGCCGATTTCATCAACATCTACACCAATCGCCGCATAATCAGTGCGGATTTTAGCCATACGATCTTGCAGCCCGCAATCGCGCGAGAATTTTTCGATAGAAGCGTCACAGGCAAAAGCCTGTGTAGCAGCTAAAAATAAAATTAACGTGGCTAAAAGTGTTTTCATAAATTAATCCTTCAAAAGATTATTTCATGCACTCAAAAGTTTTAGAGCGAAGGTCTAATAATTCAGCCTGATCAGAATAAACTGAGCTGATCGTTGTATTGATATTCGAAATAATTTCTGGCAATTGTGCGCTTAATTGTTTTGCCGTAGCTTTATCGCCAGCTTTTTTAGCCTTATAAGCATCATCTGCAATTGACTGATAGCTTTTCTCTAACGGGCGTAATGGCTGTAATACGCTATAAAGTTTTTTATTACGCTCTAAAGCTTCAACTTCCTGAGCATCTAATTCAGCTGAATGTTGAGCCCAGTAAATCATTGTTACCGATTTGATTGCATTTTGTGTTTGTGGACCGCCGACATAAACTAAAGCGGAGCGGTGCGGATTTGTAGATCCACAAAATGAAGTCGTAGCTGCTTGCCAGCCGTACTCAGTCATAGCAATTCCAGATTGTGAGTAAACTGCGTAAACTAATTTTCTAAAGTTCGCGTTTTGCTTTTCTGCCATAAATTGCAATGTATCGCGCGCAAAACCTTTATGCGCCACGCCTGTTTCCCCGTTTGATTTAATTTCATTACGGGGCAGTAAAAGTTTAGCAGCATCTGCTTGGCTCATTCCAGTTTCAGTAACGATAGCTTGGATAGTTTCTTCACGTAGCGGGATGTCTTTCATTAAATCTAAATATTTAGTTCCGGCATTGAAAGTAACTTCAACCATTGTCGAACCAAAGTTAGCTCCTGTATCGGGTGCAGCCGCCGGAGAAGAAGCAAATGGATCAATGGCTAAGTATAAACCAAGACCTGCATTAGCTAGTCTGGTTGTATTGTCATTTAAATTCCAAAAACCCTCAGCTGCGTATTTTACGCGGTCTTGAACCATTGAATAACGGTTTTTAGCTTTTTTTAAATTCGTATCTTCTAATTTGTTACCGTTAAGATTAATTCCGAAATAATGATAAAGACGTGTTTCACGCGGAAGAGATTTAATCCCTGCTTGTAAGTCTTCAGATAATAACTGCTGCGCAGAGGCCGCAAATGCATTAGAAGAAATAGTTAAAGCAAAACCTAGGGTAAATGCCTTTAATAAACGTGAAGACTTCATAATAGCTCCTAAATTGGGTTTTAATTCCAATTGGAGTAATAGCGAGACCAGGGCCAAGCCCTATACCCGTCCTATTTGAGCTGGTAAGGCTTATCTGTCTAAGTGTTTTACAATGATACGCTATTGGGCGAACGGCGATGGATTTAGTTACTTTTCCACTTTTTAAAACCAAGGATTGAAGCTTTGGCAAAATCAGCTTCGTTAATTTCAAAGACGTTACAGTTACCTGTTGGCTGTCCGCAGACTTGAATACGGATTAAACCATCATGTTTGTTTTCAGAAGAATAAACTTTGATATCACCAAGCTGTTTTGCCATTTCAGCAGCAGAAGTTCCGGTGCCTGGTTCACATTGAACAGAGCCATCTGGCTTATAAACTTTTAGTTTTTTATTTTGATTTGTCATATTCGTTGTTGGTGAAATTTTCGTCTCGCCCGCGATAGGTAGATTTTTTTGAGCAGCTGCATCTTGAGTTTGTTCAAGATTTTCATTGGGTTTACATGTTCTAGTCGAACATGAAAATAAAGATCCAATGATTAATAGAGCTAAAACAAACTTCATATATTTCCTATTCTAAAAATGAAAAGTTCGAGTTTTTATTCGTGTACTCAACTAAAACACCATAAACATTAGCTTCACCTGACATAAAATAAACACGTTTATTTTTATCTGTTGTTAAGCGCCCTAAAACCCCACGCCCTGGATCAAAGCTACCTTTAAGCTGCCCGTTGATAAGGTCGTAAAATAAAACAGCGCCTTGTGATTCGCCAATCGCAATTAAACCTTTGTGTGAAACAGGTTCAGTGGCAATGCCTTTTAAGTTTGAAACTTTCCAAATCAGTTCACCCGACTTTTTAGTTACAACCATTAAATGGCCTTTAGACGACGAGTAAACTAAACGATCAGAAAAAACGATCGGAGGCGTTGCTCCGCCGAATTCAGACTTCCATAAAATAGTTCCAGATGATTTTGAAACCGCGTACAATTTATCATCATAACTGTTGATATAAATCGTATCGCCTTCAATCACGGCGCTGGCATCGATATCTTTAAATTTAGTATTACGATTTAATAAAACTTCCCAATTCGGAGTTCCGGTTTTTGCGTTTAATGAGACTAATGATCCATCGCTGAAACCCTGATAAATCTGCCCACTCGAAATGGCTGGCTTTGCGCCACCACGTACAGTCATTTGAGTTGCTGTATCTTGGCGGTTATACACCCAGATTTGACGGCCATTTGTAGCATCTAAGCAGTATAAAATGTTTGATCCACTTAAAAAATACACAAATCCATCATTAATTAGGGGTTCGGCAACAACTTCAGATCTTGTATCAAACTCCCAGACGATTTTAGCGGTATCTAAATCGATAGAATAAAAAATTCCGTTTAAACCACCAACAAAAAGGCGTGAATTAATCACGGTTCCTGCTGATTCAATGCCTTTATCGATCGCAATAGACCATTTTTTAGTTTTATCTAAGATATCGTAGGCAACGAGTCCTTCTAGACCGTTAGCTACAACAATCAGGTCTTTATAAAGAATCGGCGCAAACCGATTAATCTTACGATATCCAACATTAGGTTCTTTTAAAGTATCTTGAACCCAGAAGGCACTTACCTTTAGATCTTTTTTTTCACCGTTGTTTTTTTCGATATGTTGGCACCCGATAAAACCGAAAGCCAAAAAGATAAGCGCATATTTAGACATAAAAATATTATGTTCCAAAAGATTTGTTAAATTGAATTAGTCTTAAGATTCTATCAGCTTCACGATTTGATTGGCCTGTTTCATCCGTTTTATCGTTTTTAACTTGGTTTAAAATCTCTTCAGCTTTAGCTAGATCATTCATTTTTTTATAACATAAAGCCTGATTGATTTTTGCTTCTGCATGTAGATACGATGTAGCTTTTGAAGATAAAACTTTACCCCAGATAACTAAAGCTTCTGAGCATTTATCTTGATCAGCTAAGCTTTGTGCGATTTTCATGCGAACTAAAACATTCGATAATAGATCAGTCTTAGTCTCTACTTTTTGCAGTAAAGCTAAAGCCTCAGCTGATTTGTTTTCATCAGACAAAAGATTTGCTAATTCAAGACCAGCAATTTGAGCGGCAACTGAGCCAGTGTTTTCAGAAACAAAAGCATCAAGTTCTGTTTTTAATTGATTTACATCAACAGGAACCGAAGCCACTTCTTCTTTTTTCTCAGCTGTTTTATCAGTAGCTTTGAATTTTTCTTCTTTATACTTTTTAACTTTAGCATCAATTGCGAAAAACTTTTCTTGTGTTTGTTTTTCTTTTTTAATTGAGTTTGCATTTACTAAAGTAGCAACTAGGCCAGCAACGATAACCAGACCAGCAATGCCTAAAATTCCTTTTACATTTTTTTCTAAAAATTCCATTTTTATATCTCTTTTCTTATGTCGTAAAAATTATCTGTTTTTAATTTCTTTTAAAGTCGAGAACGCGCGGTCTGATTTACCCGGGTGACGTTTTTTAAGGTTACCAATTGTTTGGATACGCTCTTCAGCCATACGATCAGCCGCCGTGTGAGTGCCGATATTATCGCGCTTAGCGATTTCAAATACTCTTTTAACGTTATCATAAACTTTGCGAGTTTTCTCAAACGCACGGTCTGGAGAATAACCTTCTAGTTCGACGAATACGTTCATAAGGCCACCAGCATTAACAACGTAATCCGGAGCATATAAAATACCTAATTCACGTAAATGATCGCCGTGACGAGGTTCAGCTAATTGATTGTTTGCTCCACCAGCAATAACTTTACATTTAAATTTACCAATTGTTTGATCATTAACGATCGCACCCATTGCACATGGGGCTTGAATATCACAATCAACACCTAAAATTTCTTCAGTACTTACAGCTTTAACGCCAAAAGTATTTACGATTTTAGTTACACGAGCTTGATCGATATCAGAAACGATAATTTGTGCACCTTCTTCAGTTAAGTACTTAACTAAATTAGAACCAACATTACCAAGGCCCTGAACCGCAATGCGCATTCCTTTTAAAGCATCGGTGCCGAATTTTTCGTGAGCCGCAGCTTTGATACCCATTAACACACCGTGGGCAGTGTATGGAGACGGATCGCCTGAACCACCGAAATCTTTAGGAATACCAGTAACCCACGGAGTTTCCATGTAGATGTATTCCATGTCTTTTTCAGCAGTACCAACATCTTCAGCTGTGATATATTTGCCGTTTAAAGAATTTACGAAATGTCCGAAAGCGCGAAATAAACCTTCAGTTTTTTGTGTTTTAGGATCGCCGATGATAACCGCTTTACCGCCACCTAAGTTAAGGCCAGCTGCAGAAGCTTTGTAAGTCATACCTTTAGAAAGTCTTAATACGTCAGTTAAGGCTTCGTCTTCAGTTTTGTAGTTCCACATGCGCGTTCCACCAAGAGCCGGGCCTAACGCCGTATTATGAATAGCAATGATGGCTTTAAGACCAACATCTTTATCGTGGCAAAATAAAATCTCTTCGTGTTCTCCGTGCTTTGCGATCATTTCAAAAGTACCCAAGCGAATCTCCTAGTTAGTAGTATTTTAGCTCTATAATAATGTGGGATAGTTTTGTCATATTTGATTGAAATGACAACCGATAATCGCTCTTTGCTTACCGCTTAGCGCCAATTAAAGGGTAAGTTCTTTAATTTTAAGCACAACTTCTGGCTGGTTTTTGTGAAGAAAAATGGTCTTAGAAAAGCTTTTATAATCGTTAACAGAAATTAATAGGCGGCCGATTTTTGATTTGGTTTTTTGATCGTTTTCGCCGCATTCGAAATTAAAAAACGCAGCGATGTATTTCTGACCATTTAAAGGTACGACTTCAAATTGCCCAGAACTCTCACATTTGAAATTTCCGGTATTTTTAACGTCGGCGGCAATAACAGTTTTCTGTTCGCCATCAAATGAAAAGGTATTTAAGAGTTGTTTGTTTTTATCAAAGGCTTCAAAAGAAACAGCCAGAATAACTGGCTGCACTTGCATTTGCTTTTTATTTTTACCAGCTGCTAGGCCAGAGATTGAAATGAAAAAAATAAGGGTGAATAATTTAAGGGTTTGCACCCACTTATTATTCTAAATCTTGGAACTCTTGCGCAAGTCTTTTATCATTTTGTTTTTGCGAAGCTGCGCTGTGCTTTTTTTCTTTGGCAAAAGTTAACATATCTTTTTTAGTTCTAACATGAACTGTTTGAGCGTTGTCAGCGATAACTTGAGACCCTGTATCAGACGTTTGAGCGGCGATACGGCTAGAATCTACTGTTTCTTTGATTTGTTTATGTAAGTCAGTTTGCGCTTGAGAGTTCTCTTTAATGATGTCACGAAAATCTACTGTTTCAATGGCATAAGCTTGAGATCCTAAAACCATCATTGAGATTAAAGCTAAAGATTTTAATGTTTTCATATAAACTCCTTGTTTCTTACTCTTATGTACTTGCAACCGTCAGACCCATTTCTGAATCTCAACTTAAGACAAAGTAAGGTCTCAGATCGGTTAAAACCAATTAGGAATTCTTATGAGGTGTAAAATAATTTTACATAGGCGAAAAAGGGCTAACATATTAAGGGGTTATACCGTAAATATGAGCCCTTATGATACAAGCCTTCGTGACACAAATTTACAATAAGCCCTTAGCTAACCCCAAGATTCTTCGCTCTTTAGGTAACCAGCTCTTGGAAGACGTCGAAAATCTGTTGGCGTCGGACGAAGCTGGCCATAACTGGTCAGAGAAAAATTATGTTTCAGGGTACACCAGCTATGGCTCGGTTGATAAGTTGCATATGGTTATGCCTAGCTTTAAAAAATTAGAGCAAACCCTTGAAATCCATCTTAAAAACTACCTAAACGCCTTAGAGTTCGAAATCAGCGCCAAAGATCTATATCTTAGCCAATGCTGGGTGAATGTAATGCCCGAAGGGGCACAGCATACAGCTCATATCCACCCACTATCTGTTATAAGTGGTACGGTGTATTTACAACTGCCAAAAGGCTCAAGCCCTATTAAATTTGAAGACCCACGCTTAGGTTTTTTTATGAACGCACCCATGCCAAAGTTGAAAGCCAAACTAATCAATCAGCGCTTTATTACGCTTAAACCTGATGAAGGTGATGTGGTGATGTTTGAGAGCTGGTTACGACATGAAGTTCCATTAAACACAACAGCCGAGCCACGAATTAGTGTGAGCTTTAATTATGGCTGGAAAAGAAATTAAAAATTAGGTATAAGGATCGTACATTATGAAAATTAAATTAAACGAAATTCCAGAAGATGGCCGCGACTATGTATTTAACCGTAAAACCGGCGAATTAAACGCAGTTTTAGAAGACCTGATTGGTAAGGCTGAATACACGGCGCAAGTGTTCATCCGTCCGTTAAACACTAAGAATTACGATCTAAAGGGCTCGATTAAGAGCGAAACTGAAGAATTGTGCTCTACGTGCGGTGAAAATTTTAACTTTAAAGCGCAAGCCTCGGTGCATGAAATTTTGATTCCAGGCGCTGAAGAGATTAAAAATAGCCAATTCTCTAAATCAAACCATGTTTCTGAACTTAATCAAGACGGCCCCAGTGTTTCTGAGTATTTCGGTGAGCAGTTTGATATTGGCGAGTTCTTGCACGAAGCTTTAGCGTTCTCGATCCCATTTAATCCTCGTCATGACAAAGGTGATCCAGCCTGTAAAGCGGCCATCAAAAGTGCTGATTCAGATACCTTTATCTATGATGAAAAAATGGACAATACCATTGAACACGAGAAAAAGAACAATGCCTTTAATGTACTCAAAGGGCTTAAATTAAATTAGTATTGCCTTTTGGGGCGCTATCATACATAAATTAGAACCTTCATTTATATATAAGTGAATTTGCTTGCAGCAAAATTAATGATTTATTAGGAGTTTGAAATGCCTACACCGAAGAAGAAAACGTCGAAATCAGTTCGTGACATGAGAAGATCGCACGATGGATTAGCATTACCAGCGATGGCAATTGATAAAAAATCTGGAGAATTAGTACGTCCTCACCGCGCTTTTAAAGCTGCTGACGGAGCTCTTTACTATAAAGGTAAACAAATCAGCGCCGCTAAAGCTAAAAAGTAGTACTTAATCCACTATGTCTATCACCAGTCAGTTTAAAACCAGAATCAGCGGGGTAGGATCATACCTACCCGAAAAAGTTTTAACGAATTACGACCTTGAAAAATTGGTCGAAACTTCTCACGACTGGGTTGTTCAACGTACAGGTATTGTACATCGCCATGTAGCTGCACCAACTGAAGCTACATCGGATCTAGTCGTTAAGGCTGCACAAAACGCCCTTAAAGACGCTAATCTTACCGCTCAAGATATTGATTTAATTATTGTAGCTACTATCTCTGGCGACTACCGTATGCCGGGCACAGCTTGTATCGTACAAACCAAGCTAGGCGCTAAGAACGTTATGGCTTTTGATATTAGCGCGGCTTGCACAGGCTTTGTGTACGCGATGCATATCGCTGATCAATTTATCAAAAATGGAACTTATAAAAATATCTTAATCGCTGGTGCCGAGACTTTATCTCGCCTAGTGAATTATAAAGACCGCGAAACTTGTATTTTATTTGGCGATGGCGCTGGCGCAATGGTCGTATCACGCGCAAGTGCAACAGATGAAAACACAATTATCACAAGTCATTGTCACGCCGAAGGTTCGCACGCTGAACTTTTATGGTTTGAAGCCGGCGGAACAAAAACGCCATTCTCTCAAGAAGTTTTAGATTCAGGCGCACACTTCATGAAAATGAAGGGTAAAGAAATCTTTAAACATGCAGTTCGCACAATGGCTACAGCCTGCCACGAAGCTTTAGATGCAGCTGGAAAAACTCCGGCAGATCTTGATTGGATTGTTCCACATCAGGCCAATCTTCGCATTACTGAAGCTGTTGCTAATCAATTTGATTTTTCAATGGATAAAATCGTTTCTTCAGTTCACGAAACTGGAAACACATCTGCAGCGTCTGTTCCGATTGCCTTTGATATGGCTTACCGCGATGGTCGTCTTAAACGCGGACAGTTAATACTACTCACAGCGTTCGGTTCTGGTTTAACTTCAGGATCAGTATTACTTCGTTTCTAAATTTACATTTAAATTTTGAAATTTAATAACAAGGGAGTTTGTTATGTCATTTTCTTTTATTTTTCCAGGACAAGGAAGCCAAGCCCCAGGAATGGGAAAATTCTTATTCGATGAATTCGCGATCGCGCGTAACACGTACGAAGAAGCCAGTGACGCCCTATCAATTGATTTAAAAAAATTATGCTTTGAAGGTTCTGAGCAAGACCTAGCTTTAACAGAAAATACTCAGCCAGCCCTTTTGACGACATCCGTGGCCACTGCCCGTGTTTTAAAAACGACTTTTGGCCTTAAGCCTTCTGCAACGGCGGGGCACTCAATCGGCGAATACTCGTCATTTGTTGAAGGCTCAGTATTTAGTTTTCCAGATGCAGTTCGCGCTGTACGTAGCCGCGGTCAATATATGCAATCAGCTGTGCCTGTTGGTGAAGGTGGAATGACGGCGACATTAGGGTTAGATGAAGCTCAGGTTATGTTTTTATGTCAATGGACAGAAAAAAACTCAGGTTTTAAACCTGTGAACGCGGCTAACTTTAACTGTGACGGCCAGATCGTTATCAGCGGAAGTTTAAAAGCCTTAAATTGGCTAAAAGATAATTTTAAATCAGAAATTTTTGCGGCCAACGGATTACCAGAACCACGTCGTGCTAAGTTAATTCCACTCCAAGTATCTGCCCCGTTTCACTGTGATTTAATGAAGCCAGCAGAAGAAAAAATGCGCGCATTTTTAAATGGCGTAAATTTTCAAAACTCTACGCTTCCGATCTTTCAAAATTTTCATGCAAAAGCTGAAACTGAGGCTTTAATTTTAAAAGAAAATCTAATCAAACAAGTTTCTGGATCAGTTAAATGGACTCAGAGCATGTTGGCTATGAAACAAGCAGGTCATAAACGATTTGTTGAGTGTGGACATGGCAGCGTTTTAAAAGGCCTTTTAAAGAAAATTGATGCTGAGTTCGAAGTGTTTTCTACACAAAATTTAGACGATTTAAAGCTTATTGAAGCAGCGCAAAAGTAAACAGAAAAAAACCTTGAGCAATAGCTCTAGTTCGTTCAGGTTATAGATTCAGGAGTTTATGTGAACTTAAAAGGTAAAAACATTTTTATCACTGGCGGAAGCCGTGGTATCGGAGCAGCGATTGTTAAGCAATGTGCTGAACAAGGCGCTCGTGTTGCCTTTACTTATTCAAGCGCCGAGGCACAAGCACAGGCCGTTCTAAGCTCATTGCCCGGTGAAGGTCACCTGACTTTTAAAATGAATGTAACTGTTAAAGAAGAAGTCGATGCCACTTCAGCAAAAGTGATTGAAGCTTTTGGCGATATTCATGGTGTTGTGAACAATGCCGGTATTACTAAAGATCAATTGTTGCTACGCATGAAAGATGAAGACTTTGATGCTGTATTAAAAGCAAACCTTTACGGAACATTTTATGTCAGCAAAGCTTTTGCAAAGAATTTGTTAAAAACCAGAAATGCATCAGTTGTTAATATCTCTTCAGTGATTGGATCAAGTGGCAACGCTGGTCAATCTAACTATGCAGCCTCAAAAGCAGGCCTTGAGGGCTTTACACGCTCATTAGCGCTTGAATTAGCTTCAAGAAATATTCGTATCAACGCCGTTGCTCCTGGGTATATCAAAAGTGATATGACAGATGCTTTGGGCGAAGATCAGCTTAAGTTTTTCTCTGAGAAAATTCCTTTGGGAAGAGCTGGCGAACCAAGCGAAGTTGCACAAACCGTAGCGTTTTTATTAAGTGATGCCTCATCATATATCACTGGCCAGACGTTACATGTAAATGGTGGACTTTATTTAAACTAGAACATAAATTTGGATAATAATTTTTAAATTAAATTCAATTAAATTTAAAAGGTAAAAAGAACTACAAGGAGAACCACATGGCAGTAGCTGCAAAAGTAAAAGATATCATCGTTGATCAATTAGGCGTAGACCCTGAAAAAGTAAAATTAGAGTCTAAATTCATTGAAGACTTAGGCGCTGACAGCTTAGATATCGTTGAATTAGTTATGGCGATGGAAGAAGAATTCGATATCGAAATTCCAGATGAAGACGCTGAAAAATTAAAAACAGTTAATGATGTACAAAGCTACCTAGTTTCTAAAGGTAAAGCGTAGTCATAATTTTATGTCTATTTCTTTCACTCGCAAAGGCGGACAGCAAAGAGTTGTAATCACAGGCATGGGAGTCATCTCCCCGCTTGGCAATTCACTTGAAGACACTTGGAACAATGCCATTAACGGCGTTTCAGGTATCGCTAATATCACTAAATTTGATACTAGTAAGTTTGATGTTCGCTTTGGCGGTGAAGTTAAAAATTTTAATCCCGACACTTACATTGAGAAAAAAGAGCAAAAGAAAATGGATACTTTTATTCATTACGCGATTGCTTGTGCGAAAATGGCATTTACTCAATCAGGATTAACAGTGTCTGATGACATGGCTCCACGAGTTGGCGCTATTATCGGATCTGGTATGGGCGGTCTTCCAATTATCGAAGAACAACATACTAAAGTGATGGAACGCGGCCCTTCGCGCGTGTCTCCGTTTTTTATTCCGGCTGCAATTACAAATTTAGCTGCAGGCTGGATCTCGATGAATCACAACCTTAAAGGTCCAAGTTACAGCATAGCTTCAGCTTGTGCTTCAGGTGTGCATTCAATCGGTGAAGCTTATAATTACATTCGTTTTGGTCTTGCTGATGCTATGGTTGCTGGTGGTACAGAATCTACAATCTGCCCTTTAGCGATTGCAGGTTTTAGCAATATGCGTGCGCTATCAACTCGTAATGATGATCCAACAAAAGCCAGTCGTCCTTGGGATAAAGACCGTGATGGTTTTGTTCTTGGTGAAGGTTGTGCGATTTTTGTGATTGAATCGTTAGAGTCGGCTCTTAAGCGTAATGCCAATATCTTATGTGAAATTACAGGCTATGGTGCCTCGTCAGATGCGTACCATATCACTTCTCCAGAACCAAATGGTGCAGGATTTATCTTAGCGATGAACAATGCATTAACTGATGCTGGTATTAAGCCTGAGCAAGTGAATTACATTAATGCTCACGGAACTTCGACTCCGATGGGTGATCCCATTGAATCAAACGCCGTTAAATCGATTTTAAAAGATCATGCAAAAAAAGTTTGGGTTTCTTCAACGAAATCTATGACTGGCCACTTATTAGGGGCTGCAGGAGCTTTAGAATCAGCGTTTTGTATTCAATCTATCGTAAGCCAAACAGTAGCTCCAACGATCAATCTAGAGAATGTTAGCCCTGATTGTGACCTTGATTACGTTCCGAACACGGCGCGCAAAGGTCAAATCAATCATGTAATGAATAATTCTTTTGGATTCGGTGGGACAAACAGCTGTTTAGTTTTCTCTAAATTCGAAAAATAACATACCATTAGAGTATGAAAAAAATTTTAATTGCAGGCGATCATGCAGCGATCGACCTAAAAGCCGCTATTGTTACTCAATTAAAAGCTGAAGGCTATACTGTTGAAGACTTCGGTCCTTTTACAACAGAGTCAGTAGACTACCCTGACTTTGCCAATAAAGTTTGTGAAAAAATTAAACCTGATGATGCTGATACTGTCGGTATTTTAGTTTGTGGTTCTGGCCAAGGCATGGCGATGCGTGCAAATAAATTTAAACACATTCGCGCAGCTCTTTTGCACTCAGACGAAATCGCAGAACTTGCTAAAGAACACAACAATGCTAACGTAATTTGCATGGGCTCTCGCTTTACGACCACAGAACAAGCAAATAAATGGATCAAATTATTTATGGAAGCAAAATTCAGTGAAGGTCGTCACACAAACCGAGTTGCAAAGCTTGGTGAAAATCCGTCATACTGTTAATACAGCGAGGTATCTATGGCCACTACTACTAATGTTTTTCCTAATTTTAATGATACAGATGTTTTTAATCTGATCGATCAAGAGTTCGAGCGCCAAAAATTTGGTTTAGAAATGATCGCTTCTGAAAATTACACATCACCTCAGGTGATGAAAGCCCAAGGATCAATTCTTACAAATAAATACGCAGAAGGTTATCCGGGAAAACGCTACTACGGCGGATGCCAATTTGTTGATGGCGTAGAATCAATTGCTATCGAACGCGCAAAAAAACTTTTCAATTCTAAATTTGCAAACGTACAGCCGCATGCTGGATCGCAAGCCAATATGGCGGTGTACTTAGCGGCTGTTAAGGCCGGCGACACCATTTTAGGAATGGATTTATCTCACGGTGGGCACCTAACTCACGGCTCGCCTGTTAATTTTTCTGGACTGCTTTTCAAAGCGGCCAGTTATAAATTAGATCCAACGACAGGATTAATTAATTACGACACCATCCACACAACAGCTCGCGAGGTAAAACCTAAATTAATTATCGCAGGCTATTCTGCGTATTCACGTCATTTAGATTTTGCAAAATTTCGCGAAATCGCCAATGAAGTTGGCGCAGAATTATTAGTTGATATGGCTCACTTCGCAGGCCTAGTTGCCAGCGGTCATCACCAATCACCTGTTGAATTCGCTGACTACACAACATCAACGACGCACAAAACATTACGCGGGCCTCGTGGTGGCTTAATTCTAACTAACTCAGAAGAAAAAGCTAAAGCGATCAATTCAAAAATATTTCCAGGAATTCAAGGCGGACCCTTAGAGCATGTGATCGCAGGTAAAGCGGTCGCTTTTGGCGAAGCCCTTCAGCCAGAATTTAAAACCTATATTGATCATGTTATTAAAAATGCCAGAGTCTTAGCTGAAGAATTAAAAGCAGAAGGCTTTAATATCGTAACCGGCGGCACAGATAATCATTTAATTTTAGTCGATTTAAAACAATCTAAAGTGGCAGACACCGTAACTGGTAAAGTGGCTGAAGGTATTTTAGATTTAGCCGGCATTACGGTAAATAAAAACACAGTGCCTAATGAAACTCGTTCTCCGTTTGTAACCAGTGGTATCCGTATCGGGTCACCGGCTTTAACAACGCGCGGAATGAAAGAAGC
This sequence comes from Bdellovibrio sp., assembly GCA_036677065.1. GTDB lineage: Bacteria > Bdellovibrionota > Bdellovibrionia > Bdellovibrionales > Bdellovibrionaceae > Pseudobdellovibrio. Next base: position 358,408 of record JAKFBS010000002.1, on the reverse strand, counting down.
CGAAATGAAAACCATCGCAGGATGGATTTCTCAAGTTTTAAAATCTCCAGAAAACACAGAGTTACATCAAAGAATACACAACCAAGTGAAAGAACTATGCAAAAGTTTTCCAATTTATTAGTTTTATCAATCACTGCTTTAGCTCTACTTACTGAATCAGGCTGCACAAGTGCGCCCGTAAAAAACGAAAATGGCGAAGAAGTAAAAGTTGAAATTGATAAAGACACCAATTCATTTAAAAAAAGTAAACCACAACGCTTTAAAGAAAAGCCCTTCTTTGACTGGCCTGTTCAAGAAGCCCGTATGTCGCGCGGATTCTTGCCTAAGGTTACGCGTAAGCGTAAACGCCCACACAAAGGCATTGATTTAGCTGCGCAACGTGGAACGGCCGTTATGTCTTCGCACGACGGCATGGTGATCTACACAGGTAAAGAGTTTAAGGGTTATGGCAAGATGGTTATGGTCGAAAAAGATGGCTGGGCTACGCTTTATGGCCATTTAGATAAGATCGTCGTCTACGAGGGCCAGCGCGTAAAACAAGGCGATGTGATCGGAGCCTTGGGCAATACCGGTAGATCTTCTGGACCGCATTTGCATTTTGAAATTAGAAAAGCTGACGGACCCATTGATCCCCTACCCTATTTACCAGCTGGTGAAGCGTTAACTAACGAAGTTGATGACGGCGCTGAAGAGTACTAAACCTACTCTTAGCCCTTACTCGATTTCTTCAAGATTTAAAATATCCTTACAGACTTGCATCTGACGATCGATTTCACTTAAAGCTTTACGAAGTTTTAAGAGTTCGCGGTCGTCTAGTTCTGACTCCATAGCTTGCTTAACAAAGCTATGTTTCTTAAGCCATTGACCATAGCGACCAGCATAAGTTTCTGGAATGCCAATTCGAAGGGCTGCGCCACGGGCATTACCGTCTTCCATAAATTCAGAGATAAATTTTAAAGTTTCAAGAGTCAGTAGATGCTTATGGGCTTTAAGCTTTGACGAGAATCCCATTTGTCGTATGCGCATAACATATCTAAAACGCAAAAAGCCGGTTTTTCAACCGGCTTTTTATTTATTCTAACACTTAAGTTAAAATTAAAGAGCAATAACAGTTACGAATGCGTAAGCGATATTTTCTTTTTTGTATAATTCTTGAGATTTAGTAGCAGCACCTTTAGTTTTTAAAGCTGTTGTAACGTTAACTTCTGGATTTAAAGTTAATTTACCACCAAAGAAAGAAGTAGAAAAACCAACTGCTGATAAGTAGTAATCAGAAGTTGAAGTTAAGTTAGCCGTAGCCATTTTGTGGTCAAAACCAGCGTTAGCATAGATTTGAGTCGCATCAGATACATTGTAGTATAAGTTAGCGTAGTGAATTAAACGAGAAGTCGCTTCAAAGTTAGCTTCTGTATCAGTCGCACCTAAAGTTTGACGTGGATTTAAGTAGTAAGAAGCAGACCATTTAGGATTTAATGTGTAATTCAACTCAGCATCCATACGTAAGATACCTGCGAAATTATCCATGTCTTTACCGAAGTTATTTACTTCAGCTGTGTGACCTGGCATGTAGTACCAGAACATTGGAGCGATATCATCAGAACCTAAGATACCTTTCATTTTAGTACCGATAGTCGCTACTGTGAATGATTGTTTGATGTCTGAAGATTTGAAATCTTCTTCAGATTTAGGATTGTAGTCGTATGTGTAATATTGACGTAAGCCAACTTTTTCAGTCGCAGTGATTTTATAAGAACCAGCTACGTAGTTAATTGTAGTTACACCTTTGTTAGATAAATCTTTACCTTGAGCATAGTCAGCATCGATTTCGTTAAGTAAAGTTACACCCCATTTTTTAGCTGGAGCTTGTACCGCAGGAGCTGCTGCAGTTGAAGTTGCCGCTGCTGGAGCGATAACTGCTGCTGGAGCTGTAGTAGCTGGAGCTACTGTCGCGCTATCTTTCTTTTCTTCTTTTTTAGCTGCTGCTTTTTTCTTAGCTTTTTTAATAGCTTTTGCAGGAGCTTCAGTAGCCGGAGCTGCTGTAGTTGTTGTCGTTGTAGTTGTTGTTTCTGAGGCAGCTGTTGCTACCGATGCGCATAATAATAATGCCGCGATTAGATTTAGTTTCACTTAATTCCCCCTTAAGTATTGTTTATTATCCAAAAATTAGGACCTAGCCTTTTAGATAGGTTGATCGCAAAGATAGTGCCATTATTTGGGGTCAATTCAACTCTAATTTAGTGAAAAAAACATAAATTGTGCTTAGTTTATAAACTTTTCACGAATGTTCGCTTAATTATACCTACTAAAAATGGTGTCAATGACAACCCAACCACGCCCATGACGAGGACTGTGAAGTTGTTTTGGACGAAGGGAATTTGGCCAAATAGATACCCAGCGGTAGCAAAAATGCTCACCCAGGCAATAGATCCTAAAATCGACATTTTAACAAAAACCTTATAAGGCATCTTTGTAAGACCTGCTACAAACGGAGCAAAAGTTCTAATGATGGGGAAAAAACGCGCAAGAGAAACCGCCCATAAGCCCTTCTTTATATAGAACTCTTCTGTAGCCTGAAGATACTTTGGTGAAAATAGAAAACTTAGCGAGTGTTTAGATTCAAAGAGTCTTCGACCATATTTAAGACCCACATAATAGTTTAAACTATCACCTATCAAAGATGCACAGATCAACAAAGGGATTAAAAACTCAATTTTTAAATCAACGGGATTAATCGCACACAGCGCACCGGCTGCAAATAGCAAAGAATCACCTGGCAAGAATGGCATAATGACCAGACCTGTTTCAGCAAAGATAATTAAAAACAAAACCAGATATACACCTGATCCGTAAAGCTGAAGCCAAAGATTTAGAGTTTGATCAAGATTCAAAATGGAATGTATTAATTCAGACATTCCATCAGCTTATAGATTTATTTTAAGAAGAACAATTAGTTTCCGGCTTGTAGATTTGCGTTTTGTGCTAGCACTTCATCCACGTTTTTATACATTTGAGCAACACGGTAATTTCTTTGTTCGACATAGAAAAAGTTATCATCCTTAAACGAAATTGCTGCCATCTGATGATAAGCATACCCATTTTTAACTACTGTCACTAAAAGCACGTATTTTTCGCAGGCAGCGCCGATACAACGAGCACGGATATCTAGTTTAGTGCCCTGAGAAGCATCGTCATGAATGCCATAAGAATCTTGGTTTTCAGTGTGGGTTGTATATATAGGAATAAAGTTAGAAGCGCGACTCACGATTTCAGAAGTTACTGTGTTTGATCCATCTTGGTTTGCTTCAGGAACAGAAACTGAATTTAACATATAACTGATATCTTGTGTTTCTGCGACAGTGATTGATTGGTTTGTAACTTGGGGATTCATCACTTGTTGACTTGTTTTGGCGCCGCGAATTTTTGATTCTTTTTTTGCGCAAGATAAACCCGAAAAAGCAAATGTTGCTAGTAACAATAAGAGAATCGTTTTGTTTAAGTTTAAGTTTTTCATAAAAACCTCGCTTTTTCGTTAAGACCTATATTTCTTAGAGATACAACAAAGGTGCCAACTCTACTCTTAAAACGAGACAGAAAATGTCTCAAGCTGATGCAAATTCACACAATTTATCGGATCACCCTGAGACAGTGACATCTCTTGCTTAACGGGTCTGAAGTCTAGTCACTGATTTGTGACTACTGACAAATGGCCAATCTCTAGTGAAGACTATGACTATGAGTAACAATACAGCCTTAGTTTTATCTGGCGGTGGTGCCCGCGGAGCCTATCAAGTCGGAGTCCTTCAGGGAATATCTGAAATTTTAAAAAAAGAAAAAATCGAGCCACCCTTTCGCATTTTATCCGGCACCAGTGCCGGCGCAATTAACACGGCTAAACTTGCATCGACGACCAAGGATTTTCACTCAGCCGTTGTTGAATTAGTACAACTCTGGGCAAAGATTAAAACTGATCAGGTATTTAAAGCCGATATTATGTCTTTAAACACGCTCGGGCTAGGTGCCTTATTAGGAAAGAAAAAGACGTTTAATTCCTTATTAGACACTTCACCACTTAAAAATCTGATTGATAAAAATTGCGATTTTTCAAATGTGCAACCAAATCTAGAAAAAGGGTTATTTGATAGCGTAATCATTACGGCGAACAACTATTCTAGAAATAGCGCTGTAAGCTTTGTTCAAACCGCTTCACGCGTAAACGAATCGATGCTCAAGTGGAAAGAAATCCGCAGAAAAGCTGTTCACTCACAATTAACATCAGAACACATCTTAGCCAGTTCAGCGATTCCGATGCTGTTTCCGCCGATTCAAATCAATGGCGAGCCTTACGGCGATGGCTGTGTTCGCAATAGCACACCCTGCAGCCCTTCAATTCGCATGGGGGCGAACAAACTTTTGGTGATCGGCGTTAGATCTGCGAACAGCAGCGGCGGCGCTCCGCTCAAAGAAAATTCAAAAGAAATACACGAAGCCTCAATGGTGCGAATCCTGAATACGTTATTGAATGCTGTGATGCTTGATTCAGTTGAACAAGATGTTCATCGCATTCAAAGATTAAATGATCTTTACGACGAAGCCACCGCAAGCAACACACATTTTAAAGCCAACACCCTTAAAAAAATTCCGGCAATTTGCATTTCGCCAAGCCAGGATATTGGCGAACTGGCGCGCACTAAAGCTCATCACATTCCTCGTATTTTGCGCATGACGATAAATGCTTTTGGTAATCTAGATGAAGCGAGTGAACTTTTAAGTTATCTTTTATTTGACAGTGACTTCTGCAACAATTTGATTTCAATGGGGCACAGTGATTGTTTAAATCAAAAAAATGAGATTTTAAAATTTTTAAACGAGGAAGTTCATGAATAAATGGTTTATTAACGCTAATAACTTTATTAAAGGCCCTTTTTCGACTGAAGAAATTAAAGATCAAATGCATAGTCTTAACGATCAGATGCAAACGACATTTTTATGGTCACGTGGTTATTCGGAATGGATCCGTGCCGATAAATGGAACCCGGAAGCAAATGCTCCCACGCCCGCGCAAAACCAAGCCCAAATGGTTTCTTCAACAGAAGCACGGTCAGCTGAGGCCACCTACACACCGCCGCCGAAAAGTATTTTCGATAAACCCGCACGCGTTTCAAAGGCTGATGTGATTGAAGATATCAAAGCACACACCGTTGAAAAATTTCGCGTACAGTATGACTTTGTCGACAAAGGTGAAATGACTAAAGAAGAGTTAACGACTTTTACAGCAAAACAAGAAGACGTCTCTAAAATTTCAATTTTCGATAAAAAAGAAAAAGAATGGAAAGAAATCTACTCAATGCCGGATATCGTGCAACGCTTAGGTCTTACGCGCAGAGAAAATCAACGCGTTCCAATCCTTGCGCAATTTAGCGGATCACTTGTCGGATCTGGAAACAAAATTAATGCTCGTGTAATCACGATCAGCCATAATGGCATGGGAATTACTGATAATTTTGAATTAAAGTTAGGCGAAACCATTCACGGTCAATTAACAAGCCCGCATTTTTATTCTCCGCTAACATTAACTGCCGAAGTAACCTATGCAGGCCTTGACGGCTACGTGGGATTAAAGTTCGTTAATTTGAATGATGAAATGCAAGCGCTTGTTATGGACTACATTAAGCGTTTTGGAAAAGATGTTGATGAGAAATAAATTCTCCGCGAAGTGCTAAGGTAGCATCGCGTTTTCCGGTAAACCCAGGGCGCTTGATAAAGACAAAATTATTTCTAAGCAGCGCCCGTTTTAATAAACCTGTACAGGCATAAGTTGCAAACACACAGTCTTTTGCGCACAAATTTGTAAGAAAAAAATCTAAAAAAGCATCGGTCCACAATGGACCATCGGTAAACTGGCTAAAAGCATCGTAAGCGATAAAATTAAAAGGATTGTTTATTTTAGTTTCAGCCGTTAATTCACCTTCGCAGACCCAGTCTAATGAATTTAACTTTTTCAACACAGATGATTTATCAACCTTAAGTTTTTCACAAATTAAATCGTAAGTCTTATTTTTCTGACCATGCACCCAGGTTTTGAAGCTTTCTACGAGTTCTTGCTCTTTTTCAAAACTAACCAGCTTTGCTGTTGTTAGCGATGGCACCATCGAAAGCTCGATATAGCCCAAACCAAGGCCAACAACACCAATAGATAGATTTTCATGTTTAAAGACAGACAATGTCTTTCTAAATGGCTCTGTATAGATATAAAGCGTTTCAGCAGCAGCTCCGCCTGAGTGATGCATGGATTCAGCCTGTTTTTCAGACGAGGATTTTTTAAGTCGCAATGTAGGACTTCCATCACCTGTTAATTCAATGACAAAAGATTTTAGATCCACTATAAATCCCCTATGGAAAAAGGCTGGCGGGGATTACCCTATCACAGTATTGCTGAGCACTACAAAAGAATCTTCGGAGAGAAGGTTTACAAAATACCTGTGACGGTTGTTGATGACTGCCCTAATCGCATGGGTTTAAAAGGCATGAAAACCTGCAGCTTTTGCGATGTCTGGGGATCAGCGGCGCGCGAAGAATCTTTTACCATGGGTTTGCGCGAACAAATCGAAAAATACCAGGTTCAAATCGGCGAAGAGTATAATTCTAAAAAATTCTTAGTTTATTTCCAGGCTTACACAAATACCTTCACAAAAGTTTCAGCTTTACGTGAAAATTTTGATACCGCCTTATCCTACCCTTTTGTTAAAGGCTTTGTCGTAGGCACCCGTCCGGATTGCTTATCTCCAGCGGTGTTAAACCTATGGCAAGAGTACTATCAAAAATCATTTGTGGCTGTAGAACTAGGCGTGCAGAGCTTTTATGATCATCATTTAGAGTTCATGCAACGTGGCCATACGGCAGCCGATTCATTAAAAGCTATTGATAAAATCGCAAATACGACTGCCGTTGATTTAGGAATCCATTTAATTATTGGTTCACCGAATGAGACTGAAGAAGAAATCAAACAGCAGGCTTTAATCTGCAATGATCTGCCGATCACAAACGTAAAACTTCATAATCTACATGTTTTAACAAACACCGAGCTTGCTAAGTGGCATGCTGAAGGGCGTTTTACGCCGATCGAACGCGAACAATACACTGAGCGCGTAAAATTATTTATGTCTTACCTTCACCCACGCATCGCGGTTCATCGATTAGCGGCGTTTGCGTCTCGTTGGGATGAATTGATCGCGCCTAAGTGGACATCGGACAAAATGGGAACACATCAGTACATTATTGACCGCTTTCGCGAGTCAAAAATCTATCAAGGTTGCCATTTGAATAATCAGAACGAAAATGACAACATTTTATTTGAAGAAATGCGTTTAAGAGTTGAGCGCATATAGCTAAATTTTAGATCATGTAAGAATCTGAAATTTTATCGTTACACAGACCCCTAAAAAAACCCTAAATTTTGCGATTGACACCATTTCTCGAGAGAGAAAACTCCTCGACTTAAGTTTTGTTTTTATTCACTTTTCGCATTGCGCATGCCTAGATTTCCAGCAGGACCTTTAAAAATAAATTAAAAAAAGAAAGAAAAATGTTTGATTGTTTGATTAATTTCAATCAACCTTATTTTAAGAACAAACACGGCCCATAGGATGGGGCTGGGAATTGCACCACTAGATGTAGTGATTCGACAGTATGTCGAAGCTATACTTGAAGGGGTTCGCGAAGTTGGCTAGGACGGTCAACTAAAATTTTCTTGAAACATTATAACTAGACTTATCTAATCGTTGTTTTTCCGAGGGGGAAAAACAAAGGGTGCTGTTTACTGTCTTTTGGATGGGGATCTAAAAGACAAACGAGGGGAATTGTCATGACGACAAATAATACGATGAACGCAGGAATGAATACTAACCACAGTGCAAACACTGGCTCTCATATGATGAGAGTTAAAAAACGTGACGGCACATTAGAGCCGGTTGACGTTACTAAGATCGTTGAGCGCGTTAGCCGTAACGCTCAAGGCTTACAGCAAATCGATCCATTACGTGTGGCTACAAAAGCTATTAGCGGTCTATATGACGGCGCTACAACTAAAGAACTAGACAACTTATGTATTCAAACAGCTTCTTTGCTTATCGGTGAAGATCCTGAGTACTCTCGCCTAGCAGCCCGTTTATTATCTACATATATTGATGAAGAAGTTAAATCGCAAAAAATCGGCTCTTTCGCTGATTCTGTGCAATTTGGTTTCACAAACGGTCTTTTATCAGAAACGACTCACAAATTCGTAATGGCTCACAAAACAGAACTTTGTGCTGCGATCGAACACTACAAAACAGATCGTTTTGAATATTTCGGATTACGTACTGTATATGATCGTTATTTATTAAAAAACCCGACTTCACGCCAAGTTTTAGAAACTCCTCAGTATTTCTTTATGCGTGTGGCTTGCGGTCTTTCAACGAACCCAGTTGAAGCGATTGAATTCTATAAATTGATTTCTTCGCATGATTACATGCCTTCGACGCCGACTTTATTTAACTCTGGAACTCTTCGCCCTCAGATGAGCTCTTGTTATTTATTAGATTCTCCGGCAGATGATCTTAACGCTATTTACGATAAATACCGTGATATCGCTTTATTATCTAAATTTGCTGGCGGCATCGGTGTTGCGTACTCTCGCGTACGTTCACGCGGATCTTTAATTAAAGGAACTAACGGCCACTCTAATGGTATTATTCCATGGTTAAAAACTATGGATTCTTCTGTAGCTGCAGTTAACCAAGGCGGAAAACGTAAAGGCGCTGCATGTGTTTACTTAGAAACATGGCATGCTGACGTTGAAGAATTTCTTGAGTTACGTGACAACACAGGGGACGACCAAAAACGTACTCACAACTTAAACATGGCTAACTGGGTTCCAGATTTATTCATGAAACGCGTAGAAGCTGATGGCATGTGGTCTTTATTTGACCCACGTGTTGTTCCGCACTTCGTAGATATTTATGGTCCAGAATTCGAAACAGCCTACATTGCTGCCGAAGAGAAAAAACAATACGTTAAACAACTTAAAGCGCGCGATTTATACGCCCGTATGATGAAGACTTTAGCGCAAACTGGTAATGGTTGGATGACATTCAAAGATGCTTCTAACATGAAAGCGAATCAAACTGGTAAACCCGAAAACGTGATTCACTTATCAAATCTTTGCACAGAGATTTTAGAAGTAACTTCAGCAAAAGAAACTGCAGTTTGTAACTTAGGTTCTGTGAATTTAGGTCGTCACATTGTTAATGGCCAATTTGATTTCGATAAATTAGCTAAAACTGTGCGTGCAGCTGTTAAGTACTTAGACCGCGTAGTTGATATTAACTTCTACCCGATCGATACAGCAAAAGATTCAAATCATAAATGGCGCCCGGTTGGTCTTGGTATCATGGGTCTTCAAGATGCTTTCTTTCAGTTAAAATTACCTTTCGATTCTGCTGAAGCAATGAAGCTATCTGCACGCATTCAAGAAGAAATTTATTTCAACGCTTTAACATCAAGTGCTGAATTATCTGAAGCCCACGGACCTCATGGTGCGTTTGCTGATACAAAAGCCGCTCAAGGCATTTTACAATTTGATCTTTGGAATGTTAAACCAACTGACGAAACTCGTTGGAACGCTCTCAAAGCTAAGATTAAAAAAACGGGTCTTCGCAATTCATTAATGATCGCGATTGCCCCAACAGCAACGATCGCTTCAATCGTTGGTTGTTACGAAGCGACTGAGCCTCAAGTATCTAATTTATTTAAACGTGAAACACTTTCTGGTGAATTCATGCAAGTAAACAAATACTTAGTGCAAGACTTAAAAGAACGCGGTCTTTGGAATGAAGATTTACGCAATGAAATCAAATTAAGCGAAGGTTCTATCCAGGGCTTAACGACGATTCCTGCTGACGTTCAAGAACTTTACCGCACTGTTTGGGAAGTTCCGATGAAAGCATTAATTGATATGGGTGCTGATCGTGGCGCGTTTATCGATCAATCACAATCATTGAACTTATTCTCTGAATCGCCAACGATCGGTAAATTATCTTCAATGTACATGTACGCATGGAAACGCGGAATCAAAACAACTTATTACTTACGTTCTCGTCCAGCGACTTCAATCGCAAAAACGACAACAACTAAGTCGTCTGGTAACAATTCTGTAAAAACTGACATTCCAGCGATGGATGCAGCAGCTGTTGCCGCTCCTAAAAAAGAGTACTCAGATTCAGAAGTGATTGCTTGCAGTATCGAAAACCCTGAAGCTTGCGAAGCTTGCCAATAAGAAGGACTATTTTATGATTTTAAATCCAGGATTTGATTTAACATTACGCCCGATGAAATACCCGCTTTTTTACGAAATGTATAAAAACGGTATTAAAAACACATGGACAGTTGAAGAAGTCGATTTTTCAACTGACTTAGTTGATTTACACTCGAAAATGACAGTTTCAGAAAAGCATTTAATCCACAGATTAGTCGCTTTCTTTGCAACAGGTGATTCTATCGTTGGTAACAACTTAGTGTTAAACCTTTACAAACATATTAACTCGCCTGAAGCGCGTTTATATTTATCTCGCCAGCTTTATGAAGAAGCTTTGCACGTTCAGTTTTATCTAACACTTTTAGATAATTACATTCCACATCCGGATGAACGCGCTAAAGCATTTTCTGCAGTTGAAAACATTCCTTCGATCAAAAAGAAAGCTGAATTTGCTTACAAATGGATTGATTCAATCAATGATTTAGAAAAATTAGAAACAATTGAAGATCGCAGAAAATTTGTAATGAACTTAATCTGTTTTGCAACTTGCATCGAAGGTTTATTCTTCTTTGCAGCGTTTGCTTACGTTTATTTCTTGCGCTCTAAAGGCTTATTAGCAGGTTTAGCTTCTGGAACTAACTGGGTTTTCCGTGACGAAAGCATGCATATGGCTTTTGCGATGGAAGTCATCAATACAGTTAGAAAAGAAGAGCCGGCTTTATTCAATGAACAAATGCAAGAGATGGTTGTTCAGATGTTAGAAGATGCAATTGATTGCGAAATGACTTTTGCTGAAGATCTTTTAACTCACGGCATTGCAGGTCTTTCTGTAACTGATATGCGCCAGTACTTAGAATACATCGCAGATCAACGTTTAGAGATGTTAAGTATTCCTAAACGTTACAACACTAAAAATCCGTTCTCTTTCATGGAATTACAAGACATGCAAGAGCTTGCGAACTTCTTTGAACGTCGTGTATCTGCTTACCAGCATGGCGTGACTGGACAAGTAGCGTTTGACGAGACCTTCTAGTTTTTAATTAGAATTAATTCGAAAGAAACTAAAAAGGCTTACTTTAAACAGTAAGCCTTTTTAGTTTGTGTAACTTAGATTTTAAAACTACTGCACTGGAAATGTATTAAAAGTGCAGCGGTGATTGTAGTCAGAAGAATTTGTCGTCGTCGTTGTCGCCGGCGACCAATCCCCTACAATCTGATCTGTGCCTGCATCAAACTGACTATTGCCGTTTGTGTCTCTGTAATGGCGGGCTGCAAAGTAATACGGAACATTTGCTTGAAACGGTGTTGCAACGCCGACGGCATTAATAAAAGTTGTTGCCGACGAAATACCACGATCACCATGAACAAAACATGTTGGAAGCGATCTACAGTTTGAATCTCCACCTGTAGAGATCAGAAATCCTGAGTTTGGATTTGTTGTCATCCAGGTCGGCGATGTATCAGATACGCGCCATTCAATATTGTACCCACGCGTATTATAACCGGCCAATGACAACAAACATGAATTCGGAGTTCCAGCCCCCTGGTTTTGTTCGGTACGGTCACGTACGTAAGCTGGGTCCATATTACAGCTTACGTTTCCAGAAATAGCACTGCGTTCAACAGCTCCTGCGACGCCGCCGAACTGAACTTCGTAATCTGTTAATGCAGGTGTTGTCACATTTCTGAATGAATAGTCTGCGGTTTCCATGCGGTAAGTGTAGTTTACCCCAGGCATTAAACCGATTGATGAATCTAAAGGTTCACCAAAGTGATAAAACTTTTCAATAGTAGTCCCGTTGCCAAGCCCCGGAAATGTCGGCGATGTATCCACATAAACTGTTCCCGAGATCGCATTCGTTAAGCTGCCTGAAGCTGCGTAGCTTGGGCCAGTCCATGTTGAATAAAGCGTATATCTTGAATCGCGAAATTTTGATGGGTTAAAATTAATTTCACAACGATCGTTTTCTTTATTTTTTGTGACCGAAAAAGAAGGTGTTTGAAGTGCGCGATTCACAAACATCGTGCTTGCGCCAGAATCAGCAGTAATTCCTTCAGTTGTACGTAATTTTAATTTTACTAGATAACGCGTACGCGGATTAGTCGCATCAGTTTTATCATTTACCGTTGTATCGTTACGAATAATGCGGCCCATGCGCAGCTGAAAACTAAAACGACCATTGAAACATTGCGGAAACTGAGATGTTGATTGGCCTGAATCAGCTAAGCCGATGCCTTGAGAAATTAGCATACAGGTTTTCGGTGCCCCGCCATTTGAAGCTAGCGACGAGGTTGAAATATTATCCTGACACATTATTCCTATTGAATTATCAATGATTGGACTTATTGAATCATCTTCACCTTCATAAACTTGAACCAAGATACGATTTGATTTTCGACCTAAATCTTCACAACTGCCTGTGATTTCGACTAAATCTGAGCCCTCTGGCGAAGAATGAATTTCACCGTCATCAGGTAAAATTCTTAATTCTCCTGCGATAACGCCTGGTGTGTTTGTCGTGCAGTTTTCAGTATCAACACATGGTTTGAACTGAGAAAGAAGAGTAGAATTATTCACAGCACCGGTGCAGCCGTGAAAAACAAACATCAATAATAGCAATGATAGACGTAATAACATCACTTAATTTATCGGCATTTTTTACTGATTTCTTAAAGGTTCTAAAGGCTTATAAGCTTTTCTAACTTCTTTGGAATAGCTTTTTCAAGCCAGTGTCTCAGATTGGAACGATAAGCGAATAAGATATAGGTCGAGACCATGACCAGCGAGAACGACATAAGTCCTAAAAGCACGCCAATCATCAAGTGAAAAAGCACGCCAAGCCATAGCCACAATGGACGTGTGGTTTTAATTGAAACCATGACCCAAAAATAAACTTCGAAAATAATAGTCACGAAAGTTCCAACCGCAAAAAAGATTGGAAAATCTTTTAAAAATAATAAATCAAATGAAGTAAATTGCGGATTTACCAACACTGTCCAAAGTGCGGTTCCATCCCACCAAGTGCTCCCCTTTAACTTTTCAAAGCCTGTATAGGCGTAAATCGTAAAAAGCTGTAATTGTAATAATCTAAAGAACATCGTGCTTAACTGGTCACCCCAAGAGTTCGGATTGAAAATGACTTTTTTAGACGAGAAAAATCGGCGCAGCGAAAAATATTCGTTACAGCGGGTAAAAGATAAATAAAACAAAAATAATGTAGCAATCACATCAGCGCCAAAAAGAACTGAAAAGTTTCTTTGAATAAAACCTTGAGCGATCACCCAGGTTAAAATCATCAACGGCCGATTCGACAAACCTAGTGTCGAAAGCGCCAATAGCACGATATAAACCAAATGCATGGCCCAAGCGAACTCATCTGGCCAGAAAAAGAATTTAATATAGGGCTTATAAAAATCACTGAACACATCAAGCGCTTGTGCACCAGGAATTAACGAATCTGGACCGTACTGATCCACATTAAACTGGCGAGAGCAGGCGATGTAAAACATCACTGCACAAAGTAAAAATCGAAAAACACCAAGGCGTTCAAAATGGCCTTCGCCAAATAAAAAATCAGCAACCACTGTTCTTAATTTTTTAGTTTTATTTTTGGCAATTAAAAACATTTTGATTCAACTCTTCGGTGACTAATAATTCATTATAAGGCGTTTCTTTTAAAGTAATAACTTTATCAAGACTGGGAATGCGATTTAAAATAAGGCCAAACTGAACCTTAGTAGACCCTGGATTTTGCTTACACACCCAAGGAATAAAAAACTGTGCCACCCGACTTGGATCGATGGCCACAAAGCGCATCATATAATTGTGTCGGCGCACATTAATTGAAAAGTCTGAACCATCTTTTTGCTCAGGATAAAAATACTCTTTAGATTCCTGTGTAGGGTTGCCATATTCATCTTCAAAATGAATGATGTAATGAATATACATAATATGAGCTGGATCTGGACTGAAGAAATTCCAAGTCGTATTTACACCCACTGTATTTGCCACCGCAAAATAATACTGACCTAAATAACGCCCCAGAAATGATGACCCGTTACCCATGACAATCATCATGGAAACAAAATAAACAAAAATCGAAGTCAGGATTATACGACTTATGAAAGTTCTCCATCTACTGGAGATTCATCATCTTCGTCAGCGTAAATTTCGCTACCATTTTCATGGTTTTTATTACCTTCAGCATCTTCAAAGAAATGTAATTCGTCAGAATCTTCGTCGGCTTCATCACCAGCTTCGATTTGCGTGATTTTATTCTCAGAAGCCTGCAAGTCGTCAGAGCCTTGCGCATCTTCAACGAAGTTCACAGGCACGGCTACGCCAGCTTCTGCCATAGCTAAACTTTCGTCGTATTTTTTTAACCAATTTTGATCACGACGAGGAACATTTTCACCCATCGTCATGGCATCACGGATATCCTGAGCTTTTTCAGCATCGCGTTTTTGTTTTTGGCGAACTTTTTCTTGCTCGAAGAAATCTGAAGATGTTGTGATCGTTTGAAGTTCATCTTCAATAGCACCTAATTCTTCTTCACCTTGCGAATAGCTGACTTCTTTAACTTCAGCAGACATAGCATCTGTTACGCTAGAAAGAGTTGGCTTTTGCTCTTCTTCATCGCCGATGCCTTCAGGCAATAATTCATCGATTTGCGATAAGGTCGGTAATTCTTTTAAGTTACGAAGACCGAAGATTTCTAAGAAACGACGAGTTGTTCCGTACTGCATAGGGCGGCCTGGTAGGTTTTCTGCTTTTCCTTCGAAATTACATAAACCTTTTTCCATTAAAGCGCGTAATAAGTGACCTGATTCGACGCCACGGATTTGATCGATCTCATTTTTAACAACAGGTTGCTTGTAAGCTACGATTGATAATGTCTCTAAAGCCGGACCAGATAATTTAAACGCACGTGTTTTAACTGTGCGTTTAATAAAGTTCATATTATCAATTTTAGTACGTAATTGGTAGCCACCAGTTATTTCTTCTAAAGTTACACCACGGCGACCACTTGCGTATTCAACAGCTAAATTGTCTAAGATGCGTTTGATTTTATCTTTGCGCACGTTAGTGCCCTTAAAAACTTCTTTGATTGAAGCAAGACTTACTGGACGGTCTGAAGCAAATAAAATACTTTCAACGATACTTTCAGCATGTTCGTCTTCAACGAACTCAACTTCGTCAATTTGAGCAGATTCAAAACCATCAAGCTCAGAACCTTCAAGATCAACATCGGCATTTGCAGCTAATAATTCTTCAACTTCGTCATCGTCAGAAACATCTGGTAAAAAACCGATACTTTCAGCTTCTTCAGATTGAAATAACTCAGCAGAAACCTCAAGATCCCCGCCAAGTTCAGCATCAATTTCAGCTGCTAAATCTTCAGAGATTAATAACTCTTCTGATTGTACTTCTTTAGCCTTTGTAGATTTTTTTGATTTTTTAGCCATATTTAAACTTGCCCCTCTGGTTCAGCATTACTTGCGCCGTCGTTAAATGCATTAGCAGCTTTAACTGCGGCTTCGATTGCATCTTCTACTGATTTATCAACTACATGATGAATTGGATATTCTTCAAGAGTAAGTTCTTGTGGAACTACTTCTTGAACTTCAATAATTTCTTCAACTGCCGCGACAGACTCTTCAGGAGTTAATTCTTCTTTAGCTTCTAAGTCAGGTGTTGTTGGCTCTAGAACTGTTTCAACGGTTTCCGGAGCTTCAGTGATGTCTTCATTGAAATCTTTGATCACATTTAGGTCTAACTTAATGTCTTCTGAATCGATTTCCATTTCAGCAGCTAAAATCTCATCATCAGATGCAATGTCTTCTGATAATGAAAGATTGTCGCCATCAATTAAATTTGCCGCAAAAGTTTGCTCAAAAGATAATTGTTCAGTTTGTGCGTTAACGCCGCCATCTTGAAGTTCAAAATTAACTGGCTCTGCGTCGATATTTTCGATTTCTTCTTCAGTTAATATATTTGATTTATGAAATAGGTTTTCAGCCACTTGATCAGCGTTGATATTACCGTACTCTTCAACTCTGGATAAGACGTCGCCCTCAACTGGCTTATTTGGATTAACGTAAACATCACCGTAATTTTCAGTTTGATATAAAGAAACGTAACCCATTTTACCAAGCTCTAACAAAGACAAGAACGTGATTAACACATTACGTGAACGTTCTTTTACTTCGGTAATTGAATGATTGTAAAGTTCTTGCATGGTGATTTGTTTGCCAACCACCAATAAGTCTTTCATTTCTAAAATGCGGTGACCGATTGATTGAAGCTTAACTGTCACTTTATGAATACGCTTTAATGAAGCCTTGATCATTTTGCGGTAAGAGCCGATTAAAGAAAATAATGCGTTATCTTCTAACTCGATTTCATCATCAGCGACATCCATTTTTTCACGAAGGCCACGCGCCCACTGATCGCGATTTAATAACGGACGCTCATAAAGAGCTTTAGCTGCTTCTTTGAATTTTTCGTACTCTAATAATTTTTGAACTAATTCTTTACGCGGGTCTTCAGTTTCAACGATTTCGCCATTTTCATCGTACTGAGGTAACAACATACGCGATTTAATTTGAATTAACGTTGAAGCCATTGCAATAAAATCGCCGGCAACTTCGATATCAAATTCTTTCATCATTTTGATGAATTCTAAATATTGTTTAGTGATTTCAGTGACGTTGATATTAAAAATATCCATTTCGTCTTTACGAATAAGATATAATAATAAATCTAATGGTCCTTCAAACTGTTGAAGCTGAACGCGTATACTCATGCTGTTTATAACCTTATATTAAGTTTTAAAACCTTGTCGCTCGCATCCTACGAACTACTTACGCATCCAGCACTGATAATTGAAGCAAGCGTTTTTGGGTTATTCAACAACTTTCTTAAGGTTTGCTGAAAGAATAGTGTCTTTTACCGATGCTTATAAAAGCCCCATAATAGAAGAAACCATCAGGCGATAGATGAATTGCATTGGAATAACCAGTATCGGCATAAGAAATCCTAAAAACAACAATGCCATAAGAACGATTCCAGAAATTTGTTCATGCTGTTCTAATTTGTAATTGATAGAAGCTGGTAAAAAACGAGCTAAAACCTTACCGCCATCAAGCGGATGAAGCGGAACCATATTAAATACAGCTAACAAAATATTAATGCCGATGAAAGTTTGCGCAAAGGTATTAATGCCTTCAGAGTATGCCGCTAAAAACTGAAACTTCACAAATAATGCCCAAAGAATAGTGGTCACTAAAGCAAGCAAAATATTTGAAAGTGGCCCTGCAAGGGCGATCCAGAACATATCTGTACGAACATTTTTTAGATTTCTTGCTTCGACAGGAACTGGCTTTGCCCAGCCAAAAATAAACGGACTTCCCAAAACAATCGACATGATCGGAAAAATAACAGTTCCCATCATATCGGCATGAGCCAATGGGTTTAGGGTTAAACGCCCCATGCGCTCAGCTGTGTTGTCTCCGCGCCACTTGGCCACAAGGCCATGCGCGTATTCATGAAAACAAAGAGCAAATAATAAAGGGCCAAAAAAAATAACTAGTTTTTGAACAAGGTTGGAATCCATAAATCTATCGTCTGCTGTACCCGATTAAAAAACACCATCTGACACAAAGTGTTACTTGCATCTCTGCCACATAGACATTAATTTAGTGAGCGAAAAACAAAAGTTAATCGTAAGGAGACATCAATGATTGAAAATGCACGCCCAGCTCTAACTATGTGGTCTGAAGATGAAGTGGCTTTCCGTGAAGCAGTAAGATCTTTTGCCGAAACAGAAATTAAACCTCATGTGACTCACATGGATGAACAAGCTCAAATGAAACCAGAAATCGTTTCAAAACTTTTTGAAATGGGCTTAATGGGCATTGAATCTCCTGAACAATACGGCGGCGCAGGTTCATCAATCACTATGGCTTGCATCGCGATCGAAGAATTAGGCCGCATCGATGGCTCTGTTTCTGTGTTATGTGATGTACAAAACACATTAGTAACTAACGCGGTTATTCGTTACGGAACTGCTGGATTAAAAGAAAAATATTTACCAAAGTTAGCTCGTGAATGGGTTGGCGCTTATTGCTTATCTGAATCATCATCTGGTTCAGATGCATTCGCTTTAAAATGCCGTGCTGAGAAAAAAGATGGCAAATGGATTCTGAATGGCCACAAACTTTGGATCACAAATGGTAAAGAAGCTTCGTTTTTCATCGTGTTTGCGAATATGGACCCAGCAAAAGGTTACAAAGGTATTACCGCATTCATCGTTGAAAAAGGTTTCAAAGGTTTCACCGTTGGTAAAAAAGAAGACAAACTTGGAATTCGCGCAAGCTCTACTTGCGAATTAGTTTTTGAAAACTGTGAAGTGCCTGAAGAAAACGTTTTAGGCGAAGTTGGCAAAGGTTATAAAATTGCAATCGAAACTTTAAACGAAGGCCGTATCGGTATCGGCGCACAAATGGTGGGTATCGCTCAAGGCGCCTATGACGCAACGTTAAATTACATCAAAGGTCGCGAACAATTCGGCAAAGCCATTGGCCAATTTCAAGGTGTTCAATTTCAATTAGCACAAATGCGCATTGAATTAGAAGCCTCACGCTTGATGGTTTACAACGCCGCTCGCTTAAAAGATGCTGGCCAAGATTTTATCGAATCTGCAGCAATGGCAAAATATTATTCTTCAAAAGTTGCAGAAAAAGTAACTTCAATGGCGATCGATTTATTCGGCGGTAACGGATTCACTAAAGAATATCCTGTAGAAAAATTCTGGCGCGATGCTAAAATCGGCCAAATCTATGAAGGCACTTCAAACATGCAATTACAAACAATTGCAAAAATTGAAATGGATAAAGCCTAATGCAAGAAGCTGTAGTTATCACTGGCGCGAGTAGCGGAATCGGCGAAGCTGCAGCTTACAAATTTGCCAGCGAAGGTTTTGATTTACTTTTAATCGGCAGATCTTCTGAAAAATTAGAGAAAGTTAAAATCCAAGCCCAGGCTAGAAATATTAATATCAAAATCGAAACACTTTCGATGGATTTAAAAGATTTTGATGCGACTAAACTTCACGCCAAGCTTTCAAATCTTTCTAAGCCAACGATTTTAGTTAATAACGCCGGCATTTATACCCAAAACAAACCTGACGATACTTCATTAGATGTCTGGAAAGACATGTTTGAAGTAAATCTTTTTGGTTCAGTTAAAATTACACAAAGCTTATGGCCGGTATTTAAAGCGAACAAACGTGGTTCAATCGTAAATGTAGCCTCTACTTTAGGTATTAAACCAGCCCCCAATACATCAGCGTACTCTGCGTCTAAGGCTGCCATGGTAAACTGGACAACCGCTTTAGCTCAAGAAGGCGGAGAGTTTAATATTCGCGCTAACGCTATTTGCCCAGGAATCGTCGAAACTCCAATTCACGATTTCTACAACGCTCCAGCATCAGCAAAAGATAAAATTCACGCGGGCATTACTGATATGCAATTATTGAAAAAAATCGGTCGACCTGAATACGTCGCTGAAAGTATTTTCTTTTTTGGTTCAGAACAATCAACTTGGACAACGGGTGCTGTTCATAATATCGACGGTGGGATAAATATTAAATAATGGCTGATCCAATAAGACTTTCTAAATTAATGTCAGAACGTGGAATCTGCTCACGCAGAGAAGCTGATGAATATATTGCTAAGGGCTATGTTTCTGTTAATGGACAAGTCGTCAGCGAGCTTGGAAGTAAAGTTTTACCTGACGTAAAAATTACGCTCTCTGCAGAAGCCATGGCTAAGCAGAAAAACCTAATAACTATTATGTTAAACAAACCGATTGGCTATGTCTCATCCCAACCTGAACCTGGTTACGAACCAGCAATCAGATTAATCACCGATGAAAACCAATTCAGAGATCACCCGACTTACAGACAACAATTAAAAATGGGTGATTTAAAAAATATCGCAGTTATCGGTCGTTTAGATATCGATTCACAAGGTATTTTAATTTTCACGCAAGATGGACGTCTTGCTAAAAAAGTGATTGGCGAAAATTCTGAAATCGAAAAAGAATACCTAGTGCGTGTTAAATACTTGGGCCCTGAAAACACACTTCCGCAGGCTAAGCTTAAACTTTTAAATTTTGGTCTTGAATTAGATGGCGAAAAATTAAAGCCCGCAAAAGTTGAATGGATCAATGAAGATCAATTACGTTTTATATTAAAAGAAGGTAAAAAACGTCAAATCAGAAGAATGTGTGAGCTTGTTGGCCTTAAAGTTAACGGACTAAAACGCGTTCGCACTGGCAATTTGAAACTAGGCGACTTGCCTGAGGGCCAGTGGCGTTTTGTGACTGATAAGGAAGATATCTAAATTTGGTTTCTTAATTCTAAGATCGGCAACCAAAAAAAAGTCTACTGGACTAGCGGTTTACTTCTTAACAATTCAAAATTGCACTAGGAGAATCCACACCATGAAACTATTAATTTTAGGATCTTTTTTATTATCCGCGACAGCCGCATTTTCTGCGCCTTATCGCCAGATCTATATCGCTAGCCGTACCGAACAAAACCAAGGAGCAGGAACTCCAAACAGTTGTTATCTGCAGGTCGCCGAATATGATTCAAGATATGCTATTGAATGGCGAGTATCTAGCTCTTCACCGACTTGGATGATAACAAATCCAAACTCAGGATTTTTAATCACTGCGGGCGGCGACACTGCAACAGACTGCCGCTCGCTTTCGACATGTTTTGTTCACGGTGATCGCGGTATTGCAGGTTCTGAATTAGCTACGACATATATCAATGCTTCAGGTCTAAAACAGTCATTTAAAGCAAACATTCCATACTACTTTGCTGCGCGCCAGTTTATTGATGATAACGGCAATGGAGTTTGGGATCGTGGCGAATTTATTCGCGAATGGACTCCCGCGCTAACTGTAACGAGTTCTGCAGATTACAATCACCGCTGCACTTTTAATACATTTCCAGCCAACTAACCGTCATACCTGGGTTCGGTGTTTATTTTTCTCAAAATAAGACAAATAAATTAATGTTTACAAACCGCCGAACCGATCAGTTAAGCGATAATGAAAAAACTTGGAATCATTACCGTTTTATTTTTCACAAAATTTGCACTAGCCCAAAGCTATTATACAGCGTGTACACCTTTACCTTCGTCTCCCACAGCTTCTATGATAGATAGTTATAATGCATGTATCGCCAACAATCGCGCATCTGCTCAAAGCTCGGGTACGGCCGCTGCCACGTCTTTTACTTTAAGTGGATCAACGGTAGTGCAGCCGACAAGCGGAAGCAGTGAACAAACTGATATCTACAATCAGAATGTAAATATTAACACTTTAACACCCTCTGCAACGCTAACTACAGAACAGTTAGACGCTGTATCCATTACTAGTACGTCGGCTGTCGGAGCGCTTGCACAAATTATGCGGGCAAATACAGAAGGCGAAACAACTTACTTAATTACCGCAGAAAGTGCAATGACTGAAGGGTTAAGTAAACTTTCGCTAGCGGGAGAATGCGCTTCGGTGTCTTCGTCGGGCTGTTACAACCAAAGAACAGAGCTGTATGCCACTGGCGCCGCGTATCTGTTGGCTCAAAGACAGGCTCAAGATCAGGTTAATCAACATCAGCAAGCACGAAATGTGGCCTGCATTGCAAAAAACCAAATTACAACGAGCCAAGAAAATTGTGAAAGCGCTCTAGATAGAGCTCTCGCTTTTTTTACCGGAAGTGTGGTCACTTCGGTGTCAGGAATTACCGTTACGGTAATTCCTGGAGTTACTTCTTCTCCGCTTACTGCAATTTCCTATGATCCTCTGACAGGTTTATGCAGTCCACCTAGCGCACCGGGATGTTTGAATTTATCACGCAATGCAACTCCCCCGTCTTCACAGCTTCAACAAGCCGTTCGAGGAATTTTAAAACAAAAATATGCAGGAACCAAAGGTATTACAGTAGCAGCGCAGAATTTATATTCAACAAATACAGATGGATCAATTTCAGTTAAAGGTGGCGGTGTTTATTCAAAGAATGATTTTTCAGATTTGAATAAACTTAAGGACAAAGGTTTGTCGAATCTTACATCTGTGACGCCCGCCGCAACTAACTCTACCAATGCGGCTCTGGCAAATGTCACAGTCAAAAGTACAGAAGAAACATCTTCGATGACAGTGGCAATATCCGAAACAAAAACAACAGCAGCACCTACACAGGATGAACAGAGTACGGATATCGAACGTGAGCCCGCTTCTTTAAAAAAGCGGCTAGGCTCTGAATTTATTGGCGTCGCTAATGATAACATATTTAAAATTATTAATCGCCGCTATAGGAGCGAAGAAAAAGGCGATTATTTTTATTAGCGTTTTTCTAAAAACGATTCTCTTAAGTTTTGCAGATATTTAATTTCTAAATCGGTAAAACCTGCTTTTTTACGAATATCGACATTAATGGGCTCCATGCGCTTCGGTAGTGACCACCGCAAATCACGCATACGCTGCGGATAATCTGTTTCAGGATCAAGTTTTTCTAAATTACAAATATTAACATACCATTCAGAGCCAAATAGGACATGCCCGACTTCTTCGCGGTTAATTCTTTCAACAGCCATTAAAACTGATTTTGCATCAACGCCTTTTAAACGACGAATTAAAGTATCACCAGCATCAAGACCTGAACCTTCAAGATAACGATGCACGATCAAAATACGATCTAACAATGAATCACTCGCACTGGTGCAATCCCACAAAGCGGTGTGCGCTGGCCAGTCTCCCCATTTAAATCCTAGCTTGTCGATTTCGATTAAACACATTTCTAGATGATCGGCTTCAGATTTTGTAACTGCATAAAGTTCTTCTTTAAAAGCCTCGGGCGCCTCTTTAAAATCACAAAGCGTGCGTAGACCTAATTCCATAGCTTGAAGTTCAATATTGGCCAAATCATGCAGCATACGGGCCTGACCTTCGTTCGTCGATAGGCCTTTTTTATCTGGATGAAAACGAAGCGGCATCACCGTGATATCACGGGCCGGGGCTAGGTCTTTTGTAGATAGACCAACAATATTATCTAAAGTGGTCATATTCTTAACCATTTCGATTTTTTTAAAGATGTTTTTTTCAGCAAAAGCCCACATATACAGTTAATGAAATAGTCCAAAATCGCTTCGCGCGCAAGCTCATCCCTAGACAAACCCTTAAGGTAAGTTTTAACATGGTCTCTTTTAATTAGGAGTTTATTGAATGGGAAAAGGTTGGAAAGCCGCCGGCAAATCAGAGAATGCTCAGAAAAAAGGGCAATTGTTCACAAAAGCTGCCCGAGAGATCTCGGTAGCCGCAAAAGCAGGAGGCCCGAATCCTGATATGAATGCCCGTCTTCGTTTAGCTATTGATGTGGCAAAAAAGATTTCTTGCCCGAATGATACAATTGACCGTGCTATTAAAAAAGGTGCGGGTTTATTAGATGACGGAAAAATCATCGAAGAATTAACTTACGAAGGTTATGCTCCGCACGGCGTAGGCGTAATCGTTGAATGCCAAACCGATAACAAACATAGAACGGCTCCAGAGATGCGTTCGGTATTTAAAAAACACGACGGTAATCTTGGCGAGACAGGTTCAGTTGCCTGGATGTTTTTACGTTGTGGATTTATTGAAGCAACAAAATCAGGAAGTTTTGATATCGATGAAGAAGCTATCGAAGCAGGTGCAGACGACGCTTCGAAAAACGATGATGGATCTTACGAATTTATTACACCTGCTGATGGTCTGATGTCTGTGAACGATGCACTTAAGGCTCGTGGCTGGACAATAACTTCAGCGTACTTAGGTTACAAAGCTAAAGATCATGCCACATTAAGCGAAGCTCAGGCTAAAGAAGTTCAAGAATTTCTACAGGCCGTAGATGATCTTGATGACACCCATAAAGTTTACGCGACTTTATAAAAAGAAATGAAATTACTAATAGCAGCTATCTTTTGCTTACTGTCTTCAATGAACCCAAGCGATGCTTGGGCTGACACTCCTGCTCATAAAAAACCATTGATTGTAAAAGTTGGCGTGGTTCATTTTCCGCCCTACATTGAAGTTGAAGCCAACGGCAAAACCGGCGGCATGATCATAGAGATGCTGGATTACATGAACTCTGTTCAGAGCACCTACAAATTCGAGCCCGTTCAAACATCGGCCATGCGAAAAATCCGCGACTTCAAAAATGGCTCTTATGATCTGAGCTTTTTTGATAATATTAAATGGGGCTGGGATAAAGCCGACGTGGACGCATCGATGGTTTACATGCGTGGAAAAGAAATCTACATCGCTAAAATGAAGCCGGGACGCGGGCAAGACTACTTCACCGACTTCACTGGCAAATCCATGGTTGGAATGCTAGGTTATCACTATGGCTTTGCAAACTTTAATGCAGATGTCAGTTACTTGCGTGAAAAATTCAATATGCAAGCATCGACCAGCAACGAAGGAAGCGTTAAAATGATCCTTCGCGATCGCGGTGATATCGCCATCGTGTCGGATGCATTTTTGAGTTGGTATTTTATCACCCACCCAGAAGCTCGTGCCAAGATTTTAATTTCAAACAAGGTTGATCAACATTATTTACACACTGTGATTGTAAGAAAAAATATTCGGCCTTCGGTGCAAGAGATTAATGCTTTACTCAGTAAATTCAAGCAATCTGAGCAATTTAAGTTATGGAAGATCGCTACGACATTACGCCCTAATTAAATTCAGGAGTTCCGCTACGCACGCGTGGCAAGTCGAAATAAAAGGTGCTTCCATGCCCTTCTTCGCTGTTTACACCTATGACTCCGCCATGCATTTCAATTATCGAACGACTGATATACAGGCCCAAACCAAGCCCCGGATGAATAGCCGATTCATTTGAGATAACTCTAAAAAATCTGGTAAATAATTTTGTCTGAAGCTTTTCTGAAATCCCCGGACCGTAATCTTTGATAGACACCCTGATAACTTTTTCTGAAGCACTAATTGACACTTCTATCGGACTTCCCTCAGGTGAGTAGTGAATGGCATTATTTAAAAGATTTCCAAGAACTTGGTTAATTCTTTCAGGATCAATATCAAGAATAATTACAGCGTCTGGTTTCGTAAAAATAAAATTGCGAGAAGGCACTTGATTTCTGTAATCATCCACGCTCTCGCTGACTAAGGCCACTATATCCGTGTGAACCGGCCGCATAACAAGAAATCCTCTTTCCATTCGCGACACATCTAAAAGATCTTCCAGAAGAGTTTTAAGACGATGAGTCTGTTTTTTAATTCTTTCCAGATCAGACTTACCAAGTGGCATGCCTTTACTCACGTAAACATTTGCCATATCAACCAATAAGCCAAGTGCCGTTACCGGAGTTTTCAATTCATGAGCCGCAATATCCAGAAATTGGCTTTTGATATTACCGATCAGTTCTGCATCTGATTTAGCTTTAATCAATTGGGTCACCATATCTTCGATAGAAACTGTAAGACTTCGCAATTCAGTTAAAAAATATCGACCCATTTGTAAATTAGGAACAGCCCCCGTAGAGCTCACAGCCAGCGCATAGCGCTCAATTTCGGTTAATGGCTTCAGCACATTACGGCTTAAAAGAAAATACAGAAGCAAAACAAGCACCAAATCAAGGACGACCGTAAAGAATACGATTCGAATAACTATTCCAATGAGTTCTTGTTGTATAAACTTTGGCGTAACATAGACTTGCACAGAACCAATAACTTCATTTTTAAAAACAATCTCTTTTTCTTCTTTAAATTCTTCGGTTAACAGTGGAACCGTTTTACTCGTTACGATCTGCCAATCAGAATCTCGAATTCGAATACTTTTTTCTTCATCGCCCACATCTACGACGACGGCACTGATATTACGATCCAACAAAAAGCTGTCGATAATTCTATCTACTCCGAAGTTGTCAAGATTCCAGCCAGGTAGCGCCAAAGCAATTGATAGCTGACTGGTTTGGATTGAAAGATTCGATTTTAGATTACTGATGCGACTATTTTTGATCTCTGAATAATTCAGAAAACCATATACGCCAAGAGCCAGCGTTACTGTAACAACCAGCAGTATGCTAACGTAAAATACAATTGATCTTACTATTGGCAACTTCATATACGCTCATTCAATGGGGAAGATATTTTTGAACCATGGCCTGAAAATCTGTGACTTCAAAGGGCTTAGCCAAACAGTCATTTGCATTAACTTCTTTTGCTCTTTGCTTGCTGTCTGCGGCTGCGGTCATAACAACGATTGGCGAAGCATGACCATATAAACTATAAAAATTTTCAGCAAAGAGCCAGCCATTCATGACAGGCATCTGCATATCGAGAAATATCAATTGGAAAGGACCATCACTCTTGATTAAATCAAGTGCAATCTTGCCGTTTTCTGCAATCAACGCGGTATAACCATCCAGCTCGATAATTGTTTTTAAAACAAAAGCGATATCTTTATCGTCTTCTATAATTAAAATTTTTCCTGAAGCTTTTGGCATCATAGTTATCACCCAGACATGACTTTATGTCACAAAACTGCTTCGAATCAATGTTAAAAAAATAAATTTCAAAACCCCTACTCGCAGGCTCATGTTAAAAGTCTGTGAAATTGATGGGCTAAGAGACATATTCTTCGCATGAACAAAAAAAATTAACGAGGTAAGTAACCCCGCTATTTGCCAGCTCTCGTTATGAATTAAGTTTGAAATAGCTAATCAGATCAGAATATTTTATCTTCACAGTGTGAAAAAGTTCTTATTTTTCTTTATCTCAATTTACGTTCTTGTCTCACACTTAACCTCAGAAGCCGGCGCTGCTCATATTAAATTTGGGATTGATAAGAGCTCTACCGCGCCCCTTTTATACCAATTTGATGATCCTAATTTTTCCTTGGCAACTGGTGGGTTTATTTACGAAGTCACCGTGGCCATCGCTGAAGATTTAAATCAAGATTACTCAGTTTTACCTTTACCCGGATCAAAAATGATTCAGGACTTAAAAGAGGGTAATCTTGATCTTGTTTGCCACAGCAGCTCTGAATGGAATTCTGCTTTTAAAGATGAATTTTTATGGAGCAACACCCTTTATACCAACTCAGATGTCTTAGTTGGTATAAAAGAGATTCAATTTAAAAATCCTGAACATGTAACTAACATCACAATTGGAACCGTTGAAAAAGTTTTTTACCATGAGTTAGAAGAAAAATTTAAGAATAAGGTTTTACAAAGAGACGATTCTGCTACAGTTACCGAAAGTTTAAAAAAACTGCTTGATAATCGCATTGATCACATCGTCATGAGTGAAATTGAATTTAATTTTTATAAGACAATTTATCCCCAGTTGCAAAAAAGTTCATTTACTCTTAATAAAAGTGAGATCCAGTGTTCGCTTTCTAAAAAATCTTCGGTACCGTTAAAGAAATTAAATAAAGCGATAGCCAATCTTAAAAACAAAAAAGAATTTCAAAAAATATATACCCGGTACTCAAATTCAAAAACGATACCCCGACCGATTATGTACGGGATGAATGACAACAATTCTCCTCCATTTTTACAGTTTGATAACAGCACTGAAACCCCGATCATTCAGGGTGGGCTTTTTTTTGATTTAGGCCTTGAGATCGGAAGAAAACTTAAGCGACCTATTCGCTTTATGTTATCCCCCAGAAAAAGGCTAGACTCTGAACTTGCCGACGGTGTAATCGAACTAGTCTGTTACAACACAGAAGCCTGGGCCGGAAGTTATGCGAAAGATTACAATTGGAGTATTCCAATTTTCAAACAATCTAATCTTATCGTTGGCCTAAAAAAAACTATGTCGGATCTTCACTTGAAATCTTTAAAAGACTTGAAAGGAAGAACACTCGGCACTGCTCTTGGTTTTGTCTACCCGGCGCTGAGTCCATATTTTAAAGATGGTCGCATTAAACGTGAAGATGCGATTTCCGGAGCGGACAATATAGCAAAACTTCTTTCTGAGCGCGTTCAATATATTGTGTTGAATAATTTAGAATATAATTATTATAGAAAAAAACATTCGAACTTACAGGAAGCTCCGTTTGAAATTGATCCGATTAACGTAAAATGTGCTTCATCTAAAAAATCTGATTTGAAAATTACTGACATCAACGCCGCAGTCTTAAAGTCAAAAAAAACTGGTCGACTGCAAAAAGTTTTTTTACCCCATTAACTAGTGAATTTTAAATTCAATGAGGTGCGCACATGTTTAAAAAATATTTATCTCTACTGACGCTTATTTTCTGCTTTTTTTACAGCTATAAAAGCTTTTGCGCTGACTACTCTGATAACATTCATAAAAACGATAATAAATGGTTTCAATTCAGCCTCTTGCAGAGCGTGAACAACAAACTTCCTTTCAACAGCAAAAATGACACGTTTTTTGAATTGGAGTTTGGCGGACGCTCCCGCTTTTTTGAAGTTTATGGTTTTCTGGATGTGCTGGATATTTTTGATTCTTCAAAAAGTGATCTTCACAACAAAGATAATCTTTTTTTTAAGTTTGCCCCCAAGCTGTCTCTCGATGCAGTTACCGGGCATGATCTGTCGATAGGGCCAATTACAGAGTGGTATATTGCAACTCAAACAAATATAGGCGACAGGTCCTTATTTGAACACTTCATTGGCTTTGGAGCCGATGTACAAGCGCCATGGTTCGGAAAGCTAACACCTAAAATAATGGCCCGCTATGTTCGAGAAAATTTCGGCGCGGCCAACGAAGGAAAGTTTGACGGATATTTATTATCGACAAGCTGGTTTAAACCTTTTTATGTTGCCGCCGATAAGAGCTATATAACTTATCAAGGTTTCTTTGATTACACTTTCGCCGCCAATAAAATCTCAGATGACATGAATCGCACCAGCAGCTCAATTGCTTGGTACAACGGTTTATACTGGCATTCAGAGCTTTATTCTGCCGGCTATGGCATGAAGGTCTATAAAGACATGGGTCTGCTAAAAGATGGAGGATTCGGCGGAGACACTTCCGGAGTGGGACACTATTTTGTTGTGACTTATAAATTTTAAACTAAATTAAGCTCTTGAACGATTATTGCTGGCCACTTTACGCTTAGACTTGGAGCGGGCTTTCTTTTTAGCTTCGCACTTTGGTAGTTCTAATTTATCAGTGGTTTGTACTTCACTTAAAGAACAATCATCTAAACTGATTTTAACAAACTGGTATTGATTTTCAGCTTTCATATACGGATAAAGCGCATTTCTTTGCTCGTCGATATAAAAGTTGTATTTAGAAAGATCACCTAAAGCTTCCCAGCGGTTTGTCGGCCATTGGCAGATTTTTTTACCCAAATCGTTAACCAGCGAGATATCTTGTTCAATAATTACACTGTTTCTTAAGGTTCCGAAAATACGTTTACTGCCACGAGAAAGAAATTTATCTTCATTCATCGTTGCACAAACTTTCGGAGCATCTTTGACTTTACGCATTCGAATACGGCCCGCTTCTGCGGCCATTGTCGAAAAAACAATAGTGAATAAAATCGCTATCCTTAGCAATAAATTAGACTTCATTCTTTAATGTTAGGGGTTATTGTTTTGAAAGTAAATAGGCAAAAGCAGTGGCATAATACTTAATTTGTTTTAACATCGAATATAAGCCATTTGTACGACTTGGAGACAGTCCTGAGTCCAGACCAATCTCTTTTAAAAAGTTGGCATCATATTTCATGATATCAGAGGGAGTTTGCCCCGAATACACTGTCAAAACTAGAGCCACTAACCCACGCACAATAATCGCGTCACTATCGCCTTGAAAAAAAACTTTTCCATCTTTTAAATCTGCTTTTATCCACACTTGCGATTGGCAGCCTTTAACTTTTAAATCTTCTGTTTTTAATTCTTCGGGAATACCTGGCCAAGCTTTTCCAAGCTCAATAATTTTTTCGTACTTCTGTTCCCAGTCAGTAGCTTTTGAAAATTGTGCGACCATCTCTTGGGCTTTTACTTCGATAGACATGCGTATCCTTGTAACACTCTTTTTTCTAATTTCAACCCTTGTTCGCCGATTATCTCTTTAAAAGTTGTACGGTTCTGTTTTTGAACAAGCTCATAGCAAGATAAGTAAAATTCAGCGGGGTCTTTATACCCATTCCAGTAAGGTTTTAGTTCTGAAGCGCTTAAGCTTTTCATTGTTTTTTCACTCTTGGTGAAGTCTTTTTTATTTAAAAATACCAGCTGATCCGAGATATCTCGAGGAGAAAAGTCTTTCATTACTAAACAGTCTTCGGCCAAAGACATTTCGACATAACTTAAATAATTATTCACTTCAGTCCAAAGATCCTGACCAGTTTTTCCATAATCACTGCGGCAAAAAAATGTCGTACAAACGACGCCGCGAAATTCCCAGATGCTGCATTGATTTTTATCACGGTCGTAATAATGACATAATAAATCTTCGCGATTACCGAAGTCTTTTTGTTTTTTATGTGAAAATTTATACTGATATTCAAAGTCTGGAAAAATTCCTAACGGCAGAGCGAATCTGCGATCAGAGATCATTTCTTCAATGATTTTATAACCTTCTAATTTCTGCGCTAGAATTCCACCGACTGAAAAATTTGGAATAAAGGGAACAAAGGTGCAGCATTTAAGATTAGCTTCGTAAGCATACGGAAAGCGCTTATCGCGCGCACGCAGACAATTATCGCAAGTGGCTTTTGTTTCACTGATATCTAAATTTAGAATTTTTCGGTCTAAAAAATTTTGATAGACCTTCGGTAAAACTGCCTTAAATGCCATTCTTATTTTGAGACGGGTGTTAGCCTCACTCCTACAGGTGTTATTAACTTAACACCCCTGCTTCGGTCAAATCCACCCTATTTGCCTAAACTGGATCAACCTGACCCACTCGATTGGCACCAATTATGTAATGTATCTAGAGTATCAAGGCTTTAAACAAAAAGGAGTCCTCTATGAAAACATCTATATTAACTTTCGCATTAGTTACAATGCTAGGTTCTTTCACGATGGCAGCTTCAAAAGATTGGACTTTCACATATAAACCTAAAGCTAAAGACTCATTCACGCTTACATTGCAGGCAGAATCTAAACAAGAAGCCTTTAAAGTTGCGTCAAAAGCCTGCTTTCAAAAGCTAACTAATGGTGAATACCCAGGCGAAGAAAAGGGTCTAGATTATATTGATATTTGCGCTAATCCAAAAATGTAGTTAGGATGATTCCATAGCTGGAGAATTCTATGGGAATTTTAAAAACAATCGGTGATGTATTATTCGGAAAAGATCCTGAAATTTTCGACGACAAAGGCAACGTAGTCCACAAACTTCCAAAACGTAAATGGGATGACTGGGCTAACCGTTACATCAAAGGTGACGAGTACAACTGGCGCACGCACGTTGGAACAAAAGCCGGCGGACCAAACGGTCAAAACCAAAAGCCAACTAAGTAATTTAATTTTAAATTTAAACTAAAAGAGCAGCTATTAAAAGCTGCTCTTTTTTTTTGCCGGAAGTTGACCCTCGGCACGCCGCTCCCCAAAAAGGCACGGCCGCGGGCAGCCAGCCTACCTAATTTAACAACTCTTGCCATTTAGCGATTTGATTCAACGCCTGTAATGGCGAAGTGTTCGTGATTGAAAGCTTTTTAAGCTCTTCCATTAAAGCTTCTGCTTTTGGATCAATGGCAGGCTTATCAAACAGCGACAACTGATTCGTAGCCTTTACAGCCGGAGTCTTTTCAACAACCTTCTCAATCACCTTTACTGACTTCTTATTTTCTAAATCGTGAAGTAATAACTTCGCGCGCTCTGTAATAGATTTTGGAAGGCCTGCCAGTTCTGCAACTTGCACTCCGTAACTTTGCCCTGCTGGTCCGTAATTTAGAATATGTAAGAATTCGATCTGGCCAGCATTATCGTGGATTTTCATATGGACGTTTTTAACTTCGCTAAAAACTTGATCCATTGAAGTTAACTCATGGTAGTGAGTTGCAAAGAACACCTGAGCTTTAACATCGTTTAAAATATGTTCTAAAATACTTTGCGCCAAACAAAGACCATCAAACGTTGCGGTACCACGCCCAACTTCATCTAAAATCAATAATGAATTAGCTGTCGCTTGTTTTAACATGGTCGCTGTTTCAGTCATCTCAACCATGAAAGTTGATAGACCTTCGCTTAGCTGATCACTTGCGCCGATACGAGTAAAGATTGAATCGTATAATGGAAGAATCGCTTCAGCTGCTGGAACATATGAACCTAATTGCGCAAGCAAGGCAGTTAATGCCACCTGACGCATCAACGTAGATTTACCGGCCATATTCGGACCTGTAATTAAATAACAATCGTTTTTATCTAGCTGAATATTATTGGCGACGAATTTTCCGCGTTGGAACTGCTCAACCACCGGATGGCGGGATTGAGTGATTTTCAGCTCGCCTGTTGAAAATACCGGGCGGCAGTAGCTTTCTTCTAATGATAACCACGCAAGACCACTTAATACATCAAGCTCGGAACAGTAGCTTGCTAATTTTAATAATTCGCTCGCCGTGTTTAACACGCGATTACGTAATTCATCAAAAATCGCAAATTCTAAATCATTACGTTTAGTTTGTGCTGATAAAACTTTTTTCTCTAGCTCGATTAATTCATCGGTGCAAAAACGCTCTGCATTCGCCAGAGTTTGTTTGCGTTGGTAACGACTTGGCACTTTATCTTTATGCAGATGAGTGATTTCGATGTAATAACCAAATACGTTGTTATAACGAATTTTTAAAGAATTAATTCCGGTAGCTTCTTTTTCTTTAGCTTCCATTTTTTCAACTAAAGCATGCGCATTCGTAGACAGATCAATTAACTCATCAAGTTCGCTCGATACACCTTTTTGAATGATAAAACCTTGCTTTAAGCTAAGTGGCGCATCTTCTAAAACTGTCGTCTTAATCTCATGAACTAATGAGTTTAAGACATCGGTGTTGATTTGTGATTTTAGAATGTTTTTCGATTTATCAAAAGCATCTAGCGCATAGCTTACTGACGTAGCAAGGCTAGTTAAGTCGCGCGCATTACATTGCGGTTGTGCGATCTTAGACATGCGACGCTCAATATCACCCATACCAGATAAGATCTCGCGAAGTTTTTTAAGTAAGTACATGTCTTCACGAAAAAAATGAATCAGATCAAAACGCTTTTCGATACTTTGTTTATTACGTAATGGAAATAAAATCCACTGACGCAGCAAACGTGCACCAGAAGAAGTCTTAGTTCTGTTGATCGCCTGAAATAAAGACCCCTGCTCGTCACCTTTGTAAGTTGCAAAGATTTCTAAGTGGCGAAGAGTTTGTGTTGAAAGATTTAATCTGTGTTCAGTTTCACGTTGCACAAAAGGCTGTAAAACTTTTTGAATATTACCATCAGCAAGACTAAAAACATATTGCTGTAATAAATCAGCTGAAGCCGGAACATCTGCTAATTTTGTTTTTTCAACTTTGTGATTAGTTACTAACGGTAACGCTTTTTTAATAATTTCTAACTGTTCTGGAGTCCAAGTCGTTTCATCTAGTACAAGCTCAGCTACAGGTAGAATTGAAATCAGTTTTAATTGTGCTGTTAAGTTATCAACCAAGAAATAAAACGATTCGCCCGTTGTCGTATCGATAAAACTTACAGAAGACTTATCAAGACCTGTAATGAAATGACTTTGTGTCGATTCTAACGTATCAGAATCATAAACCATTCCAGGCGTAAGAATTCTTGTGACCGCGCGCTTTACTAATCCCTTAGCTAATTTTGGATCTTCAACTTGATCACAAATCGCAATTTTAAGACCCGAAGCTAAAAGTTTATTGATCGGTCCTGAAATCGAGTGATGAGGCACGCCACACATCGGCGTTTGATCTTCAGATTTTTTATTTCTTTGAGTTAACGTGATTCCAAGAATTGGAGCAGCTTTAACTGCATCGTCATAAAACATTTCAAAAAAATCGCCCATTCTGAAAAGTAAAATCTTATCCTGGTGGAGTGATTTAATATCCCAAAATTGCTTCATCAATGGAGTCAGTTCGCCGTCTTTTTTCATTACGTATAGGTGTAGAAAATAGGTCTGAGAGTATCAATTTTAAAGCGCTGATTTTGCTGCGCATTATTTAAGCGATTTAATCATCTCAACCTGCAAGGCTTCAAAGCCTAACTTCAGATTAAAATCGATCATACTTTTGTTCGCATAATGAACACTTGTGGTGATAACTTTGGCCCCAGCAGCTTTTGCCCAAGCTTCGCCTAAGCGTTTTAGCTCTTGGCCAACGCCCTGTTTGCGATAATCTTCCTGCACCCAAAGGGATTCAATGTAGGCACTCGGTTTTCCGAACTTATCATGCAGCTTTAACCAATGTAAACCGACAATCGCCAATCCATCTTTAGCAACTACCGCATAACTTTTTTCTTTTGTGAGTAAGTCTTTTAAATAGTCGACCCAAAAAAGCACTCGTTCATCAGTAACTTTGTAACTTGGGTCCCAATTCTGTGGTGTTGATTCATGAATATAACCCGCAGAACGAAGTTCTGTTTCATCATTGATGTTTAATGGCGCGTAGATGATCGCCATAACAGGTTACCCTAACGCCGTAAAAAGTTTTTGATAAATACCATCAAAGCCACCATTCGACATAATTAAAATTACATCTTTTGGTTTTGCAGTTTGTTTTAAGTATTTAACGATTTCATCAGCACTTGCCATGACGTGCGCTGTTTTATTTTTTTTCTTTAAATCTGCAACTAGCTCACTTGAAGAAAAACGGTCTTCTTCAGAAATTTTACCCTGATCAAAGGCTTCAGCGATAATAACTTCATGACCTTCGCTAAAAGCGTCGACGTAATCTTGTTGAAACACTCTACGGCGAGACGTCGCAGAACGTGGCTCAAATACTGAAAACACTTTACGTGTTTTATATTTATTTTGAATCGCTAAAACTGTTTCTTTAACAGCGGTAGGATGATGCGCGAAATCTTCGATCACTAAAATTCCACCAGGCTCACCTAAGATATCTTGGCGACGTTTTACGCCGGCAAAAGTTGATAAACCCTTCATCACGCCATCTAATGGAAGTTGATTTGCAAAAGCCTGAGCTACAACTGCAGTCGCATTTAGGATATTATAGCGACCAGTCATTGTCGTTACGAAATCAGCTAATTTTTCGCCTTTATGAGTGACAGAAAATTTCGTATAACCTTCAGTTTCTTCGACGATTTTACAAGTGAAATCATTTTTACTATCAAAGCCATAAGAAAATTTATTTTTGATTTTACAGTGTTCAGCCACTTCACAAACATTTGAATCATCACCCCAGAATACGAAATTTCCGTTTTCTGGAATCAATTTCATTAGGCGAATAAACGCAGCTTTAACCGCAGCAAAGTCTACGTAAATATCAGCGTGGTCAAACTCAACCGAAGTTAAAATCACATTCTTCGGTCGGTAGTGAATAAACTTAGGAACTTTATCAAAATAAGCGGTATCGTATTCGTCACCTTCAATAACAAAAACATTCTGTTTTGGGTTACGAAAACTTTGTGAGAAGTTTTTAGCAATTCCACCAATTAGAAATCCTGGCTCTAGTCCTGCTTGATCTAAAACCCAAGACATTAAAGATGTTGTTGTGGTTTTTCCGTGAGTTCCCGAGATCACATATGAAATGCGATCATCGATAATAAATTCACCCATCGCCTGTGGCAAAGAACAGTAAGGAATCGATAGTCTAACCATTTCTTGGGCTTCTTCATTGCTTGCTGAAATTACATTACCTACGATTACAAAGTCTGGTTTAGGATTAAGATTGTTTTTACTGTAGGGTTTTTGAATCTGAATACCCAAGCTTTCAAGCTGGGTCGACATAGGCGGGTAAGGATTGGAATCACTGCCCGTTACCTTATAGCCTTTATCTTTTAATAACCCTGCAAGAGAAGCCATTGCGGTTCCGCAGATTCCCATCAAATGAACATGAGACCCGGGTTTGATACTTTTTAAACTGTGTTGAGACATAATCTAAATCCTTTTAGATGTTTTTATATTAAATGGTTCTTTTAATGGCCTCATAAATCCAAGAATGAATTTGTGGACGAAGACTCACGTATCTTCTATTTTCACGCCCGTAATTAACTCGGTTACTTAATGCTAACACTAATAAATCCTGACGTGGATCGTACCAGAATGAGGTTCCGGTAAAACCTGTGTGCCCAATCGAGTGAATTGAAAAATGAGGGCCACAGCTCGCATTTTCAATCGATGGCATCATATAACCTAAAGCCCAATCACCCACGTCTTGATCAATCGCACGTGCTGCAAAAAGCTGTGCTGTTTTCTGTTTGATCTTATATCTAGCGATACCATGAAGCTGAGAACGTAAATTTAAACCAAAAGCTGCCACATCATCAATTGAACCAAAAAGGCCGGCATGCGATGAAACTCCGCCTAAAGCCCATGTGTTTTCATCATGCACTTCACCGCGCATCACTTTTTTACGAAACGGACATTCTTCTGTTGGCGCATACTGGCTGACATCGTTTAATGGCACGTTGTTCACATGAAAATCTAAGGATGTCGTTGGATAAAAATCATCTTTAGCATCTTGCCAGACTTGCAATAAATCTTTTTTATAAATCGCTTCTAAAACAAATCCTAAAGTCATAAAGCCCAAATCTGAATAGACAGATTTGCCGGTTTGTTTAAGTTCAGATTGATTTATTTCTTTAAAAAGCCAAAGGCGTTTGTTTTGCCAAGTGTCTTCTAATTTAATGTCTTTATAAAACGGCTTCCACCAGTCAAGACCTGAAGTGTGAGTTAACAGCTCGGTAATTTTAATATCCGGAAATTGAAAATCAGGAATTAAATCTTTAACTTTTGTTTCTAAATTCCAATGCCCTTGATCATAAGCGCGCATTATACTTTGTTGCGTGAAAATCACCTTTGTTAATGAGGCTAAATCATAAATTGGAAAAGTTTGTCCAACCTGGATATCGCAGATCATTCTTCCGTGGTGATAGGCTCGTACGACCACACCAGGAGTTACATCCTGAATGGCAACTTGTAGTTTTTCAATTAAGGCTCGTTCAATACTATTATGGCGCATACGCTTTATAGACTATCATGTTAGGGTTTTTGTCACAAGTTAGCACTGCATTGGTGTTAAAAAATAACGGACGCTGAATAACTCCGTGCCCCGTCTCAACTCCTGAGAAAACTGGAATCTTACATTGCTTAGCAAAACGAGCCAGTGTTTCATGAACTAAACTTTGTCCACTGGCCTCTAAACCATCGACAAAATCTCCAAAAACAATAGCAGCTACGTTAGTAAATACACCCGCTTGGCTTAAGTGCTGCAAAAAGCGGTCTACTTTGTAGCCGCGTTCGCCAATATCTTCAAAAAATAAAATCACTTTGTCTTTTTTCTGATATTTAGGTTGTAGCTTCGTTCCAACCGAGACCATGAACGTGCATAAATTTCCGCCGCGCACCGTGCCTTTGATGACTTTCTTTTTTGCAGCCAAGTCATTCATCGGTGTTAAGTTCATATATTCAACTGCATCAATCTGACCAGTGATCACATCAACAAGCTCTTTTTCGTTTCCTGCAGGCAATTTATTCTGACCCACGCGATCCAAAAGCGAGGCATGCAATGTCGGCCATTGCCATTTTTGGTTCAGAAATTGATGCATGCTTGTCACATCACTTAAACCAATAAAAAGTTTAGGCGGCGCTTTTTTTGTTAACTTTAGCATTTCTGGCCACAATCTGAAACTGCCGTACCCGCCACGCAAACACCAAATCGCTTTTGAATCTTTCGAGTAAAGTGCTTTTTTAAAATCCTGAAATCTAAACTCATCTGAATTTGAAAGATATAAATCAGGTTGCAAGATATGTGGGCTGCATCTTGGCTTGAAGCCAAGTCTTTCGATCCACTTAAGACCCAATTTAAGATGCTCTTCTGAACACGCCGACGCAGGAGCTACAACATCTACGATATCTCCTGGTTTTAAATAAAAAGCGTCTGATTTAGATGGCTTACGTGATAACTTTTTCATATTTCTTTAATCTTTGCTGAATGGCTTCGGTGTAGCGATCGCCAGAAAATAAGGTTTTTAAATCCTTATCAGTGAAGTACTTTTTAACTGACTTATCTTTGACAATGGCTTGCTTAAGATGATCACCGTCTTTTAAACCGTGAGCTAACTTTTGAATAACGGCATAAGCCTCTTCGCGAGAAAAATTATGTTTCTCAACCAAATGAAGCAATAAATGCGAACTGTATAAAACTCCGCCCAGTAAATGCGAATTCTGTAACATCTTATCGGTGTTTACGTATAAACCAGAAAGCAGCGAATTCATGCGACGAACGATATAATGACAAGCTGTAAAACTATCAGCAAAAATAACACGCTCATTCGAAGAGTGCGAAATATCACGTTCATGCCATAACGGAATATTTTCAAAGGCTGTCCACGCATAACCTTTAATCAGACGCGCAAGACCTGTGATATTTTCGGCACTGATTGGATTTTTTTTATGAGGCATCGCCGAAGAGCCTTTTTGACCAGGCGTAAAACCTTCGATAACTTCCGAAACTTCACTGCGCTGTAAATGACGCAATTCAATCGCTAAACGCTCTAGTGCAGCGGCCATATAAGCTAACGACATAAACACTTCAGCATGACGATCACGCGGAATAACTTGTGTAGCAAATGGTTCTACCGTTAAACCCAATTTTTTCGCCACAAGTGATTCGATATCCATATCAAATGATGCCGATGTGCCCACCGCGCCTGAAAGTTTACAGATTTTAAATTGCGCATGAGCTTTTTGAATACGCTCTTCAGCGCGGGCGATTTCTGAATAATAACCTGCAAGCTTAAAACCAAAAGTTGTGATTTCAGCAAATATCCCGTGGGTGCGGCCTGGGCATACTGTTTTATCGTGTTTTTTGATTAATTTTTTTAAAGTGCCTTTTAAAATTTTGACTTCCGCCTCTAAAACTTTAAAAGCTTCAGACATTTGCAAACTAAGCGCTGTATCTAATACATCTGAGCTAGTTAAGCCGAAATGAATAAACCGTCCGCTTGGACCAACTGTTTCAGCAACCTGGCTAACGAAAGCAATAACATCGTGTTTCGTTGTTTTTTCAATTTCCAGTATACGGCTTAAATTAATACGACTTTTTTTCTTAATGTCTTGATAGGCTTTTACCGGAATCAGGCCTTTTTGGCTTTGCACTTCGGCCACAACAGTTTCAACTTGCAACATGAAATGAAATCTATTTTCTTCTAAGAAAACACTTTTCATTTCTTCTGTTTGATAACGACTAATCAT
This sequence comes from Bdellovibrio sp., assembly GCA_036677065.1. GTDB lineage: Bacteria > Bdellovibrionota > Bdellovibrionia > Bdellovibrionales > Bdellovibrionaceae > Pseudobdellovibrio. The sequence goes on along the minus strand of JAKFBS010000002.1, from coordinate 318,691 downwards.
AATGAGGCCTCTTTAAGGGGATTTTTAACTTTATGTTTTTTATTGAAAACTTTTAGAAATTGGTTAAACCAGTCATAAACGTTTTCATTTGAATAAAAACTAAAACATGGAAAACCCGAAACTCTGGTGTTTTCAGCCACAGTCTCTTTTTGGCTATTCATCAAATGCAAAGTAGGCTCAGACACGTTTACAAACGAAAGACTTAAAAAGCTAAACTTAGCTTCAATTTTGTGACGCAAACGATCCTGAAAATCATTATGAAACTGCTGATTTAAGTACTGATGTTCTGGAATTAAAGCCCACACCGCAAGCTCATTATTTTTAGGTTGTAAGTAAAAACAATTATCAAAAACCGATTGGTAGTTTTTATTCTCTAAAAACCAAAAATCTTCATTAGCCAGCGGTGCTGATAATTTATAATTATACAAACACCAGATTAAGTCTGATTTTAGCGCGGACTTTACTAAACTTGCTGACTTTGATTTTACAAACTCTAAGCACGAGTCAGTTTGCTCGATAAACAAATGATCAAAACTGATTAACCCTTTATTTTGAATCTCGAGCTGAATGTTTTTTAGATTTTTGTTATATTTTAAATCGACAACATCTGCTTTATCAAAAAACTGAATCGGCTCAGTTGAACTATCAACCATAAGATTGGTGGTTTGATTTTTTTTGAAATTCAAATCACTTAAAAAATATTCTTTGAGTTGCTGACAAAAAACTTCAGTCTGTTGATAGTTTTCTTTATGAGCTAAGATCGTGTTGTCTGCAGGGTTTAAGTAATGAACGATTCCCTGATGAAAAAAACGATGCTGCTCAAAGGGCATAAAGTTAAGACTTTTGCTGTGATCGAGAATAAGAAAAGACACATCCACACCAAGGGATCTAAAGAGCGAGCTATATTTTACAGCATTTGAGCTAGATGAAATTACCAATGAGCTGAGCATAGTAAAAATTAAACCAGCCATCACTCTCAAGCTCAATGGAAAGATTCAAATCTCTAACGCCTCCAGACTTAACCTTACAAACCACTTTGTGCATACTTAAAGCCTGATCATGAAAAAACAGCTTTTGCGCCACATCTCTAGACTTACTTTTGCATTCGTTTTAGTCAGCACTCTGACTATTATTCTGACTTTTACGGCACTTCCAAGTTATGCTCAAACAACAACTCCAGAAGCTGATGATTCATTTGATCCTTTCTCAGATTACAATGAGTTCGACCAAGAAACTGACGAAGAAGCTGATATCCACTTTTTACGCAATGGCCGTTATTTAACTCTGGGGCTTTTACTGGGTTATCGTGATTTCACAAAAGGTTTTGCCGAAGGGTATGAAGGCGCACTCGATTATGGGGTTCAGTTTAGTTATTTCTTTGATTTGAATTTAGCCACAGCCTTAAGCTACACAACTGGCGATCATGGCGTGGCTTTTTCAAGCGCGAATAACACCTACACCGGTACTGTAAATATTCAAATTTTTGATCTGCATATGAAATATTATGTCAACACCGACAACGTCACCAAAGGGTTAGCAGATCTGAATCCCTACTTGTTAATCGGCGCCGGCATGTTTGTCAGAACTTATAATTTAAATGAAAGTTTTGCGAACGAACCTGATAAAGTAGCCGGATTTCGCTTAGGCACGGGCATTGAGATTCCACTGGTCCAGCGCCGCTTTTACTTCGGCGCCCAGGCGATTTATAACTTTGTGCAATTTCCGGACGAGAATAATTTTTTCATCGATGAAGGCGGCACAGGAACACCTAACCTGCAAGCTATCCAACCCCACTTAGATGGCGATATTTACGAAATAAATTTTATTTTAGGAACTAATTTTTAAATAAAGCCACGATCTGTAGAATAATACCCAGCGCGATCAATGCCGGAGCAATGTATTTTAACATCACTTGCCAGTAATTGATTAAGGCATAACTTGATTCAGTTTTTTCATCTAAGAATAAATCTTTTTGATCGGCCATAGGCAAAGCTTTGAAAAATAAAAAGATCATTCCTAAACCCGAAATCGGCAAAAGGTAATTAATCAAAAATGAATCGATATTTTCTAATAACGTCTGATCAAATAACTTCACATTTTTAAGCCCAGACCCGGAAAAAGCCGGAATCACCGTAAAACCTAAAGTGATCAGAACAATCAACCAAATCGAAGACTTACGGTCTGATTTTAAATATCTTTCTGAGTAGTTAGAAGCCAGGGTTTCTAATAAACCAACGCTTGCATTAAGGGCTGCAGCCCAAAGACAGATAAAAAATGCTAAACCAAATAGCGGGCCAAATTGAATCTTCATAAATAGACGTGGCAGTGATTCAAAAAGCAAACTGGGATCAGTCAGTGGTTTTTCGCCAATCGTAAATGCAATTGGAAAAACTAATAACACCGAAAATAGCGAAATCATAATATCAACCATCATCACACGAAAACCTACTTTAGGCAGATGATCCTCGTCTTTAAAGTATGAGCCAAACGTAACTAATGCCCCTACGCCGATGGATAAGGTGAAAAAAACGTGGCCAATGGCATGCCCTAAAGAGCGCAAGTTTAATTTAGAAAAGTCAGGATAAAAGATAAAACGCAACACCTCAGGAGCCGAGTCTAACGACAACGAGCGCACAAGTAACATCGCAAATAAAAATACAAACACCGGAATAATAAATGTCGTTAAGATTTTCTCAAAACGATTGGTGATTCTTTGCCCTACGATAAGCCCGGCAACGATTAAATGCACCGAAGCTAAAGCAAACTGCAACCAGCCGTTATCCGTTAAGACTTTCATATTTAATGATGAAATATACGCGAGCGTATCACCACGAAAAAAGCCGACGATAAACTGCGTGATATAATGCAGAACCCAGCCGCTGATCACCGAATAATACGATAGAATGACCACCGTAATTGTTAAAGTTAACCGCGAAATCCAGAAAAATGGTTTTTTATGGGTCGTTGAAACACGTTGAGTGATTTTTAAAAGACTGGCCTCAGATTTTTTACCTAACATCAGTTCGGCAATTAAAATCGAAACACCTATAGTAAAAGCCAATAATAAATACAGAAGGATAAAAGCGCCTCCCCCATTTTCACCAGCCACGTATGGAAATCGCCAGATATTACCCAGACCGCAGGCAGAGCCCACGGCCAAAAGATAAAACGCAAAACGATTACGCCATAGAATTTTTCCGGTGAATTTATTATTCGGCATTACAGATTACTTTCGCCTCCGCGACGCGACTTCATACAGTAAATTCTGATAGGGATTCCGTGTAAGTCGAATTTCTCTTTCATGTTTTTAATTAAGAAGCGACGGTATGAATTATGAACACCTTCTGGGTGGTTACAAAATGCGATAAATGCCGGTGGTTTTTGATAAGTCTGAGTTAAGTAATAAAACTTAACATTTGTTTGACCCCAAACTGGCGCCGGAGCTTTACGAATTGTTTCAAAGAAGAAATCATTTAATTCTGAAGTCTTGATTTGTAAACTGCGTTTATCTGCAACGCGCTCGATTTCATCAAAAAGGTCTTTGATTCCCTGAGATTTCAAAGCCGAAGTAAATACTAATGGAATGTCGACGAAAAAATGAAATACACGCGCAACTTGAGCACGAAATGTTTCACGATATTTTTCGATTTCTTCCTGACCTAAGTCAGATTTATTAGCTACACAAACAACACCTTTATGGTCATCTAAAATGGCTTGTAAGATCTTAGCATCTTGCTCTGACGGCCCTAAAACGCCATCAATTACTAATAACACGACATCAGCTCTACGAATTGATTCTTGTGATTTAAACGCTGAGATCATCTCTAAGCCTTCATCACGTTTTGATTGTCGTCTCAAACCCGCAGTATCAACTAACATATAATCGCGGTCATTAAATCTAAATGGCGCATCGACTGAATCAATAGTTGTTCCTGCGATTTCGCTCACTAACATGCGGTTTTGCTTTAGAAGACAATTACATAAAGAGCTTTTACCAACGTTAGGTTTACCGACCATGGCGATACGAAGTGACTTGCCGATTTCTTTTGGAATTTCAGGAACCATGCTTACAATCCACTGCAAAACATCACCAACACCACGGCGCTGCTCAAAACTGCACCCCATGACATCGAGTCCGAATTCATGGAAATCAGCTTTTAATAGATCATCTTCGTGTGGGCTATCAACCTTATTAACCACTAAAAGAATCGGTTTACCCGTTTGTTTTGCGATTTTAATAATATCGCGATCTTCGGGAAGTAATCCTGCACGGCCATCCATTACGGCAACGATAAAATCAACGGTGAATAAAAATTCAGTGACTTGTTCTTTGATTAATTTTGAGAATAAATCAGTAGCCTCAGTCACACCACCCGTATCAATTAGATCAAATTTCTTACCCCAGATATCTACCGGCTCGATAAGAATATCACGAGTAACACCTGGTTGATTTTTTACAACAGCTTTACGTGAATCAGTTAAAATATTAAATAACGTAGACTTACCCACGTTTGGTCTACCGATGATGGCAACCTTTGGCGAATCAACAAAACCACCTTCATCAGCGCCGTGCGCTGAATCTCCACTGCTACTCTGAATCAACGACATACTTCAACTCTTTCAGGGTTTGTTTGTTTTCAAACCAATTTGCTTTAACTGTTACATTTAATTCTAAATAAACTTTTTCGCCCATTAAGCTTTCGATCTCTTTACGCGAAAGTGAACCGATCTCTTTAATAACTGCCGCACCTTTACCAACCACGATTGGTTTGTGTGAATCTTGACCAACCATAATGTCAGCGTAGATCTTAGGGCAAGGTTTAGCGTCTTCATCAAATTTTCTGATTTGAACTGCTAATTGGTAAGGAATTTCGTGATGTAAAACTTGGAAGCATTTTTCACGGATGATTTCCTCGACCAAGCCACGCACATTTTCAGTCGTGAACATTTCAGGATCATAAAGATGGCGATCTGACTCAGGCAAAATCTCTACTAATTTTGCTAAGATTTCTTTACGGTCTTCGTCTTTGAATTTGGTGTTTGAAACTGTAAGAGCTTTACCACCGAATTTTTCAACGATACCTTTTAAGATCATCACGCGGTGCTGAGTTTCTTTTAAATCAACTTTAGTGATGATCGCAATCCAAGGCTTTTTAGATTTAGTCACTAACTCTAAAATCTCTTCATTTCTTTCAGCCGAATCTTCATCAACAGAAAGTACTGCAACTAAAGCATCAGAACTTCTGATCACATCATGAGCTTCTTTTTCTAAGAAAGTATTTAACCCTGAAGTTGATTTTACCAGACCTGGTGCATCGATAAAAACTATTTGCCCGGCTTCAGTCGTATGAAGTCCAGTAATGCGACGACGAGTCGTTTGCGGTTTATTCGTAACGATTGATACTTTTTCTTTTACTAAAAAATTTAATAAAGAGCTTTTACCAGCGTTGGGTTGACCGATCAGGCCTAAGAACCCTGCTTTAAATGACTTTTTTTCTGTAGTTTCCACTATACACTTTTCCTTTTATGATCTGTTTCTAAATAATTCATTAATTGTTGAGCTGCGGCTTGTTCAGCCGCTTTTTTGCTTTTACCGGTCGCGCGAAACTTTTCGACCGCTTGGCCATTTTGAGTTAGAAAAATTCCAACTAAAAATTCTGGGTTATGTGATGGCCCTTCAGTGCCGATCAGTTGATATTCGGGCATACCCAATTTTAATTTTTGCGTAAGCTCCTGAAGTCTTGTTTTGTAATCACGTTCAAATTCCAGATCTGGCTTGATCTGTTGGATGTCCGGTTTAAATTCTTTTTGAATCCAGCTTCTAATATTTAGAAAATCTGAGTCCAGATATATAGCGCCTAACATGGCCTCATAAGCTGAACATAAAATTCTGGGTTTTAAATGTGATTCTTGCTCTTTTTCACCAGGACCTAAAATCAACAAAGTGTCTAATTTAAGGTTCAATGCTTTTTGCGACAACACATCTTGATTTACAAGACTTGCGCGCTTTTTAGATAAAAGACCTTCGTTATCCTGCGGAAAAAGCTGCATGAGCTGTTCTGCCAAGACAAAGCCTAAGATCGCATCGCCTAAATATTCTAAACGTTCGTTGTGAGAAAGTTTTTTCTTTTCATTAATGCAGTAACTTTTATGAGTTAAAGCCTCTAACAAAAGATCACGATCTTTAAATTTGTAATTGATGTTTTGTTCTAAACTTTGAGGAATCATACAATAACTCCTTCAAGTTGGCCTTCGCCCGTTTCAAAATTAACTGCCGTGATTTTTACTTGCACTTCCAAACCAGCTAGTTTTTTTAATTTGTCTTCTGATAAATTTAGTCTTACTGGCCAGTAGTTGCGAGTTAAGCCTTCGGCTTTTTTAGAAGCTTTATTTAAGATCAGCGTTTGGTGAGTATTGCCAACTTGTTTCAAAGCTTCAGCCTGAAAACGGTGTAAGCTTAATTCACGTAAGCGCGCAGCACGTTCTTTACGAAGATGATGTGGCACTTGATCCATAATCGCAGCACGTGTACCGCTGCGTTCGCTGTACGGAAACACATGCAAACGTGTCCAGGGTGTTTCAGCTAAACGTTTGTAAGTATTTTCGAATTGCTCTTCAGTTTCTGAAGGAAATCCCGCGATCACATCCATTCCGACAAACACATCTTTTATTTTTGAAATATTATGTAACGCGAGCTCAACTTGTTCTTGTGAATATTTACGCTTCATTTCTTTTAATGTTTCAGAATCTGCCGATTGGATGCTCATGTGAAAGTGAGCGCATAATCTTGGATTTTCATACATTGCCAATAAGCGGTCTGAGATTTCAATGGGCTCTAAAGATGACAACCGCACACGTGAAATTGTTGTGCGATTTAAAACCGCTTCAACTAAATCATCCATGTTTTTACCGTTATCTTCGTAGTCACCGATATGTACTCCAGTAAGAACAACTTCTTTTTTGCCTTCGCGAACGATTTGATTAATTTTATCAACGATATGAGCAATTGAAATCGAGCGGCTCTTACCGCGGGCATAAGGAATAATACAGAATGAACAAAACGAATTGCAGCCATCTTGTATTTTTAAGAAAGTTCTAGTGTGAGCTGCTTCTTCGCCACCATCAGCTTCTAACTCTTCTTTTTTGAAGATATTAGATTTGAATGTTTTCTGTTGAAGTTCACCACGAAAATGTTTTTTCAAAAGATCAGGAAGAAGTCCTTTGTGAGAATTAGCAATCACAAGATCTGCACCTGGAAGATTCTCAAAAGCCCCGGTATCAACTTGCGCAGCACAGCCTGTTATAACAATTGTAGAAAATGGCTGTTGCGCTTTAATCTTACGAATTGTTTTTACTGCCTCTTTAGTGGCTTCAGCAGTTACGGCACAGGTATTTAAAATATGAATCTGAGTTTTGGTTTTATCTAAAGTCTCGATACTTAAACGGCCGGCATTTAATTTAAAGCCGTGTGTCGTCATATTTTTTTGAATAAGACCACCGTCGTAAGTATTTACCTTACAGCCGAACGTGTGCACCACGAATTGATCTGAAGCCATTGACGGCATTACAACTTGATCCATCCGCCTCCGAGCAATACTTTTTCTTGAGAATAGAACACAGCCGCTTGTCCAGGAGTGATTGCACGCTGAGGTTCTTTGAATTTTAATTTAAAACCAGTTTCAGATTTTACAACTTTTGCAATTGAGCCTTTATGCTGGTAACGAATCTTTACAGATAGCTCTTCGCCGTCTGTAAACTTGCTAATGATGTGTGGTTCGATCACATCAACTTCATCATGAAATAAATATTTTTCTTCGCCAACCCACACTGTGTTATCAGTGGCATCAATTTTAATAACAAAAAGCTTTTCATGATATGTCATGCCTAAGCCTTTACTTTGCCCGATTGTATAATGATGAATGCCATCATGATCAGCCATAACTTCATTCGTTGGATAGCGTTTAAGTACGCCACGTTTTGATTTTAGAATGCTTTCAGAAACTTGGCCTTTGATAAAGTTATCGTAACCCATGTTGCCCACAAAACAGATTCCTTGAGAATCTTTTTTCTTAGCTACAACCAGACCTTGGCTTTCAGCTAATTTTCTTACTTCTGGCTTTTTAAGATGACCTATGGGAAATAATAATTTTGGCACAATCGCTGGATCAATAGTGAATAAAAAATATGTTTGATCTTTCCAGTCATCTTCAGAAGTCTTGATTTGGTATTCGCCACTTTCGTTTTGAATAATCTGTGCGTAATGACCAGTCGCTAAGTAATCACACTCAAGCTCTTTCATTTTTTTAACTAAGTGGTCAAATTTTAAATACGTGTTGCAGTTAACACATGGAAGTGGTGTTTGCCCTTGGAGGTAAGCATTAATAAATGGATCAATGACCGAAGCTTTAAATTTAGCTTCGCAGTTTAAAACATAAAACGGAATATCAAGTTTATCAGCCACTGATCTGGCATCATCAACATCTAAAGATGAACAACAAGTGCCGCTGCCTTCAGTGATATCGCAGTTAGTGTAATCCCAAACCTGCATCGTGGCTCCGACAACGTCGTAGCCTTGCTCTTTTAAAAGCGCAGCTGCTACAGAAGAATCAACTCCCCCGCTCATGGCCACTAATACTTTTTTCTTTTTAACTGGTACGTTTACGGTATCAGACATTTGTTTGTGCCTCATTAATTGCGCGAAGATGTTCTACAACTTCAACTAGCTGATGAATAAATAAATCGATATGTTCTTTGGTTGTTGTCCAGCCAAGACTTACGCGTAAAGAGTTCTGCGCTTCCTGACGAGTAAGGCCTACAGCTAACAACACTGGACTTGGCTCAGGATTTCCGCTTGAGCAGGCTGCACCTGTGCTTACGGCAAAACCTTTAAGATCAAGACTGACTAAAAGCGTTTCGCCATCAACGCCTGAGATAACTAAACTTGATGTGTTTGCTAAACGAATTGATTTTTCGCAAGTTACAGTTACGTTAGGAACTTGAGCTTTAATTTCTGTTTCAAAATAATCGCGAAGAATTCTGATTTCGGTTTCATTAACGCTTACTTGAGCTAACTCATCAACCATAACGCCTAATGAAGCGATACCCAGAATATTTTCTGTACCGCCACGACGAGAACGCTCTTGCCCTCCACCGTGAACTAGATTGATGTAGGGCGCATTCTTTCGCGCAAATAAAACTCCGCAACCTTTCAGCGCATAAAACTTATGAGCTGAAATAGTTGCGTAATCAACGCCAAGATCGGATAGATTAAAATCAGTTTTTCCGAAAGCCTGTACGCAATCTGAATGCACTAAAACATTTTTTTCTTTTGCCAAAGCTACGATGTCTTTAATTGGAAATACTGTGCCTGTTTCGTTATTAGCAAACATCACGCTGATAAGAGCTGTGCGTTCGTTTAATTTTTCTTTGATAAAATTTAAATCAATGTCACCATCTAGTGACACAGGAATCCAATGAATGACCGCGCCTTCAGTCTCTAAGAACTGAGCCGTCTTTGTGATACTTGGATGCTCAACCGCAGAAATAAGAAATTCATTTTTGACTTGTTGGCCAAAATGGTTTCCGGGGCGGAAGGTATTCCATACTGATTTTAAAACTGTGTTGTTACCTTCAGAAGCACCTGAATTAAAAATAATTTCTAGTGATGAAACTTTTAAGTAATCAGCTAATTTTTTTTTCGTTTCGCGTAAGATGGTTTTCGGACCACGAGAGGCTAAATGAATCGACGAAGGATTACCCCACAGTTGTAGCAACTGTGGCATGGAGGTAATCACTTTTTGCGAAAGCGGAGCCGTCGCATTAAAGTCTAGGTAAATTGGAATCTTTAGCATCGCTAAAGACTTCTACACGAGAATGAAAATTTTGAAAAGGATTAGAGCTGTTTCAATAAAGATTATCTATGTAAAATTAACCAGTTAGGTCAAAATCCGTAAGATTACCGTTTAAGCCATTCGTGTTGAGCGAGTATAAGGCTTTTTCTTAAGCGGAGGATAAACAGGTCTTGGTTCAGACTTCGAAGGCTTATCCTCAACAACCGGTGCTTTATATTCGTTATATTGGACCTCACGGTTTGACACCATGATAAAAGCCATTAAACCGATAAAGCTTGCAACCGAGAACCACTGGATAAGAGTTGTTGTCATAGTCTCCTCCTGAAACTACTCATTAGACACCCCACATCCAGACCAGGGTTAGTTGGATCGTCCACAATATCGACATTTTTGTAGAAATTACCGGAAATTTAATCTCCAAGTTTTCGCGCTTCGAGCTAAATATCGCAAGGCCATAGTCCGATATAAAAGACATGGCGCAAGAGCAAAACTGGGAGCATTTTTTTCCTGATGCGATTTTATCGGTCGAAGAATTATTAAATTCTGGCGATCCTGCGCTATTGCAAAAATCAAAAATTAAAATTGCATTAGAAAATCAATTTTTAAATTGGGCTGACTATAAAACCTGGGCAAGTGCTTTTTACGGCGTACCTGTGTTAGAAAAATTAGATCAGACTTCAATTATGAAATTACGCAAACAGCACTTAGACTGTGTTGAAGGCTATTCACAATACCCTGCTTTTAATTCTGAATTAATTCCGTTACAAACTTGGGATGGACAACTTCTGATCGCGGGTCTTGAGTTTTCAGATAAAGTTCTTTCACTACCGAATGCTGTTTTTGTTTTATGTTCACCTGAAAATTTAGCTTTTATTTCAAACACGCCAATTCGCAAAGTGCTTGAACCGGTCGTTGAAGTTGCGCAACCCGTGGTGCTTCAACCGCTGCCTGCTGAAAATGGCATGACGAACAATCATGTCTGGCAAAATCTAGAGACAAATCACGGTAATTTTTCTGAAATCGCCCGTAAAAAATTTGATGCTTATGTCGTTTTACGTGTGACAGGTAAAAACACAACAGAGCTTTATAAAATGGATGAAGACTTAGAAAAAGAAGAATTAGACACGGCTATTTTTTCTTATGATCTAACTGCAGAAAATCCATTCACTAATGTTTATAAAAACCATTTCACCGAAACTTTTAATATCAATCAATTAGGTTTAAAAATCTTAGATTTTAAATACGCTTGTATTTCGGCAATCAAGCTTGGACCCAAAGTTGTTGGCTTTTTAGTGGGTTTTAAAACCACTCACCTATCACAAGACGATATTACGACATTAGAATCAATTTCAGAAAAAGCAGTCTAGGTTAGCTTTCAATAATCAAAACTTCGCGTAAGTTTTCAGATTTTTTACTAATCGCAATTCTTGTTATATCCCAATCTAGCGGCCACAGATCATCTGAAATCTTTTGCGCCCATTCGACAAAAACGACATTTTCTTCTTCTTCGAAGATTTCCCAAAAACCAGTGGCATCGATTTCCTCCATGCTTTCTAGGCGGTACAGATCAACGTGGGTTAGGTTTTTATGCTGCGAAATAAGTGAAAACGTAGGTGAACTTACCAGCTGAATGTTCATTGTTTTTGCGATCAAACTAACAAGGGTGGTTTTACCAGCACCCAGATCACCCGCCAGTAAAAATAAATTCTTACCTTTAAGCTTTGGCTTTATAAAAGCGACGACCTTATCCCAGTCTGACAGCGAATGAACAAAGAAAAGTTCACGCGACATTCTAGTTCAAAGCTTTCACCATTTTTTTAACTGAAGTTTTCAATCCATCAGTTAAAGAATAGCAAATCAAACTATGACCGATGTTAGCTTCAACTAAATGAGGTAATTTTTTGATAAGCTTGGCATGCGCGTAATCTAAACCATGACCTACGTGTACACGTAAGCCCAAACGGTGCGCCTCAAGAGCGGCAATCACAAGCTTATTATATTCAGCTTTTTTCTTAGCACCTGTTAACATCACCCAACGGCCTGTGTGAAATTCTACAGCATGCGCGCCTGCTAATGCTGAGGCTTCAACTTGATCTAATGTTGGCTCAATAAAAAAAGAAACTTTGATTTTTGCATCAGACAATTGATGAGTCATCGTCTCTAGGTTTTTAAAACCTTTAACGATATTTAATCCACCTTCAGTTGTAAGCTCGGCTCTTTTTTCTGGAACCATACACACCCAAGCAGGTTTATTCTTTAAAGCAATTTTTAGCATTTCGCGAGAAGCGCCCATCTCTAAGTTAATTTCTAAAGGAGATTTTTTACACAAACTAATCACATCGTGATCTTGAATATGTCTGCGGTCTTCACGCAAATGAATCGTGATCTGCTTTGCACCACCTGCTTTTGCAAGTTTCACCATCTCTAACATATTAGGATAGCTTGTGGTTGCTGCGCGAACTTGCCTTAAAGTGGCTGCATGATCAATATTTACGCCAAGTCTTACTTTTCCCATTAACTTAATTCTTTCTCTAAAAATGAAGCGATCTCTTCTGCAATAGCAGAAATTTTTTCTTTACTTGGGCCTTCGGCTAAAATTCGGATCAATGGCTCGGTTCCAGAAAAACGAATAAATAAACGACCTTCGTTATTTAATTCTTTTTCTTTAGCCGCGATCAATTCATTGTAACCTTTAATTTCATCTAAAGCTTTTCTGTGGCGAACACGGCAGTTGATCAAGACTTGTGGCATATCTTCAAAAATCGTTGCCAGTTCACTTAATTTTTTTCCGGATTCTTTCATCACGGATAAAACATTAAGAGCTGCAACGGTTCCGTCACCAGTAGTGGTGTGATCTAAAAAGATAATGTGACCAGATTGTTCACCACCCAGATTATAGTTATTTTTACGCATTTCATCGACAACGTGTTTATCGCCCACATTCGTTTTGATCGTCTTAATACCTAAATCTTTCATCTTCTTTTCTAAAGCAAAATTAGACATTTGAGTCACAACGATCGTGTTGTTCTTTAACATGTTTTTTTGTTTCATATGAAGCGCGCAAATCGCGATAACTTTATCGCCATTCATGATTTTACCTTCATCATCCACCATCACCACGCGATCGGCATCGCCGTCTAGACCAATCCCCACATCTGCACGATACTGAATAACGGCGTTGGCAATTTGTGAAGGATGAAGGGCTCCTGATTTATCGTTGATGTTAGTGCCGTTGGGCTGAGAACCCAAATGAATGACTTCAGCGCCTAACTCTTCAAAAATCGCAGGGCTTACGCGATAAGCTGCACCGTGAGCGGTGTCTAAAACAATACGCATGCCTTCAAGTGTATATTCTAAAGGGAATGTGCTTTTTGCATGCACGATGTATCGGCCTTGCGCATCTTCGATACGGCGAGTACGGCCAACTTCGTTTGATTTTGGAAGCAAGCTTGATAAGTTATCTTCACTGACTAAACGTTCGATTTCTTTTTCTAATGAGTCATCTAATTTAAAACCATCGGGTCCAAAAATTTTAATGCCGTTATCTTGATAAGCATTATGCGAAGCTGAAATCACAATACCTGCCACAGAGCGCATGGTTTTAGTTAAATAACCAATCGCCGGCGTTGGTAATGGCCCTACAAGTTGCACATAAATACCCATTGAATTTAAACCACTGGCAAGAGCTTGTTCGATCATATACCCAGAAAGACGCGTGTCTTTACCGATGACAACTTTTTTACTTTTTGAAGTCGAAGTGATTCGTCCGGTACGGATCAAATAGCCGATCGCTTGCCCGATTTTTACAACCACATCAGGAACCATAGGAAACTGATTAGCGGTTCCGCGGATACCATCTGTACCAAATAGTTTTACAATTTTTTTATCGACGATTTTTTTAGTGTCTGACATAGAGTCAGATTCTAGTTTTTAATTCGAACGATTTCAACACGAATCACATTAGGTTTCACGTTTAAAACCTTAACCCCATCCGGAACATCAATGCGATTGTTCGGAACATCAATCTCAACTAAGCCTTCACCGCTATCAGCCAGATCAAATGCGACTTTTTTAAAACTATCTTTGTACTTTTTAAGCACTGGTTGCGAGCCTGAAATCTTAACCCGAAGTTTATCATGGCTTTGAGACGCGACCATATATCCCGGCGGAAGCCTAAAAGTCACTTCCATCTCCTTAGTCGTGACAAAGTCACGACGGCCAAGAATGGAAATCCAAAGGATTAAAGCCACAAATAATGAAACCACTTTATAACTTAAGTTATCAGAGAAAAACGATCTAAAAAGACGAAATTTATCGACATGATGTTGCGGCATTATGAAACACCTTCGTGATGATGAACTTTATATTTTAAACCAAAAGCCTCGTATAAAGCCATACGTACATCAATCAATTCTACATTCGGGCGCATATGCCCGCCGGTCACGATACTGATCGATTTAGTTTCTTCAGAAACCACCAACACAACGGCATCAGTTTCTTCAGTTAAACCAATCGCTGCTCTGTGACGGGTTCCTAAATTTTTATCTAAGGCCGGATTTTTACTTAACGGCAAAAAACAACCGGCATAAGCAATTTTACCTGAACGAATAAGAACCGCCCCGTCATGCATGGGTGCTTGCGGGTGAAAAATCGACTGAATCAACTCTGCCGAAACGCGCGAATCCATTTCGGTACCGATTTCGATGTGGTAATCAACCATAATGTCTTTTTCGATCACTAAAAGCGCGCCGTAGCCTTTTTCGGCTGCGGTAATTACACCTTTCGCGATCTCTTCGACCATGTGAGTTTCCATCACGGCAGACACATCCGAAAAGAGCGGATGACTTCCGATTTGTGCTAAAGCCCTACGAATCTCGGCCTGGAACAGGACGACAATAATAACAAACAAATTTGAAAAGAATTTTTCTAAAAGCCAATTCATCGTGAAAAACTCAAACCATATCGTCATGATATAAGTGATCGCTAAAATCCCTAAGCCTGACAAGATTTGCACCGTGCCAGTACGACGAATAATCATCAGAACGCGATAAATAACTAACCACACCAGCAAGATGTCAAAGACATCCTGCGCTCTCAGGTGTGAACTGATAAAGATTAAATTTTCCCAGAATGTTTGAAAGTAATTCATCAATAATTACTTTACGATACTGGTACAGGTTTTTTACCTGTAGGAATTGGCGATGTGTTATCAGGATCAATAATCACGCCGTGATGTCCGCCACCACCAGATGAGCTTGATTCTTTTTTATTAGCACGCACTTTATGGATTTCTGAAACTGCCGCACCTTTAACAAGCATATCAACTTCAGCGCCATCAATCGTTTCAAACTCTAATAAAGCTTGGGTGATTTTCTCTAAAGCTTCACGGTGATCTTTTAAAATTTTAACAGCTGTTGCGTACCCTGTGTTGATGATACTTGAAATCTGAGCATCAATCTCCTGAGCTTTCGCTTCAGAGTAATTTTTTTGCTGGTTTCCGTGTCCCATTCCTAAAAATACAGGACCGGTATTTGATTCATATCCGATTGGGCCTAATGGAGACATACCCCATTCAGTGACCATTTTGCGAGCCATATTCGTCGCACGCTCGATATCATTGGCAGCACCTGTTGTATAATCGGTAAAAATTAATTCTTCAGCAGCTCGTCCGCCAAAGGCAAAAGCGATCCAGTTTTCTGCCTGACGTTTAGAAAACGAAACTTGATCTTTTTCTGGAAGAGTTTGCGTAAGACCTAATGCCATACCACGAGGGATAATAGTCACTTTGTGAATGGGATCTAAACCCGGAAGCACAACGCCCACAAGTGTATGTCCTGCTTCATGGTAGGCCGTATTTTTACGGTCTTCTTCAGACATCACCATTGATTTACGTTCCGCACCCATGATGACTTTGTCTTTTGCTCTTTCGAAGTCTTCCATCTCAAGATATTTTTTATCATTACGAGCTGCCACTAAGGCTGCTTCATTCACTAAGTTTTCTAAATCAGCTCCAGAAAATCCAGGTGTTCCGCGTGCAATCTTAGTCACATCAACATCAGGTCCAAGTGGAGTTTTTTTCATGTGCACAGTTAAGATATGTTCGCGACCTTTAAGATCTGGCTTACCAACAACAACGCGACGATCGAAACGACCTGGGCGAAGTAATGCTGGATCAAGCACGTCTGGTCGATTTGTGGCTGCAATTAAAATTACGCCTTCAGTAGATTCAAAACCATCCATCTCAACTAATAACTGATTAAGTGTTTGTTCACGCTCATCGTGCCCGCCACCCATACCAGCACCACGATGGCGTCCTACGGCATCGATCTCATCGATGAAGATCAGACAAGGTGCATTTTTCTTACCTTGTTCAAACAAATCACGCACGCGACTTGCGCCCACGCCCACGAACATTTCAACGAAGTCAGAACCTGAGATTGTAAAGAATGGCGCACCCGCTTCACCAGCGACAGCACGAGCTAGTAATGTTTTACCTGTTCCCGGAGGACCAACTAATAAAACCCCTTTAGGAATACGACCACCAAGTTTCGTGAACTTTTTCGGATCTTTTAAGAAGTGAACAATTTCTTGTAAATCATCTTTTGCTTCATCAACACCGGCAACGTCTTTAAACATCACGCGATTCTTATTTTCGACAAGCTTTGCACGTGATTTACCAAACGACATCGCTTTGCCACCACCAGATTGAATTTGGCGCATGATAAAAATAAACATACCGACGATTAAAAGTAACGGTAACCAGTTAATAAAAAATGACGATAAGAAACTATCACTTTGTGCATTTTCATATTTTGGAATGTAACCAAATTTTTTGATTTCTTCGTAAGCTTTATCAGTATCGCCTGAAAATTCAAAGCGGTGGCCAGCATAGCGTTTTTCAAACTCAGGTTTGATTTCACCGCGGATCACTTTTGCATCTGGCATAAAAATGATCGTGTCATCTTTAACTTCTTTTAGCTCAACAGCTTTTAAGAATTTCGGATAATCAAAATCTGCAATTGTTTTTTGACGTTTAATTTCCCAAGCCTGGAAAACAAAAATCGACATAATTAAAATAAAAAACCAAAGGGCCAGTGTTTTTTGATTTGTCTTCATCGTTAAAGTCCTTTTGCACGCTTCCTGCGTGACTTCCTTCTTTTGAATCTACAAGTTACTTAAATTCTAGCATAACTTGCTGCGCGTTAATAAACCAATTAACACCTGCTATGCAAAATATGATGTCTTTTTGATTTTTGTCGAGGCGCTTAATTATTTCTTCTAGTTGACCTTGAGAAAAGTCACGTTGGCCGATGCCTTTTAGAGACTTTGCTAGTGTTTTAAATTGATCTGAGTGGCTCAATTGTAGAAATTCTGTGCGATCAAATATGGCTTTGGTCGAGTTGTTTTGATAATTAATATCTATCAAGTGATCAGCATCTTTAATTTCATCAATTAATCGCTGAAAAGAATTCGTTAAATTGGCCAACGAACCCGGAACTTTATCAGCCAAAGTTTTCAACCATTCATTGCGCAACCAATTACGCAGATAGTCGCTTGTTTGATTCGACGGATCGTCTACCCAAGTTAATTCTTCAGCTTTAGCATAGCTTAGAATTTCAGCTTTTGTGAATGACAATAATGGCCTTAAAGTTTGCCGGTTCCAAAATTTAAAATTTTCTAAACCTTCAGGGCCGCTACCGCGAATCATTTTCAACAACCAAGTTTCTAAGAGATCATCCTTGTGGTGCGCGGTCGCAAAAACACTCTGCGGAAAATCTGCTTTTACCTGCGCAAAAAACTGAAGGCGTTTTTGGCGAAATTCGTCTTCACTGAATAATTTATCTAAAGATTTACCTGGAAAAAACTTGAGATTACTGGAATCACAGTATGATTTTACCATCTGCATGGCTTGTTCTCGGTAGGCCATAATTGCCGCATCGTCGCTCTCACCGTGATGAAAATGAGCTACGATCAGCTGAGCCTGGGGTTTTAATTTCTGCATGGCTTGAAGTAGTACCATTGAATCTAAACCACCTGAAACAGCTAAAATAAATTCAGAACATTCATGCAAATTTTCGTTTTTTAACTGTTTCCAAATTGAGTGTTCAAAATCATTCCATGACATATTTTAATTTAATCGGTTGGTAGTAACGACCTGAATGTCGGTAAATTCGGTATAACCCTGCATTCCCATTTCGCGCCCGATACCCGATGATTTTACGCCACCAAACGGCAACATCACATGCGAAGCTACAGCGTCGTTAATTGAAACCATACCCGATTCAAATTTTTGGGCTACTTCATGCGCACGAAAAATATCTTCAGAATAAACTGAGCCACCAAGGCCAAACTGAGTATGATTTACCAGAGTTAAACCATCTTCTACGTTGTTACATTCAAAAATGATTAAGGTCGGCGAAAAGAACTCATTGCTCTTCATGTACTTCATAAATTCATCAGTGGCTTTTTTAACTTTCAAAATTCGCAGCGGCACAAAAGCTTGTCTTGATGGCTCTTCGGCTAAAGATTTAACAATGGCCTGATCGGGGTAACGTTCGTAGATCACTTCACAGAACGGCTTTACGTAACTAAAACGCGCTTCATCTTCAGGCTTGAACCGATGATGCGCCAAAGGCCCAAGTGTGGTTTTGCGGTCAAAAACGTTGCCATAAACTTGCTTATCAAAATTTACGACTAACTGGTCGATAAGTTCATTAGAAATCTGGCGATCGACAATCACCCGTTTTGCAGCGATACAGCTTTGCCCTGTGTTTTGTAGGCGGGATTTTGCAATGTTAGCGGCAGTTTTTACAATATCGGCATCGTTTAAGACCAAGTGAGCATCGCTGCCACCTAATTCAAATACCCCGCGCTTCATGTGTTTTCCGGCGTATTCAGAGAGCAAATATCCGGCCTTAACAGAACCGGTAAGACTTACGCCATGAACGCGATGATCGGCAATCACGGATTCAGTTAAGCTATGGTCAAAAATTAAATGATCAAAAATATTTTTAACTTCGACTTGAGAAAGAATTTTTTTAATAAAATGACCGGTGGTTGGCGTATTTTCAGAATGTTTCAAAAGCACAGTATTGCCGGCTAAAAGAGCCGGAAAAATCATGCGCGCTGACTGCCAGAACGGAAAATTCCACGGCATCACGCCTAAAATAATACCTTTTGGTTTGTGATAAATTTGATGACTTGTTTTTTCACTGTCACTGAAAGTTTTTACAGTTTGCACATCAAGCTCTGGGCAAGGAGCTGTGCACATATGCTCTAGAGACTGTAAGGCTTTATCAATCTCGGCTAAGGATTGAAAGTAGGGTTTTCCCATTTCTTCGGTGATTGATTTTGCTAACTCTTCTTTGTGTTGATGAAATAAACCTACAGCGGGGCGCAGGGCTTTTTGACGTTCTGAAAAACTTAAGTCTTTCCAGCGCAAAAAACCAATCTGCAAGCCTTCTAAACTGCGAGAAATATCCGACGCAGTCGCAAACGGATACTCTTCTAAAAAAGCTCCTGAAGTGGGATTAAAAGTTTTAAAACTAGCCATACGAGACCTAACCTTGAGGCTTTGGGTCCTCTTTTTTTAGAATTTCAATTTCTGCTGACACCTTAAATTTGTGATTTTCAGCAAACTTCGAAAATTCTTTTACAAAATCAATTTTTTGAATCATTGCAACCATTTCGTTTGTAGCTTTTAAAGTGATGTCATCTTTAGTTTTTAAAACCTGACCAACCACCGTTGTTAAAAGCTCTTTAGAAATATCAGTCGGACTACCCGCCGTCAGAATCTTTTTAATAGCGTCGGTGATTTTTGGATCTTTTTTTTCGTTCTCGTTATTACTCACTAGTTACTTCCCGTACACTTTTTTGATTCGGTTTTTAAAATTATTAATCATAATCGGCAAATTCACACTGACCAGCGTGTTAGCCATGGGGCCAGGCACAAACATTCCAAAAGTAGCCTCAACCATGTAGTTGACTTTACATTTGTCAGATCCTTCTGGGGCAATATTCCAGCTGCCTTTCATGGTTTTGAAAACATCGCCTTCCACAAAGTGAAAATCCACTTTTGAAGGAGCAACCTCTGTGGCCTTTAATTTATATTTAAAAGTTTTAACTAGTGAAACGCTGTATTCCATTTCTTTAGTTGAACCTTCGTTTTTCGTGATTTTTACAGATTTAACTTCTGGTAAAAATTCAGGGTATTTTTCAAAATCGGCTACGACTTTGAAAAACTCTTCTGGAGTGCAGTTAAAAACTTCCGTTGTTTGTGCTGTTGCCATAATCCGTTATCTCCTTTTAATTACTTTTTAAATAATGCATCGGCAGCTGCTTTTAGTTTAGCCTTCTCATCTTGAGCAGGCCCGCGACCACCGGGTTGAAAAAAATCACAGAAATTAAATTTTTCTTTATCACGCACCACTTCTGCAGATGGTTCGCGGCATTCGTTGTAAGCTTTTACATCGTAAAAATGGCAATTTTTGCAGGCATGAAGATCAGCTTTACAGTGAAAACATTCTTCACGGTACCCGATCTTGCCATCGATTTTATTGCCTTTCTGACAACGAAAACAAATCAATTCCATTGAACTAAAGTAAACCCGATTTTACCGAAAAATCATGATACGTTTCTACGTTTCTGATTGTTCCAGTTTGTGAACGCATAACCACTGAATGCGTGCGCGCTTTGCGGCCAGGGTAAACTTTAACACCTTTTAAAAAAGGCCCATCAGTTACACCTGTTGCACAGAACATCACATGCCCTGACGCTAATTCATTTAATGAGTATTTTTTATTTAAATCTTTCACGCCCATACGTAATGCGCGCTCTTTTTCTTCTTCATTTCTGAATTTTAGGCGACCTTGAAAGTCTCCGCCTAAACAACGCATAGCTGCTGCTGAAATAACTCCTTCAGGCGCGCCCCCAATACCGAACAACACATCGACTCCTGAATCTGGCCACGCAGCTGCAACAGCTGCCGAAACATCGCCATCACCGATTAAGTGAATGCGCGCGCCAGCTTTACGAACTTCGGCAATTAAATCTTTATGACGAGGACGATCTAAAATAACCGCTGTGATTTCATTCACCGGTTTTTTTAAGGCTTCAGAAATACGATTTAAATTTTCAGTCGCCGATTTATCGATATCAATACAACCTTTAGCCATTGGGCCAACAGCAATTTTATCCATGTAAGTGTCTGGAGCATGTAAAAAGCCGCCACGTTCAGCCATCGCCATTACAGAGATTGAACCGACGCCGCCAGTGGCACAGATTGTTGTTCCCTCTAAAGGATCAAGAGCGATATCGATTTGAGGAGCGTCTTCGCTTTTGTTACCAACTTTTTCGCCGATATATAACATTGGAGCTTCATCGCGCTCGCCTTCGCCGATAACCACGGTTCCATCCATACGAACAGAATCAAAGGCTTTTCTCATGGCGTCTACGGCCGCTTGGTCTGCCGCTTTTTCTTGGCCTGAACCAATCCATTTTGCTGAGGCTATTGCTGCTGCTTCGGTAATACGTACAAATTCTAAAGCCAGGTTTCTATCCATGGGGTATCCTTTTTAGCTGCGTCGATATATTTCTGAGCCAGACGCTTTGGTTTTAATTTCTCATTTACACTACAGTGACTAGTTTCAGCAATGGCACAAATACCTGTGTCATTTAAAATTTTGTATTGAAACCGTAAAAGTACTCCGGTCGTTTGCGCCTGCACTTCGATTCGAACATTGTCGCGATATTTAATTGGCGCTTTGTGTTTTACGTGCGTTTCAACCACAGTCAGATCGAAAATATTTTGATGTTCAAAATCGCTTTTTTCATGGGCAACAAAGGCCTTACACCATGCAACGCGGGCTTCTTCGCAGAAACGCAGATAATTTGAATGGTGAACGATCCCCATTAAATCAGTCTCATAAACGTGAATATTGCGTGTAAATGTAAACATCGACATATCTTGACATAAGCTAGGCTTTGAACTCAAGATCAAAGCGAATGAAGAAACTACCTCTTATACTTACGGTGGCCCGCATCTTTGCTACGATTCCAGTGGCAATATTGTTACTTTATAGCAAAAACTTTGAAGGATATTATTTAGATTGGATTGCTGTTCTTCTTTTTTATGCAGCTTCAATCACTGATTATTACGATGGCTACTTTGCACGTAAATATAATGCCGTTACAAATTTGGGTAAATTCTTAGATCCGGTTGCCGATAAAATTTTAGTGATGGCTATCTTAGTGATCCTATTACATCAGCAAAAAATTGATCCTTGGATGGTGATGTTATTTTTAACCCGCGACACTTTAGTGGGTGGAATTCGGGCTGCAGCTTCTGCCGATGGCTTAGTTATTCCTGCTCAAACGACGGGCAAATGGAAGGCGGCCTTACAAATGATATCCGTTCCTTTCATGATGGTGAACGAAATACATCCCTACTTTCCTAACTTAAAAATCGGATATGGACTTCTTTGGTTCAGTGTTTTATTAAGCCTGATCAGTGGTTGGGATTACTTCAAACTCTATTTAGACGAAAAGAAGTCTTAAAAGGTTTAATATGCTTCATTATATGCAGATGAGAAATTGGTTTATCGTGTTCATGATGTTGACTCTGACATACATGATTTACCAAAAATCAAATCAGCAAAGAAGCTCATACCCATTACGTGCACAAGCTCTTGTGACTTCAATTTTTCGCTAAGATTTAATATTCTTAATAAACTAAAAAGAAGAACTTAAGCCAACTGATGAAGCCACCATTGTTTGGAACATCAGCACAATTCGTAAAATTTTGTAAAAGACGAGCATTTCTATCAGTCATCCCTTTAGATAGCCTCCATGGCTCATAAGGAAAAAATGCAGCGACCACGCAGTTTCCAGGCTGCACAGCTCCCCACTTACGATCTTCGCTAGAAGCCATATGAATTTCATTGGTGCGCAGGTCTTTAATGGCAACAGAATATGAAAAAACTTGAGGATTCATTGGCATATTATTTGTGATGATAGCTTGCGGGCTAACGTGCTCGATTTTTTGCACTTCTCCTATGACTTTTTGTTTAAAAACAAAAGAAAAATTCCAGATAAAAATCCAAAATAAGACGAAGAAAATTGCAAAAGTAATGAACGCTGTTTTAGTTACTGAAAGTATTTTTATCCACATACTGATCTTGTACCACATAACGCAGGACGTTCACAAAAGAAAACCTTTAAGAGAACTATACCAAAAGATAGACTCTAAAGATTGTGTTTACATCTTTAGAGAAAAAAATATTAACCATCTTAGCTTTCGTTCAATTTAATCACATCGTGGATTTCATGATTATCATGCCGATGGGAACACAATTGATGCGTCTTTTTTCGATCGAAGCCCAGCAATTTAGTTTATTAGTTTCAAGTTACACTTTTTTTGCGGGCATTTCAGGATTTTTAGCTTCGTTTTACATGGATCGTTTTGATCGCAAAAAAAGTCTAATTATTTTATTTGCCGGGTTTACTTTAGCCACCCTATTTTGCGGCATAGCTCGCGATTACCAAACTTTACTTATAGCCCGCTCGATGACTGGTTTTTTCGGCGGCGTGATGAATTCGATTATTCTTTCAATCGCAAGTGATCTGATTGATTACAAACGTCGTGGCATGGCCATGGGCTTTTTAGCTACGGCATTTTCAGCAGCCTCAATCTTTGGCGTGCCATTTTCTATTTTTCTTTCACAATCATTAACTTGGTATTCACCTTTTATTTTCTTGGCCGCCTTATGTTTAATTATCTTAGTTGGAATTTATCGCTACGTTCCGAACATTAATAAACATCTTCAGCCTGATATTCCCGAAATGCACAAAGTGCCTAAAATCACATTTTGGCAGCCCGTCGTTTCAGTTCTGCAATCACCGGTCCAGCGCGTGTCTTTGATTTTTATGTTTTTTGTGATGTTCTCGCATTTTAGTATTATCCCGTTTATTGCCACTTCTCAGGTTGTGAATGCAGGCCTGAGCGAAAAAGAACTGACCTTGATTTATCTAATAGGTGGAATTTGTTCTTTTTTTAGTGCGCCACTGGTCGGAAGACTTTCAGATCGCTACGGCAAAGCTAAGATCTATATGTACTCGATTTTATTTTCGATCATTCCGATATTTTTGGTGACCCATCAAGGAAAAGACAGTCTTTGGATTGTTTTAATTGTAGCTAGTTTATTTTTTATATCGGCAGGATCACGCATGATTCCAGCACAGGCCCTCGTATCTGGCGCAGTCTCAGCACAACAGCGCGGTGCCTTCATGAGCCTTTTAAGTTGTTTGCAGTCACTCGCTATGGCTGCAGGCTCTTACATTGCGGGAATGATTGTCATGATTGACTCTAAAGATGGACGTTTATTAAATTACCCCGCCGTTGGTTACATGGCGATCGGTGTGGGTTTATTTACTTTAGTGATTTTACAAAAATTGAAATATTTAGACCACCCCACGGCCACCGATCAAGAAGCGATGGTTGAAGCCGAAGTTCAGGGTCAAATTTAAGGATAGATTTAATTATGAGTTTAATAACAGTTATGAATTTTGTGATCGGATTTTTATTAGGCGGCGTTGTGATTTTCGCCATCAAAAAAGCCGTCGAACGTATGATACTTAAAGAAGCCCACCTTGAAGCCAATGAGCTTTTAAAAGAGGCCCAGGATCAGTTTCAATTAGAAGAAGATGAACGCAATGAAGTGATTCAAGAAATTGAATTAACCGCGTGGGGCAAAGTCGAAGAAGCGCATTTATTAATGGAAGGCCGCTGCACTGATTTAGAACAACAAATTGCAGAGCGCAAAAAATCACACGAAGAAACAGATAAAACAAATCGTGGTGGTTTATTTAAAATGGAAACCGAGCTTCGCGAATTATCAATGCGTTTAGCCGACCAACAAAAATCTTTTCAGGTTTTCGTTGATCAATTAAATCAGTTCAATGAAAATTACCAAAATCAATTGCACACAAAAACCCAGTTAAAAAAAGAAGAAGTGATTCAGGATATCACAACGCAATTAATTACTGAGGCTAACCAAGATTACGAAAATTATATTAATTTTGCAGAAGAAGAACATAAAGCTTTTGCTGAAGCTAAAGCAAAACGCATTTTAGGTTTATGCATTGATCGTTTCACTAAAGAAATGAGCACCGAAAGAAATATCTCTTCAACTTATTTTCCGGACGAAAGAGTTCGTGGTCATTTCTGCCATGCTTTAAAAGACAATGTGGCCGCTGTTGAAGAGGTCACGGGCTGTGATATTTTTATCGACGAACAACCAGATCCTGAAAGAATGTTGAATATTCAGGTTATTGGCTACGATCCGGTTCGTCGTGAATTGACTCGCCGTCTTTTTGAAAAACTATTTAAAGACATCGAAAAACAGAATAAACCTTTACCTGCAGAACACATCCGTAAAACCGGCGAAAACTTAAAAGCCGAATTATTGCGACAGATTAAAAAAGATGGCGATCTTCAAGCTAAAGAATTAGCGATGCAAAATATCCATCCTGAAATTCGCCAAGTGATGGGTTCACTTCGTTACCGTTATTCTTACACCCAAAATCAATACTTTCACTGTGCTGAAGTGGGCTGGTTTGCTTCACTTTTAGCTGCAGAAATTCGCGCAGATATTAAAAAATCAAAACGTGCAGGGTTACTGCATGACTTGGGTAAAGCCCTGGATCACCAATTCGATGGATCACATGCGGTCATTGGTGCTGATTTCATCGAAGCTCGTGGTGAAGACCCTGAAGTGGTTCATGCCGTTCGCGCCCATCACTATGATGTGCAGCCAGAAGCCGACATGGACTTTTTAGTGATCGCAGCCGATGCGATTTCAGGCGGTCGCCCAGGCGCACGCAGATCAACTATGGAAACTTACACGCAAAAAGTAACCGGCCTTCAAGAGATCTCTAAACGCTTCCAAGGCGTCACTGACGTGTTTGTCCTTAATGGTGGCCGTGAATGCAGGGTTTTAGTTAACTCGCGCCAGGTTGACGATTTAGGAGCGTTACAAATCGCTGAAAAGATCGCAAAAACTATTGAAGAAGAGATGCAGTACCCCGGGCAAATTAAAGTGGTTGTGGTTCGCGAGACGGTCGTTTCTGAATCTCGCCAAGGGCATGATGGCGGAAGATCCAATCACCGCGATAACCACAGAGAAAAAAGCCGCTAATCAAACGGGGCTACATACCCCGATCTGACTTAGAATAAATATTGCATAAGGTCTTCGGATTCCATCATCGAAAGGCCTTACATTTTGAAAAATATTATTCTATTTTTAACTTTCATCTTCTTAAACTCAATCGCTCATGCTGAAAAATACGACCTTTGCCGGCGCTGGTATTCCTATGATGTTTTTCAGACTTATCTTCGCCTTTATGTCGACACTCAAGAATCCCTAATTATCATGGATCGCCATATTCCCTACGGTATTCGTCCGTTTGGTTACCAGATTTCAAAAATTAACTGCAATAAAGACAAAAGCAATTTGACGATTTCATCAAAAACAGATTTTGGCGAAAAGTTCATATTTAGATTTCAATCACAGAGCGACTCTCCCACCCAATCTGGCACTGTGACCTATTTGGATCAAGGCGGGCTGCCAGTCCATTCACAGGAGTGGGAGTGCTCTAAAGAAGCTGTTAAAAGCCTTTGCTTAGAGCTTTAACTCAAACAAAAAGTGTCTAACAATTTTGCGCCTCTTTGTGAAATATATGCTCTGTAAGCATATTTCCATTTATAGAACGCCCTAAATTTGAGAAAACATACCAGGTCAAAATAATAACGTAAACTTAACGTAACCTGAGGCATATACCTATGTTCGATCTTAGCGTACTTAATTCGACAACAACTCACTTAAGCGAATTTTCGATTCTTTTTGCGTTTTGTTTATCGTTTGTCATGGGATGCGCGATCGCATTTACCTACATTAAAACTTTTCGTGGTCTTTCATATTCACGTAACTTTATCCACTCGTTAATCTTAAGCCCGATCGTTACAGCGATTGCCATGCAAGCCATTGGCGATAACGTTGCCCGTGGTATCGGGATGATGGGCGCCGTTTCTTTATTACGCTTTCGAACGAATATTAAAGACCCCCGCGATATGTTTTTTATCTTTGCCTCGCTGGCGCTTGGCTTAGCTGCTGGAGCACATTCTTATGTTATCGCTGTTTTTGGAACCATGGCTTTTGGCGCGGTCGCTGTAATTCTTCATAAAACCCCCTTCGCCAACGAAACCTATTTTGATGGTTTATTTCGTCTGAATTTAGATAAATCGGGGCAAGATGTCCGTAGCTTAGAAGCCATTCTGACGAACTACTGCCAGCATTTCTATTTATTAAACGTACGCGAAGTCGCGCAGGGCGACCGTGTTGATTACACTTACCAGATTAAATTTAAAAAAGGCAAAACTTCACATGACCTGGTTCTGGAAGCCCAAAAACTTCCGACAGCAAAAGCGGTTAACGTCATGATGCAAGAAACTGTCGTGGACTTATAAGGTTGAAATATGAAAAAATCAAAAATATCGACAAAAACGCACAGCCTCATCTACGCCTCGCTTATCGCAGCCATCTTCATCTGCGGCGTACTCTATAATTCGATTCGCGTAGAACGCATCGGTTTTTTAGGAATCGCTGATTCTAAAGAATTGCAGATTAATTTTGAATACCCTGTCGAAGTAAAGCGAATCCACGTCATCCAGGGGCAAAATGTCCGCAAAGGAGATCTGTTGTTAGAACTTGAACAATCAGATCTAAATACAAAAATTCGTGATGTTGATTTCAGAATGAATCGTCTTCAATCAGAAATTACTTTACGCAAAGAAATTGGCCGCATTATTCCTAAATCTAAAAACATAGCTAAAAATGCAGGCCAGTTCATGGACCCCATGCAATCAGAGCTAAACGATCTTATTAAAGAAAAAGACTATTTAGAAAAAAAGAAAAGAGACCTTTATGTCTTTTCACCGGCTGATGGCGTAGTTGGAACGATTAATTTTAAAACTGGCGAAAAAGCTGATGGCTTTGCCACGCTCTTAACATTATCAAACAACTCACCTACTTTCGTGACTGGTTTTATCAACGAAAGCCTTGATGTGAATTTAGTTGAAGGCCAAGTGGTTAAAGTTCGCTCGGCAACTCGCGCCAATGTTGTCTCTACAGCAGTAGTTAAAAATGTAGGGCGCAGAACTGTTGAGATGCCTCTGCGTTTATTGAAATTTCAAAATATGGTCGCTTACGGCCGCGAAGTGACCTTAGAATTAAGCGAACACACACAATTGTTAATTGGTGAAAAAGTTGCCGTAGACCCATCAAAACCATTTTTAAGTTTTATGGCCTTAGCTAACGCTTCGAAAAGCGACCTTGGTCTTTTCGAGACTTCTAGCCAATTTTCTTTAAAGAAAATGATGATCCCATCGGCTACTTATGAACAATCCAAATTTGAACCCTCTGGAGCTATCTGGCTTGCGGATTTAAATAAGTACTTAGTGATTAGCGATGATACTGACGAAGCGCATTCGCCATTATTATTTCTCATGAACCGTGATGGCAGCCTTGATAATGAGACCTTAAAAATTAAAAACCTGACTGAGATCATGGATATCGAATCGATTGCTCAGGATGATAACTTTATTTATCTTTTATCTTCACAATCTCGTAATTCAAGCGGTGACATCAAAAAGAACAGAAGCTTAATCGTTAAAGTGAAACGCGTTGGCTTAGAGCTAACTGCAGTTTCTAGCTTTGAATTACGCCCGTTGTTATTAGCAGCAATGGCGAAATCTGAACAAAAAGAACTGCAAAAATTGGCAGCGACTATTCAGGCAAGCACTGTCAAAAAGGGTGATCTAGATATCGAAGGCATGACTTTGGTTGGAAATGATATTTTGTTAGCTTTAAAAGCACCACATGCTGAAAGCAATGAAAGCTATATTCTGCGTTTAATTAACAAAGAATATATTTTCACAAACAAATACTTTCACCCGCAACAAGTTAGTCTTGAAGCAAAACTTAATTTTGAAGGCAAAACTGAAACTGCAGATGATAACAAAATGGGTTTAAGTGATTTGGTATTTTCAAACGGCACATACTATATTTCTACAACTTGCAAAAAAGCGAACTGCAGTGCTTTATGGAAAACGAATAAACTAACTAGCGACAACTTAAAACTGCTCAAAACATTTCCGGTCAACCAACTAGAAGGTATTGCCTTAGGTATGAAAAATGAAATCCTTGGTGTTTTTGACGAAGGTAAAAACGAACCTTACTACTTTATCAATGAAGCACAGTAATTTACTTTTAACTATTTTATGCTTGTTTGGATTAAAAGCCTTTGGCTTTCAGTCTCCTTTTAAAGATGCCCAACTCAGTATCGGCAATAACGATCTTGAAGGTCAAAAGTATGAATATTCATTAAAATTTAAACTTTACGGCATCGAAGAGTTTAAAAAATGGCGCAAAGTTAAAGAGATTGACCGTAAGTTTAAATCTATCAACAGCCAGTTCATCAATTCAGAAGTGGATTTGAATAACATCCGCAATTTTATTCAAGCTTTGGATATTAAACAAAAACAAAAGCAATACACTGAATACAACAAGTGGATGAGTCGCTTTCGTGATTCATTAACGGCAACATACGAAAATTCAAACACGGACGTCAGTACTGTGTTTAAAATCATCGCTGCCGATGAAGATAAACAACTGTTAGGTCTAGAACTTAATGAGCAAAAAAATGAGCTCATGCCGCTCTTAGGGCAAATGCGCATCACCTGGGATCAAGTTCCCGAAGAAGCTGTATTGAATGTTAAAAATATTCATAATCTTATAGATAATTTAAATACAGACTCTTTATCATCACAGTCTGGCAAAGCTTATGATCTCTATGCAAGACTTGCTATGGCCGAGTATGAATACAAACGTGCCGAGGATTTTGCCGTTTTTGATGGTTTTGAAGTCACTTATGAAAAAGACTATGAAAAAGAAAATAGCGAAGGCGCTTTTGGATTAAAGGCTGTTTTTAATATTAACTTCTTACGCGAAGAAAAAACCCTGTATTATTCTGACCGCTACAACTTACAACGTAAGCTGTTAACCGAACGTACAAACACGCAAACCAGAACAAATGAATTAAAAAATATCAAAGCGACTCTTAAAGACGATATCGAACTTATGCAGTCTCTGCAAAAATCCAGCTTTAAAGAAGATAAATTTCTTTCGAATAAGAAAAACATCTACAGCGTGATCGATTTGCAAACGATTCAGGGAATGCAAAAAAATAAATTTGAAAAGAACGCAAAGCTTATTTCTTTAAAAACAACTATCTTAGATAAAATCTTAACGCTGATGTATGAAACTGAACGCCCACTGACGCTCATGGAATTACGCAAGTATGTCAAATAACGACGGCGGCGTTTCGCCACTCATGTTTGAACGCTACGAGATTAAGTACTTAATCCCGTACCGCCTTGTCGACCCTATTTCAGAATACGTAAAAGCCTATTGCGACATGGATTATTATTCGCAGATATCGCCAGACAGTTTTTATACCATTAATTCGCTTTATTTCGATTCTCCGGTTCAGTCTTTTTATCATAACAGTGATGGTGTTAACCCGAAGCGTTTTAATATGCGCATCCGCTCTTACGGCGATGACCCAAAGCCACCATATTTTTTCGAAGTTAAAGAAAAGACCGCCGACTTCGTAAAGAAAAGCCGCGCTAAGGTTAAAACAGCAGATATTGAATCAGTTTTTCACGGAACATATAAGCCAGAAGATGTTGATAAATCGTCGATGAAAAACTTAGAAAAATTTTTAAGTTATGCTCAGCTTTATAATGTTCAGCCGCAGGTCTTAACCCAGTATCGTCGTCGTGCTTTTTTATCAAACTGTGAAGATTACGTACGTATTACTTTTGACGTCGACCTAAGATGCAAAGAAGAAAACACGTTTAATCTTTGGCCTAAAGACCGTGAAATGATTAACTACGACTCTTCTTTAATCTTTGATGATGGCAACAGCACCGAAAGCTTAGCTATATTAGAACTAAAATGCGAAAGCCGTGTTCCACTTTGGTATTTAGATTTAATCCGTGTTTTTGAATTAGAGCGTGGATCATTTTCTAAGTACTGTAACTCGTTAGAACGAGTTACCCGTTTATATCTTTAGATGATTTCTTCGCCTTTTAAAAAAACCTGTCCCATGCCTGATTTTACCAAGCCTAATACGAAAGACTTCTCGCCTTGCTCATGCAGCATCTGCATGACTTGTTCTGGCTTGTCAGTTGCGATCACAAAGCCCACGCCCATATTAAATGTCTTATGCAGCTCTAACTCTGATAAGCCGCTCATTTGACATACTGTTTGCATAAATGCAGGTAAGGTTGCCGTTTGCGTGCAATGGTAATCAAATTTTTCGTTCATTCGCGGAATGTTTAAAAAGCCAGACCCTGTAATATTCGCAAGACCTTTGATGTTATCTTTGTATTTCGTTAATAAATTCAAAACACTATTTACGTAAATTTTGGTTGGAGTTAAACAATCTTTTTTTAGAGTTTCTAATTCAGTCGCTGATAACTGCTTAGTAGCCACATCAGTGATAATTTTTCTGACTAACGAATAGCCATTAGAGTGAAATCCTGAGCTGTGAATTGCAACTAGGGTGTCACCATCTTTTAATTTCGTGCCGTCGACTAAATTATGCGTGAACACTTCGCCCACTGAAAACCCTGCTAGATCGTAATCACCATCTTGATACATTCCTGGCATTTCTGCTGTTTCACCACCAATTAAGACCATTTTTGACTGTAAACATCCTTCAACGATGCCTTCGATGATTTTTTCAGAAACATTTAAATTTAGTTTTGAACTTGCGAAATAATCTAAGAAAAATAATGGTTTTGCACCCGAGCAAATTAAATCGTTCACACACATTGCTACTAGATCTATACCAATCGTGTCGTGCTTATTAAGTTCGATTGCAAGTTTTAGCTTAGTCCCTACCCCATCCGTACTTGAAGCTAAGAATCTTTCTTGATCCATTTTATAAAGAGCGCAGAAGCCCCCTACCCCACTCACTACATTCTGATTGTAAGTCGACTTTACCATTTGTGAAATTTTATTCACAAACACGTCGGCTTTATCGATGTCTACACCACTGTCTTTATATGAAATAGCCATGAGCCCCCTCTTAATGTCTAAAGTGACGAACGCCCGTCATCATCATTGCAATACCATATTTATCACACGCTGCGATTACATCTGGATCACGGATACTTCCGCCCGGCTGAACGATAGCTTTAATACCAACTTCGTTACACACATCGACTGAATCGGCGAATGGAAAAAAAGCATCTGAAATCATTAAAACTTGATCCATCGGGATATTTTTCATTTTCGCGCGGTGAACGGCTAATAGGCGTAAAGAATCTAAACGGTTTGGTTGACCCATGCCGGTTCCTACTAATGAAAAACCTTGAGCCGTTTTTGCAACTAAGGCGATGCCATTACTTTTTAAATGTTTACAAGCGATCACACCAAAATCAACTAGAGATTGGTGGTGAGTTGAAAATGGAATTTGAGTCACCATCTTAGCTTCTTCTGATTTTAAAGATCTCTCATCTTCGTCTTGAATTAAAACTCCGCCTGAAATACTGCGCATCATGGTTTCTTTTTGCTTATATTCACGGAGCGGAGTTTTTAATAAACGAACGTTTTTCTTTTTTGTGAATACTGCTAAAGCTTCAGGTGTAAAGTCTGGAGCGATTAAAACTTCGATAAAATTCTGAGTTAAGAATTCGGCGTGTTTGGCTTCTACGGTATATGAACAGGCAATGATTCCGCCAAAGCTAGAAATATTATCGCCATTCCAGGCTTCAGTTAAAGAATTAAGACTGTCGTCAGTAGCCGCAAGCCCGCATGGGTTTGCGTGCTTAATCACAGCGGTAACATACTTATCTTTTGTTGCATGAGCGATATCACTCATTACGCGCCAAGCGCTGTCTGCATCCATCCAGTTATTATAAGATAATTCTTTACCTTGGATGAACTGAGCTTTAGCTAAAGTAATTTGTGAGTCAGTGTTATTTTTGATTTGTAAACTTGCTGTTTGGTGAGGATTTTCACCGTAGCGCAAAGTTTGATTCATTTCTGGCAAGTAGTTTTTAGTTAATTCTTGTGCGATTGCTTGATCGTATTCAGCGATGCGCACGAAAGTCTTAACAGCTTGTGTTCTGCGAAATTCAAAATTCGTCTGACCTTTATTTTCCATAAAGTGAGTCATGAAATTCATGTATTCGTGAGCACCTGATAAAACCGTCACTGATTCGTAGTTTTTAGCAGCTGCACGAAGCATTAGCGGGCCGCCGATATCGATATTTTCGATTAATACATCTTCAGTTGAATTTTGGTTCATGTATTTTTCAAATGGGTACAGGTTGCAAATCACTAAATCGATTGGATTGATATTTAGAGCTTTTGATTCTTTCTGATCTTGATCAACGTATCTGCGAAACAGCAGTCCTGATGAAACCTGAAAACTGATCGATTTCATGCGGCCACCGAAAGCTTCTGGGTTTCCAGTTAATGATTCAACGCTTGTCACCGGTAAGCCTAATTCTTCTAAGTATTTTTTTGTTCCGCCAGTTGAGATTAGCTCAACTTTATACTCGAATAAAAACTTTGCGATCTTATCAATTCCAGTTTTATCTGAAACACTTATTAAAGCTCTTTTGATTCCTAGATTTTCTTGTTTCATTTTAAAACCTCTCTTCGCAGTGTTTGATGGCATTGATAAAAAACTGTTGTCCGAACGCTTGGCCAGATTTTTTCGCTGTGCCATCTGGTAATAACCAATTGTTCGTTGCAGCCTCTGGATGTGGCATTAAACCTAAGATACAGCCTGTCGGATCAGTTACACCTGCGATCTGTTGGTACGATCCGTTTACATCTTCGGTATATGATAAAGCGATTTGGCCTTGGGAAACTAACGTTGAAAAAGTATTATGTTGCGTGGCTTGATCTCCTGCGAAAGTGATTTTTCCTTCACCGTGTCTGATTGGTAGAGCTATTTCTTTTCCTTGCAATGACTTTGTCCAAATGCAGTTTGATTTTGGCACTGTTAAGTTGACCCATTTATTAATGAAATGACCTTGGCGATTATGAGTTAACGTCATTTGGCGCTCTGTGAATGGCTTTGGCAGTAACCCTAAACGCACTAACACTTGAAAACCGTTACAGATACCGATGATTAGTTTTTTATTATTGATGAATTCAGTCAACGCTACACCTAACGAGTATTTTAGTTTTAGAGCTAGAATTTGGCCCGAACCGATTTCATCACCGAATGAAAAACCACCTGGTAATGCTAGTATTTGATATTGGCTTAGTAAACCCGGCTGATCGATAAGATCTTGCACGTGCATGATTTTAGTAACGCATCCGTGTTCTGAAAATGCTAAGGCTGTTTCATTTTCACAGTTAATACCGTCACCAGTTAAAATTAAGGCTTTTACTTTATTTTTCACTATATCGCTCCTGCTGCTTTAATGCGGTATGCGGCTAATGTTTCAGTATTGTTTACGCTGAATTGATTTTTAATCGTAAGTTTTGCATCGCTAGTAACTGTTCCTAATAAAGTGCAATCGCTAGTAAACAACTGAGCGAATTCTTTTTTCTTAGCAGAATCAATTGTAACTACGATACGTCCAGCACTCTCTTGAAATAGGTCTAATTCGGTATCAATTTCTAAACCTAAAGTCGTCGACATGATTTTTTCAGTTAAACTCACAGCTAAGCCACCTTCTGAAACATCGTGCGCGCTATTTACAAAGCCTAACGTAATCGCTTTATGAAGAGTTTTGTACAAACCTAATTGTTTTTTGAAATCAGTTAATTGATCTGGTCCGATCAAATAAACTAAATCACTCACATTTTTTGCTTCACTTGTCGTAATATGATTTAAACTACGAACACGGCCCATAGCTGTGACTAATAAAGTCGGCTGAACCGAAATCTTCACATCATCAGCCATAAAGTCATTTTTCATTGAATCTTTACCGCTTACAAATGGCATTCCGTAATCAACACTTAGATCATAGATTGCTTTTGATGTACGAACTAATTGTGCAAGCTTATGCGCACCATCTGGATTTTTGCCAGATGTGATTGGATCTGGCCAGCAGTAGTTATCAATTAACACCATCTCAGTCGGATCAGCGCCAACACAGACACTGTTTCGAACGGCTTCATCTAAAGCCCAAACAGCCATTTCATAAGCGTCATGCTGTGAAATTTGCGGGGCAATACCACAAGATACAGAGATCGCGTTATCGCGTTCGCCACCATGAGGGTACAACCAAATCACACCAGCATCTGTTGGCGCGTGACGCCCGATTTTTTCAGAACCTGTGAATGGTTTAACTAAAGTTGCAGCCTTTACTTCGTGATCATATCTGCGAACAAGATGTTCGTGTGATCTAACATTTGCTGAAGCCATTAAAGCTAATAACTGAGCTTTTGCATCAGTTGGCTTAATTTCATCTTTAACTTTGCCATTTAACCAGTGAGTCTTTTTAGATTGCTCGACACTTGTTTGATCAATGTGAGCTTTTAACTGCATAGGGCGAAGGGATTCATGCAAGAAATGTAAATTTAGATCAGCTACGGTTTTTCCGTTATAGCGAACTAATAACTGACCTTGGTTTGTGAATTCCCCAATGACAGTTGATAAAACATTTCTTTTTTCTGAAAGTTGTAAGAACTGGTGAACTTTTTCTTTTGGAACGGAGAAAGTCATGCGCTCTTGCGATTCACTCACCATCAATTCAAAAGGTGATAAGCCTGGATATTTCGTTGGAGCGCGATCTAAATCAACGATTGCTCCGTTCGTTAAACCAGCCATTTCGCCCACTGATGAACTTAAGCCGCCAGCACCGTTATCTGTTACACTTGAGAAAAGATTTTTTTGCCGAGCTTCGATTAAAAAATCACCTAGACGTTTTTGCGTGATTGGATCACCGATTTGCACAACTGAAGCCGGTGCATTTTCGTTTAATTCCATCGAGCTAAATGTGGCCCCGTGAATGCCGTCTTTACCGATCTTACCACCCGACATCACAATGTAGTCGCCGGGTTGTTGTCTTTTTTCAGCAGTTGATAAATTATTTTCTACTTGTGGTAATACCCCGATTGTTCCGCAGAATACTAAGGGTTTACCTACATAGTCTTTATCAAATACGAAAGCTCCATTTACTGTTGGAACACCTGATTTATTACCACCATCTTGCACTCCCAAATGCACGCCTTCTGCGATGCGGTCTGGGTTTTTAAGTCTTGGATGTAATTTGATATTGTTTTCTTTAAAGAATGAATCTTCGCTCAAGCAAAATACATTCGTATTAGCGATAGGCTTTGCGCCTTGTCCACAACCTAAGATATCGCGGTTAACACCTAAAATCCCCGTCAATGCCCCACCGTAAGGATCTAATGCCGAAGGCGAGTTATGAGTTTCAACTTTAATACAAACATCGACGTTTTTATCAAAGCGCACAATCCCCGCGTTGTCGTGAAAGATCGAGATTAACCATTGAAGATTACGATCTGCTTTAATTTTCTCGGTCGCCCCGCGAATAAAAGTTTTGAATAAACTGTTTACTTCAAAATTTCCAAGCTTTTTCATATGAGGCGGAAGTTGGCCTTCGGTGTATTCAATATGACTTGCAAATATTTTATGTTTACAGTGCTCTGACCAACTTTGCGCAATGACTTCCATCTCAACATCAGTAGGATTACGGTCTAGAGTTTTAAAGTAATCGCGGACAAAATGAATTTCATCCAGACTTAAAGCCCAGCAATTATCTGTGTTTAGTTTTAATAGAGCTGAATTATCTAAATTTAAATCGATTGTTGTAGCTTCATGAGAAGTTGAAACGACTTCTACAATTTTAGGAGCTTGCATACGAACATTCGAAGCAATCGCCGCTTTACGCTGAATGACTACTTTATGTAATAGCTGATTAGCTAATTTTTCATAGCTTACTTTTTCAAAAGCTTCATCTGTTAAGCTTTCAGTGCTTTGTAAGTAATAGCATTCGCCCGAAGCTACGTTTAATTCATATTTTTTTAAATCTGGTATTAATTTAAAAGCTTCAAGCACAGCTTGCGCAGAATTATCAGTAACACCAGGCTTAAAGCTGATATCACACAAGACAGGGTCTATGAATCCACGTTTGCCTAGGTATGAAACTAGATCCATGTTTTTAGATTCAGAAGAGAATAAAACATCAGTCACTGAATCTGTTAAAATCGTTTTTGCAAAATCATCAATCCCTGCAATTGGCTCATTAGATTCTAACAAGAAATAATTAGCTTTAAACAGCTTATCAAATTTTATGTTGCAGTATTTAGAAATCCATTCTGTGGTTTTCTTTTCTGTCGAGCTCATTTCAGTTGATTGATGTTGATTTGGGTAAATTTCAAATCTGTAAGTAGTTTTCACGTTGAATACTCCTTAAATAGTTTTTCTAAAATAATCGGGTAAATTCTATTTTCTGCGGCTAAACCGCGGGCTTTGAAAGATTCAAAATCTTCGCCTTCGATTGCTTTTAAACGTTCTTGGAAAATGATCTTTCCAGTATCCATGCCCTCATCGACAAAATGAATGGTGCAGCCATATTCGCTCTTTTGCGCTCTATAAGATTGCTCGTAAGCATCTTTACCTGGAAATAACGGCAATAACGACGGGTGAATATTTATAACTTTAAAGTGCTTAATTTTAGGGTCATAAAAGTTTTGTAAAAACTCATGCGAAAGTAGCTTCATAAAACCAGCAAGCACGATCCAGTCCGGTTGATGTTTTTTAATTTCATGAACAAGTCTTTGTTCAAAGGCGGCTTTTGATTCAGATTTTGTTTTTTCAACAACTTGAGCTTCAACTTTAAGGTTTTTAGCGCGCTGTAAGACCAAAGCCTCAGCTTTATCCGAGATCACGGCCGCCACTTCAAAAGAGTTGTGCTCTTGTGCAAAGCGGATGATTGCTTCTGCATTTGATCCACTTCCTGAAGCAAGGACAACAATCTTAGGCATGCCCGGCTCCAATATCGGATCTACATTGAGAACCGGCAAATTTAACAGTGGCGATTGAATTATAAGCTTTAGTGCGCGCTTCAGAATAGGTTTCGCCGATTGCAGTGATTCCAAGAACCCGACCGCCCGCAGTTACAAAATGCCCATCAAGCTTTGCAACACCTGCAAAAAACATTTGGCCTTGAATGGTGTGATGCAATGAAATTTCATCACCAGCGCGAACTGGAATTCCCTCGGTGCCCGGATAGCCGAAAGCTGCAAGCACCACATGAATCGCTTTTTCAGATTTCAATGTTACAGAAGTATTATGTAACGCGCCTTCGGCGCAGGCTAAAAATAATGAAACAATGTCTTCATCAATTAACATCATCAGTGCCTGAGTTTCAGGATCACCAAAACGCACGTTAAACTCTAAGGTTTTATAGCCGTTAGAAGTTTTCATTAATCCAGCAAATAGCACTCCAGAAAAAGGTGTTCCGCGTTTTTTCATTTCAAGAACTACAGGTGTGAAAATCTGTTGCATTACTAATTCTTGATCTGCGGCTGCAAAATATGGCGATGGCGAGATCACTCCCATACCACCTGTGTTAGGACCAAGATCACCGTCGCGCAATCTTTTGTGATCACCAGCGGTTCCTAAGAAAGTGACGTTATTACCGTCACTTAATGCAAATACTGAAACTTCTGGTCCAACTAAAAATTCTTCGATTAATAAATTTGTAACTTTAAAACCCAAGATATCATCGACCATAAAACTTTTTACCGCAGCAAAAGCTTCGGCTTTATCTGCACAAACGACGACGCCTTTTCCTGCAGCTAAGCCGTCAGCTTTTACTACCATCTGCGTCCATCGGGCTTGTTCGATAAATTGAGTCGCTGCTTGAAAACTAGCAAATGATTGATACTCAGCTGTCGGAACACCTGCCGCGATCATAACTTGTTTAGCAAAAGTTTTAGATGATTCTAGTTGGCTTGCCGCTTTTGATGGGCCGAATACTTTTAAACCGTTAGCTTTAAATTGATCCTGAATTCCTTTTTCTAAAGAATTCTCGGGGCCTACAACGGTTAAATCAATTTTTTCTTTAAGAGCGAAAGCCAATAAAGCTTCAATATCTGTAGCTTTAATATCTACCGCTGTCAGATTTGGCAGTTTATCAGTGATGCCTTGATTTCCTGGAGCAATAAAAACTTGGCGCACTTTGGGCGACTGCAAAATTTTCCAAGCTAAGGCGTGTTCACGGCCGCCACTGCCGACGATTAAAATTCTCATAGATATTTACCCACGTAATTTTTAACGTTCAATTCAGGATTAAAAGGAAGTGGTAAATTCATCTGCGCATACACCGAATTGCAGTAACTTTGATACAAGTCTTCGGCTTTTTGTTTATTTAAAGGTGAGAGATTTGGAGGATTTTGCTGATACTTATTTTTACAAATTTCTTTAAAATCACCCTGACTTAAAGCAGCTTCTTCTTTAGCGTCATTCAAAGCTTGATACCAAGTCGAGTTTTTATAGATTTCGCGTAAGAATTCTTTTGATAAACTTTTACCCTCAGAGATTAAACGCAATTCATCGATCCCGATGGAATCGACCAACATGAAATCACGGTCTTGTGAATCCCCTTCAATGAAAGCAAATTCAACTTTACCATCCCAAAGCTCTAGCCCCATCTTTTGATGAAAGTCTTTTAAACAAAGAGCGATTTCTGTAGTTTTAGCGATTAATTTTTTAAATTCAGTCGAAGT
Organism: Bdellovibrio sp.; assembly: GCA_036677065.1. GTDB lineage: Bacteria > Bdellovibrionota > Bdellovibrionia > Bdellovibrionales > Bdellovibrionaceae > Pseudobdellovibrio. The sequence goes on along the minus strand of JAKFBS010000002.1, from coordinate 278,991 downwards.
CATTCCAGAGATTGTTTGTGCTTCGGCATAAGTGACGTAGCGATCACCCGCTTCAAGTTTTGTCGAAAAATCAATTAAGGGCTTTTCTAATAACTGACCCTCTTTACGAACCGCAGTTAATCCAAATTGTTTTACCAATTCTGAATCTGATTTAAATCTTTTTGATAACGAATTGCCTTGGGCTAAACCTAAACGAAAAATCACTTCTAAGGGAACTAAAGAATTTACAAGACGCTGTTGATAAGGTTGATAGTTATAAGTTGCACCTTCTTTTTGAGGTCGAACAACTTTAACATTTTTAACCGAACAAAGATTCGTTGCACCTGTTCCGACTAGACCTAGCATATGATGCTTCAAACCGATTTGCTTTTCTAGGTACTGAAAAAACGCATAACCCATTAAATTAAGCGCTGCACCCTTACCCAAAATTTGATCTGGCATTTCACCCCAATCAAAAACTGAATAACGATCAGAGTATTCAAAAACTAACGAAGCATCTTTTGCAAGGCCACGCACATTCTTAACTGAGCCTTGGTATAAAAGAGGAGGCAGCTGATTCATCACTTTAAACCCCGCGGTGCGCCTGGCGCATTTCACTAAAAGCTTTATTCGAAGTATCGACCGGGTATTTACCATCAATACAAGCCATGCAAAGTTTATCTGACCCGATACTTTTCTTTAAACCTTCAACAGTTAAATAAAATAAATGATCCGCACCTAATATCTTAGCCACTTCAGTTTCAGTTTTACCGTGAGCGACTAATTCATTCGGGTCTGGAAAATCAACGCCGTAAAAACAAGGATGACGAATCGGCGGACAAGTTGAAGCTAAATAAACTTCATTAGCACCCGCTTCACGAACCATATCGATGATTTTCTTAGATGTCGTTCCGCGAACTACTGAGTCATCCACTAACATTACATTTTTGCCTTTAATCTCAGAAGCAATGGCCGTTAATTTTAACTGCACTGCGCGCTTGCGGGATTCTTGGGTATTTAAAATAAAACTGCGTTGAATATAACGATTTTTAATTAAAACTTCGCGGTACGGGATTCCTAAAGTTTCAGACATACTGATGGCCGCTACGCGAGAAGTTTCAGGAATCGGTACGATGATATCCGGCTTAATGACGCCAGAATCAATTTTATGGCGAATTTCTTCAGCAATGTATTTACCAAAATTTAAACGTGCACCGTAAATACTGACATTTTCTAATTTTGATTCTGGATTAGAAAAATACACATATTCAAACATGCAAGTTTTAGCCGGAATTTTATTTTGCGTCGAATAATTTGAAGATGAATAAATTTCGCCCGAATTATCAATAAAGATAATTTCACCGGGGCTTAAATCGCGAATCACTTCATAACCTAGAAAATTCATCGCATTAGTTTCAGAACTTGCACAGTAACTTACACCAAAATGATTTGGGTTTTGTTTTTTTTCTTCTTCAGTTAGCGTTCTGCGGCCTAAAATAAGAGGGCGAATGCCGTGCGGATCGCGAAAAGCAAAAAAGCCTTTTTCAGCGATGACGCCCAAAACTGAAAATCCCCCTTTGGCTTGATCAAAGAGGGACTTTACTGAGGCTTGGAATTCGTCGAATGAGAAGTTTAAGTTATTTTTTTCAAGTAAGTTGTTAGATAAGATATTTAATAAGGCTTCTAGGTCGTTTTGCGTGAAAAGAATTCTGTTCTTGGTTTCTTTTAATTCTTTTTTTAACTGATAGTAATTTACTAGATTACCGTTATGGACCATTCCGATACCGAAGGGATAATTCACCATCATTGGCTGCAAATCCCTTTTTGCATCAATGACCGTCTTGGGCCCGACGGTGGCATAGCGCGTGTGGCCAATGCTGATATCGCCGGTTATTCCATAAAGCTTGCTGTCATCGAAAACTTTAGAAACTAAACCTACATCTTTATAGAGCGAAAAATTTTTTGTTTGAGAATTAAAAGATAGGATGCCGGCTGCGTCTTGTCCTCGGTGTTGCAAGAGCTGCAAACCTTGTTGAACCTCTTGAGATGAATACGGAGTTCCAAAAACTCCAATCACACCACACATGGGGACTCCTATATAAAAACACCACATGTATTACTAGTCTACTGAACACATGGATGGTTAAGTGTTGTGCCTCAGACTATAGGATTAGATAGAAATCTTTTCAAGAAAAATGTCTTTTAACTTTTCTGGATAAAATGGCGTCGATTTCTGACTTAACAATTTTGCATCAACCCATTCTGCGTCATTTAAAATTTCACCAGGTTCGAAAAGTTTAAAACTTATTTTATTATAATGGGATTTATCAACAAATTCGCAGACATAAATTTGTACGAATTCGTGTTTTGGTTTGCCGTGCAATATATAGATGCTTTCAAAACAACCCACATGCTTTAGGCATTTCACTTCGATATGAGTTTCTTCAAAAAATTCACGAATAGCTGCTTTTTCAGACAATTCGCCGAACTCGATCCGACCGCCGATCAGTCTATATATATGTGTTCCAGTTTTTTCGTCTAATACGCGATATACGAGCACCTTATCATTGTTAATGATCAATACCTGCGCCTTTACTTTAACTTTAGGTGAACCCATACAGCCATAATCTCATTGAATATTTAGGCAGTCACTCGTATATTGAACGCACATGAATGCGAATACGGTCTTAGGTATTTTAGGAAGCGGACAGTTGTCTCGTATGACAGCTCTGGCCGCACACGACCTAGGAATCAAAACTCATGTCTTATGCAACGAAGCCGCTGATACAACAAGCCCCGCATCTGCAGTTGCTAACTTCACTACAAAATCTGACTTTAATAATATAGATAAAATTTTAGCTTTCGCCGATCAGTGTGATTACATCACTTTAGAAAATGAGTTCATCGATCAATCTATTCTAGAAGCAATTGAACAGAGAAAACCTAACAAACTTTACCCATCAGCAGAGACATTTAAATTAATCGGAGATAAAATCACCGAAAAAAATACGTTCAGTAATGCTGGTATTGCCGTTTGCCCGTACCAGGAAGTTACAACAAAATCAGATGTCATTGCGTTTATTAATACTTACGGACTACCAGTCGTTATGAAATCTGCAAAAGGTGGATACGACGGTTACGGCAACGTAACTATTAAATCTGAAGAGATGATTGACGAAGCACTACAAAAACTAAAAGGCCGTAAATTAGTCGAAGCTTTTGTTCCATATAAAAAAGAAATCGCTATCATGGCAGCGCGAAACGATAGCGGCACAGTTTATTATCCAATTGCTGAAACCGTGCAAGAAAACCACATTTGCCATTATGTTACAATTCCTGCAGATATTTCGACGAATGTAGAAAATAAAATTAAAGCATTTACAGACCTTGCGCTAACAGCGATCAATGCGCGCGGCTTATATGCTTTCGAGTTTTTTCTGACAGATGATGATCAAGTTTATTTAAATGAATCAGCCCCGCGTCCACATAATTCTGGGCATTACAGCATGAATGCGTGCGTGACCTCACAGTTTCATAATCACGTGCGCAGCGTGATGGGTTTACCTTTGGGTGAAACGACTTTAACCAGCAAATACGCAGTCATGCTAAATTTATTAGGCACTAAAAACCAAATTTCGCAGTTAGAACCAATTGCAGAATTTTTAAAAGTTAAAAATGGCCACTTACACCTGTACGGAAAATCTCAATCAAAACCCGGACGAAAAATGGGACATTTTACAGTCTGTGGAAACAACAAAGACGAAATATTTTCTCAGGTAAAATATTTGAAAGGGATTTATTCTCTATGAAAAAAACCATTAAAAAATCAAAAGCTCAAGTTGCTGTTATTATGGGAAGCCAATCTGATTGGGAGACCATGAAAGCCGCTTGCGAAGTCTTAACTGATTTTAAAATTCCTTTTGAAAAAAAAGTTTTATCGGCACATAGAACTCCGGATGATATGCGTGAATTTGCCATGAATGCACGTGATAATGGGATTAAAGTGATTATCGCTGGTGCTGGAGGCGCTGCTCACTTACCCGGAATGACTGCCTCATACACGACCCTGCCAGTTATCGGTGTGCCGGTAAAATCTAAATCATTAGACGGTATGGATAGTTTACTTTCAATCGTACAAATGCCAAAAGGTGTGCCTGTGGCGACGGTGTCGATTGGCAATTCTGCCAACGCAGGATTACTAGCTCTACAAATGTTAGCGATTGAAAATCAAGACATCGCTAAAAAACTAGAAAAGTTTCGTCTTGATCAAAGCACAACTGTTAAAAGGATGAAAATTTAAATGATGAATGTTTTATTAAACTTATTGTGGTTGTTTTTTGGCGGTTGGACGACGGCCTTATCTTGGTTTACCTCAGCTCTTTTTATGGTGATTTCAATTGTTGGAATTCCGTGGGCGCGCGCCGCTTTTAATATTGGTTTATTAAACCTTTGGCCTTTCGGCTCAAGCGTGCAAACTCGTACTGGATCAGATATCGGCACCGGCTCACTTGGCACCTTAGGTAATATTTTATGGTTTGTATTCTGTGGTTGGTGGTTAGCCGCCCTGCATATTTTCTGGGGTTTATTATTTAGCATCACAATCATTGGCCTGCCTTGGGGTTTACAGCATTTTAAATTAGCTAAAATCTCGTTTGCTCCAATCGGTAAAGCCATCATTTTCACTTAAGGACTATCATGAAGAAAAATTATTACTTTTTTGGCAGTCTTCTTGGTTTAGTGATTGCCGCTATCACAGCGTATGCAATCATGGACAAACATTTTTTTCAGATGATGTTTTCATTTTCTAAATACAATGGCTTTATCCCAATTTTTGCCGGTATCTGGACAGTGATTATCGTCGCTAAATGGTGCGACAAAACAATTCAAAGACAAACCTTACTTTATAAAGGCGTTGTGATTCCTATTTTCATCTTCTCAAGCGGCGCGATCATAGGATCACTGCTTAATTTAATGAATATGTCTGGCGAAGCCGCATTCGCTTCACAAGCTTTTGATTATTTTATCAAGCCAATCTACTGGTTAGGCCTTATTGGATTACCGGCAGCGATTATAGTGGGGATTGGCTATTATTTCATGAGTGCTAACAAAACCCTGACTTGAGCGATGTCGGCCAAGCTGGCATAAACAGGCTTCAGGGAGACAACCATATGAAACTTCTTTTAGCCTTAGCCGCTTTCACAGTATCAATTAACGTAAACGCTTTTACTCAAAAAGCAGCTTTAGATTTCACAAATCTTTACGGAAAAACAAACGCTGGTCTTTATGAGATGAGCGCAACTTTTACGCCGAAGACTACAAAGTCGATCAGTGGTTTAACTTACTCTACTCATCGTGATGATAATGATTTATTCTGCGTAACTTCGGCTAAATTTGAAATCGGCCAAATGTTATTTACTTTAACAGATGTAAAAACTGGCTGGACTTTCACTACCGCAAGAACAATCTCTGCTTCAATTTCACTTCAATCTGAAGATGAAACTTGCGAAACTAATATTAATAAATTTTCTGGTAACCAATCTTTATACGCAACTTTAGGTTTAAACGAAGCGATTTTACTTCCGGTAAAAGCCCCGTTTGATTACGAAAAAGTAGCGACTTACTTATCTCCGTTTAACGGCTACTTATATTTAACTGCTGATCTGCAAGTAACTGATGGCCAATTAGTGATTGATCCAAACCAAATGTTAACTGAGAAATCGATTTTATCTCAGAACAAACAAAACTCTTCAGTCACTTATTACGTATTTGCATCTAAAGAATCGACGCAACTTTCTTTAGGCAATGGCTTAATCAAGTTCTAATCATTTTAGTTTTAAAAAATAAATAAAAAAGGCGACTAGAGATAGTCGCCTTTTTTATTTTGTGGCACGCTGCTCCCCAAAAAGGGACGGCCTACCTTTTAAGGAAGTTTATTTTGGTATTCGCTCTCAGAGAAATCATCTACTAAGATCGCATCAAAACGCACTTTGTCGGCTTCAGATAACAAGTTGAATTCGTCTTGAGAAATAATCTTTCTGGCTAAAGCGTCATCCCATGAGCCTTTTCCTTTTTTCTTAGGAATAGAACCAGCTTTGATCGCTGCACGAATTTTTTTCTCGGCAGCTTCGGCACGAGTAACTACGTTAAATGCATTTTCTAAACGAGCTGTTTGATCACCTTTAGATAAACGGGCAATCACTTCTGCAGGGCCATGGCCTCTTTCAGTGCACCAGTAAATACCATCAGTGATACGGTCACGTTGTTCGCCAGCTTTCATCATCGATGCTGTGATCAAGTGAGACCAGCCATCAGTACCTTGTGAACCGATTGAATTGATGCGAGACCATGCGCCTAAGATGTCTTTCATCACAAAACGGTATATGCCACCAATAACTGGAACATCTAGTTTTAAATTATCAAATAAACCATCAAACGATTTTTGAATTTGCGCCATTTGATCTTTTAAGAAGTACTGTAAATAAGGAAGATCTTCTTCACGTTGACCTTCTTCTTCGAATCTACGTAACGCCGCAGTCGATAAATACATGTGCGAGAAAATATCAGCAAAACGACCTGTGATTTTTTCTTTTAATTTTAATTGTCCGCCTAATGTACCCATTGCAACGTCTGCTAAAATAGCAAATGTGGCACTTGCCCATTGTAAACGACGATAGTGGATTTTTGTTTTAGGATGAACGCCTGACGGTGCACACGCTAAATAACCACGAGATAATGATAATAATTTAGAACGGCAAAGGTTCGATACAACGTGACCGATGTGGCCCCAGAAAGCTGTATCAAATGCTTTTGCATCACCCGCTTCTACAGCGCGCACTTCGTCAAAAGCGTAAGGATGGCAACGTAAAGCCCCTTGACCAAAGATGATCAAAGTTCTTGTCATGATGTTCGCGCCTTCAACTGTAATACCGATTGGCATTGCAACGTAACCTTCAGCGATTAAATTTCTTTGTCCTAATGAAATCCCCGCGCCGCCCATGATATCCATACAATCATTAACTGCAGAACGAGACATTTCTGTCGCGTGGTATTTCATCATTGCAGTGACTACCGGAGGTTTAACACCTTTATCAAGCGCACCTAATGTAAATCTACGAGCCGCATCTAAACCGTAAGCTTTAGCGCCGATACGAGCCATCGGCTCTTCAACACCTTCAAATTTACCAATTGAAAGACCGAATTGTTTACGAATAAAAGCGTGTGATGAAGCTGTACGGTAACAAAGTTTTAATCCACCCGTTGATTGCGCCGGTAATGAAACGCCGCGACCTGCAGCCAGACATTCCATTAACATGCCCCAACCTTTACCGCAGCCTTCAGCTCCGCCAACGACTGAGTCTTCAACTGTGATGACAACGTCTTTACCTTGAGTAGGACAATTGTGAAAAGGAATCGATAAAGGATCATGACGACGATCATTGATAACGCCCGGAGTGCTTGAAGGAACAAGCGCGCAAGTGATACCTAAGTCTTCACCTTTACCTAATAGATTTTCTGGATCGCGCAAGCGGAAAGCCATGCCGATCACTGTTGAAACAGATGCTAATGTGATCCAACGTTTGTTCCAGTTTAATTTGATTTTTAATTTTCCGTCAGTGTCTTTAAAAACTACTCCAGAAGAAGTGATTGATCCGGCATCAGAACCAGCTAGTGGTTCAGTTAGGCCGAAACACGGAATCTCTTGGCCTTTGGCTAAACGAGGTAACCAGTGGTTTTTTTGTGCTTCAGTTCCGTAGTGAATTAATAATTCTGCAGGCCCTAAAGAGTTCGGCACCATCACAGAGATTGAAGCTGAAATTGAACGCGTCGATAATTTCATGACCACTTCAGAGTGCGCCATATTAGAAAAACCTAGACCACCGTATTCTTTAGGAATGATCATTCCTAAAAAGCCTTTGTCTTTTACAAATTGCCACATTTCTTGCGGCATTTCACGGTTACGCCAGATTTTCCAAGGATTTGCCATTTTGCAAAGCTCTTCAACTGGACCATCCATGAACGCTTGCTCTTCAGCGGTAAGCTTTGCGTACGGTTCAGCCAAGATTTTTTTGAAATCAGGTCGCCCTGAGAACAAGTCTTTTTCGATCCAAACTACGCCAGCCTCAAGCGCTGTACGCTCGGTTTGCGAGATGTTTGGCATAATGCCTTTCATCAATTTCATTAGTGGTGATGAAATTAACAATGTTCTGATTGGCTTGATTAAGAATAGAATAAATAACGCTGCCACAACTGCAGTTACTGCACTAGGAGCGCCTAAGCCGAATAGCAATCCGACAGAAACCACCGCCCAAACAAACAACGGCAGATCAAAAAAGCCGATGAAAAGTAGAATAAAAATTGATCCAACGATCAGCGCCCACATAGGCCCGCAGCTCGTTAAAAATCCTTGGTAGGTTAGAAATGCATCCACGAAAACTCCTTGATGTATAAATATACATTTATTTCAGCACCTTCTATTACGTCTGACAAGGGGGTTTCTCTAGAGCAAAAAACCTATGTTACAGAGGTTGCTTTAAACAGCGTTGATAAGGTGGCGTGCATTGTATCGGGATGGTCGAGTTAAAACTCTACAAACTAAACAAGTTTTGTAGAGAACTACATAGAAAATGGGATTCTCTGAGAGAGGAAATAAAAAAAGCCAGTCGTGTGACTGGCTTTTCAGATCTAGCTTTATCTCGCTAAAAAAACTAATTACTTAGTTTCAGTTGGAGCTGCTGCTGGAGTTTCTGTAGGAGCTGTAGTTGCTGCTGCGCCTTCAGTTGGAGCTACAGTACCTTCAGTTGGAGCTGCTGGAGTAGCTTCAGCTGTAGGTTGAGTTGCTTCAGTTGGAGCTGCTGCTTCTGGAGCGTTTTTAGAACAAGTAAAACCTGTTGTGAATGATAATGCTAATAAAGCTGTTACTACTAATGCTTTCATGAAAAGTCCTTTTGTTAAAACCTGTAAAGGTTATTGTTATAAAATTTGTGTTCAATAAAAATACTCATAATTACCTACCTTTGGCAAGCACTACAAAAAAAAGTTGAACGACCCGCTTGAATTTTTCGCTGAATGATTCCGGTTTTGCAGCGACTGCACTTCTGCTTTTCTTTACCATAAACCAAATGCGATTTTTGAAAACTACCTTCTTCTTCATTCACGTTTCTGTAGTTTTTAATACTCGATCCGCCTTTTGAAATGGCTTGTTTAAGGTTTTTCTTAATCGCGGCAATCAGTTTTAAAAATGATTCTTTTTTGACCTTTGAAGAAATCTTAAAAGGGTTTATTTCGGCTAAAAACAAGGCTTCGCAGGCGTAAATATTGCCAACGCCGACGACATTTTTTTGGTTCATAATAAACGATTTCACTGGGGATTTTGAATGCTTAGCTATCTTATATAAATCTTCGATTTGGGTCTCGGTCATCTCGAGCGGCTCAACCCCGTAATCTGAAAAATACGTGGCTAAGTCTTGTTTGCGAATAGCGTGCACGAAACCAAAACGGCGTGGATCGTTGTATATAAGCCACAACTCTTTGTGCTTCTTATCTGAAAAACCAAAGGCTAAATGATCATGTTTTTTGGGGGAATACTGGGACAACATGCCCTTATGGGTGTTCCAGCTACCTGTCATCCCAAGATGCGAGATGATTAAATAATCGGCAAACTCTATAACGATAAACTTCGCCCGGCGATGGATGTTCAGAAGTTTATTCTTACCCTCTATCACCTTTTGAAAAATCTTATCCGGTAATGGATAACGAATATCTTTACGCCAAAGCTTGGTGGCGATCAGCTTTTTACCGATCACAATATCATTTAAATTACGGACGACGATCTCAACCTCGGGAAGTTCAGGCATCTACAGTAAACCTTGGATGCGCGTTTTTAAACCCTGATAGCTCATATCATCAACGATCTGGCCGTTGATAAATAAAGTCGGTGTTCCCATCACTCCCAATGCCTTACCATCAGCTTGGTCGCGCTCAATATGGGCGCGATGTTTTTCGATCAGGTCACTGGGTTTAATATCCATAATATCAATATCTAATTTTTTTAAAATCACCGCGATCAGCTCAGGTTTGGGATCATGGTGCGAGGCCCATTGCGGCTGAGCATAAAATAACGTTGAAAGTGCTTGAAAGTATTTTCCTGAGGCTCTGGTTTCTTCAAGAGCTGCTGCGGCTAACATTGAATTTTTATGCAGTGGCATATAGCGAACAACGTAATAAACTTTACCGTCGAATTCTTTAACTAAACCTTTTATTGTCGGATCAACAGCGGCGCAGGCTTCGCATTCTGGGTCAAGAAATTCAATAAGTGTTACTTTGGCTGCCGGATCGCCGATTGATGGATGATTATCACGAAGCAAATGCTCTGAAGCTTGTGTATTTACGACATCTTGTTTTTGTTCGCGGTACTGTGAACGCATGAATGCAAAAATTCCTGCAACAACCGCAATAACTGCAACTAAAAAAGCAATATTCTTTTTCATTATTTATTTTCCTTATTCTTTAAAACTTGAAACCCTATAACTGTAATTAAGATAAATGCGATCAGTGACAACATTGGAATCGTGATAAAACCAAGCCATTCGATTTGTCGCGAAGTGCAAGATACCCCAGAAGTACAGGGAGTAATGCTTTCAGGAATCAGATGATAATATAAAAGATTATGATAAATCGCGATCACTAAACCTGTACAACTTAAAGCCAGACCGTAGATAAATGACTCTTTCGCATTACGAAAAAGTCCCACACCGAAAATTAAAATCAATGGATACATCATAATGCGCTGATACCAGCACAAAACGCAGGGCGGAAGACTCATGACTTCACTAAAAAACAAACTTCCCGCGGTGGCAATGAAAGCGATTAACAACGCAGTTTTAAGAAAAAGCTGATTCGACATATATAATTGGTAGCATATGGCACTTAATCTGCAATGCTTTACGTTAGATGGCATCAGTAATACGGATCACAAAAAAAGATTTGCCCGCTCTTTTACCACGACGAACTCAGTTTGCTCATAAACATGATAGTGGTAAATGCCTTATTATTGCAGGTTCAGAAGGCCTTTGGGGAGCGAGCTTTCTTTGCGGCTTGGCGGCGTATCGTGTTGGCGCTGGTTACGTTTATCTACCCGCGCGAACTAAAGATCTTAATTTGTATCCAGATTTTTTGTCGTTGAAACTGACAGCGAATTTAAATCTAGAACCCTTTTCGTCGATCGCGATCGGACCGGGCCTAAGACTAACTCCAGAAATAAAAAAAATGTTTTTACACATAAAAAAAACATTTACACAATCTGTGGTCATTGATGCCAGCGCCTTACCACTGGTTAAGCAACTACCCGACAACTGGATCATGACTCCCCATGAAGGCGAAATGGCGAAACTATTAAAAATCACAGCCGATGAAATTCGTGCCGATCGTCTTAAAGCTGTAAAGCTTGCACAACAAAAATTCGGCGGCATTGTGATATTGAAAGGCCACCATACCTTAATTGCCAATGCGCAAAACATTTATGAAATTCAAACTGGAAACCAAGCGCTAGCAAAGGCTGGCACAGGTGATGTTCTAACTGGAATGATTACCGGCTTTCTCTCTCAGGGGTTAAAACCGATGAATGCGTGCGTGTTAGCTTGTGGCCTACATGGTCATATGGCTGATCACTGGATAAAAGACAAAGATGCGCTATCTTTTATGGCCAGTGACCTGTTAAAATTTCTTCCGCAAACAATCTATTCATTAAGAAAGAAATTATGAAAAAACAAAGAGGTTTTATTTTATTATTTTTTCTGTTTTTAATGGCTTGCGCCCCAGAAGCCAACACTCTAAGAACCGAACCCAGATCTCAGGTTAATGAACTTGCGGTTAATAACCTTGTAGCCAATAGCTGGTGCCAACGAAATACAACAACTGGGGCTACTGAGTATAAATGGCAATTTAACAAAGATCTCACCGCTACAGCCACAAAGCCAAATCAACAAACCAACCCAGAAACTTTTCAATGGAGCATCACGAGTGATAATATTTTAACTCTTAAAGTGGGAATGCTTGCAATTATTTTTATCAAAAGGGTGACCTACAACTATGACGTGACCGAACTTAAACGCACGATGGCCTGGAGTGATGGCGAAGTCACAAATTTCATCGAGTGCGAATAGTTTTATTTATTTTGTAATGATTTTTCAATACGGTCTAAACGTTCTTTTAATTCTTTGATCTCTTGCTCTTTTGCTATATTTTCTTCTTTTAGCGAAGCTATTTCACGCTGAACACCCGTCACTTCATGATATACGTCTTTAATCGCATTTAACATCGCCCAAATGATTGGAGTCGTATTCAAAGATAAAAATCCATCCTTATCTGTATCTACAGCTTCAGGAATAACTTTTTGCACTTGTTGCGCCAGCACTCCCGGAAATTCCTTCTCTGAATTTAATTTTTTAGGATTATCTTTTTTATATTTAAAAACAATAGTATCGATGTTTAAAATTTCATTTAAACCGCGATCATAACCAGACACCACATCTTTTAACCGCGCATCTGAGGTCATTGCCCACGTTGCCACCCCGTCATCGCGAAAGGCTTCGCCGCTGATACGAACACTTCCACTCACATCCAGTTGATATGCAGCTGCTGAATTTCTGCCAACACCGACAAAGCCAGTGGCGCGCGCAACGGCGATACCATATTTTTCAACACTGTTTTCTAAAGTAATTAATTGCAACAAATCAGAACCCGAATTGTAACGTAAAATACCACCATATGTTGTCGTATTAAATTCACTCATAAAAATATCGCGGTAATAAGTATCTTGCGAATCGATACGAAGAGCTGTGGCATTGGCTGCGCCAAGACCACCGATATTTAAACGCGCCGTTGGCGAACTTGTACCAATACCAAAATTTCCTGCAGCAGTTAAATGCATTTGTTGGTTTACAGCATCATTTCCGCCGGTGAAAAAACGAATCGGTCCAACGTTAGCGTGCAGGTTTAAACCACCTGATTCAAAACCAGTCAATGTTGTCGTCAACGGTGAATAGGCAGAACCCGCAGAGCCATAACCAGGGCCAAAACTATGCAGAGCTGTTCCGCTGGCAAAGCCTCCCCAGTTGTTATTCATGCGAATAACAGAATAACCTGCAGGATTTGTATTATGAATGTACTGCGCAACTTCTCCGCCAGATGAACCAACAACGTTGAATCTGGCCGTCATACTTGCGGCAGAAGACGTACCAACACCAACGCTGCCACCCGATTTATTTAACATTAAATTTGCAGGAGTACCTGAACCATCTTCGGCTTGCACCGTCATACCGCTATGACTTTGTCCTGATTGAATATACCCATAGCGCCCAAAGGCTCCACCCGATGCGGTTTGATGCAGAAACTGAACGTACGGATCTTCATTAAACGTTGCCGTGTAAGCTTTTTTAAAAGTGGCTACCGTACCAAAAGTTTGATCGCGTGTTACATTTAACCCAAACCCGACAACATCTAAAGTATTTGTCGGCGCCACTGTGCCGATACCGATATTTCCGACTGAAGAAATAGAAAAACGTGTTACTCCTGAAGCTGTATCATAAATTCCAAAACTATTTGCTGAGTGGCGGCCAGCTTCGATATTCCAGCTTTTTCCACCAACCCCTTGGTGACTTAACTGCACCAGTGGCCAACCAGATGTGGCCCCGCCACGCGCCGTCAGCGCTGAATAATTTGGTGAATCGATAAGTAAATTATTATACGCATCTGTGCCCACAAGATTTAAAAGTGCCGCTGGAGAACTTGTTCCAAGTCCCGTCCGACCGTTTTCGCTGATAAAAAATGTGTTCGAGCCAACACTGTTGGTGAATTGAATGCCACTGGCCGCACCATACATCTGACCAATAAAATTATTTGTGCCTGTTGTATACATGGCGTATCCAAAACCACCCGCTGGACCAATCTGACCAACACCCGGAACTTTAATAGCGCCACTGACTTCTAATTTTTCAGTCGGAGTCTGCGTGCCAATACCAACATTTCCTGCCGCATTAATCGTAATATCAGGAGTGGTATCTCCCGAGCTTAAAAATAACCCGACAGCTGAAGGATTTGACCAGATACGACCTTTTTGTGTGCCACTGGCTTCTTGAAAAATAATATCGCCAACATCTGAAGCTGTGGCTGTTAAATATAAATTGGCACTGTTAGTTAAATTTAAGCTGCCAGAAGCTACGATATGACCTGCGGTAAAGTTTGCATTATCATCCGAAGCAATGGCTCGACGAGTGTCGGATCCATCAGTAATAAAAAAATTAAAACCATCATACTCTATGCTACCCGCCTGCGGCGAAGGCACTAATGTACTTGAAGTCAGTTTTAAAGACGGCAGCGTGCTGCTGCCTGCGCCAATATGAAGTTTAGCTGTCGGAGAAGTGATTCCAACGCCGATTGCGCCACTGGCTGTAAATACCATGCGGCGATTATTACCAGTACGTAAAGTAAAACTATGATCCGACATACTGCCAGCAAAAACTTCACCGGCTGCAGTGCTTGTGCCCATAACGAATTCAACACCGTTTGTGACATCACGACCTTGAAAGTAAGTGTGTCCATCACCAAAAATTGAAATCGAATTCGCACCTTCTGCGACGATGGGCGTATCGGGCGTAATGTTTGCCACTGTCAGGCGCGAAAGCGCTGCTGAAACACCAATTCCTACATAGCCTGAATTATAATGAATCTCTGAACCAGATGTTACCCACTGTGAAGAAGTTATGGCAGAAAAGCTAGCCGCCGTATTTGTGGATAAAGTTGCAACTGTTGCCGCACTTGCAGGAGTGTAACCTAACGCTGTAATCACTGAAGCCGAAGTTGCACTGACTTTACTATTGAAGGTCACATAATCTGCATTTGACAATAAACCCGCAGTCACCGCTGCTGATGAAGCTAACGGAATATTAAAACTATGAACGCCATTCACAGAACTAATATTAAAATTTGTTCCAGAAATTCCTGTCACAAAACTTTGTGTTCCCGATGCCGAGCCATTGAACAAAGTGATACCTGCCCCCGCCACACCAAATGCAGACCATGCTGTTCCATTACAGTATTCTACAAGCCCTGAATTATAACGTAAAGTTCCGGCAAAGCTTACCGCACAGGCTGCTGGCTCCATACTGATGCGAACACCACCTGAAACATCTAAATTAGTAACAGGGGTTGTTGTGCCTATGCCGACATGGCCATCAGATTCAAACCGCACTCTTTCAACTGGTGCCGAGGCGCCAACGGCTGTCGTCATAAATTGTATGCGACCACCAACACCCGTAGCACTTGCAGCCTCTGCAGCTGTCACGCGAATTTTTGCTGATTCACCAGGATAAGAACCATCTGTATAGCCCTGAAAAATTAACTCTCCAAGTCGGTCTCCATTTAAAGAAGGTGTTCTCAGCGAAGTATTACCACGCGATTTTTGAAAAACTAAACCGTAAGAACCAGCGCTATTTCTAGCTGCATCGATTAATAACTGCTGAAAAACAGCTGATTCAGAATAGAGATGCAACAGGCTGGTTGGCGAACTGGTGCCAACACCAACATTTCCGGCACCATAGCTGATCGAAGTTCCTGAACTTAACCATTGTGATGAAGTCAGAGCTGAAACAGAACTTGCTAACGAAGATACTGTCGAAGAAACCGAAAACACCGTTGCTGACACTTGCGACAACAATGAATCTGTTGTCGATAACGAAGATGTAAGTGCTGTAACACTTGCGCCGGTGGCTGGCGTATACCCAAGGGCAGCCACTACAGCCGCTGCTGAAACTTCGGATGTAGTTATGCACGAAAAGCTTGTGCCGTTATAGCGAAGCGCTTCAGTTGATAAACACGTGGGAATATTAGCCACTTCAACAAAAGCAGAATCAGCTTTGCCGTTTAATGTTAAAGCTTCGTTTGCAAACATCGCGTAAGGCACAGCATTGATATTCATTGCAGGCAATGTTTGCCAGCCGCTGCCATCATGAAACTGCATCACTATTTTTCTGGTATCAGTAGCTAACGGCGAATAACTCACAGGACCACCAACATCACAAGAAAGGCTTGGTGAAATATTTGAAAACACATCTTCAAAAGTTGGACTAGAAACAGGATAGGTTTTCACACCCGATCCTAATGAAAAAGAAATTAACCCACCCGTAGAATTCATATTTACCGAAGAGTAAGTTTCAGAATATAAAATACACGCACCCGCCGGATCTAAAATAGTGAATTTAAAATTCACACTAGCTGCTTCAAGCGGATAGCCATCTGGTTTAATAATTTTTGCTTGATAAGTCGTTCTTGCTGGGCCAGCAAAAGTAAACAGGCTGCAAAATAGCAGAAAAATAATAGTCGCAAAATGAGACAGTGCACGTCCAGCAGTTCGGTTCACAAAGTACGAATCGGTAGAAATCGTTTATGGGTTTAACCATTTTCTCATTCACAATGCTTATGAAAAAATACTTTGTTGGCAGTTCGCCTGCCTCGGTTAAAATCTAGTTAAAAACGCTTATAAGAATATACCCTTAGCTCGTATTTCACTCATAGCTAAATAATTTTCACATAAATTGAGATACTCAGAGGCCGTGTCATTTAGCTGGCCTGTATTTATGCGATCTTTCGCTACTGGAAAAATTTCTGACTCTTCTTTTTTAAAGTGATTCACAATTAATTCACAAAGAACTAAACATTTTGCTTCGACATCTTCTGTCCAGAGTGATTGAAAATGCATATCACGCAGCTGATCAGCCAATTGATAAATAATTTCATGCTCATCTTGTGCAAGACTTGCATCGACGCGCGGTAATTTTTCAGAACTTGCAATCATCAGCTTATAAAGAGTTTGCTCTTCGGCTTTTGCATGCATTTCAAATAATTTTAACAACCGATCCAGATGAATTTGTTTTTCACTATCGCGAGCATCCCGATCTAAACAAACTATTAGTGATTCTTTGATATAATTATGATGATCTTTAAGTACCTCAATAAGCTGAGTTTGTTTGCGCAAAGCCGCATTCATCTCTTGACGAATTTCAACAATGGTATGAGCTTCGCCGCGCAACGATTTTCGCAAGTCATGCAGCATGGTATAGAAAAATCCGTGACGATTTGAAGTCGAATAGGTTGTCTCTTGATTATCAGCGATGGTCATAATGCCTCCTTACGTGCGGATACATAAAGAAGCAAAGACTATACCTTAAAACGATTATTTATTTTGTTTTTTCAAGAGCTTTTTCAATACGCTCCAAGCGCGCCTTAACAGCTGCATTTTCGGATTCAAGACTTTGGATCTTGCGCGCTTGCTCGATGCTTTGCGCTTTAAGCTGAGCATTTTCTGCCTTAATTCCTAAGACGTCATGATATAGCTCTTTAATCGCATTAATCATCGCCCAAAATATTGGCGTGGTGTTCAGCGATAAAAATCCATCTTTTTCAACTTTAACAGCCTCAGGAATTTGCTGCTGTACTTGTTGCGCCAGCACTCCTGTGTATTTCACTGACGAATCAATTTGTTTTGGATTATCTTTTTTATAATTAAAAATAATCGTATCAATATTAGCGATTTCACGTAAACCACGATCATAAGTTGAAACCACATCTTTAAGGCGTGCATCCGAAGGCACGATCCAGGCTGAATCTCCGCCATTACGGTAAGGTGTACCGGTAATTCGGATATCGCCAGCAACATCTAATCTATAAGTTGGCGATGACGTTCCGACCCCCAATGCGCCAGCTTCAGTCAGCGTCATTCGCACATTGGCATTATCATCAATGAAATTTAAATTTTTATTATCCGCACCGATTGTACCAATCGCCCATACTCCGGTTGGATCATCAGAGTCGCGAATATAAATTTGTTTTTCTGAACCAACAATTGAAAGTGTATTTGTCGGCGACGTTGTACCAATACCGACATTACCACCGTTATCTTGTAAAACTAAAGCCTGGCCAACGTTTGAACCGACCGACATAAAGGCATTTGCTGGTGTAGAGTTATAATTCCATCTGATGCGTCCACGATTGGTCGCATCTTGCCCTAAGGTAAATAGAGTATTTGTATTTGCACTTCCAAGAGTTATTGTGCCCGAAGAATTTACCATTGAACCTAAATCTGAACCCACAGAAAGAATATTTGATGGTGCAGTTGTGCCGACGCCGACATTACCTGCAGCATTCACATAAAGCCGTGATGCGCCTGCGGTAAAATCGTAAAGTTCAAAATTACCATTACTATCGCTGATATTTAAACCAGACCCCATCGTGCGCGTAACCCCACCAGAAGTTTTTCCGGTTGTACGTGTGTATGCGGCTGAACCATTGTTACCACTTTCGACATTGGTGATAACATTTCCCGCGCCTTCATAAAGCGAAAATTTATAAGCTGGAGTTGTTGTGCCAACACCGACATGACCACTTGAATCAACAACCATGCGCATCGCATTGGCGTTGTTATCAAAAAGATAAAATTTTCCAGGCACGTTGTATGTTGTCTCCGAAGCACCGCCCACACCAATACGAAATTCACGTGCATCCGTGGCAAACTGCGCTTCAGCAAAAATGCTGTTTCCTGTGCCTGTTGAATTAATGCGTAGCCCTCTTGCCGTGCCCGCGCCACTAGTTACAATATGTAACGCTGTTGTTGGCGCACTTGTGCCAATACCTGTTGCGCCCGTGTAGGTAACAACAAATTTATCCGCGCTGTTGTGTTTAGCTTCAAGAAGATTGCTTGTATTACCGGACTTACCATTTAATACAAGCAAACGACCGCCGAAATTTCCATTACCCACAGTTAACATCGGAACCGTCGAATTTACGTTTGTATCCATCGTAATACGACCCGCCCAATCCACGTTCATAACATTTGTACCATCGGCTTTATCTACACTAAACGGTGATTCAGAAGCTAACTGGCGCACGTGCAATTTAGCAGTTGGCCCTGTAGTTCCTATACCGACATTACCGCTTGTATCGATACGCAGGCGTTCCGTAGGAGTGAATGTGTTTCCACTTGTTAGACCTGAATTGGTGTATGCGCGAAAAGTGCCGGCATTGAACTCAACGCCGGCAGCGGCTGTTGCACGAGCCTTGTAATTAGCTGCAGCCAAGTCATATTCATAGCCACCAAACACATCTAGCTGAGAGGTATTACCGCGAGCACTAAGATATCCGCCACCACCCATAGCTGTAAGATGCAAAGTTGTTTTAGTGTTATTCGAATTAATTGTTAGTGCACTGTCTGGCGTAGTTGTCCCAATCCCGACACTACCTGCTGAAGTAATACGAACTTTTTCTGTTCCTGAAGTTGAAAAACCTAATTCGTTACTGCCACCTGAAGAATTCGGATTAAACATTCCTGTATCAGAATCCACATTAAACGCGTAAGATGGTTGAGCGGCATTACCGCCCGTAAAATAAATTTGTGGACCAGCGCCGCCGGCATTAAAGCTTAAGCTACCAGAAGACCATGTACCTTTAAGCCCACCACCAACAGAAATACCAAGGCTGCCACCGGCATTGTAAAACCCAGTGTTTGAACTATTTGTAAACGCAATAGATGGATTATTAAATGCGCCATCACCGGCATAAAATTTTGTAGCCTTAACAGTTCCGCTCACGTCGAGAGCTTGCGCTGGATTTGTTAATCCAACACCCACATTTCCTGATAAATAATTAATTGCAGTACCACTTGTTGCCCACTGCGAAGATACAACACCAGACACTGTCGCCGCTAAGCTTGTTACTGTCGATGAAAGTGTTGCAACCGTTGCACTGTTTGCCGGAGTATAGCCAAGCGCTGAAACAATCGCAGCTGATGTTACACCAGAGCCCGTGGCAATTGTGCGACGAGTGTTGCTGCCATCGGTATAATATAAATTAAAGCCATCATATTCGATCGCCCCTGAGGCAGGTGTTGTTAAGAGAGTACCGCTGGTCAATTTTAATGGAGCATATGAAGCAGTGCCTGCCGTCAGATGCAATCTCGCATTTGGTGCTGCGGTGCCAATACCTACAAATCCCATGAAAGCGTTTCTACTATTAGAGCCCGCAGAATAAATATTATATGTTTGTGATGCTGTTACGAAATTTTGATCATTAATATACAAACCATAATTATTTGCGACGGCCCCAGTATTTATTGCTGAATCAATCCATACCCCATAGTTGTTAGTAATGTTTCCGCCAGCATTTGCCGCACCGAAGAAAGCACCGTAGGCATTGGTGACTGATCCACCGTAAATATAAGAGCGTCCATTCATCGCTTGAACCGAAAACACTGAGCCTGATCCGCTTTTCAGAGCTAAGGCACTCATGCCTGTCATATCTGAAGCGCTTCCGCTTCCATCATGCTCAACAATACCCAAATCACCAAACAAACTTCCATAATTGACGGTACTACCTGACTGCACTTGTAAAAAATTTAATCCATTAAAAACTAAACCGGTGCTGTTCGCGCTTCCATTTAATTTAATCGATACGCCATGTCCTATAGTGTGAGCCGCAGAAAGATCAGTTATTGTCTCTTGCAAAAAGAAAGGCCCGCTGTAAGCCACATTATCACCAAGCAGTGGACCAAAATTAAAAAACCCGCCCGTCGCAGGATTTTTACCAAGTAACATTTGCCCAGAAATTTGCGCCGTACCAGAAACTTGCAATGCTGAAGTTGGATTCACAGTTCCGATACCGACATTGTTTGCATAATTTATGGTTGTGCCAGATGTCGCCCACTGTGTGGCAGCAATTCCAGAAACGGTAGCTGCAAGAGAGGCCACCACTGAACTATTTGCAGGCGTGTAACCTAGCGCTGAGGTAATCGCAGACGATGTCACAGCGCTTGCATCTGTTGCCAGTGTACGGCGAGTGTTCGTTCCATCTGTGTAATATAAATTAAAACCATCATACTCAACCGCACCCGATGTCGGGGTTGTAAGTAGTGTTCCTGAAGTTAGTTTAAAAGCTGTCGTTGCTGATGTGCCAGCAGCGATGTGTAATTTAGCTTCTGGCGACGATAGACCAATTCCCACATTGCCTGCGCCATCAATGCGCATTTGTTCTAAACGTGTTGTTGAACTAACGGCAGTAGTTTCAAATACTATGGCCGTTCCTTGCGCTAAGTCTGTCCAATTTTCTGTTGTTCTGATTCCGATCAATCCTTTTGTCGATGCCGAATACCCGGTGGTTCCATATCCTCTGGCACCAAAAGTTCCGATGTAATCGTTTTGCAAAACTGCGGTCGGAGAAGCGATAGTACCACGTGACTTACGTGTTGCATATCCTGGGGCGCCTGTTGAATTAAGTGAACCATCTAAAATAATAATGGTCGCTATATTATCGGCTAGATGTAACTTCGCCATCGGCGCAGCCGTACCAATACCAACATTACCAGAAGAATAATTAATTGTTGTGCCGCTAGATAACCACTGCGAACTGGTGATTGCCGAAAACGAAGCTGCCACAGTGTTCGCTAAAGTTGAAACAGAATTTGTTAAGCCCGCAACTGTCGAAGAAACAGAAAACACAGTTGTTGAAACACTAGAAACATTTGAAGTCATATTTACGATATCCGCGTTATCAGCAGGCGTATAACCTAAAGCTGTAGTGATCGTCGAAGAAGTTACACCACTGATCGTCTCACAAGTAAAAGTCACACCGTTGTAAGATAAGGCTTCGCCAGGATTACACGTTGGAAGTCCAGAAATCTTTTGCGCTTCATTCGCGTACATTGCATACGGCACAGCATTGACATTCATTGCAGGCAAGGTTTGCCACCCACTGCCGTCATGAAACTGCATAACAATTTTTCGAGCATCAGCAGCTAAAGGCGAATACGCTGGCGGTCCGCCGGCATCGCAAGATAAACTTGGAGTGACATTTGAAAAAACTTGTTCAAAAGTTGTGGCAGATACCGGATAAGTTTTAACACCACTGCCTAAAGCAAAAGAAATTAATCCACCCGCCCCTGACATGTTCACCGCTGAATAAGTTTCAGCATAAAGAATACATGTGCCAGCTGGATTTAAAATCGTGAATTTAAAATTCACACTAGACGCTTCAAGAGGAAGGCCATCAGGTTTAATAATTTTAGCCTGGTATGTGGTATTGGCAGGGCCAGCAAAGGCAGATAACGTATTTAAAATAATAAATACAAATAGAATAATACTAAAATGGTTCAGATTTTTCGCCTGCGCACGTACACAATTCACCCCTTTCTTATCGGGATTAATGCCATAAATATTTAAGTAACCACTGCAACCAGATCAAATAAATTGAGCCAAAATAAAAAAATCGCCAAGGTTTGTGCCTTGACGATTTTTTTTACTGTCTCAATCTGAGAATTTGTTTACAATAGAAAACAAATTATTTGATATTTGTTGTTGGCGCAACACCAGCAAATTCAGCTCTGCAGAAGCTGGCGTTTCTTGGTAAAGTCATTTTTGTAAAAGACTTATTTGATTGCGGCGATAATAAAACCGCATCGACTCCTGAATCATCAGCGATTTTTGCAAAGTCTTTATCGAAGTATTGGTAATTCCATTGGCCTTGCACTAAAGTTTGTGAAGGATTTGGATTGTTCACTGTCACTTTAACCATTGATTGATCTACCGGAATAAGGCAACTCGCAGAAAGATTTTTTTGATCTAAAATAAAAGTTGAAGTTCCAGTGTTTTTTACGAAAAGATCTTGTTTGTTTTTATGAGCCTGCGCAGAAGCTTTGTTATAAGCCTGGTCATACGCTGGTTTCAACATTGACCATTTAGCTTCACAGCCTGCAAAGTTTTGTTCGAAAGATTTTTCTGCTAAATCAGAACCGTGCTTGTTACCGATTTTTTCAGCGCGAGTGTTTGAGCAATAGCCCGCCATATATACACGTTCCATATTATTTTTTAACGAAGCGTATGATGACATTGTCACGCAAGCGCCCATTTTTTTCTCGACATCAGCTTTTGATAATCCCGCATCAACACCGGCTTGAGTGATTTTTGTAATTTCACCGATTTGACAAATTTGATTTTTCTTTTCTTCAAATCCCTGACGGTAGTCAGCTTGAAATTGTGAGCCCGTGTATTCACCTTCGCAAGAATCGCCTGATTTTAACCCTGGCATATTAATGTTACCGTTAGTTGCATCTCTTGCGCCCGAGCTTTTTGCATTATTTGTATTACAAGTTAATTTTTGAATCATTGCGCATGATCCAGTTAGCATTAGTACCGAGACTAAAATAGAAACTTTGATTGATGTGTTCACGTGAAACTCTCCTATGCCACAATTGAATCTCGGCGTTTCACACTTTGCAATCTCGTAGCGCGTAAAGCTTAAAATAAAAGCAGAATTATTTTAAGTCATTGACGTTAAATCAATGATCAGATGACAATCGTCATCCTATGGCAACCAAAGCAAAATCTAGCACCAACACAGGCTTTTCACATATCTTGGTAAATATTATTTTACCGGTTTATATTTTAAATAAAGGCAGCAAATGGGGTTTAACCCCAGCCAACGCTTTAGTTTTAGCGTTAGCCCTGCCACTGTGTTCAGGAATTTATTCAATTTTTAAAAATAAAAAAATGGATTTTATTTCGCTCTTAGGTTTGTTGAATATTTTAATTTCAGGAACCTTATCGTTAATGGCTCTGGGTGGAATTTGGTTTGCGATCAAAGAAGCGCTTTTTCCTCTGCTGATCGGCGTGTTTGTTTTATTTTCTAGTTACGGAAAAAACCCGTTTTTTGAATCTTTATTTTTAAATCCATCTGCTTTTGATGTTGATAAAATTCAGGCAAAAATCGCGGAAACAAGCAAAGAACAAGATTTTAAAAACCTTATGCAAAAATCGACACAATTATTATCGCTGTCATTTTTAATGAGTGCACTTTTAAACTTTTTTCTGGCGTTGAAGATTTTTACCCCACTTGCCGAGACTCTGACTACCGAACAAAAACAAGATTTATTAAATCAACAATTAGGCCAGATGACGATGTATTCACTGCTCGTGATCCTGATCCCGTCGATCATCTTTTTAGGCGCAATTTTATATTATACGTTCAGAAAAATGACTGCACTTACAGGGCTGACAACCAACGATCTTTTCATTAAAGAACTTGTCGAGCCCAAAGCGAACAACTAGCTATTAACTAGAAGTCCCATCCACCTTCTGGTGGAGGAGGCGGTGGTGGCGGAATTGGCGCATCACCAAAACCTGAATCATACATTCCTGGCGCATTACCAAAATCCGATGTCGGAGGCGGTGGTGGCGGAAAATCATCGAAATTATCTTGCGGAACACCGAAATCAGCTGGTGGAGGTGGTGGAAAATCAAAACTATCGCCGCCGCCCTGAAAACCGCCGCTATTATACCCGCCCGAAGGTGCCCCGCTTTGGCCGCCGCCGATTCCTGCACCAGATTTAGTCCATTTATTACGGCCACGTTTACGTAAATCATAACGTGGACGCTGATTAAAAATTGCTAATTCTTCTTCTTCACTGACCACATCTTTTGGCTGATATTGCGCGATGATGTTTTTCTTAATTTGAATATGTTGTTTGCGGCCTTCTTCAACAACACGTTGACCGCGCTCTTTTTCAGCTAAGTCAGCATAGTACTCTTTAGAAAATTCTTGCGGTGTTGGACGTTTATTTTTCTTGTATTCAAAAACAGATTTTTCGCGGGTTGAATCCCATTGCTCTTGTTCTTCAATCCAAAGAGCTAAGCCTTTATTTTGTTCTTTTTCAGTTTTTTTCTTTTCGTCTTGAAATTCTGTATAAGCTTTGCGGCGATTGGTTTCATGCTGAAGCTCTTCCTTTAAACGATCAGCTAATTCCTGATCGTAAGCGAAGCATTTCATACTAAAAACTATACAGCTAAGAAGTAAGAGCAAATATCTCACCCCATATTTATCTCATATTTACTAAAACTTAGCGTCATATCTCGCATAATTTCACGTCATTTCCCGACTTTTGTCTTTATCTTGGTTCAGTTTTACAGTAACTTTTCGCATCAGCCTCAATGAAATTGAGAATCAGGCAAAGGAACTTTATGGAAATTCTTCAGCAATTAGGTTTATTCTTCGGACAAACACTGATTATAGTTTTAGCGATCGTAGCCGTAATTTTAACAATTGCCGGCGCCGCAGTTAAAACAAAAATGGCAAAAGCTTTTGAAGTTGAAATCATCAACGATAAAATCGATGAACAAAAAGAAGCTTTAAACTCAATCATCCTGACAGATGCCGATTTTAAAAAAGAAAAAAAGCGCTTAAAAAAAGAAGCTAAAGAAGAAGATAAAAATCCAAAAAAATACAGTTACTTAATCGACTTTCTTAAAGGCGACGTCGAAGCCTCTTCGGTTGAACATTTAAAAGAAGAAATCAATGCTGTGTTAACTGTGGCACAAAAAGACGACGAAGTGATCTTACGTATCGAAAGTCCCGGCGGCGTCGTGCACGGCTATGGCTTAGCAGCCGCTCAAATTTTGCGCCTGCGTGAAGCTGGCTTACAAGTGACTGTCTGCGTAGACAAAGTGGCGGCCAGCGGTGGCTACCTGATGTCTTGTGTAGCTCATAAAATCATTGCATCCCCTTTTGCGATCATCGGCTCAATCGGCGTTGTCGCTCAAGTTCCGAACTTCAATCGACTGCTTAAAAAACACGATGTTGAATACAAAGAGTACACAGCCGGAGACTACAAACGCACAGTCAGCATTTTTGGCGAAATCACTGAAAAAGGTGAAGCTAAATTTCGCGAACAGCTTGAGATCACTCACCTTCTATTTAAAGGCTTTGTAGGCAAATACCGCCCGCAATTAGACATGGAAAAAGTGGCAACGGGCGAATACTGGTATGGTCAAACTGCTTTGGAATTAAACTTAGTTGATAAAATTCAAACAAGCGATGATTACATCTTAAACAAAACTAAAACTCACAAAGTTTTAAAAGTTTCTTGCGAGAAAAAACCAAGCCTGTCAGATAAGATCTCAGGCGCCTTAAGTAAAAGTGTTTCTTTAACTATCGACAAACTAATTAGTCATTTTGCTGCTAAAAAACAAAGCCTAGAGACAAGAGCTTAATCAGCGAAACAACTAATTCTGCTACGCATTAACGTCATGGCTGCTTTATTTATAACTGGAGTTAATGTACTAAAAGCACAACAAGAAGTCCCTTTATAGGTACTTCTTGTTTAACAATGAGGGAATAGCGCATTGGAACCCGTTTTAAAAGTTCGCGAACTTGAGACTACATTTTTTTTAAAAACCGGCCCATTTCACGCGGTTAACCGTATTTCTTATGATATCGGTAAAGGCGAAACTTTAGGTATCGTTGGCGAATCTGGTTGCGGCAAATCCGTAACTTCTTTTTCATTAATGCAACTCGTAGCCACACCGGGAAAAATCACTCACGGTTCTGCTATTTTAACAGCTCCAGGCATGGGCAGTGTTGATCTGGTTAAACAAACGCCACAACAAATGGAAGCCATCCGTGGCGGAAAAATGGCGATGATTTTTCAAGAGCCTATGACTGCTTTAAATCCAGTGTTAACCATCGGTTATCAAATGGATGAACAAATCCAAAAACATTTAAAATTAAACGCTAAAGATTCTCGTGACCGTGCGATCGAAATGTTGCAATTAGTGGGCATTCCTTCAGCGGCTGAACGTTATACTTCATACCCCCATCATTTATCAGGTGGTATGCGCCAACGTGCGATGATCGCCATGGCTCTATCATGCAACCCGATCATGTTGATTGCCGATGAACCTACTACGGCTCTTGATGTTACGATTCAGGCGCAAATTTTAGAATTATTCCAAAGCTTACAAGAAAAAATGAATATGTCAGTTCAGTTTATCACTCATGATCTGGGTGTTATTTCTGAAGTGTCAGATAATGTGTTAGTCATGTACGGTGGGCAAATGTGCGAAAAAGGTAATACTCAAGATGTATTAACTTCACCTCGCCATCCCTACACTGCTGCATTAATCGAATCGCGTCCGCGCATTGGTGTACATTCGAAACGTTTAAAAACAATCGAAGGCTCGGTTCCGGCTCCGCATGAATTACCAAGTGGCTGCCCGTTCGCAACTCGTTGCGCCCGTGTAAAAACTGAATGCTGGACGAACAAGCCACCAATGCTTCCATTTACAAATTCAAGTGGCCGCGAACAATCAGTTGCGTGCTTTAACCCAGTACCACAATAGGAGACTATGATGAGTGATCACGCTAAACATTCCGACTCAGAAAACATTTTAGTCGCAAAAAATATCAAAAAATATTTTCCTATTAAAAAGGGATTCTTTTTGCGTCACGTGGCTGATGTAAAAGCTGTCGACGATGTAAGTTTAACAGTTCGCAAAGGTGAAACTTTAGGTTTAGTTGGCGAATCAGGCTGCGGCAAATCAACTTTAGGCAGAACACTGATTCGTTTATACGAACCAACTGCCGGCCAAATCGAATTCGAACATAAAAACTTTTTAGATGCCTCTGGTAAAGATTTACGTGCAGCTCGTAAAGACATTCAAATGATCTTCCAAGATCCTTATGCGTCTTTAGATCCACGTATGACTGTTGGTCAAATCATCGAACAACCATTCGTGATTCACAATATCTTAGGCCCTAAAGAGCGCACCGCACGCGTGCAACAATTATTAGAACTAGTGGGCTTGCGTCCGTCGCACATCAATCGCTACCCGCATGAATTCTCTGGCGGTCAACGCCAACGTATTTCAATCGCGCGCGCTATTGCACTAGATCCAAAATTAATTATATGCGATGAACCAGTTTCTGCACTTGATGTTTCAATTCAGGCGCAGATTTTAAATTTACTTAAAGATCTACAAGAGCGCTTAGGTTTAACGTATATTTTTATTTCGCATGATTTATCAGTGATCGAACACGTTTGTGACCGCGTAGCGGTCATGTACTTAGGTCGTATCGTTGAATTAACAACGCGCGAAGAATTATTTAAAAATCCACATCATCCTTACACTCATGCCTTACTTGGATCTATTCCATCTATCGGTACGGGTAAAAAGAAAATGGCGAAAATCTTAACCGGCGAAATTCCATCTCCGATTAATCCGCCATCGGGCTGCACGTTCCACCCACGCTGCCCTTATAAACAAGACCGATGCGTGACTGAGCGTCCTGAGCTCACAGGCGAAATCGGCCACCAAGCTGCATGCCATTATAAACTAAATTCAACGACACAAAAGGAGTTGTCATGAAAAATTTAACGGGTCTTTTAGTAGTAGCAATGTTAGTTGCTGCTTGTACTAAAAAAGACGCTGGTCAAACCGGCGAAGTACAAGCTCAAGGAGCAGGCACTAAGTTAACAAACAACGAATTAAAAATCGGTATCTCGCAAGAGTTCGAAAACTTTAATCCATTAATTTCATCTATGTTAGCAACAACATACATGCAACGTATGGTTAATAGAACTTTAGTAACTATCGATGCTGACGGCAAATGGGTTCCACAGTTAGCGAAAGCCATTCCTTCTCTTGATGATGGTACGGCTAAAATCGTAAAAATCGGTGGTAAAGAAAAACTACAAGCCACTTGGGAATTATTAGACAACGCTACATGGGGTGATGGCACTCCTATCACTTGCGACGACTTTTCTTTAGCAGTTAAAATTGCTTCTTCGCCAAATGTGGGCGTAGGCGAAAAAGAAGTTTACACGCAAGTAGAAAAAATCGAACTAGTAGATAAAAACCCTAAAAAATGCTTATTCACATATGAAAAAGCAAAATGGGATTTCTACATGTTAGGCACCTTCTACCCAGTTCCAAAACAATTGGAAGAAGCCGTATTCAAAAAACATGGCGCACAAAAAGAAGGCTACGAGAAGAATTCTATCTACTCTAAAGATCCTACAAATGTTGGTCTTTTCAATGGCCCTTACTTAATTTCTGAAATTCAATTAGGTGACCACGTTACTTTCGTTCCGAATCCTAAGTTCTACGGAACTCAAGCAAACATCAAAAAAATCATCGTAAAATTAATTCCTAACACTGGTACGCTTGAGGCGAACTTACGTTCGGGCACAATCGATTTAATTTCGACTTTAGGTTTAGCCCTAGATCAAGCTTTAGCTTTCGAGAAAAAAGTTAAATCTGAAAACTTAGGTTACCAAGTTTTATTCCAACCATCGACTGTGTATGAACACATCGATTTAAACTTAGACAACGCTTTCTTAAAAGATGTGCGCGTTCGTAAAGCCTTAAACTTCGCGATCAACAAAGAAGACCTTGTTAACGCTTTATTCGAAGGCAAACAACAACCGGCAATTCACTCGGTGACTCCACGTGATCCATGGTTTACGGCTGATCCAGCTAAAGTGACTATTTACAAATACAATAAACGCGAAGCTGAACGTTTATTAGACGAAGCCGGTTGGAAACCAGGTGCTGATGGCATCCGCGTTAAAGATGGCAAACGCCTATCTTTCACAGTGATGACAACTGCTGGAAACAAAACTCGTGAATTAGTTCAAGTTTATCTTCAAAATCAATGGAAACAAGTTGGTATCGAAGTAAATGCTAAAAATGAACCAGCTCGCGTATTCTTCGGTGAAACTACTAAAAAACGTGCGTTTGATTCTATGGCGTTATTTGCCTGGGTTTCTTCTCCAGAAAATACACCTAAATCAACTTTCTCTTCTAAAAATATTCCTACTGCTAAAAACGGTTGGTCTGGCCAAAACTACATGGGTTGGTCAAACGCTACTGTTGATAAAACTTTAGAAGCTTTAGATACAGAAATGAAAAACGAAAAACGTATTGAAATGGTTCATGAAGTTTTAAAAGCTTACACTGATGAAGTGCCAGTTTTACCTTTATACTACCGTTCTGACGTTGCAGTTATTCCTAACCAATTAAAAGGTTACCGTTTAACTGGCCACCAATTCCCTGAGACCAACGTAGTTGAGCTTTGGAATTTAGAATAGTTTGATACATTACAAAAAGGATAACCGAGTAATCGGTTGTCCTTTTTATTTTCTCATACAGGAACCGATCGATGACTACATACATACTTCGCCGCATTCTACAGACATTAATGGTAATCGTTATCTTGTCTTACGTGTGCTTTAGCTTAATGACATTAATGCCGGGTGATCCGATTGAATTAATGATTTCTGCTAATCCTAAAATCACTCAAGAAGATGTTGTTCGTTTAAGAGCTTTCTACGGTTTAGATCAACCGACTTATGTTCGTTATTTTAACTGGGTATCTGAAATCGCTAAAGGTGATTTAGGTTATTCACGCACTTACCGCATTCCCGTAACCGAGATGATGGGACCATCACTAAAAGCGACCTTTGTATTATCAATGGGATCGCTGCTATTTGCTATTATGGTAGGAATTCCGCTGGGAATCTACTGTGCTTTAAAACCAAATTCTAAAATGGATTATTTGGTTAATATTTTCAATTTCGGGGGAATCTCGATTCCTTCATTCTTTTTAGGTATCGTTTTAATTATTATTTTCTCGGTAGGTCTTGGCTGGTTACCGGCTGGTGGTTATCAAACGACAGGCATGCATTACAATAACTTGTTTGAAGAGTTACTAGATAAAGCCAAATATTTAATTTTACCAATTTTATCATTATCAGTTCAATCGATCGGCCGTTTTTCTCGCTTCTCGCGTTCAGCAATGGTTGAAGCCATGAGAAATGATTTTATCCGCACTGCCCGCGCCAAAGGAATGTCTGAACAAGTTGTGATCTGGAAACATGGCTTTAGAAATGCTTTAATCCCGTTAATTACCATCGTTGCGATCAGCTTCTCGTCGGTGTTTTCAGGAGCACTTATTACTGAGTCGTTATTTGCCTACCCTGGTGTTGGACGTTTAATTTACACATCAATCATCGGTAATGATTTTAACGTGGCGATGATTAGTTTTATTATTTCTATTGCTATGGTTTTACTAATGAACTTAGTCGCTGACTTGTTGTACGGCGCTGCAGATCCAAGAATTTCGTACAAATAAGAGGGAATGAGACAATGAGCGAAACAGTAAATACGCCACCTTCGGCTGCTGAACTTAAAAGTATTGAAACCTCTCAAACGTTTTTTCAAATTGTTTACACCCAATTTAAAGAACACAAGGCCGCTGTATTTGGCGCCTGGTTAATCCTGTTTTTCATGTTGGTCGCAATCCTTGCACCCGTAATCGAATACGCCACAGGCACTGATTCAGATTCGCAAAACGTTTTTAACCGCTACAAGCCACCATTTTCTAAAATCATCGCCCCACAAGATGCGCGCGAACAAGCTATTCAAAACTTCATTCGCGCAAATCCTGAAGAAGCGACAAAGATTCAAACTTCGCTTTTAGAAAAAAATCTTGTGCAACCTGTGCGCCCAGAAGATGCTTTATATGACTGGGTCAATTTAGATGAATCAAAAGCCATCGAAACTATCAAAGCCATCGACACCGGCAAAAAAGATGAGCTTGTTAAAATGGTTCATAACTTTAAAAGCTTTCACTTGTTTGGAACAGACGAACTTGGCCGCGATGTTTTAATGCGCTTAGTTTACGGTACTCGCGTTTCAATCGGTGTAGGTATTTTAGTTGCAATAGCTTCTGCTTTAATTGGGTTAATTATTGGTTCGCTGGCTGGGTATTACGGCGGAATCATCGACACGGTTTTAATGCGCGTGACAGATTCACTTCTATCGCTTCCCATTTTACCAGTCTTGGTTGTTATCGCTGCCATTGATCTTAAGAAGGTTTTAGGCGGCTTAGTCAGCGTTGCTGAAGGCCTATTCGGTGCAACTGGCGGAAACTTAGCGCAAGAGCTGGTGAATAACATTTTCTCTGGCGGTAAAGAGTCTATCTACAAGCTTGTATTTATTCTTTGTTTATTTTCATGGATGACTGTGGCTCGCTTAATTCGCGGCAGTATTTTATCGTTACGTGAGCGTGAGTTTATCTTAGCTTCTAAAACATTGGGTGCTACCGATTTAACGATCATCGTTCGTCATATGTTTCCAAACGTTGTTGCTCCGCTATTGGTATCTGTAACTTTAGGTGTGGGTGATTCGATTCTATTCGAAGCGGCTTTATCTTACTTGGGTTTAGGAATTCAACCGCCTATGCCTAGCTGGGGTAACATGCTATTCAACGCCCAAGAGTTGATTTACCAGGCTCCGTTCTTAGCGGTTTTACCGGGTATCTTGATCTTCTTAGTGGTTGTCAGCTTTAACTTCTTAGGTGATGGCCTACAAGACGCTATCGACCCTAAAACAGTTCGCCGCTAAGACCGTCGTTAAACAGTACAACTCTGAATATTTTTCCTTAGGGACTTCTCATAAGTCCTCTATATTCCTCATTATCTGGCCTGTGGATTGTAATACTTCATTAATGAAATAATTTAATGGGGTTTAGTTTATGAAAAAAAGCACAGCTTTAAAAACAGTTTTAATCTTAGGAATCTTGAGCGTTTCAAATTCATCAATGGCTGCTGTCGGCGGAGGTTCTTTTGAACTTATGTGCCGAAATAAAGCTAAAGAAATTGCTGCTGAAACTTATAAAAACTGTGTGACTGATCAAAAGCAGTCGCAAATTAAAGAAGTGCGCAAAGAGTACGAAGAAGAATTAGCTGCTGTTAAAAGCCGTTTTGAAAACAAACTAAAAAAGATTTCAAAGGGCGAATCAGCTAAAGCTTCTGCGGCTCCGAGCTCTGATGATAATATCTCAATTCAAAACAATAGACCTTCTAAAGAGGGTTACATTAAGCGTTCAAGCGGTGCGCGCGAACTACCCATGTCTAAAGACCAGTCTCAGGGTGATTTGAGCAACAATACAGACGAATCATCAATTGAAATTGTTGAAATACCGGCTGAACAAGAGTAATCTGAACTCCTGAATAGATAGTAATTTCTATAAACAAGGAGCCTACCGTGGGTGAGTTTAGCCTTTCACATATTCTGATTTTATCTTTAATTTTATTGATCTTTTTTGGACCAAGCCGTCTACCAGCTTTAGGCCAATCATTAGGTAAAGCGATCAAAGGCTTTAAACAAGGCTTAAACGAAATCGACACTGAAGCAAAAGATGTTAGCCCGCAAGAACAACTTAATGCTAACAAACAAGGTGTAAACCAAGCTCAAACTGAAAAACAAAAACAAGATCAGAACTCTTAATTCTTCATACTGATCAAAGTAAAAAAAAGCGAGTCAACACTCGCTTTTTTTTTGCGATTTTTTAAATTATACAGCTTAATTAAAAAGAATTTTTCTGATCGATTCTTTACTTAACTTCCATCCGACCGAATCAATAAAAAAATGATGTAAGTTAAAAAAGACAAACATCGAAGTCACTACCGATTCTGCCATTTGGGGTGCGTATCGATTCGCAATTAAGGGTAAACCTACGAAAAACAAAATCGAAACGGCAAAAATCCCCGTCATTACCTTTATAAAATCTTTTGTCTCGCTTTGTAAGCGGGATATTCCCTGTAAAATAAAGGGGCTGTACTGAAGCGCATGAAATACCGGAATCAGCACAAAAAAGCTTTCAACAGTCCACCACGAAAACCACATTAAGTTCGCAACCCACGGAACACTGATCATGGCTATTTTTTGATAGCTCGCATTTTTATCTGCAGTCTGTTTTACATAAGTTACAATAAACGCAAAAAATAAAATCCAGGCAAAACCTAACAGCGCGTAAGCAAAACCTTCTGGCACCTTATAAACACTCACATAACTTTTAAAAAGCAAAACTTTAGCTTCATGTCTTTGAATATTTAAAAAACCAAATCCGGCAAGACTTAGATAGCTGTATAAAAGCAAAGATTTACTCGTGACTGGAAATTTTTCTTTCGCCAAAAATACTGAACAGCCGTAACTTTGTTTAGCCAAGTGCCAGAAAAGTAAAATCCAGGCTGCGATCAACATCGGCTGCACTAAAAAACCCGCCTTCAAAGTAAAAACTAAAGCCAGCAATCCCACGATCATCCATGGCAAGTACTTTCCGACAAAACGATTTTCTTCACGTAAAGTTTTGTTTTTATAAAACCAATAATAACTGGCGATAAAATGCGGATAAGAAAAAATAATTAACAACCAAAGTACATCTTTTTCAGAAGACTTGATCTGGTAACCGAAACCGCTGACATTAAAAAGATAAAGCGAAGCCAGCAAGATTATTGAAAATAACCCAAATAGAAAAATATGAATTAAACTCTTACTGTTTAAAAACTGTAACGGTTTCGTCATACACTGGTCCTAAATCATTATTTACACCCAGAACAATTAGGCGGTATTGATTTGGTGTTGTTGTCCATGTTAAATGAATTTCGTAACCGTTAAGCACACAAACACCGCTGTTTTTTTTCATATTAGCAGCACTAAAAGTTTTAACAACCGGATCCATCCCGCCCGCAGAATTTTTTGCCGGACGAATCGACATATCAAAACATAAAACAAATGTGCCTTGCGTTCCGCCAATTGCTATATTGGGGTAACGAACAAACTGCTCCTGTAAGTTTTGCGAAAAAGCCGAAACAATTTCTATCGCCACGGTACGCTTAGACAAACGATTAAAGCTAGATTTAATCCAGCTAATGCCAGAAACAGCGCCAGCGATGATAATAAACCCTAGAGCTCCCATCATCATTGATTCAATTAATGTAAAGCCTTTATTATTTTTAATAATCATAAAGTCCTCGAAACATTAAATATCAACGTGCGGTTAAATGAGCCTGAAGCGTTAAATAACACGCTGATATTTGGCAGCCCTGACCCTTCTATATGGCGGCGATAACTGCGCATATAGTTTGGCCAACAGTAATAATTTGGAATACCCGGGTCACAAAGTTGACTGCCCGGGGCAACAACATTTCCTGCTAAATCTTTTTGTGATGTTCCTGAAAACCAGTCTGACGGCATTTTGTGGCCGAAATTTTTATCGTAACTTCCGGCAGTTGCTTCCAATGTTGTTAGATCGCTGTTAATCGGCTGATAAAAAGGGTTACCAACATAAACTTCAAGTGTTTTCATTTCACGGCGTAGATCAGTCATACTGATCACGCTATCGTAATTTTGCGTAAGCAAGGTATCAAGTTCGGGATCGACAATGTATAAAGTTCCGCCGCCAGTAACTTTGATTTGGTCAAAATAAAATTTACCGAACAAATAATGCGTTTTACCAGGCTGAAGTTTAATGGTTAGTTTTCTAACTTTAAGCAGGCCGCAAAATTTTAACGGATCTGAATCCGTCGAAAAATCCAAAGTGACTTCAGCATCTGAACGGTACAGCACCATGATTTTACTGATCGCACTTCCTAAAACACCGATCTCACAGGTATGAGCCAGCTTTTGTAAAACTGATGAATGAGGAAACGTTGTGATATTAGCTAATGTACCGTTATAATTATAAGGGTCTCCGTTACTTGAAGTTTTTCCGCCTGTTAAAGCTGGCAAAGGGCTTAAATCCTGAACCCCGCCTGCATTGGCATAAACATACTGATAATCCATAGGCTCATTCCATGAATAGCCAACATAGGTTGTTGGAAAATGTTTTACATGCGGTAAATGGCGAGTGCTAAAACCTTTTTCAAAGACCGCATTAAATTTGGCTAATTCAAATGCAGCTGCAGAATTAATTTTATCTGCCAATGAATAAACTATCTGTTTAAATATCGCCTTAGGTGATCCGGTGTAGGTCACTAAGCTTGAAAACGTAAATGGTGTTGTTTTATTGCTATGAAGAACTTGCGCATCGAAATGCAATTGACTGATAGAATCAACTTCAAATGCAGTGGCTAAACTAGAATTAAAAATAACGCCATAACGATCAAGACTTAATAAACTTAAAGTATAGTGCCTGATCACAGACTGCGTAGCTACGGCACCTTTTCTTTGTAATTTAATTTCAAGACGCAGTTCGCGGCGGGTTCCTGGCAAATCATCCAATGTCGGCATCGGAGTTAAAATAATAAGTACACGCTCTAACTGATTGGCCATCAAGGCTGGAATAATACAGTTACGAGCCGCAACAGCTGGCGGCGTTGAAGAATTTGACGGATTAGAATCCCAGGTAAAAGTTGTGGGATTAGTATTTGTTAAATCACGAAAACTGATCGCAGCAGCCACAAGCGGGCCATCACACGTCGTAGAAACTAAAGGTTGTGAATAGACATCAAGAATACTTCCGATCACTTCTTCACTCATCGCACGGGTTGTGCCCTTAGACACAATATACGCCAAAGAATCAGTCGCATTTTTTACATAGAACATCATACCCACAACGGCAGTCATAACAACAGCACCCATCATCACCATGACGACGATTGATCCGCTGTTGTTGCCTAGAGTGTGGTTAAAAGTTCTTTTATCTGTCATTATAGCAATAAATATTTTGTGAACAACCTATCGAACGAATATGAAACTGCACATTCGCCATACCTGTTGTTAATGCTACCGGAGTTGTCGTACCAACTTCAACCTTAAAAGAAGAGTCTATTTTCGGATCTCCGCCAGTATTGTTAAACATAACTAATGAATTGCCAGTTCCGGTTAAGTAAGGAGCATCGCCACCGATAGCAAAGTTACCTTCAGGGTGAGCTACACTTTGTTTATTGATGCTCACCACTTTTGAACCAGACATTACTGGATCTGGATCAATATCAATTCCCACTGACGAGCCAACATATTTAATAAATTCACCACTGGCCGCCGTTAACGGAAAACATGATGCCGTATTTAACGCAAAATTTGGATTGCTAGATGTAATATTTGTTTTTAAACGACTTTGGGCCGATTGAATCGCATCTGGTGTTCCTACAATTTTCATTAATTTTTTATTCAACGCCATTTTACGCGAACGATATTCACTATCGCTGATATTCGATAGATTACCTACTGATGGAGCTGGACACGATCCAGAACTCATCGCCGCTTGAACTGCAGGGCAAGTATTTTTATTTGTATCAGCCGCACTAAACATTTCATTCAAAGCTGTTTCATAAGGTGCTAACTCTGTTGCAAGTAACTTGTGATACAGTTGGCAGGCTGCATTCGTGCGAAACGATTCCCATGGGTAATCGGCACTGTCAAAACGGATAGAAGAGCTTGCATCACAGATGCTCGAATTAGCCTTTGCGGCACTTAGTCTATTTTTAAAAGCATCAAAGCGCGCTTTTAAACCTGATAAATCAGCTTCATATTCTAATCTATCACAAGGGCAACTGATGCTTGTCATTGAAGTGATCATCGCCGTTAAAGTGGATGTATGAACATTCGGTTTTGACCTTGATGCCAAATCGTTAACTAAATTCACCAGTTCACTTGATAAACTTTCACTTCCGCTGCCACCAAAATCCAAATTAATTGATTTACCAGAAATTGTACCACCGCCATTTTCAACACGAATGCGCGTTTTACTAATTGAAGCATTCGACTCAAGAATACCATCTTGCATATAATCCTGAAGGCTTGTTGTGCCGACTAAGCTACTGCCAGATAAAAATTGGCGCGAAATTGTTAAATTATTCATACCCGAACTGCTATCAATGCCATTCATGTTCTTAATCACTGGGCAAGCCATAGCGACGAACTTCATATTAAATTTCGTATTAGATAACCCGACTACACTTGCTGGTTTTGTTGATTCAGCGACAAACGCTAGATCTTTCACAGCATCTTCGATCAACTTAAAAGTCTTCTTGGCTGGCATGCCAGAAAAATTTGTCGCGATCAGCTTTTCAGTAACATCAGCATCAACTTTTGAATCTTTCACGTACCCGATAGAATAAAACTTATTCGCAGATAAATCTAAAGGGCTGCCTTGTGGCGAAATCCAATAGCCCACGATAATATTCGTGTCAGGATCATCAGAAGGATAAAATTCTGTCGTCGGATGGCTATCACTATACGAGGCCACGTCACCATCACCACAATAGCGTGTGCTTGAAAAGCTGATTTTACCAGCCCCTGCACCCATTACTGTTTTAATTTGACCACCGACAGGCACGATCTGTGAATTTGCCAAGATATTACCGCTAAGAATAACTTTAGAGTTTTTCTTAACTTTGCCTGCGGCAAATAAGCTTAGCGGAAGCACGACCGTTAAAAAACCTGCGACCAAAAGAGAGCTCAATTTGTTTTTCATGAGATACCTCACTTAATAAATACTTCTATCATCCCTGTTCCTAATTTACGGTTAACGTAAACATAAGAATTAGGATCATTTTTTTCTTTAATTGATGGAACTAAAACAACCTCTTCATGACTTGAAGACGTCACGACAAGGTCATACTTATCAGGAAACTGTGCACTTTGTTTTAATTTAATATAACCAAGATCCACTGGCAGAACGACCAAGGTCGCTTCGTGGCTATTCATATTATAGTAATGCTGAATACGTTTAACATCGACCGGAGAATAATCTAAATCTCCCTGAAAATCAGAGCGATCATCTGCCAAAGAAAATGAATTGCGCGGAAATAAATAATCACCACTACCGCCGCTCGCAAACCAGTTACCTGAAATATTGACTGATGTTGAAGTCGGAATATAAGCTGAAGCCAAATGTGTTCTTGAGCCAGCAGCCGCATTTGCTGCATAAGTTCCAGAAATCTGAACGTTCTCTAGTTTTAGGGCCACCGTATTCGCAAAACCTACAGCGACTAAATCATCGGTAGCTGCAGAAACTGAAATACTTTTACCCGTCACTTTACAGAAATTTATGGTCGTACTATCTTTGGGGCAGTTTAAGGCTTGAGTAATTTTTTGAATTACAAACTGTGTAGGACGATTCACATTATAAACAACAGCTAAAGAATCTTTTAAATCTTTAACTAATATCTGGGCTTTATCCGTAGTCAACGCCACATTAAATAATGATATTCCAGCCGGAGCCGTATTTTCATAAGAGGCACCGAATTGCTTGATATGAGTTAAGTATGATGCATT
Source organism: Bdellovibrio sp. (assembly GCA_036677065.1). Classification (GTDB taxonomy): domain Bacteria; phylum Bdellovibrionota; class Bdellovibrionia; order Bdellovibrionales; family Bdellovibrionaceae; genus Pseudobdellovibrio. Next base: position 240,076 of record JAKFBS010000002.1, on the reverse strand, counting down.
TTTTTTGCGGACCAAAATAGGCAAGGCTTCAGATTGTTCATTAAACAATGGCCAACTTGCATACACATAAGAATTATTACTTTGTGTCGTCAGTTTACTGATATCAACGTTTGCTCCCGACATCATGTGGACCGAACTATTAATTTCACCAGAGGCTGACATACCCGAAAGTTTCGTCTTTTTCATCTCGCCGCTAACATCTTTGTAAAAATCGATTGTAGCCGGAATCCCACTGCCACCGCTGATTCCCGTGAGTGTGCCCGTTGCTGGGTCAATTTTACGAAGGCACGGAACTTTTTCTGAACCTGAACAAAATGAACGAATTGGAACATGCATGAAATAATATGAAGGCGCGGCACGAGTCAGATAATCTTGCTGTGCAGTCTGTACCTGAAGGTCTTCCATTGAATTCATTGATTCTTTGGCTGAAGCTTCGCCGTCTCGAACAGTGCTAACAATGGCCGTAGCAAGCCCTGCCAGAACGACCGACATAATGCCGACCGAAACCATAGTCTCAACTAAGGTAAACCCCTTATTTGATTTAATAAAAGCAGCGCGCGATGGTTTAGCCATTTCGATAAGTTCCCCCGTAACTCTTATCGGCTAAATCGCGTAAATAATTAAGACTTTGGGTGGGGTAAAAACTCTAGAGCGTTTCAGTTTGAAACACTTTTATATTTTATCGATATCAGCTGGTTTCAGGTCATCACTAATGACACCATACACCCCTTGCGAGAAGTATTTTTTGACCTTTTCCAGATCATTGCAGGTCCATAGAACCACAGGAATCCCTAATTTCAACAAAGCTTTATAGCGCTTATGTGACCAGTGTTTTTCGTCTAAATGCAAAAAATGCGGGTGCGCCAGCACATTCAAAACCTGACTTTTTACGACAAAATTATTACCGTTCTCATTATTGTAAGTTAAAAGAAGCGCGCGCAAAATTGAAGGATAATTTCTTCTGAAAAAATACAAACTGAATGGGTTGAAACTAGAAATCAACACGCGATCTTGCACTTTGTATTTTAAAATTAAATCTAAAACTTTTCTCTCTAAACGACGGTTACGTACAAATTTTGATTTAATTTCAATATTTAAATAATAACTGTCTTTTTCTAAAGTCGAAAACCACTTAAGCGCTTCTTCAAACAAATCCACTTTATGATCTTTATTTACCTCTTTAAAGGTCATATCAGAAACTTTTTTAGAGCCAATAAAATCATCATGAAATAATATGACTTCTGAATCTTTGGTCATGCGAATATCGAACTCAGACATCTTGTAACCAAGTTCATAAGCCCGCTGCAATGACGCCAGCGAGTTTTGCGTTAACCCATCGACCCAGTAGCCACGGTGACACTGAAGTCTTGGTGGTTTGAATGATTCTGAATTTAGCGAGTAAAAATATTTTAAAATTTTCATTTAAGCGGAGTCGCCACTAACTTATCTAAAGCGCCAGAAAGGGTGAAGTTTTGCCCTTTAAAATTACCCTTAGCTGTCATATTACTCATGTGAGGCACATATTCGCCGGTAACATTCAAATCGGTTTTACCTTTTTGTTCACTTTTAAGATTAAAGCTTAATTTACCTAAACCATCTTTTTGAATTGTCAGCCTGCTTTGCGCAAAACTTACTGAAGGTTTTGGTAATATTTGATCGAACAGCACATTTAAATGACTTGTTTGTGAATTCTCAGACACGGCAACTGTTAAACTACCCGTTCTTACATTGTAAAATTCACTTTTTAATAAAAGATTTTTATCATACTCAAGATTTAACTTCGTCACATCAAACTGTTGAATACTGATTTTATCAATACTGGCAGTACCTTTTAATTGATTCTTTAAATCTGTGGTAAATAACAATCTGATCTCTGGCTCGCCAGCACGACCTGTAAATAACTTAACCGTATCAGGCTTTAACAAACGCCCTTCTAAATCTACAGATAGGCTTTTATCGCCACTAGTTGTTTGATGGCTGTATTTTAAAAAGCCATGAATTTTGTTTGTATCCAGAATAAAATCATTAATGTTTAATGTGATTTTTTGCGGGTCAACACTGGCGTGCAAATTAAAGCTGTCAAAAACCTGTGGAACCCGCTCGCCTTTATTTGAAAACACGAAACTTGTTTTTTCGATCAGTGATTTGACTTTAAACTGATTTGCATGAGTAAACTGAATTAGGCCTGAAATATAACCCGCATTTTGAATACTGGGTCTGATATTATCAAAAGTTGAATGTGATAATATTTTAGTAAGCTCAATATGCGATAATTGCACATCGAAAGGCCTGATCTGTGCTTTTTCATCCATTTTACCTAAGACATAAATATCATTAATCTCGGCCACACCGCCACCAACTAAGATTTTAATATCTTTAAAATTAATTTCATAATGTCGATTATCAATAAAGTATTCACCAGTCATGTAGCCCGTCATTGACGATCCGCTTAAGAAATCAAAAACTTCAGCCTGTGGCCGTTCAGCTTTAACGATGTAATTAATCGCCTTTAAAGAGATTCCGCCTAATTCACCTAAAAACTGCAGGCTATTTTTTTGTAAATCGTTTTTAAGTTTTAAATGAAACGGGCGATCGACAATAAGCCCTTTTAGTTCGGCATTGATCGAAGGCTTATCTTCAAGTTTTATGTTAAATTTTAAGTCTGATTTAAACAGATAATAACTTTTTTCAGCCTCTTTAAAAGCCGATAACTGCGATTGAATAGAAAGTTCATTTAGTTTTTCATTTTCATACTTAAACAACACCTGAACAGCATTAAAATCAACAGCGGTGTTCATTTTATCAATCGCGATCACACGCAAGCGATCAATTTTTATTTCATTTAAATGTGATTTGAAATTTCTTAGCTTTTCAACGGCCGCATTGCGTTTTTCTTCTGTATTAACAACAACGGGTGCACTTTGCGAAACGGCCGACATAACTACGCGATTAGCGATGGCATCTTCGTTATTATTTTTTGCAAAACACTGACGCGTATTTTTCGTGCGCACTTCTAAAAGCGACACGCGTACGGTTGAAATCACCTTTTCTTTTGAAAACAAGAGATTAAAACTTAACGGAAAACTTAAAGCATCGATGTAAATTTGGTTTTCTTGGCAGTTGGCTTTGAGTGGACTAATGCGAACACCGCGAATTTCAATCACTGGACGCGGAATTCCCCATTCGCTCAGGCGAACTTCGACTGATTCAAAATCAATATTTATATCTTTTTGCAGTCTTACGATGGCTTGTTGTAAGCGGGCTTTAACTACACTGGATCTGATTTGCGATTTAAAAATAAGCCCGATAAATAATGACAGGATTAATCCTGTCATTACGACTCTTAAACCGGCTTGATCAACGACCGCTCTTTTCATGTTTTAATTGTGAACTTAATTAGACGAATTTAAAAGAAACAATTTCGTAATCTTTATCGCCTTTAGGACTTTGCACTGTAAATGCATCACCAGTTTTTTTACCGATCATACCGCGCGCAATCGGAGACATGACCGAGATCATGCCTTTTTTAACATCAGCTTCATCAGGACCTACGATTTGATAGGTGTGCTCTTCTTCTGTTTCTTGATCAACGATCACAACAGTAGCTCCGAAAACCACACGGTCTGATTTAATCGTCGCTGGATCAATAACATCTGCACCGGCAATTTTGCCTTGAATGTCGCCAATGCGACCTTCAATCATACCTTGGCGCTCTTTTGCAGATTCATATTCAGCATTCTCAGAAATATCGCCATGAGCACGAGCTTCTTCGATGGCTTTAATCACAGCTGGACGCTCTTCAAAGATTAATCTTTTAAGCTCAGCTTCAAGCAATTGTTTTCCACGAGCGGTCATTGGTAGTACGTCTGATGCCATATTTTATAGATCCCTATTCAAAAGTCTTATTTTATACCAAAAATGTTTGGGTTTAACAAACTACAGGGGACAGGCTACGTTGCGTCATATTAGGATATAGCCTATGTCTATTGATTCGCAAATTGAAGTTATCCTTAAAGCCAACAAAATCCTCCTCTCAACTCATAGAAATTCTGATGGCGACGGCATCGGTAGTCTTGCAGCCTTATACGGAGCTCTTAAAAACTTGAACAAGCAAGTTTGGTTTGTTCCTGTCGACGAAGTCCCAAAACGCTACTCGTACATGCTAGAAAATGTGGACATCTGCGCAAATCCTGACGAAATGACTCCGGATTTACTGATTATTCTAGATACCAACCATGGCGAGCTTTGCAACCCACTTTATCAAAACTGCTTAGATCAAAATTGCAAAGTTTTATTTATCGACCATCACGTCGAAAATGCCAAACCCCACCCGCTTGTTTTTCGCATTATGAATCTTGATGCGGCCTCGACGGGTGAAATCGTGTTTGATGTGATTAAAACCCTAAAAGTGCCGCTGAATGATTTTATCGCTTCGGCTCTTTATTCAAGTTTAACTTTCGACACCCAAGCTTTTAAATTAGTTAAAAATTCTTCACGCTCTCATTATATTGCTGGCGAACTTGCCGGTTATAAAATTAACACCGAAGGTATTCAACGTGCGCTATTTGCGCATTGGACCCCTGATAAAATGTTATTTTTAGCTGAGCTGATTCATTCGGCAAAATATTTTTCCAACAACAAAGTTGTTGGCCTTACGGTAAGTCTTAAACAATTAGAAAAATATAAATTAGAAGGCGATGATGTAAATGATATCGTTGATATGTTTACTCTTATGCCTATGGTGAAGTTTGCCTACTTCATCAGACAAGCCAGTGATAATGAATACAAAGTCAGTTTTAGATCGGCTTTAAATGATTATGCTTACACGGTAGCTTCGCGTTTGGGCGGCGGCGGACACAAAAGCTCATCAGGCACCTGGATTAAGGCTGATGGTTTTTCAACGATTGAAGCCAAAATTCACACTGAATTAAGACTTCTTAAATTGCTCGATTAGATTTGTGATGTCTTGGCGGCATGAACCACAACCGGTTCCTGCCAAGGTAGTACGCGATACGTCTTCAGTTTTAAAACAACCATTTTTGATCGCCCCAAAAACTTTTTCAGTTTCGACATTTCTGCAGTGACATAACTCTTCGTGAGTATAACAGAATTTAAATTCAAAATTAGCCTTCATGATAAATTCATTAATTAAAATGTCTTCACCCGATCCAACACGTTGTTGTGGCCATTTATGCGGGTCATTGCCGTACTGCGCTTTCATTTGCGCAACTTTATCCAACAGAAGCTTTGAACCTCTGACGGTTATTACATTATCTTTTAGCTCGATACGAGCCTTGTAGGGAATCTCGGCAAACACCATACCTATATTGTCGGCGGGATTAACAAGATTCTGCAATTAGAATTTAATTTTGTGTATCACTTCACGACGAAATTTAAATATTTTTTCAACATCTTTCTGGACCAAGGTAGAAGCCATCATCTGACCTAAAAACCCCAATGGTAATTTATAACGAATTTCATCACTTAACAAAGTTCCGTTTCCTAATTTTTCAAACCGGTGCGTGTGATGCCATGACCGGTATGGCCCTGATAATTGGGTGTCGATAAAACTATGGGGCGGATTCCAGTCTGAAATCAAAGTTTTCCATTTCATGGGAATACCCTTTAGATTTAATTTGTAATCGATTAAAGTGCCTTTATGAATGGTCTTTGTCGACATATGCGACACCTGAAAATTTAAAAATGGCGGCGTGATTTGTTCTAGGTTTGCAGCTTGCGAAAAGAAGGTAAAAACATTTTCGATATCCCGGGGTACAAATTGTTTCACTGAATAGAAATACTGCCCGCCTTTATAGGGCGCCAGCGCTTTTTCAAAATAGTCTTTTAGATTTGGATATTTGAATTTAAAATTATTTGCTAACAACTTCGCCGGTGCTAACTTAATCGAAGCTAACACTGCCGAGGCCATTTCACCGACGGCGATTCGTAACGCAAACGATGGTACCGGTGCTGATCGCATCGCATTTAATTGTTTACCTAAAAGTTTAGTCCACTCGCTGTTTGTGACTGGGTTATCTGTGGCGCAATTAATAGCCCCGCTATAATTATCATTTGTTAGAGCTTGAACAATCACTTCAGTTAAATCTTCAATCGCAATCCAGCTCATGTATTGTTGGCCACTGCCAAGAGTACCGCCAAGGCCGCGTTGAAATAGCGGGATCATTTTTCGTAACACACCAGATTGTGGGTCTAACACAAGGCCGATGCGTAATTGCACCGTACGAATACCATTTAAAAATACAAAAGGCTTTTCCCATTCCTTGCAGACTTCAGCTAAAAAATCGCTCCCCAGTTTTGAGTTCTCGGTCACCATATGTGCCTTATGATCGCCGTAAATACCCTGCGCTGAAGCAGAAACGATAACTTTAATATTTGCGGGTAAATGTTTAACTAAATGTTCACTGCTGATTTTTCTAGAATTTAGGATTTGTTCTTTTTTCTTTTTTGTCCAGCGGCCATCAACGGTTTCGCCCATAAGATGAACTATGGCATCAATACCCAGTAACTTTTTTTCAGGCAATGGATCTGCAACTAAATCGTGTTCGATAATTTCTGCCGGAAATTCTAAATAATTAAGCGCTTTATTCTTAGACCTGCTAACAACGACAACTTCATGACCTAGTTCAACTAGTTTTCGACCGACGAAATTTCCTACATGCCCTGTGGCACCCGTCATTAATATTTTCATTTTCCAAGTCCTTTTTTAAATTCAGCGAGCGCGCGCTCACGTGCGAATTTGTGTTCAACCATTGGTTTTACATATTCTGCAGTTCCAAATTCTGGAATCCATTTTTTAATATATTCTATTTTTGGATCAAAACGTTCAAGCTGCGATTCAGGATTAAAAATCCTAAAATATGGAGCCGCATCACAGCCTGTACCTGCAGCCCACTGCCAATTACCGTTATTTGCAGCTAAATCGAAATCTAATAACTTTTCGGCAAAATAACGCTCACCTTCAAGCCAGTAGTGAAGTAAATGTTTTGTTAAAAACGACGCAGTCACCATGCGCACGCGGTTATGCATATGCCCTGTCGCATTTAATTCGCGCATGCCTGCATCGACCATCGGGTAACCGGTCTGGCCGTTCTTCCAACGCTCGAGTTCTGATTTATTCGTGCGCCAGGCAACTTTATCATACTGGGGTCTGAAGCTTTGTTTTTCGACGTGTGGAAAATGCCATAGCACTTGCATGAAAAATTCGCGCCAGATTAATTCACTTAACCATACCTCTGAATATTTCTTTGCTTCACGGGCCAGTTCACGCACAGACACTGTGCCGAAACGTAAATGCAAGCCTAAGTGACTGGTTCCAGAATCTAATGCCGGAAGGTCTCTGGTTTTTGCATAGTTTTTTAATATGCTGGCTGTAACTGAAGATTCTGGAAATACAAATTTCTGTTCTTTGAAGCCTAGTTGTTTAAGGCTTGCCATATTTGTTGGTTTTATTTTGGCGTAATTTGATTCGTAAATTTCGACCGGATAGGATTTTAAATAAAACGGCGACATCGCTTTAAGCCATTTTTTCTTATATGGGGTGTACGCCGTATAAGGATTTTCTTGATCAGTGACGATTTCGTTTTTTTCAAAGATGACTTGATCTTTAAATGTTTTAAATTCGGTTTTATTTTTTGTGCAAAGCTTAGCAATATTTTCGTCGCGCGTGCGGGCATAGGGTTCGTAATCGTGATTTGTGTAAATGGCTTTAACTTGATAGGTTTCTAATAACTTTTTAAAAACTTCAACGGGGCTACCGTGTTCGACTATCAGATCGCACTTCTTTTTTTGCAGCTCTTTTTTAAGGGTTGTTACGGTTTCATGAATAAATTGAACGCGCAGGTCGTTTTCGGGCAATTTCTTTAAGATCTCTTGATCGAATATAAACACAGGTAAAACGTTAGATTCGTGCTTTAAAGCATGCCATAAGGCTGCATTATCGAATAATCGCAGGTCACGTCTAAACCAAAACAAGGTGTATGTCTTATTCATCAGCAATAGCCTAACATGTTAAAAACTTCTATTTGAACCTTTTTTACTTTAGGTTTAAAAAAAGCTCATGAAAAAGCCCTATGGTGTCTCGGTTTTATCTTACAACCATCCTGAACTCACAGCAAAATGCCTCAAAAGTGTTTTGCTCCATGTGGCTGCTGAAAATGTTTTTTTGACTCACAACGGAAGCTTAGAAAAACACGTTGCTAAGCTAAAGTCTGAATTTCCTGACATCCGCCACATCGATATTTCTGAAAACAAAGGCTTCTCGGGTGGCGCGAATGCGACATTAAAAGAAACGCTGAAGCATTTTTCTGACGTTTTGTTTTTAACTAACGATACAGAGGCTATTTCGCTGCCTTCGGCGGCACCGAAACATTTTAGTTCGGTCAAATTGCTTCGCCGCAATTCTGAAGAAGTTGATTCAGTGATGGGAGCTTTGAATCCCCGTACTGGTAAATTAAAACATCTTAAAAATTTAACCGACCATAAGCACAAAGATATTACTTATATTCCGGGAACGGCATTTTGGATTAATCAAGAAGCTTTTGCTAAGCTTCAGGGCTTTGATGAACGTTTTCACACTTACTGGGAAGACGTTGATTTCAGTTTACGTGCGCACCAGCACAAAATCACTTTAGGTTATGACGACACGACGGTGTTTCGTCATAAGATCGGTAAAACTTGCCATAAAGATCGTTTTTACACTTACGAGCTTTTTCAGCGTAACCGTGGCCGTTGCATGACGAAAAATAATTTAACATCGCTTCGTTTTTACTTTAACTATATTCCTGATATTTTAAAATACAGCCGTTCTGATTACAAAAAGGCTTTAAGTATTTTTAATAACCACCGCTTGAAAGACTAATCTTTATGACTGCGCAAGAAAAGAAAACCTCGAATTTATTACTCATGTTTTGGGTTTACACTTTGATCGTGATTTTCTGGGGAGCCTGGGTTCGTATTTCACATTCTGGCGATGGTTGCGGTGATCATTGGCCATTGTGTACTGGCGAATTTATTCCGGATCTTACGCAGAAGAAGACGTTTATTGAATACTCGCACCGGTTGATGACTGGTGTTTATGGAATTATTGTTATCTTTATTTTCTTTAAGCTTCGTAATCATGGCCGCAAGCTGGTTAGAAATTTAAATGTGGCTTTACTTTGTTTAATGATCTCTGAAGCGTTGGTTGGTGCTTTATTAGTTAAGTTAAAATTAGTAAGTGTTGATGATTCTTATCTACGTTTATTTTTTATGATACTGCATCAATTGAATAGTTTTATGTTAACTGGGGTTACTTATTTATTGTTTAAATCGATCAACCCTGAATTTAATTTTAAATTTTCTAAGAAGTTATTGTTGTTCTTAGTGGTTTCAGTCAGCGGCGCCATTGCTGCGCTTTCAGTGACGCTCTTTCCAAGCATTTCATTACTTCAAGGCATCATCGAAGATTTCAGTCATGATTCACATATCTTTATCAAGCTGCGCATCGTACATCCATTTTTAGCTGTTACGATTATGTCTGGATTTATGATTTGGTTATTTATGAAAAATCAATCACGCTTTGCTTTAGAGATTTTATTTGCGATGTTCATCGGGGTGATTACGTTAGTGACTTTAAGCCCGGTAGCTTTAAAGATTGCTCATTTAGGAATTGCACATATCCTATGGGCGCGGTTTTTAAGTTTAAACTGGAAAAACGTTACCGCATCAGGCAAAAGTGAAAACTGACATCATTAGTTTTTTGCACATAAACGCTTGTCGCCTTGACCGAAAATACTTCGATCAATTCGGATGACGATTGAGAACAATTTTCTATTTTCTTAATGCTGTTTAATTTTTCGATAATTCCTTCTCTTTGCATTATCGAGCCATCATTAAATCCTTCAGCCCTATAAGATTTTTTTGTACTTTCATAAGCAAAAATTGCAGTACCTATACCAATTAAAGCCACTATAGTTATTGCATAGAGATTTTTTTTATCTGTTCGCCAATCCATACAGCTATTCCAACATGCCCTTTTATGCGCAGGCAAGTTCTCAGCTTGTGATGATCATTAATTCGTTAGCCAGAGAAAACAATCAACACAACTGACTAAGCTGTATCCACTGTGACTAGCAATAATTTAAATTTAAGTTTCAAACTGAGATCAATCCAGATTTAAATTTTGTTCGCTCTTGTTTCAACCGAAAATAGAAATATGCGTTTGATATTATTTTTTTCAATTCTATGTTTAGTTGGTTGTAGCCCTTCACGAGAAGAAAAGCTTGAAGCTAAGCGCTCTCAAGAATCCACTACAGCAGCTCCGCCAACCACTCCACCCGCAACACCTCCAGTCGTTACGCCACCAACTCCGACACCAACGCCCACGCCGACTCCAGTAGCTTCAGCACCGGTTCGCGCCTTTACCGGCGTTCGTCCTTACGGCGCAAAAGCCCCGTGGAATATTCCGGTAAAAAATCTGCCATTGCATCCCGAGAGCAAAAAGTTTGCGGATTTTTTATGGGAAGATTTTAACGGCAACTTACCAGAACTTAATTTTAGAAAATACACCTACCCAGTTTATGATGCGACAAAAGCCACTGATATGTATCTGATCAAAGATAAAAACAACTGGGGTAACTTGAATGGAAAAACTATTCCTTATAATCCTGCTTGGCTACCAAATGCTGGAACCGATGCTCAAACAATAATTTTAGATGCAGCTTCTGGAAGAGAATGGAATTTGTGGGATATGGTCGTGGACACCGCGACCAAACAAATCACGGTCGGTAATGGAAATTTATGCCCAGGCGATTACCTAACAAATAACTGGGACACAAATGCAACAAAGTGTTCGGGTTCTCGCGGTGTAGGAATCAACTATCTCGCAATGTTAGTACGCCCTTGGGAAATCGAAAAAGGCGTGATTGAACATGCTCTTTCAATGCCGATCATCGGAACCTCTGGTCAGTACTATGTAGCACCTGCAACAAAACTGGAACACCCAGGCAAAGTCGGAAACATTCCAGAAGGAATGCGCTTTGCTTTAAAAGCCACTGATAGTGAAATCGATGCCTTCATCGCAACTTACTCTGGCCTTAGTATTCAGAAAAAACGGGCGATTAAAATTATCTTCACAGCACTTAGAGATTACGGTTGGTTTGTGACTGACACCGCTGGTGGCCATGCTCTTCAATTTGAAGCGCCAGAATCTGCGCAAGCAGAGTGGGAGCGTATCGGTGTTCTTCCGGGACAAAGTGTTGGTGGTGTTGAACATCCACGCTTTACGCTACAGAAGTTTCTGACTCCAGATCGCATTATCACTATCGTACCGAGCGACCAGTATCCGCGTTGAGTTTATTAATCGTTAGCCCTAAATGCCACTCAGTCTATTTTAGAAATCCAAGGTTCACCAAATGCACCTTGCTTAATTCGAAGTGGAATCCGATCACCTTTTTTAAATCTATCAAATGTAGACTCATCAACAATAATGTGACCAAATTCTTTAGAGGCTATTTTAAAATGAAATGATCGTCCTTCTAAATTGCTGAAATATTTTTCATAGATTTCGAAAGATTGTGTAATTTCAACACTGGTGTCAGCTACAATATTTAGTAATTTAGAAAAAGATAATATTGTTATAACAATCGAAAGTAAGAAAAAAGATTTACCAGCCCAATGCAACTGTGACGCCCCCTTTTTCCAATAAAGAGCGTAAATGATTACCGAAAAAATAATAACTACTCTCATAGAAACATTGAATTTAAAATTTTCCAAACCACCATAGACATTAGCGTAACTATTTGTGGCAAAAACTCCTAATACAATTAAAAACAGTGTTACAACAGTAAGGGTACCTCGTTCTGGTTTTCTCCAAAGTAGTACAAGCATAAAAAAATCAAACGCTAGTACAATACCTAAAACGATAATAGATAAAACGGTTTGGGTATTGTACGAAAACACACCAAATACATCCAACATGAAATTTAAAAATACTATGGCGAATACAGACAATAAAGGCAGTTTTATTTTAAGCATAATTGGTTATCAAATCGTAAGTTCATTAGACTCATAAAGACGATGCAAATAACGAATCTGATCATTGATATTAAAAATCTCCATCATTTCATATTGCAAATCATAATCACGAATCAAATACGCAGCAAACGCAGACACAGTCTCTTGCGGCCCTTTAAGACTGCGAATAAAAATATCACGCTGTTCTTGATCTGGAATATGCTTTTGCACCCACTGAACTAAAAGCGTATGCAACGTATTGTATTTCGACTGTAAAGATTCATCTAAAAACAAATCTTCATTAACGATTTCACAGTCTGCAACGATGTATGGCTTATCAGTCACCGTATCTTCAACAAGAATACGAAGCTTGCCCTGCCCGGGTAAAAAAATTAGCAAGTTATCGTTCGGTCTTTGATCAATGACCTGTGGCAAGCCAAATCCTGCGATTGAACGAAACGTGTCACCGTTTTCTGGCACATACGCTAAGGCTATTGGGGTTTTTGTGGCTAAAGAGTCTTCGATCATCTGCAAATAACGCGGCTCAAAGATATTTAATGGCTTTGTGGTAAGGGGAAATAAGTTTGCGTGCGTGAGCGGGAAAACAAAACATTTCATCTGCTTAAAAAAAGTGTATCATAAAGTCGATGAAAGAAAATACGAAAAGAATCCTTTTTTTCGATGGCGTCTGCCACTTATGCAGTTCACTTGTTGATTTCTGCCTGCCAAGATTTTCTGAAGGCGAAATCTATTTTGCTCCATTACAAGGATCAACTGCCCATGAAATGCTGCCACAGCAAGACCTTGGTCTTGACTATGTGGTGTATTTTCGTGACGGCAAAATCTATCGCCGCTCGAAAGCTGTGGCTTATTTGCTTGGTGATATCGGTGGCATTTATAAACCGATAAGCATTATGTTACATATTTTGCCGAGTTTTATTTCAGATTTTTTTTACGAGCTGGTCGCTAAATACCGCTACCGCATCTTTGGCAAATCAGAAATGTGCCGCCTGCCTACGCTCCAAGAACGAAAATACTTTTTAGATTAATATAGAAATTTAATAAACGGAATATCTGCCGGTGCTAAATCGAAAGTCGTGATCTCAGTCTCGTCAACCCAGGCGTGCAAATCGTGATCAACCAACATGAAATCATCAATAGCTTTGTCATAGCGGTAAAGATGAATTTCTACGATTCTTTGTGGGTACTGATATTGATTGTTGTGAATGAATTTTAAGTCAGCCTCATTCACCGTTAACCCAAGTTCTTCTAGCGTTTCACGTACCAAAGCCTGTGTTTGTGATTCGTTAGCTTCGATTTTTCCGCCCGGAAACTCCCACTGCCCTGCTCCTGAATTTTGCTGGGCGTTTCTGCGTACGATCAGGTATCTTTTTCTGACGGGGTGAAAAAGCGCTAATGCTACTACTTGTAAGACATCTGTATTTGCCATTACGACATAAATCCTTGTATTATAAAATGGTATGATCGATCTTCAAAATAGTCACATTGTAATTTTCTTGGCAGGTATCGCGTTTTTTCTTTACGGAAGCTCAATGGCTTCTGGCTCACTTGAAAAGTTAATGGCCCAAAGAATCACGCTGCTAATGACCAAACTTTCTAAATCAAGTTTGCTGTCAATCGGTGTGGGTGTTGGTTTAACTTCGATCTTACAAAGTTCGGGCGCTGTAACCAGCATGCTTGTGGGCCTTGGCAGTGCGCGCGTGATTCAATTACCGCAAGTCATGGGCGTGATCATCGGCACAGCGATTGGTTCGACGTTAACCGTGCAATTGATCTCGTTTGATTTATCTCAGTATGCATTGCCATTATTTATTTTAGGCTTTGGCGGATTTTTCGTCAGCAAAAAGCCTGCTCTAAAAAACCTAAGCACAGTTGTGATGGGTTTTGCGATGCTATTTTTAGGTTTAAAAATGATTTCGATTAGTTCGCATTATTTTGCGCAACTTTCATTCTTAGCTGATTTTTTTACCGGCTTAAAAGAAAACTCGGCGTATTCGTTTTTCGCCGCTGTGATTTTTTGTGCTTTTGTGCATAGCTCTGCAATCACCATCGGTCTTGCGATGAGCTTATGTGCTGCAGGTGTGATTTCGACTCATGATGCGATTATCTGGGTTTACGGCGCAAACATCGGCACCACATCAACTGCTCTTTACATGGCTGCCGGCAGCAACTATATCGGCAAACAAGTGGCTTGGGCGCATTTCTTTTACAAAGCCCTAAGCGTAATAATATTTTACCCGCTAACGACGTACTTTATTGAATTCGTCAGCCAGTTTCAAACGACATCTTCGCGCCTGATCGCCAATGCACATTTTTTCTTTAATATTGGATCAGCAATGCTTTTTTACCCGTTTATTTCTAAAGGTTCACAGCTGATTCAAAAGATGTTTCCTAAAGGTTTACAAGAAGAATTTGGCACTGAATACCTAGCGATGAACAATTACGATAACACGGCTTTAGCGATTTCATACGCGCAGCGTGAAATCATGCGTTGTGCAGATATCGTGATCAGCATGTTGAAAGATTCTGTGGTTTTATTCGAAGAAGAAGACCCGGTGTTAGTGCAGTCGATTAAAGATCGCGATAACCAAGTTGATTTTTTATACCGCGAAACTAAAATGTTTTTATTAAACCAGGCTAATTCAAATGCCTCAGTGGTTAATCAAAACGTGATGAATATGATCATGTTCATTTCAGATCTTGAACGTGCAGCTGATTCAATTGATATCAATATCAGAACTTTAGCCATTAAAAAACACGCCTTAAAATTATATTTTTCAAATGAAGGCTGGAACGAAATCAAACAAATGCACGCACAAGTTGTTAAAGTGGCTTCAATGGGAATCAACGCTTACGATAGCCCTGCAATGTGTGAAAGTGCGATTCAATTAAAACGTGAATTAGCAAAGATTGAATTAAACTTCAGAGAAAACCATATCTCGCGCTTAAACCGCGGTATGCAAGATTCAATCAACACCAGTTCGATCCATTTAGATTTATTAAGCGAATACCGCCGCATCGCCAGTCTTTTATGTAATCATGCCTACGCCACTATTAAGGGGGCCGGCAAAAAAATTGATGAAGCAAAAGAAGATTTGTCATGACCTCGAATGCTGTATTTCCGTTAGTTTTATTAGTGATTTCAAATGTCTTCATGACTTGGGCTTGGTATGGGCATTTAAAGACCATGAACTCTTCGCCTTTATGGATTGTCATCTTGGCCTGTTGGGGAATCGCGTTTTTTGAATATTGTTTTCAGGTGCCCGCAAACCGTTTAGGTTTTAATCATTACACCCTACCGCAATTAAAGATCATGCAAGAAGTGATCACGATCTTAGTGTTTATCGGATTTTCGACATTCTATATGCAAGTCCCGTTTAAATTGGATTACCTGTGGTCTGGCCTATGTATGGTTGGCGCTGTGTATTTTGTCTTCAGGGTTTAATATTTAGCGACCAATCCATTTTAGAAAATTCTAAATCAAGACTGTTTTCATTCTTTAATGCTTTGTCTTTTAATAATTCAGAAATGGGTGCATTACGAATTAAAAAGTCTTCTAAGCTTGAATATTCTTTAGACTGCTTAATGATGCTTTTGCGCTCTTTAAAATAATCACAGGCGATCAGCTCATTTGTAGCTATCGTGTAAGTCACATTTTTATCCCAGCCCAAAAACGATTTCATCACATCATTTAAAGTTTTATTTAAATTATCAGCCGTGTAATAACCTGGCGGCGGGCAGCCTTTAGCAGCACACGCAAAAGCCACCATAAATTTAAAATCACTTTCAAATTCTTCGGCCAGGTCTTTTTCAAGATAATTCAGACTGCGTTTTTTATCGAATAATTTAAAAAACTTTCTATCAAAAATATCGTTCAAAAACCGGCTGCCGGCTTTAATTGTTTTCGGTATCTTGTTACCTTCAATTTGATCAAGCACAGCCTTGATAGCCAAAGCTCCGTAAAGATTTAAAATAAAAGCCTTACGCTGATCGATCGAAAAAGCTTTATACTCTTCTTCTGTAACCTTTACCATCTCTTGCAGGTTTTCAGTAAAATCCAGACGGTTATTTTTTATGCCGACATAATCAACAGTGGCAGGACTTACACTGTAATCGACATAATTGGCGATGACACGCTTCCAGAGCGTATAGTTTTGATCGAAGGCAAAACTTGGAATCGCAAAAACTAAGACTAAACTTAAAATTAAACTTTTAACCATCATAGCGGCTTCACCTTTTGTGTCGCCCAAATCACATCATCAAATTCAGAAGCAAAAGCTTTTAAAACATCTTTAGCAAAAGCATCTGGCTTAATATTTAAATCTTCTAAAGACGCAGTTTTAACAGGTGTGCCTTTATTGGTAATATTCACAGCAAAGTGAACTAACGTAGAAACTGCTGAAACACTGGCAATAGAAATTGAAAGTTTACCCTGACCCACATAGATATCATCACCCTTACGGTTTAACTTTTCTTTAGGGGCTTTTAAACTGATCATGTCTTTAATGATTGAAGCTAATAACCTTTGCGCCATCACGCCAAAAGATAAATTGGCCGGAAAAAACTCGATTATAAAATGTAACATCTTATCGCCACAGATTTTTGATTCTTCGATTTTATCTTCATAATCCACCATATGAGCCAATGTCACATCTGTTGGTGAAATCCAGGAAATCATCGCATTGCCTTTTAAACCGAAATTTTCATAAGAAAACAACGGGCGTAACTGTGAACCATCATAATTTTTAAGGTTTTTCTTAGCTGTCGATACGAAGAGTGTTTGCATGACTAATTTCAACTTTCAAATAAATGTGTAACAGGCACCTTGTTAAAGCTTAAAGCACGCTTGGCGCGCTGACAAGATTCACATACACCGCACCATTTATCTTTAGCAAAATAACATGGCCAGATCATTTCAAAAGGCACATCCATTGACATGCCGACGTTAACAATCTGAATTTTGGTTAATGAGACCGTGTAACAATGAACTTTGACTTTATTGGCCGTTGAAAATGACAGTGATAAATCCAGACTTTTCATAAAACCTTCACTGTTATCAGGAAACGTAGAGGCCTCTTCTAAGTTAAAGCCAGGAACAATTAAATTAGCTTTTAAACTTTCAGCAATACCAGCGGCAATATTTAAAAATATGCCATTACGGTTTGGCACCCAGACAGCCTTGGCCGTCACTTGTGATTTTTTATGATTATCAATCGAAACTTCATCACCAATGGGAACATTTTGTTTATCACTGGTCAGTGACGACTGCCCTAAGTCTTTAAACCACGGAAGGTCGATAATTGTATGAGGAATATTTAACTTTTTAGAGATTTCTGTAGCTGCAGCGATTTCTTTTTTTGCGGCTTTTTGGCCATAATTAAAAGTAACGGTTTGAACGACTTCGGTCATTTTATGGGCCGCATACAAATTCACCGTTGAATCTAAACCTGCCGACAAACACACGACAGACTTTAGATCTTTCTTGGGCACTGGCTTAAATTTAAAAATCATGCTTGGTTTTCCGATACCTTCAAATCTTTAATCAAGATTTGGACAGATTGTTTATTTCTAAAGTAATTCCACTGAATTTCACCTAGAATATCATACATTCTGCCAGTTTGAAGGATTTCGCGCTGAGTAGTGCTTGGAGAAAATAATAAAGCATCCATAGAGCTTTTCTCGTCCCAAAATTGTACTTTTAGATGCCCGCCTTTTAATTCATTAATCTTATTTAAATTTAAATTATTAAAACGAAACAATGGCGTTGTAAACCCGACTCCGTATGGTCCGATATGATCATACCATTTCATAAAGTGTGAATTTAAATCTGACAGATGAGCCGTTACATCGAAATCAATTTCGACTTCACGTTTTTCAAGTTTTAACTGATGATAAAATTTTTCTAAGCTTAAGATTAAATTTTCTTTGTTTGTCGCAGGTAATTCAAACCCTGCCGCCGCAGAATGCCCGCCAAAGCGGTTTAATGACGTTTGCGCAAACCCTAGTGCATCAACCAAACTGGATTCGTGTCCTGCCGGCAAACGCCCGCTTCCGACGATCATGCCTTCAGAATTTTGCGAACCTACAAAAGCAGGACGATTAAATTCTTGCGATAATTTGGTAGCGATTAGACCAATAATACCACGGTGAAATTCTTCACTAGACACAAAGACAAAATCTTCTTTATTCCAATCTTTAAGTAATTCAAAAGCTTTGCCTTCGGCATTTGATTGTAAAGACTGGCGTGTTTGATTGTTCTTTAAAATCTGATCGACCATTGACCTTGCATGGGTCAGATTTTTTTCTAAATAAATATGAATCGGCAAAATATCAGATTCCATCCGCGATAAGGCATTTAGCTTTGGTGCAAATTTAATCGAAACATCTTGCGACGACAGAGTTCTGCCCGTTAATTCTAAGGCCTCTAAGAGCGCTTGCAAACCCACTTTTTGCGTATTTTGCAATACCACCATGCCATGTTTTACCAGCACACGGTTATCATCAATCAGCGGCACCATATCTGTTAAAGTGCCAATGCAAAATAAATCTAACAGTTCTTTGAGATCCCATTCTTTTTTTGGAAGCTGTGGATCTTCAGAAAACGCGCGTTTTAGCGCACGAGCCAGGTAAAACGCAACACCCGCCCCACATAAATACCCAAGCCCACTGGTGCAGGCTTTTTGATTGGGGTTAATCACGCAATAAGCACTGGGTAAAGTTTCACTTGGTAAATGGTGATCTGTTAAAATCACATCGATATTTAATTCATTCGCTTTTTCAAAAGCTTTATGCGAAGTGATACCCACATCGACTGTGATAATTAAATCAATGCCGATGGTTTTTAGCTCTTCAACAGCATGCGGATGAAAACCATAACCTTCGCTTAAACGCTTAGGTTGATAGTAGCTGACATCTTTAAAACCCAGATTTTCAAGGGCTTGTTTTAAAATACCAAGACCACTTGTGCCATCAAGGTCGAAGTCAGCGTAAATACAGATTTTTTGATTATTTAAATAAGCCTGTTTAATGCGTTCAACGGCTTTATCCATTCCTAATAATAAAAACGGATCTTTTAAGACACTTAATTTAGGATTAAGAATTGAGTCGATTTGCGAATCATCATAGCCCCGAGCGTTTAGAAGTTTTGCTATCAGCTCAGGGTATGGTTTAGAGCTATCTGAAGTAGATATATTTTTACTTTTATCTTTCCAGACAGCCATGGGCAATTACGCCTTTGCAGTCGGTTTAAAAATGTTCTCCATAATTAAGATAAACGGAGCCGCTACGTAAATACTTGAGTATGCTCCGAATACGATACCTACAGAAAGCGCAAACGCGATGTCTTGCACAACGCCATCAGCAAAAATCAATAAACATAATGCCGATATAAAAACTGTGCCCGAAGTAATAATAGTTCTGCCTAACATATCATTGATTGATTTGTTGATAATGAATTTAAAACCACGGTCTCTGTAACGGTGTTCTGTTTCACGAATACGGTCAAATACCACGATCGTATCATTTAACGAGAAACCAATTAACGTTAGAATCGCTGCTAAAATCGGAATATTAACTTCTTTTCCGACCAATAAGAACACAGCTAAGGTAATTACCGCATCATGAAATAAACACACCACCGCACCCGGCGAAAATTTATAATCAAAACGAAGAGCAACGTAAATAAAGATAACTAATAGACAGTAAAATACCGCTAGAAATCCATTACGTTTAAGCTCTGCTCCAACCTGAGGCCCCACTGTATCAACACGACGGATGTCCGGACCTTGAGCCGCAAACGTTGTCATGATTTTATCTTTAAGACTTGTGATCGAAGTGTTTAAATTTTCATTTGTTTCTTTATCAGTTGTGCCTTTTTCGCCTTGAAAGCGGATGATAAATTCGTTGCCTTCACCGAAAGCCTGAACGCCAACTTCACCTAAAGCTAAACCATCTAATGAAGTACGCACTTGATCGATATTTACAGACTGTTCGAATTTTACCTGAATTTCAGTTCCACCTTTAAAGTCGATACCGTAGTTAATACCTTTAACCGCGATGTAACCCAAAGAAAGTACAGTTAAAATTAATGAGATCCCGCCGAAGATTCCGACTTTTCCGACGAAATCAAATTTTCCAGAGGATTCTTGTGTAGTATTATTTTTTGCCATTTTATTCATTCCCCTAATTATATAGAAATCTTTTTAAGACCAAAGCGGTAAACTAAGTTGTCAGAGATTACTTTTGAAACGAAAACGTTTGCAAAAATAGTCGTTGCGATACCCGCAAGTAATGTAACAGCGAAACCACGTACCGGACCTGTTCCGAAGTACAATAAGATTAATGCAGTTGCCGATGTTGTTACATTCGAATCGATGATCGCAGACATAGCCTGAGAGTACCCATCTTGAATCGCCGCTTTAATGCCGGCACCTTTTGCTAACTCTTCACGAATACGCTCATTAATTAAAACGTTCGCATCAACCGCAAAGCCCACAGTTAACGCCATACCGGCAATACCAGGTAACGTTAATGTAGCACCTAGTGAACCAAGGATCGCAAACACCGCAACGATATTTAAGATTAGCGTGAACGCCGTGATAACGCCCATACCTTTATAGTAAACAACCATGAAAATCATAATCAGGATTGAACCAATGATAGCCCCTAAACGAGCTTTTTCTAAGGCATCTTTACCAAGAGAAGGACCAACTCGGCGTTCTTCTAATTGCTCAAGCGTTGCAGGTAAGGCTCCCGCGCGTAAAGCCGTAGAAATAAGTTTTGCTTCATCCATCATCTGTTGTTGGTCACCAGAACGGCCTAAAGTAATGACCGCTTGGCCATTTGGAATTTTTGAATTGATGTTAGGCGCTGTTTTAACAACTCTATCTAACACCACAGCCATTTGGCGGTTGATGTTTTTTTCTGTTAAATCAGCAAATTTATTTGCCCCAGATGGGTTGAAACGTAAAGTCACTTCAGGAGAACCGTACTGGTCAAACGAAACCCCAGCGCTATCTAATGAATCGCCGCCAAGATCTGTATCTGTTGTTAATAAATAAGGAGTGCTTCCGGCCTCCATTGTTTTAGCGTTCGAACCTTTTTCGAAGTAAATCGCTGTGTTTGCTGGAAGTTGCGCTTTTAAATCATCGTTAAGGCGTTTGATGTATTCAGTGTATTTCAATGTTGCCATTGAGTAGCCACCCGCTTTTTCAGCGTCATCAATCATCTTACGAACTTCATCCGGAGACTTATCGTAAGACACTAACATGAAATCAAGTTTAGCCGTTGTGTTGATTAACTGTTTTGCTTTTTCAGCATCAGCTAAACCTGGCAATTGAATTAAAATACGGTCAGCACCTTGTTGCGTGATTGAAGGTTCTGCCACACCGAATTCATCGATACGATTACGAATTGTTTCGATCGCCTGACGAATTGTATTTTGTTTTTGATCCAATAAATAGGCGTCGTAATAGCGGATTTCAACTTTTTCAGCTGTAGCCGAGATCACTTGCAATGCGCCAACGTAGTTTTTCAAAATAACTGCTTCAACTTGTTTTGCAGCTTCTGCAGATTCAACTAAAACATTCAAACCGCCATTTTTAGCGTTAGCTGTGTCGAAACCTTTGATTTTGATGTTTTCTTTTGCGAAGTCAGCACCAAGTACAATCGTTTGACGATTGACTGTAGTGACTAAAACACTTTCAACATCAACACCCATAACTAAGTGGATACCACCTTGAATGTCTAAGCCGTAATTTAATTTACGTGCCGGCCACCAAGCAAATTTCGAGGTGTCGATAAAGTTAGGAGCAATGAATAGCGCAGCTAATACTAATGCAATGCCAGCTGTCCATGTTCTCAGTCGTAGATTTTCCATGTTGTTTTTCCTTGTCTTTTATTTTCTAAAAAATTATTTCGCGGGCTCAGCTTTTTGCAAAGCTGATTGAAGCATCGTGATTTGCGAACGAAGAAGTTTAATAGTCACCCCGTTTGAAATCTCAAGATTTGCGATTTGCTCATTTAGGCCAGTGATTTTTCCGAACAAACCACTTTGTGTAACAACTTGGTCACCAACTTTTAAAGCTGATAAAAATCCTTGTTGTTCTTTAGCGCGTTTTGCTTGTGGGCGAATTAAGAAAAAATAAAACACCACTACGATGGCAAGCATCGGAACAAATTGCATCCATGCTGGAGGTTGTTCTGCAGTAGCTGCTGTTGCTGCTGTAGTTGCGTCTTGTGCGAAAGCGGCGAAATTCATCGATAACATTTTCAGTAACATATTTTTAAGTCCCTTTATTAAATTTAGTTTTTCGAAAAAACTCAAAGTAAATTGAACACTTAAACGCTGTTACGATCAAGGATGGTTAGTTGTTTTTATCAGTTTTTATAAATCGCGTTAAGCAATCGTCACGGTAGGCTTCCCATGTGCCTTCATCTAAGGCTTGGCGCGCTTTCGCCATCACTGACATGTAAAAGTGAAGATTGTGAATGGTATTCAGGCGAGAGCCTAAGATTTCACCACTTAAAAACAAATGACGTAGGTATGCGCGCGAATAGTTTTTGCACGTATAACAATCACACTCAGGATCAAGCGGGCCGGCATCTTCTTTGTACTCTTGGCGTTTGATGCTGACTTTGCCTTGCCATGTGTAGAGCGTTCCGTTACGTGCTACTCTTGTAGGCATCACGCAGTCAAACATATCTATTCCAGAATCGATCGAAATAATTAAATCCAGCGGAGTTCCCACACCCATTAGATAGCGCGGCTTATTTTCAGGCATCAATGGCGCAACTTCAGGAAGCAACTCATGCATTAAGTGAATCGGCTCACCGATTGAAAAACCACCCAAGGCATAACCTGGAAGATCAACGCTTGTGACTTGTTCTAAAGAATACTTACGGTGCTCAAGCGACAGCCCGCCTTGCACGATACCGAATAATAAACTTTCAGGGCGTTGCATGGCATTTTTTGAGCGCACTAACCAACGATGAGTCAAATCCATCGATTTTTTAATTTGGTCATCGGTTGCCGGATACCCAAGACATTCGTCAAAGGCCATGATGATATCTGCGCCTAAATCCATTTGAATCTGAATGCTGGTTTCAGGAGACAGAAAATGTTTTGCGCCATCTAAGTGCGATCTAAACTCAACGCCTTCTTCAGACATTTTACGAAGCCCCGACAGAGAGAAAACTTGAAAGCCGCCTGAGTCTGTTAAAATTGGACCATGCCAATTCATGAACTTATGCAGGCCGCCTAATTTTTTGATCAGCTTTTCACCAGGGCGTAAATGTAAATGATAAGTGTTACCTAGAACGACTTGCGTTCCGCAGTCTTTTAATTCTTCTGGAGTCATGGCTTTAACGGTGGCTTTTGTACCGACAGCCATAAACGTAGGCGTTTCAAAACTCCCATGATGAGTCATATAAGTCGCACGACGTGCTTTGCCAGATTTTTTGTGTAATTTGAATTCGCCAAGCCTCATGTTTTCAGTCATGCGCTGGGTATAACACAGCTTAGGCCGGAGCGGAACCGTTTAGTTTTTTAGATCTAACCCGATTACCGAAATAACTTCTGTGACCCCAAAGCCTAGATCCCGGAAGCAGCAAGAACATCACTTTATGAAACATGAATTCAGGCAATAGCTTTCGTAAAAAAGAAAATACCACTGCATCCATCGTTACACGCAAACGTAAAGGTGGGTTCTTCTGTTCAATCAGTCTTTCAACTTTATGAGCGATGGATTCAGGGGTGGCAAAGGCCCATTTCATCAGACTTTCAATAAACGGAGACATCGATTTATAATACTCCGAATGTGGGCCCTTTAATTTTGCAGAAAGTTTTGCTTTTTTTGGAAGCAGAATATTTTTAAAAGAATCTGAATTAATAAATCCTGGCTCAACAAGACTGACTTTAATGCCGTAAGGGCGCGCTTCATACCACAAAGATTCTGTGGCACCTTCAAGCGCATGCTTTGATGCTGAATAAGACCCCATGGTCGGCATAGAAACCATACCGCTGACTGATGAAATATTAATAATTTGCCCGTACATTTGCTCGCGCATAATCGGCAGCACTGACCTAATCAGCGACATCGGGCCCAGGTAATTAGTTTCAAGCTGAATCATTTCTGATTCACGATCCATATGTTCAACGACTGAACGATAACAAATACCAGCGTTATTCACCAACACATCAATGCGGCCCCACATGTTAGCGATTTCATTCACAAGTGAAAAAATATTGGATTCATTGGTAACATCTAATTCGCGCACAATCAGATTTTCTGACTCAACAAACATTGCACGCATGTCATCCAGGCGATGCGCCCGTGCCGTTGCAATAATTTTGTATTGCGGGTTTCGGCCTAAGGTCTCCACAAGGGCTTTTCCAAGCCCCGTGGCACATCCGGTGATCAGTACAATTTTTTGTGAAGTATCAACTGACATACTTAAATCGCCCTTCGGTTTTCGGTAATTCGGTTCATAACTTCTTTAAACTGAACTGCATTAATTGGCTTTGTTAAAACTTCAACACGACGTGAATCTGTATTCACGATGTCTTCGACTTCTTCTTTATCGACTGATGAAATCAAGATAATGGGAGGGGCTTCTTGATCATCAGCGAAAATGTTTTCGACGAAATCCAGACCTGTGTCTGAGCCCGCTAAGAATACATCTGTGATAATGAAATCGAAATACTGTTTCGTGGCGATAGATTTTTCGTATTGAATACGCGCTTCTTCAGCACTAACAGCCCAAACAATATCAGCAATATGACCACCTAAGTATCTGCGCAGAATATCTGCCCAGAGTGGCTTATAGGCCAAATCATCTTCGATAATTAAGATTCTGTAAATCATAACACACTCTCTTTCAACAAGAGTTGCTTTAAGGTTTGCTCATCTTAAATTGCTAATTCTTGTTCGTTACTGTCTGCCTGTTCAAGACTCCAATCCGCTCTCGCTCTTCTTCTGTGATCAGATTTTTTCTGACTAAATAGTTTACGTTTCATGATTCCGGACGCTTTGGTAATGGTTTCCCAGCACTCATCGCCCGTGGTTTGCACATATATTTTTTTGTTCAACCAAGGGGCGTGCGCCTCTATGTGACATTTAAATTTTTCTCCGTGGTTTTTAGACACAACTTCTTTTTTACAGAATAAATCTACGAATAAATTTGGTTTCTGGGCCAGTTCTCCGATCATTTCGGTCACGTAACCTTCAATGTTGTAACGTAGATAATCTGGGACCTCGACGTGAGAAAAATGTAAGTTAATAGTCATATATTCCTCCTTGATGTATGCCTTACTATTAAGTGTGTGGGGTAAATTTGGGATTAGAATTAAAAAGGTTTGATGAATACGCAAAACCACGGTATTTTTTCCTCTAAATACGTTTCTATTGAGGTTGGTTAGTTTTATGGCAAAAATACTATGCATCGAAGACAGTCAGGACTTTGTGGTTTACCTCACATCGGTTTTAAAAGACCATACGTTGTCTTTCGCTCCTACATTAAACGATGCCTTTAAATACGTGCAAAATGGCCGCGAAAGTTTTGATTTGATTCTTTTGGACGTATCGCTGCCAGATGGCAACGGGATCAAAGCCCTAAGCCAGTTTAAAGATGCTTTTAGCGCTAAAAACATCCCGATTATTATTTTAAGTGCCGACAACGATATTTTAAGCAAAGTAGCTGCGTTCGGCGTTGGTGCCGATGATTACATCGTAAAACCACCTCATTCTGCAGAATTAAAAGCACGCATTGAAGCCAGACTTCGCACAGCGCAGGCGCAGGCTAAAGATAGCTCGCATATTAAAATCGGAAACCTGATTATCGATTCTGATAAAATGAGCGTGCAAATTCAAGTCGCTGACAAGATTGAAAATGTGGATTTAACGCCGTCTGAATTTAAACTTTTAAAAATTCTTTCGACCCGTCCAGGCCAAGTATATTCGCGAGATTATTTGATCGATCATGTCTGGGGTATTGCTAAACATATTACTGAGCGTACGGTGGATGCCCATATTTCTCATCTTCGTAAAAAAATATCTTCAAGCACCGCAAAAGTTGAAACTGTTTTAGGTGCAGGATATAAAATCGAAGTTAAAGAATCTTAAGCATTATTTTAGATACATTTTTTGTAGTCAGGAAAAGCTTCTTTCATCTGACCTAACATTAATTTACCATCACTCAGATAATCGACAACTTCGTGATGCAAATCTGCAGAAGACATTTCAGGCAATGTTTTTACATCGCGAGAAATTTTTCGCGATTTTTGCGCGAAAACTGCAAATCCAACCAAGTCAGCACTGCCCGCAATTTTATGTGAACCTTTTGCGACTTCAGCCAATTCGCCACTGTTTAGGCTGCTAGCGACATGATTCAGCGATTCTTCAAGAGTGATAAAAAAGCGCGCTAAGATCTTAATTGCCACAGATTCATCGGTGTCTTCCTTGAGCTGCAACAGACCGCTTGGGTCAAAGTCCTTAACTTTTTTAAATTTTACCAATACATCTTGAAATTGCATTATACCCCTCAACTAGCATCATCGTGACGCGTTTATTCCCCGTCAAATAGTTAATCATGTCCAAATAAAGGACGTTTGAAGGTCATTTGAAGATTTCTTCAAATGAAATTATTATTAATATCACATATCTTCATCTAAGATTAATACAGATGAAAGCTTCAAATCGATTTTCCAACCGTGTCATCATGTCAATAAGTCATAGAATTACCCAACTGCAAAAAATTGTTTTGTGGGCTCCGGTATTGACTCTTATTTTCGGCTTCGGCTTAACCTACTATATTTACGCTCATTTAAAACAGCGTGATGACTTCATTCAAAAATCAGTATTTAGCCAAACAGCACGCGAAGAATTAACCAAAATAGATTTGTTATTAACAAATAGCATTTTAAAAATTCAAAGTTACGAAGCAAACCTTGAAGATCGTCCAATCAATTACACTAAAGATGAGCCGTACTTAGATTTAGTACTGAGGCACACATTATTTCAGCGCATGACTATTATTCAGGAACAAGGCAATAAGTATAAAGCCCTGCTTCGGGTAAATACCCCCGATTCGACTATACCTGATGTGCCTTCAAGTTACTTACAATCGAATGACATCAAAAATATGATCAAAGACTTGAAAAAAACATCAAGTCTTTTGACTACGTTAGTTTTTGAATCCAATGAACGACCCTATTTATCAGTTGTCTTACGGTCGCGTGTTCATCGTAAGATTTATTTTCTTTTTACGACTCCTTTAGCTAGTTTATTTAATCAAACTATTTTGTCTGACTTAAATAGCATCGTCGTCAAAGCTGAAAATAGCAAAACGTCGTGGTTAATTCAAAATATCAACGGTAAAAAAATTCTTTCTAAATACGTCGACAAGCCCGATTTAAATATAACTAGTGTGCGCTTTACAAATTCATTGCCGCAATCAAATATCGATTTATCTATTAATTTTCGTTATGCACCGATGCGCACAAACTTTTTGTCACCTGAAAAATCAGCGGCGGCGCTTGGTTTTTTATTAACCCTGGTGATCTCATACTTATTTTACACTTTAATTAATCAAAATCGCTTGGCGAATAAATTGATTGTCGCAAAAACCTTAGCCTTAGAAAAAACAGCGCATGATCTGCAACAGGCCCTGAACAGTAAAGCGCATTTTTTCGGCAAGATCAGTCACGAGATCAGGACGCCGCTAAATCTAATATTAGGCATGATCGATCTTTGTAGCGAAGTGAATGTCGACAATGTCGTGCAAAATTATCTTAAAACTATGCACACGTCAGGTGAACACCTGCTTTCAATGATGGATGATTTGATCGAATTAGCCCAAGCTGAAAAAAATGAAATGACCTTTCAGGAGCGCACTATTTATATGGCGCAATTTTTAGGGGATGTCGTAAAACTAGCCGGTCAGGATTGTAAATCAAAAGGTCTTAAAATTTATCTGCACTTAGATAAGTCGATGCCCGCTTGCGTGATCGCTGATCCAAACCGCTTACGCCAGGTCTTAATTAACTTATTACGCAACGCCAGCAAATACACTTTAGCAGGCCATGTGATTTTAGCCGTGCAGGCCACTGAAAGTTTAATTTCAAATCGTGTACAATTAAAATTTGAAATCAAAGATACAGGTATTGGGATTCCTTCTGATAAGGTGAGCAAAGTTTTCGATGCTTTCTTTCAGGTAGAAAATTCAAAAACTTATGCCGAAGGCGGAGTAGGTCTTGGCTTATCTATCGTTAAAGATATTATTAAAAAAATGCACGGAAAAATTTCAGTGCAATCGACGCTAAAAAAAGGATCCGTTTTCTCGGTAGAGTTAGAGCTTAACCGACCAGACCGCGTGAACTGGTACGAAATTTATAAAACTCATGACACAACCAAGTACACAGCCGTGCTATTGTCGACTGATCCACAATTACAAAAATCATTCTCGGCTTTAGCTTTTCATCCGAATATTGAAGAAGTTGTTTTTATTACTGAAGACTTTGCCAAAGTATTATTACTGACTGACTCGAACCGTAATTATTGGTTTGTGCATGATCCTGAAACGGCTCAAATGGATCTTGATATTTTATCTAAAACATTTGGCCGCCATGTGTTTGTTTTAGGCCAAGGCAAGATCCAGCAAACGTGGGGGCATTTAAACATTAATCATTTAAGTAATGCGCCGTTTTTACCTTATGAATTATTAACAGCTAATGGTTTTACAAGCCGCAGTCGCCACCGCAAACATTTATCTTCAGATCAGCTGCGAAAAAGTACAGATCCTTCAGCTTTAGCCAACATGCCAGTCGTTGTGCCTAAAGAAGATCTATCAATTATCGTAGCCGATGATGATCATGGCAATATCGAGCTGTATAAAGCTTATTTTGCAAAATCCACCTGGCAAGTGAATTACAATTACGATGGCGAGACCGCTTGGCAAAGTTTTGAAAAAAAACTTCCGGATTTATTAATCTTAGATGTGCGCATGCCGAATATGGATGGTTTTGAATTGTTAGAAAAAATTCGCACCTATGAAAGACATCGCAATATTAAGCCGATTCCGGTTATTCTAGTCACAGCCGATTTATTAGATTACACAGCAAAAACCGCAAAAACATTTGATGATGTAACATTGTTATCGAAGCCCATTAAGAAAAAACTGTTATTCGATGCGATTCACAATGTCTCGATGAATTACCGGTAAAAGGTACGGCCTACCTTTTCCAGACTGAGAAATCACCGTAGCTGAAAAGTTTGAATTTGCGTTCGATCGCCCAGGCGTAGTTTTTCTTTACGGTGGCTAAGGATGAAAATCCAGAAACCAGTGCCAATAATGTTGATTCTGGTTGGTGGAAATTTGTCATTAAACGATCGACGACTAAAAATTCGCTGCCCGCTTGTAATAAAATTTCTGATGAACCAGATAATTCTTTTGTGCGCGCGACGGTTTCTAAGGTGCGTGTGACTGTTGTACCTAAGGCCCAAACCTTATGTTGCGCAGCTTTGGCTTTTTCGATTTGATCCCATACCGCGCTTGAAACTTCGTAAACTTCAGCGTGCATTTTATGATCATTTAAATTTTCGGTTTTTACCGGTAGAAAAGTTCCAAGCCCCACATGCAGAGTGATTTTTAAAACTTTTACGCCTTTAGCTTCAAGTGTTTTTAAATCGGCCTCGCTGAAATGTAGACTTGCCGTGGGGGCTGCGAAACTTCCGGGGTTTTGCGCCCAGGCCGTTTGATACCAGCTTTCATCGGCTTGTACGTTATGGCGGGCATCACGGGCTTTTTGAATATAAGGTGGCAACGGCAATTCGCCGAATTTATCAAAATCAGCTTCAGTTAATCGAGGTGTTACCTGAACGATTTGAGGAAGTCCTTTTTCTAAAAGCTTCATTTTAGCACCGTTAGGTAAAATGATCTCGTCATTAACTTTATATTTTTTTGAAGGAAATAAAACTTTTTGGGTACCGTCTGGTAATTCTTCTAAGAAAAGAATTTCTAGATCGTCGGACTCAGCCGTCCGCACAAACACCCGTCTTTTTAAAACTTTGGTGTCGTTTAACACTAAAACATCACCTGCCGGAATTTGTTCGATTAATTGTGAAATTGTTATTTCACAAGGCTGACCGTTTGTGTCCACAAGCATCACTCGCGTTGGGCGCGACGGACTTGTAGCTATAAGTTCTTCGGGATAGTCAAAATGTAGGTCAGAAAGTTTCATAGAATATATCTACATGAAAAAAAGACAAAAAAAAAGCGGAAAGCTTTTTAGGCTTTCCGCTGAAGATTAAGTTAGGGAACCACCAAAACCCAACTCACTCTTACTTAGAACTAATATCTTTTTGTTACATCTTTATTCTGTCGGCTACAGTGATCCAGAGGGAAAAGATCACCAGGCTAGAATAAAAACCACAAAAAATTAAAACCTCACTCAATTCGAAACTCACTTGAAACTCCTTCTTCAATTGTTCAATTGCTTGAACTGTTCGTTTCACTTACTTCGCCATCCTTGGCTATTGACGACATTGGAAACAGCCATCCTAGCTGTATACACCCCTTTGTCGTCTGGGGAGCGTCCTTGCTCTTATTGGTAAGATGATAAAGTGGTGTTTCAGGGTTAAAAATAGAGCAAAAGAAATATAAATCCAGACCATAATCTAGGCTTATGGGTTGTTATAACTATATATAAACACTATAGAGTTTTGGACGCTGTGAGGCGCTTCTATGGCTTAGCTTGGCTGCTCTTCTGTTTTTCAGTCTTAGCCGCGATGTCGCGAATTTTTGCTTGTTGCTCTGGTGGTAAAGATTTTAAAAATGCTGTGGGATTTTGTAAGGCTTTTTGCAAAAGCTCATTCATCTTTGCGGCATCCCCGCCACTAAGTTCTTTCACTGTAGCCATGACATCTGCTGATACATCATAGATATCGTTCTTTAAGGCTTGATTGCCGCCGACGGCTTGTAAGGCAAAGTCATCGGCCTGTTGGGCTTTGGGGCTTACTTTGATCACTTCATTACGTTTGGATTCTGTTCGCAATAAATCTTGCACGTCTTTTAAAGCTGCATCTAAATCTTCTTCAGCAAAAGTTGGTAAAGTTAAAAAGCTGATTGAAAAAATTAAAACTAGAAATTTTAACATGCGCTCAAACCCCTTTGAATCAATTAGTTTGCCACAAGTTGTAAAAACTAGATTTAAATTTTATGAATTTCGCGTTTTGAGACGTTTATAGCGGAAGCTTAACTGTAAATGTGGTGCCATGACCAATTTCACTCTGCACCTCGATAGTGCCTCCGTGAGCGGTAGCGATTTGTCTTGAAATATATAACCCTAGCCCCAAACCGCCAAATGAGGTGATTGATACGGCCCGTTCAAAGCGATTAAACAGTCTTGCTTGGTCTTCTTTTGAAATTCCAATCCCATGATCTTTCACACGTAAGACAGCAAATGAGTTTTCACGCTTAGCTGAGACTTCGATAGGATGGCCTTTGCCAAACTTCATCGCGTTCGTCATAAGATTTACAAAAATCTGCTCAAGACGACTAGCATCCCATTTACCGTTAAGATCAGGTTCAAGATCAAGTTCAAGTTTACATTTCGATCTACTGAGTTCAACTTCAAGGCCTTTAATAATTCGCTTAACCAATTCAGCTAAATTCACATCGGTTTTATCTAACACCAATCTTCCGGTCGTTGCGCGTGTGACATCTAATAAATTCTCTACAAGCTTTGTCAGACGTTCGATTTGCGCCTGACAATTTTGCGTGAGAGTAATAAATTTTTGAACATTCGGTGCATCACCTAACGTCGGTAAAAATTTACTGATCAATTGATTTTGCAAACTGATTGAAGTCAGCGGCGTTCGTAGTTCGTGTGCCGCAATTGAAATAAAATCATCACGCTGCTGAATCATTTTTTCAGCTTCGCCTCTGGCGAACTGTTCTTGCAGTAATAATCTATGCTGTTCTTCAGCTAATTTTTTCTCGGTGATATCTTCTGAAATTCCTAATAAGAACTCAGGTTTACCATGTTCATCATGTAAGGTGATTTTTTTTGTATGCAGTATGCGTTCGCCATTAACCCGGGTTTGAATTTTTTCTTCAGGAATATCTAAAATTTTACCACTGCTTAAAGTGGCGCGATCTTTTTCGGTAAAAAAATCGGCTTCTTTTTTGTTAAAAAAATCATAATCGTTTTTACCGATGAGGTCTTCACTTTTATAACCCAGCAATTCTTCACCGGCTTTGTTAAACCGTGTGAAGCGTAGTTCTTTGGCGTCTTTTACAAAGATCATCAAAGGCACGTGCTCAATCACCGAATTTAAAAACTCGTAGGATTTATGAATTTTCACCGCAGCGCGGGTTTGTGCTTGGACTTCAAGAAGGCTTGCCATCTTTAAACTGATATCAACAAAAAAACCACGATAAGCTTCGTCAAATTTAAGGCGCGGGCTTAGGCCAAAAACCAAAACGCCAGTTGCAGGATTTGAATCTGCGCGGATTGGAATCAGCATCGCTTTTTGTGTTGGCTCTGGCCACGGAGCTATCGGCGCATGCGGAATTAAATTTTGAAAATCATTGATCTCTAGCGGATTGTTTGAAGTCAGTACCTGGCGAGCAGATTTCATGAGCTGGTCAAAACCAGTTGTTTCCTTAATGGGCTCATTGATTCCAAAGCTGGCTGCCAGCTTAACTTGTAATTTTAAATCGTCTGGTAAAAATAAAAAAGCAAAACGGATGTCATTTGGATTTGACGCAAATATATCCATCAAACTTTGAAAATTATCAGCCGGTGAAATAATAGTTTGGGCAATTTTTCGAAGGGTTGCTGTTCTGCGCTCACTTAAAACTAGCTCTGTATTTTCTGAAACTAGTGAAAGGACTCCCTGTATCTGACCGTCATCATCTTTAAGCGGACTCATGGTCGAATCGAAATAACATTCTTCAACAAACTGAGCACGTTCAAGTGGAGTTAACACGCGTTTATTCACAATGACTTCTGCATTATTGATAATGCGATCAAAAAAAGGCTTCATCATTGAATAAGCTTCAGGCCAGCCCTGTTTTACCGGCAACCCTAAATTGCGCGGATGGCGATCCCCCATCGTCGTTACGCAAGCGTCGTTATAAATTTGCAATAACTCTTTACCCCAAAAAACCGAAGCTACTGTTGGTAACGCGAGCATCATACTCACATGAGCTTTTAAAGATTTCGACCAGAATTCATAAGGCCCAAGTGAAGTTTTACTCCAATCAAAAGTGCGAATAAAAGGCCCCATTTTACCTTCGCCAAAAGATTGAACTGAAACACCCGGGATGGAATTACTCATTGGGGAGTACACCACTTTTTAATAGTTTCATTCAGCGATCTAAGATCGATGGGCTTTTTTAAAGAGGCTATGGATTTTATGTTCGCAGCTTTATCGTTATAAGCACTCACTATGATAACTGGAATTGAGGCAAGCTTTGCGTCTTTTTCAATGGTTGCAGCAAATTCCCAACCATTCATAACGGGCATCATTAAATCCAAAAGAATTAGGCAAGGTTTTGGATGAGTTGCTAATAAGTTTAGCCCTTCCTGCCCGTTTTCAGCAGTCAGGACGTCATGGCCTTCTAACTCGAGCACCGCTTGTAATGTCTCGCGTATAGATTCGTCGTCTTCAACGATCAAGATAGTTTTAGCCATATAAAACATTAAGCTAAATATCCAAAGTTCAGTCAAGGTTCAGGCTAAAACGGGGCATTTTTCTATACCCCGTTGACCGTTCTTTAACAGTTTGCTTTAATAAATTTGTACAATTCAAGTGCGCGCGGATGGTGGAATTGGTAGACACGTACGTTTGAGGGGCGTATGCGCAAGCGTGAGGGTTCAAGTCCCTCTTCGCGCACCAACATTTAATTCAAATCATGATCGAAATAAATTAGAGCCGGTCTCCCAGCAATCGCTTTGCAAATTGCTGACCGTTCACTTAAGCGGAGTAAATCCGTATTTTTTCATGATGGCTGCATAACTTCCATCCTTTTTCATCGATGTAAAAGCCTTTTGCCACTTTTGAAGTGTTTGAGCATCAAGAGATTTTGAGGCCCCCAAATATTCATGTAGAATTAAAAGTTCAGCTCCAGTTTTTAATTCATCAGCTGAGAGATCAGCTTTTTCTTTATATTGGTTTTTGCTACTGAGTGGAGCAACCCAAACATCGATATGCCCTTGTTTGAGTTTTTTGGCATTTTGCACATCGTGGGCGACGGACTCAGTTTGAGGAAATCCTAATTTTTTCAATTCGAGTTCGGCAACTGAGCCCTTCAGCGTGCCCACCCGAATTTTTTTAGCAGCAGCGATTGACGAAATATTCACCTTTGAAGATTTCATGGCAAAAAAGACATAAGGATCATCCAGAATGTGTGCCACCCAAGAATAATTTTTCTCGCGTTCAGCGGTACGTGCCAAAGGAAAAACACCTCCATTAGAAATTTTTTCAGTCTCAAGGCGCGCCCGGGCCCATGGCATAAATTCAACCTGAGTTGTTTGACCAACCCGTTTAGCAAGCTCTTGTACAACTTCATACATAACACCACCTCCACCATTTGGTGTCTGATAAGTGTAAGGTGGAAAATCGATTGAAAAAAGTTTAAGTTCTGCGGCCTGAGTAAAAGTGCTGGCAAAGAAAAAAGATAAAATTAAAATTAAAATCATAGTATTTTTTATTCATTAATAATAACAATTGCAATCGATTTTTTTAAACTCACTTAGCAGGCTTTAACCCATAGGGCTTTAGCAGATTTTCTAATTCACCGGTTTTTTTCATTTCTAGAATATTCGCGTTGAATTTCCTGATAAAGCTTGGGTCAGAAGCCTTTTTTGAAAAAGCCACACTAAAGCCATCGACACTAGCGACGTATACAACTTCTAAAGTATCAATATTTAACTTTTTGAATAAAGTTGTAAATACATCCTCGTTCGAAATTGCCAAGCCTTTGGCTCCATATCTTCCTGCCGTCAACTTGTTGACCACAGTCAGCAGCTCGGATTCATTCTCAACTTTTAAGTCTTTGATTTGTTCTTTATGAGTCAATGCTATTTTTTCCGCACTTGATGCGACGAGAGCACCGACAGTAGCGCCATTTAGATCTTCTAGTTTCTTGATTTTTTTAAAGGTCCCTTTTACTGCGAAGTAACTTATGTTGGAACGGATGATGGGGACCGATAGAGTTGTAAAGGACTCGCGATCGGAATTCGGGATTAAGCTTAGCACTCCGACCGTCGAACCATCTTCTAGCATTTTAATCACACGCCTCATAGGAATAAATTCAAATTTGCATTTAATCTTCATTTTGTTACACACGTTCTTTACGACCTCAAGCATTCCACCCTTAGGCGTGCCGCCGTCAGTCCAATTGAAAGGTTCGTACTCTAGCCCAATGAATGTGTATTCCTTTTCACCCTTTGATAATGCTTCTTGGGCGAAAGTCAGAGCCTGCATATTTAGTATGAAGAGCGCCACTAGTAATAACTTCCCCATAAGCTTTCCTTTCGTGAAGTTGCACTTAGATAGAATTCGACGGATGAGAGTAGCTTAGACTTGGAAAAAGGCTTAGTGATATAGCCATCGCAACCAGCGCTCATAGCCATATCCAAGTCAGTCTTGGTGGTATAGGCGGTAACTGCAACAATGGGCGTTTTACTCTTGTTATTTATTTTTTCTAATCTGCGAATTTCGCGGGTGGCTTCATAGCCGTTCATTACAGGCATCTGCAGATCCATCAAGATCAAAGAAAATGACTCTTTTTTAAAATATTCGACAGCCTCTTTTCCATTTACGGCATAAGTCAGTTGAAAATTTGTTTTTTTAAAAAATTCGCCGATTATAAATTGAATCTCCTCGGTGTCTTCAACAATCAATATTTTAGAGGGATTTTCTGCGAATTTGAAAGTTTCGATTTTTGAATTCGGTTTTTCAATGACCTCGACTGGCGCTATTAGCAGCGGTAGCTGAACCGTAAACACACTCCCTTTTCCGAGCTGACTTTCAACTTCTATCTTTCCGTTCATCAATTCAACCAAGGCCTTAGTGATCGAAAGGCCAATGCCATAGCCCTTTATTTTCGATGTCGATTGGGCCTCAATCTGTTTAAATGGAATAAATAAGTGTTCCAGTTTAACCTGAGCAATCCCAATACCGGTGTCGCTGACTGCGATTGTAAATCGATCACCGAAATCCTGAACACTTATTTTAATATCTCCGTGGTCTGTGAATTTATTAGCATTATTAATCAAGTTAAGGATGATTTGACTAATCCGGAATTCGTCACCCAAGATCAAAGTTGGAAATGTCTCTGAAAAACTCACGGCGATTCGATTGTTTTTTTCTTTAAAATCAAATTCTGTCAGCAGGCGACAGGATTCAACAATATTTCTTAAATTTACATCTTTAATTTCAATTTTGACTTCGTGAGCCTCTATTTTACTGAGGTCGAGGATTTCATCAACTAGGTTCATTAAATGCAAACAAGCCTTGGCTTGCATTTCAATGAGGACTTTTTGTTGAGTAGCATCAGAAGCACCAGGCAAGAGTTCTGTTACACCTAAAATTGAGTTAAGGGGGGTACGCAGCTCGTGGTTGATATTTGCCAAAAAAACCGATTTTGTTCGATTAGCATCTTCTGCCTGGTTTTTCAGGGTTTCAATTTCAGTCTGATATTTCTTTGAGGCCGTAACATTAAAATTTATGTGAGTAATCAAATCGTCAATTTCGTCTGCAAATCCTTTTTTTCTGTTGGCAATTTCGGGCGTAGTTTTGCTAAAATATGGGTTTTCCTGAAAAAACTGAGAAATCATTTCAAGATGATTTGTAACTAAAAATTTAAAAAAATAAAATATGACCAGACTTAATATAAAGATCTCCAGCCCCTCTGATACAAAATTCTTTAAAATTTCAGTCTTTTGTTGGGCAGCAATTTTATCATTAGTAGAAAATACACTTAGCGTCGAGAACTTGCGTTTCGAGCTATTATCCGGGGGATAAAGTGGATACTCTTTTACGGAAATGTCGGAATAATTGTCCTGCTTTTTTTTATCAAAAAGTGGATCTGCGGAATTTACTTCAGCCAGTCTTACGCGCACGATATTTGGATTTTGTAAT
The DNA here is from genome assembly GCA_036677065.1 of Bdellovibrio sp. Lineage (GTDB taxonomy): Bacteria > Bdellovibrionota > Bdellovibrionia > Bdellovibrionales > Bdellovibrionaceae > Pseudobdellovibrio. Next base: position 202,895 of record JAKFBS010000002.1, on the reverse strand, counting down.
ATACCCTCCAATTGTATCTTGATCTGGGGCATGTCGATATTCCACGCCGAATTTGCGATTCCGGGAAGTAAGATATTTTCAAAATACTCCAAACGGTTGATTTCAAGTTCTTCGTTGAGCGACTTAGTTAGAAAAATATTAGTGAACGTCCAAAAAACCGTAAATAGAAAGCCAACAAGCACCACAATGCTCAGCAGCTTTTTACTTAAAGGTAGGAAATGCAATTCTTTGATCGTAGCCATGCTCTCTCTTTTTACTGAGGTAAATTATCTTCTACCTAGTGTAATCTAAATACGTCAGGCAAAAAGAAAATCGAACATTAAGTAAGAACATAAAGTTCAGTCAAGATAGAGTCGTAAACGGGGCATTTTTCATACTTCGTTAACCGTTTTTTAACGGTTTGCTTTAATTAAGCGTACAATTCAAGTGCGCGCGGATGGTGGAATTGGTAGACACGTACGTTTGAGGGGCGTATGCGCAAGCGTGAGGGTTCAAGCCCCTCTTCGCGCACCATCGTTTAATGGCAACTCAACAATGAACGTCGAACCTTCACCTAATTCGCTCTCGACTGTGATCTTGCCGCCATGAACCTCGACCAATTCTTTAACAATATAAAGACCTAATCCCAACCCACCAAAACTTTTTAATGAAACTGCGCGCTCAAAGCGCTCAAATATTCTGGATTGATTTTCTTTTGAAATACCAATGCCCATATCATTCACCATAAATTTTGCCATTCCATCCTGAGTAGACGTCGTAATAGTAATCACTTTTCCTGCACCGAATTTGATGGCATTCGAAATAAGATTTATAATAATTTGTTCAAGACGAAGTTTATCCCAATAGCCGATAATATTTTTTTCGCCGGTTAACTGCACCGGGCATTCTTTTTCTTTAAATTCCATCTGAAAATGCTGAAGGATATCTTGAATCAGCTCATACAAATTAATATTTTCTTTATTCAGCGATAATTTTCCGGCGCCAATGCGCGAAACATCTAAAAGACTATTGATCAACATAGAAAGACGCTCAAGCTGTTGTCTTGAAATACGAACCAGATCCAATTGCTTTTCATTACTTAAAGAGGTTAGGCGCCCCTGCTCTATCAGGCGATTCAATAGCTGTGTTTGCAGTGCCAATGTCGTCAGCGGTGTTTTTAATTCATGCGATGCAATCGAAAGAAATTCATCGCGGGCATTCACAGCTTTTTGCGCCTCTAACCGCGCAATTTGTTCCTGCACAAGCAGTTGATCTCGGGCTTGTTCGGCCTTCATACGTTCTGTTATATTTTCAACGATAGAAATCGTTTTAACAAACTCACCCTTTTCATTTCGTAGAACAGAAACTGAAACATGCCCCCATACGGTCTGACCATTTTTTTTGATATAGCGCTTTTCAAAACTAATTTGATTTTTACTTCCATCAACCAGAGATTTCATGGCTTTAGCTGAAATCTCTAAGTCTTCAGGGTGGGTAATATCAGTAAAATTACATTCCATCAGCTCTGATTCTGAATAACCGACGAATTCTGCAAAGGCCTGATTACAACGAAGAAATTGGCCACCAGGGCTTACATTAAGAATACCTACAGGAGAAGTTTCGTAAATCGAACGATAATCAGCTTCACTTTTTAACAGAGCTTTTTGAAATCTTTCTCTTTCGGTGACATCAGTTGCAATACCACACACACCATAAAATTTTCCGAGTGCATCAAATAAAGGAAACTTGAGTGTTAGATACGTCAAAACTCCAGAGTGCAGAGTCGGCACATCAGTTAACACTTTTTCTAAATCAGAACCTTTAAATAATTGACTTGCCTGATTAGGATCAACAAGTTCTTCGGCTTTATCTACAAATGTATTTTTAAACTCGGCACTGACGGCGATAGTTTTTCCATCCTTATCTTTGACCATCACTGCTATCGGCGCAAATTCAAGAATCCCCTGAAACATTGTCGCAAGTCTGATAATAGGATAAGAAATATAATTTGTGACAACATAAATAACAATTACGCCGAATAGAGTGATGAATAATCCAAGAAGCATCATGATAAACCGGCTTCTTGCAATTTCTTTATGGGTTGTGAAAGTTGAAATTCCCGCAACGATAACACCGATTTGCCCCTGATCAAAACTTCCATAATAAGGCATGGCTATTTCTTTAAATGTTTGGTTATCACAACAGCTTACATAGCTGATTTTATTCCCGGTCTTATTTAATTCTGAAATTTGCGATGTATAAGATTGAAGAGAACTCAGATGAGTGTTTTCAATAAAATCTTTATACTCGGGATTATAACTTTTAGAGATAACTCCGCCAGACGCATCCAGAATAACAATATATTTTAGTGAATCTTCTTTTTCGATCAGCTGATCAGAAAAAATCTGTGCATGGTATTTACCTGAAAAACTAATTCGTGAAATTGAAATCGACAAAACGTTAGTTATATTTTGCGAAAGTCTGTTTTCTGAAGATTCAATAATCCCGTGAAAAAGATATGAAGTCATAGAAATCAAAATACCTATCAACAGCGCAAAAATGGCAAAAAAAGCACCGCCAATTTTTAAATTGATGTTTTTTAAATTATCTCTGTCAAACTTTTTCAAACTTGTTTTCACGATACCTAATATTTTTCTAGGAATTGATTATCCCAGAAGCTGCCTTTCTTCCATGATTTTTCAAATTTATCCGGTATTTTACCTAACCACCCCGGGTAAATATTTACCGTGGCTTTAACTATTGGAAATGTGGGCACGAGAACCTTTTTTGGATATTTTTCGCCTTTTAATATTTTCCAGGCAACACTCATGCTTTGCCTTCCAATTTCAGCGCAAAACTGGGCCGCATCAATGACTGTATTTCGCCCCGCTTTAATATTTTTTACTGAACGTGGGTCGCCGTCTACTGTTGCTATTTTTATTTCATTTCTTTTGGCCGCAGCTATTGCCTCGACCACACTTAGCCCACCACCATCATTTACGGTGAAGATAACATCAATCGAATTTTTATTCGGAAATTTAGCCAGAATTTCAGCTCCAACTTTTTTACCGGCTACTGGCTCGACGGCTTCAAATGTTCCGATGACTTTAAATTTTTGTTTTTCGGCTTTTAAAGCATCTATTAGGCCGTCAACTCTTTCAACTGTTGAAGAAACTTTCGGGTATTCGACTAACACTAACTTCATTTCATAATCATCTGAAAATAATGAGGCCAAATATTCTCCGTCTAAATATCCGGCTTGATAATTATTTGACGTGATGTAAGAAGCAATTTCGCCTTTAACGATATATTGATCGTAAGCAACAACAGGAATTTTTTTTGCATTAGCTTTTAATAACGGGGCAACAAGAGCTGCATTGTCTGTAGGCTGCACAATGATAAGATCGACATTATCTTTTTCAATCATCTGATCCATTTGTTTAATTTGATTAGCAACCCCGGCTTCTCCATCACCGGCAACATAGGGAATTAATTTTAAGTAATCTTTAGACTTTTTTGCAGTTTTTTTAAATTCACGATTAATCTGAGCTGCAACTTCTTCTACGCCTTTTCTCATGGCCACCTGGCCTTCGATATTCATTGACCAATAAAGCACACCCACGCGATATTCTTTTGCGTAAATATTAGGCGCGCCAACAAGAACACATACAATCGTTAGCAGACTAAGAATATTCATACTTCCTCTTATGATTTATGATTCGCCTTAAAATTCGCATCGACTCTTTGCAAAAGGGCACCAAAATCCATTGGTTTGAGGATCACCTCTTTGACGACATCAATATTTTTAACTCGGTCAGCATAGGCCGTCATCAAGATGATTGGAATTTCGGGGTAATTATTTTTCTGAAAAGCTTCAATGAATTCCCAACCATTCATCTTAGGCATCATTAAATCTAAAAGAATGAGCCCATAGTCAGGCGAACGAGAAAGGATATCTATAGCCTCTAGGCCATTGGCTGCAGTTGTTACAGAATAGCCTTCTGTTGCAAACGCCATTTGCAGAATCTCACGAATTCCTTCATCATCGTCTACGACTAAAATGTTTTTTACAGGATCCAAAAAACAGCTCTCCTTGGGATAATAAACCGAAGTTAATTGAATCACTTATAATGATATTAAACAATTCAAAACCTAAAGCAAAATGTTCAAAGTTCAGCCCAGGTTAGGATGGGAATGGGGCATTTTTTCAGCTATCGGCCTCTAGGTGGAAAGGTTTTTCTAATCCATTTACCTAGAGAACTTCGCGGAGCTGGCGCATTGGTGTAAAATTCTGGACTCCACCCGGTAAACACTGCGAAAATGCTCTCACAAACCAGAGCAAAATAGAAGCGGCGAACATGCCCTTTGTTAAGTGGAGTTCCATCAAGTAATAGACAAGAAGTCCCAAATAAAAAAGGGACTCTGGGGAGTCCCTTTTTTATTTATTTGATACTATTGTTTGTAATTTGCACCCGATTTTTTGCCAGATTTTGTTTTGGTCGGCGTAAAACTTTTAGCTTCTCTTACATTTTCACTTGTCGACATAATTCGAAGCTCGTTACTGATATCTTTAATACCACGAACAGTTTCAACCGCTTGCTCAGCAAGGCGCTTGGCTTGGCGCGAATCAACTGTTCCAGTTAAAGTGACTAGGCCTTCGCTCACTTCAACATCAATATCTGAAGCATCAATATGCGCGTGCGCTTCTAAAGCGTCGCACACGTCTTCACGGATTCTTTCTTCAGAACGCTGATAACCTTTAGGGCCTTTTCCAGCGTGAGCACCTTGTGTCCATGAGCTTCCGTAGCCGGCTTCTCTGCGTCCAGAACCTGATAATTCAGACGACGGAAAATTTCCTGAATAATCGCGCGCATTGCGGTTATAGTCTGATGTTAGACCGTGGCTTTCCATACGACCCCGGCCTTGAGGCGCTTCAAATCTTGGACGATCACTTGGTTCATAATCATAGTCACTTTGATAGCTACTGCGTGGGCTTTGCTGAGATTCATTACGATAATAGTCTTCATTTTCATAAAGATCAGAGTCTGTATCGAAATCGCGGTCACGACCTGAATACATTCTTTGCGAAGCTTGATTATTGCGGCGGCTAGTTGATTCATAGTTTGAATCATTTCTTTGATTTTTTCTCATAGTTGTCCTCATTTTTTTGTTCTTGATATTTTTTTGCCACGACAATGTGGCAAATTTTCTCACTTTTTTACTAATTGCGGTACAATTGCAAAAACTGCGCTACGCTGGTCATAGTTTGAGTGTATTAGTTGGTTCTCCTGCCTGCCGCTGAGTAACCAGAAAAACAAAATCCCTTTAATTCAAAATCTAGGGTATGTTGAAGCACCCAATAGAAAAGGATCATTCAATGAAAGCCACAAAACCTATTTTATTTTTTTTAGTGTTTTTTATGATGCTGGTAAAATCTCATGCAGGGGTTGTATTTAGTCCGCTAATTTTAGATACCGAAATAACTTGTCATCTGGTTACAGAGACCCGCAATGGACTTCTTGTCGGCGATCTTCTTAATCTTGGAAATGTATCAGCGCAGTTTGAGTCTACAAAATCTGAACATATCAATGTAGTTGGCGGAAGCAGAGAATTCATATTCGGTTTTGGCAAAGCTGAATTCAACCAAATGGTTCGCAGCTGGGATTCGAATAAAAATGAAATTCTAACCCCGCTTCACGTTGCTATCGAAGTTAGCCTGGATGCAAAAAATCATAGAAAGCTAATGAATGCTTCTATTTCAATAGTGAATCCGTTTACGAATCTACTAGAAACTCAAAAGTCGTTCGAGAGTAAGTTTTCAGTAAGCGATTCATTTATTTACACGAATGCAAATTTTAGGAGTTCAAGCAATACAACAACGATTGGAGATTTTTCGAATCTTCATGTGCATTGCGAATTTGGCGTATCAAATAGCGCCCTTTGATTCAAAATACTTTACAAGATCATCACGCTTTTTAGATTTAGCATAATCAAGAGCGGTCGCATTACCTTTAGATTCAGTTTCAAGCTTGGCACCCTTGTCTATCATTTTTTTAGCCAGTTCTAGACTGCCATCATGACTGGCTAAAATCATCAAGGCTGTTAATCCTTGCGAATCGGCAGCGTTCAAATTTGCCCCGGTATTTACAATTAAGTTCGCCATTTTATCTTGTTTAGCTGCAAGCGCGATCATCAGTGGAGTTTTTTTATCCCCAGTTAAAGCATCAATTGAGACTCCGGCTTTGTATAAGGCGCTCATAGCAGAAACATGGCCGCCCAACGCCGCAAGATGGATCGGTTGCAAGCCACTACCTTTAGGTTCGCTTAATAAAGTTTTATCAGCGCCTGCAGCGATTAAGATTTTTACAATTTCAGTTTGCCCTTGCTGAGCTGCTAAATGAAGTGCGGTAAAGCCACCCGTCATGCGCGCGTTGATCTCGGCCCCTTTTTCTGTAAGCAACATGACGGTTTGTTTTGCGCCAACTTGCGAGGCCACAATTAGCGCTGTTGATTTATCATTAGCTTGCACATTAATTTGCGCACCTTTTGATAAAGCAAAAGCCACGATATCAGCTTTGTTCGCTAAAGCTGCGTGATGAAGCAATGCCCAACCCTTGTCGCCTTTAGCGTTAATGTCTTCTTTTGAATCTTTGTCATAAAGTTTTTTTATTGAGGCTAAATCAAATGTTGGCTTTGCGGCAGGTTTTGTTTTTACGGTAGCAGAAACCGTTGTGGTCGGTGATGCAGCCAATGTTAATTGCGTAATAAGAGTTGTGATTATAAAAGTTATTCTTAACATAGAACTAGAATAGCGAGCATTTAGCTCGCCTGTTAATAGATTTTCATTAATTATAGCTAAGGTCCAGATTCTTTAGTTCACGAACCGAGCTTTTGCAAACAGAGAAATTATTGACCGTCAAAAACAGCCATCACGATGGCAGCGGCAAAGCGGTTAGCGTATAAATATTTATTAGCACGGGCGTTGTTTTTTTCAGCTTGAGTTTTTGCATTTTCTAAAGACGGCATTTTCGAGTTATTTAATTTTACGCGCTGTTCGATAATCGATAAATTATGTTTATATTTTTTTCCGATTTCCGCATCAACGTCATTTTGACTGATAATTTTAAAAACACAGTTCGCATTTCTGAAAATTTCATACATGTCATATTCGATTGTTTTTGCGCTGATGTCGGCGCGGGTTAACATATTAAGAACCTCTTCGCGAAGTTTTTCACCAGCAGCTTGCATTGAAGTTTTCCAGTCACCAAGATCTTCGTCTTCAACCATTTCATTAACTGTTGTCTTAGCTTCTTCAAGATCACAAACTATGCGTTGATCAGGATTATGATCTGTTCCATCTAACTGAGCTAACGTTTGAGTTGAGAAGATAAAGATGCAAGCTAAGGCTAAGATTTGTTTTTTCATACAGCTTTGAATTGCAGCTGCCGTACCAAACTTAAAAAGGGCCAATAGGCTCTTATTTATAGCCTGACTGTCTAAGCCTATAAGGGTGACGAAAAAGGATCTACACCAGTCTCACCCTGAGAATGAATTTGTATCATTATCGACCATGAAAAAACACCACGCGGTCATGGTGTTTAACTGGAATTTTTTCACGCAGAATGTGATTGGCTTCGGCATTTGAATAGCGAGACGACGCGTGAATCAGAACAATGCGTTCGCTTTCAATTTCGTCCAGATGCGGAATAATTTCATCTAAATGGGTATGGCCCCATTCGCGCGCTTTTTCAATTGAGCGCTTATCATCCAAATACGTGGCTTCTAAAATTAAAATTTTTGATTTTTTAATCCACGGTCTGGTCTGCAAAAATTCGATCTGGGTATCTCCGGTAAAGCTGACCATCGGTGTTTGTATTATTTCATTAACTTCAATGCCCTGCCTGCGTAAACTAATAATTTCATCTTTACTAAGACTAGTGTATTCAGATTTTAATTTTTTCTTATTTTCAAATAAAGTATAACCGAAAGAATCAACCCGGTGCGTGGTCGGAAAAGCTTTGATGAAATGATGATTATTAACTTCGATTTCATCATCTGCACGTACCGGAATAAATTTAAAATTGTACGGAAAACCTTCGATCTTGCTCCAAAGCTGCATAATTTCAGATAACGGTTCAACTAAAGACGCTGGCATATAGAACTCACCCGCTTTTTGCGAGGTCATCATTTTTTGCGAAATAATATACGGAATACCAGCCGCATGATCCAGATGCCCATGCGTAATAAAATATTTGTGCATATTAAACAAATACGGATACCCCTGAGCCACATCAAAACTAATTGATAACTCAGGCATCGAGATGGCGGTGCGAATCCCCGCAAGTGATACTCCAAAAAATTTATAATCCCCGTAACTCCAGGGTTCTCCGACACGTAGGCTCATCATGAGTAAGTCTAAAACAGAACCTCAGAGAATCAAGCAGGTATTATGCCCCCAATGAAATTTTTCGATGAGCCGTTAATTTATAACCCACACCCGAAAGGGCTTTGACTGTGTGTGAACACTTTTCACCCAATTTTTTTCGCAGCAGACAAATATGGACATCAACCACTCGCTCTAAAACACCCGATTCATCCCCCCAGGCCGAAGACAATAATTGTTCTCGCGAATAAACTTGCCCAGGCACTTTGGCCAAACAGGTTAAAAGTTTGAATTCGGTTTGCGTGACCGGAACTTCAAATTCTTTTTGACCATCGCGCACGACCACGCGATGTCTTGTGTGGTCAATTGACATGTTTCCGATGTCTGTCACTTTTGATTCAGCTTTTAATTTAATGCTTTTTTTAATTTTATTTTCTATGCGAGCGCGAAATTCCAGGGGATTAAACGGCTTAATTAAAAAATCATCAGCACCCATATCCAGAACAATGACCCGATCTGCGATATCTTCATTTTCGCCCATACAAAGAACTGGCGTTTTTCTGTAAAGCTCATCATTCAATACTTCTTTTAACAAAACTAAACTACCGCGCTCTGGTAAATTTATATCGACTAATACACAATCAAAAGTTTGCTCTTTGATTTTCATAAGGGCTTCTTCAACTGATCTTGCAAAAGTAAGATCCAAGTGATTTAGCGTTTGCTTAATTAACTTTTGATACTGCTCATCACTATCAACCACCAAAACTTTATGCACGGCAAAAGCCCTCAACATTTCTTGTTTATATGATCGTCTAGTGATGTCGACCTGGTGTTAGCCTGATGTTAAGTTTTCTAGACAACTTGCAACAAGGTCTTATGTAGCTTAAGATACACCCATGCCTTTAGTCTCAAGTGTCTCAAAAATTGCAATTATCGGAAATTCTTGTGGCGGCAAAACTCGTCTAAGCCAAAGCTTAGCAAAAAAATTGCAATTGCCGCTAATTCATGTGGATCAAATTCAATTTATGACGGGGTTAAAATTTCGCCCTTTTGCTGAATCCATCCAACTTTTGAAGCTAGAACAAGCCAAATCTGAATGGATCATCGATGGTTTCGGGCCCTTAGACATTCTGGAAGAACGCCTGAAATTAGCCGATCAAATCATTATGATCGATTTACCCATCGCTACCCATTATTTCTGGGCCACAAAGCGCGTACTTAAAAATATATTTATGAACCAACGCTCTGAACTTCCGCCCAACAGTAGCGAAAGAAATTGGAGCCATACGGTAAAGCTCTTTAAAACCATTCATCAGGTTCACACTAAAATGCGGCCTGAAATGTTGCGTATTTTGTCGCGCGATGCGTACAAACAAAAAACACTCTTGATACAGAACACTCAAGATTTGAATCAACTGATGCTTTAGATTTGCGTCTTTATTTTTCGTCTTTGTGTTAGTTTATAGCCTACACCTGACAGGGCCTTTACAGTGTGTGTACTTTTATCAGTTAATTTTTTTCTGACCTGGCAAATATGCACATCCACATTTCGACCCATATCGCGCGGATCTTCTCCCCAGGCTTTGTCGAATAGTTCTTCTCTTGAAAAGACTTTTTCAGGCTGACTTGCCAAGCAGGTCAGAAGTCTAAATTCAGTTTGCGTGAATTTTAAGGTGTATTCGTAATCTTGCTCATCACGAACGACAACCTTTCTGCTGTGGTTACAAATTGATATATTTCCTACTAAAATATTTTTTTTCACATCACTCATACGAACAATCATCCACTAGAGTTGTAGACCTAGTGTTAGAATGGTGTGTAATTTTCTAAATAATAAAACAACTAGCCCAAAAAAGCCCGAGGCCGTGTCGCACAATGCCTCGACCTCAACGCCTCGGGCAAATTAACCCGAATCTACGCATGGAATAAATAGTGCAACTCCTTTGATGAAAATCTTTGTACGGAGTGTGCATTATGACAAAAACAATCTTTAATCTTATCGCCGCAACAGCCTTAACTACGGCGGTAAGCCCGTTCTCTGAACCCATGCGCGACGATGATTTTAAAATTTTTCTTGATAAACAAAGTTATATCGCAAATATTTTTACTCTTCAGCAAACTCGACTGACCCAAGGCCATACCCAGTATGAAATCTGGGCTGGCTCTTATTGGCCAATTCATCAAGGTTTACTTGGACTGCGTTATGCTGACCCATTGTTTCCTAAATCAAAAAATTTCTTAGAAAATTACAACGATCACATGCTGCGCCCACCAGAGACCCTGGTTTTCTCGGGTCAAATCAACCGCCTATCCCCAGCTGAAAAATATGACCTGCTGGTTGGCGATGCGAACTGGACATTAACCAAAGCTATGTGGGCTCGCGGACAAAAAACTTTAATTCAGTACGGCGAAGTTCCAACATGGACAGGAATTTGTCACGGTTGGTCTGCGGCAGTGCACATGGGCATCAAAGCACCTCGCCAATCTGTGGTTGTGACCGACGTCAATGGCCACCATGCGATCGAATTTTACAGGCAGGATATTAAAGCCTTAATGTCTTATCTTTGGGCCGAATCAAGCACAGACTCAATTCAAGCCGGTAATCGCTGCCGTCAAGACATCGTCCTTAAAGACCCGTATCAGCGCCCTATGGATGCATCTTGTCTTGATTCAAACCCAATGAGTTGGCATTTAGCAGTTACAAATCGCGTGGGCATGCAGCAAAAAAGTTTTGTGATGGATTCAACCACCGGATCAGAAGTGTGGAATTTCGCAGTGAAAGGTTATGACTACAGCTATTTTAACCCACGAACTTTCGAAACCACTCACAATATTAAAGCCGCCATAGAACCCATTGAAAATATGACCGCAGATAAATTCAAAATTCACCGAAGCCCTAGAACAAAATACGTTGTCGGCGTTGCAATGGACGTATTTATCCCTTCTTTAGTAACTCCGGCGGTCAACGAAGGCCGCAATGATCGTACTAAATCATATAACTTTGTTTACGATTTAGAATTAGATGAAAGCTACACCGTGATCGGCGGCGAATGGCATTCAGCAGCAAGACCCGATTTTATCTGGTCTTACGCCAGCACAGGCCGTGCGATGACCGCCGAAGATTTAACTTTAAATGAATCATGGGATCTGGATTCTCGTCTGCCCGATAGCTACGCCGTAAAAGCCAGAGAGGCTTCACAAAAAGGAAAAGTCTTAAGCCGAATCGCTGAAGCTCTGCTTAATGAAAGCATTGTTCCGTAAAAGATTAGTCTGAAAAACGTTCGCGCCCCAGACGTAAAGATTGCTGCACGTTAAGTGTTGGTTCTATAGTTAGTTCTTGCTGGGCTCCTTCGATAATTAACGACACTATTTCGCTGGCGGTGGCGCTTGGAAAAGCACTCCATAATAAAGCGGCTGCTGCAGAAACTATGGCGGTCGATGCGCTGGTTCCTGAAATTCGCACGCTACGCGACCCGCTATCACTCTGGGCAAAACTTGGAACCAATTCTCCCGGAGCGTACAATAAAACGGTGTAACCAAAACCGCTAAAACTTGATCGATGCCCGCGATCATCTAATGACCCCACATGCACATGATTACTTAGGCTTAAGCTTGCCGGTAAAATTCCATGAGTAATAACATCTACTGGTTCATTACCTGACGAATTAATGAAAATTACATTCTCTTTGGCCCAGCTAACAAACGAACTTCGTAAAAGTTCTGAACAACTGACCGTCCAACTATTATTAATAATTTTAGCTTTGTGGGTGATTGCATAATTTAGCGCAAGCTGCGCATGATATTCGGTGCCACCGTGATCAGTCATAAAATCTATAGGCATGATTTTTACATCAGGCGCTAAACTTAAACTTGAACCATTTAGATAGGGGCCGGTAATAATACCCGCCATAGCGGTACCATGACCGGTTTCATCACTAGAATCTGCAGCATTAGAAATAAAATTCCAGCCTGGCACAAGTCTTCGTCGCAGACTTGGATGTTTTTGATCTATTCCCGTATCAACGACAGCGACAGTTAAACCCTGACCAAAAAATCCCCGGTACCACGCCGATCGCACATGAATCATATCATAAACTGCAGTTGCAGATTCAACATTAGTGATCGACGGAATCACCGGTTCTTCTTCCTGTTTTTTTTCAAATTTAGCAAGGATAGTATAATTGGGTTCAATAAAATCAATTTCGTCATCATTGAGCGAAATAAATTTGGCAAGATTCTCTTCAGCCAACAAAGTTGGATCTTGTCTTTTCCAGTGCACAATATACTGATTTTTAACCATATTACTTTGGCAAAAAGGAGACGTCGCTTGAACGTATTTTTCGTCTTTAGCACAAGCTCCTAAAAGCAAAATAGACAAAATAAAAAAAACAGTATTTATTGGCTGCACAGCTTAAGCTCGTCTTTTAAAGATGAACGCATCACCGTACGGATCGAGTCTACAGAAAAACTTTCTGAAGTTTCTGCTGTTTCTGTTGCTGGAATTAATCCTTGAGCTTCAGGTATCAGGGATTCTTTCACAAGATTTAAATATTGAGTTTCGATTTGATAACTTTGCGGCAAATCTGAATAACGACCGGCCCAAGCTAAATCTTTATGGATTTCAAATGTAAGCGGATTTTTTGACGTACACAGAGGATCCACAGTCGTGTATTTTTCACTGATCAACATATGATTTGGTGTTAAATAACGAAACGTGTATTCGAATGGCTGCTGACGATCTATTAAGGCTTTTTTGTGGGCCGTAGTCATGTTATCGCGAAATTTATCAACTAACTTGATTGTAATTTCGGCTTCATTTGAAGCTGTCACCTTGTAAGTCAAAACTTCTTCAGAAGCTGATAACATCTGAACGGTCTTACAATCTTTCTGGCGCACTTGATTAAATAACCCCAGCTCGTTAGCGCTGTTCACTTTATAATTAAAAGTAGCGTAAGAAAAAAAAGTTTTTTTCGCCTGCGGCATTTCACCTAGAGGTTTTAAATCTGTTGTCATAAGTGCAGCTGGCACTTTAAAATCTGGGTTTTGAAACACCCGCGATAGTTTTTCTAAATTTAAACATTTTCCAAAAGATACATCAGACAGAGCAATTGCAGATGGCATTACTGGCTCTTCAATGATGGCCTCTGTTTTCGGTTTACAGGCAATTAACGTTAAAGGCAGAAACACAAGTAACCATTTCATAACATCCCCTCATCTTAAAAAAGTGGGCAGCGTTTTACCGCTACCCACCCTTAGACTTTTTCGAATTTGATTTCGATCAATTACGGAGCCACTGGAGTTGGCGTTTGGCCATTTCCATCTTGGTCTTTGTCTTGGTCTTTGTCTTGATCTTTATCTTGGTCTTTGTCTTGATCTTTATCTTGGTCTTTGTCTTGGTCTTTATCTTGGTCTTTATCTTGGTCTTTGTCTTGGTCTTTATCTTGGTCTTTGTCTTGATCTTTATCTTGGTCTTTGTCTTGGTCTTTGTCTTGGTCTTTGTCTTGATCTTGACCTTGTCCAGGCTCCTGCTCTAACAGAAGAGTTGCTTCAACAGAGACACAATTTTGGGCCATTTGGTCTTTATCTTGGTCTTTATCTTGATCTTTATCTTGGTCTTTATCTTGATCTTTGTCTTGATCTTTGTCTTGATCTTTATCTTGGTCTTTATCTTGATCTTTATCTTGGTCTTTATCTTGATCTTTATCTTGGTCTTTGTCTTGATCTTTATCTTGATCTTTATCTTGGTCTTTATCTTGGTCTTTATCTTGGTCTTGACCTTGTCCAGGCTCTACAGCATTTGCAGAACAATCAGACATTGCGAAGCGAATTGCTTCAGAACGTTTAACTTCTACATTTGAAGATAATAAAGTGATACCATCAGCAGTAAACGCAGAACGTGTTCTTACGATATTTAATGCTTTACGGTCAGCAGAAGAAAGTGTCATTACGATTTGTTCACCGGCATATAGATCCCAAGTGCCTTTATCAGTTTCAACAACTCTATTTACCGTTCCTAATAGATTCGCACGCTCAGCTAATGCTGGGTGTTTCGCTAAAATTTCTGCTAATTTAGCAGCTGGAGTTCCGGCTAATTCGCCGCCCGCAGCTAAGTGATAATCAGCCACTTTAGAAATACGCAGAGTATTTCCTGAAGCCACCATTTCTGATGATGCTGCTTCTACGGGTGCTGCTGCAGGAGAAGATCCACCTGAACCGCTACCACTACAAGCAACGAATGCTACGCAAAGTGATGATAAAGAAACTAGTTTTAAGTAACGCGCATAACTCTTATTCATAAAATCCCTCCATTAGGATGTTTTGTTTTAAGAGTGTTTGAGCAACATAAGTGCCATACATAAAAACGCACTGGCACGATGAAAAATTGTCATTTGCAAATTTTTCGTGGCAAAAACGCCGATCAAAATTACCCGTTCGGGTAAAATGCCCGAATGCCGCATGTGCGCTATTTGCAAATCTAACGCAAAAAACATGACCACCGATAAAAAGCTTGATCTGATAAGACCATGAAAAACTCTTCGATCACTTTTATTTTCACAACTGCGCTTTTAATTTCATCACTTAGTTCTGCCGAAAGTTTTCGTGTACAGAAAAAAGTTTCTTCAAAAAATCGTTCCTCAGAAATTTTAAATGTTTCAGAAGTTTCAGATCAACCAGAAAAAGTCTTAAGAAAACTTCCTTATTATATTGTTGAAGGGCCAGGTAGTGATACCAACACTATATATATAGAGGAAATTAAAAATTCACTGACTGAATCTGAATTGGCATTTTACAAAGCTTTACAAAGAAAAGTTAAAGTAAACATTGCCAACGCTGAAGTCCGCGAACTAGTTACAGAAGGCCCGGCCGCCAATCGCATTCACTTAACTATTTTAGGCGATGGCTACACTTTAAAAGATAAAGAGAAGTTTTTCGCTGATGCTGAAAGAACGACTAAAAATCTTTTTGGCACTTCAACGTTTGCAAGCTACTTGTCTTTATTTCAAGTTCACGCAGTTTTTGTTCCATCAAATGCTTCAGGTATTGGCGATGGCGAATCAAAAGATACAGCTTTCGGCTTATACCGTATGCCCAAAGGTTCAAAACGCGCAATTTATCCAGGCGACGAGCGCGCTTTAGAAAACGCACTTGATATGGTTGATCGCACCGATTACCCGATCGTGATTGCCAACGATGAATATTATGGGGGTCTTGGTGGTCGTTATGCGATCTCAACAAGCTCAATCAGAAGTGGGATGGTTGTATTAAATCACGAACTTGGTCACAACTTTGGCGAAGTTGGCGAAGAGTATGATGGTGGGTCTGTCTATTCTGGAGCCAATTCTTCATCTGATGCTAAAGCTTCGCAATGGTCTCAATGGCGCGATGATAAAAATTCTTACGACGCTAAACTTTTAAGCGGTAACTACGTTTGGCAAAATTTAAAAAACAAGCCTTACAAAACGACTTTTAAAACCCAAGCTGGCGAAACCCTAGGTTTAGAATTAAGTGTGGTTGGTTGGTCTAGCCCTGATGATGTCTATGTTTATGTGAACGGCCAAAAACTTAACTTAGGTGGGCCTTATCATAACGATAGAAACTTCTTCGTGCTTGATAACCTTCAAACACAAGTAGGTAATAATACTTTAGAAATTAAAGAAAATATTGCTGATGGCGACAATATGTTAGCGACCGCTTACATTTACTCTTATCCGCAAGGTTTTAACTTTGAAAAAAATGTAACGGCGGCGTTTGCAACTTATGGTGATTTTAGTGGTAAAACGTACCGCCCAACACACGACGGCTGTTTGATGCGCAATATGACTCTTAAACATTTCTGCGCCGTTGACCAAGAAAACATGTGGCACAAGTTTCTAAATCGCGTTTCACTTATTGATGCGGTTGTTAAAACTTCAAGTACAGTTAAAGTAGAAACTCCTAATCTGTCTGGCTTAAGCGTGCGCTGGTTCAATGCCGACGGTTCTGAAATTTCTGCTTTATTTAATCAGTTTGAAGTTTCACGCGCTGCTTTTGCAGCCGCAAAAACTATAAAGGTGTCTGTAGAACTACAAACACCCGAAGTGCGTAAGTACGATAGTAAATTTAAAGTCGTAAAATCAATTCAACTTTAAGCTACAAACAGCTGAAGTTATTGAGATATCGAGGCGCGAATCGATGCTGCCATTTGACTTGTTAAGCCCAAGCAGTATTTAGCTGTCTCTAAACTACGAACGAAATCAACTTGGGCTGCGCGCAGATCTGCATCTGAAGCATCTAATAAACTTTCAGATTTTTCAATAGCACGGTTTCTAGCTTCTTGTTTACGCGCCAAAACTTCTGGAGCTTTTGCCTGAAATTTCGTTTCGATCACTTGGCAATACTTTAAAACTGCAGCGGTATTTGAGTTGATTTTTTTAAGCGCTACCAGATCAGCTTTAATCACACCCTTGTCATACACGGCTTCCATCGTTTGCACCGATTGTTTGAATTGAGCAATCGCTTCAGCTAGATTTTTTAAATCATCTATATTCAACCCATAGCTTTTAAACGCGAAAAGACCAAAAATAGTCATCACTGTCAGAAACTTCGTCATACGTCCTCCAAATAAACGCCCTTTGAAAGGCGCTCACATAAGGTATTACAATCACCGTGCCATGTTTTTACGCTCACTATCTTTAGTCTAGAATTGCAAGATTCAAGAGTGAAAATGCTGCTTCGTGAAATTATCGCAGCTAATATTTATCTATGCAAAATACCACTCGCCTAATTGCCACATCACTTATCACTCTTACAATTTTCAACTCAACTCCGATCTTAAATGCCCACGGCCAACACGGCGACCCTCTTGTATTTAAGCCTGTATTAGCGGATCTTAAGCTATTACAAGCTGCTAACATTCCGGTGCTTTATAAAGATGAAGAAACTGGAGTTGGTTACGCGGTGTTGAATTCAGCGTCTGAAGGTAAACTTTCAGAACTAGCTCATGCTAACGGCCGTTGCGGAAACTTCGAAGCCTTAGATGAAATACCTCGCGATCTAGCTTCGGTGCGCGAACAGCTTGAAGCTTTAAATACATATCACAAAAGAAACCAAGTTTTATCGTTCTCTCAAGTTGAAGACTTACAAGCACGCACCGAAATCTCTGAAGCTTTAGAACAGTTAAGCGGTGATAAAATTCGCAATACGGTTGAATTCTTATCTGCTTTTCCGACACGTTATAATAAAGGTTCAAACCCGAATAACCACATCAATCCATTTATGGATCGCTTAGCCGAGATCGCAAAACAAGCTAACTACCCAATCAATATCGAAACGGTTAGTCACAAATCAACGCCACAAAAATCAATTAAGCTGACTATCCAAGGCTCTACTCGCCCGTCAGAGATTATTGTTCTAGGTGGTCACTTAGATTCAATTTCTGGATTTATGGGTATGGGCTCAAAAGCTCCGGGTGCTGATGATAATGCTTCTGGTTCTTCAGCTTTAGTTGAAGCCTTACGTGTTTTAACTTTACAACCGCAACCTGAAAGAACGATCGAATTTTACTGGTACGCCGGCGAAGAGTCTGGCTTACTTGGTTCTGCTGAAATCGCAAAAGAAGCCAAAGCTCAGCAAAAAGATATCATCGCTGTTCTTCAATTAGATATGACGATGTTTCCTGGCGACGGAGTTTTAAAAATTGCCAGCATGACTGATTTCACCAGTCGTTGGTTACGTGACTATTTAGTGGCTGCGAATAACACTTACTTTCACGCAACTGTTCAAGAAGACCAATGTGGTTATGGCTGCAGTGACCATGCTTCATGGCACCGCCAAGGCTTCCCGACTTTGTTTCCGACAGAGTCTAAATTCGACTCTTCTTTCAAAAGTATCCATACTCCACAGGATGTTATTAGCCCGGTGATGAGTTTTGAGCATGCTAAACTTTTTTCTAAAATTGCGCTAACTATGGCAATGGATTTAGGAAATTCTGAACAAAGACAACCGTACTAGTTACTAACGTTAACACAATAATTTAACGCATCCCATTACTCTTGATGCAGACCAAGATCTAGGTTTAGATGAGCCTAGATTTGGTTAATATTTTAGCTTTGAGGGGAGTTAGATTATGAAAACATTCACACGCGCGACGAGTGCCGTTTCATTAATTTTCACTTTAACAGTTTCTTTAATCGCCTGCAATAAGAGCGAAACTCCAAAACCTGAAGAAGCCGTTCGACTTCGCGAAGCTTCACTTAACTTAACTTGTGCTGATAACAAAAATTCTTTAACCATGTTAGACCGCCCGATCGTGATCATGATTTCAATTGATGGCTTTCGCGCTGATTACATGCAAAAAATCAATCCTCCGAATTTGAAAAAAATCGCCAAAGAAGGTATTTATTCTCGGGGTATGCTTCCAAGTTACCCTACTCACACCTTTCCGAACCATTACACTTTAGTGACTGGTCGCCTACCAACTAACCACGGTATTTTAAGTAATTACTTTTACGACGAAAAAAGAAAAGAAACTTACAATGCTTTCGGCGACACATCTTCAGATGCAACTTGGTATCAAGGTGAACCGATCTGGAATGTCGTAGAAAAAAGCGGAATGATCGCACACACGAACCAATGGGTGGCTAACGAAGTTCATGTGAACGGCCAAGATCCGACTTGCTATGCACCTTACAGCAGTAAAGTGACATCAGCTCAACGAGTTGATGTGGTGATGGAATGGTTAAAATTACCTGCTGAAAAACGCCCGCATTACATCAATTCATACTTTTCAATTGTCGATTCTGCCGGGCATGCCAATGGCCCAGATTCAAAAGAAGTTAAAGACGCCGTCTTAGAAGTCGATCGCGAAATTGGGCGCTTATGGGATTTTATTCGCGCCTCTGATTTACCGATCAACCTAGTGCTTGTTTCAGATCACGGTATGCAAACGAACTATCAAGATAAAATTATTTTCTTAGGCGACAAGGCTAACTTATCAGGCTTTAAATGGAGCGATAAAGGTGCTGCCGTTATGCTTTACCATGACGACGAAGCCCGCATTGCTAAAACTTACCAGGATTTAAAAGCTAAAGAAAATAACTACAAAGTGTACCTTCGCGCCGATATTCCGACCGAATACCACTTAACAAACACTGACCGCGTAGGTGATATCTTCGTCGTCTCTGAAGCGGGTCATTACATGACTGACCGTAATTTTAATCCAGAAAAACCATATCGCGTAGGCGGTGGTTCACATGGCTGGCCAACAACTAACAAATCAATGCACGCCCTGTTTATCGCAGCCGGAAGCCATATCACTAAACGCCGAGCAAGTATCCCTGAGTTTAGCAATACTGATATCTACCCGTTTGTTATGGAGATCTTAGGCGTAACGACGAATGTTTCATTTGATGGCAGCGCTGAAACTCTTCGCCCTTACATTTTAGCTGATTAGTAAAATAATAATTTATTCATTAACTTAAGAATCTGGAACACTTCTTCACGGATCTGTTCCACATCTTTGTGTTCAACCACAGTTTGTCTGTGAGCAATCGGATTTCTAACATCCTGAAGCCACATTAGTTTTTTCGCTAGTAAGATACAGCTTTGCTCATCATCAACCACCGAGATCAATGGCTTAGTTAAAGCCGAAGACTTTCTGGCAAACACTAAAAGCATAACAGCCCACGCACGTAAGCCGTCTAAGATTTTAAAGTGTTCATTGATGATTTTAGAATTCATGATGCCCTGAGAAACTAATCCCATTTTATGCACTGGTAATGATTGCACACTGAAATGTTTTTCAAGCTGTAAAAGTTTTAAAACTTTTTCGCCCTGCGGATAATCTTCGTTTAAGGTTAATGAATGCACCACATTTTGAAATTCATTTAATTTTGCTTCTAATTTTGGAAATAAAATCTTACGGCCTAATTGTTTTTCTAAAACGATATCAATCGCTTTACTATAGCCCATCACTACACTTGATTTATCCACGAAGGCATCAAATAGCTCTGGATGTTTAAAGACGACTTCAGCCGAACGTAATGCCGCTTTAGAAGCCTCATCAAAGTGCTTATAAGACGGAATCATTTTTTCGATTTCATAATCAATCGCTAAGATATCTGCATCAGTTGGTGTTGATTTTAGCTTCGAAAAACTTTTTTGATGAACCGCCAATTGATCTTTAAATTCACGCAGCATTGGCAAGGATTGAAAGTCTGGTTCACTTTGCTCTAAGTGAGCCACGATCTTTGCTGACTGAACCGCAAAATAATCTGTGTCATTTTCTGGTGGTTTAAATGATCTAACGATTTTTTCAACCACACCAGGTGTTGTGTAATGTTCACTAAAATACTCAAATACTAAGCGCTTAGCGCGATTACCCGGTAAACTTAACATCGCATCTAGGGCGCGGCCAGAAATTGATTTTGATTTCGAACTTAAAAATACCGCGATTTGATCAGATAACGTTTCATCGCCAAAGCTTTTCAAAGCGATGATCACATGAAACTGCACAATATAGTTTTGGCTTTTAGCTAATTTTAATAAATGCTCTTTGTACGCCACAGGCTTAAACTGAGCGATCAGTTTTAAAAACCAGATTTGTGTGCTTTCAGATTTATCAGCAGCAGCAGTTTTCAAAAAGTCAGTCCATTTACTTTCAGCGAATGGATTTTCTTTACCATTGATTAAAATTTTCAAAACAGCATTGATGTCATCTTCTTCAAAATCAGGATTTTTGGTAAATACCGGAGACTGTACGGCTTCAGCCCAAAAATAGCTTTGCGCCTGGGCTTCGAAATACACTAAGCAGCTTTTACGCTGATCAGTGTGTTTAGTGAAAACAAATTGGTTTAATTTAGGACTTGAATACCCTAATTGACCAAACAGACGAATCATACGGCCTAAAGCTTTTGGCTTTAAGCTTTTGCCATCAATCGCAAAGCCTTCTAAAGTTTTTAAACATTGGTTATATAATTTTTCATTCGGCTTATAAGCTAATAAGTAATAATAAAAATCATTTAAAATTTGAATCTGTTCTGTTTCTGAAACATTTTTAAAATCGTCAGACAAAATGAATTTTTTAAGCTCTGGCTCAGGGTTAGCCGAATTTAATAAATGCGCTTTGATAAAGTATTTATTTTTAATATCTGAATACTTTTCTAAAACTTGCAATAAGTCTGTTTTTGAATGCGAACTTAAGCTTAATAAAAATTCTTCTTGGTTCTTTTCATTCACCAAGTGACTGTATTCTTTGTACCAACCAACAACTTCTGGAAACTCAATCTTAGCTAAGATCTGAAATAACGTTGGGCTTAATTCATCTTCTGCCAACATATCAAGAGCTGCTTTGACATCAGCTACCGGAAACGAATTAAACTCTAATAACAAAGCAGGGTGAAATGAGCCTTGGGTAATGATTTTATTTAAATAATCTTCTAATTTCCAGTCAGATCTAAATTGGCATTGGCTTTTTGCTGCCTGAAAAATCTGATATTCAAAAGAATCATTTTTAAAATATTGTTCTAACTCGTTAAATACTTTCGTATCTTTAGCAATTTTTCCAAGACTAACTACTGCACTTAATGCCACATCACGAAAATTTTTATTCTTAGCAATAGTTACAAGCATAGGAATTGCCGCCTGAGCTTTTAATTCACCTAATGCTAGCACTAAATGTTTTACTAACAATGTTTGCTGCAATTTAAAGGCTTTATCTAAATCATGTAAAAATTCTGGCAAAAGTCTTCGGTCTGATAATTTACCTAAAGCCAGTGCACAGGCTGGTTTTAATGTCTCAGGGGCAAATTTATAAAACTCAGATAAAAATCTTGCAGCCCAGATACTTTTTGTATCGCCTAGGGCTTGAAGTGCTGCTTCGGCTAACGGAATGTCTTCAGTCTGTTGCGCTTGCGCACATAAGAACTCTAAACAGCGCAGATCAGGATTTGCGACGATGGATTTTAAAATTTGAAACTTGGTTTCGCGCCAGCCGCATTCATTAAAAATATGAATCAATTCGCGCGTGGAATCAGAATTTTTTTCTTGCGCTAATTGATGAATCGATTTGAATCTTTCTTCAGTATCAAGTGAATGATACATCGAACGTAATTCAGATAAGTAATCGCTTTTTTTAACTTGTGTTTTTAATGCTGTTGACATGCTTTCTTATCGGTAAAAGCACGCCTATTATGCTCTAGACTAGAGTCTAATTGTCGTCGTATTTAGCAGCGTACTGACCAGCAACTTTAGTCCAGTTACGTCGTCTTGCGTGAAGCGCTTAAGTGACGGCGAATCCACATCCAGCACGCCTAAGACCACATCATTTTGTATTAACGGAACCACAATTTCAGAACGCGAAGCTGAATCACAAGCAATGTGTCCTGGAAAGGCCTCTACATCATCAACTAAAATCGCTTCGCGTTTTTGCGCTGAAGTGCCACATACACCGCGGCCGAAATTGATTTTCATGCAAGCGGGTTTTCCCTGAAAAGGGCCTAGAATCAGCTCGTTAGAGACATTTAGGTAAAAACCCACCCAATTTACATCAGGCAATTGATCAAACACTAGCGCTGAAAATTGCGATAGATTTGTGAACCAATGTTTATCCAAATTGTGCTTCAATTCTTCGTTCAATTTTTGATAAAATTCAGTTTTGTTTTGATAGTTCAATTTTTCAGCGACGTATGACATAGGCTTTCGACTATAGTCTAAGATATGTGAAAGACGCAATTTATTGCTCATTTCATTCGAAAAAATGGCTTAAAATGAATTAAAACCACAACCAAAACAAGGAACAATATCCTATGAACAAAAAGGCGATCTTATCTTTAGTTTTGCTAGTGACGACATCAGGAATTACATCAAAAGCAAAAGCCGCAGGCGCATTCATTATCGAACCAGGAATCGGTTATAAAGAAGAATCTTTAAAACTGACTGACCTATCACAAGATTTAACAAAGTATTCAATGACGGGCCCCGTAGCCAGTCTAAAAATCGGCGTAACATCAGCTGCTGGAGTAAGCCTACTCTTAGCGGGCGAGCAAATGTCTGGCAAAGCCAAAATCGAAGGAAACGAAACAGACAAACCGAAATTCACTCACACAATTGCAGGTTTTCAAGTTGGCGTCAGCGCAATGAACGCGATGAAAATTTATTTGGGCTACTCGCCGCTTAACAAATTAAAATTTGAAGATGAAGGCAGCCTTCCAGGGTTTACCTTATCAGGCCACACCTACACGGCCGGCGTGATGTTTTTTCCGTTTCGATACGTAGGCCTTGGCGTTCAATACAACATCAATCAATTCAAAGAAATCGAAGGCGCTGGATACACTTCAGGAAAAGAAGTTGATACTTACTTCGATAAAATCGATTCCACAGATCTATCGTTCACTTTATCAATCATGCTTTAAAAGGTAGGCCGTTACTTTTTGGGGAGCACTGCATCCCAAAAAGTAACGGCCTACCTAATTCCTAATTCTCGAAGTGAGACGGCTGTAATTCAATTTTCGTCACTCGAATTTTCTTGGACAGCTAGGTTGTTATTTATTGGTTCTGAGCCGAATTGCAGTTGGTACGCCGGCTGCAATTCAAAGCTGTATGAAAAAACAAATCATTACATTAGTGTCGATCTTATTACTTTCAACTTTGGCTCACGCAAAAAAATGCACGACTGAAAACGTCGGCAACTCTCCTAAAGGTGAAGCTATGAATACCACATGGAAATATGTGGGTGATGACGGCGCAGTGTCGGTTGTATCTGTAAGTTACACTCATGGAAAAGTGACTGGTAAGATGAATTATGAAAATAGTGAATACGCTTTGGAATATAATCTTTTAGGAGTTTCAGCATCAGGTAAATTGATTTACGACGACCCTAATGACGAAGAAGGAACTTGGGAAGTGCCCTGTTCTATGAATGATCAAGGTAATGTAATGACCACTGATGGCCAGGTAGAACTTATACTTCGCTCGTCATTTCCAGCACAGTATAAATAAATAATAAAATCAAAAAATAAAAAAACCCAAGGCTTTAACACCTTGGGTTTTTAAGTTTTATATCTAGAAAGAGTTATTCATCCATGAACTACCCTAAATTTGGGTAGTGTATTACTGACCAACAGCCATTTTCACAGCTTTATCAGCTTGTACTAAACCTTTACCGTATTGGTTAGCATCGTTAGGTGCTAATGCTAAAGCAGTCGCTCCCAAGATTGTTCTAACTTGGACAGGAGTTAATTTTTTGTTAGCCGATTTGATAAGAGCTACAACACCAGCAACATGTGGAGTTGCCATTGATGTTCCGTCAAACATGGCATAGTCAGAAGCCGAAGTTGAAATCGCCGCCGATGCTTTTTGGCCAGCAGTGATTTGTTCAACAAGTTTTTGACCAACAGTTTGTTCGATCATAACTACAGCTACATCTAATTCAGTACCATCTTCAGATAAAGCACCTTGCATTAAACCAGTCGTGTTGTTGTAAACAACTACACCGATAGCTTTAGCAGCTAATGCATTTTTAACTTTTTCAGCGAAAGCGATTTCACCGCGGCTGATTAATGCGAATTTACCAGCAACGTTTACTTTTGCGAAATCTTCTACTTTACCAAGACCTGCAGGAACTAACTCACCTAACTTAGCCGTTGGAAATAATTTTGTTCCAGAAAACGCTGCAGATTTAACTAAAGTAGCTGTGCCATCAACAGTGATTTCAGTGACTGAATCACGGCCAGTTCCTTGTGGTACAGTAGAAACTACCGCAGCACCTGGAGCAACGATGTCTAATTCTGGACCCCATTGAGAGAAGCTAGTTTTTTTGATTGAAGAATCAACCGCACCAACTGCAACTACTGTTGGTAGAGCTGCTGGAAAAGAAACAGCTGCGTTTCCACCGTTACCAGAAGCGGCAACTACTGTAACACCCGCTGCTTCTGCATTTTGAACAGCTTTACGTTCAGCTGAAGAAGTCGATGGGCCACCTAATGACATAGAGATCACATCAACTTTTTGCTCAACACCCCAGTTGATACCTTGAGCAACTGCGATATTAGAACAACCTAATTCACCGCACACGCGGCCCATTAAGATTTTAGCAAGCGGAGCAACACCAGTGAAGCCTGTAGCTTCATTGTAAGAAGCAGCGATTGTTCCGGCACAGTGAGTACCGTGACCTTCTTTATCGATGAAGTCTTCTGGATTTGGTCCATCAAATGATTGAAAAAAGTTACGGCCTTTTTCAAAGTTCTTTTTTAATGCTGGGTGATTTGGGTCAATACCAGTATCTAATACTAATACGCGTGCGTTTGAACCTGCGCTTGCAGTTGCCCATGCGTTACCAGCATTAACAGCCATGATACCCCATGGAGTAGAAACACCTTCATTTAAATGAGGAACTTGTGCATCGATATCAGAGTTGTCAGAAACTTCTAAATCTTGGTTCCAAGTTTTAGCAGCTTTAACTAATTTAAAACCATGAATTGGCTTAGGAGATGGTCTGAAAGTTTCAGCTTCGATAACTTCTACTTCAGGGTGATTTCTTAAAGCGTTAATCGCGTTAACGTTTGAAGTTTCTAAAACTTGACCGCTGATGTGAACTAAAGAGTCTTCAACTTTTAATGAAGATACACCTTCTGTTAACATATATTGATTCATTGCTGCGTAACCTTGTTGGCTTTTGTAGATAACAAGATAGCGATCCTTCGCTGAAGCAACATTGCACATTGCAACTGTGGCTACTAATGCGACAACTGATTTCATGATGATTTTCATAATCCCTCTTTCCGTGGTGGATAATGTTTGTTTACTGGACTTAGATCCTGATTGCTAATAAGTGAAACCCAATTTGGAACTAGTGGCAAAAATAATTTTTAACAAAAGAATCGCTGAGTTACGTAATAATAAAAAAGTGAAATGATCTGAAATTGCAAATGGGTTCCAAGTTGGCACCTAATGCAAAATAATTAGGTTTCATCACAAAAGATAATGAGAAGTGTTATCTGGCATAAACAAAACTTATGGGTTGGCTTAAAAATTAGGCTTAATTATTTTTAACACAAAGCGTTTTTTCAAACAAAGGTTGATTCAATATTCTGCGGCTGGACTGAGCAACGCGGTCAAATAAGCGATCGCATCACTGTTTAAAGTAAAGTTACTGAATGAATTCGTTATGTAATTTCTGAATCGCTTTATCACCCTGAGTGCCATCAACCAAGAAACAAAAGTTGTGTTTACTGGCTCCTAAGCAAATCATTCTGACGTTGATATCTTCAATAGCTGTGAAGATTTTTTTCGCAAGGCCTGCCGTGTGATTAATGTTATTCCCGATCAGGGATACTAAACTATAACCACATTCGATCTGCACTTCGGCAAATTGTCTTAAATCCTGCACCAGTTTTGAATCAGCAAGGATCTCACCATCAATCGTCACCGAAACTGAAATCTCAGAGGTTGTGATCGCATCAATCGAAACTGAATGATCGTTGAAGACTTTAAAAATTTTAAACAGGAAACCATGCGTTTGTAGCATCTCTGGCGTTGATAAGGTGACTAAACTTTGATTTTTTCTTAAAGCAAGTGCACGCATCAAAGGAGCTTGTTTTACTTCTTTACGAACCCAAGTGCCTTTTTTCTGCGGATCAAAACTTGAACCTACGAATACTGGAATATTTTTTCGCATTGCCGGCTCTACAGTCGCCGGATGTAAAACTTTGGCGCCAAAGATCGCCATCTCTGAAGCTTCTTTAAATGAGATTTCATCAATAAATTTAGCTTCTTTACAGATGCGGGGATCAGTCGTTGCAATCCCCGTCACATCTGTCCAAATTTCTAAAGTCGTTGCATCTAAGCCTTCAGCGAATAACGCTGCTGAATAATCACTGCCACCGCGACCTAGTGTTGTTGAATGCCCTGATAAACTTTTACCAATATAACCTTGAGTTACGATCACGTATTTTTCTTGCGGGTATTTATTAAGAATTTCTTTTTGGGCTAATTCATAAATTTTTGCAATTTGCGGGCGTGCTTTACCGAATTGGTCATCTGTCGCTATCACTTCACGGGCATCAAATAAAATAACTTCTTTTTTTACGCCGGCTTTAGCTAAGGCTGTTTTCATCGCCTGCGCAAACAATGCTGACGACGTACGTTCACCTAGGCTTAATAAAATATCTAAAGCGCGCGGCGAACAGTCTTTTAATAATTGCATACCTTTAGCGATAGATAATATTTCTTCAAATAACACTGAAAGTGGGGCGTGATCTTGCGGTAAACCTAAGTCTTTAGCGATGTATTGGTGTTTGGCGATAAGCTCTGAAGCCAACTTTTGCACTTGGTCTGATTGGCCTTTTTCTGCAGTCTGGCCTAAAGCGATGAGTTGATTGGTTGAACCTGAAGTTGCAGACACACAGATAAGATAAGAGTTCTGCTGCACCGAAACGTCTGCTGAACGCAACATGCATTCTGCATTACCCATCGAAGTGCCACCGAATTTTGAAACAACTAAAGACATAAAAACTCCACTTTTTAAACAGGGTTTTAGCATAATCTCAAAATGAGACAGCTGTCAAAAAGCTAACAGCTATGATGACCTTTAACAGCTCTGTCCTAATTTGACATAGCTATTCGTAAGCTGAATGCGCATTAAACGGAACAGCCTATGCACTTGTAATCCTTGAGGAACTTTTCTTGAGGAGTAACACAATGACACAGGGTTTTAAAAAAGGCATTTTAATCGCTTTAGCGCAGATTACTTTTGTGTCGTCAGCCTTTGCTTACAACGTTATTGAACTTTCTGTAAATTCAAATGATCTGGCTCTTTATAAAGGCCATGCAGAAAAATACATTTTTGCTCAAGCTCAGTTTAAATTAAACACAGAAGTTCCGATTCTTGCCGAAGAAATGGAAACACGTGGCCAAGGTTCGCTTGGCTACCGTCGTAAAAACTTCGGATTAAAACTAACGCAAAAAATTCAACTGGGCCGCATTGAAGCCAAAAAAATCAACTTATTAAGTATGTCAGCAGATCCAGGCTATATTTCATCTCGCTTAGGGATTATGACTGCCGAATTGTTAAATATTGGAACTCCATTACCTACTGAATATGTTGAAGTAAAAATTAACGGCAAAACCAACGGTCTATATGCTGTTGTTGAAAAACCAAAAGCAGCAATAACAGCGAACAGCCCTTATGTCGTACGCCGTGGCTACAAATCGCGTTTATTTCATGACGATGCTGATATTTCTAAAAAGCTAACACCAGAGCAAGTGACTGAAATTAAAGCTGTTGCTGATTCAATTTATACGGATGTAGCTACAAAAAAGGATGCCACTCTTTTTAATAGCCTGAAACAAAAAATGGATATCGAAGCTTACATGCGCTGGATGGCGATGAATTCACTTTACACAAACGGTGATTTTCCGGATGAGATTTTTTTCTATGTTGATGGCGATATGTACAAACAAGGTAAAATCTATTTTCGCGCAGTGCCTTGGGATTTTGATGACTTATTTAAACCAATGCATGGGGTAACAACCAATGCAACCGAAGCAGCCAAACCAGAAAATAAAGATTCTATCTTATATAGCTACGAAGATCGTTTAGACCGCGCTTTTTCTCCGAGCAATGTCTATATGTATTCGCAATTTAAATTTACAATGTTTGATCTGTTAGTTAACCGCTTAAATCAAAGCACGACTGATAAATTGTTAACTCAGTTACATAGCGAAATTTCTGAGTACTTAACCAACCCTGAAATTCTGCAAATGGGGTCTCAGGATGTTAGCCGTAAAAATGCTCCCTACACAAAAGCAGAAATTCAAAATTTATTTTTAAAACGTAAAAAACAAATCGACGAGCGCAGAGCTTACTTATTAGAAAAGGTTAAATAACATGAAAAAACTTTTACTAACAACGTTATTTATATCAACAAGTCTAAATGCCTTCGCCGCCTCTAAATATTGTATTGATGACGGCAAACAAGATGGTTCTGATTATTTAGCTTTAATCAGCAAAGAAGAAGCTCATAAATTAAAACGCTCTTACGCCCCGACTGATTTAGTTTCAGTACCTAAAGATCTTACTTGGAACAAGTCAGGCTCTAACGAAAAATTGCGCGCAGAAGTGCTTCAGGCTTTTATCGCAATGACGACTGCCGCTAAAGCTTCTGATGTGACTATTAAAATTTATTCAGGTTATAGAAGTTTTGATTCTCAGTGTTCAACTTACGCCAGTAAATTTCCTAAATTTAAAGATAAATTCAAAACTGAAGAAGAGCTAACGGCTTATGTTCAAAGTGTCAGTGCTGTTCCTGGCCGTAGCGAACACCAATTAGGTGCGACGTTTGATTTAGTTTACCCAAGCCTTGGCCCTACTCTATCTTACCCAGATATTAAAGAGCGCTGCCCACAGAATAAATGTAAAGAGTATGAATGGCTTTTAAACAATGCCCATAACTATGGAATCGCCATGAGTTATCCGCGCTATTCAAAAGATTTGAAAGTTGAAACCAACCCGATCACACAATACAATTTTGAACCTTGGCACTGGAGATACGTCGGCGTTGAAGCCGCATCTGAAATATATAAAATTTCACAGGACATCGGCCGTCGTTTATCAGTGCTAGAATATGCAAAATATAAAAAAGGTGTTTTAACTTACGAAAACCTGCAAAATCCAGAAACTTATTTAACTGAGCGCAAACCACAATCAGTAACGCAAGAAATCGTGATTGGTATGGGCGGAGACGTAAGTCTTTCACGCCCTGGTTCTGATAAACTAAATGCCACCGGCAGCACGTTTAGTTCATTTCAGACTTGGGAGCAAATGACTGTCGGTCTTAAAAAAATGACGGCAGGCAATGATTTAAATTTTATGAATTTAGAAAGCGTTGTTTCTGAGAAAACAAACGTGCAACTGCCAATTATCGAGGGCAAAAAATATCCACAAAAAAGTCATCCCAAAGGTGTTGAGTATTTAGTGAATCAAGTTGGTTTTAATATGATCTCTTCAGCAAATAATCACGCCTATGATTATGACCAAGCTGGTATTGACGAAACTGTAGCTCATCTTAAAGACATTCAATCCCGAGCCGGCAAACAAGTTTACCTATCAGGCCTTGGCAATCTACAAGAAACGACGCTTCCGCAAATCATGGAAGTGAACGGTCTTCGTATTGCTTTTGTGGCTATTGGCATGAAAGGCGATGACCGCCCTCACTGGGAGACCTCATGGGCTCCTGCTCAAGATACGAACGGAATGTTATCTGTGCGCATGTGTAAAAATGGCAAAGCCGAAAGAGCCATGGTTCCTTGCCCAGAGTATGCAGATTTAAAAATCATTTTAGAAAATTTAAAAAATACTCCGGCTGATTTACGTATCGTTTCTATTCATGAAGGTATGGAATTATCGGTGTACACGAAAAATGGCGAAAAGCCTGATGATGATACGGCTTTAACTAAAGACGGCAAACAACGTCAACGTTCAGAAAACCGCAATATCGAAGCTAAAATGGCCTTAATTAAAAGTTACGCCATTGATTTAGTTATCGGTCACCATACGCACAATGTGCGCCCGATTGAATTTAATCAGAAATCTTTTGTAGCCTATAGCTTAGGTAATTTATTATTCTTAGGTGGCAAAAACTACAGTTCGGGTGAGTTTCCGCTATGGAATCGTTTTGGTTTATTTGTGAAAAATTATTATTCTTTCACTAACGGACACCTTATGCTGGCGGCGTCGCAGATTATTCCGACTAAAAATAGCCATATCAGCCCGACCTATTGGGATGCGCCTACAGCTAATCAATATGTGGATTTTTTAAATGCAGCCAGCAAAAAATCATTAGGCGAAAATGCAGTCGAGTTTAAATCATTAAATGACGGAACAGCTGTATTTTGTGTTCCGGGTGTTGAAAAAGGACCGAAGGCTGCTTTACTTTGCCCTACTTCTTTTTAGCGAATGCGGCTCGTAAGGTTTTTTCCATGATGAACGAGTCGTAGGTTTTTCCATCCCAGTGTTTTTCACCGACAATTTTATAACCGCGGCTTTGATACCAATCAACGAGATGTTTGGCAGGTTTTGCCGTATCCAGTTGAATAGATTCATACTTTTCGTCGTTGGCCAGCTGTTCACAAAAATCCATGATAATCGAACCAAGCCCTTGGCGTGCTAGTTTTGGAGTTATCGCAAATTGTCCGATATAAGCAGATTTTTTCTCGGTGAAATAATTTTTTTCAAAAAATAAAACACTGCCTACGATTTCAGAACCGCTCACTAAAACAAATGCTCTTCCTTGATTCATGCGTTTACGAGTTTCTTCTTCGTCTTGGTATGAAGCTGTGTAATTTAAGCCTTGGTCGGCAAGTTCTTTGTAGGCTTCGTTTACTAATACTCTGATTTGAGCAACATCCTTATCAGTAGCTAAACGAAACAAGAAATGTTGATTATTGTGATTGATATTAAAATTCATTAGAAACTATACCCTGCTTGTAGTTTTAAAAGTGTTATCCGCGGAACCCAAGAGACTAATTTAACCAGTGTTTTAGAAGTGTCTTTAACATCTTCATCAGTAGCAACGTCTGCAAACTTATTGTTATTACGTGTTGTTAATACCGGCTGTGCCCAAGAGATCCAATCAACGCCCACCATCCAGCGGTTTGAAAAAATCCAGCGGTTACCAATGCCGATGTTAAATCCTAACGATTCGACACGGATTAAATCTACATCAGGTGCGTTGGCCACAACAGATGATAAATATTTATTCCCGATATGCAGTTTAAATTTATAATAACTTAAACCGTAACTTAAATTAAAAGTTTCAGTTCCGAAATAGTTACGGCGAATAACCGAAAGACGTTCGTCTGTCATTTCGCCAAGATCTTCGATAATAAATGGCACTGACACGCTACTTTTTAAATATTCAAGCTCCCAGGTAAAATCTGCATCGCTGACAAATCCTGCAGTTAGGCCAAACTTACTGGGTAAAACCAAATCAATCGGGGCAAAATTTAAAGTGGTGAAATAATCTGAGTTTTGTCTGATTAAGCGTGAATGACTTAAAGCTTTTTGAACTTGTTCAACGCCAGATTGCACCGCTTCTGTGACTTTTTCTTGCGTCGAAGGTTCGGCGTTTTCGGCTTGCGCTGAGCACACCAAAGTTACTGAAAATAAAAATGAAATTAGACCCTTATTAATAGACATGCTTTTTAAGTAGCACTGTTTGGCTACTCTGGCTAGCGTAATAATCTATTCAAACATATACTGTATAGAGGTAGCTATTTCTTGGTAGCCAATATTTTGATATATTTTATTCGACGTGGGATTCGCTAAATCAGTGTACAATACGCAGAATTTTTTTCCGCCATCTAACATGCTCTGGCTTGTAGCTGCGACTAAAGCTGAAGCATAGCCTTTTTTACGAAAGCTTTTGGGTGTATAAACAGCACTTATGCTGATTCCCTGTCTAGTCGGCCGACCAACAGAATTCATCGCTACGGGAATTCCTGATTGATCACACCAAATATAAACTTCACCTTTTGCAATTTTATTCACAGCAAATGTGCGAGCGGCTTCGATAGTATTATTTTGCAGCGGTAGCGACTCTAAACTAAATTCATAAACCCATTGTGTGATCAAATCCTGATGTTTTATGTTACACACCAAAATCGAGCCAGCAACCGGCTTTGCAGCTATTACCCGGTTCAGTTGATAAATCTTTTGCTGCATTCCAATTTTAGATTTTTTTTCAGTCACTCCTGCCCAGGTTTTAGCAAATAAGACTGTTGGCGAAACAGGGCCAACAACACCCGGAAAATTTATTTTATCAAAGTAAAGTTGATCAACAAGAGCTAAAACAGATTCATCAGATAAATTCGAAATAATAATATTAACATTCGTAACAAACGCAGCGCCTGAAATCGCCGAACTATTTTTTATAATATAATATTGTCCTTGTTTTGGACCAAGTTCTGCCAAGCCTAGCATCAAACTATATTCAGCTTCATTTTGATAAAGCATATCGCCACAAAGATTTAAAAATTCTTGGGCCGTTGGAATGCTAATAACTTCAATATCAACCATGGTTCATGGTAAATGTCGCAATCTGCCCCGGTCAATAATTTGCACGTTGGCTAGTAAGAAATTTTAAGGAGAACAATATGAATGAACAAGGAATCATTGCCACAGTTATTATTGGCTTTGTTGTGGGTCTTGTAGCACGTTTTTTAAAACCCGGCGATGACAAGACTGGCTTACTAATGACGACCATATTAGGCATTGTCGGCGCTTTTGTAGGGTCTATTTTAGGCCAAGCGTTTGGAATCTACGGACCGAACGAAACAGCAGGCTTTATCGGCGCCGTAGTCGGAGCTATAATAGTCTTAGCTCTTGTAAATGCCTTTGCTAAAAAACGCTTACCGAGCTAAAGCTTTTTCAATACGATCAAGACGCTCTTTCATTTCGCGTAATTCTTTATCTTTACGCTCGTTCTCAAGTGTAAGAGCTTTGATTTGTTTGTCTTTGGCCGAATCTTTTTCTTCAAGCGAAGCGATCGCGCGCGTGTTGTCTTTGGTTTTTCCAAATAACACTTTAATGGCCTCAACCACCGGAGCCAGCAACTGACCGTATGACACAGTTTTCAAACCTGTTTCTTTATCAGTATATACAACTTCAGGAAAAACTTTTTCTAATTCTTGTGCGATAAACCCGATTTGGTGCTGATCACCATAAACAGCTTTATTTTTCCAATCGTATTGTACGCCCTTTAAAGATAAAAGTTTTTCTAAACTAAAATCTAAAGGTTGAATATTTTCTTTTAAACGTAAATCTGAAGACGACACACAGCCTGCGCTTGTACAAATATTTGTAGCACCAATTCGCAAAGCTGAACCCGAAGTGATTTGCACGGTACCCGATACTTCTAATTGATAACCCGGAATAGTCACTCCACCCATACCAATAAAACCATTCGCTTTTCTAATAGCGAACGGAGTTTTGCCACCAGTAGTATCTTCGACAACAAATGCATCTGAAAAACCAGCTTTGTTAACAATTTTCCAGGTTTGCACGTCATTTTGTAATTGGATGGTCACATCAGAATCGCCCGCATCGGCTTTCAAACGCATGCCAAGATCACCTGTAGTTCGCAAAATATCTAAAGCATTAATTGGGGTTGTTTGGCCAATACCTACGTTACCGCCGATCAATAGATTTGTAACTTGTGTTGCGCTCCAAGTCGCTGAGGCCGTATCAATTCTGCCAATACGAATAGTGTGATCAATTGCATTTGTCGCTGGGCCAATACCCCAATAACCAGTGCTTGCCCAGTTACCCACATACTGCGCTTGCCCAGAAGTTGATAAATAACTTCCGGCAAAAGTAGAATAACCTATGCTAGCAGGACCCGTTGGACCAACTTGCAATAAAGTGTTTGGCGCAGTCGTACCAATACCTACGTTACCGACATCATCGATGCGCATTTTTTCTGTCGAGCTCGTTCCAAAAGTTAACGGATACCCTGCTTGGTAGGCCAGAAATGACACATTTTTTGCTCCAGACGAACCTTCACCTACATACCAAACATTATTATTCGCTGAATCTTTTCCGCGAATATATAAAGCAAAAGCATTATCAGTAAAAAGAGTATCCTTATCTCTTAGAATTAAAGTTTCGCCGCCGTTACCGGCTATATCTAAATAAGTCGCTGGCGCACTGGTTCCGATACCAACATTGCCTGTACTATCTATTCTCATTTTTTCTGTAACACTCTCAGATGTTCGAGTTGAAAACGCCAAATAACCATTAGCAAAAGTTCCAGAGGTTGTAATATCTGAAGTTATGCTGCTTGTTACTTTGGATGCTATGGCCGTTCTTGAAAAACTAATTTGAGTTGGCGCAAACCCCGAACCAGCAGGTTCATTTGAAATGTACAATCCGGTAAAGACTCCTCCAGCTGTTGAGTGAGTTTGAAGAGCGGCCACTGGTGCGCTTGTTCCGATACCGACTTTACCGGCATTAGTAACAACAAAGGCCTCAGAACTGGCACTGCCCGCATTCGATAGATCAGTCACAACAGAAAAGCGATCCGTTGGTCCGTTGCCATTAATTTCCATGGCAATACTTCGATTAATCGGGCCAATTATGCGCGCAGAAGGTAATGTTAATACCGGATGCACCTCGATATTTCCAATTATGTTTAACTTCTGCGAAAGCTCGCCATCAATTCTTAGACCAGTACTGCTAGTTCCTAGAATATGAACCACATCTAGCGGGTTTGTTGTTCCAATACCTACATTTCCGGTCGTTCTATTAATTGAAATTCTGGTGTTATCCACGCCACTTTCTGACACGCCTAAATCTAAGCCATTAGTAAGAGCGTTATAGCGGATCAAACCGCCATTTTCAGATAAGTCTTCAACTAAACGAATTGTCGGACCACTAGCCGGATCATTCGAAGTACTGCGAATACGTAAAGTCGGACTCGCCGCCGCATATAAATCTAATAATACACCTGGAGTCGTCGTGCCTAAACCTAAGTTTCCAATCGAATTAATTCGCATTTTTTCTGATAAATTTCCGCCAGCAGGCCGCGTTTCAAAAACTAGATATCCTGCAATATTATCAGCAATATTATTTTCTTTACGTGCTCCAACTAAACCAAAATGAGCCATTGTACCAGAGACATTGATTTTACCACCCATGCCGATTCCTGCGCCGACATCAAGATTGAAGGCCTGACTATCAAATGTAGAGATTGTGTTTTTGATCGTCGCTGACTGTCTAGAGCCAGTTACAGTTAAAATTGATAACGGACTACTTGTGCCTATGCCGACACTACCGTATTCAGAAATTCTCATAGCTTCAACGGCCGGGCCGTAAGCCGTCGAAAATGCCAGCTCCATCCGGTCTGGACTTCCCTTTGCGATACCTGCAATTCCGGCATATCCATTGGGATAAGCCGCTGAGCCAAATTTTAAAATTCCTTGCGTTGAATTAGTATCTGTTGAACTGCCAAGTCTGATGTCGCCATCATAAATTTGCAATTTATCAATAGGATTCACTATTCCAATCCCCACATTACCACCGTTAGGCGCTAATAAAATATTGCCCTTCGACGCGTGCGTTGTTGAATCTAAACGTAATGATCCGCCTGATGCAATTGATCCGTACACATACGGGGTAATCATGCCATTTGTTGCCGTGATCGAAGCCCCTTGTATATTTGAAGAAGTAATAATTGTTCCTGACGAGAAAATGTTTCCGGCTACACCTAAGCCGCCCTTAACAATTAATGCGCCCGTCGAAGAATTCGTCGAAGCTGTAGTCGCAGATACAATCACACTGCCTGCACCAGTATTTGGATATAACGCAATATTACCTGCTGCATTAGCAACTGTATTTACCGTGTCGTAATAACCTGGCGCACCGGTCGATGCAATTGTACGGCGCGTATTTGTACCATTTGTAAAATATAATTCTGTACCGTCGTACTCGATCGTTCCAGATTGTGCTGCTGACAATAATGTACCCGCTGTTAATTTAATCGGCGCTGTTTGCGATGTACCTGCAGCAATTTGTAAACGCGCGGTTGGTGTGCTTATGCCGAGACCGACGCTGCCGTTTTTCAGAACTGTCATCGCGTTTGCACGAGATCCATCACCAGTTCCATTACCGATTTCAAAAAGTGGTTCGGTTGAAATCCAGTTGTCTGAAGTTCCGCCTCCTACATTGTATCTACCAATTGCAAATGCATTGATAGCTTCTGCTTTCGTGTTATCACCAAGCGCTGCTGAATCATATCCCGTCGATAGGCCGCTACTACTTCTTACCCGACCAGCTAAAACAATCTGACCCGCAGATGCAGGCCCAGAACCCGGTGTTAATACGATATTGCCACCAGTAGCGCTGACAGAGCCGCCGCTACCAGCACTAATATTAACATGGCCACCTTGACCATAAGGACTGTACCCAGCATTAATATACACTTCACCACCACTGTGAGCCACCGTGGTCGATGTACCTGCTGAGCCTGCATATAGACCTACCATTCCACCAGTGCCTTCAACACCTGATGAGCCGTAAATAGAAGTTGAATAACCACTGCCTGTGCTAGCATATCCAGCCGATATCGTCAGTCCCATATCAGGTCGCTGCCAGAATGTGCTTCCTGAGATATAACTGCTGGTCCATTTTCTAGCGGGCCCTTGCCAAATAAATTTGTAGGTAGAATTATAAACAATGCCCCCTAACGCGAGAGTTGTTGCGCTGGCTGTACCAAATGTATCTGCACCTGATGTACGAACTGTAATGCGTGTTCCATGACCTGTTAAACTTGAAGTATTAGCAATCGTCACGTACCAACCCGCAGGTAGCGTTGCTCCGTCAGGAAGATCAACATATCTTCCGCCTGCAACACTACCATCATAGTGACGCACTTGATAACCATCGTTCACGGTTAATACGTCACCCACTGGATTTCCGCTAACAACTTTTTCTGCTGCAACTGAAGACCAATTGGCACCATCGCTGTATTCTATAGTTTTAAAATCTGAATTAAAGCGAACCGTGCCGGCATGACTTACCGGACGTTGCGCCGTTGTGCCAGCCGGGATTCGAATGGCGCTTGTGCCCGAAATATCTAATGGATAAAGCGGCGATGTTGTTCCGATGCCAACATTTCCGCCAAGTGTGTTTAAAGTAATATTACCTTTATTTGCGTGCGTTGTAGATTCAAGACTTAATGATCCCCCAGATACTGTTGATCCATAAATATATGGAGTAATCATTGCATTTGTTGCGGTGATTGAAGCCCCTTGAATATCTGAAGAAGTTATCATCGTACCTGAAGAATAAATATTTCCGGCAACACCTAAGCCGCCTTTTACAATCAATGCACCCGTTTGTGAATTTGTTGAAGCTGTCGTGCTAGATACAATTACTGATCCCACCGGAACTAAATTCATGTTTCCAGTCGAATTAATAATTGAAGCATTGTCTAACGAACCAGAACTTGAACCAGTCGCAATCATACGGCGATTTCCAGCCCCATCAGTTAAATAAAATCCACCACCGTCGTACTCCATTGTACCTGATTGTGGTGAAGTCACTAAAGTTCCAGAAGTAAATTTTAATGGTCCATTTGAAGTAGATCCCGAACCTAAATGCAATCTTGCTGAAGGAGTAGTTGTTCCAATGCCAACATAACCATCTTGATCGATGCGCATTCTTTCATTACTATTCGCAAAACCACCAGTACCAAATCTAATTGTTCCTGAAGCATTATAGGCAGCAAGAATAATTGCATCACCGCTTGTTGCTAAATTAACTGTATTTGCAATACCAATAAGATTGGCATTTGCGGCTGTTGATCCGACATGGGCTAATTGCGCTAAATGATTTACGTCATTGGCCATTTGAAATCTTGTAGAAACAGAGTTTGAAACATTGCCGCTCATGCGAAATGTTGTAGTTACCCCGCTGTTCGCTAAAGTTAATAACGATGACGGGTTTGACACGCCAATCCCAACATTACCTGTGTTGTAAAAAACGGATGTTCCGCTGGTTATCCACTGCGACGAGGCACTTGCTGATGCTGGAGAGTACCCTAAAGCCGTGGTTACATCACTTAATGTTAACTGTGCACCACTAGTTACGCGGCCTTTACCATCAACAGTTACTTTGGTGTACTGAGTACCGCTGGTTATATTTGCAAAACTTGGCAAACGGGCTTCATCTAATATTCCGGTTGCACTTGCTGAACCTAAATCTAAGCTTGATACCGTTGCAAAACCACCAAGACCTAAATTAGTGCGTGCTGATGCAATCGAAGTTAAATCAGATAAGTTATTTGCTTTTTGTGCATAAGTTCCAGAAGCTGAATTCAACGCTGGCTCATAGCCAAGCGCTGCTATGATTGCAGCGCTTGTTGAACTTACTTTATTTGTAAAAGTTAAATAGTCTGCATTTGATAATAAACCAGCTGCGACGCTGGCTGTCGCCGCGAGCGGTACATTAAACGTATGTGTGCCGTTAGTGGATGAAATATTAAAATTAGTGCCTGCAATTCCTGTTGCAAAAATTTGCGTCGCAGAAGAAGAGCCATTTAACAAAGAAATACCAGCACCAGCTACACCGAAGGCCGACCATGTTGTTCCGTTACAGTATTCAACTAAGCCCGCATTATATCGTAAAGTTCCGGCAAAACTTACAGAACAGGTTGCTGACTCCATGCTGATTTTTACACCGCCAGAGACCACTAATTTTGTCACTGGTGACAGTGCACCAATACCGACGTTGCCTGCAGAGTCGATGGTCATTTTTGTGCTACCATTAGCTCCCTGACCGGCTGTTGCTGTTCTAAAAGAAATTGAAGTTCCGCTGGCAGCACCAGTCAAACTAGATGCAACTATTGCTAAATCATTTGCATATCCATCAATTCTAAAAAAGTTAAAAGCATCGCCTGCTTCATTAGCAAGGTACAAACCAGAACCGCCATTTGTATAGTTTGGAATTGAACCCAGTACTGCTGAGCCATTTACATGAAGTTTTTCAACTGGCGCAGATGTTCCCACACCTACGTCACCTGTAGAATAAGAAATAGTCGTGCCGCTTGTTAGCCATTGAGAATTTGTTATTGCCGAAAATGATGCTGCAGTTGAGGCTGATAAATTCGAAACCGCTGCCGACACCGTTGCTACATTAGAACTTAGTGTCGTGACACTTACGGCATTTGCAGGAGTATAACCTAAAGCAGAAATAATTGCAGAACCAGTTGCTTCTAGCTTATTCATGAAAATTGCATAATCAGAATTTGAAATCACCCCTGCAGTCGTTGTTCCGACTGAAGCAAAAGGAAAATTAAAAGTGTGCACCGAACCGACTGAAGAAACATTTGGCGCAGCGCCAGTTGTTCCGAATGCAATCGTTTGCGAAACAGAAGTTAATCCATTAAGTGATACCCATTGTGATGAGGCCATCGCAGTAAAACTTGCTGCCACTGAATTTTGCAAACTTGTGACCGTTGTTGAAACTGAATAAACTGTTGCAGACACCGAAGAAAGATTCGCACTATCACTCGCAACACTTGAAATAAGTGAATCAACAGTTGCGCTACTTGCCGGTGTATAGCCTAAAGCTGCAGTTACCGTTGATGAAGTCACTGCTCCGCCCCCGCTGATAACTTCACACGAAAAAGTCACACCGTTGTAAGATAAAGCTTCGCCAGGATTACAGGTTGGAAGTCCCGAAATTTTTTGTGCTTCGTTGGCATACATCGCGTACGGCACAGCATTGATGCTCATCGCAGGAAGTGTTTGCCAGCCACCACCATCATGAAATTGCATGACGACTTTACGCGTGTCTGAGGCCCCTGGAGTATAAGTGCCCGGCCCACCGGCATCACAGCTTAAGTTTGGCGTTACGTTACTAAAAACTTCTGCAAACGTTATTGCAGATACTGGATAAACTTTAACACCTGAACCTAAAGGAAAAGCAATCAGCCCACCCGTTGATGTCATATTGATCGACGAATATGTTTCAGAATATAAAATACAATTTCCGACAGGATTTAAAATTGTGAATTTAAAATTCACACTATTGGCTTCAAGTGGCAAGCCATCAGGTTTTATGATTTTAGCTTGATATGTGGTAACACCGGGCCCTGCAAATGCACTGCACGCTATAAAAATAGCGAAACAAACAGATAGCAATTTTACAATTAGGTAATTCACGTGCACCACGTATTACCTATCGGTAAATTCGTCTGAAAACTGATCAATTTCAGATACATTGCTCAATATTAGTTATGTCATTTCACCTTAGTCGGGCTCAATGTTTACGTTAATTAACAAAGATGTATTAATTCAACAATCCGCTGATTAAGTTTCTCGTTTTGAAACGCTATCCGAAGACGTCTGCATTCCATGAAAGGATTAAACCAAACAGTTTAAATTTAGAAGGTTGTTCGTCAATAGTTAAATAACTTGAGTGTATCGCTTCGATCACAGGTTTAGGACCACTTAATTTTAACTGATCACCAGTTTTTAAAACATAGTCATTTTCGTCACCGGCACACGTGACCCACACCATACCACTACCGACGGTGATCACTGACTTTGTAGTGATTTCTAGGGTTTCACCCTTTTTAAGATAAATTTGATTTTTAGTAGAGTGTTCCATAGGTTTAGTATAAGCTAATTCAGTAATGAGTACAGATGCACCTAAGTTGAATTGTAACCAGTACAGTTAATGATACCGTTTAAAAGAGGGTTTTATGGCCAGATCACCTATATTACGTAACAGCGATGTCTCACTTTATAATCAAGTTGAAGGGCTAATCAAAGACTGGATTAGCAACGGCACCCTGCTAAACGGAAGCCGAATACCTTCAGTGCGCGTTATGAGCAAAAAACTTAACGTCAGTATCTCGACAGTCAATCAAGCCTATGCCCTGCTTGAAGCCCAAGGCCACATCGAAGCCAAACCGCAATCGGGATACTTTGTTAAAAAACTTGCAGCTATTTCTACAGCGGCATTTAAATCAAAAGCTTTACCCAGCCCACGTTTTGTCAAAGACAGTTCAAGAAATTTAGATATCGTCAATGCCTGCAGTAATGAAAAATTAATTCCGTTAGGCGGAGCTGTCATTCATACATCTCTGTTACCCATGGCCAGTTTACAAAAATCATTATTAAAAGTAATGCGGCAAAATCCAGAAAAAGCCATGCGCTATCCACCCTTAGCGGGATTTCCTGAATTACAAAAAGAAATCGCAAAGCGCACTTTTGATGCCGGATTTGTTACGAGCACTGAAAACGTGATCATTACTAATGGCTGCACTGAAGCCTTAAACCTGGCTTTAAAATCTTGCGCAAGCCCTGGCGATATCGTTGCGGTCGAAAGCCCGACCTTTCACGGTATTTTAAGATTAATCGAAGATCAGGGCTTAAAACTTTTAGAATTACCGGCCAGATCAGATCAAGGCATTGATTTAGAAGCCTTTGAAGAAAAAGCCTCTAAATTTAAAATCAAAGCAGCACTTGTTACGCCGAATTTTTTAAATCCCATCGGAAGTTTAATGAGTGATGAAAACAAAGAACGTTTTGTTCAGCTTTGTTACCGGTATAATATCACGATCATCGAAGATGATATTTACGGTGAATTGTATTTCACACCGACGCGACCGATCACCTTAAAATCTTTTGATAAACAAGATAAAAACTATCTGTGTTCGTCATTTTCAAAAACCTTATCTGCGGGTTATCGCATTGGCTGGGTGATTCCGCCAGAAAGCGAAAAAGAGAAACTTTTACTTTATAAATCAACGAACACTTCAAGCACCAATGCCGCGCTACAGATGGCGATCGCCGATCATTTAGCAAATCACAGCTATGAAAGACATTTGCGAAAGCTTAGACAAACTATTGAAAATAATTTTGTGCTGATCACTGAAACGATTCAAAAATATTTTCCGCAAGGTATAAAAATCACTCATCCTAAAGGTGGCTGTCTGATCTGGATCGAGTTTTCACCAGACACAAACACTTTAGAGCTTTTTGAAAAGGCTTTGAAAAAAAATATCAGCGTCGTGCCGGGGTGCGCTTTTTCAACAACGGGTAAATATATGAACTGTTTAAGAATAAATGCCGGCGTTTGCTGGAGTTCAGAAATTGAAAAAGCCCTTATCGAAGTTGGATCATTGGCAAAAACCTGTTAAAGCGTGAAGGTATAGATAAATAAAATACTCTTTTGCTTAAAATCTATTAATCTAATAAAATTAATCAGTTACACGGTTACCAAAGGCACAAACAGCAACCATTGTGATTATTTTAACGGCATGATAATGCCAGAAATTGCCGTTTACGCATAGAAACAATGTTGCAGTTTCTTCACAAGGGCAGTTAGTCTTTACACCTATGCAACAAGAAGTTTATTTACAAATTCTGCAACGTGAATTCGACAAGAAAAAAGAAAAAAATCCACGCTACTCTTTACGAATTTTTGCACGTCATCT
The DNA here is from genome assembly GCA_036677065.1 of Bdellovibrio sp. Classification (GTDB taxonomy): domain Bacteria; phylum Bdellovibrionota; class Bdellovibrionia; order Bdellovibrionales; family Bdellovibrionaceae; genus Pseudobdellovibrio. The sequence goes on along the minus strand of JAKFBS010000002.1, from coordinate 159,554 downwards.
GGATATCGACCACTCTACTTTATCGCAGATCTTTTCTAGAAAACGCGGGCTTTCTGAAAAGCTTGCCATCAAAATTGCATCCAATATGACTTTAACTCATCAGGAAAAACAAAAGTTTTTAACCAGCGTTGACACCTGTTTTGCCAGAGCGAAAAAGAAAAAAGCTGCTGCTGCAGAAAAGATGACACAAATTTCAAAGTACACCAATACCGTTGTCGTTCATCATGATCCCTTAAACACAATCAATCACTGGCGCTATATTGCTGTTTACGAATTAGTTTCAACTCAACGTGCGACAAACATTAATCAATTAGTCGATATTTTAAAAATCTCACAAGACTTAACAAAGACAATTGTTGCTCACTTATGCAATCTGAACATTTTAAAGAACGAAGATGGACGTTTAACGGCGACCGCTTCAAGCGTGCAAACTTTAAACGACATCCCGGCGGGTGCCATTGTAAAATATCATGCCTCGATTGCAGAAAAAGCGGCGCAGAGCGTATCAACACATCCTATCTTAGAAAGAGAATTTCAAAATTTAGTGATTTCTTTTTCTAAAGACCAAATGACTGGCGCCAAACAAATGATTCGCGATTTCATGAGCGAATTTAGCACTAAATACTATAACGAACAGCCAAAGACCGAAGTTTACTCGCTTGCAGTTAATTTTTTCAGCTTAGAAAGGCCATAAACATGAAAAATTTCATTTTATTCGCAGTCTTATCATTTACTTTAATAACTCACGCAGGGCCAGTATTCATTGGCAACGGTGGCAATGCCATTAAGATCGGTGATAAGTTTTTTGTGCTCGATTTAGCTGAGCAAGGCATTGCTGAAGAGCCTAACTTTAAAAAAATCATCAACAAATCATATTATCAATACTTTTGGTCGCGCGTGTTTAACTATCAAAGCCGAATTCCAAATCAAACTTTACAGTTAGTCTGTGAAAAGCTGGCAGAAATTGCAGAACTTGATCCGGTTTACGCTGAAGCTCTTGTGACTGCTTTTGAAAATGTTCGCTGGATGTTTGTCAATTATCGCCTAACTTATATTCCGGTAGAATCAATCATTGCTGGTCCTTATTTTCAAGTAGCGGCTCGCACCAACGATGTCGTTTTATTTGATAATTTATTCTGGGCCCTAATGGATGAAAAAAATCATGTGGCTCTTATTTTTCATGAATTAAATTATATTTTAATTCAACCACAAAAAGTCATTGGCAAACCTGGCTTAGAAAAATCACCTTTTAAAGCCCGCCTGCAAAATGGTTATCTATTCACACAAAATTTAGAATTCATTGATCCTGCCGATTTTTCTAAACGCATTGATTTACTTTTTCCATCACGTTTTGATTATGAACTTGATCAATTGCAATTTTTTCCGTTCACTTACACACAAAAAAATGGCACACCTAGAATGGCCTTTAACCCTTACCTTTTCATTAACGGGGCTATCGCGGGACCACGACTTGCTAATGTCACGTATTCATACTTTCAAAAGTTTTTATGTGAAAAAAACAACTTCAACTTCGATCTACAGACAGCTGAAATCGTTGCGTTTACCGTAAAACAAGATGTATTTAACGGCGATAATAACTCTCAAGATGGCACTTCGTATGTTGAAACAAAGATTCCGCCGTTCATGTTCAACCGTTTACCAAACGAGACTTGCAGCAACGCTGCCGAACGTTTATTTAATGAAATCAACGCCTTTATTCCAGGTGTATTTTATAACCAACCCGTGGTTGCAAACAGCAGTTTGCGCAACTGAAAAATGTGATGATAAGGTTTAGCAAATTTTATTTGCGACCGATAAATTAAGTACAATTAGCGAATGTGCTTCTGGCACATTTATTCACATTAAGGGTTAAACGCTAAAAATGTTTAACCCTTTTTTTTTAATCTTCATCATCGGCTTCATTGCGCCGTACGATCGATGATCCAATTTCAGTTTCTGTTGGCGGCCGCGAAGCCACAACATTATCATCAGGATCACTGGTAGGATCAGGTTTTAATGGCTGATAATCCCGATTTTTTTTCTTGTTCATATTCTTAGTATTCTGCGACGTATTCATCTTTTCCATAAAGCCCCTTGGTGTTATGCAACAAGACTTAAATAAGCAAAACCCAAGCCCAAATTAAAGAGAACTTTTGACCAGCGTGACGTTAGCATCAACCATTTGGCTCACTGGCGTAATAATATCTTCATCAGGATTAATTTCTTTACCAATATCAGTTAAGCGCATTTTAATAAGGGCTTTTGCATAGGGGCCGTCCAACTTCATATCGCGCATTTTCTGCACACGCCCTAATCCAACACCTGTAACATCTAACATCACTTTATAGGTCAGCTCGCTGCAGTAAGTGCGCGTGTTCGAAAATTCGAAATAGATATCATAGGGCTTATTGTATTTTTGAATTGCTGCTAACATCGCACTTCGCATAGTTGCCGGATCAAAATGGCGAAACCGATAAACCTGATAAGCTTTATCTTTACTGCGAGCAATAAAATCATTGATGGGTGTACTAACCACGGGGCCAATGGCTTCAGCCACATGCCATCCAGAGCTTTGTTTTACTAATAAGCCCACATGCGTCCATACAGAGCCCGTAGCTTCGCGAAGTGCAGCTGATTGTGATGATTGGCTTTGAATAAATATTATGTCGCCATCCATATAACCTGAGGGCGTCGGCAGCGGGATAGGCTCTGGTGTCGGCGTTGGCGGAATCGTTACAACTGGAGGTTGTGATACCGTGGGTGTATCAGAGGTTGTTGCTGTGGCGTTATTGTCAGAAAGATCTGGAGTTAAACAACCCGTTAATAAAAATGTAAATGCGATTAAAATTTTATTCTTTGTTTTCATTTCACTAAGTCTAGGCAGCGAAGCTTGCGGAGCAATTTGTTTACCCGGCTTTCTAGACTATGGTAATAGATAAAAACTCAAAACTTTGTTTGAAAAAATCCAGTCTAAGTTTATTTACAAAACAATTATTTACAATTCGGCGCCTGAGGATCTTTTTTACAGATGTAGGCTTTAAGTTCGTCGAACTCTTTTAATTTAGATTCTAATTCTTGGTTTTTAGCCTTAAGAGATGCAATTTCTCGGTCGTGTCCGACGATTTTGTAGTAAAGTTCTTTTACTGAATTAATCATTGCATATATCACTGGCGATGTATTTACCGTTAAAAATTCAATGCCTTCTTTATTTTGTTGTTCAACCGCTTCTGGAATAGCTGTCTGTAAATTCTGCGCTGATAGGCCAACATATTCATGAATTGGGTCTGAGCCTAGCGGGTTTTCTTTTTTATAGTTAAATCGAATAGTTTCGACTTTTAATAGATCATTTAATCCACGCTCGTAATTACCATGCACGTCTTTGTATCGCACATCTGATAAAACTGTGAAGGTTGCAGCACCGGTATTCGTATAAGCTTGCCCGCCCACACGAAAATTTCCTGCCACATCTAAACTATATTGAGGATCTGTTGTTCCGACACCCGTATTTCCACTCAAATCAAAATGCATGCGCGGTTGATTATTGGCATAAACTTGAAATTCACCATCAGAAATCCAGTTAAATCCGGTGTCATTATCACCGAGTGCTAAAGTTACAGACGGTGTAACGGCTCCCCAGCCAGAATTTGAATAAATATAAGCTCTACCTTCGATAAACGCATTACCACCGCGCACTTCAAGCTTGCTTGTTGGCGATGCAGTTCCAATACCGACATTAGCCGTCGTATCTTGAATATACATAGCGGTTATAGGTGCACCTGGAGCGACATTAGAATTAGTTGCAGCATAAGCATTTAAATATAATCCACCGCTATAGTTCATCCAACCCCATGTTTTACCATAGGTACCATCGGCTTTATCTGTGTTGTGAGCATATAATGCAGGGTAACCGCCACCAGTTACCGTCAGATCTCCGCCACTTACTGTAAATTTAGTTAATGGATTTGAAGTTCCAATACCGACATTACCACTACCCATAACTATAAATTTTGTATTTGCATCTGTTAACCCAGCACCACCATCGCCCGATGATCTAATTTTAAAAGCTTGATCACCAACATCTGCGTCGGTATCAATGACGACCGCAGGGCTTGCTGTGTTTTGTGTAACTAAATGCAGTGCCGCTGCCGGGCCCGTTGTGCCGATACCGACATTTCCAGATATGAAACCAAAGTTACTGCCTTTAGCATCAAAACTTACACCCAAACCATCAATTTTAAGTGGGCGAAAAACTCCGACGCCCTGATACGATTGAATATAAGCCGCGCCTCCAAAGTCGGGAATCATTGATAAATTACCAGTTCCACTCGTTACTGTGCTGACACCAAAAACATGTAATTTATCAACAGGATTCGTTGTACCTATACCAACTTCGCCCGAAGGTAAAATAGTTAGTCTTTCACTGCCATTAGTGGCTATTAGCGGATCTACTGAAGTGATCGGTTCAGTGAAAATTCTAAACGCACCGTTAGTAGAATCTAAATTCCAGGTGACGCCGCTTACACCTTGTGTTGAATCGTGAAAAATCAAATTACTTGAATCAGAGGTTCCGTTATCTAACAACAAGCCATCTGAGCTACTAGCGCTTGAAACATGCAATTTTCTTTGCGGAGTTACAGTGCCAACACCAACATGACCAGAGGCTGTGATTGTAAGGCGTGAAATATTTCCTGCCGTTAAATCAGCGATATCAAATGTACCTGAAGCACTAAATCCTGAATAAATATTATAAGTTCGCCCACCTGATAAGGTATTGTACAGTTGCAGCACTGGTCCGCTAGATCCATCATTGCGCAGCTGAACATAACCGCGGCGATCAGTACTATTACCTACTGTTAATGGGGCCACGGGGCTCACATTACCGATACCGACAAATCCACCACTTGCATTTAGCGATAGCGTTTTTGAAGTTACACCATCTGTAGCAAATGCCGAAATGTCTCTTGAATTCGGATTAATACGAATAACTGTATTACTTGTGTTTGGTGTAAGTTGCGAACTGTCTGCAATCCATAATTGCCGATTACCACTGCGATTTGCGCCTAATAAAAGCGAAACACCGTTAACATCATCACTGTTTGCAGCCTGATAAAATTCTTGCCCAGTTAAACGAATACGATCGATATTTTGTGTAGCCGTCGCTATTTGCAACACAGCCGAAGGTGACGAAGTACCAATACCCACAGCACCCGGATTAATTCGCATGGTTTCTACGTTATTATTATAAATAGCCACTACCCCATTAGCGCCACCAGCACCTGGAGAAAAAAGACCAGTGTCACCATCTAGTCCAAATGCATAACCATTTGTTGAGTTATCAGAATTGTTCGGCACACCTTGATTGGCACGGTAACCGCTAGCTTTTACAATTGATGAGCCGCTGATAATTCCTGCGACGTTAAGATCTGCACCAACTCCCATACCACCTTTAACGATAAAAGCTCCGGTATTTGAAGACGTAGAATTTGTCGTTGAAGAAACAACAACCGAAGAGTTCGGAGTAAAAGTAATATTTCCTGATGATGTCAGATGGCTTACTGCATAGTTACCACCAGTGTCAGTAAGAATGGCTTTACGAGAATTTGCACCATCAGTTAGATACAAATAAGTGCCATCAAACTCAATGGCACCGGCTTCAGGAGCTGTCATTAACGATCCACTTGTAAATTTTAACGGCGCGGTTGTCGCGATTGTTGATCCAGATGTTAAATGTAAGCTCGCTGTTGGCGCACTGACACCTAAACCGACTTTTCCATTATTTTGCACTCTTAAAAGAGTGCTATTCGTGGCACCACTGTCCGCACTTGTTCTTACCCAAAAAGCTGCATTATTTCCGGCGACAGCTTCTGATGTTTGTACAACCATACCGTACGCACTTGTCGAATTTGCGGTTAAAGCATAACCTGATCCAAGACTACTTCCGATTGACAATGCACTTTGTGGCGATGAATTGCCGATACCGACATTTCCCGTTGAGTAATTAATAGTAGTACCACTGGTTATCCACTGCGTAGATGCCGAAGTACTTGCCGGAGTATAACCTAAAGCAGTCGTCACATCTGTTACAGATAACTGCGCTCCACTTGTTACGCGGCCTTTGCCATCAACAGTGACTTTCGTGTATTGCGAACCACTTGTTACACCTGAACCAACTGAAGCTAAAGTTAAAACCGCAGAACCACTTGAACTTGTTGCATCACCGCTAAATGCCGGTAGTCGTGCTGCGGCTAAAGTTCCTGTCGCTTGCGATCCGCTTAAATCTACAGAATTTAATAGAGCGATTGAACCTAAGCCTAAATTAGATCGTGCTACCGTTGCAGAAGTTAAATCAGATAAATTATTAGATTTAACGGCATAAGTTCCTGACGCTGCATTATTTGCAGGAGTATAACCTAAAGCAGAAATAATAGCCGCACTTGTTGCATTCACTTTATTTGAGAATGAAACGTAATCAACATTTGATAATAAACCGGCAGTCACTGAACCAGTAGCCGCTAGCGGAATATTAAAAGAGTGAACTCCGTTATTTGTCGTAATATTAAAATTCGTTCCGGTAATTCCAGTTACAAAAGTTTGTGTGCCAGAAGATGAACCATTAAATAAAGTAATTCCTGCACCCGCCACACCGAACGCTGACCAAGAAGAGCCATTACAATATTCGACCAAGCCCGAGTTATATCGTAAAGTTCCGGCAAAACTTGCAGCACATGTTGCTGTTTCCATACTGATACGAACACCACCCGAAACATCAAGTTTGGTCACCGGTGCAGAGACTCCCACGCCGATGTTTCCGTCATGATTGATGCGCATACGTTCAACCGAAGCTGTCGAACTATTCGGGGTTGTCATAAAGCGAAGTGCTGTTCCCATCGAAGTATCGGTAAAATTTTCTGTAGCCAATGCCGTAATATTTGCTGTTGTTGTGTCAGCAAATTTAGTGACTCCATAGGCGCGAATGCCAAAGATACCAATACCGTCACCATTTAAAATTGCCGTCGGTGAAGCCGCAGTTCCGCGAGCCGCGCGCACGATAATTCCAGTATAAGGATTTCCGCTGCCAACATACCCGTCAAAACTCATTGCAACACCAGCATCAAACCCGGTTGCAGATTTAATAACGTGAAGTGGATATTGAGGGTTCGCGGTGCCTATACCGATGTAACCAGTATCATAAAAAATATTTGTGCCAGAGCTACTCCACTGCGAAGAAGTAATTGCTCCAACCGAAGTTGATAAATTAAGTACTGATGTAACCATCGCATTCACCGCACCAGACACCACCGAAAAATCAGCTTGCGTCGTATACGAAGCAGAAAGCGTTGAAGCGTCTGCCGGCGTATAACCTAATGCTGTCGTGATATCACCTGATGTAACCCCGCCACTGCCACCGGCGGCCACACAAACAAAGTTTGCCCCCGTGTATTGCAGCGCTTGCGATGCTGTACACGTAGGAATCGTTGAATATTCAACAAATGCAGTATCTGTTTTATTATTTAGTAAACGTGAATTATCAGAACGAGTGGCAAACATCGCATACGGAACCGCATTAATACTCATCGCTGGAAGCGTTTGCCAACCACCACCATCATTAAACTGCATAACAATTTTTCGTGTGTCTGTCGAATTAGAATTGTAAATTCCCATCGTCTGACAGGCAAACGATGTGATCGAGTTATCAAAAGTATTTTGAAATGTCTGTGCTGTACCGCTTGTTGGAAAAGCACGCGCGCCGGTTCCTAACGGAAAAGAAATTAGTCCACCGGTGTCAGTCATATTAATGGCTGCGTAGTCTTCAATATACATCGCGCAAGATCCAGACTGATCTAAAACAGTGAAGCGAAAATTTACACTTGCAGACTCAAGCGGATGACCATCGGGTTTAATAATTTTTGCTTGATAAGTGGTTTTACCGTTGATCGCAAAAGACGAAACGGCAAATAGGAATAATCCTAACAAAGTTAGCCATTTAGAAAGTACGTTCAACGTCTGTCTCTTCACGATTACTTATCGACATCTTCCGATGTTCACTAAAGAAAACGAAAGTCCTTCAAAAAGAATAAAACCGCAATAGAGCGTAGCAATTTGAGACTTTTTATCAAATTTTAGTTAAAAATAGTATTTCATGCCGTTTTAGCCCCACGAATTCATTTATTAGGAAAGTATTCCTCGTCCAATCGCGCCCCAATCTTTTTTAGCTCGGTCATTAAATTGCTATTAAGACTCACTAAGTAGACAGGGGGATGTCATGCTAGATTCTATTCAAGATTTTAATCCATCAGCACATCTGAAAATTCATAGTCGCTTCAAAAACAAAAAATTAAAAGTTGCTCCCGAATTGCGTCATCTTATTCGCGAATCAGTCGCCCTTTTAGGCCAAGTCATTAAACAAGAACTAGGCCTTAAAGCTTTTCAACAGATTGAAAATATACGAGAACAGATGACCTACTTGCGAGAAACTTCAAACAGCGAAGCTTTCATAAAGCTAACCCATTTAAAACATGAATTAGAAAAAAATACTTCTGAACAACGCTATCAAATCGCACATGCATTTACCTTAATGATTCAATTAATGAACGCTGCTGAAAATGCTTACCGCAGCCACCGTCTGAAGGTGAACAAGAAAACCAAATATTCTGAAATTCATCCAGAAAGCATTACCTATGTGCTAACGGCTCATCCGACCGAAGCTAGGTCGGCGCAAAACATTGCGATCTTTCATGAAATTCAAAAAATACAGCTAAATATTTTGGCTACCAACGAATTAGAAAGAAAAATTCAGATCACGCCTCAGCAAAAAGAAAATCTTTTTCATTATCTAGAGCTCGCGTGGCGAATTCCGGTGATGCGTAAACGTTCGCCGAAAGTAAAAGATGAAGCAGAAACTCTGTATGGCCAACTTTTTCGAGAAGGTATCTTAACGACATTGATGAATGCTAACGAACGCAAAGTAAAACTGCGCATTCATAGCTGGATCGGCAGTGATAAAGACGGGCACCCCGGCGTTCACGAAAAAACTTTACTGCAAAGTTTAACGCTTTCACGAAATGAAATTTTAAAAGTCATAGCCCGTCAACTTACCGCTGTTCGCACGACTTTAAAACTTGTGTCAAATAACGAGCTTGAAAAGAAAGTTAATCATATTCTGGCTCAGGCTAAGCGTTTACGCCTTATAAAACCTGGCGATGTGAAAAAAGTTGAGAAATTCAAACAAGCAATTCTGAATCTCATAACCACTTATCAAAATGAAATTGGCGGCACACACCCAGAACTGCGCACCCTAAGTCAGTTGCTTGAATTATTTCCAGGATTAGTTATACCTATGGAACTGCGTGAATCATCAGACGTACTCATGACACGATCGAAAAACAAAAAAGGTCTAGCGATTGACCGCATGTTAAAAACTATCGCCGCGGTTTCAAAAGGTGGCGACCCGCGCTGGTATGCCAGATCGTTTATCATCAGCATGACCGAATCTGCAGCTCACATAAAAGCAGCTGCCCTAAAACAAAAAAAATTCTTAGGACAAATCATACTCCCCGTCGTTCCATTATTTGAAGAATCGGCATCTTTAGCTCAATCTGCCGATATCCTGACTGAAGTCTTTAACGACGAACTCCTGATGACCGCGATTAAAAAACTCTGGAATTCAAAAGTAGAACTTATGGTCGGTTATTCTGATTCAAGTAAAGAGGCCGGAGTTTTTCCAAGCAGGCTTGCCATTGCCCAAGCTCTTCCGCGACTTGAAAAAGTGTGCCGAGATCACCAAGTCATACCGATTTTTTTTCACGGTTCAGGCGGAAGCGTCGATCGCGGCGGCGGAACACTCGATAATCAAACCGCTTGGTGGCCAAAAACTGCTGTTAATAATTTTAAAGTCACCGTTCAGGGCGAAATCATCGAACGCTGGTTAGCCACACCAATGATTGCCGAACGCCAGCTTGAAAACATCTCTCAATCTGCCACTGAGGTATTAAAAAAGAAATTCCATTCTGCAGAAAATATAGAACTAAAACTTTTCGCTGACAAAATCACGCAATCTTACCGCGATAAGATCACTGATCCTGAATTCTTAGAAATTGTAAAGCTTGCGACCCCCTATGCGATGATGAGGTATTTAAAACTGGGGTCACGCCCAGCACGCCGTTCAAAAGAACTTACTGTTAAAAGCTTAAGAGCTATTCCGTGGATTTTATGTTGGACACAAACCCGACTTCTTTTTCCGATTTGGTGGGGCGCAGGCAATGCGTGGGAGCATTCAACGGCTACACAAAAAAGAGCTTTAGTTGAAGCTTTTGCGCAAAACCCCGTCTTTAATTCATATATTAAAGCTTTGGATTTCACTTTGGCCAAAGTTGAAATAGCTGTATTTAAAACCTATTTAAATGAAAGTGCTTTACCCAAAGAGCTTGTACAAAAATTTTCTAAAGAGATCGACGAAGAATATGACCGGACTGTGCGCTTCTGCAAAATCATCACCAAATCGCATAAATTATTAGATACCAAGCAATGGCTACAAGAAAGCGTACAGCTGCGAGCGCCGATGATTCACCCGCTGAACCTTCTGCAAAACATAGCAATGAAAAATAAAGAAATCGATTTATTGCGGCTAACAGTCACTGGTATTTCCAGCGGCATGATGTCGACTGGCTAGTGAAAATCACATAAAAATGATTTTCTTGACTTTTTAGGACAGTTGTCCTATTATCGATCTATGGCTTTAGATAAATCAACCCGCGACCAAATTATTGAATCAGCGGATCAGCTTTTTTACCATCGAGGCTTCGAACACACTTCTTTTGCTGACATTGCAGATGAGGTGAAAATCTCTCGGGGTAACTTCTACCATCACTTCAAATCCAAAGATGAAATTCTTGAAGCCGTCATCGAGCTACGTCTCAAACGCACTCAAGAAATGCTAGATCAATGGGAATCATCTGGCCAAAACCCGACCGATCGAATCGAAAAATTCATTCGCATGGTCATTATGAACCAGGCGAAATTAAAACTCTACGGATGCCCCGTTGGTACTCTTTGCACCGAGCTTGCAAAAATGGATCACGCATCTAAAGAACACGCTAATAGACTGATGACTTTATTTAGAACTTGGCTGAGCAGGCAGTTCGCACTTGCCGGCCGCAAAAAAGAAGCCGATGAACTTGCAATGCATCTTTTAGCCCGCAGCCAAGGCATTGCGACTTTGGCAAATACCTTTCATGACGAAAAGTTTATTAAAAATGAAGTTCGTCATATGGAAGAATGGCTGCAATCCAAAATTGCCTAAATATTTTTTTACAGAAAGAATTTATGTTTATCATATTATTAAAATTTTCTAAAAATCGCGACCTGGCTGGCAAATTTATGGAAGGCCACATGAAATGGCTAAACCAGGGATTTGACGAAGGTGTTTTTCTTCTAGCTGGCAGTCTAAAACCTAATTTAGGCGGAGCTATTATTGCTAAAAACTCTTCAATTGAATTGATCCAAAATCGAATCAATCAAGATCCTTTTATCATCGAAAAGATCGTTGAATCTGAAATTCTAGAAATCAGCCCATCCAAGATGGACGACCGTTTTACCGACCTATTAAAACAATAACTAAAACTAGGAGAAACTTCTATGCATAAAAAACTATCTGTATTTTTAGGCTTTATGATTTTAATGTTTGGATTTTTGAAATTCTTCGAACCTTTTAAAACTTGGTATTCAATTCAGATTCAGACAAGCGGTCTTCCTGAGGCCAGTTACTTGTTTGGCATTTTTGGCGAAATGACAGTTGGGTTTATACTGTTGTTTAGTATTTTCATTAAAAACGAAAGATTCAAATTTAATCTTTTAAGTATCGGGTCTTTAGGCTTAATCGCAATCATGTGCGTAGCGACTTATGTTCACCTTTTGCCCGGAGTGCCCGCCGAGGTTCTTCCGATGAAAATAAAACCGCCTGTTATTCCGGTTTTATTTTTACTGGCGACTATTTATAATTTGTATTTAACTTTAGCTCCACGATTCGCTTTTCAAAGCAATAAACCATGAGTACTACTTACGCCACAAATTGGTAGACTTTAAATTTGTCTAGGCCGTACATAATCTGGACAAGTTTAGCCCAGGCAGTTCAAAGCTGAGCTTCGAAAGCGTTTAGCTTTGCTGCTAACTTTAAGAACTTTTTTCCTTTAGCTAAATCAATTTTTTTAAGCGCTCCCTCTTCACCAATATAAATTAGCCCTAGCATTTCGCATGATCGACTATGGCCCTTCTGCGCAGCCTTAGAAAAAAATTCTATCGCTTTTGATGTCGAAGATTTAACCCCCCGTCCATAAAGGTAAGAGAGTCCTAAATTACTTAGCGCGCTTTCATCGCCTTCCTTCGCAGCTTTTCTATAGTATTTTACTGCATTTTTTAAATCTAGTCTTACGCCGAAACCATTCTCATAACACCATCCCAAAGCTAAGTTAAACTCGGGTTCACTTCCTTTATTTGCAGCAAGCTTATAGTAATGAAAAGCTTGCTTTCGATTTTTTACCACCCCTTCGCCAGCTTCAAAATGTTTCGCCAAGTTGTAAAAAGCTTCAGGCATTTCCGCTTTCGACGCTTTCAAAAGCCATTTGATTGCCGATTTGTAATCTTTTTTAACTCCAATACCGTTCGCATAACAATATCCGGCATTAACCATATTACGAGCATCTCCACGATTGGCCGCTTCTAAGGCCCAAGAAAATACGATTTCTGGATTTAAATCATGATGATTTTGAAAATGCTCAATAACAAGTTCAGCTCGAGCTTGAGCTATATGTTTATATTTTCGAAGTAATTTAATTTGTCCGCGTATAACTTTCGCTGAAGCTTCACCCTTTAGTAAATTACTTGCTTTTTTAATTTCTAACAGGATAGATCGTTCACTCTTTTGCATATTTTCCACTTCTTTCTACTGGCAATAAGTAGCTATAAGCTCGCTTTTTCCTTCAATAGTATGTAGCTGCAGATTTACTTTAGCTCCCGGAGGAAATTCCCATTTTTCATCAGGAATAAGTTTGTTCCAAGGCTCGCCCAATACCAAGTAGAGATTAGTACCTTCTACGGCTTCAACAACTATCGGCTTCCAAACTTCTAAATCTTCATCTAACAATTTAACATAAACTGTTTTCTTCATATCTATTTTCCATATTTAAAACCAGTATATACAAGCATTAGAAGTAGTTTGATAAAATTGTAGTGCCATCGCTAAAAGTTACTTCCCAGACTTCATTTCCTGTGAAATTAAAAACTTGAAGCACAGCATTGTTTACAAGTCTAATTTCAATATCAAAAAACGATTCAGTTAATTTAATTGAGGAAATTTCGACATTTAAAATGGCTTCCTTTAAAAGATTTAAAGAATCCATGGGAACAGCAAATCCATATTTTTGTTTGTCATCAAAACTACTAAATTTCGACTTTTCGGACGCATAGCATCTCCAATAAGAAATATAAATTTTTGCGCCATTTGATAAATAAAGGTATCCACTTGCATCTGACTCTTTTTCAAGTTTATTAAAAGTTTGACCTACTAAAGACTTTATTTTTGTAGCGTTTTCATTCATAGCTAGTTTCCTTTCCAAGGCCCTGGCGGCAATATATGTCCTGCTGGATCGTTTTTTTTCCAACTATCCACAAAAGTTGAAATACAAGCCTGCCAAGCTTCGTCGTCAGGATACATACTTAAATAAGCAGCCGGATTTTGCGCCTTAACAGTTGTGATAATGAAATGATTTATTTACGAAACTTCTATCAAGTAATTCGTAAAAGAAAAAAACACAATCTAACAACCGACTTATTACAAGAAATTATTAGTAATACAAAAACTAAAATTTCTTAACGACTGTGAAATAAATTAATATGACTTCCTAAAGTACCTATTTTGTTTCCCGGGCAAATAAAGGTAGTAGAGTCCTTAGAAACTGAGAATTGACAACCATTGTACTTAAATACGGCTTCTTTGCTCGAATAGTTAAGACTAACTATATCAGGCCACCTTACAAAATTAACAATACTATTTCCTGACAACGTCGACTCCACAACGACACAAGATTTTTCTAAACAGCTAAATTCATAATGCTGAACAAATTTAGTCACATCAGGCTGTAATTCTTTGTCATTAAATATTGTAATTCCGCTAGTCTCCATCGACCAATCTGACCAAAAATGACTGTCGTTAAAAAAGACTGTCGTTTCATTTTTTATAAAATATAACAACAAGCCATTGAGGGTTAAACTAATTGCAAGAAGAACATTAGTGCCTTTTTTCATATTAATACAGGTATCTTACTTCACACCAAACGGACTTAATCGTGTGTTACGAACAACAGTATCTTTTTTTAGAGATTCTATTAGTTCTTTGATTTCCAAAATCTCAGTGTCCATTCCAGAATGCTTTAGTATAGCTTCAATGTTCCCTAAGACTTCTATCATTTCTTCGTCTTTTTTTAAGGTCTGAATTAGCAAACTTAGAACAATTACTGATGTTTTTGATTGCGCCATATTTTCTCCATTTTATAGTATGCGGCATTTGGTATTTACTTAGAACCTTAAAGAGCACGTAAGTCTAATTTTCACTAATCGGAAACCACATATCTGGGACGGTAATAACTAATTTAGCTTTGTTTTTTTGAGTATAAGCCATAACAAATCTATCCTGCATAAGCTCAGTAACATTTCCTTTATTTAGCTCAATCATTTTACCTAGCTCAGAATTAATATCTTTTACTAATTCTAAAACCTGATTTTTCGCTGAAGATAGCAAATCTCTATCAGTATGTTGGTAATGACTCAATGTCTGAAGTGAATCTCTCATCTTGGCTACGGAATACACATATTTGTCTCCAAAACTTACATGAGCGTCATATTCGGATGCTTTATTTTCGAGATCAGAGTACCCATCCCACGCCGGAAATACTTTAACTTTACTTAATACACTTTTTTCAATAGGACCTAAATCTGTCATAAGAACCTCTATTTTGATTTTGGTTATTATAAATAGATTTTTATTTTTAAAACAATATTAAACCAGAGTCTCTAGACTATAATATTTCATTTAACTAAATCAGAAATATCGACTTCTAATGTGTTCGCAATTTGAATAAGCATTGGAAATGACGGTAATCTGAGGAAAAAATTGAAATGATTTAACTTCCGCTTCATGTTGGCCTTCCTGAGGCAAACTGAAAGGAGTTAGCTTGTAACCATAAATCAGGGATTTTGTATCCACTCTGTGAAATTGATTGTCCGTACGTCACTAATATTACTAGCGAATTTTGGAGGTGACGGAGGGACTTGAACCCCCGTAACAGCTTTTGCAGAGCCGTGCCTAACCCCTCGGCCACGTCACCAATCGAAGGAAGCTCCAAGTTAAATTTGGGCGGCATTTTTGTCAAGAAATGCCTTAAGCCATACCTTTTTCTAACTGCATAAACCCAGAAATTGTCCAAGATTCGCTCTTTTTTAAATGTTTAACCGTTATTTCTGAGGCTTTTTCTTCGATAGCATAGATTTCAGCCACCTTAGCTAACGCTTGCTGACGCCGACCAGAAAGTTCGCCGTAGATCGAATCGATAAAGTCCAGATCGACTTTAACCAGATTCAGCTCGGCTAAATCACACCACTTTTCAATACGTTTTAAAATTTCATGGCCTGTGATATCGCGTTTTGGTCTGCGCAGTTTATGAAAATAGATTAAGCCGAAGCGGTCTACTAAGGGCCCCGATAATCGATTTAAATGGCTTCTGCATTTTACCGCAGAAAATCTACAACCATCTAAATCAAAACCCGGAACCCATTTTCCACACGGACAAAAATTACTTGTAGCAATCACTTGAAACGAAGGTTTAATTTCTTTTACCCGACCAGCACGCGCAATTCGCAAAGGTTCACCTGTCATCGGTTCGCGCAAAGATTCTAAAATTTGCGAATGAAATTCTAATAACTCATCTAAAATCAAAACCCCATTTTCAACTTTTTCAATTTCACCTTCGTAAAGTTGCGCACCACCGCCTAAAAATGCTGCCGGAGTTAATGAATGATGAGGTGCCAAAACCGGATACCAATCATGCGGAGTTTGTGAGTCTTCATTTTTAGGTTTATAAAAAGTTATAAAATTTTTAGCTAAAAAAGATTTTCCAGCCCCTGACTGCCCCGCAACCAGTGCATGTAATCCCGTAGTCGCCAGTAAAAAAATTAACTCCGCTTCATCAGTTGAAAACTTATTTTTTAATCCTATTAATGGTCGCACTAAAGATTTTTTTAATACGCGGCTATGTTCATTGAGCTCAACGTCTTCTTTTAAATGCTCAAGCCTTGAATATTCAGAACTCTGCTTTTTTGCCCGTCCGGTTAAGACATAATCTTGGTTCACATTTTTAAAATAGATCAAATCTTCGGGTTCACGTACGCCCCCGTCTAAATCAAGCTCGCCATAAATAAGATGCTGTTGAGCCCGATCACTTAATTCTTTTTGTCCGGTTAAATGCAGGATGCCAAGAGCTACTGCTAATTCTAATCCCATTGAAGATTTTTTTAATGAGCTAGGCCGAATATTCACGATCACCTGTTGCGATATCGGAAACTTAAAACCAGAAGATTTAAGTGCGGCTTTAATACGAAAGAAACTTTCTTTAATCACCTTATCTGGCAAACCCAAAAAATGAATCTGCGGAATTCCAGGTATAAGTTGAATTTCTACAACGGCAGGCACAAGGCGGTTTTGGTTTTCAATCAGGGTATTTAAAATCATAAAGCCCAAGTTTTGCAAAACTTAGGCTTTATTAGTTATCTCTAGAATTTGACTACGAACTTTTGTAAACCGAAATCCGGAGCGAACGGCTAGTTCGAATTAAATCGCCACGTCTTTCATTTTAGACATCGGATGATGTTCATCCACAGCTTTTGCAGCCGTAGCCGTAGAAACCGCCGTGTAAACTTGTGTCGTTTGAATACTTGCGTGGCCTAACAACATTTGGATTGAACGTAGATCTGCTCCGCCTTCTAACAATGCAGTAGCACAACCATGTCTGAATCTGTGCGGATGTACCGGAGTATCAAAGCCAGCTTTCACCGACCAAGACGCTAACCATCTCCACACATCAATGCGCGACGGACGGTGTCCACGATCATTAAGTAATAAAGAGTTTTGCCCTGATTCATCGTAAGCTAATAAATGACGAGAATGTTTTAGATATTTATCTAAAGCTTCAAATAAAGTCTCTGTTAAAGGAATCAGTCGTTCTTTGCGGCCCTTACCTAAAACTTTCACCCAACGTTCTGTGGCTGAAAAATCGTTTAAGTTTAAAGAAATCAATTCAGAAACTCTGCAACCTAAACCATATAAAAATAATAACGTTAATTGATTACGGTATTTTTTTGCTGGATCAGCCACTTCGCATGAAGCAAATAAGCGTTCAAATTCTTGAAATGTGATCGATTTAGGAAGTGTTGATTTTACTTTTGGTGGGCGTAATTCACGTAACTCTTCAGATTTGATTCCGCGAGTTTCACAAAATTTAAAATAAGTACGTAACGAAGAAATCACACGCGCTTGCGAGCGGGTTGATAAACCTTCATCTTTCATGAAATCGTAGAACTCAATTAAACGTCTGCTTTTAGTCTGAAAAGCTTGGTATAATTCCAAATCTCTTCTGTAGGCCATCACGGTATTTAGTGAACGCCCTCTTACATGTTGCAAATCATCGAAGAACTCAATCCAAAGAGGTAATAAACTCATATATACAATTTCAAACCTGATTTAGAAATTAAGCAAGAAAATAAAAAAGGCGACTTCGTGAGATGGCTCCTCACAAAATCGCCCTTTAATTTATTATTTTATTTAACTTAAATCTTTGCTGATCT
Source organism: Bdellovibrio sp. (assembly GCA_036677065.1). Taxonomy (GTDB): domain Bacteria; phylum Bdellovibrionota; class Bdellovibrionia; order Bdellovibrionales; family Bdellovibrionaceae; genus Pseudobdellovibrio. Next base: position 141,665 of record JAKFBS010000002.1, on the reverse strand, counting down.
TAAATCTTAAGAAACTACTTTAACTAATCGACTAGAATGTCAGTGTAACAACGGTATCCGTTCACATTTTCGATGATCACGTTACCAAAAATACGACCCACTTGCGGAATTTCAGACCACAATCTACCCATTTGGTCATAGCGTTTTGCTGAAACCTGAGCCAACGGGATAGAAATAATCATGTTCGATGGACCGTAAGCTTGAACTCTTAAATTTTGCACAATGGCATTTGACCATGTACCCGCTTGTAATGTTGATAAAGTGTATTGGCCTGGTTGGATTAAACATCCACCAGCATGAGTACCCATGTTGATATTTAAAATTCCCGTCACAGCCACTGGCCCGATATAATTAATCACTGGTGATCCGTAGTTTAAGTTTCCGTAATAAGGCGTTGCTACGTTTGTAGAGCCTACGAAACTTAAATTTAATAAGACGGTTTGATCGTAGTTCTTAGATTCTGAGCGAAAGAATTCAGAGCCGCTGATCACTCCGCCGCAGTTTACACAGTTTTGGTAAACCGGTAATGCTGTAGCTTGAGAGTTTTTGTTTTTCTGATCACAAGCTACCATGTAAGCGGCAGCCATTGTTACTGTGATGATTGAGATAATTTGACTTAGAGTTTTCATTGTTTACCTACTCTTCGTTAATATTTTATTAGTCGATAGCGAATGCTTTTTTAACATCAAGGCCAGAGAAAGTTCCTAACTTCTCGTAACCAGCTTCAGCCCCTGGGTATAATCCACATTTTGTACTGATCACATTTGAACGACAGTCATATGGGCCCATGTAGGTGTGCCAACAAGCGCGGTATGGTGAATGTTGCGCAAAAGTAGTCGTAAAGTTTTTAAAGTAGACTGTGCCTTTATATGGACCAGAAAGTACCGGCTCAGCATCATTACCACCAGAAGTCGTAGTTGTTGGTTCTAAAGTGATCGTGATCGCGCCGTATTGATCTTCGAAATAAGCTGTAAATACTAATTTACCGTTATAGTTAAACCAGTAGTTGAATTCTGATTCTAATTTGCCGTTATCGTACATACCTTTAAATGATTGGTTGGCACCCATTCCAGATTTAAATTCACCGTTATAACGAATGTTATTGTCTAAGTAAGAAATAGCTACTGTTCCACCGTAGCGGCCTGAGCCAACAGAAGCTAAGTTTACGCTAATTTTAAAATCACTGGGATTATTTAATGGATGAGTCGCAACATACTTATTCATTTGCGCCAGATTTACAGGTACAAACGCAACTTGTGATCCACCGCTAAAAACAGGAGTTGTAGTTCCTGGTGTTGTTGGCGCTGTTGGATCAATAATTATTGGTGAAGGGACTGCACCGTTAATTACTGGTAATGTGTTATTAACTGAATCACTCGAATTTGAATTCGAACAACCTACAGCAAATAATACTGTAGCAGTTAATAAGAAGAGAGCGTTTGTTTTTAAAATTCCTGTTTTCATAAAAAACCTTCCTTAAAGAGCCATCTTAAATCAGGTGTGCTTGTTAACTTAATGTATATACAAGGCGTGTGCCGAAATTACGAAATCTCGGTAACTTATTGAAAACAGGTGCTTTTTGATGGTTTTTAGCTTCACTTTGAGACGTTACTCATAGCGAATAAGGTAACAACTTACCGCCCAGTGACGTTAAGTGCTAACAGTTGTTAGTAATCACACTTAAAAACTTTAGGTTTTGTCTCACATTGATAACTGTGATTTTTAGGCAATTGGTAGCGATCTTTCCATTGACCTTGGCCATCGCAGCGATAACGAATGCATTGTTTACCTTCCCACTTCCACAAACATTCGTTGAACTGCCCGTTGGGCTCATGACAGAGGGATTTTTCGTAATCAGCTTTGCGTTTTTTCTCAGCGGCTTTTTGCTGTTGTTCGTTCTTTTTGATTTTAGCGACTTCAGAAGCTTCTAAATCATTCATTTCTTTTAAAATTTGTTTAAAATCACAAGTGAACTTATCTTTCCATTCACCTTTTGGCACTTTTCGACCTTCTAACAACTGATCAAATTGCAATTCGCCGTTCTTAAGAACCCCTTGAAACGATGCGCCTTCTTGATATTTCAAATTCTTGGCCGTCTCATGATCGAACAAAGAAGCTGAAATCCCCTGAGCACCAGCACAGAAACGCACTTGCGCAATCGCAGGATTTAACTCAACAAAGAATTCGCGCTGGTTGTTTTTTTCTGTGTTTTTCCAGATAAAAAAATCAGACTGATAAATCACCGTTAAATCATCAGCTATATTTGAACCGTTTTTTAGATAAAAACGGCCTGAATCAAAATTCACAGCTCTAATTTTATAATCTTTTTTAGTCACATAAAAACCTTCGACCTTAAGCGAAGATTCTGGAAACACGATTAAATAAAAATCTTTACCCAATTCAATTTTAATTTGCTCATTGGTCGAAGTTTTTACCGTAAAACTTTGTTCAATTCGTTTACCTTTAACAGGTTCAACTTTGACCTGGCCATCGACTAATTGAATTAACGGTCGGCCCACAAAACCCTTAACCACAGGCACTTCGGCCATAACTGCTTTAGAAAAAAACAATAACGACAACATTAAGAAGTTATTTTTTGTGCGCATATAATTCCTTAAGTTTTAACCATTTTAACAAAGCTGAATAGGCGGCATTTCTGGCAATCACATACCCCGCCCAACCGTCTAAAAACCCCAGCTTTACAAAATAACATTCGATGAATTTTACGTAAGGTTTTGTAAATAAATGAAAATAACTAAATGTTTTACCGTTAGCGAACATAGTTTGTGCCTGCAGCGTCGAATAACGATTGTTTGTCTGCACCTGATGTTCGATGTTTTTAAAGACGTAATGGTGCAAATGATTATCTAACTGCGCGATATGTTCAAGTTCGCCTGATATAGGCTCAACACGCTCATGAATTTCGGCTTGATTCCATTGATGAGTTTTACGATTGAATAGTCTGATTTGAAAATCAGGATACCAACCACCATACTTAATCCAACTTCCAAGATAATACGATAACCGCGGGATTTTATAGATATAATCAGGATCAAGTGCACTTAACTTTTCTTGAATTTCTTGTTTTAATTTACTGGGCACTTCTTCATCAGAATCTAAAGACAGTATCCAATCATGCGTTGCACGCTTTGTGGCCTCATGCTTTGTGGCGCCAAAACCCAACCATGTTCCTTGATGAACTTTTGCGCCCATTTTCTGCGCAATGTTAACAGTGTTATCTGTAGACCCCGAGTCATAAACGATAACTTCATCAACCCAAGCAAGGGATTTTAAACACCGCTCGATATTGGCTTCTTCATTTTTGCAGATAATCACAGCTGAAATAGGCACTGGTTCATGTCATCGTTTTTTCTTAGCATTGTCAAAGTGTAGCTTTGCGGGTTAACTGCAGTGTAACGCTTGCCAACCTAAAGTCCTGCTGGTTACCATAGAATTTATGACAAAAAACAAATTCTTCAAATGGATCCAGATCATTTCTATTTTCGCTACGGCATTCATGCTTTCGCGCTATAGCCACGCTTTCTTAACCGTAAACGAGACCGCCGAGATTTTACCCGAGAACTACTACCGTTTGGGTGTTGCACCGCAATTGATCGTCTCTGATGGCGGCGGCTTTAATGCTGGATTTTTTGCTGATGCTCATCTTGATGATGATCTTGATGGTCGCATCACGGCTGGTGGTGGCGAAACCGATTTCTGGACACAAGCTTCAGTAAAATGGGTTCCGTTTCCAGATGTTGATAAACAACCTGCAATGGGTGGACGTGCCGGAGTCATTTTTGTTCGCGATGAAGATCATAACTACACAGGTGTTCAATTAACTCCACTTTTTTCAAAAAAAGCCGACACTCGTTATGGCAATATGATTCCGTACGCTGCTCTTCCGATCACTTGGCTTTCGGGCAAACATAAAACCTACACCGCCGCACAATTCACGGTGGGTGCTGAATGGTTTCCAACAGAAGACAAACACATTGGTGGCGAATTCAATTTAAATTTAGACAACGCACTTTCAAGTGTATCCGTGTATTTCAGTTTTCCATTTGAAGCCAACACTGGGTATAAGAAGTATTAAACCGTAGGTTTATAGGTATAAAAATATGTTAGAATGGTTATTTGGTTCCACTACAGCAGGCGCAGACATCTATGTTGATTTAGGAACAGCCAATACGCTGATTTCAATCCAGAACAAAGGCATGGTTTTAAATGAACCAAGCCAAGTTATGGTTTCTAGTATCGACCCGAAAAAAAGAAAAATTTTAGGGATCGGTCTTGAAGGTTTAGAAATTCTTAAAAAAAATCCCGGCCACATTGTGGTCATAAAACCCGTTAAAGACGGCGTGATCGCAGATTTCGATGCGGCTCGCGTGATGCTTCGTCATTTTTTAATGAAGGCGATCAAGATTTCTGGAAAACAACGCCCAAAGGTTGTAGTTTCACTTCCCTACGGCGTAACTGAGGTTGAGAAAAAAGCCATCGTTGAAGCGTGTCGTTCTGCGGGAGCCTCGAAAACTTTATTAATCGATGAACCCATGGCTGCAGCGATTGGCGCCGGTATTAACGTGCGCGAAGCTCGCGGTCACATGGTGATTGATATCGGCGGAGGATCTACCGAAATCGCCGTTATCGCACTGGCTGATATCGTTTATTGCGAACCCCTTCGTTTAGGTGGACACAAGTTTGATGAAGATGTGATTCGTTATTTAAAAGACACTAAAAAATTAGTGGTTTCAGATCAACAAGCTGAATTTCTAAAAGTTAGTCTTGGCACTGCATTGCCAAAAAAGAATATTCAAAAACTTGAAATCGAAGCCCGTGATTTAGATTCAGGCTTTATGCGCACTGAAACAATCACTTCAGAAGATATCGGCAATGCTTTATCTGATTCGATTCAATTAATTATTCATGGAATTTTGAATGCTTTAGAAAAAACGCCGCCAGAATTAGTTTCAGATGTTATCGAAACTGGAATCACGCTTGCCGGCGGTGGCGCCTTAATTAAAGAATTAGCTAATAAAATCGAAGCCGAAGTCCGCATTCCGGTGCGCGTGGCTGAAAACCCATTAACAGCAATTGCTGTGGGTGGCGAAATGGTTTTATCAGATCCAGATCTATTAGAAAAAATTCAACTGCAGGTTTAATATGCTACACACAGAAAATCCAAAACGAAAAATAATCATGACCTGTGCTCTACCCTACGCCAACGGGCCGATCCACTTGGGCCATATGCTAGAACACATCGAAGCCGATATTTACGCTCGTTTTCAGAAAATGTCTGGGCATGAATGTATTTTCTTGTGTGCTGATGACACGCACGGCACACCAATCATGATCAAAGCGCGCGAACTAGGCATTAAACCTGAAGACTATGTCGCGCAAAGTTTCAAAGATCACACCGCTGATTTTAAAGATTTCGCTATTGGCTTTGATCATTACGGATCAACCCACTCTGAAGAAAATAAAAAATTATCTGAAATTTTCTATGAGCGTTTAAAAGCCAAAGGTCATATTCATAAAAAACCGATCGAACAGTTATATTGCACACACGATAAAATGTTCTTGCCGGATCGTTTTGTTAAAGGCACTTGCCCAAAATGTAAATCACCTGGCCAATACGGCGATTCATGTGATGTTTGTGCTGCAACTTATTCTCCGAGTGATTTAATCAATCCAGGTTGTTCAATTTGTGGAACAACCCCTATTAAGAAAGAATCTGATCATATTTTCTTTCGATTAAATAATTTTAAAGCTGAATTAGAAAAATGGCTTCCAAACCACACTGTTCCAGAAATTTCTAAAAAAATGATGGAGTGGTTTAAAGAAGATCTGCGCGACTGGGATATCTCGCGTGATGAGCCCTACTTCGGTTTTCAGATTCCAGGCGAACCAGGCAAATACTTTTACGTGTGGGTTGATGCTCCAATGGGCTACGTATCAGCTGCTGAACAGTATTTAACTAAAAATGGCCGTAGTTTAGAAGAATTCTGGGGTAAAGATTCAAAAGCAGAATGTTATCACTTTATCGGAAAAGATATCGTGTACTTTCATACTTTGTTTTGGCCAGCCCTTTTATCTGGAGCTGATTTTAGAACACCAACTGCTGTGAATGTGCATGGTCACGTCATGGTGAATGGCGAAAAGATGTCTAAATCTAAAGGCACCTTCATTAATGCCCGCACCTATTTAAATCATTTAGATCCGCAATTTTTACGTTATTACTACGCCACTAAAATTAATGGTTCTGTCGATGATATGGATCTTAATTTAGATGATTTTCAATCGCGTGTGAATTCTGACCTTGTTGGCAAGATCGTGAACCTTGGTTCACGTGGCGCACAGATGTTAAATAAGAAATTTGGTTCTGCGTTGTATTCATTAGATACAAGCACTGAGATTTTAAAAGAGTTACAATCTAAACAAGCACAAATTTCTAAATTCTACGACGAACGTGATTTCGCTAAGGCGACAACGATGATTCGCGAATTAGCAGATTCAGTGAATAAATATTTCGACGAACGTGCACCGTGGAAATCTACGGATGAAGAAGAAGTAAAACGCGTACTAACGACTACACTAAATGCATTCAGAATTTTAAGTATTTATTTAAAACCAGTTCTTCCGATGTTAGCTACGAAAGTAAGTCAGCTTTTAAACGAGCCTGAATACCAATGGGCTGACAGTGCTAAAGTTTTATCTAACCAGCCGATCAATGCTTATGTGCATTTAGTTTCTCGCGTTGATGCAGATAAAGTTAAAATGATGGTCGAAGAACAAAAAGCCCACTTCGCAGCTATCGAGGCGTTAAAACCTAAAAAAGCGGCGACAGCTGTTGCTCCCGCGGCAGAAGCCCCTGTTGGTGTCATCGGTATCGAAGACTTCAATAAAGTAGATCTGCGTATAGCCAAAGTTTTAGAGGCTGAAAGCATTCCAGACGCTGATAAGTTATTAAAACTTAAAGTTGAAGTAGCTGATGGCCAAACTCGCCAAATTATTGCGGGGATTAAATTAGCTTACGCACCTGAAAAACTAATCGGACGTCATGTGTTAATTTGTGCAAACCTTGCCCCACGTAAAATGAAATTTGGCATGTCAGAGGGTATGGTTCTTTGCGCAGGTGATGGCGGATCAGATTTATTCGTCTTATCACCTGATAGCGGCGCCAAAACCGGACAAAAAGTAAAATAGTATGGCAGACCAATCAAACGAGCAAAAAAACGACAAGAAAAAAGTTGAAGAAATTCATAAACTTTTTATCGGCATCGAACAAGAATCAAGCGATGGCAAATACGACCAGATGTTTTTACAAGAGCTGATTATAATGATCGGCGATCTTGAGAAATCAACTGATCCTATTTTGCAAAAGCTCTCAAAATATAAAAATTCAATCAGCCCAACGATGACCTTACGTCACCTATCAACGATTGCGGTTCCATTTGAGCGCTATCTTAAAAAAGGTATGGCTGATGATGAGTTTTTAATTATGAACACAGATCGTGCTCATTTAGTTACTCCCCGTGTTCCGCTTCACTTCATCGTTGATAATATGCGTTCAGCATTTAATGTGGGTTCTATTTTTAGAACTGCAGATACCCTTGGTGCGCAAAAAATTTGGCTGACTGGCTACACGCCGACTCCACATCAACCACAAGTTGAACGGGCCGCTTTAGGTGCCGCCTTCGTGGTCGAATGGGAACAAAAAAGTTTCACTGAGACTATTAATCACCTCATCAAAGAAGGTTATTATATCGTGGCCCTTGAGACTTCGTCGAAAGCCATTGATATTGCCGCTGATTTTAATTTCGACAAACCGACAGCTTTTCTAATTGGTAATGAGCGCTTTGGTTTAGATAAAGATCAATTAGAGCTGGCTCATGAAGTTCGTAAAATTCCAACTTTCGGAATTAAAAATTCATTAAATGCAGGCGTTGCCGCAGCGATTGCAGGTTATGAATGGCGTAAACAATTTAACGAACAACAAATCAAAGTCTAACCTATATGACTCCAATTACTTTTAACCCCATTGGAGTTTTAAAATCAGATCAAATCGAGCCCTATCAAGCTTCGCGCCAGCCCGATGGTTTATCATCAGACGCTGTGATCACCTTAAATTCAGGACAAAACTTTGAACAAGCGCTGACCGATTTATCAGGCTGCAGCCATCTTTGGATTATCTATGCTTTTCATAAAAACGAAAACTGGAAACCACTAGTACAGACTCCAAGATCAAATCGAAAAATCGGCGTTTTTGCCACCCGCGCTCCGTATCGCCCAAATCCTATTGGTATGTCGTTAGTTAAATTAGAAAAAGTCGACGGATTAAATATTTATATCGGCCCAAATGATATTTTAAACGACACCCCGATTTTAGATATTAAGCCCTATCATCCTGAATCTGATGTCGCCGAAGATGCCCATATTGAATGGTTAGAATCTTCTCTGACTCCAAAAATGAGTCTTTCTTTTTCACCACTTGCAAGCGAGCAGATTGATTATTTAGAGTATCAAAATGCTGATATGACTCAGCTGCGATCATTTATATCGCGCCAGCTTGAATATGATCCAACCAACGCAGAAAAAAAGCGTGTTGAGTTTATTCAATCCTACTGGGTTTTAGCTTATCGCACTTGGCGCGTTGATTTTATTGTTCAAGACACAACCGTCGCTATTTTAGGAATTAGAACTGGTTATTCAGATGAAGATTTAGCTAATCCTGAAGATAAATACCAAGACAAAGAACTTCACCGTAAATTTATTAAAAATTTCGCCTAAATACCGCTACGCTACTATCAGCCCTGTGGCTACGCCACTATAAACTCTGCGGCTACGCCACTATAAACTCTGCGGCTACGCCACAAGTCGCGGCTTACGCATTCCTAAGACCGCTAAAAAGCGAACAATTCCTGACACGACAAATAGCGCATCGAAATTTTCTTTTAATAAGTTTCTAAATAAAATAGCTCCCAGCACCGTGCCGATGACTTGCGTAATAACCCCGATATAATTATAAAGACTGATCACTTCGATTTTTTTCTCTCCTTTAATGCGCGAGAAAAAATAAAGTGATAGGCCCATTTCCCAGCCAGCCCAACCTACTCCGGATAAGAAATGTAAAAACATCATTGATGGCACTGTCGTGCACACGGGCCATAACATCGGAAGTGGTGCTGCAAGCATTCCGCCCCAAATTAACATTTGGTGGGGGTCATATTGACGACTTGAATGTTTAATTAAATACGTCGACAAAACTTTACCCACGAATAAGCAGGCCATGATCCACATAAAATCCAAATAGCCGACGTTTCGAATCGATAATAAATACGCCGAAACAAAGGGTGCTGAAATAAAAATCGACATATTAAAAGCCGCATAACGCTGAAAGAATCCAAGATTTTGCTTAAACAAACTCTTAAAATGTTTCAAATCTAAATATAGCGGCAGATTATACGGCGGGTGTTTTCTGAATAATTGAACAATTAAAATCTTTAAACCAAAACACGCCATGAATAAGCCAAAAAACAAATACTGTTCTGGAATATTTAACACATTCATATGCAGCATCGCCCCGCCACCAAATAGACCGGCAATAATCCCTATTTGTGAAAGGCGTGTTCGCAGCGAAAAATAGCTTTGCCCTTGATCTGCAGGAATAATATCAGAGATCCAACGATTCCAAGCGGGCTGAATGCTAAAATGCCCTAGCCAATAAATAGAATAATAAAACATCAGGTAATAAAATGGATTCGGCACTTCAGCTAAAGATAAACACCCAAGTCCAAGTAACCCTAACGATTGAATAACCAGAGCGCGCTTTACAAAATAAGTAAGCCCTACTCTTTTTGCTTTTGTTTGAAGTGTAAACTGTAAAATGGCTGCAAAGATTAACGGAAGACTGACTAACAACCCTGATTGCAGCGGTGTACAACCAAGGTGTAATGAGAAAGCTGCAAAATAACTTTCGGCAAAGCCCACAACTAAACTTGTAAGCAGGGCTTCAACGTAACTAAACCAAAGTTTTCCAGTAATTAATTTTAAATCGTCCACGGCCATCCTAGCGGTGAAAAGGAGTTATTAATTAAATGATACTATTTAGCTAGTAGCGAGCGCAACATCCATGATGTTTTTTCATGAATCTCTAAACGGTCTGTTAAAATCCCGGCCGTCACTTCATCATGAGCATCGGCACAAACCGGTAAAAGTTTACGAGCCGTTTGAATCACGACTTCATGACCGCGGATCAACTCAGAAATCATTTTCTCAGCTTTTGGCACTTTATCTGATTCTTCAATTGAAGTTAAAGCCGCAAACTGTTTATAAGATCCCGGAGCATACTCGCCTAAAGATCTAATGCGTTCAGCAATTGTATCTAATGCATTCCAAAGCTCAGTGTATTGACCCATAAACATCACATGAAGTGTATTAAACATCGGACCTTCAACATTCCAGTGAAAGTTATGCGTTTTAATGTAAAGCATATAGCTATCCGCTAACAGAGCCGAAAGACCGTCCGTAATTTGTTTACGATCTTTATCTGAAATACCAATTTGAATAGTTCCTTTTTTAGCCATACTTAACTCCCTTAAATAAATGAAATCTTTTCGATGTCGTGTCGCAGACACGTTGTTTATGCAGTTATTATGCAATACCATGTGATTATGTCAGCATCCGATAAACAATCTCAATCATCCGATAAGAAACTCAATGCGCGTCATATATTGCTTGCCGATCGAGTTACCGCTGACGACGTGCTCCGCCACTTAAAAGACGGCAAAGACTTTCAAGACCTAGCCCGCAAATACAGCCAATGCCCCTCAGCTCCACAAGGTGGCGATTTGGGTAATTTATTTGGTAAGAAAAACGTAGATCCAGATTTCATGGAAGCTTTAGAGATCTTAAAGCCAGGCCAAACTTCGGGAATCGTGCGCACCCGCTTCGGCTACCACCTAATTCAACGCTATTAATGACGCAATAAATTTACTCGGGGTTTAGGTCAACAATGTTGACTAAAACCCTGAGTGCTAAAATTCGCTCTGTATTTCGGTTTACAGTGTAAACCCAAACCCCGAGCGTTGAAAACGCGTTATAAATTCCAAAAATAGGTCGATGTTTTATATTCTAACAAAAAAAAGGGAGCCATCAGCTCCCTTTTTTTTGCTCGTACTTTCAGACTACATTGTAGTCCCAAAGTACGAGTCTGAATTTAAGTCGTCGATTATTTTAAAGCGATTAGCTCTTTGCGAGCTGATTACTTTAAGGCAATCAGCTGTGCGATTAATAAAGAAACAACTGACATTACTTTGATCAAGATAGCGATACCAGGACCAGAAGTATCTTTGAACGGGTCACCAACAGTGTCACCAACGACTGCCGCTTTGTGAGCGTCAGAGCCTTTTTTGTGACCTGGAAGTCCGCCTTTTTCGATAAATTTCTTAGCGTTATCCCAAGCGCCACCAGCGTTGGCCATAAATAATGACATAGAAGCACCAACTGCTAAACCACCAGCTAACATTCCTGCTAAAGCTTGAGGTCCTAAGATAAATCCGCAAAGTACCGGAGCAACTACGGCTACCATACCTGGTAAAATCATTTCCCATAGCGCAGCAGATGTTGCGATATCAACGATTTTTGCAGGTTGAGGTTCAGCTTTACCTTCACGTAAACCTGGAATTTCTTTGAACTGACGAGCGATCTCAACAACGATTTTACCCGCTGCGCGACCTACTGCTGTCATTGTTGTAGCACCAACTAAGAATGGAAGAATCGAACCTAAAAGAATACCGATTAATACTCCAGAAGAAGTTAGGTCTAATTGCATTTTCGCCATTCCAGCAGCAACACGCACGTGATTCACTTCCATATTGAAAGCAGAGAATAACGCCACAACTGTTAAAATTGCAGAACCAATCGCAAAACCTTTTCCGATAGCTGCTGTCGTGTTACCAACGGCATCTAATTCATCTGTGATGTCGCGAACGTTTGAAGGAAGACCAGACATTTCAGAAATACCACCCGCATTATCAGCGATTGGGCCGTAAGCATCTACAGTCATAACAACTGCAGTTCCTGCTAACATACCAACTGCTGCCATGGCGATACCGTATAAACCTAACATTTGATCAGCAACATAAGCTGCGATCACAACGATAAGTGTAGGAAGAGCCACTGATTCCATACCCACAGCAAGACCGCGGATAACACCAGTACCAGCACCCGTTTGCGCAGCTTCAGCAACTAAACGAATTGGTTTCATCGCCGTATAGTACTCAGTAACAAGTCCGATTAAGGCTCCACCGAATGCACCTGCAGCTAAAGCCCAAGTTACATTTTGAGAAACACCTAATGTCGGCATAAAAATGTAAGACACCACAGTTAAAATAACTGGAGGTAGCATTAAAGCAGCACGTAATACCGTAGCTGGTTTAGAATTTTTCAAAGCGCGTGCTAAGAAAATTACGATAATAGAAATAACCATACCGATTGCAGATAATACTAATGGTAAACCCACAGACATTAAACGTGAATCAGAACCATCAAGCATAAGTTTCGGAAGATCTACAGCTTCAATAGTTAATGCGATCGCCATTGCTGAAACGATAGCTGCAACCATTGATTCGTAAATATCCGCGCCCATACCGGCAACGTCACCAACATTATCACCAACGTTATCAGCGATAACACCAGGATTACGTGGATCATCTTCAGGAATATTTTCAACAACTTTACCAGCGATGTCTGCACCTACGTCAGCCGCTTTAGTGTAGATACCACCACCGATACGCGCAAATAAAGCGATCGATGAAGCTCCCACTGCAAATGAATGCAAGATTGTTCCGATATGTGGATCAGCTTGGTAAAAGAAATACACAAGACCTAAACCGATTAAACCAAGACCAGCAACAGATAAACCCATTACTGCTCCGCCATCTAAAGCGACTAATAAGGCGTTACCTTTTGTCGAAGAAGCGGCCGCTTGAGTTGTACGAACGTTTGCGAAAGTCGCAGCTTTCATACCAACAAAGCCAGCTAATAAAGATAAAAAAGCACCAATGATAAACCAAATGGCAGCTACAGTTCCTAAAGCGTACATTAATAATGCGCCAACAACTACACAGTAGACCGCTAATACTTTGTATTCGCGAACTAAGAATGCCATCGCGCCTTCGCGAATGTATCCTGCGATTCTGTTCATTGTTTCATTTCCTGATGGTTGCGCTTTTACTCTGAAATACAGAATTACGGCAATCACAAGACCGACAACGCCGGCAATAACTGGCGACATCAAGTAAGTTGAATTCATGTGGTTTTACTCCTTGTTTGTAATACACAAAAAGTAGTAATTTCGATGGGTTAAGTCAATAATTGAGCTAAATATGCAAAGAAAAAGCCCACACTCAATAACAACCAGCCTAAAATTAGAACATTTTTTGAGTATTTACGTCCACGCAGACAGGCCTCGCGAAGTTTTGGATCTATAGGACAGGGGGCATTCCGATTTTTGTAAGTTAAAACCGAACTTATTAATAACATTAAAAAAGCAAAACTAAAAACGTAGTTTTTATGTTCTCCGATCCAAGTAATTTGGGGAATCGCCTTGGTCAAGGTAATCATCGAAGCGCCCAATCCTAAACTCACTAACAGAGCCGGAAGTGCGCAACAAAGCAAAGTGCTTACGGATGTAAATAATCCTAAATACGCACTAAAACTTTCTTTAAAACTTCGTTGATAGTTTTGCATAAATTTAGTGACCACCTTTAGTGACCACCTTTAGTGACCGATAGTTCCTTCGTAGCCCGCTTCTTTAATCGTCTCTAGAATCTTTGTATCTTCTAAAGATTTATCTTTTTTTAAGACTAAGTGAACAAATTTTCCTTCAAGACTTACGGTCACATCTTGCACTTCAGGAAGCTTTTTAAAAGACTTTGTTAAACCCTGTGCGCAAAAAGCACATACCATTCCTTTGACTTGTACATGCACTTCACCCGTAAGTGGTTTGGCAAATGCGATAGACGAAAAAAATAAGCTAGCGATTAATAATTTTTTCATATGATTTCTCCTTATAAATGAATCATGAAATTTAATAAATAATTTCCATTAAGGCTTGCGCCCAGTTCCCATAAAATGTTTTTATAAAAAGTTCGCATTAACGGCGTAGTTTCCCAATGCTCTCCATTTGTTTTTTCAAACTGTGTAATAAACCAAATATTTACATCGTTATAATCGGCACGAAATGGAGAAAATCCGAGGCGTGCTCGCGAAAGCCATAAAGGGTCTTCATCCTTTAAAGAAATATATTTTTGAAAACCCGAAACGTAATAATCACGGCTTTCCCAATCTGCATGAAACTCACCAATTGAAGAACTCGTGAGTTCGTTATCTTTGCGCTGCAGGCCTGTACCAACACTTAAATAAATATTAGCCTGACTATCGTCTGCATTTAACCGAAATGGCCGGTAATTAAATTTAGCAAAATAGAATTCACGCGACCCTGGCAAACTTGCTGGTAAGTATTTAAAATATTCAATACCCACCGAGGCCTGAGAATGAAAAGTATAAGCAGTCATAATATTAGTCATCATTGGGCTAGATTCAGTTTCTACATCGAAACCACCTTTATAAATCACCGGATGGGCGTTTAGCTGAAAGGCCGAAAAAATAGAAATTAAAAGTATTTTAATTTTATGGGTTAACATTTGACTCCTTAAGTCTGTTCACTATCTACTAGGTTTAGGAATAACGATTTGTGACAAACTATTTGCTAACACTCAAAAATGCAGCCAATTCGACTGAGCAATCTTCAGCGTTAGAATCGTTTTATCGTGAAACAGCGCATGTAGTGTTTTCGTACTGTCGCAAAAAAGGACTTTCTTCGCAGGACAGCGAAGACATTGTTCAGATTGTTTATTCGCAGATCTATAATAAACGGGATAAATACAACCCTGATTATTCGCCTATGGCCTGGCTATTTATCATTACAAAATCAGAAGCTAAAGATTACCGTAAGAAATCAGCTATTTACGGCGATTATATTAAAGATTACGAATTATTCGCTGAATTGTCACAAAACGCGACTGCGAATCCTATTCATCAACAAGAGACTAAAGAGCTGGATCTGTCGTCTTTAAACGACAAAGAAAAAGCGGCAGTCGATTTACGCTATTTTGCTGAAAAAGAATTTAGTGAAATCGCCGAGGCTCTAGGATTAACTGAAACTAATGTGCGAAAAATTATTTCTCGCGCGGTACAAAAGCTAAAAGGATAGTATGGAAAATTTTGATCTTAGTACCAAAAATAAAATTCTCCAAAATATTAAAAAAGATTTATTTCCTGAAGTGAATCCTTTTAAGTTTCTGCCCCGTCTATTAGTAATACATATGTTAGCGACAGCCTTTGTTATGGCAATATGTCCGCAGTTCGGTTTAGGGCTGTTTTCAAATGGTCATTATGGCTTAACTAGTTTATTTATGCAGGTTTCACACGAATTTTGTCAGGCTGCGTGCGGTGCTTTTTTAACTTTAACAAGTGCTTTAGCAATTTGGCTCCCGCTTAAAGTGACTGAAAAAGAATGGCTTTACAGTCATAAATATATTTTCGCTGGTATTATGTTATCTGTAACAGCTGGATTTTTCTGGATGCGCGCACCAGAGATTTACATGTTAGAATTTTCTTTATGGGTTGTTGGCTCGCTTGCGGTACTTGCGACGACTACTCAGATGAACTCAGCTTATAGTGCTTCTTAAAGCCAAGATCATAGTCGTTTTCAATTGAATGTGAACGACTTCCAAAGCTTGCAAAGATATTCCAAATTATAAAAACCACGGCCGTTGTCGCTAAAATTTGATTTTTCTTCTTATCCCAAATCTTAATAAAATAACCTTCAGGTTTAAGCGTGATGTAAAATAAAATTGCAGGCATGCATAATACAAAATGCCAGTGGTTAAATTCAACTGGCGATAAGCTCGCAGCTGCAAAAACCCCAATAAAAAGCGAGATCATGTAATGATCGATAAAACTTCTTTGCTGAAATTCTTTTTTATAATGGCGAAAATGGCTGTAGAAAAATCGAAAAGATAAAACAAGTGTTGCTAAAGCCAATACCCACTTCAAAGAGTGAAACACATAACCAATAGCTAATTTAAGCCAAGTGATCGTCATCCAATCAAAGTTGATTTCAGAAAAAATATGACGACCAAAATAAACTGATCCCATTCTGAAAAAATAGATCAAAGCTTTAATGACTGGGTAAACTAAGACAAAATTCTTACCGATAAATGTATCTGAAGCTGGCTTTAACGCCGTTTGCTGTTGCGCCAATAGCTGCATAGCCCAAGGCACTAACGATAGCGCAACAAGTGCTAAACCAGCAGCGATGCCCCAGTAATTCACTTTGATTTTTTTCGTGAAAAATAGATAAGCAAAACTAATTCCCAGAATTAAAACCGAAAAATGCACCTGAAAACAAAAACCTAAACAAAGCGCTAGCCAAAAGCTCGCCCAAAAAGACTTTTGTTCACGCATTTGATAAAGACTCCACAAATGCAGACCTGAAAATAAGAATAAATAACCCGGGTTATATAATTCAGATTGCTCTACCCGCCATGGGTTTAACCAAAAAAAGATCACCAGCAGCAAGGGGTTAAAATTAGGGTCTATCTTATAACCTAAGTATCTTAAGAAAAAATAACCCAATAAATGACAAAGTAAAATAACCGCACAAGCGGCATAAGGAGAAAACCACACCATCATCGGAATGGCCGTAACTGCCGTTAAAAAACTTCCTGGCAGTGAGCCCATTTTAGTTGCGGCATTCCCGTGATGCACCCACGTGCCCGTGGTTTTAATCTGCATCACTTTATCCATCAACTGGGTATTATCTGTATGAATCATCAATGTTTTAAACATCAATAAACTCAAAACAATACCCACCAATAAAAGGGCTAGCTCTAGTTTAGACTCAAATAGTTTAGGCTTAAATAGCGAAGTATTTCGCATGGCTTCCCATCAAGTAGTACCCACAAACACTCGACCCTGGGTACATAGCATAGGTTTCAGTTAACTGGATTTGGGTGCGTTTTTCAACATCTAAAAGCTTCCAGAACTTACCTTTTTGCGAATGGTTCGGGCACGACGGATACCCCGGCGCCGGGCGAATACCACGATACTTCTCTTTAATGATCTCTTCTTTAGTTAAGTTCTCGGTCAAACCAAAACCAAAATTATCACGCATTTTTTTATGCGCCCATTCGGCACAGGCTTCGGCAATACGGTCACCGATGGCTTTAGCCAAGATTGAATGATAGTCATCATGTTCGGCTTCAAATTTATTGGCGATCTCTTCGACTTTGGCAGAAGCAGTGACTGCAAAAAATCCGAAGTAATCTTTTTTAGAAGTTTTTGAACTTTCGGCGTACTTTTTATCTAAAATAAAATCTGCTAACGAATAATGAATATTGCTGTTAACCGTTTTTACTTTTTGTTGGCGTTCAAAATGAAATTTTTCTAACGCAGGTTTAGTCAGTGTTGGCTGATCATCAGCCGCAAAAATCGAAACTTCTTCATCTGTAGCTACAGCTTCATATAAGCCAGTTACGATTTTTGGCTGAATGCGGTTATTTTTAATCCAGCCATTCAGCATCTTTTGCGCATCATCGAACAGTTTTGTCGCTTCTACACCGTATTTTTCTGATTTAAGAATATTCGGGTAAGTGCCTTTTAATTCCCAAGTCCAGAAAAACGGAGACCAATCGATGTATTCAGAAAGCTCTGCAAGCTCAACATGGTGCTCTTGAACACCCGTTGTTTTAGGTGTCGGCAGATCAGCCTGAGTCCAGTCAACTTTGAATTTTTTAGCTCTGGCTTCTTCAACTGAAATAGTGTCTTTTTCATTGTAAGAGTCTAAGAAACTTTGACGCACGGTTTGTGAATCAGATTTGTACTGGGCAATATTTTTTACTTTGTGATCATCTGATAAAAGTTTATTTAAAACTTCAGTTGTACGTGAAGCATCGGCCACATGAACGACCGGGCCCTGGTACGCTGGATCCATCTTAACTGCAGTATGAACGCGTGAAGTCGTAGCCCCACCGATTAACACCGGAAGATGAATGTCTTGTTTTTTCATTTCAGATAAATTGAAAATCATTTCATCAAGAGATGGCGTGATTAATCCACTGAAGCCAACAACATCGGGCTTATGCGTTTTAATCGCTTCGATAATTTTATGAAACGGGGTCATGATCCCTAAATCGATCACTTCATAACCGTTACAAGCAAGTACAACGCCTACGATATTTTTACCGATATCATGCACGTCACCTTTTACGGTGGCCATCAAGACGGTTTTTTTGTTACCGGCAGTGATGTCTTTATTTTTAAGTTTTTCTTCTAATAAGAAGGGCTCTAAGTAAGCCACGGCTTTTTTCATTACGCGGGCTGATTTAACAACTTGAGGTAAAAACATTTTACCGACGCCGAATAAATCGCCGACGACTTTCATGCCCGACATTAAAGGGCCTTCGATCACGTTGATCGGACGACCTAATAAAGTTAGGGCTTCAGCTGTGTCTTCGTTAATAAACTGATCTAAGCCAAGCACTAAAGAATGTTTTAATCTTTCTTCTAAAGGTAGATTACGCCACTCTAATTTGCTTGAATCATCGATTTTGGTTCCGGCTTTATGGCCGATCGTTTTTGAATAATCTAATAATTTCTCGGTACTATCATCAGTGCGATTTAAAACCATGTCTTCAAGAAGATTTCTTAATTCAGGTTTAATATCATCATAAACCGAAATCATCCCGGCATTAACGATACCCATGTCTAAACCATTTTGAATGGCATGGTATAAGAATACTGAGTGCATCGTTTCGCGAATGAAATCCTGACCACGGAAGGCGAAACTTAAATTTGATACACCGCCGCTTGTCCATACGCCTGGGCACTGTTGTTTAACTTCACGAACGGCATTGATAAACTCAACACCATAGTTGTTATGCTCTTCTAAACCAGTGCCTACGGTTAAGATATTCGTATCAAAAATAATATCACAAGGATTAAAATCTAATTTTTCAGTTAATAGCGTATAAGCACGTTTACAGATACGCACTTTTTCTTCACAAGTTACTGCCTGGCCATTTTCATCAAAGGCCATAACAATCACTGCCGCCCCCAGCTTTTGCACTTCGCGGGCCTGCATTAAAAAAACTTCTTCACCCTCTTTAAGAGAGATCGAATTCACTACGGCTTTACCCTGCAAACATTTAAGACCGGCGTGCAAGACTTCCCATTTTGATGAATCTACCATAATCGGAACTTTAGCAATATCTGGTTCTGCCGCTAGTAAATTTAAGAAATGAATCATGACATTTTTTGAATCAAGTAAACCTTCATCAAAATTGATATCGATGATATTTGCGCCGTTTTCAACTTGTTGTTTTGCGACTTCTAAGGCTTGGTCAAATTTTTTATCTTTAATTAAGTTAGCAAACTTTTTTGAACCGGTTACGTTTGTGCGCTCGCCGATCATGGTGAAGTTTGCGCCATGTTTGAATGGTTCTAAGCCTGATAAATTCAGACAATTTTTATTAATCTTAGCCCATTCAGTTTCATTACGACCTTTACGAACTTTGTGATTAGCCACTAAAGCTGCGATGTGCTTTGGTGTCGTGCCGCAACAGCCACCAATAATATTAACAGCACCGTCATCGATCATCTGACCTAAATCAAACGCCAATGACTCTGGCGTTTCATCATACCCTGTCGGCGACAACGGATTAGGAAGACCCGCATTCGGATAACAAGAAATATAACAATCTGCTACGCGTGATAATTCTTTGATATACGGGCGCATCTCACGGGCACCAAGGGCGCAGTTAATACCAACACTTAAAGGTTTTGCGTGCGAAATACTGTTCCAAAAAGCTTCAACAGTTTGTCCAGATAAAGTACGGCCGCTCAGGTCGGTGATCGTCACAGAAATCATTAACGGAATTGTTCCGCCATGTTTTTCGTTCACATCTGCAAAAGCATATAAGGCCGCTTTCGCATTTAACGTGTCAAAGATAGTTTCAACTAAGATAATGTCGCAGCCACCGGCTAGTAAACCTTCGATTTGTTCTTTGTAGGTAGCAACTAGCTCATCAAATTTAATGGCGCGGTAAGCTGGATTATTAACATCTGGGCTTAGTGATGCTGTTTTATTTGTGGGCCCAAGAGTTCCTGCCACGTAGCCTTTACGACCCGTTTCTTTAAATAAATCGGCACAGGCTTTTTTAGCGACCTCTGCCGCTACTTTATTTAATTCAAAAGCGATATGGCTTAAGCCGTAATCTTCCTGCGCTACACTTGTTGAATTGAATGTGTTCGTTTCAATAATGTCTGCACCAGCATCTAAATACTCTTTATGAATTTTGTAAATGACTTCTGGCTTAGTCAGAACTAATAAATCGTTATTACCCTTAAGATCTTTATCGTGATTTTTGAATTGCTGGCCACGGTAATCAGCTTCAGATAGTTTTTCTAACTGAATCATTGTTCCCATAGCGCCATCGATAAACGCCACGCGCGAACTGAATATATCTTTTAATTCTTGTAATGTGCTCAAAGTATTATTCCTTATTAGCGAAAGCTATTAACAACTTCAGCAACGGCATCGACATTATTGAGAACGTAGAAATGCACATAAGGCACATCAGCGTCTAAAAGACCTTGCACTTGCTTTTTCATCCAGTTTTTACCATGCTCAGCTGCCATTTTAGGGTGAGTGGTCACCTGGTCGACAAGCTCATCAGGAATATCAATATAGAAATTTTTTGGAATAGACCGTAATTGCGGCTCAGATCGCAACATCTTAAGACCCGGAATAATGGGTATTTTAATGCCTTCATCGCGGCATTGAGAAACAAACTCAAAATATTTTTTATTATCAAAAAACATTTGCGTTACGATGTAGTCAGCACCGGCATCAACTTTTTTCTTTAAATTTTGAATGTCTAATTTTAAACTTGGCGCTTCGAAATGTTTTTCAGGATACCCGGCAACACCCACACAGAAGTTTAAAGCCGATGAATTATCCAGATCATCTAAAAACTGGCCATCACGAAGTTCACGTACCTGTTTTACTAAATCTGAGGCTTGTGCATTCATCGTGCGATCAGCACGAATGGGTTTTGAAAAATTAGGCGCATCCCCGCGCAAAGCTAGAATGTTTTCAATACCTAAGAAATTTAGCTCGATTAAAGCGTCTTCGGTTTCTTCTTTTGAAAAACCTAAACACAGCATATGCGCCACGGTATCAATTTTAAAACGGTTTTGAATGATCCCGCAAATACCAAGCATTCCGGGGCGTTTGCGCAAAGTGCGTTTTTGAATCGTTCCGTCTTGTTTTTCTTGATAAAAAGCCGAAGACGAATGCGAAGTCACATCAATCCAAGGTGGTTGCAAGACAGCTAATTTTTCTACGACGTCAACGATATCCTTAGCAGAACTTCCTCTTGGAGGAGGCACTATTTCATAGCTAAAAAGAGGTGATTTGCCCGCAGCACGATCGATATGTTCTAGAACTTTCATAGGCCGTACGATTCCTTAAAAGTGGAGTTAAAATTTTTCACAAAGTGATTTTCAGACTATAATGTCTTTTACTTTATATCGCAAGCGCTGTATCCAGAAGCCTATGACTTACAAGCCAGGTACCTTTCTTAATCTTTTTGTAATCGATATGAACTCGTACGAAGTTGTCTTAGAAGACAACGAACAGAACCAATATTTCATGCCCGCGAGTGAACAAACGCATAAGCTTTCGGTTGGGAATGAGATTATGACCATCTTGTTCATGGAAGGCAGTGACTTATTAGCCTCTATGCGCTTAGAAAAGCATGCTAACGCCGATTTAAAGGGCTTAATCGCTGGACAACAGGTCGATTTATTTGTGCTCAACGAGACGCCGTTAGGTTATAAATGCATCGTGGATGGCGCTAAAATCGGCATGCTTTATAAAAATGAAGTATTCGCTAAGCTGCAGACTGGCCAGCACACTAAAGGATTTATCTCTAAGCTACGCGAAGATAACAAAATTGATCTATTACTTCGCGCCCCAGGCCACCATGCTACCCAAGATATCGGCGAAAAGATCATCGAAGAGCTTAAAAAAGCTGGTGGATTTTTAGCTATAAACGACAAAACCAGCCCCGAAAAAATATATGAAATTTTTGGAGCTAGTAAAAAGAAATACAAAATGGCTTTGGGCGGTTTGTATAAGCAACGCCTCATCAGTGTATCTGACGAGGGCATTACTTTAGTTAAATAATTATTTTAACATCGACTCAAAGGCTTGAGCTGTTTGCGGGTCGTTGTTGTCACGTGCTAGCTTAATAATAGCTGGCATGTGTACACGAAACTCAGATTTTTGAATATTCAAAGCACGCACTGAATTTATCAGATCTTGAACATCTTTATATCGCTTATCCTGATAATAAATACTTAACAAATCCGCGTATGCCGGAATGATATCTCTACGTTTACTGATAGCGATATTTAATTCTTCAATGGCCAAATCATTGCGCCCTTTACGACGATAAACTCCTGCTACAGAAATATGATTATACGGGTTATTAGGATACACTTCGACAGCCTTTTTAAATGCAGCAAGGCTACCTTCAAGCATTTGCGGAACCATCTGTGATAACGACATAAATAGCGTTCCACGGGCGCGCCATAGATCTGATTTGCGATCATCCATCTTCACACACGTATCTGAAGACTTCACGACCTCATCAAACAATTGGCGTTTTTTAGCTTCTGCCGATGCCCCTTGTTCACGCACCGAACGCACTAAAAAGTTATAATAGATATCGGCTCTGAAACACCAGTACTCAGCATTGCCTGGATTTTGCTTAATGGCCGTTTCTAATAATTCGTTGGCTTTATCAAAATTGCCATAATTCACAAGCTGTCTGCGTGAATCATTGTAATTCATATCTGCTTGCCACACGTTATTTACTTTATAAACGATAAACGTCAATAGAACTGTAACTGCTCCTGCAGCAATGTAGCGACCCATTTTTGATAATTTATTTTCAATGGTTTTTGATTTTTCTAAATTCGCAAAACTAAAATTCATCGCTGGAAAAAGATAGAAAAACATCAACGTCGGAATAAAACTAAACGCCGTCATATGAGTGGCTAATAGAAATCCAAAGCCCCCCAACAGGGCCACTGCAAAAACGTAGTCAGTCTCCCACTCTTTACGAAATAAAATTTTAAAGACTGGTATAAACATTAAAATAATTAACCAAAAGTAAGCTGCAAAACCAATAATCCCGGTCGTAGCTAAATAATGAATAAATTCATTATGCGCCTTATGCCAAATAAGATTCCAGCTTTCACCATAATTTTGCTCGACAGTTTGTAAGTGGTTGAATTCTTCACCGAAGTTCTCTGGGCCCACGCCAAGCCATGGATTTTTCTTCCACATTTCAAACGCTGTACCCCAAACAATAAATCGCGTACCGTAACCATTTTTGATTTCTTCAGCCCCAAGCTTATTCTGCAATGAATTTTGACCAGGTTCTGCAAAGTAAGCCACATTCGCTAGAATAATAATGGCATAGGCAATCGCAATGCGCTTCCAGCTAATTGCAGAGAGCTTTCTTTTAAAAATAGTCAGAAAACCTAAGAAGATCACCATCACAAGAAAATAGGCAAGAATCGGCAAACGTGAGCCAGAATACAAAATTCCAAGATTCATACAGATAAATGTAATCGCCCATAGAATAGCTTTTTTTCTATTAGCTGAAGTAATAAAAAAAGCAAAACATAAAGGTAAACAACAGCCAAGCACTGTGCCATAACCTACAGACTGCCCCATCGTTGATAAAGCACGCTCTTCCATAGAAGCATAAACCCACCATTTAATTGGATCACCGCCAAAATGTTGAAGGATTCCATAAAGCGACATTAAAAAAGCACAGAAAACAAAACAGGCAGCTAGTTTTTTTAATGAATGTTCGTGCGAAAAAATTTGCACCGATATCAAAGACATAATGACAAATGTGGTAACAGTCATCACTGATCCGGCAGGAAGATTAAGCACGCCCCATAGTGAACTGTAATGATGCCCCGCAAAGGCAAACGACAACATGTAGGCTGCAAGATAAATTAACAATCCCCAAACCCACATATTGTATCTGATTTCAATTTTTTCTTTAAATAGACGAGAGACTAAAAATATTCCGGCAATAACCGTAA
Source organism: Bdellovibrio sp. (assembly GCA_036677065.1). Lineage (GTDB taxonomy): Bacteria > Bdellovibrionota > Bdellovibrionia > Bdellovibrionales > Bdellovibrionaceae > Pseudobdellovibrio. Next base: position 117,407 of record JAKFBS010000002.1, on the reverse strand, counting down.
TTGAAGCCGCCGAAAAATAAGCCTTAATCATTTCAAAGGGTGATTGATCATTCCACTTACAAAATAACAGCGGCATGATCACTACAAAAACACAAATCATCCATTGCAGTGGTGAAAGTGGCTCGTTCTGTTCAATCGTTTGATGTTTACTTGAGTTTTTCTGAGATGCTTTTACGTAGGGTTTTTTGCTCATACCCTTCAAAGTCTAAGCAATAAAAAATGGTCTTGCATCATTTTGCTTATGCTTGCTTGGTCTAGTCTAGGTTTGTAACTTTAAGATCTTCTTGTTTCTGATTTTCAACAAAATCATCGACGGAACAAAAACTATACCGATCAACACAAGCAAAAGATTAGATGATTTAAAATCTCGCAATATTACACATAGTAAAATAACCAAACTTCCCCAAGCAAATAACAACGAAGATACTTGGCGATGACTTAAACCTAAATCAATCAAGATATGGTGCAAGTGAGTTCTATCTGGCTTAAACGGTGACCTACGATGCAACACCCGCAAACCAAACACCCGCAACATATCAAAAATTGGTATAGCCATAATGCCAATCGCAACACTTGTAGACGCATGCACCCAGTACAACCGCGTAATACTTAGCGCTTTATTTAATTCAATAAAATGAATAGAAAGCACTGAAAGAATAAAGCCAATTAACATGGCTCCGGTATCTCCCATAAAAATCTTTGCCGGAGACCAGTTAAATAGTAAAAAGCCTAATAAACTACCCGCTAAAGCAAACGATAAAAAAGCCAATGACCAATGCCCGGTCAGTACAAACCAAGTGCCGAAAGTGATCGCCGATAACATACCTTGGCTTCCGGCAAGGCCGTCGATTCCATCAATAAGATTGTAACAGTTAATAATTGTTACAATCACCATAATCGTAAAAATCACTGCCACTGCCGATGGGATTTCTTGCAATCCGAACATGCCATAAAAACTGTTAATTTTAATATTACCCAAGAATACGATTAAAAATGCGCTAATCAATTGCGCAAACAATTTTTTAAGTGGGCTTAAATCTAAAATATCATCCATAATACCAGCAAAAAATAGCACAATAAGTGCAGGCACTAAGTATTTTACATCTAATAAGTTCTGCAAATCGCGTGACATTGAAAATGCAATAATAAGACCTGCAAAAATAGCGATACCACCCAAATTTGGAATTCGACCTGCATGAGTTTTTCGGTCTTTATCTGGCTCATCAACAAGATGTTTTAGATGAGCCACACGAATCACTGCAGGAATAACAAAAAAAGTAATCGACAAAGCTAAGACGAAAACGAAAAAGTTAAGAAAATAAAAATTATTAAATAATTGATATAAATTCATGCTTTATGTAGTTTTGCGCCACACCACGCGATTTACAAAATGAACATAGCTTAAAATAATTTTTAAGACTTGTTCTGAAACATTGTTATTATCATAATCTGGGATATTACGAGTTGGTTTGCACGATACCGCCACCTTAACAGCTTGAAGAATATCTTTTGGGTCTGTGCCCGACATGATAACAATACCCTCATCCATACCTTCTGGTCTTTCGTGAGCATTACGAATCATGATGGCTGGCATTTTCAAAAGACTCGCCTCTTCAGTGATTGTTCCGCTATCAGAAACAACACAGTAAGCGTGTTTTTGCAATTTATTGTAATCTAAAAAGCCAAAGGGCTTTAGAAATTCAACTTGTGAATTCATTTCAACATCAGTTAAAGCATCGAGTTTTTTCTTCGTTCTTGGATGTGTCGAAACCAGAACTCTTTTATTTAATTCTTTAGCTAAAACATTTAAAGATTCGATCAAGTTTGTGAAGTTCTCTGGGTAATCCACATTTTCTTCACGGTGAATACTGACCAGAATATATTCTTTGGCTTTGACATTTAAAGTCTTAAAAATATCTGAAGCTTCGATTTTTGGCCCGAAGTATTCAAAAATTTCACCCATGCAGCTGCCCGTTTTAATAATACGGTCTGCAGGCACACCTTCACGAATAAGATACTGGCGCGCATGTTCTGAAAGCGGCATATTAATATCCGCCAAATGATCTACTATTTTACGGTTAATTTCTTCAGGCACACGCTGATCAAAACAACGATTTCCGGCTTCCATATGAAAAATTGGAATTTTACGTTTTTTTGCGGCAATAACGCTTAAGCAAGAATTTGTATCACCATAAAGCAAAATAGCATCTGGTTTTTCTTTTTCCATCACTTTATCGCTTTCGGCGATGACTTTAGCGATAGTTTCAGTTGCAGTTTCACCTGCGGCATTTAAAAAATAATCTGGTTTTCTTAATTCTAAATCTTTAAAAAAAACTTCATTTAATTCATAGTCATAATTTTGGCCGCTATGAACTAAAACATGATCTACTGATTTATCAAGTAATGTCAGAATACGGCTCAGTTTAATAATCTCAGGCCTAGTGCCTACAATGGTCATTACTTTCATAAAACTACCTCAACATCTCGTCGTCAGAAAATCCTGGTTGATCTTCGACCAATAATTTATGCTTCATTAATAACGCTTTAGTTCCTGCTGTGTCCAGTAAGGTGTCGCCCGACGAAAATTCTTTTTTCAGAGGAGATCTTGCATTAGCTCCTTCTGGATTTAATTCAGGAAGCATCGGGCGAATTGCAAAATAATCACCACGCGCTTCAACGTACGGGGCTTCTTCATCAGAAACCATAATCTCGTGAAGTTTTTCACCAGGGCGAATCCCGGTGATTTTAGTTTCAACTTTTCGATCACCTATTAAAACTTTAGCCACATCAGTCATTAACGCCGCTGGTGCTCGCGGAACAATAATTTCACCCGCCTTACCATCAAGCAACGCTTTAAAAACCGTATCTACAGCATGATTTAATGATAGTAAAAATCTGGTCATTCCCACATCGGTGATTGTAACGGCTGCGCCATTTTTAATTTGATCATGAAATAGCGGAATCACAGAACCACGGCTTGCTAAAACATTGCCGTAACGAACGCATAAATAACGTGTTGAAGGCTTTAAAATATTTGCCGCAATAAAAATGCGCTCTTGCAAAGCTTTTGTCATGCCCATAGCATTGATTGGCTTACAAGCTTTATCAGTCGATACACCTACTACAGTGTGAACCGGCATATCGTGTTCACGAATAGCACGCACGATATTGTAAGCACCAAGACAATTTGTCATCATCGCTTGCTCAGGAAAGTACTCACAACTTGGAACTTGTTTTAACGCTGCCGCATTGATAACAATGTCTGCGGTTTTTAACGCCGACACAACATCAGAAAAATTACGAACATCACCAATACGAAATTCTAATAAGTTTTTAAAGTTGTTATAAACTGTCTCATCTGTCGAGCTTTGTTTATTCAGGTAACTTAAGCGCATATTATGCTGCTTGCCTTCGTCACGCGATAACACGATGATTTTTTTCGGAGTGCCCATTTCACCAGACAAAACTCGGCGCACAAAAGTTTTACCCATTGAGCCAGTGCCGCCAGTAACTAAAATCGTTTTATTATTAAAAAATGTATTACTAGTCATAAAACTTCTCTTCCATCATTTCAGTTAACATCGCACTCCATAATGGTGGAACATAACCAGTCACTTGTCGATATTTTTTAGAATCTAGGCTTTTATTAGTACTATAAGCTTCATCTTTATCAATGGTAACACCAAGACCAGAAATTTGATTTAACAACTGTAAAAGCTCATACTTACTGATCGGTTCAGACGAGATCTGATAAAGACCTGTTAAATTCGAAAACTTACGAATAATTAAAATAATCTGGCGAGCCATCTCTGCACTTGTGATTCCGCTGTAAATTGCCTTGGCATAACCTTTAATTTTGTTATTCTTTTGTTTCAAAAACCACTCAACAAGTTCGGTTTTTCCATCAATTTCACGGCCAATAATCGGACAGCGTAAAGTCAGGGAATGGCTTCCAGAAACTTCGCCTAAAAATTTAGTCTTTCCGTAAATATCCTGAGCATCAGGAATCGAAGTTTCGGAGTACATTCCATCACTACCTGCAAAAACACAGTCGGTGCTAAAATGAATAAGACGTTTTTGATGCTGCGCAGCCCATTTATCTAAGCGCTGCGGAAATAGAGAGTTAACCTCTACACATAGTTCTAAATTTTTGGCCTCAGGCTTTCGTAAAGTTATACCTATACAATTTAACACCACATCAGGCTTTACACGATCAAGCACCTGTAAAACTTTATCAAAATCGGTTACATCCAAATTGGGAATCAAATATTTTAAATCAAATATTTTAAATTGTTCGTAGTGTTGTACTGACTGCCTGACTGTGCCGTACACCTGACCAGGAAATTCTTTATTCAGCTTGTACCACATCTGATGCCCTATCATACCATTGGCGCCGAACACTAAAATTTTCATTTTACTTCCTTTTGGCTAAAATCTTGTAAAATTTCTTCAATCTGAGACATCACTTTGGCTTCGGTGAAATTCTTTTCAAAATAAACTCGTCCAGCTAAACCCATAGCTTCTAACTTCGCAGCATCGGCATTAAGTAACTCATTCAAAGCATTTACTAAAGAATCAGGGTCTTGCGCAACTGCGCTTACACCACACTGAGCTTCAGTGACAACGCGAGCACCTTCACCATCTAGAAAAGCGACCACGGGTTTACCAGCTTGCATATAGGCTTGCACTTTTGAAGGGATTACTAATGAAAACAAATAATCTTTTTTTAGTGAAACCAGTAAGAAATCGCTCTTTGCAAATAACACTGACATGTCTTCCGAAGGTCTGCGTCCTAAAAATAAAACATTAGTTAATCCTAAGCTCTGCGCTGTTTTTTCAAGCTCAGCCTTAGCACTGCCATCGCCGACAATGACTAATTGCAGGTTAGTTTGTTTTAACTGACTCATCGCCCTCAGCACTACATCCAAACCCTGCGCATGGCCAATATTGCCTGCAAAAGTTAAAGTTTTTTTACCCGGAGGAATAAGCTTCAGCCATTCAGGTTCGCCGACACTCTTAACTGATGCACTAGCCCAGTTAGGTACGTAATATATAGGTTTATCATAACCAGCTTTTAATAACTCAGAGCGAAAAGCTTCACTTTGAATCAGCATACAATCGACTCTTTTATAAACCCACATAGTAATCAACTTTAGCGCCCATGCTAAAACTCCGCGCTGGCTAATTTTGGTCACAGCAAAAAAACTATCTGGCCACAAATCTTGATACCAAACCACGACTGGTCTTTTCGTAAAAAAACGTAAAACTATTGCCGGTATCACTTTAAAAATCGGAGAAACGGCAAAAACAAAATAAACATCGGCCTTAGGTAAGCGCCAAAGGTTTAAGATCGCAGAAATCAAATTTGAAAGATAATTTAGAGCTAAAAAAACAAAATGTTTAAAACGCGGAATCATCGGATAACGGATGATTGTGCCAAACTCAGTCTTCTGAACATACGGTCCATTTAACAACGAATACCCAGAAAAAAATCGTCCCGCTGGGTAATGCGGAAGCCCCGTATAGGCAGTGACAATATGCCCTTTAGCCTCAAGCTGTTTTGCTAGATTATTAATCAGAAACTGTTCTGGCCAAAATACGTTTGCAAAAATGATAACTTTCAAAAATTCGCCCTTATTAAATATTCCATTATTTAAACTATTAATATATTTTCATAGAATGATTATATACGCAATAAATCTGCATACAGGCGGAGGCAAAGTATTACTTGATGCGATTCTGACCGAATCGCACTTCGCCCCCCTTGAAGCCCTATTTATTGATGAGCGCTACCCTCTGCCAATTAGCCTTCCTGAATCGGTCGTGGTCACCAGGGTTCGCCCAACTATTTGGTGTAGACTAATGGCCGAGCTGCAATTGCATAGTTTAATCAAAAAGCTGAATCTAAAAAATTCTTCAGTTCTGTTCTTTGGCAATCTGCCCCCATTTAAACGCACAAGCTTGAAGTCTTTTTTATATTTGCAAAACTGCTATTTAACTGGCGAAGTTCCGCTTCCGAAAGATTCGTTAAAACAGACTTTACGCCTAACCATAGAAAAATGGATCTTACGAACATTTGCAAAAAATGTGGATGAAATCTGGGTGCAAACACCCTGGATGAAACAAATCTGCGAAAAAGTGTTTCCGAAGATTCCGGCTAAGATTCATCTGATCTTGCCAAAATTTCCCGAAGTACGCGCAGGCGAGAAAAAAAATAAATTTATTACGATTAGCAGCTTTTCGAATCACAAAAGACTATCGTTATTTGTCGATGCTTTGAAAGCCTTAGATCAAGATTTAAAGCAGCATATCAACGTGGTTATTATTTTAGATGCCGCTGTCGATGGGACGTTTGCGCCGGTTAATCTTAAAAACATTACGCTAACAGTAAAATACAAAATCACTCGTATAGAATTAGCGACACTGCTCCTTGAATCTGAGACTTTTGTGGCGACTAGCCTTTATGAATCATTATATTTACCCTTATATGAAGCTGCACACTATAAGTTGAATCTAATAGCGCCAAACTGTGGCTACACCTCACAAACAAACTTAGAAATTTTAAAGTATCCACCGAATTCATTAAATGACCTTGTAAGACTGATGAAAAGTAAGATGTAATTAAAATCATGCAAAAAAAACTGGTTATCTATTTACTAAGCTACAATCGACCTGAATACATCGGCGAAGCACTTGATTCTATTTTGGTGCAAGACTACAAAGATTTTGACCTCATCATCTCTGAAAATAGCACAAATGATAAAGTCATGCGTTTACTAGAAACACAGCCAAGTTACAAAAACATAAAAATAATCAAAAGATCTCCAAGCCTGCCCTCGCTTCAGCATTTCAATACCATTCTTAAAGAAGTACAAAGCTATGATTATGCCATGCTTTTTCATGACGATGATATTCTAATGCCACAGGCTATAACCCAGATGATGCACCAGTTTGAACTTAACCCAAGCTGTATCGCTGTTGCTTGCAATGCTACTGTTATCAAAACAACAGTTAAAACCGATTTACTACTTAGCCCTTACATTACAGAAAACTTAGTGATTCGTTCGCAGAGCCACTTGATTAAACGTTATGTTTTTAAACGCTTAAGTCACACAGCGTTTCCTTCTTATATTTACAAAACATCTGCGATCGGCGACTCACAACTTGATCCTAAAGATGGCGGCAGGCATTCAGACGTTTCGTTTTTACTTAAGTTAGTAAAAAAAGGACCTTTTTTCTGGCTAGCTAAACCATATATGTACACTCGCCTACACGGCGAAAACGACTCGGCTGTGGTAGATTTAAATCATATTGCTAAACTTTCACTTTTCTTCTTAAAAACCAGCCCACATCTTGCGGCCTATGTGGCGTTTTACTTTGCCAAAAAAGTAGCTAAAAAAATTAAAATGGCTATCGGCTTTTAGTTTACTAAATTTTCTGCAATCACGGCCGCATTATAAGCTGGTTCGAACAAACGATGTTGTTCACTTTTGAGATACTGCGAGATAGCTTGCTGTCGCTGGGTATACTCAGTCTCTGTCATATCCATCAAGTACTGATACAATTCATCGTAAGTTTTAAATTGAGTCTTATCGATGAAGCACAACTCAGGCACATACTGTTTAATGTTTGGCGCCCCCCAGTAAACCGGAATGCAACCCGCAGCCATTGAATCAAATATTTTTTCAGTTATATAACCAGAAATGCCAGACGCATTCTCATAGCAGATAGAAAATTTATAATTTTGCATAAGATCTGCTTTTGAATCCACTGCGCCCTTATACAATACCCACTTTGCACCTAATGCTTTACGCAGCCTTGTCAGCTTATTAAGTACGCGCGAAAATAACGGGATTTTAAACGTGTATAAATCCCATCCCATCCCATACAAATCTAAATCGTTCGGATGATTTCTTTCAAACCACCGAATAGCCTCGATACGTTTTGAGTAAAGCTCTTTTGGATGACTAACATATTTATTACCAGAAACTAAAACGCAAAGTTTTTGCTTTTCTTTAAAAGTTTTTAACTTAACCGGACTAGAATCGGTAAAATTAAACTTAATATATTTTTTATGATCTACAAAATCATCGTTCCAGGTAAAAATATATTTAAATTTTTTATGATTATTCAAATCCCAGTTATCAGGGCGAATAAGCTCACTTTCAAACAACAACACTGCTGATTTGTTTTTATCTACTGTTGAAGTGTATTTTGGCATTTCATTGTAAATAACTACATCAGCTGATTCAGTTGATATCATGTCATCTGTTTGTAAATCATAACCTTTTGCTGCAAAAGCAGTTTTAAGCTCATGAAAAAACGCCAAACAGTTATCGCGATTTAAGCGGCTGTCTGGTTTAAAAATTTCGTTTTTTTGATAAACAAGATGAACGACTAAACACGCTTTTTTCATTTGTGCTACAACCGCTCAATCAATGTTTTTAAATCTAAACCATGCTCGGCCATCAGATAATCATAAGTTCCGCATTTATTAGAAAACTTATCTTCGATACCAATTTTTTTAAGTGAGGTTTTTGGTAAATTCGCAATTACTGCTGCTAAACAATCACCAAGACCACCATAAATAGAATGCTCTTCAAAACTGACCACGTGCTCATAGCGCCCTAAAAGTTCAGCGTACTTCGTATTATCAAAAGGTTTGATAAACGGCACACTGTAAATATCGACTTTATAACCTTTGGCTTCAGCTAACATTTGCGCAGTTTTAACCATCGATCCAGTAGCAAAATAAGCGGTCTTTGCTTCAGTATTTTTAAGCACAGAAAGAGGCCCCATATTCCAAGAAAAATCTGCAGTTTGCAGAGTTTTTTGATGAACCGTACCCACATCAGCTTTACCCATGCGCAAGTAAATAGTTTTTTTAGTTTGTATCGCCATATTAAAACAGTATTCAAGTTCGAATTTATCTGACGGAGAATAAATTTGAATATGCGGTACCGCACGTAAACTTGAAATATCCTCTGTAGATTGGTGTGAAGTTCCTAAGTGACTGTAAACTAAACCAGCGCCATCGCCAATAAACAATCCTGAAAGCTCTTCATAACAAAAATCAATTTTAATTTGCTCCAAGACACGCACCGGAACGAATGCACTTAACCCATAAATAATAGGATAAAATCCTAATTTAGCCAGGCCTGCAGCAACGCCAACCATATTCTGTTCGGCCACACCTGCGTTAATAAAATGATCTGGTTTTTCTTTACGTAAAGAATCAAACAACGCATAGCCATGATCGCCGCTTAGTAAATACGTCTTAGCATCGGCCTTAACTTGATTCACGATACAGTGTGAAAACATTTCTCTCATGCGGCTAATACCCCAACTCTTTCAATGCCTGTGCATAGGTCTCATTACTAAGTCTGGTGTAATGCCAGGTATTGTTTTTCTCCATAAAACTAACGCCGTAACCTTTAATCGTGTTAGCCACTAAAGCCTTCGGTTGTTTTGATGTGCTTTTTGCAAATGTCTCAAAAGCTTCAGAAAGTTCTTTTTCGCTGTGGCCATTAATTTCAAGTGTTTCAAAATTAAAAGCTTTAGTTTTCGCGGCAAACGAATGCAAGTTCATAACTTCATCTGTAGGACCCATAGCTTGGTAGCCATTGCAGTCAAAAATCACCACCAAATTATCTAATTGCCAATGACTAGCAAACAACAACGCTTCCCAAATGGTACCTTCATTGCTTTCGCCGTCGCCAACAATGCAAAAAACTTTTTGCGAAGATTTTTTAAATTTTAATCCCAGCGCCAAACCAACGGCGACTGATAAACCATGGCCAAGCGAACCTGATGTGGCTTCTAGGCCTGGTACATGACAATCAGATAACCCTTTTAATTTGGTGCCGTCTTTAAAATAATTTTTAATATCACTATCTTGCAACCAGCCTAATTCTTTAAAACAAGCATACAAAGCCATGACTCCGTGGCCTTTACTTAAAACCATAAAGTCACGACTTGGATCGTCGTAGGATTTCCCTAAATTTAGAGTTTTCCCGTATAATACTGAAACCATTTCAATAATTGAAAACGCGCACGGGACATGAACCGTCGCGCCATAATAGGCCATATCAAGCACGGTCTTACGTAAATTAGAAGGTGCAAAATTACTCATGCCTTTTTTCCTTTGCGAACTTTAATACTCAATAAAGCGCTGATTTTACAAATCAACATGTCGTTTATCTACTCTAGCTAATATGGGGCCTCATATTAGCTTTATATACTACTCGTCAGGACTTTTTCTTCAACATTTTTGTCAATTTTCATCTAAACGTACTGAAAATTTAAGCGATCAATTATTTAAAAACTAAGGTGCAAGTGAAGCTAAATTAAATACCCTTCTCAGCACACTGCAGTAACTTTAGCAGAACGTAGGATGAATATGAATCAATTCTAGGTTTGATACAATAACTGTCACAATTGCTAAAAATCGCTATTTCAATGGCAGCATCTTTGAAAATTGCATACGTATTATAACAATCAAATACAATAATATGAAAAGAAACGCTAACATATTAAAAATCGCAAAGTTAAATATTCGGCCTTTATCAAAATTAAATTTTAAATCCGCATTGCTTTGATGAAATAGCAGACTCATGCCGCCAGGCATTTTCTTCTCAACAACTCCATCAGGATTCGCGAGGCTAAAAGAGTCAATATTTTGGAGTACTAATGTGACTTTACTGGCCGCAGTAAATGACATCATATTTTGCGTAAATTCAAATTTCTCAATACTTCGAGAACACTTGTTTTTGCGAACCAACTGAATAATATCGGCTTTAAGCTCCTCCAAATACGCATTATCATTTTTTGTGTATTTATCACGAGACTTTAATTTAATACTTTTTTTCGGGCAAAGTGGAATTACAATCTCAGATGCCTCAGCCTCTCCCTTTAAATACCAAAATATCGGATGTATTGTATTATTATAGCCATTCAGCGTAGCCTTCTTGTCGTAAAGCCAAGATCTATCATTCCATTTGTAGTCACCGACTTCTGCCGGCTGACGATTGTTTTGGTCTAGTTTAATTTGTAAATTTCGATTAGCTATTTTCGTATACTCTGGCGCGCCTTTTTCAAAATTTTTGACCATTCGAAAAGAAAACAATAGAAGAACAGTCAAAAAAACTGGCTCGAATAACCTCTTTGTGTATACAAAAAAATAACATACGAATAGCGACAGTAGACTCCAGCGCAGTTCATGATACTTGTGATTTTTTACCGCATACACAAACATGACCAAATAAACGACTATCCACAAAATACTAATTTTTGATCTCAAGCCTCTAGTTAGTTTATCCAGCGAAATAGGAAATATAAATATCAACGCAAGATACAATAGTACAGCTATGTTAATATATGCATGAACCCATCGCATAGATTTAATATATGGAATTTTACTGAAAAACCCACCGAATAGCCCGTAAGCCGAAAGTAGACTTAACGTTATTAAAATCATGATTAGAAGTTTAGTCTTCACTTTGTCCTTGTTTAAAGGCAACAAACAAATCTGCGCTAAGAACAAAATAAGCAAGTTGATTGTCATCACACTCCATGCCGCACCAGGAAGTAAACGGTTATCAAGCATATCTGCCAAAATACTTAAGCGTGATGGGTAATAAATTTTTTCAGGAATTAATGATCGTAAACGCGGCTCAGGAGAAAGAAAATCACCTAACAAATCCGTAGTAGCTTGAACGTAAGCTGCATTTATCGACTTCATAAGTGCAAAATAGACTAATCCCCCCAGTAAACAGCAAATAACAAACTTAAATTCAAACTTACTTTTTTGGAGATAGCAAAAATAGAAATGAGCTGCTGTAGCCAGCACCAACATAAATGGAATAAAAAAGAAATATGTTTTTAACAAAAAAGTAACTAAAAGCACAGAAGCGAAGAAGAAATGAAAAATATTTTTTCTTTTCACCAGACTGTAGCAAGGATCTAGCAAAAATGCTAATAACACATATGCATAAAAAAATGAAGACTGTCCAGCTAGTGGATTCAGAGTGCAGTACAGAAAGGTAAGTGCTCCTAAAACAGAGTACATAGAGTTTTGATTAAATCGCAGAAAAAATCTATATATCCAACATGAACTCATAAAAGCGAATATAGGAAACTGTAACTGAAATATATATAATGGTGGTAATTTTGTTGCCACCATTGCCAAGAAAATGTCGATAGGATTCAGCAATGGACCTGAAAAAAAATTATCGGCGAAGGATATCCCGCCTAATGAAAATAAATTATAATATGGCATCGAAAATTCTTTAAAACTATCGACCATGTACAGAAAATTCGGAAAATATGCATCCAATGTATCCCAGCCAATTTTTTTATTATAAAAAATAATTGGACTATATTGTATGAGAATACATATGAAAAAAAAATGCAAAGGTGACTTCTCAGCATATTCAATTAACGTTTTCCATAACTTAATGACTTGAGCCCTAAGCATAATCCTCTTGTCTCCCCTGATGAGCGCATGTAAGTATATTTACTAACTGTAAAATATTTTCGAGGTAATTAATGTTCAGCTTAAGCATCGTTACTCCATGCTACAATGAAGAAGATAATATTGTCGACTTACATGAAAAAGTAAAAGGTATTGTTGAAAAATGTAGCAATGTGAGCGAGTACGAGCACATCTTTATCGATAATGCCTCAACTGACTCTACCGCTGAAATTTTGAAAAATTTGGCTGCCAAAAACCCTAATGTGAAAGTCATTCTTAACGCGAGAAATTTTGGCCACATTCGATCTCCACATCACGGCCTCCTGCAGGCCAAAAATCAAGCTGTCATGCTCCTGGTTGCCGACTTTCAAGACCCGCCAGAGCTGATTCCGCAATTTATCGAAAAATATCATAATGGGGCTAAAATTGTAGTTGGCGTAAAAAGCAACTCCGACGAACCCAGTCTATTTTTCTTTATGCGAAAATTATATTACAAAACCTTAAATTTTTTAGCAGAAATTGAAATTATACAAAACTTTACCGGATTTGGCCTGTACGACAAGTCAGTCATAGACTACTTAAAAGATCTTAATGACCCATATCCATTTTTTAGAGGGTTAATTTCTGAAATAGGCATCAAGTACGAAACTATACCGTACAGTCAACCTGTACGAAAAAGAGGTATCACTAAAAATAATTTCTATACCTTATACGATATGGGTATTCTCGGCATTACAAGTCATTCAAAAAAACCACTTAGGTTAACAGTTTTAACTGGCTTTGCTTTAGCTATTGTTAGCTTTTTATGTTTTATTTTTTATTTCACCTATAAATTGCTAAAATGGGACGAGTTTAATATAGGAATCGCGCCTTTAGTTATTGGACTATTCTTTTTTTCCAGTATTCAACTCATTTTCTTAGGCGTAGTCGGTGAATATATTGGGAATATCTATACCAAAGTTATGAATAGACCTCTTGTGGTAGAAAAAGAACGCATTAATTTTGAGTAAGTAGCTACCACTCTATCAATGGGAATCATTATGGATAAAATTATTGAATCTAGCTTTGAGTTTTTAAAAAATAAAACAGTTTTTTTGACTGGCGGAACTGGTTTCTTTGGAAAATCCTTTTTGGATCTATTTATAAAATTTTCAGATACATACAATATCCATCTTACAGTATTATCTCGCTCGCCTGAATCATTCACAGACTCAAATCCAAAATATAGACATAAAAACATTAGTTATCTCAAAGGTGATATCACCAATTTTACTTTTCCCAGCGGAAAATTCGATGCGATCTTGCACTTCGCGACCCCCGCTGATGCTAAACTAAATATCGAAAAACCTGATCTTATGACCAAAGTTATTACTGATGGCATGGCTCGCATTCTCGATTTTGCAAAAATCTGCGGATGTAAACAGTTTCTGTTCGCAAGCTCTGGAGCTGTATATGGGCCACAGCCTTCCGAGCTAACCCATATCCCTGAATCATATATGGGCGCCCCGACACCATCGGCAGCGGATGCTGCTTACGGCGAAGCTAAGCGCTACGCAGAACTGCAAGGCTGTATAGCTGCTCGTATTCATAATTTTGAATTTAAAATAGCCCGCTGCTTTGCTTTTACTGGCCCACATCTAAATCAAAACGGATTATTTGCCATAGCTAACTTTATCAAAGATGCGCAAAACAATGCCACTATCGAAATTAAAGGAGATGGAACTCCGTACCGCTCTTATCTTTACGCTGACGACTTAGTAGTTTGGTTATTAACTATTTTAAATAAGGGCACAAACTTTGGCATTTACAATGTAGGATCAGATAAAGACTTAACAATCACTGAGCTTGCACAAACGGTACAAAAAGTTATTAACCCTGATGTGAAAATCAAACTGCATCAACAACCGAAACCAGGTGCTAAACCCTCTCGGTATGTACCCGCTATAACAAAAGCACATGAAGAACTCGGCCTTGAAGTGTGGACCTCTTTAGAAGAGGCCATTAAAAAATCTAAAATTTAACTTCGTATTTCTTACGAACTTCATCATTCATAAACGGCGACATATTATCAAGTGGCATAGACTTCATACTGCCGTCGTCGAGTCGCTTTGAAGAAACTGTTGGAATAATATCTTGATATTTTGGCGTAAATATTTCGCAGATCACAGGCCCCGGAGTAGCTAGAGCTTTCTTTACCAATTGATCCACCTCAGAAATACTTTTTGTCGACATGTAGGTAAGTTCATAAGCCTGAGCAATTTTTTGCGTGTCGGGAATAAAAACACCTGACTCATAACTAGTTCCAGCTAAGTGCCCCTGAAAAAAGTTATTCTGAGTGTTGCGGATACAAACATACCCATCATTGTTCACCACAAATAGTTTGATATTTAAATTATAACGTTTAAAAACCGCCAATTCATGGATGTTCGTTTGTAACGAACCATCACCAGTAACACAGACAACTGTTCTATCCGGCGCAGCAAAGGCTGCTCCAGTAGCAGCTGGCAGCGCAAAGCCCATGGCACCCAGTGATCCAGAATTGATTACGCGTTGATTTTTTTTAGTACGGAAGGCTTGGCCAACAACATAAAAAGCTGATCCAGCATCCGTCACAATGATATCATTTTCGCTACAAGCTTGATCTAGCTTTTCTGCAAACTGATAAAAATTAATTTTATCCCCTTCGGTGACGTGTGGTTCTTTATAAACTAAAAGTTCACGTTTCCAAAACTGACAATGTTCTTTCCATTGCGCACAACTTGTTTGAGTTTTATTTTTTTGCAAATAGTCCAAAACTTCATCAATAAATATTTCAACATTGCAGATAAACTTTTTATTCACACCCACTTCTTCACGAACGTGCACTTTTTCATCAGGATCCACCAAAACTTTAAAAGCTTTCGGCGCAAATTGATCTAATTCGTACCCTGTGGTTGTAACATGTAAACTTGCGCCCACTGATATTAGCAAATCGGTATTTTGAATTGCAAAATTTCCCGCACGGTCTCCCTTAACACCAGGGTGACCGACAAAAAGTGGGTGCTCAAATTCGACGATGTCGGTTCCAAAACAAGTCGTTAGTGTTGGAATTTGCAGTAACTCGATCATTTTTTTATACTTTTCAGTTACGTGTGCCGCACGCACCCCGTAACCAGCTAGGAAAAGTGGTTTTTTTGCAGTTGATAATTTAGCAACTAAATCGGCTAGATCATTTTTGAATATCTCTGAATCTTCAATCTTTGGCGAAGATTCAGGAACAAATCCTTTAAGTTTTGCAGGGTCTATAGTTCGCCCTTGAATGTCTAAAGGAATATCTAAAAAAACACTTCCTGGTCGACCATCAAAAGCAAAATGCACGGCTTTATCTAAATGATATTTAATCAGATCTGCATCGTCTATAAACGCGGCATATTTAGTGACTGACTCTACCGTTGAAATGACATCAACTTCAAATGTTCCGAACTGCCGAAGACCTGGCATATGGCGGCCGCGAATAGTTTGGCTAACTTTACTTTGTCCTGTAATAAATAAAACTGGCGATGAATCTTGGTAAGCACCAACTACAGCCGTAAGCGTATTAGTCCCCCCCGGACCACTCGTGGCATAACACACTCCAAGCTTACCAGATACTCTCGCATAAGCATCTGCAGCCATTCCACAAGACTGTTCATGATGATTACAAACATAGGTAATCTTCTCACGTCGGCTGATAGCATCTAATAAATGCATCATGCCCCCGCCCGAAAGCAAGAACACTTTTTCTACGCCTAACTTTTCTAAATACTCTGCAATATAGTCTGCTACACGCATCACTTCACCTACACCAATTCAGACTTTAACTTTTTTAAATTTTCACCAATCAGATTTGAGTCTACACCGCGAACTAAGAATTGTGCGCCCTGCTTTTCATAAATTTTTAAGGCTTGGCTATCAGCCATTAAACCTGCAATTTTTCCTGCTGCTTTAATTTTTTTCAAGCTCACATCGATAAAATTTAAAAGCTCAGGATTAGACATATCACCGGGCTTTCCTAAAGCGACCGACATATCATACGCACCTAAATAAATCACATCTAAATTTTTTAAAGTTAAAATCTGATCTAAATCAGCAAAAGCTGTTTTATTTTCAATAATTAAACCACAAATTAAGCCTGATTTTTCTTTAGATTTAATTTTAAATAAATTGCCGCGAGTGAATGGGTTAAAGCCCCTGTCACCGTCTGGAGCATAATGTAAAAGTCTAGTGGCTGCTTCTGCCTGAGCAAAGTTTTTAACTTGTGGTATGATCAGCCCTGCTACACCTAAATCTAAAACTTTTTGCGCCAACCCCAAGTCAATCAGCGGAAGCCGCACTAACGGAGAGCAACCCCATAATTCACAAGCCCTGATTGAGTTTTCTAATGTAGAAACGTCATGAGTGCCATGCTCCATATCTAAAATTTGAAAATCAAATCCAGACAGTGCAATGATTTCATTAAGCATTGGTGCAGCTATAATACTCCACACACCATAAACAGATTCACCCGCATTCAGCTTTTCTTTTAAAGTTTTAATCATATTATGAGTTTAGCAAATGCCATTGAATAGTTCTCTCAACCGCTTGCTGCAGAGGAACTGTTTGTTTTACGGCGAATTTTTGCGTCATTTTTTCTACGTTCGGAACCATACGACTTTTTTTAAGACTTGTTCCTGTACCGGCACAGTAAATAATTTCGCTTACGCCTTCATGCGCAGAATCCATACGATAAGCCCCCACTAACGAGGCTAACTCTTTAAGACTTGTCGCTTGCTGACTTCCTAGATTATAAATCGAACCTGATTCTGCATTAACCAGAGCTGATAAAATCCACCAAGCAGCATCACTAGCGTAAAGAAAACTTCTGATCGTTTCGCCATCGCCCAATACTTTGATCGATTTTTTATTAATCATGTCGTTAATAAAATTATTCAAGGCCCATGGACCCTGAAGTGATTGGTACGGCCCCATAAAAGTAAACGGTCTAAGAATAGTCACAGGAACTCGAAATTGATTTTTATACGCAATTGTCTGAGTTTCTGAGAATTTTTTCGCCGCTGCATAAACATTTGAAATACTGGCTTCATCAATCGGTAACTGATCAGTTTCTGATGTGTTTTCAACACGGTCAAAAAAACTTCCATAAACTAAAGATGAACTCAGAGTTAAAAACATTTTTAAGTGTGTTAGTCGTTCTGCGCATCTTAAAAGTGCGTCCGTACCTTGAGCGATACTATTCATAGTATCTACTGGATTAGAAAGATGATAGCGGCTGTCTGGTTGCCCAGCTGCATGCACTATGAAGCCCACATCTTTAGGAAGCTCTAAAATGTTTTTCACATCAGCCATTTGAAAGGTGAATAGTTGAGAGTCTAAAAAGTATGGCGCATTTTTTTTAATTTTTTCAATGTCGCGATCAATAACATGAACACGTGTTTGAAACTTATGATTTTCGTTCAAGTAATTAATAATCTCGCACAACCATGTGCCGATAAAACCGGAACCACCTGTAATACACACTTGAGAATTTTTTAAAGACTCTAAGTTTTGCACTTGAACTTGTGAAAATAGGTTTTTTAAATCTTCTTGAATAAATTGATATTTTTGTAAACTCATAAACCCGCACCTGACTTAGCAGCCAAGTCTTTAGCAACATCCATGATGTAGTCTTCTTGTCCTGCGATAATTTTACGACGTCCTAGCTCCATAAAAATATCACGTGGATCCAAATTCAATTGTTTAGCGATACGATCCACTGGTTTAATGAAACCAGAGAAAACTCCAGATAAACCACTAATCACGCTTGTTGAGGTGATTGTTGGCGGCGCAGTCATTAATTCTTTTTCCGCAATATCAGCAGCGTCTAAAAGTTTATAAAAATCTATACCCGTCGTGTAACCCATACGATGCAAAACAGCGACCAGAACTTCAATCTGTGCATTTCCAGCTCCTGCGCCAAAACCACGCGCGCAGCCATCAAGTAATTCGGCTCCACACTCAATAGCTGTAACAGAGTTTGCAATGGCCATACCTAAGTTATTATGGGCATGAAATCCAACAGGAATTGTTAAACCTTGAACCAAGTGAGTCACTCGCTCCTTCACATCTCCCGGCAAGTAATAGCCAGCCGAGTCCATGAATATAAGCAACTGTGCACCATAGGATTCCATTTTTTTTGCTTCCTCTAATAAAGTTTCTTTAGAAGCCATGTGTGACATCATCAATACGCCGTAAACTGTTTTATCTTGCTTGCGCGCGTATTCAATATGTCTTTGTGTTACGTCAGCTTCCGTACAGTGAGCAGCAACGCGAATCACGTCCACTCCGTAATCGATGGCTTTTTTGAGATCTTTTTCAATAGTTGCAAATCCTGGAATCATATGAATTCCAAGTTTTGAGTGTTTTAAGTTTTCACGAGCAATTCGCAAAGAATCTTCATCCGGACAAGCCGCTTCGCCTAATTGAAGTGAAGATGCGCCAATTCCATTACCATGTCCAATTTCAACGATTGGAATTCTAGCAGCATCAGCTGCTTGACAATACTTTTTAATTTGTTCACCAGTCAGTGCGTGGCGAACTGCATGGTTTCCATCTCTAAGTGTGGGGTCACTAATTAAAATTTGTCTCATAAATCACCTTTTTTTAACATAGTTTGAGCATACTCTTCAGCCATAGCTATAGCTGCACAATTGATAATATCAAGATTACCCGCGTACTCAGGAAGGTAATCCCCAAGCCCTTTAACTCGAATGCTCATAAAAATACGGCCATTTTCTAAAACGGGCCCTACAATCAATTCATATCCTGGCACGTATTTTCTAACTTTATCGATGTAATGATTAACAACAGGTTTAAGTTTTTCAATATCTGGATTTTCAACTTTCGCCAAAACTGTAGTTTGCATGTTGATGCATGGAACAGCCGGATTAAGATTTAAAATTGCTTTTGTTCTTTTGGCTCCTGAGAAAAACTTAATCCCTTCCTCAGTCGTATGAATGTATTCATCTAAATTTAAACGAGTTGCTGGTCCGGCACTACGCGAAGCAATCGATGACACCACTTCAATGTAGTCGATTCCCACCTGCGTTTCGCCAATCGCTCTGACTAAAGGAAGCGAAGCTTGCCCTCCGCATGTAACCATATTCACATTTGTTAAATTTAAGCTTTGCTCTAAATTAACGGCTGGCACGCACATACCGCCCAATTTTGCTGGAGTTAAATCAATTACACGTTTTCCTAACTTTTCTAGAATAGGTGCATGAACCAAATGACTTGATGCCGATGTTGCATCGAACACAATTTCACAACAATCTGGGTTTTTCAAAATGAAATCTATACCGTCAGAAGAAGTTAGCACACCTAACTGCATAGCTTTTTGAATACCTTGAGACGATAAGTTCCGACCAATAAAAGCACCGCAAGACAAACTTTTTGATCTTAATATTTTAATTAACAAATCGGTACCAATATTTCCACTGCCGATAATTGCGGTTTTAATTTTTCTCATCATTAACCTTTTTCGTACTGATCAATTTGCTCTAGGCATATTTGGCTGATCGTCTGTTGATCTAATCTTTTTTTATTCCACTCAACTGTCATCTGAAGCGCTCTGTCTAAATTCCAGCGTGGTTTCCACTTAAGCACTTCTTCTGCTTTCGTGCAGTCAAGGCTTAATAAATGCGCTTCATGAGGCTGCTCTTTAGGTTGAATAATTTCGTAATTAATTTTTCCGTCCCAGTGTTTATTCATAATACGAATGATAGTTTCGACATCACAATGGTCTGATTTAGCAGGTCCAAAATTAAAACCTTCGGCATATTTTAAACCGTCAGTGTAAAGTTTTTCAGTTAACGACAAGTAACCATTCACCGGCTCCAACACATGCTGCCACGGTCGAGTTGATTTTGGATTGCGAATAGTTAGTTTTTCATTTTGAAGAACAGCTCTGACGATATCAGGCACTAATCGATCTAACGCCCAGTCGCCACCACCAATAACATTTCCAGCTCGCCCGCTCGCAAGTCCAATTTTTTCAGAGTTAAAAAATGATCTACGGTAAGCTGATGTTACAAGCTCAGAACAGCCTTTACTATTGCTGTAAGGGTCATAACCACCCATGGGTTCGTTTTCCTTATAGCCAGCTTCGCGCTCTTGATTTTCGTAGCACTTATCACTTGTTACATTGAGTACTGCACGAACAGTTTTGCTTGATCTAGCCGCCTCTAAGACATGAACAGTGCCCATAACATTAGTCGCGTATGTCTCTATCGGATGTGAATACGAATAACGAACCAATGGCTGTGCTGCCATATGAATGACAATATCGGGCTTTGCTTCATCCATACTTTTTTTAACGGCCTCGAAATTTCTAACGTCCGCGAAAATTGAATTCATGTCTTTTTCGATTTTTAAATCCTGAAAAAGGCTTGGCGTTGTGGGAAGGCCTAAAGAATATCCTGTAAGTTTTGCGCCAGATTTTAATAACCATAAACTCATCCAGCTGCCTTTAAAGCCTGTGTGTCCCGTCAGAAATACCTTTTTATCTTTCCAAAATGACATCGATGAACTACCAAACTTTCCAAGGTGCTTGTTGTTTAGACCAAAGTTCTTCAAGGTGTGTTTTATCTCTCAATGTATCCATAGGTTGCCAAAAGCCATCATGAAAAAAGGCTTGCAAATTGTCCGACTCAGCTAATTTTTCTAAGGGTTTCTTTTCCCAAACTGTTTCATCGTTATCAATTAAATCTAGAACCTTAGAATCAAGAACAAAAAAACCACCGTTAATCCAATTGCCGTCACCTACTGGTTTTTCTTTAAAAGAATTAATTTTCGTGCCATCGATGCTAAGAGCTCCAAAACGCCCTGGAGGTTGCGTTGCTGTTAGTGTAGCCATGCGCCCATGCTCTTTGTGAAATGCGACTAGCTTACTGATATCAATATCAGCTACACCATCACCATAGGTTAAACAAAAAGGCTCATTGCCGATGTACTCCTTGACACGTTTAAGACGACCACCAGTCATCGTGTTTTCTCCAGTGTCGACAAGTGTCACATTCCAAGGTTCTGAAGTGCTATTGTGAACCTTCATTTTATTATTTTTTAAATCAAAGGTAACATCAGATAAATGCATAAAATAATTCGCAAAATATTCTTTGATAACATAGCCCTTATAGCCACAACAAATAATGAAATCATTTAATCCGTAGTGCGAATAAGTTTTCATAATATGCCACAAAATAGGCTTACCACCGATTTCAATCATAGGCTTTGGACGCAGATGACTTTCTTCGCTAATTCTAGTTCCTAATCCGCCGGCTAACAAAACTACTTTCATTTGACTATCTCCCAGTAACCATTAAGTATATGCAAATTAAGAGAGGCAAACAATGAATCTTGAAAATAACAACCAGCGTTTAGAAATTATTAACTCAGCGAAATCTTACTTTAATGCGACCAATACACCAGCTGAATTTATCCCAGGCAAAACCTATATCCCTGTCACAGCCAAAGTTGTTGATGCTGATGATTTAGGACACCTTATCGATGCCTCTTTAGACATGTGGTTAACAGCAGGACGCTATGCTAGAGAATTTGAATCAAACTTTAGCAAATTGTTCGGGCGCACTACTAAATCACTTTTAGTAAACAGTGGTTCAAGTGCTAATTTAGTGGCGATTTCTTCTTTGGGTTCTCCTGATTTACTTAAAATGGGTCTTACACCTCTAAAACCAGGCGACGAAGTGATTACAGTTGCTGCGGGATTTCCGACCACGGTAAATCCCATTGTGCAAAATGGCTGGATTCCAGTTTTTGTTGATATTGACGCTGCAACTTTAAACGCACTTCCTGAGAAAATTTTTGCTGCGAAAACAGCAAAAACCAGAGCTGTTGTGCTAGCACACAGTTTAGGAAACCCTTACCGCGCAGACTTAATCGCTGAATGGTGCAAAAAAGAAAATTTATTTTTAATTGAAGACTGCTGTGATGCCTTAGGCGCCACCATCAACAATCAATCTGTTGGCAGCTTTGGCGAATACGCGACAACTAGCTTTTACCCAGCCCATCACATCACTATGGGCGAAGGTGGCGCAGTTATTTCAAAAGAAGGCCGTCTTAAAAAAATCGCCGAAAGTTACCGTGACTGGGGCCGCGACTGCTGGTGCGAACCTGGAAAAGACAATACATGTGGTAAGCGCTTTTGCCAAAAATTAGGTGATTTACCTGAAGGTTACGATCATAAATACATTTATTCACACGTTGGCTACAATTTAAAAGTTACAGATATGCAAGCAGCCCTTGGTATTTCACAGCTTAAAAAAGTAGATGGCTTTATTGAAAAACGCCGTGCTAACTGGCAATACCTTTATAATGGCATTAAACAATCACCTATTCTTGCGAAACATTTTAATCCCGTGGTAGCGACAGAAAACACCAACCCAAGCTGGTTTGGATTTCCGATGTATTGTATGGAAAATTTAAATCGCGAAAAAGTTGTTTCAAATCTTGAAAATGCTAAAATCGGCACACGTTTGTTTTTTGCCGGAAACCTAATTAAACAACCGGCTTACAAGAACGTAAATTATCGAGTACATGGCGATCTTGATACTACGAATTTAGTCATGAATAAACTTTTTTGGATTGGCGTACACCCAGCCTTAAACGAACAAAAAATGAATTACATGCTAGAACAACTAGAACAAGTTATTAAAACGTCGCAGTAAAAATAAAAGATACGCGCCAGACGCACACGCATACGCGAGCAACATCCAAAGCGGTGTCGTCTGGTGAAAAACAAAAACAGCTGCAAGTAGCGGTAAAGATTTAACCACAAGACTAAACAACGGGCTCAGTGGAATTTTATATTGCAAAGTCTTAACTGCATTTCTAAACATTAAAAACAGCACCAACCCCTGCGCCATAATTAAAAGCCCTAATACCGCCTGAACCGAAAAATATGAAAAACGATGACTTAACTGCAAACTAATCAGTAAAAATATAGCCGCAGCTCCATAAGGCAGAATACTCATTTTTGTTTTTAATTCGCCATGCAAAGATATGTAAAGCACATTAGACATCAATCGCAGCAACTCCACGCAAAAACCAAAAATCACGAAATTTTCAATAGATAAGAAGCTTTCAGAAACTAAAATTCTAAGTATTAAAAAAACATTCCCGACACAAAAAAAGATCAACGGAATATAAACACTTGTACTTTTCTGCCATAACTCAAGCCATGCCTGACGACCCGACTGCGGATCATCCACCTTTAAACTAGAATAGTAAGTCGGGTATAAAAATTGACTGACAATAGCCTCTACAACCCCGGCGCAGTTTAGCGCTAAACCAAGCCCGATACCTAACGAAGCTAATAAGCTAAGTCCACCAAAGGCTTCAATAATAAAACGATACCCCTGAGCTAAAAACCAAATCGAAAATGTGGTAATCGCCACCGGATAACAAAACTGAAATGTTTTATGATTAAAAATACTTTTAACCTCAATAACTGTATCACGTGCTGGCAAAGCTTTAATGACGTACTTATTAAACAAATAAAGACCCAAACAAAGCGATAGAATTTGCCCAGAAAGCAATCCATACAACCACATATGAGCCGAAGCCGCGACAGTAGTTACTAACGAAACGGCGATTAACAAACCCAGGTATTGAGATAAATTCGTCAAAAAAACAAAAACTTTTTGCATTTTGAAAATATTAAAAAACGAAGTCAGCGTCTGATACCAAGTACTTAAATATAGATATACAAACGCATAGGCTATAAAATTCAAACTCTGAATTTCGGCATTAATAGTTAATACCGAAAACTGGCGATTCAACATAAAAAGAAGCGCACTTAAGCTGGCTACGGCTAAAAAATAAAAATTTATTCTTTTTAAGTGGGTGACTAATTCACCTTTTTCTTTCCATTCATAAAGATAGCGATTAATAAACATGCCGAATGGGTTAACCAGCACCAAGCTAAACCATAAAATCGCCGCATAAATCACGTACTGCAGACCAATCTGCTCCGGCGGTAAAACTTCAGTCATAAATCTAATGCTGATAACCGCGCCCACTGCTTGCAACAGGCGCCCCAGCGATAAAACGATAAAATCTGAATTTTTACTTAAGAATTTTTTCATGTCTATGCCGATATGTATGCTCATTGACGGCACGAAGATGGCTTTTCTTACGAACGGCCTCGCGCAAGTCGTCGTTTTGCAGGTAAAACTTTGTTAAATCAATCGCTTCTTTTAAAGTCGAATAACAAATAGCTTCTTCACCAATATGAAAATAATGTTCTAACGTTGGCACGTAGTCAGTCAGTTGAAATCCACCATAATAAGGAATTTCAAAATTACGAGCTTTCATTTGACTTGCAGTTTTTGGACTGCGAAGAGCGATCAGTGGGTTTTTCCAGCTATGAGTTAAATAGCGTAAATCATAGGTCATGCTATTAGATAAATTCAGATTCACTTTACTGGTTTTAAAAATTTCAACCATCTGATCAAGACTTACTGAACCTTGTGGCCAATTAAAGCCAAAACAATTTACATTGATTCCGGCTTTTTTAAATTCAGCAATCATCCAGGTGCGCACAGAATTGTTGGCCCCAATAAAGCTGACATCATATTTATAATCGACAAGATCTGAGTACTCGACAGGATAGTTAAATGCCGCCCATTGACTATAGACTACGGGCAACCCCAAAGCTTTGTATTTAGGAAGTGCAAAATAATCAGTCGTGATATTTAAAGTAAAATACGGAGCATATTTTTTAGTAAAAATTTCGAAGCGCCATTGGTCATCACCGAACCAATTCATTGTGGTGTATTTTTCTTTAAGTTTTTTTAAAGTCGAAAATTCAAACTGATCTTGAAATAAAATAAAATACACAAGATCTGGCTTTTGCTCTTCAGCAAATGCTAATAAATCTGTTTGTAGGTTCGCTTTCAAATGCGCCTGACCTAAGTACTCGTCGTAGTAAAAAGGCACTACTTCATGACCTAAAGATTTAAAAACTTGATGATAGCCAATCTCACCAATAAGGTTCATCCCACGTTTAGGGTTACCATAGTCATACTTAAGATCGACAAAAAGTATTTTCATTAAAACAAGTTTCTAAGCTGTTTAATTTGCTCGCGCATTGGATTTTGATGATTTCCAACGAAGAACCCATGCTCATCAATACGATCAGCATTTTTTAACTCGCCATGAATTTCATAATCAAACCATTTTAAGACATCATTTTTAGCAAAGTTGCCAGTCACGATTGGACGACACTCAACACCATTTTTAGTTAAATGATCGATAAATTCAAGACGGTTAATTTTTGAGCCTGGACGAATAACAAAACTAAAACCAAACCAGCTACTTTCGCCGACTTCTTTTTGAATAATAAAGTCTGGGTGATTAGCAAACTGCTCTTGAAAATACTTGGCATTATCGCGACGAATATTAATAAAATTAGGCAATTTTTTAATTTGCTGGCTACCGATGGCGCCGCTCATCTCTAATGGGCGAACATTGTACCCAGGCAAGACAAACTTAAATGATTCAACAAATGCATTATCACTCTTTGTGCCGGTAACATGATTTTCTTTAGGTAAGTTGCGAGTCCAGCCATGCGCACGCAAGCATAATAAAATATGGTAAAGCTCTTCATCGTCAGTAACCACAAAGCCACCTTCCATCGTCGAGATATGGTGACTAAAGAAACAACTGAATGTTCCCATCGAACCGAAAGTACCCGCCTGCTTACCATTGAACGTTGCGCCCATTGATTCGCAGTTGTCTTCGATTAATTCTATGTTTTTACCTTGAGTTAATTTTTCGATCTGAGCGAAATCATTTGGATTTCCTAAAAGATTAACCGCCATGATCAAACGAGTTTTATCAGTGATCGCGCCTTCTAAGGCCTTAAGATCAAAGTTTAAAGTCTCTAGATCGATGTCTACGAATTTTAATTTTAAGCCGTACTGATATAATGGATAATATGTCGTGCTCCAAGACACTGCTGGCACGATAACTTCATCACCGCGTTTTAATGGATTATTTTTACGGTAAAATAAAGAGGCCACCATAATTAGATTGGCTGTTGAACCAGAGCTTACCATGACGCAATATTTTGATTTAGCGTAGGCTGCGAAATCTTTTTCACATTGAGCTACAGATGTGCTCATGCTGTACATACCTTTAGAAATTACGCTTTGAATGGCATCAAGTTCAGCCTGATCCCAAGTTGTAGATGCTAGAGGATAAAAATTCATAACAATCCTTTATTATTTATTCGTTAAAGTTAAAAAATGTTTATAAGTTTTTTCTAAACCCTGCTGTAACGAATGACTGGCTTTCCAGCCCCATTCAGCTGCGCGCGCGGTGCAAACCAATTTTTGCTTCATACCAACAGGTTTAGTTAAATCGTGAACAAATTTTCCTTGATAGCCAATAACTTTACTTGCGGCTTCGTAATACTCATTCACTGAATAATCAAATCCAAGACCCACATTCATTAAATCTGGCATCGAATCAAATTTGTTCACCGCTTGCCAAATACAATCTGCAAGGTCTCCCACATACATAAATTCGCGGCGTGCGGTGCCGTCACCCCAAATATCAACTTCAGAAGTTGAATTTTCTTTTGCAAGATGAAGTTTACGAATCACTGCCGGAATTAAATGCGAATGTTCAGGACTAAATTTATCGTATTCGCCGTATAAGTTACATGGCACTAAAGTTTTATATTTAAATTCTGGATGCTCTTTTTGAATGTACTGACACAACCTTTGCGAAAAGATCTTTGCTAAAGCATAACCTTCATTAGTAGGTTCTAGCTCGCCTTTTAAAATAAGATCTTCTGTTAATGGATTGTGAGCATTTCTTGGGTACATGCAAGAGCTGCCTAAATTAATCAATTTTTTTACATCAGCTTTTTGTGCGGCTAAAATAACATTGCGATTGATATCAATGTTTTCAATTAAAAAATCTACCGGATGGGCCACATTGGCTTGAATACCACCAACACGACCCGCCGTATGAATAATCATTTCTGGCTGATTTTTTTTTAAATAATGAACAACATCAGCATAATTTTTTAGATCTAGCTCGCCACGTTTTGGTGTAAGAAGCTCATGTGATCTTAATCCGCTGTGAAGCGCTAAATTTTGACCAACCATACCACCAGATCCGGTGATCAATATTTTCATATCTTACAGCTCAACTCTCATGATTTTTTTAAGAGTTCCGTGCTTCACTTCGTTTTCAGCAACGATCATGTCAGACTTAACCATTTCTTTAACTAGCTCAGCAAAAGTGATTTTAGGCGTCCATTTTAATTTTGTACGTGCTTTAGTTGCATCACCTAATAAAGTTTCAACTTCTGTTGGGCGAAAGTACTTACTATCAACAGCAACAATGCAACGACCAGTAGCTACATCGTAGCCTTTTTCGTCAACACCAGTGCCTTCCCATCTGATTTTGATTCCTAACTCAAGGGCCGCTAAATTCACGAACTCACGCACACTTTGTTGCTGACCTGTTGCGATCACGAAATCTTCAGGAGTCTCTTGTTGTAACATTAGCCACATCATTTCAACGTAATCTTTGGCATGACCCCAATCGCGTAATGAATCCATGTTACCTAAAGTTAAAATCTCTTGGGTACCTAATTTAATGCGCGCTAATGCACGCGTGATTTTACGAGTCACGAAAGTTTCACCACGCAGTGGGCTTTCATGATTGAATAAAATCCCGTTACAGCCGTAAATTCCGTAAGCTTCACGGTAATTGATCGTAATCCAGTAAGCATACATTTTCGCAACTGCATACGGAGAACGTGGATAAAAAGGTGTAGTTTCTTTTTGAGGAATTTCTTGCACCAAACCATATAACTCAGAAGTTGAAGCTTGGTAAAATTTTGTTTTTTTAGTTAAACCTAAAATACGAATAGCTTCTAAAATACGAAGTGCACCTAAAGCATCAGAATTTGCTGTGTATTCTGGCTCTTCAAAAGATACGGCCACGTGACTTTGCGCTGCTAAATTGTAAATTTCATCCGGCTGTACCAATTGAATAATGCGCAATAGCGATGACGAATCAGTCATGTCGCCGTGATGAAGATGAAATGGCATTCCTGCCGTGTTCGATTTCTCAAAAAGATGGTCAATGCGGTCTGTATTAAACAAAGACGTTCTTCTTTTGATACCATGAACTTCATAATTTTTAGACAACAACAACTCAGAAAGGTAAGCACCATCCTGCCCAGTAACTCCAGTGATTAATGCAACTTTTTTGGCATTTGATTTATTCACAACAACCTCATTCTATCGAATACAAAATAATAAATTAATTTACATTTTTATCAACTTATTATCTTACTTGCGTCATTTTTTTTAAGTTGCTAGTCTGATGGCATATGATTTCCAGCATTTTAAAATTTAATGATAATTCGACTTCTAATTCAGAAATTGTTAACCGTTCTATCACTGACAAAATTGACCAAATTTGGCCAAATTTAGCGTTTACTCGTTTAGCAAAATCTGATGATTATCATAACAGCTCTAAGGCCTTAGGCGCCGAACTAGTTGCTAAATACACGCACTTTGTTCTTATCGGCATCGGCGGAAGCTCTATGGGCGCACGCTGCATCACTGAGCTCAGCGGCAAAACCAATGTGCATTTTTTAGATAATGTCGACTCTGCAGAATTTACGACCATTTGGAACAGCGTTAAGCCACATTTATCAAAAACTGCATTTATCTGTATTTCAAAATCGGGCTCTACAATTGAAATTCTATGGAACTATTCACAGCTAGAAAATCTAGCAAAAGCACTTAAATGTGACATCATTCAGCAAAGTTACTTTATCAGCGAATTAACCCCGAACCCCTTAGCCAACTTTGCCCGCACGCACAATCGCCCCTTGCTTGAAGTGCCTATTAATATTGGTGGTCGCTTTTCAGTGCTTTCGCCAGTTGGCCTGGTTATCGCCGAGATTTGCGGCTTAGATTCGAAAGAGATGCAAGCCGGCGCAGCCGCTGCTTTAGAAGAGAAAATAAAAATCGCTTCTATTTGTGATTCATTTTTAAACTCATTTAAACGTGATGAAAATATCACTTTATTTTGGTTTTATAATTCAAGTTTTCGTTGGTTTGGAAGTTGGTTACAACAGCTTTGGGCTGAATCTCTTGGTAAAAAAACTGATCGTAACGGAAAACCAGCACCTGGTTTTAGTACACCAATGATCGCCATTGGTTCATGTGATCAACATTCGATTTTACAACAAGTAGCTCACGGACCAAAAAATAAATTTGTCTGCTTTTTTAATTTCAACTCTGTTGAAAATTCTGGCGAAACCGTACCCACGGTTCTTTTTGACGAAATTAAATTTATGCAAGGCCGCAATTATGGCGAACTCATAGCTTGCCAGTCAAAAGCCACGTACGAGGCACTAAAACAAAATGGCGTATCGTGCGAATTTTTCACTGTCGATGATTCGAACAAAGCCAAATCATTAGGTTATTTATTTATGTTTTTTCAACTTGTTGTTGCGACACTTGGCGAACATGAAAATATCAATGCCTTTGATCAACCCGGCGTAACTCTTGGTAAAGAAATTACTCTGAAAATGTTAAAGGGCTAACAAGATCGAAGCTTGTAGCGTAACGGTACATTTCACGAGTCAACTCGCCACAAGGAAAAGCAAATTTCCCTTTTAAGATTTAATTTTTGATAAACACTATTTCGCTCACTTAGTGTTTATTCTTATGAAAACACTTTTATTTATTTTTGGCACACGCCCAGAAGCCATTAAAGTTGCTCCTCTCATTTTAAAACTCAAACAATCACAACACAACATTTTAGTCTGTTCTACTGGACAACATCGCGAAATGCTTAAGCCACTATTAAGTTTTTTCAAGATCACACCTGATTTTGATTTAGACTTAATGAAACCTGGCCAAAGCTTGTCATCATTATCAACGCGAGTAATGACTGGCATTCAGGATATCATCGATCTCCAAAACCAAATCGATAAACCGATAGACAGCATCATCGTTCAGGGCGACACGACTAGCAGCTGCATTGGCGGCCTGGTGGCTTTTTATAATAAAATTAAAATTATTCACCTAGAAGCAGGCCTTCGCTCGCATGATATTCAGTCGCCATTTCCAGAAGAATTTAATCGCAAAACCCTGTCCTTAATAACACATATGCACCTAGCGCCGACGATTGAAGCCAAACAAAATCTTTTACATGAGCACACCGACGACAGTAAAATTTTTGTGACTGGCAACACAGGCATTGATGCTTTATTTGAAGTTAAAAATCGTATTGAAAATTCAATAGAACTTAAGCAAAGCTTTCAAACACAATTTGCTTATTTAGACATGTCAAAAAAATTAATTCTCGTAACTCTTCATCGTAGAGAATCTTTCGAAAAGAATATAAAAATAGTCATGCAAGGCATCCTCGAACTCGCTAAGCGCAGTGATATTCAGTTTGTTATACCGTTGCATTTAAACCCCGAAGTTCGAAAATTAGCTGCAGAAATTTTCTCTGACCGCCCGGCAAGCATTCACCTAGTGGAGCCTGTTGATTATATTCCGTTTGTTTATTTAATGAATCGGGCGCACTTTATTATTACGGATTCTGGCGGCATCCAGGAAGAGGCTCCCTCGCTCGGAAAACCGGTATTAATCGCTCGTGAAAACACCGAGCGCCCAGAAGCGATCGCAGCTGGCACTTCAAAACTAGTGCCTTTACAGAAAGAATTATTTATAGCAACTGTGGTTGAGCTTTTAGACGACCAAAATGTTTACGCGAAAATGGCCCAAGCAAAAAATCCGTTTGGCGATGGCCGTGCCTGTGAACGGATTCAAGACTTGTTGTTTAAAGACATCCTGCTGAATTTACATTAGCGCTACTAGCGATAACTAATCGTGCCTGATTCGACCAACATCAATTCAAGAGCGTAGCACATCGTATGGTACCAAATAGCATGACCTTCTTGAATACGGGCAGTATTAGGACCATTCATCACTACATTCAGATCAGCCATATTTTCTTTAACGGCTTTACCACCGTCTTTACCAGTTAAACAAATCGACTTCGCACCAATCTTTTTACAAATATTAAAACAATTCAAAATATTTTTAGAATTACCTGAGGTTGTAATTCCCAAGAACACATCATTTGGCCTAGCTAAGGCTTCAACTTGGCGACTGAAAATATCATCGTAACTAAAATCATTTCCCGCCGCCGTGATAATTGATGTATCCACAGTTAAAGCAACTGCACGGAGCGGATCACGATTTTTATTTAACTTCACCACTAACTCCGCGACCATGTGTTGAGCATCTGCGGCTGAACCACCATTACCCGCTACATATAGCGTACCGCCTGCTTTTAAGCTTTGGGCGATCATGCTCGCTGATTCTTCAAAACTTTGAAGCATTTTCGGATTATCTAAAATCGCTTGGATATTTTGCAAAGCCTCTGTGGCTTCTTTTTTGAATAACTCTTTAAGTGAAGTCATTTTATACTTTTCCTTTGATGAATTTTAAAAGATCGTCTCTTAACTCTGGACGATCTAATGCAAGCTCGATATTCGCTTGTAGAAAACCTAGTTTATCTCCTGTATCAAAACGACGAGCTTCAAAGCTATAAGCCATTAAATCAGATTTTTGCGCCATCAAATTCATTGCATCTGAAAGCTGTAATTCGCCATTATAACCAGGTTTAATATCATTTAAGTATTTCATAATTTCAGCTTGAAATACATAACGCCCTGGCAACGCCCAGCGCGACGGAGCGACTTCTGGTTTAGGTTTTTCAACTACACCTCTCACTTTAAGTCCTGCTATTAAATCATTATAACTTGAATTCTTATGCTGCGAAGTTAAATCAACGATTCCGTATTTATGTGTTTCATTTGGTTCAACTGGCAAAACCCATACACCGCTGTTTTGCCTTTCTTCACAGTTTTTAATTAAGTGATGGGTAACATTGTTTTTTTGTTCTTTTGAAATTGTGATCTCATCGCCAAGCAAAACAGCGAAGGGTTCATCGCCAATAATGCTTTCAGCGCAACGAACAGCATGCCCTAGGCCCAACGCTGCTTTTTGACGAACTGAGATAATGTTAGTGTTATTACGAATATATTGAATTTGCTTTAAAACATCTTCTTTGCCATCACGAACTAGCTTATCTTCAAGCTCATAGCTCACGTCGAAAAAATCTTCGATCGCCGTCTTTCCGCGCCCTTGAATTAAAATAATATCAGTAATACCGGCCTGCACGGCTTCTTCGATCACATACAAAATAGCTGGACGATCCACGATAGGAAGCATTTCTTTAGGAACGGTTTTTGTAGCTGGAAAAAAGCGAGTGCCCAAGCCTGCAGCAGGTATTATGACTTTACGGATTTTGTGTTTATTTGCCATATACTAAAAATGCCTTTAGTTTTGAAGATCGGCAAGACATACCGATTGTCGCAAATCGACATTTTCATCCCCGTGCTGTGCTACCTTGAATATAATCAAGCGCAGACTCATAGACGATGACCAAAAGAAACGGTAAATACAGCAAATTAAGTAAATTTTCTGTAAAAAATGAAGCCGCTAAGCCTATAATAACCGCCTGCCTTAACTCAGAACTACCTCTTCCCTTACTGCAAAAAAAACTCACCATAAACATGAGCAGAAAAAATAGACCTATAAAACCTGCAAGAGACAATGTCGCCATATACGTATTATCAAATGCCACAGCTCGCGCCGCATCGATGTTACCATTTTGCACATTACCCTTTCCAAAAATAAATTCCATAACCGAGAAATTACTTAACGAACTCACCTTCCTTAAAGATTCAGAATCTACCGTACTATTTGCTAAAAGAAAGTTGCCGTAATCAGTATTTAATCCTAAATATTTTGCCCAAAGAACTAATCTATTAAACAAATTTGTGGGATTAAGAATAGTCAGCCAATATTCTTTATACTGAAGGTTCGAAAAATATGACATTACTAATGAGTAAATTGAAGGCGCTAAAATAAGCAATGCTTTCTTCGATTTCTGCGCACGCATTTTAATTAATATATAAACAGAACTGCAAAGCAACATTAGCAGCACAGTTCGAACAGCTGTAGTTAAAGCTAAAAAACAACACACCATCCAAATAACAGAAAAAATAACACTTTTTCTTCCAGGTAGTTTTAGGGCCAAAATCAGCGAGCCTACTGCTACGACAACAGACGTGATTCCCATCTCAACGGGCGACTTAAAGAAAACACTGTGCCGAATAACGACACCAATATTATCTATCTTAAGAAGATCTAGCTGTCTCAATGTACTCAAAACGTGAAAATCAAAAAAGTATGCATTATTAAGGTATTCGTAATGCGCTATTACAGCGTTTACAGCAAAAAAAAGTAAAAATAGAAAAAGGAAATATTTAAAAACTGATTTTGTTATTGAGAAACCATTGTCATAGAACTCTAGATAAAGAAGTATTAACGGGCATAACGAAAAAGAATAGGCCCAGGCCGCTAAAGCAATTGATGGGGCTGTATCGTATTTTATAAACAGCCTAACAAACGCAAAAATTATAAGAGCCAAATAGAATTTCGAATAATGCAGTTTCATGCTTATCTGCGAACGCAGCAATCTGTAAAAAATATAAGCGCAAGGCATAACCAAAGCAATGAGCGCTATAACCTTGATAAATTTTGATGTTACAAAGACGGTATCAAATACTTGCATCTGTAAAATTTGAAAAAATCCACTAAACAACACGCCCAACATACAAAGAGCGACTAACAAAGAAAACGTATTCATTTTTGATACTTGGAAATTCATGTATCCTTCTTTTTTTTCAGTGTTAGTATAGCTCCTATACCCAAGCCAAGCAAAAGCATCCACCATGGATAACGATATCTATACAAAGCTCCTAAAAAGGGCGTCGACAGGCCATAAATACCCATAACAGAAAATGATATAAATATCGGCACGAACACTAAAAACTGTTTTTCAACGCAAACCCAATAAAACAAAAACAACAAGCCCAGATAAATAAAGAACGCTTCTATCGGCGCAATCGTGTAAATAAACGAAAATCTTTTTTTAAAAACAAAAAACCAATCACTTGGCCAGGGCGCAAAAATTCCATAACTAGCTGCACGTGGGAAATATGCAAATGCTTGCTTAGTTGAATTCGGAAGAATGTCATAGTCGACAATCGAATCGAGGGTATTTAGATTTTTTTCGCTATAAAGAAAAGTAAATATATTGCATCGCTGACCGACAAGACCTCTGACCTTATCATTCACGAATTGAACTCTAAAATCATTTTTCCAAGTTCCATCACTGACCGAAATATAACACTTATCTACGACAGTCAGTTCCTTTTCAGAGCTTTCAGTTTGAGATTCAGTTTTCGCTTTATCTGGCGTCCAAGTAAAAGTCTTAAAATTATCAATGGTCTGATCAGATGTTGCACCCTTTGACTGTATTTTCATTGCGTACAAAAGTAACACAATAGCTGGTAAATAAATTTTCCAATTTTTGATTTTCCCAAGCACTAACGGGGTTAAAAATACAGGCAATAAAACGACCAGATTGATTTGATTAAGGTATGGCCTAACTACACTTGCCAAAACTGATCCCAAAAGCACTGCCAACATACTCCAGACAAAACCTGACTTGTCAAATTTATGATTTGTACTCTTAATAAGCTTTATAGTTCCATAAATTATTAACAAAGCACTAGTCACAGCGTAGCTATCTTTATTAATTTGCGAAAACCAAATCATATTGTACGGCGACAAAAGTAACGGTATCGAACCAAGTAAAGATATTCTTCGTGAAAACCAATTCAATAAAATAAAATAACAGACCAGAACACTCAGAGCATGAAGTAACGCATTAATAACAACAATGCCATAGACTGAATCAGAAATTAAATACACTAAACTGGCGATGCCCGCCGCCCCAGAACCCCACGGTCGGAGCACAAACGCAGACATACCGTTTTTTTTCATGTCTGCAGCCATCTCTTTAGCTAAATTATGATAAAGCTGTGGGTCGCCCGCTAAATGCCCGTCGATGCCATTCCAGTTCATTCTAGGAATAATTATTTCACGAGCTGTAAACATACAAGCGATAGCAAAAGTGAATGCAAATAAAAAAATGCAGAGATTAATTTTTTTTGCAGACCAAGACTTAATTTCGCTATTAATATGCATTTTTATTTACAAAGCCTTTATATACTGTTTGTAAAATAATTCTATAATCAAAAAATAACGACCAGTTTTCGATATAGTATAAATCATACTCGATACGCTTTTGCATTTTTTCAATCGTATCCGTCTCGCCGCGAAAGCCATTTACTTGCGCCCAGCCTGTAATACCTGGACGAACCTTGTGTCGTTGCATGTAATTATCAATCTTATCCTGATATTCTAAATTCATCACAATCGCGTGTGGACGAGGACCTACGATCGACATACGACCTTGAAGCACGTTGAAAAACTGCGGCAGCTCATCAAGGCTAGTTTTTCTTAAAAACTTACCCACTGGAGTAATACGACAATCCACAGAAGTGGCTTGTTTAAACACTTCGTTTTTTTCGAAATACATGCTTCTGAATTTATAAACATTGATAGACTTACCACTCCAGCCGTGACGCGTTTGTTTATAAAGAATTGGTCCACGCGAAGTTAACTTGATCGCAAGCGCAATAGTTAAAAGGATCGGAGAAATTAGAAATAGGATAATTGTCGCTAAAATAAAATCCGAAATTCTTTTCGCAAGGCGATCCACCCAGCTCATCGGCGTTCCATTAATTTCAATAATGGGGATATCAGCGATTTCAGTGACAGAGTGATTTAGCAACCGAAAATTAAAGATGTCTGGAATGAAGCGAATTACGCAAGTGTGGTGTCGCGTATCGTGTAAGATTTCCTGCATTCGTTTATCAGCTCGCAAAGGAAGCGCCAACCAAATCTCGTCGCACTCACCCATTAAATTATTAAGTTTTGTCGGGGCCAAGACGGGCACACCATTGATCTTTGTATCTTGAATTTTTTCGTTATCATCAACGAAAGCCAAAATATCAAAACCCACTTCATAGTTTTCAGAAAGTTTTTCTTGAACACTTTTACCGACTGCACCGGCACCGTAAACAACGATCATTTTTCTGTTGAATTTGTGTTTACGTAAGAAATTTAATATCTGATCGATTACCGCGCGATAGATTACTAGGTAAAAGTAAGCCGAAACGCCCCAAATAAAAAACCACTTTCTTGAAAAAATGGCCGAACTTTTTAACATGAATAAAGCCACTAAAATTGCGACTAATACACAGACCCATGCATAAAGAACCTGAAATGCTCTGCGAATACGACTTCGTCCGCGCCAAGAACTGTAAAGTTTAAATTTAGGAAAGATCAGTAAAATTAATAAAAAATTAAGGGTCACCATCATCGAATAGTCAGAAGGTAAAGTCATTTGATAGTTAAATAAGGCATACAATAACCAACCGATGGCGCTAGTTCCGACTGAATCAAGAACTTGAGAAATCACGCTGAGTTTGTCAGTCCATCGGCCCTCTAGTTTTCGCATTACAAATTCCACCCTACGAGAGATTTAGCTTAGTTTACTCTCTCAAAAAATATTTTGTATCGTACCTTTTTCTATGCTGTAGTCAAATTAGATATGCCAGTGCCAACACAACAGACAAGCAAGCCAGTTCTCGTTCAAATTCTGCGTTCTCCCCTTGGAGGCATTGGAAAACACGTCAGAGACATTGCCTCGTATTTTAGCGCGAATTCTAGCGTAAACGTGTTAATTTTTACCGATCTTTCTGAGGCTAATTTTACCCCGCCACTTCCCGTGAATGTAACCGTTTACAATCTGAATATCTCCGAAGGTCCTAAGCCTTCAGACTTAATAAATTTGATTTTTATTTTTAATATTCTTCGTAAAAAATCAATTACGGTTCTTCACGGCCATGGCGCCAAAGGTGGCTTATACGCGCGTTTATTGGGGTTAATTTTGCGCTGCAAATGCATATATACTCCGCATGGCGGAAGCCTTCACCGCTCTCATGGAAAGCTTAAAAACTTTATATACGACGCCATTGAAAAGTTATTAATTCCGCTAACAGATGTTTTTCTTTTCGAGTCGAAATACTCTAAAGACCTGTTTGTAAAAAACGTGGGGTCTAACTCTCGCGTAGTGGTGAATCCAAATGGAGTTGACGTAAAAGCAGAGGTAATGCCTAAAAAATTCTCACCTGGTTCCACGCTAAATTTAAAAAGTTTTGGCCTACTAAGACACTTAAAGGGGCATGACATTTTAATCGAAGCTTGTGCCTTATTGCAAAAAAATCAAATCCCTTTTCACTATACGATTTTCGGAAAAGGTGAAGAAAAATCTAAGCTTGAAAAACTTATTCAAGAAAAAGGTCTTTCAGCTCAAATCGAAATTAAACCCTATACAGAAAATATCGAAGCTGAAATGTTATCCGCTGATATCGTGATTCAGCCTTCAAGATACGAATCTTTTGGCTATGTTCCGATCGAAGCCATGGCGTTAAAGGTGCCTGTTATATCATCATTTATAGGCGGATTAAAAGAAATTATGACAGAAGATGTTGGTTATATTTCTTATGATAACTCACCAGAATCTTACTTCGAAATTTTAAAATCTCTCTATGAAGGAAAAACTGACCCGGGGTTTAAGGCTGAAAAGGCTTACGTGAAAATACAACGCGATTTTTCTAAAAGCGCGATGTTAGATAAAATTAAAACTCTGTATTTTTCTTAACTAAGCTAACCAAAACGACCGGTAATATAGTTCTCAGTTTTTTCTTCTTTCGGGTTTGTGAACACTTGCGAACTTTCGCCAAATTCAATCAAATCCCCAAGATACATAAACGCGGTAAAATCAGAAGCACGCCCAGCTTGGTGTAGATTATGCGTAACCATTAAAATAGTTACAGTTTTTTTAAGCTCACCAATAAGCTCTTCAATATGCGCTGTCGAGATTGGATCAAGAGCTGAAGTAGGTTCATCTAAAAGTAATAATTCAGGCTCTGTCGCTAGCGCGCGCGCGATGCAAAGACGCTGCTGCTGACCACCCGATAACGCCGAGGCCGAAGCTTTTAAACGATCGCTCACTTCTTTCCATAGGCCGGCTTTTTTAAGTGAATCTTCAACTTTATCATCAAGGTAAGACTTCTTTTTAATGCCGCGAATTTTTAAACCATAAGCTACATTTTCATAGATTGATTTAGGAAATGGATTTGGTTTTTGGAAAACCATTCCAACCTTCATACGCACTTCTAAAGGATCAACTTGCTTAGACAAAATATCAAAACCAGAAGGCTGTAAGATAATTTTACCTTCGTACTTAACCGCGCCATAAAGATCATGCATACGATTAAAACAACGAAGTAACGTGGTCTTACCGCAGCCCGAAGGCCCGATCAAAGCCGTAATGCTATTTTCAAAAACCGGAAGGCTTACCGAATTTAGTACAGGACGGCCAGTCGATGTTTTGTCATAACTAAAAGTTAGATTTTTAACTTCGGCTTTAATATTTTTCATATTTACCACTTATATTTCTTTCTGAAACGGTAACGAATATAAATCGCCAGCGCATTTAACACCAGAGTCATAGATAATAAAACAATACCTGCAGCAGCAGCATTCACATGAAATTCTTCTTGCGGGCGCGAAATCCAGTTAAACATTTGAATCGGCATAACCGTGTAAGGATCCATTAACCACTGTGCACTCACATAAGGAGCTTCAGCCATCACTGGCGGAGTCGGTAAAAAGGCAATGAAGGCCACGGCTCCAACAGTTAATAGCGGCGCGGTTTCACCAATCGCACGCGATAACGCAATCACTACGCCTGTCATGATTCCGCCAAAACTGTACGGCACAATGTGACTGCGCACAGTTTGCCATTTCGTGGCGCCTAAAGCATAACTGGCTTCGCGAATATGATTTGGAATAGTACGAATCGCTTCACGAGTTGTTACAATAATGATCGGTAAAATCAAAAGCCCTAACGTCATGCCGGCGGTTAAAATACTTTGTTTTAAACCAAACTCATAAACAAACAGCGATAAAGCCATGATCCCGTAAATGATCGACGGCACTCCGGCTAAGTTTAAAATATTTAATTCGATCATTCGAGAAAACCAACCTTTAGGAGCGTATTCTTCTAAATACACTCCCGTTGCTACTCCTAATGGAATAGCTAATAAGGCAGTGACTAACACCACGCAAAGACTTCCAACCCAAGCGGCTAAAATCCCTGCGCGACCGGCAAAACGTGAAGGAAAGTTCAGAAAAAATTCCTGATTAATCCGCGGAATACCCGTTTGACCCATATCGTAGATAAGGGCGAATAAAATAATAAAAGCGCCGGCTAAAACAAATAAGCCAACAAACCAAAACACGACATCTTGCGCTTTTAAAAACTTAATCTGCTGCAATAATTTTGCATTCGTTTGATCAGACATCTATTTCACCTGCTTTTCCATACGGTGACGAATGGTCTGCCCGATAATATTAAAGGTCAGAGTAAATAATAATAATACGATTCCGCACACATAAATCGTGCGATAGCCCATGCTTCCTTGCGGAAGATCGCCTTGGCTGACTTGCACGATATAGGCAGTTAATGTTTCTGTAGGGCCTAAAGGATTAAAACCAAATTTGGGTTCTAATCCGGCGGCGATAGCCACAACCATGGTTTCACCCAGCGCGCGTGAAATCGCCAGAACGAATGCTGAAGCAATTCCTGAAAATGCACTTGGAATGACTACGCGAAAAGAAGTCTGAAATTTTGAAGCCCCTAAAGCAAGACTTCCTTCACGTAATTGCTGAGGCACTGCTCGCATCGCATCTTCAGATAGCGAACTCACGTAGGGAACAATCATGATCCCCATTACAAGACCTGCACTTAATGCATTAAAACCTGAAAGGTCAGGAAATATTTTTTGTAACCACGGAGTTATCAGTGTCATGGCAAAGTAGCCATAAACAACAGTTGGAACTGCGGCCAATAACTCTAGTAATGGTTTAAAAATTTCACGGACCTTGTCAGTCGCATATTCACTCAAAAATACCGAAGTGATAATTCCAAATGGCAGTGCCACAAAAAGCGCTATCGTTGTGGTTAACAAAGTTCCAGAAACTAAAGCAGCGATCCCATACTTTGGATTTTCAAAAAGTGGCGTCCATTCAGTTTCAAAGATAAAATCTTTCAGACCCACTTCTTTAAAAAATGGAAAAGCTTCGGTCACTAAAGTATAGACAATAAAAAATGTGATCAGCACTGAACTTGCTGCAGCTAAGAATAGAATCAGTTCAATAAATTTTTCAGTGAGCTGTCTTCTTAGTTTGTACTTCATAATTAGTTACGGCCGTAATCATCTTGGTAACGAACAATGTCATCTTCACCAAAATACGAACCAACTTGAACCTCGATAAATTCTACCGCTGCTTTCGAATTATTAATAATACGGTGTTTTGCACCCTGCGGAATAAAAATATGTTGGCCAGTTTTTAACGGAACTTCTTTATCATCTAAAATAACTACGGCTTCACCTTTTACGATAATCCAGTGTTCAGCACGTTTTGCATGTGATTGATAAGAAATTTTTTGACCCGCATCTACGCGGATAACTTTAGATTTGTAATAATCTTGATCTTTTAAGATTTCGAACTTACCCCAAGGCCTATTTTCA
Source organism: Bdellovibrio sp. (assembly GCA_036677065.1). Lineage (GTDB taxonomy): Bacteria > Bdellovibrionota > Bdellovibrionia > Bdellovibrionales > Bdellovibrionaceae > Pseudobdellovibrio. The sequence continues at coordinate 76,164 of JAKFBS010000002.1, read as the reverse complement.
AAAACGTGTTCTTCAGTTAATTCTGGGCTAGTCACTTTTAAGCGATCAACCACATCTTTAACTTTTTGTGATTCGTTCTTTTTACAAACTAGCAGTGCATCTGCCGTATCAATAACCATAAGATCATCAACACCGACAAAACTATAAGCTTTGTTCTCTAACGGAAATACCGAATTGTTTTTACTAGAAACTTGAATGTTTTGAAGGCCTTTGTTTTGCACGCCCTCACGGATCTCCATTAAAGAATCCCATGAGCCTAAATCTGACCAACCGATATCGCACGTTACACACATTAATTCAGGCGAAGTTAGTTTTTCTAAGATTGCATAATCAATCGAGATATTTTTGATATCTTTATAAACTTCATTTAAGTTTGATAGATCAGATTTTAATTTTTCTAAATGATTCCAGATTTCAGGTTCAAGCTTTTTAAAGTGCTGAATCATGTTTTCTACGCGAAAAATAAAAATTCCAGCATTCCAAAAATAGGTACCGGCATTTAAAAACTCATTGGCGTTATTAACCGATGGTTTTTCGTGAAATTTTAAAACTTCAGTAGCTTCTTTCGTGCCAATCGCACGGTTTTTTACCTGAATATAACCAAATCCAGTTTCTGGACGATCTGGCTTAATACCAAGAACAACCACCGAACCAGTGCTTGCTGTTTTTGTGGCTACCGCTAAAGCTTCGTGAAAAGATTTTTCATCTAAAATTAGATTATCTGACGAAAACACGCCGACAACTTGATCTAGCTTATTTTGAAACTGTAAATACTTACAAACTAAACCAATTGCCGCAGCGGTGTTACGAGGAGTTGGTTCATAAAGAACTTTCTCGACGTTAAACCCATTTGTACGAATATCGCGCTCAGTAAGGTCTTGAAACTTAATGTTTGTGACAACTAAGTTTGGGCCATATTTTTTTAAACGATTCAAAGTCATCGTATGTAATGGCTCATCTAATAGTTCACAGAACTGTTTCGGAAATTTTGCGCGTGAAACTGGCCAAAGGCGAGTTCCACTTCCACCACTCATAATCACAGGAAGTAAATTCATAAGACCCGAGTCTATAAAGCCTTCGCTTTTAGAGCAATAAACTTTTGGCTTTTTGATTGCTAAGACTATGTTAGGACCCTATTTTTGAGGCCACCGCGACACCAACGCGCTAGCTTGAAAAATAGACTAACTAACACTACCAGGGGGAATTTAATGAAAATGATCATTCTATTAGCAGGTTTATTCGGTTTTACGGCGATTGCACAAGCTCAAAGCGTAACGATCCGTGGGGTCAGAATGACCGGAACTGGTTGCAGCGATTCTACTGCATGGGCCACAACGACTTCAGATGGTAAAACTCTATCTGTTCTTTTTGATAATTTTAAAGTTGATATCGGTAACGGTTCTGAAAACCCTCAATCTACAAGTCTTCGAAAGAGTTGCCGCGTTTTAATCGATGTTGATGTACCACAAGGTTACCAATACGGTTTAGAGCAAACTGATTACCGTGGTTTTGCGGCACTTCCCGTTTCAGCTTATGGTTTACACCGTTTTACGCAAATCATCCCTGGACAGCCAATTGTTTCAGCTCGCGAAGCACAATTAAAAGGACCAATTGCTGACGACTATGCTGTTTCTGTTCGTCAAAAACCAGGTCGCGTAGTTTTCTCGCCGTGCAACCAACGTGTACAAACTATCCAATTACTATCTGAATTACAGGTAGCTTACTTTCCAAACACAAAAGATCGTTCAATTGCACAAATTAACTTAGATTCTGTTGATACTGGCGTTAATTCAACTTTTGTTATGTCTTGGAGAAAGTGCAAGTAATAACTTGTAGCCGTACGGGCGTTGACTGGTTATAAAGTTTCCTGAATCATAAGCTGATAGCAGGAGACTTTATGACCGATAAGTACGCCATTAGATTTACAGCCATCTCTTTCTATGCATTAGCTATGGCGATCTTTGCTTCTGTTTCATTTATCTCAATATATCAATTACTTATACTCATTGCTTTTGTTTTGTTTTTTATTCGCAAAGAAATTGATTTTAAAAATTTACCTGCAAGCACTTTAGCCTTATTAAGCTTTATTGGCGTTCAACTCTTATCTGCAACCGTAAACTTTGCCGAGCTTGAAGAAAAATTTCGTTCAATCGGAATCATTAAATATCCATTATCGGGCATTTTAGCTTTAATTTTATTTCGCAATCAAAAATTACAAAACGATGAGTTCTTAAAAAAACATTCGCGGATTGCATTTAATATTTTTCTAGCAACTATTGTTATTGCTTTTGTCTACGGTTTTACAAGAGTTAATATTGCTCCCAATTTACTTAACAGAAACGATTTTCGCCTTGGTGGCTTTACCGATGTTATGCGCTACGGCTACGGCTCAGCCATGGTTCTCTTAGCCTTGTTGACATTTTGCCTGAACTCAAAAAAACTTCCAACGCTTAATAAAGTTTACCTTTACCTAGTTTTTGCTATTGGATTTATAGGGTTATATATGTCGTATACCCGTGGTGCAATGCTAGGTTTTTTGATAGGTCTTCCTGTTGTGTTTTTCTTTTTCAATAAACGTATTGCTATTATGATTGCAGTAGTTTCAGCCGCATTCATCAGTCTAATGGTGATTGTATCTCTCATGGGCGGCAGCTCTCGTTCGCGCTTTCTCTTGGGCTCGAATAGTGCATCTAACAGCGAGCGCATGTCACAATATTTATCTGCTATTCACGCCTTTAAAGAACGCCCTATTCTGGGGTTTGGCCCGCAACAATTGAAATTTCACGTTAAAGAAATAAAAGAAAAATATAATTTAGAAAATAAACATTATATTGAACACTCTCACAACGTGTATCTTGAAGTCGCGGCCAATATGGGAATCGTTGGCTTATTGGCCTTTTTGGCTTGGCTTGCTCTATGGTGCAAAGAATTGCTTTTGCATTCAAACAAACTAGCTAAGCAGTTATTTTTACCAATTATTTTATTCATGTTAGTCGCAGGTCAATTTGAAATGCTCTTTATGGCACAAACTTCAACCCTGATTTATTTCTTATACGCCATAAGCCACCTTGACCTTTTCAAAAAAGAAGCTACATAACTCATGAAAAAATTCTTCTCTGAAGTACTGAAAAAACTAATCGTCACCCTACTTTTCGCAGCCATCATGTTCGTTGCCAGCTACTGCTTAGTCACTGGCGAATTTCCGCCAAAAATAGCCAACATGAAAAAAGGGTTACTGAATATGCAAACCCAAATTCAGCAACTTAAAAAAATCCAGGAAACCCAGCTTGCAAAACTAGCCGAAGCAGCAGACCAAATAAACGATGCTCAGACTCCGAATTTAGACCAAGCCGAAATCAAATACCAACAAGCCTTGGTCGATAAAATTAAAGAGCTTGAAGCACGTATTGCGCGTTTAGAAAGTAAAACCCAGTAACCTAAGTGTCTAAAGTTTTGACGAACCTATAGGAATCACCTAGCTTCGCAGATAACTCCCCAATCTAGCGCTAGATTTGTTATAACCAAGTCTATGAAAAAACTTACTTCAATCTCATTGTTATTAACAACAGCGGCCATCGTATTATCTGGTTGCACCAAATCACAAATTCGCGAAGACCATGATAAAAAGATTGCTGATATCATCCGACAAAGCCAAGAAGACATGGATAAGATCTTACGCGATTCTACGACTAAATTAGAATTTTTAAGCGATGGTGGACAGCCTGGGCGAATTGCTTTAAACGGAGTCGCTGTTCTGGACGGCGAAAAAATAGATTCTCGTATTACGATTTCTCAGACTGCAGGCCTGAATAGATCCGGATCTGACACAGTCACTGTGAAAAATTTAATAAACCTAAGCACAATGACCGCAGAAAACCTTGCTTCAACCACGGCTATCTTGAAACAAACTGAAACTGAAAAGTCATATATCAATCTGGGTTGTGAATTGGCAGAATCTGAAATTGCTGGCTTAACAGATATTTCAGATAAAGTAGACCTAGCAGCTGTTAGTATCAGTTTAAGCGCTAGCCGTGTTTTTATCTGCGGCGAACACAAAATTAGTAATTTAAGTTACGGTTTTAATATTACAGCCAGCGATATCATGTTGAAAAATGCATCGATCATTATGCAAAAGTTCACCGGCAGCATTCGCTTAGATTCTAATACCTTAGTGCTTGCAGAAAAAAACACGATCACTACTTTGGGTGAAAACGCATCTGGCATGATTATCTCGGCCCCGCAAATCAATTTATTTGTCGCTACTGAAATCTATGGCGACGGTGAACTCACGTTAAAGTCTATCGGCGGTAATAACGTAGAATCTGTTGAGAGTAAAAAGTAACATGAAATTTCTGGGCCTATGCTTATTCATTTTAACAAGCACAGTTTCATTATCGGCGCAGATCTTATCGCCGAATGCGACTGAAGTGGATTTCACTTATGAAGCTATCGTCGAAGTACCGCTGGACGAAACATTCAGCGATTCGATCACGGCCGCCCAGTTTCAAGCCCAGCACATGTTCGGTATTTTCAGCTCTCCGACAGTCATCGAACGCATGGGTATTAACTCGAACAACATTCACGGTATCGGCGGCCCAAAATCACAATCAGAAATTCTAATCTTAGCCGAAGAAGTCTTTCAAAAAAACCAACAGTCATTTGTGCGGGTTCACTATAAAAATTCAGGCCAAATGATTCTTCATAATAATGCTGCAGAAAAGGTGTTAGCCAAAGGCCACTTTAATGTTCCGCTGCCGACAAACCCATTTAAAATTTACCGCAAAAAATGCACCGATTCACACTACGACACCTTTGGTGATTTTTGGTATTTCTATGACCCATACCGCGAAGGCTGTGAACGCTTATCACAAGACCCTTTAGCGCAAAACATAGTTATTCAGGTGAAAAAATCAAGAACCCGCAATATTCAACGTTCGGCTGAGTTGCCTTTGCTTCGTGGCGATAACGGCAATGGCGATTTATTTTCTATTTATTTAATACACGGATTTTCTGAAGACAAAAAAGATCCTGAAGATGATGGCCGCATTAATTACCAAGATGCTCATGACTATTTAATGGATAAGGGTTTTTCTGTTGAGCGTCTCAAAAAAAATACGCCCTACCCTTTAAACCTTTATAAAAAAACTGTCGTTTTATCGTCTGGCGAAACGATCAGAATCGAAATTAAAAGTCTATTAGTTGAAACCGCGATCGAATCAAAATCTAAAGTTTTTGCTGAATTCTTCAAACAAGCGGTAGCCGTTGCCGATGCGATTATCTATGAAGGCCACTCAGGCCTTGGTGGAAACCTTAATATTCCAGACCTTGAAAGAAAAGCCGGCAAATTCGTTTTTCCGAATAAAAAACAGATCTACTACTTTGATTCGTGCTCAAGCTATTCGTATTACCTTGATCACTTTAATGCTTACAAGACGAAAACTAATATCGATGTGGTCACTAACGGTCTATCGTCGTACTTTCACACTTCACCCTTGGTGCTAAAAGAGTTTTTAAACTATCTGGTCGGCACTGATAACCGTAATTTTCAGTGGATGACGATTCTTAAAAAAATGGAAAGCGTTTTAGGTAAAGAGTCTTACCTGGTTAACGTTGGCGGATTGTAATTAAATTTGGCCACTATTTTAAAACAGTGGCTTTTTGTACGATGTAATTCACGAAATTAATTGCAGATTGGTTGTGTATATCCTGCGCTTCTGCAGTCGTTGGAAGCAATAAAAACGTGTGTTGATCCGAATCTGCAATCCAAACACTTGTATTTGGATAAGGCCGCGCTACAGCAGCTATTCCACGATTAGACAAAACAAGCTGACGATGATTCTCTGGCGAAATATCTCCGAATGCCGTCGACATAACGCCGTCTCGAGTTGATTGCATAATGCCAATCGTCCATTGTTTTAAGTTATTTAAAACTGGCCCCATATGCTGGGCGATAAAACCATCATTATAGTTTAACTGTACTCCGGCTTCGGCAAAGGCCTTTGAGAAATCACTGAATAAACGCGGCGTGAACTTGTGCCAGAAGTTTTTTCCGAAATGCAGGCCAGCGCTATCGATGATAGCAATTTTATTAGCTTTCGGAAAATACGGCTCAATATTTCTTAAATGAACAAAAGCACCGATACCACCAGCTGACGCACCCCAAACTGTTAAGCGCTCGATTTTACTAAAATTGATCATGTTTTTTTGTTTCAGATAAGCAAACGTCATTAAAATATTTCGGTAACCCTGGTGGTTGGCAGGAACTCCAGAATAGTTAGCTTGGTGATCCGCTGAAAACACATCACCTGTGCAATACGGCAAATAAATCGCCGAATCTTTTACAAATGGATGATCTGAAACCAACCACATATCGCTCGTCATATAGCTATAAAACGGCACTTCTACTAAGGGGTGCATCCAAGTTCTGAAATTGATTCCGCTAAAATCTACGCCATAACAAGTATCAAAATCCCAGCAAACGCCGCCACCCATAAACTCAACCAGTAGATTTTTTGAATTAGCTTTTGGATCAACAAAGACCGTATAAGGAAGCCCATCGCCGCAAACGGCGCCGGGAATTTGGACTCTATCCCAGTTACGTGCATAGGTAGATTGAACAAATAAAGAAACAAATAAAAGGGAGATAAGTGTCTTCATCAGTAAAGCCTATCCAAAGTTTTTTAGATAGACTAGTACTTTTACTCTATTCGCTGCAGAATTTCTGAAATTATCTGTGATGCTTTACTTGCATCCAGAATTGGACTGTTAGTTCGACCGTGATTGTCCCGAATTTCCACGAAACCCAGTGCGCGGACCGCCAGATCCGCCCCCACCACCACTGCCGCTACGGCGTTGACCGCCGCCACCGCCGCGACGTTGACGGTTTCCACCACCACCGCGAGAACTGCGTTCACCAGCTTCAAGTTTAGCTTTCGCTTTACCCGGCGACATTAAAGCCGCAAGTTCAACAGCTTTAGAATGAAAAGGCTGCTTAGTCACAACAGGAATAGTTTTTCCCATCGTTTTTTCGATATCACGAATGAAAGATTTTTCTTCAGCATCACAGAAAGAAATAGCGATACCTTCGCGTCCAGCACGAGCAGTACGACCAATACGGTGAACATAGTTTTCAGGAACATTCGGAATTTCAAAATTAATCACGTGAGTAATATCATCAACGTCGATACCACGAGCTGCGATGTCAGTAGCGATTAAAACACGGCAGTGACCAGATCTAAAATCTTCTAAAGCTCTTTGACGGGCGTTTTGAGATTTATTCCCGTGAATCGCTGCAGATGTGATTTTATATTTAAGTAAAACTTCAGCAACCTTATTAGCTCCGTGTTTAGTACGAGTGAATACGATCACGCGTTTAAAAGCCTTATCATCTAATAAGTGTTTTAATAAGTCGCGTTTTTGCGGTTTATCTACATACATCAACCACTGTTCAATTTTTTCAGCTGTTGTCGCTACCGGAGTCACTTCAACGCGTACCGGATTAACTAAAATGTTATTCGCTAATTTAGAAATATCGGCTGGCATCGTTGCCGAGAAAAATAAGTTATGACGTTGCTTAGGTAAGATCTTAAGAATTTTTTGGATATCGTTAATAAAACCCATATCCATCATGCGATCAGCTTCATCTAATACGAAAGCCTGCACTTTATCTAAATACACATGCTTTTGCTCTAATAGGTCAAATAAACGGCCCGGAGTCGCCACTAACACGTCTACGCCATTTGATAAGGCTTTAACTTGCGGGCCTTGACCAACACCACCAAAAATTACAGCAGTTTTTAAATCTAAGTAACGACCATATTCTTCAAAACTTTGGTGGATCTGAAGCGCTAATTCACGCGTAGGTGCTAACACCAGCACTAAAGCTTGGCGACGACCTGGGCGGTTTTTAGATTTAGCTAAGTTTTGCAGTAACGGTAAAGCAAAAGCAGCTGTCTTACCCGTACCTGTTTGAGCACAGCCTAATAAGTCTTTACCGGCTAATAGGATGGGAATAGCTTGTTCTTGGATAGGAGTTGGGTTTTCGTAGTTAAGGTCACGAAGCGCACGTTGAAGTGGCTCAATAAGGTCTAAATCAGAAAATAGTTTAGTCGTAGCAGTTTGTAGCGCGAGAGCATTAGGTTGGTCATTTTTCATAGAGGACTGTGATAAGCCCCCCCTCTAAAAATAACAAGCTAATTGAAGAAATTCTTAGTTTTTCTGATTTCAGAGACGAAATTTCTGATCTGATCCTGTACAAAATCCATCTTTTGAATAACCGAAGAAAAATCCTTTTCTTTGTCTTTTTCTTTTTTAACGACGAATTTTACATCTTTTAAGGCCTGGCGAGCCCCTTCTATCGAGAACTTATCGCGGTATAAAAGTTTACGAATTAAGAACGCGTTTTCGACATCTTTTTTCGTGTAAAAACGTTGGTTGTTCGAAGCTTTTTTAGGTTTTAATAATTCAAACTCTTGCTCCCAATAACGAAGAACATACTGTTTGATTCCTAAAAGATCTGCAACATCACCAATTTTAAAACCGAAACGATCTGGGATCGAAGCAATTTCTTGCATCAGCTGGTCATCTACTAAAACACTTGGAAAAGCTTCAGAATCTGATTTCAGATTTCTTTGCGTTTCTAAGGCTTCTTTACTTTTTTCAACTTCTGTTGGAGCTGCGGTTTCTTCTTCAGATAAAAAATTATCTTCGAGCTGTAGCTCAAATTCAGTTTGAAAAACTTCGTAATGAGCACCCGATGTTTTTTGATCTTCAGGTTTATTACCACCTGAAGGATTATTTTCGTTATTATTACTATTCATCATCTTCCTCGTCTTCTTTACCGATCAGATGTTCGTACTCTTCACCATTCAGCATGGCTTTTAGCACTTGGCTCGGTCTGAAAGTTAAAACTCGACGAGCAGAAATTTTTATTTGCTCACCAGTTTGTGGATTACGTCCGTTGCGCTCGCTTTTACCGCGAACAACAAAGTTACCAAATCCTGAGATTTTAACTTTTTCACCGCTGTGTAAAGTATCTTTCAGCGAATTAAAAACAAGCTCAACAAGTTCACTGGCTTCTTTTTTAGAAAAACCAATTTTCTCATAAACTTTTTCAACGATATCAGCTTTCGTGACTGTTGAATTTCCGATGTTTTGTCCTGCCATATTTTAATCCTATCCCTATCTTAAGTTAGCTCCAACAGATTTCTGTGCAGCAGTTACCACTTTTTGCGTAATTTCAGTGATCATCGCCTCTGTAAGGGCTTGATCTTGTGAATGTAAACGCACACGTAACGCCACTGATTTCTGTCCTGCAGGCAATTTATCCCCTTCGTAGACGTCAAAAACCGTCATACTTTGAAGATTCGCTCCCACTGATTTTTTGACTTCTTTGGTTAGATCCCCAACCATTTTAGCTGACTCCATCACGAACGCAAAATCACGATCGACCGGCTGAAATGCCGATACCGATTTAAATTTTGTTGGACGAGGCTGACCAGCTAATAATAAATCTAAATTAATTTCAGCAAAACAAACTGGTACACGAATTTTTTCATCAGCTAAAATAACTGGATGAACTGACCCGATGTAACCGACCGCTTTACCTTCAACATTAATTGCAGCCCACTGGCCTTTGTGTAAGTACGCTGGCGCATCACCAATAGGTGCCACTGTGTAGGCTGAGATTTGTAAATTTTGAAATAAGCTCTCTAGGGTAGATTTTAATTTATAAACCAATGGATAATTTTTAGAATAAAGACCAAAATCTTCACCCCAAGCCGAAATAATTAGTTTTCTTGTTTCTTTATAAGCGACTTCTGGACGAACCGAATCAGTGACTTTAGTAAAAGTTGAACCGATTTCAAAAAGTTTACCATTCATGTTACCCGCGTGAAAATTCTCGCGAATATTTTTCCATACTGGGTAAACCATTGATCTGCGCATCACATTTAGATCTTCGCTTAATGGATTACGCAATTTAATGGCTTGCGGATCCATCGTTAGACCTAATTTATTAAAGATATCGGCGTTTGTGATCCATTTGTTTTCTTCATTTTCACTTAAGAAAGCATAGTTAAACGCTTGGTCATAACCTTCACCACGTAAAAATAACGATAGCTTATGATTGCTTGTGTATTTTTCATCGTGCTTTGCAGGTTCTGCGGCAAACGAAGGAAGAGTTTCAGTGATATGCTCATAACCTTTTAAGCGAGCATACTCTTCAACTAGATCCATATCATGCTCTAAATCAAATCTAAACAATGGTGGAGTAATACTGTATTCACCTTCGTTAAGACGATCTACTTTACAGTGTAGACCATTCATATACTGTTCAAATAATTTTGCATCAGCTTGGTAACCAAGACGGTCAGAAATAGTTTGAACTTTAATTTTCACAGGAGATTTAGTCACTGGTTTTGGGTAGATGTCATAATGATCACCTAAAGCTTCACCACCCGCGACTTGCAGAATTAAATTCACCGCGCGATCCATAATTTCATGCGTTTGACTTGGATCAACGCCGCGAGAAAAACGGTATGCAGAATCAGTTTCAATCCCATGCTGACGAGATGATTTTCGTACAGACATGGCTTTAAAGTTTGCAGCTTCTAAGAAAATATTTTGCGTGATCGAACTCACGCCAGAGTTTAAGCCGCCGATAACACCAGCTAATGCCACTGCGCCATTGCTGTCAGTAATCAATAGTTCATCACCTTTAAAAGTCACATCTTGATCTTTTAAAGTTTTAAATTTTTCACCAGGCGCTGCATTTCTGATCTTGATCGTTTGACCACCGATAAGGCCAGCATCAAATGCATGTAACGGCTGACCCATCTCAAGCATTACATAATTTGTAACATCAACTACATTATTGATCGAGTTCATACCGATCGCTTCTAAACGACGTTTAAGCCATGCAGGACTATCGCCGATTTTTACGCCAGTGATATAGCGACCACAGTAACGCGGGCATAATTCAGAATTATCTACAGAAAGTTTAATTTTAGATTTTGTTGAATCCGCAGAAAACTTCTTTTGCACTTCGGGATTTTTAACGGGTTTATTTAATAAACAACCAATTTCACGAGCTAATCCATAGTGAGATAAACAATCTGCACGGTTCGGCGTAACTTTTAATTCAAAAACGATATCGTCATATCCACCAAATTCAGCAAATGACTGACCTACTGGTGCTTTAGGATCTAAGATAGCAATACCTTCAGACTCAGTCGCAAGACCTAGTTCTTTATAAGAACAAAGCATTCCGTTTGATTCTACATCGCGAACTTTTGCTTTTTTAATCGCGAAGTTTCCAGGAAGTACAGCACCTGCTAAAGCTACAATTACTTTATCGCCTTGTTTGTGATTTTGCGCTCCACAAACGATTTGCTCAACTTTGCCTGGAGCAATTTCAACCTGGCATAGTGATAACTTATCCGCATTTGGATGTTTTCCTTTTTCAAGGATATGACCGATCACTACGTTTTGAAAATCTTTGGCTTTATTTTGAATGTCTTCAACTTCAAGACCTGCACGAGTTAAAAGATCGGCTAATTTTTGCGTGTCTTGGTAAAATTCAGTGACGTCGACGAAATCATTTAACCATTGTAATGAAATTTTCATATTACACTCCCGCCGAAAACTGCTTCAAGAAGCGGACATCGTTTTTAGGAAAATGGCGAATATCATCTACGCCGTATTTAATAATCGCCATACGCTCAACACCAAAACCGAACGCAAAACCTTGCCATTCTGGATATGGAACCTTCGCATGTTCAAAAACTTTAGGATTAATTAATCCGCAACCACCAATTTCAATCCAGCCAGTTTGTTTGCAAAGAGAACACCCTTTGCTTTTACAAATCGGGCACGAACAATCTACTTCAGCTGAAGGCTCTGTGAATGGAAAAAAGCTTGGGCGAAAACGAGTTTTTAAACCCGGGCCGAAGAATTCACGCACGAAAAACGAGATTGTTCCTTTAAGATCAGCCATCGAGATTTTTTTATCGATACACATACCTTCAATTTGATGAAAGTTCGGAAGATGTGAAATATCACTGTCACAACGAAATACCGGCCCAGTACCAATAATACGTAACGGCGGTTTTTCATTCTCTAATGAGTGAATTTGAATTGGAGAAGTGTGGGTACGTAAAACATGAGTTTCATCCACGAAAAATGTATCTTGCATATCGCGTGCGGGATGATCAGGCGGAATATTTAGAGCTTCAAAGTTATAATAATCTTTTTCAATTAAAGCGCCGGTACGAAGTGAATACCCAAGGCGAGCCATAATAGAGAAAATCTCATGCGTTACTTTGTAAATCGGATGCTCGTGACCCATTTCGTGAGTCGTAACCGACAGGGTTAAATCTAGCTTTTCATTCAGCATTTGCGCTTCGATTTCAGCTTTTTGCAAAGTCGCTTCAACGCCTGCGTAGGCCGTTTCTAGCTCAGCTTTAACCTCATTGACTTGTTTTCCGAATAAGGGCTTTTCTTCTTTAGGAAGAGTGGCCATTAATTTCATAGCTTCGGTTAAGGCTCCGGTTTTACCCAAATACTGAACTTTAAACTGATACAGCTCTTTTGAGTTCTGGCTTGAGTGAAAATCTTTTAGGGCTTTTTGTTTTATATCGATTAAATGCTGATTTACCATGTCGTTATTATTCTAAATAATTTAAGTCTTTTCAAGCATTTAGCCCTGTGCTATGAACAATGCCTTAAAGGAATTATCGTGGCGCACAAAAATAAGGAAAACTACAGCCCTTACAAGGCTCGTAATGCATCAAAATTAACCAAGACTTCGCACGAAGACCTTAAGGGTAAGCATAAAAAGCCGGATCAAATCTTTACCGCCGCTGAAGCCAACGATCGCATGCAGGATATTTTCCGTAACCACGATTTCAAATGTTCACACGAAGAGCGCATGAAACTAGCCCGTTTTTATGAACTTCTGATGAAAAATCAAGAAAACCGCAACTTCACCCGTCTATTAAACTTAAGAGATGTGGCCATCAAACATTTCATCGATTGTTTAATTTTAACTGAACTAACTGAACTAAAATTTCCGCTGATCGATGTCGGAACTGGTCCTGGTTTTCCTGGAATCCCTTTAAAAATCAGATACCCGAAAGAAAAAATTCTTTTAGGAGAAGGCGTACAAAAACGCGTCGAATTTTTAAAAGAAGTGCGCGAAGATTTAAAATTAGAAAACTTAGATATTATCGGACGTAACATTAACGAGCACTTCGTTTATCCTGTGAACGGCGTAATCACACGTGCCGTAGAAGATATTTCTAATACCCTAAGAAATACCATGAGCTGCCTGCAAGAAGGTGGCGAAGTGTATTTCATGAAAGGTCCTGGCGTTGATCCTGAGATCGAAAAGGCTTTAAAAGAGTTTTCAGAATATTTCGAACTCAAAGCGGATATCGCCTATGATCTTCCAAAAACTGAAAATCACAGACGTTTAGTGATCTTCAAAAAAATTAAAAATGCTCCACTTCCTGAAGAAGAAGATAACGACATTCTTCTGAACGATTCATTCTAGGAACCAGCGATGAACATGAAAAACAAAGAACAAACTATTACATCTAAAGATAACCCGCTGTTTAAAAAACTGCGTTTGTTACTCTCAGCCAAGGGCATTAAAGAACATAAATTGTTTTTCTTAATGGGCGATAAACTTATTAAAGAATTTACGAAGTCTAAAAATAAAGCCTTTAAAGTTCATTTAGTGGTTTGTTCTGATAAATACTCGGCTAAATTTCCATTTAACACGATCACTTTAAACCAAGAGCTTTTTAACGAGCTTGATGTATTAGGCACCCACTACCCGCTATTCGTGTTAGAAGCTGATGATTTTCCAACGCTTGATTTAAAGAAAAAACCAGAAGGCATAGAAGTTGTTCTACCCATTGGTGACCCGAGAAATCTTGGCGCACTTGCTAGATCTGCGGTAGGTTTTGGAATCAACAAAATTATTTTGACTCAAGAGGCCTGTCATCCTTTTCTTCCGCACTCGGTCAAAGCAAGTGCGGGTGCTGTGCTAAAAGCTGAATTTTTCACAGCTGGTCAAAAAACAAATGAATTACCAATCACTGGCGAAAACTATGCTCTCGAGCTAGAGGGTGCAGATATTGCCACTCAAAAATGGCCAAAGGATTTTCGTCTATGGCTTGGAGAAGAAGGCCCTGGGCTTCGTCTCGAATCGGAACAATTACAGAAAATGAAATTTGTGAATATTCCGACCCACAGCATTGAGTCATTAAATGCGAGCGTATCAGCTGCGATTTCTTTTTGGGAAATTAAAAAACATCGACAATAGTTCTAAGGGGAGTAAACTTATTCTAGAATGTATAAATACATCTATTGGTATAAGTTTGCTTCACCCACGCAAGATTACAAACCAGTAATTTTGCTGACTGGCGGTAGCTCCGAAGTCGGAGTTGCCACAGCTAAACTATTATCTTCTCACCCTGAATATCGCGTTGTTATCACTGCTCGCGATCTGACAAATGTCGCATCACAAATTACCGAAAACGAACACACTTGGGTCATGCCATTAGATATCGTCGACGAACAAAGTCGTACTGATGCGGTTGAAAAAATTTTTGCCCGTTGGGGACGTGTTGATATCTATATCAACACGTCAGATATTTGTTATCGTTCATCATTAGAAGAAACTAAAGACCAGGATGATTTGCTGCACATGCAAAAAAATTATTTAGGCCCGGTCAGCCTAATTCGTATGTTACTGCCAAAAATGCGCAAGAACGGGAAAGGTAAAATCATTAATATCTCTTCTGTGAGTGGGCTATTAGCGTTTCCGACCATGTCGTCGTATTCTGCTTCGAAGTACGCCCTTGAAGGCGCTATGGAATCACTGTGGTACGAACTACGCCCATTCGGGATTGATGTAGCCTTGGTGCAGCCGGGTTTTATTCACTCAGCCCAACATTCACGAATCAAATTCTCTGAAAAGCTCGGCAAGCAAGATCATCCCTACGAAGACATGTACACAAGTATGATTCCCTTTGTAGCCAACCTTAAAAATCGCAGCCTTTCAACGCCACAATCAATTGCAGAATTAACTTACAATGTGATTCGCACAGAACGCCCACCTTTGTGGGTGCCTGCAAGCTTTGATGCCGAATTTTTTTATTATTTTAAACGCTGGTTTCCACGTCGCGTGTTTTTACCATTCTTTTATTGGCTATTACCCAATTCAAAAAATTGGGGGCATAAATTTACAAGAAAAAGTGACAGTCTATGGATTGCGCGTGTGATCAGAAATATCGTGCGCAAGCTTTCACGCAAAGTGGTCGCGGGCTCTATTAAGAAAAACTAGTAACCTTTAATAAGCCAAACTTTATAAAAAGCTTCTAACACAATTTTTAAAGACATTTTACTTTGACCTACACGACGGTCTTCGAAAATGATCGGCGTTTCATGAATCTTATAACCATTTTTTAAAGCTTTATATTTTAATTCGATTTGAAAAGAATAACCATTCGATTGAATACTGCTCAGATTAATTTTATGCAGAACTTCTTTACGCCAGCAATTAAATCCGCCGGTCCAATCGCGCAATGGGTAGCCTAAAATCAAACGCGAATACAAACTACCGCCGCGCGAGATAATTTTACGAATTAATCCCCAGTTAACTGTACCACCACCGGCAACGTATCTAGAGCCGATCACGACATCGTGCTGTTCAATTAAAGCTAAAATTTCATTTAAGTGCTTCGGCGCATGCGAAAAATCAGCATCCATTTCAGTTAAAACATCGTAATTGTTTTTCATGCCCCAATCAAAACCCGCTAAATAAGCTTTACCTAAACCTTGCTTTGCAGCGCGAACCAATACATTTACACGCGGTTCAGTTTTGGCAAACTGTTCAACAAATTTAGCTGTGCCATCCGGAGAACTGTCATCAACAACAAGCACGTCAAATTTCTGCTCAAGCTTCATCAACACAGGAAGCAAAGCCTGGATATTTTCAATTTCGTTATAGGTCGGGATGATCACTAATTTTTTCATATTTTAAATCCAATTATAAAAACACAGGGATAAGTTCAGCGTTCAATTCAGACTCGGTAGGTTTATGACTCCATAAACTTAAAACGTAGCCACCGCTACCTGAGCCAGTTAATTTGCAGGCAAGAGCTCCTGCTTTTTTTAATTTTAACATATGCTGTTCAACGATCGCTGGCACTAGATCCCAGCTTTCAAAACAGCTCTGGGCTAAATTCAAATGTTCGATCCATTCTTGTTCAGTCCATTCAAAACGAGATGAAATAAAATCTTGCACCACTTTTTTCATACGCTCATCAACCGCATTAGCGTGTTCTGGTTTTTCGATGATAAGATCTTTGACCTTGTTAACACAGTCTTTAGTGACTCCACGCTGACCGGTGTACGACAAATAAAGTAGCGGAAGCTTTTTTAAATCAAAAAAGATATTTTCTTTGTTCTTTTCAAAAATCATTGGCTTTTGATGAAGCGCAACAGCCACATCCACCCCACTGCTTTCGCCGTGAAACAAATCTTCAATTTTTTTAGCAAATAAAAATGGATCAGCTTTTAAAACACCTAAATGTTGAAAAAACAAAGTAAGCCCTACAGCTAAAGTCGCCGAAGCTCCCATGCCTGCACCGAACTGAATATGCGAATAGATTTTAAGTTCACCCTTAAGGTCAGAGCGTTTAAGCTGCAATTCACCTAGGGCGCGCTCTACGACAGACCAGATAATCATTTCTAGGTCTGAAGCACATAGGCCGGCAATTAAAATTTTAAACTCTGAGTCTTTATTGAAATAACTTAAACTTAAAAATCTAGACTTTAACGGAAATACAATCGCTTGGCTTCCGCGTAAGACCGCGTGTTCACCGGCCAAGATCCATTTACCTGGAACCTGTACTGACCAATCTGATTTCAGTGTTTCAAAACTTTCAGCCATGATTAGTCTTTACGGTTTTGATAACCGTCATCGGTCCAAAGGTTAAACTGAGTATTAAAATGATTTAAATATTTTGCATAACTGTCAGGCTGGTTAGTTCTAAATAATAAATGAATGTTGCTACCAGCATCCATGGTAACAATTGGCCCATCACCGTCTTTTTGCCACATTTCTAAAATTTCTGAGAGTGCTGCGAATCCAGCCCCGTTTAAATACATAAACGCAGGCACTGATGTGTGAAATAGTGTGTGCATATCCCAGAATTCATTCCAGCAGATTTGAAAAATATTTTTCCATTCTGTTTCGGGTTTACGAAGAGCTGTGATTAGTTTTTGTAACCTATCAGCAGCGCGCTCTGGGCGGCCTTTAAATAAATCAGAAGTTAAAACCTGCACATGGGCCTGGCTTGAAGAAACTGATTTTTTAGTTTCATCGCACAAAATAACCATGTGTTTGAGCTCTTTGATCGGCATCTGAATCTCTTCAGCACCCTGTTCATGCCATAAAGCCCACGGCGAAAAAAATGAACGGCATGACGATCCAGAACCTCGCTGAGAAATTCTGGCTAACTCTTTTGGTAAATATCTAGCGCCTGCATATTGATGCGCCACTTGAGTCAATGCCGCAAAACTACTGGCCGAACTGGCCAGGCCACAATCAGACGGAAAATTATTAGCTGATTCAATTTCAAAAAAACCAGTTAATTTAAACTCAGTTTTAAGTTTAGCAAAAAAATCTAAAAATTTTTGACGGCCTTTTTCTGACAATTCAATCGGAAGTAAATCATTACGTTTTAGGGGCTGCCATTGATCAGATGTTAATTCGCTATTTTGCTTAATGCGAACAAACGTGCGCAAATTATTTAAAGTCCAAGATAACGACGAATTCGTTGGACGGTTATTTACCGTATCGGTTTTACCCATATACTTGATCAGCGCAATATTAGAAGGCGCGCTGGCTTCAAACCAAATATTCGAAGAAATTTGCGTGTTCGACATAAGAGAAAAATACTAGCAAAAGGCCGCTAAATTGACAAAGGACCATTTGTTAAATGCGATGAATCCGCCTTGAAACTCAACCCAGATATATTTAGCAACTGAATTTGCTCTAAAACGTGCTTTTTTCGTGTTTTTGAACACAGAATAGCAATCACATCAGCGCCTAAGGCCCCACAAGGCTTTACTAAAATACCTGGAATTTGCTGCTGCAAGAGCTGCTTAAGCTCAACTACGGGTTTTGCTGTTAACCCCATATGCTCAAGTTTATCGCTCCATGCGGATAAGCTTTGAGTAAAAGTTTGGCCATCGTTAGTTTTATAAGCTTCAATAACATCATGGCTCGGCTTTACTAGATCAGCACAAATACGACGATCAAGTCCTGCTAAATGCTCATGAGTTTTAACTTTTAACCCCGTCGAAAAAAGTAAAAATTCTAGATCATTAAAATCCCAGCTTAACTTTTCAAACTTAGGTTCAGAAGTTGATAAATCAACATGACTAACGCCACCAATTAACTGTGTGATCAGATCAGCGCCACTTGGTTTTTCGTTGTGATCAGTATACAAGCCCAAGTAATTTTCAAAAATATCAGAAAGTTTTTTGACGGCATTGGGATTTGCATAATAACTAAAAATAAATTCAGCCGTGCTTGCGCCAAAACCACCCACACCATATGGGTTTATAAAATCGTGAGCAAAATTTTCGATGCTTTTTTTGTGCAGGTAACGTCCTGCTGGACTCTCTGAATGAAAAGGATTGCCGTTGGCATTAGGCACGATTGAAAAGCTTGGGTTTGTTCCAAGACCTAGACAAGATCCACCGGCAAGTACTGCGTACTCGCCGACTAAAAAAGTTTTTCCTGGAACACTAAATTTGAGATTTTTTTCTGATGTCATTTAAAACTTCTACGGCATTAGCCAAAGAAATTCGTTTTCTTAAAGCAAGAATCTCTTCTAATTTTTTAACAACAAAAGGCATTTCGGTATCGGTTGCGCCTGCACCTAAAGATAAATTCTTAATGTGTAATTTCATGTGACCTTCGATGATTCCAACAGTGGTCAGAGCACGAAGTGCACCCAAGTTTTGCACTAAACCTACAGAGGCTATAATACGAGATAACTCAGAAGCTGAATTTACATTTAAGATTTTCAATCCAATTTTAGCTGTTGGGTGAAGGGCTGTTACACCACCTACAGTTCCAACCACTAATGGCGCAATAAATTCACCCACTAATTCAGTGCCAGCGGCTCTCCATTTCGTGATTGATTTGTAACGGCCTTCACGAGCTGCGAAAGCATGAATACCCGCTTCGACGGCTCTCCAGTCATTACCTGTGGCGATTAAGATCGGGTCAATGCCGTTCAATACGCCTTTATTGTTTGTAGCTGCACGATAAGGATCAAGCTCTGCAAAGCGCGAAGCTTCTTCGATTTTAAGGGCTAATTCAGGATCAACATGATTCATGCGTACTGTCGCCTTAGTTAATTTCGTATCAACTAAGTTAGATAAAATACACATCGTTACTTTTTCAGAAGTAAATTGTTCTAGAGGCTGTTTTAAATACTCGCAAACTTGATTGATGATATTTGCACCCATGGCATCACACGGATCCATTAAGATATGCACCACACCCATATAGCTTGAGCCAGCCGCATGACCATCTTCACGGTCAATAATACGAACTGTTAAATCATTAACTCCGCCGCCACGATTAACTAAACCAAAAGCGACTTCGCGATTTGCCAGATCAATTAAATAAGTTTTTTGCTGCAAGATTTGTTTTTTAAAATCTTCAGGGTTTTTAAGTTTAGCAAACTGAATCTGGCCGATAATTTGATTACCAATCACTTCAGTTGTGATCGTGCCGTGCTCGCGCACCCATTTAGCCGTTTTGCTGGCAGCTGCTACGATTGATGTTTCTTCAACCGCCATCGGAATAAGAAAGTCTTTTCCGTCGACATTAAAATTTGTAGCAACTCCCATTGGGATTTGAAAATAACCTAAAACATTTTCAATAAACTTTTCACCAAGATCGATAGTTTGTAAGCCACCGTTGGCTAAATAAGAAATCTCATCGGCGTTTAATACACTAGCCTTTTTCAAAGCCTGTAAACGCTCGGTATAATTCAGTTTAGAAAAACCTTTAAATAGTTCCGTTAACATAACAAACCTTTTTTTTCGCTAAGTCTTTAAGCGACGAAGCACCGACTCCAAACAGAGCCACTTTTAATTCGTAATCAAAACGAGTCATAACATCTAACACATGTTGATCAGATTCTATGGCCGCTTTCATTAACGGTTGCGCTACACCTACTGCACGCGCTCCTAAAGCTAAACATTTTGCCGAATCAACACCAGAACGAATTCCACCTGAAGCCCAGAAAGAATTTTTCTTAGTTAGTGTTTTACACTGGATCAAACTTTCAACAGCACTAAAGCCCCAGTCTTTAAAGGCAAGACTGGAATCAGCTAAAAGCCCGGCTTGTGATTGATCACGTAAACCTTCAAGTAGCCCCCAGTGAGTTCCGCCTTTACCGGCCACATCGATCACTTCAACACCAGCTAACAATAATTTTTGCGCCGTCGCTTTAGATATTCCATAACCTACTTCTTTAACAAGAACTGGTACAGGTGATGCTTTGCAAAGTTTTTTGATCGCAGCTAAGCCATTTTTAAAATTAGCTTGGCCAAGATTCTGAAATGCTTCTTGCAATGGATTTAAATGAACATAAATTCCAAGAGCTTCAACAGATTCAGTTAATTTTAGAATTTCAGACGTTGGTTGTTGAATTAATTCTTCAAGACCGATGTTTGAAACAAACTGTGTTTGCGGTGACGCTGATTTAATGACTTGCCATTCGAATGAGGCTTGCGAATCAGAAAGTTCGCGACGTTGCGAACCTACGGCCATAAGCCAATTATTTTTAGCAGCCGCTTTTGCTAAACGCATATTAATGACTTTGCTGTTCTGGTGCCCTGCCGTCATTGAGCTTACAAAATGCGGAGAAGAAAATTGGTAACCTAAAAGTTTCGTTTCTAGAGTAACATCTGATAAATTAATTTCAGGTAAGGCTTCGTGAATTAATTTGATTTTATCAAAATGCGAAGCTGTCTTTCCTTGAGTTCTCGGATCGAGAGACAGATCAATATGAGCCTTTTTACGTTGCTCAAATGCGGCATGTTTATCAGTGTAGTTTGCAGACATGGTGAGAGAGTAGTCCTAAGTAAAAAAAAAGGCGAGATTTCTCTCGCCTTTTGCAAATATTTTGCGCCACTTCGTAGCGACATCTAATAAGAAATTAGACTATTTGATCGCGTGCTGACACAAAGCAGTGAATGCCGCTGCATCAGTGATCGCGATATCAGATAAAACTTTACGATCTAAAGTAATGCCCGCTTTGATTAATCCACCGATTAAGCGAGAGTACGTTGTACCGTTTAAACGAGCAGCCGCATTGATTCTTTGTGTCCAAAGCATACGGAAGTTACGTTTTTTCATTTTTCTGTGTTTGTAAGCGAATACCATACCACGGTCATTTTTTTCAACCGCGTGAGTGTATGAGCGTGAACCCGCTGAATAGTAACCTTTTGTTCTTTTTAAAACTTTTTTGTGGCGACGACGATTAGTCATCCCCGATTTTACACGTGCCATGAGCTACTCCTCTTAGAAACCGAATTGGCGCTTCACTTGAAGCATGTTAGAGTCAGCAACCAAAACCGTTTGGCCTAAATGACGTTTTGTTTTCGAACTCATGTGTGAGTTTAAATGGCGCATTTTTGTTTGTTTGCGCTTTACTTTTCCTGATGGCAGAACGCGCATGCGTTTCTTAGCCCCAGAGTGCGTTTTCATCTTAGACATAGTCTAACCTTCCTCCAACAGGGCGAAACTGAAATATTCAGTTTACTTGATAGCTCAACTGTTAGCCTTAATTTGAAGGGTTAAATTAGACTATGACCACCCTGGTGGCAAGGCTGAAATCAGACGTGCCTATTTTCATGGCATCACTGGCTAGTTTTTATTGCTTCCTAGCACTCTGACGCAAATCAGGGGGCTTTTTTATCCTCAATCTGCCCTTGCAAAATCTTCATGATTCTAAATACCGCCAAACAATAACTCAACAATACCTGTTCCTTAAGCTATCACCTCAACCATTCAAAATATTGAACTCAAAGATCAAGCAGGAGATTCTCATGTTCAGAGCGGGCGTTATTTTAGCTATTATTATTTTCTTACAAGTTACGACTTTTGCAGCAGCTGGCTCGAACTGTAACTGGAAAGACGTTAGCCCAAGTTTTTTAAAAGCTTTAAACGCACAGTCTTCAACATTTCAATGCGAAACTTCTCAAGACAATGCCGACGAGAAAATGGCTACACTAAAGTGCACAAATACTGCAACGTACTTCGTGTTCTACGGAAGTGATTCAATCTACATGCAAACTGTTTCTCATGTTCGCAACAACGTACTGACGAAGTGCTGGAGAGACGGAACAATCAATGCGTCTTGTGAAGCCACTGTTTCTACCATCAAATGCCAGTCTTACGATTTAGATACTTACTAATTTTAAAATCTTAATTTAGACAAAAAGTGTTACTAAGGCCGCCTCGAGTGGCCTTAGTTTTTTAAAACCATCATAAGTTCGACAACACACTGTCAGAATCATTACAGTTGAAATCAACAGTGCGAAACCGTTATATTCTCTAACGATGAACGTATGTAAAACTTTTTTCATTCTGATTTTAACGCTGGTATCTCTCAAGGTAAATGCTGAGGCATTAGCTTGCAAAAATCTATTTGAAGCCAAAGAGTATGAAGTTAAAGAATTCATTATCACGTTAAATGGCAAAAAAGAATCTGCGCGCTTTCTCGAGACCGCACACTACAACTTACTAGCTAACGCTGACTTAGTAGATCTTAAAACCACTCTTATGACTATTCGCTATACAGGGCTAGCTGTTATCACGCCTGAGCAAAAAGTGAAGATCAATAGATTTCGCCAAGACACTTCGTTTTTACGCTCGGTATTTCAGACCTCAAGTAAAGACCATGCAAGCCCTGATAAATTTGCCAAATTCGTTCGTGATTTTGGTCACCTTAAAGACATGGTAAATATCGGCGAAAGCGCCCAGGCGCAACAAGCTGCAAAAAAACTTATTAAGAAATTTAAAGATGTTGAATTTGAAGCTTTACTTAAAGACATAAAGCCCGCTTCTAGAAAATCAGTTAAAGAGTATTTTGAAGCTATCATCAAAGACACACGCGAAATTATGGCGAAACGAACAATGGAAGTCGATGAACTTCATGATGTTCGTAAGAACATGCGTGATATCTTACGTTTTATGCAAATTCAGCATGAACTTAAGAGCGGCGAAGTAAGACTTAATGCCGACAAAAATGAAGGCGATAATGAACAAATCGATTTTCTTAAAAAGCTGAATAAAAAGCTGGGTGAAGTTTGCGATGCGTATGCCGCTCAGATTATTAAAGGTGAAATCACTGATGCAACCCTTGTGGAATTTCCAGAAAAAATGCGTACTCGGGTCGAGTGGTTCTTAGAACGCTACCGTTACGAGGGTGAAAAATAATTAGACAGTGTCATATCAATCTGTGCCTTTTCACGCCGAGCCTCTCGAAATGAGACACTCAGAATCAATATAATCCAGCTATAAGCATACGTCGCGGTACATTTCTTGATTATACCAACTGGTATGAGAATCTTAGTCGCAATTTTATATACATTGTCTTTCGTCACTTCATCTATGGCTTATGGCAATAGCTGCCGCCAGCTTTTTGAACCCATCTTATTATTGCCTGCACCCGCCCCTGTCGCTCGCAAGATTCCTGTTATTATTGAACCAGTTAAATCAAATTCAAATCGCGTAGAATTAAAAAGACATACAAACTCTGAAGTGGTTGAAAAACTAGTCATTGAAGAAATGGGATTTTCAACTAAACCAGAAGAAGCATCGATCGAGATGATGCGTCTATTACTACAAAACACATCTTATGTCTTAGAAGAGAAAAATGTTTTAACTAAAGGTGAACTTTCAATCGGTATCGCAGCTAAAGATGGTTATTTCTTTGAAGTGACTTACAAATCAATGTCTACAGAGAAAAGCCAGTTTATCGTTGATAAAATCACTCTACGTACGCCAACAGGAACTGGTTCAAAAAAGATTGCTGAAAGTTTTTTAAAAGCTGGCGAAGTTAAAATCAAAAAAACTGAGCATGAATTAGGCGACATCTTAGGAGCTGGCATAAACGCTAAAATTAAAATTCCACTCATCATTGATGGACCATTACTAACTAAGATCGATAAACTTGCTAAGTTCTTTGAATATTTCAAAAAAGATGAATTACGCAATTTATTGCGCACAAATTCAATGACGAAAATTCGTTTGGTTTTTGAATACCGCAGAGCCCGCGATGTTTTCTTTAAAGTCTTATTCAAAGAACCCATGAAAGCTGCGATCGGTATGGGCTTTATTATTCTGGCTACAGGCATTGCGACAAACCCAATTAATATGGTTGGTCGCTCCACCCCTGAACCAATCGCTACACATGTCATAGCTTCAGCCCCGCGCGAAACCTCTGCTTACCTAGTAGAACGTATCAACCATATTGATATTCCTCAGCAGGCACAACAATTACGTTCTGAAGTTATTGAGCTTAACAAACAGATTAAAACGCACTTTGATTCTAAAGCTCTTTATTCTGGCCCAAATTTAGCTGAAATCCGTTTAGACCACAGCAGTGCATTTTCTAAAGAGCACCAAACATGGATTTTTGAAAAAGTAGACCAGTTTAATAAATCAAAACACACTTACATTGTATTCGCTGAAGAAAAAGCTTCGGTTGCTGGCCCTGGCATTCAGTACATGGTCATGGAAATCGATGCGAGCAAATATCCTGAACTTATCAAATATATTAATTCTCAAGGTAAAATTCCTACCGCACACCCAGGGGTTAAATAATTATGAAAAAACAATTATTGCCACTTATCTTAGCCGCACAAATTTATTCTGCAAATGCAGTGGCTGCCAATGCCTGCGTTGATTTGTTCTCGGGCAAAGCGGCTCCGCCAACCAGAATTGTTGATAAAGTTCAAGTTGAAGAAAACCGCTATGTTACTTTATTAAAAAACTTACGCGCAACTTTAACAGGAAAACTTGCAACAGTTTGGCGCAGCGAATGGAAAACTAAATTATCAGTTCAACGTTCAAATGATTATGTTAATAAATTGATTAAGCAAAATTTATCGCCTGAAACTTTAGAAAAGGTTTTAGATGGTTTAGATTCAGCATCTGAAGGTTTTACGCGCCAAGTTCACCAGCGTATGTTCGAATTACAAGTTAAAGGTGAAACAAATACTAATGACAAATTAACTGTACGTGATGCCCCGCCACCAGAAGGTGCTACCGACAGCACATTTACGTATTACACTAAACCATTAATTGATAACAAAGGTAATGCCAAACACCAACCGCGCATCAGAACTTACTTACGCGAAGTAAACTTTGAAAAAATGACTGCGGATGTTCCAGTCGCTGGTTCATTAGCGAATGGCTCTAAAGTAATGATCACAAAAAAATCTGACGGCCTGTTTGATCTTAATGTGAACGGCGAAAGTAAAATTTTAAACTTAGCTGACATGCAAACACGTTTTGGCGCTACTTTTAAAATGTTTGCCCCGCATGGAAAATCATACAAATTAGAAATTAAATCAGCTCTTGATGATATCATTCAGAGCCCGAAATACAAAAATTTAAACGGCAATCACAACGTGCAAAAACTTGATGTCACTTTATCTCAAAGCCAAGTTGATATGTTATTTGCTCCGTTTAAATCAAAAGTAGCAGCTGGCAGACAAGCTGAATCTAATGCTCGCCTTGAGAAGTTAACTCAAGAAATCGTTGCGAAAGACCCTGCTTTAGAAGCGCGCGCTAAAGCGATCTTTGCAGTATTAGCCGAAGGTATCGCCGAAAATCCAAGCTTTTTACAAATTGAAGGGGCAACGGCTTATCACCGCA
Source organism: Bdellovibrio sp. (assembly GCA_036677065.1). Taxonomy (GTDB): domain Bacteria; phylum Bdellovibrionota; class Bdellovibrionia; order Bdellovibrionales; family Bdellovibrionaceae; genus Pseudobdellovibrio. Next base: position 50,174 of record JAKFBS010000002.1, on the reverse strand, counting down.
GTGCTTTTGAATCGACAGCAGGTTTTCAAACGACGATTGATCGCAGCCAAGGTGTTTACTTAGGAAATATGTATTCAGCAAAAGGTTTAAAAGATCCAACTTTTGTATTGAAAAACAATAGCCGTTTAGTCACAGGTGATGCTGATGCCCGCCACGTAGAATTAAAATTACCGATCAACTTAGTCGTTGATGTTATGGGAGTTAAATTCAGCGATAAAGAATCACGCGCCCTAGTGCAGAGCCAACCGTTTGATCGCCCAGTCATTGAAAACGTAGTTAGCCTTTACGATGGGTTTGTAACAAGCCTTCTTCACCCGGGTAAGTTTAATTACTTGCGCGCTTCAGCGGCAGAGCTGATTAAAAATGACGGCGACTAGATTTATTAATTTTAGATTTTTGATTTAAAGATATTTTATAAAAAAGAAAGAGGATTTTATGAAAAAAGCAGTAGTTATGGTCTTATTAGCCCCGATGTTAGCACAAGCTACATTAACACCGAACATGCCAGGCCGTGGCGCACAGAAGATCGCTATGGATCGCGGTGAAATCTGTTACATCCCTAACCGCCTTGAAGGATCTAAATTTTCTAAAAAAGATTTAGAAAAAGAACAAGAATTATGTTCTATGAATATCGGAACTTCTGCTGCTGTATGCGGTAAAGTTGAAAGTACAAATCCAGCTTTGGAATTCTATGAAATTGCAGATGGTTACACAGCTTCTCAAATGGAAGCTCAAGGTTGTTTTTTACAAAAACCAGGTGGCGAAAAAGGTGATAACGCTTTCAAAAAAGCGGCTAAATACAAATTATCTACAAGCTGCAGCTATACACCTTCACTTTTATCTTATTACCACGTTTCTCGCTTCTTAGGTAATATCAACCAAGTTCCGGCAGTGGTTTTAAGAACGGTTGATGCAGCTACTCACAAAGCGATCGGCGAAAAAACATACGCGACTATTAAGAATAAAACAGACCTTATCGCGCAAACTTGGGCTGGTCTTTTATCAATCTTAACTAAAAAACAAGCGCATGCTAAATCAACAAACGTATTTACTGATGATTACCAATACAGTTTTGGTGCTTTGCAAAACAACCCTTCTAAAGAAGAGAAATACTCTGAATTATTCAATGGTGGTTCTGACCAACCAACTCGTACAGCAAATTTTAAAGCTAAAAATGCCACCTATGCCCGTTTAACAAACGCTGCTGCTATCGGCAACTTAAACTGGTCACAAACTAACGCTCAAGAAGTTTTAAAAATGCAAAACGTAGCTGATATGATTTTATTAGATACAATGTTAAGCCAACAAGATCGCTTAGGTAACTTACACTACACTATGGAAGCTTACGCTGTAGTTAAAGACGCTAAGACTGGTAAAACTCAAGTTGATAAATTAGATTCATTATCTAAAAAAGACATCGCCGCTGGCAAAACTTACCCAGCTGGCACATTGATGCTTAAAAAGATGATGATGAAAGATAACGACTGTGGCGTGGCTAAAGAAAATCACATCAAAAACGGTAAATTACTAGAAGGCGTACGTCACTTTAACCCAGAGACTTTCGAAAAACTTTTAAAACTTTATAAACTTATCAACACAGCTGAAGGCCAAGCTTTCTTTAAATTAGAAACTGGTATGACTGCTACTGATATCAATACATTTAAGACAAACGTAGCTCACTCAGTAAATGTGCTAGTTAACACTTGTAAAGCAGGCCAATTGTCACTTGATCTAGACCTTGATTCAGCTTTCACTGGCCAAGCAGTTCCTGATTGCCGCGTTATGATTCAAGCTGCACAACAGTAATTTAAACTGATATAATCGCATTATATGATGCGATTTTTCTTAATACTGATTCTTTCTCTACCGGCTTGGGCGAACAACACTAAGCCGGTTTTTAATTTAGCCGATCAAGTAGCCAAATACAAAAAACTCTACCCACTTGATGATGTCTATAAAAAACAAACTGATAATAAAGGCAATGGTAACGATAACCTTTACGGCACCCGTAATTTTCGCGCAGTTCTTCACGGTATTTATTACCGCGGTGGCGCCAACAATAAATTTAATAAAAATAAAAAACGCGATAACCAAAATCCTCTTCCCCAAGAAGGTTTAGAAAATCTCTGCAAGCAGGGCTTTTCAGAAGCGATGTACTTTTATAAAGACAACTATGACGAATCTGAGAAAATCATTACTTGTGGTAAAGACCAAAAGCTCGACTACCTTCAATTAGCTTCTCTCAAATCAGGCAACGAAAAAGCTTTACTCCTGCAAGTTCAAAAGCACATCAAAGGCGAAATTACAGGGCCGATGTACGGTCACTGTTGGAACGGCTGGCACGCCTCTGGTTATGCGGCTGTGATAAACTTGATTCAGTATTGTGGCTGGAACAATGATAAAGCCTTAGCCTACTGGCGCAAAAACACCGATGGTAATGACACTAAAGAATATAATCACGTTATCAATAAAGTGAAAAATTTTAAAAAATTCAATGACATTAAAATCACTGACGAAGAAGCCAAGCTGATCTGCCCCGAGTAGGTCGCTGTTAACACGCGAAAACGAGTCTTCTATCAAAACGCTAGACAGGCTAAATGCTCCAAATCGAAATAACCCTCTCTGGCCAAGGTCCTGCGTTTGCAAAAACATAGCTCAGTGAACTAACCAGGAGTATTTCTATGACCAAACTTATATTCGCAATTTCATTAGTGGCCTCTCAAGCAGCTTTTGCAAATGACTATCTTAAAGAACTGCAAAAAATAGAATCACAAGTTAAAGTTTCTGTAACGGTTCAATATCAATGCAAGGGCGAAAATCAAGAAGCTGGACGCATGGGTTTTGTGACTTTTGATAAAAGCCGTATCTTTAATAATTTAAATAACGTTAATGATCGCACCAACTGGCTACAAACTGGTCGCAATGATTTGCTAACGGCTAAGTTAGTTCCAGCTACTACGATTAATCATTCTTACACGTCTGATGATTTAAAGGTTTGGGAACACATGCCCGAAACAATCAAAGGTATTCGCGCTGTCGGCAACGAAAACACGCAAGATATGATTTTAACTTTTAACCAGGCAACAACAAGCGCGCTTGGAAGCACCAAGCAAGTTTTTGCGGGCGAACAAGTGGAGCAAATGATTACAACTGGAACTTTAGTAGCCATCGACCACACAGCTGGCCAAACACTAAAACAAAACTGTGATGTGATCGTGCAAAAATGCGAAGGCATAAATTGTGTGGACCGCATTGTTTTACAGAATTACCGCGTACCGTTTCAGATGAATAAAATTAAATAACAACTCTATATCCTTGCTGAATGATTAAATTTCAATTTAGTATCAATTCAGCGAGGTTTTATGAAAATTCTAATTTCATTGTTAGGTATTCTTTTATTCACAAACATCACTTTTGCAGAATGCAGCGACGATGTAGCTGATTCTATCGTCGAGAAAAAAGTTTTAGAAATAGCCAGACTTTACAACTCTAAAAAAGTAGGCATCAGCCATTCGTTATTAATGGGAAATATTCGTTCAACAAACATCATCATAAAAGATGGCGATGGCGGCACCAGCGGGCCAGTTGACCGCATTGGCTCAGTTCAGATCGATATCGAAAAATGCCGTTATAAGAGTTACTTAATTGGCGTGTATTCAGAATACGAAGTAAATAACTAAGACTAAAAAACAAAGGGCCGGTTTTTCAACCAGCCCTTTTTAATATCTTAATCTTCGTCGTGCTCTTCAGTGTGTGAAGTAGACGATAAGTCTTCTTTCGATAATTCAGGAAGAACTTCTTTTTGACCCTTAGGCGGGTTAGCTTTTAAGTACTCTTTAATCTTCATTGGATCAGGTGCAAGCATGGTGAACATGTTTTTACCTTCAGTTTTCGGATTAGATTCAACAAGAGCTAAATCTTTAACGAAATCAATCGCACGATTAATGACTTCTAAACCCATTTCTTGATGTGACATCTCGCGACCCATGAAACGTAAATTTACTTTTACTTTATCGCCTTCTAATAAGAATCTGCGAGCATGTTTCATTTTGGTTTCGAAATCGTGAACATCAGTTCTTGGACGAACCTGAATTTCTTTAATGACAACGATCACTTGTTTTTTGCGTGAAGCTGCGGCTTTTTTCTTATTTTCGTATTTGTACTTGCCGTAGTCCATGATTTTACAAGTTGGAGGCGAAGCTGTAGGTCCGATCTCGATCAGATCTAAACCACGATCTTCAGCAATGCGAAGACCTTCTGGTACAGTCATTACTCCCAGCATTTCGCCAAGTTCGTCGATCACACGAATCTGTGGTGCGCGAATGTCGCGATTTACACGAAGACCATCTTTGTCTCCACGTTTTTTATCTCTGTCGAAACGGTTGAATCCACCTGGTTTTGGACCACCTGGGGGTTTACCTGTTCCGCCACCACCTGCTGGACGATTATTATTAAACTGATTAATGGCTAGCCTCCTAAAGTTTGAGCCGTAGCTTGGGCATCTATTGATGCTTTCAGCTGTCTATCATTTCTATTATTTATTATCATCTCGCAGGCTTTTTCCCACGCGATGTTATTATGTAAAGTTCCATCACTTAAACGAATTGAAACAGTTCCCGCTTCAGCTTCTTTATCACCGACAATAATCATGTACGGCACTTTCATCAGCTGAGCTTCACGGATCTTAAAGTTCAATTTTTCATTACGCTTATCAAATTCAACACGAATTGAACTTTCACGAAGATGAGCTTTCACTTTATCGCAAAACTCATTCACACGATCAGTCACATTCAAGATAGTTACCTGAGTCGGCGCTAACCACACTGGTAAATGTCCGGCAGTGTGTTCTAGGTAAACCCCGATAAAGCGCTCTAATGAACCTAAAACCGCACGATGGAGCATTAACGGAGTGTGTTCAGAGTTATCTTCACCAGTGTATTTCAAATGAAAATTCTGCGGAAGATTCGGATCACATTGGATAGTTCCTAATTGCCAAGGGCGTTTAAGAGCATCAACAAACATGATATCTAGTTTTGGACCGTAGAAAGCCCCATCACCAGGATTAATTTCATAAGGAATACTTAAACTTTCTAAAGCTTGTGATAATGCACCTTCGGCTTTATCCCAGTCTTCTTCAGTTCCCATACGTTTTTCAGGACGAGTTGAAAGATAAACTTTGTACTCACTCATTCCTAATTTTTGGTAGATCTCATTTAACATTTGCACGAAACCTTTAATCTCGCCTTGCAATTGTTCTTTAGTGCAGAAGATGTGACCATCATCCTGACAGAAAGTACGAACGCGAGTTAAACCAGATAGTGCGCCTGATACTTCATATCTATGTAGGCGACCAAAATCAGCCATACGATATGGAAGATCACGGTATGAGTATTTATCTGAAGCAAATAATAAACAGTGCGATGGGCAGTTCATAGGCTTTGAACCAAAATCACGCTCATCCACTTTAGTAAAAAACATATTATCTTTATAGTTCGCTAAATGCCCTGAAGTTTTAAATAACTCCGCATCAAAAATTTGCGGAGTAATAACTTCGTTGTAACCATATTTAAAATATAATTCGCGTAAGTACTTTTGCAGTTCATTATAAACCACAGTGCCACGACCAGTAAAAAACGGAGAACCCGGAGCCCAAGGATGGAACGTAAACATTCCAAGCTCTTTACCCAATTTACGGTGATCACGCTTTTTAGCTTCTTCAATATTTTTTAAATACTCATCTAATTCTTTTTTGTCTTGGAATGCAGTCGCGTACACACGTTGAAGCATTTGGTTGGCTTGGTCACCCTTCCAATAAGCTCCGGCAACAGACATCAATTTAAACGCTTTAATCTGACCAGTCGATTGCACATGAGGCCCACGACAAAGATCAAACCAAGTACCTTGATGATAAATACCAACAACAGTTTCATCACCCTTTGCAGCTAAGTCTTGAATCAACTCAACTTTAAAACGCTCACCCATAGATTGAAACATTTCAATCGCTTTATTGATTGGCCAGTTCTCACGAACAAGTGGAAGATCTTTTTTTTGAATCTCTTCCATTTTTTTTTCAATTTTTTCAAAATGCTCTTCAGTAAAATTAAAAGGAGAATCAAAGTCGTAATAAAACCCGTTTTCAACAACAGGACCAATAGTCACTTTAACTTCAGGCCAAATTTCTTGAACAGCCTGAGCCATCAAATGCGCAGCCGAGTGACGAACAACTTCTAAAGCTTCAGGAGATTTAGTTGTAACAATAGAAACTCGAGTTCCATCTTTTAATGGCAGACGATAATCAATCACATCAGATGAACCATTGATCTTAGCACCAAGAGTATCTTTAGCTAAGCGCGCACCAATTGAGTTTGCTACTTCTAAAGTAGTAGGTTCATGATCAAAAGTTTTAACAGAGTTATCAGGTAATATAATTTTAATTTCTTGAGACGACATTCTTAGCTGCTTCCATTTTTTATGGCGTAGTATTTAATTTTAATAATAGAAAGATATTGAGCTTTAGACATTCGAAAGAGAACTAAAATGTGGTGGTCGTAGTTATAAATAGCATGGATTAAAGTATGCCAAGAAAGAAGGCCACTTTCAAGCCCCAAAAATCCCCAAAATAACCGTAAAGATGCCATTTTAAAGGGTTTTGAGGCTGATTTTTCCAAACGTTCTTCAAATGACCCCACGAATCCCATCAAAGAGAACTGAATCGAAAGAAAAAAATAGCTCGTGCTTTTTCATGCTCTGCATTTGGGTTTACAATTTAATCTGAGTCAGAAGATCAAAAGAATTAATTTAATCTTTAGTAAAACTGTAAACCGAATTACAGAGCAAAAAAAAGAAGGCAAAAGCTCCTCTACTGTCTGCATATAAAAAAACCCACATCTCAGTTAAAAGATGTGGGTTTTTGCGCGGCGCTCCCCAAAAAGGGACGGCGCGGGCTGCGTGCCCTACCTTTTAGTAAGTCACGTGATGATTAAGCGCCTCATGCATACGAGGATCTTTAATCGCTACAAGATTATTCTTAGTCATAAAACCAGTCATTAACTTCATGAATACACCAGCAAATCCAATGAACACGCTGATCTCAAGAAACCCAAACTGCGGCACTCCATCGAAGAAATTCGGGTAAACTAACCAGTAAATATCCACGTATTGCATAACTAAAACCAACACAGCCACAGTAGCTACGTTAAAGTTATTACGTTTAGCATCACGAGGTAATAAAGCTAAGAAAGGCACAGCAAATCTAAAGATTAATAAAGATACTGTAATACCTAACCAGCCACTGTGCGAACGCATTAAGTAGAATTCAGTCTCTTCTGGAATGTTAGCGTACCAAATTAACATAAACTGAGAAAATGCGATGTAAGCCCAAAAAACAGTGAAGCCTTTCATAAACTTACCCACATCATGCTGATGCTCTTCTGTGATGTAACCAGACATCCATTTTGAAGTACGTAACCAGATGATCATTAGAATTAAGGCTGCCATTGTTGATTGCAGCATAGCTCCCAATAAGTAGATTCCAAAAATCGTTGAATACCAGCTTGGCAATAACGACATCAATAAATCAATTGTAAATAACGTAAAGAAAATAGCGAAGAAAGCGATGAAACCAATCGAAATTCCTACGTTTTTATGAGTTAACGAGTGGTCGCCATTGATATCTTGCTTCAGTGAATTTCCAACCATTAACTTTTTGAAAATTAAACAACCTACGCCAAAAATCACTAAGCGCAAAATCACAAACCATGGGGCTAAGTATAAAGCTTTGCCACCTGTTAATCTGTGCGCTTGTGCAGGATCAGCCCATGGATACAAATATTTAAAACCTAAAATCAGGATAAAACTTCCGACTAACATCGCTGGCAAAAAGCTTGAAAAACTTTCTGCAATACGACGAATTGAAGCTGACCAACCTGCTTTAGCCGCATGGTTAAATGCAGTAAAAAACATTCCACCTAAGGCTAAACTTGCAAAAAAGAAAAAAGCCACTAAGTAAGAAGTCCATAAGCGGTCTGGCGCCTTCATTAATCCGTAAACTAATCCTAATAACCCGATAAACATCGCTGCAAAAATTGCAGTTTTTAACTGTTGCGGCGCTTCGAATTTACTTAATTTTAATTCATGTGAATGATTCGATGAACCCATGATTAGTTCCCTTTACCCTGTAAGTGGCGAATGTAATTAACAACTTGCCATCTGTATTTTTGTGGAATGTGAGCCGCATAAGGACCCATCAAACCCTGCCCTGCTGTGATCACGTGATACATTTGACCATCAGTCCAACCTTTAACTTTATCAGAAACTAAAGATGGTGGCTTAAGAGCCATTGTCTCAGCAACAGAAGCTTGTTCGCCGCCTTGACCGTTTGCACCGTGGCAAACTGCACAGTGAATTGTGTAGTACTTAGTTCCGGTTTTTAAAACTTCTTCAGAGTATTGGCCAACTAAAGGATTTTGATTAGCTGCTGCTGCAATTGCATCTGAATATTTATACGGAACAAAACCTTGCGGTTGAGTGCCTTCCGGCGGAACGCGCATACCTGCTTTATTCGGAGATTCTTCGTCATACTCTTGCGCTTTAATCGCCGGAGACTCCATCATATCCTGAATTAGCTCTACATTAGGTTGATTGCCTGAAGGCCCGCAGCCAGAAAATACTGTTGCCGCAAGAGATGCCGCAACTAATGTCATAGAAAGATTAATTAAGCTTTTCATCTTAGTACTCCGCCATTTTCTTGATTTCAACAGCGCCTAAATCTTTTAAAAGTTTTTCAGCGCGATCAGCGCTGTAGCCTACGTCATTTTCAGGAATGAAAATCGCAAACTTGTGGCAAGTGATATCTTTATCGATAATTGGGGGATCAATTCTTGGTATACCACAAAGGTAAAAGAAAGCACCCACTGAACTTAAAGCTGCAAACAAGACTGTTAATTCAAACATAATTGGCACAAACGCTGGTAATGAAAACATTGGTTTACCACCAACGTTAATCGCCCAATCAACTGCAGACGTATAATAAGTTAATGCTAAGGCAGCCAATAAACCCACACAACCTGCAACAAAAGTTACATAAGGGATTGGTGAACGTTTAATTCCGCAGGCTGCTTCCATTGCATGGATTGGGTATGGTGACAATGCATCAAACTTTGTAAATCCAGCTTCACGCACGCGAGTTGCTGCATTGACTGTTGTAGCTTCATCAAGAAAAATTCCGGCGATTCCGCCAATAGCTTTCTTAGCCATGATTAGTGTCCTTTCCCATGATGTTCGTCTTCTTTGCCGACATTCAATACCGGTTTAACTTCGGCGATCGAAATCGCAGGTAAAACGCGTAAATATAATAAGAAAATCGTGAAGAACATACCGAACGATCCAACTAAGATCGCTGTATCGTAAATCGACCAAGCGTACTGACCCCAGTTTGATGGTAAGAAATCGCGGTGAAGCGATGTTACCGTAATTACGAAACGCTCAAACCACATACCGATGTTTACGAAAATCGAAACAACAAACATAATAGGAATTGAACGACGGATTTTTTTAAACCAGAAAAGCTGCGGAACTAATACGTTACAAGAAACCATGATCCAGTATGACCATGCGTATGGACCCATTGCCCGATTCATAAATACGTATCTTTCGTAATCATTACCCGAGTACCAAGCAATTAAGAACTCGGCTCCGTAAGCGTAACCAACCATCAAACCAGTCATCATGATGATTTTATTCATCACTTCCATATGATCGATCGTGATGTAGTTTTTAAATTCTGGAAAACCGATACGTACTAACGTCATTAACGTAATAACCATCGCGAAACCCGAGAAAATCGCACCCGCAACGAAGTACGGAGGAAAGATCGTCGTATGCCAACCAGGAAGCTGTGAAACCGCGAAGTCGAACGATACGATTGTATGTACTGATAATACTAGCGGCGTCGAAAGACCGGCTAACACTAAGTAAATCATTTCAAAGTGTGACCATTGTTTTGCCGTACCTCTCCAACCGAAAGATAAAGCGCCGTAGATTTTTTTACGGATGGCATTTTTAGCTCTGTCACGAACAGTTGCTAAATCTGGAATCATGCCCACGATCCAAAACACAGACGACACGGTCGCGTATGTAGATACCGCGAAAACGTCCCATAATAATGGAGAACGGAAATTTACCCATAGTGGACCACGTTGATTCGGGTATGGAAATAACCAGAAATCTAACCAAGGACGACCCGTATGAATTAATGGGAATATTCCGGCAGTTGCAACCGCAAATACCGTCATGGCCTCAGCAGAACGAGCCACTGAAGTTCTCCATTTTTGTCTGAATAAAAATAGAATCGCAGAAATTAGAGTTCCCGCATGGCCGATACCTACCCAGAATACGAACGTGATAATCATCGTTCCCCAGGCAACCGGGTGATTCACCCCTAATAAACCGATACCGGTCGAGATAACCATAGCGATTGTTAGGATGTAAAATATGAAAAGACCTTTAGCTCCTAAAAATAAACCCATCCATTCTTTTGATGGAATACGTTCAATCGGAGCGCAGATATCATCAGATACATCTTTTAAAGTTTTATTACCTAAAACAAGAGGATTACGCTTAAGCATGGCCGCCTCCTTTCTTAGGAGTTACTTGATCATTATTTTTAATTTTCGTTTGGTAGCGAACCGAAGGTTTTGCATACCATTCTTCTAGTAATTCATACGCACGTGGTTCAGCTTTAAAAACTTTAGCTACGCGTGAATTTTCATCATTTAAATCACCGAATACGATAGTTTGCGTCGGACAAGCTGCCTCACACGCCGTTTTGATATCACCATCTTTTAATGGACGCTCTTCGATTTTGGCTTTGTTTTTACCTTCTTTAATACGTTGAACGCAGAAAGTACATTTCTCCATAACCCCGCGTGCACGAACTAAAACTTCAGGATTAAGAGCCATGTGCATCGGCTTTTCGATTAATTTAGCGTAGTTAAACCAGTTAAAACGACGAACTTTGTACGGACAGTTATTTGAACAATAGCGTGTACCAACGCAGCGGTTGTAAATCTGTTCATTTAAACCTTCTGAGCTATGCACCGTTGCAACTACCGGACAAACCGTTTCACACGGAGCATTGTCACAGTGTTGGCACATTAATGGCTGGAATACGGCTGACGCATTTTCAACATCACCCGTGTAGTATCTGTCGATACGGATCCAGTGCATTTCGCGACCTTGCATAACATATTTCTTACCAACAACAGCTGTGTTGTTTTCTGATTGGCAGGCAGTCATACATGCCGAACAACCTGTGCAAGTGTTGAGATCGATCGCCATACCCCATTTGTGCCCGTTGTATTGGTGACCTGACCAGATATTCCATGTGTGGTGTCTGTGAATATTTGCGTCTTTAGATTTTTGGATATCTTTATTAGTTGCAGTGACAACGATTTGACGGCCTTCCATTGAATCGTGACCTTGAGTCGTAACTAATTCAATTTTTTGACCGGTCTTTTTAAATTCAACCGGTAAACCTGCATACAACCCGCCTTGAGCCAGTGTAAATGCATTTTGACCGATACCTTTAGCGACATCGCCTGCGTGTGTGCGTCCGTAACCAACAGCTACAGCTACAACTTGGTCATGTAAACCTGGTTGAATGTGAGTCGGTAAAGATAATTTATTACCACCAACTGTTAATTCAATCACATCGCCTTCGCGAAGTTTATTTGCTTCAGCAGTTTTAATTGAAACACAGGCGTAGTTATCCCAAACGATTTTCGTTACTACATCTGGTAACTCTTGTAACCAACCGATGTTAGCTAAAGTACCATCACCGATATTTACTGTTGGGTATAAAGCTAATTCAAAAGTGGCATCGCTGCTTTGAGATTTTTTAAGAGATGAAACATCACCTTTGAAAGTACGTGCAGATCCTGTTGTTGCTAATTCGCCAACAAAACCTTCTTGTAAAAACCCATTCCAGAAAGATTCGAAATCTTTTCCGCCGGCAACTTTTGCGGCCATTTCTGTTTTCCACAAATTACGAACATAATCGTAATAAGTTTCAAATTCTTGAATACGCTTAGGACCAACTTTGGCCATGTATGCCCAAGTCATTAAAGATAACTGAAATGATCTTGTGTCATACATCGTGCGGATAAGTGGCTGGTGAATGCCATAGACGCCAGTTGCGAATTCAGAATCACCCCAAGTTTCTAAAGCGTGATTATCTGTCGCCACATAGTGAGCGTTAACTGCTGTTTCATCCATTTTATCATTTGAATAAACAACTGTAGGCACTTTTTTAAGAGCTTCAGCAAATCCAAGATCAGCACTTAAGCTGTAGAACGGATTAGATCTGTAGATGATAAGAGTTTTCACATCTCCAGCATTCATTTTTGCGATTAAATTTTTAATTTGTGCAAACGAAGCAGTTAAATTTTTATTACCCGCACCCGCTACTACAGTTTTACCGTCATTACCTAAAATAGAATTTAAATAATTCACAGCAACTTGTAATGCCATTGAATCTTTAGTTTTAGTTTGGATACCACCAGCGACAACGATTGATTCGCCTTGGTTTTTAACTAAATCAGCAGCTACTTTTTTGAAAGCTTCAGCAGAAATTCCAAGTTTATCAGCGATTCCGTTATACGGAGCTACTGCAGTTTTAACAGCATCAGACACAGAAACTTTTCCAACGATTTCAGAGATTAAGCCCATTACAACATCAAATTGTTGTGATGGTTTAATTCTGAAACGGATATCTGCATTCGCACCAGTTAAAGAATATGTTGAATCAAACGAAACTAAACGTGACATCTTGTCGATATTTCTACGACCGTCAGCAAAACGTTTGTTGTTTGTCATTGTCGGACCCCAAGTACCTAGAAAGTCCGCATCGATTGAAACAATCATTTGAGCTTTGTCGTATCTGAAACCTGGCATAACTGCTTCGCCGTATGAAGAAGCTTGAGCTTCAACAACGTCATCAGCCAAAGGCTCCCACACGTAGTGATCAGCATTAAAACCAGCTTTAAAATCTCCGATCACAGCTTTTGTCGATGGAGAAGAAATGTTTCCAGATAAAATGGCAACGCCACCTTTTTGAAGAGACTCAACAACTTTAGTGTCTAACTCTTCCCACGACACACCAACAGTTTCTTTGTTTGTGCGTTTTTCATTAAATAAATTTCTGAAAGGTTTTTGTAAACGGTTTGGTTCGTATAGACCAAGCAATGAAGCCTGAGCTTTAACTGAAGCGCCATTTCCATTTAGAGGAAATTTTGGATTTCCCGAAATGTGAACCGGACGACCTTCGCGTGATTTAACTAATAAACCTAAACCTTCTTGGCCATCAAAGTAAGATGACGTGTACCAGTTAGAAACACCAACGGTAACTTCTTCAGGTTGTTTATTATAAGGAACAATTTTCTGCACCGGACGACGGATGCAACCTGCAGCCGAAGTTAAGGCAATTGATGCTCCCATCAATTTCAAGAAATCACGACGAGCAACACCGTCTGTTTCAGATCCTTCATCTTTAGATTCTTCACGTAAAGGCGAAGACATGAATTCAGTCTGTAAAGACTTTTGAAACTCAGGAGTGTTGTTTAGCTCTTCGAAAGATCTCCAGTATGTAGAGTCTCTTTCAATTTTTCTATTTTCATTATCAGATTGAATTTTATTTTCAGTATTAGACATCACAAACCCGCTTCGATTATTGGTGACACGTTGTACAGTTAAGTGGAGCTTTGTTTTCTGGTTGACGGTGACAGTTCACACACCAGCCCATGGACAAATCAGAGTGCTGAAATACTTTAGCCATTTTTTCAATTTCGCCATGGCAAGTTTGACAGCTTACGCCTTTACCAACATGCGCTTGGTGATTGAACGACACATGATCAGGAAGCATGTGCACGCGAACCCATTCAATTGATTTTCCATCAGAGAAGGCATCACGAAGTTTTTTAATTTCATCCGAATCTTTATGCCCTGGAACTGTTTCCTGTCCTGGTTTACCCGCAACCTGTTGGTGGCAGTTCATACAAGTTGCTAATGATGGAATGTTCGAAGATTTCGAACGTTCAACTTGGTTGTGGCAGTACTGACACTGAATCTTGTGCGTACCAACGTGAAGTTCGTGGCTGAACGCGATCGGCTGTTCAGGCGCATAACCTTTGTTGTAGCCAATCCCCACGCGTTCACCGCCATCAGGATTTTGAAACAAACAACCAGAAAGAAAAAATACCGTAAGCGACAAACCTATAGCCGCGCATACAGTGCTGCAAAATTTAGTAAGCATAATCATTGCCCTTCTTATGCTGTTAATTAAAATGCAATGCGGGGCAAATGTCACGAGGGATTTTGATCATCAAATGAAAATCTCCGAGTGAAAACAAGAAGTTGCGTGCTTAAGAGTAAAGCACGCAAGTGTAGGGATGCGCGCACTAAACCTTAGAAAGTTTTTTTACGCTTGCTACGTAACCAACAAAAATGAAGTGTAAAAGTACAAAAATTGAAACGTACTCAACACCACCGGCGCCGAATCCGTATGAGTGAAGCCCCGCTCCAAGCACAAAATTAACTCCGTACCAAGCCATGATCACAAGCATGAAAGTTAAAATGCCGGCAACTAGCGTTCCAAAATTTTGAATCCAGTTCACTAAACGAGCATGCAGAATTATTATGTAACCTAAAAGTGCAATCAAGGCCCAAGTCTCTTTCGGATCCCAACCCCAGAATCTACCCCAAGAGGCATCTGCCCAAATACCACCCAAGATAATCCCCGGCGCTAAAAATGCCACTCCGATTTGCATCGAACGATAAACACCGGTAGTGATGTGCTGAATTTTTTCTTTATGCTTTTCTTTATCAATCGCATAATAAATAAGCCCGATATCACCCAATGCGAACGCTAAAGCAAAAGCTGCGTAACTGATTGTGATAGTCATTACGTGAACGATCAGCCAGTAACTGCTGCGAAGTACTGCCTCTAACGGCTGAATGCTAGGATCTAAAACTGCCGGAGCTGTGTCAGCGATAACCATACACACAAACCCCATAAGTAAACCCGCTAATAAAAAGATGCGGTACTTATAGATTTTCTCTAATGTCATTGAGAAGACCATGATTCCCCATGAAACCCAGACAACCGTTTCATACATATTCGTCACGGGTGGTCTTTCAGCTAAATAAACTCTGAATGCAAATCCCAAAATGTGAATGAAAAAACCTAAAAAAGTTACCGACCAAACAAGAGCCATTCCAGATTGCAAGTCTCTGATCCAAATAAATAACAAAATCAAAGCCGCTAGAATATATAAGATATATGTCCAACGAAACGGATGCAGATCATTATAAAAAACTTCGGTATCAACCTTATGAGCTTCCGCATATTTCAGCGGAACCACCTGTTCGATACTTTTTTGAAAAGCGATAACAGCTCCATCCAAAGTGGCTTTTGCACCTTCGACATCTTGATGTTCTGCCAAAGCACCTAAGTAAGCCGCAACACTTTGACTGATACCAATAAATAAACCTTGTTGCGCCTCTGGCAGCTCTGCCACCGACAACCAAGTCTCAGATTCAGCGTTAGGCATAATTCTTAATAATCTACCTGCCGCAAGCTCACGAAAGTACATCATTTGGTTTTGCAGACGCTGTAACGCCTGAAAATAAGGAGTTAATTTTTCCTGGCTTTGACGTTTGTCGGCCAATTCTTGCATTAAATTTTGAAATTTATCAGTGGTAAAAAGCTCATTACTAGAAAAGTATTTTTGCTCTTTCGGAAGACCAAGTTTGTTTTTCACATCAAAATGATTTACTTCAAAAAGTGGGCGATTTGTCCAGCTATCCGGAGACAACATCCAAGTTAACACAATCAAATACGCAGGAGCTGTTTCGCCAGCTTCAGTTTTGTATTTACTTTTACCATAGACAACTTCTAAAACTTCTTTTGCAAAAGTGTCGTAAGGTTTAATGCGACCACCATCTTGCACTGGTAAATACCTGATAGCTTCACCCAGTTTTGGAGCCGCTTGGGCGATATTTGTAAATAATGAAACCTGTAAAATTAAAAATGCTGTGGATAAAAAACGAATCATTGTGCTGTCTTTCTTCTGCGCGTTTGCACGAATAGCCAAACAATACCTATTGTTAAAACTAAAGAACCTAAATATTTAATCCAACGACCTGGATCAAGGTTTACCGAAAGAACCGAAGCCGTGGGCTCGCCTGTTTTTTCGTCTTGATTAAAGCTGGCTTGATAAAAAGTGTAGCCAGCAAACTTCATTGGCTCATTCATTTCAATCAAGCCAGAAACAGGTGTTGTGCCATCAGCTGGAACAATTTCAATATCACTTGAATACGTTTTAGCTTTTTGCGTGCCTTCGTAATGAGTCATCGTGAATTTCTTTAAATAAACCGGAAACCCTAGGTCAATACGGCGATTTTGATAACTAATAAGATAAGCTTCACTTTCGCCAAAAAGTTTAACTACATCATTTAACAGTGACCACTGCGTACGATCGCCGAATTGAATCAATAAGGCAGGGCTTGTTAGCGGCGTTGGGTACGCAACTTCAGTCGCATCCCATTCTTCAGTCGCTTGCGGAAGATAGTCTAACAAACGAAGTTCTAATCCCATCCAGCCCGTCGTAATCATTTCACCGATTTTAACTGTGCCTGATTTAAACGATTTCATTTCTTCTTTACGATAAAGCTCGTAAGAAAGTTCAGTTTCGTTTTTAGCATTAAAATAAATTTCATTCGTTGAACGATCTTTACGGCCGTTTGCTTTTGCGTCGTGACCTAAGACCACCTTAAGTGGCCCAAAATTAACATCAGCGGTTTTCGTTTTAGCAGTTTGAGTTAAAGTTTCAACTTGCTGCACGTTTGCATTTTGCAATTGAAATTTAACTGACGAACCGACATTCACGTCAGTCGATTTTTTTAGCTTTTTACTAACACGTGCATATTTTAAGTATTTTTTAATAATGATTTTATTATCGCCAAGATTAACTACAAAAGGTTTTTCTTCAGTCGGTGGATTCAAGAAAAAATCCACTTCGTTTTCGTACACTTTCGTGTAGCGATCACCGTCGAACGTGGCATAGACCACTAAATCAGTCTGCGAGACTTGCACATAATTATTTTTACCGTTGATTGGCAAATGCATCGACCCATCAAGGCCTATTCTCTGCGTTACAAATCCACCGACAATTAATAAAATAATTCCGATATGAACAAATATAAAAGGTGCATGTCGCTGCTTCCATGGCATACGATCGACCATCACAATTGTTAAGTTATAAACCAATAAGCCCATGGTGATGTACATCAACCAGCTATGATAAACTAACTTTTGCGCGGCAAAAGCATCATACTTTGATTCAACAATAGTGCCCGCAGTGATAAGCACCGTTAACGACACAAGGATAGGAATACCTAATTGAAATGATGTAGAAAATCTCCAGAATTTCTGCACCATTGGATTTTTAAATCGCACTTTTAAGACTCGCTTTCAGCATGCTTAAAAAAGTACTCTTAGATTTTCAAATTGGGAAGTTCTCTTTTTATGTGTTCAAGTGCCTTGAATACTTGCTCTTGAACCACAACATAATCTGGTTTTATTTTTTTGGTCACTTCATCCATGTACAAAGCGCGGTTCAACTCAACCTGCAAAGCCTGCTGACCGATCTCGGGCTTACCGTATTCCTGAGTTACACGGCCACCCATGTAGGGCCAATTGTAACTGATCGAAAAGCCGACGGCTTTGTACGCTTCAATGACTAAGTCTTTATAGCGAGAATCACAACTCACACCCAGATTATCGCTGATTACAATATCAGCACGATATTGACCTGGGTCTTTGTGCTGATTTGTTCCCAAAGAGGGCATCGAGTGGGCATCCAAGTGAAAAACATGCTGAAAACCCTTCTTCATATAGTCTGCATAAAGTTTTTTTACGCCATCATGAAAAGGGGTATAAATCAGGTCAGTCAGTTTATTGTGCAGCTCTTTAGAAATGGGGCTTTGCATTAAAGGAGTGTTCAAAGTTGTAACAACCCAGTGAAAACCGCGGCTATTCGAACCAGATTTGTTTTCACAACCAATGACTGAATCACAATCAATGTCTTGCGGAATACGGTTTAAATCAACCGCATAACGATGCCAGTCAGTTTTATGATAAGGCACATGCATCTTAATTAATGAAGGTTCATAGATCACATCAATGTAGCGATCCACATCACACATCAAGATTTTTTCATCGAGATTGTGCAACCAAGTGCACTCGTCGGGAACTTTTTCTCCCGAGTGCGGCATCGTTACAAAAAATGGAATTTCTAACTCAGACATATACCCCTAAACTTGACTAACTCTAAAAGACGTTAGCTAATTAACATATGAAAATATATACGAAAACCGGAGATAAAGGAACAACTAGACTGGTTGATGGCACTTGCGTCGAAAAATTCAATCCACGTGTTGAAGCTTACGGAACTGCCGATGAACTTAATTCTTATCTTGGTTTAATTTTCAGCTTACTTGAAAACAATGAACAGTTGAATTTTAGTAATACCTCTTTACGCCGCCTGCTATTTGATGTGCAAAATAATATGTTTATCATCGGAAGCCTGTTAGCTACACAAGACTTGGAAGTCTTTAAAAAGCTGCCACAGCTTGATCCCGCAGACACGACCCAGCTTGAACAAAGCATCGATGTGATGACAGCAGAATTAGAACCGTTAAAAAACTTTATTCTTCCTACAGGCCACGTATTAAGTTCGCACTTACATGTTGCCCGTACGCTTTGCCGAAGATGCGAACGCCGTACGGTTGAAGTGGCCAATCAAGAACCGCATTACGAACAAGTGATCATTTATCTAAATCGTTTAAGCGATTTTTTATTCACGGCCGCCCGATTTGTTAATCACCGTCACAACACGCAGGACATTTTGTGGAAGAAAAAATAGTATTACGCGAATCCACCCCGGTTGATTCTGAAAAGTTAGGAAATTTTTTCTACGAAATCCCGACCCAGGCTTTACTAGATGTGAAGGTTCGCCGTCAGATAGATTTTTTTTCGCTTTACCGAAGATTACAGCTTAAATTTCATAATTATATCTTAGAAGAAACCAACGACTTTCAAAATAACGAAATTCTTGGCACCGCTAGTTTTCTTTTACAAGAAACGCAAGTAGGTAAAACCAGATTAAATACGTCTTACGCCTTTGACTTAAGAATCTCACACCAGCGTAAAGCGATTCTGAATTGGTCACGCCATTTTCTGCCGCAATTGCAAAAATTAATTTTTACTGAAAAAGTGAATCATTTTATCACTTCGATTAACTTAGAAAGCTCACAAGTTATCAATGCTTTCATTCGCACAAAACAAAAAAGATCAAACAAACCTTTTTATGAATTAATTCGCAAATTTAACTTAGTTTCAATTCACGGGTTCTATCCCCTGTTATTTAAGGTGAATCCGTTTATCAAAGTCAGTTATTTAGAAAAGCAGGATCAGAAAAAGTTTGTCCGCTATTTAAGTGAAAAGATGAAAACTCTTGATTTAGCACCGGCTGCGATGATTGAAGATTTAGAAAAATACATTCACGAATCTTTAATTTATTCGTTTAGAAATTTTGTTGTCGCGCGCGATGCTAAAGATAATATCGTAGGCGTTTGTTACCCTTTAAGCTCTTCGTTATTACAAGACTACTTTCCACAAAGCTACAATCAGCAGTCAGATAACTTTCGCCAGTTCTTAAAGTTTGCCTCTTTTTTCGGAGTCGGCAGAAAACTAACGCGTCCTTTTTCGCGCACCCAAAAAGAACAGACCCTTAACTTTCAGTTTTTACACTTTTTATTTTTTGAGCATCCTGAAGTTTTTCAATCGATGGTTAAATTCTCATACGACCAATCCCGTCAGAACGAATTTTTGATCTACACCTACGAACAATCGATGTACACACACCGCCCACCGATCGGCACAATACACAGTGAAACCCCGTATGCTCTATACGAAATACGCACGCCCGAAGCCATCGATGCCGGCGAAGTCCCGCTTAAAGCCAAGATTTCTAAGAACCTTTGGCTTGATGGGTATATGTTCTAAACGAAAAAAGCCACCGCCTGAGAAGACGATGGCTTTTAGAAATTTAGCCTAAGCTTTAAAAACTTAGTTCAGAATTTGTGTTTGTTGGATTTTTTGATTTAAAAAAGAAATCATATTTCCAAAAGTATCTTTTTGTCTTTTTGCTTCAGCAGCATCAGCAGCGCTGTTACCAGACATAGGTTTAACTTCAAAACCAGCTTCAGCTAAAGTTTTAATTTTAGCCCAGTTTTTTGCAACGATTGAAGCGTCGAATTGAACTGTCATTGCTTCATTCATTTCTGCAGTCACCATACCAACGATATCGACTTTAATTGATTGAGCGTAAGGTAAAGTCGCAATGCGCTCGATCTTAGCGTTGTAATCAATCGCCTCTTTAGTGTGACCTAAAGTAGAGAATTTTTCAGTGTATAAAGATCCACCTAACATCACATCGCTGTAGAATTTCGCGCGTAAAGCTAAGATTTGGATACCTGTTTCAGAAAAACGGTCAGATGTATAAATACGCTGAATGATTTGTTCGACAACACTGTCACGTAAATAACCAGATACGATCGTTACAGCCATATAAAGACCTAATTTATCATGGTCAAATTTAGCCTGTGTTTTTGCATCAGTAGCATCTAATAATGGATTGCTGTTGATGTCATAGGTGTTGATTTTTTTGATTGATTTAAACACCCAGTGTAAAGCTTCTTCATCAGTTAAAGCTTCACCTAAGAATTTACCACCAGTCATTAAATCAGCTGGAAAGGGCGCTAACATTTCGTAGTTATCTGTTTCTAAAACCATAGCTTCGAAAATGCCAAGCTTTTGCAAACGTACAGAATCGTTTGTTTCGCCCATGCCAGTGTTTAAAGAATCCATTTTACCTGGAATCGATTCAGCGGCATCTAAAACGCGGTGTAATTTACCGCAACCTGCTGAAGCTACTACTACTGCTAATACTAATAAAAGATTTTTCATTTTTTAATACGCCTTCTAAATTAGTAAACTGGGTTTAATAAAGATTTTTTTAATTTTTCTAAACCAGAATCAGCTGACTGACCTAACCAGATAGAAAGAATTTGTTGTTGTAAAGCGCGAGGACCTTGAACTACAGAAACTTGGTCTTTTGTATCTTCGTAATATAAGTTTGTGCCACCTTCTTTAGTTTGAACTAAAAGCATTACAAAAGACTTACCAGAAGAAGCATCGCCGCCTTTTTCAACGTTAGCTAAAAACTGAGAAATAGCTGCGTCTTTTAAGTTAACAGAGTTAGCTACTAAAGCTTCACGGTAAGAAGAAGCTACAGTTGGAGCATCAACACCACGTAAGAAAGTTAAACGAACTGCAGTTACAGAAGCGTTTTCTAAAGATTTTAAAGCGTTGTTATCGCGAGAGTATTTAGCTGCATCTACTGTGAATAATTCTGCAACGTAAACTTTTGCCGGAACAAATAATACAGTTTTAGCGCGTAAACCAGCACCAACTAATGTCATTTTAACATCAGAACCAGTGACTTGAGCGCCTTGATTTAGTGTCACGCCTTCGATTTGTTTGTTACCAGCAGTTAAAGTTAAAAGACCTGCTTGTGAGTTAAGACCAACTAATAATACTAATGATGCTACGATAGCTTTCATGTGTTTTCCTTTGCGTGTAATGACACGACTTTTTTATTATTTTTTTTACGTGGCGTAGAAAACACAAAAATCAGTATAAAGTCTAGAGCTTTTACTCCGAATGGCAGGTCTTACACTTTTGCTATGTAATTTAGGGGCATTTTTGGATTATAATGCAAATAAAGTGAGTTTTAAATCCAACCCTTGGTTGTTAAAACTCTCGCTTTGTTTGTTTTTTAACTGTGAAAATTTCAATTTCCACTGCGCTGGATGAACCACCACAAGGCCTTTAAGGTTCGGGATGCGCTCAAGCGACGTTAATACAGCTTCAGCATCGTTATTCTTTAAGCGTTCGCCATAAGGCGGATTAGCAATAACGTAGACATCTTTACTGGCTAAACCAGATAGGTCGCAGGTTTTTGAATCCCCTTGCACAAGCGTAAATTCATTATCAACTTGCGGAAAATACTCTTTAAAAAGTTTTTGGTTATTTTGTAATTTTTCGAAAGTTTTAGCGTCTAATTCAATACCAAAAAATGAGTTTTTAGCTGGATTTGCAATTTTAAAATTTTTCTTCCAAGAATCAGATTTTAATAATCCCGGCAGCTGAGTAAAACGTTCGAAATCAAATTTAGTGACTAAGTTCGGTTGAAAAAAACTTGCCGCTTCAAATAACAAAGTCCCTGCTCCGCAGAATGGATCAAGAATTGTCGTGTTTGGATCTTGGGGCGAGTATTTAATTTCGCCATTAGCAGCATTTTTTAATAAAAAATTATACATCTTAGCCGCTAGGGTTTCGCGAATAGGTGCTTCGCCCTGCTCTTTACGATAGCCACGTTTGTGTAAATGTTTTCCAGACGTGTCTAAACTTAAAATCACGTTGTCTTTAAAAATGCGCACATATAACGACAACAAAGCCTCATCAGCTTTTTCTACGGCGTTCTTTAGAATCTTGTGAGCTGATTCTTCTAAGTTGCTTTCGTGAAACAATCTTGATTTTGAAGACTCGATATGAAGATTAAATTTTTGCTCGCCGATAAATTTCTTAAGATCAAATTTTTTAAGTTCTTTTTCAAACTGGTCAAAATAGCGGGCTTCAAAATGATGGATACGCCATAACACGCGATTTGCTAATTTTGAAAATAGATTTATCTGAAACCCTAAATGACTTTCACATTCGATTTCGATCCCGCCGACGTCTTCATAAACAACTTCTGGACGCGAGCGAGTTGGCAGACCATCTAAATCAATAAGCAAATGCCAAAAGCTTTCGATTTCATTTAGCAGGTCTTGCTCTAATTGTGGCTGACACGAAATAAAAAAGCGGGGCATTAAAATCTCCAGTAAAAATCAAAAAAGCCGTAATAACCATCGCGCGGATCTAATTTAAATTTTGTGATATCAGTCGCATTTATCGAAACCTGCGCATGAAAGCGGTCATAAATCCAGACATAAGATAAGAATCCCCCTAAGGCTTTTCTTTCGAAGTTGTAATTGGGACCAATCAATACACGGTCCCAGTCAGAACGAATCACTTCGTATCCCGTCTGGAATGAACTTGAACCTAAGGCCTTGATGGCTGCAGCATCTTTGGCGCCTTCCCATTTAACTAAACCTAAACTTAAGAAAGTGTGTGAAATCAGCGTATCTGACGAAGTTGAATCCCACCAAAAATTCAGATTCAGCGTAGCTTCTTCTTCTTTTTGTAAATCGACGTAACTTAAACCTGCAGCTAAAGTTGTGGCATCTGAATTCCAGAAGCGGCCCTTGAAATTGGCATTCGGACGGTCAATTAAATTACCCGGGGCAAAAGTTCCTAAAGTTAACCAGTCTGTAGCGCCGAAATACATATTACCAATGTAGTTGATCAGAAATTCATTTTTATAAAGCGCCTGCGCTGTTTCACCGATCGAGATACCCTGATAAAAAAGCGGACGGTATTTAGAAGAAATATTTAATTCACTTTTTTTAACGATCAGATCTGTGGTTCCGATGAATTCTTCGTTATAAGTCGACATATCTAATTTTTTGATAATGTCGCCTTTTTGAATTAAATATTTTCGCGATTGGCGTAGAAGTTTTAAGCGCAATTCATACTGACCATATTTGATCGTTTTTACATTTTGCATCTCAACAAAGGCAAATACGCCAATTTTTGAATTCTGCGAAATAATCGGTAAAATTTCACCGACTTCCCACATATTGGTTTCGCTCGTTGCAGATAAATACTGTTCGTCGATATAACCACTAACGACTGCCCCACGTGAATATAAAAATTGCGCTTGCGCCTGACCTGCGATCAAGAAGTTAGCGAAAAATAAAAAGAATAAAATTAAACTGTTAATTTTTGTGGGTGAAAACTTAAACATATTATTGAAATTATTAGGGATAACAACCCTACTCCTAGCGCAAAGGCCAAACCATATTGATCCGTCATGTATCCTACACCTAAATGCATGACCACAACGGCTAAACTTTGAAAACTCATAGCGATTGATAAAAACGTGCGACTTAACTCCCCTGAAATTTCTGAAATGTATGAAACGCATAATGGATAATATGGTGCCATCGTTAATCCCGACATCACCAGAAAAATCGGGTGCCATTTCAGCCCCAGAATAAGAAGAACCAAAGATCCAATTAAAAACCCGTTTAATTGCGACTTTAAAGAAAACGGCAAATGAAAAAAGGCAAACGAGACACGACCGATTAGTAAAAATAAAAAAAACAAAGTCACATACCAGGCTGATTGCGTAAGATCCATCTGATAATAAGTACGCATATATAGGGCTAAGCGCGAAGAAATTAAAATTTCGGCCACGACATAAAAACCAAAAAAGAAACTCACCATCGTTAAGGCTTTTTTAGAAATTCTTTTTTTACCGATATCATCAGTGCTGGCGATCGGCGCATGCACAACAAATGTAGGATTCGGTACGACTAATAACTGCACCACTAAAAACAATACACTGACAATGGCCACTACGTAAAAAGCGCCACTCCATTTACCAAAGGTTTGTGTTGTAGCTGCTGCAAGCATTGGAGCGATAAAACTGGCTAAACCGTACATGCCATGCAAGCCTGATAAAGCACGCGAACGCACTTTACGGTCAACACCTTCAGCAACTAATAAGTTCTGGGCGACACCCATATAGCCGATACCAAGTCCTAAAAACAGACTGCCGGCAATTAACCAGCTAAAGCTCACAGCAAAGCCCATCACGCCTAAGCCAACAGCTAAAAGCAATACTCCTGTAAATAACAACGATGATATTTTATATCGGCGCAAATAAGCCGTAGCAGTAATGCCCGCCACAAATGCTGCACCAGAAGAGGCCGCAAATAACCACGAACCGAGCGTATTTGAAACTTTGAATTGATTTAAAATTTCGGGAAATAAGGTTCCCCGAATATTGTCGGCAAGACCCAGCGTAAACAAGCTTGCAAAAGCGAATACGAGGGCCCAATGAGACTGTTTAATTTTTGCCGGCATTTCCTAAGGCTATTTCATCTTTTAAGATTTGAAAAGTACTAATAATCCCGCGGCGGTCAACGTTACCTTCAAAGTCAAAAATGTCGCCAAAATTGCACGTTAGACTTACATCTGCGCGTTCTGGAATACGACCATTATAGACTAAGAAAATAAAAGCTTCTTGAATGAACTCTTCTTTGCTGTGCGAAAGTTTACACACGTTATACCACGCATCCCAATCTTTTAGCTTCTCAGCAACATCAGGTTTTTTAATATAATCAGCAACAAAGGCTTTGAAGCGCGGATAAGAAGTGCGAATTTCGCCTGGGTCAACCTGTCCAAATGGCGCACGCACATCATAGATTGTAAATAATGAGTCAATAAACATCGATAACAATGAAAACGCACGAATATCTGCAGTTTCAATACGACCAACAGTGTCTGCTTTTAAACGGGCTACACTCATTAGCTCTGTATAAAAACCTAGGTATTCTTGCTCGTTTAAAGACTTCACGTAATTACCGAATAAATAAATATGTGAAAATAAAGCTGTAGAATTTGATCTAATGTTCTTTAAAAAGCATTTTTCATCAAACCACGGTTTACCGAAAATATCTAATTGCTGTAAGCTGCAGCCCGCTTTAGTCATCACGTCTTGAATCTGCGTCGTTAACTCAGAACCGCCCGACAACAGCATGTTCACAAACTGTAACACTTCGGGGTAGCTTAATTGATTATCACCGTTACCAGCATAGGTAAACAGATCAGCTTGCATGAAATTATCAGCCCCATTGTCAGTAGCGCGTGGATCAAACAGCTTCGTCTCGATGGCGAATTCTTTAAAGTCTGCATACCAGTCAGTAAAGTTCTTTTTAACCATGTGGCTTTTATAAAGGTTTAAGCTTGGGTCTAACTGTGCCCAGCCAAGCATTAATTCACGCGCCAGCATTTTGACATAATGAGCACGGCTGACGTCTTCCCAATCTACTTCTGCGGTATTTTGCGACGTCGCCACGACATATTTTTTATCACGGTACAAAATTGGCAAACGAGCAACGGCTTCGGCACGCAGTTCTTCTAGTCCTAACGAAATATCTTTAATCAAAGCCTGATCAAGATGTTTTGTCTGAATCGTTTTAGTTAAAGCTGGCACGAAATTATAAGCTTTAATTTTTGCAGTCAATACCGGCGGCGCGAGATAAGTTTTAGAGGTAAAATCAATACCGTTAATCATCTCTTGGTAGATTCTAAAAATATGATATTCACGTTTAATATTTCTAAAATTGACCGGGCGAAGTGATTCGAAACTTAACACATCAATATTTTTTTGATCATTGAAAATACGAATTAAAGCCATTTTGTAAAAACGCAAAAATGTAATTTCAGTCACTTCAACAGGAATCACTTTTGCTTTTAACACTTCAGCAACGATTGGGTCTAAGAATTTAACCGGAATTTGCTTAGACTTTTGATACTGTACCGAAGTTTCAAGCACATCAATCAAACGACCTGCGAAATCCACCAATTTATTTAATTGGTTTTTCTCTGTGATTTCAAATTTAATATCTGTGTAAAGAACATTGGCATAAAGAGCTGCCAAGTCGACAAAATTGTCGATTGACTGAACATATTCAGTTTCGCTTTTAAGCGGCTCAACGCCAGCAAGTAAATTAACCACGTTCTCGACCAGGTCTAATAATTTTTGATCTTCTTGGTCGTCAACGATATTTAAGCTTGTCGTTAATTGTTTTACGTCTTCGAAATTATATTCAGCGCGCGAAATTTTAGAAGCCGTTAAAAGTGTTTTTAAAGAACTGCGCAACTGCGAAAATGCTAAATTTAAAGTTTTTTGGTCGTACGGGCCATCTTCTTTTTTGAACGTGAAGATTTTAATATACGGAGACAGGTTTTTAACTTCGACCTGTAAAACTTTAAGATAATCTTTTAAAAGATCTAATTCTGTTTTAGAGATTTCGTTTTCTACGCCGCCCAATAAAGCCTTTTTCAGAATTAACAAATTGTCAGTGGCTTGTTGTGAAACTTTGGCATCTTTAAAAAATGTATCAAAGATCGTAAACAGATCGCTATTCGTAAACGCATTCGGGTCACGGCTTCCTTCAGCGCGGTTTTTAAATTGATCTAGCGTACGATATAAACATGAGAATGAATTGTCGATATCCTGTTCGCTGGCTTGTGATTCAACTAATTTTTTAAAATCAGCCTGAACATTTTTAACACAATCAAGATCACCAGCTTGAATTTCAACGATCTTAGGAGGTTGTGGTTTACCTTTTAAAAATTTGTCGCAACCAACAAGCCCTAAAGATAAGACTGCTGAAAATAATAATTTAGCCGCATTAGAAATCATAAGAAGCCCCCAACCACACCTGATCTAAATTTCTATAATTTGAAACCGTAGAAGCTTCTTCGCTGGTTTCAACCAAGAATAGATCAAGAGTCATTTTCCAAGGCCCAGTTATATCAAAGATGTTCTTTAATTTTAAGCTTTGGAGTAAATTTTTCTCGGCCTCTCGCCATTGCAAACTAGATAGAATTTTCAAATTATCACCCCATTGTGAGCGCGAAGTCAGCGAGAACTGATACGCTCGAGCATAGAGGTATTTTTGTGTTAAAGGCAGACGATCCGGGTTTGCATCCGGGCCAGTTTCTTTGATCTCGCCACCTTCGATATTTAGGGCTGCAATTTCTACATCAATAGGTTCGAACTCAAAACGAATATATGGCACCACTGTCGTGTTGGCTTCAAACAACGGAGAATTGTAATTAGCATCGTAATCTGGAGTTTCTGGTTCAGCGTACATAACCGCAAGGCCTGCCTTACCACTTTTCCACTTTGTCGCCAAATCTAAGCTCGTCAGTTTTTCATAATAAGTCTTGGGTTGAACATCAACGCGCACACGATTGGTGACTAGAATGCCTTTATAACCAAAAGCAAACTGATTTGCGGGCTTATAAGCTCCAGCAAAAGTGGCTTCAAAAACTTCGTTCTGATAATCCAACTTAAACCCAAAACTAAGCTGCTCAACCACTTCAGAAACTTCAGGTTTAATAATATTATAATCAATCGGTAAAACTATATTTTGAAAAATAATATTTTGCGGAGGAGGCGTAAAGTAGGGATTCGAAGCCTCAAACTGCCCGTCTTTAACTTCATAATTTGGCCCTTGATCTGGAATGTAAATCGGAGTTCCGAATAAATTTAAAGTCCATGCGCCGAAGTTTTTTTCATAAAAAAAACCGAAAAGACCTTGGCTTTCGATATCTAACGGGTTCCAGCGAAATTGAGGCTGATACGATCCGAGATTCCATTTTTCATCAGCTTGTGACCAAGATTGCAATTTACGTCCGATATGAAGTTTAGACGATGGATTAATCTGGTTCGTGAAATAGATTTCTTTCAAATTAAAATAACTTAAAACCGAATTCTTTGCCGTGTATTTACCGTTTAAGTTGATTTTAAAAATATCGTTTTCAGCATCATCAGATTTGATTTCAGCTCCAAGAAATAAAAAACTTTTTTCTTGGTCATCCGCGTAATCCGAACTAATAAAATTAAGATTTGAGACTTCTAATTGGCTTGAAATTTCAGCGTTCACTGGCATAGCCACGAACAGGCAAATCACGAGTAAAAACAGTTTGTTTATCATCTGCACAGTCATGCCCTAAAACAGGCCTGTTGTTCAAGCTATTTCGGGCTAAAATCATAGACAGACGACCCTTTTTGTAATTACATAAAGGAATGAAGATTTTAGTGATTCGCTTTTCAAGCATAGGAGACTTAACTCAAAGTTTAAGCATTTCTGCGCTTATCAAAGAAAATCATCCAGAGGCAGAGATTCACTTCTTAACCCGCTCAGATTTTACGCTGCTGTTGAACAACAATCCTCAAGTTAAAAAAGTATGGGCCATTGACCGTAAAAAAGGCTTCACTGAGGTCTTTCAAATATCTCAAGAACTGCGTAAAGAAAAATTTGACGTGATCTATGATGCTCACAATAATTTGCGCTCGTTCTTTATCCGCAATTTGGTTTCTGCAAAAAGTAAAATTGTAAAACCAATGTCGCGCCTAAAGCGTTTTTTACTGATTAAATTTAAAATTAATCTTTTTGAAAAGCCGTTTTCAGGACAGCGTGATTTATTAAAGCCACTTGAAAAAATGGGCATCGCTTTTCGCTTGCCGAAACCACCGCTGATATTTTTTGATAAATCAACTGATCAAAAAATTCATGAGTTATTAAAATCTTATGACTTAAATCAGTATCTGGTGATTGTGCCCTCTGCAGCCTATGCTTTAAAACGCTGGCCAATCAATCACTGGAAAAAACTGATTGAACGCAATAGCGATAAAAAAATTGTCGTCCTTGCTGGCCCTACTGATATTTTTACTGCCGAACTTGAAGTTTACAAAAATGTCATTAATCTTACAGGCAAAACTAGCTTGCTAGAATCAGCGGCTGTGATCAACTACGCCAAAGTTATCGTAAGTAACGACACAGGCATGCTGCATTTTTCTGAACAGTTAGGTAAAAAAACAATAGCCCTTATGGGACCAGCGCCTTTTGGATTTCCATCTCGCCCGAGCACTGTTATCATGGAAAAAAATCTTTACTGCCGCCCGTGCAGCAAACATGGTCAAGGGCCCTGCGTGAACCCAAATTTTCATGAATGTATGACCTCACTTACGCCCGAGATGGTGCAAGAACATCTTGAAAGACTGTGGTTATGATTATTTACAATCTGATCTATGTTTTTTTACGGCGATTAGCTTTGTTACTTAAACCTATTTTAGACAAAAAGACTCAAGCTTGGATTAATTTACGCAACAACCAAGATATTTTCAAAATTCAGGCTAGTTCATCAAGTCAAAAAATTTGGATTCACGCCTCAAGTGGCGAAATTGAATACGCAAAAAGTTTAATTCGCGAATACAAAAAAATAAATTCTGGCTCTCAGATCTTTGTTTCATACTCATCGCTATCAGCACCTTTGTTATTTAAAAACATCGTCTCTGAAGTGACTGCGTTTTTTCCGCTAAATTGGGATATTACGACTGATAATGAAAAATTATTAAATTTTATTAAGCCTGATATATTGATATTTTCGCGCACCGATTACTGGCCCAACTTAAT
Source organism: Bdellovibrio sp. (assembly GCA_036677065.1). Taxonomy (GTDB): domain Bacteria; phylum Bdellovibrionota; class Bdellovibrionia; order Bdellovibrionales; family Bdellovibrionaceae; genus Pseudobdellovibrio. Next base: position 19,832 of record JAKFBS010000002.1, on the reverse strand, counting down.
TCGCTTAGCTGAAAGCAAACACCTAAAACTTGCAACAATTGCAGCAAATCCGAAAAAAACATTTTTTAATTCTTTTTGGTTAAAATTTTGCTGTTCTAATTTTAGTTTTTTTAGCTGCGTCGAAGAAGACCAAGTTAGCTATATTCAAAGTTTACTGCCAAAAACCAAAGTGATTTATATTCCCGATACCCGTTTTGACCAAGTGTTTTTCAGACTACAGCAAAAAACCTTGGTTCAACTTGATTCAAATTCAAAAAGAATTACGTTTGGTTCAACTTGGCCAAAAGACGATGCGATTATTAAACCCATCGCAAAAGATCTTTTAGCTAAAGGTTTTTCTTTAATCTGGGCCCCGCACGATATTAATTACGCCCAAGAATTGTATTTAGAGCTTAAAAAGCAATTACCTTCGCACAAAGTACTTAAACTTGCCAATCATCAGCCGAATGAAGATTTTGATATTCTAGTTATTGATCGCATTGGCGTATTAGCTGATTTTTACCGTTATTCAAAAATTAGCTTTGTTGGCGGGTCTTTTGTATCACGCGTGCATTCAGTAATGGAGCCTTTATGTGCCGGCAACTTTGTGATCACCGGCCCGTATTATCAAAACAATCCTGAGGCCATTGCTTTTAAAAAGATAAGCCTGGTTAAAACTGTAACGAATAGTCATGAATTTATTGAAGCTGTTACTTATTTTGAAAACAACCAAGATCAATTAAAAGAATTAAAGCAACGCACTGAACGCAAACAAGGCGGAAGCCTTAAGACTGTTCAGGCGATTGCAGAAATTTTAAAGTCCTAATCCCGTACCAACTTAAATGTTCACCATTGACCACCACGCCATTAAAGCCTTGAGCTTTTAATTCAGCGTAATACTTCGCAAATGGAAACGGCTCTGATGAAAAAAGGCAAAAAGTTTTTTTCAGCTCTCCATCGGAGATTTCAGGATATTTTACTTCACTCAGATGCAATTCGATGCCGAAAAGTTTAAGTACATCTGCAATAAAGGTGTTTGGCGAAACACGCATGAAAGGATTTTTCCAAATCACGTATGAATAACTTGCGGCCGACAAAAATTCGCCGTCTAAAACACAGTTTTTAAAATGACTTAAAGGCAGCGGTTGCAAAGACAAATAGGCATTACCCCAAACGGCGAGCTGATCGTTTTTCACAAGCTTGGCTAATTGCAAAAGCTCTTCACCGCAGGATTTAAGATCGGTAACATGCGTCGCATAACAATTTAGCCCGCGATCAAGGCAAAGTTGATACATCTCTTGGTTATTTTCTTCTTTATCAAACAGCACGAAATCAGGCTTCAAGGCCACCACCTGATCAATCAGGATATTCTTTGTGCCACCGACAACAGTAATGCTTTTAACAGTGCGTTCTGGATGAATACAAAAGCGTGTGCGGCCAACGACCTCTACACCAGAAGCGATTAATGTTTCAGTCCATGAGGGTACAAAACTTACGACGCGCATAGAAATAAGGTAGCACAAAAAACAGCGTTGAGTCATGGGCTGTATTGTGTAAAATGATGCCCTTATGAAACAATTTACGCCAATTCGTACACGCCCCCAAGAAGTGCCTTTTAAAAAAGGTGATGTTTTAGTTTTATTCGGTGAATTATTTAACCGTGGTTATGCCAATGGATTAGTTGAAGAAGCCGAACACCATGGCTTAACTGTCGTTCGCGCAACGGTTGGTCGTCGTGACGAAAATGGTAATCTTCGCGCTTTAACTGAAGAAGAATCAAAAAATATTCCACAACCGTTCATTAATGTGGCTTTAGAAGCTGGTTTTGATTTAGAAACTGATAGCTCGGGCCAAACACCTAATGATTACCTTAAAGGTGTTAAACTTAGCGAATGGCAAAACATTCAACTTTCAGAAAAAACAATAACTGAATGTGCAGCTAAAGGCCGTGCGCGTTTTGCAAAACAAACGGCTGAGTTTGTTACCCAATTAGAAAAAACTGTTTTAGCCAACTTACAACCAGGCAATCATGTGCACTTTGCGCATTTAATGGCTGGCGGTGTTCCGCGTGCTAAAATTGTACTTCCACTTATGAATCGCGTGTTCAAAGGCACAGGTGATCGCTGGTTAGCTTCTCGTGAATTCTGGGAAAGCACGATCGGTAATTACTTAAAAGCAAACTTTCACGCAGTAACTGCTGAAACCTTTGATGTCTTAGTTGAAGAATCAACAGCCTTACGTGACAAACTTAAAGCTAAAAATATTTCAACGTCATACGTAGCTTATGGTTACCACGGCACTGAAGTAATTATTGATGGCGAATACCGTTGGCAGTCTTATGCACCTTACATTCAAGGCTGGGCTAAGATTGATTTAGAAAATTATTCTAAAAAATGGTTTCAACAAGGCGTGCAAACTTGTGTGTACAACTGCCCAGAAATTTTGACGAACTCGAGTTCTATTTTTCAAGGTGTAGAAATTGCTTTATACAACCTGCTACGCTCATTAAAACGTGAACAGCCGACCCACCCGATCACGGCGAAATTATTTGCTGATTGCGAAAATGTTTTAAAAGAACCGCAAATGATGGAACAAATGTTTGCAAAGATCGATCATTTTATGAATTTTTCAGAAAAACATGGCACAAGTAATTTTGAAACTTGGCCACAACATTCAACGAAAGAGCAAATGGAAACTATGTTGGCTCTTTCTGATGAGATCGTAGCATTTCATAAAGATGAAAAAGCTTTAATGAGCCCGATATTGAGCGAAATTATTTTTAAATCATGTGGCTACATTATGCTTCATGACGCCTTCAAGCCGCAGCAGCCTGTTGCTTGGATCGGTCATGACATTGTTAGCAAATGCATACCTAAGGTATAACATGGCAAAAAAGCTAGCGATCACCGGCGGGCCTTCAGGCGGAAAAACAACTTTAATTGAAGTCTTAAAAAAAGAATTCGGAAGCAAAATCCAAGTAGCTCCCGAAGCTGCTTCAATTTTGTATAAAGGTGGTTTTCCACGCATTAAAAATTATGCTGGCTATTATCATGGTCAATTAGCGATCGTATCGACTTTGCGCCATATCGAAGATCTATTAGTTGATAGCCATCCGGACTCACTGATTATTTGCGATCGCGGATCTTTAGATTCATTAGCTTACTGGCCTGATAATGCCGATCACTTTTTTAAAAACATTAACTCTACACGCGAAGCAGAGCTTGCCAGGTACGACTGGGTTTTACACTTAGATACCGCTACTGAAGACGGTTACGACACCACCAACGCCATTCGCACAGAATCTTTTCATGAAGCCTATCTATTAAATGATAAGGTGCGCTCAAGCTGGGAAGGTCACCCTAACCGTCAGATTATTACAGCAGAAAATGACTTTTTCACAAAAATGAAAAAAGCCACAGACATCGTCGCTGATATTTTAACGCAGATGGAACTTTTTAAAAAATAGTCTATTTAATGATAGTGCGAATCCACGCGATGTGCGGAGCGATGTTCATATAAAGCGAGCCTTGCTTACATTCGTCAACTTTAATGGTATCAACGTCGTAAATTCCTGAAGCCACGCCGATTAAATATAAGTTTTTATTATAAATCTTTAAAGCTGGTCCACCAGAGTCACCGTAACAAACACCCTTGCCGTTTGTTTGACTCACCATAAACACTGCTGAATTCTTGCTGGTAGTTTGCAAACGCACCGCTCTTAATACACCTTCAGTACGTTCTTCTGGATTAACAATTGAAGTGGTCTTGCCATAACCCACGGCCATAAATTCAATATTGTTAGCCGCTTCAATTTTTTGAATCATGTTTTCATCAGGCAACTGCGGAAAATCTTTTTTAGCTAATTGAACTTCTTCGGCAATAGTGACGATAGCCAGATCGTTTCGATCTATAATTGATTTTTCGTTGTACTGTTCATGGCGATCAATGTGAAGTGGCGTTAGCATTAGGCCTTCTTCACTGGCCAGTGGTTTTACTCCTGTGATCAAGCTTAAACTTTCGATGTCATTCACACAATGGGCGGCAGTAAGAATATGTTTTTTAGTTATAAACATACCGGTGCAGACTTGCGGTGTACCGTTGTTATCAGACACAAGTAAGACAAATAAACTATCGACAAGCTTTGAACTAGTCACTTCAGTGCCACCAACGATTTGTTCGACCGGCGTGGCTAATTGATTTGTAAAGCCACGGTCTGCAGATTTCTCTGCACAGGCGTTCAGAAAAACAAGCCCCACTAGGGCTACAGCAGTTTTAAGTATTTTTACGGTGATTCGCACTGGTCCATTTTAATACAATGACAAGATTTCCTCAATGGCCTTCAGTTTCACTGACTAAAAACCGACAATTTCAGAGGAGAAACTCTCTAAAACAGCCCGTTTATGAAGGTATTTCCTGTCAAAACTTTTTACACTGGATTTTGTGCATGAAAAATTGGATCAACTTTGCCTTAGTTATGCTTTTAGCAACTCCGACTGTTTACGCCCAAAAAAACAAACAGCAAAGCAGAAAACCCACATCGGTTGAACGCCCGCCACAGTTTGTGCTCTTAGCTTTTGATGGTTCAAAATCAAATGATTTCTGGAAAGAATCGATCGACTTTGCCGAGACTGTAAAAACTAATAACCAAGCAAAAAACAATTTGGTCCGTTTTACTTACTTCGTAAATCCTGTTTACTATCTTCATCAAAGCGAAAAATATAATTACACAACGCCGATGTTAAATAAATCAGTCAGCTGCATCGGTTGGGAAACCGACAAAACAAAACTTCCTCTACGTGTAAACTTAACGAATGCAGCCTACTTAAAAGGTCATGAAATCGGCTCGCACGCCAATGCTCACTGTGACCAAACAGGTCGCGACAAAGGCGACCCGATGTTTGGCAACACTTGGGATGCCAACGCCTGGGATTCTGAATTCAACCAATTTAACACTTTGTTTTTTAATGTCTTTGCTTTAAATAAACTGCCGCAGCCAAAACAATACCCTCCAAGTGGTTTTGCCTTTAAGCCAGAAAACATCGTGGGCTTTCGTGCCCCGTTATTAGCTTATACGGATGGTTTATGGCCAACTTTGCAAAAACACGGTTTCAGATATGACACTTCAAAAAGTTCAGCTCCGAATTATTGGCCACAAAAACAAAACTGGGGTGGTTGGAATTTTCCGTTAGCCAGAATTAAAATTGCCGGAACAAACAGAACAACTCTATCGATGGATTTTAACTGGTTAGTTTATCACTCTGCAGGTGCTTCGAAACCAGGGTTAACTGATGAAGAAAGACTTCGCTTTAAACAGCAAATGTTAGACAGTTATAATTTTTATTTCAAAGAGAACTACTTCGGTGGGCGTGCTCCGGTTCATATCGGTCACCACTTTTCTAAATGGAATGGTTCGGCTTATTGGGATGCGATGAAAGAGTTCTCGAACTTAGTTTGCAATAGACCAGAAGTTCGCTGCGTGACCTACACTGAATATGCCGACTGGTTAGACGGTTTAGACCAACCTACTTATGAAGCCTACCGCGCAGGTAACTTTGATAAATTAAAAGACGATAACTCAATTAAAAATATCGCAGCTCCATTCTTAGCCCGCATTCGCCTTGATCAAAGTGATAAATCTTTTGAAGCCATTGTTGAACCACAAGATGTAAAAATGTTGAAATTAACTAAGGGCTCTGTCGAACTTCAGGTGAACTTTCAGACTCAAAAGACAACGGTAATTTCTAAAGATGATTTAATTAAACAATACGGTAAAGGGGCAACTATCTTTGTGCGCTCAGTTTTATTAAATAAAGATAAAAAACCTTTAGACTGGTCGACTTACAAAGTAGAAGGTTTAGGAACTGTTTCAGAAAAAATTTCTGATCCTATCGAAAATTTAGCGAATGAACCCGAAACATCTCACGCTCACGCGGAAGACTAATTTCGTTATTTAGATAAAATAATCCAATCAGCGCGCTTTCCATCTCTTAGTGAAGGCGCAATCTGCTCTTGAATTTCTTCTGGCGTTAAGCCCTCAGTATAAACTTGCGAGATTGTTTTAACTTCGACATCACGGCATACATTCAACGACCCAAGACGTGCGCGTAAACGGTCTGGAAGCCCACCGCCGTAAGCCACATGAAATTCACCGACGATAATCACATAGACATAGTCAGGATTTTTTTCGACGAAGTTTAACGCCTGCCAAGCCATTGTTTCATCCCACACCGATTGCGCCGCGAAATAGTTCGCGAATTTCTCTGGCGGCATGTGCCCGCCCATCGCATCGTTAAAACGACGCTTATAAGACTCGTTACCTAATTCAAAATCAGGTGGCATTAAAAGTTGTTGCTCAGCTGTTAATGAGGCCAAACCATTTTTTGAAATTTGGCTGGTCACTGCTCGTGGGATATTAATTCCAAAACCCTGTTCACCAAAAAGAAGTTGTGGGCCATAAAGATCAAAATCATTTGCTCCCCAAGCGATGGCTTTTTTGAAGTCTTCTTGGTTAAGGCTGCCAGCGCGGAAATCATTAATTAAAGCTTGATCTGTATAATTAAAGAACTCCATACCGACAGCGACCTTGTGGCCACGCTCGCGCAAAGCCTGCAAAATGCCCATTTGCTGGTCATGAATCGGCTTTAGCCCGTGTAGCTCTCCAATGACTAAGATTTGCCCTGGCTGAATTTGCTCTATAACTTGGTTTAATTCGATCTGAGTATTTGTTGAGCCATCATAGATCTGCGCTGAGGCAGTTAGAGGCAGAATCACCGAAATAATAGCAATGAAGAGTGTATTTAATGACATAAGAAACTTATATTCGATTGACTCTACGGGGTAAATCTTTTTATATAGTCGTTCGTTATTTTAAATGGAGCACTACTATGGCAAAAAAATCTGGACGCATTATCGTAACTTTAGAATGTACTGAAGCAAAAGGTGCAGGCAAACCAGTTTCTCGTTACACTACGACTAAAAATAAAACTAAAACACCTGGTCGTCTTGAAAAGAAAAAATACAATCCAAACATGCAAAAACACACTGTTCACAGAGAAACTAAGTAATTAACGAAAGTTAATTACTGTTTATCTAAACAGTAGGTTAAATTTTAGCATCTTCGGAAAAAGGGCACATGAAAATGTAGCCCTTTTTGTATTTTTAATTACAGCTTGATAGTGGCAACATTCGGTGGCCTTTGCTAAAGCAAAAATACTGCACCGAATCTTCGACAAATTTATTACCGACAATCTTCCACATTTTTATATTTTCTAAACCCGCTAAGTAATTCGGCGAATAGAATGCGATTACATTTGATCCTTTAGCTGAGATTGTGCCTACAACTTCATTCCGGGCGTTTAATACTGGCCCGCCCGAGATTCCAGGTTGGATATTCGCTCCGAGACAAACCACGTAAGCTAAAATTCCATTTTCAACTTCGTTTTGAATTTGCTTAGGACGCATAACATAGCCTCTAAGCATACAGGAAAACTGTTTAGGACCGATACCCATAGGATAACCAAAAATTCTAAGACTGGCTCCTGGCTGTGGATCAGTCTCTGGCAAGGCAAAGTAGTACTTCATGTTTACTGCTTTAGGATCGTAGAAATGATCGATGCCATCCACCAAGACAGAGCTTTTTGAATAGCTGCGGCTGTATTTATCCCCATTAGGCACATCACCTGTGTGTTTTACGGTTAGCCCGTAAGGATAGACACTCCATGATTTGCTAAATCCTAAGCAGTGTCTGGCCGTCCCCATGCGGATGACAGGAGCTTCGCTGGCTTTAGCTACGTTGACGTAATAGCCTGAGCAATTTCCGCTATAACTCGAATCGTTGTAATACATAAAGGATAGAGCGCGCGACTCTTGTGCAGAAGCCGTAGCAAAAGTTATTAAAATTGCCCCGATAGTCAGGAAAAATTTGGACTTAAATGTATTCATTAACGCATATTTATTCATAATCTAGACAGGCTTGCAAATATGAAGCAAGTCTCAGTATACTTTTGGGCATGAATAATCTGAATCAATTTTTAGACACGATGTGGGCTGATTACTGCAAAATGAATCCGCAGGCTGCTCAAATTTATCAAGCTTTTTCAAAAAACAATAAACATGTCTTAAACGATCATATCGCTCTTCGAACGTTTAACCACCCTAAGCTTGGAATCAAGTCTTTAGCTAAACATTTTGAAAAGTACGGCTACAAAGATTCTGGTGAATACTTTTTCATAGAAAAAAAATTATACGCAAAACATTACGAACACCAAACTAATCCTGATATGCCAAAAATTTTTATCTCAGAACTTGAGTTAGAAAAAATGCCTGAGTTTGTTCAAAAAACGATTAATCAAATCGTTGAGCTAATTCCGCAAAGTAAAATTGATTCTGAAGATTTTATTTTCTCTGGCACTCACTGGCCTATCGAACATTCAGTTTATGAAAAATTGGCTGAAGTCAGCGAATACGCTTCTTGGGTTTACGCTTGGGGCTTTAGACCGAATCACTTTACTGTAAATATTAACCAATTAGACCAGTTTGAAAACATTCAGGATCTTAATGTATTCGTTAAGGGCCTTGGCGTTAAGCTCAATGCCTCTGGTGGCGAAATCAAAGGAACTCCGGCTGAATTACTTGAGCAATCTTCAACGATGGCCAACGAAGAGCCTGTGCAGTTTAAAGATGGCACTTTTAAAATCCCGGCATGTTATTATGAATTCGCTAAGCGCTATGCGCTTCCGAATGGCAAACTTTATCAGGGTTTTATTGCCAAATCTGCTGATAAGATTTTTGAAAGCACGAATAAGCAAAACTAAAATTCGCCCAATCCCATTGATCTGACGGCACGACGCCGTCAGAAGCTACAGCAGGATGCGAGCTTCGTACTACGCGATCTTTTTAACGATTAAATGTTCTGTTTCTTTATCTTTGTCGGTATTCCAGTAGGGCTGCGCTTGCAAAAATGCTTTTACTAACTGTGAATCAAACTGTGATCCACCACAGCGTTTTAGTTCTGAGAACGCGATTTCCGGTGGCAGACCTTTTCTGTAGACGCGGTTTTCTGTCATCGCATCGAAAGTATCTACGACTAGAATAATTCTTGCGAATAATGAAATTTCGTCACCGACTTTTTTATCGGGATAACCTTCACCATCAATGCGTTCGTGATGACCGCGGATACCTGGCAAAAGCTGAGCGAAGAAGGGATTTGTTGCTAGTGGTTTTACGATCTGTTCGCTGATGGTAGAATGATTTCTCATGATATCTAATTCTTTGGGATCAAGGCGACCTGGCTTTAAAAGAATATCTTTTTCGATACCTATTTTACCAATGTCATGAAGCAGACCTGAAAATTCGGCGACTTTTTGTTCGTACTCATTGAGCCCGATATCGCGCGCTAATTTTCTGGAGTATTCACCCACCCGCAAGCAATGCTCGTAAGTAGATGGTTCAACTGTTTTTAAACATTCAAGAAAGCCTTTGACAGAGTCATAGGCCCAATTAGGTATATTACCCCAAATGAGTTTAACCGACACGCATTCCCCCGTAGAAATAGGTCTATAACAAATATCGGTCAAGATCGAACTGGACTTGAGTCTATGCTCGATAGATCTCATAATGAGGCAATGAAGCAACACAACTTAGTTTTATCCATCTTTATCACTTCATTAATTTCGTTACCTGCGCTGGCTGCGACTTTCACGGTTAAAAAAACCAAAGGCAATTCGGCGGTGATTGAAAGTTCGGTGCCTTTGATTCCGGGCGAAACGTACACGATCCAATCCAGCAAACAATCTGGATTAATTTCTGAAGATGTGACTTATCCCCGTTCAAACCGCTCGCGCGAAAATTCTTTTTCTGCCGGCATCGATACTTCGTTTTTTAAATCTGATAACTTACAAGAGCATCAAATCGATATCGAAGCCCGCTATGGCTGGAACTACGGCGATTACGAATTAGGGCCGTTAGTGCATATTAATTTATTAGATGAAGGCGCTGGCTTTAATACTGATTTTTATGTCGGTGGCTATTTTGATTATAATATTAACGCAAATGTCGCGAGCGAAGACACTGTGTATGGCTTAACCGCGCAAACTTTTGGTGGTAATCGCGAATTCACCAACGGTTCAAGTGCACAAATTTTCGCTTTGGGTGCTGGTGGATTTTTAACTTGGTATTTAATGCGTTCAACAACGGCGTTACGTTTTGAAGGCTTAGCTGAACAAAAGAAGATTGCCACTAGCAGTACGTCTTCAAATGTTTTAGGTTTCGCCGGCAAAATGCTTTTAACATTTTACTTCTAGATGCGCTGCTCCCCAAAAAGGGACGGTGCGGGCTGCATGCCCTACCTAAAAAAAAAGCCAAGGTGATTAGCCTTGGCTTTTGAGTTTTAGTAATTAACTAAACGATTACCATTGGATATCGTCAGTAGTCATACCAGCTTCTTCGATAGCACCTTTGTACATACCTTTGATGAATTCTTTAGCTTGGTCAGGTTTTAAACCTAAAGTAGCTGCAGAACGATTTGTTAAATCACGAGCTTTGTCTTCAGCGTCAGCACCACCAGAACGGAATGCATTTACAGCTGATAAAGCTTCATTGAACTTAACACCGAAAACTGTTTTAAAAGTTTTATCCATGTCACCAGTAGTAACTTTACCACGCTCAGCACCCATTACAGCCCAAGAGTTTAAAGCAGAAGCAACTGCGATAGCTTTAGAGTTTGTTAATTTGTATTCTTTAACTAACTTAGCAGCACCAGCTTTGATTAGCTTTTGGTTTTGTTCAGAAGAGATAGCTTTTGAATTAGTGTCAGTTGCTTTTTTAGCACCTTTGTTGTTGATCGCTTGACCGTAGTTAGATGAATTAGAGTTAGCAGAGTATAATACTCCGTTATCGCCGAACCAGTAAGTACCACCAGCAACGTTTTCCCAGAATGTTCCAGTTGTTCCGACACCGATAGTTGTACCACCAACGAAACCAGCAAAGCTGTTAATGTTAGCCGAGTATTGAAATACACCTAAGTCATTATATACTGAAGCGTTACCAGATGAATCGAATGTAACATACCAAAGGTCATCAGAACCGTAACCATATTGATCGTAATCTGGATCAGATGAAACTGTTGCACGTTGGCCAGTTGCACGAACAAAAGTACAACCTGGAGTTGGTTCATTCGAACCACGGCATGCATCGCCGTATACTGTTTCGTATGGATATTGTAAGATGTCGCCAGAATCATTAGGACCTGGATTGTAAGTTGATGGGCTACCGCCACCACCGCCACCGCCGCAAGATGATAGTACCGCGATACTTGTTACTAATAATAAAGCACTTGTTAATTTCATTGTTTTCCCCCGTTTGGTTTTTTTTGGTTTTTCGAGTACGGGTGTTAACAATGCTAAACATAGGCCAACTTTTTTGACACCAGTTTTGGGATTCAATAGAGATGGCTGGGGGTTAGAGCAAGCACAATGAAAAAAATGCATGACTGATTGAAAGTCATGCATTTTTTTGTGTGAGAACAAATCTAGCAAGAGCTAGTGTGTCTTAGTATGTCAATTGAAGGCGTAAGAATTTATCACCGCAGTAAAAATCAAGTGCATATCCGCTTGTACCTAAATACAGAGGCGCATCTTGCGGACGGCAGCCCTGCGGCGTTTGCATATGCAATCTTGCTGGTGCGATAATTTGCTCCACCTTACCAGCTTTGTTGTAAACTGGAGTAATCATTTTGACACCACGGCTGATCGCAGTTCCTGCCACATTAAATAGCGCAGGAAATTTATCACCCGACTTACGATTATTAATCGTAATTGGAAATTGTAAATTTACTGTTAAATCATCACCCATGAAAGTGTACTTATTTAAGCTGGTTTGCACAGCAGATCCACCTTTGAAGTCATGATATTCGATTTCACTGTTCGTGATTAAAAACACGCCTTGAGTTTTTTTACCCATATAAGCCGAGCGCACTAATAAGGGAGCATCATAAATCGTCGTGATCGATTCTAATAAACGGTCATGCATCTTGTTGGTGTTAAAATCAATTGCAGTTACGCGTTGTTTTTTATGAGCGTCAGCACCAAACCAAAAAGTTCCGCGGTATTCATCGTTAGCTGAATGTAAATTTAAAATTTTATCAACACGAGTATCTAATAAGTTACGATAATTTTTTGCTGCACTTAAATTTTCGATAACTTTTTCGCCTGTGACCTGTCCATTTTGTACATACGCTAGGGAAAATTGGTACAAGTATGATGGTTTGATTTCGGTTCCTAAATTTTTAGCAATCAATACCGGAAGCACACCTGACTGCACTTGTTTAAGTGTCGGCTGGATAATATCCACAATACGCGCGTCTTTCGGAGGTTGGATTTCATCAAGTTTATAATCTTTATTTAAGAAGTATAAACGGATGTCTGTTCCACCCATATTAGGTTTTGCATCTTCATCAGTTTGCCATAAATCAGTAACATCCCATTTTTTAATAACGGCTTTACCGGTAATTACCCACGCTGGACGTAATTCATTGCCCACTTTTAACCAGCTATAGTTCACAGGCATTACTGCGCGTTGGTCATAGAATGAATATTGTTTTTTAATATTCATATTCGTATCAAAGATATAAAAATGAAGAATATAATCGCCTTGATTATACAGACCACCTTTTTCTTTAAATTCTTGAATCACTAAAACGTACTCAGAAACTCCGTCACCGTCGATATCCATACGCACACGTTGCACCGGACGAGTTTGTTTTACGTTACCATCAAGTGTGATCGTTTTGATCGCCTCAAAAGTGTAAGAATTATTTTTAAATCTTACTAGCTGCACATCAAAAGTAGTTTCACCTTGTTTTAATGCCATGTAATCACGATTTTGTAAGTTATTATCGTAAACTTCATCGACTAAGAATAACTTCATACCACGAGCCAGCTGACCCACGATTGGAATCGAAGATAAATCGTTGCCAACGGCATCTTTAGTTAATTTAACCTGAATCTCTGCACGAGTTTCAAAAGCCATCGCTTTTTCGCCATTAACCGTAGGACTTACAGTAAATGATAAATCACTGGCAACTTGAGAAAGAGCTGCATCATCTGTGTCAGTGATCTCTAAATCCACTTGCACTAGGCGCTCTTCGCCCATCTCCCACATATCATCGCCGTCATGCAAAATTTCAGATTTTACAACAGATGGGTAATAACGAGATTTATTTTTTGAAGTAAGATCTAACGTCACATCAGCAGATGCGACATCAGACCAGTAGTTCTTAACGGCAAATTTAAACGATAATTCACGAGATGTTCTGTTCCACTCGATCACTTGAATGTCTTTATTCGCACTTAAAATTAAAGTCTTAGCTTTAACATTCACAGCACCTTTAGCATCAATAAGTCCTGCCAAAGTGTAACGATCATAAGACTTACTCGGTAAAGCGGGAGTTCCTTTAGTTTGAACTGGTCCAACTAACACTGGTAATTCTGGGCTTGCTTTACGCGCGCCTAAAATAAGACGTGGGTAAATTTCTTCAGCCGGAATTCCGCGAGCTAACATATCAGCGATAACACCAGCAACAAGTGGAGTTGCTTGCGAAGTACCATTTAAAATGTCGACACCGATAAATCCAGGTAAACGGATTGATCTGTGAGTCATTGGAATCGTTGAAACTAAACCAGTACCCGGAGCTGCGATATCAACACCGTAACCATAGTTAGAAAAATGCGCCATCGCCCCGTCTGGACGAGAAGCTCCAACACAGATTACACCAGCGTATTGGCACGGACGTAATAGGCTTTGAGTTGAATCATTTCCAGCAGCTGCTAAGACGATAATTCCGCGGCTCTGGGCTTCTTTAACCGCCATTTTTAATAACTCAGTGTCATTCATTTCAGGCCAGCCGATAGACATTGTAATGATTTGCGCACCAGCATTCATCGCATAAATTATTCCGCGCGCTGTGCGTTCTGCATTTTCAAAAGCGCCGTTTGGATTTAATCCACCGCGACCGTCTTCGTTTGGTTCTAAATCAATACTGAAAGGTTTAACTGGTTCATTTGGCGCATCAGCAATAACCTGCACCGGAATAATTTCTACATTATCAGAAACTGATGCCACAAGACCTGCCACGTGAGTTCCGTGACCGATTGTATCAGCGACATCAGGAGTACCGATAATATTAGTTGAAGTTGGATCACCAAAAATACTCCAGCCAACGCAGTCTGCTGGATAGCCGTTACCATCTTCATCTGAAATTAAATATTTATCAGTGCAAGACTTCACCGTCTCAGATTCAGTGGCTAAGCAAGATTCAAATTTATCGTAGTTCGCACACTCTTTTTCGTTACGGGCGATACGGTTTTTTAAAAATGGGTGAGTTACATCTACTCCGGTATCAAGAACAGCAACTTTGATTTTTTTCAAAGCGACCGGAGACGCCACTGGCGGAAGTAAATGTAAATCTTCACCGGCTTTAGCTTGCAAGCGGTAAGTTTGCAATGGGTCTAAGTCAAATAACTGACTTACTCCGGTATTTTTAAGCGCCCATGATTTTGCAATGATCGCTTTATATTCTTTTTCAGTTCCGGCCATGGCGATGACTGGAATCAATAGACCAAGTAGTGATAACTTCTTTAAATTAATCATTGGAAGCTCCCTTGAGAACGATCTAGTTCAATAGGAATAATTTTTGTTTTTTCTGCAAAGATACTGATTAAACCATTAGAGTAAGGATGTTTTTTCGCAGGCTCACCTAATACGTTAGATACCGAGAACGCCTCATCAGCATTTTCGTCACCTTTTCTGAAACCCGTGATTTCTACGAAATATAAGTAATTTTCTTTACCTAATACTTTTAATAACACCGGTAATGGAATGTTTTCTTCTAAAACATAGATTAGCTCGGTCATAAGACGGTTTTGTTCACGCGCATCGCTTCGCACGTATTCACGCGCTAACATAATGATATCATCAACCCAGTCTTCTAAACATTCATACTTAGATCCTTTTAACCAGGCTGTTGTATTTGTGGGCCCATGACCACCACCCTTGCCATTGCCAGCGTAGACAGCGTCTTCTTTTTTAGCTTTACATTGCTCCATGTAATGAGCATAACCTGCAGATTCATTGCCGCCGCCGATCACTGTCATTAAGTTTTTGAATATGGCTTTATCTTCAGCACGGGCACTTTTCGAAGTTCCATCTTCATTAACCTTTTTAAAAAGCCTAGTAATGAAGCTGGCCTTATCTAATTTAATTCCGGTAATATCCGGAGTAATTAACATAGCTTTGATTTTATCAATAGCTGTCGGCAGCAAAGATAGATTTTCTGTAATACGAAAGAAATCGATCTTTTTAACTTGTTGAAAACGCGCATCAGGAATTAATTCTTTTGTTTGGAATTCAGTACCTGCAAATTCTGACGTGTTGAATTTCGCACGTAAGGCTGCAAGAATTTTATCAAGATCTTTTTTCTTTAATGACCAACCACCCCACACGTTTTGCAGGACTGCAACTGTTGGTAAAGAACCCTGACGCTTAGTTAATTCAGTATCGGTACGCACGATATGCCATTGCGCTTTACCAAAAGGCATTTGTGATGGGTTTTGCGCATCTTGCGATAACATCGGCGCATATTCTGGACTTAATTTTTTAATACCGTAATCAACAACGTTTAAGCCAAAACCTAACACGTCTTTACCCGTAAGTTTACCTTTACGGTAAGTCACAACTTCGATAGGTTTATTTTCGACTTCACCTGAATCAACAGCTGTTACTTCTGGTTTATAGATTTTTAATAAATGTTCTTCTGTAAGTTTTGACTTTCTCCACCACAAGAATTTAGTTTTTAATTCTTTGGTATTAAGATCATGATCAATCTGAAAAACTTGTTTTCTGAAGTTTGTCTCTAATTGATCAGTGCTTGATTGAAAAATAAGGGCACGTAATGCACCAGACATTTTATCAGCAAAGCCTTTTTGCGATTTATAACGTTTAGCCAACTCTTCATTGTCAGCAAAGTAGGCTTCAACAGCTACAACAGGATCTTCTTTGTTATCTAAAGCTTCTTTTTTAACTTCTTCAATCGCGGCATCTACTTGTGTGATGAAGTCAGTGTTTGCATTTAAGATATAGGCATCTGTGTGAAGATCAGTAAATGTTGATTCATTTTTTACTTTTAACAAGTTAATGAAATAATTCACATCAAACGTTACCTGAAATGCTTTTGTGTTTTGGTTACGAATAAACACTTGAAAGCCAGCTTCTGTTTTAGTGATTTGAGTTTGACGTAATAAAACAGCATTTGCTCCGCCAGATAAACCAATACTTGGAACTGTTTGCGCAGTAAAACCGATTAAAGCATCTAAAGCATACATGTAACCAACTGATCCACCAGCACCAATAGATTCAGTGATTGTGAATACCTCACCATTTTTAAAGTTTTGAAAAAACTCAGCAAGTTTACCGTCTTTTAAAGGAGATGCAATTTTATGTAAACGCGAAGGAACATAAATATCTTTCCAGTCGATCTCTTTAGTTTCTTTCATCGTTTGTAACGGTACAACGTGGGTGAAATCACGGTTATAACTTACGTTACCACCAAGCATAGTGCTGATACCGCTGAAGTCTTCGATCATACGAAATACTCCAAGACCTGCACTCATTCTAACGTTATCCACTAATTGAACTGCTGCTTGTGAACCGTAATATGTTCCTGTAGTCACGATACGAGAAGCACCAAAGTTAATACCGAATTGGCGGCCATCAGCATAACCTACTGGCGCAAGCTTGCCATCTGGACGAATTCTATAACCATTCATTTTGGTAGATGTAATTTCTTTTTGTTCTAATTTTAATTTTTCAGAAAGTTTATTGATAGCTAAGCCAATGACTGAAGATTGTGATTTGATCACCATGTATCTTAAGAAATCACCGCGCTCGAAAGGTGACTGACGCTCACCGTGAGTAAAACGGTGTGGTTCGCCTGGAATGTATTCTTGTGTAATACGACCATCAACAACTAAACCGTCAGCTGATGTGTATTTAAAATCAGGGATACGAGCCTGCATCATGTCTTTGCCTTCGTGGTCAAAAAACCAGTGCATCATGTTTTTAGCTCTAGACATAATCGCAGCTTTTGCTAACTGATTTAAGCTTTTCGGATAATGGCCGGCTTCGACGATTTCATCCCAGTCTTTATCTGTTAATAAAGCCACACGACGTAACATCCACTTCACATCATCGCCACTTGTTTGAGAAAAATAATCACTGAATGCGAAGTTAATATAAGCATAACCATCACGAACTAAAACTGATTCTGGGGCTACACGGCCTAATGATTCTTGAACATCACCGATAACAAACGGAACTAAAAGCGCACGAAATTGGCGATCCGTCGCAAAGTAAGGGATTGAATCCACATTGGCCGGAGTTAAACCGTCAAATAAACTTGGAATTTCGCTGTCCATTTTTTCTAAATAAGCACCGTGTACATATAAAGATGTAGCACCCGCTTCAGATAAAAATTCACGTTTGTCTGTGTCTGTCTTAAACGGAGCGATAGATAAACAGTCGATAGAAACTGCATCCGGTCCTTGTTCACAGAACGCACGTTTAACGAATAATTCTTTTTCTTCTTTGTTGGCGAAGTTTAATTTGATCTTGTCGTAATGTTTTGGCGAATGTTGAAAGTAACCTAATTTACGTAATAAGGCAGACTTTAATAAAGAGGCATGAACTTGTAGGCCTAAGGTTAAACCGTAACGCTCTGATTTACCGCTCGATGGCTTTACTATAATAGTGTAAAAACCTAATTCGCGATTCGCTCCTAAATAAGAGTCAATCGTAACGCCCGTCTCAGCTTGAGGCATCTCAGCATGAACTTGTGTATCAATTGCCGAGTATTTTTTATTCTGCCAGTATTTGTCTTCAACTGGCTGAAGCTTAGACAAGTCGACGTGTGAGTCATTTAATTTTGCCACATCTGCATAACTTAGCTTCTTACCATTTTGTGATACTAAGTTTCCGGCTGGTTTCATGAATGTTTTTAGTGGGATACGAACAATACCTTCGTGTGCAAAAGTAGTTGTTGCGATTAAAAACACGGCTAATGCAGTTTGAATTTTAAAATTCATGGTTCACCTCGATAACTTTATATAAAGCTAACGAGGGGCCAACTTAGTGTTTCAGTGTGAGAATTAATTAAAGAAAGAAAATATCATTTTGAGACAGAGTTTTAAACATCGGTTTTTCTTTATAGAAGTTTAAAAGGTCTTGTAAAAGATGATCGCGTTTATCAATCATGTCTTTTTCATCTTCGTTCGAAAAATCATGACCCAAGAATCCAAACACCATCAGGCCTTTTTGTGTCGACACAATACCTGCTAAATTTAACGTGGGAACATCATACAAACGGCCTGTCTTTAACACCACTGATTTGTTAATCACTAAATCAGTCTCGTAGGTGCCGCGATCTAGACCCGCTGTTAACAAGATATAACCTAAATCTAAATTAGCTTGATCGGCGATCAGCTTCACAAAATGCATAACTTTTAAAATCGAAAAACAAGAGGCTTTGTTATCAACACGGTCACCATTGATTTCGACCGGAAGCCCAGATCCTGTTTTCATAATTAAAGAGTCTAAGCCTAAGCCCAGTTTGTCTTTTTGAAATTGGCGAAAGCCCGCTTCTCCGCCCAATAAGGCAAATAAAGCATCCGACATGTAGTTATTTGAATTTAAATTAATCTCTTTTAAATAGCGAAATAACGACGTTGATTGAACGTTTATAGCCGTTGCATTGGCAAAACTAGCTGCCGCTTGGCCATTGTTATCCAGAACTACGTTTTGCACTGAATATGAAGATGGCAAATCAATGCTTTTACCCTGAAGTTCAAAGTGCTCAGCAACATTTTTACGGGCTAGCTCGGTTTGTGAACCCCAATTATTCGAATTAAAGATTAATTTCAGGTTATCAATAGATTGATTCAGACTGACAGGCACAGAATCAAGTTCGATATGCGGGTTATTTAACACTGATAAATATACACGCGTTGATTTGGCGATATATAGGTTTCTGATTTGAGTTACACCATAACGTTTTAAGTGCGACATCGTATAAAGAACTTTTTCGATATTAAAAACCGGATCAAAGTTTGAATTTAAATAGGCATCATAAGTTCCATTGGCATTCTTACGCACACGCCATTCATGGATAAATTTATAATCTGTTCCAAGCTTACTTAACGCAAAGGCCGTTAAAAACACTTTAGAGACTGAGGCTGATGGGTAAAGCTTTGTATCACGGTAGCCACTGTAGTTCTGCGTGCCATCAAGCGACGATTCGCAATAGCTTACAGTGGGATCATTTTTATAAAGCAATGTACGGGTTGCTGGAGCTGCAGGCTTTGCTTGAATCAGGTCTTCTTTTTTAGGCGTATAAACGGCCTCACCGATATTAGATGTATTCGAGCTTGGCGTACAGCCAAGGCCAAAGATCACAAATGCTAAACTTAAAAGAAGTGGTTTTTTAAACATCTGCTAGGGTTTTACCGCCGAGGGATTTGCTCATTCAAGGGCTAAGCCCGCAGTTGAAAATTATTTAGGTTTACTTTGACAATTTAGGCTCTAATAACGAATATACGGGCTATGAGCCGTATTATTTATAATTACAAAATCAATAAAATCACTGATCACACCAAACAAATCCGCGAATTGGATTTACAAGTCATTAGCCACCCTGAATTTAAGTTCAGAGCTGGTCAATTTGTCATGTTACATGTGCCCCAAACTGATGAAGCTGGCCAACCGATGAAGGCTGCCCTTCGCGCCTATTCAATTGCAACGACTGAACA
>JAKFBS010000001.1:0-796335 GCA_036677065.1 Bdellovibrio sp. | reverse complement strand
CCATCGCCGTAAGATTCGATCGCGAAAATGTAACTTGAACTGTAAACCTGAACTAATCCCACGCCCAAAAGCGCAAAGATAGATAGAAAAAGACTAGAAGATAAAAATTTTGTCTGAAGCTTGATGTTTTTCAAAGTCTACTCCGTCGAAAGATTATTCATCCAGACGGAGCAAACCGAAGTTAACTTATCTGAATTTTTTGACGATCTCTTTAAAATAGTCGCCTCTCTCTTCGTAACTGTCAAACATATCAAAGCTTGAGCAGGCCGGAGAAAGTAGAACGATGTCAGCGATACGAGATTTTTGGTAAGCGATCAAAACCGCCTCTTCAAACGTCCCGATCAGGTAAGTTTCAGTAAAATCACCTAAATCACGGTTGATGCGCTCTTTGGCCTCACCCACTAGAATTAAACATTTCACCTTACGTTTGATCATATTACGTAAAGGTTCGTAGTTAAGATTAGTGTCTTTACCGCCAGCAATCAAAATTACGTTTTCATCAAAACAGTCTAATGAACGTAATACAGCATGCACGTTAGTGGCTTTTGAGTCGTTGTAGAATAAAACTCCGCCCACTTTGCGAACGTACTCTAAACGGTGTTTAAGACCTGCGAAATTATCGATCGCACGTTGAATCGGATCATGTGTTGCGCCGTATTCACGGGCTAAAAGTAAGGCAGCCATTACGTTTTCAACCGAATGTTTACCTTTCATTTTAATGCCTTTAACGCTGAAAGATTCGATATCTGGACCAGTACGCACTTTAATTTCGTCACCGATATTAACTGCCCCACCGATATTCATGATTTGTGGTTCTAAAGCGGGTTTTCTAGAGAAGTAAAAAATGCGGCCACGCTGAACCGAAGGATCACGGGCTAATTCAACAACTGCGTTATCATCTGCATTTAAAATCGAAGTCGTAGCTTGGTTGGTGTTTTTAAATACTTTACGTTTTGCATTAACGTATTCTTCCATCGAACGATAACGATCTAAGTGATTTTCAGCTAAGTTACAAAATACAACGTTTGCTGGATTAAAATTTACGCAATGCTCAAGCATAAAACCTGAAACTTCAGCGATAACTAGTTTAGCCTTTTTCTCTTCTAATAAGTAATTGGTAATTGGGTTTTCGTTTGAACCACCGACCCAAACTTCGATGCCGCTTTCTTTAAGCATGGCTTCAGCTAAACGAGCGATTGTAGTTTTACCGTTTGTTCCGGTAACAGCAGCGACTGGCTCTTTGATGAATCCCACCGCGAATTCGAATTCACCAGTGATTTTCACGCCCTGTTGACGTGCGTATTCAAAGATTTTTAAATGCGATGCCACACCAGGAGATAAAATTACTAAATCTTGCGATAAGAATGTTTTTGGCGAGTGTGATCCTAATTCAAACTTGATGTTGGTATAACCCTCAAGCTGGTCTAATTGCGCTGATAATTCAGGCTTAGATTTATGATCAGTGATTGTCACATTGGCTTCGTATTTAGTTAAAAACTTAGCTAAAGACACACCTGTTTTACCAAGACCTACAACAAGAATTTTTTTATCTTTAAGTTCTGAAAGTTCTGTCCACATATCGTAATCCTATCTTAATTTTAGCGTCGCTAAACTTAGCGCTGCTAATAAAATTGAAATAATCCAAAAACGCACAATAATCTTAGTCTCTGTTAAACCACCAAGTTCATAATGGTGATGTAGCGGAGCCATTTTAAAAACTCTTTTTCCAGTTAATTTGAATGAAGCTACTTGCGTGATCACCGATAAGGCCTCAACCACAAATACTCCGCCTAAAACAACCATCAAAAGTTCATTTTTTGTAATCACAGCCATGGTTCCTAAAAAACCACCCAAGCTTAAGCTTCCGACATCGCCCATAAATACTTGTGCCGGGTAAGAGTTAAACCATAAAAAGCCTAAGCTTCCGGCCACCATTGCCGCAGCTAGTGGAGCCAATTCACCAGCACCCGTGATGTGTGGGATTTGTAAGTAATTAGCGATCGAAGCATGCCCTGAAACATAAGCAAAAATCGCCAACGTAGTAGCTGAAATAATCACAGGCACGATAGCTAAACCGTCTAAGCCGTCAGTTAAATTTACCGCGTTGGCAGTACCAGTAATCACTAGGGCTCCGAATACGACATAGAAATAGCCCAGATCAACAGAGATATTTTTAACAAAGGGTAACGACAAGGCCGTGTTGAAATTGTAATATTTAATTAATATGAAGATCGCGATTCCAGAAATTAAAAATTCTCCGGCTAAACGAAGCTTACCTGACAAACCTTTGGTGTTTTTCTTAGAAACTTTTAAATAGTCATCGGCATAACCGATAAGTCCAAAACCCCAAGTGATTACAACTGTTGCAATTACGAGCGGATTAAAAACATCGATCCATAACACTAGCGACACCAATGAACTTAATAAAATTAACCAGCCACCCATTGTTGGTGTACCAGCTTTTTTCTTGTGCGTTTGTGGACCGTCATCGCGGATAGATTGACCGAAATGTTTTTTCTTTAAACTTTCAATGAAGTAAGGGCCCCAGATTAGGCACAAGAAAAATCCCGTGAATAACGAGATAAAAGTTCTAACTGTGATGTAACGAAAAACGTTGAAAATTGAATGCTGCTCTGCAAGTGAATATAACCATTGATAAAACATTTTTACATAACTAGCACACCTTCGGAATCAATAGCAAGAAAAAGTTTATAACTATTTGAAAATACTAATGTTTTCAAAATTTCTAAAGATCCTGAAGAAACCACCCAACTGAGGAAATCATTAGCATTTAGTCATAAAATCAGCTATGTAGAGCACATGAAAAAAAATAAATCTGGAAGAACGACTGCCGAACTGAAAAATTTTAAACTGGGCGAAAACAACACTCAGTACAATTTTGAATATTCGCCGAAACTTCTAGAAGCTTTTGATAATAAAAACCCCAAAGATGTCGCATGGACTACTTTTGTATGCACAGAGTTTACTTCTTTGTGTCCTAAAACTGGCCAGCCTGATTTTGCCAAAGTTTTTATTAATTATATCGCCGATAAAAAAATGGTCGAAAGCAAATCTTTGAAACTTTATCTTTTTAGCTTTCGCAATCATGGTGATTTTCATGAAGATTGCATTCAAACAATTTGCAATGATTTGGCTAAATTATTGAAACCAAAATACGTCGAAGTGATTGGTGAATTTACTCCGCGGGGCGGGATTGCGATCTTTCCTTATGCTTCGGCTTCGAATTCTGATTCGCACTTTAAAGAGTTGCGCCAGACACGTATGTTTAACTACGCACCTGGAAAATACTCTTGTGATTTAAGCAAGGTCTACTAATTGTTAACGTACGATTTCTAAAGATTTCTGATAATACGGTTTTCTTTCGTCGCCCTGACAAGACACATTGAATTTAAATTGATCACTGCTGTTATCAATAGTGATCACATTAAAGTTATGTTTACTTGTGGCGCATTTTTTTATGCGGCGAGGATTTTTTTTGAAATTATGCAACTGTAGAAACGTTAAGCTGTGAATCGAACTCGATGTAATTTCAAAAGTTTTATATCCTAAAACTTCTGGATCAATTTCCATTATTTCAGAATAATGAATGTCTCCGGATACAAAACACACGGGCGCATCCACAGATTTTAACTTTTTGCAAAACTCTTTAAAATTTTTGGGCTGTTTATATTCGAAAGCATCTTCTTTTAAATAGCCGCCAAAAAACTGGCTGCCATTCATTAACCAAATTGGTTTTGTGTCTTTTTGTAAATCAGCAATAAGTTTTTCTTCTTGTTCGTCGCCAAAATGCGAATCGTCACTGCGGTAGTAACGGCAATCTGTTAAATAAAATTTTTGTCCGAACAAAGTAATATCTTGCGATACCCCTAAGCCGCGGTGATAGTTTCTTTCTTCAGGATGCAGCCAGAATGTAGAAAATAGCTCGAGTGTAAATTGTTTTTGCAGAAAAGACCCATCAGCATCATCTTCAGCATAATCATGATCATCCCATGCAGCTAAAATCGGTGTTAAATTTCTATGACGAAAAATACCGATGCTATTTCTGACCTTAGTGTAGCGCTGCCAGTAACCCAGTGGAGTGCCATCATTTTTTAGATCAGCATAACAAGTGTCTCCGATTAAAAAGACCACATCTGGATTAGCTTCTTTCAAAGAGGTCCACATTTTAACACATGCCGATTTAAAAAACTCATTCATGCAACTGGCGACAACGATTTTAGGCATTTTTTTATTCGTATCTAAGGCTTTAAAAAAACGTTCATCAATCACCCGTTTTTTACTGTCTAAAATGCGAAAACGATAGTTCTCGCCTAAACGCAGGTTGATCACCTTTAATTTGTCTAGCTGTAAATTCGAACCTTCCATGCGGTGTTCACTTAAATGTAAAAACTTTTGCAGGCGGTTGCGACTATCCACAACTTCAAAACTGATTTCGTCAGCGATTTGCCTAAGCACGCTAATGTAAGTTAGATCTTCTAAGGTTAAACCCTGATGAATTGCAAAAGCTCCACTTGCAGAAGCGGCAAACAAATCAGCTTGCGCTTGTCCCGCGACTGGCAGCACTAATAACCCTGCCGAAATAATTCCTGTTTGTTTAAGAAAATCTCTTCTTGATTGTGACATGAGCCGACTCCATGGTTTTATCCCATTCGGATCGGCGTTTTTGTTTACGAAAATAAATAACCGTTTTGTCTTTAAGACTAAGGATTAGTCTAGATTACTTCTTTTCCCAGTTAATTGGATCACACAACTCAACAAAGCGTTCAGTTTTAGCACCACGCGAGCCTTTGATGGTGATCAAATCACCTGAGCGAATGTGGGTCACAAAATGTTGGCCCATAGATTCAGTTAAATCCGCATCCACTTTATAGTTTTTAAAATCAGTGTGTTTTAGACCGGCTTCAAAATCCTGAAAGTTTTCACCGATGAAATAAATAAAATCATATCCGCTCATCGAAGCTGCAATCGCCAGCTCGCGATGCATTTCTGGAGCTTCTGCACCAAGTTCTTTCATTTGCCCGAAGACGCCGATTTTTTGCCCTTCGGTTTTTAGAAGTAACATATTTTCTAAAAGGGCTTTCATGCTATCAGGATTGGCGTTGTAACCATCAAATAAGATTTTCACGCCGATAGCTGATTCAACAAATTGATTTCTGCCCCAAGTCGATTTACACGCCGGCAAAGCCTGCCAGATTTTTTCTGCAGGCATTCCCACAGCGAAAGCTAAATTGGCTGCAGCTAATAAATTTGTTAAATTGTGTTTACCAAAAATAGGAACTGTTGCTGATCCCCAGTTGGCTGCGATATTGCCCGAAATTTTTAAACCACTTGCTGAAATTTCATCAATTTTAAAAAACACATCCGCATCTTTATTTAATTCAGAAAAACTTAACATACGACTTGCCGGATATTTCTTGGCAATCGGGTACATCATATCAAAAGTTAAATCTTGATCTTGGTTAAATACACGAATGGCGCCTTCACGCGAATCCATGTAAATTTCAGCTTTAGCTTCAGCGATTTTTTTCTGAGTGCCAAAGTACTCCATGTGGGCACGTCCGACCATTGTACAAACTACCACATCTGGGTCTGCGATCTTCACCAGCTCTCTGATTTCGCCGGCGTGATTCATTCCCATTTCAACAATAGCAAAAGCTGCATCTGTAGGAATTTGTAATAATGTCAAAGGCACGCCCCAATGGTTATTAAAACTTCCTTGATTAAAATGAGTTTTTTTAAATTGATTTAAAATAGCTGCGGTAAATTCTTTAGTTGTGGTTTTACCGTTCGAGCCGGTGATACCAATAATTTTAGCCGTCAAAGTGCCGCGGTAACCGTGACTGAAATTTTGCAACCCTTTAAGGGTGTCATCAACCAGAATGATACTGACTTTGTCTTTTAGATTTTCAAATTTTGCATCTAAACGGTGAACTAAAAGTAATCCTGCGCCTTTTTCAACAGCTTTATCCAGATAATCGTGAGCATCGTAATTATCACCCTTAAGAGCAACGAACACCTGCTTCGTCATATCTTTACGGGTATCGGTACCCACTTCCGAAAAAGATGTCTGATGCATTGATAGAATTTTTCCGTTTGTCCATTGAGCAATTTGCTCAAGAGTCCATGTTGGCGCCATAATTATCCTAAATATTTCTCAGCTTTTTCGTAATCACTGAAATGAGTTTTTGTCGTACCGATGATTTGATAGTCTTCGTGACCCTTGCCAGCGATCAGAACCACATCGCCAGTTTTTGCCATGTTGATCGCTTGCTGAATCGCGATTTCACGATCAACTTCTTTAGTGTAGTTTTTAAAACCTGGGGAAAAACCCAGTTCTGCGTCTGCTAAAATTGCATTTGGGTCTTCGTTGCGCGGATTATCTGAAGTTAAAAACACGTAATCACTTAAACGCGCAGCGATCTCAGCCATCTTTGGACGTTTTGTTTTATCGCGATCACCACCACAACCAAATACCGTGATGATTTGGTTTGAAAGTTTGGCGTCAGTTTTTACTTTTAATAAAGATTTTAACGAATTTTCAAGCGCATCCGGTGTATGAGCATAATCAATAAAAACTATTTTATCCGAAGCATGCACCACTTTTTGTAAACGGCCTGGAATACCTTGAAAATCCATTAATGCTTTAATACCTTGCTCTAAGGTAATTCCACTTGTAAGCCCAGCAGCAAGGCTTGCAACAACATTGTATATCGTGTGAACACCAGTCAGCGGCACTTTCACCGTTAAACTTTCTAGTGGTGTCTTTAATTCAAATTCAGTTTCGGCAAAATTCATTTTTAAAATTTTAAATTGAAAATCAGATTCTTGTTGCCCGTACGTCCAACCTAATACAGGTTCTGCTAGTTTTAATTTTCTGCCGTATTCATCATCGATATTAATCACGGCAAATAACGGGCGTTTTAACGAAGACCACATTAAATCAGTGAACAACTTTTGTTTTGATTCAAAATAATGCTTCATATCTTTGTGATAATCTAAATGATCATGAGTTAAATTCGTAAAGATCACCGTGTTAAAATGCACGCTGTCAGCGCGGCGCTGGTCCAGGGCATGCGATGTCACTTCTAAAGCTGCAGCCACTGCACCTTCTTTAACAAAATCATGCAGACGACTTTGCAAGGTAACGGGATCTGGCGTTGTGCCTTGGTTTTCCCAAGTTTTATGTCCGACCCTGTGATTGACTGTACCGATCACACCGGTGATTTTATTTTTAGCATTTAAAATATGTTCAAGAAGATAAGTGATTGAGGTTTTTCCGTTTGTACCTGTCACACCGAAACAAAAAAGTTTTTGCGAGGGGTAATCATAAAATCTTGCTGCCAGCAAATCCAGCATCTGACGCGTGTCTGGCACGGGGTATACATACCCGTTATAATCCTTAGGCACGAAAGTTTCATCTTCAACAACGACGGCAATCGCGCCAGCTTTTATCGCATCGCCAATATATTGGTGGCCATCGGTTTGATTACCCTTAATAGCTACGAAAACAGAGCCTTGTTGAACTTGACGAGCATCAAAATAAAGGCCGCTCACTTCAGTTTGCATGATTTGCTCTAGATCTGTTCTAACATTCTGTGCTGTATCGATCGATAATAACTGCTGCAGTTTCATTGCAAAAAGCATAGGATACTTTCTTATGAACTTCAAACGTATACAGTATTTTGACCACCCGACTGACGCTGCGGACTGTCCGTGGATAATCTTCTTTCATGGCTTTGGCGCTGATGCCCACGATCTTGAAAGTTTAAAAGATTATATTCATTTAAAAAGTGCAGTAAATTACCGTTTTCCAAATGGTGTATTTGAAGTTCCGATTGGTCCTGGCTGGACAGGTCGCGCTTGGTGGCCATTAACTTTAAGTTCGCTTCCAAGTGACTGGAGTGATTATACTCCCGAACCACTGGACGCCCTGGTACCAGCGATTATGAAAATGATTACGGATCTAAAAATTCCTTGGAATAAAATTATTTTGGGTGGGTTTTCTCAAGGTGCAATGTTGGCAACTGAAATTTATTTACAAGCACCTGAAACTCCATTGGGCTTAGTTAGCATGTCTGGAAGTTTAATTCGTCAGACTGAGTGGACACAGAAATTAGAAAACCGTAAAGGGGCTAAAATCTTTTTATCTCACGGCGAAAATGATCAAGTACTGCCCGCTAAAGGCACGCAAAAATTATTAAACCTTTGCAAACAAAAAGGTTTAGAAACTCAATTTGTCAGCTTTTCTGGTGGCCATGAAATTCCACCAAAAGTTTTAAGTGGCGTTAGCCAATACATTAACGGATTAATATGAGCTTTGTTATCGAAACGCAAAATTTAGGGCGCGAATATAAAACCTACCAAAAAAAAGAAGGTGTCTTAAATTCAATTAAGGGATTTTGGAACCGCGAATACACCTCAAAGCCCGCTTTAAAAAACGTAAGCCTTGAAATCGAAGGCGGTCAAATCGTTGGTCTTGTTGGCTCTAACGGTGCCGGCAAAACAACTTTATTAAAAATCTTATCAGGCCTTATTTATCCAACACAAGGTTCGGTGAAAGTTTTAGGTTTTGAACCGTGGAAGCGTGAAACTGAATTTTTACGTCAAATGAGTTTGTTACTCGGACAAAAAAATCAATTGTGGTGGGATATTTCTGCACGTGATAGTTATTCGTTATTAACAAAAATTTATGACATCGATGTTGATACCGCAAAAAAACGCGTCAGCGATTTAGCCGATATGCTTTCTTGCCAGCATGTACTTGATACCCAGTTACGCCGCCTCAGCCTTGGTGAACGTATGAAAATGGAAATCATCGGTTCATTACTGCACAATCCAAGAGTTTTATTCTTAGATGAACCAACCATTGGTTTAGATATCGTCGCCCAAAGTGCGATTCGGGATTTTTTAGCGTCGTATGTTCGAGATTATAAGCCAGTAGTGATTTTAACATCTCACTATATGGATGATATTGCCCAGCTTGCTGATCGTTTATTATTAATTTCTAAAGGTGAAATGGTTTATGACGGCACTGTGAAGCGCTTTTCGCAAACCACAGAGACCAGTAAAAAACTAATTTATCGTTATAAAAATGACCTGCAGGAACGTGAGCTGATTTTTCAGGACTCAGAACTATCAGAAAAACTGAACGAAGTGGTAAAGTCTGGCGAAGTTGTTAATCTAAAAATCGAAGAGGTTGATTTTGAAGAAGTTATTCATCGCTTTTTGGCGAAGGAATCTCGCATTTAGCGAGCTTGCTATCGTTTCAAATTTAGAATATCGCTTCAATTTTTTCATTGATGCGTTCGTCCAACCGTTAATTACGGTAGGGATTGAACTATTAATGTGGTTTGCCATTTTTGAAACCGCCAACGCCGTTCAAATCGGTGGATTTGGCCGTGATAATTATTTAGCGTATGGCGTATGGGCGCCATTTTTAGGCCGCATTGCCGTCAGCTGGATGTACGAATCGATGATGGTCGAAGAGGTCGCCAGCGGTTCAATTAATGTGATTCTTACCCGTCCAATTAGTTTTTATGAATATTACCTGTCACAATTAATGGGTTACAAAGTAACGACCACGTTGATTTCAATGATTGCCCCCCTTGCCGTATCTTTATTTTTCGATTTACCGGTTCATTATTCACGCCTGCCGATGGCGATTGGATTAGTTTTCTATTATTTATTTTTAGTGCACACGTTGAGTTTTGTAATTTCAACTTTTGCTTTTTATATGACCCGCGTTCGTTCTCTGACTTTAGTAAAAAACTTAACACTGTGGCTGCTGGCCGGAGAACTTGTGCCTATTGATTTAATGCCGCCAGCGATTGCTAAAATTTTATTATGGTCGCCTTTTCCTGCCGGTGTTTATACTCCGGTGGCTTACATCACAGGCCGTGCAGGTTCTGATTTAGTTTTGCAAAGCTTTATCTCGGTAACGATTTCAATAGTCGTAGCGGTCATCGTTGGAGCTATTCTTTGGCGTAAAGGTTTACAATCTTACACCGGGACCGGTGCCTAATGATGCAAAACCTATTAAAATATTTAGGTTTATACCGTGCCTTTTTTAAAGCAAGCTTAGTGGCCGATCTCGAGTTTCGTTTAAACTTTCTTTTATTAGTCGCTGGGGAATGTATTTGGTACGGCACTCAGCTTTTATTATATGAAGTTATTTATCGTCACACGAACATCATTGGCGATTGGACTCTGGAGCAAATGCGGGTGTTCGTATTTTTAGCGTTGTTTGTCGATTCAATTTACATGATTTTATGGGATCCAAATTTTTCTAAATTTAACGATGAGGTCAGAAAAGGAAATCTGGATTTATTGTTAACTAAACCTGTGAATTCGATGTTTATGATCAGTTCGCAAAAGGTTTCGATTTCGCATTTACCATGTTTAGTATTTACCGGTGCAGGCTTAATCTGGGCCCTGCAGGCGATTCCTGATTTTAGTTGGTATCGCCTATTTTGGTTATTTTTATTAATCCCTTCAGGATTAAGTGTGATCTTTGTTGGTCGTTTAGCTTTAAATTCGACAGCGATTATTTTTTCGCGCGCCGATTTTTTACAGTATGTTTGGTATAGTATTTTTCGTTTAGGTTTACGCCCTGATGCAATTTACAAAGGGTTTTTACGGTATGTTCTATTGTTCGTGTTGCCATTTGCGATGGTGGCGTCGATTCCTACAAGATTCTTATTAGAACCTATACAGTTAGGGTTTATCGCCTGGGCACTTGTCATGCCCATTTTACTTTTAACTTTTATGAATTGGTACTGGAAGTTTTGCATGCGCTTTTATTCCAGCGCCAGTAGTTAATTATATAAACATTTAACAATGTCTTCATAATTGAGTCCAGATTTTCAAGCGACCATTCTTTCGACTAAATTTCAACACAGCTAATTCCGAAACATTGTCATCATCGAGGGAATTATGTCGTTAAAACACAGACTGTTATTAACTTTTTTAGTTTTAGTATTCGGGATTGGAATCAGCTCTACAGCTACTATTTATGGATTCAACACCATCGCAGAAAAGTATAATTTATTAATTTCACAAATTGTTCCTAAATTGGGCGATCTATCTGGATTAAGAAATCGTGGTCGTCAAACCCATACCGAAATTTTAGTTTTAAATTTAGATGGCATGGATGAGAAAAACCGCAATAAAAATATTGCTAGCTTAAATAAAGCTGTCACTCGGTACGAAGAAATTGCAAAAGAGTATGCAAGCCGTGGCTTTAGCACAAGCGACGAAAAGGCAACTTATGACCGTACAGAAAAGCACTGGAATGAAGTTGCGACTATTGCCCGCACCTTATTGGCTGATTTAGATAAAGACAAAACCAAACGACTACCGACTGAAGTTATTAATGATTTGAATAGCAAAGTCGACACTCATCAAAAAACATTATTAGAATTAGATGATATTATCGTGGCGCTAGGCGAACTGTGGAGCAAAGAAGCCCTAGCCGTTCAGCAAAAATCAAAGCTATTCACTATGACTTTATGTGTGGCGTTGGTTTTTGGCGGATTATTCCTAGCGTGGTATTTAGCGAAAAAAATTACCGTGGATCTGGTCGACATTTCAACGAATTTGATGAACAGTTCGCAATCTGTAAAAGACCAGTCTGAGCGCTTACGTGAATCTAGCAATAATCTGAGTGCCGCATCACACGAACAAGCTACCGCCATTGCGCAAACTGTTGCCGCCACATCTGAAATTACATCAATGATCGCAAGAACTTCTGACAATGCATCACAAAATACTAAATTAGTCGAAACCGGTTTACAGCTGTCACTAGACGGCAAAAACGCCTTACGAGACATGCTGGGAGCTTTTGAGACGATTAAAGAATCGAATACTGATTTGACAAAGCAGATCCAAGAAAACACCGAAGGCCTGAACGAAATTGTGATACTCATGAACGATATTAAATTAAAAACAGCTGCAATCAATGACATCGTTTTTCAGACTAAACTTTTATCATTCAATGCCAGCGTTGAAGCGGCTCGTGCCGGTGAGGCCGGAAAAGGTTTTGCTGTCGTCGCCGAAGAAGTTTCAAACCTTGCTGTTTCCAGCGGAAATGCAGCGCGCGAAATCGAAAGCATTTTACAGCAAAGTGATTCTCGGGTTTCTGAAATCATTACACAGACTTTATCTTCGGTTAAAAACATGACCAGCCAAAGCGCCGAGAAAACAGTAAATGGGCAGCGAATTGCTAATAGCTGCGTATCACTTTTTGAACAGCTGTCTTCGACAGTTGAACACATTGCAGGCCTTACACGTCAAATCAGTGAAGCTGCACAGGAACAATCTATAGGAATTCGCGAAATCGATACAGCCATGCAAAAAGTCGACGCTAGCGCAGCTGTCAGCTCAAAAAGCGCTACCGAATGTTCGCAAACAGCAGATATTGCAACTCACGAAGTAAATCAAACCGATTTAGCTGTGCGCCGTTTGCAAAAGATTGTCTATGGCGACAACTCATCCCACTCCGCCTAGCGGAGTTAATTCTGAATTAAATAATCGATGCTGACATCAGCGCGGATTTTAATTTTACCCGGGCTAAGTTCTGTAGGGCTTGCAACATCTGCAGCCATCTCCATTTTACTTGCACGGGAAGCACCAGCCATCGGTGCTGATTCATAGTTTGCGTAAACCTGTTGATTCGTAATCATGTATACGCCTTTGATTTTAACACCGGCTGCTTTTGCCAGATCATCTGCACGGCCACGAGCCTGTTTTACCGCCTTAGTAATACATTCTGCTTCGGCTTCGCCTTTTTTATCTGAATCCCAACCGATGTTGCCAATAGTTACGCCAGATTTTTCTTTATCGTTTTTATCACCACGAGCTGCTTGATCAATAAATTGTCCAGCCAGATCTAAATTTTTAAATGTAACCGTCATCGAGTGCATCGCACTGTAACCTTGAATACGGCTGATCCCCGTTTTGTGTTCGTAAGCATATTCAGGAGTTACGCTGTAATAATCAGTTTGCACATCTTCTTTTTTAACTTTGAATTTTTCGATTAATTCTTTAATACGTTTTACATGTTTATTAGACATCTCTTGCGCTTGCGAAGCCGTTGCCGCCTTTGCCCAGATTTGCAAATTGATATTCATGATATTAGGATCGATGTTTTTTTCAGAAAAACTTCCGACTTTAATAAGTGCTGGCATTGTATCGGCCATTGCGAATGAACAAGAAAAAGCCAATAAGCTAGCTAGGATAATTTTCATCTGTTACTCCTTAAGTATTAGAGTCATTGTGCGATCATCACCAAAAGCTTCACCTGCGGCAGGCTGAGTTTGTTCGACTCTTCCGCGGCCAATCATTTTAAGTTTGATATTTTGATTAGCGGTTCTTTTCAAAACCTCGCGAATTGACAAGTCTTTAAAATCAGGAACTGTCGTAAGGGTTGCTGTCGTATTATTTAAGTCTGCATACGCAAATTGTTCTACTTCTTTTTCAGTCTTTTCGCTTTGTGCTACAGGAACCGACGAAATATTTTTCTCGCCTAAGACTTCAGGAGCAACACCTTCGCGGCGAACGGCATATGATGCGATACTAGAAAAAAGTGGACCAGCAACTTGTGAGCCATAGTAACCTTTTTTCGGGTAATCCAAAGCTACATAAATCACATATTGCGGGTCATTTGCCGGAATAAATCCAGTAAAACTTCCGATATAGCCGCCTTTAATATAACCGCGACCTTCTGATTTCACCTTCTGTGCAGTTCCAGTTTTACCACCTACGATATAACCTTCAACGCGCGCAGAAACTCCAGAACCTCTTCCTGAAGTTACGCTGGCTAACATTAAGCGCATCTGCTGAGCGGTTTCTTCTGAAATTACACGGCGAATTTGTTTTGTTTCTGTCGTTGTTGTTTTGTTCGTCTCTAAATCAGTGATTGATTCAACGATATGAGGCGCATTTAACACTCCGCCATTGGCAATAGCCGCATAAGCATTGGCCATTTGTAATGGTGATGCGGTCATGCCTTGGCCGAAAGAAACGTTGGCTAATAAGTGATCGCGCCACGGAAGCCCTAAGATAATTCCTTTAGCTTCACCTGGAAGATCTGTTCCGGCTTTTTGACCGAAACCGAATTTCATTAAACCTTGACGAAGTTTTTCATCACCTAATTTTAAAGCGATTTTACTGGTTCCAATATTTGAAGAGTACGCCAAAACTTCGCTCACTGAAATTAATCCCTGCGAGTGATTCGCTTCAGCCTCGCGGATAACACGTTTACCAATTCTAAATGCCCCATTTTCGCACCAGATTTTAGAATTCGCCTGATAAACTTTTTCTTCTAGAGCTTGTGCAATGACAAAAGTTTTAAGAGTTGATCCTGGCTCGTACGTGTCAGTCACTGAACGATTACGGCGTAATCCTGGTGTTGCTTTCGCCGGATTGTTTGAATCAAATGACGGAAGACTTGCAATAGCACGAATTGCAGAAGTTTTTGCATCGAGCACTACAGCGTAAGCACCTTCGGCATCATGTTTGATTAACGCCTGTTTTAATTCTGTTTCAACAAAGTACTGTAAATCAGAATCAATCGTTAATTTAATTTCTTTACCTTGCGGAGTTTCTGTAAATAGCATTCCGTCTTGAATTAACGGGCGGCCACGCGCATCTTTACGCATAGAAACTTTTTTGCTTTCGCCTTTTAATTGTTCGTCATAAAAAAGTTCTAGGCCTTCTAAGCCCTGACCTTCTTTACCAACAAAACCTAACGTCGTCGCCAACAACTGATCATTTGGATAAACACGTTTCCACTCTTCAACAAAACCTAACCCGCGAATCTTAAAAGTTTTAATTTCTTCAACTTGTGAAACTGAAACTAATCTTTCAATCCAGACAAAACGTTTAGATTTATCTTTAATTTTTGCGTAAACTACATTTGAATTTTCTTTTAAAACTTTAGCTAATAATTTTGCTGTGGCTTTACGGTCTTCAATAATTTTAGGATCAGCGTAAATTGAATACGTCGGTGACGACATCGCTAAATCTTTACCATTGCGATCAACAATACTGCCGCGGCGAGATGGAAGCGAAACTACTGTTTGAAATTGTTTTTCTTGAAGGGCATTTAATTTTTCGTGTGGAACAAACTGTAAATAGGCCGCACGAAATATTAACGCCGACCAAAGAACGCAGATAAAAATAAACAGAGTGATTATTTTCGATTTCAAGGACGCCCCTCTTTATTCAAATAGCTTAGTGATACTGATGGATTTAAATGAATGATCTGGGCTTGGGTGGCGCGTTTTAGCGTAAGCCTTTGTTTTGCGGTATTTTCAACTAACTGCGGGCGCGTCAACTTCGCTAGTTGAATTTCTTTTTGCTTTTTCATTTCTTTATTTTTTTTGAATTCGCGGGTGTTTTTTAAAACGACGTAAGACATACGGCGTTCTTCCATTTTTAAAAACACGACTGTGAATAACGTAGCAATAACAAAAAATACACTTAAAAAAGGCTTTAACTGCCTTACATGCTCTGAGCTCATCCTTGACCTCTGCTGTAATGGAATTGCGAAGCAATCGCAATTAACCAGTCTAGTTGTCGTTCTGTTCGCGCTGCATTCTGCGTAACGCAAACTTGTCCGGCTTCTCCGGTTGTGGACCTCTTTGAAAGATCCGCAATTTGGCGCTCCGCGCCCTAGGATTAGTTTTGCACTCTTCTTCAGAGGGAACAATGACTTTTTTATTCACAGAAAAACCTAGATCTGAGTCCTTAAATAAATTTTTAATTATGCGATCTTCAAGTGAGTGAAAAGAAATTACGGCTAAGCGACCGCCGTCAGTTAACTGCAGCATCAATTGCTTAATGCCTTCTTCAACAACATGTAATTCCTGATTCACCACTAGTCTTAGGGCCATGAAATATTGAGTGGCAGGATTGAAGCCCTTCTTATGCCAGCCATCAACTCTTTCAATCAATCCAGATAGTTGCATCGTAGTTGTGAAAGGCGTTGTTTTTCTATCCTCGACGATAGCCCTAATCACGCGTGCGGGATTCTGAATTTCACCGAACTCCCGAAAAAGTTTAAATAAATCATCTTCAGTGAATTCATTTATGATTCGCGCGGCTGTCATGTTTTGATTTTGATTCATGCGCATATCTAGCGGACCATCTTTATTAAAACTAAATCCGCGATCGGCCTGATCAAGTTGCGGCGAACTTACTCCAAGATCGGCTAACATCATGTCGAATTTTTCGGTGTTAGTTTCTGCGAAGGTATTGAAATTAGTATGATGAATTATAACTTCTGGAAAATTTTCTTTAGCAAAGGCGATGGCTTGCAAATCCTGATCGGTGGCAACGGCTTTTGAAATATTATAGTTATCTTTTAATAATTTGTAATGTCCACCA
Source organism: Bdellovibrio sp. (assembly GCA_036677065.1). Classification (GTDB taxonomy): domain Bacteria; phylum Bdellovibrionota; class Bdellovibrionia; order Bdellovibrionales; family Bdellovibrionaceae; genus Pseudobdellovibrio. The sequence goes on along the minus strand of JAKFBS010000001.1, from coordinate 779,928 downwards.
CGCCCAAACGTGCCATCAAAATACGATAGATCCTTCTTCGATTTCAATGAATCGAACGCCGCAATCACTTCTTCTGCTAAAACCGGCACATGATGGTGCAAAATAACCCCTTTACCCAGACTTTGGGCCTGAGTGTAAAATTCGCTTATTTGTCGGTCAAGACAGAATACATTAAACTATGGCGTGCTTGTAGAATGTCCACGCTGCCATTTTAGACAACCCCAAGATCAATACTGCGCCAGTTGCGGTGTGGATATGCTTGCGTTTAAACCCAAAGAAGAACCTATCTTAACTAAATTAGCAAAAAGCGGGTTGTTTCAATTCATCATGGTAATTATTTTAGGCGTTGGCGTAACGTGGTTTGTAATCCGCACTGATCGACCGCAACAGTGGATTCAACGGATTAATCGCTTTGCTTCGGTGATTCCGAACACGCAACCAACATCGACGGCACAAAACACTGAAGCTGGAATAGCAGAAGACGCTGCAGATTTTGAAGCTCCCCCAGCAGCTGCCAACACTTGGGCCGCCCGAACAGGCGAAGCAGAGACCACCGCGACTGCAGCTACTGCTGCGGCAACAGCTTCGCCGACAACACAAGGATTAATTCCTGTCTCGGCAACACAAAATGTTTCAGTCGCCATACAAATGACCGAATCTGATAATGATTACATCAATTCTGTGATGCAAAAAGCTTTCGCAGCGAATTCAATCATTCAAGATAGTGAAATTAAAATTTTTATTGAACCGGCCTCTGCTGATTCGCCAGCTCAAAAACCACCTGCAGATAGCATGCTGCTTGAACTTAACCAAATCGCCAGAAAAAACTACGGCACAGCTAACCGCGGCTTCAATATCAGCATGACTCTTGTTGCAATCAATGAAAATACCTATTCAATACGCTTGCAACTGAACAAAATTCATCCTAACGACAGTTTGCAAATTCCGCTGGAATTCACTTTGCGCAAAGGTGAACGTTTATATATCGCCGGGCACCCTTTATTAACCTATTTTGAATTCGAAAACGATTTAGCGAATATGTCGCCGTTTAGAATTCTTAAATCGTCTGACTACCGCAATCAAAAAACAACTTTTGCCATCATCGTTGAACTGCAGTAATTAATTTACATGCAAGAACATCACTATGGCCCAAATTTTCATTTAATCGATGACCCGTTTTTACAAACTTTATTGACTGAACTTTGCCAAGTCAAAACCGCGCAGCCGCAAATTAATCGTTTAGTGCAATTGATCTACAATGGTTTAATTGTTCATACGGCCAATACATTATTTCCAAAAACTACGGCCGAAGTAAAAACCCGCATGGGTGAAACTCTAACGGCCGAAACATTGGCTTTTAACACAAAAGCCGTCACTGTAAATTTAGCCCGTGCCGGCACTTACCCAAGTCATATTTGCTATGAATATCTACACTGGTTCTTAAATGCTGAAAATGTAAGACAAGATCATATCTTTGCGGCCCGCAGTACTGATTCAAGTCAAACCGTGACAGGAACGAACCTAGGCAGCTTTAAAATCGGCGGGAGTATTGAAAACAGTTATGTGTTATTTCCGGATCCGATGGGAGCGACCGGCGGCACTATCGAAACGGCTATTGAGTACTACCGAAATGAAGTACAAGGTCCCGCTAAAGGCTATATCGCCCTGCACTTGATTGTGACTCCTGAGTACTTAAAAAGAATTCAATCTATTAAAGCCCCATTGCAGGTTTTTGCTCTGCGCGTAGACCGCGGCTTATCTCCGGCGCACGTCTTAAAATCACCTTTAGGCCTTTACTGGGACCAAGAAAAAGGGTTGAATGAAAAGCAATACATTATTCCTGGGGCCGGTGGCCTTGGTGAGTTATTAAATAATTCTTTTGTGTAAGGACTGGCGCATGAATCCAAAGAGCTTAAATCTGAAATCTTATATCTCTGAAGAAAAAATCCAAGAGAAAGTAAAACAAATCGGCGAACAATTAACGGCGAAATTTAAGGGCCAAAAAGTTGTCGCAGTTTGTGTTCTAAAAGGTTCATTTTTATTTTACTCTGATTTAATTCGTCAAATTAACACTGACATCACGTGTGAATTTTTCGGCGTATCAAGCTACCACGGCGGAACGACTTCTTCTGGCGAAGTGAAAGTTACTTTAGATCTTTCTAGCCCGATCGAAGGTGTTCATGTGATTTTAGTTGAAGACATCGTAGATACGGGTCTAACTATGAACTACTTAAAAAAATCTATCGAATCACGTAACCCGGCTTCTGTGACTACCGTCACTTTATTAGAAAAACCTGAAGCGTTAAAAGTTCCATGTAAACTGGATTACGTTGGTTTCCAAATCACGAATGAATTCGTTGTAGGTTACGGTTTAGACTACCAAGGTTACTACCGTAATCTTCCCTACATTGCTCAAGTTCAAAACTTTCAATAGGAGAAGTCTTATGAAATTATTTATATCAGCTCTTGTTTTAGCATTTTCTGTATCAGCTTTAGCTGTTGATCCGCCAGTGGCGACGACTCCTCAACAACCTAACCAAGAGGTTAAGGAAAAAGTTGAAGATATTAAAGGCACAATCGTAAAACCTACGACTGAACAAACGGCAGCGGTCAGCAAAGCCGCAGTCCGTGCGAAAAAGCTTAAAAAGAAAGATAAAAAAAATAAGTAATTTTTTTTAATAGTGCGTTGCGGTCTTCTCGACAGCAGCGCTAGTTTTCACGGATAATTTCATAGAGAGAGGTTATCCCGATGAAACAATACCACGATCTTCTACGTCACGTCTTAACTGAAGGCACAGTAAAATCAGACCGCACAGGCACAGGCACGATCAGCGTGTTTGGTTATCAAATGCGTTTCGATCTGCAAAAAGGTTTTCCTCTTTTAACCACTAAAAAACTTCATACGCGTTCGATCTTTCATGAACTTTTATGGTTCATCAAAGGCGAAACAAATATCAAATATTTAAAAGACAATAAAGTTTCTATCTGGGATGAATGGGCTGATGAAAATGGCGATCTAGGCCCCGTGTACGGTAAACAATGGCGTTCATGGGAAGGCGCTGATGGAACAACGATTGATCAATTCAGCAATGTGATTGAAGAAATTAAAAAAAATCCAGATTCTCGCCGTTTGTTAGTTGTGGCTTTCAACCCTGCTGATATTAACAAAATGGCTTTACCACCTTGCCATGCATTTTTTCAATTTTATGTGGCCGACGGAAAACTTTCTTGCCAACTTTACCAGCGAAGTGCGGATATCTTTTTAGGTGTTCCGTTCAATATTGCAAGTTATGCGCTTTTAGTTCATATGGTGGCTCAGGTTTGTAATCTTGAAGTGGGTGAATTTATTCATACGCTGGGTGATGCCCACATTTATTCAAATCACTTAGACCAAGTGAAATTACAATTGTCGCGCGAATGCAGACCACTTCCGAAATTAAAATTAAATCCCAATGTAAAAAGCATTTTTGATTTTAAATACGAAGACATTGAAATCGTAGGTTATGATCCACACCCTGCAATTAAGGGCGAGGTTGCTATTTAATGATCTTATCGCAAATCGTTGCCACATCAGAAAACTTTGCCATTGGTAAAGACAATAAACTTTTGTGGCACTTTCCTGAAGATTTAAAATACTTTAAGACTCAAACCTTGGGTAAAATCATGATCATGGGTCGTAAAACTTACGATTCATTGGGTAAACCCTTACCTAAAAGATTTCACATTGTGATTTCACGCACGCCTTTAAAATCTAAATTTCCGAATGTTCACTTTGTGCAGACCATTGCTGAAGCCATCGAATTTGCTAAAACTAAAATTGGCGAATACCCCGAAGAAGTCATGGTTGTCGGTGGGGCTGAAATTTATATGCAAACTCGGCTTCAATGCGACCTGCTCTATGTGACGCGCATCCCAGGCCAGTTTGATGGCGATACGTTTTATCCTGCTAACTTTAGTGAGGGCTTTTCTTTGCGAAATCGCCAAATGTCAGAGGTTCATCCTGGTCTAGCTTATGAAATCTGGGCAAAAACGTCGAAATAATTGACGATTGTTACAATAAAAAAAATTTAATATTGCTCTTAGAAAAACCGATTTAAACTATATACGTATTCGGTCATTGGGAGCAGTTATGAATAATCAAAACACAAATCAACAAGTAGCCCGCCGCTTTGTCACACAAGAATTAGCTCATATAGAAATCTATGGTAAGGGTGGAAAAATCTTTACTAAGATGGGTAACCTTTCTGCTTCTGGCGCCTTTTTTGAGGTATTAAGCCCAAATTTCATAGTGAAAAAAGGCGACATTGCTCGCGTCACAATTAATTTACGCAGTTTAAATCGAGTTCACGTTGTGGACTGTGAGGTCATCTGGGCCAAAGGTCTAGGTGTTGGCGTCACGTTTTTAAAGCGTGAAGAACTTCAAGATAAACTGACGCATATTCTTTTTTCTAACCAATCAAACTAAAGTTTACTAGACAGGCTGGACTTTCGTGCTACCGTAATAGTTAAGTTTATAAACAAACTAACTATTATCACCCACGGAAGGGATCATAATGTCAGTCAAGTTCAACATCAAAAAATCGGCGTTGTTAGCCGCTGTGATTTTAATCGCAGTTTCTGTTGTGCAATTCGCGCAATCAACTTCAAACCAACGTTACTGGATGAAAATCCGCGCTAAAGATAAATTCGAACGCTCGGTCATTGCTAACATCGTAGGTATCGAAAATGCGAAAGACGATTATGTCGTAGCTTTTGGTAACGACGATGATTTAAAGAAAATTCAAAAACTAGGTTGGTTAATTTCTTATTCAAACTTAGCCGATGAAGCACGTTTTGGTGGAAAAGATTTTCCGCAAAAAGATTCAGCTTTTCATAACTACGCTGAAATGACGGCTGAGCTAACTAAGCTAGCTAACGAAAATCCGACATTAGTTACAATGGCTTCAATCGGCAAATCGACTGAAGGCCGTGAAACATGGGTTCTGCGCTTAGGTGCTGATCAATCGCACGCTTCAGAAAAACCAGCGGTGATTTACATGGGCGGACATCATGCCCGCGAACATTTATCAATGGAAATGCCATTGATGTTAGCGCAGTATTTAGTGAATCAATATAAAGCTGGCAACGAGCGTATTGTTGGCTTAATGAACAACCGTGATATCCATATTGTTCCTATGGTAAATCCTGATGGCGCCGAATACGACATTCAGGATGGCAGCTACAAAATGTGGAGAAAAAACCGTTCAAAGAATGCTAACGGAACTTTCGGTACAGATTTAAATCGTAATTATAGTTTTAAATGGGGCACTGGCGGTTCTTCAACGAATCCGAATAACGACACGTATATGGGAACAAAACCATTCTCTGAGCCAGAAACTCTGAATATTAAAAATTACGTTGAAGCTCACACGAATATTTCAATCTTACTTTCGTTTCATACGTATTCGCAGTTGATTCTTTATCCATGGGGTCACAAATATGACAGCATCGAAACGGGCAATGATTTAAAAGTTCATGAAACTATGGCCAAAAAAATGGCCGAATGGAACAAGTACGCACCACAACAAGCTTCTGATCTTTATATCGCTAGCGGTGATACAACAGATTGGGCTTACGGCGAACACAAAATTTTTTCGTTCACATTTGAATTAGATCCTTCTGCAAATTCAGGAGGCTTCGGTGGTGGTGGTTTCTATCCGGGAGCCGGCGTGATCCAACCGGTATTTAATAAGAATGTTGAGCCTTGTTTATACTTATTAGACTACGCGGATAACCCATACCGCACGATTGCTGTAAGTATTGGGCCTATTAGCCCAACACCGAATCCATAACAACCAGGGGCCTCATAGCCCCTAAAGATTTGTAATCATGGTCTCTACGAAATTCTTCGCAGAATTGAAGTAGAGACCTACTCCGAATAAAATTAACGATGCCGCAAGCTTAGTAAAAAATGGCACGTTACTTCCAAGATACGCCTTCTGAAATACCAGCCATACTTTTTTCCAGAAAGACTTTTTACTTTTCTCCTCGTCGGTTAACACCGAAGAAGCCTGAAAACCAAAAATCAAAATCGAAACCACGATTAAAATCACTTCTAACGGCCAAGCGATAAAAATATAACCTACGCAAAATTGGATATACTTAAAAATATCTAACGGATGAAAAAATACATTTCTGGTTTCTTGCCATAAAATATTTGAAGCCAGCTCACGCTTAACTTCTTTAATTCTTTCTTGGTCACCAATCATCGTAAGTTGTTTTAAATACATTTTTTGAATGTTCTGTTTAGCTTTGTCATCTAGAGACGTAAGTAAACTTGCTTCATACAAGATATCAGTTTGTTTCGAAGTTAATTTGTTATTTAGCTGCACGCCACCCTGTAATGATAAACGGGCAATTTTAGAAGCGTACACCTTTGTATTGAAATTCCATTTAGAGGTTTTCTTTAAGGCCTCTAAATGGCGAGCTGTCATATCCATGGGATATTCAAGTTCATGCAAATAATAAGCTGTTAAAAATAAATCCGTTTTTTTCTTATCTTTAGCCGACGCATAGAAAAGGCTAGAGCTTTGCCCCATTAACATGTCATGCAGTTTATCAAAGTGCTCTGATTGCACCGTTAAGTTTAATTCATTAGCTTTTTTAATCGCCTGACTTAAACCATAAAATTCGAATTGCATTTGTTTACGCAATTTATAATTGATCGGAAGTGTAAATGCTAAATTCGAACGGTTAACGAAAGACAGGACTTTTTGCGTTAACACGTTAAACTGTAATGTTTCTAGCTCTGCATCTGTTAAAAGTTGAAAGTTTTGTTTTTTCTCAAGTTTTAAAAATAAATAATCCAAAGCGACTTGCGAATTATTGAGACCGTCTTTTTCAAAGTTCTGAAATGCCTCGGAAGAAGTTCTGGCCAGCAATGAGGGCGCGGCTTTTTCCCCTTTCGCTTCAGCGAACGAGATCATAAAAATTGAAATGGTGAATAACCCCAAAAGGCTTCTAGTAACTGTGTTCATGCCTCTGTAATACTCAAAAAACAGGCACATTCACAGCGAAATCTAATATATTTGATCTGACGTAAAGATTTAACACTATGACTGACAATTCTTGGCCACTGTCTAAAGCCGTACTATGGTTAAAACGCCCATAAGCAACTAATGCTGTTTCAACATGGAACGTTTCATGCAAAATCCAAAAGTATGTTGGACGTAATGAATCACCGTAATATTAAGACCGCCCTATCAACCGTTATCCTGACCACAGTCATGTTATTAACGACAGGGTTTACTAGCATCACTTCGTTAGAAAAGTGTCTAGATGATCAACCTAACGAGATTCAGGCGTGTTTAGGCAAAACATCAAAACATATGACTCTTGCAAGCTGCTTTGATCAGGCTAAGGCCATTAAATCAAACTACATTAAAGAAAATGTGCGTTCTTACTGTTTTTATCATATTTCAGAATTTCCGAATTTAAATTCTTGTGTCGGCAAAGCACGTTTATTCACCGATGCAGAAAACCATGACGCTGCTTTATTTAACTGCTACTCACAATTTGAAGCAAACATGAAAAAAGCGACCTGCGAAAGAATGGCGAAACTTTTTCGTTTTCCTGAAAAAGGACGCTATTTAAAATCAAACTGTGGAACATTGCTTTAATTTTATCGGCCAGCTGTTTTAAAAAACTTGGTGCTGGCTTTTTTCGGCAAAATTAAGGGCACACCTGATGGAATCATTTTCGTCTTTTTAAAAGCAGACATATTTAAATGCGGGTTGTATTTCTTCATCTTGACAAGACTGCCATCGAAATATTTTAAAGCTTCTTTTTTAGGAGTCGCTTTTTTCGTGACCACACGATTCATCGCCATCGGTTGAGCTTTTAAAATATCATCACCAAATAAAGACTTGGCTTCTCTTTCGACTTCTAATGTGGCTAAAAAGCAGGCGTAAAAATTTTCAGAGGCGAATCCCCAACTTTTTGTTCTGTCTTCAGAATCGATTAAATCTGGCAAATAATTTGACTGGCTTACGCGCACCATTTTTTTGATTCCGCCCAAACCATGATTGTAAGCTGAAATTGCCAGTGGCCATTTTTTTAAGGCGCGATAGTTATCACCTAGCATGTCTGCAGCTAATAATGTCGCATAATACGGATGATTTCGCTTATCATAATAACGTTTGATATAGCCCTCAGGTCGCGCCACGAATGGCATAATCTGCCACAAGCCACTCGCACCCACTTTAGACTGAGCATTCACATTAAATGAACTTTCAACAAACGGCAGGCGTGATAATTCGATTGGAAGATTTTTTTTGCGAAAAACTTCTTCCATCATCGGTAAATATTGACCTGATAAAAATAACGCTTTTTGCATACGTTCTTTTAAACCAGTTTGTAAGCGTAAACGTTTTAAATCTTTAATTTTATGCTTAGCTGCCAAGCGAATGCGCTCATACTGAATTAAAGCGTTAATCTTTTTCTTTTTTTCAGAGGCCGTTAAACGTTTATCATTTTGAATGTGTTCCCAGCTGATTTCACCAAAAGTAAATTCAGGAAAATCCGGATCGTGAAATAAGCCCGCATTTTCTGAAACATCTGAATAGATTTTTTTCCAAAAATCTACGCGACCGCGCAAATCTGCATTGGCTTTAAATTTAGATTTTTTTGGTAAAGATGAACTCCAAGGAGTCACCAAAGCCTGAGCACTTAATCCAATTAGACACGCTATAATAAATAATAAATATCTCACCTATCTATTTTAATAGCGAAATCAATATTTGATCAAAAGCTTCACGCACGCGGGCCTCATCTTGTGGACCATTGTATAGAAACGCGAAGCGGTATATGTCGCCATCCTTATGTCCAGCATAGCCGGCTAAAGTGACAACGCCGTCTAAATATCCGGTTTTTGCGCGCACAAATCCTGCGGCTGGAGTATTTTTCATGCGCTTTTTTAAAGTGCCATCAATCGCTGAAATTGGCAGTGAATCTAACAAGGTCGGAAAGTAGCGAAAATCATTTTGCATGGCTTTTAATACGACATTCATACTTTGCGCCGACAATTTATTATCACGAGTTAAGCCTGAGGGATTTAACATCGTAAAATCATCTTTGGCTAAGCCTAATTCTTTTAGGTTTTTTTGGATAACTTTAACACCAGTTGATAAAGTGGCTGGTGTTTCGCCAGATAATGCGGCCAGATTTTTCGTTAACATCTCGGCGACATAGTTATTCGAAAATTTATTCATATCAGCAAGAATCATCGATAAACTTTTGCTTTCGAAAGTCACCAGTTTTTCAGCGCTGCTGGGGGTTTTGCCGTGCTTAATTTTACCTTTAACTTCGATATTTCTTTGAGCTAAAAAGGCCTTTAGATTTTCGCCGGCCCACATTTCTGGATCAGCCACGTTTTTATAGTAGGCTTTTTCAATTCCGCCTTTTAACACATCACCTGAGACAGTGACCGTGCGAGATTTTTGATTCACATCGATGATTAATTCTCGCGAAAGTTTTTTTGCCCGGGTCGTCGTCTTATTAACCAAAGTGAAATACAAATTTTGCGGATCAAGCACGACCTGCGCCTTTCCATCTGTTATTTCGCCGGGTTTTACAAAAATATTTATAGAATTCCAGTTAAAACTCATAGCACCCACTGGGGCATCATAAGAACGATCGACACGTACTGATTCACGTGAGCTATCAAAACGCACATCATCAAAATAATAATCATCCACGATGATATCACCATTGATTACGCCGATTTTTTGCCGAGTGAATTCATTAACTAAATACCAAAGATTTTCAGAGACAAAGCTTGGGTCGCCGCCGCCTTTTAGATATAAGTTTTTACCATCAAAGTGAAGCTCAGTTTTAAATTTTTGAGTGAGATCAATATTTTTTAACACCGAGTAAGCCGTTAACAATTTTGAAATCGATGCTGGAATATATAATTTCTTAGGATTGTTCTCGTAGACGTTTTGATCTTTTAAAGAAATTACTAAACCAACATGATCTGGGTTAATCTTGTTTTTGATTAGAATTTCTTTAACTTCTGACTGAAGTGATTGCGCGAAAGCCTGAGACGCTAGACAAGTCGATCCTAGGATCGCTAGACAATAGTTGAGTAAAATTAATAATCGCAATATGTAGTTCATTTTATCAACTGTATCGGCAAAATAAGAATATGAAAACTAAAGATTGGCTTTTGGTCGTTGCAACACTGTTTTTGGCAATAATTGTCGACCAAGCCTCGAAAAACTGGGCGTGGGAACAACCCGAGCGCTGGATCGGCCCACTGCATTTGATTCTGGTTCAAAATGATGGCGCTATGCTTGGCCTATTTTCTAAATTACCTGCATTTCTTCGCGTAGTTACACTATCGACGAGTGGCTTTTTTATTTTAAGCTTATATGCGTTTTTGCAGTTTTTAGTGCCTGTTAAAGTTCTTCGCTTAAGACTTGGCCTATCCTTATTAGTCGGCGGAATTTTAGGTAATGTCTTAGACCGCACTTACTATGGTTTCGTTGTTGATTTTATCAGTCTGCAATTCGGTACTTTTCATACTCCGATCTGGAATCTTGCTGATATGATTCAATGGGTTGGTTACGGTTTATTAATTTTTTCGTTATTTAAAGATGGTAAAGAGTTATGGCCAGACCAAGATTACAGAAATAAATTCTGGATCAATAAGAAGTTTCAGTTAAAATACGCTTTTATTTTTATTACTTCAGGTGTGTTAATTTCATTAATCTGTATGGTTTTTTCATACACTTATTTCAAACTGGCACTCAAAGAACTGGGTGTTTATGATGATCATGCTGAATACACAAAAGCCTTTTTAGTCTCATTTGGTATAATGGTTTTGGCCTTTTCAATTTCGCTCTTTGCCGTCGCAAAATTTATCTCTCACCGCATCGCTGGCCCTGTGTATGCTTTTGAACGTTTTTTAAGTGCCGCCCTTGAGGGCAAAGGCTTAGAAGAAGAGAAAAAGGCTTTACAGCTTCGCGCCGGCGATGACTTTCGTCATCTTGAAATATTGGCTGAAAAAATTAAAGCCCGTATTATTGAAATTAAAAAAGACGACTAAACCAATTCGATATCTGAAATCTTAGACAAATAAAAGCGTTTACGCTCGTTATCTAAACCGCAAATTGCATGCACATAATCACCATCAGGATTTCTTACAATTCCTTTTGGTGTGATCGGGCGCAATTTATTTTTACTTTGGCCGCCTTCATAAACAATCTGAATGGTTTTTTGTTTTTGAATGGCATCAACTATAGATTTAATTTTTTCAGTGGTTTTGCTAAATAGCGAATAGTCAGCCCAAGCTAGTTTTTTTGCCTGCACCGATTTTAACTTTTCAAGTGAGGCAAAATCTAATTTTTCTGCAGCTTTAAAAAACACCTGTAGACAGGCATAGGCATCATCATAGGCGCGATGAGCATCACCGCCGACCAAATTTAATTCTTTTACCAAAGTTTGTAATTTGTGATTCGTTGTATGCAGCAAGGCCCGCGAAATTAAACTTGAACAAAAATGAACATTATTCGGAAAAACCAAACTGGCTTTTTCGAATTCAGGAGCCACAAAACCCAAATCAAACGGCGCATGATGAGCAATCAATAATGAATCCTGAATAAACTCATGAAACAATCCAATTTGATCTTTCATTAATGGTGCATCAGCCACCATCTCATTAGTGATACCATGAATATTTATATTATCTTGAGTCATCGGTTTTGAAGGCTTTAATAAAGTTTGAAACTGACCGATGATCTTTCCCTGGTGCCATTTAACTGCTCCAAGCTCAACAATTTCTGATTCCAGTGCATATGGACCACTGGTCTCAGTGTCAAATGCCACAATCGGATAATCAGACCACAAGGAAACTTCGTTAAATAGACTCATATACTCCAACTTTAGTATGTATATTCTAGCTTTGATTGCTTATTTGTCCAATAGTTCTGACAATAAATAAATGATCCTTTTGCGCCATATGGTACTACTGTTTTTTGTTTTCACGCTGACTGCTCAGTTTGCGATAGCAGCACCCACTTATTCAGCGGGCCCAGGAGACAAAGACAAAAAAAAAGACAGCAAAGACTCTGGCGGAGCAACACCCAGCTACGATGTTTCAGGTTACGCACGTTTAACTTCTAATTTTATCGACCGCGGTCTTTCGATGAGTAATGGTGGTTTTGCCATGAACGCCGCATTTTTAGTTAACCTTGGAAGCCAATTAAAATTTGGCTTTTGGGGTTCTAACATTTCAAAATTAGGAAATGACGATGATAATCTTTGGATCAAGTACATGGCTGAAGTTTATGTCGATTTTCAGGCAAATTCTAAATTTGTGTTTTATGTTCACGATGATCATTACTATAAAACCCAGTCACTGAACGGCATTCGCTATGGTTTTAAGTTAGACTACGGCCGCTTTACTGGACTTTTGGAGTGGCAAAACAATTACGAAGGCACAGCCTCGTCGGCCTATTACACGCGTGTTAAGTTCAATAAAAAGTACACAGAAAAAACCGGCCTAGAATTAGGCGCAGGCTACACGATGGAATATTCACAGCGATATAGCAATTACATCGATATGTTCGGCACAGCCTATTACAACGCTTTTCCAAATGGAAAACTTGAAGCCGGCATGACTTTACCGACTAACACTTCACAGTTTGGCAACCGCTCACGTTTAGGTTATTTTTTAGCAATGTCTTTGACGTATTAATTATTTACTCGTTAAGGCCGCTGCCAGGATTAAATTCCTGATCTAGCTTCATCACTTCGATATCAACCGGATTAATAATATTAGGATCCAAGCCATTAGCAGGTTTTGCTTTTGATTTATCTTGCGGTACAAGTTCTAAACGACTTTGTTTTTTTCCGCCAAATAAAGTCTCTAGCTTACGACGTTTTTTACCATCGGTGCTTTCTTTTTGACGAATGTTGATACGAACAAATCCCATCAAACGATCTGGATCGTAATCGCCTTTTTTATCTTTGATATTCGTCGCACCAATGACAGTGTTTGTCGTACCGTCAAATGAAGCATTCACTTTATTTGTGATTAACGCTAAACGCTCTAAGGCTACTTTATCAGCTGTTTTAGCCGTTTGATCTGCGACTAGCTGTATAAAAAGCGCTGAAGTAATTTTAATTTCTGCATCTTTTAATCCCGCAGTCACCGCAGTTAATTTATCCATGACATCAACAAAGTTTACCTTTGGTTGCGATGTACCACGTTCGAATAAATAAACATCTGGAATATCAAAATCAAAACCATCTTGAGAAATTTCAACATTCTTTGCGATATCAGTCATTTTATCGGCCATGTAAGCGGCTACGACTTTTTCTGAACCCATGTCTAACACATTCGGGCTTTTTGTTGAAGGCTCCATAAAGCTTTGCATCGCTTTTAATGGTTCATTTACAAAATCTAAGAACAATTTTTCTAAAGTAATTTCTGCACCGAAATTTTGAAAATTGTATTCGATCACAGACGGTGTCGAAAAATAATCAGAGATCGCTTTTTTAGTTTGATCTGATTGACTCATTAACCACATAACTAAGAAAAACGCCATCATCGCGGTCATGAAATCCGCAAGAGCAACCTTCCATGATCCACCATGGTGTCCGCCGCCCTGTACGATAATTTTTTTGATAACGATTTGCTGTTTCTTAGCCATAATCTAATTCCGTCCGTGTGATTAAGCCGCTGCTTTTTTAATATCTTTTGTCGCTTTATCTAATTCATCAAATGTCGGACGCTCTTCAGGCATGATCGTACGACGGGCGTACTCAACACACACTAACGGAGGCGATCCACGTTGAAGCGCAACAACTGCTGCCTTAATACAATTTAAAAAACGACCTTCAGCTTCAATATCAGAAGCCATTTTCGTAGCTGTCGGACCAATAAGACCGTAAGCACCGAAAACCCCTAACATTGTTCCTACTAGAGCGCCGGCAACTAACTGACCGATCTTTTCATTACCTTCAGTTAAATGTCCCATGGTTTTAACGATACCTAGAACGGCAGCAACGATCCCTAAACCAGGGAATCCATCGGCCACCATTTGCACCGCATGTTGCGCTAAATGTTCTTCAGCATGAATGGCTTTTAAATCGTTATCCATTAAGTCATCGATGTCGTACTGAGATAAATCTGTAGATAAAATAACTTTCATCGTGTCACATAAAAAGTGAACCGCATGATGATTTTTCATCACCGATGGATACGCTTTAAAAATATCACTTTGATCAGGTTGTTCGATATGTTTCTCGACCCCTTGTGGGCCTTCTTTACGAAACACTTGAAATAATTGGAATAACATTTGTAACAAATCTAAGTAGTCTTTTTTCTGTGGACCTTTTGATGTCATCGCCGCAATCGATAATTTGAAACCCGCTTTGATAACTTTCATCGGATTACCAATGATGTAAGCACCTAAAGCTGCTCCACCGATAATCATCATTTCAATAGGCGCAGAACTAATGATGACGCCGAAGCTACCGCCTGCTAACGCATATCCACCAAATACCATGGCGAAAACGACTAATATACCTACAAATCCCATTGAGACCTCTTTTTCTACAATCTTTAATCGGTACACTGGTGACCAAAGTTAATACACGCCTGGCGAAACTGGAAGAAGGTCTGGGTTTTTCGAATGTCTTTCGTGAGGTTTAGTGGTAAATTAAAGACCATGACCTTCCGAAGGGTAAGTATGACCAACATCTTGGCAATTTTCACATTTGTTTTGTTTTTTTCCTGGATCCCATTCGCGGCGCAAGCTGACGAATCTTTAGCCGGACGCGCCCAATTTCAAGTCATTACTCAACCGCTTACATTACAAGAAGGTCAAATTAAGTCAGCGCGCATTACAATGACGCTGCCTAAAAATTTTCATGCCTATGCGGACCAATTTAAAATTTTAAATGTGCAACCAAACAGTTTTCAGGTTGGGCAATTAAAGCTTAAACCAGAAATTGAATTCTTTGATAAATACACGAAAAAAAACCGCAAAGGTCTTTTTGAAAACGGCGAAATTGAATTGCAAATCGAGTCTCCAGAAAAAGTAACCCGCAATATGGAAAAGCTGAGCTTTGATTTAAAATATCAAATTTGCAGCGATCAGGTTTGTTATTTACCAAAAACTCAAAACATCACGATCGATGTGAACTTTATACAAATGAAAGAAGCCGCTGATAAACCATCGATGACAATGTTTTCTGCCGGCACAATTGAAAATCAACTGTCAAAAAATTTCTACTTAACTTTTTTATTAGTGTTCTTAGCAGGTATCTTAACAAGTTTCACGCCGTGTATTTTTCCGATGATTCCGATCACTCTTTCAATTTTGGGTAATGAGGCGCATGAAAAATCGCGTATGCAAAATATCTTACGTTCGATATTTTATGTTTTAGGAATCGCTGTCACGTACTCTTCATTAGGAGTGCTAGCAGCTTTGACCGGAGCGATCTTTGGCCAAGCCCTAGCTAATAAATGGGTCGTATTATCCATGGTTGGCTTATTTGTTTTAATGGCACTCAGTATGTGGGGTGCCTTTGAATTACAAGTGCCTGCGTTTATCAGAAACCGTTTCGGCACAGGCAAAAGCCATGGCTATGTCGGTGCCTTTTTTATGGGAATGGTCGCAGGCATCGTGGCAAGTCCATGCGTTGGCCCTGTGTTAGTTTCAATTTTAAGTTTTGTATCAACAACGCAAAATGCGGTGTTAGGTTTTACCTTACTTTTTACTTACGCTTTAGGCTTAGGTTTAATTTTTATCGCCATCGGTGCTTCAAGCCAGTTGTTAAAAAAACTGCCACGCTCTGGCCCGTGGATGGAATTTATCAAATTCGCTTTAGGCTTATTAATGATTTTAGTAGCGCTGTATTATCTAAAATTTGTTATCCCCATGGAATATTGGATCATGGTTTTAGGTTTAACATTTTTAGCGATTTCGATCTGGCAAGGGGCTTTTCACTTTCAAAGAAAACACCCTTATCGCCAGGGTTTGTTTATTATCGTGTTTGTGGCTTCACTGACACTGACACTTTTATCGATTTTTAAACGTGAATATGTTAGCCCCGTTTTTAATAACAAAGCCGAGGATGTGACCGAGTTATTAATCAAATGGACTCCCTATTCTGAGGCGGTGATTGCCCAGGCAAAGGCCGACAACCAGCCCGTCATTTTAGACTTTTTCGCCGAATGGTGTGCTGCCTGCCACGAACTAGAGGAAAAAACTTACACGAATCCTGAATTTGTCGAGCTATCTAAGCAATTCAAACTCGTTAAAATCGACGCTACCGAGGATATCCCTGAAGTTAAACAAATTCTTGAAAAGTATAAAATCAAAGGCTTGCCAACAGTCATATTTATCAATAAAAGTGGGGACATTCTTTCAGAGTTAACCTTTACCCAATTTTTAGATTGGAAAGATTTAAAGCCAAAAGTGCTTAAAGCTCTTGAATAGAACTTAACTGTTACCTGTCGTGAGATACGTAACTTTGCCCGTCGGGAGACGCGCAGAAAGAGAGTTCCTATGTCAGAAACAATTCAGACAAATCAAAAAAACCAAATCAGATTAAATAAACTATTAGCAGAACGCGGATTAGCTTCACGCCGGGGCGCTGATAAACTTATTGCCGAAGGTCTTGTGACCGTTAACGGTAAAAAAGTGTACGAGCTTGGCGTTAAAGTTGATGAGCACCAAGATAAAATCATCGTCGATGGAAAACCACTCCGTTCTAAAAATCAAATTTTTTACATCATGTTTAATAAACCAAAAAATGTGATCACTTCGATGTTTGATCCATTAGACCGCCCAACAGTAGCCGACTATGTGGCAGATGTTCCGGGTCGTGTATTTCCGATTGGTCGTCTTGACTGGGATTCTGAAGGCTTATTATTAGTGACTAACGATGGTGATTTCGCCAACGAAGTTATGCATCCAAAAAAAGAAGTGACTAAAACTTACCATGTTAAAGTCAACGGCCAACCGGCTCCTGATAAGATCGCAAAACTTTTATCAGGCGTTTCAATTCCAGATGGTCGCGTGCGCGCCAAACACATCGAAAAATTGAAAATGACAAAATCTAAAACGACTAAAACTTCAGACAAGTATGACTGGTACAAAATTGTCATCACTGAAGGTAAAAATCATCAAGTTCGCGAGATGTTTAAAAAAATCGGCTTTGATGTCATGAAATTACAACGTGTTGCTATTGGTAAATTACGTCTAGGTGCGCTTGAAACTGGCGAATATCAATTCATCAATGAAGCGGCTCGCGACCGTATTTTTATGCCTGATCTTCCAACTGAAGTTCATGCTCGTCGCGATGTTCGTAATCCTTCTAAAAAGAAAACTGAATCTGGAAGCCGCAAAAGCTTTCTCAAAAGACTTACTTCTCTGAGTAAGTAATCTGATCTAAAAACTGAGTGGTTTTTTGATACATATCAAAAGCCACTTCTGGAATTTCGTTTTGAATCTCATGTAAAGCACCATCATAACTCACCACATGAAAGTGTGGTGCATTTTTCGCTAATGTCTTAACGGTCGCATCACGGTCGACATAAGTGTCTTCGACGCCCGATAAAAATACTAAGCCTTGTACTTTTGCATTAATCTTCCAGCTTTGCGAAATCATAGAAGATCCAAGTAAGTTCGCAGCAAATAGCGGAACCTTTGCCGGCGAATCTGGTTTGACCGGATCGACATGCGGGTTTTGTCCGGTGCTAAACAAATTACGAGTCAATGTGCGCTCGCTGATCACTTGCTTAAACGTCACTAATGTTGATGGCGCGGCTGCAGCTTCTCCGACAAATTTTTTCGCGTGAATGCCTGGTGCAATCAAAATCACAGCATCAGCCCAAGTATCATACGCCAGCTTATAACTAACAAGTCCACCGGTAGACCATCCGATCACGATTTTTTTGCTATTGCCACAGCCTGGCGAATATTGCTTCCAGACAAACTGCGCTTGTGTCGAAATTTGCAACGAATTGTTAATTGGATCAATCACGCGCGAATCATTCATTGATCCTTCTGAACCGCCTTGGCCCATATAATCAAAGAACACCACACGGTAACCGCTCTCGCTTAAAGCATGAAACAAAGGTTGTTGGTTCGCGACTGAGTCCGCTAAACCTTCAAGGTACATCACACAGCCCTTGAACGGCACATTTGCAGATTCGGTGTAATAACCAGTGCGCAAATGCACATCACGCACTAAGGGATTCGCTAAGTACGGATGTTTAACATCATAAAAAGTTTTATCAAAATGCCAGCGTGACACTTCGTTCTGCGGCTGGCGCTTAGATAAAAAAGTACAACCAAAAATCGATAAGCCACTAATTAGTAAAATAATATTTTTAATCATATTGACCTATCGTCATAGTGAGGATGTGTCATTAACTGGACTTTAATAAACCTAAGGTCCTGCACAGTTTTGACTGAATCAATCCGATACAGTTAGCATGCGTAAGATACAAATTTTAAATTTATTTGCTGTTTTATATGTTCTTTCAAGCGTGCTTTTTTCGCGCGTGTTGGCGTCTTCAGGAATTGAAGTCATTGATGTCAGACGAAATATCCAAATGGCTGATACAGATCCGGTATATAAAGATTTCTATCTCAACGCTGCTGAAAACTCGTCTTTAAAAAAGAACCTTATTGTTAAGGCGACCCGCAAGATCACGGTAAAAAACCAAGGCCAAAAGGTCATTGGCACTTTTAAAACTACTGTGGGCTTATTGAAAATTATTCAAGTTGATGGTGGCGTAGCCGTTGCCCGTTTATTTGAGCTTACCCCTCGTGAAGATCACCCAATGCTTGAGCAAACTGGCATTATGATCGGCGACCAGATCGACACTGACGGAAGCTTCATCGATAATAAGAAAAAATAGTGACCTTTTACCTCTGCCCGTGGCACATTAGCCGCCTATGTCAGAGACTGCTCAATACTACCGAATCCGCCTTACAAATATCCCACGTTCGCAAGAAGATGAACTATCTGTTATTGCCTTTGGCAATGGCGCTTTAGGTCTTTCTGAAGCCTTGAGTTTTACTCAACCTGATTTAACGTACGACCCGTCGTTAATTCCGAAACGTTTTTTAGATGTAGATGTTTTCTTTGAAGCAAATCCAGAACAAAAATTCTTTGATAGCGTTAAAGACTTAAACCCTTTAATCCAAATCGAGACCATCACTGAAGATCAAAAAGATTGGTTAGAAGAGTGGAAAAAGGGATTTGTTCCTTTTAAACTTGTAGGTCCTGTTTGGGTTGTTCCCTCTTGGTTAGAAAAACCACCTGAAGCCCAATTACAAGTTCGTATTGATCCAGGCATGGCGTTTGGCACTGGCACTCACGCAACAACTAAGATGGCTTCTTATTTTGTTCACAAGCTGGCGCAAGAAAATCCTGATAAAGTAAAAAATTGGACTGTCCTTGATGTCGGAACTGGTACTGCGATCTTAGCCGTTCTTGCAGAACGCGTTGGTTACGGGATGATTACCGGAATCGAAATTGATCCTGAAGCCCGCAGAAAAGCCCGCGAAAATTTAGAACTTAATGAAACTAAAAATGTCATGGTCACTGATCAGTTGTTAGAAGAAGTGCGCGAACAATTTGATGTGGTTATCGCCAACATCATTGATGGCGTGTTAATTAAATTACGTAAAGATTTAATCCGCACGGTAAGACCTGGTGGATATTTATTCTTAACTGGTGTCTTACAAGAGCGTGATAATTTATTTTTTGAGAAATTTATTGAAGCTACGCCTGAAATTAAAGTAATTAAACGTATTCAAAAAGATGAATGGGTTGGTTACTGGGTGCAAAGAATCGATTAATTCATGCGTCGTTATTGGATTGAAAAAAATCAAATTTATAACAACCAAGTCACTTTTAAGGGTGATCAGCACCATCATATCTTTGATGTGTGCCGACAAGAAGTCGGTCATCACTTCGAAGTGATCACTGAAGATTCAAAAGCTTTCTTAGTTGAAGTTAAATCTGTAACTAAAAAAGATGCGATAGCTGAAATTGTTGAAGAGCGCATTATCAAAGCGTTACCGAAGCCACATATTCATGTGGCCTTATCTATTCCAAGATACAATGTGATGGATTCAACAATTGAACGCGCGACCGAAATGGGTGTGAGTTCAATTTTACCTTTCGTTTCGCAATACAGTTTTATTCGTAAAGAAAAAGAACTGCCTGCCGGTAAACAAGAACGCTGGCAAAAAATCATCGTTTCGGCGACCCAACAGTGCGGCCGTGGCGAATTAATGAAAATCCACGAAGTCACCAACTGGCAGAATATGCTGCAAACGATTAACCCAAACGCCCAAAATTGGTGTCTTTTTGCATATGAGGGTCAGTCAATTAAACCTATTGCTGATGAAATAAAAACGTTACGGGAACAATATCTGTCACCTAATAGCCCATTACCTGAAAATATTTGGATTATAGTGGGGTCAGAAGGTGGTTTTTCCACAACCGAGGCCGAACAAATGCACAAACTGGGCCTTCATCCAGTGACCCTAGGAACACAAATTTTACGAGTGGAAACGGCTTGCCTGACCTTGGTCGCTGTCCTAAAGTATGAATTCGGGCTGATGAAGTAATCAGCTGCGACACGGAGAGAGAAACTTTATGTCAAAGAAGACTGATACTGCAAATGACCCATTCGATGAATTTGAATTTAAGCCGTTAACAGCAGGCTTAGGTTTTCATAAAGATTCAACGACATCAAAAAATCAAACTCAAACGATGACACCAAAAGTGGAATTCAAAAGTTCTCATTTAACGTTTGATACTGCGGCAGCTGCAGCGACGACAACGACTCCAGCCTCGGCGGCCCCGCTAGGTTTTAATTTAAATTCTCCTTTGCCGCGCGCAACTCAAACTCACACGTCTCCAAATGCGCCTCAGCAACGTAAATCGATTCATGTGCCAACGATTGAAGATGATTCAATCACTAAAGCACAAACTGCAGTGAATGAAATTTTAAAAAATTTAAATCAAAAGAAACAACAAGAAGAAGCTCTAGCACGCAACACGCGTCGCCCTGAATGGAAAGCGGCTATTCCTTCAGTTTCTGCAGGTTTCTTGGATACAATGTTGATTTCGGCGTTCTTTTTATTAAGTTTGATTGCGATGCTTGCGATCACTAAAGTGGATCTTATTGCAAACCTTTCTCAACCAGACCCTCAGTATTTAATTTACTGGGCAACCATTAGTTTATTAGGCGCGGTTCAAATTATTTACTTCGTTTCTTGTCGTGCGTTCTTAGGCTGCACACCAGGCGAATGGGCATTTGATCAACGTTGTGGTAACGAATTACAACAAGCTAGTTCTACATACGTTTTACGTGTAGCTGCCCGTTCAGTGATTAACGTAGCTACAGGTTTTGTATTAATGACTATTATTTCTCTTATCGTTCGTTTTGATGTTTTAGCTGCTGTTACCGGCACTCAAATTCAAAGACAGAAAACTTAAATCAAATGTCCGCGTTACCCAAAGTACTTTCAGGTCAAACTCTTGAACAGGCCATCGCGGACTTAAAAAAAGCTAACAAAAAAATCGTTTTTACCAATGGCTGTTTTGATTTATTACACATCGGCCATGTTCGTTATTTAGAACAAGCCAAATCATTAGGTGATGTTTTAATCGTAGGTATCAACACGGATGCCTCGGTGCAAGTTTTAAAAGGCCCTACCCGCCCAATTCAAAACGAAAACGACCGCGCCGAAATCTTAGCTTCATTAAAAGCCGTCGATCACACGGTATTATTTGGTGAAGAAACACCGATCAATCTGATCAAAAAAGTTAAGCCTGATATTTTAGTCAAAGGTGGCGATTGGAAGAAAGATCAAATCGTGGGTTGGGATTTTGTTGAAAGCTACGGTGGCGAAGTTAAATCTTTGCAATTCGTTGATGGTAAATCTACCACCAACATCATCGCTAAATCTAAGACTTAGGGATTAGAAGCAACTTGTGTGTTGTTGTCGTTGATTAAGTTCTTAATCAATTCTAAAGAAGCTGACAATTCGTTATCCTGTGAATTTGCTAAAGCTTGAGTGATCACTGGTAATAACGTTAAGTAACTTTGTAGGCTAAAGTTAGAGAATGTTGATTCACGACGACCACGACTATCAACTAATTGTGATACTGTACCGTTTTTGATGCTGTTGATACCTGCTTCAACTACTTTTAAAGCTTTCATTACAACCACTTTATCACTAGAACCAATCACTGTTTTTAAAACAGGGATTTGAGAAGTTTGGTTATAGCTTAGCAAAGCTTCATCGATATAAGTTTGATAAGCAGGAGCTGCAGATGGTTGATATTGAGTCATCATGCTGAAACTTTCAATCGATGGAGTTAAGCGCATACCGTACAATGCGAATCCTACTAATGATTCATTTTGTGATTCTAATAACTCAGATTGAAATTGGTAAAAGTCAGCAGCGTTAACTTCATTTTTCTTGTATGAAGCCACTAAAGCCATCATGGCTTCTTTAGATGGAGCCGCCATAAATTCAGCTTTGATTTGCGCTAAAGTTTTTTTAACTTTTTTAGGAGTTTCAGCTGTAGGTTGAGTTTCAGTTTGTGCCTGTGTCGGAGTTCCAACGCTGTAGCCAGAGTTATTAAAGTTATCAACAGCAACTTCAGATTCATCTTCAACAGGAGCCGCTTGTCTTACTTTAGGAGCCGCTGGTGCTACTTTAGCAAAGTCACGGTTAGGCAATTTCTTAGCTGCAACAGTAGCTTTTTTAGCATCAGTTTTTTTAGCGTCTTTTTTAGTCGTTACTTTAGCGATAACCTGAGAAATCTTACGCGCCACTTTAGCTACGAAACCTTCTTCAGCTTTAATCACGGTGCGATCGATTTCACGACCCTCTAAAGAGTACTTAGAAATCTCTTCAGTTGCTTTACCCATTTTGTAATTGATGACCGATTCAACGACTTCAGAGGTTTTTGAAACGATTTGAAAGTTAGTGATGAAAGAAGCAAGACCAATACAGCAAACCAGTAAACCTGCTAAAGCCAGCTTTTCTTGTTTTGTGAATGATAAGTTCATAATTGCTCCTTCGTTATACGAATTAGTAATGCAGTTATGAAACCAAGTTGGCACGCTCTAGGCGCATAGGATGGCCATAGGCATGTCATTCTTAGACACAGAGTGCAAATGACGTTTTTGGGTATGCACTTATGTAGAGTGATTTTACAGTTGTCTCAGAGTGAGACGCTGGATATCCTTTGAGAATGAACACCACTGACACAACAACTTGGAAAAAGTGCACGATCTGTAAAAAAAATATTTCATTCGGTGTTCGATATTATGTGTGTAGTGTTTCAACCTGCACCGGAGAACGTACGGGTTTTGCCTTTTGTAGTGTTCCTTGTTTTGATGCCCATTTACCTGGGGCCAGACACCGCGATGCTGGTGCGATTGAGAAAATGGCTCCCAAATCTGCTGATGCCCCCTCAAGAGTTTTAGTTCGTCCGCCAGCTCCTGGTTCAGCTGTTGGTTCTGCAAATAAATCACAAACTCCGCAAGAAGTTTTAATTATTGCCTCTCGACTTAAAGAATATATCCAGGCTCGTTCTGAATTTAATACTTCGGCATCAGTTATGGATGTTTTATCTGATCACATACGTATTCTATGCGATCGCGCTATAGATCAAGCACGTGCTGATGGGCGTAAAACAGTTTTAGATCGTGATTTTGATTTTTTAAAAAAAGGTTAAACTTTAGCAAGAATATCAGAGAGCTTAATTTTTGCCAGATAAGCCATAGAATTGGCTTCTAGACCGCTGGCCACACCTTCGAAAATTTCTTTCATCGAGCAACTCACCTTACAGGCTTTCGGCGCTTCAACATCACGGCAGTTTAATAAATTTTTATCATCACTTACTGCTTTGTAAATATCTTTAAGAGTAATTTGATTCGGGGTTTTAGCTAAGCGAACTCCACCCGATTTACCTTTGAAAGAATCAATCAATTTCGCCTCTACCATTTTAGATAATAAACGACGAACCACAGTGGGGTTTGTACGAATGTATCCAGCTAAAACATCAGACGTCTGCAGCTCTTCTGTATGAGCAGCTAACAAAGTCATAATATGCACCGAAGCGGCGAAGCGTTGATCTAACATGTAAAAAGAATAACCCAAAACCCAAAAAGAAACAATAATAAGCACATTTAACGCGTTTTAAGACGTTTTTACAGGCAAAATGTTTAATGTAACTTTTATTGTTGCATTTAAACCTAACCACGTTCATATTGTAACCATAACAGTTACATTTAAAATCTTAACAGGAGTTCCAAACATGCAACACTCAACGATCCAAGAAGCCTTAGAATGGCGCTATGCTACGAAAAAATACGATGCTAATAAAAAAATTTCTACGCAAGACTGGAAAACATTAACCGAATCTTTAGCCCTTGCCCCTTCCTCGTATGGACTACAGCCTTGGAAATTTCTAGTGATCGAAAACCCCGAAGTCCGAGAAAAACTAAAACCGGTCTCTTGGGGACAAACTCAAGTCACAGAAGCCAGTCACTATGTTGTCTTTTTAGCCAAAGACTCGGTCGATGAAAAGTTCATTCAAAAATATGTTGAGCGTGTTGCCGAAGTGCGTGGAGCTCCGCTTGAAGCTTTAGATGGGTATAAAAATATGATGATTGAAAATATCGTCAAAGCTCCAGAAGAAAAAACACGTCAATGGGCTAAACGCCAAACTTACATTGCTTTAGGATTCGTCTTAGAAACTGCGGCATTGTTGAAAGTCGATGCCACACCGATGGAAGGTTTTGACCCCGAGGCCTACGATAAAATTTTAGGTCTTGAAGGTACGGGCTGGAAATCGGTTGTGTCTGTGGCTTTGGGTTATCGCCACGCTGAAGATGGATTTCAAGCGATGAAGAAAGTGCGTTTTGATAACAACGCACTTATTGAATACGTAAAATAATTCTCCCAGCGCGCGCTTCGATTGGCGTCGGGCGCGCGTTTACCTCGGCCGGACAATAACCCACACGCGTTCCCATTTTAGCGGGGAAATCACGGCAGGTTTCTGGACGCTTCTCGTACACCGTGCAAAAGCGAGTTTTTGAATCCATAAAGATACATTCGCTGTTAGCTTTCTGCTGCAGCATGAAGAACTCAGTGCCTTCGCGGTAGCTCATGATAATGCCTTCTTTTTTAAGGCGCTTGGCAGTTTTTTTGATTGAGTTTGTGACTTCGTCGATATCGGTCACACCAAGTCTAATTAAATCATCGACTTTAACTTCTACGGGCATGCAGCAGCAATTGGCTCTGCATGAAACACAAAAGTCTTTATCGTATTTTTTCCAGGTGGACGGGCGGTCTTTATCTACATAAGCCATTTTATTTTTTGACTACCCGTTTTGATCTTTAGATTTAAAATTAAAACCTAGCTTTTTAGTCTGGCCATTTTCTTGATCAGCATCTTCGATGGTCGAATGACGTAATCTGAAACGGATTTTTGAATTTTCGATAATCACGCGTGGATCTAAAGAATGGCTATCAAGCACCACAACATTGCGAGTTGATTCTGCTGTTACGATGTTTGAATTCCAGATCGCACGTAAGTAAATAATTAAACTTCCTAAGACTTGCGAAATAAGAACTGATAAAAATAGAATAATCGTCATTGAAACCGCAGGCACAACTTTATCTATACGGGCTTTTTCAAAGATTTCATATTTGTTGGCTGCTGCGATTTTTAGCGCTTCAACTTTAGAAATATCAGCTGATAGAGCTTTGTATTTTTCTAATTGCATCTCAGAGCGCTTTTTTAGCTCTTCATACATTTGCGCTGCGTAAGGCATGCCTTTAGCTTCACTTGAAGTACGATCAAAGGCCGCTTGTAAATTGCCAAGCTTAGAGCGCAATTGTTCATTCTCCATCTTTAAAGCCTGAATACGGCCGTTGTTGCCATACAGCTGACTTTCACGGCGCTGATCCATACCAGAGCTTAGTGTTTGGATTAATTTATTATTTTCAGCAAGCTTCATTGAGATCTCATTTTTTTGAAATTTCAATGTCGATAAGTATTGCCCGATACTATCAATCGAAGTCGTCGCGATTAAATTTTCTGGTCGGGCACTGAATTTTGCCATCTTGGCATTTAAATCTGCCAACTCAAGATCAACTGCGGCTTTTTCTTTAGTGACGTAGTCATTGATTTCTTGAATCTCGAAAGCGTCTCTTTGTTTTAAACTTTCAAAAGCAACACTCGTCGTTAAATTTGAAACGTACAACGCCAGCTCTTGCTGGTCATTAGCCGCAGCGATTTCAACTTCGAAATCACTTTTAACTTTGATTGAAAGCATTTTATCTAATTTTTGGTAAGCTTTTAATTTTTCATCTTCAGTTAAAGCTGTTTTATCGTTCAAAACCTGTTTGAAAAAAATATTTTGCCCAGCTTTTTCAGAAAGAGTTAATTCAGTGTTCAAAAGAGGGTTATTAGCTGCGTTTAAAACTTTTTGTAAGAAATCAGTCGTTTTGAAATACTCTAGATTTTTTTGTGCCATTGAATTGGCTTTTTTAGCTTCGTTGGTCTTAGCATTACCCGCTAAAGCCATGCTGAAAGATTGTAACTGTGAATTTTGATTGTCATTGATGATGATTGTGGTTTTAGCAACATACGGGTTTTTCCATTTGTAGAAAGAAAGCCCTACTGCCGTCGTTACAACAAATAGCACTAAAAATAGCGGCCAATTGCGAAGAGCAATGGTTGTGATTTCGCTTAAACTCAGTTCACGGTGAAGTTCTTGTGAGCGGTTTTCGATCTCGATATGCGGACCTACGAGGCCCTCGTTATTTACACCGGTATTTTGATTGTCTGTTGCCATAGGCTAAGCTTTTACACTAAGCATGGCCTAAAGGAAAACAACCCCTGTTTCACTCTCAAAAATTGTGTTTCTTACAGGGAGGTTTCATGAAGAAAGTTCACTAGTGTTACGGGTATTGTCACTTTTTGAGACGGTCTAAGTGCTTGATAGGCCTCAATTAAACTGAATTTAAAATATAACTCAATTCACCCCGACTTTAGGCCGATAGTTTATCTAGATTTAACAAGGAGATCTTCCATGAGCATGATTTACGACGGCGGCTTATTACACAGCTTTTTAATTAATACCCCCGAGGGTGCATTACGTAAAATGTTAATTTCAGGACCTTTCACTGATGTTCACTTTAATATGTTAATGAAATTTGCCCGCACCAACGAAAATGATTTCTGTAATCATTTTTATGCCGCAACTTTTCCAAAATTGAAATACAATGCTAAAGAGATCGTATTAAAAGAAAACTTTTGGGAGCTTGCTACAAACGCATTAAATCAACATGGATTATTATCACCAGCTCAAAAAGTCGCAGCTTAGTTTTGAAGTCTTAATTCCGCATCTTAAATTTAACCAAGAGCTTGAAAAAGAGCTCTTGGTTAAAAATATCAAAGTTTTCATTAAAACCGAAAAATTATTTATTATTGAACCCACTGATGCAACCATCATTTGGGCGCAAGATCATTGGCGTGATTGCCATTCAGCCCTGCCTGACAAAGAGCTACAGCTAAAGCTTAAAGCACTACCTTTGTTAGCTTACCACTATAAAACTGAAAAAAATAAAGCCATCGAAAGCTTGTTTGGCCGCCTTAAAAGCATTCCAGAAAAGCGCATTAAGTTTCCGGTCGCTAAAAAATTTAACTTTAAATATTACATTTGGACAACGTACGAAGACATTGTGATTTATTCGCTATCACCATTGAAAAATTATCCGGCCGGCTGGCATGAGTTTGACGAAGATAAAGACTTTCCACCAAACAGAGCTTACTTAAAATTATGGGAAGTCTTTGCGACATTGGATTTAAAAATCAAACCTGAAGACTGCGCGATCGAAATCGGAGCCGCCCCTGGGGGTTGGAGTTGGGTTTTGAGTCAATATTTTAACAAAGTCTATACTTTCGACCGAGCAGATCTTGATCCGAAAGTAAAAAAAATTAAGAACATCACCCACGTTAAAGGCGATGCTTTTAAGATTGATCCGGATGAGTTTAGTGACTGCACATGGCTTTTCTCTGATTTAATTTGCACACCTGAAAAAATTTACGAAACAGTTCAGTTTTGGCTGGCCCATGGTCGAGTGAAAAACTTTGTTTGCACGATCAAATTCAAAGGCGACTGCGACTTCGAAATTATTGATAAATTTTTAAAAATACCTGATTCTAAAGTAGTCAGACTTTATCACAATAAAAACGAAGTGACTTGGGTACTAGTCACCAACGATAAGTGACTTGGGTCAAACAGGAGAACTAATGGAAAATAATATGGTGAACTACTTTACGCCGCTAGATAGCTCTGCGCATAAAGATATCGTTAGCTATATTACTGAAAATAACGTTGAAGTAACTTTCAAAGTTTATGACATCCACACCAAGTCCTCATTCGTAAAAGTTGATGGCTCTGATCTTGCGATTTTTAAAAAATTTCCTTACGACTACGAAACGACAAGTATTTTTTGCACCTTCACATGCGGCGGTGAACCGCATTTCTTTCGCGCTAAAATGACGACATCTGATAATTACTATTTAGTTAAATTTCCGGAAAAAATTTATAAAATTCAACGTCGTACAAATTTCAGATTTTCAGTGCCGATGAACTTATCGCACGAATTCAAAATCTTAGACCATCCCCGATTTAAATATGAATTACAAGATATCAGCCTTGGCGGATGTAAAGTCGGCATCAAAACTACGAGCGAAATTGATCTGCCGATTGAATCAGATATTCGCATCTGGGTACAGTTATTAGAATTTGGCGGAGTAACCGTGGATGCTACAGTGGCATTCACAAAGTTCTATCAAGAAATTAACACGCAAGTGGTAGGTATCAAATTCGGATTTATCGAGCCAGCGTTATTATCTACGCTACATCAAACCCTAATTCAGGTTGATCGTATCGCCCGTGGCAAAGACGCAGACGAAGCTTAATTACTTCTTCTGTTTTTTAAGTTCATTAAACTTAACAGTATACTCTTTTAATTCAGCGTAAAAAATATCGCTCTTCTCTTTGATATACTCTTCAAAGTCTTTACGCTTCTGGCGGTAATCAGTCTCAAACGAATCACGGTCTTCACGCAATTGAGCATAAAAATCTTTTCTTTTGCCATCAATTTCAGAATACATTTCAGTGCGCTTTTCACGAGTTACTTTTTGATCTTTAATTTCGTTACGTTCTTCGGCCAAAGACTTATTAAAGACATCTTTTTTCTTAGTCTCTTCTTTATTGTACTGGTCGCGAATTTTATTCATGTCTTTATTAAAGTTTTCGCGTTTTTTCATCACCAGTGTTGAAAACTTACTGCGAATATCCGATGGATCGCGTTGGTATTCAGCCATCCACTCCATGTACAAAGCGCGCTCGTCATTGCGAATCTTAGTCTCGACCGGAATATCTTTGCGTAACTCGTCAAATTTAGCGCGGTCTTCGACCAAACTGTAACGTTCATCTTGGCGCGGATCTTTTTTTAATTTATCGCGGGCACTGGATTCAGCGTTCAAGGTCGAGGCTTCATCTGGACCATCGCCGCGCTCTGTTTTAATTTGGCAACCCAAAATGACACAACCAAGGAATAGAATGTTAAGTAATTGTTTCATATATCAATTCTGATAAATCATGGACTAGAAGACAATCAATTTTAACTTAAACTGTAAAGCATGCAGATAGGCCTTCATTTCGGTAAACGAAAACCACGCTGGAATTTCTTTTTAGAAAAGCATCAAAGCTTAAAGCACCGCCATGGGGCTACGCTTAAATATGCTTTAATAGGTCTGGCGTTACAGGCCATTGTTCTATCTCCATTGCTTTATTGGTCTTTGCAAAATTACAGCTTTTTCGAAAATAATATTCCCCTGTCATACAACTTAAGAACTTATTTAGAATCAGAACGCAATTGGATCGTTCTGTTATTTGGAGTTTGTACCGTTATGACCGGAGTTGTGAATTTCGTGCTGTTTTCGCGGGTATTAACCCGCGAGGCTTTAGAATATGCTAACGTGATCGAGCTTTCGCCTGACGAAGCTGCTGGTCAACGTCACGTTTCTTAATTGATTCACGCTTATCATGCGTTTTTTTACCCTTAGCTAAACCAATCTCAAGCTTAACCCGGCCCTCTTTAAAGTAAATTTTAAGTGGGATACAGGTTAACCCTTTTTCGCGGATCGCTCCAAAAATCTTATCAAGTTCAGCACGGTGTAATAATAGTTTACGCAAACGCTCAGGCACGTGATTGTTGTAGCTGCTAGCACGGTATTCAGAGATATGAGCATTTTGTAAATAAGCTTCATCTTTGATAAATGAAATATACGAATCTTTGAAGGTGATATTTTTTAAACGTAATGATTTAACTTCACTGCCCGTTAACGAAAGGCCGGCTTCATAAGTATCTGTGATAAAATAATCAAAGCGGGCTTGTTTGTTTTCTTGAATGATTAAAATACTCAAAACACTACCCCCCTTTTAGATGAAAATATAAATCACGAATCTGAACGATGCTCAATTCTTCGGTGCGCACTTTTTCTGAAAGCTTTTGTTTTTCAACCCAGGCTAAAAAAGGAGCATGCATCGCTGATTCAAGACTAGATTTTAATATGCGACGACGTTGTTTAAAGCAAGTTTTAACAAAACTCAAATAGCCTTTTTTATCAGTAATCGGGCTTTCTTTGCGTTTAAACTTTAAAACGCGGCTTGCAACCTTTGGAGCGGGATTAAAATCCCTAGGCCCGGCTTCAGAAACTGTGGTGATGTCCCAAAATTCCTGGGCAATCACTGTTAATAAACCGTACTCATCGGTGTTGTGACGCGCGCGAATTCTTTGCGCCACTTCTTTTTGAAACATCAAAACCATCGCCCGCGGAGGATTACTGTCGATACAACGATCAATCACGATTGATGAAGAAATTTGATACGGAAGATTACTGACTAAAACATCGTAATCAATTTTACTCCAGTCAACTTGAAGTGCATCGGCTTCAATGACCGGCATATCTTGGCTTAGCCAAAATTTTACTAAACTAGAATCAAGCTCGATCAATTGATAACGACCAAATTTTTCAATTAATAAATCTGTTAAAGCACCAAGACCCGGGCCGATCTCTAATAACTTTTCTGGTTTTTCATCTTCAACGGCCTGAATGATTCGCCCGATGACTACATCTGAAACTAAAAAATTCTGACCTAAAGCTTTTTTCGTGTAATGCGAAAGCTCTTGCATACGTTTTTGTAAGCGGTCTTTGGCTAGTGGAAGACTCATAATTGCTCCGCAATAAAATTCATAGCTGTTCTCGCAATTTCACAGTAAAATCATTTTCATAAGAACTTGATGCAGGCCCCTGATCTAAACTCGAACGCTCACCGGCATTCAAACGTAAAATTCCGGCATAACCAATCATCGCTGCATTATCAGTACAATAACGAATCGGCGGGATGACGATTTGATAGCCTTTAGCCGTCATCTCGTTAGCTTTTTCACGCAGGCGTGAGTTTGCACTCACTCCGCCCGTAATCACGATTTTTTTAGTTTTAAATAAAGCTGCGGCTAACGTCATTTTTGCAATTAACGTTTCAATCACAGCTTCTTGAAATGAAGCGCATAAATCCGGGGCTTCGCCTTTCATTTCTTCGGCAGACATTTTTGTCAGTAATCTATGAGCTGCAGACTTTAAACCGCTAAAACTCATCATCAAACTTTTTTCATGCAATAAGCCACGCGGAAAATCATATTTTTTACGATCACCCGTTTTTGCTAAACGATCAACGTTCACTCCACCCGGAAATGGCAAACCTAACATTTTCGCGAATTTATCAAATGCTTCGCCGGCAGCGTCGTCTTTTGTGGTTCCGATGATAGTGTATTTATTAAAAGCTTCTACCCAATACAAAGAACTATGCCCGCCACTTACTGCTAATGCGATATACGGATAATTAAAATCAGCCGGAGGTGCATATTCATCATCTTTTAAAAAAGGCGCAAGTAAATGACCTTCAAGATGATTAACACCAATGAATGGCTTGTTATGCGCTTGTGATAAAGCTTTGACGGTCATTAATCCAACAATCAATGATCCAATCAGGCCCGGGCGGTTTGTCACCGTATAGCCATCCAAATCATTCATTGTAATATTAGCTTTTTTCAAAGTTTCTTCGATCAGCGGAAGAAGCGCGATCGTGTGATTGCGGCTGGCCACTTCGGGCACAACCCCACCAAACGGAGCATGTTGTAAATCTTGGCTTGCTGAACATTGGGCCAAAACAAAGCCCTCAGCGTTCACGATGGCTACTGATGTGTCGTCACAACTGGTTTCAACTGATAAAATTTGTCGAAACATCTATAGCCTTATTTCTTATTTTTTTGTTTTAGTTACTTTAGTAACTTTGGCTTTGGCTTTTTTGCCAAATTCAGTAGCGCCATGTTGCGCAGCTACTTCTTCGTAAAAAGACTGAGCTTCGTCTTTTAAGCCCATAGCTTCAAAGCAAAGTCCGATTTTGTATTTTGCTTCAGGTACTAATTTGTTTTTTGATTTAGCATTCGCATCTACGAATTTTTGATATTCTAAGATCGCGTTTTTAAAATCTTTTTTCGCGAAAAAATCTTGAGCCACTTCAAAGGCTGCATTTTTACCATTCGTTTGTGGTCCACCCTTAACAGGAGGAACTTTAGCATCTGAAGAATTTGCGGCTGGCGTATTTGCATGAGCGGCTTGCGGAGTAACTGTTTTAGCTAAGGCAGCTTCAGTTTCAAGTTTTGCTAATTGCGCTTCCATTTTCACAAGAGATTCTTGCAATAGCTGGATTTTTTGTGCGTCTGGATTTTCTTGGTTAGTTTTTTGAATTTGAGTAATTTGATTTTCTAAAGATTCAACACGACCATTTAAAGTACGGATTAGTTCGTCTTTTTCATCAACTTTAACAATTTCAGAGGGTTCATTCGCCGCTTGTTTTTGATTGTCGGCTTGTTTCTTTGAATAAACTTGAGATTGATAGCCTTCACCTAATTCAGAGCGGGTTTTTAAACATGAACTTAAAAACAAAACCGCCATAACTGAAAGTACTAAATTAACTTTATTCATAAAACATCCCCACTTTTTTGGCGTAATAAGCGCGCTGAGTTTTCTGCTTTTTCAGCAGAGTTTTTTGCGCTTAAAAATAAATATTTGGCTTCTTCGTACTCGCGCTCATTATAAAGAATCTTAGCTTGGCGGTAGAATTCTTCGGCCTGATGCCAGAAACCTGGCGAATAACGGGCCGCTTGCACGGCCTTTGCTGCTTCAATCGCAGTCTTAGCAAGAGTGTACTCTTCATTTGGAGGGGGTATTGTTATACACCCCACAACAAAACAAAAATACAAGGTCGCTAATAAAACTCTAATCATTATTGTACCGGAACAAAGTTAGCACGACGATTTTTAGCCATCGCTTCGTCAGAATCACCGTTAGCTAATAATTTTTCTTTACCAAAGCTAACTGTAGTTACGCGGTTACCAGCAATGCCGTTAGAAACAAACACTTGGCGAACTGCATTTGCACGACGCTCACCTAATGCTAAATTGTATTCAGCAGAACCACGTTGGTCACAGTGACCTTCGATAGTTAATTTAGAATTAGTGTTTTTCTTCATCCACTCAATGTTACCCATTAATTTAGCTGACTCAGTTTCTGATAAAGTTGAAGAATCGTAAGGAAAGAAAATAGTTTTCAAACCCTCGATAGATCCGCTGTCAGAGCCCGTCGCGCCTAAATTGATTGGTGAGTTATCTAACGTTTCAGAAGATCCAGAAGCTGTAGTTTCACTGCGAATGTTTGAACCATCGCCTGATGAATCGTCACCACTTTTTTTTCTGAATAAAGAACAGCCTGTTACCATTGACGCTAAAACTAAAGCAGCAGTTAGTGTTGTAAGTGATTTTTTCATTTTTTGATTCATCGATTCCTCCAAGGATGTGTATTTCATATTTCAATTTAGACCATTGTAAAACCTTGTCAAACCTTGATAGGCATTGAACAATCAACCATGATCAAATTTATCTCAAGATTATACCTAATTTTTGTTTTGCTTGTCTCGTTTTCTACTCCGGTCTTTGCACAACGCATTGGAGATTCGCGAGAAAAATGGCACATGTTAACCACCCCTCACTTTGAGATCTTTTATTCTGCTGAGCATCAAGACCTAGGTCTGTATTATTCGCGCATTGCCGAGCTGTCATATGCCGAAATTATGACGGTTTTTACGGTTGCTCCCACCGAAAAGATCGTG
Organism: Bdellovibrio sp.; assembly: GCA_036677065.1. GTDB lineage: Bacteria > Bdellovibrionota > Bdellovibrionia > Bdellovibrionales > Bdellovibrionaceae > Pseudobdellovibrio. The sequence continues at coordinate 745,568 of JAKFBS010000001.1, read as the reverse complement.
GTGATCTTAAATGATTCAACCGACGCTCCCAATGGCTTTACTACACTTTTACCTTATCCCTACATTATGATCTACCCCGTGCAGGCTGGCCGTGATGATGCGCTGTCTGAATCAGCAGAATGGGCGAAAGAACTTTTTATTCACGAATTAGCCCATGTGATGCAATTGTATCCCGCAGAAAGTTACTTCAAAATTTTTAAGCCTATTTTAGGCTCAATCGTTGCGCCAAACTTACTTCTGCCGCTTTGGTGGAAAGAAGGCATGGCCGTAGAAATTGAAAGTCGATTTACCCATCAGGGACGAACACGTTCTTATTTTCAGGATGCGGGCATTCGCGCTTTAGTTTTAGAAAATAAACTTTTTACTTACACTTTAGCTGAAGCCAATGAAGTATTACCAACATGGCCTTATGGTGGTCGCCCTTATTTATTTGGCTCAATGCTGATGGGAGACATCGGCAGCAAAAATCAAGGTAAAGCCATCAATGATCTGACCTTGGGACACGCATCGACACTTCCTTACTGGAGCGTGGAACACACGCACGAACAATTATTTGGCAATAATTATGAAAGCCATTATTTATTAACGTTAGATTCTTATCAGCGCCAAGCCGAAGAACAGCTCAAAACTCTCAGCACGGTTTCACCGACAACAACGACAGCCGTTGACCCGAAACTTATTTCTGGGCGACACCCAAGATTTAATACTGACGGAACCAGGCTGGGCCTAATTTCACTCGAGAAAAAAGGTAAAAAAATATCTTTTTACAATTTTGACGATGAAACTAAAAAGTGGAATAAGCTGAAATTCAAAAAAGCTCCGAACGGAGATATTTCAAGTTTCGAATTTCATCCTTACCAAAATAAAATTGTTTTTGCTAAAATTGATTTGGTTGATATCAAACGCTCTTTTTCTGATCTTTATATTTTTAATTTAGATGAGGATAAAGAAACGCAAATTACAAAATCAGCACGGGCCAAGAATCCGATCTGGAACAATCAGGGAACCGTTCTTTATTATATTTCAACTTTTAATGGTAAAACCCAGTTAAAAGCCTTCAATGTCTCAACCGAAAGCACAGATCAGCTATTAGAGCTTAGCTACAGTGAGCGCTTGCATGAAATTTCACTATACAATGAAGATGAACTTTTTGTTGGCATAAAAGACGTTAAAGGAAACATCACTCCTAAACTTTTTAATTTAACAACTCATAAACTAACAGATTTAAAAGTCATTGCTCCTGAAATTGAACATTTAAAATATCGTTTTGGAAAAGTTTATTTTACTTCTGTCAAAAACGGAGTCACAAATATTTACTATAAAAACCAAAGTGAAGAAATTCCTGTAAGTCATTTATTAACCGGCGCTCTTGATTTCGACGTGAATAAAAATAACTTAGCAGCAGCTACTCTTCATACCGCCAATGGCTTCGCCGTTCATTCTTTTGATTTACAAACTTACAAAACCCTGCCAAAAATTTCAAATCGCTTTCGTGACCGCTATGAATATGTCGATCGTCCCGTACCTGAATTTGAAGCTACACAAGAAGACGCAAAAAGTTTAAAATATCTTTACCCACACTACTGGATTCCGTTCTTTTCGACGTCGAGCGCCAATAACAGTTCGTATTTTCAAATTCTTACAGCTGGCCAAGATCCATTACTGATTCATCGTTATAATTTATCTGTTGATTACGACACGTTTATTAAAAAAGCTGGCTATCATTTTGATTATATAAATTCAGCTTTCACTTGGCCGTTCACTTTAATGGCACAAAGAACTTTTAGTCCCATTGGTAATACAGAAATTTTCATCGAACGAAGTAATGCCTCTTTAGGTTTTATTCCAGACACTTTTAAAATTAGCCCAAAACTTTTGATGAATGCGGGCATGCAGTTTTCTGAAGTCGATCAATCTGATTTACGCACAGAACATTCAGGCCCTTATTTACAAGTTTCATATAAAAGTATTAATCAAACGGCTTTTGATATTTATCCAACCAGCGGCTGGGGTACTTTTATCCAACTTGAAAATCAAAAATCCACAGACCGTGATGTGCCGAAATTATTAGGAGATTACGATCAAATCACCGGATCACTTTTAGGCTACAATTCGCTTTGGCTTCCAGAAGATCATACGATGTACGCTAAATTTAATTTTCTTCACACTGTGCAAAAAGTTTCTACCCGCTTTGGTACTAGTAATGCGGTTTTACCAACATTAGCTGATAGCACTGCCCCTGATTTTGTTTTACGTGGTTATGGCGCAGGGCAATTTTTCGGTTCGCGTATGGTTTCAGTGAACACCGAATACCGCTTTCCGTTACAGACTTTAAATAAAGGTTCTGGCACCTATATGTACTATTTAAAACGTGTGAATGGAGCTTTGGTTATTGATGGCCTTAGCGTTTATGGTGGGGCTTTTGATAAAGATGATGTTTTAAAAGCTGAAAATATGAGCCGTTCATTCTGGAGCGCAGGGGCAGAACTTCGTTTAGAAACAACTTTGGGTTACTTGCTTCCTGTAAATTTTATACTTGGTTATTACCGTCCGCTTTCACCCCAATATGCTGAAGACGACGCGCAATTTGGATTTAGCCTGCAATTAGGTGGAGGAATCCCAGGGCGCCAGTCGCCCTAAATGCGACATTAACCATTGACAAGGTCTAGGGTGTCCTAGAAAAATGATAGTTAATGCGCGCCTTAGCGTGACGGAGTGTGCAAATGGATATTTTTAAAAACAACAGAATGCCCGAAATGAGTTCAAACCAGTCTACTGGTTCTGGTACCAGTCATGCTGGTGCAGCTCACGCCCAAAGCCAAACCAATCAAAACAGTTGGATTCGTGAATTAGTCTCTGCCGATGAACAGCTTGAAAAGTCTGTAATGATCGACATGAACCTAGGTTTAGACACGCAAAGAATTTTAGTTAACGAATCAATCCAGTTTTTATTACGTTTAAAAAATGATTTCGCTGAAGCTGCGGCTTCTTTTAACGAATTAAAACCTTCGGTTTTAGGTCGCATTAAAGTTTACGGTATTGCAAAAACTCACGCTGATTTTATGCTTTTTCGTAATGGCTACAAAATGATTTTTTCGATTAAAGCCGCTGGTGTGATCAGCATGCGTTTCCACTACGTGGGTAACACAGCTATTCCGCAACCTCAGGCGAAAGAAAACGTAACTATCGTTATGGATGAAGAAATGTTTGAAGCTAAATGGGGCGCGTTTGAAGAAGTGTTATGGTCATACAAAGGCCAATCATTTAAACCGCAATTTTTAGTTCGCCATTACATGACTTTGTTCATTAAAGATTCTGCGCGCTAATTTACTTAAGATTTTAAAATTAAAAAGGGTTTTAGTGATGAACTAAAACCCTTTTTTTATGTCTAAATTTGATTCTACCGAGGGATTAATTGCGTGGGCAGTTGTAACCGATATCGATATGATGGCCCGCTGGTACCGCTGGAGCAAAGATTAAAACGTTGTTCTCGATACGTGTCGACATGCCTGCTACTGCTGGAGTCACTGTCACATCAATTGATCCTACCGGAGCACACTCTAACGGAATCGACGCTAATGAACTTACGATACGGTCACGAAAGTAGTTCAAGTTTGATGAATAGTCGCTGGCGCAAATGCTTGAGCTAAAACCATTCGTTAATCTTGCTAACTCATCATAATAGTAACCGTAATGCGATTTTGCGCCACCGCTGTCTTGCGCGGTCATACAAGCCGAATCACCTGGTTTAACGATAATTGAATTCACCGTAAAACGTTTATCCATACCGAATTTTTGTTTTACTTTGCTGACATAACTTTGCGGCAGATCATCTGCTTCAAGTGGTTTTAATTCTCCACCATAATAAACCTGCGCTTGATCGCCACCAACTGAACGCACATCTTCATCTGAAATCATAATTACAGATAACGAAGCATCACTTCTGTAACATTTATTGCTTGCTGTGTATTCAGCATGCCAGAAAGCCGCCTTAATACCGCGTTCGTCATCTGTACCTTCCCAACCTGCACCGATGGCATCGATGGTTTTAGTAAAAATCGCATACGGGTCAGCAGCGCCTACTTTTAAGATCCATTTCGGCGAGCCCACATAATCAAACCAGTTACGCGAAGCTCCCCAATAATAAATATTATTAATCGATTGCGAACGAGTTACCGTGGCACACATTTGCCAGTCAATACTTGCTGCCGTTAGATTATTTACAAAACCTTGTAAACGTTCAGCAAGCTTACGGTTATCAGCTAACATCGAATTTGAATCATCCACGATAAGAACGATATCTACTTTATTATCAGTGACTAAGACATTCTTAGATAACGTCACCCGACGAGTTAGCGATGGTGCATTGGCCACAGTCACTTCAAGCGGAGTTGGAATTGAGTAAGCGTTGTAATTCGTTTGTGCCGCATTTAAATAGATATAATATGTTCCAAGTCCAGCAGCTAAAAAGTTCGGAGTAGAGTTTGCACCACCAAGACCTGAAATCGTTACCGGCACACCGTCTTTATAAACTGACCAAGTGTAAGCCACCGTATTAGGAACACAGTTCGCATTCACTGTTGGGTTTCCGATAAAACTCGTAATTGTTACTGCTGTTGAATCAGTATTGATACGAGGCGAACAATCAATAGTTAAATTCGGTGCACCTGAATTATTAACAGTAATAGTTAATGGCGTTGTTGTGTTGTAGTTCAAATGATTTGATTTTGTCGCTGTCAGATAAACTAAATAAGTTCCGTTACCTAAAGCTGAAAAATCCGGATTTGAATTGGCATCGTTTAATGCCGGTACACTAATGTTCTGACCATTCTTAGTTACAGTCCAAGCGTAATTTACATCACTTGGTGAACAATTTGCTGCGATTAATGGATTATTTGTCGTGCTTGTGACTGTTAATGAATTTAATGAACCATTAATTTTTGGATTACATTGAATTTGCGTCATCGGAACAACAACCGCATTCACAGTAACCGTTAAAGGCACTGAGCTTTGCCAGTGAGCTGAACCAGTTGCTGTTGCGTATAAAGAAATACGATAAACACCAGGGCCATAACCTTTAATGTTTGGTGTTGAACTTGCACCACTTAATCCTGCAATCGTTACTGCAGATCCATCTTTAGTGACTGACCAAATATATGAACCAGCTGCCGGCGTACAATTTGCGGTGATCGCTGGATTGTTATCTGCAGAATTTAAAGTTACAGCAGTTGAATTGTTATTTAATTTCGGATCACATGTTAAAGAATTTCCTGTGCCTGCACCTGGAACAACTAATTCTAGCGGAGTGGTCGCTGTGTATGGAGCTGCTCCGCCATTTGGATCACGTGCTGTTAAAAAGATGTAATATGTGCCTTCACCTAATGTGCGCAAATCAATATTTGCAGGGTTTGCACCAGAAAGATTTACGATTGAAACGTTTACGACTGAAGAGTCAGAACGTTTGATAATCCATTCATAATTTAAACCTGTTTGCGCACATTGTGAAAGTAAAGTTGGATTGCCAGTGGCTGCATATGTGTAAGTCATTGAATTTGGGGAAATTCTTGGATCACACGTAATGGTTGTTCCTGTTATAGTTTCAGCATCAACTTTTTGATTGTCTGATTTTGTAAACTTCACCGGTGCACAGGCCACTACCCCTAATAATGCGATAGACGCAACCACACCCAATAATTTTTGTTTCATACGCAGTGTCTCCCCAAGTTTCATAATAGGTCATAAATTGTATTTTAGTAATACGCCCAAGGTCCAAAATGTGAAATTATGAGTCATTGTAGTCTAGAACTGATCTGGACCACCTTGTGACGGCTCAATCCGAGACATAAACTGAAACAGTCGAACTAAGGAGTCTTACGTGAATATTTGGCTTTTATTATTAACCTTTTTTAACATCGTTTTATTAGCCGGACTTTCATTCAGTTTGTTCTTACGTGTGAGAGAGAAAAAAGAAGACCAACGTTTAACAAAAGGCCTTCAGCTTTTACAAAATAAAATTTCGATTTTAGAAGACTTATCAGATAAGACTGACCAGCAGGTTAGAAAACTAATTCATATCTTAGATCAGAAGACCGGCGAAGTTCGCCAAGTGATGGCTGCCAGTGATGAACAGATCCAACAGATCGAAGCCATGCTGAACAAAGGTCTAGAGATTTCTAAAATATTTCATGAACAAATTCCACAAGGTGAAATGCAAAACCGCCAAAAAACGAATTTATACGTAACGGCAGCGAAAATGGCTCACCAAGGTTACAATATCGAACAAATCTTAGCCCAGGTTGAATTAACCCCGGCTGAAGTTCAAATGATCATTAAAGTAAATAAAGATAATCTTCAGTTTGCTGAAGACCAATTACCCGCTTGGGCGCAGGGAACGACCACACCTACCGGCGGGGGCAATCAATCAGCTCAAGCCGAGTTAAACGACTTCGCTCAGGCTCTAACGAATCAGAACTCATTATATTCAACAGCTAAGCTAAATAACACGATCACAGAAACTGCTTTTGATTCGGTTAAACAAGACTTAAATGCACAGACTACTCTAACTACTGAGTTTAAAAAAACGATTCAACAAATGCCGCAAACGTTTTCAGATAGCGGCACGACAACGACTCACGATGGTAAGATCGTGAAGCCGTTTGAATTTAAAAGAATCGTAAAATCCACTTAACAAAGGGCTTACCAACAGCTGCCCTTTTGTTGACAATATTTTATACAAAAAATTTAAAATTAATAACAGGCCTCGGGCCAAAACGAGATCATCGCCCGAACCATAAGACTTTCTGACAAACTTCCTATAATCTAAAAGGCAGGAGTTTTACGTCATGGAAGAACAGAATCTGCCAGCCATTCTTGGCGCTATTGATCAATGCATCGAAAAATACACCGAAGATCGAAAACAACGCGTAGACGACTTTATAGACCGTCATTTTTCTATTCAACAGACTATTGAAATTCAAAAAAAGACATTTTCGCTGGATTTACTTCTAAATCCTTTAAATGCGCTGTGGTCGATTCCTTACCTTTCTCTAAAAAAATCTATAGAGACTTTAGATAAACTCGGATGGACCAAACTTACACCGGCAATCGATAAAATTCCTTCAGGAATAAAAACCGGTTATCAAAAAAGAATCGAAAAACTAATTGCTACTGAACTACTTGATCACAAAGCTTTAATTTTAGAATTACGCAAACAGGGGCTCGCGCTGAATGAAAAACACATTGAAGCCGAGATCCGCAAAGAGATCGATAAATATTCTTCAAGCCAAACTTTAATTACTGATCTAAGCGGTTCAGTAATGACCCTTCTGATTGGATGGTATTATTTTGGCGATAAAACTTTAGGAGTCTTCGGAATAGGAAATCGTATAGCGCGAAAGATGGCCCATGATAAAGCCGCATCCGGATTTGTATTTGGCGAGCAATTAGGGTCGGCATTTTACAATGCTTTTCCTCCTGAGCCGACTAAGACTCAGGTCTATCTGATTACGCTTGCTGTAGGTGTTTTGTTAACCGCTTTTAGTCTGCTGGCTGCGGTTATGAGTGATCCTGTTCGTAAAAACTTAGGACTTCAAAAAAGAAATCTCAATAATCTAATCGAAGGACTTGAAGAAAAACTTTTCTTACAAGTTAAAAAAGAGATCAAAAAATCGCTTCGCAAATCTGTCTCGCAACTAGCGACTTAATTTTTACGTCATCTGGTCGATAAACTTTTGCATGCGGTCCATAGCTTCAATAAACTTTTCAGTTTCTGTAGCGAAGCTTAAACGCATGTAACCTGGTTCACCGAATTCTTCGCCAGGCACAGTCGCCACGAAAAAGTCTTCTAAATAAATTTTTCCGAATTGGGCTGACGTTTGCACGACTTCGCCTTTGTATTTGCGACCTAATAATTTTTGAATATTAATCCACAAATAAAAGGCCCCATCTGGACGATAAACTTCTAAGCCTTTGATAGAGCCCATACGTTTAATTGCAGCTTCTAGGCGCATTTTAAGAAGTTCTACAGTATTTTTAATATCACCTTCAGTGTGCAATAAAGCTTTCTCAGCAGCAGCTTGGGCAATCGATGACGGAGCGCCTGTAGATTGCGAAGCAAAGTCACCAATCGCTTTAATTACTTTTTCAGGGCCCATAGCCCAACCAATTCTCCAACCTGTCATTGAGTAGGCTTTTGAGCCACCGTTGATTAGAATAGTACGCTCACGTAATTCTGGAGCTTCTTGCAATAAGTGTGGCGCAATATGTGTGCCGTCTAACATTAAGCGGTTATACATATCATCAGAAATAATCGCCACACGCGGATGTTTTTTTAGAACATCGGCTATCGCTTTTAATTCTGCTTTTGTATAAATAAATCCTGTTGGGTTCGATGGTGAACAAAATAAAAACACTTTAGTTTTTGGTGTGATCGCTTGTTCTAAACGCTCAGCTGATAATTTGAAATTGTGCTCTAAACGGCAATCTACGATTTTTGGAACCGCATCGGCTAGCTCAGCCATTGCTGGATAACTGACCCAGTACGGTGAATGAATAATGACTTCATCACCCGGATCACATAAACATTGTAGCGCTGTGTAGATGGCGTATTTTGCACCGCTGGTTACAGCGATTTCTTTTGCGGGATTATAAGTAAAGCCAAGATCGGCTTCAGTACGGGCTGCAATCGCTTTGCGTAATTCGATCGTACCATTTGCTGCCGTATATTTTGTAAAACCAGTTTGGATGGCGTTAATACCAGCGTCAGCAGCCACTTTGTAAGTTGGCCAGTCAGGCTCGCCTACTGTTAAAGAAATTACGTTATGCCCCTGGGCTTGAAGCTCTTTGGCTTTGGCAACAAGTGCAAGAGTCGGAGAAGATTTAATGCTGGCTGCTTTTTTTGATAACATTGATCTATCCTTTATTTAATTTTTTAACTAATTCTGGAATCACGATGTCTGGAACTAAACCCGTTAAAGCGCCGCCATTTTTTGCGAGCTCTTTAACTCCGCGCGAAGAAATAAAATAAAATTCTGGTTTTGAGAAAACCATGAAGGTTTCAATTTCTGGCGCTAATTTCTTGTTGATATTAGCAAGCGTACCTTCGTATTCAAAATCGGCAACAGCACGCAGCCCACGCACGATAACTTTGGCGCCTTTTTTCTTCATGTAATCAACAGTCAGACCCTGAAAGATATCGATTTGAATATTTTTTTTATGTGAAAATTGTTTTCGTACGAATTCAGCACGCTCTTCAGCGGTGAACATATAAGCTTTATCCCCGCTTTGGGCCACCAACACAATGACTTGGTCAAAGATTTCTGACAACCGATGGATAATATCCACATGGCCAGATGTGATTGGATCAAAACTTCCGGGATATACGGCTATTTGTGACACTGGACAAACTCCTCTTAGAGTTATCTGCCTGCGGCAGAATAATATCGAGGTCTAATCTATCGCCTTTTTTGAAAACAAGGAAAGACTTTTATCACCATAATCTTGTTTGTCATAGCATATCAAATCACCGTACTCAGATCCGATCTTTTCTTGCTTGATAGCCTCGATGGCGATCAGGGTGTTTTGATGAAAACATTGGCTACTTGCCAGGGCCGTCATCACATCGTCAGCCAGCTTTTCAGTAAATGGTGGATCGATAAAGATAATATCAAAGCCTTCGCCCTGATAAGTCTTAAGAAACGAGAAAACATCCTTAGTGAGGACCACTTGCTCGTCTTTAGTGATTTTAAGAAGTTCGATGTTTTTGCGGATGATATCCACAGATTTCGCACTCTTTTCCACAAAAGTAACATGCTTCGCTCCACGCGAAAGGGCCTCTAGGCCTAAGTTTCCGGTTCCTGCGAACAAATCCAGGGTCTTCGCATCTTCAACATAGCCCATCCATTTATTGAATAGAGTCTCTTTGACTCGATCCATGGTCGGTCTAATGTGGTCGGCCTTGAAGCTGACTAATGTTCTGCCTTTAAATTTTCCGGATATAATTCTCATAAATCTTAGTCATTTCTTCTATCACAACACTCAGGTGGTCAAAAGGTTTTTTAATAAAACCCACAACTTGCGGGTAATCATCAGCGTGAAAATGGCCCTGCTGTTGACCTGAAAAGGCCGAAATAATGATCACAGGCTTTACCACAGTCATTTCAGCCAACACATCAAACCCATTTTTTTCTGGCATTAACAAATCTAAGACCAATAAGTCGATGTCATTAGTTTTTAAAAGCTCTAAAGCCACGGCCCCGTTTTCGGCTTCGATCACATCATGACCCTGGGCACGAAAGGCTCTGGCTAAGGATTTACGGATTAGATCTTCATCATCACAAATTAATAACTTCATTTAAAAAACCTTAAAATAAAACGAGTGCCGTTTTTATAATTGGCATCATACAAAAGATCCGCGAACATTCGCTTTACCAAACTTTTTGAAATATACAAACCTAAACCAGTGCCCTCACCGATCGCCTTGGTGGTGGCAAAGGGTTCAAATAAATGGGTTTTAATTCTATCAGGTAAGCCGCTGCCGTTATCTTCAAAAATCACGTCGTAGTGATTTGGCATATCGATATCATAAATTTTTATCGAACCTTTTGCAGGCATCGCCTGACAAGAGTTTTTCACCAGATTAAAAATGATTTGTTGTAAATGCCCTGCGTTCATTCGCACTGGCACATTTTTAACGTCGATGAAAACATTAAACATACGAGTGATTGATTTTAACAGCGGCATCGTTTTTTTAATCACTTCATCCACTGTGCCTATTGTCAAGATAGGGCTTTGATCAGAGCTGAACTCTAATAAATCTGTAATAATATTTTTGCAGCGATCAATACCTTTTAAAACTTCGGTAAAATCATTTTTAACCGAAGTTTCTAATTGCGGTTGCTGTAAAATAAATTCAGTCGCCAATTTTAAGCCCGTCAGGGGATTATTTAATTCATGCGCTAAGTGATTTGCCAATTGTCCTATGACATTCATTTTTTCATTCTGAATCAAATTCGATTTAACCAGATCGGCTTCGGTTTGGTTTTCATAGAATACGAAAAAATAATCTCTATCAGTTGAAAACTTAGTCGCGTACGATTTGAATTTACGGCCCTGTATAGCGACAGGACTTACATTTTTTTGTACCAACACCGGGCAATTTTCACACGGTGCAGTTCTGCCGGCTAATTTGTCATAGCACTTTACAGTTTGAGTCTGATCAAAATAATTTGACTGAACTAGCGTATATTGAGAATCGATCACATGCATCGGTTGCTGGTAGGCTTTGCCAAACACATTCCATTTATTTAAAAGATAGCTGGTTTGTAATTGTGAAATATGACGTTGGATCATTAAGACCATTAAATCAATACGTTCTGAAATATAAGAATCTAAACTTTCAGGCGAAACCAATGCGCCACGATTTTCTAAAAAGAAAAAACTTTTCAGCTGATTTTTTTCGCTGGCCCAAAACTTGGTGGCAGCTATTGGGCGCTGTAAGATATCTGCCAATTGCACGGCATATTGTTTTTCATCTTGCCCAGAAAAACGAATATTATAATTAAACTTTGCCTGTTTGCCGTCATACAATACAAAAGCGTTATCTTGTTTTGAAAGCGTGACAACGAAACCCAACATATGAAATGAACCTAATTTTTTTAGATCTATCCATAACAGTTCGCAAAGATTTTCGATAAACTCAGGTGTATCCTGCTCCGCATTCAAAAAATCTAAAAAATAAAGAAGTTTTTTTTCTTTTTGTTTTTTTAAATTTTCTTCATTAACAAAATATTTTAATGATTCTGATTTTTCTTTAAGTTCTTTTTGCAGGCTTTCTATCTGCCCTGACTCATCCACAGGCAAAAGCTGGGCCTGTTTAAAAAGTGATACTGATTTTTGCGTCGTGATCGACTGGATCAATATGGCAAGCTCATTTAATTGATTTGTTTTAACTATTAAGCGCGGATTGATTTGTTTTAAAGTCTGAAAATCGACTTGCTCGTGATCGACAATTAAAACTTTTTCTTTGAAATGAGATAACTGATTCGCATTCGGTATATGGCGTAAATCAAAAACGGCCAAATCGGCCATTTTTTCTAGATTATCTGACAAACCAACACCTAAGCTTAAAACGCTTTGTTTAACTTGCTCTAAGTATTGGTTTTGGACATATACGTTCACCTAAAAAGGCTAGCATGAACTTAATCAATTTCCAAAATAATAAGTCAATTTAGCGATTTCTAATTGCGCCAAATCCACATGACCCTTTTTTATCAAAAGTTTTGCGTGGCATTCAGAAATTTCTTCGTCGAAATTATATTTCTGCAAATAATAATTTACTTTTTCTAAAGTGGCATTCAATTCATCTGGTTGTGTGTCATCGACCCAATTAGAAATATGTTTTAAGGCCGTTGTATTTGATGGATTTAAGTCTAATGCTTTTTCTAAATTAGCTTTTGCTAACTCGATATCACCCTTTTTATAGTGATATAAACCTAAAGCCGCCCAGCCGGTATCAAAAGAAGGATTATCTACAACAGCTTGGCGTAAATGTTCAATCGCCTGATCTAAATCACCTTTAGAAGCTTCAATAAGCGCGTGCGAATAACTAACATCAGCATCACTTAAACCTAAGGCCCCTAATTCACGGCAGACGTCTTCTAAACCTTCAAAATCATTTTCTACTGAATAAATTTTTATTAAAGCCTTAAAAACAAAAACTTTTTCGGTCGTCGCTAGTGGCATACTTAATAACTTAAGTGCCTCATCTAATGATTCGTTACGTTGGCCTTGAGCTAATAAAGCCATCATGTATTTTACTTTATCTTGGATGTCTTCGCTTTTGCGCGATAACACCTGAAGTGTCTTGATCTGACCTGTGAAATCTTTTAACGACATCTGCACTTGCGACAGCAGTCTTAAAAAATCTGGCTCGTTTGAAAATTCGGTAGAAATAGTGATTAGGTTTAAAAACGATTTTTTATATTGTCCGGTTTTGAAAAGATCTTGAGCCGTTTTAAACTGGCTGTTCGTATGTAGCATTCCTTGCCTCCAAAAGCATATATCCTGGACCGTCTCGTCCTGAGCGGTTTTCACAGTGATCGTACTTTTTAGTAAAGCAAGGCGAGTGCCAGAGCCTTTAAACAAATAAAACGGGAGCCGATGCTCCCGTTTTATTTTAATGCTAGAATTTTCATGACGACCAAGTCAGTAAATTGACTTGGCCAACAAAAGGCTAGGCAGAAGTTGCTGTACAACTTCTTAAAGTCAGCCGCTAGGCTGACTTGTACCCGTGCATAGCTTTCTTAGCTAATCGAACGTCTTGTAACTCGCGAATGATCTTAGTTTTAGCTTCATCGATCAGGGCAAGAACTTGCATATCCTGATCAAGAATTTTACCTACAAACAATTCTTTGGTGCGCATGCACTCGCGCAAAGCCCGTTTATCAGTTTCAGCAAATACACCATTGATGTCTTTGTGCTGCAAATGAGCTTTGTTAATTTCTGAATCAATATATTTTAAAATATTGATCATATCTTCGCGTTTATTATAAAACGGCTCGATATCATCAAAGAGACCGCTCTCAAGTTTAATGATCTGCTGCTCATTCAACGTGTAGAACTTTTCTAGAAAGTGATTTTTCTCTGTCATTAATTGAACTATGCGGATCATGCGGTTCCCCCTTTTTCTTCCATATCTTTTTTATATTTTTCGACGGCGACTTTCCAGCCTTCGTATAGATTTTCGATTACTTTTAATGCGGCCTTCAATGGTTCAATTTCACCAGAAATATTAGCTTTGGTGTATTGGTCCAAAACAAACGTATACAACTGATCGAGTTGTTTCGCGATATCGCCCCCAACTTTGTGGTCCAGCGACACTTGGAGTTCCATGATGATGTCATACGCGCGCATTAAATTTGTTCCGCGGTCTGCCACCTTTTTTTGTTCTGCGGCCTGAATAGCAAGTTTTGTGAACTTGATCGCGCCCTCATATAACATTAATAAGATCTGCTCACGTGAAGCACTCGTTATTGATGTCTGTTTGTACTTTTGATATGGATTTGCTGCCATAAACTTCTATTACCCCTTTCCTATTGCTGCGCCCTGCGAATTCATCTTAGACATTGCCTCTTCCATTTTTGCGAATTGGCGACGTAAAGACTCTTCACGCTTTTCGAGCGATTTTTCTTTTCTATCAATTTTTTGATCTATACCTGTTACTTGGCGTTGCATGCTGGTTTTACGGTTACCCACAGCACCAACAGTTGGATCTGTGATTTCACGAATGCGTGTACGCATGTTCGTAACAAATCCCGTGTTCTGTAAATTTCCGCGTAAGAACTCGATCACATCGCGCGGATCTTCTGCGACAGCCTTTTTAAATGTGTCTGCTTTATAATCCAGAGTTCCGTTACGGTTAAATTCGACACCTAATTCTAAAATACGCTCGTACGAGCTATTCGTGTCTTGCACATCTTGAATAATTCTGCGCAAGCGGCCTTCAGTCATACGCAGCATACTATCGCCACCCAAAGGCCCCAGGCGTTTTGCGCCGTCTTTAGTGTCTGTTAATTTGTTTTGCCCCTGGATAAAACCTAAAGCGCCATTGTAAGCATCGACGAAATTTTTCATCTTTTCACCGATAGCATCATAGTTTTCACTGATTGATAATTTAACTGGCGTGCCTTCGCGGGCTTGTTTTAAATCTAAAATTACACCCGGAATAGCATCCGTGATTTTATTTTCTGCTGATTCGAATTCTTGGCCGTTTAATTTATACTTAGCGTTCTTAGCTTGTAAGGTTTGATCAAATTCAAAATCGAAATCCCCGTCGACCATATACACTGTCGGAAATTCAACGGCATTGTCATCACCTGTTTTAGCACCAGTTAATTGCAATCTGAAGCTATCAACTTTATCTTTTCTATCGTTAATAACATTGGCTTTTACACCCACATCAGCTTCATTAATTTTTGCCGCTACTTTTTCTAAAGTTGAATTTTCAGCATCAATGTAAACTTCTTGTGTGCCCTCAGGAGTATCAAATTTGATATAACCCACACCAATTGAAGAGGTATCTTTATCAGGTGCACCGTTTGAAGCGATAGAAGGCTTAGTTGCTAATTGCAGAACTTCGAAAGTCCAATCGCCCGATTCAGCTAACGCCGGATCCACTTGCCCGTCGATAATATCAGGAAATCCCGATATGAATTTCATATCGCTAAAGCCGCGGGCGCCAACGATTGAATTTAAGTTTTTTAAAATTTCGTTAATTTTTGTTTCGAATTCGGTAACGAGTTTTACTTTGTCTTCGATTTTAGCTTTGTCAGCTTCCATCTTCTTTAACGGCATGCGCTCTGCTTCGATCACTTGATCGACCAGATTTGGGGGTAACCCTCCACCTGATAAGCCGCTAATGCGAATAGACACTGTATTTCCTCCATGAAAAACAATAACTCTTGAATCAGTATGGCAGATTTTCTTATATCAACGTGAGTCAAAGGTTTGTCTTTAGACCAACTTTGGACATCGGTTTAGTGGGCAAAAATGTCCCTTAGACTTTGCTCTGGATTTGGAGCAGCAAAGCTAGACGAAGAAAGCGTTTAGCGCGTACTCTCTAGACCTTATGGAAAATAAAAATGCGCTAAAACAGCACTTTGGTAAGTTAGGCGAATACCTAAAAGACAAACGCGAAAGTAAAAATCTCACTCAAATTGACGTTGCCCGTGCTTGTCAGTGCAAGTCGCAGTTCGTTTCTAACTGGGAGCGTGGCAAATGCTCGCCTCCATGGGACATCTTAAAAAAGCTTATGAAGTTATATGATATTCCTGAACGTCAGCTGTTTAACTTTCTGATGAAAGAGTATGAAAAATTAATTATTTCTAATTTAGGAATTCGCGGTAAGAAATAGGGGCACCGCCCCTGGTTTTTTCCTAAGCAGTACGCTTAAGTAAGTTACCTTTTTGCGTGTGCTCCGCAGCTGGAGCTTCGAAGACTTCCCATAAATCAAATTCTGCGATTTTACGAATGACATTGTCTGTCTGATCTTTCACTTCAGCATAGAAAAATCCGTCATCATCAACCAGAACGGCAATCCATTTCATATCGGTCATGAAAGTTTTTGCGTTTAAAGCAGCGATCGCCTTTTCAGCTTGTTCGCGGCTCATCTTTTCTTTTTTCTTGTTTTTTTGATACATCGCTTGGCCATTAGCATCGCGATCATGAGTCATTTCTGACTTAATAGTTTTTTCAGAGGCGTTCGCCCCTTTAGTAGCCGGTAATGAATTAATAATGGCGTTACCCGCCAGATTTTTTACATTCATACTTACTTATCGGAATAATATGTAAAACCTTTACTCACTACCTTGGTCTATACGAATTATCAAATCACCCATGCTTTTTGCGCTGGCTTCGTCATGAGTCACAATCAGTGCCGTTAGGTTACGTTCGCGAATGATAGCTAAACATTGTTGTTCGACTTGTGTTCGTAAACTTTGATCTAAACTTGAAAAGGGCTCATCCATTAAAAGTACTCTGGGTTCAGAGGCTATCGCGCGGGCGACGGCCACACGCTGGGCTTCACCGCCCGAAATTTCATGAGGGTATTTGTTTTTATGTATTTCAATTTTAAATTCTTGCAGTAATTGATTTAAAAAATCTGTGCGTTCGGCTTTTTTTCTGCGACAGCCGTATAAAATATTATCCGCTACGGTCATATGCGGAAAAAGCGCATGTTGCTGAAACACAATACCAATTTCACGTTTCTGAATAGGAATTATAATTTTTTCGGACGTAGCTACTTTTTGTTCATGGATAAAAACATCACCACGATCTGGAGTCACAAACCCTGCAATAATTTTTAACAGCGTCGACTTGCCAGCTCCGGATGGGCCAAGCAAGCAGGCAATTTTGCCACTTTCTAAAGTGAAAGAGACATCTTTAACACCGCGATTTGCGGTCGGATAATTATAAGTGACATTCGTTAGTCTTACACTCATCGGTACACCTTTAGTTTGTCGTATAATTTAAATAAAATAATTACAGCTACTGTGCTTAACGCAATTAAAATTAAAGCATACGGAGATGCTTCAACATGACGATCATCGCTGGCAAACTCAAAGGCTACGATAGCTAAGTTTTTTACATCAAAAGGACGTAAAATTAAAGTCGCTGAAAGTTCTTTCACCGTATCTAAGAACACGACTAAAAAAGCCACACACAGCGGAAGCCATAACAAAGGCAATTGCACGCGAAAAAAAGTAACAAATTTATTTTTTCCTAAAGCTGCCGAAGCCTGGTCATATTCTTGGGGTATACGCGTAAATCCGCTTCGTAGGGGTTGATAAGCGGTCGCCACAAAACGAACAACATAGGCAATGAGTAACGCAGCAATTGTAGCTGTCATAAAACCCTCTGCAGAAAAGTATTTTTGCGTCCAGCCGAACAACAGCATTAACCCCACAGCTAAAATCGCACCCGGAATCGCATATCCTACATTCGCTAAGGCGGTAAAATAGCGAAGCCAACCTTTAGGATAAAAACGTTCAGCTAAAGCCATAACCAAGGCAACCACAGCAACTAATAAGCCGCTAAGCCCGCCTAAACGCAGAGTTTGCCAAACATACTCAATGTCTAACAGCGCCATTGAAAATACTTTGTTATAACTTAATAAACGCAACAATACTAATATCGGAATTACAAACCCGACGAGCACTGGTAAAAGACATAATAAAAAAGCGAAAATACTTTTTCCGAAAGTAAGTGGTATTTTTTTAATTTCATTGTTTTGAATGATGGCACTGTAGCGTTGTTTGCGTCGATTAAAAGCTTCAACCGACATTAATAGAAAAACAAAAATCAAAAGCACTGCTGCTAATCGCGCGGCCACTAGGGGTTCACCTAGGTAAAACCAACTTCGATAAATGCCAGCACCGAAACTTTGCACACTCATAATTGACACGGTACCGATGTCAGCCAAAGCTTCCATTAAAGCCAATAATCCACCGGCAAAAACAAATGGACGAGCTGCAGGCAGCGCCACACGCCAGAAAAAATGGCGCGGATACGATCCCATAGAACTTGCAGCATGCCACCATTCTAAAGGCTGAGTTAGAAACGCCGTGCGAGCTAATAAATAAACGTAAGGCACTGTCGAAAAACCAATGACGATAATCGCTCCACCAAGATTTCTAAATTGCGGAAAATAATAATCGCCTTTTTCCCAGCCGGTAAAGTCACGCAACAGTGTTTGCAATGGGCCCGCATATTCAAACAACCAACCATAAGAATAAGCCGACACATAAGCTGGTACGGCCAACGGCAAGATCATCGCGAATTGTAAGATAGATTGGCCAAAAAAAGAAAAGCGTGAGCTCACCCATGCTGTTGATACGCCCACGACCACCGCCGTAAAGGCAACTCCGAACCCTAACAACAACGTATCAATAATATAACTTGTTAAAAGATACTTAACGACATGTTGCCAAGCTTCGGCCGTTTCTGGAGAAACTGCAATTAACCAAGCAGTAGCTATCACCAGTAGCGGCGCTATACATAAAGCAGCAAAAAGTAACGCTGCTCCTCGAAGCACGAAATTACTTCCAACCTACTTGGTCAGAAATTAACGTCGCTTGTTTTGAGTGAGGTGCCCAAGAGTGTAATAAAGTTTTATCTTCTTTGAACGGACCCCAAGAAGCTAAGACTGAATCAGATTTAGCAGTTGTTAATACCGGAAATTCTTTATTCAAGCTTGCATATAAATCTTGCGCTTCAGCAGAGCTTAAAAATTCTAAAAGCTTTTGAGCGTTTTTCGCATTTTTACTTGTCTTAAGAACCGCGCCACCACTGATATTCACGTGTACGCCATTTAATTGGCCTTTAGCCGACTTTTGGTTCGGGAAAAAGATTCCAACTTTTTGCGCCACTAATTTATCTTCAGGAAGTTCTGAAGTTAACATTTTACCGTAGTAGTAACTGTTAGAGATCGCTAATTTTGCTTCGCCGGCAGCAACAGCACGTAATTGATCAGAATCGCCACCTTGTGGAGGACGAGCTAAATTAGTTACGAAACCTTTTGCCCAGTCAGATGCATATTTATCACCGTGAACTTTAATGATGTGAGCAAATAATGATTGGTTGTAAGGATGAGATGAAGAGCGTGCTAAAATGTTACCTTTCCATTTTACATCCGCTAAATCTTCATAAGTAGATAATTCTTCTGGTTTAACTTTTTCTTTATTGTAGAAAACCGCGCGCACACGTTTGCTTAAACCAAACCACTCGCTGTCTTTGTCGCGGTATAAAGCCGGAACATTTTTGTTTAAAGTTTTCGAGTTTAATTTTGCAAATAAACCTTTGTCTTTAGCGATTGTTAAATTCGCCACATCAACAGTGATCAAGACATCAGCCGGAGACGCCGTACCTTCAGATTCAATACGAGCCAACAATTTTGGCGCATCATCAGATAACATTTTTACAGGAATTCCTGTTTTTTGAGTAAATTGATCTAAAAGTGGTTTAATCAATTCTTCTTTACGAGCTGAGTAAATAACTAGCTCTTTTTCTGTAGGTTTTGTTTCTGCTGCTTTTGGGGCAGCTGTTTCTGCAGCTAAAGCAGATAGGCCAGTAGCTAGGACGGCAAATAATAATAAACTTTTTTTGAACATGATTATTCCTTTCAGTTCCAAGAGAATGGCCACCATAGCCACTTTTGCCTTGCGGCAACAAGGTATTGCCTCTGTAAACTGGTAAATGAAAGGGATTTGAAACAAAAAAAGCGGACTTGGTGATTCCCAAGCCCGCTTAAGCAATATTTAAATTTTTGAGCAGGGCGAGGTCGCACCCCGCCCAAACAATTTAATCAAATATGAACTAATTAACCGATCAATTTTAAAGCCATTTGTGGCGATTGGTTAGCTTGAGCTAACACAGAAGTCGTACCTTGTAATAATACAGAGTTACGAGCTAACTCAGAAGTTGTTGAAGCGATATCAGCATCACGTAGACGTGAATTTGCTGCACTCATCGACTCAGACATTGTTCCGATAACATCCACAGTTGAAGTTAAACGATTTTGTAAAGCACCTAAGTTAGCGCGAGAACCATTTACAGACAATTGAGCTTGATCTAGAGCGCCTAAACCTTCACGAGCACCATCTTTGCTAGTAAAATCTAATCCATCGATACCTAAAGCAGCTACAGATACGTTAGTTTGTGCAGAGTCATAACCAATCCAGTCAGTAGCTGCATTTGCAGAAGTACCTACGTGAATGTCATAAATACCGCCAGAACCATCTAATAATTTACGAGAACCGAAAGTTGTAGATTCAGCAACACGTTGTACTTCAGATTTAAGAGCATTAACCTCAGATTGAATGAAGTTACGTTCTTGATCACCAATAGTATCAGAAGAAGCTTGGATACCTAACTCACGTACGCGAGTTAACACGTTAGAAATTTCACCCATAGACTGTTCAGCTGTTTGAATCATTGAGATACCGTCATTAGCATTTCTAGATGCTTGACCGTATGAACGAATCGTAGATTTTAAGTTCTCAGAAATCGCTAAACCTGCAGCATCATCGCCCGCTTTAGTGATACGTGAACCAGTTGATAATTGAGCCATTGATTTTTGCATCTCACGAGTATTTGTACTCATTGTTCTTTGTGCATTGATCGCTGCTACGTTTGTTGAAATTCTTAATCCCATGTTAGACCTCTTTTTGTTTTTTTAAACCGGACTACAATATATAGTCCGGTTTTGTACGTTTTGGTGACCTACACCCTGCCGTTACGGTCCTTCGTCAATACCTGTTGTCAGTCACAACACCAAGTATCTCCAGCCCATCCAGTCGAGTCTGAGTCGTTTGCTTAATATACCTTTCGGCGAGTCTGTGATGCTCTTTAGTCTCGTCGTGCAAATCTAGACCTTCGACGGATGCGTTCTGGACTAAGGTTTTGAAAAATAGACCTCTTACCAGTGATTTTCCAAACCTTAGTCTAGCTTTTTCCTGGTCCGCTGATGGTCTCAGCTAGTCTGTGCAGGACTAATAAATGACAGACTTGGGTCTCTACAGACTAAATAGCTATCTAGTCTGTAGCTTTTAGTCTGAGGCCTATTCGTCGAGTAAAATATTTAAATAAATTTTATTTAATTTCAGAGGAGAATTGCTACCATTTAATTGCAGCAAACAAACAACCCTTTCTCACCCCGAGGGCACCGCCCCACCATAGGTTACGTGGCGATTTTTACGCTTCTGATAGGGAATAACACCCATCGCTTCCAGTGTATTTTGCACGATATAGTTTTTAACTGTACGAAACTCACGCCCCCATCCCGAAAGCACTCGCGAATAAATCAATGCACACCAAAACCTCCGCTGGTTCTTAGGATGCTGACATGTATTCTTTCTCAATCGCGAGGCACCGCCCCACTTGGGTTTTTCATTTTCTAGAATTGGAAGACTCTCTAGAATGTTCTGCGCAATATGACCAGCGACAACACGAAAAAAGTTCTGAATTTCAAAACGCGTTCTACCTCGCACTAGTAAATGAAGATGATTTCCACAAATCGCTTTTTCATAAACAGAAATGCGAAACCGATTTGCCGCCCTACTTATAACTTTATTAATCATTTTCTGATGTCGCAGCAGGCACCGCCCCGAATACGCGAATTCAGAACGTAAAGTCACATGCATCGGACGCTTCAGTATTAGCACTCTCTTTGAACGCCTTCTACCGATTGAGGGATCCCCGCCATGAGCCTTTGAATTTTTGCTTTTAAAGAAAGTAAGTTGATTCATAGCTTCGTTTGAGTGCAATTCAACGTGATCTGTGGGGCGGTGCCCTGAATGATTTAAATGACGAAGTTCGGAAATGGCGACGAAGGGTGTATTTGGCAGGATCTTCGCAAGTAGAAGATATGTCGGCGGGCGGCGCCCTCAGATACGTAATAGCGGTAGGAAATGCTATGGCGGTGTCTTTGTATTCGACAGGATTACACTTTTTGGCTTTTGACCAATGGAGCGTTGTTATGAAAAACATTTTATTCTTCTCTTTTGCCCTGGTATTTTCTTTTGTAGCGCAGGCACAAATTCAGGCCGAACCAGGCCGTACTCTTAAGAACCCATCAGATGTATTACAGAACAACCAATGTGTTTTTCGCCAAAAGAATATCGCAGCTCTTCAAGGCTATGATTTAATCGTTGATGCCTGCGACCGCAGATATACTACTTCTTTAGTTTTAGTTTCTGACCGTATGAAACCAGGAATGTGTGCTTATGATCTTTTACAAAATATGACCGGTTACACTTTAGCCCGCGTAGTAAAACCTTGTCCTATGGCCCGCAACGAAAATCCGTTAATACAAAATGCCTATGCTGAAGAGCCTCCATTAGAGGAAGCAGAACTTGAAGAGGATGTTGTTGAAACTCCACAAGTAGAAGTTAAAGCTGAAAAAGCCCAGCTTAAAAAAACAAAAGTTCAAAATCAAGATGAAGCGATGGCTGATATTAAAGGTGAAGTAAAACCTAAAAAAGAGAAGGTCGTTGAAGTGAAACCAGGCGAATATTTGATCGCACCGGATGAACTAGATTTCTAGTCGTAGCGGGGCGGTACCCAAAAAAGGCAAAAAAAAGCTCTGACGAACAACCGCCAGAGCCCGGGTTTAAGAAACTATCAATAGGGCGATAGCCTCAAAACTCTATTAAATTTAAACTTTTAACTTATAAGACTAGCTCGGGGGCGGTGCCCTCGCGCTGATCTTAAAACTTAAAACCTATAATGTTCTAAGTCATGAGGCACACTTTCATGTGCCCCACTTATCAACCAAAATTATCCTAATAATTTCATTGCTTGGTACGGTTGTTGGTTGGCTTGAGACAACACGCTGATAGAAGCTTGTTGTAACATTGAAGCCGATGCTAAATCCGCAGATTCTTTGGCAACGTCCGCATCCATTAAGCGTGAACGAGCTGACTGTAAGTTCTCTTGTTTCACATCTAAACCGTTAACAGTAGATTCTAAACGAGACTGTACAGCACCGAATCCTGAACGCATTCTAGAAACTTTTTCCAGAGCGCCATCCAGAGTACTTAACATGTCGCGGGCACCATCTTTTTCAGAGATATCCACGCCAGTTAAACCTAAACCATCAATTGTTCCATCTGCTTCAGATGTGAATGTAATCACATTTTCTTTTGCAGCATCAGAACCTACATGGAAATCGTATGAAGGATTTGATCCATCTAGTAAAAATTTATCACCGAATTTAGTTGTTTTTGAAATACGCTCGATCTCATCTGTGATCGACACGGCTTCTTGTTGTAAGTAGAAACGCTCTTTTTCACCTACTGTATCAGATGCAGCTTGCACACCTAACTCACGTAGACGAGCGATTAAGTTTGCTTGTTCTGATAAACCACCCTCTGCAACCTGAATTGTCGAAATGGCATTAAATGCATTCGAACGCGCTTGCACGGTACCGCGAATCTCCATTCTCATATTCTCTGCGATAGCTAAACCTGCTGAATCATCTGCAGACTTAGTAATACGATTACCTGAAGCTAAAGATTGAGATGCTTTTTCTAATCGCTTAGTCTGCATTCCCATTGCTCTTTGTGCTGAGATCGACGCCATGTTTGTTGATATTCTTAAACCCATACTGATATCCCCCTATTTCCCTAAATAGTTTGTTGTTAAATATTTTGGTTAAACCCACCAAAAATAAAAAAACTTATTCAAATGTATTTATTAGGTTGTGAACTTAAGAAGGGGCCCATGGTGACTGCCAGGGTTTTTCCTTCTTAAGTTCTCTAGAGGATTTTTGAAAGGCCCGTTAGTTTTGACTATCGAACTGGACTTTCGCGCTTCGCTTCTAGATCACCATTCCGTACAACAACTATTTCGGACCATGGTCTAGGAGACTTTAGCCCTTGGTCTAGCTTTTATTTGACGCGGCACATCAAGTCAGCGAGATAACTACTGAATTTAATTAAACTTTTTTTTGAGAAGGACTGGCTTTTGGTCTAGTTTTACCCAGACCAAAGCCTTGTTTGATAAAAAACGACTACGCGATTAGGCGCAAAGCATTGTTCATTTGATCATTTGCAGTTTGCAGCAATGCACTTTGATACTGCTGCAAGATCTGATTCTTACGCAAGTTAGAAACTTCTTTCGCTAAGTCTGTATCTGCTAACTTAGAGTTAGCTTGTGACACATTTTCAATCGAAGAAGCTAAGAAACTCTGCA
Organism: Bdellovibrio sp.; assembly: GCA_036677065.1. Taxonomy (GTDB): domain Bacteria; phylum Bdellovibrionota; class Bdellovibrionia; order Bdellovibrionales; family Bdellovibrionaceae; genus Pseudobdellovibrio. The sequence continues at coordinate 721,322 of JAKFBS010000001.1, read as the reverse complement.
CGGATTCCAATCGTGATTGCAGGGCGCCGTACTTAGATCTTTGCATCGAGATTTTATCTAATCCGCCATCCAGCGATTCAAGCGCATCTCGGGCTGCAGATTTATCATCGACCGTAATTCCACTCACTCCTAATCCTGACAGAGTCGTGTCGGTGTCGGCATTAAACGTGATGCGCGAATTCGCATCCCCTTTCGTTCCGACCTGAATGTCGATATCTGTAGATGTTCCATCAAGGAGTTTTCGCGAACCAAAGGCACTGGTTTGCGCGATACGTTCAACCTCTTCCTGAAGTTTTGAAAATTCATTTTGCATAAAAGCACGTTCATTATCTGAATAAGTGTCTGAAGCAGCTTGCACAGCAAGCTCACGCATTCGAATAATTAAATTAGACTGTTCACTCATACCGCCTTCAGCGATAGCCGCAAAGCTTCCGGCCTGCTCGGCATTTCTTCGAGCGACATCCATTCCTGAAATATCACTTTTCAAATCTTCTGAAATGGCTTTTGATGCAGGATCGGTACTGATCTCGGCAAAGCGCGATCCTGTGGAGAGACTCTTCATAGAGCTCTCGATTTGTCTTTGCGACTTGGCCATGGCGTTTTGCACGCCGAACGAGGCCACGTTCGTGTTTATCCGAAGCGACATACGTGTGTTCCTTTTTTAAATGGAACTGTCATTGGCCAACCCGAGACAAGCCTTTAGTCCAGTTCGATAGTCACACGTATTATCGACATGCTGCGTTAAAACTTTAATATATATGGGTTATTTTAGTATTTAGTTAAACAAAAACGGCAAAAAGCCGTGAACATGTCACAGCTTGAGACGATCTATATGCTTTTAAATGCGGGAGTTTGTTTAGGCGGCGTTTTCACCGTCGCCCGAACCAGACGAGGGCTTACCAGCTTCAAGCCCTAGAAGATCTGGATCTTCTAAGCCAGCTTGTTTTTTTTGTTTTTTAGCAGCTTTTCCAGCTTTGGTTTGTTCTTGGTCACGATCAACGATTGCGCGTAAACCTTCGAAACCATCAACTTCAATCGGCTCTGGTGCGCGCAACTGTAATTCTTTTTCGTTTTGCTCGATATTATAGGTATCGATTTTTTGTTTTAGTGTTTCTGTCGTCTCGACGATTTCTTTAACGATATACAAATTACCTTTGTCATACTTTAGTAATTGCGTCCAGCGATCATACTTCGGCACTTGCAAATTCACTTCTGATTTTGTCTTTGATTCAATTTCATCAGCAGATTTAGAGTCACCTTTATCATCTTTTTTTGCAACTTCGACGCCGACACCTTTTAAAAGTGCTTCACGATCCTGTGCGATTTTCTGTTGTTGTGCCAGATAAATTGCAGGATTTTTAATAACTGTATGATGATCGATCGCCTCTGAAACAGAGGTTAAAATATCTAAAACATCTTCATAATCAGAAGTACGGTTAAAATTAAATGTAGTTAACAAATCAAGCTTAGACATGATCGAGCCTAAAAATTCTTTTTCATCTTTGTACTGATCCTGCATTTGCGAACCTTTACGTTTTAATTTTGCCTTTAACAGCATACGTAAAACCGCAGTACGTGCTTCAAGTTTATTGATGTCTTCTTTTCTTTTGCGGTAGTAATACAGAACGAAAAAATACTTAGCCACCCAAGTAAATAGGGCTAAACCTAGAATCGATAAAAAGACTTGCGACATTGGATCTAAATGCACATTACTTTTTTCGGCTTAAATTCAAATAATATTAAGCCGTAATTGCCATTAAGAAGTCCAGTCTTATGGGTTATGCAGAATTCTACATATAGAGCTGGACTAAGTAGAATTTTATTTATTTTTAAGGTTACTTTAAATATGGAAATTTTCGACGCTCACGCACACCCTGCGCATCGCTATTTGAGACAACTTGATAATCAAAATTCGACTCGCCACCCAGACCAAGGTTTGAAAACGGGTTGCTTGCGTTAAGACCAACGTCGCCGGTAAAGAAGTCAAAACGCCCGCGACCATCAATATTGCCACCCGAATCACGCACAATAAAATAACCATCATGAGTTGAGCCATCTGGCAAAGCAGTGCCCCGCACAGCCGGTATATAAATAACTGTACCCAGCGGATGAATCGCCGTATCTGCGGCCACTGAATAAAATGGGTCTAAGCACATTATTTTAAATGATTGTTTAGGATCACTTGAATCCCCTAACCCATATTTACACACAGAGCGATCGACTAACATAAACTGAACCATACCGTTCACTTTTTTATGATAGTTAATCATCGTTTTTTTGCCGCTCAGCTGGATGTAGCAACTTCCCTGCATCGTGCAGCCTTTTAAAACTTTACGACAGACCGAAATTTTAACGATGTTGTTTTTAGATTTTTTTAAGTTAAGTTCAGCTGTATCAGCACATTGTATTTCTGCAGAATAATCAGCAATGTAATAAATTGTTGGTGTAATAAATTTAGCTTTTTCAGATTCGCTTAGTACTTTTTTTGCCTTACGCGCAGTGCGTGTTTTTTTACCAGATGACGACTCCTCACCGGCACAGCCAACTAGCAGCAACATATTCATAATAAGAAGAGCCGAAATAAGCCTTTTCATTCCGGCTTCTTATAGCAGATTTCTCTCTGAAAAGGTGAATTTAACGCTATTTTTTTACCTAGTTACCTGATTGTCAAATTTATGGTCAAACATAGAGCTAAATTTTAAAAAAATCGATATTTAGACAGGCTAATTCTTCTCCTGGAGAGGCCTTTACGGTGCTATACATTGATTTTATAAGCTGCAGTATTTCTTCGCGAATTTTTTGAAAATCAGCCTGGCTTACAGTCATCGGCGCAGTAAATACCAATTCAGCTTCAGAAATCTGATCAAATTTTTGAATCGCTTTATGGCGCCAGTTGGTATGATGGCGTGCCAGCTGCGGAGAGGTGTGCTCTAAGTGAGTGCTTAACGGCCCCATAATGATATGATTTTTCTCTTGCACACACAAACCTGTCTGCAACAAAAAAGTCATAATCTCGGTCACTTTTGTGCGATCATAACCAAGTTTTGCACTAATTTGTTCAACACTAGAATATTCGCGTTTCTGCATTGAAGTTAACAATCGCACCGCTTGATAAAGCCAGCTCGAATAAAAAATCGATTTCTCTACATCAGTTAATTTTTTATCTGCAGCAATAACAGTTCGAACATCTAAGGCGTCTTTTTTTAAACGCTCACGTTCAGTGATAAAATGTTTTTTTAAACTTTGTCTTCCGGCACGCTCAATTTGCACGAGCACAAACAGATAAGCTTTTTCTTTATCGGTAAAATGCAGATATTCAGATAACAGGTCGGCTTGTTCTAAGTTAAGGTTCTTCACTCCGGTTGTAATTTGACTCATTAGGGGTTGTGCAACTTGAAGAGCTTCAGCCATTTTAGATATTTCACCACGCCCCTGTTTCGGCAGTGAGTGAATGTGTTTTTTCAAAAAATCACGATAATCGTTAAATTCAAAAATTCTCATAATTACCTATAGTTAATTAATATTTATAACTAATTATATATAAAATTCATTAATTTATAAATATTAAACAATAGAACCAAATAGCTCATTGCGTTAAATTGAGCTCACAACCCACTGAGAAGTCGTTAATTGAACAAACATGGCGCGCATGTAAAGACGGTAGACGGTCTCTCAGAACCCATAACCAAACTATTAACCCCAGGCTTGGCGCAAATGTCGCAAAGTCTTTACATGAGGAACCCTATATGAAAAAAGCAATTAATCTTATCTTAGCATTAACGATCGCATTAACTGCTCACGCTAGCTTTGCTGGCGGAGTAGATTCAGGCGGCGGCGGAGCATTTATGTGCGCTGACGGCAAAACTGAACTATTAGATCTATGGGAAGCCGAAGCACTTTATGATTTATCAATCACTCGCTCTAACGAAGACGTCATTAGTCAATTTAACCGCGCGGCTAACAAGCTTGCTGCGATTGATTCTGCCTTACCAGCCGAAGTGACAGCAATTGCGCAAAAACTTTTTACTGATAAAGTTTCACTTAAAGCTGGAATCGAACTTGAACCACCACGTGATGCAAATTCAAATTACAAAAAATCTGGTTGTTCACTTGTTGGCATGATGTTCTTTGACCGCTTAAAACAAAAATTAGTGATCGATGAAAAACATTTTTCTAAATTAAAATCAAATACGGATATCGCTGCCAGTATGATGCACGAAGCTTGGTACTTGTTGGTTCGCAAAAATGCTTCTCAACTAGGGCCAGTAACTGATTCTGTAAACTCACGCAAACTTGTAGGATGTTTGTTTTCTGACAGCGCTTCATGTTTGCAATCTGCAACTGTAAAAACAGGCAGAACGTTTTACTCTTGCAAAAGCACTACAAGCGAAATCGAAATCGCTGGTTCGAATGGAGTATACTTTTTTAATATTTTAAAATTGAATGGTCGTACATTTAAAAACGTAACTGTCCAAACCCAGCCAACAGGAAACAGCATGGGTGTGAACTTAGCTGATGGCGCTATCTACAAACAGCTTCCGCTAGCTGACTTCGATTTAAGAGCCTTCTCGAAAATGCCTTCAATTACTTTTCAGCCTAGCCTTGGAACTATCGAAATTCACAACTTAGAAGATAAATTCAAAGTTGACGATGAATTAAACTGCGAAAAAAGATAATTATTAAAACAATTTAAAAACTAAATCCTAAGCCGTAAAAGCTTAGGATTTTTTAATTTGACCGTTATCAATTAAAATTAAATTAGATCCAAAATACTGCGCATCTTTAGAATCATGACTGATCATCAGAGTGGTTACCTTAATGTCTTGCAATACGCTTTTAACAAGCTTACGCGCTTCTTCTTTAGTCGCTTCGTCTAACGCAGAAAACGGCTCATCTAATAATAACATGCGAGGCTTTGCCATCACCGCGCGAAGCAACGCCACTCGTTGTTTTTCTCCGCCCGACAACACTTGAGCTTTGGTGTTCCAGCAATTTTCTAATTTTAAAATGTTTTTGTATTTTTCTAATTCTGCAAAAGCCTGGCTGCTTGTGTTCTTGCGCGACTGCATCACTAATTCTATATTTTCTTTAGCTGTCAAATGCGGAAACAATTCAAAACTTTGAAACACCACACCTAATTCACGCTCTGAGATTTCTTTTTTTGCTAAATCGATACCATTGATTTCAAATTGCCAATCCTGATAGGGAACAAAGCCTGTAATTAAATTAAAGAGCGTGGTCTTACCGGCACCCGATGGCCCCATAAGCACAGTCACTTCATTTTCTTTAATCTCTAAAGACGGAATATCTAAAATAAAGTTATCGAATTTATAATTAAGATTTTTTATGTACGCCAAGTGCTGCTCCTGAAATGAGTGTGGCTATAAGCCAAATAGATAAAATCACAGTACTGATCACAAAAGCCCCTTCGATACGGTAGCTTCCTAAATAACTGGCCATCTCGGTACCTAAAGTTTTAACTTCTGCACCAGAAGCTTTCACTAAGCCAAACTCAGAAATAGTAAAAATAAATAATAATGACATCGCAAAGTGCAGACGCTTTTTAATTTGCGGAAAATAAATTTTAAATACAAAAGTTAAAAAACCAACACCGAATGATCTGGCCACTTTAATTTGTTCCTCGAAAAGCTGTAATTGGTTTTCAAATACAGATTTCATAAAACTAACAAAGCCGACGACGGCAATAACCAGCGAAAGTTTTAATAACGAAAAAAATAAATTATGTGACGGCAATAATAAGTAAAAACCAAAACCAACTAACACCGATGAGGGGTTTAAGAAAAAGTTTAAAAACCGGATATTGGCCTGAGAGTACTTTAAATACAAAACCGCAAGCAACAAACCAAAAAAGATCACGAAACAAAAGGCAAATAACAGGAACGATTGCGAAATCGATGCGTAAAAATCTGCATTAAAAATTTCAGCGATATAATAGACCTGCAAACTGCTGCCGAATTGTTTTATATAACCCCAAAAATACAGCGTTAAATATAAAACTAAGCCGCCCAAACCAATGTGCGATCCGATCAAAGAACTTTTTTTAAATTCGCTGACGCTGACTGCAGGCCGAGCCTGTAATAAAAAGGCAAAGACCGCAACTAACGCTAGCTGTATTAAACTTAACCCTAAAGCCACCGACCAATTTTGTTCGATAAATATTTTTTCATAGATTAAAACTTCAAAATTAGTACCACGACCGGCACCTACCAATAATGGAATCGTAAAGGCCATCATCGCATTCACAAAAACTGTGATAAAAATAAAGCCTACTGATTTTCGCATTAAGGGCCATAAGACTTTTAATAAAAAAGCTTTTTTAGATAAGCCGTAAACTTCACCGACAAAGCCGAACTGGCCAAGCTGTGATGTCATCTCTTCACACAGAATAAAGGCGACAAAACCAATATAAATAACAGTTAAAAAATAAATTACTCCCAACGACCCTAACGGAAAAAAATTAATAATCGAAATGCCGATTAACAGCGAAAATAACGACGGCATAAATACAGGCACTAACGCTAAAAACTTTAAGATGCGCTGTTTGCCACCCGAAAGCTGCATAAGCCCTAGCGCCCCAAAGAAACCAAAAAATACAGCTAATACAGCCGTAGACAAGCTTTGCACTAAAGAATTTCGCAGAGCCCAAAGAATTTCTTGAAAGTCGTAATCTAAATTTATTCTGAAATAGTAAAAAAGAACAAAAAATGGAAATAGAAAAAATAAAGCTAGAACTAGCTTTATAGATTTAGCCTTCATTTTTTCTTAGCTCGGTCCAAGTGCCTAACCATTTTTGCAATTGTTCTTTAACTTCAAGTTTGAATGGCAATAATTTAAAGTTTTTCACGCCGTCGAACGCCGTGCCTTCTTGCACAGCTTTAACCATTGGAAACATATAGTTTTTTTCCATAATGATTTTTTGGGCTTCTGGAGTCTGTAAAAACTGAACAAAACGAATCCCGGCGTCACAATTAATACATGATTCAGGAACTCCGGCAAATTCAACCTGCACAGGGTGGCCGTCTTTAAATTCTAATGCCGTAAAGTGCGAATCTTTTTCTTCAACCAAATGATACACCGGCGAAGTCGCATAAGATAAAACGATATCTGCCTGTTTGTTTTTAAATAAACCGTACGCTGCTGACCAGCTCGGTGAAAAGCTATGCGCCTGCGCCATTAATTGTTTAACAAACTGATCGGCATCAGCTTCAGATTTAGTTTTATAAATCCACGCTAAAAAATTTAAGCCGGGTGAACTTGTTCTTGGGTCTTCTAAAGCAATACGACCTTTAAGTTCTGGTTTTAATAAATCATCTAACTTTTCAATCGTTACTTTTAAATCATCACGCGCAACAAAGGCGATTGGTGCCCAGTCATAAGCCTTAAACTGTTCCATTTTTTCTAGCTCTTTTAATGTTTCAGGTAAATTAAAAGACGTCTTCGTCTCAACAGACTTCCAAGTTAATTTATCTGCAGCACGCGCTAAATCATATTGATCTAAACTTAAAATCACATCGCCGACAGCTTGCGCGCCTTCAAATGAGATTTTTTGAAATACTAAGGCTGGATCAGACATTTCAAGGTAAGTGACTTTGATGCCCGTTTGTTTTTCGAATATTTCTTTTAATTTCGGTCCTGGCCCCCAAGAACCAATAAATGATCCTGAACCATAAACTTTAAGGCTGGTGTAATCGGCGCTGCTTTGCCCATCGTCACGGTAAAAGTAAAAAACTGTTAAACAAGAAAAAACGACTGCGACAAAAGCTAAAAAATGCTTCATTGACTACTACCACCAAATTCCGCGATAACGTTTATAAAAATAATAATCTAATCCTAAACAACGGCCGGCGCCCACCCATGCTAATAACACATGCGAAGCGATCATTAATTTAAAGAAAAATTCTTGGCTAGAACTGGCCACAGCCAAATAATTTAGACAAAGAATTAAACCCAGGATTGATGCGGGACGAACCACATAGCCAATTAAATATGAAATTCCGATGATGGCCTGTATTCCTACCAGAACAAAAGCATAAAAAGGCCAGTGACTCATTAAGTGTTCAGTTAGAAAAAAACGATACCAAAATGGCATTTGTGTTTTATTTAAGGCTTCGACAAGTAAATCGCTCACCATTGAATTACCGATGACGTGAACTTGCCAATCTTTAAAGGCTTGTTGCAAATAAAAATATCCTAAAAAAATTCTTAGAAAAGAAATGGGAAGCAAATGCCCCACATATTTTAGACTTTCAAAATAAGCTTGTAGCATGTGTATTAGCTTAGACCTTTACGCGGACAGCGGGTAGCTAAAAAACATGACTCGCAGTCCGGAGATCTAGCTTTACAGATCGCCCGACCATGCGAAATCAAATAATGCGAAAGCATGATCCATTCAGATTGCTCGAACATAACATTCAGTTTCTGTTCAATCTTTACGGCATCGACAATTTTAACCCAACCAAAACGATTCGCTAGTCGAGTTACATGCGTGTCGACCACAACTCCGGTGGCGATACCAAAAGCATTTCCTAAAACCACGTTCGCGGTTTTACGCCCTACCCCTGGAAGCTCTACTAATTCGTCTAATGTTTTTGGAACTTGATTATTATGTTTATCTTTTAAAATCTGACAGCAAGCTTTGATATTTTTAGCTTTGTTTTTATAAAAACCTGCAGAGCGAATGTACCGTTCGATCACTTCAACGTTTTCTTCGGCTAAATCACCGGGTTTTTTGTATTTTTTAAAAAGATCTTTAGTGACTATATTGACCCGCTCATCAGTGCATTGAGCGGATAATATAGTCGCGATTAATAATTGAAATGGATTTGAGAAAATTAGCGCACAATGTGCATCAGGGTAATTTTTCTTAAGAAGGTTCAGGCACCAACTAACGTCGAGTGCTCCAGACTTTGGTTTGGTGACCTTAACCTTGGTCACCGAAATCGCCGATGGCTTCAACAGGACAGCCTTCCATCGCTTCTTTTACAGCCGCTTCTTCTTCAGGAGTATCTGGTTGTTTGGTTACAAACGCATGACCGTCTTCTTCGTGCATCGTAAAGTTTTTTGGAGCCGTTAGAACGCAGGCATCACATGCAATACAAGATTGATCGACGAAAATTTTGCCGTCTTTATTTTCTTTCCATTTTTGACCTAGATCAGCCATTTGAGCTCCTTTACAGTACTGCAATCTATGGAATATCTGGGCTTAAGTCAAATTCATAGAACTGGCCATCACAGGCAGGGCATTCACAGCTATAATATTTCTATCATAGGAGTATTATTTTTATGTTAAAGCCCAGATCTCCAGAACAGCATGAATTTGATCATGTTGTCGATTTTCTTAATCATCAATTAAGAGCCAATTCAACTTGGCCCATTAACAGCGAATATCCGACAGCATTGACTCCTTCGAATATGCACAACATGAGCATTATCACCGAAGAAGATGGTTCCATTTTATCGCACGCACTTATTAAGCCTATTATAACAAAAACACCTTATGCTATCTACAAAATAGGCGCTATTGGCTCGGTGGTCACAGACCCATCTCATCGCCAACAGGGTTTAAGCACCTTGAACATGCAAAATTGTTTAGCAAAAGCCACGGCGCAAGATTGTGATTTAGTGATTTTATGGACTGATAAAACCGAATTTTATCAAAAATTTGGTTTTGAGTTAGCCGGCAGCGAAAACACCTATGTATTTGATAAACCACTGGCCCCGCGCTGCGAAAACATTCGTATTGTCAAAGGTCCTCAGATTGACCCCCAAGCTATCTTAAAACTTTATTCTCAACATAGCGTGGGTTCGATGCGTTCTATCGATGATATTCAACAGTATTTAAAAATTCCGAATGCAAATCTTTACACCGCCTGGAGCAGCAGCAATCAACTTTTAGCTTATGCTGTTGATGGCAAAGGTGCTGATTTACAAACTTTTATTCACGAATGGGGCGGAAACGTCGATGCGCTTATCGATCTAGTTAGTCACATGGTGAAAACTGAAAATAAAAATTATCATCTTATGGTTCCGCAGCACTCGACTAATCTGCGCAAAGTCTTAGATGATTTAGAAGTCTACTGCCATCGCGGTTTTTTAGCGATGTTACGCATCCATAATTTTGATTCAGTGGCGATGAAAGTAAAAAGAGCTTTTCGCACTGAAGGTTTTGATCAAATCGTTTTAGAAAAACAACATGGCCAAATCGTATTTGGTTACGGCCAAGATCTTTACACCTTAGACGAAGAAGCTGATTTAGCAAAAATTTTATTCGGTCCGACAACGATCGATGAAATGACATTTATTAAACCGGAAACGCGCGAAATTTTAAATACATTATTACCGCTTCCGCTATGGGTTTGGGGTTGGGATTCTATATGAAATTAAAACAATTAATCATCGTGCTTACGGCCTTGTTCGTCGTATTCACGCAAACGTCTTGCTTAAAAAAACAAAACCTTGAAGATGCTAATTTAGGACCCATTGTTGACGCCGATGAGGTCGAGTCTAAAATGGCCGAAGGCATTGGTGGGCTTGATCCTGCTGATATTAATCGTAACGAATCAAGCAATGTAACTGCGGTCACGACCTATGAAGATTCACAGTCTGTGAAGCTATTTAGCCAAGCCATTATTGTAAACTCAATCACTGATGTTGTGGTCAGCGGCGCGACAGTTACCCGCTTTGCTTTAGATTATTCGAAGATTGATTATTTAAACTCGAATCAATCTTTTAATAATCTTGCTTACAACTTAGATTTCGGCCATTCAAACGACACAGTAGAATCGCAAAGCACAGTTAAGGCATCAGGAAACCTGAATCCACGTTCTGACTTATCAGTTAAAGCTGCCGATAAGGTGCCGTTTTTTATGTATCGTGCATTTATCGTGATGGCTGCTTTTGCCTGCCGCGAAGACAAAGTGACTTGTCATAATCTTAGCATTGTCGATAGCCAGATGGCGTTATCGCCCGATTTAGCCGACCCGCGTATTTGCAGCGACACCCTACATTGTAAAATTCCTATCCGCAAAGTTGAATACGATCTGGTTGATAACAATGATCTTCAAAATGATGGTCAGCCCGCGCGCACGCATTACACATTTATGATGTCGAGCTCTCTGCCTTTCTTTTCAAAAGTTTTACAATATTGCGTTCGCGGTCTTGTACAGATGGAAAATCGCAAGGTTTTAGCTGAAGACTGTATCAGTGTTAACGGATTTTCAGTAGGCGACTAAGCCCTTTTAGTTTAGAGTAGACGCATGAAAAAAATCGCTATCTTGGCTGTGGGTTTTGGCCCCGGCCAATCCGAAATCACTGAAACAATTAGTTTATTAATTTCACTGTCTGAGTTTAAAGCGCAATTTAAAATTTTTGCGTTTGATACTCAGACCGCATTAAATCACCACGAACTACATCCGCTTGAGCAATTAAATCCAAATGAATTTGATGCTTTAGTTTTGCCAGGTGGTGCCGGCAATGCGACTTATATTTCAACTTGGAAAACAGACAAAATTAAAATGACGGTTAATCCGACGGTTGAAAAAATTATTAAGGAATTTTACGAACAAAGTAAACCCATCGGAGCAATTTGTATGGCGCCGATCGTTGTGGCTAAAGTTTTAGCTAAACACAATCCAAACATCACTTTAGGCGAGGAATTTCCTGAAAAAAACATCGTTGAAAGTTGGAAAGTGACTGTTGAAGAATGTCCGTCGACAGATTACATCACTTGCCGCGATACAAAAGTTATCACTACACCGGCCTACATGAATGATGTCACACCATTTCAAGTGTTCACTGGCATCCGGGGTTTAACCAAAGAACTTGTCGAGATGGCCTAGCTAACATAAACTATCTGTGTATGAAAAAAATCGCAGTTATTTTTGGTGGCCATTCTTCTGAACACGAAGTTTCAATAAATTCCGCTCGTAATATTTTTAAAGCTATGGATAAAACAAAGTTTTCTCCGGTGCTTATCGGAGTTTCCAAGCAAGGTACTTGGTATTCAATCAACGAAAAAGATTTTGAAACCTTAGAAGCTATTAACGATAACAAAATGGCGCAAGAACAAACTGTGACTTTGATTCGCGCGCAATCAAAAGTTTTTGCTCTTAATTTACAAAACCAACAACGCCAAGAATTAGATTGTGCTTTTGCGATCATTCATGGAACCAACGGCGAAGACGGCACTATGCAAGGCCATCTTAAAATCTTAGGCCTTCCGTTTGTAGGTTGCGGCGTGATGTCTTCAGCCATTGCTATGGATAAAGAAGTGATGAAAATCATCATGACAGCTGCAGGAATTCCGAATTCTAAATATGCGGTTTTAAAAAGTTATGAAACCCCGGATTTTGACGGTTTGGTCAAAAACTTGGGCCTGCCATTTTTTATTAAACCTGCAAATGCCGGCTCTTCAGTAGGTGTGCATAAAATTAAATCTAAAGATGAATTCACAGCAAAATTAAAAGATTCTTTTAAATACGATCATAAAGTTCTAGCTGAAGAATTCATCGACGGCCGCGAAGTTGAATGTTCAGTGATGGGTTTAAATCAAAAACCCGAAGCCGCCATGCCTGGTGAATTAGTGGTTAAACACGAATTTTATTCTTATGAGGCAAAATACCTTGATCCTAATGGGGCAGAAATTATCATTCCGGCTAAAGTTACAGCTGAACAAACTGAACAGATCAGAAGTTTAGCCGTTAAAACATACCAAGCTTTATACTGCGATGGATTAACTCGCGTTGATTTCTTTATGAAAAAAGATGGTTCATTAACAGTTAATGAAATTAACACGCTGCCAGGTTTTACTAAAATTTCGATGTACCCAATGATGTGGCAAGCCAAAGGCGTGGGTTACAGCGATCTGATTACAAAATTAATTCAGTTAGCATTTGATAAAAATGATTTTGAAAACAGTTTAAATTTGGACTTTAGATCGTAACCGAAATTGTAATTTATTCTGTCGTATTAAAAAGCGAAGAATAAGTATCTCAAATAAAAATGCACTCTCACAGACTTGACGTTGGTCTGTGAACAGATCTTGCAGTGAGAATACTCTTACACAAGACAGTCGACTCACAGGATGTGAATTGGCTATCGAAAGACGTTAAAGAATTTAGCTCAGGAGGAGCACCATGAGATCTCAAGATACGGCAAATAGCCATTTAAAATTATCTGATCTTCCCCGTTACGAGAAAACTGAAAACACGTTTCAAAAAGCGTTTATCGCTCTTCAATGCAACTGTGTGTTGTGCGCGACATCATTAGAACTCAAAGTAACAACCACTGAAGCTAATGGCGAAATTAAAGAAGAAGCCTTCTGCCCGCAATGCAATATCCGCATGCGATCAAAAAGCCATACGATTCAATAGGCGCAGTCCAACTGCGTCTCCTCGGCATCCCACTAGCCGTGCGCACCCGACTTAAGTCATTTTTTTGACGTTACAATAAAAGTCGCCAAATATCTGGCTATTCATATTTCCAAACGATGATTGTTTGACGCCTTCGACGGCTGAATCTTGATAAATACTCCAGCGATTAAGACTAACTAGACCAACATCCAATTGCTGGATGGTCTTTTGGTTTTTACCGGCCTCTGTCCACACTGTGGCAGAATGCCCATAATAAGAAACATTACTATATTTCGGAATATCAAAGGCGTATTTCACCGTTGATAAAATAAACGCCGGTCCCAACACCTGATCTTGTTGCAACACCGAACAGTTCGACATGTCTTTAGTAAAAAATGGTTTTACATACTTATTTGAGGGTAATGCCCCATCTGCCGATATAATTTTAGCCTGATCTGTCTTAGCTTGTTGAACTAACGAAGCGAACTGATCCACCGATTTCATTTTCATCAGCGGCGTCCACGGCGACCAATCATGAATATCAGTGCTTGGCTTTAAATCATGTAGCTTATGAGCTACAAATTCAGTCCACTGTTGTTCGTGTTTTTCTAAAATAAATAATCTTGATGAATTCCACGCCAGTTGTCCTTGGCCAAAAAGAAAAGAATTTAAAATTTCATTCATTTCTTTCTCAACAGGTTCATTCAGTGCAGCCGCTGTGTTTTTAGACCCCGAGTGAATTTGAATTTTTTTAAACTGTTGTGTCGTCATTTGCGCTACAGTTTTTATGATTTCGCTGGTGTTTTCTAAAGTGCCAGTGACTAACAAGGCTTTAATTCCCGGATGCGTGATAAATAATTTTTTAAACCCAGTATCTTGGCTATGCAGCATCTGCACTAGACCAGAAGTCATTCCAACTGATTGAAATAACTCGCCCCAAAGTTTAGCTGTAACTGGTGAATAGCTAGAAATTTTAACGATCACCGCGTTTCCGGCTAAAATCGCAGGAAGCACTTTTTCAACAAATAGTCTTGTTGATAAGTTCCATGATAAAACTACGCCGACCACGCCCACAGGCAATACGCCGTATCCTTCAGGGATACCTTTGTGTAATTCGATTTTAAAATTTTTAAGCTTGGCTATGGCCACCTCAATATTTGCCGACAATGAAAACGCTAAGTTTAAGCCGTGATCCCAGGCTTCCTGTTCTGCAAATTGATTTTTATGGTCTTGAAGGTAATGCAAAATTTTATCGACTAAGACAACGCGGTCTTCAATGGTCGATTCTTTCCAGGTATTAAATGCAGTATGCGAGCCTTGGATGGCTTTAACCAGATCAAGAGCCGAGCTATTGGCGACTAAGATAGTTTTATCGTTAAACGGACGCTCTTGCGTGAAAGACGCAGGCTGTGCAGGTTTAACAAACTCACCATCAATAAAGTTCAGAATATCCATGGCTAATGTGATACCCCAAAAAAGGAACGGCTGGTAGATCTTATTCTTACCAGCCGTTTGAATCATAAATTTTGTTTAAGATTCGAATGACAATTTCTACGGCGGAGGTTTAGCTTTTAGCTAGGCCTCAGCGACCATAGGTCACTAAGTTTCGATACTTTAGATTTCTCTAAGGTGCCGACACCTCCGCCTTAGTTATGTCTTGTTGTTTAACCATAAGACCACCTCCCTTCGAACCGTTAGAACGGTTAAGTTAAGAATACTAAAGGTGTAACGATTTCACAAAATCAAAAAATTTAGGTGTTCCATAACAAGAACTTATACGCTTTCTGAGACAAAAAAGTTTAGAATTATTGACCTAATTTCTCGAATTAAACCGAAAAATATTCACTGTCAGAAACGGTCGCTTTCATTTACCCGGCGAAAGTGTATAACTCACAGCATGAAAACAACTATTCTTTTATTTAGTTTCTTTGCTCAGCTTGCGTTTGCGAATACAACCGATGTTATCACTCCGAGCGAGAGCGAAAAAAAAGAATACTTAGCTTACAACCGCCAAATTATTCAATCTTCTTCAGAGTGTATTCAGAACTACTGGAAAACCCATGTCGAGTTTTTCAATAAACATAAAGTTTCAAAATATTACGGCAGCAACAACCCGAATTTAAAAACCCGCGATCAACGTATCGCTGCTTTAAAAAAAGCCGGAGCGCCAACATCACTTGTTGATCAATTAGAATCAACAAGCTGTATCGGTATGGCGCGTGCCTGTATGAAACAGGCTTTTCTTGGAACAAAAAACGAAGTGATCAAAGATTTATGGAACCGTATGGATAAAATCTTAGTGGCTAACGGGGCTGACGGCAGTGTACTAGCCAACAACCTGCAAACATTAGGTTGGAAGATTCTTTACTGGAATCCTAAGCCAGAAGAAAATACTTCTTGGGATAAACAAGACGTAAAAAACTTAACTGGCGTAAAAGTTGTTAAATGGGATTCAGGAATTAAAAATTCAAAAGGCGAGTTCGTGTATCACTCGGGCTGGGGCATGCATGCTTCTCGCTACCGCGAAGTGATGAAAAAAGATAAATACTATGTTTCTAAAATTGATGACAAAACCACGTTAGTTAATTTTGGCTCGGTATTACCTGAGTCTTTTAAACGGGCACCGTTTTTCTTTGGTGTTGCTCACGCAGGTTATCATGTCTTTCCGGGTTTTTACGGTGAAGTCATTGAAGCCCACAGTTCAAGACAACTCGATTCAATCAACAACATGGAGCGTGGAGCCTTTAACCCACTTAATGGTGGTTCTCCGATGTGGTCTAAAACTGAATGGTACAGATCTGGAATCGTAGCCGTACCGCCAGAGTTCTAAAATTTATTTATAATTTAAAGCTTCGATAATCTTTTTTTGAATCGCCTGCATTTGTTCAGGCGGTAGTTTCTGGGCGCGTTTAAAATCTAATTCAGGAATGCTGTTCGCCGGAATCAAATGCATGTGGTAGTGCGGCACTTCAAAGCCTGCTACCATCACACCAACTCTTGGACAACCTGTAGCCACTTTGATGGCCTTTGCGATCATCTGAGCATTGTGGCCAACACGATTATAAATTTCAGGTGGCACATCAAACCAGTGATTCACTTCTTGTTTCGGAATCACCAACACATGACCTGGGTTAACTTGGTCTAAAGCTAAAAACGATAACGTTAATTCATCTTCATGAATTTTATATGAAGGTAATTCGCCGTTAATAATTTTTGTGAATACTGTAGCCATAGTTGCTCCCTAAATTCTTTTTCTATATTTCTCATCAAGTTCTGCGCAAGCCAAGATAAGCTCTGATTTAGCATCGTCTCTTTGGCCTTTTTTCTTGGCGCGCATGGCCTGATACAAATCTAGAACGGTTATTTTATCTTGTACACGTTTAACAAGCTTCAGCTTATCGCCCGCTTTCACTTTACCCTCTGTGATAACTTCAAAATAAATACCACACCAGTCACGCGCTTCAAATTCGCGCTGTAGGCGTTTATCGCCCGATGAGTAGTTTAATTTATTGCAGGGGTAACGTGGGCCTGTGGCGCGAAGTAAGGCTGTACCAACTTGGTACTCATCACCTAAGTAGAAGTCTTCTTCACGTAAAATGTCGATTGATAAATTTTCGCCTAAGTGGCCAAGTGGAAATGGCTTTTTTAAAAACTTTTCCCATTCAGGGTAGCGATCTGCCGATAGGGCGTAAACAACAGCGTCGAAGGTTCCGTGAAATTCAGGATTTGCGAACTCATCCCCTTCAACGCGTAATTTATTGATTTGAATCTCTGTCACTGGATGACGGATCATTGAAGTCACAATGGTCACATCATCTAAGGTATACTTTTGCGGTTTACCTACGTTGACAGCTAAGACGTTCATATTAACGAGCGTCTACGGGCTTCCAGCTTAAGCCTTCTTTACCTTGCCATTTGCCACGTGGACGATAGATACGATTTTTTTCGTACTGTTCGTTAGCGTGAGCAATCCAACCAGCTACGCGAGAAACCGCAAAGATAGGTGTGAAGATATCTGTAGGAATTCCCATAGAGTGATAAACAGTTGCCGAGTAGAAATCTACGTTCGGCATTAAACCTTTTTCTTTATTCATTGTATCGTCGATCAAAGTCGACATTTCATATAATTCAGGTTTACCGATTTTTTTAGTTAACTGTTGAGAGATCTTTCTCAAAATAGCTGCACGTGGATCGCCGTCTTTGTAAACGCGGTGACCGATGCCCATTACTTTTTCTTTAGCAGCTAACGCATCTTTTACGAATTGTTGCGCTTTTTCCATTGTGCCGATTTTAGCTAACATCACCATAACTTGTTCGTTAGCGCCGCCATGTAAAGGCCCTTTTAAAGCGCCGATGGCAGAAACAATCGCCGAGTGCATATCAGATAATGAAGAAGCTGTTACGCGAGTAGCAAAAGCTGAACAGTTTAATTCGTGATCCGCGTGTAAGATCAACGCTGTATCCATGACCTTTACTAATTCAGCATCTGGCTCAGAACCTTTTAACATGTACATGAAATTCCATGCGATAGATTTGCCTGATTTAGGTTGAACGATTTCACGTTTGTTACGAATCGCTTCGAACGCTGCAACGATTGAACCCATTTTAGCTGTTAAACGAACCGCTTTACGCGCATTTGCATCAACAGAGTTATCGTTTGCATCGGTGTCCCAGTGAGACATTAAAGAAACTGCAGTACGTAACCACGCCATTGGATGAACGTTTGTTGGTAATGTTTTTAGAACTGCAACGTAAGCAGGATCTAAAGTCATATTTTTATTTAAGTCTTCAGAGATAGCTGCAAGCTCAGATTTATTGGGTAATTTATTATTCCAAAGCAAATAGATCACTTCTTCAAAAGTTGAATGAGCCGATAAATCTTCGATCGTGTAACCGCGGTAGTTTAAAGTGTTTCCAACGATAAATGAAACCGCTGTTGTACAAGCAACAACGCCCTCTAATCCTTTATCTAAAGCGCCTTCGTAAATAGTAATATCAGCCATAATGCCCTCTTCTTCATTGATTGAATGTAACGTATTAGAATTACCAAATATCGAATTACTTGGCTAGTTTTATCACTCTGTCTTTAACTTCGATCACGACGACGGTCTGATCTCGTAACGGAGTATCAAGACCAGACACCAGCTGGCATTTTAATAAGATTTCATTACGCACATCATGAACCTGTGACGAATTACCGAGAGTTTGCAAACACTGACTAATTTGATCCGTCGACAAAACCTCTAAAATGCCATCGCTCAGTAATACCACTCTAGACTTTGGTTCTAATTCAACACTCGCTGATTTAAAAACAGGCGAAGTCATTGAACCCAGAGCCGCAGAATCCGACGAGATCATTTGCAATGGTTTGCCCGGTGACTGCAAAAAGCCTTTGATTCGGCCAACTGCACAAAAATTTAAAGTTAAATCACGACGATCGATCACCCCGTAAAAGGCCTGAGTTTCGTCTTTTGTAGCTGCTGTCGATTTAAGCTCTGTACCAATCTGTTCCAAAACCTTTTCTGGCGCTAAACCTTTTTTAGCTTCCATCAAATGGGTTACTTTTAAAATCAAAGATAAAAACAAAGCCGACATCGCATACCCTGATGATGATGATAACAGAATACCGAACTTCAATTTATCTTCGTGTTCAAAAATATCGAAGTAATCACCACCGTAGCGCGACCCATAGACAAACTTGCGGCTAAATTCAAATCCTGGAATGTTCGGAATTTCAGTGGGAGTTAAAACTTTTTGGATCTTTTTTAATAAATCCACATCTCCCGAAATCTGGATCATGACATTGTCTAACTGATGCGAAAATTTCAACAACTCTTGTTTATACAACAAAAGCTCTTGATCCTTCATGTGAATGATACCCTTCAAACGGGCAATTTCGTCAGACATTCCTCTATGTTAGAGAGGATAATGCTGTAGTCAAAAAAGATTCTTCTTTTCGATGCAGATCGACTAAACGTTTAGGCAAAAGGTCTAGATCGGCATTTGCATACACGCGTTGATTATTCTTAATAACGATGACTTGGTCACGTAAGTCCTCTTTAAACGCTTTACCTAATGTCAGCTTTTTTAAAAGAACGCTGGTTGAGTATTTGATCGCAAAATTTGACGGCTCGGGATTTTTCTTTGTATAGAAATGCCCCCACACCGATAGAACCACAAGTTCTAAGCCGTAATACATACACACCGTAAGAATAAAGACTTCTAAACGGTTAGCATACATTGACTGCCTAAAATACCCTGCCTGTAATAGATAATTATAAAACTCAAATGATAAATGCACGGCCAAGGCCCACGACACAAAACTTAATAAACCCGTAACTAACCAAGTGCCTTTCGAATAACTTTCTAAAGAGCGCACCCAGCGTAAATTTAAAAAAATACGCGCTAGCACAATACAGGCTAATAAAATAATGCCTAATAATAAATGCATATCACCTTGTGATATTAAAAAACCCACTATGGCAATAACGATAAATTCTTTACGGCTGAAGTAGCTGACCGCAAAAACAACGACGGCCAAAATAGCAGCGTACAGCCAATCCATACCAAACAGGGTTTGCACTAAAATATTATCCATCCCTAATGTTTGACTTAAAGAAAAGTGATAACGAAGTGGGTTAATAATAAAAAACAAAAGCACTAATAACAGTGGCCACGCAGCCAGTGGCGAAAAGCATAAACGCATTAAAGCTTCGCGACGTTGATTGCTGTCAAAATCCAATGTCACTAAAGCCTGATGTTGGTTTTTTAAAATTGAAAAACTTTTTAGAGTTAATTTTAATTGTTCAAAGACCATAGATATCATAGCGAATAATCTTTCCTTCAATGCTGCCTGCTGGCTTTTTAAATGATTCAGCAGAAAGCGGCCGTTTAACGACAAAACGTTTAAATAACTTTTTCTCAATAGCTAAGTTTACAATATTAACGGCGTCTTCATCATGACCGACCAGATTTTTAAAAAACACCATCTCTTGCTTAGGCAGGGCTGATTTTTTCTTTTCTGGAAACATCGGATCAAAATACGCCACATCAAATTGTTCAGGCACGACTGTGTCTAAGTATTTTAGTGAGTCAGAATAAACAAAGTTAATTTCTGGCAAATGTTCAGAGGCAATTTTTAAAGCCATGTAAATTAACGGGTTTCTTTCTATCGCAGTAACTTTAAAACCAAGCTGCAGTAAAAACACCGAGTCAACACCAAGACCTGCCGATAGATCTAACAACTTATAACCTTTGTTGCCACTGCCAAGCGCTTTAGCTAGCGGTTCTTTATTGATCGAGCTTTTAACTTTATTGTAATTTAGATTATCACCTAAAAAATCAATTTTAAATTTACGGCCGTCGTTATCGTAAATCGTTGGAATTTCGCTCTCGAACTGAACCTTATAAGTTTCATCAGATTTAAAATTTTCATTTATAAACGACTGCCAATGGCCAAACTTAGTTTCTAAATCCTGATTGGCAAAAACAAATTGCACCATTTAAATAACAAACCAGTCGTTTTTGTTTCCGAGATACCAATAGAATTCGATAACAATCAATACACACATTAATAAAAAGTTGCGATAACCCACACGCTTGGCTTCGGCTAAATCAGAACCTAATGGTGATTGAATTTCAGAAATTTTAATAAATGTTGGAATCGACCAGAAAATCAAAACTACAGTCGTTAAATAAGACCAAAAGGTGCTAGCGTAAAAATAGTGGTACAAAATCCATAAAATGATAAATGCACACCACCAGCCTATTAAAATCTTTTTGGCTTTATCAAAACCAGCATTGGTCATGGTGTTTTTAATACCAGCTTGTGAGCTGGTTAAAATGTGATTGAAATTATTAAGATGAACTAAAAACTGGATGCCCCATGCCCATAAGATACCAAAAGCTAAAACTTCAGTATCAATTCCTGCTCCTAAAGCCACTTGGTATCCTGAAACTACTCCTGGCCCCGCAAGAATAAAAAATATCACTTCTCCCCAGCGTTGGTTTTTATAAGAATTTTTTGAAAGTAATCTGCCGGCAAAAATTAATACTATCACTACAGCAATCACGCGGGCTTCTTCAGGCTGACGCAACATCACCGGAAGTGAAATAATCATGGCGATCAGGGTGAGCAGCCAACTGATAACCGAGGCCTGGGCCGCCGTAATCCAGCCTTTGTTGATTGGTTTTTCTGAAGGCGAAATATTCACGCGGTCATAACCCGAAACATGGTCATTCACATCGTTACGAATATTTAAAGCTGCAAAAATAAATAACATCGCAAAGGTGGCGATTAAACATGTTTGCGGGTCACGAAAACGATTATCAACATAGTTTTTAATCAAGACATAAAAAAGTGGTAATAAAATTAAAAATAAATTTTGAAATTTAATCAGACTTAAAAAAATTTTAAATGCTGATGGTCTTTTAACTGAAGATTTATCAACGATTTCAAAAGTCACCGTTTCTTCCGGAGAATCTAAATTCATGGTGACCATCGGAAGCGCCACTTGAGTTTTAGAAAACTGGCCCCAAAGATATTTTTGAAAATCAGAATCTTTTTTCTTTAGGGTAATGAACGTACTCACGCTTTGGGCTTTCTGCGCCAATATAGAATCTCGGTTAATGGTTTTAATGATTTAATCAGCTCAGGTTTTTGAATTTTCTTTTCAAGCTGAACAAGATGATGATCATAAAGCTGAATCATCTTTTCATTAACGGCATCGAATTTTTGCACATAACTTTGAAATTCTTTTTCACCGCCGGCAAAACATTGGTAATACTCATTAAGATCTGATGACCTTACCATCTGGTCGATTTGCGCACGAGTCATATCGCGCGTAACAAAAGCGCCGAATGAATTTAAGTAGCCTGATTTAAGGTCTCCTAAAATTGCTTTACCTTCATCATTACGAATATCGTAATCTAACAAATCATCACTGCGTTGAAACAATTGGCCCAAGATGGTGCCCATTTCATCAAGTGTGCGATGTAATTCTTCGTCGTTATTACCTGCTGCCATAAACGGAGCCCGCAAACACCACTTAAATAACGAAGCGGTTTTTAAATTATGAATACGGTCTAATTGCTCTAACGAAACAAAAAAATCGCCGACAACAGAATCCTGTAACCATTCACCTTCTAATAAATCCGAAATTGTTTCAGAGGTAAATTGAACTAACTTGATATTGCCAAAAGAAGACAAATTCACCATCACGCGAGCTAATAAATAATCGCCGGCCAAGACAGCGTATTCAGGAGTGTATTTAGCCCACGCGGCAGGTTTTCCGCGACGTAGTTGTGAGCGATCAATCAAATCATCATGTAAAAGCGAAGCATTATGAACGAATTCGATGGTCTGACATAAAAGTTGCTGTGTTTCAGTAGGTAAAGCCAGTGGATTACTGACCATTTGCACAAGTTTTGACCTAAACCCTTTACCACCTGCAAATAGGTCATCGTAAAGCGAGTTCAATTTAGGCAAATAAGCTGGAAAGTCTTTTGGACTGAAAATTTTCAAATTCATATATTCAAATGAACGGTATAGACATAGACTAGATTCATGTCAATAAAACGCCCTTTTTATGAAGATGGTTTGAAGTTTGAATGTCAGGGATCAGGCAACTGCTGCACATCCCATGGCGAATTCGGTTTTGTCTTTTTAACTTTAGAAGATCGAAGACGATTTGCAAAACATCTGAACATTTCTACCGCAGCTTTTACTCGTCAGTACTGCGATATTAAAGATGGCGTTTGGCATCTTAAAGAAGACCCAAAACAGCCCGATTGCATGTTCCTAAAAAACAAGCGCTGCTCAATCTATGAAGCACGCCCTACCCAGTGCCGCACATGGCCTTTTTGGCCTGAAGTGATGACACCGAAGGCTTGGAAAGGCGAAGTTGCTTCATTCTGCCCCGGCGTTGGTAAGGGTAAATTGTGGAGCAAAGAAGAGATCGAACGTATTGCTGCTGAAGATGCTGAAAACGCATCACGATTCGGTACTTAAATCTCTTAAACCTTAGTTTTAATAAAATTTAAAATATCGTTCTTAGCGGTTTTGAAATCATCAGACGTCGATAACATTTCCATCTCGCCGTAATTTGGATAATACGCAAAAGTTTGTTCGTCTTTTTCACACAAACCCAAACAACCGCTGGTCATTACACGAATTTTTTTATGAGCATCGAATTCTTTTAAATCAGAGCGCAATTCAGATTTTAATTTTTCAGCGCGCTCTGGTTTTGGATCAGAAAAATCCTTACCGCATTTTGTACAGATGAACAGACTGCCTTTGGTAAATTTAGGATTGTAATTTTTTAGCATGGTGATCCTTTATCTTTTCTTTTAATAAAGTGTATTTGATTTTACCTAAATCCGTCACAGGAAATTCAGTAACCTCGATATAGCTATAGATTTTCTCATAAGGCCGAGCTAGCGCATTATACTGTGACAAAATTTGATTTACATTTTGTCCCTGTGTCACAACTAACACTAGACTTGCACCATCGCGTGCGTCAGGTAAATCACAGATTGTAGCTGCGTTAGGGTTGATATTTAGTTTGAGCAAGGTTTGGCGAAGTTCTGCTAACGAGACACCTTCGCCTTTGATTTTAACAAAATCAGATTCACGCTGTAAAAATTTAAACTTGTTTTCAGAAATTTCGACCTGATCCTGGGTTGTAATCCATTCAGGTATTTTTTCGCAGATTAAATCCTGGGTATTTAAATTTAATTTTAAAATATAGCTGGCATTTGAATCAGATTTAATTTTTAAACGGCCGTTATCAGAACTAATTTCAACATTGGGTAAAGTTTCAAAGTATTCGTTATTAATATTTTTTTTAACGGCAATCATTGAGGCTGTTTCAGTCATGCCAAATGTTTGCACGATTGGCCAACCTAAGGCTTTTGCCTGCGTGGCTAAATCTAGATTAAGTTCTGCACCGCCAACAAAAACTGTCTGTACAAATGCTGGCGCAAACCATTTTTTTTGCACAATTTCAAAAATTTGGGTCGGCACAAGCGAAATATGAGTTATACGATTTTCGTTAATCCAATCTGGATTAAACTGCTCCCAAGACGTATAACGGATTACCGATCCAGCGGCATAGGCCCGCATTAAAATACCTAAACCACCGACATGAAACATCGGCAAAACACAGCCCCAAATCGAACTTTCATTCACATTCAAAACTTTATTTACCCGTTTAGCTGAATTGATTAACGCTTGTTCGCTTAGAGCAACAACTTTAATAGATTCTTGTGAATTTTGCGTAGAACCACTGCTGGGGATTAAAACAAAATCTTTACCGGGTATTTTCTCGCTAAAAAGTTTTTTAATTTTAAAGAGATCATTTTTTTCCTGAGCGCTGGCACGGTGATTACAAAGTAAAAAATTATCGCCGTCAAAAACTGGCATCCAATTGAGCTTATTTAATACCGTCGTAAAACCAATGCCATAACCGTCAGATCGATAAGCTAAATTATCCTGGTCGATAGTAAAGTACTGCGAAAATTCAGTGTCTTCATACAGCGGTAAAGTTAAAAATCCATGCGTTTTTTCTGGGTACTTTTGCGCAAAATGTAACCCATGAACTACTCCCACCGGATGTTCCATACTTGAAGTGATCGAGAAATCCTGACAATTCATTTTTTCTTCGCGTGAGGGCTTCCAGATCCGGTTATTCCAGCTTTGCCCTTCGGCTTGCTTCCAGTCTAAAACTAATTTGACTGTAGCTGAATATTGGTTCCATAGGTCACGATGAAAAAAGAATGGATCTTCGATATATTCAATTTTTTGTAAAACTTCGTTGCTTAATAAATGTAAAAACTCTGAAAATTGAAATTCACTGATACAGTTATTAAAATCAATACGAATTGTTTTAAAACGCTGAACATTCTCAACTAATACTTGAGCAAATTCATAAATATGTTCGCTGCCCTTGATTTTCACTGTGATGCGAGAAAAATCAAAATCCCCTTCAAGCTCACGAAAATCAGCAATTAAAATATTGTTCTTAACTTTGTCACTGGTTACTAAAACTTTTTTATCTTTGCGAGCCTGTAAATCTAAAAGCGCTAATTCAATGGCCCGCTGATAAAGCGGTCCTTGCGAAGCCAGCTCTTCACCAAGTGGAGCATCCCCTAAACTTGGCCACGGGCAAAGATCAGAAAATCCGTCATTGCCAAACTCATCTTGAATTTTAATTAATGCGCCCTCTTGAACCAGAGCCGAAGTCGCTGCATTGGGTTTCACCTTACGCTTAAGCGTATAACAATGAATCCAAATCTGTAGGCTCTGCTTGTTGTGCTTCATTAAATAAATGATCCAATCATAAAGCCTAAACTAAAAATCATGCCGTAAGCTGCAGACTTTGCTAAAAACCGATTGTACTCAGCTGAAGGAGCCGTGCTGATAATTTTTTTCACCACTGATAATCCCAGTGGTAATGACATTGTTGGTAAAATATAAAGCCAGTACTTTTGTTGGTTTAGCCAGTAATAACCCAATAAGAACGGAGCAACCACTAAAAATATGATCCAGACTTTGGCGCCCGTGACACCTAAGCGCACGGCTAAAGTTTTTTTATTCACTTCTTTATCAGTGTGAATATCACGTAAATTATTAATCGCGATTAATATCGTGCTCAAAAAACCGATCTGTAACCCAAGAACAAATGCATCCAACGTGTAAGTGCCAGTTTGCAGAAAAAATAAACCGCCAACCGCAACTAACCCAAAAAAGATAATTACAAATAGATCGCCTAAACCAAAATACGCCAAAGGCACTGGCCCAGAAGTGTAGGCATAACCCATTAACACCGATAATAAGCCGATAACTACAATCGGCCAGCCACCATGAATGACTAACGGTATACCAAAGGCCATCGCTAGAACAAAAAATCCTGTGGCCATCATCATCACTTGTTTAAATGTAAAAATCTTTTGCTGAGTGACGCGCATTGGGCCTAAACGTTTTTCGTTATCAGCGCCTTTTTTAAAATCCATCGCATCGTTCACAAAATTCGTTCCGATTTGAATACAGAAACTAGAAAGTAAAGCAAAGGCAATGATCCACCATTGAATTGGTAATTTTAAACTATTCACTAAACCAATCGTTGCTAAAACCGGAACCACAGCTGCAGATAAAGTTTTCGGACGAGCTGCCAACACCCAAGAATTAAGATTTGATTGAGCCATGGCCTAGTTCTCCACTTGTTTACAAGTAGGGGTTGCGCCATCCGGACAAGCGACTGAGCTATTCATTCCTGGAGCAGGTGGAGTGTTTGAAGGAATCGGCTGACCCATCGGGCAAGAGCATTCCTGACAGACGACTTTGTCGGCGACAGGTGTGCAAATTTTGCGCGTATTTGATTTGTTTTGCTGCATAAAGTACCCTAAAATTAATAGAGCAACGATCGCGATAACACCAAGAGCTAATTTTTTTAAGTTCATAGCTTAACTTATAGCGAAACTTAAGAAAATTGCAGCTTTTTATCAATGAAATAACTTATATTGTCACAGTAGGGCCAGCAGGCTTGTAAGGGGTTAAAATGAATTACATTATCGCAATGGCTGCATTTATCGCTGGTGGTGCAATTATCGGTTTTGCTGTGTATTCAAAGATGCGCATTCAAGCTGAAATCTGGCGCAATAAATTTGATGTTGAAAAAGCCCTTTCTGAGCAGCAAAAAACTTTAAGCGAACAACAAAAGACAACGACGCAAGAAATGCAAAATCGCATGACCATGCAATTTGAAAACTTAGCGCAAAAAATATTTGAAGATAAATCAGGTAAACTGTCTGATCAAAACCACAAACAATTATCAACTTTGTTAGACCCGTTAAAAGAACGCATTAAAGATTTCGAGAAAAAAGTCGAAGACACCTATTCGCAAGAAAGAGCCGAGCGCGGCCATTTACGCGGCGAAATCGGTAAATTGATTGAATTGAACACGACCATGTCAAAAGATGCGCAAAATCTTGTGACTGCCCTTAAAGGCGAAAACAAAACCCAAGGCAATTGGGGCGAGATGATTTTAGAAAACATCTTAGAGCGCTCAGGTCTTAGAAAAGGTGAAGAGTACTTCGTGCAAGAAACCGTACGTGGTTCTGAAGGCGAAATCCTGCGCCCAGACGTGATCGTGAAACTTCCTGACGGAAAACACTTAATCATCGATTCTAAAGTGACGCTTTCAGCGTACGAAGGCTATAGCTCGGCTGAAGATGAAATGATTCGTCAAAAACACGCTGATCTGCATGTTGAATCTTTAAAACGCCATATCAACGGCTTATCAGAAAAAAAATACCACTTAGCTAACGAAATCGTATCTCCAGATTTTGTGATGTTATTCATGCCCTTAGAACCTGCGTTTGCATTAGCATTTAAATTAAAACCAGAACTATTCGAACAAGCCTGGACAAAAAATGTAGCGATCGTAAGCCCTACGACGTTGTTAGCAACACTTCGCACAGTGGCTGCTTTATGGAAGCAGGATAAACAACAAAGAAACGCTCTCGAGATCGCTAAACGCGGTGGCGAGCTATATGACAAATTCGCAGCGATCGTAAAAGATTTAGAGACTATGGGTGAGCGTTTAAATTCGACGCAAAAAATTCACACTGAAATTATGGGAAAAATGAATTCAGGCCGTGGAAATTTAATCTCACAAGTTGAAAAACTAAAAGAACTTGGTGCCAAAGCCGATAAATCATTACCGGCTCCGTTAGATTAATTAGGCTGCTATAGATTGAATAATTGCCGAAATCGTCGAAAGCTCTGGATTGAATTCTTTTTTAGAATCAATCAGAGCATATATAGTTCTGCGACCTAATCCAGATTTTTTAGCAAAATCTGTTTTGTTTACTGTCATTAGATGCGCAAATAAAACTTCGCGAAACAATTCATTATCTCCACTGCGAATACAGTCAAGTAAGGTATCTACCACTAATTTTGCATCTTTAAGCTCTTTACTCGCGAATGGAGTATATACCTTCAAGAATTTCCCTTTTGATTTTTTTTGCTTCTTTGATGTCACGATTTTGCCCATTTTTATTGCCTCCATTTAATACTACTACAATCACAGTATCCCAGATGAAAGTGTACACTCTGATTCCGTTCCGCCATCTCAACTCAATAAGCCCTTCGAAACGTTTATGATTTCCAAAGTGCCCAACCGAAATAATATCAAGTCGAGTTTTAACGATGTTTCGAACTTTTGGCTGTTGTAGTTCTAACCAAGCTGCAAATTCAGCAGTCGTTACAATTTCGTACTTCATGATGCCTTTCTAGATTGTGCATTATAGTGCGCATTTTGTCAAGTGCGCACTATAATGCACATTAGATCGAATGGAGTCGATTTTGGCTATTCGCAACCTTGCTCAGGAGTCAAACCAGGTAACATTATACAAAACAAGCCACTACTTGCTGCTGCACCAATTGTTGGATTTTGCGGACAGTTACTTTCATCAGTCATAGCTGGATATGAAGCTGGAGCTTGTCCTAATCGTGGACCGGGATTACCGCCCTCACTATAATATGGGCGTCTATAAGAATAAAAATTTGCAGCTTTATTAACTTTTAATCTCAAATGATTATTTCGCCCTGCTGAAAATCCGCTGCCTCCACGAGCACATCTGGGAGTCAAAACATCCGTTTTGTCTTTTCCAATAGTGCGAATTTCATAGTACCCTTGTAAGCCATCCCCACCAGCTTCTGAATTTAAAGCGAAGTTCAATGAACCCTCAGCTGCTTCTACTTCAATATTAATTAATCCTCCACTACGCCCGCCATAACCAGGACTAGCTTTTGTTCCCTGAGGAAAACCTTGAACAAGCGACTCGTCCAAAACTATTAACTCTTTAGCGATAATTTCTAAATTGAAACTTTGAGTGGTGATAACCGATTTATTCATAAACACGCGGTTATTATGGATTTTCAAGTCATAATCTAAAACAAATTGTTCGGGAAAAACATAATCTTCCGGAATTTCTAAATCGCGCGCCTCAGAAGAAAGTACGCTGTCTTCGTCTTTCTTTAAAATTTCAACTAATAAGTTTAACTTATCGCCACCAGCTAAGTTATTAAGAGTGTGATTAAAAACTTCTGAAGTATTTTTAGTAAATAAAACTTTACCATCTAAGCTAACGCGTACTCGATCGCGAGTTTGAGGCCATGACAACAAGACATCATAAACATTCGGTCGGCGCTGCCCTATGAATTCTACAAAAATGTCATTTAATCGTAATTCACGATTAATCGTCACCGATTGTGTTTGCGCTTTAGACTGAGTTGCTTTTGCGGCAACTGCATCTTTTTTTTGTACTTTTAGACAACCGGTCATTACGGTTGCCAACACCAGATATGCGAAATAAGTTTTATGTTTCATTGATTTCCCCTTTGCTTAGTTTCGAGAAACTTCTAAGCAAAAAGGCAGGTCAATTAATTGAAGATTTAGGCATTCTACAAATCCGTTGCCCGGATAGCGCCGGATCTGACGACCTGGCCGTTTTGTAACTCAATGATCTGATCGTAGTCTTTAAGTGTAGAAAGCCTGTGGGCAATAGTTACAAGAGTAATGCCGTCCAACGAAGTACGAATCACCTGCTGAATAAGCGCATCTGTTTCTAAATCTACACTGGCTGTCGCTTCATCTAAGAAAATGATTTTTACTTTCATCAATAGGGCTCGGGCTAAACAAATCAACTGACGCTGCCCTTGTGAAAGATTAGAACCATTTTCAGTCACATGGTGAGTAAGTTGCCCTGGTAATGCTTGCACAAAAGGTTTTAAGCCGACTTTGTCTAAAACCGCCCAAACCTCAACATCTGTGGCTTGGCTATAGCGATCAATATTTGAACGCAGGCTTCCCATAAATAGTGATGGATCTTGCGGAATCACGGCTAAATTTTGGCGAAGCATTTCAAGCGGAACTTTATCAATCGCTAGCCCATCAATTAGAATTTCACCTTTATAATAATCGACAAAGCGATACACCGTTTGAAATAAAGTCGACTTACCCGATCCAGTTCGCCCAACCACACCTGCGCGCGCACCCGATTGAATGGTAAATGTAACGCCTTTTAAAACGTTGGGTAAATGATCTGCGTATTTTACAAAAACATTTTTGAATTCTAATGTTCCTGAGCTTGGCCACTTTGGATGAGTTCGTTGAAAATCGACTAAGTTCACTTCATCTTTTTCTGCAGGCAAGTTCGTGTAAAATTCTAAACGTTCAACCGAAGTCATACGAGATTCTAAATCAGAAAAAATTCTGACTCCCCAATTTAAATGGCGCCAGAATTCTAAAGCATATAACGTCACAAGACCTGCAAGGCCAGCGGTTAACCACCCCTTAGAGCTTGCATAAATCACGGCCATGGCCGTTGTCATCGAAATGGTAGCTCCAATTAATGGTAAACGCGATGAGAACCAGCGATTCACCATATAGTGAGTGTAAAACATTTCAGTCGAGAAATTTAATTTTTGTAAAAATTCTTTCGTGAACCATTCTTGTGAATTAAACGAACGAATCACCGTTAAACCCTGTAAGGTTTCTTTAAAGTGAGCATATCTAGGAGAACGCGCTGTTGAGTCTAAACGTTTTACTTCACGGGCCACACGGCGGTAACGATGTTGAATCGAATAATAAATAAAGAACACCGGTGTTAAAACAAAAAGACTTACCGGTAGTGCGATCACAATTAAAATAAACGCTGATAACACGTTAAAAAGCGAGTGAATGGCATTATCGAAAGTCCATTGTAAATGAATATCGACCGATTCAACATCGCGCGAGAAGCGCTGTAAAATACGGCCAATTGGCGTGCTATCAAAAAAGCGAATCTGACTTTTTAAAATCGATTTAAGCATTTTATCATGCATTAGTCTTCCGGCTGAAACCCCACGGTAAGTCCATTGGTAGTTATTCATAAATGTTAATAACATCGTAAATAATCCAAAGGCTCCATAACCCATTACCAACATCAAGGCATCGACTTTGCCGCTCATTTGCGTAAGCCACGCTCTTTGCATCATCGGCGCACTGACATGCACGATCGCCCCTAAAAACAATAGACCGATAAAAATATTACGACGAGGACTATCACCGCCCAATGACTTGATATAGGTCATATAGATGTCGGCTCTAACCGAACCGATTTCGCGGTCTTCATCTACCGTCATGCGACCATCGCTATCCGCATTTGGCGCTGACACCTCTGTGACTTGCGTTGATTTTTGAATTTCGATTTCGTGTTTTTGGTTTTGTTTTTCGATTTCTAAGTATTTTTTAAACTCTGGCGATTTTTCGATGAGTTCTTGATACGTGCCGATTTGGTAATGACCATCGATCAAAAATAAAATTTTATCAAAACGCTCCAACTGAGAAATTCGATGAGTCGCCATGATGCGTGTTTTATTTTTCCATTCACCGAAAATAAGCTGATCACATAATAACTTTTCAGTGTGAGGATCAACAGCAGACAGTGGATCATCTAATAAAATCACCTCAGGCTTTGCAATCACGGCGCGCGCAAGACTTACGCGTTGTTTTTGCCCGCCAGAAAGATTTACACCCTTTTCACCGATCTCGGTGTCAGTGCCCTTAGGTAATAAATTGATATCAGCACGCAAGCACGATAATTGAATGGCTCGGTCTAAGACGGCTTGATCCTGGTCTTCACCAAAAAATAGATTTTCCTTTAAGGTTGAATTAACAATGTAAGCTTCTTGCGGAATATAGGCTCTGCGATATTTATTCGATAAATGAATTATTCCCGAAGTGGGTGCAATTTCTTTTAAGAATAATTGTAAGATCGTAGACTTTCCAGAACCGACGGCGCCAATAATGGCTAGTGATTCACCTTGTTTTAACGTGAATGACAAATTATTAAATAATGTTGTCTTAGCATCATAACCAAAATGTAAATCTTTAACGATCACATGCTCGCCAGCTAATTCTGGGTTTTCTGCAGTCGGTGCAAAAGAATCCACAGTTTCTGATTTTACAAATTCTGTAATACGGCGGCCGCTGACAAACACATTCATCAAACGACTAATAAAACGAGATAATCCGCCGAAGTGATCTTCCATTAAAGAAAAAATCGAAATACATGTCAGCACTAAAGCTAAATCAATAGTTTGACCGCGAAAGTGATGAATCGTTAAAGCGACAAATAATACAACTGTTGAAATTGAAGCGTAGATCAATCCCCAAAGAATTTCTGACTTTGCTAATTTAAAACGAGCACCGATTTCTTTATTACGAACTTCAGTAACTTCGTCTTGTACGCTTTTTTCCCACGAGAAATATTTCACAACACGGATTGAGTTTAGAATCTGAGTCATTAAGGTCATGCGGCTATCCCGCTGAGCCATCATTTCTTCTTCCATGTGAACGAATTTTTTAGCTAAGCGCTGAGTTAACGGAATCAAGACCGCCATCACAGCCACTGCACCAATTGCTGACCAGCCGATATAATAAAATAATAAAGCCGAACAACCCACTAATAATAAAACCGCATTCGATAAATCGATCGTTACGATCGCCGCATCACCAAGAGCATCGGTGTCTGAACTCATAAAGTTCACGATATCGCCCACTTGATATTTTTGTTTTGCGCGCGATGAAAGTTTTAAAGCATGCGTGAATATTTTTTTATTCACAATGTTGGTTGTGACCTGAAAAAAGTTTAGCGTATGAAAAAAGTAATGTTGAATCGCAATACCATTACCGGCCCCACACAAACCAAAACCTATCGCATAGGCCATTAACACCAAGACATGATCTTGCGACCAATCGCCTGCTTGTAAACCTGAAATAAAATTATGAATTAACACCGGCGTGGCAAAAGAGAATAAACTGGCAACAATTTGAAATGAAACTGACTTAAACAGAATCGACTTATTATTGCGAAATAAACTTTTATAAAGAGTTTTGTTTGTCGACCAATCGATATCAGCTTTATCAATATCAGGGTTATAGGCACTAAGAAGCTCAGGAAGCTCTAGCTTATCCTTAACATCAACAATACGTTTAGCCCCAAGGTTGATTAACCCAGAGGCTTGAGAAAATATAAGCTTTCGAAATGGCATCTGACGAGAATGTCAGTTTTTATAAAGACTGGTCAATCTCTGACTTATTGTTTAGTTTCACTGCGCAAGAAAGCCCTTGTGATAAGGCTTTAATGGATACGTTTGGGTTTTGCACCACACGGCTTTGAAGCTTTACAAAGATGGGCTCACGGATAGCTAAGTTGTTATCTTGAAGAACGCACTGACGAGCAATACGAGCTTCTGGATTGATAACGATTGGCGCTTTCACGTTCGCTGTCATTTGTGTTGGATCATCTGGAATAGTGATGATGTTCATGAATGTCGGCTTTTGATCACCTTTGATCTTTAAAAGTTCTAATTCATTTTTAGTAAGATTAACTGAGTAGTATTGGCCGAAAATTTCTGGCTCCAATACAGGAAATGCGATTGACGGTAATTCGCAGGATTGTAACCACGCAAAAATGTCGTCATTTGGATCATCGAGTAAAACAAAATTTCTAAGGTCTTGAAAACCTAGAAGACCTTCTGGAAAGGTAATAATGTCTTCTTGTTGTAGATTCACTTGACCGAAACGAGTCGTATTAATTATCACGATCCCCCCATGCTTAATTTTTAAGACACTCGATCATCCTTAACCGGTTAATCAATACTGGCCTTAAAACCGTGGGGCATCAATTTTTTTATGCGTTTAACGCCGTAAGTTATTAAATTTCCTTAAAAAGGGAGAACTAGAGAACTATGAATAAAAAGCGATCAAAGGACTATTCAGGTTTAAGTAGTTTAGAGATGTTTTTAACTCTATCTGAACTGACTTGAACTGACTGTTGATTTTGATCTTGAATAGCTAAGTAAACTTCCTCGCGATGGATCTTGGTGTCCTTCGGAGCTTCGATACCTAAACGAACTTGTTTACCTTTGATTTGAACTACGCGGATCTTGATGTGATCATCAATCGCAATGCTCTCGCCTAACTTCCTTGTAAGTACTAGCATAAATAGAACTCCTTGTTCCTTCCACTGAATTGTCTCTTATAGACAAAACATCATACTGATACGAACCTATCGGCTCATATCTCTGTAAACATAACTCAGCGGAAGTCTAGTTAATGTGACTAGCGTAAGAAGTCAAGTAAGCTTTGGCTCATGAACTTCTGTGAAGTTGAGAGTGTAGCTTCTAGGGTCTGATTGGATTTATTGATTTCTGTCATAACCTGAAATACATCTGCGTCTTCGATTTGCGAGTTATACGCTTTGTTATCGACGATACCGCGTTGGATGCTTTCACTTGTAGCAATTAATTGATTTGTACGCCCGCCCACTTCGGCACGCGCTAGATTTACCTGATTCATGGCTTGATCTAAAGTGTCTAAAGACTCTTGAATGCCCAGCTTGTCATTCGTGCGTAGAGCGGCTTCCAGGCCCATGATTGTCTGGAAAACATTCACGCCGCGGGCATTTGTTATCGGATCACGTTCACTGATTCTTTGCACTGAACCCACATTTGCAGGTCCGCGCGTTTCCAATTGATGCTCTTGCGCTTCTTCTTTTTGGAATTCAGCTTCAATTTGATCGATCTTAAATTTTTGCAAGTCTTCAACTGTTAACGGAATATTTTGTTCACGCGAAACGTTTCCACCGTAAGACAAATCTTCACCTAAGAACACTTGCGAACCCACAAGGTTAATTGGCATGAATTGACCTTCTAAATTTTGAATTTGGATTTGGCCGTTATCACCGGTGTACTTACCCTCTTTGGTAAATGGAGCTTCTGTCGTTTTGTGGCCGGCAAAGATATATCTTTCACCGAAACGGCGATTGCTTAATTCAACAATCGAATTATAAATTTGTTCAACTTCAGAGGCGATCATCTCTCGCGGCATGCCGGCATTAGTATCATTGGCCGCTTGCAGAGCTAGCTCTTTGGCACGAACAATCACATCACCCATTTGGCTTAATACAGTTTCAGTGGTTTCTAAAAATGATTTTCCTAAGAAAATATTCTTATCGAACTGGGTCATGTTCGATGAATCAGTGCGATTTTGCAAAATACGAGAAACACCTGTCGGATCATCCGAAGGTTTTGTCACTTTTTTTAAACTTGAAGCCTGGTTTTGTAAATTAGACAGCTCAGTACGATTCTTATTTAAGTTATTCAGTACTTGGGCTTGTTGCATCTTATCAGAGACTCTCATAGTTTAACTCCTATAGTCTCTTTAAGTTTAAGATCGTATCAAACATCTCATCAGCTGTAGTCACTAAACGTGCTGAAGCTTCGAATGATTTTTGATATTCGATCAGTTTAGCCGCTTCTTCATCAAGGCTTACACCACTGATAGATTCACGGATATTAGTTAATTGCTCTAACGTATTACGCTGGCTATCCAATTCACTTGTTGAACGCTGGGTTAAGATACCGATTTCACTCACTTTAGAATTATAAAAGTCATCGTAACTGTATTTGCCGTCTTCCATCATGCGGCGGCCTTGTAAATTATGAATTAAATTGGCTACCGTGTTATCGCCTGGAGCATTTGGTTTTGCAGCAGCAGCGATACGGCTAACATCTTTTACGATTTCAGAAGAGAGTTTTAAATTCTCGACTGAAAAAGGCTCTGTTGGATTAGCTAATTCAAAAAAGTTTGAACCTGCAATGTTTTGACGATCGTAACCTTCACGGTGCGCACGATTCACTTCATTTGCGATATTATAAGCTAAATCATTTAAGTTATCTAACATGCCTTGAGTTGTTTGATCGCGAACCTCAAGTGCTGCGCCCACTTTACCTTGGGTAAAACGGTCTGTGATATCTAACTGGCTTCCACCAGGGCTTAACTCATGCAAAATTAACATCTGGCCACTTGGTGCTGAAGCTGTTTTTAATTGTGAGTGCGTTGTTCCGGCAACCAATACTGCAGCTTTACCAGCAGTCACATTCACCATTCCGGTTTTTTTATCTTCAGCGTAAGAAATATCAACTAGTTCTGACATTTTTTTCAGTAACATATCACGATGATCACGCTCATCATTGGCCGTATCTGATCCATTAATCTCAATTTGTTGGATTTTTTCATTTGTTCCAGAAATTCCTTTGGCAAGCGAATTTACTTGCGCAATTGCAAACTCGATATTTTTATTCATATCGACTTTAACGTCCGCGATTTGGCGATGAGCATCTTGAAACTGTTTAACTAAACCCATTCCAGCTTCACGCACTTGCGTACGGGCTACCGCAGATTCAGGTGTATTTGCTAATTCACGAAACGAGTTAAAGAAATTACTGATTGAATCATTCATCCCTTTAACGCTTTGTTCATTCATCGTCGATTCTAAACGCGTAAGAGCCTGAGTTTTTTGATCTAAACGGCTAAAATTTGAATTTTCTGTTTCTAATTGTTTTTCGATCCAAGGATTGTTCACACGCGAAATATTCGCCATACGAACACCGGTACCGATTTGATAACGACCTTCACCAACCGAGGGATTAGTTTGGAAATCAACTTTTTGACGAGAATAACCTTCAGTGGATTTATTAGTGATATTGTGCGAAGTCGTTTGGATCGCTGATTGATTCAGCGCCATCGCTCTTCGTCCTATATCCATCATTCCATGAATTTTGGCCATCCGTTGCCCCTTTTAAACCCTGACAATCCGTTGTCTGGGTTAATTAACTTAGTCTTTATGACTAAGCTTCGCGTTTTACCATGTGTCCTGTTTGAGAACCTTGCTGGTACTTTCCCTTTTTTTGGTAAGTTTTTTGCGGCGTTAAAGCCTCTTTAAAATTTTCTAAAGCTGAGTTCACTGTCTTAAGTGCTGATTCAGCAAAGATCACATTGCCTTTGTTGATTTCACTTAAACGTTTAATCACCATCTCAAGAGCGGCGTGCATCGTACGTAATTTTTCGCCCTCTGCGCCACCCATTTTTTGAGCGATTTCAAGTAATCTGGGCTGGGCTGTATCTGCCTGGGCAAAGTGAGCCAATTCAGATGCATAATTAATACGAGTGGCATCAAGGGCTTTGATCTTAATAATCACTTGCTCTTTGGTATTATTATTTTCATTCAACTGATCAATATTTGAAGTGATCAAAAGATCTTTTTCTTTACGAACAAGATCTAACAACTGACGATAGTTTTTCAACATATCATCAAGATTTGCGATCATTTTTTCGTAAGCTAATTTTCTTAAAGAGACAGTGTCCATTGTCTACCTATTTCTTTTTGTAATCCGTTACTCTGAAGTTTTTCCGGTCATTAAGTGCTCTTCGACCATGCGTTCTGCAATGGCTTTTGAATCCACTTTGTATTTACCTTCATCAATTAATTTTTGAAATTTTTCAATTTTAGCTTGATCCATATCCGGAGAAGCCATCGCGATTTCTTTTGCACGAGCGATATCTTTAGCGCGAGCTGAAAGATCTACTTTTGCTGAATCTGTATTTGCAGCAAAAGGTAAACCGTTTGCTTTTTCTGTTTGCGATGTTGCTGATGAAGAATTGGCCGCTTCAGATTTTTTAGATTTATCAGCACGAGACGAATCAGTTAAATTCAGATTTTGGCCGACTTTGTTATGTGTAATTTTCATCTAAAACCTCCAAGGGTATATTCTCATAGTGTATCATAATTGCACGTCTCAACCAAATCATTCTGAGACAGATTTTTTAACGTTCCATACTAAAGGGCTGCCCGCACTTGCCAGACCTAAGGACTGTCCGGCCTCTAATTTGTCTCCGGGAGACAAATTACGGGTTTCAGCTGAAGGAGCTCCGTGTGTCATAATGAGACTTTCTAGGCCATTGTCGTGTTTAATGGCGTAAGAAGTTTTATCACCTTCATGTCTATTCTTATTCTGCAAAACACCCGCCCATGGGGTCTGCACGTTTACATTCTTATCTGCACCGTTACTGGCTTGCTCAGGGTGCAACAAGTATGTCGAGGCTTGAGGTGAATTCATCAGCTCTTCTAATTTAATTTTTTTATCTGCAGGAATCGGCCCGTTAGGTTTATCAACCTTACCTGGAATTCCTAACTTGGCGCCGAATTTTTCAGTTAACTGTTGGTAAATCATATCTGAAACACCAAAACCACCGCGCTGATTTCCTTGCGTTGAATATTCGTCGTCTAATTGTTCTTGAAAGATTTTTTCCGCGTTGTTGGCTTTTAAAAAACCACCTTCTTGGATTGTTGACCGCATGTTGCGCATCATTTCTTTCATGAAATACTTTTCGTACATGTCTGCCACTTCGCGAATTTTCGCGTCGCCTTGTTTTCCATCATCTTTTTGTACAGCACCCGCTAAGCGTGCTGAACTTAGCTTGGAAATATCAGACATTAGAAAGTCTCCAGTTCCCCATGAAGGGCTCCAGCAGCCTTAATTGACTGCAAGATCGAAATTAAATCTTTCGGTGTTACACCTAATTTATTTAAAGCTTGTACTAAATCACCGACGTTTGCACCGGTATCTAATAAAGCAACTTTATCATCAATCGGTGTCAGCTTTTTTGTTTTCTCATCGACCACTTTTAAAGTGATATTACCGTGGCTTAAACCCACCCGTGAAATTTTAACTTTTTCACCGATAACGATTGTTCCGGTTTTTTCGTTAATGATCACGCGCGCTTTTTGATCCGGATTAATTTCAATGGCTTCAATTGTTGCCATTAATTCAACACCTTTATTTTCGTAAGATGATGGCGTGATGATATCAATTGTTCCAGCATCTTTTGCTGAAGCGTATTGGCCGCCTAATTCTTTATTGATTGTAAGAATAGTGCGCGCTGCTGTTGTGAAATCCGGATTATGTAACGTCATACGATACATTTTACGATTAGCAAAATCTGCTTGGATATCACGTTCGATCATGGCGCCGTTTGGAATTCTCCCAACTGTCGTGTGCACATCTTTACCATCACCTAAAACCGAGATAGCTCCCTGAGCTACGGCAAAAATCTCGTCATTACCTGCACGTAATGGAGCTTGTAATAATGTACCGCCCACTAATGAACTTGAATCACCTACGGCACTGACCGTGATATCTAATGGATTACCCGCTTTTGCAAATGGCGGAAGTGATGCCGTGATAATTACGGCCGCTACGTTTTTAGAAACAATATCTTTTTTATCTAATTGCACACCTAGTTTTTCAATTAAACGGGCAAATGATTTACTGGTAAATTCAGCTTGCGTGTCGCCTGTGCCTTTAAGACCTACAACTAAACCGTAACCGATCAGTTGATTTTCACGCACTCCACGAATGCTGGCGACATCTTTTAAACGGGCTGCAGTGGCATTTAATGATACTAATAAAATAATTAAAGCTAATTGTTTCATTCTAATTACTCAGCTTTCTTTAAGTGAACTAACTCAAAATTGCCGTCAAACATTTTGTCTGAACTGAAATTTTGATCCGAAAAATCATCACCGCGAATAGTGCCGTTAACGATTAATTTGTATGGACGGTTTCTGATCGTGAGAAATTGTTGCCCCGCCACCCGGTATTGGTTATCCGGCAAACGTTCAGTGATCTTAATAGGCACTTGTTCGATTTCTTTGAAATTAATTTTTTCTAGTTCTGGATTTTTTGGAGCTTCAGCAACCGCTACTGATGCAGGTTTTCTGGCATCAATACGCTGTTCAGCTAACACCGCTGCCGCATCTTCGTTATCTGCTTCACTTTTAGCTAAGATAGATTTTTTCTCTTTTTCGATATCTGCTAAACGCTGAACTTTATCGTCTTCTTTTTTCTGTTTGGCTTCAGCTTCTTTTTTCTGATTTTCTAACTCGATTAATAAATCTTTAATCGCTAAAGCTTTCATTTGTACATCTTTTAATGCCATACCTTGCACTAATAACGTTGAAGGATCACCTTCACGGCGTTTTTTATTTTGCGCAAATAAATAACTTGTTTGGCCTTCCATCACCCATAACGAACCAGCACCCGCATGTAATTCGGCGTCTTCTTCAAAACGTTCTTTGGTCATACGCTTATAGTTGCGGTCAGAGACAGGCGCAAAATTATTAATGTCAGAATATTTTGTTAATGGCTCTTTCACCACTTCTTCTTTAACGACAACTTCTTGTTTTGGTCCGTCAAAGCCGAAAAAATCGTACATAGTGGCACAACCGGTAAAGAATAAAGGTAAAACTAATAAGTATTTCATCCGTGAAATCTCCCTAACTAAAACTATTAACTAATTACTACTCAATTTTAACAATGCCGCGATCAATAATTTTGGCCGCGAACATTTTTTGTGAATCAAGATTTTTAACCTTAATCACATCACCCACTGCGCCACCTTCTTCGGCTTGTGCACTGATTGAAATCTCTAAAGCATCAGCACC
The DNA here is from genome assembly GCA_036677065.1 of Bdellovibrio sp. GTDB lineage: Bacteria > Bdellovibrionota > Bdellovibrionia > Bdellovibrionales > Bdellovibrionaceae > Pseudobdellovibrio. The sequence continues at coordinate 680,556 of JAKFBS010000001.1, read as the reverse complement.
AAAAATGGCTTTAACCATTTGGCCTTTTCTTAAAATTTGTTCGCGTTTTAAATCACGTGAAGCTAACATTTGCCCGGCAGTTAGAAAGCGTGCGGCTTGCATACCAACAACAGATTTAACATCCATCATCGTGTCTTGATAGCTTTGCATTAAGCGCATTTCAGTTGTGACTGCATCTTCTGTAATAACATCACCGATTTTTAACGGGCGAGTTAAAACTGGCACAACAGCGTATTTTTTTAACTCGACAACAACCCAGCCTTTTTTATCTGGTGTTGAAGTTGAAAATGCCGGAATCATCACCGTTGATTTGTTAAAATCAACATTCATGTCTAATTCCCAGTCTGTTAATAGATTTTGTGGCACTGAATTAATTTGAATGCGGTATTCACAGGTTCCGCATTTTGCCAGTAAGTGATTCATGATTTTACGTTCGATTTCTAAACGTGACACGTTTGATTTTGAACGTAAAATTTTAACTTCAGCAGGCAATCTAAAATTAGCTTCTAAACCACGAAATTTTTTAATGATCTCAAGTTTAGTGATTGTCTTAGTTTGCGCGTTACCTAATTCGATGTCTTTTAAATCAGACAAAGCTGATTCATTGAGATTGCGGCTTTCAACGATATCATAAGCGGTGATCACTTCGCGAGGTGACACTTCGATCGCTGACGATAAAGTGATTTCACTTTTAGCCAAAGCGATTTGCGAAATCATTAATAAAGAAAGTAGAACTAATTTTTTCATTATTTAACATTCACTGCTGTTTGAAGCATTTGATCAGAAGTTTGCACTACTTTTGAATTTGTTTCATAAGCACGTTGTGCCGTGATCATATTAATCATTTCATCAACGATATTTACGTTACTTGTTTCTAATTGGTTTTGCGCTAAAAAGCCTACACCTTGGGTGCCCGGGCGATTTGACGCTGGTTGACCGCTGGCCGCAGTCGGCATAAATAAATTTTTGCCCATACTTTTTAAACCGGCTGGATTAATAAAATTAGCTAACTCCATTTGGCCAATCACTTCAGGCTCTGCACCTGTATGATGAATCACGCGAATTTCTCCTGTGGGAGTCGCTTCAACAACCATTGCTGTTTCTGGAATGACTAATTCAGGAATTAATGTGTTACCATTTTTATCAACAATTTTGCCAGTCGCATCTTTTTTAAAGGCACCATCACGCGTATAAGCAATTTCGCCATCTGGCGTGCGCACTTGGAAAAAACCGTTACCTTCGATTTGAAAATCTAATGGATTAGATGTGATCTGAGTTTGGCCTGTGCCAAAATCTTTTTGAATAGAAGCTGTTCGAACCCCTAGTCCAGTTTGCACGCCAGTCGGAGTAATTGAATTTAATCCTGACGCTTGGCCTGGATCTTTTTGGTTACTATATATAAGGTCTTCAAATTCTGCGCGCGATTTTTTAAATCCTGCGGTATTAACATTGGCAATATTATTTGCGACAACATCGATATTACTTTGTTGCGCTATCATCCCTGTGGCTGCTGTATTTAAACTTTTAAACATATATTACCCTACCCTTTTGTATTTCCGACTTGATTAATTAGTTTATCGCTCATGTTGTCATAAGCACTGATCGCTTTTTGCGTACCTTCAAATACCCGCTGAGCCATAATCATATCTGTCATTTCATTGATGATGTTCACGTTACTTGTCTCTAAAAAACCTTGTTTAAGGCTTGGAGCCTTTATCGAAGAGATTTCAGCGTTCATATTTTCTTTTAAGGTGTAATAGCTGTTGCCGATTTTTTGTAAAGCGTCGGTGTTAGCGGCATTAACTACAGAAAGTTTACCGATTTTTGTTTCACCTTCGAAAACTTCGCCACCATCTGAAATATTGATTGTTGCCGTGCCGCTGATACGAACTGTGCGAGAATCGAAATTTTCACCTGCTACCAAGCCATCTGTACCTTCAGCAGGTTCCATTAACACTGGATAGCCATCTTTGGTAACTAATTGGCCATTGCCATCAACTGTAAAATTACCAGCACGAGTTAATTTTACGCCATTTGGCGTTCCAACTTCGAAAAAACCTGCGCCTTCAATAGCCACATCTAGTTTTCCGCCGGTTGATTTTAGGCTTCCCTGTTCAAAATTAGTGTAAGTACCGGCTGCATCAACAAATGCTTTGTCGCCGCCGTTTAGTTCGTAAAAGCTATCAATCGACGCCGGCATTCTTGGAACTTTCATGACGTCTTGTTCTTTTTCCATCGCCGTCAAATATTCACTAAACGTTTGCTGGTCTTTTTTAAAGCCAGTCGTATTCACGTTCGCAATATTATTGGCGATCGTATCCATTTTTAGAGTCTGGGCAATGGCCCCACTTAGGGCTGTATAAACACCTTTTAAACTCATTTGTTATGCTCCTTCAGTCCAGTTGCGGCTAACAGGGATTCTCATCTTAATAGAAAGAGCAACGCCAATGCCAAAAAGGTACTGTTCATATTTTTGTCTAGGCTTTCGAAAAAATCTTTTATCAGCGCCATTACAATGACATTACAGCACCGTTTAACGACTCGACGAAAAGCCAGTCTGGGAAAATGATGTCATTAATTTGTCAGCCCGACTGTCCTCGACTGTCAAAAATGCTCTCTCGACCTTTTCGCCCGTTCACTAGATAATTAAATGATGCTTTTAAGAAATCTATTCGTTGCGATTGTTATTTTGAATCTGGCTGTGGGCTTACCTTCTGCCTATGCTGCTGTCGCAACGAAACCGTTAGATAAAAAATTAAAAACTTTGTCTCTGAAAGATAAATTAAAAATCTTAGAGAAAAAACAAAATGGCAAAACCGAGCATTTTATTTTTGACCTGCCCGTGACCTACAATCACAAAGTAAGCTATTGGATTTCTTTTTATCAAACACGCGGAAAAAACTTTTTTCGCAATTGGTTAGAAAAATCTTCGAAATACATGCCGTTTATTCAAGCCGAACTTAAAAAATCAGGTTTACCGGGTGATTTAGGTTACATGGTGATGATTGAAAGTGGATTTTCAGCAACTGCAGTAAGTACCGCCAGTGCTGTCGGTCCGTGGCAGTTTATTCCCTCAACCGGAAAACATTATGGCTTATCACAACAGTACTGGATCGATGAACGCCGTGATTTACAAAAAAGTACAAAAGCAGCGATACGTTACATGCAGGATTTACATGCTGAATTTGGTTCATGGTATTTAGTAGCCGCAAGCTACAACATGGGTGAAGGCGGCTTGCGCAGCAGAATTAGAAAATACGGCACCAAAGATTACTGGGAGCTTGTTCGTCTTGGGGCCCTACCTCAGGAAACCCAAGATTATGTTCCAAAAATTTTAGCAGCTCTTATGATCGCGAAAGCCCCAAACTTATACGGCTTTCGCAATTTAGATCCAGAGTTTCCATTAAGTTATGAGTTTGTTAAAGCACCGGCCGGAACCGATATTGAACTTTTAGCCGATTATTTAAGTGTTACTCGTAAATCACTAAAAGATTTAAATGCTGAATTAGTGTTAGGTTATATTCCAAAAACATCGAAACAGCATTGGATTCGGGTGCCGGTGGGTTCACTCACCGTGGCACAACAGTTTTTTCGTGATCAAACCAAAAAATTTGCGTTAGATTAATAGAATGTTAATCGTACAAAAATATGGCGGCGCCACCCTAGCTGATCCTGAGAAAATAAAATCTGCAGCCCGCCGTATTTCTGAATTAAAAAAGAAAAATATCCAAATCGTTGCCGTTGTTTCAGCTATGGGTAAAACCACTGACCAACTGATCAGTTTAGCTCAAAGTGTTAGTCAGTCGCCCAATCTTCGCGAATTTGACATGTTACTTTCAGTGGGCGAGCGTATTAGCATGTCGCTGGTAAGTATTGCGCTCAATGATTTAGGTCACGATGCAATTAGTTTTACTGGTAGCCAAGCTGGCATTTTTACAGACGAATCACATTTGGGCGCGATGATTAAAGATGTTAAAGCTCACCGCGTGCAAGAAGCTTTAGAAAAAAATAAAATTGTGATTTTAGCGGGCTTTCAAGGTGTTTCACCCGTGACTAAAGAAATCACTACATTAGGGCGTGGCGGCTCTGACACTTCAGCTGTGGCGATGGCCGCTTTTTTAAATGCTGATCGCTGTGAAATTTTAAAAGACGTCAGCAGCATTTTTACCGCTGATCCTAAGCTTGTTCCGCAAGCACAAAAAATCACCCAGCTAAATTATGATCATTTATTAGAAATGACTTATTGGGGCGCTAAAGTTCTGCATTACCGCTCAGTTGAATTAGCTAAAATTAAAAAAGTAAAATTATATGTAGGCCCCGCGCATGACCATAATCACGGTCAAAGTAGCGAAGGCACCATTATCCACGAGGGCGTTATGTTTGAATCATCAAAACCATTGGCCGTTAATTCTCACTCTAAAATTTTAGAATTAGCTATCCAAACAGACACACCGGCACAAGCTTTCGACATTTTATTTCAAGCTTTTCAAAAATCAAATATTGCTGTTCCACAAATTTTAAACGGGTTTGTGCAAAATAAAAAAACGCACGTGCTGCTAACAGCCCCACCAGAAATTTTGTCAGCCATTGAAGCTATGGATTTTACTAAACACCCGCAGCTGCAGGTGGTGAACAATGAGTTATGTTCAGTGAGCTTAACTTGCACAGGTTCAACGTTAAACGACACCCTAGTGGCTGTGACAAAGAAATTATCAGAAATTAATATTCAACCGGCTTATTTTATTCAGTCAGCAATGAGTTTAAATTATATCGTTGAGCAAAATCGCAAGGATCAAACAATTCAGACCCTGCACAGCTTAATCAATGCTAATTAGCCTCGGCTTGATTTAACAATGTTTGTAACTTAACCAGCTGCTCTTTTTCAGATTCTTCGAAAGAATCATTACCTACATAAAGCAATAAAAATACAGAAACCCAGTTAACGATTTCAATGTCTTCAACCTGGCCAAATTTATTTTTCAAAACATATTCATTGGTAAAACGCGATGGAATGATTCCTAAAGTTAAATAGGTAGCTGCCATATTTAGTTTTTCACCGACTGATAGACCACTTTTTTTATTAGTGAACAGAACACAATGACCTTCGCAAGTTTCGATCTTTTCGCTGCGAACTAGTAAAACTTCTGTGAACATATTTTTATTAAGAATCAACTCGCGAAAAAGCTCAACGTTTTGAAGATCAGCTTCAGTGTTGTTCGCGAAATAGATTTTAAGTTTTTCGGATTTGTATTGACCAGTTAATGCGGTTTTAGAATCGTGACCGTTAGCGTGACTTCCCTTTTTAAGGTAAGTCACGCATGAAGAAAAATTTGAAACTAGAAGCAAACTCAAGATGATTTTTTTTAACATATTAAACTACTTACTTTTGTGGATTCTCCACCGTTATAAATGTGTGATATTGATCATTATAACGTTCGTTCATAGTCTTCCAAATGTCACGGTTTTTACTGCCAAATTCATTCGAGCCAGCCATGCCGCGCACTCCGGCTTTTGGCCTGAATCCGTTAACATCATTTTTATAAGCTTTATTAACTGGTTTTTTCGCAGCTACGTTTTTGTTATCAGCTCCAGCACCAAATAAACTTGCGATACCACCTTTTGCATTTTGAAAAAATCCAGAAATACCGCCTTTTTCTTTTTCTTCGCCGCCCGCGCCGCCGCCATCACCAGTGCCGCCGCCTCCGCCTCCGCCACCACCTGCTGCGCCGCCACTTCCACCACCAGCGGCAGTGCCGAATGGCGAACCTGCATCAGCCGTGGCTGTGCCAGAACCTGAAGGACGAGTTTCATCAGAGAAATCAAAATCATCGCCACCTAATCCGACTTTACTGGAATTACCGCTACCACCACCTGTCGACGTAAAACCAGGCCCTGCAAAACCCGAAGCTGGCATTGCGATGCCTGAACCATTTGGATTTGTCATATTGACTGGATTACGACAGCCCGGAAGCGTTGAGCCTGGACTACACCCTACTGAGCTAAATGAACAGCCTGGTTGATTCACATTTTGAATACACGTTAATGGACCAGCCACATTATCGCAATTTTCATTACCTGCAGATGAAGTTGTTAACTGACATTTACAGATATCAGCTTTTTGCACGCTCATGGCTAACTCTTGTAAAAAACCATCTAGCTGGTTATCAGATTTTTGCACATCCCCTTTACAAAATTTTTCTGAGTTATCAGCTAATTTTGTATATTCTGCAACCAATGGTTTAAAAGCTTTTTCATGTTCGTCAGTCCATTCTTTTTGTTTACTTAAAAACACGGCTTTACATTCTGCAACGTATTCGTCTTCTGTTTTTTTGCCAAAAACACCGGCTTGCTCACAACTTTTTTTACAATTATTTAATTCTTTTTTGCAATTTTCACGCAGCAAACTTAAAGCTTCAATAACTGAAGTTCCCGCAGCACCCATTTTTGCACAACTGGCTAAAGCACCAGTTCCCGCATTTTTTGCAATGACAGCATCTAATCCGATCGACAACACACGCTGAGCTTCAGAAATGTTTTTATTGACCTCAGGCGCTTCTTTACTGCAACTTGCAATAGCTTTTTTTCCTTCTTCAGAACAACCATCTTTTGCAGCTTTCACTTCAGCCAAACAATCGTCAAAGTCATCAGGACTTACGGTTGCGGTTGCCACCGGCGGTGAAGGGTCTTTTGGACATGTTCCACCATCTTTAACTACAGTTCCTTTTTTCTCACCGGCAAGACAGCGGCAATTTCCATCACCATCATCTTCAGCGCCCTGAACACAACCTGTGGTTTTTCCATCTTTAAAAGCATCGACCTGTGCTTCAGTTACTGGACATGCCATCATCTTTGTCGACCCATCGCCTTTTTTTCCACAAAGACAGTCACCATCATTACGCTCGTTGCTACCAGTTTGCTTCCAAACAATGTCCATTGTGCTGCCAAGTTCACTGATACGATCATTACACATTGCTCGTTTGTTCATGCCCACACAGAAGTAATAACCTAACTTATTATTCGTCTGACTACCGTGATCATTAACGCCGGTGTACTGAGGGTTTCCAGGATTAAGAGCTGCTCTTTTTGTTCCGCAGGCGGCTCGACCTTCAGTATCATTCGATGCTTTAACGACAGTACAAGCACCATTTCGTCGAAGTAATGGTTTTAAATCTGTACCGACATACTTCAGCTGTGAAAGTTTAACTTTTCCCGCCGTTTCACACTCGTCAGCCAATGCTGTGTTTACGACAAACAAAGAGAAAACAATAAATAAGTACATCATGATATTTTTCATATTACTTCTTCTCCCCACCAAAAAGAAACGTGTCTTTCTGATCTTGGATTTTGTATTGTCGGTTCATGACTTTCCAGATGTCTTCGAACTTGCCGGCGATTTCTGTATCACCAGCTAGCCCGCGCACCATGCCACGAGGACGCCATTTTTTAGAATCTAAACCATTTTCATTAATATATTTACCAGTCACAGGATCATACGTGCCTTTATCGTCTTTGCCTTTTTTAAATAAATTTCCTAATGCGGATTTTGCCACATTAAAAAGGCCACCGAGTTTTTTACTTGTGCTTTCATCTTCACCGTCTGCTTCAGCAGCTGAAGCACCATTTGCGCCGCCACCTGAACTGCCGCCAGCACCACTACCGCCACCTGCAGCAGCACCAAAAGGTGATCCAGCATCAGTGGTTGTAGTACCCGAGGCATTAGCGCCTATAGCTTCATCATCTGCACCTATACCACTTAAATCACCAACATTCACATTACCTGAATCGGTTTTTCCAGCAACATCGCCGCCGCCCGAAGCAGATCCACCAACACCACTACCGATGCCAGCAAATGCACTTACATCAGTAGAGTTTACTTTTAAGTTATTGTTAGTCTGTTGAATATTTTTACATTCATCACTGTTCGGATTTTTAAAACAAACACACTTAGGCGAATTGTCTGTTGCACTTAAACAGTTAACTCCGACTAGCGCACAACCTGGAAGCGAAGGGTTTCCTGCACATTCTGCAGGGCCCGGCTGGCTATCACAATTAGTGCCAGAACCTAACTGACATTCACACTGCTTTGCACCTTTATACGCTGAATTCATGTCATCCATGAAATTCGTCATTTTATCACGGTTGTTGTCAGCAGTTCCGCCAGCTTCGCATTTCGAATTATAATCAGTAACACTAGTCTGCATGGCTTGAATTTGCTGTTCGAATGGAACTCTATTTGTTCCGTCCCATGCAGCATTAAAAGCATCTTCAGTCAGCGCATCAGGATATGGACTATCCATACGACAACCGTAATAATCCCAATCTTTTTTACGGCATTTCTCATAAATACGGTCTTTATTTGCATTGATGTATGCAGTAGCATCGCTGCAACTTGTTTTGCAGGCGCTAATTTCAGTATCACAGCCTCCGCGTAATTCTTCGATCGCATAATAACCTGTAGAACCGGCAATTGCAGCCTGCCCACAGTTTGCGGCAGCACCACCACCGGCAACAGCAGCACCCTGCAATAAACCTTGAAGCGCATCAAGAGAATCTCCATCACGTGATTCACGTTTTGGATCACATTTATTAACCGCCGCTGTAGAAGCAGTATTACACGCAGCTATTTTATCTTGTAATTCTTGGATACACGCTGCCACTTGTGGCGCAGGCGTTGTCTTACTTACGCATGTTCCAAACCCGGTGCGGTCTTCGAAACCGGGCGAGCAAATACAACCGCGCACGACGATATTATACTCTTTATGATCTTCGGCTTTACACATCGCCGGACATTGCTGTACTGAACCACGTTCAATCGAATACGGTGTCATTTCGCTATCACACACACAATACTTTGAATCGCGCGGATCAGCCGTAGTTCCTGTAGGACATGGAACCGCAGAACAGGCTTGAGCTTGTTCGTTCCATTCTCCGTTATTGATTGCACATGCCGTCATCGTTGTACAATTACGTGGATTTGTTTTTGAACACGGAGCTCGAGCCGTAACTGTGACTTCTTGTAATCGACCACCATTAATGGTTGGCTCTTTTGGTTTTGGCTTTGCAGCTGCAGCTCGTTTATTTTCTTCTCGCTGCACACATTCAGTAATTTTTGTTCTGGCACTTTTTGCATCACCAGAACCATAGAGACCGATACACTTACTACAAACTGGATTAGCAGCATTACAGATACGCGCATCTGCTTTCGATTTATCATCGCTGCCGCTGACGTTTCTTTCAACTTTAAGAATACCGTTTGCACGCAAACATAACTGATACGGAGACTTTGGATTAGATCCACCATAGCTTCCGGTTTTTTTATAACAATCAGCTTTAATTTGATCCTCACCTGATAAAGCATTAGCTTTAATGGCAATAAAGCTCATCATCAAACTGATAAGTAAAACTAGTTTGCTCATGCATTCCCTCATGGGAGCTTATCGGTCATAAATGATACAGACTTGAGTCAGTGTCTCAATTTAGTACAAGACTTTTTGCAGAGGCGATATAGCAGGTCTTAACAATTATTTTAAAGCTAAAAGGGCTTTTTCAAGATCAGTTTCGCTATTAAAGGCCGTCGGTGTAAAACGTAAACCCGGGCCGCGAACTGCGTGAAAAATCTTTTGCGCGTTCAATTTATCAGACAATTCTTTTTTGCTCATCACGCCTTTTGGTTTAAAATTAATAAACGGTGTTGAATGCACTTGTTCACCTTGATAAGGAGATACAACTTCATAACCTAAATCGATGATGCCTAAGCGTAAGATTTTTGCTAATCTTAAGGCTTCAGCTTCGATCGTTTTCACACCCACTTTTTGAATCACATCAAGTGATGCGCCAAGAGCCGTGATTTCTAAAACTTGTTTTGAACCAGGTTCAAATTTCGTCGCATCACGTTTTGGCTCGCAGGCAAAATCAGATGGGTCATCACAGGTTCCGTAAGTGTACATACCGATCACATGCGGTTTAAACTGAGGAATTAAATTTTTTCGTAAAGCTAAAAAACCTACGCCTACCGGAGCACAAAGCCATTTGTGGCTTCCGCCCATAACGGCATCGGCTCCCCATGTCCAGACATCACAAGGATGTAAGCCAAAACCTTGAATGATATCCACGAAAACTAAAATTCCTTTTTGTTTCGCAGTTTGAATAACATGTTTGATGTCTTCCATTTGGCTTGCCGCTGTAAACTGCACCCAACTAAAAGCGATGACTTTGGTTTTTGGCGTGATAGCTTTTAAATATCTTTCCATAGGTGTTGCTAAGTTTTCATCTGATTCGACAATCACAAGCTTGGCATCAGTTTGGTCGCAAGCGGCTTTCCAGGGGTATAAGTGGCTTCCGTACTCTTGATCCCACATAACTACTTCGTCACCGGATTTTAATCCGCAAGAAAAAGCCAATTGGTTAACCGCACCAGCAGTCGATACAAAAAAAGCGACTTCGCTGGTTTCGCAACCAATCATAGTAGCTAAACTTGTGCGGGCATGAGTCACATCGGCTGCGTAATCTTTATCAGTGTTATAGCCTTCTTCCCAAAATCTTCGCGACCAGTAATCAATTTTTTCTCGTGCCGCGCGGGTGATCGGTTGAAGGCCGGCATTGTTTAAATGCACTAATTCAGTTTTATTGAACTGTGATTTAAAAAATTCTAAATCAGGCATGCAAACCCTCTTTGATCAGCTGAATAAGTTCTTGTACCTGCGCAAAATGCAATCGGTAACCTAATAAGCACACGCGAATTGAAAAACAGCCGCCAATTTCACAACCACTTAAAAAGATTTTATTCTGTGAATTGATCCAAGCTAAAAGTTTTTTTGTTTTTTCAGTATTACCTAAATTAAACGACTGAATAGTTAAGTGCGGTGCTGAAACTACTTTAACTAAAGAGATTTTTTTAAGCTCACTGTGCAAATAATCAGAAAGCTGAATTTTTTCTTCTAGATTTAATTTAAACGGGCCAACTCCAAACGCTTTGAGCGGAAGCCATACACGTAATCCGCGCGGATCGCGCGATAACTCGGGCGAAATATCAGCAAAATCAATTAAACTAAATTGCTCTTCATGCAACCCAGGTGATGGTGGCATATATGAACTGTTGCCCGCATATTGTGTTGATAAATCGCTTTTGTTTTTAATTAACAAACACCCTACCCCGTACGGAATTTGCAAAGCCTTGTGCGGATCAAGAGCCACTGACTGTGATCGTTCAATGCCAGATAAAACTTTTTGTCCCTTATCGGTTAACATAAATAAAGCTCCATACGCCCCATCGACATGAAACCAGATTTTATTTTTTTCGCAGATATCTGCGATCGCATCTAATGGATCTACTGAACCCGTATTCGTCGTTCCCGCAGTGCCAACGACGGCGACAGGCACGAAACCATTTTTCAAATCTTCAGCGATAGATTTATCTAATTCACTGGCGATCATTGAATAATTCTGATCAGTGGCAATAAGTCGTAAGCACTCTTTCGGAAATCCTAAAAATGCGATGGCTTTACCAATACAATGATGCACCTGGGTCGAAGCATAAAATCTGGCTTTTGATAATTCTAATTTTTGCGAAAATAATTTATTTCTGGCTGCCACTAGCGCCATCATATTTGCTTGGCTGCCACCACCGGTTAAAATTCCAGTAGCTGTTTGTTCAGAGTATTTCATCATCGTCGTAAACCAACGAATGACTTCCATTTCTAAAGTGACCAATCCTGGCGCTAAACTGAAATGTCCAGTAAATTGATTCATCGTCATCGCCAGCGCTTGCGCCGGAGCACTTAACGGATTGGCAGCCCCTGCCACATAGGCCATATAACCTGGATGCCCAGGCTGCTGCCCTAATGGCGCAATGTCAGTGGCAATAAATTGCACAAGCTTTTCAAAACTTTCCGGAGTTTCAGGAAAGTTTTTTGTCGTCTGATACGGTCTGCGATAATCTTTTTTAATATCATTGGTGTATGGATCTAAAGCCGTTCCCATCGGAGACACGTCTTTACGGTTGTGTTCAAAATTTCTGACAAATTTTTCGGCAGCTTCATAAGCTTTCTGAATTTCTTCTTCAGATAACTCCATCGGCTGTTGAACTGACTTCCACCAATCCTCTTTTTGCATTTGATCTAAAACGTTTTCACGTTTGGTGTGCACGTATTGTGTGTCGTGTTTTAATCGAATGGCCGCATTGTCATGCGACCCATCTAAAGTGGCCGCTATACGAAACCCTGCATGTTGAAAAAAATGTGGGCGAAAGTGAAAACGTGCATTGATGCTGGCTTCGTGACCACAACTGATAAAACTTCCGCCTAAGATCATTTGATGTTTACCATCAAAACACGGCGTTGAAAAATCATCGTATAATTTATTAATTTTAAATCCTTCAAGCGGATTAAATTGATCTTCGGCCCATTGCCACACATTACCCATTAAATCTCTGACGCCCGAATCAGCGCTGCCCGTATTCACTGGACGCGGTGATGCGTGATGAAAATTAAAATTAAATTTTTCAGAATGTACCGTACCAGATTTTTTATATTCGGCGTTTTGCAAAACTTCATCAGTTGGTAATTTCAGTTTCAACGAAACAAATTCAGCTTCGGTGATTAACCGATAGTGAAGAGAGCTCTTATCTTGTTCTTGCTTCCAACGGCAATAGGCTTGCGCTTCGTGAAAATTTACTTCTGCCGGCCAATCCCAAGGCATATCAATAATTTCAAAAATGGTTCTTAATTTATACTCGTGTAAACCTTCTGGCCCGTAAGCCACCCAAAACGTCGGGCGTTTGGTATTGCGAAACTTACGCCACATCAAACCTTCAGCCTGCCAGTATTTATCTTCTTGATAAGCGCCACTTGCGACGAAATCAAAATATTCACCATTACTGATAAGTTGTTCAGTTAACTGAAAATCTTTTGTTTTAGATTTTCTGTAACCGTATTCGTTATCCCAACCAAAACTTGGTGCGTTTTCAGATTTTCCGTAACTAACCAGAGATCCTTTTTGCGCACTCCAAGTGTTCGCTGGAAAATCTTTTCCTGCTGCTGGTTTTGCCGTCTTTGTAGATTTAGAATCATAAAGTGGCGCCCAGTATTTCGGAGTTTCAACTAATTCAATCGGAAGTTCGCGCATCAACACGCTGCTAGTTTCGAAATGTATTTTTTCATGTTCAAAACCCATAAATAACGACCACAGCGGATGTTGCGGCCCTATTTGAATATTTTTCGCTTTGCGTGCGGCTAAATCCAGATCTGGATGAGTCTGAATTACATTTTTAATTAAGTTATAAATTTTTTGGCGATACTCATGAACGGTTGCCACATTTGGCCATTCCATTTCATTTTTAGCCATATCATCCCAAGACATCTCATCCACGCCGGTTTCAAGGACTTTCTCGAGGTACAAATCCACAGGATTATCCACAACCCCAGCTAAACGAAGTTTATTTAAAAATAAAACTGCCGGGTGACCGTAATAAAACATCAGCGGATGACGCAGCTGATGATACGGCGGACGAATGTAGGTTGATTCATGTTTAAGACCAGCGAACAAAATTTCAGTCAGCGTCCAAGTGTTGTCGAAATAATCCATCACATCTTGGCGCGTGCAAATTTCTAAATTAATTAATGGCAAGGCCGCTAGGTATTTTTTCTCGCGATCAAAGCCGGTACATTTTTCAGGATGTAAACCTGTCCACCAGCGCTCACCAAATTTTTGCTGCACCTCATTTGCTGAGGTGCGATCAACTTTCGGTGCCGACAAGTTCGGATTACGAGTTAAAGAAACGGTCTGTGGTATGTTGCTTAGTGACATATAGCTATTCTCTATTCATCTATAACTAAAGGTTTTAGCCTTTAGAAAGTACTATGTTATCGTACAATAAAACTGTTATAGTGGGCTACATACAAAGCAGGAGTTTGCGATAACTTGATCAACCGATAGGAACAAACTATCAGGTGCCATCAGAAGCAAAATATCCACACGAGAGGACCGATATGAAAAAAAGTTTTTTTGATTTTACAGTTAAAGATGCCCAGGCCAAAGACTATGACTTATCACAACATAAAGACAAAGTTGTTTTGGTCGTGAATGTAGCCAGTAAATGTGGCTTTACTCCACAATACAAAGGCCTAGAAGCATTGTATCAAGAACACAAAGATAATGGCCTAGTGATCTTAGGTTTTCCATGCAACCAATTCGGTTCACAAGAACCCGGCACAAGTGACGAAATTCAATCTTTCTGCGAAATGAACTACGGCGTAACATTCCCCGTTTTAGATAAAGTTGCAGTGAATGGCGGAGAAGCAGCAGAAGTTTATAAGCATTTAAAAGCAGAAGCTCCAGGAATTCTAGGTACAGAAGCCGTTAAGTGGAACTTCACAAAATTCTTAGTTGGCAAAGACGGTAAAGTGATTGAGCGTTTCGCGCCAAACACTGAGCCAGCTGCGATCAACGAGACCATTAAAAAAGCACTCGGCAAATAGTATGAAAAAAATAATCACCCTAATTTGTGTAGCGTTACTAACTGGAGTCAATGCTTTTGCTGAAGCTCCACAAGCACAAGACCAGTGCGCGTACGATTTTCCGAATGCAAAATCAGCGTTAGATCAAAAATCAAAAGACTTTCTCTCAATCAAAAAACCAGTGCGTAATAACAAAGAAAAAGTTCTGACACAAAAAGCAGTTCTAAAAAAAGGAAAAGTAAAATTAGCTTTCACTACAGGCGGCTGCGCCCACTATAGCTACAGCTTTACATTCTCAAATCTAAAACAAAATGATTTTATGTCTGACGTAGCTTTCACAAAAGCAATCGAGTTATTAAAAGCAACGCCAACAACAACAGAGGGCCAAGCTCTCACAAAAACACTTATTGAAGCTTTAGAACAATCAGCAATGAATAAAATTTTCAGACCACCAAACGCTAGGTACGATATACCCTGTGGTGATGCTCAATGTTCTTTAGACGCCTCGGCAAAAGGTCAGCTAACAACAACATATAGCTTCGCACTTTGATGACTTATTTTTCGAAAATAAAGTTGTCTTTTTGATCTTGGACTTTGTATTGTTTATTCATAACTTTCCAGATGTCTTCGTGTTTGCCAGCAAGACCATCCACACTGGCAATTCCACGAACCATGCCACGTGGTCGAAATTTTTTCTGGTCAAAAGCTGGATCACTGCCATCACGGTAATCACCAGACGATTCCTTACTGCCAGAACCTTTTTTAAAAATTCCACCAATTGCTGATTTTGCCGTATCAAAAAACCCACTCAGCTTACTGCCTACACTAACGTTGCTTTTTACTGTTGGAGCTGAAGGATTAGCGCTTTTTAAAACGTTGCCGCCACCGGGGCTTGCGCTCGCAGCAGCAATAGCTGGTTTTTCGCCACCAGCGCTAACGGCAGAACTTATCGCTGATCTACTGACTGCTTCAGAAGCTAATTCAGATCGAGCATAATTTTCAGAATTTTGACTGGCATTACCTATATTGCTAAAGCCCTCTGTAGTTTTACCTGCTGCCATACCACTAACTTCAGTATTATTACCGCGGGTATCGACGCCGTTTTTCTTTCCGGCAAATGCACTTGCATCCATTTCATTAGCCTTAACGTTCAGGTTTGCTGAGCTCTTACATTGAGCGCTTTCTGGATTTCTAAAACAGATACATCTTAAAGAAACATTATTCGCATCGAAACAATTGTCTGCAACCTTGGCGCAACCTGGTCGCGTCGGATCAGCTGAACAATCTGCAGGCCCCACAACAGAATTAGTACAATCTGCACTTGTTGAGCCTAACTGACACACGCATTGGTTAGCATTTCTTGAACTCGTATTCATTTCATTCATTGCTGTCGATAATTCTTCACGATTTTTAGCCGCTGTGCCTGTTTCACACGTTGCGCGAGAGTTCTCAATTTTTGCGAGTAAACTTTGAAACTGGCTATCCATATTTGCTTTGTTTTGATTATCCCACATGGGATTAAATCGATCCGGAGGAAGTGCCGGCCCTGCCTGAATTTCTGCCTGATAGGCCCTTTCACGACAAGCATTGTAAACACGCGCTTTATTTGCGTTAAGAAATGTCGTGGCATCACCACAACCTGTTTTACATGAATTAATTTTTTCATCACAGACGCGACGAGTATCCTCTATCTGATGGTAACCCGAAGTACTTGCAGTTGCTGCACGCTCGCAGTTATCTATGGCGCCACCACCCGCGCCAGTTAACAACCCTTGCAGTGCCTGCAATGAATCGTTTTCACCTGGTTCGCACTGAGCCACAGCCGTGTCAGCCGCAGTTTCACAAGCCGCAGCTTTTTCAGCTAATTCACGCCAGCATTCACTGATATTCGGAGCTGCTTGCGTAGGCCGGTTGGCAACACAAGAACCGTTTGTCGCCATCGTAAAACCATCGTTACACACACAACTTCGCGAAAAAAAGGCGTATGACTTATTCTCTGAAGCCTGACACCGAACCGGGCAGCTTTGTAAAAAATTACCACGATCTACGTAAGCGAAGGTTTCACCATTACAAATGCATTTTTCTGGATCGACCATATCCGCAGTGGTTCCGAAATGACAGCTCGCTCTTTTGCAACTTTCGCTCAAATAATCCCAATGGCCACCCTCTTTCATACAAAAATATTGTGTCTTACAAGCATTTAGATTTTGGGATGAGCAATAAGCCCCGCCAAAATTAATTGTGCCACTGGTGTTTGCAAAAGAAAAATCGGGTGGCGTTGCCAGGCTGAAGGGATCAGAATCTGCGCCTGAATTTGATTTGTAATTTCCTAAATTAATTCGAATATCGTCTGTTGAAGCCGTACCGTCTTCGGCTAAGACTGATAGATTGAAGAATAGAATGCAAAATAGAAATAAAATGTATTTCATAACATTCACACCCCTCACATAAATTTATCGGCAACAAACAGTATGGACTTTAGTCGTTGTCTCAACTCGATACACAAGTGCTGGAAATAAAAAAGCCCCGGTAAACACCGAGGCTTTCATTACTATCTTAAATTTAAAATCAAACGATTAGTTCAATTTTTCTTTTTCTGCTTTAGCTTCTTTCGGAGTCGCTTCAGCTTTAGCTTTTTTACCTTTTTTCGGAGTTTCCATCTCAACAGAATCTTCGTCAGTAACAGCATCATTCATATCGTTCGTTAACAACAATGCACCGATACCATTTTTAGCTAAAATCGCAGCTCTTAATTCTGTTTTAGCTTGTGGATTTGCTTTTAAGTATTCTTTAGCTTGGTCGCGGCCTTGGCCTAAACGTTCACCTTTATATGAATACCACGCACCTGATTTTTCAACCATGTTCGCAGTCACAGCTAAATCTAAGATATCACCTTCTTCAGAAATACCTTCACCGTACATTAAGTCGAATTCAACTTTTGTAAACGGAGAAGCCATTTTATTTTTCACAACTTTAACAGCTGTTCTGTTACCAGTGACTTCTTCACCATTTTTGATGGCACCAACACGGCGTACATCTAAACGAACTGAAGCGTAGAATTTTAAAGCATTACCACCAGTTGTAGTTTCTGGGTTTCCGAACATAACACCGATTTTCATACGGATCTGATTGATGAAAATAACTAAAGTGTTTGAACGAGAAATCGCAGCCGTTAATTTACGTAATGCTTGAGACATCAAACGAGCTTGTAAACCCATATGAGAATCACCCATTTCGCCTTCGATCTCAGCGCGTGGAACTAAAGCCGCAACTGAATCGACAACCAATACGTCTACTGCGCCAGAACGAACTAACGTTTCAACGATTTCTAAAGCTTGTTCACCAGTGTCTGGTTGAGAAATTAATAAATCAGCAACGTTAACACCAAGTTTACGAGCGTAATTTGTATCTAAAGCATGCTCAGCATCTACGAATGCAACAACGCCACCTTTTTTCTGAGCTTGAGCGATTGTAGAAAGAGCTAAAGTTGTTTTACCAGAAGATTCTGGGCCAAAGATTTCAACGATACGACCTTTAGGAAGACCACCGATACCAAGTGCAACGTCTAATGATAAAGAACCAGAAGAAATAACTTCTACGTCTTTATGTAAAGAATCATTGCTGCCTAAACGCATGATCGAACCTTTACCGAATTGTTTTTCGATAGTAGAAACTGCTAGTTCTAATGCTTTTAGTTTTTCGCCTTGTGCTTTTTGTTCTTGTGGATTTGCCATGTTTTTTGCTCCTCTTATATATATTTATATAATAAATTATTAAAAAATTTCGCTTAGATGTTCTAACGCTGCAACGGCCGCTGCTTGTTGAACCTCTTCGCGAGTTAACTGTTTATCTTTATCTGTAGTTACGAATTCGTGATGAAATACTTGAGTTGCTAACTTCGTACCAGCCACCGCAATGAATACAGTTCCTACTGGCTTTGTTGGTGTTCCGCCGCTCGGTCCTGCTATTCCGGTCACTGAAACCGTTACGACATCTTTCGATGTTGTCTTTTTGATTTGTGCGGCCAATCCTTCAGCCATCTGTTTTGCGCATTCGTTGCTGACAGCACCGAATTCTTTAAACACAGACTCTTGCACACCCAAAAAAGTACTCTTACTTTCATTCGCGTAACAAACAACTGAACCCCAGAAAATATCTGAGACCCCTGATTGTTGGGTTAGCGAACTTGCTAAAAGTCCCCCGGTACAGCTCTCAGCAAACCCCACCGACATACCCTTGTCACGAACAACCTGAACCGCCTTTTTTAGAGCAGTTTTCATTCGAGAATTCAGATCTTCAGTTTGCACATTTGTTGGTGTCTTCATGCTTAATCCGTAATTACTTTCATATAACTTACATATAAATTTACATATCACTTACACATATGTAAAGAGCTTTTTTTAACTAATCTATTATAAAGTCTGGGTTTGCGCCCCAAGCCATGGCGTGTAGGTATAAACAAGCTGCAGAACTACGTTGCACACTAATCCGGCAGCAATATCATCGATCACGACGCCGACCCCGCCTTTTACTTTTTGATCTAACTGTCTAATCGGAGGTGGTTTCGTGATATCGACGATGCGAAACAAAATAAAACCCGCGATCAAACTTTGCCATGTTAACGGAAGCCACGTCATCGTGATTAAAAAACCCACCACTTCATCAATGACAATTTCTTTTGAATCATGCGTGTTGGTCATATTTTCGTAGGCTTGTGCAATCAGAATTGCAGCCACACATAAAAGTAGAGTGACGATCATGTATGTTACTGCATGAAGATTTGTAGCTAACAAATACCATAGCGGAATTGTCGCTAATGTTCCCCATGTGCCCGGAGATTTAGGCAGCTTTCCCGAACCAAAAAAGGTCGCCAATAAAATTACTATTTTTTGTTTCATATCTGAATTATTAACCTATAAGTTTTGTTGCGCCACGATTCTTTTCAGAAATCGGTTTATTTAAATTAAGTTTCTGCCCTTGGCTTACACCATGGTTATAATCACTGCTTGAAATTTGTCGCGATGATGAACGCAGACTGCGTAAACGCGGGAAATAATCATGCACATAATCTTCAAGCTCGGCTTCTGCACGAACCATCAGGGCTTTTTCATTTGCTGTGCTTGCGGTGACCGGAGCCTTAAGCTTTTGTGCAAAACCATCTAACAAACCAAGCTTCATCGAAGTGCCGGCATAACCCTTAGTAGCACGATATAAAAACTGATACACATATTCAGCCATAAGCGTATTTTCTTTTAAACCGATAATTTCTAAAGCTTGGTAATGTGCTAATGTTTTTGAATCGAATTCCTGCACTACGATCACTTGAACAAAATAAAATTCAACCAGCATCGCGATAATCTTTTTCTCGATCAGCGAAAGACGTTTTTTACCTGTAGAAATAATCAAATGCGTAACTTCACTGGTTTTACCCAGATCTGTCTGCTCAAGATTATATTTTAAATACAGCTCGCGAACCTTCGTAGCCGCAAGACTTGCTTCGTGCTCATTCGTCGAAGTGGCTAATGACATAAGCTTTTTAACTTTTTCAATTAATGGATTAGTTTCATCAACCACATGAAAATTTGGATTTTCTGATGCAAGTTCAACTTTGCTTGAACAGTACAGCGCTTGTAGTTTTAATTTTTCACAAGCTAGATGAAATTCTTTACCGTGCGCCGAAACATCACTGTCTGAATAGTTTTCATAAACCCATTGATGAGCCATCTCATGTTTTAATACGCCCACAACATTTGCCCAAGAAAACTTTTGCACTAAATTACGCGAGATGGAAATTGTGCGAGTAAGATGATCGTATTCGCCCCACTTACTTTGTGAATCAAATAATTGAACATTTGCTAACTGAAATTTCAGCTTGCGCGTGCGTGCGATTTCTAAAAACTCGCGACGAAGTTCAAAAAGAATTATTTTTTCTGATTCTGGGTGGTTCGACATCTACTTTTAATTATGCTTATTGTCTGGTCGAAGGTCTAGCTCAGAGGCATCATGACTGGACGAAAAAGTGATTAGAAATCATACTGTTTCAAGTTTATTTGCAATTTTGCAATATTTTATACTCAACGAAGGGATTCTTCATGAAAATTTTAATCGCTGTATTAGCTTTAGTAACTTTAGCTGGCTGTGCTTCAACTCAACCTGTTGGTGGATTTATCTACTCTGACGTTCACGGTCCAGTAGCAACTACTCACTTACCTAAAGGTCCATTACGTGGTGAAGCTTGTGCAACTAGCTGGTTAGGCGCTTACGCTACTGGCGATGCTTCTGTTGCTGAAGCTGCAAAAGCTGGTGGTATGTCAATCGTTTCACACATTGACCAACACTCTTCAAGCTTACTATTCATCAAACACACTTGGTGCACAGTAGCTTACGGATACAAAGGCGGAGCAAAAGCTCAATAGTTCTTTTTTGATTTCATGAGCGGGCGGTCAAGTAAACTTCAACGACTGCCCGGCTCGATTTTTTGCCGAAGGCAAAACTATTTCTTTCTCTAGGTAATATTCTTTACCACACCAAATGAATTCTGCAAAAACTCTACTTCCGGATCATCTGACTCAATAACACCGTGACAGCTCATAATCACAATTGTTTTTTTATTTTTTAATTTCGGCATTTTTTCTTCGACGAGCGAAATATCCTGCAACTCTTGATATAACTTTTTAATTTTATCAAACCACTCAAGATAACTTTCACGGCTCAAAGTTAACATCGTTAATCCCATCGTAGACCCTTTATCGCGCTCTGTATTTTTGGCTAAAATGCGTTGTCTATTGTAGCGTTTAAAAAAATTTGCGCCCGATTCAATAATGTTATTAAAATTGGCTTCATGAATTTTTCCGTAAGGAATCAAATTTGGAAAAAGCTCAAAAGGCATTGCATACCTTCCTTTATGATAAGTAATTAGATCCAGCTTTTCTAAACGTAACAAATAGAGCTTTAAACTTTTGTCATCGATTTTAGTTTGCTTCATAATTTCTTCCGGCGATAAGTCGGAATACATCATCAACAAGAAAGTTAAGTAGTTTGGATTTTTCGCCAGAAACTCTTCTTGTTTTTCTGTGAACCTGTTTGTTGCTGTATTTTTATTGTAATTGGCAATTTTTTCTAATTCAGTCAGAGATATTTTTAAATAATCACAAATCTGTAATAAGCGCGATAAGCTCATCTCTTCTTTAGTAAGAATTCTTTTAACCGTAGGCACCGAGATTTCTAATTCTTCGGCTAAATTGTCATAGGTTTTTTTCTGCTGTTTAAGCACTGCCTTAATGGCGTCTTTTAAAGAATCTTGTAAGGCCTGACTGCGAGAATTCATAATTCGCTCCTTTTACCCATTAAAAGTATCATATATTGATACCTCTATCGACACTATTTTAAAAAATATCAAATAGCGCTACTTTGGTTTTAACAAGGAGACACGCAAATGGAACAACTTAATTACGAAGTAAAATATAGAAGCGAAATTTTGAAACAACTTAAAGGACTTAAATACTGGTTATATATATTAGGATTGTAGAGTGGGCCGTCAGAAAGACAGCCCACAAAGAAGAGATAAAAACTATTTTTTCTTCTCAGAAATAAAAGCATCTTTGTAACGTAGACAAGCTTGTTTTAAATCCATATCTGAAATATCAACACACTGACCATCAGTTACAACACCCCACACGCGATCATTCGACACTTTTGCTAAAGCATCGCAATCAGTTGATTCATCAACTGCCGCAATAAGCTCAGATGTCTGACAAGAATCACTGTGATAAAAAAGTGTCGCACCGGCGTTTCCGGCAGCTTTATATTTCATGCAAGCTGTGGGCGTTTCTAAATCCGAAACATCGTAACAAGTTCCGCGAACCTTCACCCCCCAAGTGCGTTGCGCCGATGTTATAACTTGACTGGAACAGTCTGTACCAGATCTTAAGTTGGCGATGAGCTCACTCTCATTACATGAATCAGAATGATAAAGAGCGGTTTTTCCGGATGGTTGAGTTGGTGGAGGAGTGGCTCCACTGCAGTTCACTAAAATCTGCTGTGCTGCGCGAACACACTCAGTAGAACAACTGTTCATACAGTTTTGTTGAGCAAATGCGAAATTTGCACATAAAGATAACACCGAAACGATAAAAAACTTAAACATAGATTCCCCTCTATAGTCAGTATGACACTTAGTCATGTTATAGAGAGGAATCAAAGCAAGGCGCAGACCAACTCCTGCGCTAGGTAAGGTTCAATTAAGCTTGTGGATTTCTTAATTTTGGATTTGAAAGCACAGTCATTTGTTTCATAGTTTTTTCCAAACCTTCAGTTGAACCGTCTAAGAAAATTGTGTTGCCTGTGCCCGTTTCAGCAAAATGTTTAAGAGCATCAGTCCACATTGAAAATAAAATAAACGAACTATCAAGGCCCGCATTTTTCATCTCATCTGCAGCTTTAGCCATACCTTTAGCAACTTCTTCTCTGAAAAGAGCAATACCTTCACCGCGAAGTTTTGCAGCTAATTTTTCAGCCTCAGCAGAAATTTTAATCGCAATACCATCAGCTTCTGCAGCTTTTGTTTTTTTAATTAATAAAGCCAAAGCTTCATTTTCTGCAGCTGCACGCAAATTGCTTGAAGCCACAACTTGCGCCATTGATGCCATGATCGTTTCATCAAAAGTAATATCATTTAATTGCATATCAATTAAGTGATAACCCCAAGATCTTAATTCTTCATCAAGCTGTTCTTTAACGGCATTTACGATATCTTTACGTAACGCTAAAATTTCGTTTTGTTTTTTCGTCGCAACGAAACCACGAACGCTGCCTTCAACTGTACGGTTTAACGTCTGCATTAAAGAGCTGAAATCGATAAATTTAAAAGCTACATCTTTAATAGTTTCTTCGCGCTGATCGATAACAGAATATAATAACATGGCTTTAAAATTTACATTGGCCTGATCTATCGTGATTGCCTGAAACTGTAATTCGATCGATTGATTTTGCACAGAAACTCTGCGAAAAACTGTTTCGATAAACGGAATTTTCAAATTTAACCCTGGGTAAAGAATACGGCGGTATTTACCAAACATCGTAACAACGCTGATTGTTCCTTGATTGACGGTTACAAATAATCCACCAACAACAGACAACACAACTAACGCAATAATAATTGTTGTAACACTTAATGATTCTAACATGAACACTCCCCTTAATTTAGGTGTGCCCATGTTAGCGTTTAAAAACTTACTTCGGCAAGAAGGTTTCTAAATGCTCAAGGTACGCCCAAGTTACATTCTTTAAACCTTCGAAAATTTCACCGTTTGTGTCTGCCTGAATAGCTTTCAGGAACTGTTGCCCGTTTTTTTGCTTTCCGTGCATCATTCCTTTGTACCATGCATTATAAAGGCTCAAGGCTTCGAACTCTGTAAACTGGCTCATCGTTTTAGCCTTATTCGCGTAATCATAAAAATAGATTGGTTTCGGACGCAAAACAAATCGCTTATCGCCATTAATATTCACATTTACTTCTTGGTAGTTTTTATCGTTTCCGCCCTTATCGATCACGTGAAAATTTAAAACCTCTTGTAACGTGACTGTTTGTGGCTGGTAATTTTGAATTCCTGATTCTGCATCTTGTTTTAATTCAAATAGCGTATTGCGACCATCAGCGCCTTTAACTAAAGCGACAAAACGTAAAGCTCCACCTTCACCATTGACTGAACCAGAACCGCCACCTTCTTTTTCGCGGCCGCCCACATCAAGCACTTGCGTACCTTCTGGCAAATGTCTGTGAAAGATTTCTAAAATTAAATTATGCATTTTTTTATCAGTGATTTTTGTAGAGCGTTCGCCATCATTAATCAATTTATCGCCCGTTGAAAATTTAGCCGCTTTTTTAACTTCTAAATTACGAAAGTCTTTGGCCGACATATTCAAAAGCTCTGAAATTAACCCTGGAGTTTCTTTAAAATCTTTGCCTTCAAGACCACGTTGGTATTGTTCCCATAATTCGCTGGCTTTCACTTTTTTTACGCTATCAACAGCTTTAATCGAAATTAAAAATTTAGCATAATCTAAAATGTAAGGACCAGTTCCCGCATCGTCATAATCTAGTGATTTCCATTTCACCTTACCATTTACTGCTGTTGGGCCGTAGTTACCGTTATGCGGATCGCCATCAATCATGCCTTCAAATTTTAGAATATCTTTTGAAAGGTATTTACCAGAATAAGTTTTAAACCAAGCCCAAGACTGGGGGGCATTACTGCGCGCTAATTTTGTTAATTTATCAGACCCAATCGCCACTTTGACTTGTTCGTGTGCAGCAGGCGCAATATTGTTATCAAACAACTGGCCGCAAGCTAGCTGCCCGTATGCTGTTGAGCTTAAAAGCAATACAGCTAGCACTAATTGTCTCAAAATGAAACGTTGAGTGTATTTCATAAAATCACCTCGCATAACATCAATTAATTGCAGCTTTCAGACCAACCTTGTATGTTATTTATTATGAAAAATACTGAAGTTAGAAGTGCATTTATTAATTATTTCAAAAAAAATGGTCATACCCCTGTTTCAAGCTCAAGCTTGATCCCTGAGAATGACCCTACTTTACTTTTCACTAACGCCGGCATGAACCAGTTTAAAAACTGTTTCTTAGGTTTAGAAAAACGCGACTATGTTAAGGCTGTAACTTCACAAAAATGTGTTCGTGCCGGCGGTAAGCATAACGATTTAGATAACGTGGGTTTTACAGCGCGCCATCACACATTTTTTGAAATGTTAGGAAACTTCTCTTTCGGCGATTACTTCAAAAAAGATGCGATTCACTATGCTTGGGAATTTTTGACTGTTGAATTAAAAATTCCAAAAGAAAAATTATACGTTACCGTTTTCTTAAACGACGATGAAGCCGCAGATATCTGGCACAAACAAGAAGGCGTTCCTAAAGATCGCATTTTTCGTTTAGGTGAAAAAGATAACTTCTGGAGAATGGGCGATGTCGGCCCGTGCGGACCATGTTCTGAAATTTTTTACGATCACGGCCCAGATTTTGGAAAAATCGCTGATCCTTTTGAATCCATCAAAGCCGGCGAAGACCGCTACGTTGAAATCTGGAATTTGGTATTCATGCAATTTGAAGAAACAGCACCAGGAGTCATGAATCCACTGCCAAAACCATCGGTAGATACTGGTTCTGGTTTTGAGCGTTTAACTGCAGCGGTTCAAGACTGCTGGAACAACTACAACACAGATTTATTTCAAGAAATTATTACGACTGGCTTAACGAAAGCCGGCTCAAAATTAAATTACGCCGACATGATCAAATGGGAACGCGCTAATATTAAAACTTTAAATTCAGATGCCAAATTATCTGAAGAACAAAAACAAAAGTTTGAAGAACTAACCGCAGTTCGTGTATTAGCCGATCACTGCAGATCGACTTCATTTTTGTTAGCTGACGGAGCCCTTCCTTCAAATGAAGGCCGTGGTTATGTCTTACGCCGTATCATGCGTCGTGCAATCCGTTACGGAAGAAAAATCTCTACTGATAAATCGTTATTGATGCCAATGTCTGAAGCGCTTATCACAGCGATGTCAGATTTTTATCCAGAATTAAAATCGCGCAAAGATCACATTCTATCTACAATCAGAGACGAAGAAGCCCGCTTCTTACAAACTCTTGATAACGGCACAGTGATTTTTCAGGAAGAGATCAAAAAATTAAAAGCTGCAAAAGCAAAAGCTATCTCTGGCGAAACAATTTTCAAACTTTACGACACTTACGGATTTCCGGTCGATTTAACTGCACTGATGGCTGCAGAACAAGGTTTTGCTGTTGATGAAGCTGGCTTTGAAAAAGTCATGCAAGCTGCCAAAGAAAAAGCAAAATCATCTTGGAAAGCCAAATCATTACAAGCTGACGAAAAGCATGTGATCGAATTCGGCCAAACGCATTCAAAAAATCCGACAAAATTTATTGGTTATGACCACTTAGTTTCTAAATCAAAAGTTTTAGCGCTATCAAATGGTTCAAAAGAAGTGACTTCACTTAAAGCTGGCGAAACTGGTTATACGATTTTAGATCAAACTCCTTTTTACGCTGAAGGCGGCGGTCAAGCTGGTGACCATGGTTTATTACTGTCGCTAAATGTAGATGCTAAAATTCACGACTGTATCAAGCAAGGTTCAGTGTTCTTACACCAAATCGAAGTGATGACTGGCGAACTTAAAGCGCAAGACTCTGTAAACGCACACGTTGAATCAAAAGAACGCCGCCAAACAGCAAGCAATCACTCGGCGACTCATCTTATGCACTCAGCATTACGTTTAGTATTAGGCACCCACGTAACTCAAGCCGGTTCTTTAGTAGATAGCTCAAAAACGCGTTTTGATTTTACGCATAACAAACCACTAACTTCTGAAGAAATTAAAAAAATCGAAGAATTAGTAAATACTGAAATTTCGCACGCTCACACTGTGCAAGTTGAAACGCTGTCACACAAAGCAGCCATCGATAAAGGCGCCATGGCCTTATTCGGTGAAAAATACGGCGATGAAGTTCGCGTATTAACCATGGGTCAGCCAGTTTTATCTGCGAATGAAAAACCATTCTCAATCGAATTATGCGGCGGAACCCACGTGCATAACACAGCTGAAATCAGAGCTTTCAAAGTGATCTCTGAATCTGGCGTAAGTGCCGGCGTTCGTCGTATCGAAGCAATTACAGGAGACGCTGTAATTGAATTCTTCATGAAAAACACTGAAGAAATAAAACAAGCGCGCTTAGCAACAGGTTTAGCTTCTGATAAATCAATCGTTGAATGGATCGAAGCTAAAAAAGACGAAGTTAAAGATTTACAAAAACAAATCAAAAAAGCTCAGTCTAGCCAAATCAACGTTGATGAAATTGCAAAAACGGCGCAGAACTTTGCAACCTCTAATGGTGAGACCGCAAAGTACGTTTTTGCAGATGTCGGTTTAGATGACCGTGATGTGTTAGCGCAAATTACAGATCAGTTAAAAAACAAAATCCAAAAAGGCGTAGTCATTGTGATGGGTTCAGGCGAAACCACTCATCCTGTGATTATTTCTGTTTCAAAAGATTTAACTTCTCAGTTTCAAGCAGGAACTTTATTAAAAGATTTCGCGCAAGTGCTGGGTGGTAAAGGTGGCGGTAGACCTGATTTCGCTCAAGGCGCTGTACCTGATCGCACAAAAATCAATGAAGCTAACAAAGTCGTACAAACGAAATTGGGAATTGCGTAGGACTTAATTCCCCTTCTCGCCTTGCAACACAAGCATGTGATCTTTATAGCCCTTGGCATAAAGCTGGCAGTGCAAAGAGTTCTTAAAAAATTCTTTGCACTGAAGGGAAAAAAAATCACATGCAATCTTTCGTTAACAAAATCTTTACTGTTCTAATTTTAGTTTTCGCTACCACTGTTGCGCACGCAGCTCCCTGGGGCACAATTCACGGTCATAAATTTAATGATCTCAATGGCAATGGCGTCGACAATGCCGAACCTCGCTTACCGGGCTTTAAAATTGTCATTCAAAATGTCGGCGGTACTCCCTATAACAATTTTGATTTCACCGATGCACAAGGTCGTTATGACTTTACAAATCTTCCGCTTCAAACCTACACCGTTTGTGAAGTTTTACCAGTAGATCCAACTTGGATACCGACAACTCCACAGTGTGTGGTAATAGAACTCACACCAAAAGATTCCAGTGATATGGTGGTATTTGGTAATAGAATAAGAACTCCGAATGATCAGGGTTGTACGCGCACCCAAGGTTTTTGGGGAAGTAGTCCGCAAGGCCAAGCTTTAGTACCAATTTTAGTTCCAGTTCAAATGACCTTAGGCAGTGTGAACTACACAGCTTCTCAGTTAGATGACATTTTAGATGCGCCGGTAGCAGGAAATGCTTTATTAATTTTAGCGCATCAATTAATTGCGGCGAAATTAAATATCCTTGCTGGTGCAGCATTTGGTGCAGGGGTTGCGGCAAAAATTGTCGAGGCCAACACCGCAATTGGCGGCTTGGTGATTCCGCCAGTAGGAGCAGGGTTTGTTGCCCCCGGTTCAGCAGCCGGTACAATTATGGTGGGCTTAGCTACTTATTTAGACGCTTACAATAAAGGAGAAATTGGAATTCCGCATTGCGATTAGCACAGCAATAATACGCTGCTCCCCAAAAAGGGACGGCCTACCTTTTATGAAATTATATACCGCAACCAAGTTGCGGTAGTTGTGAATGAACAGATTCAATCCAGCCTTTTAAAACGCTGGATTGATCGTCACAAAGATCAATTTTATTTGATCCACAGGCATCTGAAGCTAAACCCAACTGAATCAGATCACTTGCAGTAACCAGCTCAGCATAAGGCTCAGTAATCACTTGCGCACACGCCTCAGCCGTTGACGGGCCACTACGACAAATCGATGAACCCGAAATCAAAGAACGAATTTCACTTAGTAATTCAGTATTTAAGCAATACGTATTTAAGGTATCAGCCGCCTGATCATGTTCTGCTAAAACTCCAGATTCAGTATCTAACGAATATAACGTTTTAGTTTTAACGTAAAACTTATGGTCGCCCTTTTGAATTTCAGAATCTTTTTCAGTAAAAAACTTTAAGTTCTGCACCTGCAGATCAGATAATTTCTGACTGCTCACAACGTTTTGTGATTTTTGTGAAGTTTCGTCAGCAAATTGTGTTTGCGAACAGTTTTGGTATGAGAAAAATAAAACGACAACTAAAAATATGATGGATTTAATTTTCATTTTAATGCCCCTTTTCATGATCCAGTTCGTCTCAATAGACTATCGGCATAAATGAGACGTTTCTAAATGATAAAAAGGTGCAATTTTTAGTTAAAATTCAGCAGAGATAATTATGGGCCACAAACCAGTTGTGGTAGCCTCATTCGAACATCATATATCCATTGCTTAAAAACGACCGATTGGTCATCACAAAGGTTTAGAGCTCCATCACAGCCACCATAGCCTAGCTTAATAACTTCGTCTTGAGTAATTAGTTCTGCCCAAGGAGGAATAATAACTGCTGCGCACACTGTCTCAGGAGGCATCGGAAGTGGCTTGCACACTTGTGAATTTGAAAGAATTTTGCGAGCTTCAGTTAACAGATCCTGCGTTAAACAATATGTCGCAACTTTATCACCCGATCCATTGTATTCATCAAGAACGCCCGTAGCAGAATCTAACAAATATTGATTTCGACTCATTAAGGCTGGGACAGCTGAACCTTTTATTAATTCTGTCGGATCCTGATCATGTAGTCTTACTTTTTCAATCTGAAGATCACTTAGACTTCGCCGATTTTCATTCTCATTATACTGCTTCTGAGAACAGTTCTGATAAAAGAACAACAGCACGATTACTGATAGAAAAATGTATTTAATCTTCATAAAAAATATATCGGCACAAATAGGACTTCGCTGAATAACATGTAGATGTTTTTTTATTTATATAAAAAAAACTCCCTCGAAATCTGGTTATAACCATTTTTAGAGGGAGTCAAAATGTGATAGAGAATTTTTGCTATTTAGAGCCCGGACACGGTCAGCTTGGACGTAAGTCCGGCCTCTTTTTAATTCGGGAACTAAGAACCGTGCGCAGCTTCTGGTGCAGCTGTTGTTGCAGCAGCATAGAATTTCTTTTTCAGATCTACTTCAACCTGAGCTACTGTCGCCTTTAATAAGACTTCAAACATCTCTTCTGGGTTGATTTTGTAAAGCTGAGATAAACTTCTCAACGTATTTAATGGTGGGTGAGAAATACCTCTTTCCCAGTTCGAAATGAATTGAGAAGTTGAATAACCTAAGCGTTCTGCAACGTCTTTTTGTGATAAACCTGATTGTACACGTTTTTCTTTTAAGAACTTAGCAAGGATCTCTATCTGGTTTGTTGTCTGTGTTGTTAACATTTGTGCTCCTTCAAGTAACCATTCCTATAAATAAAACCCCACTTATAGAATATTTCTGAGGTCTAACCGGTTACTTGAATACAGTTTAGCAACAGGACTTGATTTAATAAAGCAATATTGTCAAAAAGCTGTTAAGTTTTCTACACACAATCTTATTTAAACCTCGGCTTTTGAAATGCTCACTAATTCCGCAAACTTACCGCACCACGAATTTTTCGTAATCTTGCCGGAAACAGCCAGCCGATTACGGCACAACTGGACCAAGGGCGAGCAAAATCTCGCAATGAGACAAGGATTTTGAACAAAAAACCAAAGCCCCAACGAAAAAACCTACACAAAAAATAGCGAATTCAACCAACTAACAAGACCAAATTACAGGACAAAAATAAAACCCCAATCTAAAAATCCAAAAACACGTTTAACAACAAACACCCATCAACCAACAAACCCACCCAAGTATCCATAAAGAAAAAACACTTCCCCAAACAATAAAGGGAATTGCACAGCAATTCCCTTTACCCGTTCGAACCACAAAATTTAAAATGAAAAACTAAACTAACAAGAGAACGGAGAATGAAACTCTTCGAATGAAGCTTCCTATTTTAAACAAAAAAAAACCCAATCTTTCGATTGGGTTTTTTCGTAAACCATCTTTGGAATGATTTCTTTCGGTAACTCGTAACGATTAACGTTTTGAGTATTGACCGCGACGACGAGCACCACGGATACCGTATTTTTTACGTTCAACCATACGAGGGTCACGCGTAACAAATCCAGCTTTTTTAAGTTCACCTTTGAACTCAGGATTGAATAAAATTAATGCGCGAGTAACACCGTGACGGATTGCTCCGGCTTGGCCTGACTCACCACCACCAGCAACCATAACTCGTAAATCAAATTTACCAGCTTGGCCTAATAGTTCGATAGGTTGCATGATCACCATGCGAGATTGTAAACGAGTTAAATAGCTATCTGATTCTTTACCATTGATAGTTACTTTGCCTTTACCTGGTTTTAAGTAAACACGAGCTGAGCTCGTTTTTCTTCTACCAGTTGCATAAAATAATTTTTCTGCTGCTGCTGCCATATTCATTTACCTTCTTATTTCGTAGTCTTAACTTTGATTGTAAGCGCTTGAGGTTTTTGAGCAGCATGAGGATGCTCAGCACCAGGGTATACTTTAAGTTTTGTAATTAATGTTTTAGAAAGTTTGTTAACTGGTAACATACCTTTTACTGCATCTTCGATAATGAATGCAGAATTTTCTGCTCTCATGATCTCAGCTGTTTTTTCTTTTAATGATCCAAAAAAGCGAGAATGTCTGTAGTACTTTTTTGTGTTCCATTTGTTACCTGTTAATTCAATTTTGTCAGAGTTGATAACAACAACAAAACCACCAGCGTCAGCATTAGGTGTGAATGTAGGTAAGTTTTTGCCACGTAAAACATTTGCTACGTGAGTCGCTAAGCGACCTAATCTTAAGCCAGAAGCGTCTACAACGTACCACTGTCTGTCTGTTTCTTCAGTTTTTGCGTTCCAAGTTTTCATTTATATCTCCAAAGATAGAATGAGTGTTTTAAAGTTGACGGCACCTATTGTCAAGGTCTTGGGGATAATAAACTCGCAATAAATAAAGACCCCGGGCTTCGGCTGGGGGACCAGCTTTGCGGCGGTCCTGCGCCATCAGGATCTCCTGCATAATTTCTGGCTTCCAGTCCTTGCGAAATGCCAGTAATTGCGTTCCCACGATATTTCTGACCATTTGTTTTAAAAATCCAGAGCCTGTGATCGTAAATTGAGCAACTTTTTCATTACGCCATTCCCACTTAGCTTCGTGCACCGTACGCACCGTATGAGGCACCACAGTGCCTACAGATTGGAAGCTTTTGAAGTCATGCTCACCAATTATATATTTAGTGCACTCATTAAAATAGTCTAAATCCATGGGCTTTCGCATCCACCCCATGTTACGCGCATTAATAGCACTGGGAGTGTGAGTATTTAAGACTAAGTAGCGGTAAGTTTTTTTATCAGCCGAGATCGTTGAGTGAAATTCCGGTGGAGCGATCCACGCTTTTTTAATAACTATAGATTCAGGAAGTTTTGATTGCAGGGCCCAACCCAAATCCCAGCCAATCATTTTCTCTTCAGCACGAGTCGTATCGAAGTGACAAACCTGATTAAGTGCATGCACACCAGCATCAGTTCGGCCTGAGGCATTTAAATTAATATCGTGTTTAAATATTTTTTCTAAAGCCTTAGTGATCGTCTGGCTAACGCTGGGCTTGGTGTTGTTTTCATGAGTTGCCGTTTGCCGTTGCCAACCACAATAGTCGGTTCCGTCATAGCTTACGATAAATTTAATTCTAGGCATAGAGAGCTTTTAATATAGTTGTGGTGTGAAGTCTATCGACTAGAAGTCAAAACCCATTCCGGCCTGGACATAGCCATTTTCTAATGAAAAAGCTTCAGAGCTAACGCTGATAAATTTGAATTCAGCACTTAACCATAAATTTTTAATATCGTATTCAGCTTCGAAATCTGCCCCTAAATCACGATCTAAGGCTGAGATATTTAATAGCCCGCCACCAATGGCGTAAAAACCCGGAGCACCAATCCCTTTAATGTCCGAACGGTCCTCACGCTTTTCGGCTAAAACCGTGTAAACACCGCCACCACCGGCATAGGGAACCAAAACTTGGCGATCACGGTATTCAAAACGATAAACAGCACCTGCAAACATCGGAACCGTTAAAAAAGTAAATGATTCGATTGATTCAGTACTTAAATTTGAAACTAAACGCCCGTTGCCTTGAGCATAACTTGCTGAAATACCAAGTTGGCCGCCTAATTTACCGAAGTTAGTTCCGCTATCTGTAAAAAAGAAGTACTCATACACATATTCAAAACCCACCCCTGAAGCGCCGCTGTAGATGTCATCAAAAGAAATTGTCTGGCAGTTTGAATCATTTTCGTCACAGATTTCTGATTCAACATCCGGATTTGAAACCATGCCGAAACGCACATGACTTGAATGTTTTGCGTTTTGCAATTCAGGCTTATAAATATAAACGCCGTCTTTATCAATTTTAACTAAGCCATCAGCTTCGGCGCCCGGCTTTTGCACCTTTTTTTCGTTGGGAAAAATCTGAGCGTATGAGCGCGACTGTGCAATAAACGCTAATGAAAATAAAAGAATCCAGATTTTTAAGCGTGAACGGTTACTTAAACCGAAGCTTTTCCAGATCTGCATAAAAAATTTCAATTGGCGAATAAACAGTAATGTCATCACGACTGATAAGAGCGCGAATAAAAAGCCAAATTTAAGACTTAACACCGAGAAAAAATAAAAAGGATACAAAAGCACGCGAGCAGCAAACCTTAACCCTTCAGACTGGGCGATAAAATTGGCCGCTGGTGGACTAAGTTCATAATACGCTTTGATAAAATCACGGCCAAAATCATACGGAATTAAAAAATGATTACGAAACCGTCTAAACGTTTCAACTTCTAAAGCCATATCTGAACCAAAAGCTGCTGTTGAAATAAAACAGCTTTTATCATCTAACAGACCTACGACCTCTGAAGGAGTTCCGCAGTTATCCGCGGAAACTCCACCAGTGGTTAAATAAAAAATATTTTGTGATTTGTTAATATTACCCATGATTAAACAATAATCGTGGTAATTGGTAAAACCGCTTAACGTGGCATCAATACTATAATCAGTTGTATCGTAGGTCTTAATGATCGGTGGATTTGTGCCGGTTGAAACGTTAGCCGGATTTAAAGCTTGTCCTGTTTGATCTTGATAAAAGAACGCAACCCCGTACCACTCAGGTGCATCGGCAGGAACTAAAGGCGTTGATGAAGATAAAATCACATCACGCATAAATAGTTTTTCGTCGCCGCCAACATCTAGTGCAAATCCGCAAGCACCTAACTTTGAATTATCTGTCGCAGTACATACTGATTGTTGAGAAACCGACGCTTGAGTCGAATCAAGATAATGATATTTTATAGGCATCGTTTCAATTTCATCATCTTCATCGATATCGCCATCACCATTTTCGTCGATACCGATCACAATTTTTCGTGCAGTTTCAAATGCAGTTCCATTACTTGGACCTGGCGAAGCGACCACACATGTTGTATTTGAGAAGCGAGAGTCATTCTGGCAAATGTTGCCCCAGTTAAAAGTCACCGGAATAGTTACCGTCGAACTCGCTGCTGTCGCCGGGATTGTGCCATCAAGACCAATCTGAACGCGGTTAGCACTAGAAGTTTCGGTGTAAACACGAACTTTAGCTCCTGCAACTGGAATCGCTGTACCAGTGCGAACGGTAATACCAATATTTAAAGTGCCATTAATAGCCGTCGGGTTACAAGCTACTGGCGGAACTGAAGTGTCAGTGCAGGTGTTACAAGTTGATGTTGATGAAGGGCTTGCGCAAGTTCCGGCTAAGCCGCCGTACAAAGTGATGTTACCGCTGCTATCGGTCTCAGTATAACTTCCACCTGTTGCATTGATGATCTCAAAACTTGCAGCCTGCAAATTTTGAACAAATAACAATAATGTAAGGATTAAACTACGCTGCAACATCTCTTTAAATATTGCAGCATAGGAGACTAGGCTTTGCTAGGAAAAAATGCGTTCTGCGATTTGTAAGCCGTTTAACGCCGCACCTTTTTTAAGATTGTCTGAAACCACCCACATTAACCAACGATTTGGATTGTGGCGGTCTTGGTGAATACGTCCAACAAAAACCGGTTCTTCTCCAGAAACGTCTAATGCTGTCGGGTAATCATCTTGCATCACTGCTAAACCTTCAAAAGAACCTAAAGCGTTGATCACTTCGTCTTTTGTAGCTGATTTTTTTAAAGTCACCCATACGGCTTCAGAGTGAGAATTCAAAGCCGGAATACGCACCGTAAATGCAGACACTTTAATATCTTTATCACCCATGATTTTAACTGTTTCATTCATGATCTTAGTTTCTTCAGTGCAGAAACCATCTGCGCCAAAGCCCCCAATTTGGGGAATACAGTTAAAAAGAATTTGTTTAGGAAAAATCTTTGGTTCGTGATCAGGAGTTTGAAAATTCTTAGTTTGATCAAGTAATTCATCAAACCCCGGAAGACCTGCACCACTCACCGCTTGGTAACTAGAAACTGTGACATCCGTGATACCAAACTTATCTTGTAAGGGCTTAAGGGCTACAACCAATTGAATCGTTGAACAATTTGGATTAGCGATAATTTGTGGCTTAGAATTTTGATCTAATAAATTACCATTTACCTCAGGAACGACAAGATTAATGCCTTCATCCATACGAAATGCATTTGAATTATCAATGGCGAATGCACCGGCTTTTACAGCATGTGGCGCCCATTCTTTTGAAATGTCATCACCTGAAGAAAAGAACACCATATCAAGGCCATCAAAACAGCCTTGTTTTAAAACCTGGCAAGCCCACTCTTTGCCCGCTAGCTCAAGCTTAATGCCCAATGAATTTTGCGAAGCAAAGGGACGCAGTTCTTCAATGGGTAAAGCAT
The DNA here is from genome assembly GCA_036677065.1 of Bdellovibrio sp. Lineage (GTDB taxonomy): Bacteria > Bdellovibrionota > Bdellovibrionia > Bdellovibrionales > Bdellovibrionaceae > Pseudobdellovibrio. The sequence goes on along the minus strand of JAKFBS010000001.1, from coordinate 644,610 downwards.
ATTCTTCTAACATGTTAATGAAAGTTTCACCGACAACGCCAGTGGCTCCCACTAAACCAACTTTTAAAGCCTTTTTCCAAGGTTTCATTAGTCGACCTCTTCTTGTAAATCTTTTTCATTTGTTTGCGCCGGAGCATAAACGCTGGCTGGTAATTGTTTGCGGTTTTTTCCCCAACGAAAAACTCCGAAAACTGCACCCAGAGCTGCGTAACCGAAGAATAAGACAAACAACATCATCTCAGGACGAAGTGCTACGACAAATAAAACAATCACACCGGCAATTAAATATTTAAATGGCAGACGTTGTTTTAAATCGATATCTTTAAATGAACGGTATCTAAAATTAGAAACCATCACAAAAGCCAATAACATAGTTACAACTAATAAACCGACATTACCTTCAGCAACCCAACCCATATCTTCAAAGGCTAAAACCGCAGATGCGATAATGCCGCCAGCCATTGGAATTGGTAAACCTTGAAAGTAATTTTTCTCGACCACACCAACTTGAACATTGAAGCGCGCTAAACGTAAAACTCCGCATGCTGCGAATAAAAAGCCCGCCATGTAACCTAAACGCCCGAATGGTTGTAAAGCCCAGAAATACATTAACATTCCTGGTGCAACACCGAAGCTAACTGCATCACATAATGAATCAAGTTCGGCACCGAACTGAGAAGTTGCACGGGTTAATCTTGCAAGACGGCCATCTAACTGGTCAAAAATCGCAGCAATCACGATGGCGATCGCTGCCACTTTATAGTCTTTTTCAAAAGTTTTGATAATTGAAAAAAAGCCGCAGAATAAATTTCCAATCGTTACCAGATTTGGCAAAATGTAGACATACATGCCTAAGCGTTTGCCTGATGTTGTTTTTTCTTCAAGTTCATCGAATTGATCAACCATAATAAATCCTATGTTGTTATTTTAAGTGCTGGAAAATATTAAAAAAAGTAAAAATAAAGTACAAACCGACGCTGCTTAATACTGGCATCGTAAAATTATCATCAATTTTTGCAATCGGGACTAACTCAGCTAAAGCCCCTATTAGGCCTGCAATCAGACTTACGATCAAAATATAATCGCTGATATTTTTTAAGTATAAGTAAATAAACGTCGCTAAAAAACAAACGACAAATGCGGCAAGAAACCCTTGCACTGATTTATGGCCAAATATTTTATCTTTGCCATAACGAATTCCTATATAACTAGCAATCGGGTCGGCAAACGCTAAAAATAATAAGCTTAAGCCCACGATTTCTGGCGGAAAAATAAACCCGATAAAAATAACACCGGTCAGCAAGTACGTTGTTCCCGCCGGACGATCCAATTCGTTCTTGCGCATAATGGGGCGAAACCAACGAGTTAGAATACGATTTAAATTTGGATTATATAAACGAATTAAATCTGGCGGCACAAATGCGAACCAACCAAGAATTAATAAACTCATGCTTAACCAATGTGGTAAAAGCGACCAGCCAATAAAGAAAATGCTTACGCCGGTCATATGCCAGATTTTACGGGCAATATGAACATCGGAGCGCTTTTTTAAATCGCCGGCCAGACTGTTTAAATTTTGAGAACTTTGAGTGTCATTCACGCCGCATAAAATTATGTAAAGCCAGCGTTCCTGTCACCCAAAAAGCGGTCAAATCGGCTATTTAGCCTATTGAATTCGCTGAATTTTAAATATTTGCAGTTTTTTTTGCCCGTCGTTTAGGCTGATTTCGAATTCGAGGTGATTATCGCCCTTATCCAGCTGAATAAAATCTGAATTAAATTGCGTCTTGCTCAGCTTAAATAATTGCGCATTGTAACCATTTGTTTTGTTAATCAGTTCAATGTTTTTCACCGACTCGATTTGTTTCGCGCAGTGTGAAAGTTTTAAAATAACATGACCTGAAGACACACTCGCTGAACTGATTTTAGAATTCTCAGCAAACAGCTCTTGGCAATCTAAGGCCAACGTTGTTTCAAACGGAGTTGGTTTTTTAATTTCATCCCCAGCAAAGAATGCGGGCTCATCTTGCACAGCTTCCAGTGGTTGAATCGAGGCCGGTGAACGACCTGAAAAGTTTTGCAGGCGTGGCGCAGGTTTAAAAATATAATAACCGCTTACACCTGATGTTACCATCAAGCATAGCACAGCTATGATTATACTTTTATGTCGGCGTCGTAAGTTTTTGATCACATATTCTTATCGGATTTGGTCTGGTGAAATTGAACTCAATTGAGGAATAGTTCTCGGCATATGTCGTCACAGAGTCTCAATATAAAACAAAATTAGAGTGAAAACGGCCCAATCTGGGACAAATGACTCGGTACTTCGATTTGCTCATTATAAGTGGGTTAACTACAAGGAGGAGTTTATGAAAAATAGAATGTCTAGTTTAGTTACTAAGTTATTGGTTATTGTAGCGTCATGTACTTGTTTTAGTTTATCTGCCGCAGCTCAGGACGATTCGGGTTATTTAAGTATGAGAAAACCTAATATGTTTACTTCAGAATATAAACCGCATGTTGGCCTTCTAGCTGGTGCTGTTATGCCAGAGGATAGTGATGGTGATGATGAAACTAATATCGGTCTTGATATCGGCTACGCCCCAACGAAACAAAATTTCACGCTAGGGCTTGAATACGGTTTTTCACAAGTTGGATCAGGCGATGCCGAAGAAGATGTGCATACAGCTTTACTTAAAGCCGGATACGCATTCGGTGGCGACACAACATTCATCAAACATAGCTGGGTCGCTTTAGGTGTCGGTGCGCTGATTACCGATGACGATTCTTTAGCTGTGGCAGCCCCAATGATCGGATTCGATATTCCGGTAAGTGATATAGACAAAGAATATGTCACACTCGGTGCAAATGCTCGTTACAACTTTGTTGAAGAACAAGGAGATCTGGAAAACGACTCATTAACCGTAAATGGCGCTGTAAAATACTGGTACTAACAAAAAAATGAAATTCGAAAATAAAAAGGGTGATCTAGCTGACCACCCTTTTTATTTTCATTTTGAATTCAAAATTACTTTTTATCGATGCTGATGGCGAATTTTTTTACGCCCGCACCTTTAACGATATCTAAAACCGACACCACACGGCCATGCGGAACATCTTTATCGGCCGCAATAATCGCCTGAATATCAGGATTTTTACCGACTTCTTCTAAAGCTTTCGCCTGCACTTGGGCGTCTTCAACGATTTCACCATCTAAATTTAATTTTCCGTCATTACTGATCGTAATATTTAATTTTGAAGGTGTCGTCGCTTCGCCTGAAGCCGCTTTTGGAAGATTAACATTAATTGACGGCTTCATAATCATTGGCGCCGTCACCATAAAAATAATCAATACAACCAGAATAACGTCGACCAGTGGTACGACGTTAATTTCTGACATAATTTCATCTTGGTCAGCTTTAAAAGCCATAACTCACCTATTTCGTTTTTTTAGTGTATGCGATACCAAGTTCTTTAACCGACTCAACACTATTGATAATCGTGCGAACTTTGCGCGTAAAATAATTGAAAAACATACCGGCCGGAATCGCCACGAATAAACCTGCAGCTGTTGCTACTAAAGCTACCGAAATACCGGCCATAACAGTTTGCTGACCGGCTTCTGGAGCCATTGCCAAATCATTAAATGCTTTCATGATACCTAACACTGTACCGAATAACCCGATAAACGGAGCATTCGATGCAATCGTTGCCAGTACCGGAAGAAATTTTTCCAGATCTGGTTTTTCAGTTAAAATAAAAGTATTAAATACTTCAGTAAAACCAGGCTCACCATTTTGTTTAAAATGTTTTAACGCTTGCCCTGCAGCACGGCCTTCGATTGAAGTTGGATCTTTTGCGATATCTTCATAATCACTCACAGAACCGGTTTGCAAAGCCATACGTACGCGTGCACGTACACGTTCGCTTTCTGATGCGACTTTTTTTAAAGTCATAAATCTTTCAAAAATCATAGCGATTGAAATCACACTCATTAATACTAAAACCAATAACACGAATTGGTCTGCGTAATGAGCTACGGCGAAAATTTTGTCAGTGAACATTGAAGGCTCCTTTAGTCTTTACATTTATTACTTAGTCATTATGATGTTAGTTCATGAGCCGGTCAAAAAAACTCAATTTTACTCAATATACCAAAGTCTGGGCCCGACCGGTTTTTGTCACTGTTTTGTTTATTATGTTGTTTGTTTTCCAGACTTCTTGCCAAAGTGAAACAAAAAAATCTGTGTTAATTCTGGCATTTGACCAGCTCGATAACGAACGTTTGAACTGTTCTGAAGAAAAAAACGACGACAATTCGGGCATCGCTCTGATTTGTAAAGAGTTCATGCGCTTCACTCATGCTTACACCACATCCTTACAACCTGCTGCCGCGATGGGATCAATATTAACTGGCCAGTATCCGCTGGTTCACGGCGTGCATCGCAGTTTTGATCAATTAAACTCGCAAGTTAAAACCGCACAAGAGGCTGCGTATCACAAAAGTTATCGCACTGGGTTTTTCGCTGGCAACCCGCATGTACTTAAAAAGACTGGCTTATCGAAATACTTTGATACCTTCGACGATTCAGCAGCCGCTCAATATTCAAACCAAATTATTAAAGATTTCAAAACCACTTCAGAAAGCTTTTTAGATTGGCAAAAAGAAGACTCAACCCCATTTTTTGCGGTTATTACCAATTCTGAAATCGAGGCTTTAAATGAACTTGATACGACATCAACTAACCTTGAAAGATTAGACGAAAAACTCTTTAACTTTATCACTGAACTAAAAGATCGCGGCATTTGGGATAAAACTTACGTTTACGTTGTAGGTTTGCGCGGCAGCAATAATTATAACCGCCTAAATGAAACTGCTTTTTTAAATTTACATTCTGAAAATACGCTTGTGTCACTTTTAATCAAACCTCCACGCATGCAAGGCGATGAAGGTATTTCGTGGAAGAATGACATCCCCATAAGTCTGGCCGACATAGGTTATACACTTAAGCATTTCTTCGAGTCTGACGAACCTTCAACGCTTGATGGATTTCCAGTGTTAAACCTCAGTCAATTTTACAGTGAGGCCTCTGACAGCATCGCCGGCACTCGCCAGCTGTTGGTTGAAGCCTCTAATACATGGATCAAATCACCCTTACAATTAAACTTTGCGATTATTAGTCCGACATTGCTGGTTATAGATCGCAAAGAAGAAACCGAAATTTTTAATTTAGCGACCGACCGTTTTGAAGTCGTTAACCTTAACAACAAAAAAAATACCGAGCAGGATATTCCAAGCATCCGTCGTTTATTTATGACGAGCATTACTCCCATTGAAGACAATGGCTCTACGATCGCCCGGGATTATTTAAAAAACACTTTACCTGCTGCTGAATTTTTCTCGTTAAAAATTTCTGAAAACCATCCACTTTATCTGTACTGGTTAAATCAGCAGCTTAAAAATAAACAGATCGACAAATTAGATCTGACAAAACTAGATATGGCCTATTCGGGGTGTTTAAATCTGATCAGCAAACCACCAACAAGCCTTTCACAGCTAAAATCTTGTCATGATAGTTTATTCGTCGACTATTTAAAGTTTAAACACGCAAGTCTATTTGATTTAAGCCCTGAAAAAGCAAAACTAACTTATGAGTTAAGTCGTAAAAAATATTTTGAAGAAATTAAAATCGCGATTTGGAATCTGGCTTTAGAAAACATGTGGGGTTTATACCAGCCTAATAAAGTTTGGTATCATCCATTGATTTTTGTCGATCCAATTTTTGTTTTGTAATATTAAGTTAACGCTAATCGAATTGATTAAGATGCGCTTGCCAATAAGTGTTTTCGTCAAACGTTGAGCTAATTTGGATAGCCTCTAAATCACGCGTAGAAACCGAAGTGCATTTAATATCTACTTCGCGTTCGATGCCCAATAAATCTGTGGGTAATAACACTAAATCATCTAAAAATGCACCTGATTCAAATATGGTAAAGTTTTTATCTTTTTTTTCTGCAGTAAATGCAAAACGGCCCACCGATCCGATACTGATTTCTTTGTTATGCTTGTAACAAATCGCGATTTCATAGCCTTGGGTATATCTTTCTTTATTATCTAAATAAATGGCTTCGTTGGCCAACAACAAAGCTACACGCACTTTATTTGATAATGAAGATAAGCTTTCAATATAATCAAAGGGCGTTGTCACTTCTAAGTCTGCATCAGCCGCAGAAAGATATCTTGAAATTTCATCAACGGCTTTTTGTTCGGCCTCTGGGCCACTCCACAAACGAATGCAAATCAGTAAATTATCATTTAACAAACTGTGTAATTTGGTTTGGGGAAACTTTTGATCGCCGTTATGCGAATTAATTTTTGATTTCACGATTATAATACTCCATAGCGTTTTAACTTAATGAAGGCCTTACGGTAATAATCGCCGTCTTCTAAATCTATATCGATAATTTTTTTCCATTTATCTTTTGCACCCGGGCGGGTATCAGAGCCATCTACATAACCAAAATTTTCATCGATGATTGACTCTTGGTACATCACCTTCACCTGATTGCGTAAATCATTTGAGTAACGTTCGATTTTATCTTTGATCGTTTGATTATCGGGATCAAATTGCAAAGCCGCTCGCAAAGCCATGATGCCTTCTTTAAATTTACCGTCTTTTAAATAAAGCTCAGCACTTGAAATATTATTAGCATTACGTTCTTCTAACTTTTTTTGTATAAATTTAATTCGCAGTGCCGCCGTGTCTTTTAATCCATCTGGATCCGGAAGATCACTATCAATAACTTCGCGGTAAGCTTTAATGGCTTTTTTCGGAAAACCAGTTTCATGAACTTTTTCTGCGCGTTCAAAAATTTCTTTCAATTCTTCGCGCTGATTTTTTGCCACACGTTCTGCTTCTTCTTTAGCTAAGCGGTCAGAAATTGTTTTTCTAACCTGCATTAACATTCTTTCGGCGTCTGCATTTGTCGGATCATTGATTGTCACCGGCGCTAAGCAATCTTGCAAACCTTCCGGAGTGGTTTCAGGCACAATGGCCTTTTCACATTTTTCTAATGTGGCCTTGATCAGGGCCTGTAATTCAGCCTGTTCTTTTTCGCGACGTTCTGTTTCTTGCTGAGTTAATAAAGTTTGTTCACCATTTAAAGCTTCAGCTTCATAAAGTTTTGAATCTTTATATCCCAATGGCATTAGCTTATGAATATTATCTAAGTTTTCTTTAGCAATAGTGAACGCCTGCTGACGAAGGGCTTTTTCAGCATTGTTATACCACAGATTAACATTTTCACGCTCTTCTGGTTTTAAGCGTGACAATGGATCATCCGGATTAAAAGCCTGTTGCTGACCGCTCTTTTGCGGCGCTGGCGCATTCATCATATCACTTAAAAAATACATGCCGACCAAAAATAAAGCGATCACTGAAAAGAAAACGGGTTTGTTATTTTTAAATCTGTTCCAGGCCTGAACAATTGGTGTTGGCGGTGGGCCTTGTTGCTCAGAAGCTTGTTCACCCTGTTGCATGTTGTAGTAATCACCCTGCATTTGTTCCTGCGGCATTCCCGTAAAGGGGCTGCCATCCGGATTTAACTGATCTTGGTAATAACCTTGATCAATTTCTTGCGGGTAATTCATATCCTGATTCGGATCGTATTGTTCTTCTTCTAGTGGAATTTCATCAAGACCAATTTCTTCAAGATCGTCCAGGCCTGCAGCACCGGCCATTTGCAATGGTGGAACTTCAATGCGTTCCATACGGTATTGAAAGTTTGGATCATGAAGTTCGAAGTACATTGTGTTATCAAGAACTGTGATCGCATCACCGGATTTTAATGGCTGGGGATCAGTGCTTGAAATGGGTGAACCATTTAAGAAGGTTCCGTTCACACTGGTTAAATCGATGATCGTGTAAATACCATTAATTTTTCTAACTTCAAATTGACGACGACTTACGCGTTGATCAGGAATAATAATTTGGCATGATGGATCGCGGCCAGCAGCCCAGACATCGCCTACTTCTAAACGAAGCATTTCTCGAACAGCGCCATCTGAAGACATCATTTTGATATACGGAACCTGCTGGGCTACGCCAATAACCGTACGTTCGTTTTCGCCAGCCTCTGGCATTTCGTTCGCATTGACGCTATCACTCTGTGAATCCGGTATATCGCTTAAAGTGAATTCATACGGGGGAATCTGAAAAACCTGGCCATGCTCAAGCGGAGTTGATTCAACTCTTTGCCCTAAAGAAAAGATTTCGCCAAATCGCGAGAGCGAAGTTAATACCCAACGGCCTTCTTCAAATTTTAATTTGAAATGTTCGCGCGAGATTCCTTTTTCAGGTTGCAAACGGATATCACAACTTTCCTTACGGCCACCGACGTATTCACGATCGGGGCTAAGGTTTAAGTCACTGATCTGTGCTCCCCTTAATATAACTTTCAGTCTCGACATATTTAACGAATTCCCTCAGCTGCCAGTTGACACTTTTCTGACATGCTTTGGGCTGTTTGGTAACTTTGGTCGTTGTTTTTACCCTGAAGCATAGTCAAAACTTGCTGGTAATTAGCCAGGCACATTTTAAAATTATGCTTCTGATAATAACTTTCTCCAAGTGCTAATTTCGCTTTTACGATTTCATCGAAGCGGATTTTTGCTAAATATAAATGCCTACGGGCCATGACATGGCTTGAATCTAAGTTCAGAACAACCTGAAAAAAGTCTAGGGAGCGAGTGTAATTGCCTAACTGAAAATCACGCATTCCTTTTTGAAAGTTCTCTTGGATACGTAAATTGGTCGGCGAGTTCTTTTGCTCCAATTGGTTTTTACGTTTCAGGTCTAGCTCTTTTTCAGTGACCGAATTTTGTTTAAGAAGATATTCATCTTCATATTTTAAAGTCGACTTAATCTCTGTAGATTGAGCTTTTTTGGGCTCTTCCATATTCAGCCAATAAACTAGACTAAAGACCGCTATGCCTACGATTAAATAAAATCGAACTTTTGGATTTGCAAAAAATCCCGCACTTGCTTGCTGTGGTTTTGCATAACCTAAATTTGCCTGCGCATTTTGTTGTTGCGGCTGCATTGGTCTTTGCATTTGTGGTTGCATCGGTCGTCCCGGAGCCATCGCACCACGTGCTTGCATTTGCTGTTGTCTTTGCGCCGGCGCTTGTTGGCGCATTGCGGGCGCAGACATTGGCTTTCGCTGAGCCGGTTGTTGTTTTATTTTTGGTGCTTTTGCTTGCGGCGCAGGAATCGGAGCTGGCGCTCCACCGTCTACTGGCGGTGTTGGCAACGCTGGCAAATTGCTCATAGGCACTAATTGCGGTAGCGGCGCTACGGGGGTGATTTTTTCAATTTCAAAAGCAATTTGAAGTTCTGTATCACCGATAACAAAAGTAGAATCGTTGATCAGTTTCCATTTTTGGATTTCTTCTGATCCCACCATCACTTTATTTTTTTTACTTAAATTGATAATTTCGATATCTTGGCCAACCACTTGTAAACGCGCATGCTGACGACTGATCTGCGGATCATTAATTAAAACGACCTCGTTCTCAGGACCACGTCCTAAAGTAAACGAGCTCTTTGCAAGGTGAAAAGACTGCCCTTCATGCGGTCCTTTCAGCACTTTCAATTTAATTTGAACTGCGGGGTTAAGCTTTTCAGCCGTCGACATCTAGTGCTTTACTCCTCATTCACCTTGGTTAAACTTACAAAAAAGTATTCTGGTGCGCCGGCACTGTCTAAAAACGCCTGCAAGAATATTTCACACTCAAACTGAGAAAACGGAATTTTATCTCGATGCGTTTCATAAACTAATTCGCGCGCTCGGCTCATTAAACTTTCTAAATTCTGTACCATCGCTTGATCGGTAATTGTCATATAACTTTGCGCTATTAAAGCTTCAGGTACAGTTTGCACCAAAGTTGCAAATTGATGATTACACGAAGTAATTGACCCATTTGCAGAAATGACTGCTGCAGGCTGAGTTAACATATTCACCATTTGTGAAAATTCGACATCGCGATTTTGACTTGGTTTAATAGTTTCAGAATCACTCAAACCATTCCACATACGATTTAAAAGCAGGTTTACGTTGGCCACAGCTTTTTGTAATTCAGGGTAATCAAAAGCCACTTCTGTGCGATCTGACTTTTCACGTAAGGCCGTATCAATTTGTTTGTTCAACTGACGAATTGGAAATTCGATTAAACGCGAGAACAATAAATATAATCCAATGCCAAATAACGCCGAGATCACTAGCGTTTGCATAAATAAACTGATCACACGGCCATCGTCCACATTTAATGAGCTGATATCATAAAAGACAATCGCTACATATTTAACAGTAGTTTCACCTGATAATGGATCATAAGCTGCAATCGGATGACTTGCACCAATGGTATTGTCATCAACAGGGGCAGCATGAGCACGCGGTTCTTTACGTGCTTGAATCACAAAAGATTTCGACATATCACGACCGACTTTTTCAGTCGGAGCAACCACCGAACCATCTGATTGCATAATAATGATAGCTTCTTTAATGCCATCTTCTTTTAATGCTTCGCTCACATTTAGGTTATTAATTTGTCCGGATAATAAAGCCTGTTCATTAATACGTGCCATCGCACGCGCCACACTTTTTGCTCGTTTTGCGGCTTCATTAAAATTAGATTCGCGTAAAATTGTCGTTAACGGAAACATCGAAGCTATCGTCACGAACACGACAAATAGAATCATCATTCCTAATAAAACTTGTTTAAATGGAAACACCACCGACATTTTATAAAATACCGGCATCACTACATTTTCCATGTACTCATCAATGCGCTCGCCAAAAGTTTTTGGCATTTCTATAGCCGCACCAAAATTATTTTGTTGTGGCGGAACTCCATTCAGTGGTTGTTGATACATTTGCGCTTGCATCGCAGCTCCGCCTTGCATTGGATATGCCGGAGGTTGCTGGTTGTACATTTGTGGAGGCATTTGGCGTTGTGGTTGCGGTGCTGGTCGCGGACGCAATGCGACCGGACGAGGTGCTGCTGTTGGTTTTGGACGAATATCCGGAGACGGAATCACATCCATAATCACATCGAACACGCTGACTTTATCACCCAGTTTAATAATCGAATTTTGAATTTTTACACCATTTACGAAGGTTCCGTTACTTGATTTTAAATCAACCACGATCACTTTATCTTTATAAACGTGAATTTCGCAGTGGTCTTTAGAAATACCACCCGAGGTGATTTTAAAATCACAGTTCATTCCCCGACCTAGCAGGTTTTTACCCATTTTTAAATCAAAGATCTGTCCGGTTTGTGGACCGGACAATACTCTAACTGACCACATATAACTGATCTCCTACCTGAAGGTTCCATTTTTGCGCGCATCCTGCTGCAGTTTCAAAAACTGAAGCCGATTTCCAATATGGACCAACAATCTTATAGGGCTTTACACCTGAAACGATTTTTTCAATTTCCATTTTTTTATTTACGAAAATACAATCAATAGAAAAATTCATAAAGCAGGTATGAATGTTGTTGCAGGGTTTGATCCAAAGCGCGTTATTAATCGCTAAAGATTTTCTGCCAAGCAAACCTTTACCACGGGCAAAAAATGATTCGGCCAGCTCTAGATTTTCAATCAGAAGCTCGGCTTTATCACCGTGTTGTATTTTATAAAGTTTCGCCATAATCCCTATTTCCTATTTTCCGTAAACAAATCCTAATACCACTGGGCCAAACACCATGATAAATACCGCTGGTAAAATAAATCCCATTAATGGTAATAAAATTAATTGCGAAGCTCGCGCCCCGGCTTTTTCTGCACGCACAAACCGTTCTAAACGCATTTGCACCGATTGATCTTTTAACACTTGCGCGATACTTGCACCTGTTGCTTCCGCATCGATTAACACCGCCACGAAACTTGTGATCTCGGGCATGTCTAAACGGGCTGCCATTTCTTTTAATGCATCTGTTTTTGACGAACCGACTTTGATATCTTTCAAAACGGTTTTTAATTCATCAGCCAGAACTGAATTTGGATCAGCAACTTTATCCACGATTTTTTGGATCGCTCCGAAAAAATCAAGACCGGCTTCAACTGATAAGGCAAGTAGATCGATAAAAAATGGCATATCTGCCTGAACACTTAGGGCTCTGGCACTTTTTTGCGCCTTACAATGCATTTGTGGCATAAACCAGCCAACCACTCCAAGCATACAAAGAATCAATGGCGAAAAACCAAGATCCAAAGAAAAATTCATGATGTTAATAAACACTGGAAACGCGATTCCTAAAAACAATTGGTAACCGATAAATTCATCTTCGTTCATCTCTGACGACATGCCGCCCGTTTTAATCAGATGACGAATTTTTTTACGATATTGTTCTGATTTAAATTTAGCCGCATGCTGCAGAGTGAACTGATGCACCATCGGGCGACAAAGATTGATGATTCCATTTTTAGATTTAACTGGTTCAGTGCCGCTCGCCCATTGCAATTGAGCTTCGCCGGGTTTACCCGCCAAAATGGAAGTCATGAAAAGATAAACCGACACACCCGCTAAGATGAGCCCGGTAAATAACATGAGTTCAGCACTACCCATAGATCCTCTTTTGGTTTAAATTTAATTTGAATGAAAAAAATTGTCCTTGCTTCGCAATCTCCACGCCGCGCTGAAATTCTAAAAAAAGCCGGATATTATTTTGTCTCATTCCCAGTCTTTATATCGGAAATCCCGAATGAAAACCTAAGCTTAGACGAGCAAATAATCGACATCGCAAAAAGAAAAGCTCTGGCCTGTCTGGACCAATGTCCTGACAAAAATCCAGGCGGTATTATTTTGGCTTCAGACACGATGGTTTGTTTAGGAAATTTAGCGATCGGAAAACCTGAAAACGAACAGGATGCGTTTAATACTTTGAAAAAACTTTCAGGCAAAATGCATGAAGTAAAAACCGCAATCATTCTTCTGGACCAAAGTAATGGTCATATTATTTCTCATATTGAGACATCGCAGGTTTATTTTAAAAATTTAGCTGATCAAGACATCTGGGATTACATCAAAACCGGCGAACCGATGGATAAAGCGGGCTCTTACGCCATCCAAGGTTTAGGCGGAAAATTTGTGGAAAAGTTTGTGGGAGACTACAACAACGTTGTGGGCTTGCCTTTGACAGCTTTAGAAAAATTATTTGCTGGTAAAAATTGGACTTTTGAAAAATCACCTTTGGCGCAAATCAAAGCTCAGCTTTCTGCTGGTCAGAATTTACTGGCGGTCAGCAAACTTCAGCCGATCGAAAAAATTCGCGATTTAGCCAGCCAAGGTCAGCGCGCTTTCGGTGAAAACTATATTCAAGAAGCTTTAGAAAAAATCGAAGCCTTAAAAGATTTAAATTTAGAGTGGCATTTGATCGGCCCGATCCAAAAAAACAAAGTAAAATATTTAAAAAATAATTTTGCCTATTTACATGCCATCGATTCTTTGGAACTAGCCGAATTAGTTTCAAAAAAGGCTTCAGAAATCAACCATGTGCAAAAGATTTTTATTCAGGTCAACCTTGCGAACGAGGCTACTAAGGCGGGTTTTGACGAAGCCAGCGTTATTGCCGCATGGGAAAATCTGACTCGGCTTTCAAATGTTAAGATCGTAGGATTAATGACCATGCCGCCGTTGCAAAACGACGCTGCAGACAATCAAATTCATTTTAAAAAATTAAAAAACTTGGCTGACCGCTTACAAATTAAAGAACTTTCAATGGGAACAAGCCATGATTATCAAGTCGCCCTCAAAGAAGGTGCGACATGGATCAGAATCGGCACGGTTTTATTTGGCGAAAGACAAAAAATACAGTAGCCTAACGAGTATGACTCATCCTTTACTTCGGTCTTACAAAATTGGTTTCATCGGCGCAGGACACATGGCTCAGGCCCTAATTAAAGGAATCATTGAGTCAAAACTCATGAGACCGGATCAAATTTTTGTCTCGAACCGCACTCCGGGTAAACCCCTTAAGCTTAAAGAATTATATCAAATCGAAATTCGCGAACATAACGAACAAATCGTTGAAGAGTGCGACATCGTAATTTTAGCAATGAAACCGCAAGACTTACCTGCAGCGATGGCAAATTTAGTTTCAGCTTTTGATGAAAATCAAATCATCATCTCATTAGCTGCGGGCATCCCAATGCACTCGTTGGAAAAATTAATTCCGCAAGGCCGCCTAGTTCGCCTTATGCCAAACACACCATCATTAATTGGTCGCGGTGTTTTAGGATTACTGGCGCATAAAAAAGATGTCGCGGTTATTGAAATCACGAAAGATCTGTTTTCCGGCTTAGGCGTAATATTAGAATTAGACACTGAAGACCAATTTGATGCTTTAATGATTTCTTGTTCAAGCGGTACAGGCTTTGTTTTTGAAATGATGATGTACTGGCAAGATTGGATCATTGAACATGGCTTTACCCCTGAACAGGCTAAAGTGATGACGATTGAAACTTTTGTCGGCGCATCTTTATTAGCTGCTCAATCTTCAGGTGTTGATATCGAAGAATTACAACAACGTGTGACTTCTAAAAAAGGGGTTACAGCCGCTGGTTTAAATTCGATGCGCGAATTAGAGATCGAACGCGCTTTACGCATCAGCTTTGAAAAAGCAGCCCTTCGCTCACGCGAAATCTCTCGCCAGACAGACTTAGGTCTAAGCTAAGTTTAAACGACACAATTCAGCACGACTTTAGGTCCTCCTCCTAAGGTACAGGATATGACCACATCCTTGGACTCGACTTTTTTTTAGGGCAAGGATTGCCTATACTTAAATAGAGACCAACGGGTTCGTAATTTGATTCATGGAGGAATTAAATGAAATTTTACCCAACTGAGATTATCAATAAGACCTTTGATCGCAAGATGATGGGCTTTGATCCTGAACAAGTTGTGAATTTTTTAACGATTATTGCTGCGCAAACTGAAAATCTTGCACAACAAATTCAAACACTAACTGCAGAACTTAAAGAAAAAGAATTACAGCTTCACGAATTTCGTGATCGCGATAATGTCTTACGCAGCGCTATCACACAAGCAACTAAGTTATCAGATCAAATGAAACAAGAAGCAGAACACGAATGCAAATTAGTTATTGCTGACGCCCAACAAAAGGCAGAAACAATCACGCGCGATGCAAAAGACTCTTTACGTAAAATTTATACTGAAATTTCTGATCTTAAAAAATCAAGAATGCAATTCGAAGCCAATCTTAAAGCCATGGCTCAGGCCCACTTGTCATTATTAGAACAAGCTGAAACCTACATGCCGAAAATGCGCATGCAAAACATAGATCTTGAATAGTTCTTACAAAAAATAAAAAATCTAAAACCAAATCGCCCCTCCCAAGACGATTTACAACATGTACGACAACACAATCTTAGGAAAGCCCCCTCGGGGGCTCATCTATAACTCTGACATTGTTCTAGGCATTGCCTAATCTGGACTATGTGTCTTTCGCGCTAAACGCTAAGATGTATAACGGAGAAAAATTTATGAAACTTTTATTATCTGCTTTATTCGCTGTGTTTGCATTTTCATGCGCACATCAACCAATGGTCACTCAATCAGCAGCACAACCTGTAAAAACAAATGTTGAAAGAAGTGTAGCGAATTACGATCGCGTTCTTCAACTTAGAGTCAATTCGGCTATTACTGGATTTGATAACGAAGCTCCTATTCAGAATCTTGCGCTCGTTTATGCAAAAGAGGAAGTTCAATATAAGGGCTCTAAATTTGCTGGCTACTTTCAAATGAAAGCTCCACCTAAAACAGCGGGCATTCTTAAACCAGGAAGAATTTTTTACGCCAAACTTGGCTACTGTAAGATTTTTCAACGTTTTGAAAAATCTCCAAATTATTGCGACACTCCAATTTTACATTTATATAACTCAATGGCTGACTTAAAACAAAACAAAGAACCTGTTGGAACTATTAATTCATGGTCACCAGGCAATCCAACAACTCGTTATGCAGAAACGACTGAAGAATATTCAGATCTGATTAAAACTCTTTTTGATATTCATACCAATGGCGTAACTGATATTCATTCTAAGGGTGTAAATCCAAACAATGGCCTAAAAACTCAAGACTTGTAAAGTGTAGATAAAGAACTGGCATTAATTACGATACCAGTTCTGATTGTTAGAAAAACTACCAGAAATTTCTTCTGGTAGTTTTCCGAATTCGTTGTGCTTAACTAAATAATTAGAATTTAATAAAAACCCGATCGCTAGTTTCACGATGGCGTGAAATGAGTAAGCGATCAGGCTAATACACTTCAGAACGCTTTTCCAAAGGCGCCAAAGCTCCTCCGCGTTTGAATTTTCCCAATTTTCGTATAATGCTAAATAATTTTTAGCGTTTTTCATAAAATATCCTTTTTGCGCTCGTTTCCGAGTGCGGTTAAATAAAAATAATTGATCTGTTTTTTGAAATTTTAGAATGAAAAAACCCACAACGAGCTTTGACGATAATGTTAATTATCGCGGACGGCCAGTCGCGATTCATTCTTTAATTTTGTTTGGATTCTCTTTTTGATTCTAACTAGATTGCTAGAATTGATGTGCCATAGGAGAATCGGACATTTCGACGGCTAATGTTTGCTCTAAGGCGTGCGTATTAATATTTGTAATCATGTGATTCTCCTTTCAATAGAATAGAGACAAGCTATCAAGGCTTACAAAACTTGTCATTATTTATTTTGTTATGATTGTAATAAGAAAGGCTACTGTGGCAAATAGCCACGAAGCGCCTTACTGATTTTTCTTTTTCTTTTTAAGTTTCTTTAATTTGATTTGATAACCGAGCTGATCCAAATCACCTTGTGTACTTGGGTTAACACTAGAGCTGGTTCCATTTTGGGGTGCTGGTTGTTGCTGCTCTTCTTCAATCGGTTGCACGTAATCATCATTACTTGGATCTACTGATTTAAAATAATTTTGGTCTACTCCATCATCAGTGCTTTCTTTGAAACCGTTATCGACTGGTTTTTTTACTTTCTTTGCCGGACGCTGTGACCGACGAATCACGCGTTGCTCTTCAAGATCATCGCTGCCATTGCCATAATCAAGAGTCAATGTCAGCGCACCGCCGACAAAAAATCCTTGTGAGGTATTTGATCCCGTTACATCAGCTCCGCCGTAAGCTTTAAACTTAATCCATTCTGTCATGGCAAAATTTAAAAAAACTTCTGCGGCTAATGCATTTGGATTGATTGAATAAAACTTTTTACTGCCACCATTCACGCGTGTCGTGATCAGATCGCGGCGTGAAGCCGAATTGGTGAATTCATCATCCTTAACCGAACTAAAACCTTCAACAACGGCGCCTAACCCTAATTCTGAAAAACGAAATTCTCCGCCAACACCATAAGTTAATAGTGTTGATAAGCCTTCATTGCGAATGTTTCCGCCCAAATAGGCGTACGGGTAAAAACTTCCTAAATCCATTCTCATGATCAGCGTTGGTTTAATTTCAGAAGCCCCGTTACTGTTTAACGAAGAATCAGTGGCGACATCGATTTTTTCCATAGGGTGAGAATATTCAAAATCGACGATCGTTTGAAAAGATTCATAATTTAATAATTGGTAATCCGCCCCGACATCCACACGATTTACTGTAGAATTATTACGTGTATTGATTGGATCAACCGATTCAGAAGAGCCAATATTAGCGCCTAAACGAACCCCAAGGTCACGAAACATTCCCCAGCGTAATTGGGGATTCACATCGATAATTTGAAAGCTATTTTCAAAAGGTAAGTCGATTTTTTCACCACCTGAATCGAAATTGGCTGTGGTTTTATAAAATTGGGCATCTACGGCCAAATCGAATCTTTGCGGGCGATACACCTGATAGGGATCAAAAAACGCCCAGCTTTGAGCAGTTGAAAAAAGTGTCATCGTTAGGACGACAAAATTAACCTTAGAACGCAGTGTATTTGATGTTTTTTTCATAGCCACACCAGTGTAACCGAGTTTATATATGAAAAGCAGAAGACAAAGGTCTAGATCGGCTAATATGAGCAACCCAAATTCAAAACCACTTATCGTCATATTTTTCACAGTTTTCATTTACCTTTTAGGTTTTGGAATGATCATTCCAGTGATTCCCCTTTTAAGTGTTCACTACGGCGCAACCCCTTGGATTGCCGGCTTACTGATGGCGTCTTATTCTTTGATGCAATTTATTTTTGCTCCGTTTTGGGGAAAACTATCAGATCGCTACGGCCGCAGACCCATTTTAATGTACTGCCTTTTGGGTGAAATGATTTCTTATTTGGTCTTAGCGTATTCACGTTCAATAGAAATGCTTTTTGTCGCGCGTATTTTAACCGGCTTTTTTGGCGCATCGATTTCAACGGCTTCGGCTTATGTTTCTGATGTGACGACTCCAGAAAATAGATCTAAGGGTATGGCCGTGATTGGCGTAGCTTTTGGTTTAGGATTTTTATTCGGACCAGCGATCGGTGGCGGTTTAACTATTTGGGCCGAAACGATGTCTACTGACATGGGTTTTATCGCAGGGTTTTCTTCTTTTGGCGTAGCGCTGTTGTGTTTGTTCACATTTATTTTTGCTTACTTTAATTTAAAAGAATCCATCAGCCCAGAAACACGCGCTAAAAACAGTGCTGAAAAAGCAAAAAAATTGTCTCACCTTGCTCGTTACTTCAAAACTAAAACTGTCGGCCCATTGATGACCTGCTTTGCGCTAGCAACACTGGCGATGGCTTTAATGGAATCTTCTTTAGTGCTTTACATGAAAGAAGTTTTTAACTGGAACATCAAAGAAGTCAGTTTTGGATTTGCTTACATCGGTGTAATCATTGTTTTCACGCAGGGTTTTCTCGTGCGTCGCCTTTTACCTAAAGTGGGCGAAAAGAAAGTTCTTTGTCTGGGATTACTTTTATTAGGTTTAGGACTTGCAGGAATTGCATTTGCGCCAAGTATTCCGGCTATGGGTATTACGATGACCCTGTTATCGTTAGGCCATGGATTAACCAACCCTGCTTTTATGGGAAGTGTTTCTCTTCTTGTTCCCCCAGAAGAACAAGGTTTAGCTATGGGAACAACGCAAAGTTTATCGGCGTTAGGCCGAGTCATTGGGCCACCGATTGGCGGCTTTTTGCTACAAAGCGCATTTAAAGGATCTCCATTTTTACTGGCTGGCGCTTTCACGCTATTTGCATTAACGATTATTTTTATGATTTTTAAAGATCTTCCAGATCATGCAAAAAAGGCGAACGTATGAGTTTTAATAAAATCGGCTATTACCAATTAAATAATCTGATCGAAAACCGCGTTCCCTTTATGTTCTTTAATTTTGGAACTGATATTGCCCCTTGGTATTCTTCGATTCAAAAAATGCATGTCGAAGCTTGGCAGATCATGACCACCGAAAGCCAGCTCCAGCAAGAATTAGATGAGCGTAAGATCCCGAAAGACTTTGCTCTTTTGTTATTATGCCCTGATGGCAAGCAATCTGAGCGCATCGCTAATAGTTTAGAAAAAAAAGGTTATACAAACGTCTATCTAATTGATGGCGGTTATCAGCAAATGGTGACTGACCGAGGCTAAATTGCTATCTTAGATAGCTATGACAAATCCTACTACGCTCGCCGATCGTTATAATCCACAAGACGTTGAAGCTACTGTTTACAAACAGTGGGAAGACAAAGGCTATTTCAAAGCCCAAGATCAATCAACAAAACCTCCGTTTTCTATTATTTTACCTCCTCCAAATGTCACTGGCTTTTTACATTTAGGCCACGCACTTGATCACACGATTCAAGATTTATTAATCCGCTGGAAGCGTATGTCTGGCTTTAATGCCATGTGGTTACCAGGAACAGATCACGCAGGGATTGCGACACAAACAGTAGTTGAAAAAGAGTTAAAGAAAAATGGCGGCGTTACCCGTCATGATTTAGGCCGCGAAAAATTCGTAGAAAAAGTTTGGGAATGGAAACACGAATACGGCGATCGTATTTACAATCAAATGCGTCGTTTAGGTGATTCATGTGATTGGGAACGCGCCACATTTACTTTAGATGACGGCGTTTCAAAAGCTGTTCGTAAAACTTTTGTTTCTTTATACAAAAAGAATTTAATTTATAAAGGCCAACGTTTAGTCAATTGGTCAGGCCCGTTAGAGTCTGCAATTTCTGATCTTGAAGTTGAACACAAACAAGTTAAAGGAACTCTTTACCACATTAACTACCCTGTTGATGGCACTGATGAAATGTTAACTGTAGCTACGACTCGTCCTGAAACGATGTTAGGTGATACGGCATTATGTGTTCACCCGGACGATACTCGTTACCAACATTTAATCGGAAAAACTGTAACCGTTCCGTTGATCAATCGTAAAATTAAAATCATCGCTGACACTTATGTAGATCTCGCTTTTGGTTCAGGTGTTGTGAAAATTACTCCGGCCCATGATTTTAACGATTACAAAATCGGTAAAACTCACAAATTAGAATTTATTAATATTCTTACTAAAAAAACTCTATTGAACGAAAACGCTGGTCCTTACCAAGGTTTAAAAGTTATAGAAGCTCGCAAAAAAGTTTGTGAAGACTTAAAAGCACAAGGCCTATTAGTTAAAGAAGAACCACACATGCATTCAGTGGGTCACTGTTCGCGTACAGACGCTATCGTTGAACCATTTATGTCTGAGCAATGGTTTCTTAAAATGGAAGAGCTAGCTGTTCCTGCAAAACGTGTGGTTGAATCTGGCACAATCCGTTTTGAACCAGAATCGTGGACAAAAGTTTATCTTCACTGGATGAATATCATTGAAGACTGGTGTATCTCGCGCCAATTATGGTGGGGGCATCGTATTCCCGCATGGCACTGCCATGATTGCGAAAAACACACGGTAGCAGAAACCACGCCTGCACACTGTGATCACTGCAACAGCACTAAGATTTCTCAAGAAGAAGATGTATTAGACACTTGGTTTTCATCTGCTCTTTGGCCTTTTTCAACAATGGGTTGGCCTAATGAAGATCAACACTCTGTTGAAACACAAAAAACTTTCTACCCGACAAATTACTTAGTTACTGGTCACGATATTATTTTCTTCTGGGTTGCCAGAATGATCGTCATGGGTGTTGAGTTTAAAAAAGATGTTCCGTTCAGAACAGTTTATGTTCACGGGCTTGTTCGCGATGCCCAAGGCCGCAAGATGTCTAAATCTTTAGGTAACTCAATCGATCCAATCGAGATGATCGATAAATACGGAGCTGATGCTTTACGTTTTAGTTTCTTAGCGCATCTGTTTAGCGGTAAAGATTTTAAATTCTCTGAACAACGTTTAGAGGGCTACCGTAACTTTATGAATAAAGTTTGGAATGCGTCTCGCTTCGTCTTATCAAATATTTCTGATATGCCGATTCCAGCTGAAGGCCTTAAAGCTATGCCGGCTAAAGCGAACATCAGCGTATTTGACCAATGGATTATTTCAAAACTAGGCGATACCGAGAAAAAAGTGCAAGAAGCCTTAGAGGGCGAAAAGTTCTCTGAAGCGGCATTAGAACTTTACCAATTTATCTGGAATCAGTTCTGCGATTGGTACATTGAATTTTCTAAACCCATCGTATCTGGACAAAATGCAGAACAAAAACAAGCGACGCAATTAGTGATGGCGCATGTTTTAAATCGCATCGTTAGATTACTTCACCCGTTCTGCCCGTTTATCACTGAAGAAATCTATGCCAAACTTCCGCTAAAAGCTGAAGCTTGTATTATCGATAACTACCCAACCACGGCAAATGATCGCGAATTCTTAGCATTCGGCAGTAAAAAAGCAGAGCATGAAATTGATATCGTTAAAGAAGTGATCACAGCTATGCGTAATATTCGCGGTGAAAATCGTATTAGCCCGGCTATTAAACTTAAAGTTCGTCTAGGCGTAACTGATGATGCTGTTCAAAAAACGTTAAGCGATAACCGTACAGCGTTAATGACCATCGGTCGTTTAGAAACTTTAGATATCGGTGCAGATGGCGATTTAATGAAATGTGCCGTAACTTCGGTATCAGTAAAAGACACACAAGTTAAAGTGATTATTCCTTTAGAAGGTTTGGTCGATTTTGATGAAGAGCTAAAACGTATTCAAAAAACAATCGAAAAACTTGATAAAGACATCAACTTGCTTACGAATAAATTATCTAACGAAAAATTCGTAGCAAACGCTGATGAAGATGTAATTGCGGCTGATAGATTATTGTTGGCGCAATCAAAAGTTCAAGTCGTTTCACTTAAGGAAGCGTTAACTCGCTTTCAGTAAAATGAAAAGGGGCCTTAAAAGCCCCTTTTTTTATTCGAAAATAAATCCCACGCCCCATTCATAGATGTAAGCCATTTTTGGAATCACGGTGCGTGAATAGTGCTTCCATGTATTTTTTGGTTTATCTGAAAACTTATTCGACTTAGCAGGAATACGTTTACCTTTGTAGTCTTGCGGAATCACTAAATAGAATAGTCTTTCAGTTTGCACTTGTGATTTATCATCAAAAGTAATTTCTAGCGGCGCTGCTTTATCTAACTGTGCACTAGCTTGGGGAAAAACGCAGTAGCGTAAGGCTTCAGGGATTTTAACTGACCAGTATTCTGCAAAATCGGTTCTGGCTTCATTTGGAAATTCGTATTTTTTTAAACCTTCCATCATAAATTGAAAGATCTCTTTACGGGTTCCGCAAAAGCCTTGGTTGTTTTGTAAGTGGTCATCGTTGATACGGGCATCGTAAAATAAATACGGATACCACGTGTTCTCGTTATAAATACTGCCTTTACGAAGTTCGCCGCCAATTTCTTTGCCTTTAAAACTTGGAACTGTTGCTAAAAAATTAAAATTATCGTCTGTAAATTTTAATTTAAATTTTCCTTCATCTTTGCCGGCGAAATAAATATTCGGTTTTCCCATAGCGATATTGCCGTTGTGCGGATAAGAATTACCACTGCAGCCATACATGCTCCAACCACAGGGAGAATAAAATTGCGTGTTAAATTGGTTATAACCCCAGCCACCCCACCAGGGTGACGGCCATAAATTATAGCTCATCGGATTAAAACCCTGAGTCATGCCGCCAGAAGCTTCTAAAGTCATTGCGGGCTTGCGCGGTTGCATTTCTAATTTTACTTCGATCAATTTATTTGGCAGATCAGAAATTTGAATAAGGTTCTGATAAGTGCAACCTTCTTTATTGATCACATCGATTTGGTAGTTGCCAGTTAGTAAGTGAATTTGGCCCGTTCCATACATCGGAACTTCAAGTTGATACAACACCACTTTATCCTGAGTAATAACAACTTGTGAAAGCCCTTTGCAGGCTTGATTTTCAGTTTGTAATTTGAATTCGACAATCTCAGCTTTGACCGCAGTCGAAAGCAAAACCATCGTGTAAAATAATAAATACTTCATGACCTCTAGTTTATCGAAGTCATGAGCTTTTCCCCAGAGGACTACTGTGTAATCTGGACTTTAGTTCATACCTTTAAAAGTTTGAATTTCATTCTGTGCTTCAACTTCGGCTTGATCTAAATCATACGCGCTATAAACTTCGCCGTAAGTCGAACAGCTTGCCGCTAGTTCAGATGGCTTAGCTGCGCGGGCGCCCCAGCGACCAAGTAGATCTTCATTCGGATTCGAAGACAGGTAGCTTTTAAATAAGCGGCGTTTAATTTCAGCCATATCTAAAGTTTCTTTACCGATTTTCACACGACAAATTGAAAGCTCGCCGGCTGTAATCGGAGCCGTTGCTAAATCAGATTCAACGCGTGCAGGTTTATCCGGACGAGCAAAAATTCTTTTAAACTGCTTTAAACGAATCGCACTGAATGCTTTAGTTCCGCCGACTTCCATCGCGTGCACAAAGTAAGCGCGCGCTAACATCACGGCATCAAATAAACGTTTATCACGGCTTGGTGTTGAAAGTTGGTCGTATTGTTTCGCCGTTAAACACTGCGGATTAGCCAGAGCATTTTTATCAGCATTGTATTCTTTTAAAATATCTAACAAGTCTTGATCTTTTTCTTCGATCGGCAACATGCTGGCTTTTGCCATAATCAAAGCTGCTTCTTTTTCTTGAGCTTGTTTTAATAATTTTCTGTAGTGATCCGCTTCATCAACTGCTGTAATACGTTGCTTAACATCATCACAAGCATCTTTTAACAGGCGCTCGACCACTTCTTGCAGAGATTCTTTTTTAGTCGCTAATTTAGATTGAATAGTTTGTTTCCACGATTTTAAATCCAGCTCATACTGATCGTTGCTGTATTCAGGAAGCAAGCGTATATCAGTTGTTAATTTATCAATCGGAATCCAGTAACGAAATCCTGCATAGCTATCAAGTACATAAACCGGAACTTTAAATTTTGCAGACAATGGATCATTTGGATCTGTTAGCTTTTCATCTGGCTGAAATACCCAGAACGGATTTGGCCAGCTTGAACGCTGTTGTAATTTAGAACCTGAAGCTTTACCAACAACCGAGTTATACACTAAACGAGGATTTCCTTTAGCGTCGATACCTGCAATCGTCCACGAGTGATGGTTGATTTTCGCAGTTAAAATAATCACGCCTGGATGAATTTTATTAATCGAAACAGGATAAGTGTCGTGCTGTAAGCTAGTTGTACTTACGATATCAAATAGCATATTGAAAAAAGCTCGCAAGCGCGGAACGCCTTCTGGATAACTATCAAAACGCTTCATCGTTTGCGCAATCACCTTTTTAGGGCTTGCGGGATTTCTAATAGCCCATGGAAGACCATTTTCGAAAGAGAAAATAACACGTAAAGCGTAAACCGTATCAGCACAGTCAGTAGTCATGCCGTAATAAGGATTTAAAACAGTTTTTTTTGCATCTAAAAATTCACGCGAAAACATGTCGACTTTAGCATTGGTTTTTACCCACTCTTGATACTGGGTTTCAAGCTCTGGCGACCACTGTTGGGTCACAGTCCAAAGATCTGCTGAGGCAGTAAAACTCTGCAATAAAATCGCTAAAAACAGATAGATTCCAAGCTTTTTCACAAATACGTCCTTCAGCCCTTTTAGGGTTCCGAAGGTTTTAAAGCACTTTACTGGCCACAATAAGCTTAATTTTAACGGGCATAGAAACCCAATCGTCTAATCAGATGACATCTAATTTTCGATATTTGTCACTTCATGAAGTTAATGCCTGTCAGGATTATGACAGTGGAAATGTAGTAAAAATAGTTCTATGTATAGATCCAAGAAAGGGGAATAATCCTATGAATAACTTAAATATGTCATTAATGGTTGTACTTGCTGCTCTTATCGTAACTCACATCGTGATCGCTTAAAGCGATCACGTTATTGTCGTGTCGAAGACACGCTATTGAACACACTGACAGTTCGAATTGATGGCATCTAAGCCAGTGCAACTGACTGTTTTTCCGTTTTTGCTTAATGAAAAAGATTCAATCACACCAGATCTTTCAACAAGAACGATCTCTTCGCCCTCTTGAAAATACACGCGGCTTCCGCGTTCATTTAACATTAAATCAGCACCACCACGTAAATAATTAATATAATCATCTGATGGATTACGCGCTTTTTCAGCGTCAACTTGCTGCATTTCAGGAAAACCCTGATCGTTGATATGATAAAGCTGCACGTACTTAACCGGAGCATTCGGGTTTTCGTAATTTACCTCTGTACGGATGCGCTTACGGCTGCCATCGGGACTTTGCAGATCCATCTGCGTCCAGTCATCCATTTGCACCACAAGCTCACCAATGGCCGGACGAAGGCTAATTAACAAGTTATCATACGTAGGTTCGATTGTTGGGTTATCAATCGCAGGATTGATTTTCAAACAGGTGCCGATGGTTTTTAAGTGCTCTACGAAATTTTTTGAAATGGTATCACGAGCCGTTCCCGCCTTCAGAGCTTCTGAAGGTGCTGAAACCGCCGAGCGTGCAGATATAGCTGCCTGAGCTTCAGCCACTTCGTCATTTAATATTTTTTTATTGGCTGGCACGCCGTAGTCGCCATCAGAATCAATTTTATTTTTTCCGATATTTAATTTTGCAGTTGGATTATCCGCGAAATAAAAAAGAGCCATCGCAAATAACGTGGCTCCAATTCCTAATAACAAATCTTTTCTCATGTAAGTAAGATTACTCTTTTTTTACTTTACCGACAACCTTAGACTACCTGCTCTTAGTAACCTAAGGCTTTTTGCATTCTTAGGCGGGCCTCTGGGTCTTCGCTTCCTAACTTGTAACCTTCTTCGATAATTGCCTGGCGCACTTCTGGTTTAACACCATTTTTACCCCAAAGCTTATTTACGATCGTTAATGCATTTTTCGAGCTACAACCCGAAAAGCCCAATAACATTCCGAACACGGTTGGTCCGCGGTGCATTTGGCCATTACAGCCCATCACTAAAATTTTATGCTTTTCTAAACACGATAAAAAACTGTTCTTTGATTTTGCAAACTGATCTTTTAAAACTGCGCGATACTCTTTAGGGCCTGTGACCGTCGTGACTTTTTTAGGATTCGAAACGAAATGATGGTTAAATAACCCCGCCGCATTGTCGTTGCCTTCGTTGTAGTACCAAGTACAGTATTTTTCGGCTGCCGAAGCTGTTGAATTTTCTTCTGCAAATTCAGCCACTTTGCGCGAGTTACTGTAGCCGATCGCTCCACCTAATAAAACAACATCACCGAACTTAAACGCATGATCGCGCCAAATATTTTCGTGTGGATCAAATTCTTTCTTAAAAAAGTTTTCAGGTTCGCAATAAGCCGGCTCTGAAGCAGCAACGACCTGGGCTAAAGTAACTACAGATAATAAAATTAATAGAAATGCTTTCATTATACATCCAATGGTTAGGGTTATTGAATCCCTATCCTATCGGTATGAAAGTCGCGTAAATTCAGCAGACCTTAGGCTAGAAAACTAGCCTTTGAACTAATAACCCAGAACCTTTTGCATTCTTAAACGAGCCTGCGGATCATCGTTTCCTAGCTTATAACCTTCTTCGATAATCGCCTGGCGAACTTCTGGTTTAACGCCGTTCTTACCCCACAACTTATTTACGATCGCTAAAGAATTTTTCGAACTACAGCCCGAAAAGCTTAACAACATTCCAAAGACTGTAGGCCCACGGTGCATTTGACCATTACAGCCCATCGCCAGGTATTTATGATTTTCTAAACATGATAAAAAACTCAAGTTAGCTTTTGCAAACTGATCTTTTAAAACTTCACGATACTCTTGCGGACCAGTAATTTCTGTCACTTTTTGCGGATTGGTCACGTAATGATGGTTAAACAAAGTAGAGGCAAAATCATTGCCGTCGTTGTAATACCAAGTGCAGTACTTTTCTGCTGATGTTGCTGTCGAATTTTCTTCGGCAAAGCCTGTGATCTTTAATGGATTACTGTAGCCGATCGCTCCACCTAATAAAATCACATCGCCAAATCTAAAGGTGTGATGACGCCAAATCCCAGCTTGTGTTTCAATTTCTTTTTCAAAAAAAGTTTCTGGATTACAGTATGCTGGCTCGGCGGCCAAAGAGTTTTGGGCAACGCAAACTAACGACAATAAAATTAAAAGAAATGTTTTCATGTCTTAATGAAACCATTACTAGAGGCCAAAAGCAAAAAACGCAGTGGTCTTACTAGACCCTGCGTTATTTTTTTGCTTGGGTAACGATTTAAAACTATTTGATTAAGCCGATTTCGCGAAGTCTTTGCATTAAGAACTCGTGACCCGTGATATCCGGGTATTTAGCCCCAGCACCGCGACATGAAGGCAGACAGCTTAATAAGCTTTCTGGGTGTGGATGCATGAAGAATGGCATTGAATAACGAGATTTATTCGTACCATCTTGCGGGTTAATCACACGGTGAGTAGTCGATGGAATCACTTCATTCGTGATACGCGCTAACATGTCACCAGCATCAACGATCAATGTGCCAAAATCAGATTCGATGTCTAACCATGTGCCATCGCGATCTTTTAATTGCAGGCCCGATTGCGTAGCCGCAGGTAAGATCGTGATAAAGTTAATATCTTCGTGAGCCGCAGCGCGGATGCAACGAGGATCAGTGCCTTCAGGAATCGGTGGGTAATGAAGTAAACGTAAAATCGAATTACCTTCTTGAACCATATTTTTAAAATAAGTTTTTTCAACTTCTAACGGATAAGTTAAAGCTTCCATCATTTGGATGCCGGCAGTTTCTAATTGCGCGAACAATTTCTCGAACACCGGGCGAAATTCGGCAAGATTATCATCTGGCCAAATATTTTTTGGATAGTATTTAGAAAACTGGTGATCGTCTGGAACTTCGCGACCGACATGCCAGAATTCTTTTAAATCTTTTACTTCAGCGCCTTTAGCGTGCTCTGTTCCGAAAGCTGTGTAGCCACGTTGACCGCCACCTTTTTCAGAAATGTATGAACGCTTAGTTGCGTCTGGTAATGCATAGAATTTTTCTAAAACTTCGTAAGCTTGTTTTAATAAAGAAGGATCAACATCATGATCTTTTAAAACGATAAAGCCGTAATCTTTGATTCCCGTAAAAAGTTGTTCAATGAACTTAACTTTGTCTGCTTCAGAGCCACGCGTGTAGCTGCCAAGGCTTAATGTTGGAACTTTACGTAACGTCGATTGAGCTTTGTTATCTTGCGTTTGCATGAGACTCCCCTACCTTATGTTTTTCTAAACCTGACCAATAAACCACAATTTGAGCAGAATCTCTAGAGAATGGCGACGTGTTAAGCACGAATATGGCGATTTTTCAGGGGTGTATGGGGTTTAGACAGGTAAATCAGTACTTATGTACGACTATAGGTATACATAAGTACTGATTTTGTACACCTATAGTTGATCATAAAATTGACTTATGTACACCTATAGTTGATCATATATGAATGAAAACCAATAAAAAGGCTCAGCATCAACAAAGGCAAATTCTTGATCTTAAAATCAAAGCTCTTTCAACTCGCCCTACTTTGAAAAAGGGTTGGGTCAAAACAGTTCGTGGTGCTTTAGGAATATCCACAAGACAGTTGGCTGAGTTGATGGGTGTAACAGTTAATACCATCACAAAATTAGAGAACGGCGAAAGTAAAAAAACAGTATCTCTGAAGAGCCTAGGTAAAGCTGCGGAAGCGATGGATTGCGAACTAATATATATGATCGTTCCCAAATCTCCCAATAACTCGTTTAATGAATTATTAGATCAAAAAACGATGGCTTTAGCGAAAAAAATTGCCTCTGGGGTACCTCACTCTATGAGTTTGGAACTACAAGAAGTAGATAGCACCACCACCCAAGATCAAATTAAAAACTTAGCTCAAGATCTAAAAAAAGATCTCGATGTGCGATTATGGAAAAAATCTAAAAAATGAAATTCGCACCTGAATACCTTCCAGGCGCTACACCTCTTGATCCGAACGAGATCGAAGGCTTAATTCCAGACATAGACAATCAAGGCGAACTAAACACTCTGGAACAACAGAATATTCTAAATGGAAAAAACTGGGGCTTAAAATACAGAAAAGAAATCTTAGACGAAATTTTCGTTCGCAAACTACATAAAAAAATGTACGGCGATGTTTGGAAATGGGCAGGCACTTATCGCTTAACCGATAAAAGCATTGGTATTGATAAAAACCAAATTTCTACTCAAGTTGTTGAGCTTATGAGAAATACTCAAACTTGGATTGAATTTCAATCTTATCCTTGGAATGAGATTCTTACTAGATTTCATCATCAACTAGTCTTTATTCACCCCTTCCCTAATGGAAATGGTCGCTATGCGCGACTACATACAGAGCTGTTAGCAGAAAAGTACAATCAAATAATACCTACATGGGGTGTTCGTACGAATCAAGACCGCACAGAATACATTTGCGCTTTAAAAGAAGCTGATAATAAAAAATTTAATCGTCTTATTAAGTTTATTGAATCTTGAATTTTAAAAACTAAATTGTTAGCTTTTTCTTAAGTTCATCGAGTGTAATTCTATCTACTTCATACAAATTACATGCAATAGGCTCGATCATAAGCGGAAACTCGTAAATAACTGAGCCCAAAATTGGAAGACCCATTTTATTCATAACCCCGTTGGCCGAAGCATTTATGTGCGGAACTTTGAAGATAATTTTTTTAAAGTTTAATAAATCAAAAAAATGATCGCAGGCTTTTATTAACGAGCTTGAAGCAACCCCGACATTTCTAAGCGATGCATCCCAAATTTGTGCATGGATCACCCCGCTATCATTTTCGACAATATTATTCACATTACAATGACCAATTCTTTGATCATTGTAATAGGCGATAGCAAAATTCTTTACAAGACCATGGTCATCTAAATTTTTTCTTAGATTTTCGATAAGAATTTCTTTGGGTGGTACCTTTTTCTTATCTGCCCCGAATGATCTTAAAAATTCTTCAGAGCAATTACTTATATAGTCAGCTACAAAAGTGATATCTTCAGCGGTACAACTTTTAATGGTAATTTCAATTGGGTTGATTTTTTTCATCTTGATTTTAAATAACTTTCTTTCACACCGTTAATGTTAGATTGCAATTTTAGGTATTAGTACACTAACCGTTGTTCCTATGCCGACATTAGATTTAATGTCTAACCTCCAGCCTCTAATTTCGAACGCTTTTAGCGCATTCAGCATTGCAATACCGTTACCTGAGCTAACTAAACTAGCCAAAGCATCTGATTGGTTTTTCGTGGAAAATGCTGACTTACCTATTCGTTTAAGTCCCTCTTCATCCATGCCAATTCCATCATCGATTACAGCGATGCTAATTACACTCTTATCTGCGCCCATTACAACTTTGATAAATTTCGCGTTGGCCTCTACAGAATTATTTATAAAATTATTTATATTTTGATACAAAACAGTTAAATCACTTAATGAAATATCGGAATCCAATTGATCTTCAAAGACAATGGAACATTTCATGCTTAGCATCTTCAAATCGTACTCTTTTTTTAACTGCAGAAATAAATCCTTGAGGCTTGCTGGCGTCCCATGTGCCTTAGAGTTATGGTTTTTTGAATAATTTAACAAATCATTCGCTATATGGTCTATCTGCTTTGTGACTGCTTGCTGCATTTCACGCACTTCTGAATTTTCGATTAAACTAGCAAGCATATTAAGCGTGGATAGCGGTGATCGAATATCATGAGCCACCTTTTTAGAAATTTCATTGAGCAATTCACTTCTTTGTAACTTAGCCTGATCTGCCATTTGCTTTTCATAAGTTCGTGTAAAATATTTGTTGATGAAACGTGAAATCATCAAACTAAATACAAGTACCAAGCTAACTAGAGCGATAATCAGCCTATAACTACTTGAAAACACTAGACTCATTTCATCCTTGGTAATAAATTCTGTTTTAAAGTTTAAAAAATGATTTTTTTGAGATCCGATACTAAGAATAACCTGACCATTTTTAATTAACTCTATCGTACTAAACTGACTTGGTACAAATTGGTCCATATTCAAAATGACAGTCCTGAAATCATGAACCAACAATTGATTCATATTTGTTTTGAAAAGGTTTTCTGCTAATAGATATTGGATTTTGGAATACCCAAAAACAATAACCAAAGACAAACAAAGAACGATCACAAAATAAATTAACTGGTACTTAATTAACAAAATTCTAAGCTGATTTTTTTCGTTATTTGTCATTGCTATGCCAGTGGATGAGTTCGTAGGTTGATATTTTCAAAACTGCATACCGCTTGCATGTATCGATTCAAGCGTTCTAGATTAATTTTTTGCGGTTGAGTTTTGTGAAAGAACAAGTCTTGCATAGCTTTGGATTGGGCTCGCACAACTTTAATGCCAAGTTCTCCGAAAACATGGTCAAGATCTAATATTTCAATTTCAATTTCGTTTTCTCGAATATCATTATCTTTAATTTGATATTTTTTCTTTTCTAGAAAATAATTCCACAGCCAGCGACCATATGATTCAGATAAAGCAACTTTGCCATGTTCTAAAATTGAAAAACTTTGGACACCTTCGTTAAAAAAATCGTCTTCAGACTGCTTCCACTCAATGCAACTATTGCGGTCTATATAAGTCACCGTATTTCTTGCAACTTCACTAAAAGCTGCTGCAATAGCCTTATCTCTCATAAAATTTGCGCCAAGACCAATCACGCATCCAAATGGATTTGGCCGGGCAAAGCCATTTGTTATCGCTAAAATCACCGTTCGATTCAATAACATTCCAAGTTCATAAAAACGGATATCGACACTTTTATTTTCAAACTCTTTTACTGTTGCGAGGCAGGAATCTGGTAGCAAATTTTCACCAATTTCCTGAACACCGGCTTCAACACATAGATAGTTACATAAAAAAATGTCTCGTTCTATTAATTCACATAACGCACTTTCTGTTGCTTGAACAGAATCAAAATGCGCAGCTATTCCGTTACTGTTTTTCAATTTATGTTTATCTATTACAGTTCGCTCAACAGCTTCTACAATTGCTTTTACTAAAGCAGTTTCTGACGATTCGGCTAACCCACGCCCATCGTAAATTTGCTCTCTATATTCAAATTTAAAATGATAATCTAACTGATCTAAAGCAAACCGCCGAGGCCAATCAAAATTTGAAATTTCGACTTTATACTCAGGCTTTAAATTAAGAGCCCAATGAATTAATTTTTTCGCATCATCCATAGTGGGGTTCCTGCAAAATGCCTATGAAAATCTATCTTCCAATCTTTTCGCACTACCGCATAATAAGGTGTAAGCGAAATTGGAATAATGACCCCCTTAGCCAATACTTCGAAGTGCAATTGCTTAAGTTTAGCTAAACGTTCACTTTTATCATCGATTTTTATGTAATTTTGAATCCATTTGTTCGCTGATTTTTTATCATCATAACCAAAAGACCCGGTAGTCATATAGTAACTGATTAACGAGATATTCTCATAAAAACCCGTGTCTCCAGGTACAATGCTGGCATCTTCCATGTCTTCTTCATTTTTCGAATTTGGCATCCCGTTGAATTTAATAAACTCAATGTTTTTGTAATCTACGAATAAATTTTTATAGAATTCAAGTTTATAGCCTTCAACGCTGATACGAATATTTTTAAGCGGCAAGCTACCGGAATTTTCGTATAACAATTGAATTTCTTGTAACTGAATATCAGAAAGACTTGCTTCGCCAAATGGTGGAAAAAATTGGTCCGCCTTTTTAAAGGCTGTTTGTAATGGCCAACTGTTTATTGTAATCCTTTTTACCAAACTTCCGAGAGCTAAACGTTCCTTCTCAGTCAATTTTTTTTGACCTACAGTCGTGAATTCCATTGCGGTCACTTTTAAATCAGAAGTTTTGTGGACATTATATTCCGAATTCTGCTCAAAGGCTAAAAAATCATCTGGCTGTGTGCGATCAATTGTAGAAATCATGTTAATTTCGCCACTTTTTAACTTAGTCGGAGACGAGGCATCCAGAACGGGAACAATACGAAACCCCTGTGGCATCTCTGAATGATATAGAGGGCTGTTTTTGTTAGCCCTCAGAACATGCTCGCCTTTTTCATTAGTAGCTTCTACAAAGTACGGCCCGCTTGTATTGGCATAGTCGATAATTTTCAAATCGCTCGACGTCCAATCTATAGCATTCGCCGGTATTATACCAAAATCGCAGTTCGCTATCAGCGGCAACAAAAACTTGGCTAATTTAGGATCTGGAGTTTTCAAGAATAAACTATTTCCTTCATATCGCAGGCCCGGACATTCGTCTTTTATGTTGTTAAGCTTAACGTCAGGACATAAGAAGTTTTGCAAATCACCATGGGTATTAGTTTGCTTAACCATGAGCCGTTTAAAACTCAAGTACGCATCTTTAGCAGTAATAAGATCATTTTTACTAGAGCGCAAATTTTCATTAAATTTAAATTCAATTTCGCTATCGCTGATCCAGTTAAACGCTTGAATCAAGCCAAAATCCATCTCGCTTTTGTTGTTAAAAACTAAAAGCGAAGTATAAAGGTTCATTAATAGCACGGCTGGCGCCGCAAATTGAATATCCGCTGGATCATGAGTTTCTATTTTATTACCTGCATACCAAGATATTCTTATATCACTCATAGCCTCACCCTTATTTGCTTTATTCCACAAGAATAAACCAACAAAAATTGTTGCACAAAAAAAAAGTATCCCGATTTTTTTCATAAAAGAATTAACCGCCGTCGCCAGTACCAGTTTGTTTACAGATTGTACCATCCGCCGAAGGTTTCTGAATTAATATCCCTTTTTTCAATAACAATTGTTCAAGTTTGTTATTTTGAAGTGCATTGAGCAATTCGTCTTGAGATACAATTTGATAGTTTTGTGACGCTGAGATTTGTGAATACTGTTGCTGTTCAAACTGACCTAGTTCCTGATTTTGCGCAGACGCAGATGGTGTTTGCGCAAGCGCTGAAGCGTTTGTCGCTATTCCGACCAGACTTAATAAGACCTTAACTTTGCGATTTAAAAAATTCATAGATATTCCCCCAATGATGGTGAATATTTACCATATAGGACGCAAGTATAAATACTATTTTATTTTGGAATTACGCTTTTTCATCAACGTCAAAAAGTTATACAGCTTCTCTTGTTAAAGAATAATTAAACGGACTTAATCGCAAGCTCTACAACCACTCCAAGAGCGGATAACACCGACAGCTCTCCGTCCCTGTTTTATCTGAACACACAAGGATTTTAAATCCCTTGTCCGTAGGATGCCATCATCACAAGACGATGGTCTTGATTGCAAATCAAGATCTAAGAACGAACGTGCAGCAAGCTAGATCTCTAAATACTTCGAATTACTATTATGATTCCAAGAATCATCACAAATAATCTTAGGACTTCTTTAGAAATACTAAGTAGACGCCGATAACGCAAATACTTGGATTTGGTCATGGCGACCTCCTTTCCGGATCTACTAAATCCGAAAGCGGATGCCAGATATCACGAAAAAGCTGCCAGGTTATCCACCTTGCAGCTTTTCATTTTTTATACCTAATTAAATTTGATAGTGAAAACTTCGGCTTGTGTAGAAGCAGTAAAACGAAAATGAACATCTCCATCATACAACCTGAAAGCGTGTTCATTGCGATAAGGCGCATCACTCTGCCCTTCGAACCCACGATAAATCACAGGACGTGGATCTTGCTTGATAACCCCAACAATTACAGATTCTAGCTCTGGTTTGTCTAAACGAACAGACCACGATTTCAAAACAGCACGCGTCTCATCCGTAAAACTAACTTCAATCGCAGAAACCTGATGTTCATCCTTCGTAGCCCAACCACCGCGAGCTTCAGGTAAAGACTCAAACTGCGGAAGATACGGTTTAATATCTAAAATCGGCGTCCCATCCACTAAATCCAAACCGCCTAAATAAATCTTCCCACCTTCAATTTTTTCAACCGTAGCTAAAGATAATCCCAAAGGATTCGGCCGATGCGGAGAACGGGTTGCAAACACACCAATCGTTTCACCTTTTAATCTAGGTGGATGAACTTTCGGATGATATTTCGTGTTCGAATTTAAATGAAAAACCCAAGTCACCCATACATGCGAGTACTCTTCTAAACCTTGCAGCGCAAATTCAGGCTGCCATTCAGGCGCGATCGCAAGTTCAGACACAGTTTGTTTAACTAAGCCCGATTGCCTAGGCACCCCGAATTTATCGGGGTAACAGCTTTTAATAAAGCCAATCGGTTTGAAGGTGAAGGTCTCTGTCTTTGAATCCACAGCGTTTTATATAGAAGAAAACGCGGCCATGCGCAACACGTAAGCACTAACAAAGAAATAACTTGATGAGCGCCAAGCGCCAAAGCAAAACTAGGCCTGCTTAAAATTAGCAAAGGGAGCCTTTTTTATGTCATTTAAACTTTTTACTTCGTTAGCCGTTGCAGGTTTCGCGTTCAGTGCGCAAAACGCTATGGCCTGGGGTGGCCGCGGTCATCACCAAATCTGTGAATCTGCAGTTCACTTAGTGCAATCAAAACCGTTAAAAGATTATTTATTAAATAAACCGCAAGTGATGGGTCACCTTTGCAATATTCCAGATACTTACTGGAAATCATTATCTGCTGACCAACGTAAACACGGTGACCCAGGTCACTTTATCGACGTCGAAATTTTAGGAATC
This sequence comes from Bdellovibrio sp., assembly GCA_036677065.1. GTDB lineage: Bacteria > Bdellovibrionota > Bdellovibrionia > Bdellovibrionales > Bdellovibrionaceae > Pseudobdellovibrio. The sequence goes on along the minus strand of JAKFBS010000001.1, from coordinate 608,344 downwards.
GCAGTTAAAGATGTTCCGACAGATTACAAAGCCATCGTTGAAAAATACACAGGCAAAGAAAACATGCACAAACGCAACACGCGCATTCAATCAGTTCCGCAAGATCTTGGATCTAACTGGTGGAGAGCCGATCAGTTTTACCGTTTAGCCTTAGCACAAGCCGAAGAAGTTGCCATGCAACCAGCCCCAGCTTCTAGCAAAGAAGAACAAAACGATGAATTACCTTTTAATAAAGCGTTTTATTCAATGATCGTGAACATGGGTTTAATGGGTCACTTCGTTGGCGATAACGCTCAACCATTTCACTCAACGTCTGATTACGATGGTTACGAAGGTAATCACGGTGGTATTCATGGTTACTACGAAGAAGCGACAGTGGCTTTCTTTGGGCCAGACATGCAAGATCGTATCGTGAAAAAAGCGCAAACAATGAAAAGCGCAAGTTTCATGAAAGACAAACTAACAGTCGTTGAAAGAATGAAAGCACTCTCTGAACTTTCATTTAAAGAAGTAAAAACAGTTTTCAAACTTGATCCGATGACGGCTCCTTCAACTTACAAGGTTGAAAAAGGTATCAGCTTAAAATCAGCAGCAAAACGCCAACCACCAGAAGTTGGATTTAAGAAGTTCGAAAAATTACAAATCGAACAAATGGCCAGAGCCGCAATCCTGTTAGCTTCTTTCTGGGATAAGATTTACTTAGAAGCCGGAGCTCCTGAAGTGAAAGCTTACAAGAGTTACAAATACCCGTTCACTCCTGATTTCGTAATGCCTGACTACTACGATGTAAAAGCAGAAGACGAAAAGAAAATGGCGAAATAGTTCTTAAGACTTAGAATGAAAATAAAAATCCCCGGTAGAGATGTCTATCGGGGATTTTTTTTGGCCTTAGCGGGCTTGTGATGAAGCGATCTTCGCGTGCCGAGCACTTGCTGATGTCTGAAATAAAAAATCGCCCAGTGAGGCGATTAGCGTAAATTCTTCACTTAATTTTAGGCAAAAAAAAAGGCCCGGTATAAACCGAGCCTTTTCAATACAATTTCTAATTAAAATTAGAAAGCGTAAGTTAAACCAACTGTACCTAATAGGTCGTCAGCATTAACTTCTTGGCCAGATGGATTTGAACCAGTAACTGCTAATAATGAACCATCAAGAGCAAGTTTACCAAGTTTTAAACCAGCACCCGCAGCAAAAGTTGTGCTGTTTGCGCCTGGAGAAGCTTCAGAAACGATCGGAGTTGCTGTGTTGTTCTCTTCTTTTTCGTTTTGGATAAGTACTTTTTGCGCTACAGATCCACGTAGAGTTAACCAAGAAGCTGCGTTAGCTTCAACACCGATGATGAAAGGTAAAGATAAAGAAGTTTCTTTAGTTTCAATACCTTTTGAATCTTTAGATTGAGAAGACGCTAAACCAGCACCCCAGAAAAATTCGTTACCGTCATTTTTCATAGTGTTGATAGCACCAACTACGATATCAGTAGTTTTGATTTCAGAAGCTACTGTACCAGTAACTGTAGTTTCAAAACCGCCCATAGCAACGTCAGCATAAGCGTACATATCAGAAGAAATCCACATACCACCACGAACCGCGATGTTTGATTTACCTTTGAATTCGTCGTTAGTTGCAGAAGCTTCCCATTTGTCAGTTAAGCCTAAATCAACAGTTGCATCCCAAGTAGACGTAGCAGCACCGAATTTTAATCCAGTTGTGCTTTCTTTAACTTCAGCAACTTTATTGTTGAAATTAGAGTAAACTAAAGTACCAGCCCAAGCCATATCGCCTGTTTTCATACCGTAAGTTACTTCTAATGGATTTTGTTGACCGATGATAGCACCAACAGTTGCATTAGCATCTGAACGTTGCGCGTATGAACGAGCATCGTCATGACCTAATGATAAAGCCCATTTAGCATCACCAGTTGAACGGATCATTAAAGCTTCAGCACCTAAAGAAGTTGAAACGTCAGTGCCCGGAACTAGGTCTGTTTTACCTGATTCGATTGTTAAAGAATCAGAAACTGCAAACATGTCAGCAGGCTTGCTGTAAACAGTTGAAGCATCCGTTAAGTGAGCTGCATTTCCTAAAGCTGTTACTCTTGCGCGTGTTGCGAATGCAGAAGTTGAAGCTAATACGATCGCTAATGTTAATAATAATTTCATATGTTTATATCCCTTCAAATTACATGTTCAATTAGAACATGTAAGTTAAACCAACAGTTGTTAATAAAGTGTCGCCGCTTAAATCTTGAGAAGGAGCTGCGCCAGTTAAACCTTCTAAAGTACCGTCAACAGTGATTTTGTTGAATTTTAAACCTGCACCGATAGCAGCTACTGTATTGTTAGCGCCTGGAGCAAATTCAGTATCAGATGGATCAGCTGGAGTAGTTTCATCTTTAGAGTTATTGATTAACACTGTTTGTGTTAATGAACCACGTAAAGTCATCCAAGAAGTAGCTTCTGCTTCTAAACCAACTGTTACCGGTAAAGTTAATGTTGTAACTTTATTTTCTGGAGCAGTTTTATTTTTTTGTGTGAAGCTAGCTAATTTAGCACCGTAGAAAAATTCGTTGCCATCTTTTTTAATAGATTCAATAGCGCCGATAGAGATTCTAGTTGCATCAACGTTAGCTAATTCAGCACCAGTATCTTGTCTTTCCATTTTCGCACCAGCGATAGTTACATCACCGTATGTGTAAAGACTTCCCATGTTGTAACCAGCAAATACTTGGTAAGAACCCGTACCTTTAAAGTCAACACCAGTAGCAGGAGCGCCACCGTTAGCTAATTTATCTTTAACATTTGAAGATAGACCGATACCTACATTGATATCCCAAGCACCCATTAATAAACCTAAACGAACGCCAGCAGAATCTTCTTTGATTTCATTCTTTTTGTCGTTGTAGTTAGAGTAAACTAATGTAGCTGCCCAAGTCATATCGCCAGATTTCATACCGTATGATAATTCGATTGGATTTTGTTGCTCGAACTTAGAATTAGCAGCAACAGTTGCAGCTAACATAGAACGTAAACCAAACATAGAAGCGTTTTCAGATTTGTGACCTAAAGCTAAACCTACTTTAGCATCTCCCATAGAGCGTACTAATGTACCTTCTGCGTTGTCATTTGGATTTGCAGCAGCTGCAGCATTGTTAGTATCTGTTTTACCAGACTCTAAAGAAACGAAATCGCCCATTAAGAACATTTTCGCAGGGTTAGAGAAGATAGACTGAGTGTCAGTGATGTGTGCAGAGTTTCCTAAAGATTTTACTCTCGCGCGAGATGCGAATGCGTTAGTTGAAGCTAAAGCAATTGCAATTACTAATAGTTGTTTCATTGTTGTTGTCCCTTTCGTTAATATCGTTTCGTTATAAAACGCTAATTTTTTTCTAAACTTATAAGATGATGGTAATAAGGTCATAAGTCCTGCGCAACGGGAAAAGTTTTGAGATCAAAGTCTAGCGTAGATAAAGGTGTTTAAAATCTCGCGCTTTGTGGTTTTGTTGCATCAATTGTAATCCGTGGGTCAAAAAATATTTTTTGCTAAAATGCCTAGTTTTTGTTGTTCGTTTTTTTCCTAATAGACACAGACTTTTGTCTCTGAAAATCTTGTTTAATCAATAATTTTTGTTGTAGAGTAATTGCTCTTTATTCGGGCGATTTTTTTCACGTAGCGAACCAATGATTATGTTTCAATACAACTTTTTTGTGCTGCGGCGATTGCGCCGTGTTAATTCCCCGACAATGGTCTAGGAATTCTTTCTGAATTTGGCTTTTACACGGTGCTCGCCGAATTGTGCGGGGCTTTCTACGCCCTAGAAATATTTATTTATCGTCATTTTTCGTATTTGCCCCGTCTATATATGGTTCAGATTTTTTGTTGGAGCTGTCTATATATAGGCGCTAGACTTTATTTAGCTGAAAGCGAGTATTAACAATATAATGAAAAACAAAAGTGTTCCCCGTCTTCTGCACGGTACAATCAAACGACACCCCGACGGCTTTGGCTTCTTTATTCCAGAAGATGTAGAACATCCCGATGTTTTTATCCCTGCCCAAGCTATGAAAACCGCAATGACCAACGATAAAGTCTCAATCACGGCTGAAAAAGAACGTGATGGCAGGTTTCGTGGCGAAATCATGAATATCAATGATCGCTCTCAGAAAAAAATCGCTGGAGCGTTTACAATCTGGAACGAACGTTTCGGAATGATTAAAGATGAAGGCAAAGGCTGGGGAAAAGATCTAAAAATACCCCTAGATAAGTCTTTAAAAGCTAAAAAGGGCGAATTAGTTGTAGCCCGCATCACTGAATATCCTGATAAAGGCGAATTCATGGGTGAAGTTGTTGAAATCATCGGCGATATCGAAGATGCCTTAAACGATATTAAACGTGTTGTGATAGCACAAAACATTCCTGAAGAGTTTTCTCCTGCTACTTTAGAAGAAGCCAAAAAATATTCGACTAATCCAACTGAAGAAGATTTCAAAGGCCGCAAAGATATTCGCAATATCAATATCATTACTATAGATGGAGCTACCGCGAAAGATTTCGATGATGCTGTTCATGTGGATATGGATGGGCGTGGTTTTCATTTAATCGTAGCCATCGCCGATGTCAGTCACTATGTAAAACCTGGCACTTCTATGGATAAAGATGCTTACGAACGCGGAACTTCATGTTATTTTCCGAATTTCGTGATTCCGATGTTACCAGAAGCTTTATCAAATGGATTATGTTCGCTAAACCCTCATGTTCCCCGCCTAGCTCTTGTCGCCGACATGCACTTTGATTTTACCGGTGTGATGACAGAGTCTTCATTCTATGAAGGCGTCATTGAAAGTAAAGCACGTGTGACTTACGGTCAGGCGCAAGAAATTGTCGATAACCCTGAAGGCGACAGTGAAACTCATAAAAAGTTTGCGCACGTTAAAGAAAACATCATGCGCTGTGCAGATTTAGCTAAAGTTTTAATGGCCAAACGTTTTAAAGAAGGTTCACTTGATTTAGAAGTGCCTGAAACTGAATTAGTTATTGATGGCACGGGCGAACCAGTTGATGTCATTAAATCAGAACGTTTATTTGCACATCGTTTGATTGAAGAAATGATGTTAGCGGCTAATGTGGCTGTCGCAAAAGAATTTGGCAAAAAAGATATTCCGGCGATCTTTAGAACGCATGAGCCACCCGATCCATTAAAAATTGCAATGCTTGAAAAGTTCATGAACAGTTTCGGCGCGCAAACTCATTTATCAGGCGATCGTTTACAAAAAAAATTAACGAAAGCTTTGCATGAGTTTACCAACGAAGCGCAAGCCCAAGTGATTCATATGTTAACTCTGCGCTCGATGAGCCAAGCCCGTTACACTTTAGAAAATATTGGTCACTTCGGTTTAGGTTTTGATTTCTACACTCACTTTACTTCACCGATTCGCCGTTATCCGGATTTAATTGTTCATCGTTTATTGAAAAACATTATCGGTGCTCCGGGTGGATATCGTTTAATGGCCGATGAAGATATTCAAACTGCCGGAACTTGGCTATCTGCCTGCGAACAACGTTCGGCAAAAGCTGAACGCCAGATTCAAGCAATCAAAAAAGCCCGCTTTATGAAACGTTTAGTCGGACAAACTTTTGATGGCATGATCAGTTCAGTCACTAAGTTTGGCGTATTCGTTTTACTTCGCGAATATAATATTGATGGTTTAATTCGTCTTGATGATCTTGGCGGCGACAACTGGGAATTTGACGAAGAAAACCTTCGCCTTGTCGCCAAGCGCTCAGGCGCCAGTTACAACTTAGGTGATCGCGTACGTGTTACTGTAAGTTCTACAGATATCGAAAGTGGCCAAGTTAACTTTCTTTTAGAAGGCGCTACCGAATCTAAAGCTACGGGCAGAAAAAATAATTCTAAATATGCCCGCGGTAAAGATGACTTTAAAAAATCTGGCCATAGAGGCGGACGCAATGACCGCTCTGAAAAGTCAGACAGACCTGACAGATCTGCTCGTCCTGAAAAAGGCGGCGATCGTTTTGCTAAAGCAGACAAGAAATTTCCAAGCTTTCAAAAAGAAAAACCTGCTTCAGGAAAACGTGGCGATGATTTCAGGCCAGGGCGAAGCTCTGGCAACCAACCGGCGAAGTCTCAAAAAATGCAGGCGATTCAAAAACATGAAGCCCGCTTTAAACCATCAGCTCCGGCTGATGAGCGTGGTGAAAAACCAGCTACACCAGGTGGCCAACAAGTTATTCGCCCAAGATATGCAAATTTATCTGATTACCTAGATCAAATGGCAAAAAAAGGAAGCAACAAAGATGACAACCACTCATCACACAAGAAGAACGGACCGGCCAAAGCAAAGTCTGGCGATAAGTTCTCTTCAAATAGGCAAGACTCTAAAAAACGTGACTCGTCTTCGGACGATTCTCGGGGTGTTCGCAAAGCACGGCCTACGAAATCTGGTAGAAAAGCTAAATCTAGATAGTTTCCTTTCATCAAACAACAAATCGTCAGAAGAAAAAGAACTTCTGACGATTCCACAACGTTTACGTTTAAGTTTTGAAGAATTAGGGCCTACTTTTGTTAAATTCGGCCAGCTTTTAGCAACACGTCCTGATTTGGTTCCTGATGATTACATTCAAGAGATGTCTTTATTGCATGATCAAGTGCAAGAATTAGATTTTAAAACCATCGAAAGCGTATTAGTTGAAGAATTCGGTGCGCACTGGAAAACTAAATTCCAATCTGTCGACGAAAAACCAATTGGCGCAGCTAGTATCGCGCAAGTTCACAAAGCCACAATGATTAACGGCGATCACGTCGTCTTAAAGATCCAACGCCCTGGCATTGTGCAAAAAATTAATGACGATTTAAATGTTCTTTATTTTATTGCTGAGCTTTTAGAAAAATATATTCCTGAAACCCGTTCTTTTAATCCTGTGGCGATGGTGGATGAATATTTTAAAACTTTAGAGCTTGAAACCAACTTCGTGGTTGAAGCCAATAACATTCGCCGCATCAAAGAAAACTTTAAAGATGACCCAACCATGGTGATTCCGAAAGTTTATTTCGAGATGACCACCGAGCGTGTGTTAGTGATGGAAGAACTTAAAGGTAAACCCTTAAGTAAAGTTGAATCTCTGCAAGCCTTAGGCATTAATCCTGATGATGTGATCAAAAAGGGTTTAAAAGCTTATTTAAAGATGGTTTTTATCGATGGGTTCTTTCACGGTGATCTGCACGCCGGAAACTTCTTTATCATGCCTGATGATAAAATCGGTTTGATCGATTTCGGCGTTGTTGGCCGTTTAAATTCAAAAACCCAGTCAGCAATTGTAAATATGCTCTTAGCTCTTTCAAAAGAAGACTATACGCGCTTAGCTTATGAATATGTCGATCTTGCGCCATTCTCTGAAAATGTGAACGTCGATCTATTTGCTAAAGATCTACAGGCAGTTATTGCACCTTATTACGGACTAACGCTTAAGAATGTAAATGCAGGTAAGATCTTAATGGCTTCAGCAGGCATCGCCGCTTCTCAGGGGTTAGTTGTACCGACTGAAATGATGTTATTTTTTAAATCTATTATTTCAATTGAAGGTTTAGGATCTAAAATTTCTAAAGACTTTGATTTCTTAGCCTTTACACTTTCACAAGTGGGCGAAGTGGCCCAAAGCTTCTTTCAACCTGTGAAAATGGCCAATGAAGCAAGTCTTCTGTTTCGCGAATCAAAAACTTTTTTAAGCGCGCTACCAAGACAGCTTAATTTAATCATGAGAAAAATGAATTCGCCGGATTATCACACGAAAATCCAAATCGATGGCTTACCCTATTTACAAAAAACGATTTCAAATTCATTTCACTTATTATTTTTAGGTGTGATTATCGCGTCGTTAATTCTGGCTAGCTCGATGATCTACGCTATGTCTGGAAGTATTCCGGGAATGTGGTTGATCGCTGATATGCCGGCATTTAGCGTGATCGGCTACATCGCTGCAGGCGTATTAGGGATCGTTGCTTTTTTCAATTATCTTTTACGAGAATAATCAGGTCTAAAAAATGCAAAAGCTGTTAGGTCTATCCACTTTTATGACGCATTAAAATCGCTCGGGAGTTCAGCTAGCATTTGCTAGCTAAAACCCTGAGCGTGAAATTAGCGCCAGAAGTGGCACATGTATCCGTCTGGATTTTTTTGCAAATAATCCTGATGGTAATCTTCTGCACTCCAGAATTTTTTTAATAACACGATTTCAGTCACGATTGGTTTTTTCCAAACGCCGCTGGCTTCGACTTCTTTAGTCACTTCTTCAGCCGTCGCTTTTTGCGCTTCAGATACGTAAAAAATTGCTGAGCGGTATTGTGTACCGACGTCATTACCCTGTTGGTTCTTCGTCGTTGGATCATGTAATTTATAAAACTTACGAATTAAATCAGCGTACGAAATTTTATCTGGATCAAAAGTGATCTTCACAGCTTCTGCATGGCCTGTAGTTCCGGTTTTCACCAAATTATAAACTGGATTTTCACCATCACCATTGCAATAACCAACTTCAGTGTCGATGACGCCGTCTAATTCACGTAATAATTCTTCAACTCCCCAGAAACATCCGGCAGCGATCACAGCAATCTCACGTCCCATTAGCGGCCTCCGCCCATTAAGCACATTAATTCAAACATCGTATCCACAGCCGCAAGGCCCGTGATCTGTGAACTATCAAATGGCGGTGACACTTCAACAATATCTGCGCCCACTAAGTTATCAATTTTTAAAGCACGTAAGATTTGTTGAGTTTCATACGTCGTTAAACCACCTGGCACTGGAGTTCCAGTTCCCGGAGCATAGGCAGGATCTAAACAATCAATATCAAAACTGATGTACGTAGGCCCTGTGAATTTCGGTAATGATTTTAAAACTTCAGCCAATGGCTTTTGCTTAATATCATCCACAGTTAAAACTTTAATTTTATGTTTTTTAATAAAATCTAAATCATCAACCGCTGCTAACGGCCCACGAATGCCGATTTGTAACATGTTCTTAGGATTAACTAAGCCTTCTTCAACTGCGTGACGGGCAAAAGCGCCGTGATGGTATTCACAACCCCAAGCTGCAGGGTATGTGTCTAAATGCGCATCGAAATGGATAAAATTTAATTTTCCATATTTTTTATGCATAGAACGCAACAGCGGAAGCGTTGTCGAATGATCCCCGCCGATAGAAATAAATTTTTTACCGTGCTTTAAAATATCTGCAGAAAACTTTTCGATATTTTTATACGTTTGCTTTTGATCAATCGGCACAACTGGGCAGTCACCGATATCTGCGAATTTTAATTTTTCAAATAAACTCATCGCGCGAGTCATGTGAAAACCACGGCCTAAGCTTGAACACTCACGAACGAGCGTCGGCGCAAATCGTGCTCCAGGGCGGTAACTGACACCACCGTCGTACGGCGTTCCGAATAAAGCGATGTCGAAATCTTCGTTAAGATCCGCTACCGGTAAGCGAAAAAACGTTTTAATCGCTGAAAAGCGCGGAAATTCGCGCCCACTTAGGGGTTTGTAGCGATTTGGCGCGGCTGGCTGAGGCGCCGCAGCTGCTGAAGTTTTAGTAGTTGTTTTTGCGGCTGATTTTTTCGTCGGTTTTTGTGCTTTTGCCATAGAGGAATATCGTATATACCTTTGGTATGACAAAGCAATTTGAAAAAGATCGCGATAGCCTGATCGCCTGGTATAACGAAAATAAACGCGTTTTACCGTGGCGCAATCCAACAGGTTCGCGAGGGTCAAAAGACCCCTATCGTATTTGGATTTCCGAAGTCATGCTGCAACAAACAACTGTGACTGCAGTGATTCCTTTTTACGAAAAATTTATGAACCGTTTTCCGACGGTTAAAGATTTAGCTAACGCCACAATTGAAGATGTTTACGAATACTGGGCAGGCCTTGGTTATTATTCGCGCGCCCGCAACTTACATAAAGCTGCAATCATGTTCGCTGAAACTGGTTTTCCAAAAACTGCGGCTGAACTTATCGAATACCCAGGGCTTGGGCCTTACACTTCACGCGCCATCGCAAGTCTTGCCTTCGGTGAAAAAGTTGGTGTCTTAGATGGTAATGTGATTCGGGTGTTAAGTCGCAAGTACGGCATCCAATCTAATTGGTGGGAAACCAAAGAGCGCCAAAAATTACAAGACATCGCTGACATCATGGCGGAAACTGAATTTAATTCTGAAGTAAATCAGGGCCTCATGGAATTAGGCGCTACCGTTTGCACACCAAAAAAAGTGATGTGCATGATGTGCCCCTGGAAAAAAGACTGCGTAAGTAATAAAAAAGATCTTATCCAGCTTATTCCCCGCAAAAAAGAAAAAGAAAAGTTTCAAATCTGGGAGTGGACCTTTAACGTTTCTGAAAAGAATGAACAGATCTATTTAGAAACAAACGAAGAAACCCCGTTTCTAAAAAAACTCATGCTTCCACCATCACAAGCAAAGCTTGTGACTAAAAAGCCCAAAGACTTTCATTTTAAACATGCGGTAACAAAGTACGAAATCTTTGTTACCCTTAAAACAGGTAAAACCACCGCTAAGGCACCTGGACTTTGGGCTAAGCGCTCAGATATCTCTAAAGTGAATCCCACAAGCTTAATGAAAAAAATCTTAAGCCATATGGAAAAATCAAGGTAAGCTTATTCTATGAGATCAATCATCCTAGCTATCTTACTTCCAATGTTTGCAAACGCGGCTCCACTTCCGACAACGGGTTCGTCAGCTGTGAATTCTCCGAAATGGAATACCGCTTTTTCGCAAATGGGTTTTTCTTTTAAATTAGTCTCGGATGAATGGGTGTTTTTAGAAAACCCATCGCAAAACCGCCTACCTGCCAACCAACAGATCGACATGGGCTTTAAAACTTTATCTGAATCAGCCCGCTTAAGCCTAAAAACCGAAACTTACCGCGGTAAAGTAAATCTTGAGTCTTATGCCAAAAAGTATTTACGTGATTATAACCAGTATGGCTTTGAAGTGCTTTCAAGCCGTTCGATTAAAATTAATAATATTCCGGCCGTGGTTATCGATTTAATGCAAAAAAATAAACTGACCCAATCACGCCAAATCTTTTTGGCCGCCGATGAAAAAATCACGATCGCCAGTTGCATCGATAAAGCAGATTACTTTTCGATGACTGCAAATATGTGTAACCAGCTTATAAACAATTATAACTGGCGCACACTCGAAAAATAGCAAAACAATAGTCAAAAGTGACACAAACTGTCTCTGAGAAAACAAGTTCGACATTGTCGAACTTGTAACTACTTTCGAGTAAAAAAGTAGCGACAAAGTTTGCGTCTATCGGTTCCACACTCTTTCATTTATTCTTCGTCCAACCCCAAGCCCAAGCCCAACCCTTTTTGGAAGGACGACGTTATGAAAGCGCCAGTACTTAAAACTTTAATCGCAGGTCTTGTTATCTTAGCTACAACGACTGCACAAGCCCGCCTAATCACTAGCTGTTCAGAAGAAGGCTATAATGGCGGCCTTAAAGGTTCAAGCAACGCCAACACTAGCATGCCGATCGCTTCAGTATCTAAAGTGTTCACTTCATTATGGGCCGCTGAGCGTTTAGGTTTAGATTACCGCTATCCAACTCAGGTTTATATTACAAAACAAAACGATGGCACGGCCAACGTTCATTTGCGTGGATCAGCTTTTCCTTACTTTGACCGCGTGATGTTCTACTTTTTAATCGGTGAATTAAATAAACGTGGAATTAAACAAATTAACGAATTAACTTACGATGAAAACTTTGAGTACGCGTCTATCGTAAGATCAAAAAGCGACCTAGTTCACTCTAACGGCGAACAGTCTGAAACTGATATCATGCGCGAATTGCGCGCTGATGTTACAGGGTTGAAAACACGTTACTCGGCGTATTTAGCTAAAACTCAGCCTTTAGTTAAAATGACTTTACCTAAGTCAGCTAGTCTTTCTGTTAAAAATATCGCCGCTCAATCTATGAAAGTGTTTAACCCAGCGAATGCAACTTCAACTTTTATGATCCGCTCTTCTGAATTACACCGCACTCTAAAAGAATTAAACCGCAACTCGCACAATTTTGCGGCCGACAAAGTTTACGAACGTTTATCACGTACTGAGAAATTCAGCACCTACTTAACAAAAGTTGTTGGCGCTGGTGAAAAAGAATTTTCTTTCTACAATGGTTCTGGTTACCCAGAGTATGTTAATGGTCGTAAAGTTTATAACTCTGCCAGCTGCCGTACGGTTGTAGAAGTGATGAAACGTTTAACTCAGCTGGCTGCAAAACAAGGCAAAGCTTTACGTTACGTCTTACCGTTAGCTGGTGCAGATGCGCGCTCGGATGGTAACTCAACAGTAACAAATATCTATCTTACAAATAATACAGATGAGTCTGTATTAGCAAAAACCGGAACAATCTCGCAATCGGTTTCATTAGCCGGTGCCGCTTTAACTCAAGATGGTGTTGTTTTCTTTCACGCAACCTCTTCAACAAAAGATTACACAAGCATCCGCAATTTCTTAGCAAGTATCATCAAATCTAACGGTGGTAAAGATCCGGTAGACAACTACAAACCTCAGGCTTTCGTGCCATTTGACGAAAATTCAGTTCAAGAAGTTAAATAATAGCTCTGTTTTTGCAATTAAATCTTCATAGTTACGTTAATATTAACAAGACAAATGTGGTTGCTTTGGCTCAAGGCCAAGCAGCCAATTAATGGCTACTGGCCAGAAGTTTGACACTATGAAAAAACCATTTTTTAATGTTCTTTCAGCTTTGCTCACCACATTTGCCTTAACCAGTACAGCGATGGCTGCCGGTACTTACATCGAAGGTTACGAACCAGATCCAGCCAAGCCTGAGTTACGTTCGCGCAAAATTTATTTATTAATCGAAGACGGTAAAATCACTAAAAAATCGACAACTCCATTTGAAGTTTCTCGTGATATTAAAAAAATTCTTGAAGCTGATATCGGCCGCGTAATTTTATCTTCAGGATTTATCGATTTGCACGGTCACTTAAAATATAATGTGATTCCATTATGGAATGAAGCCCACGGTCAGTTTGGTAACCGCTTTAACTGGCGCGGACTTCCTGGTTACAAAAAAAATGTAACAGGGCCGCTAAATAACCCTGTACTGGGTACAGCCAGCGATAAAGATTCTTTATATTGCCAAACTTACCAGTACGCTGAAATAAAAGCCTTAGCAGGTGGTGTAACAAGTGTTCAAGGTATCGGACAAGACGACACTTGCACAAAAGGCATCTTAGCCCGCAACGTAGAAATCGAAAGCGATTATGGTATTGCTTCAGATGCGCGTTCAAGCATGGAAATCGTAAATCAAGAAGGTGCTTTATTATATCAAGATAAAATCTTACCCACTGTAATTTCAGAAAATAAATCAATCTCTGAAGTAACGACAGCATTGCAAGCCACAGAAGGTGCAGTTAATTCTCGTCAAACACAATTCTTAGAAGGCGTTACAAAATATATCAGCTACCTTACTCGCATCGTTACAACCGGTGAAATCAGAAGCTTGATCGTGCATTTATCAGAAGGCAGTGCTAAAGACACTTACAATAAATTAGAATATAAGTTCGCAAAAAAATTAGGCCTAGCAGAAAAAGGTTTAGTAATCATTCACGGCGTAGGTATGGATGAAAAAGATTTAGCTGATGCTGCGAAAAAAGAAATTTCACTTGTGTGGTCTCCGTTTTCAAATTTAGTTTTATATGGTGATACTTTAAATGCAGAATTAGCTTTAAAACAAAATATAAATATCACTTTAGGCTCTGATTGGACGCCGTCAGGAACAAAAAATTTATTAGACGAAGTTAAAATCGCGCGCCGTTACGGTCAATCAAAAGGCATGAAATCATTAACTGATAAAAAACTTTTCGAAATGATGACGATCAATCCGGCGAAAGCGCTAAGATTAGCTGATCGCTTAGGTCGCCTAGAAGAAGGCTACTTTGCCGATATCGTAGCGATTCGTTTAAAATCTCGTAATTCAAACCCATATACACAAATCGTAACTGCCCAGCAGTCTGAAATTCAATTTGTGATGGTGGGTGGAGAATTAAAAATCGCTCAAGGCAAATTAGCTGACGCCGAAAACAACGCTGATTCAATCGTTGCCGCCGAACAAACTCAAAGTAACGTGGCTTGTGCTAAATATGCCGAACAAAAGGTGATGAACTCGCCGCTTAAGTTATCTGAACTAGTGGCAAATATGAAATCTGTGTTTCCGCAACTAGACTCGCTAACGTCGTGTAACGACGAGAACTACAAAAGCGTTATTAAGAATCTATTTTCAAAAGAATGGGCGGCACAAACTCCGACAAAGTCGACCGATAGCAAGAACTTTGATAAGCTTGCTGAACAGTTAGAACGGTTAAATTAATAGAAAAATAGTCTTAACCAAATCTTGAAACATTTCACTAGACCAAGGTCTTTAAGGGTTATGTTTCAGGTCTATGAAAAAATCACGAAATTCCATAAACTAAAAGGGTTGTATTAACACAATTAAGGAGACCCTTTTATGCAATTCAAACCAACAGCGTTGTTATTAGCTGGTGTGATGACTATCGCGTCGTGCACACACGCCCCGTTCACAACACAACAACGTGACCCGCAATCAATTAACGTAGCTTTACCATTTGATGCCCGTCGTGGTTCACCGGCAGAATACGATGCAGGAGCTCCTGCAGATTCTAAATGGGTAGAACTTTTTGGTTCAACTCCGAATTACCGTGCTTTAGGTATCGAAGCTTTAGGTGGAACTGCAAAAACTGACGAAAAATTTCGTTGGGAATTTGGTCCGATGTGGTATCGCGGCCGTCTTACTCCTGAAAGCGTAAAAGTTTTTGTTGTTGGCCAAGAAGGCGCTCAAGATGAAAACGTTTCTAACCGCGCATTTACGGGCTCTACCGGAACACGTACACAAAGATTTTTAAATCACTTAGGCATTCACCGCAGTTATTTATTCTTAAATACTTTCGTGTACACAATCAATGGACAACTTGAAGACGATCCTCGTTTTAAATGGCTTGAACAAGGTGTCGATTCGCCGATCGTTAATTACCGTCACAAATTATTTGATAACATGATGATTACAAACGCGAATACAGTTTCATTATTCATGGGTGTTGGTTCTGGCGGTAAAGCTTCATTAGCGACATGGGTAAATTTTCGTGGCGGTAAATGTTCTGTAGCTTACGAATTAAAAAACTGTGATACACGTGGAATGAAAAAATGGTTCAAAGATAACTACAATGTTGATATTAAAAACGATATTTTAGCGATCGGTGTTCCACATCCAGGTGGCGCTAATCCTAATTTAGGTGGCGACGCTGCGATGGAAAACATCAAAGCCGGTTTCTCTGGCGCGGCTCAACGTGTAGCTTCTTACAAAGTGGCTAACAAAAACTGGTTACCACAAGATATCGACGAAAAAGCAACTCCTGAAGAATTAGTAGCGCGCTTAGAAGCGGGTTACACTTATAAAGGTTATGCTCCAATTCCTTTTCGTGACTTTGCCTTCAACACAAACTGGAGAATGGGTTCTGAAGGCACAACGTCTAATCGTTGGGGTGCAAATTCAATCCAAGTTTATTCTGATGCTGGTGCATACAACGATAAAAACTCGCAATTTCCATATAAACCAGCAGATTTAGATTCTGGAATGAACGCTAAGAAAACAGCTTTAATCGGTATGTCTTCTCGTGATTTACCTTACGAATCTCCTCGTTATAATGCAAAAACTTGGTCTGCTGACCGTCCTGATTTCGATTACGGTCCTTGCGGTTATTTACGTTATGATCAAGGTGCATGTGCTTTATCAGAAGCTTTAGTGTCTTGGCCAAACATGAAACAATTAGGCATCAATTACATCAGTCATGATTCTTTCGGTTATACAGGCACATATCGTGGCCGTGGCCGTGGCGCCCAAGTGTACGTAGTGATGGATCAAACATCTCACGATGACTTTTTCTCTGCCCGGGCAGTAACAGGAGCCGAAGGTCAAAAACTACAGGCGATGTTAAAAAGATCTGGTGCTGGATTAAATTACTTTATCCAACGTTCACTACCCGTTGATACTTTAGATCTTAACACTTCTGATTTAATCGCAGGAGCAACTAAACCTGAAATGACAGAAACTTACAAAAATATTTACGCAACAGTAGCTGCAAACTCAAATATCAAAGTTGTAGTAGCTGTGGGTCCTGTAGCTAAAGCCATTGTTGAAAGCATGAAATTATCTGGCGTGCAAATCGTTCAGTTAGATAATTTAAGTTCAGTTGAAGCCGACAATGCCGCGATCAAATCAATCGCTCAGGCGTTAGGAACTGAAGCTTCTGACTACAACGGTGAATTAATGACTATCCCTCGCGAAGATCTACCTTACCACTCTCGTTGGTGGATGGGTTCATCAGGTGATCGTGGTTTCCGCGGCGAAAAATACTCTCAAGGCAACTACTACAGAGTGTACGCACCACAATGGGTTTCTCGTTTATACCCGCTTTCGTTAACTGCTGAAGAAAAAGCCGACTTAGCAGAGAAAATGAAAAAACACGTTAAGTAATAATTAACGAAAAACAAAATAAAAAGGGAGCTTTGATAGCTCCCTTTTTTTATGCCTAAAATGTAATTTTTTTCGGTGGATTGTAGACAAGAGCTTTGGCTTCTCTTTTTTCACGCTCTGTATTTGGGTTTACACTTTATTCGGTTAAAAAGTGTAAACCCAAATACAGAGTGTTTTAATCTAAGATATTACGAATAATATAATGACGTAGGAGATCTAGTCAGTCGACGCCTTCTGACGACGGGCAACTTCCGGCTTAAGAGTGCCTCGCAAATAATTTAATCACCATCGTTGTAGATTAATTTTTTTTCTGAGCAAACTTCTTTGCCATCAGCTAAGACTTTGACTGTATAACTGCCCTCTTGCGTGGGCGCTGAACCTAATTGTTTCGTTAAATCTAATTCAACCACACGATATTTTTCGTCTTGAGCGAAGGGAGTATTTTTTTTAGTTTTCGTTGTCACTGTTTTAGCTTTACTACTTAATTTAGATTCTAAGATCACTTCGGCATTGGCCGGAGCTTTTTCGGTTAGAACTAAACCTTGAAAGCGACTGTTACGGGCCCAATCGGTCATTTCAAAGATCGAATGTTTTTTTACGATCTTACCTTCGACTTTTTGTGTGTATTCGCTGTAAGCTTTTACGAAATTATCACAAGCCCCCACAGCTAAAGCACTTTGAGCATGTAACATTAAACTTAATGACGCTAAAATTACTGAACTTCTGAACATACTCTTGGATCCACCGTTAAGTTATTGCAGGCTGCCTGCACTTTTGAATTAGAAGCTTCAAAACAGATATGCATGTGATTGGCATGCGCTGATCCGCCCCACGCAATACCAAGATCTTTATTTGCATTCATTAGTTTACGATCACTGTAGCGAATATCTGCGCCGTGTTTTTTTGCTAGTTTTAAAAATTCTGTGGTCTTTGCACGGTCATAATCACTTGCAGTCACCGTACGACCGGCATCACGAAATGATCCCGTATTAAATGGGCGAATATCAATACATTCACCGCGCGTGTGCTCTTTGTGTTTATTAAATAAAGGACGCGTTGTATGCGAGATGTCTCCCCAAGCAATTTTACATCCGGCATTGTCATTCGGACACGCCGTCTTTTTCCATTCTTGCGCCACAGCTAGTAATGAACAGGCTGTGTGCGGAGCTGCGTGCGTATCAACTCCAGGAGGACGATCTGGCGTATAGTGATGAGTTCCGCAGAAGCCGGCATTGCCTTCAGCAGGCATTTGCATTAAACCGCGGTTACATTTGTAATCAGATTGTTTTGGATTCGGACATTTTTTTGTACGCTGCAATTCTTTAGCAAACTCTGTAAATGGAGATGGAACTCCAGCCGCAAGTTCTGGGGGTTGATTTACAAATTTTTCAATCTGCTGAGCCGTTTCAACAGTTTTTTTAACTTCTGATTTTTTACCGCCAGAAGTTTCACCCTGATCGCAATCAGTACAATCTTTTGGAGTGCGAGCTTCAGTTAAGGCCTGACCTTTAATTACCGGTAAAGTCTTTAAATCGAAATCAGGTTTTAAATAACTGGCCGAAACCCAACCGGTCGCTGGACAACCTTTCGGAGGATTTGGAATTTCAACTTGCACCCAACGACTGCGTTTTTGCACTTCACCGATAATATTTAATTTCGTGTTCGCAGGTAAACTGCAAGAATGTGTTCCATCTTCAACACTTGGCTCTTTACGTAAACTTAAGCCGGCGGTTTCAACCATCGCTGTTTCAGTGTATTTATCCACTGTTTTTGAAGCCGGGCGAAGATAATTCACATAGACAAAACCATTCATTACTCCAGCACATGGACCCGTTAAGGCCATAATTTTTAAACGCTGGCCATCTGGTGCTACACCAACAATACCGACAGCAGCACCTTTTGGTAAGTTACAGACTTGATCACCATTCAAATTACGAACGATGTAATTTGAAGTTAACTTCATCATCTGAATAGGGTCTTCTTGGGCAAAAACGAATGACGGCAAAGCCGCCATTAACAAAATGGTCAGAATACTTTTTTTCATACACCTTTAGTGTAAATAAAATTTAAGTAAATAACTTCTTGAAAAACGACTTCACAGAGTTAACTAGACCGGTCTGAGGTACAGGCTTACGGTGTGATCCCGTGCGCTTATGCACTAAGTGACCTGGTGTTACGCCATTTGCTTTAGGGTGCGGACGTTTATGATCATGTTTAGGTTTTCCCTTACCATGAGCATCGTGTTTTACACCTTCATGCTTAGGATGCATTGGTTTTTTATCATGTCTGGGACGATTGTCTGGGTGACGTTCGTCGCGTGGGCGATCATCCCGAGGACGATCTTCACGTGGATGCGGATGTTTTTTCGGACCATCATGGCGATGTTCGCCACCCTCGCGACGAGGTCCCGCGTGAGCTTTACCATCATGGTCTCTGTTGAAACCTGGTTTACCACCACGTTCTGGACGGCCACCTGATCTGCCGCCACCTTGTGGTTTACGATCAAATGATTTTTTAAATTTAGGTTCATGATCAGTTAAAGCTTTAAAGTCTTTAACTAATTCAACGTCTTCAAGATAACCAGTTTCAATTTTCTTTTTAGTGAATTCTTCAATGCGATATAACGACTCAACATCGCGATCACTCACCAATGAAAATGCTTTACCTTCTTTACCCGCGCGGCCTGTACGACCGATACGGTGAACGTAAGATTCACAATCCTGAGGTAATTCGTAATTCACAACTAAATCCACATCAGAAATATCTAAGCCGCGCGCAGCTACATCCGTAGCCACTAAAACGTTTTGATTATTTGATTCTTTAAATTTAGAGATCACTTGCGTGCGTTGCGCTTGTGACATCAAACTTGAAATCCCCATAGCAGGAATTTGGTTATCTGTTAAAAAATGCGCTACGCGATCGACGTTGTTTTTGAAATTTGTAAAAATAATTGTTTGCGTAGGTTTTTCTTTTTTGAAAATCGAAAGCAAGTACTGAGGCTTTTCAGCATTTCCAACGTGATAAATCATATCTTTTACATTTTCGGCTTTAGCCACATCTTTTGAAATATTAATTTCAACAGGCTCAGAACCAAATTGATACGCAGTATTTAACACATCAAAATTTAAAGTGGCAGAAAACACTAAGAACTGACGAGTGCGTTCGATACGGCTTAAGATGTATTTCATATCATCTTTAAAACCCATATCAAACATACGATCTGCTTCATCAAAAATAATCGCTTTTACTTTTTTAAAGTCTACATGGTGCTCTTTATACAGATCAATTAAGCGGCCTGGCGTTGAAACCATAAATTGTAAATTGCCTGATAACGCTTCTTTTTGTTTGTCGTATCCGGTGCCACCGTAAAATGTTGCTGATTTTAAACCAGTGCCCGCAGTCAGTTTTAAAATGTTCTCATGAATTTGATCGGCTAATTCGCGCGTTGGAACTAAAATCAAAACTTGATTGAAAGCTTTCCAGTCGACAAAAGCACGTTCGCTTTCAGGGTTAGTCTCTGCTTTTAAAATGCGTTCAATAATTGGAATTAAAAACGCTGCCGTTTTTCCAGTTCCAGTTTGTGCAAGACCCGCCACATCTTTACCCGAAATAATCGGTTCGAAGGCTTGGACTTGGATTGGCGTTGCATCAACGTATCCAAGATTAGAGATGTTAGTTTGTAAGCGGCTGTCCAGATTTAGGTCTACGTATTTCATTCAGCCTTTTTTGTAAGTCTTTAGAGGGGCGTAGTCACGCTTATTGTTACGCGTTGCTCTCATTCACAAATTTACGAAAGGCTTGAACAAATTCTTCGAATTTTTCGTAATGCACCCAGTGACCCGCGCCAGCAAGCTCAATCCCCTGAATATTTGGATTCACAGCGAGCATTTTATCAAAGGTTTCTTGTTTAAGAATGTGCGAATTTTCACCACGAATTAAAAGTACCGGCATTTTAAAGCTGCTCACTTCAAGCCAACGGTCTTTTAAATGGCCCTCGCGTGTAATTTCAAACACGGCGTGTTTAGAAAAGCGCCAATCATAACTGCCATCCGCTTTTTCTTCTAAGTTCGCCTGCAAAAAAGTTGAAAGCACGGCAGGAGGCTCTTTAGACGCAAATGCTTTTTTAAATTCATTCTCGAAAAAATATTTTACAGCCGATTTATCAGCAAATGGAGTCGGAATATGCCCCAACATATTTTCATAATAGCCACGCATCGCCGGATCTGAATCAGGACCCATGTCTTCAATGGTTAAGGTTCTTACTTTTTCAGGATACAGGTTGGCAAAGACCATGGCATTGCGCCCGCCCATTGAATGCCCCACCAAATGAAAGCTATCCCAACCAAGTTCAGTCGTTATTTTGTCTAAATCTTCAGCGAAGATCTCAGGACTATACCCAGTTTCTGGTTTGAATGAGCGTCCATGGCCACGTTGGTCATAAATCAAGCACTGAAAATCATCTTCTAAACGATTAGCAATCTTTCTCCAGTTTGCTGCAAAGGCCATCAAACCGTGAATGAAAACCACACGCTCTTGCGTGTTCGTGCCCAGAATTGCGTAATGGAAATTAGATAAAAAACTCATTTAGTTAAAGTAAGTACTCGACTGTAACCCTTTCCTCAATTAAAAAATAATCTGATATATGTCGATCCAAAAATTTAAAGATATTTTAAGAAAAGCCTATACGGACATTGATCCGCAAGCGATCGGCATTATCAAAAAGCTAAAAGATAACAAGTTTGATGGTTACTTAGTTGGTGGCGGAGTGCGCGATTTGTTAGTCGGCTTAAAACCAAAAGACTTTGATATCGCAACGAACGCCTTACCTAACGAAGTAAAACGCAAGGTTCCCTACTGTTTTATCATCGGCCGTCGTTTCAAATTAGTGCATGCAAAACGTGGCGAAAAAATTTTTGAAGTGGCCACATACCGCCGTGAAGCTACCCAAGATGAATTAAATTCTGTCGATACTGAATCTGTGGCCGCAATGACAGCAGATAATTTTTTCGGAAATCTAAAAGAAGATTCTTTTCGCCGTGATTTCACAGTGAACGCTTTATTTTATGATCCGTTATCAGAAGACCTAGTCGACTACTGCGGAGGCCTTGATGATATCGCGTCTCGCACACTACGTGTGATCGGAGACCCGCATGTGCGCCTTAAAGAAGATCCAATTCGTATTTTACGCGCGATTCGCCTATCGCAAAAATTAAGTTTCAAAATCGAAACCGAACTTCGCAAATCAATTTTGGAAAACATCGAAGAGCTTAAAAAAACAGTTCTTCCTCGTCGCCGCGAAGAATGGCTGAAATTTTTCAGGCTCTACAACCCTGAATTAGCCTTATGGGAAATGCACGACCTAGGCGTTTTTAAAGCCGTAATTCCAGGTTTTGAAACGTTATTTACTGATACGGCGAAAGTTGAAGAGTTTTTAAGTTTATTACGCCGCTTAGAAGTCGTTGATATCAACATGCATGATCCGATCGAACTTTTCGGCGCCGTTCTGTATGCCTTTTTAATTGCTGAATACGGTTATAATTTTAATATCAACGAAGTTTCAGAAAAACAAAGTTTTCAGATTTTTTGCAAAGATGAACTTGGTGTTTTCAAAGCTGAATTGATTGCCATCGAATTATCAATGCAATTGATTCACGCCTTAACAAAACACGATCAATACCTAAAAAAAGGTGAACGCCGCAAACGCGCACTTCTTGCCAATCATCACTTTGATTTAGCTCTTAAATTAGGTTTAATGTCTGGTGAATTAACGGCACAGGATTTCGTATTCTGGATGCGAGAAAAAGAAGAAGTTCTTTACCGTCCACGCGAAGACCGTCGTTTTGACTCTGCAGAAGATTTATCTGAAGAGCCTGAAGAAGATCAGGCTCCCCCTGTAAAAACAACTCCAACTCACAATTAACGAACCACCGATGGCGTTACGATAATATCGACGCGACGATTTTGCGCGCGGCCTTGTTTGGTATTATTGGGAGCTAATGGTTTATCAAAGCCTAAACCTTCAGTCGTAATTTGTTCTGGTTTAATATCCGTATTGTTAGTTAAATACGCAGCTACAGCGTCAGCACGCTCTTTTGACAACTTCATATTCACATCTTTTGAACCAGTCACATCAGTGTGGCCTTCAATCACGACATCTTCTGCGCCAACTTCACTTAAAAGATCTTTTACCTTACCTAAAACAGGATAAGCCTTTTGACTGACATCTGCTCTGCCCGAGATAAAGTTTGCTGATTTCAAACGAATTAAAATTTTATCACCTTCACGGTAAACATCAGCTTCATCTTTAGAAAACGTTTTTTGCGCTTTAGCTAGCGTTTCATCAAATTCAGCTTTACGGCGGTATTCTTGATTTTCATTCAATGCTCCGGCTAATTGCGCATTACGATCTTTGATCATCTGCGCGCGTTCTTCGGCTGTCATCTCGGCTTCAGATAAAGCATCTTTTTTTTCTTCGATATCCAGAGCAAGATCTTCAGTACTTAAACCTTTTGCAGACCTTGCCGTATTGGTTACGCGTAATAATTTTTCAGCTTCCATGTTAGCTTCGTGCGCAGCCACTTCAATCGCCGCAATATCCTGGCGGTTATTTGAAATCACCATTTGTGCATCTCTGTATTTAGTTCGCGCTGAATTCAAAGTCTTAGGTGCATAACTGGAAGCCTGATTTTTTTCAGCCATTTCAATCATACCTTGCGCACGACCTAAATGTTTACTCGTCAGCGATTCTAATTCTAATTTTGCGTAATTTCTTTTTAAAGCATCACGTTTACTTAACGAAACTTGTGAAAACGACATTGGCGTTTTACCTTGCGCAGATTGTTTGATCGCTTCACTTTCAAAATCTTCAGTTATATCTTTAAAATCAGCATCGGCTTTTTTAAGGTCACGCTCTTGAAAGTCTGCAGCTCCTGCCGCAATGGCCGCATCACGAGCCTGCGATATATCAGAGAACTCATTTTCGGTTAAGTCTTGGGCCGTTTGCGCCTGATTTAATGCAGCTCTTCCATAGCTAACTTCTTTTAAGATATCGTGAGACGAATTATTTTTCGCACGGCTTTTCTGAGCGTCGGCTAAATATTTTTCAGCCATCTTAAACGATTTCGGCGAGGCCATATCAGTTTGCTCGCTGCGAGCAGAACGGATATCTTGCTCTAAGCGATTGATCTCATTATTTGGATCAGCGTCTGCAGCAAATTCAACAGGTTTTAAACTTGTTGCACATCCTGCCAGAAATAAAAGTGCGATTGTTAATGTGATTTTTTTTAAAGAATTCATGCGAACCTCCGAATGTTAATTTTTCGAAGTAAACTCTGGTGCAAGCACTGCACCATAATGATCTCGCATGTATTTAATTTGAATCTAAACCACAGGGCAAGCTGCCCCGTTATTAACCTAATAATTCAGTGGCCGCCTTTGCGATCGCAGAGCTGTCCATACCGTGTTTACGATACAGATCAATCGCGTTGTAAGCAGATTGTCCGAATTCACCGTGAACACCTAGTGATTTCATCGTGATAAATTCACCTGATTGCACCAACTGATGGCTTACGAACGATCCTAAACCTAAAAGCACTTGGTGATCTTCAACAGTAACAATGCGGCCTTCACATTTTTTCACAAGTGGTTTTAACGTTGAAACATTTAAACGATTTAATGAATTTAAATTTACAACAATAGATCCAACGCCTTTTTTCTCTAGCTCTTGTGAAGCCTTAATAGCCTCGCCTACTAAAGATCCAGAAGTAATGATCATCGTATTTTTAGCGCCAATCATATGTTGACGCACGATTTGTGGTTCTGCAGCCTTGTAAGTTAATTTATTTGTTTCTATCGAATAAGATTTCGGAAAATTTTCACGGCCTAAAAAGAAAATGCTCGTGTGCGGAGTTTTACCAGCTTCAACAGTTTTAGCAAAAGTCTCGATCACTTCTGTCATGATCGCATCTGCTTCTTCACTTGTTGATAAGTTGTATAAATCAACTCCTGGAATCGTCGCTAACATCGACATATAACTTAAAGCCTGGTGAGACGCTCCGTCTGCCGCATCTTGAAAACCAGTGTGCGAAAACACACCGATTAGTGGTGCTTCAGATAACATCGCCATCGTGATTGGCAAGGCACCTTTAGTTACACCAAATTGTGCAAAAGTATCAACAACCGGAATGTAACCAAGTTTTGATAAACCCGCAGCGGTAGAAACCATGTTACTTTCAGCAACACCCACATCTACAGAAGCTGCCGGAAATTCTTTTCTGAAATCAGCAACACCAGTTGATCCTGGCAAATCTGAAGTTACCGAGATAACCGGTAAACCTTTTTTAAAACAATTGATCATCGCTTTAGCGATCCCTTTTTGGATTTTTTCACCCGTGTCAGGTACAGCATTAGCTTTAATTTGTTTTTCAGTTTCGTTTAATTCAGCCATCCAAGTTTTAAAAACTTCAGGGTATGCAACGCCGGCATAAATTTCTTCTAAGAAAGCTGGCAATTCAGAAGGCGATTTACATGGAAAGCCATGACCACCACTTGCAGATTCTGCAGTTTTTTTAGTTCCAATCCCTTTTACAGTTTTTGCCCAGATAGCCACCGGCTGATTTGGATTTTTTTGCGCAAGAGCCACAGCATCTTCAATGGTTGTTAAACAAGCTTGTAAATCATTACCTTTTTCTAATTTAATTAATTTCCAACCTAAAGCCTCTAAAGATTGAAACGTTGGGTTCATTGAAAACGCATCCGCATCAATACGGCCAGATAATTTTGTATTATTATCACTAATAATTAATACAAATGGAGCGGCTTTGCCTTTAGCCGCTAATCCTGCAACGGCAGCCATGGCTTCTTTAGCTTCGCCTTCCATCGCTGCACCATCCGAAAGTGTGCAAATCGTCGTGCGGTTTGTGCCAGCTAATTTTTCAGCTAAAGCTAATCCTTGTGATTGTGGAAAAGCTGAACCTAACGGACCGTTACTCATGTACACGCCTTCAGGAAATAAATGCGCTTCACCGTGGCCAGTTAAATTAGATTCAATAGAACGGAATTTTTTTAGTGAATTTAAATCAAGACCCGCCATTTTGTAGTTGGCTTTTAAAGCATACAACCCATTTTCACAGTGGCCGGCATCATTGATCACGTGAAACAGATCAAACCAGTCACGTTTATTTTTATCCGCTTCAGCGAAAACATAACCGTGTAGCGCACTCCAAAGTTCAGCTAAAGCTGCAGGGCCGCCGTAATGTGAAGCTGCTCCGCCAAGCACGGCATTCATGTCCATTAAGGCAACAAGAGCGCGGGTCGCATTTGGATCAGCAAGAGCCACTGTTTTTCCGTCAGCAAGTTTTGCGTCGACAGAGAATTGCGGTTTTGATTGAGAATGTTTGGCTAAGTGAGTTTTGACTTGTAGAGGCTTAATTTGTGTCATACATCTTTTTTATGTCATCAAAACTATCTATTCAAGAACTCCGCTCACTTCCGAAAATTGACTTGCATCGCCATATGGATTGCTCAATGAGATGGAGCACTTTGCTTGAAATTGCGACAACTTTAAAGATCGAAATTCCAAAAAACTCAGCGCAGCAACGTTCTCACTTTCTGGTGACTGAGCCGATGAAGGATTTAAACGCTGTTTTGTCGAAATTTTTAATCGCGCAAAAAGTTTTAGCTTCAGAAGAAATCTTAGAACGTTTAGCTTTTGAAGCCTGTGAAGATGCGTTTAACGATGGCGTAAGAATTTGCGAAATGCGCTATGCCCCGACGTTCATTGCTGATGGCCACAGTTCATTATCGTATGAAAAAATTCACCAAGCGTTTGTGCGTGGCTTAACCCGCGCAGAAAAACAAATGCAAATCGCCACTGGCTTAATTTGTATTTTACAGCGAATTTTACCTTTAGAAAAAGTAGCTTCAGTCACAGATTTTGCGATTGAAAATAAAGACACTTTCATCGCTTTAGATTTAGCAGATGACGAAGCAGGTTCAGAACCAAGAAAATTTGCCAAAGACTTTGAACGCGCGAAAAAAGCAGGGCTTCACATTACCGTTCACTCGGGCGAATCACCATCTCCTGATGCAGGCAACTGGATCAAAGATTCTATCGAAATTTTAGGTGCTGAACGTATCGGTCACGGTGTTCAAGCTATTCATTATCCTGATGTGATGAAAATGCTTATCGAAAAAGATATTCCTTTAGAGGTTTGCCCGCATAGCAATTATTTAACTCAAGCTTTTGCCAGCTATAAAGATCATCCGCTAAAAAAACTTTACGATGCGGGAGTTCCATTAACACTAAATTCTGATGATCCCGGAATGTTTGCTTCAGTTTTAACGGATGAATATGTGATCGCCCAAGAATATCAAGGTTTTGGTTTAAAAGAATTCGCCCGCTGTAATGAAATTGCCTTCAATAAAAGTTTTATTCCAATAGCAAAAAAAACGGCTGCGTTTAAAGGTTAACAATGGCAAAAACCATTCGCCTTGGGCCTTTTTCAGAACCACAAATTAATCAGATCAAATCAAAAATTGATCCCTTAGGCCACAATTATAAAATTGATATCGATCAGGATCTCGTCAAAAAGTATCAAGACGAAGTGGCCAATAAAACTTATCTTGAACGCCACCAAACCCCAGTTACACCTCTGGGAGAATTTTTATTTATCGAAGTGGACTCAGAATCCCTATTACTGATCAAAAGTTATTTGCACGAATTAGGCATCCCCTTAAAAGAAGACGGTCATTTCTTGCCAGACAACGAACTTTACTGCCCGAAATGCGATTACACGACAACTGATCTCACGTTGTGTGCGACCCACCGACTGCCGTTAGTTGATTATTACACGAAAACTCAGCTTGATAAGTTTTCTAACTCAAACAAAAACCAAATGACCCAGTATATTTTAATCGCATTGATTGTGATTATCGTCTCGGCCGTTTTCATTGAAAATTTTAAATAATTACGGAGATACCTTTATGAGTTTTTACCCAGAAATCCAAGCCTTTAAGACTGAAATGTTCAAAGTGTCTGACATCCACACGTTGTATGTCGAACAAGCCGGAAACCCAGAAGGCATTCCGGTTATCTTTTTACACGGCGGGCCCGGCGGCGGTATTCATGAAGACCACCGCAGATTTTTTGACCCGAAAAAATTTCGTATCGTTTTATTTGATCAACGGGGTGCTGGCAAATCGACTCCCGCAGCTGAATTAAAAGAAAACACAACTTGGGATCTAGTTGCTGACATTGAAAAAATTCGTGAACACTTAGGCATCCAAAAATGGGTGGTGTTCGGTGGCAGCTGGGGTTCAACCTTAGCGCTAACTTATGCGATCACTCATCCAGAAAAAGTTCAGCATTTAATTTTACGCGGAATTTTCTTATGTCGTCCTTCTGAAATTCACTGGTTCTACCAGCATGGCGCTTCAGAAATTTACCCAGATGTGTGGGAAAGTTATTATAACCACATCCCGGCTGATGAACGCGGTGATTTCGTCAAAGCGTATTACAAACGTTTAACTCACGAAAACGCAGATGTGCGCTTAGCTGCAGCCAAGGTATGGAGCAAATGGGAAGCTGCCACTTCAAAATTATTCGTGGATGTAAAAGCCATCGATGATTTTGATGATCCTACTTATGCTCTGCAATTCGCCCGTATTGAGTGCCATTACTTTATCAATAATTCATTCTTCAAAACCAACAACTGGATTTTGGAAAATATTGCAAAAATTAAGTATATTCCCTGCGATATCGTGCAAGGCCGCTACGATGTGGTTTGCCCGGCAAGAAGCGCTTGGGACCTCCATATGGCTTGGCCCGAAGCTCGCCTAGAAATTATCCAAGATGCAGGCCACGCTGCCGGCGAACCAGGCATCAAAGCCGCCCTGGTAGCCGCTACAGACAGAGTATAAGCATTTCTTATAGCCCCCATAGCTTTTAATGTTGTGACTCTGGTTCCACAATGGGTTTTATTGCGCACTTAGTTCCACAAAGGGGAAAGATATGAAAAAAGAAATGATGAAACAAACTGCCGCAGTATTAGCTTTAACAGCTTCTGCACTATTCGCATCATGTGCGCCACAATCTCAAAGCGCATCGCAATCATATCTAAACTCTGGTAACGAAGTTGAAAATTCAAATATAGTGGGTGGCCAATTAGCTGATTCTAATTACCAAAAATCTCACGGTATCGTTCAGTTAAGAGTAAAAAAAGTTCTTAAATTTTTAGGTAAGACAATTACTCTTTCAGAATCAATTTGCACAGGCAGCCTTATCACTCGTGATATCGTTTTAACTGCGGCTCACTGTGTGTCTAGTAAGACATCAGCTGATAAAGTAGATGTGCTTTTTAACTTAACAAATGTAAAAGCCACTGCAATTGCAGCTAAAGACTGGATTATCAACCCAGCTTACGTTCAAAATCCTCAAGTTGACGACGATACAGCTATTCAGAATGACATCGCGATCGTTAAATTATCAGCTGCTGCTCCTGCTGATTTTAAACTAGCTGTTTTACCAACAGCTAAAACTATTGAGCAGCTGTTAGTGGGTTCAAAATTAACTTTTGCTGGCTACGGCATCACTAATGCCATTGTTCGCGACTACAAAAAAGATAAAAACGGCAAACCTGTACTTGATAAAAACGGACAACCTCAAGTGGTTGAATTCCCGAGCGAAGGCTCTGGCACCTTAAGACTAGTTTCTGATATGGTTGTAACTCACCTTACATCTGATCAAAAAGAAATCTCATTAGATCAAAGAAATTTAAAGGGGGCTTGCCACGGAGATTCAGGCGGGCCTGCTTTACTTAAATTACAAGACGGCACTGATATCCAAGTTGGAGTTACTAGCCGTGGCACTAACAAATTAGGTAATTGCAACGAAGGCGTTATCTACACTGGCGTACTTGGCCATCAAGACTTTATCAATAAAGCTGTCGCGCAAATTAATAAGAAGTAAAAATCTAAACACACAGATTTCACGAAATAAAAAAATCCCTTCATAAGCCTTGAAGGGATTTTTTTTGCTCAAATTTTGGGGCATCACCAAACCATAAACAAAGCTTATAGACAGCATAATCTTTAATGTTGTGACTCTGGTTCCAGAATGGGTTTTATTGCACCTACGAATTTGGGTCCTCTAGGATGAGGGGCATCCAGGAGGATCTTAAATTCGTAAATCGTTCCAAGGAGGAAGATATGAAAAAAGAAATGATGAAAAAGACTGCTGCAGTTCTAGCGATCACGGCGACCGCGTTATTCACATCATGTGCACCGCAAAGCCAAAGCGCTGCTCCTTCATATCTAAACTCAAATGAAATCCAAAATTCAAATATCCTTGGCGGTCTTTTAGCTGACTCTAATTTTCAAAAAGCTAATGGTATCGTTCAATTAAAAATCATCAGCGACATGGGCACGTCGACATGCACAGGCAGCCTTATTGCCCGTGATATCGTGTTAACAGCCGCTCATTGTATTGCTGACGAAGGCTTACGAGGTATCGCTGTATTATTTTCGTTAGACGATCGTAAAGTGACTGAAGAGCAAGTGATCTACGCTACGAACGGCGCGGTTCACCCAGATTTCGCTCCAACTGATGATAAATCAAAAGTTTGGAATGATATCGCGATTGTTAAATTAGAAAAAGAAGCGCCTGCTGATTTCAAATTAGCTGTGCTACCTACTGATGAAACGATTAAACAATTAGTTAAAGGTTCTAAATTAACTTTAGCGGGCTACGGCATCACAAACGCTGTTATCCGCAAAGTTCTTAAAGATAAAAACGGTAAAGTAGTTATCGGTAAAAATGGCCAACCAGCAACGATCGAACTTCCAGGTCGTGGATCTGGCACATTAAGAAGAGTTTCTAATATCGCTGTCACTGGTGTAACAGCTGACCAAAAAGAAATTTCATTTGATCAACAAAATTTAAGGGGGGCTTGCCACGGAGATTCAGGCGGGCCTGCTTTATTAAAATTAGAAGACGGCTCTTACATCCAAGTTGGTGTTACTAGCCGTGGTACTAACTTACTGGGTAACTGTAACGAAGGCGCTATCTATACAGGCGTAGCTGGTCAACTTGACTGGATCGCTTTAGCCATCGAGCAAGTGAATACGCCGGTTGCTGATGAAGGCACTGTAGCCAAAGCTAACTAATAGAATCAATTAAGTCAGCCACTGCGGAAGGCTGATCAAAAAGAACACGATGTCCTGAATTAAAAATCCTTTCATAACCTGAAAGGATTTTTTTTCGTTTTAAATCCTCAGCAAAACTAGTGAATTTTTGATCCTGATCGCCTACAGCCCAGATGACTTTGTTAGCGTGCTTTTGAAGTACGGCTTCTTTGTTTTCCTGGGCAGCTAATGACAATGTTGTAAAACCTAGCTCTAATTTTTTAACATCAACATCACGGGCATCACGCATAAGTTCGCGGTCATTATCACGTTTAAATACGTCTTGAGAATTCCACTCATTCCAAAAATCAGCCCATGGCATATTCGCCAATTTGTCTTTCCATTCTAAATCATTGAGTTTGCGCGCTTGTTTTTCAGCCGGACTCGATAATCCTGGGTGAGCACTTAAGAAAATAAATTTTTTAAAGCGATCTGGATGGCGTTCTAAAAGATATAAACCGATGCGTGCACCTAGTGAATAACCCACAAAAATCGGTTGTGTTTTTTCTGGTATAAAAGAAACTAATCGGTCAGCTAAAACATTAAACGAAGCTAAATCAATATCACCAATTGGTGATTTGGGAGCGAATAATTCTGGCGTAATCCATTCGTGGCGCGGAGTTAATGTTTGCACCTTGTACCAGTCGCGGCCTCTACCTAAAAATCCATGTAATGCTAATATTTGACGGTTTTGCATGTTTCTTCCATAAATTTCCAAACGGCATTCGATTGCTGTTGGTCTGTTTGTATTTCAATCACAAAATTTTTCTGTTCTTTTTTTGCGATCAGTTGTTCTACTTGATTAAGATCTGCGACATCAGCTATTTGAAGGTAATTCCACCCAAACATCTGCGCCCACCCCTGAAATTGAATATCATGAGGATTTAAAAACTTTGCACTCTCTTTTTGATGGCCAAACACCTTTTTAAAGATCTGCCCACCTTGATTATTAATCACCACTAAACATTTGCACGAGGCCTTATTATCATCGCGATTAATTGCCAAAGCTGCAAGGTCATACATCGCCGTTAGATCACCAATGATGGCCCAAGAGATATTAAACTGATTTGACCAGCCTAAGTAGGTTGAAATCTGGCCGTCTATCCCGTTGGCGCCGCGGTTACCGTAAGTGTCTGGAAAGGCGCCTTGCGAAAACTGGTCCCATTCGCGGATTGGCAATGAATTACCGATATAAACTGGCTGAAATTTAATAAGCTGGCTTAAAGAAAAAATAAAATTTTGTTCTGAATTTCTGAACTCAGTCAGGGCCGTAACTTTTTTAGCCTGAATCTGTTGATTTAAATCTGTATAATCGATTTTACGATATTCGGCTGCATTTAATAAGACATCTAAATTTTCAAAACCAGTTTGTAATGACTTTCGGGCTAAACCAGAAAAAGGCAATTCTGAAATCGATAATACAGGAACGTGCGCGTATTTTTTTTCTAGATCACGCCACAAACGTAAAGTAGGCACTCCGCCCACGCGAATAACTGACGAAAATAGATCTTTTTCTAAAAAAGAACCCAGCAACGGTTCGCAGTTATTTAATTGTAGCGAAGCTAATGCCGGATCACCAAGCAGTCCAGAAAGAGATTCGGCATAGTGATAAATCTGATACTTTTGTAAAATCTCTTTCACTTGTTCTTTTTCAACAAGTGAAAGTTGGCTTAAAATCACCAATGGATTTTTAAATAATTTCGCTTCTTCGCCGTATTTAGCGTCAAAGTCTTTTGCTTTAAAAGATTCGATCTTATTCACTTCGACAAATTTATTTGTCATAATAGAAAAATCGCCATCAATTAAAGGCTCATCAAAACATAAGTTAAAATGTAATGGTTTTTTAGCAGCGAATTCTATTTTTAAATCTGTTTGATTGACGTCCCAATCATAACATTTGTGCACATAGGAATTAAAAATACCCGCTTGATCAATAGCTTGCGGAGCCCCTGAACCGCGATAATTTTTCGGACGATCGGCACTGACAACAATTAATGGCAAACCTTGATAGTAAGCTTCAACCACGGCTGGTAATAATTCAGCCACCGCAGTTCCAGAGGTTGTCATAATCGCTACAGGTTTACCGCTGGCTTTGATTTTACCTAAAGCGTAAAACCCCGCAGAACGTTCTTCAAAAAATGATTTTACTTTAAATGAACGGCTTTCAAGCCCAACGACTAAAGGAGCGTTGCGAGCACCAGCACAAACGATAACCTCTGAGACCTCGAGATTAATTAAAATCTGATAAAAATGAGAAACCAATTCGGCATTTGTCATAGACAATTCTATTCAACTTGATTTTATAAAATCTGCAACGAAAAAGCTTCGCATATAGCCTTCTTTTTCGTCTGTAGCTCTTGCCATTCGCTAGATTGATCACTTTGCGCAGTTACGCCGCAACCCACATGTAAATTTACTCGATTTGCAGTCCAGATAAGACCACGAATGCCTACCACCACATGAGCAAAATTTTTACCAATCACGCCAAAGGGTGCTCCAAAAAATCCGCGCTGCTGTTGCACGTTAAACTTTGAGAATTCGTGGGCTAATTCGGGTTTACGCGGATAAATTCCTAACGCAGCAGTTGGATGCAATTTTTCAACTGAAGAAATAAATTCAGCTTGCGATAAACACTCTTGCGCAATTTCAGTTTTTAAATGGCTTAAGGTTGGAAGCGTCAGAATTTCAGTGTTTCCGACCGAGATTTGACCTAAGCGCTCACGAATATCATTAATAACAAACTCATGCTCTTCTCGCGTTTTCATATCCACATCAGAGACATGATCAAAAGACTGATCGTTACTCCAAGTTCCGGCAAGAGCCATCGTTGAAAGTTTTTTCCCATCCCAAGCAGCTAATGTTTCAGGAGTTAAACCTAAAAATCCACCCGCTTCATCCCACAAACCATAAATAAATCCCGGACGATTTTTTTGTAACGATAAAAACAAATGGTAAGCAAAATTAAATTTTTCTTTAATTGAAAATTCAAATTTAGTAGCCGGAACAGTTTTCTGTAATAATTTTTCTCGGAATTTTTTTTGTGACCACGCAAATTGCGTTTCAAAATCACTTTGATGATTATCAACTAACGCCAAGGCCGATGCTTTTGCTAAAACAAATTTTTCTAAGTAATTTTTAAGCTCTTCGCGAGTGATTTTGAGAGTTTTTTCAACGCGAAAAAGACCCTTATTTGGCTGTGAGTCCGCCTGTAAAAAATCCCAAAATTGTGGGTTGTAAACGAAAAGCTGATGGGAATCGCCTGCCCTAGCATCAAAAACAGGCTTTCTCGCTCCCAGAAGCAATATAAATTGATCTAAGCCTGTCTGAAGTAGGCCTCCAGCAGTTAAAAAGTTTGAACTAGTTAAATCGTTTATGTTAAGGTCCATATCCACACTGGCATTAGCATAGCAAAGGCATTCATGGTCGTACAAGTTGGTAATATTCAAATCGGTGGTCCGCAATTTACTGTAATCGCAGGCCCATGTTCTATTGAGTCAGAACAACAATTCATGAAGACCGCTCTTGCTGTTAAAAATTCTGGCGCCTGCATGTTACGTGGCGGTATCTGGAAAATGCGTACCTCGGCAAAAGCTTTTCAGGGTTTAGGCACTGAAGCTTTTGATATTATTAAAAAAGTAAAAGCTGCTACAGGCCTTGGCTTAGTTTCTGAAGTTACTGATATTCGTCAAATCGAAGAGATCGCCCATCTTGTTGACGGTTACCAAGTTGGCGCGCGCAATATGCACAACTATTCATTATTAAAAGAATTAGGCCGCCAACCAAAACCAGTTTTATTAAAACGTGGTTTTTCGGCCTTTATCGACGAATGGATCAAAGCCGCGGATTACGTAATTTCTGGTGGCAATGAAAACGTTATTTTATGCGAACGCGGCATTCGTACTTTTGAAACAGCAACTCGTAATACGTTAGATCTTAACGCTGTTGTGTATGCAAAAAAACATACACAATTACCTGTTATCGTTGATCCTTCACACGCTGTTGGCATCGCCGATATGATTCCACAGCTTTGCTACGCTTCTGCGGCAGCAGGCGCTGATGGTTTAATTATTGAATCTCATCCAAATCCTAAAGAAGCTTTATCCGATGGTCCTCAAGCTCTAACGCTTGAGACTTTTGATACAACGATGAAGCAATTAGAGCGCGTACTTGCGGCGTTTGATCGTCGTTTACAAAGGGCTTAGAACTTTATGCAAAACCAAACTCGTCAATCTCCCGACCCAGAAAAAATCCGCTCAATGTTTTCCAAAGTGGCCGCTAAATACGATAAAGCGAATTCAGTTTTATCAGTAGGCATCCACCACTTATGGAGAAAAAAATTAGTTGCTTTAAGTGGCGCTAAACCGGGAATGAAAGTTTTAGACTGCGCCACTGGCACAGGTGATCTAGCGATTGAATTTAAAAAAACAGTTGGCTCAACTGGTGAAGTTGTTGGAACTGATTTCTGCAAAGAAATGTTAGATCCAGCTCCGGCAAAAGCTAAAGCCCAAAATCTTGATATTCATTTTGAATTAGCCGATGTCACAAAATTGCAATTCGAAGATAAAAAATTTGATGTCTCTTCAATTTCATTCGGCATTCGTAACGTTAATGATCCTGTAAAAGCCTTACAAGAGTTAGCCCGCGTGGTTAAACCTGGTGGCCAGGTTATGGTTCTTGAATTCGGACAAATGGATTTTCCAATTGTTTCTGGCTTATATAATTTCTATTCAGAAAAAGTATTACCTAAAATCGGCGGCTTAGTCACAGGCCAGGCTGATGCTTATGAGTACTTACAAAAATCATCAGCGGCATTTCCATGTAAAGAGCAGTTCATTGATTTAATGATAAAATCTGGCAGCTTCTCTGAAATGTCTTACACCTCAGTTAGCTTCGGCATTGCTTACATCTACAAGGGTACTGTTAAGTAGTTACTGACAGTTAATTTTATAATTGGGGTAATACTCTGGGCGATATTCAAAGTGCATCGTATCGTAGTGATTCCATTTTCCGCCCCAAATAAATCCGTTGCGTTCAAAGATCGCAACGACTGTTGGGTGAAACACCGGAGTCTTGTGTGAAATATAATGAATGTTTTCATAAGCTACTTCACCCTGTTTAGCTAATTCAGGATTACGCGCTTTTTCATCCCATAACCAGTACTGGGCTTTGATTTGCGGAACAACCAGATCAATCGATACACCGAATGAATGTGTTGATAAACGGTTTGTACCGGCGATTAAACGCCAATTGAAAGTTCCAGGTTTTACTTTTTTAGATAAGAAATCTTTTAAGAATTCACTGATTGTAGAATCAGATTGCATCGCTAATTCGATTTCATCAGAAACTTTTTGTAACGCCTTAGCTGCGCCCAGCTTTTTTTGAAACTTCATTTTATGGCCTAAGAAAGTAATTGGAACTAAATTATTTCTAACTGCGTCTTCGCTATCACCAAAAACTGTTTTTAATAAATCTTCTGACCGTAAACGGCCAGGATCATTATTTTGTCTTTTTTCAGGTAATGAAATTTCACCCGTTTGATACGGCACCATCAAAATCGAAGCGATATCCATGTTGTTCATGCGTGGATAAAAAGTTAGGTCTTGGCCATCGGTACAACGAACGTAAGCATTAGTTTTTGGAAAGTAAAAAGATTCGCCTTTAACAGAGATTTCTTTGCCGCAGGCATTATAAGTTTTATAGATAATTTCGCAATTTTTGATAGCCTTTGCCTGATCGTAAGCCATGGCTTTGGTAGCGATGGTTGCAGAGATTAATAAAACTAAGGCTGTCAGGGTTTTCATATCCTGTTTGATAGCGATTTTTAGGCCGCCCTAAAGCTCATAAAAAGCTTATGAATCTTTAGATTGTCTGAGTCTTTTACACATCGACACTATACGCGGCTGGCTAGGCGCGGTCGGTACGACTCCACAACCAGTGATCTGCTAGTAAATGCCAACAGATGGCTTCAATCACCGGAATCGCACGCGGAATAATACACGGATCATGACGGCCTTTTTTAGCCACATCTTTAATTGATGATGTCGGTTTAAATCCTACTCTGAAAACAATGTCTTCACCGGTAGTGATACCACCACGAATGCCGCCGTAATTTTGCGAAAGCATTTTTTCATGAAACTCAGTGCCTTTAAGAGCTAAACCTTCAAAACCGGCTCCTAATTCAAAACCCGTCGTTGCTCCTAATGACATCATGCTTTGAGCAAGGTCTGCTTTGAATTTATGAAATACAGGTTGGCCTAAATTAGCCGGCGCCTGAGAGATGCGGCATTCAACAACGCCGCCGTAACTTTCACCTTCGGTTTTTGCTTTTTCTAACATCGTTTGAATATCTTTGGGTAATTCGGCTGAAGCTTCTTTGATATCAATGTTTCCGATTTTTTTTGCGTAAGCCATCACTTGAATATTTGCAGACACTTGAGTCATCAGCATTTGCGCAAAACTTCCCGCGATCACACGGTTTAATGTTTCACGGCCTGAAGATCTTCCGCCACCGCGATGATCGCTATGACCGAATTTGTTTTTCCACGTGTCGTCAGCATGGCCGATGCGCGCTTCGTTTTGAATTTTATCGTAATCAGCTGATTTTTGATTTTCGTTTCTGACCACAACAGCAATCGGGGTTCCTAGTGATTGACCTTCAAAAAATCCGCTTAAGATTTCTGGCTGGTCTGATTCATTTCTAGCTGTTACAAAAGCGCTAGAACCTGGTTTACGACGGCTTAAGTTTTTTAATAACAAGGCTTCGTCGTATTTGACCCCTGCAGGCATGCCATCAATGACTACACCGTAAGCTGAACCGTGGCTTTCGCCAAAAGACATCATTTGAAAACGCTGACCAAAAGTATTTGCAGACATTGAAAGTTTACCCTTCCGCCATTAAGTATTTAGCCCAAAACTTAAATTGTTTTTTCGCTTGGGCATAAAACATTTCTAAACCTGAAAAATACACAGCTTTTGATTCCCGTTGTGCATATTCAAGTCCCATTGAATTTTCGACATAATTTAAATCTAAAATATATTTCGGCTGCCAATCTTTCGGCGGTAATTGCACACCATCAGCTCTAGGCGCTGCCCAGACAACAACATCCGGTACAAATGCAGGATCATTTTTTTGATCACGGCGCTCACCTGTGCGCGCTGAATATTCTACGGCTTGCGGCAGCACTTCTTTTAAAGCACTGATCACACCACCACCACCCCAGATGGCGATATTTAATTTTTTCAAATCAGGAATATCAGATTCTTCAACCATGGTTTCAAAACCATCGGCATCACTTGAGATTCCTGCCCAGTGTAAATGTTGAAAATAGAGTGAATTAATGCCCATATCAGTTTGGCTGGCGCCAATTAACTCTGCGGCTTTTAATTTTAACGGTGAAGTGACGGCTGCAAATTGTAAACCCAGCTCTTGCAAGAATGAAATTCCTTGCGTGAAATCTTCTTCACTTAATGGCACGGCTAAAATCATTCCGTAATCTTGCATGTTCGGGCCTTGGGTCGCCGGCGTTCGTGAATGATGAATTGGATCACCCAGAACTGCGCCAAAATGTTTATTCGGATTCTGACTTAATAAATATTCATAAATACTTGGCTGATCATCAAAGTCTTTTAAACCTTGAACAAAATTAATCTTTTGTTTTGTCCAAGATAGATTTCTGAACCAACGCCAACGGCTTTTTACACCTTCAGGCGAACGTGGCAAAAAACTGCGATTTTTAGGATCATCTTGTTGCCATTGATAACCAATGATTAATTCATCCCAAGAGTTGATGACCGGACAAAATTTTAAATGTTTACCTTCAGGCTGTTGCTGCATCAAAGTCAGCGCCTGAACAAAATCACCTTCATGAAGTGAAATAATCTGTGCATTTACATTTGCTGGTATTGGCCCGCACTCAAGGGCCCAATCTACTTTTAAGCCACGAAGCTCTAAAGCCGTAATTTGTGATCTGACTGAAACTATAAAGCGTTTATCTGTGTAACTTTCAGTGATGCGTTTAATATCTTCAATTTTAAAAACATCCGTGCGTAATTCAAATTTATCTAAATTAGGCCAAAGTTTGATTTCTTGCTCGTTAGCTAGCGTGTAATAAGCATGCTCGATTTTAAAATCTTTTTTAAAAATCGCTTCTTCAAATTCATCACTTTCGCATAAACCTTCAGGCAAATGATAAACCCATGACGCCACTTTCCTAAAGCCGGGCTCGCGGGCCTGATAGCGCTGAATAGATTCGGCTAAAGCTGAGACTTCTGGGTTAAGACGTGGACGATTTAAAAAAATACGGCCATCAGAATCAGTTCTACGGCTGACATAAACAATTTCTGCATCTGCAGGCAATAGTTCTGTATTAAAACCTGCACCAACAGAAATGCAGTAATTTGGGCTCGTGATCAATTCAAGAAAATATTTTTTTTCTAACTCGCGAAAAGCCGCTTCACCGCGAGAACTAAAAATATCGCTCACCGCTTGGTTTTCTTTTTCAGTGATGACGGCATCTAAATCTTTGCATGGAGTTTCTGGAAAATACTCTTCATGTCGTTCTAACAATGATGATTTACCCACGCCGCGGTGGCCGATGAGGATTCTCTTCATACTTCTAATCCCGTATGTTGGTAAAACTGCGGATAACTCTTGTTAATCACATCAGGATCAGTGATCTGCACTGGAAAACCTTTTAACTGCAGAAGTCTTGCGGCAAAAGCCATACGGTGATCATGATCTGGATTAAATTGAATTAAATCTTTGTGCCGGTACTTAGCGACGGGATTGCCATGAATCTTTAAACCGTCTTCCAGTTTCTCAACTGCAAAACCACAGCGCTGTAATAATTCAAAAGTTTTTTCTAAGCGGTTTGATTCTTTATGCACTAACTGATGCGCCCCAAATAAATGACTGCTGCCTTCAGCGAAAGCGCATAACACCGCCATCACCGGAAATAAATCTGGACAGCGTTCAAAATTTGCTTTTAACGATGACCATTGTCTTTGTTCAGAAATATAAAAATTATTTTCTTCAGTGATAAATTTGATCGCCATGCGTTTAAAAAAAGCGACAAATTCCATATCAGGTTGCACTGAAAACTTATTCCAGTTAGTTAAATGAACTTTTCCACCTAAGACTGCAGCTGCGGCAAGGCTTGCAAATGAACTGACATCCACTTCGCCTTGAATCGTTTGCGGCCGAAGTTTTTGCGATCTAGAAATAAATAAATCATCAATCGCAAAACCGTAACTGGCCATCATTCTTTGCGTGTAATTAAAATAACTTTCTGAAGTTACTTTTGACGTTTCAATTTGTAAATCAAACGGCAAATGCACTGAATTTAATAGCACCGAAGTTAGAAACTGGCTTGATTCACTTGAATCAACAGACAGGGCTAAACAGTCTTCGTCTGAGCGCCAGCCCTTGCTTTCAATATGAAACTCAGTTTTATCAGTATTAAAAGTGGCTGTAACGCCAACTTGCTTTAAAATTTTGATTAACTCATCTTGTGGACGTGAAAATAATTTCTTTTCACCATGAATAACGAAATAGCCGATTTCACGTGATGCGCGTAAAGCAAAAAAGCGAAACGTCGTGCCACCAAAGCCAACGTAGAATTCTTTTTTACCTTCTTTAAGGTCGGCTAGGCATTTCTCCAGAAGCTGAACATCATCAGCCTTAGAGCTTCCGATAATTTCTAATTCTGGCTGGTATGATCTAAGAATAAGTGCCCGATTCATCCAGGATTTTGAAATGTCTAAGCTTCCAGTAAATGAAAAACTCATACGTGAAACCTTTGGCGTTCAAATTCAGCAACGATATCGCTGACTTTCTTTTCAGCCACGAACACATCACCTGGTTTTTTAATAAAGATAAAACGTAATGATTTTTCTTTTGCAGCTACGGATTTTTTATCCTGACGAAGCGCACTTTCGATTTTTTGTTTTGAAATCTTATGCGCTTTTGCAAAATCCAATTCGCCGTGAGGCATATCGGTAATTAACTGAGCTAATTGAATAAAGTTCTTTTGCGAAAGCTTGCCAAGGTGAAAACTCCAGCGCGCAGAAAAAATCATTCCCATTAAAACGGCTTTACCATGCGATAAGCCCAGAGCTGATTCATACACATGCCCCATAGTATGACCTAAATTTAAAATATGACGGTAGCCTGTTTTTTCAAAAGGGTCTTTATGTACAACCTGCATTTTTGCTGAAATAAATTTTTCTAAGTTATTCCAGACAAATTTTTCAGTGAATTGAATTTGATTATAAAGTTTTGGCTGATTGATCAGACAGATTTTAATAATCTCGCCGAAAGCTTCAGTTAAACGATCTTCGGGCTGATTCAGCAATAATTCTTTAGATAAAATAATTTTATCGGCTGGGTATATAGTTCCGATTTGATTTTTTGTGTGGTTTAAATTTAAACCGTTCTTACCACCATGGGCTGAATCTACAGCTGCAAGCCACGTTGAAGGAATTTGCACCAACGGACAGCCCCGTTGATAAGTCGAAGCCAGAAATCCGGTGAAATCGCCAACTGATCCGCCACCGATCGCAACAAACTGTAGCTTCTTGGTAATCAGATTTTGTTTTTGCCAAGTTTGTAGCTGATTCAAAACCTGCGCGTAACGTTGCACAGTTTTTAACGACTCCCCGGCTTGAACTGGCAGAGCGAGGTCAAATTGGGCAATCCATTTTTTAAAAGCTTTGTTTTTTAGCAAAATACGGTCAAAAACCACCACAGATTGGCGTTCGGGGTGCGAAACCTGCGCTAAAGTTGGAAGTCCTGAAACCTTAATGAGAGGAGTGTCTTTTTTCACTCTATGAACATAGCATTAGGACGTGCCTAAACGCGAAAGAAATCCTATATTAAAACCCGCATTAAAAATTAAATAGGAGTTCACATGCAAAAGATCAAAGTAGCTAACCCAGTGGTTGAGCTAGATGGCGATGAAATGACAAGAATCATCTGGAAATTTATCAAAGATAAATTAATCCTACCTTACCTAGATATCGACATTAAATATTATGACTTAGGCATGGAATACCGTGACCAAACTAACGATCAAGTCACTGTTGACGCTGCTGAAGCGATCAAAAAGTACAACGTCGGTATCAAGTGCGCGACAATCACTCCTGATGAACAACGCGTAACTGAATTCAAATTA
Source organism: Bdellovibrio sp. (assembly GCA_036677065.1). Lineage (GTDB taxonomy): Bacteria > Bdellovibrionota > Bdellovibrionia > Bdellovibrionales > Bdellovibrionaceae > Pseudobdellovibrio. The sequence goes on along the minus strand of JAKFBS010000001.1, from coordinate 566,371 downwards.
AAACAAATGTGGAAATCACCAAACGGAACAATCCGTAACATCCTTGATGGTACAGTGTTTCGCGAACCAATCCTTTGCGCAAACGTGCCTCGTTTAGTTCCTAACTGGACAGCGCCAATCTGCATCGGTCGTCACGCATTCGGCGATCAATACCGCGCAACTGATTTCGTAACTAAAGGTAAAGGTAAATTAACTATTACTTTTCAACCTGAAGGTGGCGGCGACACGATCACTCACGAAGTTTACAACTTCAAAGGTGATGGTATCGCAATGGCTATGTACAACACTGATGAATCAATCACAGGTTTTGCGCGCTCTTGCTTTAACCAGGCATTAACTAAAAAATGGCCTTTATACTTATCAACTAAAAACACGATCCTTAAAAAATATGATGGTCGTTTTAAAGATATTTTTGAAAACATTTACCAAACTGAATTCAAAACTCAATTTGATGCTGCTGGTATCACATATGAACATCGCCTAATTGATGACATGGTGGCTTCAGCTCTTAAATGGAACGGTAACTTCGTATGGGCTTGTAAGAACTACGATGGCGACGTTCAGTCTGATACTGTTGCACAAGGTTTTGGTTCTTTAGGTTTAATGACTTCTGTATTAATCACTCCAGATGGTAAAACAATGGAATCAGAAGCCGCTCACGGAACAGTGACTCGTCACTACCGTATGCACCAACAAGGTAAACCAACTTCGACAAATCCAATCGCATCAATCTTTGCTTGGACTCGTGGTCTTGAGCACAGAGCTAAACTTGATAACAATCCACCTTTAGCTAAATTCGCACAAACTTTAGAAAAAGTATGTGTTGAAACAGTTGAAGCTGGTTTCATGACAAAAGATTTAGCGGTTTGCATCTACGGCGATAAAGTTCCTACTGATAAGTACATGAACACAGAGCCATTCTTAGATAAAATCGATTCGAATCTAAAAAAAGCTATGACTCTATAGGTAGGCCGTCCCTTTTTGGGGAGCAGCGTTCCATCTTCAAAACCCACATCTAAAAAATGTGGGTTTTTTATTTCTAGGAATTAACGTACAGAATCTAGATTACTAAATACTTTTAATCAGGTTATCCACCTGAAGCTTTTTGCATTTTTGGCGCCCTTACGGAAACTTTGAATCACCATAGATTTTTTTTAATATTTTTGAAATCTCTGGATCGTGGTCCTCTAGAGCTTTGCGCGTATTAATCCCATCTGAACGAGACTTCCATTGGACATTAAACCAAGCTGTCGTAGATTCGGCCCAATACTCGAATGAATTCTCATTGATATATAAATTCGGTGCATACAGCCTCTTACGTCGGGCGTTTTCAAAAGCTTTACTAATTTGTCGTTGTTCATCTTGGGGCATGTAAAAATGAATAGCATGCGCGAACTCATGCACCATGATCCGCCCTTTACCTATCCCGCCTAGATCATCTTCAGGAACGATCAGTTGATGAAATTCAGCTAGGCCAGCAACCTGATCTTCAAAATTTCCGCTGCCCGATGGTGAAGTCTTAAACTTTACTTTTTTACCTTTGAATTCAGCATAGTTATCGACATCCGTTATTTTTCCACCTGATGGTGTAAAATTAATCTGAAAATCCATTTCAGTTAGCTGTCTTCGCATATATTCATCATTTGCGAGCATCGCATCGATGATTGCATGCGACCGTAAAATAACTAAGTCAGAAACAGATTTATCAGCACGAAAGATAATTCCGTTATATTTTAGTATTTTATCATTGCCTTCATATCTGTATTTTAATTTTTCTTTAGCGAATACATAAGTATTCGTAAACAAAGAGGTCAAAATGATAATAATCAATAAAGTTAATTGTTTCATTTTGCCCCTATAGCAGAACTCTTAAAAATCTATCCAGCTTCTTGAGCTTCCCATTGGCGGTATTGAAGATTTCTTTCAGCTTTTTCTAGAGCATCTAAGCGCTGACGAGCATCTCTCATTTTATCTTGAATTACTTTTTCTTTCGCAGGGCGAGCTGCCGCAGCTTCACCTTTAACAGCATTTAATTCTTGGTCGTACTTAGAAAGTAAACCATTCAAACGTTCTCTTTCGCCAGCGATGTAAGTTTTAGCCTGAGCTTCGCCGCCACGTTTTGAACGCGTTTGAATATTTCTTTCCGCAGCTTTTACTTGCGGTGTTGTCGCTACTTCTTTCGGAGCGCCTTGAAATAATTTAATAGAACCATCTTTAACTTTATCTACCGCAGTAGGTGCTGCGGGCTTCGGAGCTAACGCTTCATCAAGCAATGATTTTTTAGCCAACAGATCACTTTGTCTTTGCAGAAGTGCTGCATCTGCTGGATTTGCCGCAAGTTGCTGCTCAATACGCGCAAGCTGTGAGTTTGTACCTGATAAGTTCACTCTTAAATTACGAGCTGGTGTTCCCACGTACGGATTACCTGCTGCAGGAGCTGGAGTTGAACCAGTTGGATAACTGATAGTTTTCGAATTTCCACCAGCTGCATCTCCTCCTGATGATCTTGCTTCAACTTGAATTGTAGTTGGTTTACCCGATATTGAAGTCGGCGTAACTGGTTCAAGTGGTGCACCATGCGCCATTGTTGGCGGAGCCGTTGTAGCTTTTCCAGCAGCAGCGGCCGCATCATCCACAGCACCTGCAACACCTGGAGCTGCTACTGCACTTGCTGTAATAACTTGTGCCCCTTTTTTCGCTGCGATGTTGGCAACAACTTTTTGGCCAGCATTGAAACCGGCAATAATCGCCTTATTAGTAATGTTACTTGGTAACGCAATAATTTTTCCACCCACTCTTGCTATTGGAGCGAGAGTTTTGTAAGCGCTCACAGCCCCGCGAGTAAACGGCGAGCCTAACTTCACGATAGTTTTTGCAATTCTTGAAGTCTGCACTGTCATACCGACTAATTTAGCACTTTTTCCGACTTTACTTGCGATGGCTTTAGTTTTACCGCCGACAGTTTCAGCCGCTTTCACAACCTTACTCATTTTCGCTAGCATTCTTGCACCTTTTGCAGTCGATGCTAAGCTCGTTTTCATGGCTGCAGCTGCAGCCTTAACGCCAAGTTTTGCGATTTTAAAAATATTTCCGATCAACGCAGGTGATGCTAAGAAACCGATAACTTCGCCAGCATTTTCGCAGTACATTTTCGTTTTCGCTTCAGCATTTAAACAGTTTGTTAAATCACCACTTTGAACACCGATGAACTCTAAAAGCGAATTTTTAATGTGCTCGAAGAATTTTGCACGTTCATCTGAATCTGTGATAATCGCCCAAATTTGAGCACGGGCTGCGATAAGTTCTCCAGGCAATTTGAAAAAGCCAACTACGCCATCAAACATACCTTTAAATACGCTCATCACTAAACCAGCAATACAAGAGCCTGCCGTTTGCAGTCCGCTCGCTTTAGCATTCTTATCTGTTTTAGCTAAACATTGATTATAAGAAATACCAGCGTAACGTTCGCGCACAACGCCCATTTCTCCATCCGTTTTAGCATCCTTAGATCCGCAACATTGATCGTGCTTTAAGTAATCGGCAAGAGCTGCTTGATCTTCTAAGTCTGAATTCACTTCGCAATCATTACATTCAGCCGCTGCTGCTGCTTCTGTTGCTGGAATTTTTGCGATGTCTTCTTTTAAATCAGCTTCTAGTTCTTTATGGATGTTCTCTAAAAATTTTAAACTGCGCGGCGTCTCTGGATCCGGACACTCTTTTGGATTTTCTAAATCGCAACCTTCAGCCGCCGCTTTGGCTTGCCAAAATCCGGCTTCGTCCTGCGCCGATTTATCATAAAGATCATATAAACATTGCGAACGATCGGCTTCACCTTTTTCTAAGGCACCCTTTAAATCATCTCTTAATTGTTTGAAGCGAATAATTCTTTGGCCAGGAGCAGACTCAAAACTTCCCGCCTTTAAATATTTTGCTTTATCAGCGCCAGCACATTTGTCGGCCGCGTTCGCTTGCAAACCGGCAAAAATTAAAAAACTGAAAACACTGATTTTTATTAAGTTTTTTAAGAAGGCCATATTATTTAACCTTCACGATCTGGATATTCTGATAATCGTTATAGGCCGCTTTGATGACATTTGAATCAGCAGACTTTGGCCATTTGATCGTTGCTAGTACTGTACGGTCATCAGCCATAAAATATTTATCAATCAATTTGAATGTGCCTGCTTTAAAATCTTTTTCCATCTCAAGACTTAAACAAGGAACGCCGTCTTTGTTACAGGTGCTTGCTTTAGTTAACTTCGCTAACGGCGTATTAAAAGCATCATCAATGAAGTTTTTTGCATCCATCAATTTATTAGCGTAAGCGTTGATTTCTGCTTTTGAAAATTCAGCTTTCATGCTGACAGTTTCAATCCCTAAAGTCAGAACAATGCGGGGATCTTTTTCTAATTTATAAACTTTGTAACCTGAACGTAGTGCAGAAGATTCGAAATCCTCGATCCAACGTTGATCAGCGTTTAATACATATTCGATGGGACGATCTTTTTCCTGCCCACTTGCTGATAAGAACCAAACTAGGCCAAGCACAAAAGTCATTGAAATTAGTAATATTTTTCTCATTACACCATAATAAATTTAGCTTATTAAATATGATACTAGACCCCTGTGCTTCTGTACTTAAGACTGCTGTGTCTGGGCTATCGTCTAACATTACACACAGCTGTCGAACTTGTAGCTACTTTAAGAACCCAAACGCACCACGGTGATATAGATCAAGCACAGTCTTTGCTTTGTTAAACCGTATGCCTAATAATTTACGTCAGTTTTCACGTTACCCTTCGAATACATTTTGTCTTATTGAAACTGATTCGCGCTTAATCAAAGCGTATTTCGTAGATTATTCGCAAATGGGATGCCTTTTACGCACTGAAAAAACCGTCGCACCGAAAAGACAGATCGCCTTGATCTACCCGAATGATAAATCAGACTTCGTAAAAATGGCCGGGTATTCAGTGCACACACTTGAAAAAAACGGTCTGTACTTTTTAGGTGTGCAGTTTATGGCTCTGATTTCTCGTTAGAAACTGAATTAAAAATAGAAAGCGCTGATAGCTTTTGCCTTTCAGCCAAGAACACCAAAGTGTAAATCGTTGCAGGAACTAAAATTAAAATATTCTTTAATTCAACGTTATAGATGAACCATAATAACAACGAAACAGCCGCTAAGAACGAATAAATTTTCACGTAAGCAATCGCCACAGGTTTACGAAGGTAGCAGCGATAAAAAGCCAAGGTGTGAAATAGCGCAATAATCCCAATCGTAAGAACTGATACAACCGACATCACCTGAAACATAAATTCGAAAAATACTGGTGATTGAAACATCTCAGGATCCATATCCGGGCGCAGAGTGGCAAAATCAATCCTATCCATCACACTTTGAAAATAAAATGGATCGGTCACGTAAAAATAAGAAACTATGGCCATCGTCATATCCGTTAGCCATAGAATTAAATTTCGTTTTCTGTGATCTAAAAATACCGCGGGCATATTCATTGAATTAGCTTAAATGATCTCTTAAACCATCGCTAATTAATTGCGTCGATAGAATCAACAATAACAAACAAAGTCCAGGAATCCACATCAAGTGCGGAGCTGTCTCCATTAAGTTTTTAGAATCCGCAAGCATTGTGCCCCATTCAGGGTACGGTGCTGGAATTCCTAAACCTAAAAAGCCTAAAGCGGCCGTATTTAAAATCGCCTCAGAACAACAAACCGCTGATTGTACCAAGATCGGTGTTACACAGTTTGGCAACAAATGGCGTAACATGATTCGAGCATCACCTGCACCCAAGGCTTTCGCCGATTGGATGTATTCTTTAGCCATTTCAACCTGGGCTTGAGATCGCACCAAACGAAACATCGTAGGAATAGAAACTAGTGTTACTGAAATAATCGTATTCGTTACACTTGGCCCTAAGATCGCAACTACGAATAAAGCTAAAAGTAAGCTTGGCATCGCTTGTAACGCATTCATGGATTGATTTAAAACTTGGTCTACACGCTTACCATAATAAGCCGCAAATAATCCCATGCCGGCGCCAAGCACAACGGCGATTCCGCCGACGACTAAACCAATACCTAAAGAAAACTGGGCGCCAACCATTAAGCGTGAAAGCAAATCACGACCTAAATCATCTGTGCCTAAAAAGAATTTTCCGCCGACAGGTTGTAAAGCCATGCCATCAAACACTTCGTTATAAGCAAATGGGGTCCAGAAAAAAGAAACAATAAAAACCAAAACGAAAAACGCGAACAAAATAGTCCCATAAAGTACGTTTTTGTTTCTGAATAATTTCTGTGTAGCAGTGACTGCCATTAGCCACCCCTTTGTTGATCGCGCATTTTAGGACTTACAATTTTCACCGATTCATCCGTGATCCAATTTACGATAATAACTATGAGCATTGAATAGAACACACCTGCTTGTACCACTGGGTAATCACGGGCTTCGATGGATTTAATAATCCAGCGCCCCATGCCCGGCCATGAAAATAACGTTTCAGTTAAGATCGCGCCAGTTAACAGCTGACCCATTGCTAATCCGATTGAAGTTAAAATCTGTGGCAGTGCATTTTTAAAAATATGTTTAAATAAAATCTGCTTGTACGGAAGGCCTTTAGATCTTGCTGTGCGCACGTAATCTTCTTCAGCCACATCGATAATCGATGCACGGCTTACGCGAACGATTAACGCTAGTGGAACAGTTCCTAGTACGAATGCTGGTAATACAACGTATTTACACGCTGATACGAACGCATCCCATTGCCCTGATAATAAAGTGTCGAGAAAATAAAAACCTGTCTTATAAGGAACATCAAACATCACATCAATACGGCCAGAAACCGGAAAGACGCCAAGTTTAACCGAGAAAAAGAAAATAACGATTAAGCCCCACCAAAAAATCGGCATCGCAAAACCCAATGTCGATAAACTAACTGCGCCGTAATCCCAGAAAGAATTTCTTTTCACGGCCGCTAACATTCCTAAACCAAGACCGACAAGAGAAGACCAAAGCAAAGCTACGAAGGCTAATTCAACCGTCGCTGGCCATAAAACTTTAAATTCACTAAGTACGGGTTGTTTAGAAACGGTAGATTCGCCGAAATTACCAACTAAAGCGTTAGCTGAAAATTTCAAAAACTGAATTGGTAATGGTTGATCCAGTCCCAAATTTTTTCTGATTTCAGCTACACGTTCTTCGCTGGCTCCGCGCTCACCAATAATGTGTAGAGCGGGATCTCCGGGAATCAGCCTGATGATTGAAAAACTCATCAAGCTGATAAAAAGAAAATAACCAATAACTTTTAAAAGACCTTTAAGTATCGCCATTATTTCGACAATGAAACCGCTTCAAAGTTTTCGTTACCAAGTGGACTAATTTTGTAGCCTTGTACTTTAGACGACATCACTTTGTTTTGTTTTGAGTGAGCTACTGGGTACCATGGTTTTTCTTTAGAGAAAATTTCCTGTGCCTTCATGTAAAGTGAAGTACGTTTTGCAACAGCTGATTCTTCTTTAGCTTGTTGTAATAAGTTGTCGAATTCTTTATGGCACCAACGAGCATAATTAGAACCTGCTTTAACGGCAGCACAGCCCAACATAACATTCATGAAATTATCCGGGTCACCGTTATCGCCAGTCCAACCGAATTGGATCATCGCGTGGTCACCTTTTTTAGATTTCTCTAAGTATGTGGGCCAGTCAAAAGTAACTAATTTAACTTTTACACCGATTTTAGCTAAGTCAGCCTGAACTAACTCACCTAATTTTTTACCGTTCGGTAAGTAAGGGCGAGCTACTGGCATTGTCCATAGTTCAGTTTCGAAACCATCTTTTAAACCAGCTTCAGCTAATAACTTTTTCGCTTTTTCAACATCGTAAGTTGAATCAGCTGTTTTGTTATTATAAGACCACATTGTCGGTGGGATTGGATTTTTTGCGGCTAAGCCTTGCGCTTTGTAAATCACATCAAGGTAAGACTTTTTATTTAAAGCTAAAGAAATTGCTTCACGAACTTTTAAGTTGTCGAAAGGTTTTTTCTCAGTGTTAAACGCGATGTAAGACACGTTAAGACCAGCTGCGTTTTGAATTTTAACCGCAGGGTTTTTAGATAGCGCTTCGATATCTTGCGGTTGCACTTCACTCATGATGTGACATTCGCCAGATTTCATTTTTTGTGTACGTACTGTTGAATCAGCAACGATTACGAAAATTAAATTTTCGATTTTCGGTTTGCCTTTCCAGTAAGTTGGATTAGCTGTGTACTTGATTGTTGAATCTTTTTGGTAAGATTTGAAAACAAATGGACCAGTTCCAACCGGAGCTGTTTCTAAAGTTTTTAAACCTTTGCCAGATTTAATTAAAGATTGCGCGTACTCTTCAGAAAGCACAGAAGCGAAATCCATTCCTAAATTCGCGATGAATGGAGATTCAGGACGTTTTAATTCAAAAACAACTGTGTAGTCGTCAGTTTTTTTAACATCAGCAATTAAAGCATCTAATTCCATAGCTTTGAAATAATCGTAAGAAGCTGCTGGAATTGATAACGGATGTTTTGGATCTAACTGAGTTTTAAAAGTGTAAACAACATCGTTTGCATTGAAATCACGCGTTGGTGTGAAAAAAGCATTAGAGTGAAATTTTACACCTTTACGTAATTTGAAAGTGTAAGTTTTGCGATCTTTTGAAATCGTCCAAGATTCAGCTAAACTTGGCATAACTTCAGTTGTGCCTGGTTTAAACTCAACTAAACGATTGAAAACCGCTTGTGAAGAAGCGTTCATGCTTGTTCCATCAGTCACGATTTGTGGATTAAAAGACGATGGACTTCCTTCTGTACAGAAAATGAAGTTGTCGGCAGCTTGTGCGATTAACGGTAATAACAATGCGGCTAAAAATACCTTTTTCATTAAAATCTCCCCTTTAAACATTATGAAAACTCTAGTAATGTGGCACAGAAATGAATCTGCTTCAACTCTACAATGCATCTAAGCAATACGGCTCAAAAATCCTTTTTGATGATGCCGGCTTTTCCATTAATCAAGGCGAACACGTTGGCGTGATCGGCCCCAATGGAGCTGGCAAATCCACTCTATTCAAAATTATCGTGGGTATAGAGCATTTAGATAACGGTGAAGTCACAAAAGCTAATGGTTTACGCATCGGTTACCTCGAACAAGAGTCCGATTGGACAGTCGATGTGAACTCTGAAGACTACCTTAAAGACAATTGCATCAAGCCCATTTGGGAATTAAAGCAAATCGGCCTTGGGCTTGGCTTACAAGAGGCTCACTTTGCCGGAAAATTGACACAGCTTTCAGGCGGCTATCGTATGCGCATGAAGCTTCTTTACTTGATTGGTCTTGAGCCAGACATCATGCTTTTGGATGAGCCGACCAACTTTTTAGATTTAGAAAGCATTCTAACTTTAGAAAACTTCCTGCAAAATCATAAACAGGCATTTTTATTGATCTCGCATGACCGTGAATTTTTACGGCGCACTACTGAATACACTTTAGAGGTCGAAGCTGGTGATATCGTGAAATTTCCGGGTCACATTGATGATTACTTCGAGCAAAAGGCTGAACTCAAACGTTTATTAGAAGCTAAAGCTGTGCAGATCGAAAACAAACGTAAGCAAATTCAAGATTTCGTCGATAAATTCAGAGCTAAAGCCACCAAAGCCAAACAAGCGCAAAGTCGTTTGAAAAGTTTAGACCGCTTAGAACAAGTCGAAATCAAGAAATTACCTCCGCGGGCGATTATCAACCTACCGATGGCTACACCGACCGGAAAAGAAATTTTATCTCTGACAAATGCCAACCTTGGTTATAGCGCAGACAAAGTTATTCTTAAAAATGTGAACGTCACGATCGAGCGCGGCCAAAAAATTGGTATTGTTGGTTATAACGGTGCCGGTAAATCGACGTTATTAAAATCTATCGCTGAAAAAATTCCGTTAATCACAGGCGAACTTAAATGGGGCCATCAAGTGCGCCATTCTTACTTTGCCCAGCACTTAGCCGATGATTTATTAGATAACGATACGGTCTTAGATGCGCTTCAACGAAAAGCTCATAAAGACAATATGGCTCAAGACATTTTAAATATGGCAGGCTCTTTGTTATTTTCTGGCGATAGCATTTATAAAAAAATCAAAGTGCTTTCAGGCGGCGAAAAAACGCGCGTGGCTTTAGGCCAAGTGTTATTACAAAAAAATCCGCTTTTACTTCTGGATGAGCCAACGAATCACTTAGATTTTGATACCGTAAATGCTCTAGCTGTAGCCCTTTCTGAGTTTAACGGCACAGTGATCTTAGTCAGCCATGATCGTACTTTTTTAAAACAAGTGACCACACAAATTGTCGAAGTCAGAAATGGCACGATCGAAAAATACTTAGGTTCATACGACGAGTACTTATGGAGTTTAGAAAAAGGTATCTTAAGCGAACGCGTTGATACACCTGCCGTTGTGGAAAAAGTTGCGACTAACTCTGAATCTTCAGAGAAAAAGTTTAACTACAAAGAAGAAACCAAACGTTTAAATTCTGAAATCAAAGAATTAGAGCGAAAAATTCTTAAAACCGAAGAGTTATTATTTCGCCAAGCTGAAAAACAGACCGAATTAACTTCGGCTCTGATCACCGCTCAAGGCCAACAGGCGCAAGAACTAGCCAAACAGGCCGCAGCTTTAAACACTGAGACTGAAAACATGGAAGAAGCTTTAATGAATCACATGGAAGCTGTCGAAATTAAAAAACAAGAACTCACTCACTTAGTGAGTAAGTGAGCTTAACGCCATTCCGAATTAGGTCTCTGCACAGTCACGCAGTGACTTTTCCAATTTACCCGAAACTTCTTCCGATGATCAATGTACGCAGACGGTGATCTAGAAAGAATCCTCTAACAAACTGATTCTATCGTATTAAATCCATGATACGCTTTAAGACTTCGAGAAGACATAAAACTAGCCAGAAGTAATACTTAAGTTTTCGCTTATTCTTCCGAAAAGTTATATAGGTGAATATATAAGATCCGATATTCGGCTCCTTTCTTCGGAATGAAGCCTGAATATCTTGTAAAAGCGAAATGGCGTAAGCTCATTTCGCTTTTTGCATTTTAAATACCTAAAATTTTAACGATTAATATTAACTGGAGAAGATTTTTTTGTGGGCTTTCCATTTGGTGCGTTCGATGATTCAGAATTTGAACAAACGCCTAATGAAACTTGCTCGTGATGACTTAAATGTCTTTGCACTTTATTTTCTTTATACTGGTTTTGAATAACTTCCATACCTTTTTCAGTGGCGCGTACATCGTAATAATCTAATTCTTCATTACCAGCCACATTCAATCTGACTTGTAATCTATTTGAATCAGTTTTTCGCACTGTAATTCCTGAAGTGCCGTAGCGTTTAACAAGATTTCCGAATTCAAAATCATTTTTAATTACGCAGTTATTTAAATTTAAATTGTTAGTATCATCGGCACAGCGGTAAGTATTCCAGGTCTGGCCATTGCGAACAAACATGTAAATTCCTGAAATTAAAACTTCATCGGCACCTTTAATTGGCTGGCCTTGCATAGTTTTTTCTGGCTTATCTGTAATTTTAATTAGCTCTAATTTATTACTGCCGACTTTAATTGATTTTGCGCCGCAAGGGTCTGCAAAGGTTTGTAAACTAAAGCCTAACACCGCTAAAACTAAAAATATTTTTTTCATGCTTTTAGTTTAAGCGCAATCAGCTTACCAGTCTATAGGAGCTAGCCCTTTAGCCTTAAGCCATTTATTCGCCTGTGAGAATGGCTTAGAGCCAAAAAATCCACGATGCGAAGATAACGGCGATGGATGCACGCTCTCAAGCACCAGATGCTTTTTACGATCAACGAACGCTGCTTTCTTCTGGGCGTAGGCACCCCATAAAATAAACACGACATGATCACATTCGCGATTCACCACTTCGATAATTTTATCTGTGAATTGCTCCCACCCTTTTTTTTGGTGAGCCGCCGCTTTACTTTCTTCAACTGTCAGAACTGCATTTAATAAAAGTACCCCTTGTTTAGCCCAGCGTTCTAAATTTCCGGTTGTTGGAATTTCTTTTCCTAAATCAGCTTTTAATTCTTTAAAAATATTTTTTAAAGACGGCGGCAGGCGCACGCCTTCAGGCACTGAAAAACTTAGCCCGTGCGCTTGTCCTGCACCGTGATAGGGATCTTGCCCCAGGATAACTACTTTCACATTTTTTAGTTCAACTAAATCTAGTGCGTTAAAATATTTTTTCGCATCAGGATAAATAACTTTACCGCTCTCGTATTCTTTTTGCAGAAACTTAGAAAGAGCTTTCATGTAGTCAGATTGGAACTCGGATTGTAATTGATTATGCCAGCTATCAGAAAGTTTTATGTGTACCATATACCAAATTGATACAATGACTTAGGTCGAGACACGAGCGTTAATTTACTGCAGCTAAGAAAATAATTAATTTTTTTGAGGACTTAGACTTCTGTAATCGAGAACACAATGTTAAAATGAAAGTACAGATATGGGAGGACACTATGGCTCGAAAAATGCTTAAGAATAAACAGGCAGCTAAGAAAAATAAAACCAACCTCCAAGGAAACGCGGCCCTTACGGACACACTGCATCTGATTGAGACAGATCCGGAAGTGAAGTCATTTATCTATCAACAAATTAACGAGTTCACCCAATACGTGACACCAGAAACGAATGTCATCGTATTAGCTCGCAACCCAGAAGATGCCTATGCCGATGAAGACCATGTGATCTCGCAAGATTATGATTCTAGTGATAATCATTACCCCTATCGCATTGCCATCGTCTTGAAAGAAAATGACGCTACTATTGAAGCTGAAGGCTTCGGCCATGATATTTATGATGCGATTACAGCGGCGACAGAAGCCATGCTTGGTCGTCTTTCTGAAATTCAAGACGAAGTCGAAAGCCCACAAGATCGCTTAAATGCGATTCAACAGGCCTGCGAAAATACACAAGTTCACTAAATTTTAAACCGATAGAGGGTTATGAAATCAAAAAACCGCTCGATACAAATTTTTTCGTTAAGCCAGCAAATGTCAGGCGTAGGTTTACTTTTAACTTACGTCGCATACCCATTAGTTTTACTGTTTGAATTTTTAAGCTTTGGAGCCGCAAGCCCTGCCAGCACGCTCACTTTGAATATTATGACGGCGATCTTTTTTCTAACGGTATTTATTACTGGCAGTATTCTTTCATTAAGCGATGAACGAAGTGTTTCACAGCGAATGAAGACGTTGATCTTTTTTGCCATCACCCTCGTACCTACGATGGCCATGCATTCAGCCAAGTTTGTCATCTGGGCTCTTGATATCAAAATTTAGTTTTAATTATTTTAAATCGGTTTGCACAAGCTGACCGATCACATCTTGCAATTGATCAAATACCTTGCTGCCTGCAGGTAAATTAGGTTTTAATTCAGCTGTTAATACCGGAATTTTTTGTTCGACCCAAAGATATCTTCCAAGGCTGCCCGGAAAATTTCCTAAACGACGCCAAGGCAAATAACTGTAATTCGGCGCCGGCACTTTCGGTCCGTCATAATCTAAAACATTCAGCGGTGTATGTACTGAAATTACAAACTGTGGTTTGAATTCATCGATATGATCCATTAAGCAATTCACTTCTGGTTCACTTGCCGGTTTTTCACCAGGAAATTTACGTACCGATCCCTGAGATTTATTTTTCCAGAATTTCGTTGCTTCGGCTTCCCAGTCAGCCGTTGGAAAATTACGATTCAAATCAACACCAGCTGCATTGGTGCGAGTCTTCTTAAGCGCCCCATCAGGATTTGCTATAGGAATAATACGCCAGTTATTACGTGGATCAATTTCTTGCACGCGCTCAAACCAATAACGGCCTAGCGATCCGGCACCAATTTCATCACCGTGAATAACACTGATCACTAAAATATTTTTGGCTTTGTTGTTTTTACCTTTTTGATCAAGATGAAAAATTGGCTTTCCGTCGACAGAAGCGCAACCTTTTTTTTGTAAAATCTTTTCACAAGATTTCTCAAGATTAGATTTGGCTTTATAGTTTTTATATTTACCAAGCGATTCAACACACCACTGCGATAATGTTTGCGATTCTTGCACAACCGCACCAGAAACAGTTTCGGTCTGAGAAACTTGCGCCCTGGCATTCATCGAAAATAAGTTTACTGTGATCAAAATGAGACTGAAGAATTGCATTCTCAAAATATGACCATATCTGTGTAAAAAAGTCCTCAGGTTTTTTCTTTCGCAATCCGATAGGTAATTTATGCCGAGACCAGACTTTAGTTTAAGGAGATATGTTAATGGCGAAAAAGAGTAGTTTAATGTTAGCCCTGTTATTCATCGCGAATCCGTTTGTTTTATTGTTCTATCAGAACTGTTCTTCCGCGCCGAAACACATCGTGAATGCTCCTGAGCCTTCTGGTGAGAAAAAACCGGCCAGCCTGCCAGATCAACCAGGCCATGGTCCTAAAGAAAAATTATAAAAATAAGCTGTTGACTTACACATTTCTTACACTGTAAGTTATGTGTATGAAGAAACATGCAAACTCGCCCCTCCCACCGTTAACTGCCAAAGAGAAATCAGTCCTGCAATTTATTGAGCAGGAACTGATCTCTAAAGGCGTATCACCGTCTTATCAAGAGATCTGTGATCACTTTGGCTTTGCATCTTTTAACTCAGTTCAAAATTATTTAAAACAACTGAGCACAAAAGGATATTTGCTAATTCCTCAGAATCAAAAACGCGCGATCCAAATCTTGCACTCTGCTGGAGACTTCCAAAAAGATTTAGCAAGTCGTTTGGGCCAACCTAATCTTAATTTAGTGAAAGAACCTTCGAAGAGCTCCTTCGCTGGTCAGTCTTCCCAAAGTCTCCACGGACAAGATTCGAAGGTTCTTCCTATCCCTTTCTTAGGCCGCGTGGCTGCCGGTTCACCTATCGAACGCATTCACGAAGGTGAGTATATTGATGTACCGGTGAATTTTATGAAATCTCCGGGCGATTACTTTGCTTTAAAAGTCGAAGGCGATTCAATGATTGATGAAGGTATCTTTGATGGAGACTTTCTTGTCGTGCTTTCACAAAAGAATGCCAAAGATGGCGATCTTGTTGTTGCAGGCATCGAAGAAGGCGCTACTGTTAAGCGCTTTTATATGAAAAAGAATCCAGAGATTTCAACAAGCACTAAAGCGATTGAATTACGTCCAGCTAACCCTCGTTTAACTTCAATGTGGTATGCGCCACAACAAGTTGATATCAAAGGTTTAGTGAAAGCTCTTCTTCGTAAATACTAATTATTTTATAAAGCCTTGCGCAGTTTGACCTAAGTCTTTTAGGTAACTGCGTACCAGGTCGTAATCTTTATCAGATGCCGCTTTAAAATCAGTAATATGATACATACCTAATAAAACATTTTTACCTTCGTCAGTTTTAATATATTTAATCAAAGCATCAGCGAATTTCTGCTTCACTTCTTCAGGAATATCTTTTCTAAAAATCACCGGATCATTCGGAATCGGTCCAGTTAATTTTAAGATTTTAATTTTTTCATAAACATCAGGATATTCTGTACGTAAAATCCAACGCGCATCTTTTGGCGTACCGTCATCATCAGGTGGCGTGTAAAATGTAGCGCCCGCATCCACTTGTTTTTGGTAAACCGCGCGAACCACGGTATCGTGCTTACCGGCAAACATAAATTCTTTAAGTTTTACGTTTTCTTGTTTAAATAACCGCAGTGGTAACAAATAACCAGAAGTTGAGGCGGGATCAACAAAAGCAAATTTTTTGCCGCTTAATTCTTTAATCGATTTAGGCCCGTCTGCACGAGCAATAATTTGCCCGTAATATTCATCACGTCCACGATTCATTAGTTTAAGCCTTGCCTGAACACCGTATTTTTCGTTAGCCAAGATATATCCGAAAGTATTAATAATTGCCGCATCAGCGCGCTTAGAACCAAACGCCTCAACTAAAGCGATATAATTAATCGGAAGTTCGATTTGAACAAACATGCCCGTTTCTTTTTCTAAAAAAGACGCTAATTTTTGCCCTTGCTCTTTTAAAGCCACAACATCTTGGGCTGGAACAATATAAAACTTAAAGGGATTTTTCTTACTGCCTAATTCTTTAGATTGAGTACAGCCCGAAACCACGAAAACCACTGCCAATAAAGATAACAACGTACGTAAATTCATGACTTAACAGATACCTGAATATACAACAAAAGCAAGAGGTACATGCATATGGTAAACATCAGTTCAAAATACACCGGCCAAAAACATTGCGAAGCCACGCACGGCCCATCAAATTCTCAAATTCAAACTGACGCCCCTAAAGATAATAACGGCTTAGGCGAAACGTTTTCACCGACTGACCTAGTAGCTACAGCGCTTGGAACATGTATTTTAACGACAGTGGCTATTCATGCCGAAAAAGAAAATATCTCAATTGTAGGCGCCACTTCTTACACAGAAAAAGTAATGACTCCGCCACCAAGAAGGATTGCGTCTTTAAAAACAATTTGCAAGTTTCCGAATACAATCCCAGAAGAATTCAAAAAAAGAATTCCTGAAATCGCAGAAATGTGTCCTGTAAAAAAATCATTACACCCAGACGTGCAAGTTCCTGTCGAAATTTTATTTGTTTAAACCGGAAACAAAGCGGTATTTATTAGATACATTTTTCGCTCGTGCATCGTGTTTTTTTCAAACTGACAAAGTAATGTCATCGCAAAGTCGTTCACCTTGTGAACGACTTCTTCGAACTCATCTTTTGACAATGGAATTTGTAACGAACGATAACGTCTAATCTCTGGTGGCAAATCCATAGCCTTTGCAGACTGTTCAATCCAAAATTTATAAAAAGTTTTAAGATTTTGGTGACCAAATAAATCTGGAATTTTAAAAGAAGTTTGTTCAGCCATGTAACCAGTGCTGGTTTTAATAATGGCCTTAGCCATTTCTAGTTCATTGAGCACAGCACTTACTTGAGTCGTTTCTAGCTTAAGTAATTCGGCAATGTGAGCCGCCGAAATTGGCTCAGTCACTGAGCTAATGATAGTTAAAATAATCGGCCCATAAGCACTTTTAACTAATTCGCTAGTTGCTGAAAATTGGGCCTGTATGAATGTTTGTCTTTGAATTTGAATTAAACGACTTCCAATAACTTGGCGTTGTTTAGCACTTTTTGCCTGGCTATAATCGACGAGCACATCAAAATACTCTTTTTCTAATGGGTTGAACTTTATGACTTGTTGAAATTTTATTTTACTGTTTTCAGTGATTTGCCTTTTACCTTGAACAATCATACGCAATAAAGTTTTGTTCGAAAAACCCAAAGCCTGCGACCAATTTTCATAAGAAAATTTTTGGTTCAGTGATTTTTGCAATTGATAATAGTCCTGCAAGAATAAACTTATGTTCATATATTCAAAAACTGATACTTTTCGTTCCATACCTTTATTGTAGAATGCAATTTTGCAAAAACGGAAATGATTTTTAGCCCATTAGTCTAGAAACAAATTTGTTTCTAGATTGTAATCTTTGCCTACAATTTCAAGCCCATGAAAAAACCTTAGACACTCTGAGGTTCTCTATATTTGTTCTATTGATCGCCGTCCCGGGTACAGTTTTGCATTAGTCAAATTCATATAAACTGCCTGGTCCCTTAATGGTGTCTTTCCGGCAAATAACAAGAGGAGAATCTTATGAAAAAACTTTTAACTGTAGCCCTGCTAATTACAAGCGTAACGGCATTTGCACGAACTGATAAGGGAACTGGCGATGTAGGCAGTGTTGTCGCGGGCACTTTACTTTGCAAAGGCGATATACACACCGTTCTTATCGATTCGAACGAAAAAACAATTTTAGTTTCACCTGAAATGGATAAAGCCATTCCTGCAGAAATTCTTGATGGCCCAGAAAAAGGTTTAAAAATTTCTTATCCAATAGATAATACATTTTTGATTTACTTAGGTCCTAAGGATGGCGTTACTCAAGGAAACTTAAATTCAAAAGCCGATCAAGAACTAGAAGAAAAAATGAATTGCATTGGCAATTTAAACTAATTACGACTTACCCATCGGCAAATCCACGATCTGAGTGTTTTTCGCCGGTGTAACATGAATCTCTTTTGGTAACGCTTTTTGAATAGTCTCAATCAAAGATTCTTTAAAAGCGTTACGTTTAAAATGCACATTGTAAATCAAGCTTACTTCACGTGTGGGAATTGGTGAGGCAAACTCTTTAAGTTGCTTTTTATTATCGACATCCTGAGCCGCTAAATACGGTAACAATGTAAAACCAGTTTCTTGATCAACCATACGACGTAAAGTTTCAAGACTTCCAGATTCTAATTTAATATTACGATTGATATCTGTTGTTTTTTTGCGGTTGCGGCAAATCGTTAAAGATTGATCGCGAAAACAATGGCCTTCAGTTAATAACCATAAATCATTCGAATTTAAATCAGTCTGCTGAACTTTAGCTTTACTCATTAAAGCACTTTTTTCAGAAGCATAAACCATAAATGGTTCATAAAAAAGAGGAACTGATTCAAGGTTTGCGTCTTCAATCGGTGTAACTAATAAGCCTACATCTAAAGAACTTGCTTTAAGACGCTCGATGATATGTTCAGTTTGCAGCTCTTCAACATGGATTTGTAAATTCGGGTGTTTAACACTGAATTTTTTTAAGAATAATGGCAATAAGTATGGGGCTAACGTCGGAATTACGCCAATCGTCACTTCACCCTTAACTTCACCGTTGCTGTCTTGAATAATTTCATGAAAGTGTTGGCTCTCAGTTAAAATTACGCGCGCCTGAATAACTAACGCTGCCCCGATTTTTGTCGTTTTCACCGGCTGGTGACTACGATCAAAAATTTGCACACCCAGTTCTTCTTCTAACTTCTGAATCTGCATCGATAATGTCGGCTGTGTGATCGCACAACTTTCTGCCGCTTGGCCAAAGTTTTTATATTTATCAACAGCTACAACATAACTTAATTGGGTCAGAGTCATAAGAACCTTCTATTTAAATAAAATTGGAATCGTTAAAAACGATTTTTTCTTAGCTTTCGGAAACCGCATCTGTGTAAAAAGACTCTTCATCAATTTTTTAGTGTACAGAACTTCTTTTTCTTCATGCACCAATGAAATCAATGTGTTTGTGACTTCTTGATAGCTAACAACATTGCCTGCTGTAGAAATTTCTAAACGTAACGACACTGTACCGTGCGAAGGATTAAGCTTAGCAATCTCTTCTGAGAACACAAACATCGCTTCTGATAACGGCTTTTGCACTTGCGCCGTTGTCAGACCACCCACCACATAGGGGCGCGGTTCTACGAACCAACCATGAATCACTAAACGCGCTTTTTGTGGATTACGCGTGCCTTTAACTTCGGTTACCCCATGCGGAAAACGTGGGTCAAAGACGACTAACTGATTAAAGTTAGCCGGAACCCGGTCTACAAAACTTTTATATTCGCGATCTTGCTGATCTTGAAACCCTGGCCAGTAATCTAAAACATCTGGTTTCATGATTAACGTTTCACCGCCGCGAAAAGCTTTAGGATCAATCGTTAATGAATACACAAAAGCCCAAGGGCCATGCGGCACATCAGAATGTAAATTCTGGTAACAGCCATCGACATAATAGCTCATCCATGGAGGCGAAATATCATGACAGCCTAAGTTTTCACGTCCCCATTGCACAAGTTGAGAGTGAAAATTTTGATATATCTTTTTTGTGAAATAATAAAAAGCTGGTGTTCTGATTAAGTGGTATTGATCTTCGAAATACCAGTAATCCCACACAAAACGTTTATTATCTGTTGTGCGTGGGTTAGAAAAATTCTGATCAAATTCAGAACGAAGTTTTTTAGCTTCAGGAAAAAAATTCTTATGAACCGAAAAATGCTTCACTAGCTTTGAGCCACTTTTTGTGAAATACGGCCAAATAGACTTTCACCTTTGTCATTGAACATTTCAATTTCAACGGTATCGCCAACTTTCATAAATGGAGTTTCAGCTTTACCATTATTGATTGTTTCTAACGTGCGTTTTTCAGCTAAACAGCTGGAACCCATAGTTATATCTTCATTGGCTACAGTACCACTGCCGATTAACGAGCCCGCTGCAAGATCTCGGGTTTTTGCTGCGTGAGCGATTAATTGACCAAAATGAAAATGCATTTCTTTAGCATTAGCTTTACCGAAAAATTGACCGTTATAAGTCACGTTAAGTGGCAACTGCACACGGCCATCTTTCCACGCCGAACCTAATTCATCAATTGTAAGTGCTAGTGGAGATAACGCGCTATTGGGTTTACTTTGAAAAAAACCAAACCCCTGCGCTAACTCCTCTGGAATTAAGCCGCGCAGGGAAACATCGTTAATCAAAACGAGTAACTTAATGTGATTAAGGGCCTGTTCTGGGGTCACTCCCATCGGAACATGGTCTACGATCACACCGACTTCAGCTTCAAAATCCGTACCGTGAGCAAAGTCGCGCTGTGGAATATCTTCGATAGGATCTAAGAATCTTCCGCTTTCAGCTTGGTACATCAAAGGAACAGTTAACAAAGTTTCAGGTAAAGCCGCATTACGCGCCTTACGTACAAGTTTAATATGATGAATAAAGGCTGAGCCATCGGCAAAAAGCCATGTGCGCGGCAATACTGAGGCAAAAATGGCAGGACTAGAAACTGGCTGTTGGCCCGCAGCACTTCCGCCATTTAACTGGTCGTAACGTTGTTTCAATTGCGGTTCAACAACTGACCAGTTTTCTATAGCTTGTAATAAATTAGGCGCAATGTCTTTAGCCGAAACAAAATTTCTGCCATCGCGGCTAACAATAACTAATTCACCGTCTTTAGAATTTTTAGTTTTAAGCGTTGCTAATTTCATGAGTCCGAATCCTTTTATCTAGAGCTTAGTCAAATACGAATAATAAATTGGCGCCGACACCGCGAGAAGCTTTAAGCCCCTGCGCCACTTCGCCAGAAAACGTTTCAAAAAATAAACTTAAGCCGAAGTTAGCCGCCATTTTAAATTGCGCACCGAAAGTCATTGGCATAATTGATGATTTAATATCGGTTAAAGTACATGAACCCGTATTCGTTTTGCATTCGTCGCCTAATTTAGTTGAAAACGATGGACCGAAGTAGATTCCGGCATAATCTTCAAATTTAAACATCACTTGTAACGGAATATCGAAATAAGTGATTTTACCCTCTTGCGTAGTAAGACCAATATTAAATTCATTTTTAAAAGTACGTTCTGAATACATTAAACCTGTTTTTAGACCAAATCCGCTGTCACCAAAATCAAAAACAATCGAACCACCGCCCTGAAATGCGTTGGATTGTTTGTTCGATGTCGAAGTGTCGGCATCCATAGTGTTTAATTTGAAACCCACTTCAAGGGCTGGCATAGAGTAAGCGATTTCAGCATGGGCTACCGAAGCCATTAAGATCATAGACACTGTTGTTAATAACTTTTTGAACATAGTTCCTCCGATTAGGCCCAGCTTACTCCTGTCATTGGCGAGCTGCACGCAAAAACCATAGGCTTACAGTCGAGCAACACATTGGCGACCTGCGACATCTGTTGGAGTTTTAGTCACACCCAACCAAACTAAGGGCCTTATGGATAAATTAGTGCTTTTCAATTATTTTCGAAGTTCAACATCGTACCGTGTGCGCCTAGCCTTAGAAGTTAAAAAACTATCTTACGAATATAAGCCCGTGCATTTGCTAAATAACGGTGGCGAACAGCATTCATCAGAATACCGCGCATTAAATCCGATGGGCGGCGTACCAACCTTAGTTCATGAAAAAAATGTGATTGGTCAATCCATCGCTATCGTTGAATATTTAGACGATGCTTTTCCCCATAGTTATCAACTGTTTTCAAAAGACCCGTATAAAAAAGCCTTGATCAAACAGTTTTGCGAAAACATCAATGCCGACACCCACGCTTACGGTAATTTACGTACGATACAATATTTAGAAAAAAACTTTTCGGCTACTGAAGAACAAAAAACAAAGTGGATCCATTCATGGACCACTGCAGGTCTTGCAGCTTGTGAAAAAATGTTAGAAAAACATTCTGGTCTTTTTTGCTTTGGCGATGAAATCACTGCGGCTGATTTATTCTTAGTGCCGCAAATTTTTACGGCAAATAGATTTAAAGTCCCGTTAGAGAATTTTCCGTTGATCACTAAAATTGTAAACCATTGCAATAACCTTGAAGCGTTCAAAAAAGCGCATCCATTTTGCCAAATCGATACGCCGGCTGAGTTGCGCACTAATTAACTGCTGGCGGCCCTGGCGGTAGCGCTGGAACCTGGGGCACTTGCAATA
Source organism: Bdellovibrio sp. (assembly GCA_036677065.1). Lineage (GTDB taxonomy): Bacteria > Bdellovibrionota > Bdellovibrionia > Bdellovibrionales > Bdellovibrionaceae > Pseudobdellovibrio. Next base: position 543,922 of record JAKFBS010000001.1, on the reverse strand, counting down.
AAGCTTCGCCCCATTTATTTAATGTTTCATGAATCCATGGCATAAACGGATGAATCAATATCAAACTGCTGCGCCCGCCGCACACATCATTGCGTGGGCCGTAGCCAAATGAATTTACGCTGGCAATTTGCAATTTGTCTGCGACACGCACAAGCCCTGGCCCACCAGAGTCACCAAGACATATTCCGCGCACACCATTATTTTCAATAACAATTGAGCTAAGTTCAAAACTATATTCGGCCCGCGCCAGAGTCACTTTGCGCAATACCGTACTATCAGTATTGTTTGAACCGGTAATTCCGTACCCATATAAAAGTAATTCTGAATTTAAAGTTTCAGGCGCATGATTAATTTCATAGATAGGATAACCTGGCTTAATCTCTGAAGCCAAATGCACTAAACCAATATCGGGATTACCACTATTCATGGTGTTGGGATTGTAGTCCGGATGATATTTGAAATCTGTGGCACGAATTGTATCGCGGCTAAATCTAAAACCACTGGCACATGTAAGGTCGGCATAAAAAACGGCTGTGACTTTAGCTGCACGATCTAAACAATGGGCTGCAGTGATCAAGGTGCGTGAAGTGATTGGCGTGGCTGTACAAACAAATGAATTGCCCGTGCTTTTTTCGGTCGCAATAATCATAGCTGTAGATTTAGAATCAGCGTCTGTCGCTAAGACTCGGCTGCCACCGATGATACCGGCAGATTCAATATAATTTTCGCTTAATTTGATTTTTTCACAAACGTCATTTTTATCCTGTGCGGGCGGCGGCGCCGGGATAGGTGTCATGGTTTCTGCTTTTTCTTTTTGGCAGGAGAACATAAACAGTAATGAGAATAAAAGTATCCACGCCGGTTTCATCTGGGGCTCCTTGGTGGGGTGATTAACCCCGAATAGACGATCTGCATTCCATATTTTGATTTGCAGATCGTTTTAACCCCATAAAGCAAAATTTATTCCGGTGAACCGTTATCTAACCAAGATCTTAAAACTTGTTCTTGTAAAGCAGTTAGCTTTTTCTTCGGTGGCATGTCGCGATCTTCAAAAACACGCACAAAAATTTTAGCAGCAAAAGTTTTAGTATTTGCGTAATCAGCAAAACTTAAATCTAACCCTCTATTTTGGTGACAGCCGGCACACGAACTTTCAAGCACGGCTGTGCGAACATCAGCAAAACGAACTGCTGGCTCTTCACCTGGCTTAGGATCAGTTAAACCTGTTTGTGGTAACGCTTCATCGATACCACCGCTGGTGCGGCTATAATCACAAGAAAAAAGAGTAAACACTGTTACTAATAATAAAATGTTTTTCATCATCACTCCTTTAAAGAAAAGCTAGCTTTTAATAAAAACCACACGCCACCGATGCCTTGACCTACGCGATCACCAGGATTTTCATCGCCAACATAATAGTATAATGGGCGACGATCCAGAGTGAGCTGCTTGGTACCGTCGTCTCTGGTAATAACACCAAAAGTTTTTGAAGCTTTTACTTTTTCAACTTCTTCTGGTGTCAAACTAGCCGCTGGCCATGCCTTTAGACAGTTACCTTTGCAGTTAGAAACATCTGGTGTGTCAGGAGTAAAGATGTACAGTGACATACCTTTAGAATCCACCAGCACCATATCAGTATCAACGCCATCTAAGCTTTGCTGAGCCTGAAGTGGCAACACCCCAGCTATTGAATAAGAACTGATAACTAACACTAAACTCATGATTAATAATTTCATAAATAATCTCCTACCCGCTTGGGTTAAATTACATATCGCACTTCTGCTTTAATTTAGTTATTTACTATTTGGAATATGTGGTATTCTTATAAGGAATGACAAAAGAAACCCCATTTAAAAAAGAATACCAGTACTTTAAAACCTGCTGCGCGACTTTAAACCTCAGCAAAGCGGCAGAAATCCACGGTCTGGGTCAATCAGCCATGTCAAAAATCATTCTGCAATTAGAACACGGGCAAAAAGCTAAACTCTTTGAAAGAACTTCGCGCGGGCTAAAGCTAACGGCTTCAGGCGCTCACCTTAAAGAAGTGACCGAACATTTAGAAAATGAATGGCTAAAAACCCAAAACCAATCAAAATCATTAGCTATCTGGCAACAACGTTTAACTATCGGTTATCACCCTGTCATCGCACGCACGGTTTTACCCGTGCTCGCTCCTGCGCTTTATCAACAGAATATTGAATTTGAACTGACCTCAGTGTTTGGTACTTCGACCGAAATCACGCAAAAAGTAAATCGCATGGATCTGGATTTAGGATTCGTAATTAATCCCATTAAAAATCCAAATCTAATCCCTAAAAAGGTCAGAGCCGAACACGTAGCTATTTATAAGAAAAAGAAGAATCATGTGCTTCTGATGTACAATCCAGATATGTACCTAGCGCCAAAAATTATTTCAAAACTGTCACACCAATATAAATTAGTGCCGGTACAAAATTATGAAGTGATTGCGGCTAGTGTTTTTGCAGATTCTTGTTATGGCATACTGCCAAGTCCAATAGCTGAAGCTTACAATTTAGAACAGATTGGCCAAGAGCTGGTGAATTTTGATTTATGTCTTATCGCGCACGAATCAAAATTTAAAACCAGCGATAGAAAAAATTTAATCCAATTCGTGCTTGAAACTTTAAAAGAACTTTAAAAATAATAATGCGTCATTAGCCAAGCTGGTTTAGAAGTGATCGTTTCCTAGAAATCAGACGCGGTGTAAGAAAAGAAAACTCCACTTATCAATAACTGGTACAAAAACGAAAACCAGCATTGAAAAGTTGACCCACATAAAAAACGCGAACCAGCGTTCTTGGCCATTGGAGCGATAAAGACGAAAGAATTCTTTCATTAAGAAAAAAGCGAACGGAAAAATTAATAAAATGTATAACCAGCTGGTTTGTAAGAAAAATGGCGAAGCAATCGCGACTCCGACATAACAAAAAGTATATAAGCCAATGTGAAATAAAGTTTTTTGATCACCTAGGGCTACAGGTAAAGTCGGGATTCCACCCATCTTATAATCTTTTTTATATTTCATCGCCAATAACCAGAAGTGTGGCATTTGCCATAAGAACATAATTAAAAATAAATACAGCGAATCTAAAGTAAAAATATCTGGATTACAGGCGGCATAACCAATCGTAATTGGCAAAGCTCCAGGAACTGCTCCAGGAACCGCGCCAAACACCCATTTAGGTTTCCAGATGTAAGTGTATAAACCGTTGTATAACACAACCGACACAATCCCTACCCAGCCAGCCATCGCTGTTAATGAAAATAGCATGGCGATTCCAAGGATTATCAGAGTGATTGATATAATTAGAGCGGCTGCAGGTTTTAATGCACCCGTAACTAGTGGCCGCGATTGTGTTCTTGGCATTAAGCGATCGAGTTTGATTTCTTGCACTTGGTTAAGTGCTAATGATCCTGAACTTAAAAAATATAACCCGCCAACGAATGTTAAAAGATGCGGCCAAGAAAAAGGAGTTTCAACAAAATAGCCGGTCGCATATCCTGCTAAACCGGCTAAAAGTACGAATATGACTATTCCAAATTTTGTAAGCTGGGAATATATTTTAAACACAGGAGTTTTAAAGAACTCCTGGTATTAACTGACGAGATAAAATATCAGTGATCGAAATTACGAAAAGCACTATTAGAAAAATAAATCCTAAAGCAAATACCACTCTGTTTTCAATGCTTTCATATTTCAAATGCATGAAGTACGCCATAACTAAGAAAGCTTTAACACCAGCAATAGCAAAAGCTACTAGTGGAGCTGCAGATCCTAATACGTGGTGAATCGCATGCGCACCAACTGTTAAAAATGTCAGAGCAAATAAAGCTCCGGCTACTTTTAAATATACTGATAACGGCGTGATGTGATGTTCATCTGGAGTAATTGCCTTGTGGTGTCCATGTCCCATATTTTTCTCCTAACCAACCAAGTAAAGTAACGGAAATAAAAAGATCCAAACTAAATCGACGATATGCCAGAAAATCCCAACACCTTCCATCGCCGTGTAATAATTCGGGTTAAAATCACCACGAACTGCACGGAAGATACACCAAGAGATTAAACCCATTCCTAAAATAACGTGGATACCGTGAAGACCTGACATACAGAAGTAAAAACCAAAGTACATACCAAGGTTTGTGCTTTTGATAGTTGGCAATCCTACGGTTGTTAAATGCTCATTTAGTTTTGCTAAATCTAATAGGTTTCCAGGATAAATTCCCATGTGAAATTTATGCGTGTATTCGAAATACTTAATCACCATGAAAATCGCACCGCAAACAATCGTTATCACTAATGCGATGACTGCTTTTTTGATTTGATTAATTTGAGTGTAATAAATACCTAAAGCCATCGTTAACGATGAAAAGATAAGTACTAGCGTATTAATGAAACCTAATTTCCAATCTAAGAAACTTGCGCCCTCAGAAAACATCTCAGGATACATCATGTGAAAAATCGCATAGCCTACGAATAAACCACCGAACATCAAGATCTCAGTTACCATGAATAACCAGATCCCCATTTTCGCCGTATCGAACTGATGGTGAGCGTTTCTAAAGTGCTCCTGAACAGGAACACCATTAATCATCTTACTTGTACTCATATGGCCCCTCTGTAACGTGTGGTTCATGTGAAAAGTTATGTGTGATTGGTGGAGATTCAGTGTGCCATTCTAACGTTTTAGAACCCCAAGGATTAGCTGGAGCTTTTGCGCCTGAACGTAAAGCTTGAATAATTGAAATCAGACCAATGATGAATCCGATACCGATTAACCAAGAACCTACAGTAGAAATTTTATTTAACTGTTCGTAAGCCGGGATGTAATCGAAGTAACGACGAGGCATACCCATTCCACCTAAAATAAATTGTGGAAAGAATGTTACGTTGAATCCGATAAATACAAATACGAAAGAGGCGCGAGCCATTCCTTCGTTGTACATCTTACCGAACATTTTCGGGAACCAGTGATAGATCGCTCCCATTAATGCCATTAATGTTCCGCCCACCATTACGTAATGGAAATGCGCGACTACGAAATAAGTATCATGGAAATGAACATCGATTGGTAATACGGCCAACATAATCCCAGTCACACCACCGATGACGAATAAGAACATGAATCCCATGGCGTATAACATTGAAGCTGTGAATTCGATTGAACCTTTGTAAAGAGTCGCAAGCCAGTTGAACATCTTAATCGCTGTCGGAACCCCTACTAGCATTGTTAAGAATGAGAAGATCACACCGGCTAGTTCAGATTGTCCAGAAACATACATATGATGTCCCCAAACGAAGAATGAAACGCCAGCGATACCTAATGACGAATAAGCAATCGCTGTATAACCGAAGATCGTTTTTTTCGAGTAAGTAGTTAATAACTCAGAAATAACGCCCATCGCTGGTAAGATCATGATGTAAACTGCAGGATGCGAGTAGAACCAGAAGAAATGCTGGAACAATACCGGATCGCCACCAAGTTTAGGATCGAAGATACCTACCCCAAAAACGCGTTCCATCGCTAATAATAACAACGTGATCGCTAAAATCGGAGTCGCTAAAACTTGTAGAATTGAAGTCGAATAAATCGCCCAGCAAAACAATGGCATTCTATGAAACGTCATTCCTGGAGCACGTAATTTATGAATTGTAGCAATCATATTCAAACCAGTGAATACAGAAGACATCCCCATAATGAAAACCGCTGCCACCATCAATGATACTGAGCCACTGCTGCGGATTGAATAAGGGGTATAGAACGTCCATCCTGTATCAACTTTATTTAAAAACATTGTTGCAATGGCCATCGTTGCGCCAATCATCAACATGTACCAGCTAGCTAAGTTTAATTTCGGGAAGGCCACATCTTTTGCACCAATTTGTAACGGCAAAAAGAAGTTACCAAAAATCGCCGGAATTCCGGGAACGATAACCATGAAAACCATGATTGCGCCGTGATAAGTTAAAGCCTGATTGTAGGTGTCGCCGTTTTTAAAAATCGCGCCAGCTACTGCTTGGCCTGCGGCATTCACATTAGGTGCAAACAATTCAAGTCTTAATAATAATGCGAAAGTACCGCCGACTAAAAAGAAAAATAATATTGTTACAAAATAAAGAATACCAATTCGTTTATGATCTAATGATGTAAGCCATGACATCAGACCTTTTTCTGCATTTATATAATTACTGCCGTGAGCTGCGTTTCCCATTTGCTCTCCCTAATTACTTAAGTGATTTGATATATTCAATTAACGCCGTAACTTCGGCTTCAGAAAGCTGACCTTGGAAAGCCGGCATTGCTGAACGCGGTCCGAAACCTTTTGCGATTTGAGACTGCGAATTAAGAATAGATTCACGTAGATAGTTTTCATCTAAGGTTACTGTTGTGCCATCTTCAAGAGCTCCTGATTTACCAAAAGCCTGAAATAAACTTGGACCGATTTTAACACTTGGATTGTCGACGTTGTGGCAAGAAGCACAGGCGCGAGTGTTGAAAATTTTTGCTCCACGTTGAGCAATTGGCAAAGTTGAAATTTCAGATTCTTCGATTAACCATTTATCGAAATCTTCTTGAGATATGACTCTTAATTTAGTGATCATGCCTGAGTGCGAAGTTCCGCAAAACTCAGTACAAAACACATGAAACTCACCCATTTTATCAGCTTTAAACCATAAAGCTGTATAACGCCCCGGCACCGCATCTTGTTTTACACGAAAACTAGGAATGTATAATGAGTGAAGAACATCTTCAGCAGATAAAACGATTTTGATGTCGCGGCCAACTGGCACAACGATATCAGGAGATTTTACACCGTTTTTATATTCAGTCATCCAAGCCCATTGGCGGCCAGTCACATGAATTTCTAAAGCGTTTTCTGGCATTTTGCGCATATCATGGTAAATGATCCATCCCCATGCAAACACCACTAAGAAAATAATCAATGGAATCACTGACCATATAATTTCTAAACGAGTGTCGTGTGTGATGTACGCAACTTTATCGTTATCACTTTTGCGTTTATATTTTACCGCAAAGTAAACCATACCACCGATTAAAATCGCGCAAGAGATAAAGCTAGTAGCAATTAAAAATCCATACAGATTATCAACTCTCGTTGCGATATCCGAGCCCTCGGTCGGCATAAATGTCTGGGCATTTGCCCTGTTTATTAGACTAAATAACCACATCATGGCTACACTTTCTCCCTTCCCGCTTTGATTAACGTAGGCGTTAACCAAAAGGCCAAGATCAGAACCATCAAAGCGCCTCCGAGTTGCACAACTCGAAAGACCTCAAGGCCATACTTGGATTTATGTTCATCATACTTGAAACAAAATAAAACAACTGAATCTATCAAATTACCGATTTTACCATTTGAAGCTTCGTTCAATGCCAGCTTCATGTCTTTTGGTTCAAAGGCAATACCATGTAAATATCTAGAGATTTTTCCCTCTGGAGTAATCACGATCGCAGCAGATGCGTGTGACCATTCATTGGCTTGAGCATTCCAACGATATTCAAAACCTAATGAAGCCGTTAATTTTTTAATTGTCGCTTCGTCAGCTGATAAGAAATGAAAGCCGCCTTCAGTACCTGCGCGGTTATACATTTTCATGTAGTTGGCTTTTTTAGCCTGCGCAAGCTCAGCGCCTTCTTTAGAATCAAAACTAAATGCAATCACTTCAAATTTATCGCCCGGGCTCCAGTCAATATTTTGCAGTGTTTCTATAACGCCGTTAAAGTGAAAATTACAAAGTCCCGGACAATTAAAATACACAGGGCTTAACATCACCGGTTTATGTGATTTAAAAAATGAACCCAAAGTCACTAATTGGCCAGCTTCATTACGTACTTGTAAATTTAAATCAATAGATTCGCCCAAGTGTTCTTTGATACCAACACCCTTAAGCTCTTCAGGAACATTTGCTGAATTCGATTCTTTTTGTGTTCCTGTATAGGTAGGCAAAGTTCCTGGAATCGGCATGTTGTCCGCCCAAGAATTTAAACCTATTAATAAGAAAAGCACGAAAAGTTTTTTCATTAAATTAATTAATCAGCAGTCGCCGCGAAAGTGGCTACGTCTTCTGGTTTGTCTTTTGATTTATTATTTGTGATTGATTCAATAAATTGAACAACAGCCCAACGTTCATTTGGTTTAAGAGTCGCTTTGAACGAAACCATCTGAGTTCCGGGTAAACCATTTTGCAAAACTTTATAGTGACCGATCATGCCGCCACCAGCTTTCCATGCGCCTTCTACTAGATTACGAGAGTTTGGAATACCACCGACTAAATCACCTTTAGCTCCGTGACAAACAGCACAGTTTTGCTTGAAGAGTTTTGCACCGACAGCAAGAACTTGTTCATTAGGCACCCATGGTTCTTTTACAGATGCTAAATCAAATTGTACTTCGCCTGGCTTTGCTGGCTCAGTTACATTTTCTGCAAGATCAACACCTTTGTTGATGTAAACGATATAATAGAAAAAAACGAAAACAAAAACGACTGAGCCAAGTAAGGCAATAAGTCCACCGCTGTTGTGATAATCTTTTTGTGATGACATAGAAAGGCCACTCCTTTTCACGATCTGAAGGTCTTATCTTTTTTAGGGATATTAAATACTTATATAGTAATTAGATAGTTCGATCAATTTAAAGATTGAAAGCGAAATGAAAGTTGGTTGCGCAGCAATTAGGCAAAACAGTTTTGAATTTTATGAGCTATTTTTCGATCGTGATTTCGTCGGTCACATCAGCGGCTGGAGTTTGCGGCAAAGTTTCGCTGGTTTCATCAGAACTTTGTTTTTTCTTAGGCTTTTTCTTAGGGTCTTCAGCATTTAAGTACTGATGTTTTATGTTACGGTTTAATCTTCTGAGCTTTGCTTCAACACCTTGTGGCTTTTCTTCCACAGTCTCAATACCATCACGCTCAGAATCTGTGCGCTCGTACTTCCGCCCAACATCTAGGCCTTTTTCTGGAAAACGCAAATTATACTGATTTAAAAAGCGCAGGTAATTCGCTTGCGAAGCTTTCATCGTCTTCTTGGCTTCATTAATTTTCGCCAAAGAGTCTTTTGACAGGTTTTCTTGCATCTCAGCTGAGTGTTTTAAATCTTCGAGAGTTTTTTTATCGTTTTCAAATTTTATCTTTGCGGTTTGAACGTCTTTTTGAATTTTTGACCATTCTTCGCTTTGCGCTCCTGAATAAACCATGTCTTTCGCAGGTGTTTTGGCTTTATCCCCCTCTGCCGGTTTATCACTGGCAAAGGCTTCAGTTAGACATACAGTTGTTACAACTAGAGTTAGACGCTTAAGCCAATACATGTTGTTTCCATTTCATTTGCACATCAATAAATTGAATTCGGCGCGCGATTACAAAAGCCTGCACCGGGGTTAAATTTTTCAAATGACAAGTGCCCGTTCTGATTTCGCGAACGATATCCTCGGGGTGCCAGCCAAAACGGGCATCATCAATAGCTTCACGCAAAAGCTCTTGCGATTGTTTCGTATCAAGGCCTGTGATTTCAAGATCGTAACTAATGCCCGCAACAGCAGTGTGTTGATTACCAAAAGTTTCAATTTCAGAGGCAATCGATGAAAAATCTTGTCCGCTCGTGGTTTGCGGGGCTTCGTAAGATATATTTTCGATTGAAGGTATCTCTGTAGGGAACGCTTCAAACGGTATCGGTTCTGGCTCAGGCTCTATTTGAAATGTATCTGCAGGTTGTTCTTCTAAAGTAAATGGAGCGGGTTCTGATTGTATTTCAAATGCTGGCGTATCGACAGGAGACATCTCCATTGCCGGAACTTCCATTTCAAAACCCGCAGCCTGTGCTTCTAACTCTTCGGCTTCAGTTTCATCTGATTTACTTTTTTTCTTTTTCTTTTTTTTCTCGGGTATTGATTGATTTTGTAGTTTTTCTAACTCTTCAGCTGAAGGCTGATCGACATCGCCGTATTCAGGGGTGCCATCAAAATTAATAAAGTAAACGCTTCGACATTGAGGGCAAGTAAACAGAGCCCCCACATCTTTATCTTGAACGCTGACTTCTTTTTGACAGCTCGGACATTGCATTATTTTTTCTTCCGGCGATCCGCACGATTCGTTGGTCGATCATCACCACGGGGCGGACCAGTTACAATTTTACGTTTTGTGGAAGCTTCGGGAACTGTATCCAGGCCAGAACCTACAGGCGCAGAAAACGCAGCATTTTCATCCGGAGCCGAAAAATTTAATTCATCCATATCTGTTTCTTCTGGACGCATTCTTTCAATGGCTTCTTGCAAACCTTCACCCATTAATTGTACGCGCATGATTTTTTCAACAGATTCGCCTTTGATCGCATGATTTAAATTTTCAAAAGCCAAGAAGGCTTCTTTTTTGTATTCGATTAATGGATCTTTTTGGCCGTAAGCACGAAGGTTAATACCTTCTTTAACTTTATCGATCGTGTACAAGTGTTCTTTCCATTTTTGATCAATCGCATTTAATAAAATCATCTTAGCGATCTGCTCATAGAAAGGACCCATTGATTTTTTCTGCATATCATAGATTTTTTTAACATTATCTGTGATTTCAGTCTCAATTTCAGCGGCTTTTCTACCCTCGGTTGCTACGCGGAATCCAAATTGTTGCATTAAAGCGTTGTTTAAACCCTCTAAATTCCAATCACTTGGTTTTGCATCTGCCGCAATAAAACTATCTAAAATATTTGAAACAACATCACCTAAGTAATCTAAGATTGTGCGTTCTAAATCTGTACCTTCAAGGATTTTACGACGTAATTTGTAAATCGCATTTCTTTGTTGGTTCATCACATCATCGTAATCAAGTAAATGCTTACGAATATCAAAGTTGTGACCTTCGACTTTTCTTTGCGCGCCTTCGATAGCGTTCGTTACCATTTTATGAACAATTGGTTCATCTTCTGGAATATTTAACATCGTCATGATTTTTTGAATACGCTCACCATTAAAGATACGCATTAAATTATCTTCTAACGATAAGTAGAACATTGATTCGCCCGGGTCACCTTGACGTCCGGCACGACCACGTAATTGATTATCAATACGACGTGATTCATGGCGCTCAGTACCTACGATATACAATCCACCAGCTGCTAACACTTCTTGTTTTTCAGCTTCTACTTGTGCTTTATATTTTTTTAAAGCTTCTGCGTATTCTGGAGTTGATTCATCATCAACTGCTTTTTTAGCCAGAACTTCAGGATTACCACCTAAGCGAATGTCAGTTCCACGACCGGCCATATTTGTAGCGATAGTGATTGAACCTTTACGACCTGCAAGGGCGATAATTTCGGCTTCGCGTTCGTGATGTTTCGCATTTAAAACGTCATGACGGATACCTTCATTTTTTAAGAATCTTGAAATCGCCTCTGATTTTTCAATCGAAGCGGTACCGACTAATACTGGTTGGCCTTTGGCGTGACGCTCACGAATATCGTTTACGATCGCTTTGTATTTAGCATTTTCAGTTTTGAAAACGATATCTTCTTTATCATCACGGCGAATTGGTTTGTTCGTCGGAATAACATTCACGCTTAAGTTGTAGATTTTTCTGAACTCGACAGCTTCTGTATCTGCCGTACCTGTCATGCCAGAAAGTTTATCATACATACGAAAGTAATTTTGAAAAGTAATTGTCGCTAAAGTTTGATTTTCATTTTTAACTTCAACTTTTTCTTTGGCTTCGATCGCCTGATGTAAACCATCTGACCAGCGGCGACCCGGCATCAAACGGCCAGTAAATTCATCGACGATCACGATTTCGCCATCTTTAATCATGTACTCAACATCTAAGCGGTAAAGATTATGCGCACGTAACGCTTGGTTAACGTGGTGAAGAATTTCAATATTTTGTGGATCGTATAAGTTATCTAATTTTAATAATTTTTCGACTTCTTGATTACCCTCTTCAGTTAATGAAGCAGATTTTGATTTTTCTTCGATCGTGAAATGTAAATCTTTTTTCAAGAACGGAATAATTTTATCAATTGTATAATACTTATCAGTCGATGCTTCTGCAGGACCTGAAATGATCAACGGAGTACGCGCTTCATCGATTAAGATCGAATCGCACTCATCCACGATGGCAAAGTGTGGTTTACGTTGAACGTAATCATTTAAATCAAATTTCATATTATCACGAAGATAATCGAAACCGATTTCATTGTTTGTGCAATATGTGATATCTGCATTGTAAGCCGCACGACGCTGATCATCTGATAAACCATGAACGACAACCGCCGAAGTTAGGCCTAACCAGTTATAAATTCTGCTCATCTCTTCGCAGTCACGACGAACTAAGTAATCATTCACCGATACAACGTGAACACCTTTACCAGTAAGCGCATTTAAATAAACAGGAAGTGTAGCAACTAAAGTTTTACCTTCACCAGTACGCATCTCAGCAATACCACCGCGATTTAAAACTACTCCGCCGATCATTTGCACATCGTAATGGCGCATGCCTAACGTACGTTTTGAAGCTTCACGACAAACCGCGAAGGCTTCTGGCATAATATCATCAACCGTTTCGCCTTTAGCTAAACGTGCTTTGAATTCGTTAGTTTTATTTTTTAATTCGTCATCCGACAGTTTTTTCATCGCTTCTTCGTAAGAATTGATTTTATCCACCGTTGGCTGGATCTTTTTCATCTCGCGATCGTGGTGAGTGCCGAATAATTTTGCTGCTATCTTTTGAAACATGTATGCCGCCTTAAGCCTGCTGGGTTTTACAATAAATAAGCTTAGAGCTGATTCAGGCCTGGGGCAAGGCACGATACACCAATGGTCCATAAAAAATACCCCCATAGAGCCAATCTCTATGGGGGCTGAAAACCATCAGGGAATGATTGTGTTTTCGCGAACCAGATTTTGGTCTGGCTCAATACTTAAAAAGGCCTTAATTTTTAGCTTGGTTCTCTTTAATCTGGCTTACCACCAGAGGAGAAACCAATTTAAAGACAGTAAATGATTCTTCTTCTGTGCTGTTTCTGAATTCAATTTGCAAAACAGAACTTAGATTTGAAATTTTTAAATCGGTGACCGGTACCCATTCAGGATTTTCTTTTTGTTGTGCGTTGAGATCCTGAAGTTCATCGATCGAAGCTAAGAATTCTTTTTTCTCGCCCGTGATCACGATTTCAGAGCCAGAGCCCGTCAACGTCGCAATTTTTTTGTTCAAATCCGTGACCATCGTAACGACTACTCCATCAATCGTTACGCGACCAATTTTTTGCCCGTCAGTTGTAAAAATCTGGCCATCAGCAGCCCAAAACAGCTGCTTGCCTATATGTGCAGCACTTACTTGAGTAATTATGCCTACTAATTCAGCGTTTGTGGTTAAAACTTCACCTGATTCTGAAAGCAGAACCTTAACCATATCTGTGGCTGGATCGATTTCAGCAGCCACTAGCTTTTCCTGCACCGTTAATACATGGGTTTGTAAAGTAGTCGCGACAGTTTCAGGGCTCGAAACGGTTTCATTGATATCAAAAACCAAAATAGCGCGCTCTGCGCTCATAAACGTACCTTTAATTTGCAAATTTTTTAAAGAATTAAAAGGAACCTGATTTAAACCCCACTCAAGGTCAGATTCAGAAACCATCACCAGCTGATCATTGTGTTTAGTTACAATAGATGCGGTGATTTGATTCGCCTGAGATAGTGAATGAAATCCTAGAATAATGGCTGTTAGTAATAAAAGTTTCATGGCCCCCCACAACTTTCGAAAAAATAATCGTCGTGGAAATGCATTTACAATATTGGGGCCAGAATTTTTTCAGCTGTACTGGATTTTACGTCACGCTCACGCTAGAGCAAGTCTTCAATAAAAACATTTAACGTCACTGAGATTGTAAAAATTGTTACTTACAGATTTTTGCTGATGGATCTTTTTCGCAAAGATATTCTTTAAGCATCTGATTTTCTGCTTTAATTTTAGCATTATCTTTTTCTAGAGCTGATACGCGTTCGTCAGTTGCAAACATCCACTCACGAATCTCGCGCAATGCATTGATGATCGGAGCTACTAAGTTTTGATAAGCCACTGATTTAAATCCTTGGGCATTGGTTTTCACAGCTTCAGGAAAAACTTTTTCCACATCTTGGGCGATAAGACCAATTTGTTTGGTTGCATCTTTTGTTGAGTCTTTCCAGAAGTACGTCACACCATCAAGTTTTGTGACTGCATCAAGTGCGTAAGGAATCGAACTGATTTCGCGTTTTAAACGCACATCAGAACTTTGCGTAAGAGTTCCTGCTAATGTAGCGTTACCGCTCGAATAAATACTTAAGATACACGTGCCAAGACCGAAACACATTGAGTCTGATCCAAGTGGCGCACCTGTTGATGATGAATACCAGCGCCATTCCTGTCCACCGGCCGCAGAATTTTTATTTGAGATAATCGTATAGCCTGCGCTTGAATTCACGGCAAGGTGTGTAGTTGGAGTTGCAGTTCCAATACCCACATATGTATTTGTATGAATACGCATTCTTTCAAGGCCTGATTGTGTGAAAATAATCGGCTCATCATTATTATCCATCGTACCAATTTCTAACGACGAATTTCCTGCAGAATCTGCAGTTGAATTAAATCTGATAAAACCACTGTCTGTATTTGCGGTTCTAAATCGTATTGTCTGCGAAGCACCGCCGTTACCAACTTGCAAATCACCGAAAACATCCATTCTATACCCAGCAGTCGGAGCAGCGGTACCGACACCTACTGCGCCCGAAGCCGTAATTCGCATTCTTTCTGTGCTAGCACCGTTGTAAGTCGTAATGAATTGAAGATTTGCAGTATGACTCACATTCAAATCAGTCTCGGTTGTAGATTGCATACGTGCTAAATCTACAAAGGCGGATCCGTTGTAACCTCTGAAGGTATAAAAACCAAGACGGTCACCAGCAAGTAAAGTTGTCGCCGAAGCCACTGTACCGCGAGCTCTTCTTAACATCACGGTTCCTTCTTGCGAATCAGAATACGAATCAATATGAATGTCATCATCAGCACCACCAGAGCCAACTACATTCAATGCAGCGCTTGGGGATGATGTACCTATACCGATGTTGCCGTTTCCACTAATGACCATGACCGGAACAGATGTTCCGCCGCCATTCGGAGAAATGCTGATTTTATCAGGATTACCTTCAGTATAGAACATACCAAAATTTAAATAACTTGGACCATAAACCCACATGCCGTTAGTTTCACCGCTAGGAGTACCGACCGAGTTTCCTCCGCCGTAAATATTACCGTAGACACGAACTGAACCGCTAACGTGCAGTGGGTATGTTGGGGTACTTGTACCAATACCAACGTTGCCAGACAAACCTATAGTTACAAGAGGTGTTGCCGAGGCACGAGTAGTTCCGCTGGCATAAAATCTAAAACCACCGGATGCATCACCATTAGAATCTGCTAAGAAATCTACATAGCCAGTGTCGCGAATTAAAGTTCCTGTACCGTCCCAAGTAATATCTCTTGGCGTAGCAGGAGAATTAGGCGTCAAACCAATACCTTTGCCGCTCGTACCAATTTTAATATCCCCATTCGCAACTTCAAGTTGCGCTCCTGGGGTTGCTGTACCAATACCGACGTTACCTTCTTTTGAAATTCGCATCCTTTCAGTAAATGCTGAACCCGAGTTGGTGTAAAAACGAAGATTGGCAGCAGGGGAAGCGTCCTGTTCTTCAAACGCTGTATACATACCGGCGCCAGATGAACCAGTAACAGAAGCATTAAAAATAAGACCCGCCATATTGTTAAGGGTCGGATCTGCATTTGAAATTTTAATGGCATTGCCTGATCCAGGAGTAATAGCACTGCTATTAACTACAACTTCTAGTTTTGAACTTGGAACTGTTGTTCCAATACCGACTTCACCAGAACCATTCATTACCAAACCGACAGTGTCGACCACCATGTTCTGTGCTGCCGAATAACGAAAAGCGATGGCATCATTTGTTTGATTATTCTTTAAATCTAAAACTAAATGACCTTCATTGGCACCTTCGACGATCGCACCGAAAGCTGAAGATCCTGGATTTGGCGACAAGCCGCTGCCAACTGATTTTAAATGGCCAGCTCGCACAGTATCTGCACCGAATTTAATTGTACCAATAACATCAAGCGACTGTGTAGGCGAAGCGGTGCCAATGCCGACGCTGCCCGTATTGTTTATATATAAGTAATCGGATTTAGCAGCTCCACCAACTTCTTTTCCAAATGATATGAAAGATGTAGCTGTTTCACCCATCGTTAGACGAACAGCGCCCGCATCACTGACTGCAGCTGTCGTTCTAAGTTCTAACGCAGGATTTGTAGAATCCGTAAGAGTTATGCCCGCATTTATTTCAAAGATTTCATTTGTCGAATTTAAAACTGCATTAGCTCTGATCGCTCCACTCACTTGCAGGGCTTCGGTTGGCGCGCTTGTTCCGATTCCGACATTTCCACTTGTGTGTTTAATATGAATACCGCCCGCACCAGTCGTGACACCATTTAACGCTGTATCGATAGTAAATACATCGGTAGCGGTGTCGTAATTCAAAAATCCATACCAATCACTTTGGCCGACCTGTATCTGGGCCGAACCTAAGGCATGATTTGATTCCTGAACTTTTAAGATCGTATCATTTGACCTGTAAAGACCATTGCCTGCCACGTGAAATTTTTCTGTTGGCACGACTGTGCCTACTCCGACATAGCCCCCGTTTGGCGCTAATAAAATTTTACCTTTAGTTGCATGAGTCGTTGAATCTAAAGTTAAACTACCACTAGATACAATGCTGCCTGCAATGTACGGCGCAATCATGCCGTTAGTTGCTGTGATCGAAGCGCCTTGAATATTTGATGAGGTAATAATTGTGCCTGAAGCAAAAATATTTCCGGCAACGCCTAAGCCGCCTTTGACAACTAGCGCACCTGTTTGTGAATTCGTAGATTGAGTTGTCGCTGATACAATTACTGATCCCACCGGAACCAAATTCATATTTCCGGTCGAATTAATAATTGAAGCATTATCTAATGAACCAGGCTGAGTCGCGGTGGCAATCACTCGGCGAGTGCCTGCACCATCAGTTAAATAAAATCCAAAACCATCATACTCCATCGCGCCAGCTTGTGCCGCTGTCATTAAAGTTCCTGAAGTAAATTTTAAGGGAGCTGAATTTGCTGCTGTCGTACCTGAAACTAAATGTAATCGGGCTGTTGGTATAAAGTTTGCGCCCACACCTATGTTACCGGTATTTGCAATATTAACACGAACCGTATCACTGCTGATTAAATGAAATACACCAGAACCTTTTGTACCCAGAAATAAATCATCTTCAGCTACAATAGTATTGCCGTCGAAATTTAATGTAGTACTTGCTGCTTCTGAAATACGAAGAACCGCAGCATTAATATTTAAGGCTCCAACCGTTCCCATGGTTGTTACTTTATGAAAGTGATTTTGCACCAGTGGATTCGTTGTACCAACGCCTAGTCGGCCATTAGAGTTAAGCAACATTGGTGTAGTGCTGTTACCATCAGCGCCATCGCCGATAGCAAAGTTAATTCCGTTTTCACCGCGCAAAAATAAAGTATCCCCGAATTGTTGAATTTCATTTCCATCAATAGCCATAGCTCCTGCGGCACCGCCTTCAATCAATAAACCAGCATTAGCCGTGTCTGATGAAGATCCACCAATAGTTGTTCCGCCTGAACGCCAGATATGCAGTTTGGCCGCTGGTGTCTCTGTGCCCACACCTACGTTCGAATTATAAAAAATAGCTGCGCCAGAAGTTGTCCACTGTGAACTTACATTTGAACTTAAAGTACCAGATATTGTCGCCAAAGAATTTGCCACCGAAGTAAATGAAGCTATTACGCTTGAATTTAATGATGATACCGTAGCACTATTTGCGGCTGTATAAGTAAGAGCGGTATTTACATCACTGGCTGTTAAGGCAGAACTTGAAATGACACGGCCTTTTGCATCGACAGTCACTTTATTATATGTACCCGCCACAACACCCGTGCTTGATAACACTAACGAATTACTTGCTGCTGCTTTTGTTACATCACCTATATAAGATGGCGTTCTTGCAATCGCCAGTGTTCCGCTAACATCGGCTGAACTTAAATCTACGGTTGTTAAAGTACCGATATAGCCAACACCTAAATTAGCGCGTGCTGTTGCACTTGAAGTTAAATCACTTAAATTATTTGAACGTACGGCATAATTGGCAAGCGTTGCATTATTTGCCGGAGTAAAACCTAACACCTGCGCAATACTTGCGGCACTTGATGTGATCTTATTCATAAATGTTGAATAATCAGCGTTAGATAATAACCCACCAGTGACTGATCCAGCGCTGGCTAATGGAATATTTAAAGTGTGCACACCATTATTTGTTGCAAATGTTGGCGCTGTGCCCGTTGTTCCGATTGCAAAAGTTTGTGTTCCTGAAGTTGAACCATTTAATCCCTGCAAGCCGGCTCCAGAAACTCCAAAGGCTGTCCAGGTTGTTCCGTTACAATACTCAACAGCTCCTGAATTATAGCGTAAGGCACCTGCTAAATTTATTGAACAGGCCGCAACATCCATACTGATGCGTAAACCACCAGAGACTACAACATTACCGGAATTATAAAAAAGAGTTGTGCCTGACATTACCCATTGTGAACTTGTGATGGCCGCTAATGAAACAGCAACACTGTTTTGTAAACTTGAAAAATTTGCAGTTAAACTATTTACTGTCGATGATACCGCATACACCGTTGAAGAAACATTGCCGATTTCGCTGTTTAACGAAGTCACACTCACTGCATTTGCTGGCGTATAACTTAAAGCAGTTGCCACATCAGCTGCACTGAACACACCAGAGTCTGGCAGGGCCACACAATTAAAACTTGCCCCCGTATACTGAAGCGCTTGCGATGCCGTACAAGTTGGAATCGTGCTATAGCGAACATAATTTGTTGCGCTTATGCCGCCTAATTGTTGTGAATCGTTGGCATACATCGCGTACGGTACGGCGTTGATCGTCATCGCTGGCAGAGTTTGCCAACCATTGCCATCATGAAATTGCATCACGATTTTTCTGGTGTCATCAGAGTTCGGTGAATAACTTACTGGCCCGCCGGCATCACACGAATGTGAAGCAACCGCATTATTAAAAATATCAACAAATGTCGGACTACTGACCGGATAAGTTTTAACTCCAGAACCAAGCGAAAAAGAAATCAACCCACCAGTGTTTGCCATGTTCACTGAACTGTAAGTTTCAGCATACAAAATACAACTGCCGCTTGGTTCTAAAATTGTAAATTTAAAATTTACGTTGTTTGATTCTAACGGATAACCATCGGGCTTAACAATTTTGGCTTGATAGGTAGTGTAGTTTGCAGAAAAAACGCTCGGCGCAAGTATAAAAATACTTACAAAAATAAATAGCCATCGACTAAGCGTCCCGCATACGTTCTTCACTCTTAACTTATCGGTAAATTCTTAGAAACATTGCGCTTTTTTTTGACGATTTTGATAATTCTGTCTCGAACTGAGACAGCATAACCTGAGCGCCATTATAACGTCATTTTGACGTATCTCTTTACAAGTCTTTAACCCTGAAATGAATTATTAATTGGTAAAATTCTCGGTCCACTTTAAAAAAGCGCCGACTGCAGATAGTGTTTCAGGCGAAGTTGCCAAACTATTTTCATCACCACCGCTAAATTGGTGACGCAGACCTTTGATTGAAACAAAACGCACATGTGATCCTGAGTGCATCACATAATCAGTGATGATATCGCCTTTGCGATCAGTGGTCGATACGGTGACGGCAGCGACTGAAGAATCATTTAATAATTGATCATCTGATAAATCGTAAAAACCTAAAAACTGTTCTAAGACTAATTTGTTATCACGTGGGGTTGAAATTAAATCATTAGTACCAGAAAAAATCGTCACTGTGTTTAATTTCGCAGGTAAAACGTGATCTGCACACTCGTAACCAGCGTAAGCCAAATCATCGTCATTGCCCGCGCCAAATAAACTTTGCACGAATTTAAACGGCGCCCCTGAATGCAACAAAGCGCCTTTAAAAATTTCTGGATAACATAAAGCAAAATGCGTCGATAAAACCGCACCTGCAGAAAAACCGCCGACATAAATTCTATTGGCATCAACAACACCTGAATCAACTAATGCGGTAATATCAGAGACCACTGAAGCCATAAATGCTTTGCGATCTTGTAAGCTTGGTAAAAACCAATTCCAACATTTCACAGGATTCGCAAAAATATTTTGTTCAGGCGCTAAAATCACTGGATTTACTTCTTGAGTTAATTCTTCGATTTTAGATTGAGTGATAAAACTTTCTGGCGACTGCAAACAGCCGTGCAACCATAAAACTAAAGGTCGTTTTGCTTCAGCGATATTTGAAAATGCAGTTAACGCTAATAAAATTAAAAATATTTTTTTCATACATTCACCTGTCTAAAACCTTCATAGATCGTGATTGCCACGGCTGTGGCCAAGTTCAAACTGCGAACTGGCCCTGTTTGTGGTATCATATAGGCACGATCCAGATTAGACATAAGCAAATCAGGGTCCAAACCTTTTGTCTCTTTTCCAAAGACTAACCAATCGCCTCTTTTAAAGTTCGCCTGATAGATAGTTTGCTCTACTTTGTTTTCAATATAAAAAATGCGGCTTTTATCTTCGACTGAATTATACCAGTCGTTAAAATTTTCATGAATCTTCCAAGACAGGTGCGGCCAATAATCAAGACCCGCGCGTTTAACTTGCGAATCAGTGATTTCAAAACTCATGGGTTTAATTAGGTGAAGTTCACAAGTCGCACCCACACAGGTGCGACCGATATTGCCGGTATTTTGTGGAATTTCCGGTTCAACAATAACAATTCTAAAAAGTGGATCGATCGGTTTTAAATGGTCCATTAAACAAGATGGTTATAAACTTCTTTGCCTAAAGAACTCAATGCCAAACGGCGGCCTTTATCAACGATCAACTCTAATTTCATTAATTCACGATATAAGGTAAGATCATTGATCGGAATAATATCACGACCTTTAACAGCACCTAATTTAAGCACATAGGTTTTTTGCTTTTCAGTTAACTGTAATGGCAATGGTTGCTGCTCTTCTAAAGACTGCTTCCATAAACCGTCGGCAATAACTGCTGCTTTTGCTGTCAATTTTTTTGGATTATAAAAATAAACTTCGGCTGTGTCAGTTTGCCCTGAATTTTTGGTCACCTGGGCTTGAGTGCGATAGTGCAGACCCTTTGTTGGATCAGCTGCTTTTACACCGTGCAGAGTGTCCATTAACGCTAACAGAGTTGCATCCGCATTTAATTCAATGATTTGACCATGAATTGTGGCGGCTTTTTCTTCAGTGATAACTGGAAATCCCACCGGTAAACGATACGCTGTTGCCTGAATTGTTGCTGGTTCGTATGATACTATAAAGGGCATTAGTTTCTGAAAATGAAACATCCCCTCGGTCCAAGAACCGATCATAAAAAAACGCATTGTCGTCATTCATCCCCCTCTGACTTGTGACTCAAATTAGCTTTTCTCTAAAAGTTGGTGTGTTGTAACAGACACAGTTAGATAAAGTCTATTTTTAAAATTTGCGTTAAGAAGAATTATATCTTTTGTTAAAAATTCGCCAAAATTTGACCCCGTGAAAAAAATAGTTAAAATGGATTTATCTTGAGCATAAATAGGAAAAAATATGGCCGGAAAAATAAAAAACTTTAATCACAATCTTTGGTATTCAGAAGCAGAAGGCATTATTACAATTGGTATTAATGATGACGGTCTTGAAGACATCACAGAAATCAACACAATTGATTTACCTCCCGAACAAGAAAAAGTTGAAGCAGACACTGCTTTCGGAAGCGTAGAATCTGACGACGGAACAATTGATATCGTTTCACCGTTCGAGGGAACAATTATCGAAATCAACCAACAAGTTGTCGATGATCCTGCTGTTCTTATGGAAGACCCATACGAAGAAGGCTGGCTTGTTCGCATCGAAGTCGCTGGCGAAATCGATGATGATGAAGACGAAGAAGACGACGACGACGATGATGAGGATGACGACTTCGATGATGAAGACGAAGAAGCTTCTGAGGACGATGAGGAATAATACCAGTTATTTCTTAACCTGCGCCATCATCTGGGGATTAACTTGGATTGCGATTAAATACCAACTTCCCTATGTTGATGGCAGCGCTGCAGTTTTTTACCGTTTTATCTTTTCAAGCTGTGTAATGTTTATTACCTGCTATTTCACAAAGATTTCACTCTTTAAATTTACCCGCTCGCAACACTTTCGTTTTGCGACTCAGGGTTTATTTATCTTTTGTTTAAATTACCTATTAACTTACTGGGCCACTTCAATGGCCACCTCGGCATTGATTGCCTTAGCTTTTACTTCAATCATTTTTTTAAATATGTTCGGTGGGCGTATATTTTTAAATATACCTTTTGAAAAAAAAGTCGTGTGGGGCGGAATCTTGTGCCTATTCGGCATGGCTTTCATTGCCTGGAATGAATATTTAAATATCGGCTTACACCCCAATTCGCTGTGGGGATTTTTAATCGGTCTCTTATCTACGCTTTCGGCTTCTGCAGGAAATATAGTTTCGTATTTAAATAAGAAAGATAATATTCCTGTATCGGCGAATAATTCGTGGGCCATGTTATATGGTGCAGGTTTTTCATTATTAGTCTGTTTATTATTCGGAAAATCACTGCACGTTGAAATCACTTCACCTTTTGTAATTTCATTTTTCTATCTTTCAATTTTCGGAACAGTTATTTCTTTTTGGGCGTATTTTAAATTGATCGAAAATATCGGCCCGGCAAAAGCTGGCTTTACCAGTATCGCTTCGCCGATCATTGCCTTAATAGTTTCAACTTATATCGAAGATTTAAATTGGAGCCTGTATTTAGCTTTAGGCGCGGTTTTTTGTATTATGGGGAATGTCGTGGCGCTGATTCGTCTTCCGAAGAAACAATCGCTGGCACTTCCGTCGGCTGATCAGACCCATTCATAATATTACCGATTGCAAAAGTAAGTTCTGCGATAATCGGGCCTAAAAATAATCCCGAAATTCCAAACATGGCTAAAGCACCGATTAAAGTTAATAACGACACTAAAGGATGAATCTCTTCTTCAGCACTTAAGATATACGCGCGAATGACGTTATCAATTCCGCCAGCAAATCCTAAAGCGACCAACATAACTACGCCGTTTCCAGCTTCACCTTGCAGAAAACTGAACAAAGCTAAAGCTCCAGATACTGGCACCGATCCAACAACCGGTAAAAACGACATAAAAAATGTCAGAATAAAGATAATCATTAAATTATCAAAACCTGCAATAGAAGCTCCTAAAGTCACAATACTTGCTTGCACCGAAGCCACAATAAGCGTTGAAAACACGACTGTATAACAAACTCTTTGTAAGACCACGATCAACTTCGCTAAAGAATCTTGCGATAAAACTTTTCTATCTTTAGACCAAGATAAAAACTCGCGCCGTTTAACTAAGAAAAAATATAAGCTGGCCACAAAGACAAAAAGTTGTAATAGGAATTCCGGAAAATTAGTAATCAATGCAGTTAACCAGGGAATCACAAGTTGTAAAAGTTTTGGCAGTAGCGACTGCACATCAAAGCCTTCGTTTAAGTCAAAATTAAAACGCGACGAAATATCATTGGCAAAACCCCAGATTTTGGCAACAGTCGTTTCAACGTTTTTATATAAAGGTAACTGGGCTATCGCATCTTGTTGTAACTGAGCTAAATTTAAAATGCCTTTAGTCACAATCATCGTCAGTGGCGCGATAACAATTAAAATTAGTCCTATGACCATAAAAAAGATCAAAAGCTTTTCACGGTCGATTTTATTCAGCCAGCGATTCAATAGCGGCGTCATTGCCATCGCAAATAAAGCGGCTAATAATAACGCAGTTTTAAATGGCCAAAACAATAAGGCAAAAGAAATATAAACAACGGTTAAAATCGCGTACTTAAAAACTATTTCTTTATTATCCATAAATAACCTCTACTGGCTTACGACTTTAACACTAAAATAACTGCTTTGGGAACGACCTAAATTGTCGCTCACTGACACCGAATATCGGCCTGGAAGGTCGGTTTCAAAGAATAAGGGGTCATTCTTATAAGAACGGCCCACATAATTTTTATTTACGAACCAATCTAGATATTGACTGTCTGATTCTGAAATTGCACGCAGCTGGATTTTTGGCTTTTTCAGCTGCCCTTGCTGTGTTTGAATCAGGTATTCAATATTTTCTTGCGGGCTGGTAATACTGATTTGCCCTAGACGACTGCCACTTTCATCACATGAAAATTTTTTATCTGAGAGCGTGATTTTTTTTAGCCCTGCTTCTTTGTAAACAGCTAATAAATCATCCGGCCAAACTTCGACCACGCGGCTTTGCGCATTTAAAAAGGCACCCGCCTTGCACGATATTTTTTGGGTATTGGAATCAACATAAACTTTACGGTGGATACTGCATGTTTCAATGGATGAAACTGCAGGTATAAAAAGACTAGCTTCAGTTTTATGCCCGCAATTTTCAGTAACTAATTTTTTAGAAACACTGCAGATATGCACTGGCTTAATATTAAGACCTACCCGAGAATCCCAAATAGGATTTTCGTGGCCGCGTAAATACTGCGGCTTATTGCGAAGATAATCATAAATCTGAAAATAGAGTGGTGCTGCCATATTTCGGCCGACTAAAGCCGGATTCATTTCGCGATCGTTATCACCAAACCAAATGCCTACGACATAATTACCGATTAACCCTAAAGTCCAAGCGTCTTTATAAGACTTTGAAGTTCCGGTTTTCCACGCTAGTGGCATCGCTGTATGAGTTAATTCATGCAGGGTCGCACTTTCAGTGCGCGGATTTTTCTTAAGCATTTGTAAAACGATGTATACAGACTCCGGCGTGAGAATTTGCTGGTATAAAGATTTTTGTCTTTTGATCGTTACGTTTAAATCGGCATACTGACCTTGATGAGCTAACGAAGTGTAAAGCTTCATTAAATCTAACAAACTCATCTCGACACCGCCAAGTGGCAAAGAAAGACCGTAAAATTTCTCGTCTTTAAATCTAAGAGAACTTTTGCCTTTCATAAAATCATAAAAGCTAGGACTATTCAGCTTTCGCGCTAAATCTACTGCTGGCAAATTACGGCTTAAGATTAAAGCTTGATCTGCACTCATCGGCCCTAAAAATTGTTCATCAAAATTTTCTGGATTTAAACCGGCAAACGTCATACGTGTGTCTTTTAATAAAGTTTTTTCATGAATAAGCCCTTGTTGTAAAGCCAGAGCATAAATAAAAGGTTTAAGTGTGGATCCCGGTGGTTTTAATGAACGATTGGCATCAATTTGCCCTTTGATGTCGGCGTTAAAATAATCACGTGAACCAATATAAGAAACAATTTCGTTTTTTGCCGTATCAACAATTACCAGTGAATAATTTTTTACTCCCGTACGGGCAACGGTCTTAAAATAAGATGCGGCTAAGGTTTCTATATTCTTTTGTAGATTACTATCAAGAGTCGTCGTGACCGCTTTATCTTCAATACCCTTTTGCTTCAGGTATTCAATAAAATGAGGCGCATTGAAGGCGAGCTTTTGTTTTTTCTCATTGGCTAAGCTTGTAAACTTTGTTGGATTTTGCGGAACTTGCACTAAGAATTGAACTTGTGCTTGAGTTAATTTTTCGCATGAATTTTTAAAATAAAAAAAACAGGCGGCGCCTACACCTTCTAAGTTTGATCCAAAAGGGGCCCAGTTCAAATAAGCTAATAGAATTTCATCTTTACTATAGAGTGTTTCTAATTTGATCGCTTGCAAGATTTGTAAAAACTTACCTGAAATAGATTTAGTGGTTTCAGGGTATAAAAGCCTAACCACTTGCATGGTGATCGTTGAAGCTCCTTGTTTTTTACCACCCGTTAAAAAGGTCTTATAAAACGCGCGGCTTAAAGCAAATGGATTTACTCCGGGATGATAATAGAAGAACTGATCTTCTTTATTTAGAAAGGCTTCGACTAACTTTGGGTTTATTTCTTTGTAATCAGTGTAAAAACGATATTTTTCATCACCGGATAAAGTCAGACGTAATAATTTGCCGTTACGGTCATAAAACTGCTGCGACCAGGTTTTTTCAGACAGTAAATCGCCCGAAAAAAAATATGGCAGTGACAGGGCTAATCCTATCGCTGCCACTAAACCGAAATAGAAAAACTTTTTACTTAACTTCAATCTGCCCCGAATCGCCTTGGCCAATTAAATCTGTGCGGTATAAACCTTTTGCGTAAACACCCGGTACTTTAAAACGGCCTTTTGATACAGCTTTAATTTTATAAGTGTATTCGACCATATCTTTACCAATCATCGCATAAATATTTACGCGATCTTCGCGCACATCGACTAGCTGAGTATTCATCGGTGAAATTGAAGAAGTTTGCGCATAGGCCTTATTTAGTAATAATTGCACCGGCCAGTTTGATGCACCCTCGCCCTCGCCTTCTTCATATTCTTCTGGTGGCACCTCTTCGCCGCCTTCATCACCTGGCGAGTATGAATCAATTGGTTTTCTGATTGAATCCATCACCACTTCAAAACCAGCCGGTAATAAATCCATGATCACCACTGACGACATATCATCACGGGTAACACGAGTTCTGATTTTAACCGTGATTTCTTCGCCTAATGCAGCTGAGTTGATCACTTTACCATCCGCAGATTCAAAGGTGCGCGAGATCTCAATACCTTGGTAGTTTTGCTTCATTGCTTCACTTTTTGTAAAACCGCCATTTACATACGTTAAGAGAACTGGGCTGCCTGCATTTTCAATCACTAGTTTTTTATAAGTTTCTAGCAGATCTATTTTTTTATTCGATTTAAGATCAGATTTTTTATCAGCACTGTCGATAGCCGTAAATTTGAGCTTTTCGATATTCGCCGCTGCAGATCCAGATTTCATTAATGTGTCTAAGCTCATTAACAAGTAGCTGGCAGAATATGTATTCATTTGCCCGCGGTTTGCAGCTTCGATCACACTAAAAAAAGCTTTTGATGTAAAAACATCATTAGCTTTATTCGGAAAATGTTTAATCGCTAAGGCGAAATTTTCAAATACTTCAGACTGCGGAAAAATATAACTGTTTTCTAAGCTCACAGCTTTATTTTCCTGGCTCAAAGTAAATGCTTTTTGGCTTAAATCATCTTGCATCGCCATTTTATAACTGGCCGCTAAGTATTGGGCTGCAGTTTCAGAGAAATCTTTTTTTGCCGTTTTGTCTTTTACCAAGGTGGCCATATTTTTAAGATCTTCTTTTTGAATATACTGCGAACGCACCAATAAATAGATGGCTTTTGTTTTACGAAATAAATCCATTCTTGATTGGGTTTCGTTATAATCAGATTTTAAGCTTTGTACATAGCGCTTCCACATATCTTCAGGAATAGGTTCGCCTTTTTCTTGCATATATAAAAAAATCATTCCCAAGTGCAACGACACATCTAAGTTGGCTGGGCCTTCACCTGGATACAAAGCAAATGCACCCGATGTATGCTGGCGCGCCCGCAGAAGAGCGATCAGTTTATTAATTTTTTGCGTTTCATCTTTTGTTTTATCGCTTTTTTGCACAAGGGCCACTAATTGACTGGCGATTTGTTCTGAGCACAGATAATCATTCACTTCATAGAAAGCCGTGAATGGTTTTACAAGATCATTAATTGACGTGTGCAGCTGAATATAGTTTTTTCTAAATTCTGGCTTTTTGTCATTTACCACAGCAATTTCAACCGGTTTATCCTGCACAATCATCCACTGCAGCGTCTGTTGGTAAGGCACTGCCGGGCGATTTGAAACTTGGATTTCTACTTTAGATTTTTTTGCGCCGATGCCTGCGGTTACAGTAATTGGAAATGAACCTAGCTTATCTGTGGCTTTTGCACGGATATTAAAGCTTTTTTCTTTATTTTCAGGAATCGGAATTTTATCCGCACCTTTATCCACAATCGTAAAACCTTCAGCACTTTCAACATTCATTTCAACTTGGGCCTCGGCACCGCTACCTTTAAGCTGATTTGCGATAATCAAGTTAACTTCAAACTCATCATCCGGCGCGGTAAATGTGGTTGCCGTGGCATTGATAATAAAATCACCGCGCACATTAACATCGACACTGTCTGACCCTAATTTTTTATCATCAGCAGCTACGACCATTACTTTTAGATTTCCGTTAAAATGATCAGGCACTTTATATTGAAAGCCCGCCCATTTATCGGTTAATTCTACAACTCCTACCCAATGAGCCACCGGAGGCAGGTTTTTACGTTTAAAAGGATTAAGGCTGCGACCTAGATTTGAGCCTTCATCGCCACCGGCTGCTTTTGGCAACACTTGATTAAAATCAGGCATCACTAAATCTAGAATCTGATAGGTATTAACTTGTAAGGCTTTTTTCTGGAAAAAGTAATTCAATGGCGTTGGTAATTTATAATTCGCAACTTGTAAAATGCCTTCATCCACTAAATAAATTGCGGCTTTTGTATTATGTTCGGTTTTAACTTTAAAACTTAACGTTTCACCAGGTTTTACAACATCAGGAGCTGTGATTTCAATTTTTGAACGGCGAGCTTCTAAATCAATAGCAAAAGTAGCTGCCCCGTAGGCTAAAGGTGATGTGTAGATCTCTTCAGATTTAGCATCACGAAGCATCGTCACGACGATATAAGCTTGGCCCTCTAAACCTGCTGGTATCTGGATTTTTTCGACCGTGCTTTTACTGGTCGTTTTAAACCATTTGCGGGCATAAACTTTATCGCGTTCGATCGTGATTAAACCAGCACCTACATAAGGTGATTTAATCTGAACTTCGATTTCTTCATTAGGTTTATAATCTTTTTTATTTAAACCTAATTTTAAAATAGATGATTTTTCTAAACCACGTTCTATGTCGGCGGTTCCAACGATGTTAAAAGCCAGGCGATTTAATTCGGTTTTTTGCTCATCTTTAAAAACTAAGACATATTCACCCACTTGCGCGGTTTCAAGTTTAAACTTTGTCGCTTTTGCAGCCGTAGCTAGCTTATAAGTTTTTAAAACTGTCTGTTTATACACTGTCTGATAAGCATAAGTTTCATTCGGAAGCTTCATTAACACTGACGTTGGCTTTTTCTCGATCAGTTCAACGATGATGTTACTGACAGCTACCGGGTTTAACTTGGAATCCACTGTTAAGATATCGATTTGAGCTGCAGTGTCTTTTTTAATGAATGATAGGTCTAATAAATCAGAACGGTATCCCAATAAATAATCTTGATCCGAAATAAGCTGGCTTAATTGAGATTTAACGCTTTTACCACCTTCGGTTTCAAACACTTCAGAATCAATATTTAAACGGTATAAAGATCTTTCTAACTGCTCAAAGCTAAGCTTCCATTCAGCTTCACCGTTTTCGTTAGTTTTTACATCCGGCAGACTATCATTGATTTCAATTTGCGAAGGTTTGGGCACATTAAAGTAATAATCTTTCCATTTTTTGAAATACACATCCGTGGCTTTAATGCGAATTTTTGAGCGCGCCGTTCTTTCACTGGCGGGTTTTCCGTAAAGATTAAAAGCGGTTAAATTTAGCTTTAAATCTTTCGGTTTTACCCAACCATCTGTTTCAGTTTGTGATAAAGTTGTGCGCACTTTGATTTGATCAGGTAAAAATTCTTCGACTTGAAAAGCTGTGCTTCCGATCATCACCACAGATTTATCCGGTTGCTTGATATAAGCCATGATCGAATAACTTCCGGTTTCAAAATAATCTTCGGTTTTAAAATTTACGCTTTCGATTTCATTTGAACTGACTTTTAAAGTTTGTTTAAAAATTTCTTGGCCTGTTGGATTAGTAATGATGATATCCACTGGAATCTGCGAAAAAGATTTTCCCCAGTTTTTAGATCTAACGATAATACCGAAATCAGCTTTTTCGCCTGGGCGATAAATACCGCGATCCGAGAACATATAGGCATTTAATTGATCTGATTCAGATGAATCGCGGGCGCCGCCAATATCAAACGAAGTTAAATCAATTTCACGTGAATATGAATTAAATGGTACAAACGAAATGCTATCACCCTGCTGGGCGGTGAATGCAATCGGCTCTTTATCATATTTAAAATCTTTTAAATTCGGAAATTCAGCAGAACCATTCGCTCCGGTATCTACCGTTAAAACGCTAATGCCGTTTTGGCCCAGTACGCTAACTTTAGCTCCTACAACCGGTAAGCCAGTACTTACGTTTTGCACGAACACTTCATAACCACCGGCAACGGTTTTTTTCACGATTAAGCCTAAATCAGATAAAATCACAAAGCGACGGTCATCAACATAGGCCGCTGAATCTTTCGATTGAATCGAAATTAAAAATAAGCCTTTTTTATTTCCGGTTAAATAAGCCCCTAAATCAATCGAGCTAAACTGTGTTTTTTGCGGATTTTTATTAATTAACGGGATATCACCACTAAAACGTTCAGCAATGCGATCCGGGCGAATATCATAAATATCGGGTTTAGAAAATTCATAAACTAACGATGGAATCAAATGATTCACATGTTCTGGGCGAACTTGGTGAATTTGATAAGTGATTTTATTTAAATTACGCGAAACTAAAGAAAGCTGTTTACTGCCTGTTAACGGCAATAACGAGCCCTTACCCATGATTTGCAAATCTGATGGGTATTGTGGAACCGAAATCACTTTTTCAAAATCATCTTTTAATTTAAAGCCGCCAAATGAGGTGGTTTCGCGCGGAATACGCACATACAGCGATCTGCCGGGTTGAGAATTAAACTTGTAAGAATGTTCTAATGAAACTAACTGCTCTGATGGAATTGTCGTTAAAACTAATTTTTTCGATCTTTTCAAGACCTCTTCAGTCACTTCAGACACGCTCTCCCATGGGTAAGCGGTGTTCTTTTTTTCGTTTTTATCCAGTAAGAATGGCAATTCAAAAACTTCGATCGATTTAAATAATTCTTCAGAAGCAATTTCAGCGACGTTTTCAAAACGCAAAATCTGTTCAGATTCAAATTTTTCATTACGTGCTATAACAATTGCAGCATTAGTAATTTTAAAATAATCATACAGCGATGGCACTCGAATCGATGCATCGGCCTCAGCTACTGATTCACCACCTAATGGTGAATTAAAACCTTTTGCAATCACATAACGATAAACCACGTTGCTATTGCCAATCTTAAGATTAGCAGATTGCACATACATATTAGTTTTATATTCATCAAATGAAACTGAAAATTCTAAATTTGAACGGCCTTCGATACCGTTATCAGTTTTTTCCATTAAACTCAGGCGTTTTTTTACTGATTCAGGATCAACAGGATAATTAAAATGAAATGTTGTGATTACTTTTTTATTTTCAGCAAAGCGTGGATCTTGATGAAAACCGCTGCTGCTGCTATTTGCCTTTAACGGATCAATTTCAAATTTAAAATCATAATCTTGTAAAATTATATTTGGACCAAGAATTTTTTTCGAAATTGTTCCGCTAAATTTCTGCCCGATCGGCCATTCACTTTTACCTTTTTCCATGATCGGCGTAAATTTTAATTCTTTATCAGAAGCCCAAACCCACTGACCTTTGATTTCTGGCTTTAATTTAATGCCGTCAGCGATAGGTTTACCAATCATATCTACTGAAGCCGCTGATTTATTGAATGTTATATACAAAGAGCGTGGTTCAGGCTGGACGTGGTTGTAAGAATATATCTGACCTACGCGAGACGAGACTGCGTTTGGTTTAGGTAAATTGTCATAATAATTTTTAGATAAGAAGACTCCGACTATCGTCACAACAACCGCACTCAAAGTAATAAAAAACTTTTTTGTCTTTTGTGGATTTACTTTTGCTAGATCAAATATTTTTTGCAGCCAGACTGGTTTGGTATAATTAACATTTCCAAAGATAAGCGCGAACAAATTACCAAAAAAACTTTTGATCTTTTTCATTAAACATCCTGTTGTAAATCTTTACCCCACTATTTAAGTACATCTTTAGACGTTCGGGTATCTTTATACCTAGCCTTTGGTGCAGGGCGCTTGTTCTCAAATAGAGACCAAATTTGTGATGTAACCAATTTAGATTTATACTGATAACTAGGTGTGCAGTTTTAAAAGGATTTTACTCATACTAGTTCTGGCTATGCCGTCGCTTTCGCTCGCGCAGCGAAGTGGTAATTATTCGTACGGAATCATGGCGATGTTCGGATCAGGTCAAATGGGAAATGGCGATTTAAATAATTTAGCTCCAGAGCGCTCGATGCAGTATTTTCCGATCGCTGCTTTTTTCGGTTATAACTACAAAAAACTTAGGTTTGGTTTAAATTACGAATACGTTATCGTGAATCAAACTACGAGCCCCTCTGAAGTGAATTTTACTAATCTAACAGGTAAAGAAACTAACGCAGGCCTTCGTATCGAGTACTTCAACGGCAAATACAGCGGCGGAATCATCTTAAAACCAAGCAATGACTTTAAACTCACCAAAACCACCGGCAACGGCGAAAGTTCTGCTTACAAAAGTAATTTCGCTTACGGCGTTCAAGTTACCGCCCAATTGCGCAAAGAAATCGGTTTAGTCGTGGATTATTCGGCGACAACTTACAATGAAAGTCTTTCTGATGCCGATGTTACGATGAATAGATTTTCAGTGGGATTAATGTTATCCAATTTTAAAAGCGGGAGAAATTAATGTTTAATAAATTAATTTTTATCTCAATCATATCGCTTGCAACAATACTCACTCTTGCTAATTGCAGTAAAATTCAAGAAGTTGAAAGTTTTGCTCCTGGCGATTTACCACAAGCAACTATCGATGACATCGTAGCCAATGGCGGTGGCGATCTTTACTGCAGTATTTCTGGCGGCTGCCCGATTCAAATTACCGGAACCAATTTTTATAAAAAGGCCCGTGTTTTTATTGGCAGCTATGAATGTGAAGATGTCGTAATATCAGATGATTTCACAACAATTGATTGCAACGTCGGCCCAGGTCAAAATGGTGTCTATGATATTTCAGTAAAAAACATTGATAATCAATACAGCACAATCGGTGCGGGTGTTTCAGCAACAACAGTTCAATTTTCTTATGCTTCTTTTTTATATTTAGGTGTACAAAATTCTCCCGGCCAGGTTTATGGATACGCGCAACATCCGACGACTGGCGCCTTACTTTCTGTGTCTGGTAGTCCTTTCACGACCGGCGGTAACGGAACTTACGGCGTTGCCATGAGTATTACTAATAAATATTTATATGCAGCCGATTTTGCCTCGAGCACAATTTCAACCTTCTCAATTAACCCACTAACAGGCCGTCTAACTTCAGGAGCCGTCGTAAATTCTGACTCAACAGGATTAAAAGGCCCTAACGGATTGTTCGCCCATCCTAGCGGATCTTACTTATATGTTTCGAACTATTATGGAAATGATGTTTCGGGATACGCCGTTGGAACCGATGGCTCATTAACACGATTAACGGGCAGTCCTTTTTCAACTTCTGGTGCGGCTCGTATTAATGGTTTAGTAGGCTCATCTGATGGTCGTTTTTTATTTGCAGCTGCGGGATCTTCAAATGCTGTTAGCAGCGGTGTAGTTGCATTCACCGTCGATCAATCTACAGGATCATTATCAGTTGTTGAAGGTTCGCCATTTAGAAACACTCTCGGTGGTGGAATCACACATAATCGCGGCGATGGCATTTCAATACATCCAAATGGCCAATGGTTATATATGGGTTTATATGCTCAAGGCAAAATAGCCGGTTGGCAAATTAATCAAACTACCGGAGCTCTTACACCCATCGAAGCTCCGATTGATAATGGATCTCCGACGATTCCCGACGACGGTGGTTCGGCTTCAACAGTCTCTGCGGATGGTTTATTTCTTTATGGTACAGCTTTTTCTCGCACCGATCCTGATGGAAAGCGTGTCATTGTCTATTCAATCAACCCATCAACCGGCGGACTTTCTCGTGTATCACAAGTTACAACTGCTGGCGGGCCGAATGACATACGCATCGATACTACGGGAAATTACGCCTACACTTGTAATACATTAGATTCGCCGTCTATCAGTGCCTTTTCAGTAAATAAAAGTACTGGAGCATTAACTGATTTATCTCCGGCCTCATATTCTGTTCCAGCTCCTGAGTCAGGCCCTGGAATCATGATCATGCAAATCAATCGTTAATGATTACGCTGTATGTGTTCAGCTTTTGGTGACAATTCGCCAATGGTGCGACGATGCGGCCCTTCAGCAATTTCTTCCATAAATTTCTTACAGAAGGCAGGAATATCTGCGGGTTTTCGGCTGGTCACTAAACCTTGATCAGAGACAACTTCTTGATCGACCCATTTAGCTCCGGCATTTAATAAATCTGTTTGTAGTGATGGCCATGAAGTGACGACTCTGCCTTCCAGAATATTAGTTTCAACCAATACCCATGGACCATGACAAATGGCTCCGATTGGTTTTCCGGTATCTACAAATTGACTGACAAAATGAACCGCAGCTTCATTCATGCGTAAGATATCTGGATTCATTACACCACCTGGCAACAACAAGGCATCATAGTCTTCAGCATCGACTTGTGTAACGATGTTATCGACTGGAATATCTTCGCCCCAGTTTTTATCTTTCCATGATTTAATAGAACCCGCTTTTAATGAAATCACTTCTGTTAAAGCTTCGTAGTTTTCTAAAAATTCTTTGGGTTTTGTTAATTCTGAAAATTCGACGCCATCTGTTGCTAAAATAGCGATTCGTTTTCCTCTGATGGGATGCATAAGTCCTCCTGCTGAACTAGTTCAGCAGAAGTATTCGCAAGAATGGTGCCTATCGATTAATCGTTAATGATGTGGCAACCTGTGCGATCATTCACAAATTTTGCCACAGCGGGTTTAAAATCCATTCCCGAAATGCCCGACGACACCGATTTGTTGGCAGCATCAATTGTTAGAGTAAAAATCGGCGGATCAACTTTACTGAAATTCTCGCAGTAGGTCTGGTTCATTTTCATCACGTACAAGCAGTTGCAAGTGTGAAACGCGCGGTAACGGGTCGCTAAAAATGGAAGTTTGGTTTTATAAGGAAGAACTCCTGCACTAACTGTAGCGGCACATATCATCGTGATAATAATTAAAACTAATTTCATTTTTTACCACCTTGATGTTGTTCAACAGCACGTACGGCTTTTTCAATAACTGCGATTAAGTCAAAATCAGAATCAAGAGCTTGGTTATTTCCCATTCGCACCAGCACCATATTTAATGATGGTATAATCACTAAATATTGCCCCCAGTGGCCATTTGCAATCAGGCTGTCAGGAATTTTTTTTGCCGACGCTATCTTTGGATTAATTGTCCACCAACTGCGTTTTGAATGAAATGTGAATTCTTCAGAATTGAACAAATCAAAAGTTTCAGGACGTGAATTTGTGTAATCAACCCACGCTTCAGAAAAAATACGTTTGCCATTCCATAAACCACGTTTTAAATACAAATCCCCGATGACTGCTAAATCACGCGGACGAATATAAATTGAAGAACCCCCACCAAAGGTGCCGGATTGATCTTGTCCAAACGTAACGTCTATTCCCAATGGATCAAATAAGTACTTCCACGGAAAAGTTTGTTGTTCTGCTTTAGGAACAGCAGCTTTAGCAATGCTCATTAAAAAAGTTGAATCACCCGTTGAATAGTTCCACTCTTTTTTACCTGCATTTTTTGAAGGGTGAGAAATCATAAACTGAGTGGTATCAGCAATGGCATCACCATAAAGAAGTTGCGCCACTGATGATTGTTCACGATCGCCACTTGGATCTTCATAAGCTTCAGTCCAAGTTAAACCTGATGACCAACTTAAAAAATCAGTTGCACGCAGATCGCAGTGCTTAAATTCTTTGGCCGCAGGCACATAATCACAGATCGATTTTTGAATATCTAAATGTTTTTGGTAAACCAAAGCGCCAATAATTGCGCTTGAAATACTTTTCGAAGTCGACCACGCGATATGTTTATTATCTGCGGTGTAACCATTTTCATAACGTTCGAAAAGAAGTTCGCCGTCTGCATACAGTAATAGCGAGTCTGTTTCAGTTTTTGGAGCAAAAGCAATTTGTTCCATTTGCTGAAGCGGCGACGGGCTTTTAGCTACTAGCGCAGAAACCGCGAACAATGAGAAAATAAATAAAATTATCTTTGTTTTCATGATTAATTCTGAGCTTATCTAAAGCAGAATGCCAAAGTCACGAATTAGCTGTAAAAATCCTGTTAAAATTTAGTTAAATTTCGCAATTTGCGTCCCAAAAATAGCACCCAATTCAAAGATGTATGGCAATAGTTTGCAATCACGTTGTTCCATTGCTTAAATGCCTGCTTCGAAGGGGCTCACAATGAAGACCATATTCTTTTTGGATGATAGCCAAGAACTTCTTGAAGTGATGAAGGCTTTTGCTGAAACCAGCTGTGTCTGTCAAGTCATCTTGGCCTCAAGCTTTGATGAAATGTTTTCAAAAGAAGAAAACATTCTTAAAAGTGATATGGCTTTTTTAGACATCAATCTTGGAATCCATCAACCTTCTGGCGTTCAGGCTTATCGCTGGCTGCGAAGTTTAGGTTATAATAAACCAGTTTATTTTCTGACCGGACATGCTGTTGATTCAGAAGAAACTCGCGAAGCTCTTATTTTTGATGAAACCCAGGTGTTACTTAAGCCCGTTCCAGCGCAAGATTTAATACAAATCATTGGCTCTCTATGATGAACAATCCATTTGCTCTTGATGATAAACAATTAGCTTCAAGATCTACGCGCACTTACGCCATAGTGGCATTATGTATATTGCCACTATCGCTGATCATTCGCATTAATGCTGGTTTGCCAGTGACGGGATTATGGTATTTTAGCTTAGCTGTCGCTGCGCTGACATTTTTTATTTCAAATAAA
Source organism: Bdellovibrio sp. (assembly GCA_036677065.1). GTDB lineage: Bacteria > Bdellovibrionota > Bdellovibrionia > Bdellovibrionales > Bdellovibrionaceae > Pseudobdellovibrio. The sequence goes on along the minus strand of JAKFBS010000001.1, from coordinate 506,781 downwards.
TATACGCGCATGCCAGTTAAATATTCTTCAATCCTGATGATGTGTATAATGATTTGCACGTTATTACCAAGCAGTGAAACTGCTGATATCGGTGCAGCAAAAAATTTGCAGATCACTTACTTTGAAAATTACAAAATCGCCGCAGTTGTTATTGCGATGCTTGCACCTTTTCCGCATTTTGTGGGTTACCTTTCATTAGGTTTATGTTTATTCATTCCACCCATGCAAGTGCTTTTGCTTTCACGCGAAGTCATGCAAGTACCAGGACTGTATGAGCCTTGGATCACCATGTGCTATGCCTTAGCTGCATTTTTAGTACTGCACCATAGGTTAGGCACTTTAAAATTACATGCCACGCTTATTGAATCGCAAGCTAAAGAAAAAAATCTTCGCGATTTTGCTGAAGTTGCCTTAGCCTTGCGTGACCTAACTAACACACCTCTGCAGTCGTTAGATTTATTAATAGAATTATTACGCCATGAAAAAATATCACCGCAACATGCCAGTGAACTTTTAAGCAAAACAACTTACCGCTTGCGTGAATTAATGCAGGTTCTTAGTGACCAACAAAAAAAGATCACCCAAAAACAGATGCGACAATCGATGGATTCCATGGCTATCCTGCGCCAAACTTTCGGAATCAACAGCCAGAACGAGGATAAGTAATGCGCTGGTTTTATCCGGTGCTTTGGACATTGCTTGTTACTGTATGCAGTTTTTTATTCGCAGAAATCTCTACAGACAGCTATTTTCGCATTGATGATGTGCAATACTTTTTAGACATCAAGGGTGAACACACCATTGAAAGTGTCACGCAACAAAATTTTTCGCCATCGGGTAAAAAAACCATTCCTCCTACAGCCACCGCTATTTGGTTAAAAATTTTAATTCCTGACAAGTTAGATTCTTGGAATCAAGATGCGGTTCTTTTTACTGGTTCAAATGAAACGGCACTTTCGATGCAAGGTTATATTAGCCACGAAAAGGGTGTCGAAAATTTGGGAATCTGTGATGTAGAAATAAATTCTGCAAGCTGCCACACACCTACACGGCAGTATGCTTTTCCCGTCAATAAGAGCCAATTCAAGAACCGTATTTATTATTTGCAGATAGTTCCCGGAGCTAGTGGCATCAATAATGAATTTTATTTCATGAAAAAAACCTATTTCAATAAAGTGACTGTATTTTTAGTGCATTTTATTGGATTATCCTCTGGCATTTATCTGGTCGTAGCACTTTTGGCATTAATTTTTTTTAGTTCATTAAAAGAACCCAGTTTTTTAATCTACGGCCTTTTCTACCTTAATCTTTTAGCTTCGATAACAATTAACAGAGGTATTTGGGATACTTACCGCACGGGTACTGTTCTGTTTACCGGTACAACTTTACTTTTTCCAGTTCTGATTATGACCGTGTTTTTCGATTTGCTTTTTATGCGGGTTTTCTTTGAAATTCCAAAAAGACATCCTGTACTGAATAAAGTGTATACCGCATTTTTAACAGCGATTGTTGGATTAGTGTTCTTAAGTTTTTTTCCCGAAACAAAGATTTTTGTTTGGAAATTACTATTACCAGCAATCTCATTATCAATGTTTTTAACCGGCGCGACGTTAATTTATTTTATCGCCCAAAAACGTCTGTGGGCTGAATCAGTCGCTATCGCCTGGGGCGTAGCGATTGTTTGTAACTTAATCTGGGCTGCTTACCGTGCTGGCCATATTCAAGGTTTTTGGCTTTTTGGTTATTACGCGATATTAGGTCGAACGTTAGAAGGCCTGATTCTTAATATTGTTATTTTTCAAAAATTACAAAAGCTGACTTTAAAGGTCGGTTTTGCTCAGGCTCAAGGCGAAGAAGGTAAGGTCGTAAAAACTTTACTGCGCACATTGTCGCACGACTTATCCAACACCACACAGCTTGTAAAAACGAGCGCACAAATTTTAAAAGAAAATCCGAAATCTGAAAGCGCAGAAAAAAACATAGATCGCATTTTATATGCCGCTCAAGAACAAGCAGAAATTATTGAAAATGCCAAAAATAATTTTTTGGTGCGTGGCCAACAAGTTTTAAATATCAATCCTGTTGATCTAAAAAAATGTATTGCCGAAGTTATCGAAATGTATCAGCCCGACATCAAAAAGAAACAACTGACTGTGCAGATTAATTTTCCCGAAGAGAAATTGTTAGTGTTGGCAGAGAAAACCAGCTTATATCATCAGGTACTTTCAAATCTTATAAGCAATGCTTGTAAATTTTCTCATAACGGTAAAACTATTATTATTACCGCAGTGGCAGTAAATCATTCGACCGTCGAACTTAAGATTAAAGATGAAGGTGTGGGTATTCCGCACCAAGTTTTGGATCGCTTATTTGATGAAGATGCCATTGTCAGCCAGGTTGGAACAAGTGGCGAAATAGGTACTGGTAGTGGGTTACTGATTGTTCGCGATTTTTTAGCTGTTTATGGCGCAACCATTCACGTAGATTCCAAAGTTAATCATGGCACCGAAGTTACTTTACGCTTCAAAAGATTTAAATAGGCTTTTTTTTTCGCTGGGGCGCAGAATATAGCCGCTTCCGTACAAAGCTTTAATATGATGATTGAAGTCTTTTAATTTACGGCGTAACGAACTGATGTGCACGTCAACCGTACGTTCTTCGACACGCGTATCATTCCAAATTGTTTTTAAAATATCCATGCGCGAGATTTTTTTATTAGGGTTCGATAGAAAAATTCTAAGCATGTTAAATTCAATTTCACTTAAACGTTCACAGCGGCCATCAAGTTCAATTTCAAAACGCTCAGAGTATAGTTTTAAATTACCAAAACATACCCCAGTATGTGAAAGCTCTTGCACCCGTCTTAAGCGTGCATTTAATCTGGCTTTAATAACGACCAGATCAACTGGCTTTTCAATGTAATCATCAGCACCGACGTCAAACGATTGTAACATTTTATCTGTGGTTCCATGCCCAGTCAGAATCAAGATTGGAATATTTTTAATAAGCTGGTTAGCTCTTAGTTTTTTACAAAGACTGATGCCACAGCCAGTGCCTAAATGAATATCGAGCAAGATAATATCAGGTGAATTTTTTGTAATAATACGATAGGCGATGTCAGCATCATGAGTTGTTGTGACTTCGAATTCACCACTTAACCCTTGCGCTAAAACTTCACAGATTCTGATATCGTCATCTAATATTAAAAGTCTTTTTTTATTCATCGAGGTTAATTATGTTAAGATTTCTAAATTTGGTCAACTTGCCTGGCCCTTTTTTGGACTCAGTAAACTCGTAAAACCATTGTGAATAGCGGTTCCCATTTCATGTAGACCACATACCTTTACTGCAGCATTTCGTTTAATTGCTTCGCGCGGCATTCCGAACACAACACAAGTTTGTTCGTCCTGCGCAATGGTGTAAGCACCAACTGATCTAAGCTTTAACATTCCTTCTGCGCCATCCGCGCCCATCCCCGTAAGTAGCACCGCAACTTTGGGGCCGCTATATTCATGCTTAACTGAATCAAATAAAAAATCTACCGAAGGTTTATGACGATTCACCGGAGGGCTATCTTCAATAACGACAAAAAAATCTTGCCCTTTTTTTGCCAGTCTCATCTGCATGCCACCAGGAGCAATCAGGGCACGGTTTTCCTGAACCTTATCCCCATTCTTGGCTTCTTTAACCTCGAAAGGAAAAAGTTTATTTAATCGTGTGGCAAACGCTTCACTGAAGAATGGCGGAATATGTTGCACAATAAGCGTTGGAGGAATTTTTGATCCCAATTGGGCGAGTAATGTTTTGATCGCTTCAGTTCCACCAGTCGAGGCCCCGATAACTAAAAGTCCATTGCCAGTCTGTGACAAAAGCGCTTCTTGTTTTGTGTGTTTATTATTACTCACTAACTTTGCTTGGGCAGCATGAAATAAACGATCTAATATTTCAACCCGGTTAGCTAGAATTGTTTTTTGATCGGGTTTTTGAATATAATCAACAGCCCCATTTTCTAGACTTTCTAAGACTAAATGTGATTCTTCGGGTCTGAGTGAACTAATCACTACCGTGGGAATCGGACGAATCGCCATATATTCCTTAATAAGATCAGCACCGGTTTTTTGCGGTAAATGCAAATCCATCGTGATCAAATCAATATTACGCAAGCGAATTTCTTTAAGCGCTTCACTGGGTGTGGCTGCTTCGCCGACAACTTCAAAACGCGCATCTGATTCTAATAAATGACGAATCACTTTTCGAATCGTTACAGAATCATCGACAATCAAAGTTCTGATTTTACTTTTTATCATTTTGTTCTCTTACAAACCGGCTTACCGCATAACTAAGACTGGCCATGGGATACAACTCAAAATCTTTGATCAATTGAGGTTTCAACTGCTTATAGGCATCTTCTAATAAATAAACTTTTTTACCTAATTTTTTAACCTGCTCTAAGACATGTGCTGGAAACTCACTTACAATGACAACAGCGTCACAGGATTTTATTTCAAATGGCAGCATAAATCCCTGAAATTCCAGTAAGGTATTTTTAAGGGCTGGAGTGGTGCAGCTGGCTTGATAGTTTTTAGCGCGAGCTAAATCGTGCGGAGTATGCAAAACTGCAATTTGGCCGTAGGCATTGGCCGCAATTTCTTTTCCGCCAAAAGTTTTATCTAATGAGTTATTAAAATCGCTGACTTTATTATCCACCGCCAGTGTGCGCGCTTTAAATAAAATCTCTTCACGGCTTGCATCAAAAGTTTTAAGACTTGGTTTTTCAACATAGTCTTTCGCGCCCAAACGCAGGGCTTCTAAAGCCAATGATTGCTCTTGTCTGTCTACTGAACTAATCACTATCACCGGTGGACGATTTGGACTTTGGCTATTTTTTAAAAACTCTAAACCGTTCATAATCGGCATATGAATATCTAAAGTAATCAGATCGTATTTATTTTTTGCAATTTTATCTAAGGCCTCTTTACCGTTATTTGCTGTATCAGCCACTTCAAAGCCATCGGCACGCGTAAAGGTTTGTTTTAATAAACTTAAAATCGTGGGTGAATCATCCACGCATAAAACCCGGCGTATTAAAGGTTGCTGTTTTATTTGCACTGACGGCTGAGCTTGCATGACTGGTTGATTTGGCACCAATGATAATGGTGAAGCTTTTTCTTTAGCTTGCATATAAACCGATGGTCCTGCAGTTTTTAATTTTACATCTAACCCGTTCAGAGTTTCAGTCAGTCCTAAAAATAAATATCCACTATCATTCAATCTTTTTTGAAAATTTCGGGCGGTTTTTTCCATATCGCTGGCCGAAAAATAAATAAAAACATTGCGACAAAAAATAATATCAAAGTTTTGCTTAGGCCAAGTTTTAACATCAACTAAATTAGCCACGTCAAATGAACAGCGTTCATGCAAGCGTTGATGTACCCGGGTAAAATCAGCATATTCACCGCGACCACGAATAAAAGTTCCGGTCTGGTAGGCCAACGGAATAGTATCCACCTCTTTTTTAGTGAATACTCCATTTTTAGCAAATTCGACTGAAATGGCATCGATATCTGTTCCATGCAGGCGAAAATTCAGATCTGGTGCTAAATCTTTTAAACACTGTTCTAAAAAAATAGCTAACGAATAAACTTCGTGCCCACGACTACAAGCCGCCGACCATAAATGAATCGTTTTATCAGCGCGTTTGCGTACTAAGGGAATCAATTGCGGCAAAGTGTGCTGCCGCAAAATTTCAAAGTGTTTAAATTCACGAAAAAAATATGTATGATGAGTCGTAAATAAAGAAATCAGCTCGCGAAATTCTTCGGTGCGATTTTTTCGGTAATAATCGATATATTCAGCTTCTGATTTTAAGCCTAACAATGTCATGCGCCGGCGTAAGCGCTGAATCACCATATCTTGCTGTTTTTCGCCCAGCTGAACGCCAGAAACCTCTGAGACCTCAGAGGCTAAAGACATAATCGCTGACATGTTGTTTTTCATTAAGCGGCACTCGTTGCTTGAGCTACTCTCATATCGCGGCCGATCACTTTTTCAACGTCTAACATTAAAATTAACACGTCTTCATTTGAATAAATGCTAGTGATAAAATCATGATTTGCCGCACGTGATCCAGGCGGTACTTCAGAAATTTGTTCTGAATCTGCTGAAAGTACGCTTGATACCATATCAACAATGATACCCATTTGTCCAAAGGGCATTTCACAAATAATGACCGTGGGTTGTTCACCCTTCGTGCTTGAATTCAAGCGCGAGCGCAGATCAAATATTGTAATAATTTGTCCTCGCAAATTAATGATTCCCACCACATGCGCTGGCGCTTGTGGTATCGCAGTAACTTCTGGCATCCCGATCACTTCGCGCACCTTTAACAAAGGTACTGCAAAACTTTCGGCTCCGACTATAAAACTTAAAAACTTTTGTGTGATTTTCATCCGACATCCTTTACTCTTTTTAATTCTTCATCTGCTAATTGGGCTAAATCTAAAATTAAAGCTGGTTTGCCATCGCCCAAGACACCACTTCCGATAAAACGTTTAAACCCTGAAAGCTCTGCACCTAGCTGCTTCACAACAATCTGTTGCTGGCCAACCACATCATCAACTAAGACAACAAAGTTAACTCGTGCCGATTTGGCGATAATGCCGATGCCATTTTTTTTAACTGTCTTTTTATCACCTAATAGTTCACGTAATGAATAAACTGGCAAATAACGACCGCGTAGATTTAATAAAGTTCCTGATTCAGAACCCTTTGTTAAGTTTTCATCAGTGATTTTTACGGTTTCAGTAACTTGCGTAAATGGAATAATAAAATTATCTTGAGTGGTCTTAACCACCATGCCTTCGATAATGGCTACCGTTAACGGTAACGCAATCGTAAACTCTGTGCCTTTGTGTAATTCAGAACTGATTTCAATTTGTCCACCTAATGATTCAACACTGGTGCGAACCACATCCATACCAACACCACGACCTGAAACTTCTGTTACAGCCGCTTTGGTAGAAAATCCAGGCGCAAAAATAAGTTCAAAAATTTGTGATTCATTCATATTATCACCACTTGTGATAATATTTTTTTCAATGGCTTTAGCGATGATGCGCTGTTGATCTAAACCTTTACCATCATCTTTAATACGCAAAACCAGCTTTCCACCTTCTTGCGAAAAACTTAATTCTAAAAAGCCTGCGGCAGGTTTTCCCTGTACGACGCGTTCTTCGGGCGCTTCGATACCGTGATCAATTGCATTTCTGATAATATGAACCAATGGATCACTGATACTGTCCAGAATAGTTTTATCAATTTCGATATCTTCGCCAACTACGCGAAAGTCGACACTTTTTTCTACAGATGATGAGGTGTCACGGCTGATGCGTTGCAATTTTTGCACAAGCGGCTTCACAGGCACCATGCGCAAGCTCATAGATAAATCCTGAACTTCTCTGATAATTTTTCCGGCCTGTTCAACAGTTTTTAAAATAGCTTGATCCATCGAGCTCAGACATTGTTGGCGTAAGACTGAATCCAGCACAACCAATTCACCAACAGCATTAATTAATTTATCGACACGTTGTAAATTTACACGCACTGAAGTGTCATTGCTGTTCGTAGCTTTTTTAGCAACAACGAGCCCCGTCGTGTTCATTTCAATCTGCGAATTTTCTTCGTCATTACATTCATCGCTGTCAAAACCGACATTAAAATCAAAAACCGCGTTTAAATCTTTTTTATAGGTCGCAAAGGCCGCGGCAATAACATCACGCGATTTCAACAGATAGTTAATCACTTCTTTTGTTAAAGGTTTTTCACCATTTTTATAAACTAATAGATAAGTTTCTAAATCATGGCAGTAAGCACCCAATTGATCAAAGCCGACAGCCTTAGCGCTGCCTTTTACATTATGAACTGCGCGAAAAATTCCGTCGAACGTTTCTTTTTTATCAGCAGTGTGCTCTAGATCAAGAAGCAATGTCTCCATTTCTTCAATGACTTGTTCGCCTTCTTCCAAAAAACCAATTTTTATTTCATTGTCATACATATAGGTACATGATCGACGGGTCCTTCAATAAATTAAACTGACCCAGCCCTTCTTTAACACTCTCTTGATAATTTGAATTCACAATTTCTTAATAATTTAAATTTTAATGACTGTTTTCAATCACATAGCAGTAAAGCTTTAAGTCTAGAAATAAATAACAGCCGAAGTGTTGTTGGAAATTATGAAACCTTCGAGGCGCATGTAAAATGAATATTTTGACGAACGGTCCGATCATGACTATCGAACTTCCAGAAACTCTGGATAGCGAATTTTCTGATCTATTATTAGTTAATGCCAAAGACTGGTTAGCCATGACATCGATTGAAATCTATGCCTTTAATTTTCAAAAAACGAATGATTGCAAACAAATTACATATCGCGCGCTTCTGACTGTATCTCAGAACATACGTAAAGCCGGAAAACAAATTGCAAGTCATAATCTGAATTTACAATTAGGCCAACAATTCAAATTAGCCGGAATATCTGACGCTTTAAACGTAACCGCTGATCAAAGTTACCTGCCCAAAGTCAGTCAAAATAAATCTAGCCTTGATGTGCAAATGATTAATCCATTTTTAGAAGCCACATTGATAACACTCGAACAAATGGCTAATACCAAATGCGAAGCGCAAAAGCCGCAGCTTATTCATATTGATGAAAAATTCAGATCTGATGATATCTCAATTGCTGGAGTCATTTCTTTAATCAATGAACGATTTAATGGCTCAATCACCTTGGCATTTCCAGAGGTTGTGTTTCTTAAAATCTATGAAGCAATGTTTGGCGAAGTCGTTGATAAAATTAATGAAGAAATCGAAGACGCTGCCGGTGAATTATTAAATATTATTTATGGCAGCGCTAAAACAAAACTCAATGAACAATGCGGTTTTAAGTTGGAGTCGGCTCTGCCAACAATTCTATCTGGCGAAAAAATTAAAATTCGCCAGACAACATACCAAAAAGTGATTATGCTACCGTTCAAAACACCATTCGGTATGTTTCGAGTCGAAATTTCGTTTGATCCAAAAAAATAATTTATTTACAAGGAGAACTAATGTTCAGTACTAGTACTAAGATTCTTATTATTGATGACATGAAAACAATGCGAAAGATTGTAGCTAAATCTTTAAAAGACTTAGGTTTTGAAAATATCACTGAAAGTGAAGACGGCGTAAAAGGCTGGGAAGCCATCAGCGCGCCGAATGCTGATTATGGTTTAGTTATTTCAGATTGGAATATGCCAAATGGATCAGGGATTGAGCTGTTAAAAAAAGTTCGCACAGACACCCGCTTTGCTAACTTACCATTTATGTTAGTGACTGCTGAATCAGAAAAAGCCCAAGTGCTAGAAGCCTTAACTGTCGGCGTATCTGCATATGTAGTAAAACCGTTTAGTATGCAAACGTTGCAAGTCAAAATGGTCGAGGCCTTTAAAAAGGCCGCCTAGACCCCGGTTCACAATCTCTTAACTATTTTTTAAAAAAAATTACCGATAATAATACAACTATGAAAACTCTAAAGGAGCACGTATGTTTCAAAAATTTGGCCTAAAAACAAAACTAATTGCTATGTCTGCGATTAGTTCTATTCTACTTCTTATTGTTGGCGCGGTAGGCGTAAACGCACTTACAGTCACAAGTAATCATTATAACCACATCGTAAAAATAAATTTTCCCAACGCTGTAAGCGTAGCAACCATGCGCTTTGCTGGTGTTTCAGTCTTGCGCTTATTAACACAAATGACTTTGCCCGGTAATGACGAAAAAGAACAAAAAAGATTACTTGCGCGTCTTGATGAAGAAAAACAAAGATTTGCCACAGCCAGAACTGCTTATGAAGCCATCGACTTTACTGAAGGAGAAAAAGAAATCTATGATACTTTCATAGATAGCTACCAGAGCATGATAAAGAAAGTTGATGAATCTATACCTCTCTTAATGTCAGGTTCTCCGGCAGACCGTATGGAGTTCGCCAACTCATACCGCGGTGACTTCAGTAAAATTCGCAATGGTTTTTATGATAAAATCGGAGCGCTTTTAAAATTTCATCAGACTGAAGCTGCTAAATGGACAAAAGATGTAGAAGAAACCAGTAAAGCTCAGTCAACTTTAGCAATGGTGCTAGTCGGATTTGGCTTTATCTTATCTTTAACGATGGGAATTTTATTTGCTCGTAGTCTTTCAAACCAACTAGTTTCAGTTTCAAAAAATCTAGTTGACGGCGCAACTCAGGTAAATTCAGCGGCCACTGAAATCGCGACTTCAAGTGAAAGTTTATCAAGCTCTTCATCAGAACAAGCTGCTGCAGTTCAAGAAACTTCATCAGCGGTTGAAGAATTATCAGCGATGGTTTCAAAAAATTCAGACAATGCTGAAAAATCACGTGATAAAGCAGTGACTAGCCAACAGGTTGCCCAAAAAGGCCGTAGCGTTGTTACTGAAATGATGACAGCGATTTCAGATATCAATGAAAGTAATAGCCAAATCATGAACGCGGTTGAAGAATCAAATAAAAACATCGCTGAAATTACTCGTGTAATTATGGATATTGGTGCAAAAACTACGGTCATCAAAGATATCGTATTCCAAACTAAATTATTATCATTCAATGCTTCGGTTGAAGCAGCGCGCGCAGGTGAACACGGAAAAGGATTCTCTGTAGTTGCAGAAGAAGTTGGAAATCTAGCCCAAATGAGCGGAAATGCCGCGCAAGAAATTTCTAGCACCCTTGAAGAAAGTATTAAAAAAGTAAATCACATCGTGGTTCAAACTAAAGAACGTGTTGAGGGTTTAATTTTAATCGGTAAAGAAAAAGTTGAGCGTGGTCACACGATCGCCACTCAATGTGGTGAAATTTTAGAACAAATCGTTGCTGAAGCAGCCGATGTAAGCTCAATGGTGATCGAGATTTCAAGCTCTTCAAAAGAACAATCTATCGGAATTCAAGAAATCACTAAAGCCATGTCACAAATGGACACGGTAACGCAACAAAATGCTTCGATTTCACAAAACTCAGCATCAGCTTCGGTTGAATTAGCTGCGCAATCTGAATCGTTAACTACTTTAGTCAATGAGATGCAAATTATCGTCTACGGTTTAAGTACACAAGCACCACAACATGCAAGTTACTCACCTCGTAAGAGTGAAAACTTTAAGCCTTCAACAAATAAAGTAGTTAGTTTTAAACATAAAAAAAGTAAGCTAGATGTACCGTCATATCATGATTTAAAAGTCAGCGGTGATGACTAAACTATGAAATCGCTAATCACTTTAACATTCTTAGGCTTAGCGATTACTTTACCCGTAGCGGCTAAACCCCAAAAAAATTGTGCGGTGGCTTATGCCACCGGCGATTCCTGTAAAAATTTACGTGTTGATTTTAGTTTGAAAAATTGCGCTATGACAACACCTAGTAAAAAACCAACAATTCATTGCAGCGGCGATAAAGCCACTGCAACAATTGAAAGCGATAAATGGGTTTTCAAAACAAGCTTAAAACGTTTTGTCGGAAAAAACAGTTCGATTTGGGACGTAGCCGGCGAAGTTCAATTTTCTGAAAAAAAATCTGAGCGCGCTGTCGCTGCTGAAGAAAAAAAACCAGCCGAAACAGTTGCCATGGCAGTTGTTTCTGCACCAGTGAGTGTATCAACGACGACTGTAGTTTCTGCCGTACCAGAGGTTGTTGCAACTCCCCCACCGCCTGCACCGGTAGAAGTAAAGCCTGAATTTGTTCCGACATGGAAAAACAACGCCTTAATTCAATTTTGGTATTTAGAAGATCAAACAAAATCAGCCGTTGCCGCTGATACAAATTTTCGCGTGCGCCGAGCCGAATTAAAATTAACTGGCTCAAGTGCTGAAAATACAAGATGGTTTTTAGTGGCTGACTTTGCTAAAGGTCTGTCAACGAATGCAACTTCTGTTGTGACCTCAGGAACAACAAAAACCACAATCAATGATGTTAACACCAGTGGTGACAATAAAATTTTACAAGATATGGGTATTGCTTTTAAATTAGCACCGGATCTCGAACTTACACTGGGTCAGTTCAAACTGCCGACGGCTGCTGAAAGTATGCAATCGACGAGTGAACTTTTGTTTGCAGAAAGGTCGCTGCTAACAAGAACCTACGGCGAGCGTAGGGATCCGGGCGCAATGCTAACGTATAAATACGAAAAAATTAAAGCATCTATAGCAATGTCAAATGGTCAGGGCCCTAATGTGGATGAAAAAAATGATCGCAAAGATTACACTGGCCGCTTAGAAGCTGCGCTTCCGCTGGGTTTTAACGTGGGCACTTTTGTTCTGTGCAAAGATGCGATCTGTTACGATCCAAACCGTTATGGCGTCAATTTAGGTTGGGCGAATACTTATCTTAGTCTGCGCGGAGAATATGTTAACGGCAACATCAGCTCGGTGCGAAGCACGGCTTATATGTTCGATGCTGGTTACAAACTTTCTGATCAGTGGCAATTAGCCGCTCGTTACGATTCACTTAAACCAAATAGCGCGAACCAGTTTACGAGCACAGCGGCCACGGTGGGAGTGAATTATTTTTACTCTAAACAGAATCTTAAGTTACAGCTAAACCATACACAGCTTTTCAATATGAAAGGCAACAATGGCAGTTATTCCAGCAGTGCCGATCAAAAAGGATCATTAATAATTTTTGCGGTACAAAATAATTTTTAAATATGGTCTAATTGGCCTATGAAAAAAATCGATAAAGCAGTCTTAGTACAAAAAATCAAAGCCGACTTACAAGAGTCTTTTGAAATATTAAAAGCGGCTGCTTTAGCTACCTACGAAGATGCGACTCACGAAGAATCAAAACCAGAAAATGAATACGATACCCGCGGGCTTGAAGCCTCTTACCTAGCCGGAGCCCAGGGAAAACGCCTAGCAGAAATCGAAGAGATTTTTGCTATGTATAATTTTTTGAAATTAAGAACTCTGACAGCAGACGACTCTATTCAGCTTTCTGCGATCATCGAAGCTACACACGGTAATAAAACTTTGCATATCTTTCTTGTGCCTAAGGGTGGAGGAATGACTGTGGCATTTGAAGGTCTTAATATCCAGGTCGTGGCAAGTAGCTCACCGCTTGGCGAAAGTTTATTGGGACTTCATGTCGATGATGTGGCTGTCGTTGAAAGCCCTGCACGTACACTCGAGTACGACATTATTGCAATTCAGTAATTCATAACGCGGGGACCGTCGCCCCATGGCATAGCCGTTGCTGTAAATCCTCTCATGCAAAATAATTCATAGGAGGAATTATGAAACTATTGATACTTACTGCACTTTGCGCAACTTTAGTTTTTTCATGTCGTCAAAGCCGTTTTGAACAAAGCCCTGTTTCAGAAAGAGTTGTTGAAGCCACTTCAGCTAAGCAAATCGTCAATTCTTCAACTGTTATCGATTTTAAAATAGGACACATAAATCCTGAATACAGCGAACGCACAAAGCTCTTAGCTTCGGTTGATCAAATACTTGAAACTGCGACCGGGCACTGGGAATTTTATTCAAATTTTAAATTGTTATTTACTTTGGTTAGCCCCGATCGTCAGAATATGCAGGCCATCAATGGCCAAGAGCATTTATTTAACACGATCACTCTACACCTAAACCGCGAGACAAAACTGGCAGATGCTTTTCGTTTTAATATTTCAGATTGCCAATATGCATCGGCAGCACCGTGCGATGCCGTTGATGCAATCATATATGTGAACACGTTAAATGGCACGCCCCGTGTAGATCAGGATCAAGATCAATCGCAGGATAAAGATCAAGATAAAGACCAAGATAATTAGATATGTAGGGGCGCGACTAGCTTTTCAGCTAATCCTGCCTCGATCCATGCTTTATGCGCTGGCAGTTCACGCATGGCTATAATGTACTTTGCGCAATCTGTATCAAACTTCACATCATAAGTAATAAAACGATTCACTACCGGCGCATACATCGCATCGGCAATACTAAATGAACCAAATAAAAAAGGCCCACCCGATTGCTGTAAACATTCACGCCAAATATCCATCACGCGATTTACATCAGTCAGCGCCGCCGAATAATCGAATCCTGGAACAGTTTTTTGCAAATCATGCGACATTATATTTCGCATCGCTGAAAAACCAGAATGCATTTCATTTGCCACCGAACGTGCGAGGGCACGTTTTTTTGTATCGGCTGGCCACATTTGTTTTTGTGGGTATTTTTCATTTAAGTATTCCATAATGGCCATCGATTCCCATACTGTGATATCGACATCAACAAGAGCAGGCACTTTTTTCGAGGGAGAATATTTTAAAATCTTTTGTTCGGTGTCTGGCTGATCAAGGGCGATTAGTTTTTCTTCGAAAGGGATATCAAAATGTTTCATCAACACCCATGGGCGCAATGACCAGCTCGAATAACGTTTATTTCCAATGACTAACATCATAAGACCTCCACAAACAAAGGTAATTCTACGCAAGCTATTCTAAGCTACAATGATAATCTCTGGGCTTCGCGCTCAGCGTAAGCCACTAAGTTGGGGAATCGTTCAACCAGCTCTTTTAAGCGCGGCGCTACGGGCTGGCGCAAGATAGTAATTAAAAAAGCGAACAGGCTGGCATCTACGGGTGACCACGCAGATCCCAGAAAATAATTTTCATTTTGTATATAATCACTGATCGCCCGAAGATCTTGTTCCGCTTTTATATACACCTCAGAAGCCGTATGCCGGCCAATTCCCTGCAAGTAAGCTTGTTTGGTTAAATTCTTACGAATCAGTTTTAAAAAAAGCGGCCCAATGATGGGTGGAAATAGCTTTGTAAATTCAGATACAGTTTTTACCCGGCTTTCTGAATCGACCCAACGTGCATACAACAATATAAAATAAAAATTTTCTTCAATCATCTTTTCAAAGGCATGAGCTGCGGCTTTTTGTGCAGAATTAAATGGATGATAGCTGTCTAAATTATAATTGCGAATCAATGACGAAATAATAAAACCAGAATCTGCGATACTCACACCTTTATCCACAATAAATGGCATTTTACCCTTAGGCCCACGACGCGGATTACGCTCGACAATGACTTCGTACTCCAAATTACTTTGTCGCAGAAATGCTTCAACCTTAATACAAAATGGACTTAAACTCGATAATCCCCAAGCCTGTGGATACTGATGCAGGTAAATCATAAACGCCTCATCGCCTTAATAGCTACCTGCGCACTAAATAAAGATAGTGGCCCGCGTTCTAAATGCAATACTTGTAAAAATCGTCGGTGGTGTAATTGTGATTTGCTGGCTAATTGTAAAAACCCATCTAAGTAGCGCTTTATATAATGACGATGATCCATTGACCCCGCTTTTGACATCGCAAAAGCTGTCTGCGTAATTTTCAAAACCTTTTTATGAAAAGATTTGGTGTTTACATGCCTTTTCTTTTCAAGCTGAGTTTTTAATTCACGAATTTGCAAAAAAGCGCTCGTCATTCCTTGCCCAAAAACAGGATTTAGAGAAAGTAGCGAATCACCGATCAGAATAAGATTATCTGGTAAGCTTTTATAGGCTGCCGGTGTAATCCTAGACATCGTTTTTTTATGAAAACAATGTACCGCCCCCTGCATTTCAGCTTTCATCACTGAACAAAAAAAATCTAAATTTGGCAATTGCATAGATTTGGCTAAAAATCCTGGCTGATCAAGTATGCGCGCGGGTTTTTGGCCAAATTCGATAAGGGTTGCAATAGTTTGATTATTTTCAATGGGCGAAATCACTCCACCGATAGATTCAATACCCGGATCTGCTTGATAATAATATTGCATACAATCTGGCAAATTTACCGTTTCGGTTTTAAAGCGCGCTGAATAGTAGGTTATATCTATTCCTGTCATCTCATATACTAACGGCTGCCCTAATAGGCCGGATAACATTGACTGGGCACCAGCGGCAAAGACAAATAGATCGGCTTCAATGGTTTGTCCGTTGTCTAATTTAACACTATGAATTTTGTCAGCAAATTTTGTAAATTCTAAAACTTGCGAATATATAACCGAAACATTTTGAAGTTTAGTCACACTAGTAAATAGTTTGGATTCTAATAGACCACGACTAAAAGAAAAAGTTTTAGCTTTCGATTGATAACGCGGTAATCGGCCGAATTTATTTTCCCAAACTGTATCTTGAGCCCAATCGATGGTTTTACAGCGGCCATTTTTAATTTGCTCATAAACATCCGGCATCAGCTCACGCAAAATGGTCTGGCCATTTTTTAATAATACATGTAGGTGAGCCCCTTGGGGTGCACCGGTGCGAATATCAGCTGATCCAATTCGTGAATCCTTCTCGCACACCACAACTGAAGTATAATGAGCAGCTAACACTCGCGCAGCTGCAAGCCCTGCAATACCACCACCGATAACCACAGCCTTCATATTTGACTCTCTAAGCGGGCATGCAATTGATGCAACTCCAGAAAACCCTGGGCGTACTGATTAGCGCTAAACGCCGGCGCACAGAATTTTTTAATAGCTATGCTACACTCATGAAGTTCTTGGATTAACTGCGCCTTAATGGATTGATGAGTTCCACCGAATAATCTTTGTTGCACAAAAATTTCATTAGTCTGATCACCTTCTAACTGCTCACGTTCAAAAGTGTAAACAACATTACTGATTCGACCCATACGCTGACCTAAAATAAAAATTTCGCGGCAAATGGCGATTTCACGTACGTTTAAATCTGTCACCGACATTAAATCAATCGTGCCAGCAGCTATGATTCCCATATTATGCGGCCCCAAAGTTTGCGATTCGGCCAGGTTTAAAATTCCAGGCGTCTCGGTAGCCAAACTTGATAACCGGTTACAGCAATAAAACTGCTCAATATCAAATTCAAGAATAGCTTTTAACTGTTCGTAATTCGGCAAACCTGATAACAGATCACGCAGTTCAGAAAAAAGTTTACGTGCTAACTGATAAATTTTATTTTCTTTGCTGATTGATAACGTCAGCGTAAAATCAGAGTCTAAATTTAGGCGATATAATTTTTTTAACAGCACAGGGTTCAAATAATCTGGATGATCTGCCAAATCATCATAAAGCGTGATCAGCATACCCAAACGAATCTTAGCCTGTATCACGATTTCGCGGTATTCCTGTGGCACTGAAGATAATGTTGTCAGGCGATAACCCACAGGTAAAAATTCACGAAACAATGCACTTGATCGGTGTGGACAAATTTCACGAAAATCTGCAATTAAACTATCTAACATTGAACACCAACGTCTGACCGCTACGAGCATTTAACGTAATCATTGGATCAGCTATAATTTTTTCTGCGCTGCCGGTGATTACGAACTGAGTGCAGATTTTATTAATCACCACATCAGCTTCAACATATGCAAGCCTTTCACCGATGCAGGATTTACCACCTGCACCGAATGGAAAAAACGCTGCGGGTTGTTCGAACTTTTGTTCAAAACGTTCTGGCTTAAACTGTTTAGCCTCTTGAAAGTATTTTTCGCTTTGCTGAATGCTCGCCAGCGCAATAATAACTTGTTCTGATTTTTTAATTTTAAAATCGCCAAAATCTGTATCGACGTTAGCTTGCCTAGCAAGCATGTAAGCCGGCGGATACAGGCGTAAACTTTCTTTATACACTAAAGTAGCCATTTTTGGATCTTGCTGAATCAGTTTTTGGTATTCAGGGTATTTAGCCAATAATAAGAATGTAAAGGCCAGTGATGAAGCCGTAGTTTCATGACCTGCAAAGATAAAAGTCATGCAGTGATCTAACAAATTAGGGTCATCAGCAAAAACATCAACTAACTGCCCATGCATGGTTTTAGTTCTTTTTTCTAAATGATTTAGAATCTGACTTCTGATTTCTGCACGTAATTTTTTTATGCGTAATGTTTGTTTGGTCGGAATAAATAACGGAACTGGTAGCAATGCACGCATACGATGGCCACATAGTTCATTTAACTCGACAAACATATGCCCAATGTCACTAGCCATTTTCGGATCATCCACATCTAAAAATATTTTTAAAGCAGTACGTAAAATTAAATTATGCATGGCTTGTGCAATATCAACGGCTGGGTTCTTTTTAAGTTCAGCGATTAAATCATCCGTGTATTTTTCAGTGATGGCTTGTGCATCTGCCAGTGGAGCTTTGCTGAAAAGTGTTCGCATCTGCATGCGCGTGTTTTTAGATTCTTCGCCTTCCATCTGCACTAAACCTTTGCGGCCCGTTAACGGCTGAATACGATCAAACACCATACGATTCTGTGGAAACTTCTGACTTGCCTGAACTAAAATTTCACGCGCATAAGCTGCATCATACACAAACACAAAACTCTTCGGCCCTAAGCGGGTGCGCACAAATTTCTGACCTTGTTCAAGTTCAGTCATCAAATGCAGAGGTGCCTTCATAAAAGCCCTTAAATTTTGGAAGTTTTTCATACAATCTCCTAGTGCTAATAGATAGCGCAGGAAACACTTGAAAAATAGTTCGTTTAAGTTATATATAATTAACTTATGGATATAGATCGAGTTCGTTATTTTCACTCCTTTGCCGAAACTGGTTCACTGGTCAAAGCCTCTGAAATCTTACATATCTCGCAGCCTGCCTTGTCTAAAGCACTTCGCCTTCTCGAACAAGAGGTCGGCGTCTCGCTTATTGAAGCTGAAGGCCGCGGCCTGCGTTTAACCGAACAAGGGCATATCTTTAAAACTGAAACAGCACCTCTATTAGCTGCATGGTCGCAAGTGCCAGAAAAAATGCGCCAAGGAACGGCCACAACGCCTACCCGCATCGGTTCATTTGAGGTTTTTACAACTTATTTTTTGTCGGTATTAACAAAGCATACTGAACTTGAATCTTTAGAATTGCATGAATACGGCCCGGGCCGTTTAGAACAAGCTGTCAGTGATGGACATGTTGATGTCGGCATTACCTATACACCAATTCCTAAAGCTGGAATCGATTTTATCGAAGCCACTAAAATTAAAATGGGTGCTTTTGGTTTAAAAAAATTTAAAAATACTGTCGTCAATGATTTACCTTTCGTTGTTCCGCTTAGTCCATCCGAAGGTACGCCCTCAAAAGTATTAGGTCTTGATGGCTGGCCTGAACACAAATTTCAACGCCAAATTAAGTATCGCGTAACTATGATGGAGTCAGCCATGGAACTCTGCCGCGAAGGTCACGCCGTTGCTTACTTGCCAGAATTTATTGCGCGTTTACATAATGAAAAAGTTTTACCCGAGTATCGTCTGATTGAACTGACCATTCCGGTAAACCAAAAAGAACGCCTGCAGCCTGTATTTTTAATTAAAAAAACACAATCACAAGAGTTAGCCTTGCACCGAGAAATCGCCAAAGCTTTACGATCGCTGCACTAATCACATATTATTAAACTTTCGCCGAATACTACGTTGATTAGAATCTCTAGAATCACGCGATTTTGTACTGCGATAGCTACACTTAGTACGCAGTTTCACCGCACGCTTACGCAAATGCGCTGGAATCACATCCAAGCGCTTAAGCACCATCTTTTTCTTTTGTGGTGCCGTTGCTTCGCCCTCAGATATTGAAAGTTCAACGCTATCTAGTGAATACGTTTCGCGGCGCCTGCGATATAGATTATGATCGAATGCGACCCATGTTAAAAATGTAGAAATAAATATAAAAGTTATCTTCATAAAACCTGCTGCAATAAAGAGGATTGATCAAACGAATTGAACGGATGCAGAGGTTTGTGCTCATGGCAGACTCCCAATAATAAATAGAAATAAAATTTAATGATTTTTTAACGAAATAAAATGCAGATAAAGAAGATATTCATCTTCTTTGAGATTAATTGCTCATGGATCAAGGATAACACAGACTTTTAAATAAATCTATAGCCTAAAATAAGACATTGTTAGCTTACTTTCACGCGGGCTAATTGGCCTTCTCGGCGATAGCTGGCCTCACGTAAATTCAATTTCACTTCACTGATAAAACTCAGCTGTTTTTCAACCATACTGTTAAAAACCTCTAACAGATGGTCATGCGGTTTTGTATTTTGCGAGTTCGCAAATAAATCAATTGTGTGGTGAATCGCTTCGATTGTTGAATAACAATAAGATTCAGGTTGTTTTCGCACTCTAAAATTTGAAGGGCTGGTTGGAACAAAACTAATTCGCGGAAGCTGTTTTAAGTTTTCACTTTGATGCACCATACGTCCCGCAGTGGCCCATGTTCCATCAATGACAAATATGCGTAATTTTTTATTCGCTAAAAACTGCTCTTGGCGTTCAGTGGCTGACATTAACGATAGGTTTGTTGATTGTTGTCCCGGATATAAAATAACTGAATGATACTCGGGATCAGCAATCAGCGAATTAATTTGCTCATTGTTAGAATAATTTTGCCCTTTGATCAGATGTGATCCTTTAAGACAAAGATGCGACATTCTGCCGGTAGCAATTCTGCGCTTAGCTTCAATTGGGTGAATTAGAATAACAAAGTTGATCGCACAATCGATCGGCTGAATATTTTTACAGTAACAACCGAAATCAGGCTGAATGCACTTGGTGCAAAGATTTCTGTATTTAGGGGCTTCGGCCAAAAGTTCATCTTTTTTTCGTCGGTAGTCGTCTAAGTTCATTGAACTATCATAACAAACGACGATTCAGATAATACAAAAGCCCCTTAGACAGCGAATAAATAAGACTATGGTCTTAATTCGAAAGGTATTTTACGATATCTATGTCTGGAGGATTAGCTACGCCAGCGCCAGGTTTTGGCCCCGTCAGCTCGTCTAAAGTAAAACCCATTTGTACATCATATGTTCGTTCAAGTTGGTTTCTTAACCACACTTCACGCTTATACCATTCGCGTTTGGTTGATCCGTCTTTACAGCCAGCATATTCTTGTTCGGTATTTGCGCCCCAACGTAATTCTGGACAATGATAGGGATCAAAACTTAAAGCAAATAATCTTTGGCGAATAGTTTCTAAACTTAGTTCGACAGCTATGCCATTTGATTTGCTGTATTTGATTTTGCACCCTTGAGCATTTTGTAAATAAGATTTTAACATATCCGCTTTGATATCAGCGCCACTATAATCAATTTGCGGATCGCCTTTTTGATAGGCGATAAAAATCCTTTCAACTTTATCACGTAATTCTTTAAACGAAATTTTAATACGCGCATCACGTGATGGTGTCGAATAAGTTTCCCATTCACCGCTGGTGCCATAAATATTATTAGGCAATCTTGCTGGATGCTCTTTTAAATGAATTCTTTCAGAGACCGCGACTTGCACCGAATCAACGCGATCTAAAGCAGACGCACAAAGATCTAGGGTAATGGCTTTAACTTCTTCAACCGGATTAATACGCAGCACCCCTTTAGACATTTTCGCCCGTAAATAATCATAATAATCCATTTTCACGCCCGCTAAAATAAACGGACCTTCTTTCCAGTTAGGAATAGGCGTATTATCGGTGCCGTACTTTTGCACGATGCTAAATTCTTTGTGGGCACTGACCGGACTAACTGTAATTTTACCACCGACATAAGATCCTAAGGCTGTATCGAAGCTGGCACCGACAAGTTCTTGCTTTCTGAAATTTTTAAATCCTGCGCCTTGTGCCGGACGGCTGCGTACGTATTTTGTTCCGTACATGCTTGATGTTAACGAGTTATCAGGATGGGCATCGATAAAATAGATTTTACCGTCATCAGTAACTTTATAAACAATAGCCACATGCCCTGCAGGATCATAAATTGCAGTGCCTGGGCGAATTGCACCACGCGAAATATCAGAAGGGTAATAATCAGATTCATAGCCTGGGCGATTTTCAATTTCATCTTCGATGCGAAACACCGCCGTGTAAACAGATTTCATTAAAGTTTGCGTGATATAGCTAGGCCCATCAGGCAATTTATTTTTTGAAGCCAGTACACTTAAACGCCTATATACAACGTTTCCATTTTTCGTATACCGCAAATTATCACCATCATTGTCAGAAGGAACCCGCGGCACAACTTGGCTTACGTGCGAAAAAGGCAAACCGTTCTTCCAGGCGAAGTAGGCACGTAAGGCGTAAGATAAGCGCGCACAGTCGACGTGAATATCTAATTGCTCTGAGTCACTGCCGCGATAAGGATTATTCGGATGCTGAATGCATTCTTGAAAGGATTTACATTCATTTTTTTCAACCGCTTGGCCGATCAAATTAACAAATTCTGAATATAATTTTTCATCTGTTTCAGACCAGGTGGTTTTTTTAATTTTCCATGCCGTGTCTGCCGCTTCTGCGAATATAAAAGAAAATATAATTAAAGCCGCTAATACAATTGAAAACACGATTTTCATAAAGTCCTCATCAATTTGAATAAAAATATAGCGCAAAAATTTAAATACGGATAGGTTTATCTATAATTGCGTTTTTTTAACAATCTATGAACTTGCGATAAATGCCCTTCGATCATTGGCAGCCGTGTTTTTGCATAAATTTCCAGGGCAGGATCGTTCGCATAACCCGCACTAGCTTTTACTTCACGAAAGTTTTTAATATCGCGTTCATGATCTTGCGCGCTTAACGTCAGAAATCGTTTATCGAATTTGCTTCCTGTTAACTTAGTCAGCTCACTCAGTTGAGCTTTTTTTTCATCACTAATTTCGTTCGGTAGCGCCACACTATTCATCTGAGCTAAACTTCGAATTTCTTCTATAAGAATTTCTTGGTCCATCAGCATTTGACGGCCGTAATCTTTGATGGCCTTAGTTGTTCCCTTTTTTTCTGCAAGCTCAGCAGTGGCAAGATTCATCAATCGCGCATCAATCATTAAAATCAAAAAATTAGTATTTGCAGGGCTAATTTTTTCAAGCGCCGTATTTGCTGAATCAATCTTGGCATTCACAACACTGTCGCTGTTTTGGGGCGTTTGGCATGACGCTATAAGTAGAACAGAGATTAAAGCCGCCATAACGTATTTTAATTTCATAAACACCTCTTCAATAATTTTATCAGCTTACAGCAAGACTAAGTCCAAAGGCCACTAAAGAAATTCTTGTATGTAGATTTAAGCTTTGGTTATGATCATTGTATGAATAAAATTATACTGCTTTTTATTTTTGTCTTTTCTACGACAGTTTTGGCCGATGTACTTACATGGGATGAATTAGAACCTGAAACAAAATATTCAGTAGCTTATGATATTCCGTTTGATGAAAATCTGACATTAAAAACTGATAGCCCGCTTTATTTCAAAGAAGTGACTGATCTTGGCAATGTGCCGGTTATGCTTTTTACCTTTTTAGATCCAAACTGCACAAATCCTGAATTTGAATCTGAAATGGTTCTGTTCAACCCAGAACCCGAAGATACAATTCATAATAAAGAAATCGGCGTCCAGTATTCTAAAGAATGTTACGTCGATATTTATATCGAGCCACAGTATTATTACGATAAAAGCATTTTTAAAAATTAAATATAAGAGAAATTATTTTTTATAACCTTGAAGTTCTTTAAAGTCTGAAGGGCAATTTACGCCCTCTATCTTCCAAGAATCGGCAACATCAGTAGATTTTAACGCACAAAATACAGAATCTGATTTCTTATCTTCAACAAAATTAAATCCATGTGCGATAAATTGTATTTTACCGCTAAGTTGAGTCTCGTCACACCATTCATCATCAGCTGCACTTTCAGGACAAATCTGTTCTGAAGAAAAAATTATTTTAATCGAGCATTCGATTTCGGTGCAATCGCTTACATCAAGCCAGCGACTCCAGCCAGAAAGAGCAATATTCCAATTCAGATTTGTAACTATATGTTTAGCTTCAACTGCAGATATTCCGGCAGGAACAATTGCTTGCACTGCAGAAACTGTTTTCGGTTTCATAAGAAAAAAGCTTATTCCTATAATAATTAATACCACCACTAATAAAATATAAATTTTCTTCATCATAACTACCCTTTTTTTAGAATGACTCTAAAGCTGCTAAAAAGCTACAATCAATAAATGACCAGTTCAGATGACGGTGTTAGACATTTTAATATTCAGGAACCAAATTTAATAAGCGAAATCCTTTACGACGAATACTCGGTAAATTCGGCAGATTTTAAAATGTTAATCGATCTCGGTGCAATCTATGTGAACAATGAACGACAAATCAAAGATGGCTTTATTTTTCAAAATTCTATTCTGCGGGTGCATTTGAAACCGCGCAGATACAATTGCAGTTACCCGTGGAAGTCTTTAATCGTTTTTGAAAATGACTTTTGCTTAGTCTTAAATAAACCCTCAGGTATCCCCAGTCACCCGACAAGCGATAACGCCCTTGAGAATTCGCTGACCCAAACAAGCCTTGCCCGTAAAATTCCTCTTTTTGTAACCCATCGCCTTGATACTTTAACTTCGGGCTTAATCGTCTATGCAAAAAAACAATCGTTTACAAAAAGTTTTAATATCCAACTGCAAGAACGAACCATTCGCAAGAAATACGTGGCCTTAATCGAAAGCTCTAATAAACTTGCCGCACGACTAACCCATTATATGAATCCAGTCCCCGGAAGCCCTAAAAAGTTATCAGCCACAGCGATTGAAGGCTGGGCGATTTGTGAATTAGAAATTCTAGAACAAAAAGAAATTTCGCTAAATCTAAGTTGGGTCAAAATTAATTTACTCACTGGCCGCACCCACCAGATTAGATCGCAGCTATCACATATGCAGGCGCCCATACTGGGAGACTCCCTGTATGGCGCAAAATCACCTTTTCAAACAAACGCGATCGCATTGCGCTCGTGTGAAATTGAGTTTCACTGCAATACTGAACGTCTGAAGTTCAATATCAGCGAAGACTTCAATTAGGTAATGGAAACGGATATTTATCAAAGTTAGAAAAAATAAAACCAATACTTATCCGGTCCCATTTAATTTTATCGGGTAAACTTTTGCCGTATTCTTCCCGAGCATAATCTATGACAATTCCTAAATTATTTTTTAGACGACGGGTGTATTGGATATTCATTCCTGTTTTTGAAGCGTAATACTGTTTATTATTATTCGCGTCTAATTTGTTCAAGTTGAAGTTACTGTTTAGACGGTAGATAAAACCAATACTTTCTTTACCATCATAGTATTCGATTTTTGGACCATAAGAGAAGCTTTGTCCTGTTAAATTCGTATTGGCTACAGCCTCTACATTAGTTTTCTGGGCTACATAAGAGTATTCAGCTGCAGCTGAAAATCTATAATTAGAAATTCTAAACCCCAGAAAGGCTTGATAGGTTGTAAAATCCATATTTCTATACGGTGAATTTGCCTTAGCATTTCCCATTTGACCTTGCCCAAATAAACCTACAAAACCGTAATTAAATCTATGCACCATAGGATTTGAAAATTGAGGTGGTCTGGCAAAACTATCGTTACACCACAGCATCAGTGCGATAAAAAACGAACGCCAAATTGCTATACGATAGTTAACGAGCACACCTTACTATACGGTATTAATGTCACATATCATGATGCAGATATCATAACATTGTTAAGACTCTTGATGGAGTTTTCGCCACATCGCGGGTTTAAGTATCATTATGAGACTTTCTCGAATGAAAAGGTCGAAATTCGCCGCTTGTTCTTAAGCCTAATTTTTTGTATCTTTGCTTAAGAGGTCTAGGCATGGCAGTTCAAATTTGGGAGCATTTTTTTAAACCCGAAGTCCGCTCAAGCGGCCGCACGCTATTTAGCCAAGGTAAAACTTCAGTAGCCCAACCCTCTGATACTGAAGTCATCGTCTTTATTCGCGTATCATCGCCGTTAAAAGTCGTTTTAAAAACAAAATCTGTATCTAGTAATACGCTGGTGGTTGATTGCAACTGCCCGGCTGGTAAAAAAGGTTTATACTGTAAGCACATCTGGGCCGCGCTCTTAGCCACAGAATTAAAAAATCCAGATTTTTTTGACGCTAAAACAGAAATTCAAAAAATCGAAGCTATTGCTAAAACTGCAGAAAAAGCTAAGCCAACGCCCCAATCACAGGCCCGCGAAGCCGCCCAAGAAGCCTACAAAGAAAAACAAACTCTTTACCGTAAAATACAATACCAAAAACAAAAGCTGCGCCTAAATCAGTATAAAAAACTTAAAAGCGAACAACCTAAAGAAGTTGAGTTTCCACGTGAAGTTGAAAAAGCTTTGCAATATTTCTCACAAAACGGCTTTGAGCTTAGAGACGGTTTAAATTCAGAAGTCATCGGTACGGCAAAGAAAAAATTAGCCAGAATTTTTCATCCAGATCTTGGCGGAAGCCACGATGAAATTCTAGAATTAAATAAATACTCTGATATTTTAACGAACTTTGCTGACCGAAAAATAAACTCGTAAATTAAGCATTCGGCTAATGTTTAGCTGCCATTTTTCTGCAGCTTTGTTCGCACTCGCGACATATTTCTGCACAAAGTCGCATGGTTTGATCTGCGCTCATCCTTTCACAATCTTCAGCGCATTTTGCGCAAATATCAGAACAAAGCTCACACACCTTTTCCTTAAATTCTGAATGCCACATCATAGAATGTGCAGAGGTGCGACATATATCGGAACAGGTCAAAAGCAATTCGATATGTTTGCGCTCCGCGTGTGTCCCGCCTTTTTCAAGACAGTAGGGAATAATTTCCTCGCATGTTTTGTGACACAGAAGGCAAATATCAATGCAAGATTGAATTTCTTCACTGAATCCACCAAACGTTTTCGCAAAATTTTTCGTTAGAACCTCAAAGTTTGATTGAGCCTTCATAAAAACCTCCTAAATAATTTTAAAAAACTAAAATGCAAGGTTATGCAATTTTAAAACCACGAACAAAATTTAATATTGGCATGCCATCTGCTTCATAAATTTTTATGATAGCTCGTAACACTTACATCGCAGCGTCAAAAAATCTTGGCATTAAGGAAAAATATGAAAGAGAAAAAAAGACATTCTACCAAACACGCTAATTCAGAAAATCCTACTAAGGCCCAGAAAGAAAAACTTGTTCAAAAAGAAATTCGTAAGCGCACCCAAAATACCGATGAAATATCAAGTGAGAGTAAACAATGAAACAAGAAAAACAAAATTTAAAATTTTCAGATGTAAAACCTTGGACATGGATTCTAGCCGGAGTTGCTATGGGCGGAGTATGCGCCTATTTCTTAGATCCCGCTCGCGGAAAATATCGAAGATCCCTCATTCGCGACAAGGGGATACACTTCGCGAATCAAGCTAATTACTTTGGAGGAAAACTCTATCGAGATTTAAAAAATCGAGGAACAGGAATCATCGCTCAGGCCACACACCTGACAGAAAACAAAGATGCTGATGATGAAACGCTCATGAATCGGGTCAGATCAGAGTTTGGAAGAACAATTCGCCACGCTAAAGCTATTAAAACAGAAGTAAATAATGGAGAAGTCACTTTAAGTGGACCAATTCTTAAAGCTGAAGTCGATAAACTCATTCGATGCGTAAAGCGTGTTCCTGGAGTTAAAGCTGTTGTTAATCATCTCGATGATTATGAAAGCGCAGGCCAAATTTCAGCCCTTCAGGGAAAAGGCAAAGAGTATCTACAATAACAATCCTACTGCCCATCAGGCTTTTCCGGAACGATTAACAGCCATGGCTTAATGATAATAAGTTTTATCGCCCACTTAAGTAAATTAATCAAAAGTGAGATTCTAACTTTTGACGAAATCGCCGCCAGCATAAGTGCCAATCCAAAACTAACACCAATATTCAGGATGCCAATTAATAGCAAGCCAGATAAAGAATTTACAAGCGCAAATCCATCGAGCTGATCTAACACCACAGGAAGACCCGCGGCGAAATTTCCTGTCGATAAAGTGATATGCCGGGCCTCTAATGGCAGACCCATAAATTTAATAAACTGCGGAGCTAAGCCCAGCAAAAAACCAAGACTGATACTGGCTGCGTAGGGATTTGCACTATTTTTCAAAACCAACGAAAATTTTTTAGTTCTGACTTTTCCCAGAAAGCTAAGCATACCCTGATGATTGGCTACTCTTTCCGGAACATTATGAATCGCCATCCAGTTATCAACCCAGCCGGCTATTAAACTTGATATAAATAAAAGAAAACCAGTAAAAATCGCAAAAAGAGGAGACGGCCCCAGAATATCTGTAGAACTTACTGCGGCAATACCCTCTGCAACCGACATGATCGGGCTTCCGAAATACATAAAAATCCAGGATACAAAAAAGCAAATCGGAAAAACCAAAGTTAAATTTCCAAGAACAGAAATAAACTGTGTACGCAGAATGGCAATGACAGCCTTTCGCGATTCTAACACCGATTGCTTAAGTGATTGCGCTAAGTAAGGCGCCGTTGCAGACGGCTGTTTTGTCGCCAGCGTACATCCAAGACTTTGAATAAAAAGAAAACTGAATGAATAATTCAGGCTATCTAGTAAGCCTTTAGCAAATCCCGCAACACCAATCGAAGAAATAACCAATTTTAAATAAACAGTCGCCGACGTAACAGCCCCGCCACCTACGGCTGAATTGTACATTTTTCTGAACTCACTCCACGTTGTCGTGACGTAATGTTCACCTACATCAGAATTGCGGCTGACAATTCTTTGAGTTAAAAGATTCATATTTTCTGAAAAAAAAGATCGTAAACTTTTTTGATGATGAATATCTAAAATCAGCGTCGAAATAAATAACCGCACTGACTTAGCCACCGGCTGTGTGGTGTTGAGAAGGTTCAATAAAATTCTGATCCTATCGATTCTGCGTCTCTGAGACTCAAGAAGATAAACGCAATCAACTTTAATACCTTTATCCTGCATTAAATTGTAGTAGTTCACCTGTAACTTTTCGCTGGCGCCGAGGCAAGCAAACATCTCTGGCAAATTGGACTGCACTGTTGCAACCTTATTCTGTGTTACTAACTCCTGCAGCTTGGCCTCAGGTAAGCTTTTACTTTCTTTGATAGCTCCTTCGATTTCTCTTTGCACAGAAAAAGCATTCGACAACAACTGGGTCGTCAGAACATGCAAAGATAAGAAAATATTATCTCGAAGCTGGCCAACTAAACGCCCTTCATTTTCAAACAAGGCCAAGAGGGCTGCAAAAACTTCTTCATCGATTCCATCAACAAGAAGACTTTCATCTTCATCCGGAAAAACTTCCAAAAGTAAGCTTGATAGATTTTCAGTCAATGCGCTTTGAGGAAGAATCTTTTCTTCAAGACGGCGAATAAAATCCTGAATAAAACTAAAGTTCGAAGACATCCCTACATCAGTGAATATGCTTACCGACGACATCGTCTGCATGATAGCAGTTACAGTTGAAACAAAATTTCTTTGCCATTCCGGATTACGTGATAATAAAAGCAGTAAATGTTTAATTCGAACCGAATAAACACGTTCTCTGGCTATTTTTAGATTTTCAACATCACGTGGCAATCTTAGCCACGTAAAAATATTAACCAACCACTGAACTTGATCGGAATACTCTCTGTCGGCGTATGATTCTGATAATAAGTTGTCTATATGTAGCATTTAAGAAGTATAAGCCTTTTTTATAACTTGGTATAGCTCTACAAATCCGATAACAACTGCTACTGCAGCAATCAAGCACAATAGCCCGACAGCGAAGCGTTGCCAAATTGGGATGTTACTGCGGTCTTCAACAAATTTCTTACCAAAAATCGCTTTGCCTAAATAAAAGTAAACCACATTATAAAAAAAATCGCTGATGTATTCCATACTAATAAATCTTACCTCAGGTGTTGATTGCCAATAACAACGCGCTCTAATAGGATGGCAAAATCATATGATTAAACTATCCGAGCGCTTAACAATTGTATATGAAAACCTGCTTCCAGAAAAAGACGTCTGGGATATTTGCTGCGATCATGGCTATCTCGGAATAGCAGCCTACAAAAATGCGAACTTTACCCATATTTACTTTGTTGATCGCGTTCCAGAGATAATAGATAGATTAAAAATCCAATTCCACAAATCCATTTTTAAAACTGATTCTGCAGTGAAAACCAGTTTCATCGGCACCGCCGGACAAGATATTCATACAAACGTAACCGGAACCGTTTGTATTACCGGAGTTGGCGGCTCAGCTATTTTTAAGATATTAGACGGTTTAGCAAAAAATAATTTTCTAAATGCAGATCGTCTTATTCTTGGTCCTCACAGAGACGAAATGAACCTACTTGAATTGATTAAAAATTCTTCGCTATTAAATCAATATCATTTAAAATCTGAATACAAAATTGTCGAAAACAATTTCAAGCGCGGTCTCTTTATTTTAGATAGAGTTACTTAGGTTTATAAATTGTTACGAGAAACAATCGATGCAGTGACCGTCATGCCTTTAACCGATTTAATTTGCAGAACCAATTCTAACTTTCGATCTTCAATGATCGTCAATTGCGTTTTGCGACTAACCGGCTTCGGCGTTACAAAAGAACATACATCAGACGTTGCGGGCATAAGAACCAGCTTTCCCAGAATATTTTTATACACGGGTTCATAGGGAGTTAATTTCCATTCAGACACTTCTCCCAGCTTTTTTCCTTGATCAAATAATATGTGTGTCATGGGAATCCTTTTTTTGAACCGATATCTTCAAGGGTAAAACTTGTCATGCGAATTGAAATGGTAGGGGCGCAGGGACTCGAACCCCGGATCCATCGGTTATGAGCCGATTGCTTTAACCAACTAAGCTACACCCCCACCGGAATGTTTGATTAAAGACGATAGATCTAGCCTAGCAAAACACCAATAGGAGATCAATCAGCGACGCTGATAAAAAGCTTGCAGCGACCACTTCTTTTGCGATTTACTTGCAGCTATGATGACTTCACTTAAATTTTTTGCATTATTTGTCGCCTTTTTGCTAAATCCCGCGCTAGCCAGCTCAGCGCCACAACAGACGATCGAATCTGTTGACCCTGAAAAGTACCGTTGGCTTTATGAATTGCTGATGCCAGCCAAAGACCGCTCAGCTCAGCCTGACCACGCCTTTAAGTCATTTAATGTGCACTTAAAAGACACTTTTGAAAATTACCCGACACCTAGCCATTTAAGCGGTAATCATTTTAATTTAAAGCCAAATATTCAGGGTAAAATTACTTACGTCGAATTTTTTCCGAAAAAATATAACTATGATTTGATTTACACACCGAATTCGACAGATGTCACTTTACGGGTAAAAGTAAATTTTCTTAACCCCAAACCCCAAGACTTAGAAAATTTTAAAAAGAAATTTGCCGAAGCAGAACAAATCTGGAACACCAACCAGACGCCGTTAGATTTTAAATATCGTTTTCAATTTCAAGTCGTGACTAATCAAAAAGAGGCGCACTATTCAGTTATTTTATGGGATGATACCCGTGGCCCTTATGACACGAACTGGGGCCGCAATTGGTCTGCGACAACAATCGCACATGAATTCGGGCATATGTTAGGGCTTGGCGATGAATACGAAACCATCACTTCAGAATCATTTTGCCTGAAACATTCTTTGATGTGTGATTCAAACCGCGCAAAACCAATGTATCATCACTATTATTTTATTCTGCGCCGTTTGATGAAATAATTTTCTAATTATTCTTTCTGACTGGGCGAAAGATATGCGCCCAGCTCACTAAGGCCGAAGGCTTCTTCGTTTGCACGTAAACTTTTCCTTTACCGCGAAAACGACAGACAAAACCTTCACCACTGAAAAACAGTGATTTATAATTTCCCAATTTTTCCATGTCGTATTCTAAACCGGTGGTAAATGCGACTAAGTGATTATTATCAATCAGCACTTCGTCTTCGACATTGATTTCAGTTAAGGCACCATAGCCGTTATACCAAACGTGGCCGGTGCCCGACATCTTCACTAAAAACCAACCTGCACCAGAGAATAAACCTTTTGTGACATTTTGAAATTTAGTTTCATAAACCAAACCTTCGGTGTGAGCCACATATGAACTAGAAGAAAGAAATACTGTTTCACCTTTTAATTCAAAATGTGAAATATCACCAAACGGCCCGGGGGCAATTGTTACTTCGCCGTCCATTGCATTAGCTTTAAATTCAGATAGAAAAAGTGATTCTCCTGAAACAAACCGGCGTAAACCGCCTTTAAATTTAGTTTTCATCTGCATGTTTGTCGACATGCTGGCCATGGCACTAGATTCGACAAACAACGTTTGATCTTTAGGAACTGAAACAGTTAACCACGAAAAATCCGGTCTATGTTCAATATTAAATTTCATAATTAACCTCGGGCTTTCAGATAAGGAGTTAATTCTTGGCCATAACTTCTTGGATTATGCGACTGGCACCAAACCGTGCCTTTACCGCTGAATCTGCAAATGAAGCCTTCACCGCTCATAAAAGCCTGTAGCCAATTGCTAGAAGCTTTTGAAATATTAAATTGCAGCGTTTCTTCAAAAGCTACAATGTGTCCGGTATCAACGATGTATTCGCCGTCAACTTGCACCGGATAAATAAAACCAAAACTATTTAATAAAAGTTCGCCATGCCCTTTGGCCTTGATCCAAAAAAGTGATTCTCCTGAAAAAACACTTTTTAAACCCTGCCACTCTAAATTAATTTGCACGTCATGATCACAGGCAACAAAAGCGCCGCCAGCGATTATTAAATTTTCGCCGTTCAATTTTTTTACCAACATATCACCGGGTAACGTTGCACATAACCAAACTTGTGCTGCTTGATTAGCTTTGTACTGATTTAGAAAAAAACTTTCGCCGGTTAATAATCTTTTAACGCCAGATAATACTCCGCCGCCGCCTTTTTGATGAGTGGTGGTATTTACTGAAACCGCACCTTTAAGCGCCATCATTGCGCCGCCTTCAGAAACTAATGTTTCCTGAGGCTCAAGGTGACAAATTGCAATCGTTGATGAGGGTTGGAATTTTAATTCAAATTTCATGGCTATCTCCAAAAACGCGCATTTAACCATTGCGCAAGGCCTTTAACACTTCGAGTTTGTAACTGCACTTTGCCTTGACCCTCTAATTGTAAGACAAAACCTTCTTTACTTAGAAAACTGTCAATTAATCCACCGGCAAGTTTTAGTTTTAACTGAACTGTCGGAGGCCACATTAATAGATGTCCTGAATCAACAATGTATGTGCCATTGATTTCTTTTTCGACGACAGCACCATAGCAGCCATACCAAATTGTGCCTGTGCCTTTAAATGAAAGTTTAAATAAACCTTCGCCGGCAATCAGATTTTTAAATCCGGCCCATTTAGTTTTAATTTTAATATCACCAGTACGGGCGATAAAAGAACCAGTCTCGATAAAGATTTCTTCACCGTTTAACTGGCGACTTTGAATATCACCTGGAGTGCTTTGACTGATATGAATTTTTTGCGTTTTACTAGAAACATTTTGAAAGTGATTAATAAAAAAACTTTCACCGCCTAAAAGTTTTAGCACAAGGGCTTGCCAGAAAGTTCCATTCATTACGGTATTTGGCATTATTCCAACATCTTGGCTGGCCATGGCACCTGATTCGACCGTGATCATTTCATTTGGATTTAATTCACACTCTAAGATTTGAAAAGCGGATGATCCGATTTCTTTAACATTCATAAGCCCCTGCTTTCTGGCTAGAGCTCTTTCATTGCAGCTTTAAAAGCTGTCCATTGTGTCTCTAGACTGATGTACTCAACGTTTTCATATTTAGGAGTTTTACGAAGCTCGTCAATTTGATTCTGAATATCTAGACACCGCTGCTCAGTTTGAGGATGTGAACGTAAAAAACTTTGATTTAAAATTTTTTCAATCGCACCACCGCCGACTGTTTCTTTAAGCGTTTTATTGTAATCAGTTTCGATAACTTGCAATGCTGACTTTAGCCCAGTCGGATCTATCTGACTATCCAACAGCATTCTAACCGCTAAAAGATCGGCTTCTTTTTCTAAGTCTCTTGAATACGATAATTGTAATAAAGAATCGCCGTTATCTGCCAAGACCGCCGCTAATCCAGTAACATCGCCCAATATTGTCTGAATTAATAAAAATAATCCCGCGCCTTGAAAAATGCTCTTGATGACATGCCGTCTTTCAGCATGAATCATCTCGTGCCCGATGACGCCCAATAGATCTTCTGGTTTTTGAAGTTCATCAATTAACCCGCGGTTAATAAATAAATGACCACCGATAGTTGCGTAAGCATTCATTTCTTTTTTTGATGAAATATGGACCGTGATTTTTTTCTGGTCGTAACCTTTAATATGCTTTAACAAGTCTTGTAATTTAAGTTCAGCGTTGTTAACACTTTTAAATTCGTCAGTAGCACTAGTCTTAAATACTTTATCCCCGATTTTTTTCTCTATACTGACCGGAATCAATGTCGCAAAGGCTCCGGCGATTGGCCCACGAAAATAAATCATCGAAGCAATAATCGCTATAATTACAGCGACATAACTTAAATCCGTATACAGGTTTTTATCACTAACTTTAAACAAAGGCAGCAACTGAGCTTTGATCGTTTCAATTTCCAGCAGCTGCTTTTTCATTGATCGGTCTAAAGCGATGTAGAGTAATTCTTTATCGTTTAAATGAATAAATAGAATTGAATCATTATTGCCACCGATTTCGAAACGTACGCTACTATATAAATACGTTTTACCGGCTAAATTTAAAAAATGCGGGCCAAAATTTACAGATTTTGCGTTTCGCTGATCGTTATTGATGACATGAATGACTGAAATTTCCACTGGCTCAAGGCTAGCAAAATAAAAAAGGGAGATCAATGGATCTCCTTTTCAGAGAAAAAACCTTATAAGCTCATGGTGATAAGCAATTAGCCTTTATTATCAAAAGCCGGAATATCTTTTTTGCGCTTCGGCTTAGTCGGTTGATATTCAATGCCGTAATTCACTTCAGCATTTGCATTAGCTGCAGAATCACCCGGACTATCTTTCTGTGGTGACTTTGAAGACCGTCGTGCAATTTGCGCTTTAAAAAAATCTTCTTCCGAAATCATATCTTTATATTTCATGGCGCCCTCCGATGAAACATGAGAATTGCAATTTCACACCCAGCTTTTTTTGGGGCTATTCAGGACAAAAAAATAGGAGATCAACGATCTCCTATTTAGTAAACATAATTTGAATTCGAGGCGCTAGGAAGAAGGCGTGCTTTAGCACGTCGACGACGCAGCAACGAAGAATTTAGCTATCAACAAACGTTTTAAGTTTATTGCTTCTAGAAGGATGACGTAATTTACGTAACGCCTTAGCTTCAATCTGACGAATACGTTCACGAGTTACGTTGAAATCCTGACCAACCTCTTCAAGAGTATGATCTGATTCTTCACCGATACCAAAACGCATACGTAAAACTTTTTCTTCACGCGGAGTCAACGTTGATAAGACACGACGAGTTTGCTCAGCTAAGTTTAAGTTCACAATCGCTTCTGCAGGATTGATCACTTTTTTATCTTCGATAAAATCCCCTAAGTGAGAATCTTCTTCTTCACCCACCGGAGTCTCTAAGCTGATCGGCTCTTTCGCAATTTTTAAGACTTTGCGAACTTTATCTACCGGCATATCCATACGATCTGCGATTTCTTCAGGAGTCGCTTCACGGCCTAACTCTTGGATCAATAAACGTTGTGTACGCACAAGTTTATTGATCGTCTCGATCATGTGAACAGGAATACGGATTGTACGGGCCTGATCGGCGATGGCGCGCGTGATGGCCTGACGGATCCACCAAGTCGCGTATGTTGAAAACTTGTAACCACGACGGTATTCAAATTTATCAACGGCTTTCATTAAACCGATATTACCTTCTTGGATTAAATCTAAGAATTGAAGACCACGGTTAGTGTATTTTTTAGCGATAGAAACAACTAGACGAAGATTGGCTTCAACTAACTCAGATTTTGCAAGGTCAGCTTCGCGCTCACCTTTCCAAATTGCTGTGTAAGTTTCTTGAATCCAGCGAAAGTTCATTTCGGTGTCTTCATGAAGACGTTTTAAACGAACTTCAGCTTCTTGTGCCTGAATAGCGTAAGTACGGAAACGACCGTAGCTTAAACCTGTGTCACGAGTAGTTTTAGTTAATTCTTTTTCGTTATTCTCGATCACTTTTAAACGCTCAACTAAAGACGCTACGTCTTTAGAGAAAGTTTTTTCCATACCGTCTTTGATACGACGACGTAAAGTGCCCATGCGGTTTACTAAGTTTTTAAACTTAATAACAACACGGTTGATCGTTTTACGGTTGAAATTGATTGATTCAAAATTCGCCATCAACGCTTCGTTGATTACGCGAGTTTCTTCATAAATTTTAGTTTTAACATCAGGTTTGATATTTTCATCGCGTAAAGCGGTGAAAGCTTTTTCTGTGTCTTTTTGGTATTTTGTAACGATACCGATTAATTGATGAATTTTTTCGATGTATTCTTTTTCGTCGTACTGAGTGTCTTCATCTTCAAGACCACGAAAGATCGATTTAACTTTGATACGGCCTTGATCTAAACGTTTACCTAAATTGATGATCTCGAATGTTCCTAACGGAGACATTAACATCGCACGAACGATTTCGCGCTCACCTTTTTCGATACGGCGGGCAATCTCAACTTCACCTTCACGTGTAAGTAAAGAAACAGAACCCATTTTACGTAAGTATAAACGTACAGGGTCAGAACCCTTAACATCTTCGGCTTCTTTTAATTCTTCTTCGTCTTCTTCTTCTTCATCAACTTTAGACAGGAATTCGTCTTTGTCGTCTTCACGAGCGGCTTCTGTGTGTTCTGTAATAACCACGCCATTAGCTTCAAGCGTCTGCATCAATGCATCTAATACGCTGGCCGCAATAATTTCTTGCGGAAGAGATTCGTTGATCTCTTCGATTGTTAAGCGGCCTTTATCTTTGGCCATCTTAAGCAATTTTTGAACTTCTTCTTTTGCTAACACTTCTTGTTCAGCAGCAGTTAAAGTTTTGATTTCGTTTTTTTCTGGGTTATTCGTCATCTGTCCTCACGGGGGCTAATAAAAAAATCAAATTTAAAAACAAAAATCAAAAAGTTTATTTTTTAGATTCGCTCTTAAGAGCGAGACGGCTTTTTTGCAACTCAGAAAATTGTCTGAGTTTATCTTCATCATTCAAGTTCAGTTTGTCTGAGCGAATGTCCATCGATAATTTTTTTGCCTGATCTTTTATAAACTCCTGCTGAATGCGAGAAATTAAATCCACGATAAGTTTCTTTTCTTTTTCTTCGTCGAATTCACCCATTTGGGTGATGTCGAGTTTAGAGTTTTGGAAAAGCAACTCAGGTTTATCAATTTTATCAATCAGCTGACTGACCAACCTATCAAATTTATTTGCGTCTTGTCTATAATCTTGCTCGGCAATTTCGAGGATTTGTTTTACACCTAAGTGTTTGATTTGGCTTAATAATTGCGTGAATGAAAGTGGCTCTTGCAACTCGCTCATAATAGCGAAATTGGCACGACTCTTGAGGGTGTTTTGCAATAACATCAGCTCAACTTTAGAGGCATCTGAAATTTTAATTTGCGTGTTTTCTTCGATTTGCGAAGGTTCAACAGCTGCCGAAAGCACAGGCTGCGGCTCTTCTGTCACTAAATTTTTTTGATAATTCGTACTCGATGCAGAGCTATAACCTTGGTTGCGCCCTGCGGTATTACCCTGAAAAGAATTCCTAAGCCAGTCTTTATTGACTCCCATAATCTGGCAAAGGTCATCAGCATACAGGCCTTTTAGGCGCTGATCGGCCATGGCATCAAACACAGGTTTGATTTTATCGACGAGTTTTACTTTATCCGAAGCTTCACCGCGGTAGTCACTCATCCACGATTTTAAAACAACTTTGAATAAATCAGGAGCCGAATCGATTTGTTTTTTCAACGCTTCAGTTCCAAATTTTATGACAAATTCATCGGGATCTTTGGCCTCAGTTAAAGTTAATCCGCGCGGAAATAATCCTTGCGAAAGCAGAATCGGAAGACTGCGTTCTGCGGCCATTTTACCAGCGTCATCACCGTCAAAAAGCACAACCACATTGTTTGTTAAGCGCTTAATAAGCTTAGCATGATCTGGGGTTAATGCTGTTCCCATAGTGGCGACAACATTTTTTAATCCCGCTTGGTAAATTGAAACTAAATCCATGTAACCTTCAACCACTAAAACTAAATCGTCTGAGCGAATATGTTTTGCAGTTTGAGCTAGGCCATAAAGAACTTTGCCTTTATGAAATACTGGAGTCTCTGGAGAATTTAAATATTTGGGTTCACCTTGTTCGATGATACGGCCACCAAAAGCCAGCACATCACCTGTGGGAGAATGAATCGGAAACATCAGGCGATCGCGAAACATATCGAAATAGCCTTGGCCTTCTTTACGCTTTCGCACTAATTGAGCTTCTTCAGCCACTTCTACAGGAATCGAACTGCGATTCAGCTGTTGACCTAAGGCTTCCCATTCATTCGGTGCATAACCGATTTGAAATTCTTCAATCGTTTCAGGATTTAATTTTCTTTTTAAAACATATTGGCGAATCACTGAATCTGTTGATTGGCGTTTTAACATTTCTTTAAAAAAATCAGCGGCAATTTTATTTGCACGTAACAAAGTTTTTTTCTGATCTTTATCTTCATTTGAATAATCCGGGCGATTATTCTCGTAGGCATCATCAGTAATTGGAATTCCATTACGCTCAGCTAAGTAAGCAATTGAATCGGGAAAACTCATCCCGTTAAAATCACGCAAGAACGTCGTTACATTTCCAGATTTTTTACAGCCAAAACAGTGATAAACACCTTTGAATTCGCTGACAGAAAAGGATGCCGTCTTCTCCTGATGATCAGGAAAAGGACAGCGCCCCATATGCCCGCGGCCTGTGGGTTTTAGCGTTGTGTACTGTGAAATGATATCGACAAGGTTTGATGCAGCGATGACCTTTTCGATGAATTCTTGCTTGTAACCCAAATTAGTTCAGTTTTGACTTAATCACTTCGCTAATTGTTTTACCGTCAGCAGTTCCAGCAGTTTTTGCCTGAACAGCTTTCATCACTGTGCCCATGTCTTTAACTGTCGTAGCACCTGTTTCAGCAATCACTTCAGCAACAACTTTTTCAATTTGTTCACGTGACATTTGCGCCGGTAAGTAAACTTCCATCACTTTTAATTCTGCAGTTTCTTGGTCAACTAAATCAGTACGACCTGCAACACCGAATTGTTCGATAGATTCTTTACGTTGTTTAACTAATTTTTTTAGAACGGCCATAACATCGTCAGCAGTTAATGGCTCTGGGCGAGAATCGATTTCTTTTTGCTTGATCGCCGCGTGTAAAAAACGAAGTGTGTTTAATTTTACTGAATCTTTAGCAATCATTGCCGCTTTGATATCAGCCATTAATTGGTCTTTAAATTCCATGGAGGTCTCCCTTGAGAAATATGTTTTTAAAATAAAAAGAGCTCTTAAGAAATTAATCCCTAAGAGCTCTATAAGCTGTAAACTTAATTTACAAACTAGTCGCGGTCTCTGAAACCACCACGAGTTTTTTTCGTAGCGCGTTTGCGAGCAGCGATAGATTTTTTCTTAGCAGATACGCTTGGTTTTTCGAAGTGTTCGCGTTTTTTAACTTCTGAAAGGATACCAGCTTTTTCACAAGACTTTTTAAATTTTCTGAATGCTGATTCAAAAGATTCACCGTCTCTGATTTTAACTAATGCCATTTGGAATTCACCTGCCTCTCGATATGACTTATAAGCAAACAAGATTATTAACAACCGAGGTGTCTATTTACACTCTATGACTTAATGCGGCAAGACCATTTAGTTAAAATAATCAGGGTTTTATACTAAGACTCTAGTTTAGAGATGAACCAATTTACCCAAGCCGACCATAAATTCATGCAAATCGCCTTTAAATTAGCCCAAAAAGCTGAAAAAAACGGCGAAGTTCCCATTGGCGCAGTCATCGTTGATGGCGAAGGTAAAGTCATCGCCAAGGCTGCAAATACCCGCGAAACCCTAAACACCGTGCTTGGCCACGCCGAACTTTTAGCGCTTCACCGTGCATGCAAAAAGAAAGACTCGTGGCGCCTGGTTGATTGCACTTTGTATGTGACTCTTGAACCGTGTTTTATGTGCGCCGGTGCTCTGGTGCAATCGCGAATTAAGCGAGTCGTATTTGCCACTCATGATCCTAAAGCCGGAGCTATGGGTTCATTAGATAATTTATCAACGCATGCAAAATTAAATCACCGCTTCATTGCTGAAAGTGGGTTAATGCAAAATGAATGCAGTGATTTATTAAAAAAATTTTTTAAAGCTAAACGTCTCGAAAAAAAATCTACTTAATGATCGTGGCACCTAAACCAAATTTTTGCGGAGCCGCTTGATATCTGGCTTGAGCCGCAGGTAACCAACTTGTTAAATTACCACGACGAGTTGAATCAGACGGATGTGTCGATAAGATTTCTGGAGGCTTTCCCCCTCCAGCTGCAGCGCCCATACGCTCCCAAAGTTTAATTGATTCACTTGGCTCATAACCGGCATCTGCCATGAATATTTGACCTTCTTTATCAGCCGAAGATTCATCTTCACGCGAAAATTTCATATCAAAGAAAGCAACCGCAAACCCACCGGCCACGCCGCCTATTTGCGCCCACTTTTTACAAGAATCAGTTTTACACAGAAGTTCGCCGGCTAAGATTGTTCCGACACCAACAACCGCACCAATCATATTGCTTTGTTTCGCACGAGCGTAATGTGCAAGCCCATGTCTTAATGTTGCATGCGCCACTTCATGACCCATAACTGCGGCCAAGGCTGCTTCAGTTTTTACAACTGGCAATATACCGGTATAAACCGCCATCTTACCACCAGGCATACACCACGCATTGACCTGAGGGT
Organism: Bdellovibrio sp.; assembly: GCA_036677065.1. Classification (GTDB taxonomy): domain Bacteria; phylum Bdellovibrionota; class Bdellovibrionia; order Bdellovibrionales; family Bdellovibrionaceae; genus Pseudobdellovibrio. The sequence goes on along the minus strand of JAKFBS010000001.1, from coordinate 465,807 downwards.
CATCGATCAGCATGACTTCCCAATTATACGGTTTACCTGAAGCTAATGCGATACGTTTAGCTACGCGATTAACCATCGCGGTCCATTCTTGATTTGTTGAAATTTTTGCTTTGGATTTAACCTGAGCGTAGGCTTTGGCGGCTTCCGCATTGATTTCTTCTTCACTAATCCCTGCAGATTCAGGGCTAGTTTTACAACTGAGAATAATAAAAGTAAGAGTGAGTAAAATTAGTTTTGTAGTTTTCATGGCTACATTTAACTAACTTTTATCTCTAAGATCAATCCCTGATCGGCTCCGGAGATTTTCGCCCCGAAGCTCATTTTAATTTTTATGGTCTAATCTGTAACCAAAACTAGGTACTGCAGTGATAATTCCCTGAAATCCTTCGATTTTCTTTTTCAGGTAATTAATCTGCGAATCCACATTTCGCGGAGTCACTTCAAAATGGCCCCAGACTTCTTCCATAAAAGTGCTGCGGGATACCAGATGGTTCTGATTTTCAATCAACAGCTTTAAAATTTCGAACTGTTTTGGAGTTAACGTAATTTCACGTTCATTCACATACACTAAACGTGAATTTAAATTCATTCTTAAATTACCCACAGTTAATGTAGCCGCATTGATATTTGCGATCACAATCCCATTATCCACGGGCTGTTTAACTGTGTAACCCTGAATACGCTTTTTCAGACGAAGAATTAATTCTTTAGGATGAAAAGGCTTAGCAATAAAATCATCGCCACCTAATTCTAAAGTTTCAACGCGTTCATCTTCTGTGGCCACACCAGACATAAAAATAATCGGGATATCTTTAGTTTGCGGGTTCTCTTTTAAATTCTTGCATAATTCGGCCCCGTTCAAACGTGGCATTTGGTAATCCATTAGAACGATATTTGGTTTAAACTCTAAAATTAACTCTAATGCTGAATACGATTCAGATGTTGTCTTACACTCAAAATACGGACTGAGAATTTCAGCGATCACTGAGCAACTATCAACAAGATCATCAATGATGACGACTTTATTCATTTATTAGGCCCCTTTGTACTTCATGGTTTTGACATCCAATATCTTTTTAATCGCATCCCGCTTATCGCCTTGAATCTCAATGCAGCCTTTTCCATTTTCGATGAAATGCATTCCACCGACGCCGCATTTAGCTTTCAATTCTTTAGTTAATTCTTTCAGGAATGGATCGTACGCAGGTAATTGATCTAAAACCGTCACCGTCTTGCCGCCGCGACCGTTCTTCTCGATTCGAAAAACAATCACAAACTTCTTTTCAGCGACCAGGGCTTTTTGTTGGGCTTCGAAAGCTTTTCTTTCGCCGTCACCCGACATTATCGCCTGATCTTTTGGATCATCGCTGTAGACTAAGACGCGGTTTTTATTATCCAGATTACGTTCCATTTCCGCTAGAGGACTCTCGCCCAATAGATAAATCATACACTAAATTGTAAATTAGCTATGCGAAAAAATGAAAATTCGTCATTTCCGAGTCGAAGTGAGACAACAAAGATCTGTTAAGAATTGTAAAGTTCTATTCTGAATCTTTGCGAGACGGCTCAGCCTGAGAATTGTTATTTTCTGTTAAGCTGTGTTTGGTATATTCCTTACCGTCGAATCTGAAAAGCTGCGGCTCGTTATCCATAACCGTAATCATATTTACCGGACGCTTCCACAGTTTGTTTAAGTTTTTCATTGTAGCGTCCATATAATTAGGCTGCAAATCCAAGCCTTCATGAACGTGTCTTAATAAAAGTTCGCCGCGATTTTCAAAATTTGCGTTTTCGATTCTGATAATGGGCTGTCCGAAATTCGTTAATTGAAACAAGAGCTGCGCCTTGATGGCCTTGAAATCACGGGTATCCACTTCAAAACGACCGGTTTCTTTATTCATTTTATAGACGAACATTTTGTTTCGAATGCAAAAGTCTTCTGTTAAAAACTCGTCAATAAATGTCACGTCATTATAAATTTTGCGAACTTCAAAGATCTTCTCACGCCCTAAATTTAACTTTTTATCCCAGTGTTTACGCTCATTAACATCATCGCACTCTTCCCAATCGCGACCGAATTTTCCTTTATTCCATCTTTCTTCGATTTCTCGCATCAGTTCGATGCCTACTTTGTACGGATTATACCCGCCAATTTTCATAAACATGGCTCCAGCGTGATGATCAGCGAAATCGATAATCTCTGAATCATTTAAAATATGCTTAGTCATAATGTGCGAATGCCAGTACGACGCCCAGCCTTCGTTCATCGTTTTAGTCATTCCTTGCGGGGCAAAATAGTAAGATTCATCTTTAATGATCGACAAAACATCCTGCTGCCACTCTTCAAGTGGCGCATAATGTATCAAAAATGTTAAGATATCGCGAACTGGGTCGGCTGGAAACTGGGCCTTGTCGGCCATCTTTTGCATTTGGTCTTTTTTAAACTCTGCCACCACATCTGGCGGATTGATGTAATTTTTCATGTAGGATTTTTCGACCTGAAACACGAAATCAGATTCACGCACCTGTGGTTTTTTCTCAGTAAACTGTGACGGGCCATTTAAAATCGAATAACGATCAATTAAATTTTCTAAACTTAAACAAAGATCGATGAATTTTTCGACCTCTTCATAACCGTGACGATCAATGTATTGACGAATGCGTGTGGCATGATTGGCCATTTGATCCATCATTTTGCGATTTGTTTTAGAAAACCAAATATTATTTTTAAAAAAGTCACAGTGGCCGTAAACGTGAGCCATCACAAGCTTCTGATCCATCATAGAATTGCCTTCCATCAAGTAGGCATAACAAGGATCAGTGTTAATCACCATTTCATAGATTTTAGATAAACCGTATTCATAAGATTTTGAAAGTTGTTCGTACTCCATACCAAAGCGCCAGTGTGGATAACGCACGGGAAAACCGCCATAACTGGCGAATTGCGAGATCTGATCGAAGTTAACCATTTCAAAAATAGTTTCAAAACAATCAAGACCGACATTTTTTGCGACTTGGCTGATCTTTTTTCGTTCTGCTTCTAACTCAAGAGATAAATTTGCCATGCTATTTGCCTTTACCTAAGAAATCTTTAATAGAATCTAAAATCTTATCGCGCGATTCAATTTGGCTTAAAGTAACTTGGTCATCATCGCCAAATTCTTTTTGTAGATCTTTTAAAAACTGCCCGCTACCGTATTTACTTTCAACTTGGCCATAAGAAAATACATTCACGCGAGGTAAAAAGTATTCTTTGATCAGTTGAACACATAATCTTGTGTCTTCACCGCTCCAGTTATCACCATCTGAAAAATGAAAGGGATAAATATTCCATTCATCGGCCGGGTATTCTGCATCGATAATTTGCTGGCAAAGTTTGTAAGCCGAACTAATTAACGTACCGCCTGATTCACTGGTTTTAAAAAAAGTGTTTTCATCGACTTCTTTTGCCGCCGCATCGTGAATGATAAAGCGGGTATCCAAGCCTTTATAATGTTTTTTAAGCCAGGTGTTGATCCAAAAAGATTCTAATCTAACGATCTCTTTTTGCTCTTCACCCATTGAACCCGACACATCCATCATATAGATGACGACAGCTTTTGTGTGCGGCTTCTGCGTTTTTTTCATCGTGCGATACTGGTAATCACTTCTGATCGGGATAATCACCGGATCATCTGGATTATAATTTCCCGAAGAAATATAACGTGATAACGCTTTTTTATAAGTTTGTTTGAATTTTCGAAGTCCTTCAGGCCCCACCGGGGCAATGCCCGAGTAACGCGTTTTTTCAGTCACTAAGTTCGCAGTGCCTTTGGGTAAAATACGTGGAAGCTGTAACTTTTCACCTAAAATTTCGGCCAGCTCTTCAAGACTGATTTCAACTTCAAGCATGTGCTCGCCGGGATTTTCGCCGGCTTCGCCTTTGCCAGAGCCTGGTTGGCCTTGGCCCTGACCCTGTTGCGGATCGCCTTCGCCTTCACCCTGCCCAACACCCTGCTGATCTTGTTTGGGGCCATAACGAAAAGTAGGAATATCAATACGCGGAAGTGGAATTTTTACGAATTCGTCTTCGCGTTTGCCGATCAGTTCCCCATTCGTGACGTATTTTTTAAAGTCGTCACGGACCTTACCTTTTACAATACTTTTAAATCGGTTTTGGTCCTCGCGAATGGGCATTCAGTCTCCTACTATTGCTTTTTCACATCTCCGCGGGCGAAGATGCTGGCTACGTAATGTAAAACATCGGTTGCAGAAATTTCGTCATATCCAAAGTCTTTAATCAAACGGGATTTAACGATTTCAATTTTTTCCTGCGTGTCTTTATCTGTCACTGAACTGACTAAAGACGTTAATTTGATACTGTCTTTTTGATCTTCGAAAAGTTTTAATTCTAAAGCTTTATGAAGACGTTCGTTCATTTTGTAATTAAATTTCTTACCATCTAATGACAGAGCCCCAATGTAATTCATGATCTCTCTACGGAAGTCGTCTTTGCGTGATTCAGGAATTTCGATTTTTTCCTCAATCGCGCGCATTAGTCTTTCATCTGGATCGTCATCCTGTCCGGTAAACTGGTTACGAACTTTTTCTTTTTGCGTGTAAGCTTTAACGCTATCAATGTAATTTGCACATAAACGTTGTAAAGCACTGTCATCAGCACTGATCGCACGTTGAACCTCACCTTTAATGATTTCTTCGTACTCTTGTTTTACAACACCAAGTAATTCACGGTATTCTGTTTTTTTCTCTTCATCTGAAATTAATGAGTGATTTTTTAAACCACTCTCTAATTCATTCATCACCATAAATGGATTCACAGAACCTTTGTTCATCTGCTGGGCCATAACAAGAGCGTTTGATAATTTATCCTGGATATAACGAGGAGAAATACCGTCTAAACCTTCACGTAAAGTTTCTTTGCGTAATTCTTTTACGTTATCTTCAGTGTAATTCGCTAAAGTTTTACCGTTATATAATTTTAGTTTTTGCAATCTTGTTAAGTTTGCTTTTTTCGGTTTTTCTAAACGGGTTAAAATCGCCCACATTGCAGCCATTTCGATCGTATGGGGAGCAATTGAGATTCCACGCAATTTTTGCGAGTTGAAATCTTTTTTATAGATATTCACTTCTTGCTTTAAACGAGTGATATACGGCACGTCGACTTTAACAGTACGATCGCGTAAGGCCTCCATAAATTCATTATCTTGAAGTCTTCTGTACTCGGGCTCATTGGTATGACCAATGATCACTTCATCGATATAAGTTTGCGCGAATTTTTTAGGTTTAATTCTGTGCTCTTGTGAAGCTCCTAATAAATCGTATAAGAAGGCCACATCTAATTTCAGAACCTCGACGAATTCAATCATCCCGCGATTGGCCACGTTGAATTCACCGTCGAAGTTAAATGCGCGCGGATCTGAATCTGAACCATATTCTGCAATTTTACGGTAATTAATATCACCGGTTAACTCTGTCGAATCCTGATTCTTTTCATCTTTTGGCTGGAAGGTACCAATACCTACGCGGTCAGCTTCAGAGATAAACATACGTTTTACACGCACGTGATTTAAAACCTTCATCAGATCACCTTCGTAGTGATCCATTAAATGTTTAAAGATAAAGCGAGATGGGGGGCATAATTCACCCGTGATTTTTACGCGGTAATCACCGTCTTGCGAACGATTGATTTCATCCGACACTGTTTGGCGCATATCATCTGGAATTAACCATAGTGGCTCTTCATTCATCGGTGTTGGAAAAACTTTTGTGTCTTTGCCAAGTAAGTGCGAAAGCTTCGCATCTTCAATCACCCATTCAAAAGTAAATAGCGCACCAGTGTCTGTGTGCGAATATTCTTCTAAACCTTTTTTTAGTACACGGCAGATCGAAGACTTTGCAGAACCTACTGGTCCGTGAAGTAAGATCACGCGTTTTTCAGTTCCGTATCCTAAAGACGCCGCCTTAAGAATGTTTACGAATTTCATTAACTGAACATCTAAACCAAAAATAGCGTCTTTGCCGTTATTTGGTTTATCATCAAAAAATTTATAGCGAATAACATGTTTTTTGAAATCCACGTACTCTTCAGTGCCGGCTTCGATAATCATGTCATACATACGCTGGTAGGCGTTTCTGGATAACTTAGGATTTTTTTTCACTAGCTCTAAATACTCATTAAAAGTACCCGTCCAATGCGAGGCTGTTTTCTTATTGCTGGCCTGTTGATGCTTTTCAACCAGGGTGCGAAGATTAATAGAAGACGACATAGTGGTTCTCCTCCATAAGTGCCTCACTTTGAGATAAAAGTGAGAGCTTCATACTTAGATTATGCCCGTTGTTATTTCGGTTAGCGAAGTAAAATTATTTTATAGTGATTAGACGATATTCTTCTGGCTTATTCAGGACAAAGGTCTCGTTATAAGACTTATTATGTTTCTTAATCGCTTTATAGAGCCAAACAAACTTTAACTTCGCGTTTTCTATGGTGATTTTCTTTAACGGCCCGGTCTCGCTTTCGCCCACGTGTTGAAGTGTGACCGATACCCCTTCAGTGGCGCCAGTTCCTAGACAAGTCTGTGTTTTTGCTACGGTATTGCAGTTAAAGCCGAAGGTTTTTAGATCGCGGTCAAACACTACGGCCCAAATCAAACGTGGGTCTAAATCCTGGCGAAATAACGGCTTCATCGTGCGTGCGGCAAAAGGACCTTCAACAAATGCTTTTTGCGGGTGAAGAGCGTAAGCTACTTTTTGTGAATTCATAACTAAGCTACCAAGGCGGTAACCCAAAAGAGCGGTCACTTCCATGCGAATGACATTGTCTTGCAAATAAAACAAATCAATCGACGCCGAATTCGAAGAGTTTTTTGTCTTATCTTCGATAAGAGCCTTACTTTCAACATACTTAATATCACCGGCTTGTGGCTTTTCTTGCGTGCCTGCACAACCCGCCATAAAAAAGCTGATCAGAACCGCGAACATCAAAACAAGATTTGTGAATGAATATTTTTGCATATACTATCTAGTGTAGATGAGAGAATTAAAATTAAAACATTATTCTTTATACGCAGCGAGTTTTCTTATGCTGTGGTTAGCCGATATCCCCGGCGGATCAATATTATTGATTATACTGTGGCAACAAATGGGTCTTTATTTGTGGCAAACCGAATTTAGCAAAAAATCGCAAATCGATTGTTTGATTCACTCATTAACTTTGCTACCCATGTTCTTCTTTCTGGGTGCTGTGGCATCATTTTCAAATATTTATTTGAAAGAATTAAACTTATTTCTTTTAGTTTTTGCGGGGTTATTGCATTTGCTCGTGGCCTTTGCTGTTTTGTTATTCGGAATTTCATTTTTTCTGGATTATAACAAAGACGCAAACATCACCGCGGTATTTTTAGAAAATATTCAGCAAATTAAAGTTCGTAAATTTTATTTTTTTAAACTAACGGTGTTTTTTCTGATCGCGACATTATTGCTGCAACTCCTTAGCGTTGATTACGCTATCGTTGCAGCCTATGTATTAAGTCATATTATGGGTAAGAAGTATCAGACGCAGCTGGGCTACGTTTCGAAGACGAATCCAATTGTTCAAGCGAAGTGATTTTTCCGTCTAAAGTTTTCAGGCGAGCAGTGTCTTTTTCTTCTTTACGCGCTCTTAAATAAGCGTTACGTGCTTTATCATCTTTTTGAAGTTTTAAATACACATCACCCAAGTGCTCGGCAATCACACCGACATCTGGTGAAAGTTCATGAGCTTTTTCGATATAATTTAAAGCTTTTACGTATTCGCCTTTTTTGTAATACACCCAACCTAGTGTATCGATAATAAACGCATCATCTTTTTGTAATGAATAGGCTTTTAAAGCTAATTGTTCAGCTTCAGCTAAATCGCCACCCATTTCAGTGATCGAATACGCTACGTAATTCATAGCTTGATGATTTTTTTCATCATAATTTACCGCTTGGCGCATATGTTTAAGCATTAAATCTTTTTTCTCAAGACGATCATACAGTGTTCCTAAAAAGTAATGCACTTGCGTGTTTTTTGGAAACTGATCATCAGCTTTTTTTAAAGTTACAACAGCGTCGGTATACTGAGTACTGTCTTCTTGGATCTGTGCTAACATAAAATGAAGCTGTAAATTTTCTTTTTTATTGGCTACAGCGTCTTTCATTGTTTTTAAAGCTTTATCTAATTGTTGTGTATTCTTAAGTAAAAACGCAGCGCGCACACGAGCATCATCATAATGATTGCTTGTAGGCTGAATCGACAAATAACTTTGAATAGCTTTTTCTGGTTGTTTTAATTCTTCATAAACAGCAGATAAATAGAATTTCACTTTATCTGACTCGGGCACAACCACATTTAACTCTTCAAGTTTAGTCATCGCCTTACCATAATTCTTTTTATCGATTAGGATTAAAGCCATTTTTAATTTAACCTGAATTGGATCATCAGTGTTAGCTTCGATAAACTCTAATTGTTCGTAAGCTTTATCGTATTGATCTTTTTCAATATAATATTGTGACAAGACTTCAGCTAAACGAGTCACTGATCCGTATTTTTTTTGATAATCAATATAGAATTTAAAAACCGCTTGTTTACCTTCGGTTTTTTCAATGATGCTTGAATATATCTGAATCGCTTCTAAAAAATCCGGTTTTTGCTCAAAAACTTTAGTTAAATCTTTTTTTGCCGAGCCAAATAATTCTTTTTTGCCAGAATCTAAAATTGAACGCGCACGATAGTAATACGGTAAATGTTTTGGCTCATAAGTGCCGATTGTGATCACTTTGCTAAAATACTTATGTGCTTTTGCGAAATCGTTTTTTTCAGAGTGTAAGGCCCCTAAGTACAAATAAGCTTCTGCATCATTTGGGTAACTCTTTACAATTTTGCTATAAGCTACTTCAGCTTTATCGAATTCTTTTTTGGCCATTAACATCGAACCAAACAACAAAAGATTGTCTTTTCTTTTGGGGTCTTTATCTAAAGCTTTTGAAATCCAATAGATGGCGTCAGTTACTTGACCTTTTTTATAATACTCAACAGAAAGCTTCTGCATCAAAACTACAGAATCTGGATCTATCTGAATTGCTGATTTTAAATTTTCGATTGATGACGCTTGTTCGCCATCTGATGATTCTAAATCTGCTTTTAAAAATAAAAAATCTGCCTGCGCTTGTTTTTCAACACTACTTTCATCAATCTCTGACGCACTTTGCGGAACACCAAGTGATGCCGGTGCACGATTGTGATCATTCATTGATGAGTCATAGTAGGGGTACGGTGTCGAAACACACGCTGTGATAAAAAACAAACTTAGTACGCCCGAAATTTTGAGAGTTTTCATGAACACTCCTATTACGGGATTTATCGGCAGAAACCGCTCAGATGCTCGAGTCTAGGGCGTTGGAATGTGTGATGATTTCGCAAAACTAGACCCCAAAATTTGAGTCAACGGCTTTTAAGAAAAATTTAAGAAAAAACTAGACCATTTTTTATTTATATCTAAGTATATGAAAATACTAAGTTTTATTTCATCTTGGGTAGGGTAAAAATGACCTTAATTATAAGGCATTTAGGCATACTTTGTCATTTAACCTATTCACTTATATAAACTGTCGACTTACTTGACATAGGGTGGCGCCAGGGCTAACTTGCCATCGAATAAATAGGCGAAAAGCTTCAGTTTTAGGCTTTAGAAATCTTCATCTTGTTTAGCTCTTTAAGGTCTGAAATTAAGGTAATAACCTGGCAAATGGAGGCCGTTGTGATGAATCAAATGGATAGTTTGAACACAAAACCAAGCGCAAAAGTTAAGATTATCAAGCGCTATCAAAATCGTAAGCTTTATGACACTAAACAAAGCTGTTACGTAACGCTGGATGATATCGCGAAGATGATTCGCTCTAACGAAGAAGTGATGGTTATCGACAATAAGTCGAAAAATGATATTACTGCAGCAACTTTAACTCAGATCATTTTTGAATCAGAGAAAAAAGCTTCTCAGTACGCTCCGCTTTTCACATTACGCGAAATCATTCAACATGGTAACGGAAGCATTTCTAGTTATTTAGCTAAATTGGGTGCATTCCCAATCGACTACATGACTAAACAAGCTGCTGTAACTGTAAATGTTGAAAGAGCATCAACTGATGATCTTAAGCAAAACTTGGAAAACCGCGTAGCTTCAGCTGCTCGCCTTAATACGGCGGATGCAACTTCAAAAGTTGTAGCTGAAAAAGCGACTGTGCTTCCTGGTTCGAGCCAAGAAGAAGAGACACCAAATCTTCCTCTTCCAACTAGCAGCAATCAAAATTTTAATCAGTAATTACTAAGCCGGCCAAAAGCCGGCTTTTTTGTAACAAAAAGCTGAATCATACGAAGTTCTCACTTCGCTCATCTCTCTTGCGCTAAAAATTTGAATTTTAGATAAAAAAAAGGCCCTGAGTTGATCAGAGCCCTTTCGATCAATTAAAGACCAATAGTTTTCTTCTTAAACTTCTTACGAATCTCTTTATGATTAGACCAAACCTTCGTGTTCTTTTGAAGATTCGTTAAACTCAAAGTAAGTTTGTAATACACAGTTTTATCTTTATCTACTTGCTGAGTAATAGAAGCGATACGACCGTCGATGAAGTAATCTGCTCCAGTTTGACCGCCCGGCCCTTTTTTAGTTTCAGCAGAAACCATTCCCGAGTTTTGATAGTTATATTCGTCTGCAACGTCATCACGCGCTTCTTTATTTACGAATACGATTTTACCCGTGTTACCAAGTTCAACCGCCATCATGTCGATAATGCTTTGTGTGTCGATATGATCGCTCGTATCGTTTTTAAGTTTAGTGAACATCACAACCGGTGGAGTTTTTGCGTTAGCGATCACTGGGTGAGCTAACATTGAAGCCACAAGTTCTTTCACCATGACTTGCATGTCTGTTTCAGACCATTGGTCATTTAAAAGATTTTCTTTTTGTGGATCTTCGTAAGTGCCTTTTACAAACGCTTTCGGACCGCACGATAAAATTGATAAAGAAACAATAACAAGTAGAACAAAAGTTTTCATGATGTACCTCTTAATAATAATCATAGACGATCCGAATGAAAACGAGAAGCGATCTTCCGGACGATAATCAAGTGCGACAAACAATATAATTTGCCTCACTTAGGTCGTTATGTTGCTAAAAAGCCATTATGACTAAGATCCCCGCCGATAGCGATTTCAGCGCCAAACCTAATCAGATTATCGATAATGCTCAAAAAGTATTTGAACTGCTTCGACCTAACTTTAATCCCCATACCGAAGAGTTCTGGGGTGTGTACTTAACACATCAGATGGAACTCATAAAAACCGTCATGCTGCACAAGGGAACATTAAATTCATGTAAGATTCACCCGCGCGATTTGTTTCGCGAAGCTGTGCATGCAAACTGTTATGCGATAATTATTGCGCACAATCACACAAGCCAAAGTGTTGAACCATCACTTGAAGACGTTCGTATTACAAAAAAACTATTACGATGTGCAAAGTTATTAGAAATTCCCATCCTAGATCACATGATTTACACGCAAGATAAGTATTTTAGTTTTAGCGAAGCTAAACTATTTTAGGAAGCGAAGCTAAACTGTTTTAGTATTCTGATTCAGACGAACCATTTGAATCATAGTCGTTTTTTGAATTTTGTGGTTTACGAATGGGCGTAACGCTTGTGACTTCAAGATCCTCGTTCACCGTGATTTCATAACCATTTTTGCGTGCATTTTCTTTAAATTGGCGAATGTATTCTTGCTTGTCGATTTCGCCATTTTTAGGAGCTAAATGTTCTGAATAGCGCTGATCAAGCGGCTTCTGCTCAACTGGTTCTTTCCAAATCTGTTGATCGATTGGCACCTTAGATGGATCGGTTTCAACAACTTTTGGATGATGCGCCTGTTGAGATTCAATCATTGCTTTTTTAATGTTGATCTCGGCTTTGATCTTATCAGCTGCTAAATTTTGCTGGGCTTGCTGCAGATATTTATTGGCTAAATCTTGCGGATCCATTGCAGGGCGCACAGAACTTTGCTCTGCAGAATGCTGCTGAGCTCGAACTGATTTATCATTTTCAGTTTTGGCCTGATAAAAAAAATAACCGATTACCACACAACCTAAAATGATCACTAAATTAAGAAATTTATTGATGCCTTGCACGTCTAGCTTATCGGCATAAACCTGGATGAACTTAAAATAGTTTAGGCATCTGTCTCAGAATGAATCAAACGCGCAAATTTTTTGGCGGATTGATCGGAATAATGATTACGAACTCAGTGCCTACCCCTTTTTGTGACCGCACCTGAATCTCGCCGCCGTGATTTTGGATAATTCCGTATGAAATACTTAATCCCAACCCCGTGCCTTGCCCGACACCTTTGGTCGTAAAGAATGGCTCAAAGATTTTTTCTAAAGTTTGTGCATCCATTCCAGATCCAGAATCTTGCACAGAGATTTGTACTCTGCCAATTTGATCAGGACCGGCCTTTAACGGAATAGTGGTAATCCAGATTTCGCCATTATCTTTAATTGCCTGCAAAGCATTGGCTAAAATATTCATAAAAACCTGATTAATTTGCGAAGCAAAACACAATACTTTTGGAATCGGTTCATACTGCTTATGCACGACAATGCGGTTTTTAATTTCACTCTGTAAAATTTCAAGCGTGGTGTCTAAAGATTCCTGAATATCGATTTCTTTGAGCTGGGCCTCTTCTAAACGTGAGAAGTTGCGCAGACCAATCACGATATCACGGGTTCTTTGTGCACCGTCTTGGCAAGATTTAATTAACCTAGGCAGATCTGATTTGACGAATTCGTAATCCATATCAGAGATTTTTTTTCGAACTTCTGGGTCTTGATCTTTGACTGAATCAATCACGTTAAAAAGATTGTCAGTGTATTCTTTTAAATGCGTCATATTACTGTAAATAAAGCCAATCGGATTATTTAATTCGTGTGCAACACCGGCCACAAGCTGACCTAAGCTTGTCATTTTCGCTGAATGAACTAGTTTGGTTTGGGCTTCGACAAGTTCAGAATTTGTTTTCTCAAGCTCTTTAATTTTTTTACGTAAATCCATTCGCGCCTGAAATACTTTATAACTCATTTCATTGAAGGCTTCTGTTAAAAGACCAATTTCTGTTTTATTATTTACCGGAAGCTGGGTCAGCTGTTCATTGCGATCAAACGATTTGAACCCATTCATTAAACGTTCAACCGGCTTTAAGAACCAGTTCGTAGTGATTAAAATTGTTAGGATCAGAAACACCGAAACTACCGAGACGACTGTCACGAAAGCGATATTTACATTTTTTAAAATGGCTTGTGAGTCTTTTTTTAAGGTTCCAAGACCGATAAAGAATTTCGATCTGTCCCAGCTTAAGGGGTACAAAATAAAGCCGTAATTTTGATTATAAAGATTATAATCTACTAATTTATCATCAGAAATTTTGCTGCCAACTAAGTTGATTCCGCGAAATTCATTACGCGAAGCCGCGATCATTTCTTTTTTATCTGAAATTAAAAAAGATTCGATTTTTAAACGCGACCGAACACGCGTTAAAAATGATTCTTTTAACTCTATGATTTGTTCAAAATAACCAACGTGTTTACCATTAGCATTCATCACTTTTGAGAATAAAATTAACGAAACCTTGGTTTTTGATTCATCAACAAAGCCAATGTCTGTTTTGTCTTTTAAATTTGATAAATATTTTTCATTTAATAAAATCTTTTCGGCTGTTAATTCAAAATGACGAATCTGATTTTTATCGTCACGGTACGAAGTAGTGATCAAACGCCCGTCGCGGTCATAAAATGACAATGCCGTAATCGGGCTGCGGCTGATCCAATCAATAGAAATACTATTTAATGAGCCCCGGTCGGCCATAGCCAGCGATGCCGCCACCTGGGGGTCAATCGCATAACGGTCTTTTTGCGTTTGCACTGCGCGATAATAATCAGCCAAGATCGATTCAATTTCGCGGCCATTACCCTGTAAACGCTGAGAAACTTCCTGGTCAAAGGCTTTTTCGAATTTAAAAACTGAATACCAACCCACAAACAATAAAGGAATAATCGAAAACAATGTAAACCAGACAATTAAAATTGATCTTAGCGAGCGATAATTCTTACCTAAAGTTGAAGTTTTCTTTTTACTCACCTTTACGTACCTCGATAATGAAACGACTTTGACCTAATGGCAGCACCCGCGGATGTGGTTCAAATTTATATTTTAAGTTTCCGTATTGCTGAACAAAAGTTACGATCTCTCCACGCTTTTCAGTCGGAAAAATAAAATGAAAATAGCTGATATTCTGATTTTTAATCCAACCTAACTCAACTTCGCCGGCTTTTTTGCCACCGACAGCGATAACACGGTCACGAATAATAGACGTGACCTGTTCGAAATCTGTTACGGTAATAGAGCCGCGATAGACTCCCGTCGTCGCAACCATTTTCACCGGCGTCGAAGCGGCCGTATTATTTTTTGTAGCTGCGGTAATGATTGGTTTTGCTTTCGCCACAACCGGAGCTGAAGTCACGGCCACCACTTTGTTGCTGACCACAACAGGTATAGAAACAGTGGTTGTCATACTTGTAGCTGCCGCAGTTGATATTTCTTGGCCCTCAGGAGCTTCTTTTTTTGAAATTTCAATTTCTTCTAAAACAACTTTAGTGGCTTTAATTTCGCTCATCGGGGTTTTTAAAAACGATGGCCGTAAAATCAAACCGATGACGATTATGATTAAAAACACGAGCCCTGTAAAAATTCTTTTTTGCTGTTTAACTTCTAATTTTTTTAAATTCTGTAACTGCGCTGTATTACCATAGATCTTCATCACTTCATCAAAGTGATGACTGACAGTTAAATCAACGAGCTCGGCTTTAAATTTTAAGATTTCGCTACGATAATCTGCATAGCGATTATTATCTTTAAGCTTAGCTTCCATTTTTTCAGCCACAGAACCTTCAGTTAAACCCAAGGTGTATTCAATCAAATATTCACTGACAAATAAGGCTGTTATATCGTGGCTGTTGTATTCTTTAAGTTTAATTTCTTTTTTTTGCTCGAAGCGTAAGGCCGGCGAAGAAATCATTTTTTTAATACTTTGATTAAATAAATATTTAACTTTGCTTTCAGCAATACGAGTCATGCGCGAAATATCTTTAAACGTGGCTAGTTCTAAAAGAATCACCATCACGATAAAGGTTTCGTCTTTATTGCATTTTTGTAAGACGCGCTTCCAGTAATTCATTGGCGTCATTGTGAATTCAAAATTATTAGATCCCGATTTTACCGGGATCCGACGACGATAAATTTTATATAATTTTTGAAGGCCCTGAAAAACTTGGCCATACGCAGAACTTTTATGATCAATGCCTGATTCAACAATCAAACCGAAAATATCGCGCGCTTGCGATGGATTCGGATAAAGTAAGTGGCAACTTACCCAAAGTTTTTTGAAGGATTCAATCGGCATTCTTCAATATTAATCAATAGTTAGCTGGCTGAGTAGGTCAATTTGGTCTAGGACCTTGCCCGACCCCATTACAACGCATGTTAATGGGTCTTCAGCGATAGAAACTGGTAGTCCAGTTCTTTCTCTGATTAAGATATCCAAGTTAGCTAATAAAGCTCCACCGCCAGTTAAAACAATACCATTATCCACGATATCTGAAGCTAGTTCAGGCGGCGTCTTCTCTAAGGCCGTGCGAACAGCGTCGATAACCTCAGCTAATGGGTCCATTAAAGCATCATTGATTTGTGTACTTGTGATCTCGATAGTTTTCGGAGCACCAGCCACTAAGTCACGACCTTTAACTTCCATTGTTCTTTCAACTTCGAATGGAAATGCATTACCAATTTTTAGTTTAATTGATTCAGCAGTTCTTTCACCGATTAATAAATTGAACTGACGACGAACATAATTAACGATCGCTTCATCAAATTTATCGCCGGCAACTTTAATAGATTTACAATAAACGATACCACCTAAAGAAATAACTGCGACACCGGTAGTACCACCACCCATATCAACAACCATGTTTCCAGAAGGTTCTGTGATCGGAAGACCCGCACCAATAGCGGCTGCCATAGGTTCTTCGATCAAGTGAACTTCACGGGCACCAGCTGATTGAGCAGCTTCTTTTACCGCCCGTTTTTCAACTTGGGTAATACCGTAAGGAACACAAATAATAATTCTTGGGCGAACTAAAGATTTTTTCTCGCCAATAGATTTTTTAATAAAATAACCAAGCATGGCTGAAGTTACTTCGAAGTCAGCGATAACACCGTCTTTGAT
This sequence comes from Bdellovibrio sp., assembly GCA_036677065.1. Lineage (GTDB taxonomy): Bacteria > Bdellovibrionota > Bdellovibrionia > Bdellovibrionales > Bdellovibrionaceae > Pseudobdellovibrio. The sequence continues at coordinate 449,463 of JAKFBS010000001.1, read as the reverse complement.
CGGACGAATAGCTACGATACTGCCAGGCGTACGGCCTAACATTTCTTTAGCTTCTTTACCCACAGCAAGTACGCGGTTTTGCATTCCGCGATAATTTTTTTGTACAGCTACTACAGAAGGTTCATCTAAAATGATCCCGCGACCTTTCACATAAACCAGCGTGTTCGCTGTTCCTAAATCAATCGCGATATCGTTAGAAAAGTAGTCTGCAAATTTATCAAATAATCCCATTAAATATTTCCCAGGCGTAGCGGTCATCTAGTTGCTATCGTTTAAGTCTAGGAATTTAGAATTTTATGGTCAATACAGATATTTAACGCAATAAGACGACAAAAGGGTCTTATTGCTAAGACCCTTTGTTTAAATCTCATAGAATTTTAGGTCGAAAGACCAGAACAACCAACAACTACTGAACTGGTTTACACTCAACATTTAATTTGTAGTTTGCACGGCGAACACTCACAGACGACGGCGTCGTGATGTTTGATTTTGTGCTAACTGAAGAGTCAATTCCGTAACGTGCGATTTGTTCGAACGTTGCAGTTCCTGCGTCTGTAGCAAGAGATCCTTCAGTGTGTAACTTTGCTGACTTACTTAAATCAAATGACTGATTCATAATGTCGTCATTGTATGGGCTCGCATAATCAATTTTAGTTACTTTAGTTCCATCTTTTTCTTCGCCTTTACAACGGTAAGCTTTATAAGCTTGAGCATTACCAGTTGTTGCTCCTTGAGCCACACAAGAAATTCCAAGTGTTGTTGCATCGCTGTATTCATCTTGCGGTGCGATCTCAAGTTTAGTTTCAGAACCAGCAAAACCAGTTACTGACGCGCTTAACTCTCCATCAACTCCAGTAGCTTCTAGTTTGATCATATCAGCTTTACCGGTTTCTTTAGTGTAATACATTTTTACGTTAGCTAATTTTTCAGAATTAGAAAATTTATTACCCTGTACATTAATAAAGCCTAAAAATTTCTTTTTGTACTGAGCGTTAGTAAACGCAAAAATATTTACTCCAGATTGGTTATTTTGAATAACTTGCACATTCATTAAACCTGTATCACCCATCGTATTGCCTTTTTTAACATACAACTGGCAAGATACTGATTTCATATTTGGGTCATTGATAATAGTTCCGTTGCCTGGATTAATTGTGCCCGGAAAGTTTCCGTTGTTATTCACACAAACGCCATTTTGCATAACTGCGCCAGCACCACAAAAACCGTTGTTTTGCGCTCCAGAACATTGCTCTTGATACATCATTTGACGTGTGTAACGAGCCACATATCCATTTGCTTGATCATTCATTAAGATTTCGCAAAAATTTTGTAAGCTGCTGTAACCAATATTGCCGATTGAGCGGCCGTTTTCAGTACATACATAAGTATTGTCGCCATTAACATTACAGTTTTGACCGGCAACCACATTATATTGTCGAAGCGTTACACCAGGCACACCCACGACTTGTGGAGTACTTGAGCCACCGCCACCTTTATCACAGGCAGAAAAAGCCAATAATGATAAAACAAGTGCTGCTTTAACGTTTAATTTTTTCATAATCTAATCCCTCAATTGGTTTTAATAAACTTCAACAAGGAACTACAAAGCACATCTTAAGCCAAATGAGCGTCTCATTTTAAGAGGGTCTGAGCAGCCAAACACTGTCAAACTTATCGTCACTGTACAAAAATTGTTTCAAAGTGAGCTTTAATGACAGGGCCCCTGATTTTAAGAATTCTGCATTAAATATTCACCCCTAAGAAACCGATGAATTAGATGTGGATGGCATATTAGTTCTACTCGGTTTAATAGTTAAAATCACGATTATGGGTTTTGGAACCTTTATCGTCTTGCATGTTTTACGAAGCATGAAAAAGCGCACATTGCGCGATGAGATTTCAAAAGTTGAAGCTAAAATGGCAGCCTTTCGCATCAATCTTAAAAACCGTGTGAAAAAGAAAGCCAAGCGTTTCAGAGCAACGTACCCAGCCAGCATCACGACAGGCGAACCAATCGATATTAGCTTAACGCAACTATCTGATTTAAGTTTCGAAAAAAACACAGACTTTCAAGATTACATCGACCTCTGCAAAAAAATTAATAGCTTTATTGATTTAGCAAATGTCGACAAAAACTCTGAAGCCGCACATGCTGCTGCAGTCGATACTGATAAATGTGATTTTATGGGCACTGATTTCAAAAACGAAATCAATATCGTGCGCTTAATTAACGATATGGTTGTGGTTAGTAAAGCTTTAAGCAAACACGCCAGCCGTTATAATAACTTTGATCGCCGTGCAAAAATATTGGCACCAGAGCCAATCAGCTTCGCCTCATTATTTGAATTACAAAAAGTTTATAAAAACAAAGATGCCAATGACGACCTTATTGACAAAACTTCTGATGAAAAGTCAGCAGCTTAAAAGGACACTGAATATGAAAACTACTGCAACAAAAACTATAACGCTTCTATCTGCAACTGCTCTAACAGCAGTTATGACATTTACTTCTTGTTCTAAAGAGAGTGAATTAGACACTATTAAAGATGCGCAGATGTGTTTAAATACGGCGACAACAGCAACAGCGCAGAGTTGCGTTTCAAAATTATCAGCTAATACTTCTGAACAGGCTTCGCAGTTAAAATGTGCCGCTTACTTTATTGAAGAAGGGTTTGGAACTCCGACTAGACTTTTAGATGCGATTGAAGCCGCTGAAGGAAGCGACGGTACAGTTGGTATGATTTCACAATTAAAATTTACCTCTTCTGTAAAATCATCGGCAGCATTTGATGTTTGTAATGTCTCGGGCATCCCCGTCTATTCTCAATTAAGCTCATTAGTGCAGATATCAACATTAGCGAATACACTAGGCGCATCTGCAACAACTCCTGCTGAGTTTGCGACAGCTATTGATTCAATGCCTGCAGTCGTTCTGGGTGAAGTTGTATTAGCAACTTATGAGAGCAGCTGTAGTGGTCAAAGTGGCAGCGGCGAAGCTTTACAAAGTTTTTGTGGTGAGCTTGAAGGCGCTGTAGCTGAAGCCACACCCGCAGATGTTGGCGCTTGCTTAAAGTATAAATTGACCGGAAATGCTTATCCCGGTCTTCCTTGTCCTGCTAATTAAAAATTCATTCCGAACTTAGCGGCGTAGATACGGTTTTCAACCTTGTTTGAAGCAGTTCCAACTTCTTCTCCATACGTCGCAGCTTCGATATTAAAAAATCCTAAAAGCAATGTAGTTCCCGCTGTGTAGTAACCTTGGTTCATACCACCGCGGAACTGCGCCTTAAACCAACCACTTGGTGAATAATCAAATTCTAACCCAGCGTGTGTTGTTTTGGCTGTTGTTGTTGCTTGCGGGTGATTTAAATTTTTGAAATCGAGCATTGCACGTAAAGTTAAACTTCCAAACGTTGCGAATTCATATTGCGAACCAATATCAAATACACGCTCTAACTTTTCTGGAGCTTCAGTTGCGTCTTTATTGATTAATTTTTGCTTAGCAAAGTTTGATGCTAAAACGTTTCTGGCTACAAATGAAAAAGTAAGTGGATAAGTTTCTTCGACGACATCAACCATTTTTGATTCTTTTTTGTCTTCTTTTGGTTCTTCTTTTACTTCAGCTGTGCCAGAAGCTGTTTCAACAGTGCCTGATGCAGTTTCAGCCGCAACTTTTACTGTTTCAGAAGCTCCGTCGATGGTTAAACTTAAACCATCGGCGCCAACTGTTTCTGGAACTTTGGCTTCTTCTATACGAGCCTTAGCTTTTTTAACTTTTACCGTGGCAGAAGCTTGTGCCGGAACTCGTTTTGTTACTGATTTACTAAACCAAGATGGTGAATATAAAAATCCAATATCAGCGTCTAAAGCAAAACCTTCTGTTGCGCGATCAGCACTCACTAGATCAGGCTCTGTCGCTAACTGTAAGGCCACAAGTTTTTCTGATACTTGTAAACGGTGAATTCCTTTTAAAGTTAAACCCCAAGATAATTCTTTATTCACTTCACCACCACCGCCGATGGCCAAAGTTGAATCTTTGATAACATTTAAATCAACTGTTGGGCCAAGTTGCTTATCAACAGTGACATCTAATGAAAGATCTACCGGAATTAAAGCAAAACCCCAGTGTTTTCTGATCCAAAACATTTCTGCAGCCTGAAAACGGCCGCCCATTGTGTCGCCGGCGTATTTATCAATAACTGTAGAAATAGCATTCGCTTTGTCAGTGTCTGAACCTTCTGTATCACTGGCATCTTGAACATCTTTAGCAAAATCCATAGTTTCTTTTGCGCCACCAGCACCCAAAAGTGTGAATTGAACTTCGTTATTTTTCTTTTTCGCAAAGCCCGCAGGATTATACATAATTAAAGTATAATCATCAGCAACTGCTGTGAAAGCATTACCCATTCCTAATGCACGTAACGAGACATATTGATTGTGAATTTTTGTGCTTAAAGAATTTCCGGCAAAAACAGATTGAGAAAAAACAAGCAAACCTAAAGTCAGTAATGATTTCATATAAGAATCCCCATTTTCTCAATCTATAGGGAGTCAGTTTGACTATCAAAATGATATTCAGAATCTAAGATGTTCTGGCTATTTAGCGTAAGACCTTGGTCGAAGTAATTGGTTTTTTGTCGAGGACCAGTGAAGCAATAATTGATGTTGTTAAAATCAAAACAATTATTATGAGCGAAAGCCAGATTGGAAAATGCCCTTTATAATAATTATTTAGAACGGTCATTTTCAAACCGACAAAAACCAGAACCCCGGCTAATCCATATTTAATATATTTAAATTTATCAATTGCACCAGATAATAAAAAATACATCGAACGTAAACCTAAAATGGCAAACACATTACTGGTAAATACAATCAGTGGCTCTTTGGTGATTGCAAAAATGGCCGGCACTGAGTCAATGGCAAAAATAATATCTGACAACTCAATCGAAACTAAAGCGACAAATAAAGGCGTTACAAACCATTTGCGTTCTTTTTTAATAAAAAAATGATCGCCGGATAACTGATGGTCGATATTTAGAAAGCGATTCATTTGACGCAAAAAAAAGTTTTTACTTAGATCGGGCTCTTTGTCGCGAATGACAACCAAGCGAATACCGGTAGCAATAAGCAGTACACCAAAAAAGATAACGACATTTTGGTATTGCATCAATTCAGCGCCGATGGCGATGAATATACCGCGAAAAATAAGTGCGCCGAAGATTCCCCAAAATAAAACCCGGTGTTGATATATTCTTGGAATACCAAAATAAGAGAAAACCACTGCAAAGATAAATATATTATCAATAGCCAGGGCTTTCTCGATTAAAAAGCCTGTTGTGAATTCCATCGCCAGATTTTTTGCCGTGAGTTCTGGATCAAACCCTGGCAACTGCATCAACGAGGCCCGCTGCGAAAGAACGTAATGGCAATAATAATAAAAAAGAATATTAAATACGATGGCACAACTAACCCACACGCCAGTCCAGGTCGCGGCTTCTTTTACTGAAACTACATGAGCTTTTTTATGAAAAATCCCAAGATCAAGTGATAGCACAAAAGCAACAAAGGCGATGAAACCTAAATAAAACCACCAATATTCGTAAATAGAAAAATACACCATAAGGAATTAAGAGTCCTTTTGGCTATTGTTCAGACTTTCTTTTTGTAAACAATAGCCCGCAAATTCCAGCCATTTTTTTCGTAGAAATTTTTTCCACGCTCGTTTTCAATACCCGTGCATAAACGCAAACCAGTACATCCATTACTTTGAGCAAATTGTTCAGCGTACTTTAATAGCTCTGCCCCGTAACCTTTTGATCGTTGTGGCTCTGATGAAACTAAATCATCAATGTAACAGTGTTTACCATGCACATAATCATATAATATACGGTAACCCATAATCGCCAAAATCTGGTTATCTTGTTTTAACGCTGCAATTTCATAGCCTGTGGTTTTATGTGATTGCTGATAAATATCTAAAAAATTTTGCAGAGTGATATGAGGGCGCAACTCCTTCATGAGCGGGTAAACCTGCTCTAACTCACTTTGACTTTGGATAACTACTATTTGCTGCGCCATTTTAAATCTATTCAGCTTCTAAGCTGCCGTGGCATTTTTTATATTTTTTGCCACTGCCACAAGGGCATGGTTCATTACGCCCCACTTTAGCTTCTTCACGCACCACAGTTTGTGGCTTAGCATGGTGATGATCTTCACCTTCACGATGAGTGTGCGCATCGCCATCAATAAAGTACCATTCACCAGTATCAGATTTACGAAATGTTGAAACTTCGTGATGATCTAAACCTTCACCGTCTTGTTCGTAAGTGGCTGTAAATTCAACAGTGCCTTTAGTATCATTTTCTGTACCTTTATCGACAGACATGATTTTAAGGCCTTTCCATTTCGCGCTTTGCGCCCATTTTTTTGTCGTCGCAGAATCAAAATCGCTGCGTGATTCAGGAGCCAAAGTTTTTTTCAAATAATCAATATTAGCTGTCGCGTATGCTGAATAACGAGAACGCATTAATTTTTCAGCGGTCGGAGCAAGTTTTTCGCCTTTTAAATAGGGCTCACAGCATTCACTAAATTCAAGGTTTGATTGGCAGTAACATTTCATAAAATTCTCCGTCTTAGTTGCTGTAATAAGCTTTTAAAATATATCCGTAAGTCTGCACGCCGACTTTTTGACTAACCACTAAAGTTAATCCTAATTCATTGTTGACCCAAACTAAATTGCCGATGGGCTGATCTTCACTGACTGGAAAAGCTAAAACTTGTTTTCCCGTTTCGTAGTAATGCACGAATTGATACATTGAAATTGTTTTTCCACCTAAACGTACCGGCGCAAAAACATTATAAGTGTGCGTTTGTGAAATGTCTTGGTAACTTTGTGGTTCATTTTCAGGTTTAGAAAAATCAAAAGTAAAATTTTGCAATTTTTTAGCCACCGCTTGCTTAAATTCTTCAGGTGTTTCAACAGGCCCTGTGTTTTTCGAACAAATCGTTTTAACTTGGCTTTGGCGAATACAGGTAAATTTATCTTTGCGTAATTCGGCAATACGGTCTTTACCGGCCTGCACAGTGTGATCAACTACTTCAGCAATACGAAGATTTTCAGTGACGACATTACCTTTGTAAGAAAAAAAACCAACTGGTATTGTATATGGAAATGCAGCTAATGCTAAATAAAGTGCTAAATTCATAAATTGATCTTAGAAAGAAACACGTGATGATTCAAATTATTTCTCAGGCAGAAGCCCAAGATTTATTGCTCGATGCCCAATGTCTGAACGTTGCAAATCCGTTTGGCAAAGGGCCGCAGGCTGTCGCGAATGCCGTGGCTCATTTAGGCTATGTGCAAATTGATACCATTAGCGTCATCGAACGCTGTCACCACCACATTTTATACACGCGAATTCCTAATTACAAAGTGCCCGACCTTCATCGCGCCCAAACACTTGATAAATCAATCTTTGAATATTGGACCCACGCTTTGGCCTATGTGCCGACCAGTGATTATCGTTTTTTTATGGGTGATATGAAACGGCGTAAAGACGACCCTGGCCAATGGTTTTCAACTGTGCAGCCTGAAGAATTTAAAAAAGTGCTCAGTAACATTAAACGCGAAGGCGCCCTATCTATTCGTGATATTGAAGATGAGGTCTTGGTCGAAAAAAAACATCCCTGGGGCAGTAAAAAACCTTCAAAAAAAGCTTTGCAGCTGGGGTTTCATACTGGCGAACTGACTATCAGTGAACGCTTAGGGATGCTAAAAAAATACGAATTATCAGCGCGGCATTTTAACTGGAAAGCCAAACCAAAAGCTGCCAGCAACTTAGAAGTCAGCAATTACATGTTAGATCGCGCCTTGCGCTCGCAGGCTTTAGTAAATATTGATAGCATTTGCCACTTAGAAAAAGCGCAGCGTAAAAACGAAGTTAAAACGCTTATTGCTGACAGAATCAAAAAAAAGCAATTGATTGAAGTCGCTGTAAAGGGACAAGAAAAATCAGTTTTATACACGACACCTGAAATTTTTGAAAACAAAGTAAAACCTTCTAATTTAGTGCATATTTTATCGCCCTTTGACCCTTTAACTATTCAGCGCAAACGTTTAGAATTTTTCTTTAATTATGCCCATCGTTTTGAGGCTTATTTGCCAAAAACTAAACGAGTTTTCGGATATTTTGCATTACCAATTCTTGTGGATAACCAAATAAAAGCCGTCATAGATTTAAAGACCGATCGCGAAAAACGTAAATTGCTTATTCAACAGTGGACTTGGATTGGTAAACATAAAAGTGTGACGACAAAACAACGCATTGAAGACGAGTTGAATAGATTTGAAAAATTTCAGCTAGCCAAAGTTTAACTATTCTCGTTAAAATTAGGTATGAAAAAAGCAGCAAAAATTACCGGCTTCGGTGGGTATGTTCCTTCAAGAGTAATTAAAAATACCGATCTTGAAAAAATGTTAGACACCACTGATGAATGGATTCAACAACGCACAGGCATTGCTGAGCGCCGCTGGGTTTTGGATGAACAATCCACGTCTGATTTAGCTGTTGAAGCTGCAAAAGTCGCGATCCAAAATGCCAAAATTGATGTGAAAGATATTGATCTTATTGTTGTTGCGACTTCAAGCCCAGATACGGATATTCCGGGCTGTGCCGCTTTTGTTCAGGCAAAACTTGGCTTACCCGGAATTCCATATTTTGATATTCGCCAAGCTTGTTCTGGATTTATTTATGGAATTTCACTAGCTAATCTATATATTTCAAGCGGCCAGTACAAATGCGCTGTCGTGATCGGTTGTGAAGTGCAATCTAAAGGCTTAGATAAATCTCCGAACGGCAAAGGTGTTACAATTATTTTCGCTGATGGCGCAGGCGCTGTGATTTTACAGCAGACCGATGTTAAAGATGAATCTAAAGATCCACATGTGCTCACCACTAAATTACACGCCGATGGTTCTTCGGCCTCTGAACTATGGATGCCAGTTCCTGGAAGCGCATTTGGACCAACTCGCATTACCCATGAAATGATTGATAATGGACAGATCTTTCCGCAAATGAACGGACGTTTGGTGTTTGGCCATGCCGTAACAAAAATGCCTGAAGTCTTAAACGAAGCTTTAAGCTCCACTGGTATTGCTTTGAAAGATGTGGATATGCACTTTTTTCACCAAGCCAATGCGCGCATCAATCAAAAAATCTGTGAAGACATGAAAATTCCGATAGAGCGTGCACACACGACCATTCATAAATTCGGCAACACCACGGCGGCGACTATTCCTTTGGGGATGTGGGATGCTTTTGAAGCCGGAAAACTTAAACCTGGCATGACTATTTCGATGGTGGCGTTTGGAGCTGGTTTTACCTGGGCTTCTGCCTTAGTACGACTTTAGTAATTGATGCTGATATTGAAAATTAATCCTGTTCGCCCCTTAAAGCGATAAATTTTTTCAAAATTTATATGCGGGGTTAGTTGAAAATCTAAAATGTTGCGATAAATATTTTGATGCCAAGTTACAGAAACATTATGAGCATCTAAATGATATCTTTCGCGATTATGTGAATTAAAAATCCAGCCATATGAAAAACCCGTTTTCTCTGAATACTCCTGACCAAGGATTATACCGTTAGTTACCAGCAGTTTATGAATTTTTTCCTGGTATTCGCCTTCATTAATAAAAGTTAGTGCATACACCGGATTAATCTCATAATGAAAATTGACCGCCTGAAAGGTTCCGGCCCCCTTATCTGGATCTGCAAATAATTCAAATTTTGGATTCGTTTGAAACTTTTTATGTTCAGCGACACTTTCAAACTCTAAAGAATGCGCGACTTTTAACGGATCTTGCAGGGTGATGCGCGGTTGAAATGTGGTACGAACTTTTCCTAATTTACGAATAAATCCGACCGTTGCCCCGTAATTTTTTTTACGCTGAGTTTTACGTAAATAACCACTTTCAACCCCGCGGGTTTCTTCATTTTCATCGTAAGAAGTGAATTTTAACTGCATGAATTCTTCAAGATTCTGCAAGCGCGGCTTAATTGAAAGACTTGTATTATTATTAAAATTTTCAGTTTCAGTAACTGTAGTGGTGTTATCAATGCGAAAGCTGGATTTATTTTTTTCTTTGCTGACGCGTTTGCCGACCAGAAACAAATCAATACCTTCCGTAAAACCGTCAAACCACGTTGAAATATCTTTGTTACTTTGAATAAATATGTCTTCCCACTCAGAGCGTTCGGCATCCTGAGGTTTTTTTTCGGCGTAAGCCGGCAAACTCATGACAAAACAGCTCAATAGAAAGAATAACTTGCGCAGAAAAATCCCCATAATTTTTTTGATTGTACTTTTATTATCATCAACCGTAATCTTGCCTTATGACAAACGTAAAAGTTTTATTTCTGCTATTTTTGATGTTCTGCCTGGAAAGTTTGGCGTACGAACCTCAGGAAGGTAACGTAACAGCTATATTCGGCCCGTTTGTTTCACGCACTGATTATCCTTTTTCATCGACTGGCGCCAAAGCTCCGGTTTTTGGCGATCTTGGTCTGATTGTTCAGGGTGATATTAATGAAATTGGTGCTCTGGAAATTGCCATGTTTCACATGCAAAAAGTTTATATTCGCGAAAGCAATGACATCACCATTGCAGAAAAAACTGAACTTATGCACATCACCATGGGCTACCGTTACTGGATAAGCCCCCTTTGGTCTGCTTCTTTAGCTTTTTCATCGTCTTACCCGCTTAACCAACCACAAATTATACATAGTGAATTTCCAGTCGGCGAAAACATTGATACCTCAGCTCGTGATACGGTTGATTATGGTGTGGATATCTCAATACAGACTGAATTATGGCAGCGTGATCGTTATTCTGTGATCTCAGATATTCGCTATGGACTATCTGTCACTGAAAAGCAAAACGAATCCGGCAGTCATTACGGCATAATGCTTGGATTAAAATATTTAATCCAAGAAAAATACCCGAATATTACAAAAGAAAAAAATTAATTTAAATTTTTACGACTTGCGGTGACTAACAAATCGGCCAAATCGTTGGCGTGCTCTTCTTCATCGGCCAATATTTTTTCAAGCAATCGTCTGGTCGTTGGATCATTATGCCCAAACCAATCAATCATTTGGCGATAAACTTCAATCACGATACGTTCTGCGACTAAATCTTCGCGAATCATTTCTAAGAGATCGCCAGAGCTTCCATATTCAGTCGCAGATCTAGCCCCAATCGTTGCTGGATTCATATCAGGATCACCGCCCAGCTGATCAATACGCTCTGCTAAAGCCCAAACATGTTCGTCTTCATTGGCGGCATGGTTTTTAAATTCGGCAGCAACTTGTGGAAAATTAATACCTTTTGCCACAATGGCATGATGGCGGTATCGCAACACACATAAAATTTCAGTGGCTAAAGCTTCATTTAAAATTTGGCAGGCTTTTTCTATATCTAAGGGATAATCACCAGTCACTGCACCTTGATTCATTGATGTCATTGCATGACGGCGAATTTCCTGAATATTAAATAATGAATTTGAGCCATTTACATTTTTTTCCATAAGCTTACTCCTTATAAATTTGAATCAACGATCAGATGATTGATCACTTGTTTTACCCCCGGAACTTTATGAGCTGTTTTGATAATATCATTTACTTCAGCTGTCGATTTCACTCGTCCTTGAATGGTGACTCGTCCTGTTTGGGTGTAAATTGTAAAACTATCGCTACTATAATTACGAACGTTGGTTTTTAAGCGGTCATGCACACGTGCCGTAGTTTTTAAATCTTCAGATCCTTGATACGGAATACCTTCGCGACCATTCAGCGCAGCCGAAACGGGTATTATTGGCGTTATAAACAGACTCAGAATTAAGTATTTCATCTGCCATTTAATCTGCAATTTAATAACCACGCGATGCCAGGGCATAGTTCCACAAACTGACGCAGGCCTTAAGTTTGCAATTATATTTCTAGTTAGTGCGAAGAAAAACTAAGGAGGCTTTATGGGCAACGATAAAACTCTTCACCCCGCACACCAAGTGCCTGATGAAAAATACTTTAAACCGGCCAATCCAGAAGCACAGTTCGATAAATTTTTACAACGTCAGCACCCAGAACCTACAGAATTACAACTAGAAAAATGGGAAGACGAAGGAGGAGTGACTCCTGAATACAATGCTGATTGGGGTTGGTTTGAAAACGATCCTTTTAGTAAAAAAGTAAAAATATTTTTTAAAAGGATGTTAGAAAAAATTAGTTCTAATATGACGCCTCGCCATCTGCAAACAAAGGCTTCGCAGCATCACTACTAAGATAGCGATTAAGATAAAACGCGCGAAGGCTTAAGTGAGACTTTGTTATGAGCTGCAATTGCTTCAAATTGGCGTGCGAACTCGCGCCCGAGCAATTGCAGATCTTCTTGCGGAAGCAAATCTAAAATTAATTTTAAATAGGTTTCTTCTTCGTTTTTAAGATGATGTTCGACAACTTCAGCCAAAGTCTTTGCTTTAATTTGAATCATAGAATTCCAGTTTAAACGAAAGTTTAAAGCTTCAAGCTCTTCAATTAAAATTTGGGCGATCGCATGTTCTTCAAAAGCTTCATCTAAAAGTGGTTTTAATTCAGAAGAAAAAGTAACCTCTTCATACAGCGTGTTTTCTTCGGCTTGCGCATGCGCCAGCCACAGATTCACAAAATCAAGCAGGGCACTTTGCTTTTCTGCAGAAGTTGAATTTGCCATTTTAAGCACATGAATGTATTCGCGTAATTCTTGATGCTGTCGGATGATAATATTAACCACACTATCTGGTCTGGGCATCGGGGCAAAGAACGGCGAAATATGTTCCAAATCGCCGGATTCATCCTGCGGGCGATAGGTTAGGTTCTTATCACGGTCAAAATCACGTCCATAAGCGGGTTTGTTCACCATAATAAACTAAGTTAAGCAAAATTCTTTCCAACAACTTCGCGGCTTTCAAATTGCAATAGCGCTTACAATATTTATTTTTCAAACACGGAGGCAATTATGACCAAAACTCAAAAAAAACATCATCGCGCAGACACACGTGGCGATAAAAAAACTGCGACACATCGCTCAACGACCTCTACAGCTACGACACGTATAAAAGAGTTTTCAAAACAAATTCTGCATGACTATGTCATACCTATGACTCGAATGATCGAGCACCGTTTGCTGCGTCTTGAGCAATCTTTGTAATTTTTGTAATCAAATACCGCGGCAAAGTGCCCAATTTAGTGATTTAATTGGGTGCTTTGGTGAAATTTGCCCCATTCAAATTATATTAAATTAATTTTTTGAATCCCCCCTTTGCCCTGTGTAAAAAATCAAACAACTGTATGGCAAAGTCTTTTCTTAAAAATACATTTTCAGTCTTCTTTGATAAAGAAATTTTCACGGCGATTATCGCCGGCCTTACTATTATTGGCTTTATCTCTTGGACTCATATCCACAAATCAATTCAAAAAGATGTGAATCATCGCCTCGAGTTTGAAACTGAATCAGTGACTTCGGCTTTAGCGAACAGTTTAAATACTTACGCTTTTTCTTTAGCTTATACCCGCGCACACCTTGATACCCATCACACTCAGCTGCCTGATCATAGACACTTTCGTAGCTTCACTGAAAGTTTACAGGAGCAATCAGATGCCTATAAGCTGATTGGTTTAGGCTTTTCATCACGTGCACAATTAAAAAAGCTCGCACAACAACTGCCGAACAGTCACAAAGCCGATATCTTAAATGCGCTGCACGCAACTTCTATTACCCTAACTTATCCGTTCAAGGCAGAAACTTCTAAAACTAACTACCAGAAATTCTCGATGACTTTAGCGCTACCGTATTTTGGCCAATTGCAAACACCAGGTACAATCAAAGAACGTAAGCAAAAATCACTGGGTTTAATATATATTCCGGTAACAATGGATGATCTTTTTACGAATATTCTGGGGCACCCAAATCCTCACAAAGAGCATGTGAATTTTTCGTTAACTTTGATTGATCCTGAAACCCAGAAAGAGACTTTAGCTTATACACGTTTTTCACAGAGTGTGAACAGCGAATCATTTCACAAAATTCAAGAAATTGATTTATATGGCAAACGCTGGAAGATCACCGTCGTGGCCATGCCTGACTTTCTTTCGCTCAGCGATCGCTATCTAGGCCATATCGTGGCTTTAGCCACAGCCTTAGTTATTGGGCTACTGCTTAGCTTTTTTAAACAATTTGAAAATACTATTAACCACGAAGCTAAAGAAAAACTGCTACTTGAAGAATCTAATCGCATGAAATCAGCATTTTTAGCGAATATGAGCCACGAAATTCGCACACCCCTTAACGCGATCACTGGGTATTCTGAAATATTAAGCCGAACCGAAAATCAAAATGAGCGTCACGTTCTTATCGAAAATATCCAAAAAAACAGCTCTCACTTAACCGGTATCATTGATAATATCTTAGATATTTCAAATATCGAATTTGGTAAAATAATGATCACGACACAAAATATTTCGTTAAGATCATTATTTGAAGATGTCTTGGTTACGATGAATAATCGCGCTGATGCTAAAGGTATTAAATTTGATATTTCGAGCGAAGGTGTTTTGCCTGAATACGTTATGGCTGCCGAATCACGCGTTAAACAAGTCATGACAAATCTTTTAGGCAATGCGGTGAAATTCACCGAAAATGGTGGCGTCAGCGTACATTTTAAAATTGAATCAAGCCCGAGCGGACAGAAATTCATTACTATTCGCGTGAAAGATACTGGCATCGGTATTTCTAAGCACGATCAAGCTGATTTATTTCAATCTTTTTCACAGGCCGACGTTTCAAGTACTCGTCGTTTTGGCGGCATAGGATTAGGACTTGTTGTTTCGAAACGAATGGCTCAACAATTCGGCGGCGATGTTGTTTTGATTGATAGCCGTATTGGCCGTGGATCTACTTTTGAATTAAAAATACCCTGTGGTGAAATTGAAAATGTGAAGTGGTCAGAAACTGTAATGACAGGAATCGCACAAACGCAAGCTTCAAGCCAATTACAGAATTTCAACCAATTGGCCGGAAAAAGAATCCTGATTGTGGAAGACTCTGAGGATAACCAGGAAATCTTTGAATTTTTCTTACGTTCGGTAGGTGCTATACCCGATGTGGTTGATAATGGAATTTCTGCCATTCGCCGCGTGCGCGAAGAAGACTACGACTTAATATTGATGGATATTCAGCTTCCGCAAATGGATGGCCTGGAGGCCACTCGCCGTCTGCGTATTGAGGGATTTAAAAATCCAATTATAGCCCTGACGGCCCATGCCTCATCAGCAGAAAAGAACAGCAGTCTTGAATCAGGATGCATAGGCTTAATAACAAAACCTGTCAGCCAAGATACCCTTATAAAACAAATCTTAACCATCGTTAATGACTCAACCAAAGACATACCAACTAGAAAAGTTGCTTTAAAAGCCAAGGATATTTATGATAGACACTATGCAAGTTCCCGTTGAAGCTCGCCAAAAATATTTAGATCGCCGTAAACAAGATATAACAGCTTGTCATGAAGCCGTATCTAAGCAGGATTTTGGTTTTCTAGAGCGCATTGGCCATCAAATTAAGGGCAACGCAGTCACTTTTGGCTTTGATGAACTGACAGGCGTAGCCGTGGCTATGGAACAAGCGGCAAAGGCCAAAGACCTAACGCAATTAAAAGAGCTGGTCGAAAAATTTTCTACAGCAATTCAAAACGCCCACGTTTAATTTTATAATTTTTAGTTAAAAAAAAGCCTTCTACCAAACTGTAGAAGGCTTTTTTTATGCAACCACCCTAGTGCTCTAGCTGATGGTTATCGATCTCGCGTAGGCGCCTGTAGAGCGTTTTACGATCGATTTGCAGATCACGTGCGGTCTTTTCTTTAGCGCCGTTATTTAGATCTAACACATGCTGCACGTATTTATTTACTAACTGCTCAACAGTTAGCACCTTGGCATTACCAAACGCAGGAAAGCGTAAGCCCGCCTCTTCTTTATTTTCGCCAGAACTGCGGTTTTCAGCAGAACACACGTCTTCTAAGCGAATTAAGGCCGAATTAGAAAGAACAATCGCACGCTCAATCGTGTTTTCAAGTTCACGCACGTTACCCGGCCAAGTATTCGTCACCAAATAGTCATGGGCTTCTTTGCTGAACTGCTTGATCTTGGTGTTATTTAACGCCGAATATTTACGTAAGAAAAATTCTGAAAGCGGCAAGATATCTTCTTTACGTTCACGTAAAGGCGGAATCCAAATCGGAATCACATTTAAACGAAAAAATAAATCTTCGCGAAAATTACGATCAATGATTTCTTGGCGTAAGTTTTTATGGGTCGCTGACAGAATACGAACATTCACGCTGCGGTATTGATTTTCACCGATACGTTTAATTTTCTTTTCTTGTAAAACACGTAGAATTTTTGCCTGTAATGGCAATGTGAGATCACCGATCTCGTCTAAGAAAAGTGTTCCGCCATCGGCTTCTTCAAATAAACCCATTTTTTTATCGATCGCTCCGGTGAAGGCCCCCTTAGAATGACCAAATAGTTCTGATTCTAAAAGATTTTCAGGAATTGCCGAGCAATTGATTGCGACAAACGGAGCTTTTTTACGTGAACCCATATTATGAATGGCTTTAGCGATGACTTCTTTACCCACGCCGCTCTCGCCGGTAATTAAAATATTGGCATTGGATTGCGATACCCGACGAGCCAACTCAAGCGCATTTTTGATACCTGCACTTTTACCGATAATACCTTCTAGACTGTTATGCCCTTCTTGCAACTGCACTACAGATTTAAGAGTCGAATTTTCTTCTTCAACACGTGTTAAATAAAGGGCTCTTTCAACTGAAACTAATAATTGTGGAAAATGTAATGGCTTAACAACGAAGTCGTAAGCGCCGGCAGCGATGGCTTCCACTGCAGTTTCTACTTTTTTGTTAGCTGTGATTAAAATAATCGGTATTTCGCTACCTAAAACTTTTAGGCGCTGTGTGAATTCGATCCCTGAAATACCTGGCAACATTAAGTCTGTGATAATCACGTCACCTTTAACTTTGGCGCTGCTGATGTCTTCTAAGGCTGTTTGCGCGTCGTCGTAACAGATAACATCGTAGTTACGAACTTTAAAAAAACTAGAGATAAGTTCTTGAATATCTTTATCATCATCAATCATTAAGATCTTTGCTTTTTTCATGCTTATAAATCCCCTCTTATTTAGTGAACGTGTAACATACGTAGAAAATTTCCCCAAGAAAAAAGTAGAATTATTCCCCGTATAATTTAAACATCCTATTATTTAGGCTATTTTCGGTTAAGATTTTTTGATACGGACAGTTTTTGCTGGAAGTCTGAACAAGAATTACAAAACCCGCATGCGGCATATTGTTTGCTCCTCTCAAAAACATCAAACTGATCGACTGAGTAAGGAGAAAGCTTATGAAGAAAATGGCTCAAAATATTTTAAAACGTCGCGCAAAAGCTGTTACGCGCAAAACGAAAAACAAAAAATCACCTTTGCAAGTTCGCAATGTTTTGGTTGAAAACACACGCAAACTATTATCTGGCGATATTAATTTTTTTAATAAGCTTAAAGAGCGCAATCAGCGTCGCCGATTACCAGCGCCTATCTAAAATTTAATTCACTGCAGTTTCAGAGATAGCTAAGGCAACTTAGCTATCTCTGAGTTCGCGTGATCAAATCGCCCCCACCCACGGGGCGATTTCTTTTTTACCCACTTTAAATTCACTTAATTTTCTTCTGGTACTGGCACAACCTCTGCAATATCTAATTTTGTCAATGTGACATGGAGGGCAGAAATTCATTAATTCGCTTGTCGAAAATAATGCAATTAATGCCTCGCAGAGACAATCGCGACTACAATGACTGATACTCATAGTAACCGCGAAAGGCCTGATACGAGATGTCTAGTATCTGGTCTTTTTTTTATTTTTTAGAGGACCCATGACAATATTTCTAATTGCGACCTTAGCCTTCGCCGCGCCAACCATTAGTGAAAAATTGACTGCCGAATTACAACCTAAAAATGGATCGCAAGTCTCGGGACAAATTGATTTTGTTCAGGACGGAGACAAGCTTAACGTTATCTATAAAATTAAAAACTTACCTAACAAAAAAAAATTTGGTTTACACATTCATGAAAAACCAGATTGTTCATCTGTAGATGGCAAATCTGCCGGTGGCCACTATGCTAAGCTGCCTGGCCACGAAGGCCATGGCACCTCATTGGATTTTCCTGATTTATACGCCGGCGATCTTCCACAAATTAGCAGTAATAAAACTGGCTCTGCTGAAGGCAGTTTTTCAGTTTCACAATTATCAATTAGCGGCGCTGTCAGCGGTACTTATAGCATTACTGACCGGGCCATCATTGTGCACGCTGGGCCTGACGACAAAACTAAAAAATCAGCGCCACGCATAGCTTGCGGAGTCATTAAATCAACCGTTAGATAAAAAAGGAATACCATGGAAATGCAAACTTGCGAAAAATGCGGCAACAACTATGACAAAGCTTTTACGGTAAAAATGAATGGCGAAGAGCATGTATTTGATTGTTTTGAATGCGCCATTTCAAAACTAGCTCCACATTGTTCGTGCTGTAATACTTTAATTATCGGCCATGGTGTTGAAGCCGAGGGAGAATTTTACTGCTGTGCCCATTGCGCCAAAACGCAAGGGCATTTCATGATTGATCGTCCTATTCAGGAAAAAATTCAAAACCTAACACCGTAACTCTTGGCGAAGCCGCAGCAATATCTAGTGATGTAAATTTACTTTCTCGTGGTGAGCTGGTTTGTACGGTTCATTACTGACCATAGATTTAAAAAATCCCGCCACTTTAACCACCGGTGAACTTGGAGCATCCCAATATTCAACGTCTTGTAATTCTAAACGTAATAAAACTAAATCTGGTGTTTCAATACCTTGGGGAAACCAAGCCTTCATCATTGGTGTCCATAACTGAATCATACGCGCGCGATCAAAAACCTCGTGAGCCAGTGCAGAGGCTGCGACAAATTTTTCTTTTCCGGCCGTGTACGTAAGATGAACCTGATGATTGTTTCTAATTTCTGAAACAAGATGTGAACCTGAAGACGTAAAAAACCAGATATTGCCATTTTCATCAAGCTCTTGCGTATACATTGGCCGGCTACAAAGCCCGCCGGCATGATTGTGTGTGGTCAACATGCAAATGCCTGCGCTATCAATAATCTCGCCAATGACACGCAGATCTTCGGTCGGAGATTTTTTTAATTCATTTTTCATAAAAAGCCTTTCGTAAAGTATTAACCCTTTCTTATTTAGCAAAAAATATTCCTAGGCAAAATTCCCCGATGGCGACCTTATCTGCGCGGGAACAAGTTTTGCAAAACGCTTAGCCTAAGCCGTAAAAAAATAATGTTTGAATAAAAAAGGAATTTTATGAATCAGTTACATCCTGGCGAAAGCTTGTCCGTATGGTTAGACACCGTTGAGATGCCAACCTTTGAGCCGCTCAAAGAAAACTTAAATGTTGATGTCTGTATCGTCGGAGGGGGCTTTGCCGGATTAACAACGGCGTATTCGCTGATGAAAGAAGGAAAATCCGTTTGCGTGCTTGAAAGTTTTGAAATTGGCAGTGGCCAATCTGGTCGAACAACCGCGCATGGTTCAAGTGTCTTAGGCACACGCTATTTTGATTTAGAAATGTATCACAGCGAAGAAGGCACACGCTTAATCGCCCAAAGCCACACGGCTGCCCTTGATCGCATCGAACAAATTGTGAATCGCGAAAAAATAGAATGCGAATTAGAACGTCTTACCGGTTATTTATTTCAAGGCGACGATTCAGAAAGCGATGTGCTGATGCGCGAACATCATGCTGTTCGCAGAGCTGGTTTAATTTATGCAAAAATGTTAGAAAATGCACCGCTGACAAATTTTAAAACCGGTCATTGCTTATCGTTTCCACGCCAGTTGCAATTTAACCCTGCAAAATATTTAGCAGGCCTTGCACGCGCGATTATTGAAGGCGGCGGCAGAATTTTTACACACACACATGCCATTGAATTTCATAATCGAGATTTTGCCGCTGTTAAAACTCAAAATGGCTCAATCGTTACTTGCTCAGCACTTGTAGTCGCAACTAATACTCCGGTAAATGATATATTTGCGATTCACACCAAACAAGCTCCCTATCGCACTTATGCTATCGGATTTCATGTCATCAAAGACAGCGTGGCCAAAGGTTTATACTGGGATACCAGCGATCCTTATCGTTATATCCGGCTTGAAAAAATTGCGGCTGATAAATATGATTTATTAATTATTGGCGGCGAAGATCACAAAACCGGACAAGAAAATCATCCGGAACATAGCTTTTTAAAACTTGAAGAATGGGCGCGTGCGCGTTTTTCAACAATTGTAAATTTGGTTTATCGCTGGTCGGGCCAAGTCATGGAACCGGTTGATGGCATTGGCTTTTTAGGCCATAACCCGCTTGATCGCGACAATGTGTATGTTATCACCGGTGATGCTGGTAACGGAATTACCCATAGCACGATTGGCGCAATGATTGTGACTGATCAAATCATGCAACGAGAAAATCCTTGGGAGGATTTATATAATCCGTCGCGAATTAGTTTACTTTCAACACCAAATTACTTCAGAGAAAATTTAAATGTGGCTGGTCAATACGGCAAATGGCTTTCATTTAGTCCAAAACCAGATCTAGATGACTTGCGCATAAATGAAGGCAGTGTATTTCGCGATGGTATGAGTATGGTGGCCGTTTATAAAAACCAATCAGGTGTTGCGCACTACATGTCAGCCGCTTGTCCCCATCTGGGGGGCGTTGTCTCATGGAATAACGTCGAAAAATCCTGGGATTGTCCTTGCCATGGTTCGCGATTTGATTGTTATGGAAAAGTTTTAGAAGGTCCTGCCGTGCAAAATCTTAAAAAATTAGACAGCGACGAATTTATCGAGCCTGATTTTATTCCTGTCGAAAAACAATATCCACGTGTGACTGACGTTCCAATTATTTAAAGGATTAAACATGCAGAACACCAATCAGCTAAAAACAGAGCGCACCAAATACGATAGTAATGCTCTTATGGCGCGCAAATTAAAAGATGAAGAAAAAATTCATCGTTCTATCACGATTAAAAAATCGCCGGCTGAAATTTATACTTTTTTTCGTAATTTCGGAAATTTACCTTATTTTATGAAAGATTTAGTTTCTTTGACCGTGCATTCAGAAACGATGTCTCATTGGGTTGTTCAACTTGAACACGGACCCAAAGTAGAATGGGATGCTGAAATCATCGAAGAAAAATATGCAGAAATGCTTTCTTGGAAAACTGTCGGAAAAACCGAAGTGCAACAAGCCGGAACCATTTGGTTTACTAAAGCCCCCCAAGAATACGGAACGATTGTTCGTTTACATATGGCTTATACGATTCCTGCCGGAAAAATTGGAAAAATCGCTACGCAATTAGTCGGTGAAGATCCCGATTCGATTATGTTAACAAATCTGACCCGATTAAAAGCTTATTTAGAAACCGGCGAAGTTCCGACAACCAAAGGTCAGCCGTCTGGTCGCGAAGAAGACCTTGCGCCCGAAATGAAACACTAGGAGTTAATATGAAAGCGTTATGCTGGTTCGGAAAACATGAAGTCGCTTTACGTAACGTTAAAGAACCACAAATTCTTAATCCACACGACGCGATCGTCAAAGTAACCAGTGCGGCCATTTGTGGATCTGATTTACATATTTATAATGGCACGATTCCCACAATGGAAAAAGGCGACATTCTAGGCCATGAAACCATGGGCGAAGTTGTCGCTGTCGGTAAGTTAGTTAAAAAAGTTGAACTTGGTAATCGCATTGTGATTCCTTTTGATATTGCCTGTGGCCGCTGTCATCATTGCGAAATTGAAGAGTACTCAAGTTGCGACAACACGAATCCAAATACATATCTTGCAGATAAATTATATGGCCATTCAGGGGCTGCTTTATTTGGTTATTCACATATGTATGGCGGTTATGCCGGCGGACAAGCTGAATATATACGCGTACCCTTTGTCGATACAAATTCATTAGTGATCCCTGAAGGTATTCCTGACGAAAAAGTTTTATTTTTAAGTGATATTTTACCAACTGGTTATATGGCTGCAGAAAATTGCAATATTAAGCCTGGCGATACAGTTGCTATATGGGGCGCAGGCCCAGTGGCCCAAATGGCGATTCGAAGTGCATACATGTTAGGTGCAGAACGGGTTATTGCCATTGATCATTTTGATAAACGACTTGAAATGGCCCAATTAAGTAAAGCTCACACGATTAATTTTGAAAACACAGACAGTGTGCTTGATGAATTAAGTTATCTGACTGGTGGCCGGGGGCCAGATTCATGCATTGATGCTGTTGGTATGGAAGCTCATGGTCATTCGATCACAGCTACGTTAGACCGTGCAAAAATGGCTGTAGGATTAGCCACTGACAGACCCGATGCTTTACGCCAAGCCATTCAAGCTTGTAAAAAAGGCGGAACGGTTTCAATACCTGGTGTGTATGGCGGTGTTTTAGATAAAATGCCTTTTGGTGCAGCTTTCGGCAAAGGCCTGACTTTTAAAATGGGACAAACCCACACTCAAAAATATATGCCACTTTTATTAAATAAAATTATTCGGGGTGAAATTGATCCATCATTCGTGATCACTCATCGTATAAATTTACAAGACACACCCAAAGCCTATCAACTGTTTAACGATCAAAAAGATGACTGCATTAAAGTTGTTATTAACATGCATTAATTATTTTGATTTAAGAATGATGGGACGCTCTTTCAGAGCAAATAACTCAATAAACTTATTGAAAGTCTGCTGGCTTAAATTTAACGAATTTTGCAAATACACAGCCGTGTCAGCACGCATTTGTGCTTCTGACACTTTTCCTTGGGATTGTAAAATATCTTGCTGATTCTTCGGGTTATTTAACCACCGCAAAATCATCGCTTCATCGACTTCTAAATGAAATTGCAATCCAAACACCTTAGTGCCGTAACTAAAAGCCTGCGCTGGGCAAATTTTTGATACCGCCAAATGTTCACAAGATTTAGGAATATCAAAAGTATCGCCGTGCATCTGAAATATTTTTTCAGTTTTTTTAAAATGCGATAACAGCCGGGAGTTTTCGCCCGCAGTCGTTAGTTCGATATCATACCAGCCCATTTCTTTTTCTGGGCTTTTACGAACTTCTGAACCTAAGACATGCGCTAAAATTTGTGCGCCTAAACATATTCCTAAAATTGGAATATTTTTTTTCAACGCCTGCTCGATCAGTTTTATTTCAGTTTTGATATGGGTGTATTGGTCTGCTTCATAGACTCCCATGTGCCCTCCCAAAACAATAAGGCCATTATATTTTTCGACCGAGGGAGCTGCATTTGGATCACGTTCAAAATTAACATAGCGAATATTTAATCCCTGCTGTTTCAAAGCAGGATTTAGTGTTCCTAAAATTTCATTGGCGACATGCTGGAAGACGAGAACTTTTCTCATGATGAATCTTATTGTATGCTAAAATCAGACAATGTCAGGTCTGGATTTCTAGGTTTGAAACACCCCCTTGTTCTAAGTTGAGAAAGGCGTGCATTTTTACACACAAGTTCTACACCTTTGTTAAGATTATCGCATGGGTACGTTACGCGGTTTAACAGCAATTTTATCGATCATACTATCAACCTTTTTTATTTCTGGATGTTTAACTGAGTCTGGAACTGGAACAGAAAGTGGCAGTACTGTTGTTTCAGAACCTGATGCAACTCCACAGTCTGATCCAGAACGCACTGTCTGCGACCCTTTTAAAACAAATTCACCACAAGCACGCGATCGTGGGTTAATTGGTAATTTATTATTTTTATCTGATGATCAACCCCGCTATAACAATATCGCGGATTTCATGGCCAATGCTCACATTGCTGAAGCTAATATTTATTTAGATCGTTTGTATATTCCGACCCGCCCATTTGATCGCGGGTTTTACACACAATCAGGAACTTTAGTCACCAATACCAATGGTAATACTTTATATGAATACTTTGGTATGCATATCGAATCGCAATTACAATTATCTCCGGAAGAGCCTGCTGGCTATTACCAACTGGCCGTACTTGCCGATGATGGTGCGCTGTTAAAAATTCCGGATGGCAATGGTGGTTATAAAACGATCGTTAACAATGATGGAACTCATGCAACGAAAATGGCTTGCGCAACTGAGCCTGTGTATTTAGATCACAACACAAAAATTCCGATGATCATGCAATATTATCAAGGCCCGAGATATCATATTTCTTTAGTGAGTATGTGGCGCCCGTGGCCCGATGGCGTAAGTAATACGAATGCTGTTAATGATCCCTACTGCGGAAGCTCTGGAAATAGTTTATTTTTTGATTCAACAAAAGATCCAGTTGAAGCTAAAGCTCCTTTTTATGAATTACTCTCGCGTGATTGGAAAGTTTTAGGAAATACGAATTACAATTTTCCTAACGAAGAAGTTAATCCTTGTGTGGCCGACGAAGAACCTCTAGCGATCACAAGTTTTACAATTTCTAACGTTTTACGTGATCGCGCGACATTGAACTGGACCACGAATATTCCGTCAACTAGCCAAAGCTGGTATAAAAACATCGGCACCGGTGTATCAGGAACGACCGCAGTCGATGCGACCTTGGTCCAGACTCATTCGATGACGATCACTGGATTAGCACCTAATACGCTTTATGGCGTTAAAGCCTTATCGACGACACCTGGTGGCCAAAGTGCGATCAGCGACGAAAGTGCTTTCAAAACTC
This sequence comes from Bdellovibrio sp., assembly GCA_036677065.1. GTDB lineage: Bacteria > Bdellovibrionota > Bdellovibrionia > Bdellovibrionales > Bdellovibrionaceae > Pseudobdellovibrio. Next base: position 424,530 of record JAKFBS010000001.1, on the reverse strand, counting down.
CACGCTAGTCTAGTTTCACTCTCGTAAAATTCGAAAGTTCGCATTTTTTCTAAGTAAATACATTAGCTTGGCCGATAAGTAATGGTCTTTTACGGAGTAAAAATGAAGGGCTTTTTTTCAATACGATTTAAATTCTTAGGTGTTATGAGCGCGTTGCTTGTGACTTGCCTTGTCGTATATTTATTAATCGCCGTAGAAGTTTTCAAGACCGATAAAACTGAACTCGTGTTTGATCTAAATCGCAGCATGGTTTCGAATTTAGCGGCAGAGATCGAAACTGAATTTAAAGGTGTGTCAGATAAATTTCGTCTATTCGCAACGTTATCAACTAATTCAACGACAAAAAATTATGCAGAACAAGTTTTTGGCGAAAATTCGTCTGTGGTATTTGCTTCGCTATATCGCCAAGAACAAAGTTTAGCGATCAAAAGTTACAGTGATAAAAAGTATGCTGAAACGTATGGCTTAGATGCTGATTTTTTTGATAAAACGGTTTTAGCTGCACGCCCAATACCATTTACAGAAATTTTGAAAAATGGCGAATATTTTTGGAATGCGTCTATCGAAGGCGGAACTCCGCTTATTGGTTACGGCCGTAACGTTGTTATTGAAAACAGCAAAGGCATTCCCACTGATCACTTAGCTGTTGTTGGTTACATTCAGGCCGATAAAATTTTAAAAATTTTAAACGTTGTAAAACTAAGTGAAGTTTCAGTCATCGATCACGAAGGTAAAATTTTATTACATTCAAATTTTGACTGGATGAAACAAGCCAAAAGTTTAAACCACACGGCGTTGTTTCAAAAAGCCAAAGAAGCAAAAGTTAATTTAAGCGTGGCCGCAACTAAAGATGACGGTAAAGAATTTTTAGGAGCTTTTGCGAAAACTTACCAAGGGCAAATCATTATTCTTTCAAAGGTTTCTAAAGACCACGCCTTTTCTGCAGTTTATGAATTAGTTTCGCGCTCATTATCATTTGCCCTGATTGTAATTACGTTATCACTATTATTCGCATTTTTATTATCACGTTCGTTAACAGAGCCCATTTCAATTTTAGTTCGCGGAATGGAAAAAGTAGCTACCGGCGATTTATCGACGCAAATTAAAGTAAATACCACAGATGAAACACGCATGTTAGCTACCTCGTTTAATCAGATGATCACTGAATTAAAACAATCGCGTGATGAGTTACAAGAAATCAATCGCGAATTAGATCAAAAAGTAAAAGACCGTACTCATCAATTAGAGATCCAAAATCAGGCCGTCAAAGAGGCTCAAGAGGCCTTACTCAAAACTACTCGCCTGGCGTCTGCCGGTGAAATTGCCGGTCGTGCCGCGCATGACGTTTTAAATCCGCTAACTGGAATTTTAGCCCGTTTAAGTGGTGTGGAAAAACGTGTGAAAAATCAGGTTGAACCGCAATTAAATTTAATGAAAGACATTTTTGCCAGTTGGAAAAACGACCACAATAGTGGTGGTTTTGAAGCCTTAATAGCCGCCTGGCAACAACCCTCGCAAGTCGATCAGACTTGGAGTTTATGGCAAGAAGACATGCATAATTTAGATTCAGTACAAGCTTCATTTGGCGAATTAACCCAAACTATCGATTCCGATATTCAGTTTTTAATTAATGAAAGCCGCCGCATCGGAAAGATCGTCGACGGCATGAGAAAATTAAGCCGTTTAAATTCTGATATTAAAACTTATTCTGCAAAAAAACTTCTGATCGACTGTAAAAACATTATGGCTGATCTATTTATGCAGCAAAATATCGATGTTGTAGAAACATATGCATCAGGTGATGACGAAGTTTCGCTGGATCGTGATGAATTTATTCAGGCGATGACCAATTTAATGCGCAATTCACTGCAGGCAATGTTAGATAAACAGCAAAAATACCAACTAAAACTTTCAACTGAAATTACTGATGAAAATGTCATTATATTAATGAGCGACAACGGCAGCGGTATCTCTGATGAACATCAGGCGCTGTTATTTCAAAAACAGTTTACAACTAAATCCGCAGATGAAGGCACAGGCTTAGGCTTAGGCATTAGCCGCCGTTTTATCCGCGCGCACGGGGGCGATATTGAATTTGTTGCCTCAACCCCATTTAAAGAAACAACTTTTAAAATTATTTTACCAATTAAGTTACAAAAACAAGAAGAAGGTGCCGCATGAGTCAAACTGCAAAAAAACTAAATGTTTTAGATCTGCCACAAGCTAAAAAAGACTACGAATACAATTGGCGCGTGCTTATCGTCGAAGACGAACCAGCCATTGCAGAGGGCATCAAAGCCATTATCTCGCCAGCTCCATCTTCAGTGGTACCGATCAATCGCTCCAGCCGATCAGCGGCGCCAAGTAAAACTGCGGGCACTCCTAGCGAAGCGCAAAAAGATCAATTTGAGGTTGTTTGGGCAAAAAATCCGACCGAAGCACTCCATCATATTAAGTCATCAATTCTAAATGGTAAGCCATTTGCGATGGGATTTTTTGACGTTTTATTAGGAAGTGAAATTGATGGTATCGAATTAGTTCGCCAAATTCATTTAATGGACCCCAAAATTCACGCTGTGTTTGTAACCGCTTACCATGACCGTACCGTAGATTCGATCAATACAATTTTAGGACCTAACAAATCTGATCGTTGGGATTACATGAATAAACCATTTACTGATGGCGCTATTTTACAAAAAGCCCGCAATGCCGTTTCACTATGGAATTTAAAAGAACAAAAGAAATTACAAGAAGAACAATTATCAGAAGCTTCACAGTTATTACGCGTCAATGAGCGCAATAGCACGGTAGCTGCTGTAGGCCGCAGTGTGGCTCATGAATTCGGAAACTTATTAATGCATATCGTAGGTCATGCAGAAATCGCTTTAATGAAAGGTGATTTAGCGCAAATGCGCACAGCACTTTCAACAATTTTAAAAGCTGGTGAAACCGCTTCAAACGTTTTATCGAAATTCAAAAAAATGAATAACGTTGAATCAGTGCCTGGATTAATTCCTATTAAATTAAATTCCAGTGTCGATGAAGCCTTAGAATTAATGGCGCATGATTTTAATAAACGTAATATTAAAGTTACAAAAATCAAATACCACCAATGTGAAGTTGATGCGAATCACCACTCATTGGTACAGGTGTTTATTAATTTATTTACGAATGCGGCTCACGTTATGTCTCCGTCAGGGCAAATCGATATCTCGGTAGCAAAATGTGCCAGTCCAGAAGGTCAAATTCCAGATTCGTGGGTTGAAATCAAAATCCGTGATCATGGCCCTGGAATCCCAAAAGATGTATTACCCTATGTAATGAATCCTTTTTATACGACAAAAGGCAACAAAGGCACGGGCCTTGGCTTACCTATTTGCAAAGAAATCATTGAAGCCGAACATTTAGGAGAATTTTCATTGTCAAATCACCCTTCAAAAGGTGTTGAGGTAACAATTAAAATTCCTATTAAACAAGAGGGAGCTCATGAATAAGATCAACATCAGTCGCATGACTATCATGATCGTTGATGATGATGATGGTGTGCGAGGAATCGTAAGAGATTATTTAACCATGTATGGTTTTAGAACTTTTATTGAAGCTCGTGATGGAGCCGAAGCGTACAGATACGTGCTGGATACCATTCAGCGCATTGATTTAATTATTTCTGACTGGGAAATGCCACGAACCAATGGTTTAGCATTACTTAAAGCGGTGCGCGCGCATAATTTGCGCTATTCAACGCCATTCATTATGATAACCAGCCAGCAATCACAAGAGCGTTTGAAAATTACAAATGCAAAACTGCATGCGATTGATAGTTATATTATTAAGCCTTTTCGTTCAGATATTCTGCGCGAAAAAGTTTTTCAGGCTTTGAAAATAACTGATGAAACGACTAAGGCCGGATAAAATAAATGAAACTGCTGGGTTGGCTTATCTTATTAACGTCTTTGACTGCCAACGCCCGAGTTTTCACTGAAACTTTTGATACCACAACTCAGTTAGTGAGTTCTACTTTAGTGTGGAACTTCGAATTAGGTTATTTACACCCTAGCTTACAAATATATAATTACAGAAATTCAACACAAGCCGTTGCCAGCCAAACTACTTTTTCGGTCAGCGATGGCAGCCATGGGCCTTTTGAACTTTCAACATATTCACAATTTGGCACCATCGTTGGTAATCACATCACCATTGATGCCAATCAATTTCCAATTCTAAAAGTAACTCGTTTCAATTTAGACTCTGCTTACACCTTATCAAGTATCAATGGCCCGCTTATTATTCACAGTTTATCGACTGTTGATATTAATGGTGTGATTGAATGTTCTGGTGAAGATGGATCTCCTGCCGTGGGCGCTACTGGTGGTGCTGGTGGTATCGGTCGCTGCGCAGGTTTTGCTGGCGGTAATGGCGGCGGTGCTGCTACTTCTGGAACCAGTGGTTTATCACTAGCCGGAACTTCTATAGGCGGTGGCGGTGGAATATTCACTGGTGCTGTGAGTGGTGCTGGTGGCGGTGGTGGTGCTGGTTACACAAATAACGATGGCTCGCCAGGTGTATCGGCTGGTGGTAACACCGGCGGATCAGCGGGATTGCGAAAAGCTGGGCTTGATCATAATTTTGATATTCTTTCTGGCAGTGGCGGCGGTGGCGGTGGATCAGGATCATCAACTCAAGGTGGTGGTGGCGGTGGCGCTGGTGGTGGCACAGTCATTATTCGCGCCGTAGGTAATGTGACTATTTCTTTAACTGGCGCAGTTATGGCAAATGGTGGAAATGGTGGCGCAGCCGATTCTGGCGGTGGCGGCGGCGGCGGTGCTGGTGGCAATATTAGTATTTTTACTCCGACAAATATTCACTGCGTTTCTGGAAATATAATTACCACCTATGCTGGAATCGGTGGCGAGCCTAATGTTCCTTTTCCGGGCGATGGCGGCGATGCCACTGACGGCCGCATTTGGGATATGGCTGGTAATGGTAACTTTACCGGTAGCGTTGGCGAAGCCCAAGGCAGCACACTTTTACTAGATGGCATTGTCGGTTTTGTTTCAGGTACAACTCAAGTTGCCGTCAGTAAAAGTTATGACACTGAATCAACTCTTGCGACTTACACTTCAATCACAGCAAATCCTGCAAGTTCTGATATTACTTTCGAGGTTGCAGGCAGCGATGATGATTTTATCAGTGATGATTCGGGCTGGATAAATTCAGCGGCGATTTCAACAATCGCTAAAAAACGTTACGTCAGATACCGCGTTAATGTGACTAATTCAGATGATGCCAATCCAACAATAGTCGATGATGTGTATATTAATTTTGATCCTGGTTTAAGAGAAAATTTTGAATTTAAAAGCGGCGGTTGCGGTTTAGTTAAAAATATTCCACCGCAAAATATGCAATGGCTTATTTCTATTTTATTATTGATTCCTTTAATACAAGCCTGGCGATTACGAAAGCCTAAAACTGTTCAAGTCCCAGTAAAAAAATAAGATCGCTTTGCAAGCCGCCACCATCGGTGTGTTTTTGGTGTACAGCATTTGCACCCATACCTACAGACCATCTGTATTTACTGTCTTTATTTGATAAGTATCTTTTACTTTGAATATCAAACATCAATTCATGAACTTTTCCGGATGTTAAAAGCGCAAGACCAGCTGTATTTTGCCAGTTTTCGTTAGGATTAAATAACCGCGAAGTGCGAATTCCGAATAAAACTTCTGATTGAATCGTTATTGATTCTTCGGTCTTTCTTTTCGCAATAAAATTTTCATGTAAAATCAGACCCAGACGATTTTGCTTATTTAAAGTTCCGCGATCAAATGTTAATATCGATTCTCGAACTTTTAAATTATCCTGAAACGGAAATTCAACTTCAGGCATCGGTTTCCATGTTTGATTGCTGGTCCAAAAATTAAAATGATAATTATGATTGTTAATCCAGCCGGTTTTAAAGCTTAACTGGACACCAAAAGGTACCATACCTTGTAAGTCGATACGAGTTTCTTTTTCACCAGCGGTTTTTGAATACTTATAACTTGGCGCTAACGCAATTCCCCACCCCGACGGAATTTCTGGTAATTCAATCGAAAAAGATTTTTTTTCTTCACTAACAACTGGTTCAATCACTGGCTCAGTTTCTACTTTGACTTCGGCTGGCGGCTCTGGCGCTGGAACGTTAACAATTTTAATTTCGTCTAATTGTAATTCCATCGGTTCAGAAAATAATCCCATGCGGCCTTTGGCGCTTCCTGCAGCCACGCGCCAGTAATACTTTTTAAACTTTACTTTTTTCCACACATAGGTGGTGCTTGATAATGTTTTAATTAATTCAGGCTCTCGAAAATCCGGAGTTGCTGAAACTTCTAAAATATACTGATCGGCTCCGGCAACGGGCTCCCAGGCGAAATCAATTTCATAATTATCAACTTTTGCCTGCGCTTGTTGAAAAATAGCTGCATACAACCAATGCCACTTCGGTTGATAATATGCGCCTTTTTTTACATCCGGAACTTTAAGCTTAGGGGCGGCCAGGGGTTCATCACGCAAGTAAATTTCATTATTATATAGCGGCGGAATAACAAAGCCCTCTTCATCTTCGCCTTGCACTTGCCACTTTAAATCCTGTTCTTGATCAAACTTTATGGTCGTGTAATTTTGGTCGGCTTTTTCTTGTTTCAATGGTGATTGATTAGAAGAAAACTGAACGCGGTATGTTTTAACACCTTTTTCAGTGGTCCAAATAAATTCGTAAGGCTCATTAGTTTTTAAGCGATCACGCGGTAAAGGCTTTTTTAAATAGATGCGTGGAGCTTTCCAAACTTCAACAGTCTTTGCTTCTGATATGCCAGACGCATTTTTAAGTCTGATTTTATAACTGCCATGCGCAAGTTTTACCGATGATGTTTGCTTTTGTTTTTCTAAATTTTGACTTTCTTCTTCACTGCCCGCTTTGTTGATAACAAGATCTTTGGCATCACCTGTCCACTCGAGCGGAATATTTGCATTATCATCTAACGTGTAAATTCTAACTGGCTTTTTTTCTTTCCACTGAAGATCGGTACTTTTTTCAACTTTTTCAACTTTGTGATCATCATTTAATTTTAAAATTTTATCTTCGGTTAAATTTTCTTCGCCATCTTTTGTCTGCAGAGTGGCCGTGCCTGAAACAACTTCAAACTCGTATGAACCTTGGTCTTTACGCAATACAATGTCTGAGCCTTTATCTAAGTTGATGACCCAGTCTTCGCCGATAACGCTTGTTTTAAATGATGGATTGCGCGCGCGCAAATCACCGCGCGAAAAGCGTAAGCGAATTTCAGATTTAGTTTTGTCTTCTGGTTCTTCAAGGGTAACTAAAGTATTTTCTGAAAGTTCCAGATCAGTCTGATCTTTTAAATAAAGTTTAGCCGAACTCTGTGAAAGCGTTAAAACCGAATCATGATAAAAAAGTGTATCTTTAGGCTGGGTGTCTTCCCAGATGAGACTATTTGCCCCGCGGCGTTTTAAATCTTTTTTACTCGAGATAATATATCCCGCATCAACAGCATTTGAAGTGTATGATTTTTTTGAAAAAAACGGAACATTAATCCACTGCAAATCAACTAATAGCCATAGCACTTCTGCTATGAGCAGAATGCCAATTAGAATGATCCACTTACGATCTGCATTGGTGTTTTTCACAAATACGTTATCGGCTTTTTCAGAGGTAAAATGTACCGAAATTGGACTTCAGTCGTGCTATAAAACCCGAATTTTCTTATGCAACAAAAAAAGCACCGAATCCAATTTAATTTTGTATAAATAAAAAAACAACTAGTCCAAATTTTCCTCGCCGGATGTTTAGTTAAGTTATGTATTTAAGATCTATTATCGTCGTGATAATCATAGGATATGGACGACGTTCAAGACAAAAGTCTTAAAATTTTGATCGCCGAAGACAACGAGCTAGACCAGTTGCTAGTGCAACGTACTTTAAGCAAGTCTGATCTAAATTATTCGTCTGTAACTGTTGATAATCGAGCCGCTTTTTTAGAGGCTCTCGAAAACTTTAAGCCAAATATAATTCTATGTGATTATTCAATACCGCAATTTGGCGCTCTTTCTGCGTTAGATATTCTGCAAGAGCAAAAAATACTTACGCCGCTGATTATTGTTACTGGAACATTATCTGATGAAATGGCTGTTGAATGTCTTAAAAAAGGCGCCGTTGATTATGTTATTAAAGACAAAATTGTTCGCCTGCCTTCAGCTATTAAAAACGCTCTAGAGCTGACAAAATCGCAATACGAAAAAGTCATTGCAGAACAGCGTCTTCGCCAAAATGAAAAACAACTTAAAGTTATCACTGATATCATACCGGCGTCACTGACCTATATCACTCCTGATTTGAAATTTAGTTTTTCAAATAAAGTCAGCATGGAGTGGTTTGAAAAAACTCTGGTTAATGAACCAGTTGAAAAAGTTTTTGGCCTTGAAATTACGACTCAGATTAAAAAAAATATTTCACGTTTAGATCACGGTGAGCAAGTTACTTTTGAAAGTGTTTTGCTGGGAGCAACTTCGCCCCAATTTGTTAATGTAGCCGTGAGTCCGGAATTTGAAAACGGCATAGTACGTGGTTATGTTTGTCTTATGACCGATATCAGCGAAAGTAAAATGTACGAAGAAGACCTTAAAAATGCCAAGCGCGATGCAGAGTATGCCAGCAACGCCAAATCACAATTTTTAGCTAATATGAGCCATGAAATTCGCACGCCATTAAATGCCATTATGGGCTTATCTGAACTATTGCAAACTGATTATAAAGATGAAAAAGAACGTATTCTGTGGCTAAAAAAAATTACCCGTAATAGTGAACACCTTAAAAAAGTCATTGATGAAATTTTAGATTTATCAAAAATTGAAGCCGGTAAATTACAATTAAAAATTGCAAAATTTTCGGTACCTAATGTCATTGCTCAAGTGAAATCAATTTTATCGCCGCTCGCTAATGAAAAAAATCTGACTTTGCATTTTGAGACCGAAGATCAGATACCAGAAAAAATCCATTCAGATCCATCGAAGCTTCAGCATATCCTGCTTAATTTATTAGGTAATGCGATCAAATTTACCAACCAAGGCACAGTCGAATTAATTGTAAAACTAGCAGAAGAAAATTCTGAACCCGTATTACATTTCAGTGTCATTGATACCGGAATTGGCATGTCGTCAGATGAAATAAAACATCTCTTTGAACCCTTTACTCAGGTAGATAGTTCAATGACCCGCAGATTTGGCGGCACCGGCCTGGGGTTAACTTTGGCCAAACAATTAGCCCAGGCTTTAGGCGGTGATGTGGTCTTACAATCCAGCACACCAGGCCAAGGCAGCACATTCGTTGCAAAAATTAAAACTGGTGATATCTCTACCTCACCAATGATTACAAGTTTTGCCAACCTACTCTCTGAGCCTGTCGACGTTGTCGATTTAGCTGCGCAAAAATCTGCTGCAGCAAAACCAAACATGAATAATTTTAAAGTTTTACTGGTCGAAGATTCGCTGGATAACCAATTGCTTGTGCAAAATTTTCTAGAAATGGAAGGCGTAAAAGTTGATTTAGCGGCTGATGGCGAAGAAGGCATGAAAAAAGCCGAAGAGGGCGAACATGATTTAGTTATTATGGATATCCAAATGCCGATCATGGATGGATACACAGCCACTTCGACTTTACGTCAACACGGTTATAAAAAGCCGATCGTAGCCTTTACTGCACATGCTTTCGAAGATGAACGCGAACGCTGTTTAAAAATGGGTTTTACAGATTTTCTATCAAAGCCCATCAAAAAGCGTGAACTCGTTGATTGTTTAGCAAAATATCGTAATGGTAACCTAACAAACCCTGAATCTAGGTTGGCGCCGCCGCCAATGTAAAATAAAATGTTGTACCTTCACCAACTACACTTTCTACCCAGATAGTTCCCGCATGACGATGAATAATTCTTTTTACGCTGGCTAAACCAATACCTGTGCCTGAAAACTCACTTTGTGTGTGTAAACGCTGAAATGGCGTAAATAATTTTTTCGCGTAATTCATGTCAAAGCCCGCCCCATTATCTTTGACATAAAAAACTTCAAGACCATCTTGCATTGTTTGGCCGAATTCTATTTGCGCGACTTCTTTTTTAGAAGTGTACTTCCAAGCATTACCGATTAAATTTTCTAAGGTCACTTTCATCAGCACTAAATCGCCATTTGCGTGCATTCCTTCTTGAATGATAACTTCGGCTTTACGATTTGGCTCAAGACCACGCAGTTCTGCGATAATGGTTTTTGCCATCGAAGTTAAATCTAAATCAACGATAGTCATTGCGGCTCTGGTTAGACGCGATAAATTTAGAACGGCGTCGATAAGCTGTCCCATTCGCTGCACACCCGCACGAATACGTTCTAAATGAACTTTAGCTTCACCTTGTAGCTGATCACCTGCATCTTCAACTAATGCTTGGCTAAACCCGTCGATAATTCGAAGTGGAGCGCGTAAATCATGAGATACCGAATAACTAAAGGCCTCGAGTTCTTGATTTGCAGCGCTTAAAGCTAAGTTACGTTCTTTAATTTCGCTTTCTAATCTTTTACTTTCAGAAATATCCTGAATGACACAAACTCTTAAATTCGAAGGCATCTTTGCCTGCTCGTCTAAATCAGCCACCGAAACTAAAACGGGAAATTTTCGCCCCGAGCGAGTGTAGGCATCAGTTTCTATATTTGAATTAGGATCTAGTAATTCAACATCCTCATGCAAAATTGCTTTCATTGATAAGCCAATTAATTCTGTTTTTGAATAGCCGAACGTTTGCACTGTTAAGCGATTTACGGTCAAAATTGTGCCTTTGTTATCTAACACTAATATACAGTTGAACATTGATTCTAAAATACTTTCGATATAGCCGCGTGACACCGTGCTTTGCTCAAGAGTTCCGGCCATCGCATTAAAGGCATGAGCTAATAATCCGATTTCATCCACATCATAAATAGTAGCGCGGGCGCGAAGATTTCCTTCGGCCAGTTGTTTTGTACTTTGAATTAGATTTTTAATCGGCAAATCTATTTGTCGTTTTAATCGATACCCCATAAACAGAGCAAAAACTAAAAAAATTAAAGCCAGAACAACCGCAACGATCAAAGGAATAAAGCGAGAATTAAAAATTCGCTCAAACAACGCATCAGAATCTTTTGATAGGACGAGCTGAACTTTTCCCAAAGAATCTTGCACTTCAAGAATAATTTGATCAATAACGGTTGATTCAAAAATGCTGTTAGGATCAGACAGCATTTTACGCGAAAGAGCACGCTCTTCTAATAAGCCCTTTTGAGCTTCGGCAATTAAGCTGTTAACTTCTTTATGTGCGGTACTTAATTGCAAACAAACGACGAATAAATCATCGGCTTGTTTTTCAATATTATCTAAAATAACAGCTTCTTCGGCACTTGCTTTATTGTCACGCGCAAAATCTTTTAAAAATTGAGTGCGGGTAGCAACAACCTGACGTAAATTACGCACCTGATTAATCACCTGAATCATTCGGTGTAAATCGGTCAAACCCTCTAAAGTATTACGACTGGCAAGACCAATACCGATGACTTCTAATAAAAGTAATAATGAAATAACCGCAATGGTTATCGTTAAACTTCTAGTAATAGATTTGGTCTGCTTCAACGTATTGATAAACTATTCCTCTACACTTTCTACTTTAATCACTTTTACATTTTTACGTAAAACTGTAGCTTCTGAGACATAGCCGATCGCTCCTTTAAGCGAGCCAACAAAACGCATTGTCGTAGAATCAGAGGCCTCTTTTAAAGGCGCGCTGTCTCCCGAATAAAGTTTTTGGCCGATCCAGAAAAGCTCAACATCAGAAGTTGTTTTATTAATGTATTTTTTTAAAAATTTTTCGCGCAGCGGCCCATTAGTTCTATCCATAAAGCGAATACTTTCGCCGCTGTTCCACCGGCGTTTACGTTTAAAATAAAAATCGCGAATTTCTGCAACAGTTAATTTTTCAGCAGGATTTTCAGCGTTAACAATAAACACGATATCATCAGACTGTGCCAATGCTATTTGTAAAGCTAACATGATCGTAATAATGATTATGCAGTTTCGCAGAGTCATTTTTTTTCCTAAAAGGCTACGGCCATTGAAAGTTCGACTTGGGCATAGTCACGTTTTTGCCCGTCGATACTATCAGTTTCTTTAATGTAATCGTGTTTTAAATAATTCAACCGAAGCCGAGTTGTAGGCAGTGGCAGCCAATTAACTCCGGCCCCATAAAACCGTTTTTCGATAGGCTCAGGCGTTTGTGTAGCTGCATCAACGCGAGTAGGTAATTTTATATATTCTATATTTACAAAGACAACCCAGCGGCCTTCGAAAAGTTTGTAGTAGGGTTCAAAATAATAACTCTTTGCGCTTAAATCATTTCCCGAATAATCAACGACCGCATATTCACTTAAAAATCCATAGTTGCTATGTTTAAAATCGATGTCTACACCTTGACTCAAATAACTGCTCTGAACTTTTTCTCCATATTGAAAAGAGACGCCTGTTTTTAAATTTTCGCTCACGGCCCACCAAAGTCTGCCGCCCGCTCCAATCATATTAACTTTACTGGCCGGAGGAACTGTATACAGATTGTAGCCCATGCTTTTTTTTTCAAACGGAAGAAATCCATAAATATGCAATCCCATCCAAAGCGCTGAAGAGATACCAACGCCAGTTCCATCATCATTGAGCAGCATTTGCGGTCCACCACGCTTCTTAAATAAAACTGGTTCGCGCTGTTGATAAGCTATTCCAAAGGGAATGTAGCCTAATCCCGCTTGTAAATTAAAAAAATTGCCTGGCCTGTATTCTAAATACCCCTGAGCCAGAAGAGAACCAAAAACATAACCTGAATACTCACGGTGTGATGGCGTCAAGTTTGGATTGTTATGTTGGTTGCGCAAGGGAATTCCACCGGCTGTTAACGTCTGGGTAACTAATCGAATGTTTTCATTCAGTTCGGCCGTAACACTAATGCCTAAGGCCTGGTTATTTGAAGATGTTTGGGTTTGCATATCTGGGCCACTAATATTAGAAATACTAGTTTCAAAATATCCACCCAAAAAAATTTTATTATCCAGGAATGAACCCACACGGTCTTTGCCTAAAAGATAAAAATTAGTGTACCAGTCTTCTATTTCTTTTTGCTGCATTTCGAGGTCGTGCAAACGCTGTTGAAGTTCAGCAATTTTTTCTGAAGCCAAGCTAGCTTGTGCGATAAAAGTTAAAGAAAAAATAGTTACAGCAATTATCAACCGCATCTTATACCTAAAAGGCTACTGCCGTTGAAAAATCAATGACGTTGTAATCACGCTCTTGCCCACTGATCGTATCAGTTTCATCAATATAATCGTGATACAAATAAGTTAAACGCAAACGCGCATTCGGTATCGGCAGCCAATTAAATCCCCCACCGTATTGCCATTTTTTAACCGGATCTGGAAGGTGCGTAATCACATCGGTGCGCTCAAGTGTATCAATATATTCAGCGTTTAAAAAAAATAGCCATCTGTCTTCAGCAAATTTTACGTAGGGTTCAAAATAATAAAATTCTGCATCGAGCACATGACCATAATTAGTGGCATGTCCATATTCAGATACAAAACCATACTCGTTGTATTTTAAATCTAGATCAAATCCGTGTGAAAAAAAATGTCCTTTAGCCTGTTCACCTGACTGTACTGAGGTTCCGATAGTCACATTCTCGCTTGCTTTATACCAAAGCCTGCCACCGACTCCCAAGGTTGAAACTTTAGTGACCGGGGTAAATGTATACAGATCATAACCAAGATTACGATTCACGGGTAAGACTCCGTAAAAATGCAAACCTGTCCATAGCGGAGATAAAATTCCTATGGTGTCTCCGTCGTCATAGGCAATGATTTGTGAACCGCCCCGCAGGCGAAACAACTGCGGTTCGCGTTGCTGCGAAGCGATTCCGAAGGGCGTATAACCAAGACCAGACTGCACAATAAAAAAATCTGAGATTCGATATTCAAGATAACCCTGAGCTACGATTGAAAAAAAGTTATAACCCACAAAGCCACGTTGTGGTGGAGTTAAAGTAGGATTGTTATTTAAATTTCTGAGCGGAATTACTAATCGAGTCACAGTCTGAGTCACAAATTTAGTTTTTTCATTAAACTGCGCAGCTAAATTTAAACCTAAAGTGTGAATATTTCCTGAAGTTTGCGTTTCCATATCTGAGCCGTAAAGATGAGTCACCGCGGTTTCAAAAAAACCACCAATCGACAGGCTCTCTCCTAAAAATGGTGCTACTCTTCCTTTTCCTAACAGATAAAAATTTTCGTACCAGATGTTCATATCTTTTTGACGTTGTTCTAATTCGATAATTCGCTGTTCGATATCTTCAATAGAGTGAGCATCTGCAGTTTTTGTTTCTGCCGCAGAAACAGAAATAGAAATTATCATGACCAGAAAAAAAAGTTTCACGCTTGGCTCCCGCAGCTAGTGGTGAGTGAATGATTTATTTTCTGCCGGTGCACGATTAATTTGCGCCATTTGATCTGTCTGTGGACCTTTTGCGACTTCATTTAATATCAACCAATATAGTCCAAGCTGACGAATAGCTTCGCTGAAATCGTTGAAATCAACAGGTTTTCGCACATAACTGTTGGCGCCTAAGCTATAACCTTCCATAATATCTTGTTCTTCTTTTGACGATGTTAAGATCACCACTGGAATCAGTTTCGTGCGCTCGTCACTGCGCAATTTTTTTAAAACATTTAATCCATCAATTTTTGGCAGGTTTAAATCAAGCAACATCACTTGCGGCTGCACCGTCATGTCTCGGTCGGCGTATTTGCCTTCGGCAAACAAAAATTCTAAAGCCTCCGCTCCATCACGAGCCACAATGACTTGATTACTGATGTTATTTTTTTTCAGGGCGCGTAATGTTAACGCTTCATCATCGGCATTATCTTCAACCAAAAATATAAAATGTTTATCTGTCTTCATAAATACACCCCTCTGCATTGGGCAATTTGTGCAAAAAAGTCGCCAAGCGCAGAAGGTCAATAGGATATAATGGGAACGACGCCGTAGCCTTTTCACCCGTCACAGTGGCGAATTTCCCTAGCTACATCCAGGCTTTTTTATAATCTTGCGCATATTGCGAAACTGCAATGGCTTCGCGGCCGGTGATTTTTTTAACATTATCATTTACAGCTGCGCTGTAACCTTCACGTAAAAATCCCATAATCATTACCATAAAATCGACATAATCATTCGGTAGACCTGCAGCTGTTAAACCCTTACGAAATTCTTCTGGCGTAGTTTCGTTATAAGTAATTGTATCTCCGGTAGCTCTACTGATCTGTGTGGCTACATAATCATGATCGACGGCTTGTGGACCAGTTAAATCAAAATCTTTATTATTAAATTCATCACTGATTAATAATTTAGTCGCTACTGTTGAAATATCGCGGGCATCGATAAAACTGACTTTAGCTTTACCGGCTGGTAATAGAATTTTTTTCTGTTCGCGAATACCTTGCAACCAGAACGAGTTAAAATTTTGCATAAACCAATTCGGGCGAATAATGTTATAATTTAAACCTGATTTTTCTAATTCGATTTCTACTTTGCGAAATGGGGCAGCTTCGTTAGCATTAGCTCCCATGGCTGTCATTAACACTACTTTTTTTAGAGCACGGCGTTTAGCTTCTTGAACCAAAGGCGATAACATCGCGTACTGATCGGCATAACCCGGAGGCGATAGTAAAAACACTTTATCGACATTTTCAAAAGCCGCTTTGATGCCTTCGCCCGTAGCCATATTCACATGAACTAATTCTGAAGTGTTTTCAGCAACTGGTTTACTGGTTGTTGCCCGAACGGCATAACCTTCAGCTTTTAATTGACGAACGATTTCAGAACCCACTGTACCCGAGGCCCCAACTACTAAAATTAAATCTTTTTTCATATAAACTCCTTTTGTTTGATGAATGACTGTATGCAATCATTATCGCCTAGTTTTCGATTGTTGATTAGACGGCCTAATTGAATTATATTGTTTCTATATGGAAACAATAGGAATTGAACTAACTCGTATTTTTGTCAAAGTTATCCAGTATGGCAGCTTCTCTAAGGCTGCGGATTCATTGAAAATTCCTAAATCTACAGTCAGTAAAGCTCTGTCTCGTTTAGAGCGTGAAACCGGAACAAAACTTTTAATCCGTACTACCCGAAGCCAAACGCTCACCGCTGCGGGCCGGGCCTTTTATGAGACCTGTTTAGAACCCTTACAAATCTTAGAAGACGCCCAAAAATCCCTATTTGGCCAAGATGCTATCGTTGCCGGAAAAATTCGAATCACCGCCCCAGAAGATTTAGGCACGCATGTCATTGCGCCGATGATTGGTGAACTTTTGCAAAGTTATGACAAACTTTCTTTTGAATTGTTTTACACCAATCAAGTGGTTGATCTGGTTAAAGATGGTTTTGATTTTGCGATTCGTATCGGCACTCTTAAACAAAGTGGATTAAAAGCTAAACGCATTGGCGAAGTGAATTTGATTCCGGTCGCATCACCACAGTACTTAGAAAAACGTGGAAAAATAAATTCACCCCAGGATTTAGTAAAACATGATTGTTTAAGTATTTCAGGCTTATCCATGGCGCAACGCTGGGATTTAAAAAACAAAAAAGAAGCCGTAAAGGTTGCCATCAACGTTAAAACTGAAAGCAATCAAATGACAAGCTTACTGCAGGTAGCGATCGCTGGCGGTGGTGTAGCCCTTGTTCCAAGTTATCTGGTTAAACATGAGCTGGAACAAAAAAGATTAGTCAGAATTTTACCTGGATGGAGCAATGTTGGCTTTCCGGTTTCAATTGTATCGCCGGTTTCCATGTCTTCATCAGCTCGATTAAAAATCGTCAGCGACAAAATATTCGCGGCCAGCCAAAAAGCTTTAAGCGAAATTCTTTAGATAGTTTCTTTAACCCAAGATAAGAATTGATCATCTGAATGAAATTGCTGATGCGCTAATTCACAATTTTCGTGTTCCCAGTGGGTATGCCAGCTTGCGCGCACTGAATAAGCGCCGACTTGAGTGCCGGCTTGCATATCGCAGTCATGATCACCGATCATGACCATGTCTTCGTATTTACAATTATATAGTTTTTGCAGCTGGTGTAGACCTTCTGGATTTGGTTTTTTTTCAGACACACAGTCTCCAGAAATTAAATGATCGACGTATTGATCTAAGCCCGTACCTTTAACAGTTAGCTTAGCCGAAGTTAAATCACGGCTGGTAAAAATAGAGATATGACAGCCCTTAGTTTTTAAATGCTGAAATAAATTATCAATTGCAGAAAATTTTGCAACATTAGCTACTGCTGCGGGGTCCATGCGGCGAAGTTCCATTAAAGCTTCTTTGCTTTTTTCTGGCGGCAAATGCATTGCAAATAAATCTGTCGGATGCAGACTTACACAAACTTTGCGCTCTTCAGTACTCATCGTTTTATTTAAAATTTTTTCGACAGTTGAAAAATAACCAGCGAATGAATCTACTAAGGTTCCGTCTAAATCAAAAATCCAATATTTCATATTAACGTGTCTCTAATTTTAAAATGGCGTGTGTCGTAGATGTATCACCTAAGCTTGAATCTTGCCACTGTTTACGCGTGTACATTACACCTAAAGTGACTAACCCATCACGGCCAAACACGGCGCCTGCGCCTAAATTGTGTAATGGTGCTTTGGTATCACTGCTGTAACTTCCGCCAGGGTCGCTGGTTCCAGGCTCCTGCGTAATTTCTAACTTGGCTGTGGTTTGGCCAACGCCGGCATTGGCAATAAATAATAAATTTTCTGAACTACGGTAACCAACGGCAACGCCTAAGGCTGATAAAGTAGAGCTTGCATCGGCCTTCCAGTTATAACCACTTGGCCCAAATTCACCCAATTGATCACCAGATTTTGAACTATTATCAAAATTTAAAAAAAATGTTCCGGCCATCGACCAAGTTGAGGCGTGATCACCCATTAAACGCAGGCGCGAAGATAAATTTAATCCAGCACTGCTCGTGATGCCGGCACTGATATCAAGGCTTTGATTAATACCGTAAAGTAAATTCGCACGCACATCATTACTGCGGCTATGCACTAATGCAATCGTCGGTGGTCTTGCGCTGGCATCATCGGTAAATTTAATTCGATCTGACGACCCCAGTTCTAAATTAAACCCTAATTTTTCTGACGTCGCCGTGATCGGGCTTTGCAGCGAAGGATTTGACGAGTCGGTTCGAATTGAAGCGCAACCCACAAATAGACATGACCCTATGATAATAACAAATAAGTTTTTCATCGTTTTATTTACTCCCGATCGAAAATATTTTCTTTTTACTTTTTAGCCCACTGACCAGTGTGATCAATGACTTGGGCCGTCTGAAGTGTTCAGACAACAGCTCAATGACCCGCTCATTGGCTTTACCTTCTACCGGAGGCACATTAACGCGAACCGTATATGTTCCATCGGGCATTTGCTCGACCAATTCTTTTTTGCTGTTAGGCTTCACAGCCACGGTGATTTTCATTTTCATAGTCTGGCATCTTGGGCTAAGATGAGCAATCTTTGAAACAACCCGCAAAGGAGCCCGTATGGCAGGATTACAAACTTATCTTTTATTCAACGGCAACTGCGAAGAGGCCGTCAAATTTTATTGCCAGACATTTAACGGCGAAGTGCTTTTTACCTCGCGTTACGGTGACACACCGACTGATGTAGCTGCAGAATCAAAGGATAAAATCATTCATACGGTATTTAAAATTCGCGGCACTGAATTAATGGCCTCAGATTCACATTCTGGAAATGATGTTACCTTCGGCAATAACATTCAGTTATCAGTAAATTATGATAAAATTTCTGATCCTTCTACAGCATTTAACAAATTAGCTGAAGGTGGAAAAATCACAATGCCATTGCAAAAAACTTTTTGGGCCCTGCAATTCGGCATGCTAACTGATAAATACGGCGTGAACTGGATGTTTAATCAGGCTGCGGATAAACAGTAAATGATAACAGCTACTTCGTTAATTAAGAAATTCGGTGATTTTGCAGCCGTTGATGGATTAAATTTGCAAATTAATAAAGGCGAATGTTTCGGATTGCTTGGACCCAATGGCGCAGGTAAATCCACTTTTATCAGTATGACTTACGGAAGCGTACAGCGCACTTCAGGTAATTTAAGTGTGTTTGGTTACGATCCAAAAACACATAGCCGTGATATTAAAAGACGCATGGGCGTGGTCACCCAAGAAAATGCGCTCGATGAATCATTAACTGTATTTGAAAACATGATGATCTACTGCGCTTTTATTGGCGTAGCTAAAAATGAACGTAAAAAACGAGTCGAAGAACTTTTAGAATACATGAATCTGATGCATAAAAAAGATATGCCGATCATGGCTTTGTCTGGCGGCATGAAACGCCGCTTAGTGTTTGTACGCGCCCTTTTAGGCAAACCTGAATTATTAATTCTAGATGAACCTACCACTGGATTAGATCCGGCAGTTCGCCATTTATTATGGGGTAAAGTTAAAGAATTACATAATCAGGGCACAACCATTGTTTTAACTACGCACTATATGCATGAAGCTGAAGTTTTATGTAATCGCCTAGTGATTATGAATAAAGGTTTAGTGGTGGGCCAAGGCAGCCCGAAAGAATTAATTAATCTACACACCCCAGGCTATGTTGGAATTTTTTCTATTGAGAATCGCGAACAAGTGCAAAAAATTGTCGCCAGCAATAACTCATACACCCTAACTGAAGACACTTCGGGATTATACGTGCGCACAAATTCATTAGATGAATTAACAACTTTGCACACGAAAAATAATTTAACTCCGCTTCAAATCAGACCTTCGAATCTAGAAGACGTTTTTTTAAAAGTCACTGGACAGGAATTAACAGCCGATGCTTAACACCATTCAATTATTTTTTTACATCACCCTTCGCAATTGGACAGTCTATAAAAAAGATTTTATTTCTAATATTTCACCCACAGTTGCAGATCCGGCATTAATTTTAGTGTCATTGGGATTAGGCCTTGGTTCTTATTTAACTAATGTTGAAGGCATGAGCTATATGCAATTTTTAGCTCCGGGCCTAACTGTGGCCACTGCGCTTTTTACCTCGTTTTTTGAAAGCAGTTACGGCTTTTACGTTCGCATGAGCTATGAAAATGTTTTCAAAGCCATGCTAACGACTCCGATCGGCGTCAGAGAAGTCGTTTTTGGAGAATTAATTTGGGTCGGTCTTAAGGGCGCATTGATGGCGGTTGGTGTAGCAGTTGTACTGGCACTTTGTGGATTAATGGTAAATCCATGGTTAATTCCAGCCGTAGCCATTGTCGGATGTTTAGTGGCTGTTCCGTGCGGAGCGATGGGATTATTAGCGACAGCTTGGGTAAAAAACATTAATCAATTTCAAACGGTATATTCATTTTTAATAGCCCCGTTATATTTTTTGTCAGGAATATTTTTTCCGATCGAACAAATGAATAATATCGTTCGTTTTATCGCAAACTTCTTTCCGTTGATTCACGGCGTTCGCATTGCTCAGGCGCTATTCTGGAATAAAGATATTCTTGAAGCCCTCGCCTTTCATGGCGGAATCCTTGTCGTGCAAAGCGCGGTGTTGTGCACACTGGCTTATACGCAAATTCGTAAAAAATTAATTAACTAATAATTATATGGCTTGTTCGATGCGACGATCTGGAACAAGCCATAACATCGCAACAAACACATATAGAACGCATGATGCCCACGGCATAAGATGTGACAATAAAATACCTGCTACATAGCAGGCTACAGAAATTTTACCCTTACCATCAGTGCCGATCGCTTTAGCTAGCGTTGAATCGTTACCGTGATGTTTAACTAACAGACTCTGTAAAACTGTATAGGCAATAGCAGCCATCAATAAAACAACGCCATAAACTGCAACTGGTCCATCGGCAAATTTATTTTCGCCCAACCAAGCCGTAGAAAATGGAATCAACGACAACCAAAATAATAAATGTAAGTTCGCCCACAAAATCCCGCCATGAATTTTATTCGTAGCCTGAAATAAATGATGGTGATTGTTCCAGTAAATACCGACGTAAATAAAACTAAGAGTGTAACTTAGAAAAATGTGCCACAGATCTAATAAGGCAGATAAGTCAGTTTCATGCGGAACTTTAAATTCTAAAACCATGATCGTAATAATGATGGCAATTACGCCATCACTAAACGCTTCAAGACGACCTTTGTGCATCACCAAAACTAATCAACGGCCACTAAAAGTTCAAAACCGCCCATAACCATGCGGTTTTCATCCATCATAAATGAAATTTCTTTCATCTTTGGATCTTTCATCATTTTAGCAAAAACCTGTTCACGGTGTTTTTTTGATTTAAACTCAGCAACGGCGTAAATAACAACTTCATTTTTTTTCAGTTTTACTGATTTACCGAATGGTGCAGAAACTGAAGTCGCATTTTTATCTTCGCCAACGTAATCACGGCTCGCAAGAGCTCCATGTTTAACTAAAATCTGGCCGATTAATTTTGTCGTTTTACGGTATTCAGCTAAATTTTTCTTAGGAATCGGCTGAATACAGATATCGATGTATTTTGAAGCTTTTGCCATATTAATTAGATTCCTTATTGCCGAAAATTTTATTATCTAAAGAGAATTTACCTGGGCCAACGATCATGAACATCACAGCAATTGCCATATAAACTGCAGCTAATTCATAGCCGCCCACGAACGGATCGCCTTTAACAACCGCATGCGTGTAAACCGCAACCGCCATTGTGATCGCCATTCCTACCATCGCTAATGATGTTAATAATCCAAGAACAAGCGCAATACCGCCGCCAAATTCTGAAATCGCAGCTAATAATTGTAAAACACCCGGAACTGGCGCATCAGGGCCCATCCATGAAAACGGAGATTGGATTTTTCCCCAGCCGTGCATAATCATTGCAATACCCACAACTAAACGAACAATTAGAAGCCCAGTCGATGCACACTTCGGTAAAGCGTAAGGTTGCATAAAACATTTAATTTTTTGATTCATAGATGATATCCCCTTGTTGAAGATATCATATTAAGTAAATCTACTCTTCGACAAGTACTTTAAAACCACCCACGGCCATTTTCTTATGATCAAAGGGCATCGTATTTGGATCCATTGTTTGCATCCAAGGATCTTTCATAATTAGTTTGTTCACTTTATTACGATGGGCTTTGTTTTTATAAACGATCCAAGAAAAAACTACGGTTTCGTTAGCTTTCAATTTGGCCATTTTAGTAAACGGCATTCCAAAAGGCATTTTTAAATCTTCACCGACTGTTTCAAAGTATTCTAGAGCCCCATACTTCATCCAAAGTTTTCCAGCCTTCGCTGCAATTTTGCGGTAAGCTGCTACTTTATTTTTCGCAATGGGTATTACAAATCCATCGACATATTTCGCCATAACACACTCCTTCTAATGGCTTAAGCTTTGCAATATTTTTATTGAAACTCAAATTTAAAATTTAGAAGGGACTTCTTATGCATTTGAACAGTTCATCATTCGACGACTATGGCAAAATACCACAACAATTCACCGCTGATGGCGACAATCTATCGCCTGCGTTAGAATGGTCAGATATCCCCAGTGGTTGTAAAAGTTTAGTGTTAATGTGTGAAGATATCGACGCACCAAAAACTTCGCCGCAAGATCCCAC
This sequence comes from Bdellovibrio sp., assembly GCA_036677065.1. Taxonomy (GTDB): domain Bacteria; phylum Bdellovibrionota; class Bdellovibrionia; order Bdellovibrionales; family Bdellovibrionaceae; genus Pseudobdellovibrio. The sequence goes on along the minus strand of JAKFBS010000001.1, from coordinate 401,701 downwards.
TTTCACACATTGGGTTGTTTATAATATTTCACCATCAATTTCGACGCTGCATGAAGGCTTAGAAAAAAAAGAAGAACTGCATGATCCTTTACGTATCGATCAAGGCATCAATTCATTTGGCAGTACTGGTTATGACGGCCCTAAACCTCCCCCAGGAGATTTAGCCCATCGTTATATTTTTACCTTGTTTGCCTTAGATATTGAAAATTTAGGGCCAGCGCGCGCAGATATTAAAACAATTCATGAAACCATGAAAAATCATATTCTGAAAACCGCACAAATTACCGGAAGATACGAACGTCAGCGTCTGACGCAAAAACAAAGTGATGAGCACCATGCTCCACACTAAATGTGTATTTAAAATTACATTTCAATCGAACGAAAGTTACGGGCTTCGTCGTCGAATTCAAGCAAGTGGCCTAATTCAAGATCGAAGTAGATTCCCATTAACGCCAGACCGCGCTCTTCAATCGCGGATTTAACAAATGGAAATGTTCTTAGATTATTTAATGATGTTACGATTGATTCTAATTCACCATGACGACAAAGACTGTCGTCATCTTCTCCGGCATGGGCCGCAAGCACGCGCTCTTTAGCGTCTTGAGCAATATTAACCCAGCGATCAACGAAACTGGTTTGCTCAGAATTTTGATTTAACATTAAAGCTCTGATGCCACCGCATTGGCGATGCCCAAGCACGATTATATTTTCTACTTTTAAATTTACCACAGCGAACTCGATCGCCGCGCTCACCCCGTGAAAGCCGCCGCCTTTTTCGTAAGGTGGCACAAGATTCGCCACATTACGCACGATAAATAGCTCACCCGGTGATGCCGAAGTAATAATTGCCGGATCAACGCGTGAATCGCTGCAACCAATGATTAAAGTTTTTGGTGTTTGCCCCACGCCAGTGCTGTTAGAAAGTCTTCCATACAGTGGGTGTTCGCCGGCGAAATATTTTTCGCGAAACTTTTTAAAGCCGGCCATCAATCTGAGAATTTCAATTTTTCCCATACGCCATTCATACCCCAGTTTGCCCCGTAAGGGAAAGCCTATTTTTCACCCGCGGCACTAGCTTTGCTTATTAATATAACCGAGTGCACATGGAAGTCATTTTACCTCAAAAAAAGGAGTATTTTATGGAACTTACAGCTGATGCTTTAAACTCATTTACCAACGTTTTGCCTACTGGATTTTTTAATAAAATCAGCGAAACTTTAGGAATTCCTGTCGAAAAAACTAAATCAACTATGCTAACAGCAATTCCAGCAGTTTTTACAGAGCTACAAAAAAAAATTCGCAGCCCTGATGGTATTCAAACTGTAGCCAGCGCCATTCATGAAAGTGGCTTTGATCAACCTGCAAGTGTAACGAGTGACGCTTCAAACATCACTTCACAAATTAACAAGGGCCAAGATTTATTACAAAAAGTGCTGGGTGGCCAAACAGATTCGTTACTTGGAAAAGTAACCACTGCAGCTGGCGTGAATACTTCACAGGGGTCAAAATTATTAGGTGCAGCTTCTGCGGCTGTGTTTACTTTTATCGGATCAAAAATGAAGGGCGGAACCTTAGCTCCTGCTGCTTTTGCCAACGTGCTCGGGCAAGGAAGTGGTTTTACGCCAGACTTATCTGCATCGGCACAAAAGTTCGCAACCAACACGGTGCCATTAGCAGGAGTACAACCGAGTGTTTCAAGAAAAGTATGGCCCTGGATTTTATTAGCCGTAGTTCTTGGAATCATCTGGTGGAGCCAGGGGAGAAAAACAACTTCTGTCATCACCAGCCCGCAGGTTAATACAGAATCCATTCCGGCTGCCGCCGGTGCCACAGCTTATGCAGCATCTGATCAAACTGTGATGAATGAGCTCGCACAATTTTTAGCTAATCCTGGCGCCGTCGCACCACGTGCGTTTTCTTTACGAGAATTAAACTTTTCGACAGGATCAGCAGCACTGAGTACTGAAGCAACGGCTACAAGCACGGCTTTAGCTGCGCTATTAAATCAATACACAACCGCACGCATTCGTATTGTCGGTCACACTGATAATATTGGTGTCGAAAGTGCGAACCAACAACTTTCTATGGATCGGGCTGAAGCCTTACGTCAGTCTTTGATTACTCAGGGCATTGCTGCTGATCGTATCGAAGCGGCCGGTATGGGCTCGGTGCAACCCGTGGGTGACAATGGCAGCGAAAGCGGCCGTAGCGAAAACCGCCGTATCGATATCGAAGTTATCCGCAGATAATTTTTGCAAACGACAGGCGGCAAAATATTTTAGTTAGAAAGGATAGAGGTTACAATCTATCCTTTCTTTTTATCCAAATTTGATTGTTCAATGCATAGAACAATGAATTTAGATTGTACCGGCTAGTCAAAGGCCACTAATAGCCGTAATATCTATTCAAAGACATGGGAGTAATTATGAAAAAAATATTACACACACAACGAAGCGATACTCCACACTGGGTGGGAGACGGCTTTCCGGTACGCACAATTTTTTCTTACACTGATTTAGGTCAGCATTTATCACCTTTTTTATTAATGGATTATGCTGGCCCTGCTGAATTCACTCCGTCAGAACATCGCCGCGGCGTAGGCGAACATCCACATCGTGGTTTTGAAACTGTAACGATTGTCTATTCAGGCGAAGTCGAACATCGCGACTCTTCTGGCGGTGGCGGCGTCATTAAATCAGGTGATGTACAATGGATGACGGCAGCTTCAGGATTAGTGCATGAAGAAAAACATGGTGTCGACTTTGCTAAACAAGGTGGTCTTTTTGAAATGGTTCAGCTTTGGGTGAATCTACCGAAAAAAGATAAAATGAATAAACCGCGCTATCAGGGTCTGCGTAACGAAGAAATTCCTGAAGTGTTACTTCAAGGTGGTAAACTTCGCGTAATTGCAGGTCATTATTTAGCAGCGACTGGCCCTGCGAAAACTCATTCAGATATAAATCTATGGGATATTCGCTTAGCTAAAGGCAGCGAAAATATTTTTACTGTGCCCGAAGGTCACACGGCTTCAGTTTTTGTTTTAAGCGGAAGCATTAAATTGAATGATGAAAAAACCATCGGCGGAGCAGAAATTGCTTTAATGGAAAATGCGGGTCAGACATTTAAGATCGAAGCCCTAGAAGATACCAAATTGTTATTCTTAGGCGGTGAACCTTTAAATGAACCTATCGTTGGCTATGGTCCGTTTGTTATGAATAGCCAAGCCGAGATTCGCCAAGCGTTTGAAGATTATGAAAGCGGTAAAATGGGCCGTCTTTAAGGTAATGGATCACTTGGTAGCGGAATAAAATCATTCTCTTCGGCCACCGTGCCGAAGAGTTGTTTTTCCCACTGCCCTGCTGCTTCGCGGATTCTTTCACGACGTGATGAAACAAAGTTCCACCAAATATATCTGGGTTCAGGAAACGTTGTTCCGCCGATAAAAATCAAGCGCGTGCCTTGACTTGCTTTAATTTTAATTTGTTCAGGTTTGGCCACTAACAATAAATCATCTTTAGTTAATTCCTGATCGTTTATTGTGGCTTCACCTTCTAATAAAAATACACCCATTTCTTCTTCTGCAATTGAAACCACATTATTCACAGAATTATCCACAGTGATATCTGCAAAAAATGTCGGTGAATACGTTTTCACTGGCGAATTCGTCCCAGCATGACTTCCAATAAGTAGTTTACCAGTTAAATTTTCTGCTAAAGCAAATTTCGGTAAAGTTTCTTTTTCGTAATGAGTAAAATTTGGTTCACACTCTTCTTGATCTGTTGGCAGAGCTACCCAAATTTGAATTCCATGCAGTGTTGGTTTCGGGTGTGCTGATAAATCTTCAACAGGCGTGCGCTCTGAATGCACGATACCACGCCCAGCGGTCATCCAATTTAAATCACCGGGCGAAATGATTTGTTTTGAACCCAAACTATCGCGGTGATATCCCCGACCAGAAAATAAATAAGTCACAGTCGATAAACCAATATGCGGGTGCGGGCGAACACTCATTAAATGTTCATGATCAACTTGCAATGGCCCCATATGATCTAAAAAAACAAAGGGCCCGACATGACGGCGTTTAATATTTGGCAAAGTGCGGCTAACCATAAAGCCGCCTAAATCTTTTTTCTTACCACTGATTAAAATATCATGTTCAAGCATATGTTAATCTTTCAAAGTTGAAGCGATCTTTGCGCCGCGAGAAAGAAACTTATGGATCGGGCACTTTTCAGCGATTGCCAGAAGACTTTCTTTTTGTTCAGAAGTTAAATTGCCGATTAACTTAATACCACGTGAGATCGCATTGGCTTCACCTTCAGCGGTAATGTGAATAGTTACATTGATATCCTCTAAGGGAATCGCTTTTCTTTTGGCGTACATCATCACGGTGATGGCTGTGCAACTAGCTAAAGCCACTTCCATATATTGATGTGGATCAGGTGCTGAATTATCTCCGCCTAATTGCGCCGTCACATCTGAATTGACCATAAATTCACGCGTTTTAACTTCAAAGGCTAATTTGTTTTTAAGGTGAGTAGACTCAACTGACATTACAGCACCACGATTAAACTTATAAATAAAAAGTATTTCATAAGCTTAATCGTGATCTTAGTTTAATTTTTTGTACAGAAGTATCTGTATAGCTATCTACTTGATGTGCGACTTATCAAATCAGCTAACGCCACGTTATAAGTGTCTTCGACATAATTATAATTCACAGTATATTTTTTCGGATACATACCTGAATGTGAAATATTCGATGCTAGTTTCACTGGAAATTCCGCTTGCGGCTTAGATTTTAAATACTCTAAAGTGACCATCGGCTCTAGAAAAGCCGTTTGGGCATTATAAAAACCGTAAATAAATGTAGCTGTAAACTTCTGCCCGTTAAATTCCGGTGATTTTGTATCTACCCAGTGCCAACCCATCTTTGGAACGCCTTCAGGCGTTGGTGCATAGTCTGCTGGAATCAACGATGAACCTATCGCTTTGGTACAAACTAAAGCATCTGCTCCTTGACACGTGATCGCTTCTCTTTCTGCCGAAGATAAAAAGAAGAAATGAAAATCAAAATGCGGTAGAGTATAGATTGGCATTGGCTCATGACCGTGTGGATTCCAATCGACCGTGATATGTTTGTAAGGTTCAATCATATAGGGAGGCTTCGGCTGCAAAACAAAGATTTGCATTTCATCGTCATGTGACAATTCTTTCAATGCCTTACCATTAATTGAAACCCCTATAGCTTTTGGTACACCCTGGTCTGAATAGATGTTCCATGAGTATATCCAGCCATGTTTTCCTACCGGCTTTCGGTCCGTAATCACTTTGCGATCTGCCATAGTGTGTTGAGATGCAACAAACACCAGAATGCCCAATAGATTTTTCCAATTTACCCCGATTTGCATAAATATCCTTTCATAAATTTGATTCTGAAAGGAAATGCAAAAAGCTGGCTAAAGAATTTCTGATCTTAAAATGTCTAAATACTGCTGCATAAACTGAATACGCGCTGCTGCTTCGATTTTTCCGGATTGAGTTTTTAAAGTTTCTGCGGTTTTAAATAGTTTTTGATAAAAATGATCGATCGTATAATTTTGATCATCTGGATTTCGATTTTCACAAAAAGGGTCTTCAGCTTGGTAAAAAGATCTTTTCATTAAACCTGCGGTCGCAAAACAGCGGGCTATGCCAATCGCTCCTAATCCGTCTAAACGATCTGCATCTTGAACAATTTTAGCTTCGATAGTTTTAACTTCAATATTTGCGCTAAAACTATGGCCTTCAATCGCGTGAGCAATTTCTTGCTGATATTGTTCGGGATAATTTATTTCACGCAAAAATTCGAGGGCTTTCTGCGCCGACAGTTTTGAAGCCTGACTGCGCAGGGGTGAATTTTTGGGTACAATGACTAAGTCATGTAGCCAGGCTGCCGGAATAACTACCTCAGGATTGGCATTTTCTAGTAAGCATAATTTTTTAGCCATGGTCACAACCCGTTTAAAATGATTTAAATCATGAGCGGGGTCATCACTCGTAGCTACAATCGAAATTTTGTTTTCAAATAATTCTTCCCAGTTTGTCGACATACGATCTAAATTACATTAGTCTGCGTGGATGCGCACGAAAAAACAAAACGCCCTGTTAATCTTGATTTTAGGATCTCTTGAAGCTTTAACTCCATTTTCTATTGATATGTATTTACCGGCATTTACCCAAATTGCCACTGATCTACAAACGACGACGGCCAAAGTTTCATTTTCAATTTCTACATACTTTATTGGTTTTGCTTTAGGTCAGATTATTTATGGGCCGATGTTAGATTACTTCGGCCGCAAAAAACCGCTTTATGCCGGATTAATCATTTATATTTTATCGACGATCGGAATCATGTACACGCAATCGATTGAAGTATTTTTAGTGCTTCGTTTTGTTCAAGCTATGGGTGGATGTGTGGCCTCTGTCGGCGCGATGTCGATGGTGCGTGACTTTTTTCCTGTGGAAGACAGCGCCAAAGTATTTTCACTATTAATGCTGGTGTTAAGCGTTTCTCCGCTGCTGGCTCCGACAGTGGGTGGCTTTGTTGTAACTGCTTGGGGTTGGAGAATTATTTTTGCTACTCTTGTTGGTCTTGGCATTATGAATCTGGCGTTAGCCTACTTTGTCTTACCAGAAAAATTTGTTCCTGATTATGAGACCCGCTCATTAAATTTTAAATCCATCATGCGCGGATTTAAAGAAATTTTAAAGGTTCCCCAATTTTCAAAGTACACCTTTGCGGGATCTTTTTCATTTGCAGGCCTGTTCGTTTACATTGCCGGATCTCCGGCTATGTTTATGGAAGGTTTTAAGGTCAGTGCGCAAGCGTACGGAATAATTTTTGCTATTCTTGCTGTCGGTATGATCGGCGGCGGTCAAATTAACTTATTGCTGACTAAAAAATTCACTAGCCCGCAGATCTTTAAAACGGCTTTGTTTTTTCAAGTGATTATGGGTGTGATCTTTTTTGCGGGCGTTCTGAATAACTGGTTTACACTTATTCCCACCGTAATTATTTTATTTTTACTTTTAACTTGTGCAGGTCTTACTTATCCAAACGCCGTGGCCTTAGCTCTTGCACCGTTTGAAAAAAATGCGGGAGCTGCTTCTGCGCTGTTAGGATTTTTACAATTAGGAATTGGTTCTGTAGCAAGTGCCGGCGTGGGCATGTTAAATGTCAGTGGCAGTCTTCCCACCGCTGCGGTGATGTGTATTTCATCTTTAATTGGGTTACTCATAGTTTCGAATAAACGTGCATTCAGTCAAACTGCCCCACAAATATAGAGGCGAACTTCTTGCTCCATCACCTGCATGGAGCATTCTGCAGATGTAATAATAGTTGGCGCTGGAGCTTCGGGTATAGCTTGCGCGCAGCAGCTTAGCTTAAGTGGTGTAAATTTTAAAATACTTGAAGCGCGTCCACGCTTAGGCGGACGTATTTACAGTCATGTCGAGCCCGGCATGTCTACTGGAATTGAATTAGGAGCAGAATATATTCATGGAGCACCCAAACGGATGCTTGAACTTTTTCGGCGTCTGCATTTACCTTTTTATGATGTAAACGATGAACATTATTTTCTGAAAAATAATAAACTGATTAAAATTCCTGACTACTGGGAAAAAATGAAAAAAATTTTGGATAAACTTTCTCCAAACGCTAAAACAGATCGAAGCGTTGCCGATTTTATTCAACGCCAGCATCTTCCTCCTGAAATGAAAAAAAATTTTATGACTTATGTAGAGGGATTTCATGCAGCCAATCTGCACCTTATCGAAGAGAAAGGCCTGGCTTCGACAAAAAGTTCTAAAGACGATTCTTTAAATGGTTCAGAATTATTTCGCCCGCTTTACCGCTATGATCAGATTTTTGCGAAGATGGCTGATTGGCATATTGAACACAACCGCCTTCACCTCAGCACTGTGGTCAAAAAAATTAACTGGAAAAAAAACGAAGTCACTCTGACCTGCCTAGAAGGCCCTGCCCAAGTTACAAAAAACTATTCCTGCAAAAAATTAATCCTGAGCCTGCCAATAGCTGTTTTACAATCTAATGCTATTGAATGGAACAAGTGGCCCAAAGATCTTAGAGAAAGCCTGTTTAGCATTAATATGGGGCACGTGCAAAAAATTGTTTTTCGCTTTCACGACCGGTTTTGGGAGGATCTTAGCGAATCAAAACAAAGTTATTTTCACGCTGGCCCTGAATTTTATTTTCCGACCTGGTGGAATCACCAGCCGCTACGCACGCCATACCTGATGGCTTGGCAAGGTGGACCAAAAGCTTTACAAATGTCGAATTGGAGCAATGAAGAAAAAGTTCACACAGCAATTCAAACGCTATCTCGCATCACGCAAAAATCTTTTAATTTTATTAATTCACAAATTGAATCCTGGTTTTCACACAATTGGTCGACCGACCCTTTTTCGCGCGGAGCTTATTCATACATAGCTTTAGATGGTTTAAAAAAAGCTAAGCGACTTAAAAAGTCGTTTGACGATACAATTTACATTATCGGCGAAGGCACAGCAGTGGATTCTTCGCGCGCCACTGTTCATGGCGCGTTTGAATCTGGATGGAATCTCGATTTAAGTTAACGTCTTTAGGTACTCTTCAAGAGTATCTAAAGAACCACCCCAACCCATTTTCATACCTTCATGAGCGTCGTTGAAAGTTTTAATTTCTTCAGCATTTGCGTTCATGGGCATCCACTCAATCGTAACTTGAGTCTTTGTTCCTAAACTCGTTAACGTGATTGTTGTCAGCATTTCTAATGGCCAAGTGGCACTCATCGGGTGACGAGCACTATTGCCTTTGGCATCTGCAAAGCTATTTATATAGACATAACGATCAGGTTTTACGATGTCGCGAAACACTTGTATACCCCAGGTTTCAACTCCGTCGGGAGAAGTCATGCAGTAATGGTTGGTTGCGCCGGTTTTAAAATCGTGGGTAGATTGTTTTAGTTTTGAACCTTTTGGGCCAGACCATTTTTCTAAATGTGATATTTCAGTCCAGCACTTCCACATTAAATCTTTTGGCGCATTAAACTCGCGGCTTATTGTAAATGGTTTAATATCTGAAGTTGTTGGAATTAAAATTTCTGTGATTAAATTTTCTTCGGCGGTTTCTTTCGGGCTATTTATATAATTTTCAACAAACCAATCGGGACGCATCGGTAATTTTTCTTTTTCGACTAGCGCAAATACTACACCACAAGCCTCTGGCAAATTTTGATACCCGCCAATTAAAGTAAAACGCTGGTAAACGCCGCCTTCGAATCTTTCGTATTTAAATCCTTCTGGCAATAGCGCAGGCTTTTGGTCTACCGCCACACCGGCGCGATAAATCATTTGCGGCTGAACTTTATATTGGCTGAGATAACCAGTGATTTTATTATCAGATCCGATGGTTTCTAAATTTTTATGCAATTCTTGCCATGCGGCCATTGCGGTCTCTTGGAAGGGCCCAATTTTTTCAATAAAGACATAATGTGACTCAGGAAACTGTTTTAAATCTTGGTTGGTTGTTAATTTCATATATAAATCCTATTTTTTATTTTCAACTATAAATTTTAAATTTTGAAAGCCTTTTTCGAACTCATCGGTAATCATTTTTTCGCAATCAATTATCGTCATCATTAATTTACCCATAAAACCACCATCGCCACCCATCGCCCATGAAAAACGGGTACCTTCGGCTTCGGGTGTTAATTTATAAATAATTAAATTTTCAGCTTTCCAAGGTTTAGTCATCGTTAACTTAATTTGCGCTTCAGTGTTTGGAATCAAACTTAGCATTTCTAATTTTCCGCTGCCGGCATCATTATTGCCTTCAAATTCCATAGCTGAACCGACTTCGCCGTCGTTACCTAAAAAAGTGCGTTTTAAATTTGGATCTTTTTGATCAAAAGGATTCCACTGCGAGCCTAATTTAAAATTACTTAAATACGGGTAGATTTTTTCAGCAGGAGCATTGATCACAATACTTCTTTCGTAATTAAATTTACCAGAACGAGTTGAAACAAAAGCTAAGAATAAAATAATCACAACCACTAGACTTAAAAGTATTTTTTTAGCCATAAACCCTCTTTCTGAGAGCTAAAACATTAGCACAGTAATCTCGATGCCATGATGTGGCATTTGAGAACCTCGACCAACAGCACTAGTGCATTTCTTGATTTGAAATAACCATCTTAACTATATCAGAATTGGCTATGGCATTATTTGTCATAGCCATAGCCACTTTTTCTGCAGTGATTGGTTCGTATTTTCGCAATATTCCTGAAAATAAAAATTTACCTTTGTGATACAGAGCAGTGACGATCTCCTCGCCTAATCTGGTCGGCTGGCCTAGTTTATCGCGTTTACCGATTAATAAGCTTGGTTGATAAATGCGAAGTTTTTTTAATTCTAAAGCTGAAACTGCTTTTTCGATTTCACCTTTAGTACGTGAATAAAAATTTGTCGAAGTCGTGCTGGCTCCCAACGCTGAAACCATATGAAAGGAATTTGCCGCGCATTTTTTAGCAACTTTGGCAAAATTTAGTACATAGTCGTAATCTACTTTACGAAATTCAGCTTGTGATCCCGCTTGTTTGATCGTTGTTCCTAACGCACAAAAATAATCTGCACCATCAGGAAATTTCAGTTCTTCTAATTGCTCGAAAGCTAAAACCACAGGTTCAACTTTTGCATCAATGAATTCAACACGACGACGAGTGATCACAAATATTTTATCATAGTGGTGGCTTTGGCTTAAAGCATGAATAAGCTCTGTACCGACAAGACCTGTTGAACCAATAATTACTGCAGTTTTCATTTTGCTCTCTTATCTAATTGTTTACGAAACAAATTTCCTTCAGGCAAATACTGTTCGATGATTTTATCAGCCTCTGCTACCCGCATCGCGCGCGCATCGTTTAACAGGTCTTCGTATAAATTTTTAGTCGCACCCACGGCTAACGATGGAAAAGCTCCATCATCCACTTCGCCATAAGCGACAATCAGAAATTTCGAGAATAACTCTTTCATTCCCCGATTATAGAAGCGCTCGTTATCTTTACCACGTAGTTCGGTGATTTGTTTTAATTGCTTAGTCGAAAGTGGCGAATCACTTTCTAAGGCGTCTAATAAGTTTTTTGCCGTATGAGACAGATGTGGTTCATCGAAATCCTGTAAAGACTTACACAATAATGCTGTAAACAACTTACGCGAAAAAAACGTGGCCCTGCCCTGATACCACTTTGAATAGACGACTTCGCGGCTATGCGAAAGTTTTTTCATTAATGTCCAAAGTTTACCGACACGGTCATCGCCGTCAGAATCCCACTCCCAGCGCATTTTAGATTTTGGGTAAAACTCTGACCACAAAGAAGCTGGTTCTTTTTTATTATTGATCGGAAACACTAATAAGGCTCCGCGACTATTAATTTTACTGACGGCGCTTTTTTGACTCATATATACTTTGGTAATGAGTTTAAAATACAAGCTTCCGGTAGGCTACGAAATTAAAGAAATTCCTGACGCTCAATTCTTGAATTTGTGGACGCGCCCAGCTAAAAAAGCTTTTAGTCTATAGACGACAATTTTTTCATGTGCGCAACCCAGGCCGTGCGCACTTTGAAAGGAAAAGTCACTTCGCTGGCTGGCTGACGGCAGATAATATCTTTAAGTTCATCGCGCACCAAGAAATAAGCCTGACCTTCAGGTTTTAGCGAAGCCTGCATAAAACACAACATCGCCTGCCAATCAGCATCCATAAAAAAGCGGCAACGATTTTTAAACTCGCTCGGCGATTTTACACCCTGCCCAATTAGAAAATACGGTGGGTTCGATAAAATGAAATCATATTTTTTAGGCGAAGTAACTTCCGCATAATTTTGCAGAATGAAATTAAAATTAAGTGGGCTTTGCGGAAAATACCCCTGCATAATTTCTTTATTTTTTGCCCAGTGAGCTTCATAAACAGATTGAATTTCTAAAAAATCAATTTCGCCAGCAAAAGTTTTTTCTTTAAGTTGATGAAACAGTAAATCCATACCGACAATCCCGCAACCAGCGCACAGGTCCAGAATCTTAATCCCGTCTTTGGCTAATTGATCACCATGACGCTCATAAACTTCGCGGGCCAAAAATACCGAATCATGACTGAAATGGTATTCACTGGGTTGTGAATAATGAAAAGTAGGAAAATGATTAATTGACGACACTGGCTAATCCTACACGCGTCGACGGGGGTTTGGTCAACCAAACATGATTTTATTTGTCTTAAAATGTCTCAAGACTTAGTTTAGTTTAAACTAAGTTGCCTCGCTTACTGGATGTACTGGCCCTTATCGCCTGCGCTGATGGAATAGAATTTGAACCTTTAGTTTTTTTGCATGCAAGACGACCAACCAAAACCCAACAAATTAGTCGATAACAAAATGAATTTTGGCGTGATGTTTATGGTTTTACTGGGCATCATTGTTTTTAATAGTTATCTCTTTCGCTCACGCGCAGAAACTATCCCCTACAGCGAATTTCTACAGCTCTTAGATAAAAATGAAATTAACAATATCGTCATCACCGAATCCTCGGTGCGCGGTGAAATTAAAAATGCTGATCCGAATAATGCCAAAATTTTTACAACCAATTTAGCGCCGGATGAAAATCTAGTGCAGCGGCTGCATGATAATAATGTAACCTTTCGCAGTGAATTCAAAGATCCATTTTGGCGAATCGCGTTTGCGTGGCTGATTCCAATTTTATTCATCTATTTTTTATTTAGTATTGCTGCCCGCGGAATGGGCCGCGGCGCAGGTGGTATTTTATCTTTAACCAAATCACGCGCAAAAATTTACATGGAAAAAGGGATCAAGACTACTTTTTCTGACGTGGCCGGTGTTGATGAAGCCAAAGATGAATTAGCTGAAATCGTTAATTTCTTACAAGATCCCTCACGCTACAGTCGCCTGGGTGGCCGTGCCCCGAAAGGGGTTTTAATAGTTGGCCCGCCAGGAACTGGAAAAACTTTATTAGCCCGTGCTGTTGCCGGTGAAGCTAAAGTCACTTTTTTTTCTATTAACGGTTCAGAGTTTGTCGAAATGTTTGTTGGCCTTGGTGCTGCGCGGGTACGGGATTTATTCGAACAAGCCCGAGCCCAAGCCCCGTGTTTATTATTCATTGATGAAATTGACGCCTTAGGAAAATCGCGCGCTTTTGGCGTGATCGGTGGCGGGGGTAACGACGAAAAAGAACAAACACTGAATCAGCTCTTAGCCGAAATGGATGGCTTTGATAGTTCTGAAGGTGTGATTATGATTGCCGCCACAAATCGTCCTGAAATTTTAGATCCTGCTTTGCTGCGCGCCGGTCGCTTTGATCGCCAGATTTTATTAAGTGCACCTGATCAAGTCGGGCGTTTACAAATTTTGAAAGTGCATGTCAAGCGCATCACTCTTGATCCAAATATTGATTTAAATCATATAGCCTCGCTCACTTCTGGATTTTCAGGAGCAGACTTAGCCAATTTAGTAAATGAAGCTGCTATCGTTGCAACCAGAAGAAATGCAGACTTCGTCGTTGAAGATGATTTTACTCAAGCGATTGAACGCCTGGTCGCCGGTTTAGAAAAAAAAGGCAAAGTCATGAACGAGAAAGAAAAACGGCGCATTGCCTATCATGAAATGGGTCATGCGACAGTCGCGCTGGCATTGAGCACGACAGATAAAGTGCATAAAGTCAGTGTTATTCCCCGTGGTATGGGTGCTTTAGGTTACACCATTCAGCGCCCTACCGAAGATCGTTATGTGTTAGATGAAGACGAGCTCTTTGATAAGATCGCTGTTCTTTTAGGGGGCCGATGTTCTGAAGCTATTTTTTGCGAAAAAATATCTACCGGCGCCAGTGATGATTTAGCCAAAGCTACTGATTTAGCACGCGCTATGGTTACTCAATTTGGAATGAGCGAAAAAATTGGCATGGTCACTTTAGAAAACAAACGTTCTCCCTATTTGCAAAACCCTTATGAAGCTGGTGGAAAACTGTTAAGTGATCGCACCGCATCGGATGTGGATCAGGAAATACGCGCTATTCTCGATCATTGTTTCTCGCGCGCCACTGAAACTTTAACGCGAAATAAAACCTTTATTATTGAAGCGGTTAAAATTTTACAAGTTTCAGAAACCTTAAATGAACACGACTTGATGGATCTCTGGAAAAAACATGGTCATGCGCGTGTGGCCAAACCTCCTGCAGAATATCCTTTAGACCACTAACGTATCAATGGCACTGGCTTTGCTTTTTTAGCTCTTTTCGAACTCACAAAGGATAATTCATGTTTAAATTTTTTTTTGCTACTTTGTTTTGTGGAATTTTTTCTCACGCTGACACGGCAAAAATAACGGCGAGGCAAATTGGACCAACCGATGAAGATCGCTCAAAAGTAGTTGAAAAACTTTTAGCCCATCCTGACGTCATAAAAATACTCGATCAAAAAGATTATCGACTAGTTACAACTGAACTCAGCGAACGGGCCTTATCATCAGGGCTTGATTATGAAGTGCGCATCTTTAATTACACTGATTTAACAATGTTGCGCTTAACCGGCCCAATTGATTTTACAATTGCACCAAAAATACAACCCACTATTGAAGATGTGCCCGCCACTCCTGAAGAATTCGAAGAAGCTGTTAATCTATTGCTGCAGGATTCAGAATTTTCAAATGGCTTAATCAGCAGAGAATTATTTACTTATGAGCCCATGCCTAGCACAGTTTCTACGGTTGAAATGCTTCGTGGTTTTGGTGGGCCTCGTGTAATTGGGGTTGGTATTGCTTCGAAAAATGATCCTACGATTCATGAAATTGTCGGTGTGAACCTAAGCACGTTAACCGTGATGCGCTTTCCTGAAAAAGCTCCGCCTACTTCGCTAGCTACTGAAGCAGTTTGTGGTTTACCAAATGCCGGGCAGTCGGTAACAGGTAAAGGCCGTGCAGGATCTGCTGAAATTAATATTTCAAATGAGGATGGCCCGCTATGGAATTTCGTCGTGGTTCGCCCGTCAGCTTCGTCAGGAAGTAAGGGCTCAGGTTTAGAAATCAAAAATGTTTATTATAAAGGAAAATTAATTTTAACTCGCGCGCATACTCCAATTTTAAATGTGCAATACTCGGGTGATATGTGCGGCCCTTACCGTGACTGGGCTTATGCTGAAAATTATTTTAAGGCTGTCGGCAGTGACCAAGCTCCGGGAATTCGTATTACCACTCAGCCGCCGACCACTATTTTTGATACCGGCAACGACCGCGGAAACTTTCGCGGTGTGGCCATTTATCAAACCGAAGAAAAAGTAACTTTAGTCACAGAGATCTCGGCAGGCTGGTACCGCTACGCCAGCAAATTTGAACTTTACAATAATGGCGAGATTAAACCGATATTTCAATTTTCAGCAGTCAGAAATTCTTGCGTCTGTTACACCCATCACCATCACGTCTATTGGCGTTTTGATTTTGATGTCGGCGGAATCCCCAATTCTGCCCAGGTGTCAGATGGTGAAACGTTCAGACCGGTAAACCAAGAAGTGATGTTTAAAAAAAATCTGAACAATCAATTCTGGCGCATCACTAGTTCAGAAGATGATGCTTATGATATTATTCCGGGTGATCAGGATAGTCAGGCCGACTATTACGGTGTCGCGGATGCTTGGTTACTTCGTTATAAGCCTAATGAAATTGATGATAACCGCATTCGCACATCAACTCGTGCAGCACTGAACAGTTTTGTAGATAGAGAAAGCTTAACAGATCAAAATTTAGTTTTATGGTATTCAGGGCATTTTACACATTCACACGACGGCATAAAACAGGCCGAAGGTGAAATCGGGCCAACTATCCAGCCTGCGAATTAAAGTGAACAATCTTCTTCATCAGATAAAAATCTCTGGTGAATAGGTGTCATACGCTCTTCTGGTAAATTATTAAAATCAGGCTGCACCCATTTCGGATCTTGAATCGTCATCGGTGTGGCCTGGGCCACAAGACCAGTATCACGCCATAACTGATTTAAAATCATCGCGGTCGTTGCTGCCGCATCAGCCATGCGATCTTTAGCTAATTCTAATTGAATACTTGCACCATTTTTGCTGCGACCGTATTTATCATCGTTTTGCAGAATTTGATCACGAAAAGAAACTGATCTTTCGACTTCTAATAAAATCGCATCCATCAGATTACCATTAAACTGACTTAAAAAACCGGCGTCAGTTAACAGACGTTGCGCCTTTTTTTCAACATCTGCGCGAACTTTCATTTCATCTTTAATAACTGTGGTTTCAAAGTAAGAATGAATTCCTTTGTTGCCACTTTGTTGGCCGTCATAATTTTCGGTAACATGTAAAGGCTGAGATAAATCACCAATATAATGGGTCATGACTCCGACATACTCTAAAGCACTTTTCATATCACCTTGCAAAAAACTATAAAAAGCCAATTGATATAACTGACGAATTCGCCACGGCGCTACGCCATTAATTTCAATCATGCTTGCGCCGTATTTAGTGATCGCATCTGAATAGCTGCTTGGAAAATGAATAATTTGGTTATAATCGGCAGGTTGATAATAAGCGTCAACTTGAAACCAATGTGTGTTGGCTTCGCCAGCTTTAGTCGCTGGAGCCTTCCACACACGATCAGGAACAGTTGTTAATTTTCTAAGTGGTTCAAGATTCGCCTGCCAAAAAGCCTGGCCGTCTGTTGTAAGGTTAGCTCCCACATAGGCGACAATTTGATGACCTTTAGATCCCCACCCATAAACTAGAGAACTCGATAACAAGATCAGAAAAACGCTGGTGATGTTTTTCAACATTTTTATTCCTTCCGTGGAACTTAGCTGTTGATAAAACGCTAACAAAAATGTGTTGATAAACGAAATTAGAAAAACTTAGGACAGCCATAAGCTAGACCTAGGTCTAGCTTATGTTTTTAGGCCTTATTTAAAAGTAGCTGCCGCCACGTAACAAATTTGACCTTGTGCTAATGAACTACCCAAATAGATCGTTGCGTCTAAAACACGGCTATCTTGTAAAGCTTGATCACGAGCCGCTTCACATTCACGCATGTAGTGTTTGCAAATTCCAGCTTGTTGTTCGTTGTCACAAACCCAGTTCATACTTTTATAAGTTTTAGAAATGATTTTTACATTTTCTAATTCAGAATGAATTTCAACTTTACAAATAATTTTAGCTTGGCCGGTTGGTTCTGATTCAGAAGACCAAGAAGAGTGAAAATTTTTGTATTGCAAAACAACTGGTTGATTTTGCGCGATCACATTTTTACGGGTTTCAATATTTTCTAAAAATTTCTCACACTTTGCGCCAAGCTCTGCGATCGTTCCTTTTTTAGACCAATTTAAAACGCGCTTTGAAGGTTTTCCGAAAGTACATGCAGTGCCTTCTGCATTACAGCCGATGCCTGTATAATAAGGGGCTGCAAAGGTGCTTTGAGAAAAAGCTATCAAACCTAATACGACCGCCATAAATTTTTTCATATATCCAACCTTTGTTATTCTATTAATTTTTGTATAGCGAAACGTAGACCAAGTTTAGCTGGCGGTTAGGAGGCGTTTAGACCGATTTTGGGTGTCAAAATAATTGACGTTGGACCTTGTTTTGCACTTTTACCAAAACTTTACCGAAAATTTATATGATAAAAGCCCTGTGCCTTTTCATTTTAATAACCTGTTATTCTGCCCTAGCCTGCGCCCAGAATGACTCTCCGGTATCGGGTACCGCCAGAATCAATTCTAAAGAAAAGATGATTAATTTTGCTGCTGTGTATGCTGCGCAGTGGACATATTATTTAATAGCCCATGACGACGAGATCGAAAAATACGGCTCATTTAAAAACTGGCACAAAAATTCGATTAATCCCCATTACGACCGCGATAGCTTCGAATATAATTTAATTCGCCACACGATCGCCGGCCAATATTATTATCTTTTTTATCGCTCCAGAAACTACACCGAACAAAACGCATTTCTTTGGTCGGTTATTTCATCATTTGCTTTTGAGTTTACCATTGAAACCGTTACCGAAAGACCCAGTTATCAAGACCTGTATCAAACACCGGTGTTTGGAACTGTATTGGGTGTTGGTGTAGAAAAATTATCAATCTACCTGCATGACACCGACACATGGATTGGTGATCTTGTGGGCTATATTTTAAATCCGTTTCCGCTATTACCTGCGACCAATACG
Source organism: Bdellovibrio sp. (assembly GCA_036677065.1). Classification (GTDB taxonomy): domain Bacteria; phylum Bdellovibrionota; class Bdellovibrionia; order Bdellovibrionales; family Bdellovibrionaceae; genus Pseudobdellovibrio. The sequence goes on along the minus strand of JAKFBS010000001.1, from coordinate 383,423 downwards.
ATTTTTGGTTATGTCGTTCCAGAAAAAAACAAAATAAGTCTTATGTTGCAGTGGGAATTTGAATGAAGAGATTAATTTTTCTTTTTATTTTTTTTCTACCGATAATCGCCAGCGCGCAGCTCTTTGATACTGAAGAAGAATTTTTAACAGATGATTGGAGCGAAGGTTTGCATATTTTTGTCGGTGCTGGAGTAAATTCATCAAATTATCATTCAAACACGCGCAGAAATTATTTAGGCTTAGGCATTAATTTAAAAACTGATGTCGGTTGGTACTTTCATCATGACTGGGCCCTTGAATCAAGTGCCAGTGTAAAATTTAATCGTCTTAATGGTGATTTAATTTGGGATACACTTCTTACACTTGGACTACGTTATCGCCTTGAAAATTACTATTTTCGCGCCTTTGCCGGAGCTGGAGTTTTAGTTGTGGTGCTGGGCAAAGATCAACCTGAGATCAACGACAATAACACGCGTAGACTGCATATGGATGGCCCAGCTCTGGGTTTAGGTTTTGGTAAAACTAACAAAACTGAAGCTGGAAAAATTTGGTTTATCGAACTTAACGGCACCGCCCAGCAAATCAAACATCGCGATGATGTGGCCATCGACGGCCAGTATCCTATTGCGATTTCAAGCCAGTCAGTGAATGATAATTCTACGATCTACAGTTTGCAATTTACTATAGGAGTACTTCTTTTTTAATGACTGAAACATTACTCGGGTTAGACCACTCAATATTTTATCTGATCAATACAACCTTGGCGAATTCTTGGTTTGATGCTTTTTTTCCGATCTGGACAAACTTTCATAAACTGCAGGTTTTTTTGTACCTTGTGGCTCCGCTTTTATTGATGTACACCTACTGGAAAGCGCGCGGTAAAGGCTTAGCACTCGTCATCAGTGCCGTTGTTATGACTGCCGTTCTTGATCAATTTGTTCGAATTGTAAAACCTGTGTTTGGCCGTCCGCGGCCATTTATCACCGAAAATTTACCCTTTGATGTGATTTTTCGCGGCGATCCGCAAGGTGGGTTATCGTTTCCATCAGGGCATGCCGTCGATGGATTTTTTATCGCCACGTTTTTAAGTTTTTATTTTCCAAAATTACGCTGGTTATTTTTTATACTCGCTACACTGACAGCGTATTCACGTGTTTATTGTGGCGTACATTACCCAAGTGATGTCATAGTCGGAGCCATTTTAGGAATCATTTTAGCCTGGCTTGCTTTTTTTCTCATAAATAAAATTCGCGCAGGCAAAACAGTTTATTTAAGCCGCTTTGTTTTTATAGGCTTAATTATTTTCTCACAATCTGGATTCAGCTATGAAGATCCGACGCAAGGTAAACCATTTTTTCCGTGGTTATGGGAAGACCAATTTAAACCCACCATCCAAAATAGTTTTGATCAAAGCGGAATTCTAATTTTAGGTATTGGCGGGCTCACCACCATTGCTGCCCATCAATACGATGGCAAAGTCGTTGAGCACAATCGAAATGGCCATGAACTTTTAATAGATGCAAATACCGCCAGTGATTTTGCCAGAATTGGCAATGGTGCTTTCGGTGTCGGCATCGCTGTCGCACAGATTATCTGGGATCAGCCCAATGGCTTAATGCATGCCAGAGCCTTAGCGCTAACGACTTTAAGTCATGTAAGTCTTGCTTATATTTTTCAACGCGAACGCCCCGATGGCCGCGGTGATTATTTGCCTTTTCCCTCTTCGTACCCTTCAGGCCATGCCTCGTCAGCCTTTGCTACTGCAGGATCTCTGGCCTACGCTTACGGCTGGCAGGCCGGAATTCCTGCATATATTGTCGCTACTGGAATTTCAATTTCACGCATCAAAGAAAGTGCGCACTGGATCAGTGATATTACTTCAGGCATTACATTGGGCGTGTTCTGGGCACGCGCAAGTTATCTGGCGCACACCAATCCGCAAGCAGAACTGAAGTGGATGCCCATTCCAACCAATGATGGTTTAGCTTTTTTTCTTCAACACCATTTTTAATTTAGAAAATAAACTTTACTTCACAGACTAGATCATAACTAGATCACAAAATTTGCCTCTGATTTGTTAGACTAATTCTTCATGCGTAAGAATTTTTTCATAATTTTTTTAACTCTGCTTTTTATTTGCCAGAATTGTTTTGCGCAAATCGAAGAAGAAACTGTCTGGGCTAACGTCAAAAATGATTTCATCGCACCGTGGACCGATCTTACCGGCAGAAAAATTCTTATCGGCGGCCTTGGGCTTTCTGCAGGCCTTGTGGCTACACGCGATGTCACAAGTTATCCGCTGCAAGAAGAAACCGTTAAAAATAGGCCCATGGGTTCTTATTGTAAATACGGCGATACGGCCGGGCAAATGTATCCAAGCATTTTATATATGGCCGGTATGGAAGCCTATGCTTTTTTTGCAGCTGACCCCGAAGCGCATGAATTTGCCAAGGTGATGTTAAAAGCCACGCTCTATTCAAGTATTGTAACTGATGTTTTAAAAAAATCTGTGCAAGAACCACGGCCGGGCGATCCAAGTGATAAACAATCATTTCCCTCGGCGCACGCCACACGGGCTTTTGCTTTTGCCGCAACTGTAAATGAACTGCATGGATCAAGTTGGGGAATTCCCGCTTACATCATGGCCACAGGTGTAGCTTACAGTCGCATGAATGATAATCGCCATTATGTTCATGATGTCTTAGCCGGCGCAGCTATTGGTGCAAGTTACGGGTTTAGTATGGCGCAAAGATATAAAAATAAAAAAGAAAACCGGCAATCCAATTCTGAATTTAGCGCATTACCTACGGGCGATGGTTTGGCTTTAGGTTTTCGCTATTCTTTTTAAATAGAACTAAAATCAAGCCACCGATAATTAACAAGCAGCCCATTAACATTTGCATAGTGATAATCTCTTTTAAAAAAATCACGCCCCACACTAATCCGAATGCCGGCATAATCATTGGCACCGTCGCAGCTTTTACCGGACCAACATCAGCAATTAAGCGAAAATATAAGATATACGCTACACCACTGCATAAAAGCGCCAGGGCTAACATATTTAAAATCACTGATAAATTCACTTCACCTACAATTGGACTAAAAAATATAAACGGAACCAACACAATCCCCGCAGCTAATTGCGAAGCTCCGGCAATAGCTAGCGGTTTTAAAAATGGCGTGTATTTTTTAATATATATACCTGCTAAACCGTAACAAATCGCAGCTCCTAAACACGCAAGCGCTGCAAGTATTCCAAAATCACTAATCGTGATCGCTTCTTTAACCGCAACAAATGCAACACCAGTCATACCTAAAAATAATCCAGCGATTTTTCGCGGTGTTAATTTATCATTTAACCAAAGGGCAGCAAAAATCGCAGAAAATAATGGAGTGCTTGAATTTAAGATCACCGAAAGCGAGGCCGGAATATACAACGCCGCAATCGCATACAATAAAAATGGAATCGATGAATTCACGATGCCGATAATAAAATAATGTTTCCAGTATTTGCGCCACTCGACATCGAATTTAATGATATAAAAATATAAACTTAAAACGGCCCCCGCAATTAACACACGCAAGCAAGCGGTCATAACCGGTCCAAGCACAGGTGCTAAAACTTTGATAAAAATAAATGAGCCACTCCAGATCGCAGCCAGGCTTAAAAGTCGAATAAGGTCGTTCGTTTTCATAACTGCTATCTTACCCGCCATCTAAAACTATTCAATCATTTCAAGCACTTACAGCTTAAATAAAAACTGCTATTGACTTTAGCATAATTTCGTCCGATATTTAACTAAATGGTTAATTAACCAAAAGGTATAATAAGATGCACGATCAATTATCACAAACATTTCAGGCCCTGGCTGATCCAACTCGCCGAGCGATATTGGCAAAACTATCCCTGGGCGAAGCCAATGTATCTGACTTAGCAAAACCATTTCTAAAAGAGATGAGCCTACCCGCCATTACCAAGCATTTAAAAGTTTTAGAAAATGCAGGGCTAGTCACCAAAACCAGAGACGCTCAGTACCGCCCTTGCAAATTAAATGGCGCACCCCTAAAAGATGCGACCGATTGGATGGAGCACTACCGCATTTTTTGGGAAGCAAGCTTAGATCGTTTAGGTGAATATTTAAAAACAGTTACCGCAAAAGAAAAAGAAACCATAAAAAAGAAAAAAATCGCGAAGGGAAAAAACCATGGCCGCAAAAAATAAACCCAATGAAATCTATTTAACCCGTATCTACGATGCGCCAGTAAAAACTGTATGGGAAGTCTTCAACGACCCCGCACAAGTTGCGCAGTGGTGGGGCCCGCGCGGATTTACGTTAACAACACATTCAAAAGATTTTAAGCCTGGTGGCCACTGGGCCTACACCATGCACGGGCCAGATGGCAAAAATTGGGAAAATAAAACGATCTATCACGTGATCGAAAAATATTCGCGTTTAATTTACGATCACGGCGGCAATGACGATCGCCCGCCCTTATTTCGCGTAACTGTTAATTTCATCGAAGAAAAAGGCGGTAAAACCAAATTAGACTTCACTATGGCGCTGGCAACTGAAGAAGTCGCCAGAGAAACTAAAAAATTCATCAAAGCCGCTGGCGGAAACTCAACTTGGGATCGCTTAGGTGAATACTTAGATAAACAGACAAAAAATAAAGACGTATTCGTGATCAACAGATCTTTTGAAACTGATATGAACACCATGTTTAAAATGTGGACTGACCCAAATCATTTTTCAAAATGGTTAGCACCTACTGGATTCAACATGGAATTTATCCGCGCTGAAATTAAAGAAGGTGGTAAATCTTTCTACAAAATGTCAAACGACCAAGGTTTTGCCATGTACGGAACACTTCAGTACAAAGAAATCACAAGCCCGAATCGACTTGTGTACACACAACAATTCGCCGATGAAAAAGAAAATGTTTCTCGTCACCCCGGTGCACCTACTTGGCCAGAGACTATGCAATCTACTGTAACTTTTCACGAAGAAGGCCCGAATCAAACTCGCGTGACGGTCGAATGGGAAGTCGTCGGCAAATGTTCTGCTGAAGAACTTGCAGCATTCCTTAAAGAAAGAGGCGGCATGACTCAAGGTTGGACTGGTTCATTTGATAAGCTCGAAGATTACTTAAAACAATAATTTCTGGGGCAACACTCCCCGATTAATTAAGAATACTTTTTGCAGCTCTTCTTGCGTTTTAAAACCAAGGAGAGCTTTATGCATTACATTGAAGTCGGCAAAGAAAATTCAGCAACCATCGATCTACACTATCAAGATCACGGCACAGGTAAGCCAATTATTCTACTTCATGGTTGGCCACTGAACGAACGCTCATGGGAAAACCAAGAAGCCGTACTGTTAGCAAAAGGCTTTCGCGTAATTAGTTACGCCAGACGCGGTTTTGGCGAATCTAGTAAACCAGCAACAGGATACAACTACGATACGTTCGCTGATGACTTACATCAAATTATCGCAAAATTAAATTTATCTGAAGTAACCTTAGTTGGTTTTTCTATGGGTACAGGCGAAATCGCCAGATACATTTCATTGTATGGTGACGAGCGTATTGAAAAAGCCGTTTTCATTTCAGGGATTCTACCTGCATTACTAAAAACCGAGGGCAATCAAGCCGGCGTTAATAAAGTAGTATTCGACGACATGATTAGAAGATGCATTGCCGATCGCCCGACTTTTATTAAAGGATTTTTAAAAGATTTCTACAGCCATGGCGTCTTAGGCACAAAAGATGTCAGTGACGACGTTATTCAATTCAGCTGGAATCTAGCTATGGAAGCTTCAGCGATTGCGACAGTAAATTGCATTGATGCCTGGTTAGAAGATTTCAGAAGCGATCTAGCAAAAATTAAAATTCCAAGTTTAGTCATTCACGGAAACGGCGATAAAATCACACCGATCGAAGTGACTGCACACAGACTTCGCGAAATGTTACCAAACTGTCAGTATGTTGAAATCGACGGTGGCCCACACGGATTACTGGCAAGTCATGCAGAAGAAGTGAACAATGCCTTAGTGAAGTTCTTAGGCGAAGCTAAAGTGATGCATTCTGAATTAGAAATGCGACACTAAATAAATTTAGCTCACTACTGTAACAAGTAGTGAGCTATGTAGTTGCCTATCTTCCACGAAAGAAGAAAAACCAAAGTAAAATCACAAGCCCTAACGGCGCACCCAGCATCCACATAATAATAGGTACTGCTACACGGCCATTAACATTGTCGATAAATTTCTGTAATTGCATACATCTCTCCCTTAGTTAGAAAAAAGATGATGTGCAAACCTGGAGCTAGGGCAAATTACCTCAAAATTAAACGAAGCATCGAAGGTTCGTTCTCTTGTACGTCTAATCTGTGCGACACCGTCACAAAACCAGCTTTCGCAACTTCGGCCATAACCACATGAGGTGGATAAATTCGGCGTTGAGCGCACCAAGCTTGGCCGTCGATTTCGACTACGCCTTTCATGTTTGCAGATTTCGTTTTATGCCAAAGAATAAAATCTTCATCAAAACGCAAAGTACCATAAGCCGAAGCCGGATCATGCGGAACTTCAGGCATAACCATCGTGTCTAAAACAAAAATTCCGCCATCAACTAAAGATTTCTTAGCCCCCGTTAAAACACTTTGGCGGTCTTCATCAAAAACGATGCAGTGAAGACAGTGACTATCATAAATTAAATCAAATTTCTGGTTCAGCTTTTCACTGAATTTATCCAGGTGAAGCACATCACCCACAACAAATTTAATATTTAAACCCTGAGTGCGCGAAAGTTCTTCTCCCATAGCGATGGCGGTTTCAGAAATATCGATTCCCGTTACATCCATTCCCATGCGCGATAACATAAATGCGGTCGTGCCTGTGCCACACCCGATATCCAGAGCTTTTTTGCCCGCGGTTTGGGGAAAATGCTTTAAAACCGTGTCGTGCAGATACTGTTTAGTGATGTCGTCGCCTAAATCATTCAGCGTCTTGGCATTGCCCCAACCGACGTAACCGTTTGATTTTATTTGCTGATAAGCCGATTCATGTGCGTGGTAATATGATTTATCCATACTTAAAATGGTAGAGCCAAAATGGAGCTTTCACAACTCCCTAGTTTAGCGAAATTTACGGGTAATTTTAACAGGTTAGCTCTTATTTACTTGGTAAATTGAGGGCTACGCGTATACACTCCGCCTCTATGAATACATTTCCAGAATTTGGCTTATTGCCATCGTTAACGAAAACGTTAAAAGCTAACAAAATTTATACTCCGACCGAGATCCAAAAATATGCGATCCCGATGTTGATGTCAGGCCAATCAGTTGTTGGCGTTTCAGAAACTGGAAGCGGTAAAACTTTAACTTACGCTTTACCAATTATGCATATGGCTAAGACTTTAGAAAATGACGGTAACCCGGTGACTGAACCTGCATCACCACGTGCGATCGTATTAGTACCGTCGCGTGATTTAGGTGAACAGGTTTCAAAAGTTTTTAAAAACTACACCCATGATACTCGTTTACGCGTTCGCCCGGTATTAGGCGGAACAACTTTTGAACAAAGTCGTCGCAGCATTGCGGCTCCGTTTGAAATTTTATTAGCTACACCAGGTCGCTTGGCTCAGTTAGTAGAAAAACGTTTAATCAATTTTTCTGATGTACGTATGATCGTGTTTGATGAAGCTGATCAAATGTTAGATGACGGTTTTTTAACGGAATCACAAATGATCGTTAATTCTTGTGGTTCTGATACATCGTTAGCTTTATTTTCGGCGACAGTTTCACACACGGTTCAAGATTTAATTAATACGATCTTTGCTAAAGCTGAAGTGATCAAATCAAGCGGAGCTGGCAAAGTAGTAAAAACATTAACAACTAAAAACGAAACTGTGATCGATGGTTTACGTTGGCCGATTTTTGAAAAATTAATTAAACAAAAGCCTGCAGGTGGAACAATTATTTTCGCCAACACTCGCGATCAAGTTGATAAAATCACTAATGAGCTGACACAACACGGTTACGAATGTCTTTCTTACCGTGGCGAGATGGATAAAAGCGAACGTCGCCAAAATCTTAAATCTTTTCGTGATGGCAAAGTCAGTTTACTAGTTTGTACTGATTTAGCAGCGCGTGGTTTAGATTTAGATTACGTAGGCCGCGTTATTAATTATCACTTACCTGAAGAGCTAACGAATTATCTTCACCGCGTCGGTCGTACAGCACGTGCGGGCAGACAGGGTTTAGTTGTGAATTTAGTGACTGAGCGTGATTTAGCATTAATCGCAAAGCTTGAAGGCAAAGGCGCTTCAGCAAAAGATTTAAAAGCGCGCTTTAAAGATAAAACCGGTAAACGCTTACATGTGGCTGAAGAGTTACGTAAACCTAAGCGCATTAAACGCAAAAAAACTGTAGCCGGTGCAAAAGCATCTGCTGCAGCAAAAGCCGCAAAACCTGCGGCTCCGCCACGTGCTAAATCTCAGCGTCCGAAGTTTAAGCCAAAACCGTACAATCCAGCAAAAAAGTAGTCGATGGAAAAACCAGTCAAAAGCGCAGTCTTAGTCGGCATTCAGTTACCGAAAGTTTCTACAGCAGAACTTGAAGCCTCTCTTCAGGAGTTAACACGCCTTGTGACAACTCTTGGTTATAATGTCGTTGGACAAGTCACACAAAAGCGTAGTAGCGACCGTACGATGACAGTTTTAGGTGATGGCAAATTAAAAGAATTAGCGCAATGGACCAACGGCACCGGCGTAGTGGCTTCAGTTGTAGATGTTAAAGTCAGCAAAGCAAAACAGAAATGGTTAGATAATAAAGAACAGCCTGAAGAATCTGAAGAGACTCTTGAGACTGAGTCTTCAGAACCTGAAAGCGAAGAAGCTAATAATTTAATTCCGGAAGAAAAAAGAAATTCAGCCCAGATTGTTATCGTTGATACTGAATTATCGCCCTCACAAATCAGAAATTTAGAAAGCGCTACTGGTGTTACTGTCTTTGACCGCACTGGTGTAATTATCGAAATTTTCTCGCGCCATGCAAAAACAAAAACAGCTCGTCTTCAGGTCGAGATCGCCCGTTTAACGTATTTAGGACCAAGATTACGCGAAACTGGTGGCGGTGAAGATCGTGAAGGTGGTGGCGGTAAAGGTGTCGGCGAAAGCGCGATTGAATTAGATAAACGTAAAGTTCGTGATCGTATTAAAGAATTAAGAACTGAATTAGAAGCTATCGGCAATCAACATCAGATTCGCCGCAATCGCCGCGACCAAGAAATCAGCGTGGCTTTAGTTGGTTACACGAATGCCGGTAAATCTTCGTTAATGCGTGCAATGACGGGCAGTGAAATCTACGTGGCCGATAAGTTATTTGCGACACTAGATACGACAATCCGCCCGATCTATCCTGAAACACGCCCTAAAGTTTTATTATCTGATACTGTTGGTTTTATTAAAAAACTTCCGCATGACCTTGTGGCTTCGTTTAAATCAACATTAGATGAAGCTTTAAACGCTTCGTTATTATTATTCGTTGTAGATAGTTCTGATGCTTCATTTCGTTCGCAATTAGAAGTGACTAAAAGCACTTTAAGCGAAGTTGGCGCTGACGAAATTCCAAGTCTGTTAGTTTTAAATAAGCGCGATAACTTAAGTGCCGATGAAGTTGCTGCCTTAATGGTTGAATATCCAGACGCGATTATGATTTCAACACGCGATAAAGACGATTTAAAACGCATGCGTGATAAAATCATGAGTTACTTTGAAACAGATATGGTTGATGAAGATATTTTTATCCCTTACACAGTTCAAGGTGTTATCGGCGAAATCAGATCTAAACTTCGTGTCTTAAGCGAAAGCTATAATGAAAATGGCGTAACCTTACGCGTGCGCAGCCCCGAAAAGGTTTTAGAACAAATCAAAAAGAAACTTATCCCGCCACCTAGGACGCGATAGTTGTTGAACCACCAACGACTTTCCATTGGTTATCTAACTTTTTCCAAACGCGAAAAAATCTTAATCTAAACGACTGCTCTTTAGTTTTATAAGTCGTCAGACTATACACAATCGCTGTATCTGGATAAGTCTCGATTTTTAGCTCATCAACGATCACTGCTTCAAACGGCACACGCTTTGGCCCATGCGCATTTAAGATAAAAGCTTTATCGTACAGTTCACCTTTAGGGCCTACGATCAATGCCGTGGGTGCAAGTAATTCTTCTAAAATATGACGAGTATCGATTTCTTTGCTGCTATCTGCTTCGTTTAATCGTTGTTCTAATTTTAAAATTTCTTCTTTAGACATCGTCGCCAACCCCTACAAATTCGCCGGTCATTTCGCAAGCTACGCGGCCATCAGCTAATACAATCTGACTGGTTAAAGTTAAGCGGCCTTTACCTTTTTTAGCAAAAGCTTCTTTAAACTTTTGCACCTGGTCTTCAGTGGGCGCATTACAAACCGCGCGCAGAGTTTCTTCAACCGGAATCATGTATTTCATAGACGATGTTTTTAATAAAACATGCCCTGTTTCATGAATTATTTTAAATAACTGACAATAAGCTGCTAGCACCATCATCGTTGCCAGTGATCCACCAAACGCTGTGCCCACGTGATTATGGTTTGGCCCTAACGGACAATGCAATTCAATTTGTTTTTCATCAGCGTGAATTACTTTAACCTGCATAAACTGGCTTAGTGGAATTTCTGTGTGAAGTTTTGTTTCTAACGTTGATGCATTCATAATTTTTAGTATACCCGTTAAAAAACTTCGCGCAAGAAAGTCATAATAGAATGCTTTCTATTTGCGATGGCCGCGCCACGCAAATAGAGCAGCGCTTAATGATAAAAATAATCCGCCAACTAAATACACAGTCGATTCAAATTGAAATAAAAAAGCTGTGCATAATAAAATTCCTAATACGGGCAGTACCGGTAATTGACCAATATTTAACGGCACACGAAATGGTCTTTCACGATCGGCATCGATATAACGCAAGCGAATCAAAGTTACATTGACCGCGATAAAAGCAAATAACGTAGCTAAGGCCGAGACACTGGCAACTGTTTCAACTTTTCCGAGTGGTAACAAAACTAAGGCTGTGATGAAAACAACTAACGAGGCCACCCATGGCGTTTTTTTTGTGGATGCCACTTTAGCCATAACTTCTGGCAACGAATGTTGTCCGGCCATGCCATAGAGAATGCGGCTTGCGCCGATCATAGAAATTAAGGCTGTATTCGCTGTTGAAAAAAGAGCAATCGCTCCTAACACTCTTGCGGCTTTTGCAGAACTGGCTTCAGCAACTGACATTAATGCGGCACTACTTTGCGCTAGCTTTTCAGTCGGCAGAAGCGCCAGCGCCGAAAAGCTGACCAAGATATATAATACTGTCGCTATACCAACACTGATAAAAATGGCTTTAGGAATATGTTTTTCTGGTTTTTTAGATTCTTCGGCAAGGTTGACAATATTTTCAAAACCGAAAAAAGAAAAAATAATCAGTGCGGCACCAGAAAGTGTTCCCATATGTGGAGTTGCTGAAAGAGCTTCTCCAAATTTTTCATTTTGTAAGCCTAAATAAATAATTAATCCAAGCCCGCCTATTTCAATCAGCGTAAAAATAATATTCGCCCACCCCGAAGTGCGAATACCAATAAGGGCAATTCCTGTAAGTGCAGTTAATAAAACTGGTGCAACCACGGCGCTTGAAACATCGACGAACTGATTTAAATACCCTGCAAAAGCCAGTGCTACAGTTGCGGCCGTGGCAGCTCCTGAAAAAGCCATGGCAAAGCCGACCGTTTCTGCAAACCATTTTTGTTTTTTAAAAGCTTTACCCAGATAAATATATTCTGCCCCAGCTTTGGGGAACATCGCTGCCAATTCTGAATAGGAAAAAGCTGTTAACAAGGCAACAATTGAGGCCAGAACAAAACTTATCCACAGGCTTTCAGCTGTTAAACCTGCGGCCTTGCCGATAACCGAATAAATACCTGCACCTAGAATCATTCCGGTTCCATAAAATGTTAACATCGGGATACCCAGGGTACGATTCAGTTCTGCCATATCGTTTACAAAAGCAATAAATGCGCCATTAAAAACTAATTGATAAAAATATGCTCACCGCTTCAAGACTGATTTTCAATACACTTCAAAATAAAGCCTAGCTATGCTTGAGCCCATGAAAAGAAAATCTGCCGACGAATTTCCGCAAGAGCTTTGGTCTTTATTTGATCGTTACGTGCACGGCGAAATGGATCGCCGAACTTTTCTAATGCATGCAGCAAAGTTTGCTATCGCCGGTATGACGATCAACGCGATGTTTGATTTGATTAAGCCAAATTACGCTTTAGCGATTCAAGTTCCAAAAAATGATAAACGCATTAAAACCGAAACAGTGACTGTGGTGTCAGCTATTGGTCACGGAACTATCAGGGGTCATTTAGCAATGCCTGCAAAAAAAGGCATATACCCTGCAGTTCTTGTCGTGCATGAAAATCGCGGCCTAAATCCTTACGTTGAAGACGTTGCCAGACGCTTAGCCACTGAAGGTTTTATTGCTTTTGCTCCAGATGGATTAACCAGTGTAGGTGGCTACCCCGGTGACGACGAAAAAGGCGGAGCTCTATTTAAAACCGTTGATCGCGAAAAAATGACAGAAGATTTTATAGCTTCGGCACTTTGGTTAAAAAATCGCAATGACTCGACCGGAAAACTTGGTGTTGTCGGTTTTTGTTTTGGTGGTGCAATTTCTAATACCTTAGCTGTCAGAATGGGTGATAAATTACAAGCGGCCGTTCCATTTTACGGCTCACAACCTCCAGCCGATGAAGTCAAAAATATTAAAGCCGCTGTATTAATTCATGATGCTTCACTTGATGAACGCATTGTTAAGGGAATTCCTGCCTACGTAGCTGCACTTAAAGCCAATAAGGTCAATTTTGCGCATCATATGTATGAAGGCGCTCAACACGGTTTTCATAATGACACGACTCCAAGATTTGATGATAAAGCAGCAAAACTAGCTTGGACCCGCACCGTCGATTTTTTTAAAACGCACTTAAAATAAAAAAAAGCCCTACGATGTAGGGCTTTTTCGCGAAATCAAATTTAATTTCTAATTACTTTTTAGCAACTAGTTTTAATTTTAATTCAAATTCATCATTAATAATTTTATCAGCAGCTAAATCTTTAATCACGTTACCAGAGTTATATTTCAAACCCCATTTAGTGCGATCAACTTTTACAGTCGCATCACCAGTCGCTTGACCATTGGCAATTGTAACTACCGCAGGAAATTCAATTGGGTGTGTTTGGCCAATCATCGTGAAATCACCTTTAACTGTCATTTCATTTTTAGCTTTGCCAGCAGTAACTGAAGTGATTTTAAAAGTTGAAGTTGGGTATTTAGCTACGTTAAAAAAATCAGGGCTAGATAAGTGGCCAACTAATTTTTTGTTGTTATCAGCATCTTTAATATCTGTATCTTTAATTGATGTCATATCAACAGTTACATCACCTGATTTAACCATGTCTTTTTCAACAGCGAATGATCCGCCTTGAACAGCCATCGTGCCTTCATGAAAGCTTCCTAATTTTTTAGTGCCTTTCCAGCTAACTGTGCTTGCTGCTGTATCCACTTTGTAAGTTTCTACTGCGGCTGCTGGGGCTGCCGTTGCAGCTTTTTTATCTTTAGCTGATACGTTAAGACCAAGTGTCAAAACTGTTAATGCTAATACGAATGATGTTTTCATCTAGAACTCCTCTAAAATAATTTTTGTTTATATATAAACAAATGGTGTGAAAGAAAGTCTATTGATGAGCTCTGTCATAGGCAAGTGACTTGATGAAAAAGTGCGGCTACGCTGGACTAGAAATCTGGTTTTCTCAAGGAGTTTTCATGAACCCATATCTGGCTGAAGTCGAGTTAGCTAAAGCTTACCGTTTAATTAATCATGGCCCGACCGTTTTAGTGTCTTCACGCTTTGAGGGTGTGGATAACGTAATGGCCGCAGCCTGGGCCTGTGCTTTAGATTTTACCCCACCGAAATTAACTGTGGTTATTGATAGCGAAACTAAGACACGCGAATTTGTCGATAAAACTGGTTACTTATGTATTCAAGTGCCTACGGTTGCACAAGCTCAACTGACTACGGCGGTGGGCAGTCATAGTTTAGCTGATGATGCCGACAAATTAAAAAAAGCTGGCGTTGAATTATTTAATATCGACGGTTTTGATTTACCCTTTGTAGCAGGATGTACGGCTTGGCTTGCTTGCAAAGTGATTCCAGAACCCCATATACAAAACACTTATGATCTATTCGTTGTAGAAATTATCGCAGCTTGGGCCGACACACGCGTTTGCAAAGATGGTCGTTGGCATTTTGAAACCGCAGACCCAAATTTAAGAAGCATCCATCACATCGCCGGCGGTAATTACTATGCGATCGGTGATGCGGTTAAAAATACTTAAGAAGCAGCAGCTAAGTACCAATTTGCCCTGTGGCGAATGGATTGCATTTATTCTTCTAGGTACCCATTACCTACGATGCCACGCGCATAAAAGGAGAATTTTATGGCTAATGTTATCGAAGACTTTTTTAAATCTATTGTTCCGCATGAAGCCCTGCCATTAGAAGATGTGCAGTTAGGCTTAGATGAAGCCCTTATTGATGAAATGGAATTTATTCCGCTTATGGAAAGACATCACGACTTTATTGAACAATCTATTGATGTTCTAATGAATAAAGCGGCAACGGATGTTGAAAAACAAGATCATTTGTTTCGTTTTTTTAGATTACTTGAAATGCACGGCAAAGCCGAAGAAGAAGTATTATATCCCGCCCTTCGTGATCATGCCGATAAAGATGCGCGCCTAGCGGGTTTTTCTGCTCAGGATGAACATGATGTGGCTTTTCGCATGGAACGCGAACTCTTAGAAATGGGCTATCGCGATTCATGGAACGAAGAAATCGAAGCCAAAGCAAGAGTTGTTGCAAGCCTTGTTAAAAACCATATTCATGAAGAAGAACACCAGATTTTTCCGCTAGCTGAAAAATTGTTTCTTCGATCAGAACTTGAACGCATGAGCGAAACCTATATCGTTAAATGTAAAATCTATCTCAGTGATTCATTACAAACCTCGATCAGCCACCCGCTGACCCGAATGCACCCATCAGGAAGCATGCATCCGCATTGATTTATTGGCGCTGTTAAGTGTAGCATAAGCCCATGGCGAAAATATTTATAGATGCTGATGGTTGTCCCGTGAAAGAAGAAGTCTATCGCGTGGCCGAGCGCTATCAGCTTAATGTTGTGCTTGTTGCCAATAAACCCTTAAATCTGCCATTAAATCCACTTTTAGAAATGATTGTCGTTAAAGGTAATTTTGATGCCGCCGATGATTGGATCGTCGAGCAATGCCAAGCTTTTGATATTGTGGTAACGGCAGATATTTTATTAGCTGAACGCTGTGTAAAAAAATTAGCCCGCGTGCTAGGGCATAAAGGTGATGAATTTACCGAAGACAATATAGGATCTGCCGTTGCTAGCCGAGAACTGATGCAAAATCTTCGGCACATGGGCGAAGTGCGTGGTGGACCTGCTCCGATGGATAAACAAGCCCGGTCAAAATTTTTAGCTACACTTGATCGCATTATTCAATCTTTAAAGAAAGATAAAAAATTATGAATCTGCAACCCACTTTAATCAGCGAACGCCTTGAACTGCGCCCACTTCAACAAGCAGACTACGATAATTTATTAAAAGCTGCATCTGATCCGCTGATTTGGGAGCAACACCCACAATCAGATCGCTATAAAGCAGAAGTGTTTAAACCTTTTTTTAATGAAGCCCTGGAATCAAAAGGTGCGTTAGTTATTATAGATCACACGACCCATGAAATAATCGGAACTACCCGCTTTTATGATTATGCAAAAGAAGA
Organism: Bdellovibrio sp.; assembly: GCA_036677065.1. Taxonomy (GTDB): domain Bacteria; phylum Bdellovibrionota; class Bdellovibrionia; order Bdellovibrionales; family Bdellovibrionaceae; genus Pseudobdellovibrio. Next base: position 367,469 of record JAKFBS010000001.1, on the reverse strand, counting down.
CTCTTCAGTGATCATCGGTTATACGTTTATGACCAGAAAATACTGGGGCGGAAATTTCAATAAAGAGCTTAAAAAATTAGTGGTTAATTACGCTTTACAATTTGTAAAAACCACTTATTTTCAAGTCGGTTTAAACAATAAACGCTCACAAAAGGCGATGGAAAAAATCGGCGCTATTAATACCGGCGTTCAAGATGTTGTCATCTCGTACGGTCCGCCAAAAAAATCCTATGTTTATAAAATCGAAGTGCCATTTTAATTAATCAAGGTTATACTGCCTTGAAATGTATAAGCTACGCGATTACCAACAACAGGCTGTAAATAACACGATTAAGTTTTTTCAAAAAAAACGCGTGCCTGCTGTTATCGTCTTGCCTACGGGCGCCGGTAAAAGTTTAGTTATCGCAGAACTTGCGCGCATTGCCAAAGGCCGCGTCTTAGTTTTAGCGCACGTTAAAGAACTGGTTGAACAAAACTATGAAAAATATAAAAGCTACGGCTTATCTGCCGGAATTTTTTCTGCAAGTCTTGGCAAAAAAGACTGGGATCACAAAGCCATTTTTGGCAGCGTACAATCGGTAGCACGTGCGCCAGATAATTTTTTCGAGAATTTTTCATTATTAGTCATTGATGAATGTCACCGGGTCGATGAAGAAGGTTCAACGCAATATCAAAGTGTTATCAGCAAGCTGCTAGAGCGTAACCCCGAACTTTGTATTTTAGGGCTCACAGCCACGCCGTATCGCTTAGGTGTAGGCTGGATTTACGAATATTCAAATCTAGGTGAACTTAAAACCGAAAAAAATCGCTTTTTTAAACAGTGTGTGTTCGAGCTGCCGCTGTCGTACATGATTAAAAATAAATTTCTTACCCAGCCGGTAAAAGTGGATATTCCGGTTACTTGTTATGATTTTTCTGAATTAACCGAAAAAAATCGCTCCTACACCACAGCTGAAATCGAAGAAATTTTAAATAGCCAAAAGCGCCTGACGCCCTTAATTATTAAAAATATTATCGACATCACTGAAAAATATAACCGTAAAGGTGTGATGATTTTTAGCAGCACAATTAAACATGCTGAAGAAATCATGAGCTATTTACCTAAGGGTGATGCCCGCATGGTTATTGGCGATACTGAAATGAGCGAACGTAACGACATCATTAATGATTTCAAAAAGAAAAAATTTAAATACCTAGTGAATGTTTCAGTATTAACGACAGGTTTTGATGCCCCTCATGTGGATGTCATCGCGATTCTTCGCCCGACAGAATCAAATAGTTTATACCAACAAATTGTCGGCCGTGGCTTGCGCTTATCAGATGATAAAAAAGATTGTTATATCCTAGATTATACTGGCATGGGCCATGATATCTTTACTCCTGAAATCAGCGATAAACGCCCTGCTAAAGATACTGTCGCTGTACAAGTGCCTTGCCCGGTGTGTGATCATGTGAATGATTTCTGGGGTTATGCAGATAATGATGGCATTGTGTATGAACACTTCGGCAGAAAATGCCGTGGCGCCAAACAAGATCCCGATACTTTTAAAATTGTTCCGTGTGGGTACAGATTTAGATCTAAGATTTGTCATAGCTGTGGTGGTGAAAACGATATCACCGCTAAAGCTTGTGATAACTGTAAAGCTGTACTTATTGATGCTGATGCAAAATTAAAACAAGCCAGACTTTCTAAAAATGCGCATGTGCTGACGCCAGACCGCATTTCATTTGAAGAGCGTAAAGATAAAAATTCTAATCCGTATCTAGAAATCAGATATTACGATCTGGATTCACAATATATCAGCGAAGCCCATTTTTTTAGTAATCCGACTTCGCTTAAGAAATTTAATATTAATTTTTTACGTTCGCATTTACGACGCCCAGAACTAGCCGATGAATTTACAAATCCGATGGATGTCGTAAAATATCAAAAGTTATTTCGCCTACCTGCGTTTGTGATCGCCAGAAAACAAGATAAGTTCTGGAAAATCACAGAAAAAGTCTTTGCTGAAGAACTATAGTTTTATTATTCACCAAAGTGAAACACACTTCCCTTAATATTCTGTGATGTCGAAATATTTTCTGAAATAATACTTCCATTTACAGGCCCCAGAATGACATCTGCATATGTTGAAATAGACCCTGTCGTAAAAAACTTATTGTTCTGAATACTATTATTGTCATCTTCGACAATAATATTGGCCAGTCGGTTATCTGACATGTCATTTTGCTGAATAATATTGTGAGCTGAATAATCTTTATAAACTTCACTTCCAGAAACCATCACTGGGCTATCAACACAGGCTTTTGTGGCATTAGGATAAGCCTTTAAAATAGATTCAGAAGTCATACTTTGGCGCGAGGCGATCCAAATACCCACGCCTGCTCTGTTAATATCAGAACTTTTTAAATAGTTTGTTGTTAATGTTGTCAGACCAAACCCAGAAGAATGATTTTTAATGCTGTTGCGTTTGATGACGTTATGATTTGCATGTAGGTAGCGCGGAACACCATTAGCTTCGCCACAGTTTTTATACAGCGAAATACCCGCATAACCATTATGATCAATCACATTTCGATCAATCATGTTTTTTGCCGAAGCATCGATGGCAATTCCGACATGACGGTTATCTTTAATGACTGAATTATAGATTTTTGTGCCGACGCTTTCTCTTTCAAGATAAAGCCCAACTGAATTTCCTATTGCTGAACTTTGTTCGATTAACCAATTCGTCGCGTATTCATTCACAAAAATTCCATCCGTTTTTGAATTCGACACATTCACATTACGAAGTGTGATAAAGCTGGGATTAAAAGCTGATCTTTTATTACGGCCACCGAGGTAGAAATCAACATCAATAAATGTGCCTTTTCTTGAATCGGCAGAATTAAATTCGCCTAAAAGCACACAACTGCCGCTGACTTTAGATTTAATCCACACTTGACGTCTAAAGTAGACACCAAATTTAAACCCACTGACATTGCAATTTTTAACCACGCTGCCATCGACACGGGGATCTTCAAAATATTGATAGGCAACATCAGTCGCAATCGCTGCACTTTCACAAGCCGATTTTGCCGGATATAATCCAATGCCTTGCCCGATGGTTCCTGAGACTACAGTGTCGTTGTTACTGATGCTTGCATTATTACAATCCAGAGTATGATCAGGGCCTTTAAATAAAACCTGGCCTTTAAAAGCGCAGCCTGCAGCCAGGCGAATATTTCTATCAACAACGCCATCCCAATTTTCACAAGACACTTCATCAAAAGATGGTTCATTAGGTGCATGCAGACCAGAACGCGCCAGTTGACGGTTCGCTCCCCCTGCTAATGTTGAAATTCCGTAAACATAAAGTTTTTGTCCGGCGTAACGATTATATTCGCGTAAACTTAAAGGAATACTAAATGTATGTTTTTTTAATGTAGTCTGACATTTTTCTGCAATAGCTGAAGTACTGGCTAAATCGGCGATGGCCATTTTTGCAACCACACCTTGTCCTGCGGGAAGACCAAAATACGCATGCACCGAAACTGATTGTTCAGCGCCTGCTTGGCAGGCCCAGCCACGAATAAGATAACCGTTTTTTTGTGGATTAAGAATAATACCATCTATAAAACCAACAATTTGGCTATGCGGTTTAGGAACTACGAATTCGCCTGAGCGGCCAATAAAAAGATTTCTACCACCTGATACTGAAATTCCATGCACATAAATTTTTTGGCCAGCATATTTTTCTGAAAATTCATAAGGCATTTCAAATTTAAATCTATGCGGTGAATTGGTAACATCGTTACACGCCTTACCCACTGCCGGTTCTGATCGCAATGCAGCTGTAATAGATTTTACATAGACACCACCCGCACCCGCAGCACCGCCTATATAAAGATGCGCATTAATTGAATTTGATTTGCCAGAATCACAAGTCCAACCAGAAATAACTGTTGAGCCATCAGCAGCAGACGAAACTGAATCAATCCGGCCAATGACTTTGTGAGTTCCAGGAGCTGATGTAAAATTTTGAAAAAGAACAAAACATAAAAGTAAAGTGATCAAAACACTCGTTTTGCGCATAAACATCCCCCGATGACTTATTCAGTATGCGGTCAAACGGGGTCAGCGACTATCTTGCATAAGAAGTTTCTAAGTTTGAAACACTAAAAGCGCTCCATAATAATGGAACTTCTTACGAATCTTCACGGTGCGAATGACTAAATCGCGAAAGCATGCTGTAAACACTCGGCACCACATACAATGTTAATAACGTTGAAACCAATACTCCACCAATGACCGCAATCGCCATCGGCTGACGGGCTTCAGCACCAGGACCAAAACTCATCGCTGCTGGAATGGCACCGGCAATAGTAGCAATTGATGTCATTAAAATCGGACGCAGTCTGTTCGGACATGCTTCAAGTAATGCAGATTTCACATCACTGCCACCTTCACGCATTTGATTTGTAAAATCCACTAATAGAATCGAATTCTTTTTCACGATACCCATTAATAAAATAAAACCAATCATACTAAATAAGTTCAGCGTCTGCCCGCCCATTAGTAAGGCGATAAACGCTCCTGAAAAACTGAACGGCAACGCCACAAACACCGTGATCGGATCAATAAAACTATTAAACTGCGAAGCTAACACCATGTAGGCCACTAGAAATCCTAAGACCAGCGTGACGACTAGGCCGATAAAACTTTTCATAAACTCTTCGGCAGAACCACTCAAGTTAAACGTGTAACCTTCTTTTAGCGCAGCTTTTGCGATCTCTTCAGCTTTCGTTAAGGTCTCTTGCTGACTTAAGCCGGTACCGACGTTACCAAAAATAGTGATCGCGCGCTCACGGTTTTTTCTAGAAATCGAAGAGGCCACAGTTTCTTCTTTTATTTCTACCACAGAAGAAATTGGAACCAACTCACCGCGATTATTACGCACATACAATGACATAATGCGATCTTTCGGCGACTTACCATCTTCTTCAAGTTTTACTCTGATATCATAACGATGCCCGGCTTTTTCAATCGAACCGGCAATGGCTCCGCCTAATCCAGCGTTTACCGCCATACCAACTGCCGTTACTGCAACACCGCGGTCTGAGGCTTTTTGCCGATTCGGGATAATATGCATTTCAGGAGCGCCAGTTAATAAATCTGAATTTACGTCAGTCATCACTTTTTTATCAGTGACCTCTTTAATGATTTGTTCAGCCATTTTACCAAGTTCATTCCAGTTTGGTCCTTGAATCGTAAATTCAACCGGATAACCACTGCCGCCACCACCGCCAAAACCTTGGGTTGATGGATCTTGTACCTGTGGTTTTGCATCAGGTAATGCTTTAACTAAATATTCACGCACGATTTCGATTAATTCTTGTTGGCTTAATTCTTTTTTCTTTTCTGGATCAATCCCGCGCTGGCCTTTCGGTTTTAATTCTACGAAGACAATCGCTGCATTAGTTTCACCACCGGTAAAGCCCCCGGCTGCCACGAAGTAAGAATTCACTTCACTGCGATTTTTTAGGTAGTCTTCAATCAATTTTGCGCGCTCGTCAGTTAAAGTGATCGCTGATCCTGGAGGGTTGGTGATTTGGATCATTAACATACTTTGATCTTGTGCTGGTTGAAATTCACCTTTTAAGAAAGCAGCTGAACCAAAGCTTAGAACAAAAAATACAACTGACCCGCCGATGACTTTCCAGCGGTGATTTAACGAATATTCTAAGGTGCGATGATAAAAATCACGTAAGCGAAGAAACTTGGCTTCAAACAGATGACCAAATTTAGAAGTGCGCTCAATGCTGCCTTTAAATTGCGAAGCACGCATCGGTGTCAGTGTTAAAGCTTCAAGTAATGAAATCATCACGGCAGCACTTAGGGTAACACCGAATTCAAATAAAAAACGCCCGACAATACCTTCCATAAAAGCAATCGGTAAAAAAATCGCGATTAACGATACAGAAGCTGCAACCGCAGCAAAAGTAATTTCACGCGCCCCGAAAATAGCGGCTTCTTTGCGCCCTTTGCCTTTTTCGCGGTGACGAATAATATTTTCTAAGACCATGATCGCATCATCGACGACAATACCAATCGCTAAACTTAAACCCAAAAGTGTAAAAATATTTAACGTGAAATTTAAATAATTAAGAATAATAAAACTTCCAAGCACTGAAGTCGGAATAGCCAGTAAGACATTGATCGTTGAAGACCACGAACCGATAAATACCCAACACACCAGTGAAGTTAACAATGCTGCTAACCCTAAAGTTAATATTAATTCAAAAACTGATTCTTCAACGAATTTGGTTCCGTCAAAGTTGACAACGATGTTTGTGCCTTCAGGCAGGGTTTTTTGAATTTCAGCAATACGTTCTTTCACCCCCCTGGCCACAGTGACTGCATTGGCTCCGCGCTGTTTAACAACCCCTAAACCCACTGCGGGCGCACCATTGGTGCGGGCAAATTGCAAAACATCGACCGTGCCTTCTTCAACCCGCGCTACCCTTGAAAGTGGTACCGGATTAAAATTGGGCCCACCACCACGAGAGTTCAGTAAAATATTAGAAAACTTGGTGACATCTTTTTCTTCGCCCAGCGTACGCAGACTGTATTCTTTTTTATTATATTCAGTTCGTCCTGATGGCGGTTCGCGATGTTCATTTTGAATATTTTCAACCACATCGTTAATTGAAAGTGCATATTGCTGTAGTGCCTTGTTATCAACCCAGACACGTAAGTTTGGTTCTAAATAACCTGGCATCCACAAATTTCCCACCCCAGGCACAGTGGTGATGCGGTCACGAATATCATTTTTAACAAACACCATCAGATCATTTAATTTCATCTTATCGCTGGTCACTGAAATCCACATGATCGGAAATTCAGAGATCGCAATTTTCATCGCCGTAATGGGTTCCATTGCCGGCGGAAGCATTTCTTGGGCTTGCGAAATTTTTGCCTGCACATCTTGAAAGGCGGCATCGATATCGCGGTTTAAATCAAATTCTAAAGTGATTTCAGCCACACCAACGCGTGACTTAGAGGTAATATTTTTGATGCCTTGAATGCTGATCAGCACGTCTTCTAACGGATCAACCACATCAGCTTCAATAACTTCAGGAGCAGCTCCTTCGTATCTTGCGGTTAAGGCAATAATCGGAAATTCAACATCGGGCATGTCGCTGACACCCATACGCGTAAAGCTAATCGCCCCGAAGACAATCAAACCAAACATCAACATCCATGCAAAAACTGGTCTTTTAATCGATAAATCTGAAAGAGTCATGACTACATTTCCTTACTTAAAATAGATGGAATTTGTGCCGAAGCTAAATCTAAACGAATACGCTCTAAGCGCGCTTGATAGCGAGCCTGATCGTAATTGCGTTTTGCCAAACGGTATTCAGTTAAACCCATTTGCACATCAAGGCTTCTGGCTAAACCACGGCGCGAATCACGAAGTAACAATTGATAATTTTTTTCTGATAAATCAGACGCAAGTTTTAAAGCTTTTAACTGATCGACTCTCATTCTTAGTGCATCAAACAGTGATTTAATTTCGGCTTCTGCTTTACGGCGCATTTGATTTGCGGCTAGGTCTTTTTCTGAACGCTGTAATACAGCCATGCGCACTTTAGATTGTGTGACTCCGCCTTCAAAAAGCGGAAGTGTCGCACGCAATTGCACATCCCAATCAAGATCTTCACTAAAACCTTCAGGGCGCGTAAAATAATAATTGCCGGTTAAATCAATCGTTGGCCAGTGTGCACCTTTGGCAATTGAAACCTCTTCATCTGCAGCTGAGGCCATCATTTTAGAAGCTTTCATATCAGGTCGGTCTTCAATACGACTTAAATAATCTTCAAGAGGTTTTAGCAATTGTCTGGTTTCATTTTCAGGAAGATCAGTGACTTCTGTTTCAGCTGGTAGTCCGGTAAGTAACGAAAAGTTTTCGCGAGCGGCACGCAATCTAGAATTTTGAATTTGGTATTCAGCATCTAAAGCAGCTGCTGTAGATTGCGCTGTCAGAGTTTCTGTAGAACTTGATTCTCCACGACGGGCGCGGCCTTGCAAATCTCGCACACGATCTTTATAAATTTTTTGCTGAGCTTCAAGATTACGAATATCTTGCTGCAGTGATAACACATCTAAATAACTTGCGGCCACTTGTTGATAGATATCCATCATTTGAACAAGATGAGTATTTTTTTGCGCTGATCGCAGATCTTTTTGTCGATCAAGGGCTGCAAATTCACGAAAGCCACGAAATAGCGGTTGTGTTAACTCAATGTTGGTTGTCGTCTGCTCTTCAGGAAAAATGGCTGCAGCAATCGGATCTGCCAAACGCGGTTGGCGCAAGTAAGATGCATTTAACGAAATCGTTGGAAAGATATTTCCACGAATTTGATCAACGGCTTCTTCAGATTGTTTTACTTGCGACCGGCTTTGCGAAACAAATTCATTTTTTTGTAATGACGATTGCACGGCCTCATCAAGGCTAATGGCCCACGATGGCACAGAAAGAAGTAACACAATGAAAAACGACATAAACCCCTCCAGACAAGGGATTAGCGTATCGAACAACACAAAATTTGTTAAATCTTTAACAGCGCGTTGTTATCTAAGAGCTATGCGATTCGGCTGAACTAACATTTTCAAAGCCACTAAAAATAGAATAATCATAACAGCATGAAGGCCGTAATCAAAATTCGTCTGCGGCCCCACGCCAATACTAATCATGACTACGCCCACCAAGGTCGCGAATAACGATAAAACTTGGGTGGCCGTCGTCAGTTTATACTTCCAGGTTTTTTGAGTGAACGTAGATGCCAAGCCAATAGTCAGAAGCACGGCGATCACCGACTCGGCTAGGCGAGCCTGAAAGTGCACATAGCTAAATGGCAAATAACCAGCATGTGATAAAGCCCCCATAATAAAAAGTAGAATTTGAAAACTCATTATTAACCGAAGTCGTTGTTCAGCAACCATGCAATATACTTTCTAAGAGCGCTCAACCAATCTTTGTAATTTATCAATTGAAGAAGACCAGCCATCCACACAGTCATCGTGCATGTCTTTGGGAATGCCTTCATGAACAATCTGAATTTGTGATTCGTCTGTACCTAAACTGCTAAATTCAACAGTGATACGACTGCCATCTTCAGGCCAGTCACCAGGCATACCATAATCTTTAGCAGACATGACATTGCCGTCTTTATCCATAAACTGATCTGTTGTTACGAGCTTTGTCTCAGGAATAAGTTCTTCAATTGTGCCGCCGCTATAGACGATTTTCTCATCAGGGCCCTTCATCGCAAGAAGCATTTTTCCACCTTTGCGTAAATCGATTTTTGCTTCAGGACATGAATAGTTTTCTGGGCCCCACCATTGTTTAACAAGTTCTGGCATAGTCCAAGCTTGCCAAACACGGTCAACCGGTGCGGCAAATTTTCGCGTTAACTGAACCAGAGGGTATTTTTCTACATTAAGGTTCTGTTTTGTCCCTTGGCTATTCTGCGTTGTGCTTTCTTGCATAACTGTATCCTTTCGTAAATTGAATAGGATTGTTAATGCAATATATGTGCTATTCGGCAGCCAGCATTTTCTTTAAAACTACAGCGATAGTTTCAGAGTCAACTTTAGCTTTTTTCATTAATAACTTTGCGCGATCAAAATCATCTGAATCAACCGCTTCCATAAAGGCATCGACTTTATCAATTGCTGCAAGTTTTTCTAAAACTAAGGTGCCTTCAAAATCTGATTCATCCATTTATTGCTCTTTTCTCATTTAAACACTTCCAGTTTAATATCTACGGGCGTTCCTAACCAAACCGCACCATTTGTGTGATCGTCATAGTCATCGCCGCTTTGTGGATGCACTAAAACATTTAATGAACCGCGTTCATGTTGCAACCAGGTTACAAATTTTTCATATTGAGCCCGTGAAAAATTCACTTCTAACATCGGTAACGTGTGTGGACCAATAGGTTCAGGGATAATATCACCGACAAAAATTTCGCTGTGATTAAAAGCAGCACCAATCTTTTCATGTAATGATTTAACAAATTCTAATTGTGCAAAAGAAAAATAAATATGCGCATCAAAATCATGCTGAAAACCTTTCGGCATCCATTCTGAATTATAACGATAAGTTCTAGCGGGCATTACTTCTACCTCGTAATAAACATAATAGACCGGCAGCACTTAAACAAGGTAGCCAAATATAGATAAATTCTGAACTCAAGACAGAAAGGCTTCTTTCAGTAAAAAATCTTGAAATACTAATCGGAGACACTTCGATCACCCGCCACGGTAAAAAATAGCGTTCCGAATCAAATGGCCAAAAAAGTGCTACGCCCAATCCACCATTAGTCAGCGCATCTAACAAAGAATGTGAAAGCATAGATAAAAATGAAAATAGAAATACTGTTTTAGGCTTAGCTAAAAATGATTTGCTAAAGCGTGAACACACTAGCGCTACAACAATCGCAAAGACGATAGAATGAGTAAAACCCCGGTGACCCCACTGAGATTCATAAGGAATTCCGAATTTAAAAGCGATCGAATCAAAGTCTGGAGCCACAGATAAGAACATTCCCAGAAACAAAAGTCTCCAAGGTATGCTGTTTTTTCTACCGGCAATTTTTAAAGCGATAGGTATAATGATATGTGAAAATGCAGAAGCCATGCCTAACGATAATCGCTATTTAAGGTGAATGCAAAATGTTTGGGGCAGCTCTCCCCGGTCTTTTATTTGCACTTCACTTGAAAGACTAAGGAGGATTTATGAATTCCGCTCCAACCAAACAAGACATCTTCAAATTAGAAAAAAAATACTGGGATGCCATGAAAAATGATGACGTAGATACCGCCGTCGCACTGACAAAATTTCCCTGCACTGTCGCTGGCCCAACAGGCGCACACCGAATTAATAAGGATCAATACCGCGAAATGATGCAAGCTAATCAGGGTTATCAATATAAAGATGTCGAGATCAAAGACCCACACATTGATATTTTAAATGAAAACACAGCCCTCATTTCTTATTCAACCGAAATGAAAGGCATGAAAATGTTAGATGTATCTACTTGGATTCGCGAAGGCGATAAGTGGGTTTGCGCCTTTCACTCTGAAAATCCGCTAAATTGAGCGTCCATCGTATTTGATCAATTCCAGTTTTTCGATATCAACGCCATCAAGACAACGAACATTGATGGCTCTTACATCTGAACCATCAGGAGCTGTGCCTTTGGCAAAAGAAGTTACACCGCAGTTTTTGCAAAAAAGATGATGAATTACATTTTTATTAAATTGGTAATTACTTAAGGAGTCTTCACCTTGAAGTAGTTTAAACTGAGCCGCAGGTGCAAACGATAACAATGTTCCTTTTTTCTGACAAATTGAACAGTTACAAGCAATCGGTTTCCCGATTTCCATTTCAACTTCAAATTTAACTTTACCGCAATGGCAGCCACCTGTGTGTTTCATAGGATTCCCCTTTTATCTTATTAGGCTAACGGAAAACGGGTCTAGGAGCAATACTTAGGGCTTAGTTTTAAGCCGGTCTCTGTTTTTATCGCCTTGAAAGTCTATAATAAAAGTAACCCATTTTTATTGGAGACCTATGCGATTTTTAACCCCTGCTTTAGTATTTGTATTCTTCTTTGGCGCAGCGTTTTCAGTATTTCACATAACGCAAACCCAAGAAACTGATTTATCTTCAATGGCAGCGGCAAGTCTTTATTCTTACGAGTTAAATTCTTACAGTGCTCAGCTGAGCGATCAAATGATTGAACAAGAACTGGATGAGATCGACACCCAGTGGAGACAAGAATCAGCTAACGAATCAACTCGCCAAGCTTTCGTATTAACTCCGGAACAAATTGCCCAAGACGAAGCGAAGTTAACTGCAGAAGTTGAAACACCTGTTGATGACGTATTACTAAAATATGAAAACACAGCAACCTGCGGCACTGCACGTCTGTCAGTTGAAAAAATTATTTCACAAACTGCTGCTCTCAAAGAATTACGCGAAGAACGTACTGAATCAACGGCGCTGCCTCGGCAGTGTCTAACTTACACTATGAACGCGACTAATTTTAAAAGCGTCAGTTACGGAAAATGTCCGGGCGGCTTAAAAAGTTTACCCATTGCCGGTGGTAATAAGCCGTGCGTTTCAAAAAATTTGGTAAATACGACTTACAATTCTTACATCGATGTTTTGCAATGCTTCGGATTTAATCCCAAAAATATTATGCCAAAACTTTTTAACGAAAGCGGATTTACGATTAATACGCTCGGAAAAGGTTTTGATGCAGGCGTTGCTCAATTCACAATAACTGGAATTGAACTGGTTAATAAAGAATATGATGCCTACATCGAAGAAGTTAGACGAGACGCCGTAACAAACCCAGCCTGTGCCCGGTTAATAAAACACTTAAGTTTATTAACTATGGCTAGTGCACAAAAAGCTGAACGTTGTGAATTTATTTATCCGGTCGAGAACCCATTACGCAGTTTTGTTTATTCAGCAATTCTGAACAAACAAAACTACAAAGAAATGAAATTAAGAATTGAAACTGCAAAATTAGAAGCACGCATGAAGCAATTAGGATTTCATAATATTAACATCGATAACTTAACCGAAGCTTTAGCCTTAGCCGCTTACAATGCAGGATTAAACCCACCGTATAATGCCTTAGTTAATTATGTAGAAAAGCGCGAAAAAGCAGGATTAAGATTATCAGCTCATGATTTTGATTTTTATGCTTCAGCTACGGCGGCTGACATTGATGGAACTGAAAAAGATGTTTTATCGATAGCCCGGTCTTTTGTGATCGCTCCGTTTACAGCTCCTGCAACTGCAGCCGGCAAAGCTGTAAAAATAAAACGCACTAAATTATTACAGCAAAAAATTGATTCGTCTTACAAATTAAGTTTTCCTGAACACTTGATTTATCACCAAACAAATTTAAGCGAAATCGGCGGAACCATCACAGAAGAATTTCGCGTGCTGGGATCACCGGGATATATCAATTTTTTAGCCAAAAAAAATACGCAGATTCGCGAATTGTTCGTGGCTAGCGGCAAAGGTGCAGACTTTTGTTCAAACCCTGACTACTTAAAGATGAGCCGGTAATTTACTGTTCAACGATCACTTCAGTGGTGTGCCCTGCTAATGAAGATTTTTTATAAATCCCTTTGCTGCAAAAACCCTGCTTAATTAATTGTTTCAATTCATGCTCAACATCAGCATAAACCGCAGGGGCATACACATGCTCTGGACGGGCTTTTTTAATGAGTTCTTTCTTTGACATACCCGATGCATTTTTAGTGTATTTATAATAACTGGTAACCCACTTATCAGGAATAAGATTTCCGATCTTGGCTTCGCAGAAGATCACATCAGCCACGCACTGACCGATAACTCTGTCTTTTTTTAAAGTCAGAGTGGGAGTCGTGCCTTCGGCGCAGTTTTCAATTTTTACAATCACTTGGTCACCATCTTTGATGAACACTTGTTCGGTAAATGCTTGAGAATTAAGAGCTGTGAAAACTAATAGTCCAAGTAATAATTTATTCATGAATACCAGTCTTGCAAACGGGTGCTCAGTCTAAACAGGCGTTATTCGAATTGACGACAGAACACTGGCCAAATATCAGACAATGTGACGCTAGCAATCGTTAAACTTTTTGACAGTGATGCTATCTAATGACCGAGTGCATACTGGTATGCCTGTTGCTTCTTTATATAACGTGAACCCTATAAATGAAAAAAAATTGGCGTTAGTTCTTACAGGTGGCGGAGCGCGAGCGGCCTATCAAGTGGGTGTGCTGCGTGCGATTGCTGAAATTACGGGTTTTGAAAAAAACCCTTTTGCCATCATTTCGGGGTTTTCTGCTGGGGCATTAAATGGAACTTGGTTAGCCAGCCAAAGCGAAAATTTTGAAGCCGTCACGCGACGCATGGTCGAAACCTGGTCATCATTAACCGCAGATAGCGTTTTCAAAGTAGGGCCCATTTCACTGAGTAAAATCGCCTATCGCTGGCTGCGCGACCGCAGCTCGGGCGGTCTTAAAAAAAATCAAATCACCTACTTGCTTGATACAACACCTTTGGCAGAACTTATTCAGAATAAAATTAATTTCGAAGCGCTTAATGAAAATATCCGAAATAATCTTTTTCATGCGATTTGTGTTTGCGCAACTGACTATCGCAGCGGCCAGTCTATAGCCTTTTATAATGGTCACGAAGATATTAAAGATTGGAACATCCTCAATCGAAAAAGCTTGCGAACAGAAATTGGGCCCGAGCATGTCATGGCCTCGGCAGCTTTACCTGTTTTTTTTCCACCTGTTCGCATCGGTGAATCTTATTTCGGTGATGGGGTGGTTCGGTTAAATAGCCCTTTAAGCTCGGCCATTCACTTAGGCGCAGACAAATTGCTTGTCATAGGTAATCGCCGAACAACGCCAAGCCAACCGATACCTCGCCCGGCAAGTGATGGTATTACCTTAGGAGAAATCTTAGGTACAATACTGAGCGGCCTTTTTTTAGATTCACTGGATGGCGATCTTGAACGCATAGCCAGAGTCAATCGCGGTGTCGCCGTTATGAGCCCAGAAGCCAAAGCCAGTCAGCCTGACAAGCTTAGAGAAATTCCTATTTTACATTTGGCCCCGCAGAATGAACTTGTGCGTCCACCCGCGAGTGAACTTTCGCGAATGCCAACAACATTTGCGTATCTGCTGCGCGGAATTGGCGTTTCAGAAAATAAAGGCGCTGATCTTTTAAGTTATCTTGCCTTTGAACCAGAGTATCTCAGCTCACTGATTAAAACCGGCCATGAAGATACGATGAACCGTTCGCCAGAGATCTTAAAGTTTTTTGATTTATAAAGCTTCTAACTTTTTCGAAACCTTTTCACGCAGAACTTCAGCACGTTTTGCCAACGCTTTATTGTATTTTGCGGGATGACCAGATTTAATTCCCCAGTCTAACAAATGGTGAAATTCTTTACATTCGACTTTGTCTTTACATTCATATTTTTCAAGAAGATTTATCGCAGCCACTCTGCGATCCATGCGTTTTTCACGAAAAGCCGCTACGGCCATGGCGTGAATAACATCAGAACCCATTTCACCAAAATCTTTTCTTTTATCATTAGCGCACCAGACTGTTGTGTAATTTTCTGGAAGCTTTGCTTTAAACTCTTGAGACGTCAGTGCACATTCCTGGCGGAATTTCGATTGGTCACTTGAATAAGCGTAAGACTGAATAAGAACAGAAAGTAACAAAAAAGAAATGATGTTTTTCATTTAATCATTATCTAATTACAAAGAAATTTTGGCTACAAATTTTTCTATTGCGTTCCAGTATAATGGAAAAGTGGATAAATCATTATGACCTCCACCTTCGATAGAAACAAATTCAACATTCGATTTTTGCGTCGCCAATGCGTTTCCTTGCGTGAACGGAACAACCGCATCCTGAGTGCCATGCAGAATTAAAATGGGAATATTTAATTTTTTGATATTTTTTACGTTATCCAAATCATAACGGCCTAAAAATGAGGGCAAATACGGAAACACATGACTGGCCATAGCCTTCATACTCGTGTACGGGGTCTCTAAGATCAAAGCTTGTACAGTTTTGTTTGCCGCTAAATACGATGCCACAGCAGATCCAAGACTACGTCCGTAAACAATTATGGGAAGTGTTTTATCCGTTGTCGCAATAAACTCGTCGAAAGCTGCATCAGCACTTTCATACAACGCCTTTTCACTTAAAGGTAGTCCACCTGTAGATTTGCCATAGCCTGGATAATCTAAAGCTAAAACATCAGAATTTAATTTATCGCTCAGATCCGCACCAACTTGTCCCCAAGTTTGTAGCGATCCACGGTTTCCATGAAAATAGATAATGCGAGCTCTGGGCTTTTCCGCCTTAAACATTACCCCATGCACAATCTCGTTGTTATAAGAAATAAATTTTTCTTCATGTGGAAACGAAAATTTGAAAGTAAAATCTTTTTGCAGTTTCGTCGGAAAAAACAGAAGCTTTGATTGATAAAAGTAAATCAGCGCTAATATTACAAGAATTAGCACGATTAAAGTGAAAAACATCCTAATCATTTAAACCTTTACCCTGAAGAATCTTGGATGCACATTTTTGAATGCGCGCTTCACGCGTTGCAGGTTGTTTTGCACCGGCAAAAAAGAAAAGATAAGCTCTTTGACGCCCAGGAGTCAGCTCGTTAAAAGCTTTCTTCAGTTTAGCATTCTTAGCAAAAGCTTTTTTTAATTCTGCGGGCATTTCAATCGGCGATTTTTTAACTTCTACTTTTTGACCTGAGTCTTCAATGGCCATAGCTTCTTTTACATAAGCTTTAATTGTCGGAGTTAATTTTTTAATTTCAACAACTGAATCGAATTCAAATCTTTTTGTGTGCTGCGAATTCGGCCCATTAGCGATTAATACTTTTTTAGTGTCTTTTAACAGTGTGCCTTTAAAAAACATAAGCCCCAAATAAGATTTAAACGGCTGAATGATAACAATATTACTTTCGTTATAAGTATAACAAGGGTAATTCCATTTAAAATCTTCAACTAATTTCGTAGATTGTAAAATCTCGCGAAGCTGAACAACTTCATCCTGCCAAATTTTAAGTTTTTTAATAAATTGGTCCACTTTTGAACTCATTATGTACTCCTTAAAATGACATCCAGCTCTTTTCCCTTAGCCAGCTCATCGATCAACTTATCCAAATAGCGAATCTTTCGCATCAAAGGCTCTTTGATATCTTCAACGCGAACTCCGCAGACAACCCCAGTGATCAGTTTAGCTTTAGGATTTATTTTAGGTGCATTTGCAAAAAACGTTTTAAAATCGGTCTCTTGATCTAACTGCTTCTTTAAGCCAGCCTTAGTGTAACCGGTTAACCATAGAATAATTTTATCGACTTCATCTTTTGTGCGATTTTTGCGTTCAGCTTTTTGAACATACATGGGGTAAACGCTGGCAAAGCTTGTTTTGTAAATTCTATGTTCCATTGTTTTATTTATACTACAGACTTAGTTTTATGGTAAAGTTCTAATCCTATGAAAAAAAATTTTAGCCTACATGAAACCAATAAAAAACCAGACCGCGTCGTTGAAGCTATCAAATACGAAGTGAATAAATACCTAGCTCGCGAACGACGCAAAACCCTACCCGAGGGTGTAGACTATTGGGATTTTCAGTGCAAAGTCGGTGCTCAGGATACTTCTGCCAAGGCAGTTCACAGTAACGAAATTAGTAAGTCGATCGATGAAGTGGTCTTACAAAACGCACCCTCAGTTTATATAGAAATTCTTGCGAAAGCCGGAGTCCACGCCAAGAAACGTGTTCGTGCCGCAGCTCAAGAAGAAGAATACGACGAAGAATAAACAAAATCTAACCCAGCCTTGATCACAGCAATCTGGGCCGCAACACAAATGGCATCACTCGCCTTGGGGCTATCTGGGTAAACCTCTGTCGTTGTGCAGTATTGCGGGCTAAAAGTTCCAGCACATAAGAATAACTTCTTCACAGGGTAGTTAATCACGCCCTCTTGCTCAACCTTGTCATCAAGAAGTAAACCTCTTTCGTCTGGCTGGGCGATATGGGTTACTTTTCGAACCGCATCGATCATCGCCTTTTGAAATTCGGGCTGCGGGTTATCAGTGTCTCCAACTAAATAGAATCCATCAGGAATCGCAGAAAACGGAATAATAATACCGTCACGATTTTCAAGAGCTGGCCGAAAAATCGTATTATCCGTATCGGTAGTTTCATGTAAATCAAAATGAATAAATGGATTTAAGCCCGCCGTTGCTTTTAAAAATAACTCGCACTCTTCAGCGGGGCTATTTTCACGAAACGAACGATTGGGGTCAATGGCTTTAGAATTCCAGCGGTTGATCGTTTCGTAAGACCACGGGCTAATACAAGGTGTACAGACAAAATTAAAATTACTTTCGTAAGATTTAGCTAATGTTTTTAAAAAACCCAAAGCCCCGTGCACACCACTGGTTTCATAACCATGCACCCCGCCGGTGATTAAGACTGTTTTTTTAGCTGCAGCAAAGTTTTTCGAACAAATGATAAAAAGTGGATAACGTTCTGGGTTTTCTGAAAGGGCCCCGTACTGGGTAATGTCAAAGTCAGATTTCAATTCTTGAATCTTACGCACAACTTCATCTTGATACGAACGTTTGATGTTTTGCTGTTTGTACCAGTTTTCTTTTTCTGCTTGTTGCCACACCATTACTGACTCCCCCTGCCGGCATTCTGTAAACAAAGCCCAAAATCAATATTGAAAAAAATATTTATTTTAGTCTTAAAAACGTCAGCACTTTTCAATAACTTAGCAAGTCTCAGCTTGAGAATAAACTGAAATCTCAATTTGGCTAATTAAGCTATTACAATTTAGTCCGAATAGTTAGTATCTGCCGCTGGTAACTTCATTGAATTGAAGGCTGGGGTTAAGAGGTTCGAAACTCTTGCAGATAAACACTATATGGAGGGACGTTGTCATGAATATTATCCGAAGACATTATGTTAGATTGGAATTAAAAAATCTCCCCGGAACCGCACCCCCTCAATAGAGAAGGCTCGATAAATTCGGAATAGAAAAAAGCTCGGTATAACCGGGCTTTTTTTATTTCTTGGCACACAGCTTTAAGTCATTTACGCTTTCATATATGAATTTTGAATATCTAATGAGCCTTGAATTTTGGGAAATCTCTAGCTATGTGGTAACCGTCGTGGCCCTGCCATTTGGTATTATCGTCTATCTTCTTGAGCAGCGTAAAGAGCGCCAAAATGAAGATGAAGAGTTATACCAACGCTTAGCTGACGAATATGCTGAGTTTCAGCAGCTGCTTCTTAAAAATGCCGATTTGCGATTAATTTCAGGTTATGTGCGCGACGCTGACATGACTGATGAACAGCGCGAAAGAAAAACAATTATTTTTGATCTTCTGGTGTCGCTATTCGAGCGAGCCTATATCTTAGTTTACGAAGAAGACATGTCGAAACAAAATCAACGTCTATGGGCAACATGGGAAGATTACATTCGCTTCTGGACGATGCGAAATGATTTTCGCATGTCATTGCCTGATCTATTAGACGGCGAAGATCCTGAATTTTCGGCTTACATGAAAAAGATTGCTAGCGAAGCAAAAGCCTAATCATAATACTGCTATGAATAAAATTATTTTAATCGTTCTTATTGGTTTAATCGGTTCTTTTTCGTTGGTTCAAGCTCAAACTAGCTCACAGACTTCAGACAACGTTCCAGTCTTTGTAGACATCGGTTTTGGTATTGCTGAATATGAAATCTACGATGTCTACAACGTTGGCCCAAACAGCACCAACGAGAACGCTAAAATTTACGGAACCCAATTTAACTTGAGCGCGATGGTTGAAAAAGAAACGATTCACCGTTTCAAAGAAAAGATTCCGGCAGATGCCAGAGACCACGCCTTAAAACTAAATGAATTCGCAATCACCTCGATTTATATTCCTGACACTCTATTTATTAGTCCGCGCAAAGATCACATTCAAGCCTACGGGGCAACCTGGGGATGGATTCCGAAGATCTCGGCAAATATTTGGTTTTTCGACTTAGGTGTTTCGGGCGGGCCAATTCTAACTTACCTGAATTACAACGATGACCGCGAAGCAAAAACGATTCACTTTTTCAGACCTGGACTCAGAGGAACTGTTTTTGTCAAAGTTCCGCTATTTACTAAATATCTACAGCTTGAAGTCGGCGGTGTGGGTGATATTTATATCAAACAAAAGTTTTACGGCGATGAAAGCGCATGGAATATGAAAGGCCAATATGCCATGTTACATTTTTTGATTCCGATCGAAATGGAAAATCCTTTTAAAGCAAAGTGACACCACTCGCAGTGGTCGCAAACTTAAAGCAGATGCACTTTGCACCTTGCAAGCGGTCTAATGTTTTTAACCTTTGAGTTTTTTTAATAATCGTAAAACCATATAGGTATACGAAATAAAAACCATCAAGGGAGATGAAAGTGAAAAAATTAATCTTTATCGTTTTAGTCGCAGCAGGAACTTTAGCTAACGCGCAAATTCTAACGGGTACACAATCAGCAGTTCAGATGCATCCACATCAAGTGACCGAAGCTATCGGATCATACTTTGATTGGGGTACAGCTCAAAACGGTTTCGGTTATTGTTATCAATGGGCCAACAACGGAGCTGTGTTAAATGGCGGAAGCCCCGTATCGAATTACAATTGTGAACAAAATCGCCCATCTTATTTTGACTGGGGTCGCGCACAAAATGGATATGGCTATTGTTATCAACGCACGCCTTACGGCGTAGCGATGAATGAAGGTTCTCCAGTATCTAATTACAGCTGCGAACGCACACGCCCATCATATTATTCATGGGGCCGCGGTCAAGATGGCTACACTCGTTGTTATCAATACACGCCGCAAGGAATTGCGATGAATCAAGGTTCTCCGGTCTCTAATTATTACTGTCAGTAATTTTTTTAAACAGTTGCGTGTGAGTGAATATTAAATTGCTCACTCGCATCTGGCAGAAGATCGCACAGTCGATTTTTTTGTCTGTGGCATCTTGGTTGATTATTGTTACGACTTGCCATAAAGTTGTTACAACTGTAACAAAAGAATTTTAAATGAAAATTGAAAATTTAGACGTTTCTTTAAAAAACCTCGGAAATTACTTTCTATACTTAGGAACAACCGGATTTGGAGGGCCTGCGGCACTGACTCAACGGATGGAAGAGGATTTGGTCGAGGAAAAGAAATGGCTGACAAAAGAAGAATATATTGAAGGGTTCGCACTTTCACAATTAGCTCCTGGCCCTTTAGCTGCGCAAATGGCGATTTACATAGGTTGGCTTAAGTATGGAAATCTGGGAGCCGCTTGGATAGGCTTCTTGTTTTGTTTACCTTCATTTTTAATGTGTCTAGCTATTGGTTACTTATACGTTAAATTTGGCTCACTCCCTTGGATTGAATCAGTCTTTTATATCGCAGGCCCTGCCGTCGTTGCGGTGATAGTAAATAGCTCCTATTCACTTTTCAAGAAAACTTCAAAAGATGATCGTTTCACAATACTTATATGGGTGCTTTCTGCTATTTATACTGCCTTCTATGAAGAAGAGAGTATTTTATTGTTCGTGATTTCTGGTCTCGCTCTTGCTTTGATTCGTAAATACAGCATCAAAAGTAATTTCTTGTCTCTGAGCGTTCTTCCCATTTTATTTTTTGCATCTGAGGTAAAAGCTAATTCTGAAGTATTAACAAAAATAGCCATCTATTTTGCGAAGGCTGGAGCCTTTGTTTTTGGTAGTGGACTTGCGATTGTTCCTTTTCTTCATTCGGGAGTAGTTAAAGATTTCGGTTGGCTTACTGAAAGGCAATTTTTAGATGCTATTGCTGTCGCTATGATCACGCCTGGGCCGGTTGTTATCACAACGGCCTTCATTGGCTACTTAGTTTCAGGTTTGTCTGGCGCATCTGTAGCAGCCTTGGCTACTTTTTTTCCTTGCTACTTAATCACAATTGTCTGCGCTCCTTTTTTTTACAAGATTGCTCGAAATAAATTTGTTAAAGATGCTGTTACTGGTGTGACAGTGGCAGCAGTTGGAGCCATTGCTGGAGCGTGCTTTGTAATTGGTAAAAGAACACTTCTTGACCCATTTGCAGTCTTCGCAGCTCTTGCATCGTTGGGATTACTCTTTAAGTTCAAGGTAAAAGAGCCCATTCTTATTTTGAGTGCGGCACTTATTGGTTACGGTTTTTACTTAGTAAAAGGAAATATGTTTGGATAACCGTAAACGTGCCTTCCGTACCCGTTTCAATTGAAGGAGGCTTTTTGCCTAAGTATGATAAGGCATTGCCCCTAAATAATCTTTTTTACCGATTTCAACACCATTATGACGTAAAATTTCGTAAGCCACAGTGATATGAAAGTAAATATTTGGAATCGTATGCTGAGTTACATACTCATGACCTAATAAATATTTTTCACCCCAACGCGGATTATTTATTTTTCTCTCAAGAGCTCCGGTGAAATCTTTTTCAGAAACAGAACTTAAAAAAGTTACCGTCTCTGCAATACGAGTTCGGATTTGAGGTAAGGTTGTTTCTTTATCATCATGCACTGGCGCATCTTTGCCAGTTAATTTGGCTACACCTAATTTTGCAGTATCGCAGGCAATCTGAATCTGACGAATCAAGTTAAATTGATCTGGCGCTAAGCGTGAATTTAATAACACATCCATTTCGATTTTTTTAGCTTCAGCAAACGGAATCGCTTTTTCTAAAATCGCATCTAAATTTTTTAACATTTTGGTAAACTGGGGAACCGTTATTTCGTAAATCATAAAATCTCCTGTGACATGCCAAGATCTCACTCCTGATAGAAGAAGACGTCAAGAAAGTTATCTGCTACCCTTGGTCTAAACCAATAGGACAAGGCATGAGCTTTTTAGATGTTCGAATAATCCCAATTTTTACCGACAATTACGTTTTCGTGATTGCGCGGGCTGATTCAAAAACTTGCGTGGTTATTGATCCGGGCGGTGCAGACCCTGTTCAGGATTACTTAATAGAGCAGGGCTTAACATTAGAGGCGATTCTTTTAACACATCATCATCCCGATCATATCGGCGGTGCGCTAAAGCTTAAAGAGATTTGGAATGTTCCTGTCTATGCGCCTAAGAAAAATAAAGTGCAAATTCCATTTGCGACAGATTTTGTTACCGAGGGCCAATCCATCAAGCTTTTCAGTGGTGATTTAAATTTACAAACTCTTGAACTTGCAGGGCATACACTGGGTCATATTGGTTTTTTCGAACCGCAAAAAAAATGGCTCTTTTCTGGCGATGTGCTTTTCGGGCTTGGCTGTGGGCGGCTATTTGAAGGCAGTTTTTCACAAGGTTATGAATCTTTACAACGGATTAAAAGTCTGCCGGATGAAACACTTGTGTATTGCACTCATGAATACACCGAAGCGAACTTACGTTTCTGCAAAGGTCTTACCCAGAATAAAAGCGAGCTAGATGCCTACGAAGAAATACTCAAACAAAAGCGGGCCGCAGATTTACCAAGCGTGCCATTGAATTTAGGTATCGAAAAAAGAGTGAATCCTTTTTTATTCGCTGATAATCTTGAGCGATTTACCTTTCTTCGCGATCTTAAAAATCGGAGTTAAAAATGAAATATGACTTTAATGAAATCGTTCCTAGAAAAGGCACCCATTCGTATAAATGGGATTATAATACGAACGAAAATATTCTGCCGATGTGGGTTGCTGATATGGATTTTCGCGCAGCTCCTCCCATCACCGATGCTTTGGCAAAACGAGTGCAACACGGCATCTTTGGTTACACGAAGGTTCCACCGCAGTATTTCGATGCGATCATTAGTTGGTTTAAAAGACGTCACCAATTTCATATTGAAAAAGAGTGGTTGTTAGTTGCTGCAGGAGTTGTTCCTGCGATATCGGCTGTCATTAAGTCTTTAACTGAAACCGGAGATCAGGTCATTATTCAGACGCCCGTCTATAATCGTTTTTTTTCTGTTATCACCAATGCCAAATGTAAAGTACTAAAAAACGAACTGCTTTATCGTGATGGCAAGTACAGTATCGACTTTGATGATCTTGAAAAAAAGGCAGCGCATCCCTTAACTAAAGTGCTTCTGCTTTGTAATCCGCATAATCCCTCTGGACGCGTCTTCAACAAAGAAGAACTTATTCGTATTGGCGAAATATGTTTAAAACATGGTGTGACTGTAATCTCTGACGAAATACATTGCGATTTAATTCATGCTGGCCACAAACACATTTCGTTTGCTTCAATCAATCAAACTTTTCTTGAAAATTCAGTGACCTGCATTTCACCAAGTAAAAGTTTTAATTTGGCCGGTTTGCAAGTGGCTAACATCGTTAGTGCAAAAGCGGAACTCAGACATAAAATTGAAACAGCGCTAAAGGTCAGCGAGCTTTACGAATTAAATCCATTTGCGGTCGAAGGCTTAATGGCAGCTTACAACGAAAGTGAAGACTGGCTTGATGCTCTTAATGAGTATCTTTTCGAAAACTATAATTACCTGAAAAACTTCTTTGAAAAAAATCTTTTAAAATTCAAAGTTCTACCACTTGAAGGCACCTATCTTGTGTGGATCGATATAACTGCAGCGGGGCTCAGTTCGGCAGAATTTGCGCGTCTACTGCTAGAAAAAGAAAATCTTTGGATCACTCATGGTACGATGTACGGCGAAGACGGTGAAGGTTTTATCCGCATTAATATCGGATGCCCCAGAACATTACTCATTGAAGGGCTTGAAAAAATCAAAGCCACTTTTGCATAAGGAATATAAATGAAAAATTACGAAATTTATCACGAAGTCGGAATCCACGCGAAACCCGCAGCAGTTTACAAAGCATTAACCAACATCGACCAACTGGCGAAGTGGTGGACCTCAGACACACGCGGAAGTGCAAAACTTGGCGGAACACTTGAGTTCTGGTTTAACTCTCATGTAAAACCTTTTAAAGTAACTAAACTTGAAAAAAATAAGTTAGTGCGCTGGAAAGTCATCGGCGGCGACGGCAAAGAATGGGGCGACAAAGAAGTTCGCTTTCAGCTTTCTACAAAACGCGGAAAAACTTTTGTCAATTTCACACACTCTGGTTGGAAAACTAAAACTGGCGCCCTCGCCCACTGCTCTACGAAGTGGGGAGTTTTTATGGTAAGCCTTAAAGACTTACTGGAAAATTCTGCAGGAAAACCTTTTCCCAAAGACACGCAAGTTTCTTAATTGATGATCTTGAAGAAATTCGTCGCGTTACCGTGATCAGGTGCCGAGTTATACACTTTAACTTTTAACGTGTATCCACGAGTCATCATCTGTGGCGCCCAGAAAGCATTACCCGGAACAAGTACTAACTGAGATTTACCGGCAAATGTAACTTCGCGATAAGAATAAACATCTTCTACCACTTGTGACATGATAGCAGGTTCATCTTGGTAAACAGCGCGATCATTCCAAGCGCATGTGCCAGGATCTACGCCTTGAGTGGCCGGCTTAGTAGCTCGTTTAAAACCAAAACTGACAAGCAATTTTCTCGCAACAGTTGTGCTTGGTCTGATGCTCACTGATTGAGTGCCATCGAAGACACAAGTCATTGGATAACCCTCTTCTGCATAAGCCGAAGTAAAAGAAATTATTGAAAGACAAAACATTGTAAAAAATTTTTTCATGGGAGCTCCTTAAAATATGTGGCACATAATTACTGACGACCACATAAATATGCAAGGATGATTCCCAGTTTTTTTACTCTGTTAAAAAGCGAACAAAAATTCATTTTTTTCCAATGCTATTTTCTGTTCGGCTGACTCAGAAACTTATCGACAGAAAGTGCACCACCGCCACGAAGGATCAGCGCGACGGCAATGCCAACTGCAAGAATAAAAAA
The DNA here is from genome assembly GCA_036677065.1 of Bdellovibrio sp. GTDB lineage: Bacteria > Bdellovibrionota > Bdellovibrionia > Bdellovibrionales > Bdellovibrionaceae > Pseudobdellovibrio. Next base: position 341,955 of record JAKFBS010000001.1, on the reverse strand, counting down.
CTCTACACCTTCGCCTTTTTGATGACCGAACCAGTTCATAAAAAAGCCATGTTGCGCATGCGAAGTAAGGGCTGCGACTAACATCGTCACGCCTACTGCAAATGCTGCCCACCTTGTGCCTATGCCAAGTATAAGCGCGACACCTCCTAATGACTCGGCCAAAATCGCTGCAGCGGCAAAGATCCATGGAATGCCCATTGTTTCAGTGAAAAATCCCATCGTGCCTGAAAATCCAAAACCACCAAATAGCCCAAACGTTTTTTGCAAACCATGAGGCAAAATCATAATGCCCAAACTCAAGCGCAGAACAGTCAGCGCGAAGTCGTTCTCGGTTTTGAATACTCTTAAAATAGCAGCTTTCATATTGTTTCTCCTAAATATAGTTGCACATGCAACTATTTATAAGTTGCCAGATAATAGTTGCTCGTGCAACTAAATTCAGCTACTGTATTTTTATGAGAAAAAAACTGGGACCAGCCCAACATAAAGCCTGGGCGTATCTGATTACCCGTCACTCAAAAATATTTGGGCGAATCGAGCGTGCCCTTGAAAGCAATAAAGCCTTATTACCGCTTCACCACTATGACGTTCTGCTTGCATTGAAAAACTCTTCTGATAAAAAGCTGCGTTTAATTGATGTGGCCGAAGAAATCGTGACATCAAAGAGCGCTCTAAGTCGCTCTGTCGAAAAACTTGAAAAGCTCGGATTTTTAATTAAAGAAAAATCGCCAGATGATGGGCGAAGCCAGTTTGCTGCAATTACACCGAAAGGCCTTAAGGCTCTTGCTGATACCTGGCCGCATTACGAAGCCGCTATCGAAGAATATTTCGGGCGTTTTTTAACGGCGCAAGAGGCTAAACAGCTTACCGAGATTATGCGCAAATTTGACTGAGGCCTAAAAATTTTCTTTTTGAATAAAAATAAAAATAGAAACGCCGAGCAGAAGAAGCGTTACTGGAATATTAATCCAAAAGTTAGCTACATTAAACCAGATTAAAACTGCTGAAATTAAAATTGTAGCAATTGCAACTTTCTTAGTTGCTCTGGAAATACTTCGGTTTTTTTCCCAATTTTTCAAGGCCTTGCCTAAGACTGGTTGGCGATAAATCCATTTGTGAGCACTATCAGAACTTCTAAGAAAACACCATGCCGCTAAAAGAACAAATGGAGTTGTCGGAAGCAGCGGAAGAAATATTCCTATTATACCCAATATCACAGAGCTGCATCCACTTACAAAAATGAATGCTCTAAGGGTTCGATTTCTAATAACTGCCATATACATTTAATATAACTTACTTACTGATTACGCTCAAGATGTGACAAATTGGCTGCCGATATATTCTTCAAACATGACAGGCTGTCAGAAACTGACTCTGGCGGTAAAAGCTCAACAAGCTCTAACTTATTGTTTTTTTTTGGCAATTACTCTCTTTTTCGTCAACGGCACAACATTGGCCACAGTCTTGCCTTTCTATATTAAACAATTAAGAAAAAGAAAGAGAGAGTAAATCATGTCTTCACTTATATTATTCATTAACACACAAGAAGCGCGTTTATATCATTTGGATCCTAATGGGCTAACAACACAAAAAATATTTCTAAAAGGCCCAAAACACCCAGTTGAAACAGCGGCCAAAAACCATCCCATTCACGAAACTGATGAAGAAAAACTTTATCACTCGGTTTGCCATAAACTTGAAAAAGTTTCTGCTCAAGAGTGGCTTATCTTAGGATCAGGGCCTGGACCTGACCACTTTATGAATCATCTAAAAAAACACCATCCAAAATTAAGCCATAAAGTTTTATCAGTACAAAAAATTCCATTTTTGACTGAAGCTCAGATGCTTGATCGCGGCCGTGCCTTCTTTAGACAAATTCATGTATTTCAAAGCCTTTAAATAATAGTAAAGCATTTGTTTTGCTTGGCTCTGTCTTTTCGGCTATATCTCAAACATGATAAAAGAATTTGTTCCTCTTACGCAGACAGTACAAAAAGGTGGTTGCGCCGCCAAAATCGCAGCGCAAGAGCTGCGTAAAATTCTGAACCAAGTTCGGTTTCCGCAACCACATCCCGAACTTTTAGTCGATGGACGTCTTTTTGATGATGCGGCTATTTATCAAGTCACTGATGAGGTGGCTTTAGTGCAAACGTTAGATTTTTTCACACCAATTCTTGATACACCAAAACTTTTTGGTGCCGTGGCCGCAGCCAATGCCTTAAGTGATATTTACGCCATGGGCGGAAAACCAAAAACAGCTATGGGAATTTTAGCTTTTCCGCTAATGAGCATGAGTGAATCTGTGATTGTCGATGTCATGCAAGGAGCAAGTGATAAAATAGCACAGGCTGGCGCTAACTTCGTGGGTGGGCATTCTATTGATGATGACAGTTTGAAATTTGGTCTTTCTGTAACGGGATACGTGCACCCGAAACGTATCTGGACAAATGCCGGTGCAAAACCCGGTGATCATTTAATTTTAACAAAACCCCTGGGCACAGGCACCATGACGGCAGGATTGAAGCGCCGCGAACTGACCGAGTCAGATATCGCTGATGCAGTGACCAGCATGTCGACATTGAACAACGTGATTGATGAACTCAGCACCGATCAAGCCTTAAATATTCACGCAGCCACTGATATCACAGGATTTGGAATTTCTGGGCACAGCATGCAGTTAGCCAACGCCAGCCAGGTCAGCTTAGAGATCGAATTCGGCCAGCTCCCCATTTTTTCAAAAGCTTTGCATTGTTTAGAACGCGGTTTTTTAACAAAAGCCCATCGCACGAATGCAGAATACACTTCAGCTTCGTTGAATGTTTCTCGCCTTAATGAAATTCAAACTCAACTGTTGCATGATCCTCAGACCAGCGGCGGACTACTGCTTTCGATTGCCCCTGAAGCCAGTGATGCCATCTTATCAGCTCTAAAAAAGTCTTTTCCTCAGGCTGCTCGCATCGGAGAAGTGATAAGTCGGCAAACAGCGACTGTCACTTTCAAGTAAATGAAAATTGGCGAAGACTTTTTGAATGACCTGTTAATTACAAACACTCCGTTTATTGATGTTCGTGCCGAAGTCGAATTTGAACACGGTCATCTGCCTGGCGCGGTGAATTTACCAATTTTGAATAATCACGAACGCAGCGAAGTCGGAACTGTTTACAAACGCGAGGGCCGTGAAGCCGCTATGGCCTTAGGGCATCAATTGATTTCTGGTGAAGTAAAAGCTAAGCGCATGGCTGCGTGGATTGAATTTATTCAGCGCAATCCTAGTACGGTGATTTACTGTTTTCGTGGTGGCCAACGTTCGCAAATAACACAAAAGTGGTTACAAGAACTGGGCATCGAACGCCCCATCTTACAATCAGGATACAAAGGTGCGCGCCGACACTTAGATGTAGAGCTGCAAAAATTTTGTCACGACACTCATTTTCTTACGGTCTCGGGCATGACCGGTTGTGGAAAAACACGATTTTTACAAAATGCTCGCACGCTAAAGCAACAAGCGATCATTGACCTAGAAGATTTAGCAAATCACCGCGGATCAGCCTTTGGCGCACTTCCGGAACCGCAACCTTCGCAAGCTCAATTTGAAATTTTACTGAGCACAGAATGTTTAAAAATCGCAGCAAGCCCCAAACAAACAGTTTTGATCGAAGACGAAAGTCGTCTGGTCGGCAGATGTGCATTGCCACCAGTTTTATTTACAGCCCTGCGTTCTGCGGAAGTGATTTGGCTTGAAGAGCCACTTGAAAAGCGAGTCGAAAATATTTTTGAAGATTACATTCTAAAAGCTGCTTCCACTTCAATGTTTGATCAATACAAAAAAGCAGTTCTTTCCATTACACCTAAATTAGGTGGCCTGCGCAGTAAAGAAATCCTTGAACTCATTGAACATTGCAAGACCGATTACTGCGCTACCGGTGGTCTTACCCGTAATCTTCAGTGGATCGAAAAAATTTTGGTTTATTATTATGACCCCGCTTACCACAATAGCCTGACTCGTCGCCAGGTGACATCAGTCTTTCGGGGTTCAGGCGCACTCGCCTTGGAAGCCCTACGCGGCCAGTGAAGCCATACCTTTTCTTGGTAACGAGATAACTAAGCAGGTGTTAGATGACGAGTTGTCTATAAAAATAGAACCGCCATGGCTTTCGATCAATCCCTTTGATATGCTCAAGCCCAGGCCTGTGCCTTTGCCAATTTCTTTAGTCGTGAAAAAGGGCTGCATCATCTTTTTTTGGATATCGGTCGGAATACCTTTTCCACTATCAGTCACTTTCAAAGAAAGTAAGTTTTGATTTTGTTCAAGTTCGACTCTTACCCACTTATTTGATAATGGCTGAATAGCATCAAAAGCATTATTGAGCATGTTTAATAATACTTGGGCTATTTCACTTGGGCGACATTCAATTTCAGCATCAGCACTTTTGATGAATTCAAGCTCTACCCCATTTGACAAAAACTTTTCTCTACAAAGACTAAAAGTATCCTCGACGATTTGATAAACTGAACAACTGACCATTGGATCTTTTCTTCCATCTCTTGAAAAAGATCTAAGACCAGAAATAATTTTTGCAATTCTTTTAACCGTGATATCAATGACCCTAACTGCATCTAAAATTGATTCTTTGTCAGCAGAACCATCAGTTACATCTTCAAATAACTGTTCTGACCTCATTTGAATTACAGCTAAGGGAGTATTAATTTCGTGAGCTACTCCTCCTGCCATTTCGCCTAAGGCTGACATTTTTGATGTCGACATAAGCTGAGCTCGACTTTCCTCGAGTTCCTGCGCCGCTGCTTTTTCGCCAGTTAGGTCTTTGATATAAACTGGATAGACAACACTTTCATGATTTTCAATACGACTCATTGAAACGAGAACGATGAGTGTGTTACCTGCACTATCAAAAAGAGTACTTTCATAGGATTTTTCTAATAATGAATTTGCATCAAACGCCGCAGATTGTGAAAATAAATTGTTAAGATCTTGTTTGAATGGGCAATCTGGAAGCAGAGATATTAGTTTCTGACCCATAATCGATTGAACGTCTAATTTTAGCAAAGTTTCGGTAGCACGATTGAATTCGATAACTTGACCGCTGTCATCTAGGGTAAGAATGATGTCTTGAGAAGCGTCAAAAATCGATTGTTTCAGTAAATCACGCTGTTCAAATAGCTCTAACATTTTTTGCATCTCTTGATAACCAAGTTCAAGAGTTTTTTGTAACAGTTCATAATTTTCAATATGTCTTTCGCATTTATCAGACAGCTCTTTTTTTAAAGCTAACCATTCACCGGAGTCTGGCGATAATTCACTCATCATTAGTTTGCTGAGTATATCTTTTAAATCTTTCGAGTTAGGCATAGAGTTCTCCATATATCATATCGGTTAGCCTGCTACCGAATTAAGATAGTTTTAGAGGGCGTTAGTCTTGATTTTTGCTCTAAATGAAAAATAATTTTGAAAATGTCTCATTTTGATCAGAAAATGCATACTGGTTGATCGGAGATAAAAAATGGTGCCTCCAAAGTCAGATCCTCGCTGGAAACAAATAGTTCTTGGGGATGATGCTTTAAATTTTCAAGCTTTACCTACAAAAATGCTCATGATGCGAGTAAGAATTTTAGCAAGAGATAAAACTCCACAAAAAATTGAAGAAGCAATTAAAGTTGCTCATGATTTTTTTTCGCAAAATTCTAATGTTGTATGTAATGACATAGTTCTTCTATTTGGAAAGCCTACTGAAGGTGAATTATGACTAAAATGTTATCTTTAGCTGAAGTATCTACTTTAATCCTAAGCGGAGCTAATCTTTACATCGCAGGAAGTGAACAATGTTTATCGCAACTTCCTAAGGGAAACTGGATAGGCGGAACTATCCCCTATTTTATGACAGAAGCCGGCGGAATAATTTCACATGAAAAAATTCTTGTAACTCAGCTTCCTGAACAAATTGAAAAAATCTCGATTGTCTCTTACAGTGAAAGCACTTTACCTGAGATACCATCAAATTATTTTGATAATGGTTTTAGTTTAATTGTTATACCTGCATTTTCTGATGTGCATCTAAAATTCGCGAAAGAGTGTTCAACTTGGCCAGGTGTATTCAATCAACCCTTGGTTGGCTGGATTACTGGAACTGACTTAAGTATTTCGTCAGATACTCCAAAAGTTATGAATGGAAAAACAGGAGAATTGATTTCAGATAGAGCGCTTGTCATGCACGCTCAGTTATCTAAAGAATTTTCAGTTTCAGCAAATATAATTAATATTTTCGAACAAAATAATGGCGACTCAATTACCTTTGAAAACACTGGATTTGAAACCGACTTAGCCTTTGTAAACGGAAAACAAATATCGTTAGCGTCTTATATTGAAGAAAATAAGATTGATCTAAAATTGCCGCTGGTTGCAGACTATATGGGCGCGATGATTAACGTAAGCTTTCGAGATGTAGATCCTAGCACTAAAAAAGTCAGATTCTACGCGCCGGTTTTTCCCGGTGTTACCTATAAACTGGCAAAGCCTTTCGATAATTATGAGAAAGAATTTGAATCTGCTCTAAAAAATCAGAAAATCGAATCGCCCCTATTTGCGTGTAATTGTATTCTTAATTTTCTTTATGCAAATCTTGAAGGAAAAAAATCTGGAGATATAGTCAGTGCTATGACCTTCGGAGAAATTGCCTACATGCTGCTGAATCAAACTTTCGTTTATATTACAATTGATCGCCGTTAAAGTCTTGAAGGCCTGAATAGACCTTCAAGAAGCGCGGTGAAAAATTAAACCGGACTGATTTTTTGATCTAGTCCTGCATAACTTCGCTCGGGGCGCTCCATCCAGACGAACATTCCGCCAAGAATTAGGCCGTACAGCAAATGTCCAATAAGACTTCCCCACGCGACTGGCCGCATAGGTTCCATCATAAGTGGCGCAAAAGCCGACATACCGAGAAACATTGGCATAAGGATTAGACCACCTAAGACCCACCACAAAACACCGTAGGCTGCGCCCCATGCGATGCCTTTAGAGTAGGTGATGCTACTTGGCCGACTTAACAGCCATCCGAAAATCCCACCGATAACTGCACTATTGAAAAGATGATAAATCCACCCGACAGCCAAGCTAGAAGAACCCACAATCTTAGCAACCATCGCCATCATTGGAACTGTTGTGCCCTCTGGCGTCGGAGCCGTCATCACCTGCATCATCACTCCAAAAAAAATCCCAGCAAAAACACCTGCTTTTATTCCGCTTCCAATTTTTGACGACATAGCTAGTCCTCCATTTATTCTAAGTCTTTCTGCAAACTTGACACCATTACGAAATGGCGATGAATTCGCTAAGAAGCAATTTTAAAGATACGACGTTCTTAGTCATGGGCATTATTGGACACTGAAATAGATACTAAAATATTCCCGGTGGGCTTATTCAACATGTTCTTAGTGCTGATGCTCCACTCTTCACTCTTGCAAGCAGCGGCGCCATGACACACCAAAAAATTCTCGACGCTGCTCCGGGTGCGCCTGTGATCAACAAACAGTACGCCGACTCATTTCACAAAACAGAACTTGAAGCTGTCTTAGATAAGCTCGGTGTCGAACACATTGTGCTGTGTGGAATGATGACTCAAAACTGCGTGACTCACACCGCTCTTTCTAAGAAGGCTGAAAAGTACAAAGTGTCAATCGTTGCAGATGCCTGCACAACCGTTAGCGAAGCAATTCATAACATAGCCGTCGAAGCCCTTAGCCCACGTGAAATACTTACTTCGGGTATCAGCTAAGCTTTAATTGTGAACGCATTCTCTTATCAAAAAAAGAATTTTTGCATCCTTGCCTACAAGATAGCGTAGGCGAGGCTTAACTAGCTCAGCAACTTCTACTACTTTCTCTGCCCATTTTTCATATTGGTGATTCCAAAGTTTTAAAAATTTCTCTTTTTTGGTTCCGGTCAGCTAGAAAAGTTCAGCGAGACACGATGTCAAAGCTTGTGACAACTTGACTCAATAACTAAACCAAGAACGCACCCACAAGAACACACAGTGGCGCGTAATTTGCGTTAGAAAACCCAATCGGAGTAAAAATGAAAACAACTGTTATCTGGAAAGATGCTATGGAGTTCGAAGGAACCGCAGGCCCACACGTTATGCGTATGGATGCCAAAGCACCTATTGGAAAAGATTCTGCAGCAACGCCTAAAGAGCTTGTTGCCATGGGGCTTGGCGGATGCACTGCTATGGATGTCATCGCCCTTTTGAAAAAATATAAACAACCGCCAGAAAGTTTTCAGATCGACATAGATGTTCAGCCCTCAACGGCAGGACACCCGATCGTCTTTGAAAAAGCAGTGCTGAAATTTGTCGTCAACGGCTCCATCGATGCCGACAAGCTAATCGAGGCGGTCACTCTATCACAAACCAAGTACTGCGGTGTAAGCGCAATGCTTTCGAAAGCACTTCCGATTGAATATAAAATTGTTCTGAACGGAACCGAAATTGGTTTCGGTACGGCAAATTTTGAAACGAATAAAAAGGAGCCATTATGAAAACAAATGAAGGAAAAATGGATCGAACTCTACGAACAGTGGTTGGTCTAGGGTTACTAAGCCTTGTCTTCGTCGGGCCTCAAACGATGTGGGGGTTAGTGGGTCTTGTCCCACTTGTAACGGGATTGGCCGGCTTTTGTCCGCTCTATAAAATCTTTGGATTCAACACTTGTCCTCTGTCTTACAAATAAAATGCTACCCCAGGAAGCCTCGTGGATATCTGGGTTCTCGATTGTCGAACCCCCTAGAGCGGATCTTTCTCAACCTACCTGCGAGAATGTTTCTTTTTACCGGCGACTCGTAGTAAGCGTTGAAACTTAGGACATTCCATATGATTGGGTGCAGAACACTTTGCTACATGCAAAAGAGTGCTACGAACTGCAGTCAGCTTACGAATGCTCTTTTCCATTTCATTGGCCTTCTCGAAAAGAAACTTTCTGCTGACCTGAAGTTCGCCTTCGGTCGTAAACATCGAGGCAATGTCTTCTAAAGACAGACCAGCGTGTTTTCCCAGCGCAATGAACTCCAGTTGTTGTAAGACATGAGCGTTGAAAAGCCTTCTTAGCCCATGACGGCCCGTTGACCGGATTAAGCCCTTCTCTTCATAAAAGCGAAGTGTCGAAGGGGGCACCCCTGACAACTGAACTACGTCACCAATGTCGAGCGTTTTGTTTATAGAATTCGATTTCATGTCTAACCTCAACTGAACTTTAGGTCTCAGACTAAGGCAAATACCTATAAAAGCCAATAAATAATCTATTTTTGCCAGAATAGACTTGAACTCAAGTTCACTTGAGGTTGCACACTGGTCTCATGGAATTAGGATTCAAACAAAACATGTTGGTAGGAACTCTGGCCCTATCAACCCTTCTGGTCTCGGCTGGCACAAGCATGGCTAATCTTGCATTGCCGTCCATCGCGGAGGAATTCTCACTTTCTTTTTCGACCGTACGATGGATCGTTCTTTCTTATCTATTGGCCATCACGTTATTTAGTCTTGTTGCCGGCAGGCTCGGAGATCTAAACGGACGACGTAATATTCTTCTTTTAGGAATGGCGATGTTCAGTGTCGGAACGTTTATTTCCAGTTTTTCATTTTCATTCTCAGCCTTGATCTTCAGTCGAGTAATACAAGGAATCGGTGCCGCAGCACTTGCCGTACTTCCCATTGCCATCGCAACAGATGTTTTGTCTTACCAGAGAATGGGTCGGGCCATCGGACTCCTTGCTACAATGTCGGCCGTAGGAACCGCAACAGGGCCGTTGATCAGCGGATTTCTTATCGCAGAGTTTGGCTGGCGTTCAATCTTCTCTGTGATGACTGCACTTGGAATTTTTACTCTTTTATTAATCTTCAAGTTCGTTCGGCTGGGTGAAAGCTCAAGTCATAACAACCAACAGGATAACTTTTTCGAAACGGCCAAAGCATTCTGCTCTGACTCTTCGTTTAGAGTGCATCTGTTTTCAAATTTGGTCGTATCGGCCATTATGGTTTCAACTTTGATTATCGGCCCATTTTATCTGACTCATGCTTTACACCTTGATCCTCGTCACATGGGTCTTGTTATGTCGGCGGGTCCTATCACATCAATTCTTTCGGGAATAGTTGCTGGTTACGCCGTCGATCGGTTCGGTTACCGCTTCATTATTAAATTCGGATTTATGCAGTCATTAGCTGGAACTATCTCATTTATTTTCTTACCGAAGCAGTTTGGATCTTTAGGATTTGTAATCTCTGCAGTTCTTCTAAGCTTTGGCTACCAACTTTTTTTGTCCGCTAATTCAAACAGCTTCATGAAAAACGCCCGTACTGAACATCGCGGAATCGCAGCAGGTGCATTAAATCTTTCGCGCAACCTGGGCTTGATCGGTGGCACCTATTTAATGGGGCGAGTCTCCGATGCAGCTGAGCACAACATCTCAGATGGATTACAAATCACTTTCTCGATTGCGGCTTTCTTGATCGTCATTCTGCTGATCCATCAACTCAAACATCAAAAAAAGGAGAACTTATGAAAAAAGATTCGTTAACTAAATTCATCGAAGAGGTTCGCAAAATATGGGGACCATTGGATTCAAAGCTGGTTATGAAAACCCAGGCCCTGCTTGAAGATCTTGTCCATGCACCAATTTCTGAACCGTGGCTAGCAGCTCTGCAAGGAGATCTTGATGAAAGCCGCGAGCTGTATCGAGATACCGCACATGGATTCATTCTTTTAGCGCACACAGAAAACGAAGGGCTGTATCGACATCCTCATGATCATGGAAACGGATGGGTCATCTACGCTGTTCAACAAGGCGAAATAGAAATGGGAACCTATGGGCGCATCGAGCAGCAAGGTAACGTCGAAATTGTTCGACGTGAAAAGTACCGAATGACGGCGGGTCAGAGCCGGATTTATTTGCCAGGTGATATCCACGACACGAAATGCATTTCGAGTTCAATCTTAATGCTTCGACTGACAAGTTGCGATCTTAAGGCTGAATTGCAGGAGAAAAGAATGCATCGCTATGTCTGAAAAAAGAAAAACCCGAAAATCCTACGTGGACGTTCGGGTTCTAACTAGAAAATTGGTGGAGGTGCCGGGAATTGAACCCGGGTCCGCAAGAGATTACATTTATCTCGCCATCTAGCTCAATTTTTTTGTCATTCAAGACTGTGAAAAATACTGCCTTGAGTGCAATAAAATATGAAGTTAACATTTCTCATGCCTACTATGACTCCAAGACAATGTGAAATCGCGGCCGAAGCATACGCCACATCTTTACTCGCTCAATGCGGATACGATGTACTCGTGCAATACGGAGCAAACCAACCTGATTACGATTTGGTAGCAGTTAAAGGCTCTTCAAAAGTTCCAATATCTGTTAAAGAAGCCAAGACGGCGGGTGGATGGCTGTAAAATATAAAACCAAGGGAGTTAGCTACCATCAAGCTATTGATAAATGGTTGGCAGCTCAACGTAGCGATGTAATTTTTGTATTTGTTCAGTTTATCAGCGTCTCTCTCGGCGCTGCGCCCCGATCATACTTAGCAACCCCTAAAGAAATTGCTGCTCACTTAAAAACTCAGTGCACAAATAGGGGCCATTGTTCACTTCAAGAAGATATCCTTCGAGATCGCCCAAATTCACAATATAAACATAAAATTCCTGCCAAATGGTTATTTTCGCAGTCCCGTGCAGCCGCAATTATAAAATAATCAACACAGGTCGATTTGTTGATTGGTCCGACCTAATCAACAAACTCGACTTCTTTAGATTGAATAAGTTTTATTAAATTTTTAGGCTTATAGTTTTTATTTGCGATGCGTTCTTTAACACTTATGTGAATTTTTGCACCTTTTGGAATTGTACGTCGTTTTTTTGTACATGGAATTAACAACACGATTATCGCTAACACATGAATCCAGTTATCTTTCAAAAAGTTCCATATACTGTAAAGAGGCCGATACGGCAGCTCCCAAAAAAGTCCTAAATACGAAATCACAACTTGAAAAATAAATAAAGCTATTAGCGCAAGTACACCGTACATATGCCATGGTACGAACCAAAAAAATCCAGACCAAGATTCATGTATTTTATCATGAGCATCTGTTTGAATTTTTGCGCTAGTATCTGCATGTTCAACAAGTCCAACCGCGATGGCTTTTTCAAACATCCACTTAAGAGCAATATTTGAAAGCCCGCGCTCTTCATAAAATCCACCAATATCAGAATGAACTCCTGCAAACCAAACCTCTTCTACTGTTTGATTTGAACTGATACTGCTTTTATCAAAAAGATTAGGTGGAAATTGTAGTCTTTTTTCATCAATCGAAACAGCATGATACGCATATTTAATTTCATTACTTAACTTTCCATCTAATTTCGAACGAGGCATTAGTTTTGTCAAAGCAGAAACAGTATCCCAGACACCAAGAAAATGTACTGGGCATTTCTTCGTATACGTATCTCGAAACAAATTTACCACTTCTTGAGATTCATCACGTTCATACATTCGCAAAACATACGAAACCATATTATCGCTGCCACGATATAATAAACCACATTTACCAATTACATCAGCTAGGCGTCTTACTGTATGGGCACCACGACTAAATCCAAATAAGAAAATTTTATCGCCCTCTTCATAGCAATTCATTAAATACAAATAAGCTTCTTCTACGTTTTTATTCAAATCTAAACCCAGGCCTTGAGAAAGGGCATTGCTGAGCTTTCTAAAAGGAAGAAACAATGCTCTTGATGAAGTGCCTACACCTGGATCATAAAAATTGAGTTGATTTTCACTAATCTGAATCATTTCATAAAGCTTCACAACATTCGTATTGTTTTTACCGTACTGGTTAGCCGTACCATCACAACAAATAACTATATTTTTTGACATTAAAGCCTCCGAAGCAAGTTTCTATTATTTCACATGATTTTTTAGAATTAATCGACAAACTTGTTAAAAGAAATCCAACAACTACATCGACGGGAAACATAGCTACCATCTTATTTGGATAACCACAGCACCATAACAGTGATTAAATATGAAAAGCCAAATATAAACGGAATTTTGGACTCCACATGAGTTAGAGGCCAATAAACTTTTCGGTCCTTACCCTCCTTTAAGAGTGTTTCCCATTCAGCTTTTCTATAGGGACTTGCTGGTAAACGCATTTCTAATTCCCCAACTATATAAAATTTTACACCATTCAATTGTTTAAATGAGTTGATAAGTCTATTCCAAAAAAAACATTGCAGTAATAAAACAGCTAATGGAAATATGAGAGCCCATTTTTGAGATAGCTCATAGCTTTTTTCAATTAATACGCCAAAAGACCCAAATATTAAACCATTCAAAGTTAAGAAAAAAGTATTTGCGATATCGCGCCGACTACTTATCCGATCTGCCATTTCGACGTAAAGTTTATATTGCTCAAGAATATGCTCACGATATTGTTCGTCGGACTGATAACCATTTTTTATTGGATCATCAATCCATAATACTTTTGAAATATCGTTGGAGGGTGACGTCAACGGCCTCCTCCAACAAGTACTTTCAGATTATCCCATGTCCAGCTATACATTTTATCGGATGATCTAGCTGTCGTTGGTCTTGTACAATTTCTTCCCGAATAACCCTGCAATAAAAAATAAGGTTTTCCTAGCTCTTGCGCCATTAAAACTTCAGCCGCAACGCCAGTCGCCGTATGGGTTCGCTGCCCGCACATAATAACGACTAAATCAGTTTTTTGAATTCTGGCTCTTACTTTTGACTTCCAATCGCCAACAAAAGGTTCCTTTAAAGATTTGTCAATAATCTCGAAAGGCGTATCCGGATGTTTTGCCTGGCCAACTAAAGCCGTTCTCAAAAACTCGTCATTTTCATAATCAAAACTAATAAAAACTTTTTTCACTTTCTTTTCCTCTTCTAATAGTAACCCTGCACCTAGCATTACTAAACCACCAACGACTAAAGGATGAGCCATAATTTACCTCTTGTCCTTTGGTGGACACGAATCATTGCCATAACTGTTCTTTTCGCCGATCTGGCCATTTTTATTATGAATGACGTGCTCAGTGTGGCTTTGCTTAGCTTGCTGACGTCCGGCACTCTCTGCGTTGGCCTTTGTATGGTGATGAGAAATTTCTTTCCCGCCCTGTTTGTTTGCCCATCCATTTCCAGATGGAACTGTGTGAACTGATTTCTTACTAGCCATAACTACCTCCTTGTAGCGTTAATTGACTTATAAACAAACTAGCCCATTTTACAGTCAATTTCAAGATTAAAATCTCATAAAAATGCACATTTTAATGAGATTTTAATCTTTTTATGGATATTTAATCGCTTATGTGCAAATATATCTCATGCATAAGTTGATTTTTATAAGATTTGTGCCGACAATAATGCGGTAACTTAAAAACCGAGGAACCTAATGGAAGATGTAAAGCAACGTCTTAATAAGACAGCCTTTGATATCGCGCTGGATAAACGCAAGATTTCTCAATTTGAATTAGCCGCTAAAATTGGAGCTAACGATAAATCATTTTCACGTTGGGTCAACGAAGGCTATATCTACTCAAAATATCTTTGGGACTTAACAGAAACTCTAGATTTAGACGATCAAGAATTAGATGACATCTTGATGCTACCAAAGCATAAAGTTTTTTTTAGAAAAAAATATTTAGAAGATCCTCCACCAGAGGTAAAACAACAAGCTATCGAGTTATCAAAAACACTCTTTAGCCTAACTTATTTAAACTCTAAGGCTCACTTTTTTCCGCCAAATCTCTCTAAAGTCACATCGGCTAAAGAAGTCGCTGACCAAATTAGAAAAACTTGCAACATAAGTAGCTTTAATTTTCTGAAGCCGACAGTTCACACCTTATCCTCTCAAGGTATTGAAGTTGCTATTATTCCATTTAAAAAACTAAGACTCGTAAGTCCCGATGAATACGAAACAGCTTTCTCAGTAACTAACGAGCAACGTTTTTTAATTTTCCTTGATTCATCTGCACCGGAAGAATTACTAGTTTTTAATCTTTGTCATGAATTGTGTCATCTATTTAGACCTGATCACGGTTACTCAAGAGAAGAAGAGACTTTTTGCAATACAGTCGCCGATGAACTTATATACCCACAAAGCTATTTTGACTTGAGGCAAGACGATATTAAAAAAATTATTGAAAGTAAGTCGCAAGAATCCATGCTCAACTTACTTAACAATTTAAAATATGAACTTGGCGGAGGCCAATTCAGCTCTGCTATTAGATTAAAAAAATTGGGGTATTTCTCACAAAAAGATCCTCTACATAAAAAAATTATTGATCTTGCTGAGGCGAATTATAAATCTATGCCTAATGTTGAAATCTCCACTTTCAACAAATTCGATCCGACCAATTTAAATTCCTTTAAAGAATTTTGGGAATCCTCAGAAATCAATTCAAATATTTTGTTGCGATTCTTCTTCCATATTAAAAATGGAGCTATCAATAACTCTATTACGGCACGAAAATTTACAGAGCTTTTTAGTGTAGAGATCGGAACCGCCGAAGAAATGTTCCATAAATGGGCCAGTACCGCTCTAGCAAGTTTAAAAGAACCATAAAATGTCTGAAGTAATTGTCTGCGATACAAATGTTGCCATTCATCTTGCGATTATCTGCCCAGCCATTTTACAGAATCCACACAATGATTGCAAAATCGTATTGCACCAGATTGTTAAAACAGAATTACACCGCCTACGAAAAGACTCACAAAAAGAAGAAAGGCTAAAAGATATATTTGAGTTCTTACTAAACAATGTGAACACATACACGCAACTCCTTACACTACCTCAAGATAAACAAATACAGGCACACGGACGATTTCAAAAATTTGAAGAAGGCTTGCCCGCTACAAATACAGCTCCATCGAGCCATTATGATCGCGAACTATTAATTTTGGCGAAAAAAAATTCTAAAAAGCTTTTAACTAACGATACAAAACTACATCAATTGTCTACCGCATTTCTTGGCGCCGATAAAACTTGGCGCACAGGTGATGCACTTAAAAATCTGCTTACGCTGAATTTGGTGAGCAAAGAAATAATTGAAACTGGCTTAGCAAAAATGAAAAATCCTTACAGAGAAAATTTAAATTCCGAGTGCCAAACTCTTCTAAAAGAAATTGGCTTTACGCTTACTTAGCGTGATCATAAAAAAAGGAATCGATCTCAGTACTCAAAGAAAGTAGAAGTTATTTGTACTGACTCCAACGCTTTAAAGTTTCAACAACGCGCGCGAAGTCTTCCGCACTTACTTCACTTGAAATCCCCTGTGCTTCCACTTGTGAAAGGCCTTTGAATTCTCTGACATAATCATCTCGACAATGCGCTTCCTTGCCATTTAAAGCCACTGATTCACTGCAGTCAAAAAAAGACACGTCACTTCTACCCTCGACTGCTGGTTTACCAAATTTATCAGAATAAATTTTAACCGCTTGATTAGGTGCTGGGGATTTTTTTGTACCCAACAAAAGACTCAAAGCATATTTAAAATAACTTCGTCTCGCCGAAAAACTTTCCCTAGGGGCTAATTGAAAAACATTAACAGCTTTTTCTCTATCATGAAGATTATATTTTCTGGTTACTATTGCAATTCGATTGAATGTTGCGCTCTCTTCAACAGAAAAATATTTTTCAAAGCAGGCCAAGCCTACATT
The DNA here is from genome assembly GCA_036677065.1 of Bdellovibrio sp. Classification (GTDB taxonomy): domain Bacteria; phylum Bdellovibrionota; class Bdellovibrionia; order Bdellovibrionales; family Bdellovibrionaceae; genus Pseudobdellovibrio. The sequence goes on along the minus strand of JAKFBS010000001.1, from coordinate 325,214 downwards.
TATCATCTGGCTAAGTGACCTACGAGTTAAAAGATCAATCCTGCGCACAGTGGTAGTTATGTTATAAATGTCACCTACTCGCAAATCGCAAATTTTGTATTGTTTGTAACACACGGGGTGGACATCAAAAGCAAATTCTTCCATTTGACCACAAGGGACAATCCTTTTTTCCTTGTTATCTTTTATCATTTCTTGCAAACATTGGCCTGTATTCTGAGTCCAAAGTTGTGCTTCTTTAGACCAACGCTGACTCTCTTTTTTAAATTCTTTGCAATAGAAATACCCGTAGTTAATTAAGTAGTCGTGTCCTTGGGGTGCACACTTTAGTATTTTTTCTACTTTTTGATAATAATCACAGTTTTTAAAATCAGCTTCAGGCCATTCGGATATATCCGTTGATTTCAGCTGAGAAAATTTTTCTTGAATATCAACTTTATGGTTGGGATTCACCCCAGCGTCTGATTCGGAATTTACATTTTGAGTTGGACTCGATTGACATCCGATTAGAATAAAAAAGATAAAAATGAAAATATATTTTTGCATTTTCTCCTATTATCCCGGCTCAACATATTTCATGTGGATGCAGTTTTCCGCATAAAAAAATGGTGGAGGACTGGGTCAGTATGTCCAACCGTTGTTCTCCAGTTTACTTTAGAATCATTATCCACAATATCAATGATTTTAGCTAGTTAGAAAGCACATAACAGCATACTTAAAGTCGATTCCATAAAATAACCGTCTTAAGTCATTCCCTTAATTTGGAGAACATTTAGGACGATAGAGAACATTTCTGAAATCAGTAATACTTACTTTAAGTCTGACCATAGGTTTAAACTATGCATGTGATTTTAAATCTTTTTTGAATTTTTTCAAAATATGATCTGGAGCATAATATTCTCTCCCAGTTGAATCACCCACATAAAATTTATGCATTTTCGAAAAGGCATTATCAGAAGGAATTGGACCTGTTATCGGTAGCGAAATCTGGATGCTATCTCCTTCCTTAACCGTCTTATAGCGCCCAGTAGATCTATCTACCAGTTCATCAATCACCTTTTGTTCTACAATAAAAAAGCCAACAGGCTTAAAAGAATCAGGAAAACGACGGTTTAAAAAACGCTTGATTGATTGCCACCTAGGGAACCCTCCGACTGAGTCAGCAACAATCGGGCGACGACCTGAATTTACAGCAGTTATGCGAATAAAACTGCCCGTTCGCGCACCCGTCGCGATATCATGAGAATGCCAAAGTCCAATTTTTACATCTAGATGTCCACGATCTCGTCGAAAGTTTACGTAACTCACACATAAAGAAGAAAAAGCAACCATCGCGCCAGAAAATGAAAAATAGTCTGCTCGTTGAAAACTAGAACTCCAATTCCAAACAGCTTCAATAATATTACATATCGACTCAAGCATACTCGTCCTTATCTTGGTAATTAATCTTGCCACTCTTAAGCCAATTCAAACCTTTTTAAGAGTTTTGGAGCAATTTTTTACCCATATATATCAATATAAATCCTAATTCACTTTACCAATTCAAACAATTGTTCAACTTTTGCACGGATTGTTTCTGGGTATAATGACAGTGCCAGTGTGAACCCAACTCCAATAACCCAGTAAATTAATTGAAATATTTTAGTTGTGATATTTTCAGAAGATAGCCCTAAATAGTTGATTACATTTACAGGCAAAAAAATCAAAAACTCTATCCACCAAAACGGATTTATGGACTGCCATATTCGTCTTCTATAGACGCCTATAGCTTTATGGAAACAACTAATTAGTAAGGTAGCCGTGTTTAGATCTTGGCTAGGAAAGTTTATGAAAATGCTAGTGGTTGTCGTCATAACCCTACCAAAACCTACGGGCTCAACGACGGGTACTGAAGCGTCAGTTACATTCGCTTTTTTAAATAACTCCACCACTTCCGCTTGATATTGAACAAGATCCCACTCTTTAGTTTTCAACCATGAACTGTACCAATCTAAAAAATGCTTTGTACGAAAAAATCTAAATAAATTTAAAAAGAACTTATATAAAACTACAAAAGCATAAGTAACTATTAAAATTTCAATACTCATTCATAGTTCCTTTTTATCGAGCTTAATCATTCAATAGCCAAGAGATCCATTTTGACAGCCCAAATAGAAGTGACATTAAAAATCCAGGAATGAGAATACTTAAGCCAATGTATTCCAGTCTCTCGTAGATTGTAGCGGGATAACCATCAATATAATTATTTGTGTATACGCCAACAGTATTAAGAGATTTATAAATGCTAACATTTAAGTACTCTGAGCATTTTCTTTCTAATAGTTCCTTGATGGCATACATTTTATACGGGTGATCTCGATGTTCCGCGTACCACTCAACATAATCTGTCCAACGAGCTGACTTTAACTGTGGATTAACATTTTCAAACACTTCCGGCCCAAGAGCACTTTCCACACAGGCTTTACCTTTAGCAGAAATATTTAAATCGTGTATTGCAGCAACCACGTTCCACAGAAAAGCGCCAATTCCAATTACCAAAATGCTTACTTGAACAGAAAGATAGATTTTATAGCTAATTTTTTTGATTTTTGGATTCATTTACTCTCCAGTTACACTACCGTAGACCATTAAATACAGCAAAGCTTTAAACCTAATAAAGACTGTTTAATATTAACTCTTTGCAAACAGAACTCAACCATTACAATTCAATATACGACTAAGATATTCTGTATTGAACCAAGTTTTTATTTTAACCATACCAACGTACGTATCAATAAAATATTAGTTACACTATTCTGATTTTTTAATCAAAATAAGGAAAATCAATTTGGAGAAATTCGTGGATCAAAATTTTGAAACCTGGATATTGTCTCAGGGTCTATCAGCAGAATCAAAACGTCTATTTGTAGAGGCTAAAAAATGCTATCACAATGAGGCTTTTAGTGCCGCTCTACTTTTTTCGCATCTATTGTTTTCAAATATTATTCGTGAACGCATTACTACAGCAAAGGCGCCAGTAGGCTTTGACGGCACACATTGGCGAACAATACAGGATAAAGCTAATGGTCCCGATATATGGGATAAAGCAGTGCTTGAAGCGCTCGTACAAATTAAGCCAGCTCCAGTGTTTATCTTGAGTGAAGACATCAGGCTGCAAATCAGATTTTGGAAAGACCGTAGAAACGATTGCGCTCACGCCAAAGATAGCCATATTGAAGCTGCCCACGTGAGAACATTTTTATTTTTTTTACGGACAAATTTATCTAAAATTGTAGTTAACGGAAGTAAAGACAGTCTTATTGAAAAAATAAAAGTTCACTACGATCCATCAAGAACTAAACCTGGAGTTAATCCTGACTATTTAGTTTCTGATATAGCAAATGCGGTACTTGCTACAGAGCTACCTAATTTTTTTACAACAATTTTCAATGAACTAAAGTCTGATGACTCATCTTTAACTTTCGTATTTGGCACTAAAAATATTAATTTTTATAACTTTTCCAATAGAGTCTTTGAAATCGCAACTCAAAATGTTAGAGATGCTTGTTCTATTTTTATCCTTAAAAATGAATCGCGCGCATTTAAGTTTCTTCGTCTGCATCCATCTAAAGTTCAGATACTGAATGGATTTCCAACTCTTACTCGCAAATTATGGCACGACGAGCTTTTTAAACTTTCAAAAAAAGACATACCTTTATTAGTAAGCATAATTTCGGAAAAACTTATAGATGAATCTGACTATCCCGAACTTTTTGAGATAGTATATTCGAGAGCAAGGTCATTTAAATCAGAACCACATGAAGATATATTATTAAAAAATATAGGCTTCTACAAATTCTTGAAACAAAAAATTACTGGTGATTTATTTGAGAATTTTGTCTATGCAAATTCAAAAGCTTCATTAGTTATCAAATATCTAGAGGTTAATGTTATAGATGAGGAAATAGCGGTAGCGATTTATGAGGGATTTAATTCTTCGAACTACGCATGGGACGTCGCAACTGGATTAAATAATTTATTTGAATCCAACGCGGATAAAAAAGCTGAATATCTTAAATTTGTCACTGCGGGCATAGTGAAAATACCCCTACAAATTGAAGCGCTGGAAACTTAGCTAAAAATTTGCCACGATCACATGTCTATTTAGAACTAGAACAATCAGAGCTATGATTATGATAGCAATGATAAAAGTAATACAGTAAATAGCATTATCGTGTTTCGCTAACGAGTGAATGATTCCATCTTCTTCAGGCTTAATTGCTTTTACAAAATGTGAAAATAATCCTTTAATTTCACGAATTTTTTCTTTACCTACGACGGCTGAAATCCCTAACAAGGCTAATAGGAAAAGACCTATTGCATAAACCAAGCTTAATGCACTTGACGCTTCACACTTATTCGAAAATGCGAAGATTATGAATGCTGAAATTACGCCAATTGAAATCAATAAATGAACTACAGCTTTAATAGATGATGATTTTAAATTCATTCTAAAGCCCCGCTTTTCTATAAGCGATTGCTGCTTACAACGAAGCCGATCACAAAACATATACTCAGGGATTACGACTAATTGAACTTTTCTCTCACTTCAAATCATTCATGCAAACATCTGGAAACGATTTAGAGAGAACACGTTTAGCGAAAATGGTCCTATCGAACTTAAAATTGAAAGATAGAACTATCGAATATGACTACAGAAAACCGTTCGATGTCCTATTGAAAAACATCGAACAAAAAAATTGGTGGAGGTGCCGGGAATTGAACCCGGGTCCGCAAGAGATCCACAGAAAGGCGCTACATACTTAGTTTATGTTTTAATTAAGTTGCTCAGGCCTCCACAAACAAAATCCTGAACAACAATCCCCTGGATAACTATTAAGACTTCACTCCAGAGAAACCAGTGAAGTCCGAGACGGCATTATCGGCGGATCAGGCATCGACACCGTCGACCTACGCCAAATCCGTTAACAGAACTAAGCTGCTAATTGATAATTGTTGTTAGCAATTGTAATATGCACGTTTTTATCGAGGTCCACATGCGCCCCGGTATGCTCCCTTTGCTTCACGACCCACGTCGAAGCCAGTACACCCCCATTAAGTTTGTACTTGAACATTATACTCCACTTTTTTGAAAACACCAAATCAGCATCCCGTCACAAACACATTCTCCTCAATCAACAAAGTTTTGTGGCAAAAATACGGACCCAAAAATCACTAAAGTTTTAGCTCTAAATCTGTCATATCATTTCACTTTTTAGCTGATTTTTAATCGCAACTGTCATGGTGTCGTACAGACCCCGATGTATTGCGCGATGCAATATTATCTGTGCGCGTAAACAGCTCTTTAGTTATATATTTGATTTTGAGAGTGAGTTATCAACCAAATCCACAGACTTTTCCACAACACACAGGTTTTTCCAGCGCCAATGTGACCCTGAAAATTGGATTTCAGATTATTTCAGAATTTAATTCTAGGGAGTAATTTTTAAGCATCACAAGTTTCTGTTACGAAAACTGTACTGGTCTAGTTGCGTAAAATGATCACCCGAAACCTCAATAAAATTTATGTAATGCCTCATTTTTGGATAGGCAGGAAACAGGGCGAATTTGGGGTCCTGAGCATGAGGTGTGTAGAACTCTTAACAATTTTAGCCCTGTACTGTGTTAGACTAATTCCATGTTGAAAGTTGCTCCGAAACCAACAGTTGAATCGCCCTGCGCTACGCAGGCGGCGTCTTCTTGTGAGAAATGCGACCACCGCATGTCTAATATTATTTGTTCAACTTCACCAGATGTTTGGCGCTTATTAGAAGCAGCAAAGCAAAAAACTACGTTTAAACCCCAACAGACCATTTTTTATCAAGGCAACCAACCGCTTGGATTATTTAGTATTTCTACAGGATTAGTTAAATTAGAAGTCTCTAGCGAACACGGGCAAACACACACCCTTCGTTATCTGGGGCCAGGTTCAGCTTTGGGATATCGTTCGCTATTTTCTCATGAAGATTATCGGGCTTCGGCAATTGCTGTCGATGCTTCAGAAGTGTGTTTTATTCCTAAAAATGTAGTGATGGATATTTTTGAACATTACCCTCAGGTCACATTAAAAATTTTAGAAGCCTTATCAAAAGATCTGCGCATTGCCGAAGAAAAATGGACCGGGCAAATGGATAAAGATGCCAGCGAACGAATTGCTGAAGCACTTATTTTTTTACAAGAACACTTTGAACATCAAAATTGGACACGTAAAGAAATCGCCGAGTGGGCCGGCACTACACCTGAAACTGTAATTCGCACATTGTCTCAATTTGAAAAAGAAGGCTACATTGATCAATCCCAAGGTCGTGAAATTAAACTCATTAACAAACAAAAGTTAATAGAAAAACTTCATTCTATTTATTAAAAATTTCTAAAAAACATGACGTGGATCATAATGGTTTGAACAGCCCAGCGGTTATTCTGTCTCATATATAAGGACAGAATAAATGTCACCGGCTCTAGTTAATAACGAAAAACAACCCTGTAAATACTGTGGCACTTGGTCACAGCAGTCTTACTGTTGTCACGCTTGCGAAGTCTTAGATGCAGGCTTTTCTGAATTAACAAAAGCAGCACGACTTACTGATACGCAGTTCTCTTATTTAGATTTGCCTGAAAATCAAAACCTTTATCAGTTAGATGCGAAAGAGCGCCGCTTTAAATTTTATATCTCTGGCATTCAATGTTCTAGCTGTGTTCATTTATTAGAGCAAATTTCAGAACTAAATTCGCACTGTAAAATGGCCCGCTTAAATATAGCTAATTCTGAATTAGTAATCGAACTCGATGCGGACGGAAAACTTTCTGAAATTGCCGCATTAATTAAAGCGATGGGTTACGATTCGTCGATCATTAAAGCCAACGAAGATAGTTATGAAAAAATACGCCTTGAATCCCGTCAGGATTTAAAACGTATTGCTACTGCAGGCGCGTTGGCTGGCAACATCATGCTTTTTTCAATCGCTATTTATACTGGCGCTTCAGGCAGCCTATTAACGATTTTTAAATGGCTTAATTTTTTACTATTTTTACCAATACTGTTTTATGTAGCTGTTCCATTTTATCGCGGCGCCTGGGCCAGTTTAAAACTGCAAAAAATTCATATCGATCTTCCGATTGTGATTGCGCTCCTAACTAGCTCTGGCTTGTCTTTTTATAGTTTAATCACCGGTAGCGACCAATTTTATTTTGATTCGACAGCAAGCTTTATATTTCTGATTTTAGTGGCCCGTTTTTTTGTTAAAAAAGCCCAGCAAAAATTTTTATCACCTAAAAATGTACATTCACAACTTCGCACAGAAACTTACGTCGTCGTCGGCAGCTCAACCAGCATAATCACTGAAAATATCAAACAAGGACAAAACTTTATCGTAAGCCAAGATCAGGCTATTCCGGTAGATGGTGTTTTGCTTTCTGAAAATGCCCTGATCGACACTTCATTTATGTCTGGTGAAAACGTGCCCTACACTTTCACCAAAGGCATGCGACTTTTTGCCGGTTATAAATTGTTATCTTCTTCGATCACCATGTGTTGCGAATTACCTTTAGAAAAAACCCGCATCGCGAATTTACTTGGCACAAGCCAAGAAAATTTATTAGCTAAAAACAGCTATTTAACTTTAGCCGATAAATTATCTGAAAAATTAATTTTGTACGTTTTTATTCTGGCTGCGATTTCGTTTATTGTTATAGGGTTTGCGCTTGATTTCACAGAAGCCTTTCATCGCACTTTAGCCCTTATTGTCGTTGCTTGCCCTTGTGCATTGGCATTTGGCAGCCCTTTGACAATGGCCATGGCATTTCGTAAATCGCAAAAAAAAGGCACGGCCGTACGTAACGCTAATGTCTTTGAAAAAATGAATCAAATTCAAAATATCTTTTTTGATAAAACCGGAACTCTGACGTACGGGCAATTACAAGTCTGCGAAACCTGGCCAGAAAAATTAGATCTTAACACCGCAAACTTACTTATCGGCTTAGAAAAAATTTCATATCACCCCGTAGCTTTTGCTTTGCGTTCTTATTTTAAAAACTGGAACACAGAAATTTCTTTCACCAATCACCAAGAAATTTTCGGAAGTGGCATTAAAGCCCAATTGGGTGCAGACATTTACGAGTTAAAAACTTTATCTGCAAACTTATTCGACGAAAGCATTGATATCGCCGTAGCTCTTTACAAAAACAAAGAGCTCATTTGCCGCATCTATTTACAAGATAAAATTCGCGAAGAAGCTGCGGTAATTATTGCCCAGCTGCGCGCGCAAGGTAAAAACTGCTACCTAATTACCGGCGATAAAAAACGTAAAGCCTTAGCGATTGCAGAACAGTGTGGTTTGCAGCGTGAACACGTTTTTGCCGAACTTTACCCCGAAGACAAAAAAGACATTATCGCAAAATACCCGCATAGCTTAATGATTGGCGACGGCGTGAATGACACTCTTGCCATGAGCAGCAGCGAAATTAGCGTGGCTATTAAAGGCAGCGCTGAAATTGCCTTAGCCAGTGCCGACATTTTTTTCTTACGCTCAGGATTAAATCCATTAGTCGAATTATTTTCGGTGAACGAAGCCATTCACCAAACCTTAAAAAGAAATTTAGCGCTTTCACTGGCTTACAACACTCTGGCCGGAATTTTAGCCTTATGTGGATTTATCAATCCTCTATGGGCTGCCGTGCTTATGCCGATCAGTTCGCTGGTTATTTTATTTTCAACTTTATGGGGATTTAGAAAATGAACATCTTATTTTTAATGATTCCCATGGCTTTAGCTTTAGGAATAGTTTTCGTCGGTATTTTTTTCTGGGCTGCCGGTAATGGCCAGCTCGACGATCTTGATACGCCGGCACACCGAATTTTAAATGATAACGAAAGACACACAAACCATGAAAGGCCCTCTCATGAGAGCAAACACAGATCTTAACGCACATACAGAAAATATAATTTACGATGACAAGATTGTTAAATATTTTTCACTAGCTACATTCGGGTGGGGAATTGCCGCTCTATTATTCGGATTAATCGCAGCTTTACAGTTAGCGTATTGGCCCATGAACATGAATATGGAATGGATGACTTTTGGCCGTTTACGCCCGTTACATACCAATGCAGCTATTTTTGCCTTTGCCGGCAATGCGATTTTTGCCGGAATGTACTATTCAACCCAACGTTTACTCAAAGCCCGTTTGTTTTCTGACCTGTTGTCGAAAATTCATTTCTGGGGTTGGCAATTTGTTATTTTATGCGCAGCCATCACTTTACCACTGGGATATACCCAATCAAAAGAGTACGCAGAACTTGAATGGCCGATTGATATTTTAATCACTGTCATCTGGGTGGTGTTTGCAATTAATTTTTTCATGACGATTAAACGCCGCCGTGAAAAACATCTTTACGTCGGTATCTGGTTCTACATCGCAACGATCATTACAGTGGCCATGTTACATATTGTGAATTCAATTGAAATTCCGATCACGCCGCTAAAATCAATTCCGGTATGGGGCGGTATTCAAGATGCCTTAGTGCAATGGTGGTACGGCCACAATGCTGTTGCTTTCTTTTTAACAACACCGTTTTTGGGCTTAATGTATTATTTTGTTCCGAAAGCAGCCAACCGCCCGGTTTATTCTTACCGTCTTTCTATTATTCACTTTTGGGCTTTAGTATTTATTTATATCTGGGCTGGGCCTCATCACCTTTTATACACTTCACTTCCTGAATGGGCACAATCTTTAGGAATGGTTTTTTCAATTATGCTTTGGGCGCCATCTTGGGGCGGCATGATCAATGGATTGATGACTTTAAAAGGAGCGTTTAAAGAACTTATTCAAAATCCGGTCATCAAATTTTTTGTCGCAGCTCTTACTTTTTACGGCATGGCTACTTTCGAAGGGCCACTGCTTTCAATTAAATCTATTTCAGCTGTAGGCCACTATACAGATTGGATTGTCGGGCATGTGCATTCAGGCGCCCTTGGCTGGAATGGTATGTTGATCATGGGCATGATGTTATGGATGGTTCCGCGTCTTTGGAAAACTGAATTATACTCAGTTAAACTTGCAGAAAATTCATTCTGGGTTTCATTAACAGGAGTATTATTTTATTACGTATCAATGACTGTGGCAGGAATTACCCAAGGCTTAATGCTAAATGGGGTTACTGCTGAAGGTAAATTGATGTATCCAGATTTTGTTGAAACCGTGACTAAAATCGTTCCGCTTTATTGGGTGCGCGCGATCGGTGGAGCCCTGTTTGTAACTGGCTATCTGATCTTTATCTACAACATGTATAAAACCATCAAACTAGCTCCGAAAGATGCACCCGAAACGGTGGTGAAGGTCACTCGCACTGGCTGGGATGAAAAAACCAATGATGTGCATAGAAAACTTGAAGGCATGGGTTTAGGATTTTCTGTTTTAACTTTTGTCGCGGTGTTAGTTGGCTCAGTTATTGAAATTTACCCAACATTATCACTTCATAGATATGTAAACCCTGAACAAACCACTGAGCCCTTTTCGGCTCTACAGATCGCGGGCCGCGGAATTTATATTTCTGAAGGTTGTTATGTTTGTCACTCGCAGCAAATCAGACCGATTGTCGCAGAAGTTCTTCGTTACGGGCCAGCTTCAACTATTGAAGAATCAATGTGGGATCGTCCGCACCAATGGGGTTCAAAACGCACTGGGCCTGATTTATCCCGCCTTGGTAAAAAATATCCAGACATGTGGCACTTTCAACATATGATAAACCCACGCGCTATCACACCGAATTCAATTATGCCGAATTACCCTTGGCTAGTAGAAAAAAATACTGACTTTCTTTCTTTGCGCCGTGAATTTTCAGTGATGAAAGCTTTAGGTACCCCTTACGATGAAAATACCATCGCCAATGCAGATATCATCGCGCAGAAAGAAGCAAAAATCTTAGCGGATGAACTTCACAAACAAGGTGCCCCTAAAGGTTTAGAGAAAAAACAAATCGTCGCATTGATTGCTTACTTACAAGCCCTGGGCCAAAAAGCAAAAACACCAAGCCCTACAACAGCTGATAACAAATAAACGGAGAACTTATGAAACAAGAAGGATTAAAGTTTTTTACAGATACTTATTTAACTGTGATCGGATTTTTGATTTTTTTCAGCTACTTCGTATTTGTAGCTGTGAATGCATTACGTGCACCGAAAAAGCAAATTCAACAATTGGCCCATATTCCATTTTCTAACGAGGACGAGCATGGAAAATAACGAACAAAACAAAACTCAAACTGAAGTATTCCATACTTACGATGGCATTGATGAACACAACAACCCGATGCCGACCTGGTGGGTGTGGAGTTTTATCTTAACCGTCATTTTTGCATTTCATTACTATATTCATTTTGAACTGACTAAACAGGGCCCGACGTTAACGCAGGAATTAGAACTGTCGATGCAAAAACTAAAAGATTTGCAAATTACAGCGGCTAATAAATTTCCGACCTTTACCGAAGACGAACTAGAATTAAAATTAAAAGATCCTAATTTAGTTAAGATGGGAGCCGGCGTGTTTCAGGCAAAATGTGCCATGTGCCACGGAGAAAACCTTGAAGGAAAAATCGGACCCAATTTAACAGATAAAATCTGGGTTCACGGGAGCAAAAGTTCAGAAATTGTTCAGACTGTTCGCCAGGGTGTTGCCGCAAAAGGAATGCCACCATGGGAAGGCCTGTTGAATGCCGATGAAATTTTTGGCGTCGTAGCTTTAATTAAATCCAAAGGTATGTAATGAAACCACGACTTTCAACAGAGCAAATTACGAGTATCGATGAATACGGTAACCGCATCGGGTTGCACCCAGCAGAAGTGAGCGGCTATTTTCGTACGCGTAGAACTTTGGTGCAAAGTTTTTTGATTATTTTTTTTCTGACCTTACCGTGGATTAATTTTGGCGGTTATCAAAGCATTCTGCTGAATATCCCCGGCCGCGAATTTTATTTTTTCGGGGCTTTGTTTAAAGCGCACAATGCGCCGCTGCTGCTATTCTTAATTTTAGGCGGCGCTTTAACCTTGGCCTTTGTGACTACTGTCTGGGGCCGGGTTTGGTGTGGTTGGACTTGCCCACAGACTGTATTTATTGATGGCGTCTTTCGCCGTATTGAATATTTTATTGAAGGTAATTACTTAGCCCGCCGCAAACAAGTTATTGACCCAATGACCTTCGGGCTATTCTTACGTAAAGCTGTTAAATGGATATTATTCTATTTTGCATCAGCTTTTATTGCACACAGTGCATTGGCGTACTTTGTAGGTTCGCACCAGTTCATTAACATCATCAAACAAGGGCCCAACGCTAATTTTAGCTTATTTGTTTTTTCGCAGATTTTAACGGCCGTATTAGTTTTTAATTTTGGCTGGTTTCGCGAACAGTTTTGCACAATCATGTGCCCTTATGGCCGCATACAAGGTCTTTTGCTGGATAAAAATTCTTTAAATGTCGTCTATGATGAAAAGCGTGATGATTGCGTTAACTGTAACCGCTGCGTGAATGCCTGCCCGATTGGTATTGATATTCGTAACGGCTTACAGATGGAATGCATCGCCTGCACAGCCTGTATTGATGCCTGTGATGAAATCATGGAGAAAGTGCATAAACCAAAAGGTCTTATTAAGTACGGAAACTTAAGTGAAACTAAAACTTCGTTATTTAAATCACGTTCACTTTTATATTTAGCGGGCATTATGGTTTGTCTGTTTGGTTTATTGTACGGTTTGCTGACTTTTCAACATTCAGAAGCTTTTATATTGAGATCGCTGACAACCACTTTTACGCAACAATCTGAAAATGGCGTTGATTACATCACCAATCAATTTCGATTTCATGTCACCAATCAAAGCCGCGAAGCAAAAAATTATAAAATCGAAATTTTAAATAATTCGCAAGCTAAAATAACTTCGCAGTTCAATCAGCTTACTTTAAAAAGCAAAGAAAGTTTTGATTGGCATTTTTTTGTTACCCTACCTAAAGAATCAATAGCAAAAACATCAACTTTAAAAGTAAAAATTAGCGACGCAATCGCGCCCGAACTATTCAACAAAGAATTTAGTATTCAGATTGTAGGACCAGCGCAATGACAAGCGACGCATCGTTTGTTTCTTTACTGGCAGGCTTTTTTGTCGCGGGGTTCATCGGCAGCTGGCACTGCGCGATTATGTGCGGCCCAATAACTTGTTTATTAGCGCAAAAAAAACAACTCGTGCAGTACCAAATCGGTCGTTTAGTTTCTTATGTGCTGGCCGGTGTTTTTGCCGGAACGGTTTCATCACTGCTGGTGACATCGTTTGAATGGCTTAAAATAGTTTCTGTGGTCGCAATTACAGTTTTATTGCTTTTTACATATTTTACGAAGGCTGAAAAAATTAAGTTGCCCGGATTTATGAAAAATATTTTCTGGCAAAAGCGTAATAATCCATTTTTGCTGGGGCTTTTAAGTTTAACTTTACCGTGCGGCTGGCTTTATAGTTTTATTTTGTCATCACTGGCTGCGCGTTCTGCAATAGCAGGTGGTTTAGTGATGTTCATGTTTTGGTTATCGTCTGTACCAGCTTTATCAGTAGCTCAGATTTTTTTAAAAAAATTGATTGATATCAACGACCAGCGCCGGCAAAAAATTGCCTCAACCGTATTGTTGGTAGCAAGTCTAACCAGCTTGTGGGGATTTTTAATTCACTAAGCGTCTATTTTTTTAGATACATTACTTACCGGAAAAAGCTGAAGATTTAACTGATAAACCCGTTCACCTTTAGCACTCATACGAGCAATATTATTCTCTTTGTGAAGAGATTTGCGCATTTGGCGTAACTTGAACTTAAGCTCTTCAAACTCAGCTTGTGATAGCGATAACGTTAAAGACCCGAATTCACGCTCGGTCGGCGCATCTTGATATAAAGACTCTAAGCCTAAATACATTAACTGCATTTGTAACTGACGAATTAATGCTGACGGAATTTCTTCAGGAGCTTCAGAAGATTTACCTTTTGAAATGATTCCGGTAGCTAAATCTTTTTGTAATTCACCACTCATCAAAAGATTTTTTAGGGCTTGATCAATTTCAGATTCAGAAGCCTTACCACGAAGTAAGTCTTTTAATTTGCTGGTCTCAAATGTCACACCCTCTTGGTCGACAAGAGCGTAAATGATCCAACCAATCCAGTTCGGAACTTTATCAAAAACTTTACGATCAAATTCACCAAGTTTAAGTTTTTGTTGTACACGGTACTCAGACAATTGCTTTAGTGCATAGTTACGGTCTGCAGGATCATCAGCTTGGTTGAAAGTGACTAACAATTTAAATTCATCAGATTGTGCTTTATTAAGACCGCAGGCTCTGGCAAATTTTGCAACCATATCCATTGATAGATTACGTTTGCCTTCGATGATCATTTTTAAATAATTCGGAGACTTAATATCTGCAGCGGCCGAGAAAATCGCGTAGTTGTAAGGGCGCAAAGAGCGCTTAGTAGATTCTTTTTTAAACTGGTAAAAATCAGCCAAAAACAAACGAAAATCCATGTAATCTGATAACGTTGGAGCCAAAACCGAAGTAGCTGAAATTGCAGGATTTTGATTTAACTGAATGTGCTGATTTTCCATATTTCTCCTAAAAAAAAGGCCGCAAGAAATTAATCTCATGCGGCCCTATTTTTGACAATTATTTTTCGCGAAAAACTTAGTATCTGCTAAGAACTAACGTTACACGTTGAACTGTCATATTGCCACGAGTGTAAAGCACTAAGCTGCTAGCTGCTCCACCGATATCTGGACGGTTATGTAAGTATAAAGATTGTGAACTTGTGTAACGATCAAACTGTGTAGTTCCAGCGTTAAAACCGTTCACTAATAAATCTGCTAAAGCCACGTTGTTGTGTGCGTTCGCAGTTACGATAACTTGTTCAATACGGTAGCCACGGTATTGTTGCATGCTGAAGTAGTTGCCTAAATCAATGCGGTCGTTGCTGTATGTTGAACGGTTAATGTAAAGCTCTACACGTTGATCATCGTAACCTGGATTTCCTGGGTTACCTGGATGACCTGGGTATGGAGGCGGCTCATGCGGTGGGTGACCAGGATATTGCGGAGGTTGTTGACCACCAGTGCGGCGAATTTCAATCACGATTTCTTCGATGTAAGTAGAACCGTTAACATACATTTCAAGTTCACGTACTGAAGATCCTAAAACTAAACGTTGATTTGGAACTAAGTTAATACGTTTACCTGGATTAACTTGAGTCGCTACGTTGCGGTTATCAGCTAATAACTGAACCGTTGTAGTGTATGGAGAATCAGGGCGAGTTCTTGCGCGAACCGATACTACTTCGTAGCCACGGTATTGAACGCCTAAACCTGCTAATCTACGCAAGTCTAAAACTTCGTTTCTTACTGAACGATAGATCGAGATCGATTTAACATCAGAAGATTGGTCATCATTATAGTCTGGAAAATCTGGCTGGCCCGGATAACCTGGCTGAGTTGAACAATCTGGATCATATGGATTGTCACACATTGAATGGTGATCACCATCGTCAAAGCCATCGCCCGGTTGAATACCGAATTGCGCATTTGACACCGATGCAGTTGCTAAAATCGCTAATAACGTTAATTTGAATGATTTTGATAACATTTGTCCCCCTGTTATTTGTACACAAGAGGTATAAAGCAAAGCGCGGGCCGAAAAATCAGGGCCAAAAATAGCCCGATTTATAATAGACAACTTATTGAAAAGAACCGGTTAGTTTAAAACTTTATATTAAAACTTAGAAAGCTTGCTCTCAAAGCCTTGAATTTCAGCAATCGACATCGAAGCTTTTTGAATATTCGATAAAGTTAACCACATCGCGGCTTTTTGCGAACCTGATGATAAATCTAAACGAATCCGCACTTGGCCTTTACCATTGTTGTTCACAAGTTTTGCGTCTTTAATAGCTTGCGCTAAATTTTGCGAAGCATTGCTGTTCGATTGTAAGTCATAATTTTTTGATAGGTCAGCTACTTTAGCAATATTTGATCCGGCAACAGTGCCTTTGTCAGCCGCTAATAACTGAACACCTAAACCAACAACTTCTTTATCTTCAGTCGCAATCAACACACCCATGGCAGCGCGACCGTTAACAACTTCAAATGATGAAGTTTGAATGTAATCCAATTTTTGCGACGTTGAAGCAAAGTTCACTGTGTTTGTTAAATATGATTTCCACATTTCAAAAGAAGAACCTGCAGAACCTTCTTCTAAAATAAAGAAACGATCTGCATATGATTTTCTAAAAATCACACGAACATAAGCACCAGACATTTTAACTTTGATGTAAGCATTCTCACAACCGCCGTCAGCATCAGTGCATTTTAAAAATCCACCTTGAACTTCTAGATCACCATTTGAATTAATTTTAGTTAATGAATATTTATCACCTGCTTGGGTAGCTTGTAATCTGTATGACGTAATCTTTTTAACGCCGTTTAATGATTCATCTAATGTTAAATCAACTAACATATCGCCTGAACCCGTAGAACGTTTAAGTTTAGCGTTAATCACAGCTTTAGCTAAATTTAAATTCATCGTTTTTTGTTCAGCGTTTACTTTATTATTGTAACCACGAAATTCAGCCATCAAACCATCAGCAGAAGATGATGTGTAATTTAATGTATCCAGCTTACCGCCGGTTTTTACCGCTTCAGCTTCATCAAATTTGGCGCCTACCGCTCCGTTTGATTTTTTAGTTTTACCAGATTGCGGTAAAGTATCAGCACCGCCATCATCAGAGTTACTGCCATTTGAATTAGGTAATGGATTTAATGTGCCCGCATCATTTGAATCAACCGATGGTGGTAAACCCGGTAATGCCGTACCACTTGCAGAAGTAGGTAAAGGAGCCCCTTGACCATCGGCATCGACGATATCAAGGTTTTCTACATCGGCTTGCTCTTGTGTTGTCGTGGTGCCGCGCACATCTGAACGCGTTTCTTTGCTTTTACCACAACCTGTTGTTGTTAAAGTAAATGCAGCAAGTACTGCTACTGATAATAAAAGTGATTTTTGGTTCAACATGCAAGCCTCCGAAGTCCTAAATTAAAAACTATCAAGATAGAAACTAAGCAAGCCAAGAGCCACAAATGACTAGCCTTAAAACGAATATACGGCTACTGTAGGGCACAATCGGTGGTTTTTCATTGTAAGATATGCAAGGGTGATTTGTTCAATGACAGTGAATTCTAAGGTTCAAACAGACCAGTTTTTTAATTTAGACCCGCACCTGATTCTTCAGTGCGCCGATCTTAATGGCTATAAACCCACTGGTGAAATTCACCAATTAAATTCTTATGAAAACCGCGTTTTCGAAATCAAATTAGAAGACAGCCAATCAGTGATTGCTAAGTTCTTTCGCCCTGGGCGCTGGTCAAAAGAAACCATCGCCGACGAACATGAATTCTGTTTTGACCTGCACAATGATGGTTTGTCGGTGGGCTTACCCTTACGCGCGAAAAATCAAGAAACGGTTTTTGAGGCTAACGGCATTTTATACTGCTTTTATGAAAAAGTGCGCGGCCGCATGATGCAAGAAGTGCTGTTAAACCAATTTGAAAAACTGGGATCCCTAACTGCGCAATTACATAATACCGGCGAAAAAAAAGAAGCACTTCATCGCAATTTCTTCGGGCCTAGCCAAGACAACAAATGGTTTTTACTTGATCAACTAGATACGGTTATTGCGCCCGAGATTCATCACCAGTACATGGATTTAGCCGAGCACGTGTTCGAAACCCTTGATAACAAACTTGATCCCCAGGGCTTTATACGCATTCACGGCGATCTTCACCGCGGTAATTTATTAGATAACGGCCAGAACGACATTACCATTGTCGATTTTGATGATTTTATCAATGGGCCGGTGGTGCAGGATTTCTGGATGATCTTTCCTGATCAGGAATTTACGCCAACTAAAGAATTCGAATTATTTTTAAAAGGTTATGAAACTCTACGTAAATTTGATGAACGGCAGTTAGAGCTGGTTCCGTATTTACGCGCGTACCGTGTGATTTGTTATGCGGGGTGGATTTTAAATCGCTGGAACGATCCAAGCTTTCCGAAAATTTTTCCTGAGTTTAACACTTACAGATATTGGGCGGAGGAATTTGATTCACTCCGCAAGATCATTAAAAATTAAATTATTTTGCAGCTACTGCAGTTTTGTTAGCTGCATCGTAGTCTGCTTTTGCTGAATTTGCCGATTCACGAGTGATGCGGGCTTTTGCTTTTGCTTGGTCAACGTCTTCAGCTTTAGCATTTGCTTCTTCTAATTTTTTAACATCAGCTTCAGCAGCAACGGCTTCAGCTTCTAAACGCTCAGCTTTTTCTTTTAACATCGCTAATTGGCCAGCAGCATCTTCAGCTTGTTCTTTTGTAGCAGCTGTTGCAGAGGCGCCAGTAGAAGCAACTGGTGTCGTTACCACTGTAACTTTAGCAGCTTCTTCTTTAGCGACTTCTTCTTTTTCAGCTTTATCAGCAGCTAATTTATCTGCGGCTGCTTTTTCTTCTTTAGCTTTTTTCTCTGCAGCCGCTTTGTCAGCAGCAGCTTTTTGATCAGCTTCTTTTTGCGGAACTTCTTTATTAGCATCAGCGATCATTTGCGCAGTACCAGAAGCTAAGTGCTGATCTTGCGGTGAACCAGCAGGTTGTTTCGCAGCTAAATCTTGCGATGTAAATGCCGTAGCTGATACAGTAGTTGTTGCTGAAGCCGCAGCTGGAGTTGATTCAGATGTTGCGCCAGTTACTTCAGTAGTTACTTTTACCGGAGCAGATGTAATACCTTTTCCGAAAACTTCTGTTAATTTATTTACTGATAATTTTGCGACCTCTAAGTTTAAGCAAAGTAAATTACCTGCCGTTGTAATTTCACCTTCAGATTGAAGAACTAAGTTAATCATTGTAGCTTTGCCTTTAAATTCAATAGCTAATTCATCTAAGTTCGATTTGTCAGCATTTTCAAATGAAGTAAAAGTCAAAACAGTTTCTTTTAAAGTTTGTTCTTTAGAAATGCCTTCACCGATCGCCGTACAAACAGTTTTAGAAGCTGCTAGAGCTGTTTCTAAAGAAGATTTCGAAGATTTAACTTCACCTTCAGTTAAGAACATACCAAGGTTTGTGTTACCTTCGTACATCATATCAAGAACTTGTTCTGAAATTTTAAAAGTTTTATCTTTACCGATAAAGTTTTCTTGAACTTTTTTAGCTTCTTCTTTTGCTTTTTCGTTTTCTTTTGCCGCATCAGCGTAAGAACTATCTAATTCAACTTCTGCTTTTAATTTTGCACCTAATTTATTACAGATATTTTGCATGCTAGGAACCATTAAAGCATTTGATACATCTTTAACGCCGTTATCCATGTAACAACCTTGGTTGTCTTCTAGTTTTAATTTATCAATAACTTCGTCACATTTTGCTAACGTCTCAACGCCTAATTTTCTTTGCGATTCTTTTTCTGCTTCAGTTGAAGATGCTGTGATCGTAGTTTTATTTAATAAAACTTGGCTTTTATGAAATGATTTATAGTTATTTAATAATTCAGCACTGCAAACTTTTGTAGGAAGTTTTGTTTTATCAACTACATCAGATTGTGTACCTGATCCACCTGCTGTAGGGCGAACGCGTCTTTTATCCGGAGCTTTTTGACAATTAACGATAAACGTTGTTGTAACAACTAAAGCTGATAATAAAACAAAAGACTTTTTCATACATACTCCTAAAAGTTAAAACTTGTAACAATAGGAAGTAGTTCAATATCTGGTCCAACCTGACAAGAACATGTTAAAATCGTTTTAAGATTTAAAAATGCGTTTTACTGCATCTCAGACAGTGAAATTCTCAAAGTGAGACACTGAAACTGTCTAGATTCCTAACAGGCAGAAACAAAAATGGTGGAATGTATTCGATTTAATTCACCCTGTTCAAACAATTCCAGTTCATTTTCAGCTGATTACTTAAGATCGAAAAGCTATGGGTGAGCTCTAAACAAGCCGGGCGATTCAGCTGGCGCATGTCTAACATTTTTGAATAACAGAACCACAACATATCGTCTGAATTTTCTGGATCGTTATTTCTGGATTTAGCTAACTGACAAGACGGCACATCTAATTGCATCCAGTTATCTGTTAAACATGACCAGTCTGAGCGTCTTGAACCATCGCCATATAAACAGCGCATAGCCGGCGTGCCGACAAGGGGTTTAACTTCGCCACGGCATTTATTTAAAAATTCAGAATAGATACTTTGAGAAATTTTCTGCTTCGAAGTTTCTGGCAACACTAAATTTTTTTGCTCTTTAAAGATTTCACATAATTGATCAGCACTGACATAATCGATTTGTTTTGATAGAATACCAGCAACGATCTTAAGAACCGCAACGGTGTGAGATTCTGGCTGGATCACCTGAAAACGTTTTAAAAAGTTTAATGATTTTAACTGAATCGCAGACAAGCCCTGAGCCGTTTTAATAATTTCAATAAACGTTAGTTCTAAACGGGCACGAATGGTCGGCTCACTTATAACCACTTGTGCTAGCGAGCTATTTAACTGCTGGCGAGTGATAAAATCCCAGTATTTTCTAATTGAAGACTGCGATGCTAAAATATTTTTCCAGGCTTTTGCGGCGCCAATCGGGTCAGAAGACAACGCCCCTTTTAAATTTTCATCGACAGCAATTTGGGTCGGATTAATTACGCGCATATTGTGTTTTGCAAACTGAGCTTTTAAAGCTTTTTGCCCGATACCCGTAGACATTTTTTCTGCCTGAGAAGAATTTGTAAAAGCTTTTTGTAATAACGGAGCCGCCTGCGCACCTAATGGGCCCGTCGAATCAAAACCTGCAATCATTTGTGAATTTGAAAAAATCTGAGTCATGATTTCGCCCATGCTCTGACCGAAATTTAAATAACGAGCCGACGCCACACTTTCTGCCATATTCAGCGGAAAACCATCGTTAATTAACACTCGTAAATACTGATCTATCGTTCGGTGGTCTTTAATTTTTGAAGCCAAGGTATTGCAACCCATTAAGTAAACGGCTTGTGCATCTAATATATTTCCGCAGGTGCGCGCTTCACGTGTTGCCACCAAATCTGCAACTGAAAGTGTTGAAGCTTTTCCGCCTTCACCAAAAAATAATCCACCAAAGTGACCTGACATCAAAACGATGTCGCATTTAATATTTGAATTGCAGGCATGCGAAAACCAATTCGGATCTTTGCTTTCTGGCGTCAGCTCGACGATGTCATAACCTAACGGGCTCAAGTTTTTCGTAAAAACCGTGCGTTCGTTCTCAGAGTTGAAGGTCATTGTGCAAACAGTTTTGGCGCGGCCGGCTGAGGCTTCAGCGGCGGCTGACAAGCCTAAGAATAGCGCTAATAAATAAGCTAATTTTGAAATTGTTTTCACCGTCGACGTACCTCGCAAGCCGTTTTGCCAAAACCCAGCCAGATTCAGAGTGAAATAAACGATTCTGAGCCCAAAAAGCTGACGACAAAGTCGACAATGTAACAATCTTCTCGACCCTGAGTGTTAATCACTGATTGGCCCCCCTATTTCAGCTACACCCAATAGTGGCTGGGTCCCATACGATAGACTCTTTAGTGAATTCCGCTAGGTCCGGAAGGAAGCAACGGTGTCTAAAGAGCTATGCGATATGGGGTGCCCAGCTCTTTTTTTTCGAGGGGTTCTTTGTCTTATCAAGTTTTTGCCCGTAAATATCGACCGCAATCGTTCGACCAACTGGTTGGACAAAGTCATATTTCACAAACTCTGATTAACGCTTTAAAAGCTGGGCGTGTTCCGCATGCGATTTTATTTACAGGCTTACGCGGAACCGGAAAAACAACTTCAGCCAGAATTTTAGCGAAAACTCTTCGTTGCGAAAATCCAGTTAATTTTTCTCCGTGCAATGTTTGCGCTTCATGTGTTGAAGCCAGCAGTGGGCGTGCGGTTGATATTATTGAAATCGATGGAGCTTCGAACAACGGTGTCGATGCCATTCGTGATTTACGCGACAACGTGATGTTTATGCCGACTTCAGGCAAATACAAAATTTTTATTATTGATGAAGTTCATATGTTATCGACTTCAGCTTTTAATGCTTTACTAAAAACATTAGAAGAACCACCAGCACATGTGATTTTTATGATGGCCACAACCGAGGTTCATAAAATTCCGCAAACGATTTTATCGCGTTGCCAGCGTTTTGATTTACGCCGTATTCCTTTTAAACAAATGGCAGGCTTACTGCGTAAGATCTGCGATTTAGAAAAAATTGAAGCCGATGATAAAGCGTTATGGTTAATCGCCCGCCAAGGTGATGGATCAGCCCGTGATAGCTTAAGTTTATTAGACCAAGTCGTAAATTTCACGACTGGCCAGTTAACTGAACAAAACGTCGCTGGTGTTTTAGGTTTAACTGATCGTGGCTTAATTTATGATATCTATGCGCACTTACTAGAGCGCAATCCCAAAGCCGTTGTTGCTGATCTTGAAAAAGCTCACACGATGGGAACAAGCCCTTCATTATTTTTTGAAGAGCTGATTCAATTATTGCGTCATACGATTGTTTTAAAAACGGCTCCAGACAGCGAAATTTTAATCGATTTACCGGCTGAAGAAGTTCAAAGCTTACGTGAATTTGCAAAGACCCAATCAGATTCAAATTTACACCTGCTTTTTGATATGGCGTTAAAATCATTATCTGATTTGGTGCGCGCCACTGATCCATTTATGGTTTTTGAAGTTTGTTTACTTCGCATAGCACAAGCCCCCCGCATTGCAGATATTCAAAATTTACTCTCGGGTGCTTCAACTATCCCAAAGTTTCAGGGACTCCCTAAATCAGAGTCCGCTTCCGCTCCAACACCGCCTAAACCAGAACCGGTGAAAGTGGTGGTCAAACCCTCTCTAAATGCAGAGAGCTGGATGAAATTTGTATCTCACCTTAAACAAGAAAATGCATTCTTAGCCGCGAAACTTGATAACATCGTTTTTGCTGGCCTAAATGAGAAGCATTTCACCCTGGAAGCTGCCGCTCAATTTTCATTTTTAGCCGAACAGCTGAGCCAAGGGGAAACTCATCAAAAATTACAAGGTTTTATTGATTCGTTCTTTGGAGAGGGCTACACTTTTACAGTTGTTAAAGCAAAAGTCGCTTCAGGGGATTCTAGCAAAAGCATGAATCAAAAAATTGAAAAAGAATCTGAAGACAAATTAACGACTGAGATTATGCAAGATCCGCGTGTGCAAGCTGCACAACGAGTCTTCAAAGCTCAGGCAAAGATTATTTCGAACAAGGAGTAACGTATGAAAGGTTTCGGCGGCGGCGGCGGAATGAACGGTATGGCTGGTTTAATGAAACAAGCTAACCAAATGCAAATGAAAATGAAAAAGCTTCAAGAAGAACTAGCAACTCGTGAATACACTGGCACAGCTGGTGGTGGCGCAGTAACAGCTAAAGTTAACGGCGAAAATAAAGTTTTAGCGTTAACAATTAATCCTGAAGTGATGAAATCTGGCGACACAGAAATGTTACAAGATCTGGTAACTGCTGCGGTTAATGATGCTTTAAAAACTGCCAAAGATGAATCTGCAAAAGAGATGTCTAAAATCACTGGCGGCATGAATATTCCAGGAATGTTCTAATCGATGTTACATATCGCTTCTTTAGAAAAATTAGTTCACGAGCTTTCACGCTTACCAGGCATTGGGCCCAAAACCGCTCAACGTCTGGCGTTCTATATTTTAAAATCTAAAGACTCGTATCCTGAAAAATTATCTGAATCTTTGCTGCGTGTGCAAACCGAAGTGCATTCGTGCCCTGAGTGTTACAATTACACCGATCGTGAACTTTGCAAATTTTGTGAAGATCCACATCGCGGCAATGATTCAATTTGTTTGGTTGAAGAACCATCAGATATTTTTCGTATTGAATCTTCGGGCGCTTTTCGCGGCCGTTACCATGTGCTTCACGGCGTAATTTCGCCGCTTGAAGGAATCACCGCAAAAGATTTAAAAATTAAAGAGCTTATGGCTAAAATCCAAAAAGGGATTGATGGCGAAGGCCCAGTTATTAAAGAAGTTATTTTAGCCTTAGATGCAGATCTTGAAGGCGACACCACAGCTTTATACTTAGCTAAAACTTTTCAAGGTACAGGCATTAAGCTTTCACGCATTGCACACGGAATTCCGATTGGTTCAGATATTGATTTTATCGACGATCGCACTATGGGTCGCGCCTTAGAGAACAGGATTGAACTCTAAATGTCTTTATTTAATTACAATGCTAAAGAAATTCACTGCAAGATCGTTTATTACGGGCCATCACTGGGCGGTAAAACGACAAACATCCAATGGATGTACCAATCTTTAGCGCAAGATCAGAAATCAAAGCTGATGGCTTTAAACACTGAAATTGAACGTACTTTGTTATTTGATTTTTTACCGCTGGATATCGGCGAAATTCGTGGCTTTAAAACACGTTTTCATGTTTACAGCGTTCCAGGCCAGATTGTTTACGATGCGACTCGTAAGCTGATCCTACAAGGCATTGATGGCATTATTTTCGTGGCTGATTCACAAGCTGATCGTTTAGATGAAAATCTTCAAGCGCTTGATAATTTAGAGAAAAACTTGATCCAACAGGGTTATGACATCAAAGATATTCCTTTAATTTTACAGTATAACAAACGTGATCTTCCTACAGCGTTACCCATCAGTGAACTGCGCAAACATTTAAATCGTTTTAACGCTCAGGAAATTGAAGCTTGTGCCTTTGAGGGCAAAGGTGTACTTGAGAGCTTCAAAATGATGTCTAAATCGATTATCCAGACTCTTAAGGGTGGATCGAACGTTTAGCTTGCAGGAGCCACATGAACGATGCCCAACTGATCGTTGAAATTCAAAAGCTTAAAAAAGAAAAAGATGTAGCTCTACTTGCCCACTATTATGAAGATGGTGTGATTCAAGATATCGCTGATTATGTCGGTGATAGTTTTTATCTTTCTAAAATGGGCCAAACTGTTCCCAATAAAAATATTCTTTTAGCCGGCGTTGTTTTTATGGCTGAGAGTGTGAAAATTCTTAATCCTGAAAAAACTGTTCTTGTTCCTGACCTGAATGCAGGCTGTTCACTGGTTGAAGGTGCGCCGTACGATAAGTACTTAGCTTGGCGTCACCAGTACCCTGATGCAATTTGTGTAACCTACATTAATTCTTCAGCTGAAGTGAAATCGATTTCTGATGTGATCATCACTTCAAGCAATGCCAAACAAATCGTTGAATCAATTCCTAAAGATCGCCGCATTTTATTTGGGCCGGATCAACATTTAGGTAAATGGTTATCAAAACAATTAAATCGCGAATTCATTTTATGGCCTGGAGCTTGTCAGGTGCACATTTTATTTAATGCTGAACGCTTAAAAAAACTTATTCAAGAACACCCTGATGCCCAAGTGATCGCACATCCTGAATGCGATGACGAGATTTTAAAATACGCAACCGTAATTGGTTCAACTTCTAGATTGTTAGAAGAAGTTGAAAAGAATAAATCATTTAATAAATTTATCGTAGCCACTGAAACCGGAATTTTTCATCAGATGAAAAAACTTCGTCCGGATGCTGAATTAATTCAGGCCCCCGTAGTTGATGAAAATTGCATGTGCAATGACTGCCCGTTTATGAAATTAAATAATCTACAAAAAATTCATCATGCCCTGACGCATTTTAAACCTGAAGTTAAGCTTGATGAAAATCTACGTTTAAAAGCTTACGCTTCACTTGATCGCATGATGAAGATCACCAGTAACCAACCTGTAGAATGGCCAGCGCAGTTTAATGGCTAATCCGTCGTTCACTGACTTATTTAATCAGTTTGCGGCGTTTGTAGAACGCGACAGCGGCCTTATGGCTTCGGGTTTAATTTTAGAAGAGTTCAGTTCAAAAAATCCTAACTTTAGATTAAATATTCGTATGGGTATTGTTGAAAGTAATGTTTTAACGGCAAAAGAAAATGAATTACTTCTAGATTTAAATCAGCGCCCAAAAACGGCTGACTGGAATTTTTCAATTTCACATTCAGATAAAATCGGTGGTTATGTTCAGTCTGATCAAATTATCGGAATGGATATCGAACGCAGCGAACGAGTTTTAACTAAAACTATTCAGCGCGTATCTTCTGCAATCGAAATGCAAGAAGCTCCGGGCGCAGATTATCTGTGGACTGCTAAAGAAGCAGTCTTCAAAGCCCTATCACTAGAAGTGATGTCACAAGCCGTTGTTGGCGAATGGCAGCCCTGCCAATTTGCAGATACTTTCAAATTCCATGCGAAAGCACCAAATGGTATCAAGTTGGAACACAATGTGGGCTATACACAGCGCATTTTGGATCACAATTGGACAATCTTTTTTTTCTAATAGACCTTTAAAAATAATTCAATCAGCCGTCCCTCAACCTTGGTCTAGTATCCCCCGATGAGTTAGTCATGCGAAAGGATGTTCAACCTAAGGCTGAGCAGACAAAAATTATGGGTGCAACACAAAGAAAAATCAGACAGGCTCCCCGCAAAGAAATTACTCCATTAACACTGGATTCTTTTTCTTCGCTGGAAAGTTTAGAAAAGATTGCAAAATACGGCGAAATTATTGAAGCCTCTGCTTCGGGGATTCTAATTCACTTTAAGCGTGAAGACTTTATTAAAAAAGAATTACGCGCAAATTTAAACTTAGATTCTTTAGTAGGCCATAAGGTGTATTTCACGATTCATGAAATGGATCTTGAAATTTCAGGAACAGTCGCCCGCACTAAGTTCTTAGGTAAAAAAGGATTTC
This sequence comes from Bdellovibrio sp., assembly GCA_036677065.1. Classification (GTDB taxonomy): domain Bacteria; phylum Bdellovibrionota; class Bdellovibrionia; order Bdellovibrionales; family Bdellovibrionaceae; genus Pseudobdellovibrio. The sequence continues at coordinate 298,298 of JAKFBS010000001.1, read as the reverse complement.
AGGTCGCTGTAGATTACAGTACTGATGCTCCTGAATACTGGCGCGAATGTTTAATTGATTTATTACCTAATTCATAGAACTAGCTGGGCTACCTAATAGCTCAGTAAACTTTGGCAGACCTTGTTCACTTACAAGAACCACCGAGTAATGCGGTGGTAAGAACCATGAAATCGCTTCGGCAATGCCAGCGTGTTCATTTTCTGGTGGGTTGCCAAGAGACTCAAGCGAGAATGCTAAGTCATAATTTTTTTCATCCGGAGAAATCATTAAAATTTTCGGATTAAAAACCGTCTGGTCATTAAAAAAATCTTTTAAAACTTTACGTACATATAAGGGAAGATACTGCTCTGTCGGCTCACCGCTAAAGATCTTATCGTTGCGGTATTCTACTTTTCCTGAAGCTTGCGCTAAATCAGGACGCATGAAATATCCAGTTTCAATAAATGACCAAATCATGCCGTAAGAAAAAACATAATCAGGATAAGGTTCACGTTGTGGGTTTACCACTAAACCAATGCCTTTAGTTGAACACCATTTCATGATTTTTTGCGAATGCTCAATACGATCGCCATCGAACTGGCTTTGATTATTTGGGGTTAATGTTTGGCAAATTAAATACGGCCAACCATCTGGGCCTTGTTGTGGGTCGTTAGACACTAAACCGATTTCGACTTCACTGAACAACTTAAAAAATTTTTCGTCCCAGTTAAAATTGCGATCTTGCTCTTTAGTTTTTAAGTGTTCTTGTAAGTTCAACGGCCAATCCTCTAAAATTATTTATTCTGTACAATAACCAAAGTTCTGTAAGCTTGCCAGCGAACTGTGTCGCCTTGTTTAGTTTTAGCCACTGAGCCATCACGATTTACTTTCGGAACTAAACCTTTGCCAGCCTTTTGCACATAACTAAATAACACCGGCGCCATATTTGGATGCATTCTTACGCAACCGCCAGAAGCACGACCGCCTAATTTACCTTCGGTACCCGCCGGGGCTTGGTGAGTCGCTATACCTGATTCAAAAAATACCGCATACGGCATCCAAGTTTGCCATAGGTTCGAGAAATAATTTTCGTCTAACGTATCAACGTCAAAATGCCCTACTGGGGTTGTTGACCAGTAAGCGCGTTTTGAACAGTGATCCTTTTTCGGATCTTGACCAGGGTTGCAGCCTTTTTCGTACTCTTCGCGGCCTGAAGAAATTTTTGTAAGCATAATTATTTTTTGATTTTCATAAACACGTAATGTTTGGCGGTCGTTACCAGAGTTGGCTTTATTAATCACAACAACTAATTTAAATTCTTTTAACCATGGGAAATTTTGAAAATCAGATTCGTTAAATTCACGCGCCGAAAAATCTGTTGGCAAAGTTAACGTATCAACTGCCGGATCCCACACTTGGGCTTGTGTGCTTAACGCAAAAACTAAAGTCAAAATAAAGGCCTTAATCATAGTAACTCCCCCGAGTAAAACGAAGCCAAAAAATAAGGGAGTCTGCGCCTAGAGGCAAACCGTAAAGCCTTTAAGAAACTGCTATTGAAGATTTTACAGCTGAGTTGCCGTTAAAGGCGTTTTTAGAACTTAAAAACCAGTGAAAACGTTGGATAAATCATGGTTTTCGTATTGGTCGTTTGGGTCAAAGTCGTCGTATTCGTGATTTGTTCGTTATAACTGGCTTGGTGGTAAACAAGCTTTACCCCGGCATTTATACGATTATTGATCTTAGGGATAAATCCGAATTCACCTTTAAGTGAAGTTCCGCGCCATTCTGCTTCGCCGTTAGTATCTGAAAATTGAGCTTTCGCCAGTAAGTTATAAGCTAAACCCACATACCAATCTTGTTCGCGTCCGAACATGTAGGTGAATTTCGGACCAGTCTCAGTTGATGAGTACGACGTCGTCGTTGCAGCGCTTTCTTCTGAAGAAACACCGACATAGTTCCAACCGATGCCTAAAAGCCTACGACCTTCTGACGTCATCAATACAGATACATCATAAATTGTACGCGATGTGGAAAAGCTACTTGTCGAAGATAAATCATCAGTAAAATAAAATAATCCCAGTTCTGCCACTACGGATTTAGCTGAAGCTGATGAGACTAAAATTGTACAGAATAAGAATGAAATTATTTTTTTAACCATGCACTAATTTTGGCAGAGTTTAAAGTGAAAGACAAAGTCTAGGGCTGGCCCAAAGTCGAAAAAACTGCTCCTCAGAAACCCTAAGGAGCAATAAAGTTAATTTAAAAAATTACTAAATAAAATATTAATTATCAGAAGTAACTTCAGGTAAATCTAAAATTTCCTGCATACGGGCGTGATTCATACGTGGATTATTACTGTTACAATCCTCGCTGGCTAACGGCACCCACAAAAAGTCTGGATTCGTTGATGTCCATGAACCAGTTAAACTGCCATCTGCAGCTTCACGCAAACGATATGAATAGGTGCGTGTGTACATTGGCGCAACGCCCGGAACTGAACTCGTGCCTTTATCATATTTGTGAATACGAATTTGGGTTTTCACAGAATAAGTAGTTTCTCCGGTTTTTTTGATATTCATCGTGTAACCAGAAATTACATGATTATCCACCTCTGCCATCTGTTTGTAATCAGTGGCTACGGGCTTTTTTAAGTTACCAATGTAGTAACGTAACGTTTTATGAAACAACGCTGGATTGATATCGCGAAGGTTACTGCTTGAGCCACGGTAACGATTACCAAAGAAGGCGACTTTTACGCAGTAATCAACTTCAGCTAATAAACCTTTTTGGTCAGACACTGAAAAAATCTCACCTGATTGCTGATCAAGTTTTGAAGCTTTAGGTTCTGGACGCAATACTGAACTTGCCGCCCAACCATTACAATGACCTTCCCAATTAATGCCGTGATAGCGGTGACGCGAGTTTTCCCAGGATTGCGCTCCTGGATTTGCGCCGGTTCTGGCTTTTACAAAGCGATCATATTTGGCCATCGGAGAATTTGATCCGTTAGATAACCGGCGACCATTGTAAGCCCACCAATATCCGCGCCATGGTTTAATATCCGCATCTTCAACGATAGTGCCTACATCCATTTCTAATGTTGAGAAGGTTGAACGTGACGTGGATAACACGCGCAAAGCTTCGTTAGCTGAACTCAGCATTTCTGTATTTAAATATTGTGGCGCCATCGACGGCAAACCTTTTGGTTCATTCGCTGGTATTGAAAATGGATTAAACTCTTTAACTAAAACTTTGTGAACCGAACGCCGGCCTTGCACCATTGAAGCGTGAGTCATGACTCCGCCCGCATCTACTGTGAATGCCAATTCAGGCTTAATTGTATCACTATCCGCATTAAAAACAAAAAGCATACCTTGCGGATGACTTAATTGCTGGTAACACCAGATCTCTTTATTTTCGACCACCGCCGCATCAGCTTCTGGGCTTTCAGCGACGGTAAAGCCATAACAAGCGGGCATAGCATCAGCGAAAACTTGGGTTGAATAAAGTGATGCTATGATCACGACAAATCTTTTAAATAATTTGAACATACGAGAACTCCGTCTTTCGTAAAAAGTGTTTTGCCTAATTTTACAAAGAGGAGCAAGCATAGGGCCATCAGGCCTTGTGCGGCGTATTCAATAAAACAGAATTTGTCGGTAAAAAAGTCCCAGCGTAATGGGGTCTCTATGGCATATTAGACTAGGCCGCGACGAATGGCTTCGCGTGTTGCTTCGGCGCGATTAGAGACATGTAACTTTTGATAAATAACTTTCACATAACCCGCTACAGTCTGCGCACTTAAACCCATGCGTGCAGCTGCTTCGGCCACGGTTAATCCCCTAGCTAAATGCGCTAAAGTTTCACTTTCACGAATGGTTAGCTCAGTTTTAATTGTGCTATGTTTTTCAGGCTCGCGAAAATATTCAATCAAACGATTTGCAATCGATGGTGATAATGGGGGTTCGTTATGTAAAATGCGTTTTAAAATATCCGATAACAAACTTGGATCATCTTTTTTAAGTAGATAACCAACTGCTCCCGCACTTAAGGCTTCGAAAAGATATTTGTCTTCTTCATAAATCGTCACAACAACAGACTGTGTATGTGGCTCTTTTTCTTTTAATAAACGAATCACTTCTAAGCCGGATCCGTCAGGCAAACCCAAATCAACTAAGGCTAAATACAATGGAGTCCGTTTTGTATTTGTCGTGCGCTCATGTAACCAGCTTTGAGCCTCTTTTATAGAAGATGTACAATGCACAGAAATCCCCGGAAACGCCGAGGTCACTACTTTTGATAAAAATTGAGTTGTATTATCTTCTATGACTAAGCAAATGCTCTGTGCGAATTCAGCTAATGTTTTCAAGCTACTCTTTCTTAAAGTTGTCATCAGGAGGCTATCTTTTATAGCATTCTTGGTGAGCATCTTCATCCAATTTAGACGCCTTTTTATTTATAATAGTCTGAGCGCTACTTAGCGGAGCGTCACCCCCTGAATTGGGGGTTAGAGTAAGTTTACCAATAATAATGTTGTTGGTTAGACAAATTGCCCAAATTCACGCAAATGATTTGCGCAAAATTGTTAAGAATGATCAATCAATTTTATTTAAGGCTTAAATCTCTTACAGGCTGTTACGATATCAAGATCACTCACATCTTGGCATTGCCCGTTGATTTGAATGGCCCAAACATTTTCTAAACCAGTCAAACTTTCACAAGCAGTGTTGTGATCAATGGCTGCAATCATTGAATCACGGCAAGTATCTGAGCGGTAAAGATTCACTGCACGCGGTGAATTTGCCGCTTTAAAAGCGCGGCAGCTCATAATTAAATTTGTATCGTCGATATCCTGACACTTTTTATTTACACGAATCGCCCAAACCGATTCGCTATCATCAAATCGCGAGCAATCTGTCGTTGAATTGACAATAGCAACTAAATCGCTTTTGCATGAATCACTACGAAATAGTTCTACATTCGCTTCTTGATGTGGCGGATTTGGCGGAAGCTGGTTTAGCGATTGTTGTAAATAGCTTTCAGCAAGCGCTAATTTTTGACTGATATAACGAACGCGTTCTTTTTGTTGGGGCGTGACTTCATTAAATAAAATTTGTGTTTGGCTATGCGCGCTTTGCACTTCGAATAATCCGGCTCTTACGCGTTGATCATCAGCTGAAAAAGCAGTTAAACTTACAGTGAAAATAACCAGTCCCAACCATGATTTCATAAAACCCCCTAAGGCTTAATGCTGTCACGCTAGTTCACCTTCCCTATCTATGTCATATGTTAATATCCTGCGAAAATACTAAAATCTCATTATGAGGCGATGACAATCTAACGGCTCTGTTCAGATCTTTGACAGTCCAAAACTGGTGTAATTGATCTAGAAGGGTTTATATTTTGCACATTATCAGGGTATGAAAAAACTTATTCAAAAATTGATAATGCCAGCGATCTTATTAGTTTCGGTTTCTGCATCAGCTTATGATGTCGATACACACTTTTACGGAACTTACTCGATGGCCCGTTTTGCCGGTATCAAACACAATGTGGCCCTTAAGCTGGCTTTAGGCGCACAATGGATGGATGAGTCTTATATTTCTGATCCTTTAAGTATGATTATCCTACCTGCTACAGGTATTAAAAAACGCCGCCTATTACATTTTCCGGGGGATCCATTAGCAAATAAACTAAATCCCCAAGATGCGATGACTCGATTCGCGGGTTTATTAAAGTCTGACCCATCTTCTGGAATCGAATTAAATACTTATACAGAAACAGAAGCAGACCATGAATTTGCGACAGAACTTTTTACTGAAGGTTTAATGGAAGGCAACTTAATGAAGATCTCTGCAGGTCTTCATACCCTAGAAGATTCATTTGCTCACGCAGGCACAGTAGCTGAATTAGGCCATGCTCACTTTTGGCATCATCCGGATCGTCCTTATGTAGACGCAGCTTCTGTTGAAAAATATTTTGCCATGGCCCGTTCGGTTTTAAAAGCTATGGTTGCCGTACGCACACTATTACCTGAATCTGAAATCGATTATGAAATCGCGTTCTCGGACAAAGGCCCTAACGCTAAATTAGATGGCGCTGCCCTTGGTGAGTTATATCACTCAAACCAACTTATTCATAAATATGTTTCTAAGAAAATTTTGAACGAACCTGAATTCGTTGATTTTGCCTTAAATAATGTTTTTGATCGCGCCAAAAAACTTGGCTATGTAACTAACGGTGTTGAAACTTATTTAAAAAACTATACCCCTGGTCAAGATTCATTTCAGGCAGCCGCAAGTATTTCGCTGGCTTTGTCTGAAGACCGCGAAAATTTTAAGAAGATTGTTAACCAACCTATGATCTTAAAAGCTTTAGGCCGTCCTGCTGAAACTATTGATGCTCGCTATGTTGTTTCACTAGGTGGTAATGAAGGTTTAACAACTAAGATCATTCACTCGTTGTTACGTGGACTTGTTCCCCAACCAATGAATGAATATCACCGCTTCGAAAAAGAAGAAGACGGCCCTATCTGGGAAAAAGAAATGGCTTTGCGTGTATCGAATATGCGCTCGTTAGTTTATACTATTTTTGGCCGTGATATTTATTTCGTAAAAAACAACACAAGCACTCAGCAAGGCTATCTTTTAGAGTTAGCTTTAGATCCAAAAGGAAAACCTGTCTTACCTAAATCAAACGGTAAAACTGAGTTTGTGACTTATTCATTAGAAGAAAAACACCAGTTCAATAAAATAATCTTTTCTTTCTTATTTCCTAAGTTATCTGAATCACTGGGTGATCTAAAATCTTACACCGATTTGATGCGTGTGTTTCAATCACCACCACCGGCTCAAGCTGGCGTACGTGCTAAAATTGGTAACCTTTGGGAAAAAAGCAAAGCAGCCTATGATGCATTTATGTCGATCGATAGCTACACAGCTAAAATTAAGTTAGCCGTTGAGGATCTACAATCTTCTCGCGTAATCCCGAACCAGTATAACCGATATTATGCTGTTCCTTACTTATTACGATCGAATATTTCAAAAGGAATTTTCGTACCTATTAAATTACAGACCTTATCGAAACCTTAATTGGTGCCAGGGCACGCAGCCCGCGCCCTGTTTCTTGTACTATTGCGACATACAAAAAAGCCTTGGATAAAAACCAAGGCTTTTTTTTCGTTTACAGCTCTTGTTCGGTAACGCCGGCGATTTTAGTAGTTTTGTCTTCTTTCGGAAGATTCGCAATCACACCTTTAGGAAGGCTTTTGCCGGGCTTTAGGTAACTTGATTTGATATGTGGATTATACAGTCGCAGTTTAATGCGATCAGAGCCGAAATAGCTTAACAGCTCATGATACGGCATAGGTTTTACCACCTTAACTGCGCGCACCTGTAATTCCTGAAACTTGTAAACAGGTTCTGGAAAATATAAATTAGCATGTGATTCAACGTACAGCGCCGCTAAATAAGTTGCATAGAAATTTCGAGATGCAAAACCAAAACTTTTACTAGCACCTACGTTATCTACTAAATACGAAATATCGTTAGATTTATATTTTTTCACAAGTTTACGCATACTGCCCACACCGTGATTGTAACCAGTCACTGCCAGTGGCCATGATTTTAAGATCTGATAATTTTCTTTAAAGATTTTAGCTGCAAGTTTTGTTGCATAGATCGGGTGATTTCGCAAATCTTGCGCATCTTGCATGTATTTAAATTTTCTTGATACACGTGGCATGATTTGCCAAAGACCACTAGCCCCTACTTTTGATTCAGCAAAAATATTAAATGAACTTTCAACAAACACCACGCGTGTTAATTCTTTAGGAATTTTTTCTTGTTCAAAGATTTTTTCCATCTGCGGTAAATAATACCCAGATACTTTAATCGCGTGTTGCATCCGATCTTTTAAACCCATTTGTAGACGAATTTTTTTAACATCAATTTTAAAACGCGAAGCCAATAGTTTTTTCTGACGTCTAATTAAAATCTCGGCCTCTAATTCACGACGAACCGGCGACCATTTTTGATTGGCATAAACTTGCGTAAGATCAAAATCCCCAAGGATCTGGTCAGTGTCACCCGCAACGTGAAACACACCCTGCTGGGTCGTGTATTTTGTGTAAATCTGAATCCAGAAATCGACGCTCTTTTTAAGCCCTTCGGGCACTTTGAAAGTATCTGCAGTGTATCCTATTGCCTGATAAGTCTGCCAATTGGGCGAAACCCAAGTCGCTAAACCGACATTAGAAATATTTTGTTGCGCCAAGCTGGCTAAAGACCACGACAATAAAAGAACGGATAAGACTAGTTTCATACAAGACTTATCGGCTTTTTGTTTTCGAATTTTCACCGTTATTTAACTGTCTCATTTTGAAATACCTTGAATATTATGCGCATAAAAATTCACTTAGTTTTCATTTCTATCGACCGCGGTGGTTTCATTGACTAGCGTAGCGTTTACGCCCATAAACACTTTTAAATTAACAAGGAGTGGGTCTTATGAAAATGATGATTTTAGTATTAGGATTATTAGTATCAACAGCAGCTTTTGCCCGTCAGTACACACAGTGTTCAGACTTAGATAAAGAATTTTACAGCGTTGTGAACTTACCAACGTTAGAAAAAGGCACGTTATTTGTTACTTTGGGTGCTGAAACAGATGCTCACCAACTTTACCATATCGAAAAAATCGAAGAAAAAGAAGACGGCATCTACTACAAATTAGTTGATGCCGTTAACGAATCTTACTTAGTTTTTCCAAAAGGCGTTTTTGGAACAAACAACGACAACATCCGCGTTGATGTTTATGAGAGCGGCGTTCACCACCGTTTTTCTTGCTTCACTCGCGTATACCAAGATTAGTTATAAAGTATTTAATACGTGCGGCCAGCCGACCTGCGCCGCTAGATCATAAGATTTTAAGGCGTAATGAATACGTTCTTCTTCAGAAGAAAAGTCTTGAAATTGAAACTTAGTACTTACAGGAAAATAAGAAAACTGCACTTGCGGCTTCATAATCAATGGCAATAACCATTGTTCTGAAAAACCACCACAAACTCTTTTAATCATCGGGCTGACACGCGCGTGTTGCTCATACATTAAAGCTTGATAGAACAACTCTCGCTTGGCTTCAGCCGTATAAACTGGAATCGTCAGCATTTTATTTAATTGCTGCAACAATACAGCTGGAATAAATTTATCAGCACCTATCATTCGACCGTACTTCTTAGCGAAGTAGTAATTCGTATACGTATCGATAAAAACAAAACGATTCACATCCTCTAGTTCATTGGTTAAATCATAAACTAAAAGATTCAACCGATCGAGCTGAGTCATCTCTTTAGAATCCATGAACCATGTCGTAATAGAAAATAACTCGCTGGCCGTTTGCGTAATTGAAAAAATCTTATCAGCGTATTTTGCACCATGAGCGGCCACTAACGGAAAAGCATAGCGACCATTAGAATCTAAATACATTTTTTTAAGCTGTTCGACCCGTTGTGGAATATCCTGCGGCCGCCCAGCAAGCTGAGTCGCCTCTAGTCGTATTCTATTGTATTCCACCGCAAGATTAACTTGAGCTTGTACAGAAACAGTAAAAAGTAATGTCAGCAGAAAGGCTTTCATAGAAGCTATTTTTTAGCATAACGAGGCCGGTTTCGCTCAGAAAACACAGAAGAACACAGGTTCAGGAAAATAAGAAAGGGACTGTCAATTTCGTAGACAAGAATTAAACTTCAAAAAAATCACACAAGCCGCAAGACCTGCATTAGTAAAGCCCATTTAGCAACAAATCGTAAAACTCGCTCATGCTTTGATCCGAATAGGCAAAATAAGTTGAATTCTGATTAACGCTTAAACTTAACAAAAGTTTTCCACTAGGTAACTCTACCAAATGAGGATCAGCGACATGAATACCCCGCACGCCAACTTGAAACTCATTATGCTCAGTCACAGTATTAGTATTGAAATTGAATGTTGCTGCAGATACATACCATTCATAATCAAAATTTTCGTTAGGTAAAAATATTCGTCCATACACAATTAGAAGGCCTTTACCAGGCACATTAGTGACGTAAGGATTTCCCGCCTGCTGAATTAAAAAAGTGCTGGATTTATTCGGATTAAAATCTATCTGATCGCCAACCATAACTGCTGTCGAATGCGCTAAGCCAGCGTATGCATTATTACGGATATCAGCACACTCAACGAATAGATGCCAGACACCCATCTCGTCGACCGTTACAGCAACATTCCATACATTATAGTAAATTGAATTTGGATCCGGTTCAGAATTTAATACCGGTAACCCATTGTTCATTAGCTGCCAATTTAAACCATCTGTGCTTTTTTCTAAATAAATTGAGTTTTCTTTATAAAAGAAGTTATAAAGCGTTTCTTGATAATTTAGTACGTAAGAAAAACGCCTGTCTAAATTCAATATCTTTTGATTGAAAAAATTCTGACCTGAATTGCCCAACTCTGCGCTTGTGAAATTTCCGTTAGCACCTTCATCATAGAAAGCAAAAATTTGATTTTGAAAGCTCACCATCGAATTCTCGACGATAGCACCTGCATTAAATGCAGGATTTATTTTTTCGTAAAATGTAGTCGCACTGCCATGTAAGCTTAGAGTAAAAACAGCTTGTTTGTTTACTGGGGATTCTTTACCACAAGCAGTGAGCAGGCCAATCAAGAGCAATGTAACTGAATTTTTAATATAATAATTGATCACGCTTTATTCCTTATTAGGAATAATATATATTCCTAATAAGGAATGGGCCAAATTGTATTTGGGATATCCTAGACTTATGACACTTGCAAAACCCGCCAAACGTCTTGGTTTGCCTCGCAAAAGATACAAGAATGAATTTTTCTTAAAAGCATTGGGCGATCATTGCCGTAAACTCAGATTACAAAAAGGATACTCGATTGATCGCCTATCTAAGGAAGCCAGTCAGCTTTCATCAGCTAGTATTGACCGCCTAGAAAAGGGCACTGCTGATGCTCAAGTGCTAGTTCTCCTCAGGTATGCAGAAGCACTGAACGTATCTCTACTAGACTTATTGGCTTTTTTAAAAGACATGCCCAATATAGCTAAAGATTCGCGAGTCATTCCCTATGAGGAAGATTTCAAGCCGCCCCCAAACTATATACCTGTATATCCTATCAAGGTTGCCGCTGGTAAATTTTCTGATAATGATCAGTATACGGATAGCACTCCTTTGGGCTGGGTCGAAGTTAATTTAAAATCTTCATCTGCAGATTACTTTGCAACTTATGTTCAGGGTGAATCAATGCAGCCGCGTATTAATAACGGCGATCTATGTTTGTTTCGTAAATATACAGGCGGCTCTAGACAAGGAAAAGTTTTTCTGATTCAAGCGCGTAGTCTGCGCGACCCTGAATCTGCAGAAAGTTTCGTAATCAAAAAATATGTAAGGCAAACACCACCTAAAGCAACTAATGATAGTGATACCGAACAAGATACTGTAATCCATTTAGTTTCTGAGAATCCTCGATTCTCACCAATTATTTTGTATGGATTAAAAGACGAAGATGTTCAAACTATCGCAGAATTTATTAAACTTCTTTAAATATTCGCACTTTAGAACAAATAAACTTCAAAAAAATCGCACAAGATCGTCATGTAAGATTCATCCGTTACTTAACTGTTCAAACTGTTAATTTGAATAAACAATAGCTTTAATAAAAAAATATTTGCTAGAATGATACTGATGAAAATCTACATTCTAGCTTTTTTTATATTTGTAAGTGTTTCCTGCATTAACAAAACGGCAGAATCAGATATCGTAACGCCTGCGGCTTGTTCTTCTTTAAACCAGGCAGAATCAGCACTCACAGCCGCATTAGCCGCAGCTTCTTCAGAAGTTGATTTTTCTTTTGCTGCCGAAAGATCTGATGGTCGACGTTTTGAATATGAACGCGGAAGTTCGACTTTACAAACATCATACGAATCAGCTTCGACATCAAAACTAGTGACTGCCGTGATTATTTTACGACTTATCGAGCAAGGCTACTTAGCTTTAACCGATCGCCCCCAAGATCACATTACAACTTGGCCGATCACTAACACCGATTCTTTATACACGATGACTTTGTCTCAGCTTTTAAGTTTTACATCAGGGCTTGAAAGCGAACCTGCATGTTTAAATTCTGGAGCCACCAGTTTTACCGTCTGCGTGAATAACGTCGGCACAGCCAATGCCAGTAACGGAGTAACTCCTGGTGCAAGATTTTATTACGGCGGAACCCATTTACAAGTCGCTGGAATGATGGCGATCAAAGCTAGAAACGTGGCTTCATGGCAAGATGTTTTCACTGAATTTAAAACTCAGACCGGTCTTTTTTCTACCGCGACATACGATTTACCTTCTGCAAGTAATCCACGTCTGGCTGGCGGAATGCACTGGACAGCTGAAGAATATTTAGATTTTTTAAAAGCTCTGAAAGCCGGTCAGTTATTAAATTCAGCGTCGATGAATTTACTTCTGGCTGATTACACAGCCACAGCGACTATGGCTTATTCTCCGGCGATGACAGGTTTAAATGAAGATTGGCATTACGGATATGGCTTATGGCATGAATGCGAAAGTGCAACCTACAATTGCACGGCTGGCAGTAGAATATCGAGTCCAGGGGCCTATGGCGCTTATCCTTATTGGGATCGCAGCAACAATTACATCGCTATTGTTGCAAGAAAAGGCAACCTTGGTACATACACCAACGGTATTATGATTGAACGCTCTGTGCGAACCCAAGTCGAAGCTTGGGCTGCTTGCCAGTAAGGCAAAATACCTCATGAACCTTCGAGAATAAATTTTGCAATAACTGACAAGCTTAACTCAGAGGTAACTATGTCTAGCAAAAGCGCGGCTCACCCACCGACAAAAAACCACACCTACTTTTCAGGTAAAATAATTGCATTTATTGGATTGGCGATAATTGCGATCTATTTGCTGACAGTTATTGTATATCCATTGGTTTTTAATTCTGAAAGAAATGCGGATACTTCAGTTTTAGACCAGCCCGTTGTACCACCACCGATGAAGTAAAAAAATCAGCTGTTTACAAAAACACGCTTTCGCTCCGCATCTGCCCGCCTTTTTCAAGATAACAGGGTATAATTCCTTAGCCGCTGCGCCTTGCAATTTTGAACCACCGTTAAAATTAAATTTTGGCACGTTAACTGCTTTACTGCTTTTCATAACACTAACAGCGAAGGCCTAATAGTCGGGTGAAAATATGCCACAGAAAAAATCCGCCGCACTTAATAAGAAAAAAATTAAGTCAGATCATCCAACAAAGCGCGCACATCGAATAAAAGATGGCGTAAAGGATACAAGACGTATCAATGCGCAGAACCGCATACGAGCATCAATCACGGGAACAAGAAATATTGATGAAGCCGTTCATAAGCTGAATACTTGGCTTTTGGAACTTATGAAAATTATGGATTGGGATAACCGCGAACGAGCTTTGTCGGCATATCGTGCTACAATTCATACTCTACGTGATCTTCTACCTTATCACAGTACTGTACAGTTAGGCGCCCAACTGCCTTTAATATTAAAGGGAATTTACTATGACGGCTGGGTTCCAAAAAACAATCAAACTTACCAGGTAAATACGCCGACAGAATTTTATGAGCTCATCCGCTGCGAGCTTGGGTCGACGAATCTTAAATTTGATAACAAAACGATCCAGAAATTTACCCATTCCATATTTAAAATCATGGTGAACCATATGGGAGAAAATGAAATGCGTAAAATTAAGGGTCTGCTTAGAGAAAATGTTCGAGAGATCATTCCAGTATCGCTAGAAAAAACAAATTCTCAAATTATGGACCAAGAACATTTGAATATGTGAAAACTTATAGGAGGCTTCATGCCTGAAAAAAGAACCATTAAACGTGCTCAGGCAAAAAAAAGAGCTGGAAGATCACCATCCACTCAGGCTGGAGAATTTGTACGAGAAGAAATCGAAGACATCCGCAAAGGAAAACACGGAGCCAGATCTGCTAAGCAAGCAATTGCTATTGGCTTATCAAAAGCAAGACGGGCCGGAGTAAAGCTACCACCTCGCCCCAACGGCAAAAAGCATGCATTAACTTCTGATAGTATAAATGGACGCAAAAAACCATCCAGACGAAGATCTCAGGCCATTCTTAATGTTTTAAAAAAAGAACCGCGTTCTTCTGTATCTCATGAAAGCCTTTCAAAACAGGCAAAAGCCGCTGCTAAAAAACGCGGACCTCAGGCTCGTCAGCAAGCGGCTATTAAGGCAGTAAAAACAAAAGGTCCACGAGCGCTTAAGGCGGCGGCACAAAAGGCCGCTCGTACACGGGCTCAACATGCCTCTCACTAATAACTTGCGAGGAATAGAAGATGACAGATTTTGATAACGTAAAATTTGATGTCTTAGTTATTGGCGGCGCTAATACAGACTATCTTATTTGGTCAAAAAAACTTCCTCGTCCCGGCGAAACTGTTCAGGGAGGTTTTTATCATGAAAGTGTTGGCGGAAAAGCTACTAATCAAGCCGTTGCGGCCGCTCGCCTTGGTGCAAACGTTGGTCTTATTGCAAAACTTGGGATGGATCAACGGGCACAATTCATTACTGAAAAGTTAAAGCATGAAGGTATCAATACAAAAAATCTTCTTTATGACAATCATACGCCGACCGGAGTTGCGCTGATATCAGTTGGTGAAAATGGAGAAAAACAAATAACTGTCGCTCCCGGAGCAAATAAGAATTTCTCTCCTTCTGACATACATCATTTTTCTTCTTTGATCCGATCATGCAAGATTCTTCTTATTCAATTGGAAATTCCGCTTGAAAGTGTCAAAGCTGCAATCGAAATAGCAAGTGAAGCTAAAGTTTTTGTTATCTTAGACCCTGCTCCGGCTGTTCCACTTTCTGCTGATCTTCTTAAAATGGTGAAAATCATTAAGCCCAACGCAAATGAGGCAGAAACTCTTACCGGTATTAAAGTCATTGACCGCAAATCAGCAAAGAAGGCGGCAAAGCAGTTGTTATCTCTGGGTGTAAAAACTGCGATTGTACAAGCGGGCGACGAAGGTGATCTTGTTCTAAATTCTGATGAAGAGATCTTTTTACCCAGATTCAAGATCAACGCAGTTGATGCCACAGGTGCAGGAGATGCTTTTTTAGGAGCACTCGCAACCTATTTGTCTAAGGACAAGCCATTAAGCGAGGCTGCAAAATTGGCAAGTGCCGCTGCTGCTCTAAAAACGAAGGCGATTGGTGCACAAAGCGGACTTCCTCTGCGACAAGAATTAGAAAATTTTCTGAAGTTAAAAGAATCAAAAGAGGTTTTTTATGAATCAAGTTTTTGAAAACAGAAAAGAAGCTGGAATATTACTATCTGCGCATTTAAATTTTCTTTCGAAAAAGGATCTAAAAAACGCGATCATTCTTGCCCTTCCTAGAGGCGGAGTTCCGGTGGCTTACGAAATTTCACAAAAAACTGGAATTCCTTTTGATGTGCTCATCGTAAGAAAAATCGGCCACCCCTTACAACCCGAATACGGTATTGGTGCCATCACCGAAGATGGTTTTTATTGGATGGATCCCGAAGCTGTCGGCCTTTCTGAAATAACAAAAAATCAAATTGATCAGGTCATAAAAAATGAAACAAAAGAAATTAAAAGACGAGTTGCTACTTATCGAAGCGGCCGCGCTTTACCCGCGTTAAATGGAAGGACTGTGATCTTAGTGGATGATGGTCTTGCCACCGGAGTTACAGCTCGTGTGGGCGCTCACTTTGCCAAAGCCAATGGTGCGGCAAAGGTTATCTTAGCGATTCCAGTTTGTTCTGAAAGAACGGCTGAAAGACTGAGAGATCACGTTGATCAGGTAATTTGTCTCAGTGAACCGAATCTTTTTTTGGGCGTTGGACAATTTTATCGTGATTTCACTCAACTCTCAGACGAGGACGTTTTGAAGCTACTTAAGCGATCCAACATGGCCAACCAGAGTTTAGTTTAGAATCAAAAGGTTTATTATGAAAAATAAAATAAAGAATAAAAAATTAATTAATCCAATCAAAATTCCCGGCGAAATTTCGCCAAATCCAACAGACACTCCTGGTTTAAATGATATTGAAATGCCCAACCCTCGAACCGAAGAACCAGGCTCAATTGAATTTGAACAATTCAAAAATAAACGGCTAAAGAAATAAAGGAACATTAATCATGGAACGCATTTCAGGTTGGACAATTTTTACTTTAAAGGGAGTGGCCGTTAAGGTCCACGTGAGTCTTCTCTTTTTGTTGTTGTATGTAATTATGGTAGCAACAGCTTCTTTTCCATTTGTTGTTGAGACATCAGGTATTGATCGAAATCAACTGACTGGATCACCATTAATATGGGCTCTTATTTTTTGTGCGTCGTTGATTGTCTCGATTTTTCTTCACGAATTTAGCCACGTCCTTGTAGCACAAGCTAAAGGATTTCGCGTCAGAGACATCACTCTCATGATGCTTGGAGGCGTTTCGCAAATGGAAAAACTTCCAGAAGAGCCAGCCTCAGAATTTAAAGTGGCCATCATCGGTCCGATTGTCAGTTTAGTTATTGCAGGACTGTTATTCTGGATGCGATCAGTGACCACTTCGGCGGATCTTGCGTTCTTTGGTTTCTGGGTGGGACGAACCAACCTTGTTCTTGGAATTTTTAATTTGCTGCCTGCGTTTCCAACGGATGGTGGTCGCATTTTGCGTGCATTTCTAGTGACACGACTTGGGCGTTTACGAGGAACTCAGATTGCCGTGCAGGTGAGCCACGTTTTCGCATGGATTTTTGGAATCATTGGTTTTTTTCAGTTTAATGTGTTGCTTGTACTCATCGCATTTTTTATTTACGCAGCCTCAAAGAGTGAACTCTTTATGTTGTGGGGGCAAACAATTCTGAAGAACATGAAAGCAAAAGATATCATGACTCCCATTTCTGGAATCTCAGCCACCGATACACTTTCTCAAGCAGTCAAAGAAATGAAAACATCTAAACATCTTTTGCTACCGGTGAATGCTGATGGAAATCGAGCCATTATAAGCCACGAAAATATCAAAGCAGTGCCAAAGAGTTTATGGAATGAAACTCTTGTAAGGGATATTGCTGTTCAAATTCCAAAAGCCATTGACGCCAATGACTCGCTAGATGAGGTTTGGCAGATAGCTCTATCCTCATCAGCTGGCGGAGTTCCAATTACCCAAAATCATCAGCTGGTTGGCATCATTAAAACATTAGATTTAATTGAAGCTTTTGAACTTAAGCAGCTGACAGCAGAATCATATTCAGCAGCGCCAAGTCCATGGTCATTAAAAACTCGTCATGAACACCAAGTTTGACGATCAACAACACACACATAAGGAGTTAACTATGAAATCAAATTCTCGACTGCAAAAAGATGTTTACGAAGAACTTCGTTGGGATCCACGCATTAACGAAGGAGACATCGGTGTTAGTGCTGATAATGGCATTATCACTCTGAGTGGCTCTATTCCAAATTTTGCTGAAAAATTCGCTGCAGAAGAAGCCGCGGAACGCGTTGCGGGCGTTGCAGCAATAGTTAATAAGATTGATGTTAAGCTTCCGGGCAGCTTGAAAAGAGACGATACCGATATTGCTGCGGCAGCTACAAATACGCTTAAATGGAATGTCTGGGTTCCTTCAGATAAAATCAAAGTCCATGTTGAAAATGGATGGATCACTCTGAAAGGCGATGTGGAATGGTCTTATCAAAAAAATACAGTTGAAACTGCACTTAGAAATATTCCCGGAGTTCGAGGAATTACGAATGAGCTTGCTTTAAAACAACTTGCCATCAAGCCAGATGTCAAAGCCGAAGAAGTTAAAAACAAAATTGAACAAGCTCTTCTTCGATCAGCTAGAGAAGACGCCAAAAAAATTATAGTTTCAATTTCAGATGGTGCCGTAAAACTTTCAGGAGAAGTCCATTCTTGGTCTGAAAAACACGAAGCTGAATGGGCTGCGTGGGGAACTCCTGGAGTTCGAAAAGTCACCAATGATGTTAGAGTCCACATGTAATTTGGCCTAAGGTAAAGCGAAGTTCAGTCAATCGCTTGAAATCATTAAACTTCAAAAAAATCGCACAAGATCGCCATCGTTACTTCAGGTTGTGAAGGAGCGATCTTGCCGCGCCACTGTTTTATCACTTTCAACATTTCTTCTTTTAATTTATCCGCATCTTCTTGCGACATTGTAAATACAGAGGTGTAACGCAGATCGTTTTCATTACGTTGAGGAATGTTGCTCACTGATTTTAGGCGCCAGTTCGAATGATTCACCATTGTCATATAGGATTCATCCGGAAGATGCGTCGAACCTGTGACATAAATCCATTTATCACCATCGCTTTTTACTAAACCGTATCCCGCCAAAATTTTTAAAACACTTAAAACTTCACCTACAGTTAGGCGCAGTTTTTCAGCGATAGCTATTGCCGTTTGCCCCTGAATACTGGTCGCCACATGAACCGCAGCATAGACCCAACTGCTATGGTATATAAGTTCAACGTCTTTTGCGTACTCTTCATCAGAGTTAATTCTTTTAGTCAGGCTGGAATGTTGTTTGCGTAGCTGAGATAACTTTTTTTCAAAATAGCGTTTATTTTTTACCGACGCGGCCTTAGCCAACATTATCAAAGTTAAAAGATATTCTTTTTCAAGGTCATCAAACCCTAAAAATGTTGAAAGGTTTAAAGCATGGTCTGTGGTTAAATCAGCATTAGCTGTTAACACCTGTGAAAGGTATGAAGGCTGGCAACTGGCTTCACGTGCCAGGCGCGCCTGATAGCCCCGTATATCTTCGTTAATTTTAACCAATTGTTTTAAATAGTCTTTATAGTCGTTAAATTTGAATAAATCTGTCATGGCGAGGTTTCTATATCGTTTATGTTAAATAATCAAACTCAATTATTTTGATTATTTAATTCATGCTGAAGTAAATTTGCTTTTTTGTTACAAGATCGGCTACAAGGAGAACAAGTTATGAAACTTACACTAATGATCACTATCGCAATGACCCTATTATCTGCAATGGCAGTAGCCGGCCCTATTTCAAGTGGAGGCGATGAAAGAGCTCGTGAATTTAACTGCTATTCACCGGCACACATCGACGAGCTTTTTGAAATTCGCGTGCGCGATGTTGCAGGCACAATCGCCGAAGTGTCTTTATGGACAATGGGTTCACAAGGCCTTTTAGAAAAACGTTCTGCAGTAAATGCTAATGTAAATCTAAATCCACAAGTAGACGCAGTTCAATTAGACCATGCCGACATGAACGAACAACTTGTGATGAGCATATTACCCATCGAAGGTTTAGGAATTTTTTCTGGCCAATTTCCAGAATCAGAATTTCGCAAAGATGCACTTCAAATGTCGTGTGTTGAATTAAAAGATTAATTCTAATTTTCGAGGTAGTTTGCCCCGTGGCATAGGCATTGCTCTCTACGAGAATGATTATGCCAAAATTTTTACGCTTCGTTTTTTTCGCGATTGTTTTTTTCACTTCTGTTAATGCATTGGCATCAGTTTCTTATCATATTAAAATTCGTGGCACGATTAACCCTGCAGTAGCGCGCTACATGGCGCGAGCTATAGAAAAAGCCGAAGCTGCTAAAGCCGATTTTTTACTAATTGAACTTGATACTCCAGGTGGTCTTGTTTCAAGCGTACGCGAAATGGCGCAAAGTATTCAAAACGCAAAAATTCCTGTGATTGTTTACACAGCTCCAGCCGGAGCCGCTGCTACATCTGCAGGTGCGCTGTTAATGATTTCATCGCACATAGCAGCAATGGCACCCGGAACCAACATTGGCGCCGCTCATCCTGTGGGGGCTCAGGGCGAAGATATCAAGGGCATCATGGCCGAAAAAGCCGTCAACGATATTGCGGCCTTTGCCAGGTCTATGGCTGAATTACGAAAACGAAATATCACAGCCGCCGGCGAAGTCGTGACTAAAAGTAACAGCTTCACTGCTGAAGAAGCTTTAAAAATTAAGTTAATTGATGTGATCGCCCCTGAGCAAAAAACCCTATGGCAATCCATTCATCAACGACGTGTTCTTATCGGGCAAACGAACATCACGTTAAACACCGATCCTGCGCCAACACTTCATGCTGTTGAAATGACTTTAGGCGAACAAGTTCTAAATTATTTAGCGCATCCGAATGTCGCTGCAATCTTGATGTCGGTTGGCATCTTGCTGATTTATGCCGAACTGTCAGCCCCCGGTTTAGGATTAGGTGGAATTCTAGGTGGACTGTGTTTGATCGTCGCCTTTATTGCTTTTCAATCTATACCTATACATCTTGGCGGACTCATTCTTTTAGGGCTTGGTGCCGCTTTAATTATTGCCGAAATTTTTGTGGGCTCTGGAGGCGTTCTCGCTTTTGGCGGAAGCATTGCTTTGGTTTTTGGGCTTTTATGGGTTGTTGATCCTGCAGCCACCGATTTAAGAATCAGCCGTTGGCTCATCGCCATCATCGGCAGTGTTTCGTTATTTGCAACCTTGCTGATGGGCTATTTAGTTTCACGCCTTAAAAAACAATCTGAGAAAGCATTACTAGATCGTGGTGGTATTGCCGGCGTTCAAGGCCGTAAAGGACAAGTTAAAAATTTGGATGCCGATGGCAAATCCGGACAAATATTAATTCACGGTGAATTATGGAAATTCGTTTCAAAGGATCGCTTAAATGAAAATGATGCCGTTGTCGTACGCGACATGCACGGTTTAACTCTCGATGTAGTTCGAGATAAGGAGTAGTTAACATGGAAGATTTCGGGCTATCAATACCCTCGGGAATGTTATTAATCGCGATAGCGATTGGATGGTTTTTAGTTCAGGCTATCCGCATCCTTAAAGAGTATGAACGTGGTGTTATTTTTCGTCTCGGGCGCATCATCGGCGCCAAAGGGCCTGGCTTGATCATTCTTATTCCGGTGATTGATAAAATGGTGCGCGTAGATTTACGAACCGTAACAATGGATGTACAACCGCAAGACATTATCACCAAAGATAACGTCACCATGAAAGTGAATGCCGTCGTGTTTTTCAGAGTGGTCGAACCTATACGTTCAACCATCGAAGTCGAAGATTATTTTGTAGCTACTTCGCAATTAGCACAAACCACGCTACGCTCAGTCTTAGGCCAGGTAGATTTAGATACCGTACTGAGCGAACGCGAACGTTTGAATAAAAACTTGCAAGAAATTTTAGATGCGCAAACAGATCCTTGGGGCGTGAAAGTCAGTCACGTAGAAATTAAGGGCGTAGATCTTCCGAATGAAATGCAAAGAGCGATGGCCAGACAAGCCGAAGCAGAGCGTGAACGTCGGGCCAAAGTCATCTCTGCTGAAGGCGAAATGCAAGCCAGCCAAAAAATTTCAGAAGCTGCCGACGTGTTATCAAAAAATTCGGTCTCACTACAGTTACGCTATCTGCAATCCATGATTGAAATGACCAACGAACGCACATCAACGATTATTGTTCCGTTTCCGATGGATTTAATTAAACCGTTTTTAGGAACTGGTGCTAAAAACGAATCTACTTAAGAATTTTTGCTTTGATTTAGAAACAAAAAAACCAGCTACGAGGCTGGTTTTCTTTTTGGAGTTTGGTTTCACCAAAACATCACAAACTAAATGTACTGAAAATGGTAGGGAATGCCGGATTCGAACCGACGACATCCACCTTGTAAGGGTGGCGCTCTACCAACTGAGCTAATTCCCTGTCGTTTGCGATTGGGCTATAGATATATATAAGCTATAGCCCGCGTTCAACTAAAAAATACTATCTTCTGCGTTTTTTGCAGTAGAACTCTGTCGAGTTTGTAATCTTTTTCAGCATCATATTTGATTGTTCTGCTGGTTTTTGATCACTACCGCCATCGTCTTCGCCTTCGCCCTCAAAATGAACCACTGTAGCCGCTAAAACTGATTGGCCGCAGACATTCGTGTCCATTTTTAGATCGCGAGTATCAAAGAAAGCTAACTTCATTAAATGAGTTTGGCCTTGAGTATCCGTTAAGCTTAAACGTACTACGTTTTTCTCAGCGGCTGTGATGATACCAACACCTTTCATTGTCGAAGCACACGCAAGACGTGAAAGCACATCTACGCTTAAGTGTTTAACTTTTTGGTCTTGGCGAACTACACGCATACGAACTACTTGATCTGGATCGTCGCTGACTTTCCATAAACCTTGAATTGAATCCCAAGGAAATGGTTGAGCTAATGACCAAGGAAAAGTATCTGCGCCACCTAAAGTGTTATAACCGCAAGAACCTGCCTTAGTTTGCTTATCCCCGCCGACAACATCATCTACCTGTGCGTGCGCGAATAACCCCGATAATACTACCGTTAATAATAAAGCTACCTGTTTCACTAGACTCTCCCCTCTTGAGCAATCTGATCACTAACTTTGATTGATTTGTTTAAGAAATAACCGTTCTTAGACCTAAAAATATATTTTGGACGATCATAATCTGGCTCGATCATTTTTCTAAGACGCTTAATCGTCACATAGATTTTATTGTCGTGAACTGCCGGATCGTATTCTTGTTTCCAGATGTGTTCGACAAGGTATTCTTTTGAAAACACTTCACCCTGTTTAGAGATGAACAGTTTTAAAAGATCCAATAGGATGAATTGATTTTTGAAATCGATTTTACCTAATTGGCGCTCTTTAACTAAGTGGTTATCAAAATCGAAAGATAAATCAAAAGTGTCTTTGTTCGTGTTCTTGTAGCTGTCGATGTAATTTTCGTACGAGCGTAAGATTTTTTTTGAATTATCTGTATCAACACTACGTAAAACTAAATCGAAATAAATTTTAGCAGCATCACGTTGACCCAATTCAAATAAGCAAACGCCGATGTTACCCATGATCGTTAAAGATGTTGCCATCTTTTTCGATTGCTTCGTCACATCATAAGCCTGCCATAATAAATCTAAAGCTTGGTCGTATTTTTTAAGTGAAATTAAAATGTTCGCGTTCACTGATAACACAGATGTTTTTAAATCTACGTTGTCTGTAAATTGGGTAAAGATATTTAAATTGTAAATTTCTTTTAGCGATTCTTCGTAACGTTTTTGATGACGGTAACAAATCGCGATACCTAAGATCGCAAAGCAGATGTCTTCTTTATGATCAGTTTTTAAAGCATGGTCTAAAGCAATTTTAAAATATTCTAAACCGTTTTCGATTTGGCCTTTGTAAACAGCGGCGATACCAAAAACATAATACACGCGTGAATTTAATTGAATATTTTCACGGATAACGGTGTCTTGCAGCTTTTCTTTGTACGCGGATAAGCGTTCAAACTCTTCACGTTCAGCATAAATACGTAAGATATGCTGAGCAGCTTTTAAGTAAACCTCAAAATTTTTCTCGGCTAAGTAGGCGTCTGCGGCTTCAATCAAGTTGGGCAATGCTAGTTGATAATCACCACGATCGCAGTAGAGCTTACCTAGTTCGTATACACGATCTGCGTTCATTTTGTGTTAATCCTTTGTCAGTTTTTCGTCTGGAAATGAATGAAAAGGAAAGTACAGATTTTGTAAGATCAGGTCAACAAACTTACATCTAGTCGAAATTTTTTAAATTTATGGGCTCTGTGATTCTTGGGTTAACTTAAAAATTTCAAACAGTTATGTAGGTTTTTAAGAACATTGCACTGAATAATACCCTTTATGCTAAAATAAAAAGCAAGAAGGAGAGTTTTTAGGCTCTCCTTCTAAAGTATTTATTCAGTTTTTTAACAGAATCTTATTAGTGCTGAGTATGAACTTGTTGCCCGGTATAATTAGCTTTGATACCGAATTCACGCTCTGACTGCATTTTGAACAACTCTTTAGGCGATTTAATGTCTAAAGCATTGATTAAAACTTGGTCAACATGGTCTACCAGAATAACTTTTAGCTCTTTAAGAACTTCTTTTGGAATGTCTTTAAGATCTTTTTCGTTTTCTTTCGGGCAGATAATCATCTTAATGCCACCACGGTGAGCAGCTAAGACTTTCTCTTTTAAACCACCGATAGCTAACACTTTACCACGTAACGAGATCTCACCAGTCATCGCAACTGTGCGACGAACCGGGATTTTCGTGATCGCTGATACAACCGAAGTTACAAGAGCGATACCTGCTGAAGGACCATCTTTTGGAGTAGCGCCTTCTGGTAAATGGATATGGATATCGATGTTTGCGTAAAATTCTTTATCGAAACCAAATAAAGGTCCGCGAGAACGTACGTAGCTCATCGCTGCCGAACAAGACTCTTTCATCACATCACCTAATTGACCAGTGACTGTGAATTTACCTTTACCCGGAACCGCAGAAACTTCTACTGCTAATAAGTCTCCGCCCACTTCTGTCCAAGCCATACCATTTGTAAGACCGATCTCGTTTGTTTTCTCGATCTCGCCATGGCGTAGTTTGTGTGGTCCAAGTAATTCAACCAGTTTTTCTGATGTAATTACATAACCGTCTTTTTTGTAAGCTTTAGCAGTTTTAGCAGCCGCTTTGCCTTTAGCCGCTTTTTTAGCAGGAGCAGCTTTAGTTTTTGCAGTCGCAGTTCCTTCAGACTTAAGATCGTCGATCATGTTATTCATAACAACGTCTTTAGCCACTTTACGGAATACGTTTGCAAATTCACGCTCTAAGTTACGAACGCCCGCTTCGCGAGTGTAGTAACGAATAACATCGCGAACTGCTTTATCATTCATAGAAATATTTAAATCTTTCAAACCGTGATTACCGATTTGTTTTGGAATTAAATAATTCTTAGCAATGTGAAACTTTTCTTGCTCGATGTAGCCATCTAAATAAATGATTTCCATACGATCAAGTAACGGTCTTGGAACATTACCTAAATTATTTGCTGTAGCTACGAACATCACATTTGATAAATCGTACTCAAGCTCTAAATAGTGATCCGAGAAAGATGAATTTTGTTCTGGATCTAATACTTCAAGCATCGCTGACGCTGGGTCACCTCTGAAGTCATTAGCCATTTTATCGATTTCATCTAATAGAACGACCGGATTACCTTTATCAACTTTACGTAACGCTTGCAGGATTTTACCTGGCATCGCGCCGACGTATGTTTTTCTATGACCGCGAATCTCTGCTTCATCACGCACGCCACCTAAAGAGATACGCGCAAATGGACGATTTAAAGATTCAGCGATAGATCTTGCTAAAGATGTTTTACCTACGCCCGGAGGGCCGGCAAGACAGATGATAGGTCCACGCATGTTTTTCGATAACGACAAAACAGCAAGGTATTCTAAGATACGATCTTTAACTTTTTCTAATCCCCAGTGATCTTCATCTAAGATTTTCTTAGCATTTTTAACATCATGACGATCTTCTGAGTAATCTGTCCAAGGAAGAGATAAAACCCAGTCAATGTAATTTCTTACAACTGTAGCTTCAGCACTCATTGGTGACATCAATTTCAATTTTTTAATTTCTTTATTAACTTTATCTTTTGCCTCTTGAGGCATTTTTTTATCTTTGCACTTAGTCGAAAGGTCTTCTAACTCGGCTTGATAATCATCTTTTTCGCCAAGTTCTTTTTGAATAGCCTGCATTTGCTCATTCAAATAGTATTCCTTCTGCGATTTTTCCATCTGTTTTTTCACACGCGTGCGAATTTTTTTCTCAACTTCTAGAATTTCAATTTCACCTGTCATTAGGTTTAATAGATTTTCTAAACGTTTAGATGGATCTAGGATTTCTAAAATATTTTGTTTGTCTTCTAATTTAAGATTTAACTGAGCAACGATAATGTCAGCTAGTTCTCCTGGGCTTTCAATGCTTGATACGCGCATTAAAATCTCAGGTGGAATACGTTTATTTAATTTAACGTAAGTTTCAAAAGTTGATTTTACAGATCTAACTAAAGCTGATGCTTCAGTTGGATTTTCAACTTCTTCTTCAATGACTTCACAGTTAACAACAAAGAAACCATCATTTGGTACGAAACCTTTGATGCGTGCTCTGCGTTTACCTTCTACTAAAACTTTTACTGTACCATCTGGTAAACGTAAAAGTTGAATAATTGAACCCACAGTGCCGATAGTGTAGATATCTTTTTCTTCAGGGTTATTTGTTTTAGCATCTTTTTGCGCTGCTAAAATGATATCCGTTTGTTTGCTCATAGCATCTTCTAATGCATTGATGCTTTTTTCACGTCCTACAAATAACGGCATCATCATATGAGGAAAGATGATGAGATCACGTAGAGGAAGTAAGGGTAGTTGTTGAGTATCGGCTGTGTTTGTTTTCGCCATTGAAAGAACTCCTTCCTTGAATAAAACCAGTAAATCATTTTACCAGTTTTTCGCCCCGGTTATCCTAACCGAGTACCAGAGATTGGGTTTGTGACCCTTTCTTGGTCGGGAGCGGTTAATTTATTCGTTATAAAGTGATTTATATTGAATGCAAAACCGCGGCCTTACATATTATTTTATTGGGTTACTTTGAAAGAGCAAAGCCTTTTTCGTTATTGTAGAAATAAAAATATCTTTGGGTCCTGAAGTCATATTTACACGATCGTCTGTCTAACAATTTACAGCTCAATTTGATACATAACTAGACAATGTTTATTTCAAGTCGCATATATTCGTTTTAACGGGGTTTCTATCTTGCTTTATGTCATCTCAAACAGGTGGTACGTGATGTTAAATAAGTTAGTAAACAAACCTATTCTTTTGTCTTTTATGATCGGCACATTGGTGGCGAATTCTGTTTATGGCGCCAAGATGGTGAGTTCATGCCATATGGACCAGAACATGAAAGAGATTAAAGGTACAAATATCAATATCAAGTACCCAATTGCATCAGTTTCTAAATTGTTTACTAGTCTTCTAGCAACAACGACTTTCGACTTAGGCACAACTTTTTCCACACAAGTATTTGCTACGCCCGTTGATAAAACTACGCACGACGTACACATCGCAGGAAGCGCTGATCCATATTTCAACCGCTATAAAATGCAAATGATTGTTTCTCGTTTAAATGAAGCGGGAGTTAAAAATATTCGCCATCTTACTTTTGATGAAAATGTAAAATACCTTCACGATACTGATGCTTATAATGGATTTTCGGTAGTGACTGGTTCGCGTGTAGCTAAAAATAGAAAAGGCCAAAAAGTAACTGTTGCTACACGCACGCATATTCGCCCGACAATATTAAAAGCCACTTTGAATTACCCACCAAAAGAATTAGTTGAAGCGCAATTAAAAGAACAACGTGTGATCTTAGCTGATTATTCTAAAACTTACTTAACAGCTAAGGCTGCCGGTATCGAACTTTTTAAATCTCCGCGTTTTGTTGTCGCAAAAACTTCGTTCAAAGCTTCAAGTGAATTTAAACCAGCTTCAAACGCGATTAAACTTTACGTGTCTTCTCAGGATATGCGCGCAATTATTAAATCAATGAACTGGAATTCTAATAACCACTCTTCAAATCGACTATTAGTGGCTGCTGGTGGTTTAGAAAAATTAAATTCTTTCTATTACAACACTTTAAAAGTTTCTGAATCTGAATTTTCATTTGTTAATGGTTCAGGACAAAATCACGATTTAGATGGTTCTGGTCGTTTATACAACGAAGCTTCTTGTAGCGTTGTAGTTCGTACGATTCGTGCCCTAAACACAGCGGTGCAAAAACAAAAGAAACAAATCACTGACATCGTTGCCGTAATGGGCGTTGATAAGGGCTCTACTGTTGGTGGAGCGGCTTATACAAAACCACAAACACGTGGTATGGTTGTCGCTAAAACCGGAACTGTCGGAACCAACATCGCTTTAGGTGGCGTCATCAACAGCACAAATGGCCCACACTATTTCTTTTATAATGTGCAAATTTCTTCAATGTCTAGAAAAGAAGAAAACCGTGCTCGTGCGATGATTAACGCTGAATTAATCAAACTAGTAAAACAAGTTCGTGGTGTTCCCTACAACTACATCATGGATAATCCACTTAAAGACAACATGGATAACTACGATGAAGACGAAGCTCCTGAAAACACACCGGCATTACCAAACCTAGCGCTTGGTAGTGGTGGACAAGCTGGTGCTAACGATGTTTTTGAACAATAATTCTTAAAATACAGAATAAAAAAAGGAGAGTCTAAACTTTCCTTTTTTACTTTTAGCTTTTAATTTTTCTAACTATGCAGATTCTGATTCAGACTTCTTAGCTTTTTCAGCTTTAGCCTTCATCTCTTCATCAGTGTAATAAACCATTTTCGGCTGAGCCATTTCTTGGATTACTTTTTCATCGATGATCACTTCTTTAACGTTAGTTAAACCAGGAACATCGTACATCACATCTAACATTGATGATTCGATAACACCGCGAAGACCGCGGGCACCTGTTTTACGTTTTAAAGCTTCGCGAGCGATTGCTTTTAAGGCTTCATCAGTAAATCTTAAATCAACACCTTCAAAAGAGAATAACTTTTGGTACTGCTTAGTGATCGCATTTTTAGGGCGAGTTAAGATTTCCATTAAAGCATCTTCTTTTAACGGCGCTAATGTAGCGATTGCCGGTAAGCGACCGATGAACTCTGGGATAAGACCGAATTTAGTTAAATCTTCAGGAGTTACTTTTGCTAATAAGTGTTCTGTGTCACCATCAGCATTGTGATTAATTTCTCCGCCAATACCCATTGATTTATTAACTGTTCTATTTTCTACGATTTTATCTAAACCAGAGAAAGCACCACCGCAAATAAATAAGATATTCGTTGTATCTACTTGGATAAATTCTTGTTGTGGATGTTTACGACCACCTTTTGGAGGTAAGTTTGCAACTGTTCCTTCTAAGATTTTTAATAACGCTTGCTGTACACCTTCACCCGATACGTCACGCGTGATTGATGGATTTTCTGATTTACGTGAAATTTTATCGATCTCATCCACGTAGATGATTCCACGTTTTGCTTTTTCGATATCGTAATCAGCAGCTTGTAATAAGTTAAGAACGATATTTTCAACGTCCTCACCCACGTAACCAGCTTCAGTTAACGTTGTCGCATCTGCCATTGCGAAAGGTACATTTAATACTCTTGCAATTGTTTGTGCGATTAATGTTTTACCTGATCCTGTCGGACCAACTAATAAAATATTTGATTTTTGTAATTCTACATCCGTAGCTTTTTTGCCTTGTAAAGCATTGATACGTTTGTAGTGATTGTGCACCGCTACTGCGATTGTTTTCTTCGCTGATAACTGGCCGATAACATAATCATCTAAGAAAGCCTTGATCTCTGCTGGTTTCGGAACTCTGAAAGCTCCTTTGACCGCAACTTCTTTGTCTTTTTCTTCGTCGATGATATCCATGCAAAGGTCGATACATTCGTCGCAGATATAAACGCTTGGGCCAGCAATAAGTTTTTTAACTTCTTTTTGGCCTTTACCACAAAATGAGCATCTTAATTGAGCGTCTTTCATCTATTATCCTTTGTTCGCTTTACGAGATTCAATCACATGGTCAATTAAACCGAAATCTAAGGCTGTTTTAGCATCCATAAAATTATCGCGTTCCATAGCTGCATGTAGTGTCGCGTAGTCTTTACCCGTATGCTTTTCATAAATACGAGTTAACTTTTCTTTAGTCTTAATCAATTCTCTGGCGTGGATTTCGATATCCGTTACCTGTCCAGATAAGCCACCACCAGCTAAAAGCGGTTGATGGATCATGATTCTAGAACTAGGCATTGAGTATCTTTTCCCCTTAGTACCAGCTGTTAGTAGCAAAGATCCCATGCTGGCTGCCATTCCTAAACAATAAGTTGCAATATCGCACTTCACGAATTGCATCATATCGTAGATCGCCATACCTGCAGAAACACTGCCACCTGGCGAATTAATATAAAATTGAATATCTTTTTCAGGATTATCCACCTCTAAGAACAAGATTTGGGCAATAATTGCGTTGGCGACCTCGTCTGTCACTGCTGATCCTAAGATCACAATGCGGTCTTTTAATAAACGCGAGTAAATATCGTATGATCTTTCGCCCTTTGATGTCTGTTCAATTACGTATGGTATTACTGCCACTGCCGGCTCCTGTTCTGTTGCTGCTTCTTTATTCCACTTTCAGGTGGTGTTTTCACTATGTGTTTTTTCGGACTTTTAATGATCACACTTTATTTTTTTTATCATGAGTCCAGAAAAAGACTCGACTAGTCTAGTCGAAATGCCTCTTCTTAAGAAATACTGCTTTAAACTGTTATCAAATTGGGACAAAATGGGCTCCTATAAATTGAAGTGAATTTAATAACTTCGGAAGGATACTCATGTCGACTTTGCAGGTTCATTTGCACGCGAAAGATATTTCAACTTTAAAAGGTCAAACGGTAGTGTTTTTTGCCAAAACTAATGCGCAAAAAGACAAACCAGCTCAGATCACAGAAAAAGATGTGAACAGCATTTTCGAAGCTTCTCTGGATGATAAGTTAATCACAGGCGCAGCTAACGAAGCTATTTCTTTTCGTGAAGCGAATTTAAACAACTTTCGCCATGTCATCGTGGTTGGTCTAGGTGCTGATAGCAAAATGACCCACGAAACTGTTCGTCAGGCAGCTGCTGCTTTATACAAAGAAGTTAAAAACTTAAAAGTATCTGAAGCATTTGTTCAATTAGACGGTTTGGCTTCTAGCAAAAAAGACTTAGCTGAATACACACAAGCTTTCGTAGAAGGTTTAAATTTAGCGGGCTACACATTTGATGAATTAAAATCAAAACCAAAAACTGCGGCAAAAGATGAAACAGTAAATATTCACTTAGTGTCTAAAGCCGGTAAAGAAAAAGGCATCATCGCTGCATTTAACGAAGGTACAATCCTTGCTTCATGCACTAACTTCGCACGCCGTTTAGGTGATATGCCAGGTAACTTGATGACTCCGACAATCTTAGGCAACGAAGCGATTCGCGGTGCTAAAGGAACTCCTGCTTTAAAAGTTCAATCATGGGATAAAAAACGCATTGAAAAAGAAAAAATGGGCGGTCTATTAGGCGTTGCTCAAGGTTCTGATCAAGAGCCACGTTTTATCGTTATGGAATACAATGGCGCAGCTAAAACTAAAAAGCCATTGGCATTCGTCGGTAAAGGTTTAACTTTCGATTGCGGCGGCGTAAGCATTAAGCCAGGCGCTAAAATGGAAGAAATGAAATACGATAAAGGCGGCGGCGCTGCAGTTATCGGAACAATGTTAGCTATCGCTCAATTAAAATTAAAAGTTAATGTGATCGCGTTCGTACCTGCGACTGAAAACATGATTAACGGAAGCGCGACTAAACCAGGTGATGTGCACACGGCACGTAATGGTAAAACTTTTGAAATCAACAACACTGATGCTGAAGGCCGTTTAATTCTGTCTGATGCTTTAGTGTATGCTTCTGAACAAGAACCTGCAGCAATCATCGATGCAGCAACTCTTACAGGCGCAATGGTTGTTGCTTTAGGTAATATCCACACAGGATATTTTACTAAAAACTCTGCTTTAAAAACTAAAATTGAAAAAGCAGGATCAACTTCTGGCGAAGCAATCTGGAATATGCCATTCAATGAACACCACACGAAAGATATGAAAGGCACATACGCAGACCTTTCAAACATCTCTTACACAGGTGGCGCGGGTTCTGGAACAGCAGCAGCATTCTTAGAACAATTCGTAGCTGAAGGCATTCCTTGGGCTCACTTTGATATCGCTGGCACTGGCTGGGCATGTGGTAATCGTTTAAATTACTGCTCACCAAAAGGCGCAACAGGCGTAATGGTTCGTACATTCGTTGAAATTGCTAAGCAGTTTTAATAGGTAGGCCGTTACTTTTTGGGGAGCAACGTGCCAAATTCATAAATAAAAAAGGAGCTTTCGGGCTCCTTTTTTTTCGCTCGGTGTTTCGGTTTACAATGTAATCCTATTGCGGGCAGATTGATTTTGCGTGCTTGTATTCTTTAGAGACGGCTTTTAATTTTTTAAGCGCGCGGTCCATATCCATTAATGGATTTCTTGAAATATTTCCGATCAAAGCATCGTATTGTTTCTTTTTTAAAACTCGAACTGCGCAGGCTTCGTCTTTTGTCATCGGACAAGCCTCTTCGGCGCGCTCTAGCTCTTGCTGAGCTAATGTCATAGCTTGCGTTTCTTTTTCAGTATTCATGCCGAGCTGTTCACTACGTGATAACTTCGCAGAGATTAGCTGCATTTCGTTTTGTTTTTGAGTTTTATCTGCACACGCTTGTTCATTGGGTGTCGCAGCTAAAGCTAAACTTTGAGATAATAAAATGATTATACCGAAAGCTTTATTCATTGATTCGCTGCAACCAGAAACAGGGCCTGGCACCTTTTAGAATTCTAAGATTGTTGGTCTGTGATCTTTAGAGACTGCTTTTTCGAAAGCGACGATTTTTGAATTGCCGTTTTGATTTTTGAAAATTACTGAACGTAATATCCACGTTTTTGGCCACTCATCCCCTGAGCCAGAAAACGTGAACGTTGAAGTTAAACCGTCAAATTTGTAAGACGCATTTGTTGGCTTTTGCTTCAAAATTTTTTCAACAGGAATTTCAATCGACGCCATTTCAACTGGGTCTTGCGCCGGTAAACAATCAGCTTCAATAGTCATGATTGGTGGCTCGCCCGCTACCGAAATGCCATCTGCAGAAAACTGAATTTGCACTTTTGGATATTGGCGGCAAACATTTGAAGACAGACTGGTAAAGCGTAAATACTTTTTACCGTCCGGAAGATTTTGCACCTGAATTTTATGTGCTAACTCTTCTTTGAGTTGTTCTGGGTCGAAGTTTTTTAGCTGATGGACTTTATTTCCGATCGCCGCAGGATCACGCTCTGAGAAATTTTCATTAAAGTAGCCGTAAAATAAAGAGAATCCTAATGTAAAGGTCAGGAAAAATAAAAATACTGACTTAAATTTATGTACGAATTGCTCCATACATAAATAATATCATATCGATCCGCATTCTGCTTTTTGGTAACCTTTAAATTGGACTTTCATCTGCTGTGCTTCTAGACCAATCGCGAGGAGTCCAAGTTTAGCTGACCAACCGTAGACGTTTTCTTGCGGGCAAGCCTGACGATTGTCGAGGAGATCTGTCACACAAAGTTTTTTGTAAACGGCGCCCGGAGAATTCAAACTTTCAGTCGACGACTTCTCGGAATGAGTACGCAAAAAACCACCTGCCAGCTCACAACCAACCATATAGATAACTGGTTCTGCTGAAGCTTGTTCTGAAGTCACAACGGAAGGAATTCCTTCTTGGATAATCACTTGTTCAACATCACGACCGCCTTTTGCGGCTTTCATTTTTTTACGTGATTTATAAGTCCACTCTTTCACTTCTTGGCCCGAAGAAACTTTAATCACACCTAAGCCGTAAGTTCCGGCATTGTTTTTTACAAAGCAGAATGGCTTTTGTTCGATTTTTTCTTCGTCATATTTTTTTTGTAATCCAGCTAAGAACTGATCTACTTTAGCTGCTAAAGCGTCACGGCTTTCATCACTGTTAATATCAAAATGTTCAAATAATTCAGTTTCAACGCGCATTAAAAATGGATCAATACCTGCTAATTCAGAGAACGTATTTACCAGTGAATTGTAGTTTTCAAAATAACGTGATTTTTGTCTTTGGTACCAACCAAGTTCTCTGGGTGGGTTCAGAGGCAATTGTAATTGATCACCCCATTCTTTTAAGGCCAATGAAAAATCGTTATTACTGATAACAATGTCTGGAGCAAACTGTTGAAAACTAGCCGAATTCGTATAACCGCTATAAGCAATTACTTTTTTTCCGGTCACACTGGTTAATTCTAAGGGAGCCTCTAACATTTTCGGAAAAGCCACTTGCACGAAAAAACCACCCGCCACTAATAATTCAGAAATTGTAGCTACGTTTTCTAAATAGTAAGGATTAGCCGTGTGCTCTTCAGTGACTAAGAGAATTTTTTTAACATTTTTGCCGTAATGAATATGAATATATTTTTGAAATAAATCTACGGCTGATTCTTTATCCGTAGGGCAGATGTTGTTAAAGCCCGCTGGATAAATATTCGCATCCACGTTAGTTACTTTGTAACCCGCATCGCGAATGTCATAGCTTGAATAAATTGGATAATCTAAAACCGAAGTTTGTTTTTTAAACCAATTAGAAACTTTATCATAGTTGTTACAGATCTGCGTGTGAATGTGAGCTTGCGCCCCTGTGTATGTCATATTTTACTCGTATAACCAGCGTTCAATTCTTTTTTGATACGCTTCTAAATAGGAAATTAATTCTGCGGCTTTAACCGAACCCAAAGTACTGCTTTCAAGATGTGAGCTTTTTAGCTTTTGTAAAGCCTCGTAAAGCGCTTGGCCGATTTTTTTTCGGTATTCTAGATCCATCACCGGCTCTTTTAAAAATGTTTCAAAGTAGTCATATCGCGAGGTTAGGATATCAAACACACGCTTATACAGCGTCGGATCAGTCTCAATAGCGTAAAGAAGTTGCACTTGGATTTCTTTTAAATAATTCACTTCTTCGACACAATAGATGCCGCAGTTAAAATCTAAGGTCCAACGTAAGCTTTCTAAAGCCAAGCGCAAATCTTGAGATTTCGACGTCATGATACGCGAGATGTATTTTTTTTCGTCGGCATTTTCGATGGGAGCGTTTACTTTGGCTAGGTTTTTAATTAACAGCGCTTTGGCCTGCATGATTTCAAGTTGCGAACCCTGTCCACGCTGTAAAAAATCGCGCAAATTCAAGATCGCACGTTCTGGTAAGGCCACCTGATCATAGATTTTACCTAACATTAAAACAGCTTCGGCATAGTTATCATCTTCACGCACTACAGTTTTAAGTAAATAGGGCTCAGCTTTTTCGTATTCAGAAATTGAAACTAAATACTTTCCTTGTTCGAAATCGGTTAACAATGCTTTTTTAGTTTCTGAACGGCCAAATAACGAACAGCTAGATAGGCTCAATACGGTAATAGATATCGCTAAGATTTTCCACATGCAATTGATTGTGACTAAGTTCATGGGATTTGTACACCTTAAGATGTGGACCGAACTTAGACTTAGATCCAAGAAGCCTTGCTTCAAGAGCTTTTAAATATTTCACATAACGAACCACTGGCCCCAAAGTCGACTCTTCAGTAATCCAAACCGGTACACGATTAATAATAATCGATTTTAAATTATAACCCTGTTTTTCAATTTCTGCACTTAAACGCAAAGCTTCAGTAATTCGCGAAGGGTCAAGAGCCGTCACTAAAATAAATTCTGTGCTTTTTGCAGTTAGTAACTTATGGCAATCCCAAACTTGTTTTTCAAGTGGTGTTTGCCAGCGCTGGATAGCGCGAAAAAATATCGCCAGTTCTTTTACAAATTCTGAACCGGTTAAATTTTCTAAAACTTTTAGAACTTGCGTAGTGCCTGTGTTTAAAATTCTTTTTAATAGGCTTGTGTCTTTTTGTTCTGGATCACGAAACCACTGCGCTACGCCTTCATTAAATAGCTGACCCAGTTTTTCTGGCGCATGCAAAAAATGCCAAGTGTGTTGTGCAGGCGGAGTATCTAAAATTACAATGTCATATTCTTTAGAGTGTACAAATTCATTTAATTTAAATAACGCCGAAAAATCCTGCGAACCACTTAGTTGGGTTGAAAGCTGCTGATACAATTTATTATGTAATAATTTTTCAATTTCTTCTGGAGTTGCTGAATGACTTGCGGCCTTTAAGACAAATTCATGAAACGCTTTTGCATGATTTAACGTGCAGGCATAAAGATTATTTTTAACTTTATACACTTCGCCGTCTGGTTTGATTCCCAGCGCCTGTGCTAATCGCAGTGATGGATCAATGGTTAACACTAAAACTTTTTTGTCCACTGATAAACCTGAAGCAATTGAAGCCGCCATTGTCGTTTTACCGACGCCGCCTGTGCCGATGCAGATAATTGTTTTTGTCGCGCTTGCAATCTTCATCATAAAACTTCCTTTAATAAATACTCAGAAGCTTCATGCAGAAGTTTATCAGTTTCAATTTCAGGAATTAATGGCACAGGAATATATTTAATTTTATGATCGGCAAAGATTTTTTCAGCCAGTTCTTGCTGCTCTAACATGTTGGTAAAATATTTTTTTACGCTTTCGGGTTCATTTGCTAATTCATCTTTTTTTAAGAAGAAATATTTATTTAAATAAACTTTCGGCGTTAAACCAAATTCATTTTTTAGACTGTGGTAAAGTTCTGCCGTTTCAGTGGCAGGCATTTCTTCTGGTAACGACACTAAATGCACGTGACAAAACTCCGGGTTGCGAATCCACTTATCGATCGAGCGAGTTTGTTCTCCCATAGGTCCAAACTGGATAATTTTTGCAAGGGCCCCAGGAGCACGAAACATGGTTAAAAAATGGCCGGTCGCAAAGGCATCAAACACCATGTGATTGTATTTTAGAGGCGGCCCGTGTTTGCGTTGAAACGATGTCGCCCGCCCTAAAATGGCTAGTTCAAGCAGCCCCGGTGATACATCGATTAGGGCTTTTGATATTGGATTTCCAAAAAAAAGTTTATAAAGCGATTCGATTTTTAGCAGGTGAATAGCATATTCTTTAAGGCATTCGGCGCCTGTCCACTGAGCTAAATCGAAATAAACGGGCTTATCACCGAGGTATTCGCGGTAGAAGCTATGATCATTGAATTCTGCTAGCAAAATAGGCTTAGAGGGGCCATTTTTTTCAGGTGAATAATTGGCCTTTTTAGCCAGACTTTGAGCTAGAGCTGCAGCGAAAAACGACTTCCCTACGCCCCCTTTACCAGTCACAAAATGTATTTGTTGCTTTTGCATACTAAATACTCTAATTTCCCAAATTCAAAGTTCAATTATCAGAGACGAATTACGAGTTAAGTTTAAAAGGAGTCGTAGTGAAAGC
This sequence comes from Bdellovibrio sp., assembly GCA_036677065.1. Lineage (GTDB taxonomy): Bacteria > Bdellovibrionota > Bdellovibrionia > Bdellovibrionales > Bdellovibrionaceae > Pseudobdellovibrio. The sequence continues at coordinate 261,289 of JAKFBS010000001.1, read as the reverse complement.
ACAAGTTCAAATCACTCAAGGTTTACAAAGAAAAATTAATGTTGAGATTCCGCAAACCGTGGTAACTAACGCGTTTGAAAAAGTTTACCAAAGCATTCAGCGTAGCGTGCAAATTAAAGGCTTTCGTAAAGGCAAAGCTCCTTTAAGCACAATTAAATCTATGTACAAAACTCAAGTTCTTGGTGATGTGGCGCAAGATCTTATCCAATCGCATTATCCACAAGCTCTTAAAGAATCAAATATTGACCCAATCAATTACCCTGAGTTCGAATTCGAAGATCCATCTGAAGAAAAAGACTTCGCATTCACGGCCATCATCGAAGTTCGCCCAGAAGTTAAAATCAAAAAATGGGAAGGCTTAGAAGTTGAAAAAGAGAAATTCGTTTTCAATGACGCTCAGTTTGAACAAGTTTTAAATAACGTACGCAGTTCACGCGCTAAAATCGTAGACGTGTTAGAAGATCGCCCGGCTCAAATGGGTGACACTGCAGTTGTTGATTTCGAAGGTTTCGTTAACGGTGGCCCATTAGAAAATGGCGTAGGCGTTGATCACAATCTAGAATTAGGTTCAAAACAATTCATCGAAGGTTTCGAAGAAGCTATCGTTGGAATGAAAATCGGCCAAACTAAAACTGTTAACTTAAAATTTCCAGATCCATACCACTCTGCTGAAATCGCTGGTAAGCCAGTAGACTTCAAAGTGACATTAAAAGGTCTTAAGAAAAAAGAATTACCTGAAATCAACGAAGAATTATTAGCTCAAATCGGCACAAAACAAACTGTTGAAGAATTCAAAAAAACTTTACGTGATGATATCGAACAATCTGATAAAAAACGTATCGAAGATAACTTCAAAAACCGTTTAATCAAAAAAATGGTTGAAGCCAATCCAGTTGATGTACCGGCTTCTTTACTTAAAGATCAAAAAGCAGCGTTAATTGAAGATTTCAAAAAACGTATGTCTGATCAAGGTATGCAAGAAGGTGATTTCGAATCTTATGTACAAAAATGGGATGCAGACTTCGCAAAAACAGCTGGCGAAATGATCCAGTCTTCATTCTTAATCGACGCTTTAGCAACAGAGCACAAATTAATCTGCACTAAAGAAGACCTTGAAGCTAAATTCGCTGAATACGCAAAACAAACTGGCTTAGAAGAAACTCGCATCCGCGAGTGGTACGCTAAACCTGAACAAGCTTCTCGCTTAACTTACATGATCACTGAAGAAAAAGTGATTAAGCTTTTAACTGATAAAGCTAAAGTTAAAGAAGTAGACGCGAAAGAATTAAAAGAAGAACAAAACTAGTTTCTTCTTAAAATTTAGAAATAAAAAAAGGCTTGGTGTTAAACCCAAGCCTTTTTCGTTTTTTAGAATGCACTGCTCCCGAAAAAGGGACGGCCTACTTCTGTAACGAGTTTAATGTTTTAATAGCTCTCAAGTAAGAATACGCTTGGTACGCTTGATAATCAGTTTTAAACAGCTTTTCTTTCTCTGTTAGATCAGAGTCTTTCTTGCTGGCGACGTCTTTCCACCAAGCTGCTGCGCTGTTATCCATTTTGCTTTTGCCAGTTTTCTTTTTTTCTTTGTCGCCGATTAAGTGGCCTGTGATGTCTTGTTCACGAACACCTTTTTTATCACTTAAGGCTTTGGCGAAAAGTTCTGCGTTTACGTCTTCGATTTCGATATCAGGCTTGATGCCTTCTGCCTGAATCGATACGCCACTTGGTGTGTAGTATCTGGCTACTGTTAGTTTTAAACCGCTGCCATCACCTAATTTAATAACTGATTGTACTGAACCTTTGCCGAAACTTCTTTCGCCCACGATGATCGCGCGTTTGTTGTCTTGTAAGGCGCCGGCTACAATTTCACTGGCACTTGCTGAGTATTCATTAATTAAAATAACGATTGGGATATCCGCGTATTGCGCTTTTTTACTGGCGTACGTTACATCTTTATTTTTCGGATCGCGGGCGATAGTACTTACGATCACACCTTCTTTTAAAAACATGTCAGTCACTTTGATCGCTTGATCTAATAAACCACCCGGATTTTTTCTTAAATCGATTAAGATACCGTCCATTTTTTTATTTGATGATTTGTATTCAGATAAAGCTTTTTCTAATTCTTTAGACGTAGTTTCGATAAAACTTGTAACTTTGACGTATAAATAACCGTCATCAAGCATCGTTGATTTAACTGATTTAATTTTGACTTGGCCACGAACTACCGTGATATCTAAGGCCTTATCTGAATTATCACGCACGACTGATAAAACAACTGGGTCGCCGCGTTTACCTTTTAATAAGGCTGAAGCTTCGACTAATGAAAAACCTTTTGTTGAATTGCCATCGATCGCAATCACTTTATCGCCTGGTTTGATTCCGGCTTTCCATGCCGGCGTATCTTCGATCGGAGAAATAATTGTTAGCACGCCGTTTTGGATTGAAATCTCGATGCCAAGACCGCCGAATTCGCCGGCTGTTTCTGATTCGAAATCTTTGAAAATATCTGGCGGCATGTAATTCGTGTGCGGATCTAATTCACGCAGCATACCTTTGATCGCGCCATTCACTAATTTTTTTGTATCAACTGGTTCAACATAGTATTGCTGAACTAAGTTTAAGATTTTTGAAAAGTTTTGCAAATCTGTATATCTGTCTTCAGCCCAAGACCACATTGGTTTTGCAGTTAGAACCACAAATAACAGAATTAATACCGCAGAGAGATTTTTTTTAGTCATTGTCTTTCCTAATCCAGTTCAAAGGATTTAATGGGATATTTAAGTGTCTCAGTTCGAAGTAGAATTCTTGCCCGTTGGTTTGAGCGATGATTTGTTCGTTAGTGACCACTTCATCAGTTTTAACAACAGCATTTTCAACTCCGGCGTAGACTGAATAGTATCCACCTTTGTGACTTATAATTACAGAATCACCCCAATAGGGAATACGGTCACGAAAAATGACTTTGCCTGGACCGAAAGCAGACACGGCTTGTTTATCTTTTCCGTCGATGACTAGGCCTTTGACTAACAAAGCGTATTGATTGTCTTGATCATGCGAACTGCCAAAGCGTTCCAAAATCGGCGCGCGCACCGGTAATGACAGCTGGCCTTTGAAATTTAACAAATGATCAATGGCACTGATTTTTTCAAGCATCGCCATTTGTTCTTGTTCGGCTTTTTTAAGCTTAACTTCTTGGTCCTGCAAATATTTCGTTAATTCAGTGAGTTTTTTATTTTCGCCTTCTAGAAACTGCTCTTGGCTTTTAACTTCATCTAAAGCCAGGCGAAATTCATGAAGCGCGGTAATATCTGACAAGTTAATATTTTTAAAAATTTTTAAGTTGCGATCCAATATCGCTTTGTTTTTTGTGTCGAGTGCTAAAAACCAACTCATTGATTTTACACTTTTTTGCGCCAGCATACGTTTAGCCAGATATTTCTTTTTTTCTTCGATATTTAAATTGATATCAGCGATTTGTTTCTGGGCAATAGCAATAGATTGGTTGTTTACCGAAATCTTTGCATAAGCCTCTGCAATATCTTTTTCTATTTGTAGTACATTTTGTTCCAGACTTTTTTCTGGAGCTGCTTGAACAAACAGTGTAATGAAAAAGATAAGCAGAAATTTCATATTACCGCTGAAAAGATTTTAAAACTGAACGTTTTAAAACGAAATAAAGCCCACCAAAATAAGCAACCGCGAAACTGAACAATAAAATTAAAAATTGAGAAACAGTTAAAAACGTTAAACGATCACTCATAAAACGTAAATCCGGAGTTGCGTGTAATTTTACTTTAAAAATCGTGTAAAACGCAAAAACCACGACCAAACTAAGAACGGCAGTGGTGATAAAATAGCTTAATAGGTTTTTAAAATACTTTTTAACAATGGCGCTATAACTTTGGCCAAATAACGCATAAATTTCGATCTGTCTTTGATCGTTATTAATCATATTTTTAATTAGTAACGAAGTTAATAATGAACAGACTAAAAAACTTACGGCAAATAGAATAAAGGTAAATGCGCCTAAACTTTTTTGTAATGAAGAATATCGCGAAAACACTTGATCAATAGCTACAATTTCATCAACCAATTCATGGCTGCTTTCTGCTGTGATAAATTGTTTGCGGTCATCAAGACTGGCAAAGACGACTTCATATGATAAAGGCACTAAGTCAGTTAAAGTTTCTAATTCAGATAAGTTTTTAGAAAAATCACCAAACGTATTTTTAAAATCTTGAACAGCGGTTTCTTTGCCGATTTTTTTAACTTTTTCAGCGTTTTGCAATTTTTCAGCAGCAAACTTATCGGCTTCAGCCTCTAAAGTAGTTTGTTTGAAATAGATCGTCGCTTTTTTAAAGTCATCAGCATCGCCCATGAATAAATTAATATTGTTTTGAGTCACCAAAACTGAAATCAATAACGAAAAAAAAAGTCCGATCACAATATGAAAAACATGTTTCATAACGTTGTGCTCTCGATCTCGCCAGCCTTAAGGTGAATAACTTTACCCTGCACCTTACTCATCAGATTTTCATCATGCGTGGCAAATAAAACTGTCGTTTCCCATTTGGTAAGCTCTTTTAAAATCATTAATATATTAATACTGGCTTCTTTATCTAAATTTCCGGTGGGCTCATCAGCAAATATAATTTTCGGTCTGTGAATAATGGCGCGAGCTACCGCAATTTTTTGCTGTTCGCCACCTGAAAGTGATTCAGGGTATTCATCTAAATACGAGGATTTGATTCCAACAAGATCGGTAATCTGCTGAATTTCAGCATCTATTTCTTTTTTGCTTTTATTTAAAACATTTAACGGAATGGCTAAATTAGCGCGATTGGTGATTTCTGGAATTAATTTAAAATCCTGGAAAATTATGCCAATTTGTCTGCGGTATTCATGAATATTACGGTGATCGTACTCTTTCATATTCTTATCAAAGACTGAAACCGAACCACTGGTGGCAGATTCTTGCGCCGATAAAATTTTAAATAGTGTGGATTTACCTGCGCCCGAATGTCCGGTTAAAAAAATAAATTCGCCGGCATTTGCCGCAAATGAAATATTTTTTAAAGCATGGCGATCGTTTTGATAAGTTTTATAAACGTGGCTTAGCTCTAAAATTGGCATTTTATAATCCGCCCTCATGAACCCAGTCGATTACTTTTTGATGTAATTGTTGAGCATAGCCATTGCGAGTTTTATCAGTCAGCGGAGCAGTTAGTTTTTCATAAGGCACTTCAAAAGATTTAACCATGCGACCGTGTCGATACACGCGCGCGACTAATTTTTTATGCTCGTGTCCCCAGTCTTCGGTCTGCACGTGCACGCTTTCGCCTTTAATAGTTAGATCTGTATTTATAGAAGTTTTCATCGTTAATTTATCAATGTTAAAGCTGATGTTAGGTCATAGTAAGAGCTATTCTGTATTCTGGGCCAAGGTCTGGGTAGTTATTTTAGTGTTTAATTAAAAAAAAATTATTATGATTGAATGAATGTTCGACACAAAACTACAGTCAGAAGAATTTAAGTTTTATTTTTTATTCTTTTTAGCCCTAACGTTCTTGTTTTCCATGCTTATGCCTTTTTCTTACGTCGATTTGGCAGTTTGGATTGCTGAGGGTCGTCAGATTTTTCGCCAGGGCACTTTATATATTCATGACGCTTATTCTTTTAATCCAACAACCGCTTTACCGTACCCTTGGCTGGCGAGTCTAATTTACTATTTTTTAGACACAAATTTTTCTATCGAAATCATTTTCTTTTTACATCGTATTGTTCCCGTAGCTATTGTGGCCTTCTGGTTAATTCGCTATCCACAGCTTTTATATAAAAGTAATTGGCTAGCTCTCGTGATTAGCATCAGCGGGTTAAGTATGTTAATCGTTGATCGGCCTGCCCTTTTAGTTTTACTTTTGATTCCTATAGCTTTTGAAATGATCGAAAGTGATTGGCATTTAAAAAACAAAATAAAAGCCTTAGCATTTTTAGTTTTATGGACTAATTTGCATGGATCGTTTTTACTGTTTTTAGTCTTATTAGCTTACCACATTTGCCTACAAATAGTCTTCGAGCGAAATGATAACCACTTAAAAAAGCAACTGAGCTTTTTTTGTTTTAGCATTTTAGCAACTTTGGCTAACCCGTGGGGAATAAAAATTTATTCTTATGTTATTCAAACAGCAGCTATTTCAAAAATTCGCATGTCTGAATGGCAACCGCCTGCATTTTTTGAAAAAGGGGAATTCTCTTTTGAAATGTTGCTTTTTGTTGTGACATTGTCTTTATTAGCTTTTACTGCTTATCGTAATAAAAAATTAAAAACACTTTTTACGTCATTATTGTTTATATTCATTGTTTCATCATTCATAGCTGGGCGAAACTTGCCGCTGCTGTTTGCAGTATTACCGCTTTTTTGGGGTAAAAATTTAACAGATGTAAAAAATGTTATTGGTCTTGTTCAGAAGCCGACCCTTCCGCAAATTTTAGTAAATCGCACGATAGCAATCCTTTTGATTTTGGGCGGATTTTTCATGTTTTCGTCATTCAGCGAAAATTTTCGCAAAAATTTACCTGGTCGCTACGCTAAAAAATATGATCATAGCGCTACTTTTCTTATTGCCGATTATCTAAATCAATATACCGGCAAACGTGTTTTTAATAGTTGGTTAATAGGTTCATTCTTAATATATAGCCAGCCAAACCAAATTTTTATTGATACACGTAATATCATTTATTCAGATTCAATTTTTGGAGGTTATCTCAGTGCATTGAATAACATCAATGGTGCAAGCGAAGTGTTTCTGAGCCAACACCAAATCGATTATGTGGTGAGCGGAAAGGCTGAATCTCTGGCTACAGTTCTACAAATGTCTCATAATTGGACGTTTATTATGGAGGACAACGGTTACTCACTTTTTGAGAGGAAATAAGCCTTTATACCAGTTAAGTTTTTCTTAAATTAAGTCGATAAAACCATTGTAAAACGTAACTAAGGAGCAAAATATGCTAACTTCTTTAAAAAAATTCACAAGAAATTCGTTAAAAAATAACCGCGGTCAAGGTGCTACTGAGTACATCTTATTAGTTGCCGTTGTTGTTGGTCTTGTAATGATGTTTGGTGGTAAAATCAAAACTAAGTTATCTGAAACGACTGATAGACTTGGTTCAAGCATCGACACATCTGTTCAAAAATCAGTTGAGTAATTAACTTATGACGATTGAGTATGTCGTACTTTTAGCACTGGCCGGGCTCGTTTTGATGCCCGCTTTGTTAAAAGCGCCTAAAGATGGCTTCAATAAAGGAAGCGTTAAATTAGGGGCGCGTGTAGAAACGCAGCTGGCGACAGGCAGTGGCTTCAAACCTTATCCTAACACCGGAGGCGACAGTGAACGCGTGCCGTGGGAAAAGAAAGACTAAACTCTTAGCAGCTCCGCGCAATCAACGTGGGCAATTTGCTATTGAAGCCGTTCTTTTGACTGCTCTGCTGGTCGGAGTATTTATGTTTGTCACCGGAGTCATCAAAGAAAAAAAAATGATTTCAAAACTTTTTACAGGTCCTGTAAAAAGCATGCGCAACATGACCGGCTTTGGAACTTTTCGCGAAGCTTGCGAAGGTTTGGGCGCTAATAAGAAAAAACAAAATCTATCGCAATGTCACCCAAATTCAATTAGCCGAGCTTTAAGTTCAGATCCGAGCAGACTGTGAAAAAAAGCAATGGGCTTATTCATAACCAATCTGGGTTTATGACCGCAGAATTTCTATTTGCATTCACAATGGTTATTGGCTCGGGCATATTAATTTTTGCTTTAACGTTTGCCCTAACTACTGTTGAAATCGCGCAATATATTGTTTGGTCTACAGCCCGTGCTCACGCAGTGGGAAACATCGATCCCGACTCAGCCATAAAAGCTGGCGAAACTAAATATGAAAATTTAACAGCTGCCTTTCCGTTATTAACAGGAAATGGATCAGACTCACCTTGGTTTAAAATGCCGACCGTCGCAGACAGAGGCGACCTGGTTATAGGTGATATTGCCGACAGTATCAAAAAAAAGGATAGTGCAATTGATGCAGCAAATGCAGCTGAACCAGGCGGAGAAGTTCGCCATCCATGGATTGGTGTTGAATCAACTATAGAACTAAAACTACTGAGTGGATTGAATATTCCATTTTTAGGAAAAATCACTGACACGCCTGACGAATTTAAATTTCCAATACGCGGAATTTTGTTTCGTCACCCGTCTACGGTAGAATGCACTAACTTTTTTAAAAATAAATTTACTCAAGGTGTAAAAATTTTGCCTCAAGAAAATTCTGGAATGCAATTCACTCCCTGGAAGTCACTATCAGGCAGCGCTGACACGGCCTACGCACCTATGGAAGACAATGGGTGCTAAGATGAAAAACAAACGTCTCGCCCGACCTCGTACCTTTAAAAAAACAGAACGCGGAATGGCTCTGATCGAGTCTATTCCGGTTTTATTTACGATTGTAATTTTATTTAACTTTTCACTGGGTTTTTTTGGAGCCGTTCATTCAGGAATTTTAAATTCAATTGCATCCTATAATTACACGATGGAAACTTTTCGTTTTCGCTCTAACTTAATGTATTTTCGCCCTGGGGCAGAATATAAAATTAATTATTTAAAAGCTCAAAATCGTGTGCATGGCACAATTCAAGATGGTAATGTGCCAACTGAACAACGCGACATTTGGCCAGCAACCGTTCGTCCAGTAACCTTCACGGCAAACATTAATATTGCAGAATCCAGCCATAAATTTGTTGATAAAGACAGTGATGGTGTCTGGAGTGCTGGTTCGCTATTCGTACCTACGTCCAGAGATACGCCTACAACAGCAGAAATATGGGTCAAGACCGTTTATGGAATCTGTTTAAATGCCGAATGTAGTAAGTAGGCGGGAGAATTATGGGACCAAATGAGTCAAAAAATTTATGGATATCTCTGGGAGCAGGAATTTTTGCGACCTTTATGCTCTATACATACTCTCAAGAAAAAAAAGCAGAAGTAGATAAACAGCTTGGCGCAAAAACTCGCGTCGTTGTTGCTAAAGAAGACATTCGTGATCTTGACACTATCTATGATAACGTTTTAGAAGTTGTTGAAAAATATAAAAGTGATGTCGAGCCAGATTCATTCAGCGACATTCCTGATGTGGTTGGTACGGTAGCGGCAATTCCGATTAAAAAAGGTCAAACCTTAACAAAAAATAAAGTTCTAGAGCCGGGCCCAGATACAGGCATGGCCATTCAGGTGTCACCAAACAAACGTGCAGTAACTATTCCTGTAGACCCAACACGTGCTAATGGTGGCTTAATTCGTCCTGGTGACCGCGTAGATATTTATGCTGTGGTTGATACCGGCAAAGGGGCTGCGCAAAAGCGTGAGGTCGTATTACTTATGCAAGATATTATTATTTTGGCGACCGGTGTGAATTTAAATAACACTATTCCGCGTACAATTGAAAAAGATCCGGCAGGTCGAGGTCTAATTCAAACGACCCTGACTGGTGATACAAAATACGGAAACGTAACTATCGAAGTAAATTCCAGTGATGCTCAAGACTTAGTATTTTTGGTTTCAACGAATCCGAGCAGTTTATTTTTCTTACTTAGAAATCCTCATGACCGCAAAGCAGTACCTCGACTTCCGTCTTCAACGGCCGAGAGTATTCAGCAAAAAGCGATCAACCAGACAATGGGACAGTCCAGTGGCTTTTCTCAGCCAATTCAGCCAAACTTAAATAATGGAGCTGGGGGTTTTTCTCCGGGCAAGTAGGGGCATGCTAAAAAGCGTACGGATACGTTTATTTTTTATTTTATATTTCGCATTTCAGTTTGCGCATGCACAATCTAGTTCTGCACTCAATACGCTTGCTGCAGCCGCAGATAAACCTGTTTACGAAGAGGTTGAAGAAGGCGGCGGCACTACAGTTAAAATTTTATCAGCAGAACCCAACAAAAAAAGAATTCGTAGACATTTAAATTTAATCGCCGGCATGAAACACGACGAAGAAATTTCAATTCCTGAAATTCCACTTACTTATAAAGGTGGAGGCGTTGAGCTTATTGATTTGCAACGCATTAAAAATACTGACACTTTCAGAATCTTACCGACAAAAATTGGTAATGGGATTGTCACAATTCACAATAAAAAAACCGGACAAATTTTAGTTGAGCTGCGTATTGATATTCGTGATCAAACGATTGAAAAAATGTTACGTGAAACACAAGCTCTTCTAAATGATATCGAAGGTATTGAATATAAAATTGTAAATGGAAAAATAATTTTAGATGGCTTTGTTTTATTGCCTAAAGATTTAAAACGCATAGGTCAGGTTATTACTCAGTTTGGCGGAGTCGTAGTAAGTCTTGTCGGTTTAAGCCCTCTTGCTAAGAAAAAAATTGTAGAATACATTGCCCGTGATATTAATAATCCTGAAATCACAGTTACATCTATTGGTGATTTTATCAGACTAGAAGGTTTCGTAAATTCAATTGAAGAAAAAAATCGTATCAACGACGTGGTTTTACTGTATTTGCCAGACATCGTGCAAGACACAGGCTTTGAAGCCACATTGGCAACCAGTGTAAAAATCGTTGACCGTAAACCGCAAACTGATATCGGCGCGTACGTCATCAATTTAATCCAAGTACGTAAAGCCGAAGATAAAGTTACGCCTCCACCAAAAATGATCCAAGTTGTAATTCACGTGGTTGAATATGCTGAACGTTATTTAAGAAATTTCAATTTCACTTTTTCACCTTCACTGCGTGGTTTAGGCGAATCACAAACACAAGGTCAGGCCAACGCTCCAGGCAGTATCAGTGAATTAGCTTCGATCGTAGATAATTTATTACCGAAATTAAACTGGGCTAGAACTCATGGTTATGTGCGCTTATTGGATACGGCGTCTCTTTTAACCCAAGATAAAAATCCGAGCGCAAGTTTATCACGTACATTCGGTCTTAATAACGGGGCCACGACTGTCGGCCAACCACCTACGAATACTCAACAGTTCACACTCAATTTAACTTTGAACGCACCGACAATTATGTCTGAGCGTTCGGAATTAGTTCAAACAGGAATTACAGTTGTTACCAGTTCGGCGGGACTATCACAGACGACTCCCAACACAACTGTAGCCACACAAGTGTCAGTGCGCAGCCGTCAAAGCGCTGCGATTGCCGGAATCATTTCAAAGAAAAGTGAAAATCAATTCGGCGGTCCTACCGGCGCCGGTGCGATCGTGACTTTAAATCACGGAAAAAGCTATACAAAAAGTACCAATAATTATGTCTTGTTCGTAACGCCAATTATTAAATCTTCAGCAAGTGCCGGCGTTGAACAAGTGAAGAAAAAATTTAGATTCAAAGATTAGTTAAGCCGTCGGCGGCTAGCCCAAAGGAGTATTTGTGGCCATAAATTCAAACTGTGCATTAATCGCCGTGGTCGGCGGTAAAGGTGGCGTCGGTAAATCCGTATTCGCTGCCAATTTAACTGCGGCCATCACGGCCGAACTAAGAACTCCGGTTCTTTTAATTGATTGCGATACCAAAAGTGTCGGCGATCAAAATATCATTACAGGTCTTAAACCTCTTAAAACATTACGTGAACTTGCAACTTCGACGGCGTCTTTGAATTCTACTCCAATTCAACAGATCGTGACTCAGCATCCAGCAGGTTTTTCATATTTAGGCGCCGTACGCGGACCAGAAGAAATTTTAAGTGTTAATCCAGAAAATTTATCTAAGCTTATCGAATTTTTTTCGCGCAGCTTTAAATTTATCATTGTTGATTGCGGTAATGAATTAGGGCCAATGCAAAATACTATTTTAGCAGATGCTACGGCAGTTGCTATAATTGCGACTCCTGAAATCCTTGTCGTACAACAAACACAAAGAATGATTAATGAATTGATGACGCAATCGATTCCGCGTGAAATGTTTCAATTAATTATAAATAAGATTGGGCCGAATGGCTTACAGCCGGCAATGATCGCCCAGCATTTAGGGTTGTCACCGATGGCGATGATTCCTTCTGATGAAGCCACAACGATGAGTTCGATTTCACAATCAAAGCCATTCGTTGTCGCAAATCCGAAATCTCCGATTTCTTCGGCATATTTTGATTTTGTCAGAAAATTATCTGGCGGAACATTACAACGTCTTAAAAGCATGCAAAAACCAAAACCTTCGGTGGCTCCTTCAACGGCTTCTGCAGCTGGTGGCGGCGCCGAACTTGTTGCCAAGGGCATGGATCCTTGGATTGTGACAAAATTACGTGTGCATTCTGAATTAATCCGCACTATCGATTTGAAAAAAATCTTAGCTGAAGCCAACGAAGGCGAAAGCAAAGAAAAAGAATTACGCACTAAAACTCAGCGTGATATTTCTGGAATCGTAGATAAAGAAGCGCCAGATTTATCTCGTGAAGATCGTCAAAAATTAACTAAAGAAGTTTTAGAAGAAGCTTTAGGGCTTGGCCCGCTAGAAGACATGTTAGCTGATCCATCAATCTCTGAGATTATGGTGAATGGCGCGAACCGGATCTTTATTGAAAAGTCTGGTAAAGTTCAGCTGAGCGGAATTAAATTTACTTCAAATGACCATTTACGCCGTATCATCGAGCGTATTGTTACACCCCTTGGCCGTCAGATTAATAATGCGACTCCGTATGTGGATGCCCGTCTTAAAGATGGATCGCGTGTGAATGCAGTTATTGAGCCTTTATCATTAGATGGCCCAGCATTAACAATTCGTAAATTTAAAAAAGGCGGAATCAATCCTGAAAAATACATTGAATACGGCAGTGCTACAAAAAACATGCTCGAGTTCATGCGCATTTCGGTTGAATACGGTTACAACGTTGTTATCAGCGGCGGTACCGGTTCAGGTAAAACCTCGTTATTAAATATGATTTCTTCTTGGATTCCAGTGCATGAACGCGTAATCACGGTGGAAGATGCTGCCGAATTACAACTTATGCAAGAGCATGTTGTGCGCTTAGAAACGCGCCCACCTTCAATGGAAGGCACAAACGCAGTTACAATTCGTGATTTAATTAAGAATGCCTTACGTATGCGTCCTGATCGTATCGTGGTCGGAGAAACGCGCGATGGCGCTGCTTTAGATATGTTACAGGCGATGAATACAGGTCATGATGGTTCAATGACAACCACACATGCCAATTCACCACGTGAATGTATTGCGCGTTTAGAAACACTAGTGATGATGTCGGGGTTAGATTTACCAATGCGTGCCATTCGCGAACAAATCGCAGGTGCCGTAGATTTAATTATTCAGATCGTGCGTATGTCTGACGGTACTCGTAAAATCATCAGTATTACTGAAGTCGTTGGTATGCAAGGTGATGTAGTTACCTTGGCTGAAATTTTTAGATACAAAGAAACCGGCTACGATAAAAACAGAAAAATCATTGGTCAGTTCCAAGCGACTGGTACGGTTCCATCATTTGTTCAAGAAATTAAAGACAAGGGTGGAAACATCCCAATGGAAATCTTTTCGAATGAAGTAAAACCGGCTACGCCAGCGCAACCTGCAGCTACCGCAGCTAAACCTGCAACTCCGGGTGCTACAGGCACAACAACTACACCGCCGAAAAAAGCGGGATAGTGAGGATAGTGTATGGATATTTTTAGACATGAATGGTTAGTGTTTCCATTGTTTGGAATTTCTGTATTTTTTGCTGTGTATATGTATGCAGATACTTTATTTGGCCGCATCGGCCGAAGTGGTGCTGCAAAAAAATCTGATATCATGATGCATATGAAACTGCTTGGTATGGATGTCGACGAAAAAAAAGTAATTCGTCTGCAGCTGATTTCAAGTTTAGGCGTTGGCTTATTGTTTTTTGCCTTAGTTTGGCCAAATGCTATGCTTGGATTTTTCTTTGGTGCATCTATGGGCATCGCAGGCTTTCAAGCATTACCTTTATTTTATAAAAATCTTTATGAACGCCGCTGTAATGCTTTCGTCGGACAAATGGTTGATGCCTTAACTATTATGGCCAATGGGGTAAAATCAGGATCGAATCCGCAGCAAACTATGGCACGCGTTGTAGAAATTATGGCAAACCCTGTTAAAGCCGAATTTAACCAAGTATTAACGCAAACCCAATTCGGTCAAAGTTACGAAGAAGCGTTAACTGATTTAGCTGAGCGTATTCCCCGCCCCGACGTGCAGATGTTTGTAACTGCCGTAGTGATTTTAAAAGAAACTGGCGGCAACATGGCTGAAACTTTCCAGACTATAGTCTCGACAATTCGTGAACGCCAAAAGTTAGAAAAGAAAATTTCTGCGATGACAGCCCAAGGTATCATGCAGGGAATCATCGTTTCGTGCATTCCATTTGTTATGGGCTTTGTTTTCTTTATCCTAGACCCTGAATTTATCAAACCGATGTTTGAAACTGTCTTAGGCATAATCATGCTGGCTGTTATGCTAGGTTTGCAAATTATTGGTGGGATCGTAATCAAAAAAGTTGTTACAATAAAAGTGTAGCGCCTTAAAAATGAGGCCAATCAAGACACACGAGGTTTTTAATGATGAAGACATGGAATGTTCTTCTTGCAGTCGCAGCGACTTTTGCAACGTTAACATTAACTGAAAAAGCACATGCTTTAGTAGATATGAATAACGCTGGTTATTCCAATACTTGGACTGACTTAGAGGTGCCAGGAACTGGTTATGATATGCGCGTACTTCGCGCTTATAAAAGCCGTACTATCTATATTGGATTATTTGGCTTCGGTTGGTGTTCTGAGTTTGAAACAAGACTAGAAACAACTCCAGAGGGTAATCTTAAAATCTCTGAGTGTGGTGACGGCCAAGAAATCGTTTATTCAGCTCGTGAATTAACTAAAAAAGACGTTGAGAGTTCAATCAAACAAATCATCACAAAAATGCGTGCTGATAAAAAATTAAGCTCGAACGCGGCTGAATACTGGAAAAACATCGAAGTTCAACTTTACGATGATTCTGAAGTACGTTCACAATACGCGCGCCAATTCGGTATTATTGTGCCCGTTAAAGAAGGTACCAAATACATGGCTAATGCCAAAGAAGTTGAGAATGTTATTTTAAGTAAGGGTGTATACACGCGCACTCTTCCGGATGGCAGCATGCAACGTTTTGATGGTGAAGGCCGCCTAACACATATGTATGACAAAAACGGAAACTATTTAAAATTTGAATACCAAAAAGATTTATTAACAGAAATCACTGATAACAACTCACGCAAATTAGCTTTTAAGTATTACCCGAATAAAAAAGTTCAACGCATCACTGGCCCAAATGGTTTGATGACTGAATACAAATATAATCAACAAGAAGATTTAATCTGGAATCGCAATGCCTGGGCTAAAAAAGAAACTGATGTCTACACTTACGAATACAATGAATTTCATAACTTAACAAAAGCTAACTGGCCAGATAAGACATCAATCGCGATCAAGTACGACAATGTGAAAGACTGGGTTTTATCTTTTACCGACCGTGATAAATGTAATGAAAGCTATAAGTACGAATTTTCGACTTCAAATCCGAAATTTAACTATTGGTCAACGGCGACTAAAGTGTGTGGCAAACAAACTTTAGCGACTAACCGTTATGAATTTTGGCACAAACAATTGCCGAATGGCCAAGTGGTGTTATCGCGTTTGTTAACAAACGTAAATGGTTCAATCCGCGATATCACATACCATGATACTTTCGGCAAACCAGTAACAATCAAAATCAATAATGACCGTATTGATTTCGAATACTTTGCTGATGGTTTACCTAAAACTAAAACGACTTCTTCGGCAAAACTTGAATACACTTATGATCAGACGATTAAACGTGTCTCAACTGTTAAAACGAGCTTCATCAACGAAAAAGGCAAAGCGACAACTATTCGCAATACTGCTTTTAAATATGATGGCAAAGGTAATTTAACTTACGCTGAAAACAGCGATGGTCAAAAGATCAATATGACTTACGATTTAAAAGGCCGCATCCAATCGATCACTGACCAAGCTAAAAAGGTTGTGAAGATCGATTACGAAGAACGCTTTGGTAAACCACAGACAGTAACCCGCCCCGGTTTAGGATCAATTAAAGTATCTTATAAACCAAACGGCGATATCGCCAAAGTTGATAGTGTCGATGGCCCAGCGGTAGCGTCACAAGTTGCCAGTACTTTTAATAACTTGTTAGATGTTATTGCACCTGCAACCCAAGAATTATATTTATAGGAGCGATGGCGATGAAAAAAATTATTTCTTTATTATTAATTGTTTTGTTCGCAGTGACTACTTACTCAACTCAAGCTTCTGCTGATGAGTTTCCAAAAGGTCGCACAGCGGCTGTAGGTGATGAACCCAACGGCGATGGCCAAGCAGTGGAAGAAGCCAACCAATCTGGCGTTACAGTTCTAGGAGCCGGTGCATCTCAAGTTAAAACATGTACGAACTGCCAAAAAGCAGGAAACGTGCTTTTATCTTCTTCTACACGCAGAGCTTCTCCTGGAATTATCCAACAAACAGGAGCTGGTGGAACTGGCACTCCCTCTAATAACAATGGTGTTGATACAGGAAACTAGTTTATTTCAGTTAAGGCTTAACACCTGTCAAAACATTAGACGATCTCACTCTGAGACACTTAGCTAATCCCCTGAAATCACAGGGGATTTTTTATTGCTTCAAACCTCACTTCTTGGCACCCGGTTCGCTATGTATCTATGTATAACGAACTCTATAAAAGCGAGGTACTAATGAAAAAAGCAATTATCACACTAGCAGCAGGATTATTATTCACTTCATTATCAATGGCTTTATCAACGCCAGGATCAGCTTCAGACAGCCCGATCGTCTTACCTTGCGGAAAAATCTTTACTAAACAAGTTAGTCGTAATGATAAAAGCACAAACTTTTATGCTCAGATGTTGGCAAAATCTTCTGTTGGAACAACTTCAGTAAAACCAGGTAGATCAGCTAACTAGTACTGTTCTTCTTCTAAATTTTCTTCAGAATTTTCAGACTCAACAGTGTCCCCCCGCTGTTGGGTTTCCTGTTTTTCTAATTTACGAAATATTCCCGTATTGCTGACAACCGCCGGAGCTGGAGCCATTCGTTGACTATGGCTAGAGCTTGTACCACTGCCAAATTTATCACTGATAAAATTTTGAGTTATCTCTGCCCCTTGGCGAATCATTTTAATGCCGCCATCTGCAGCTGCACGCACCCAGTGAGCGGTATCTGAGTGCTGTAAATAGACAAAAGCTTTATTTTCTAAAGTTTCTCCTGAAATTCGTGTCTGTGAAAAGATCACGATCATACAAGAAATTAAAAAGCATTTAAGAACAAATTTGAATTCATCCATGTTGATTACCTCGATGTCCTATTTATAGTTTATAGAATGATATTTCAAAGACGAACTACAATTCGCAAAAGCTGGCCAAAAGCACAGCCTTAGGCTTGCGAGCTAACCCCTTTCGTTAGACAATAAAACTATGAACATCATTAGATTAACAGCCTTGTGTTTTTTTGTTTTTGGTTTAACTGCTTTTGCGCAAACTGCATCGGCGCAAACAACCAGTTTAAAAAACAAAACACCTTTTCCAACAAAATACACAAGTTTGTCTGACCAAGCTTTGGTGATCAAAGCTGTTACCGTGGCTCCAATTTATGATAATTCAAATAACATTTATAAAAAATCAGTCGAAGAGCATTTAAAATCTTTAATTAAAGACGATTATTTTTGGGCGTTAGCCGATTTTAGTTCACCAAAAAAAGATATTCGTGTTGATGAGTTTGATGAAGACCAGCAACTGACGTTACAAGTCTTAGAGAAATCACAGGCCGATGCTGTCTTAACATGTTTTTTAATTAAAGGTCCCCAAGGTTTAAATATTCAGTTGAACCTTTACACTCGTGATGGCGGAAAGCTTTTACTTCGCGAAGAATATCAAAACGCTACGCTTTTTGAAATCAGCAAAGTCAATGAAGTCGTTACAAAAATGTATGCAGCGCTTAAAGCTAAACTTCCTTATAGCGGATACATCACTAGCCGCAGCGGTAATTCAGTGACAGTAAATATCGGAAAAAACGCTGGTCTTACTGATGGTGCAGTTTTAACCATCGCGCAAATATTAAAAGTGAATCGTCATCCAAAACTTAATTTCATGACCAGCGTTGAAAAAGAGATTATCGGCCGTGTTGCATTAACCCAGGTTGAAAGCAATTCAAGCTTTGGTGAAATCTCGTTTGAAAAAGAAAATGGCGTGATTGACCGCGGCAGTAAAGTCTTGCCATTAGAAGGCGTAAAATATCCGCCTAAAGGCACTGCACCTTTAGCTGAAGTTTTACCAAACGAAAAAAATGCAGTCGAGTGGTTACCTGCGCCGACTCCGCAGTACGGAAAACTTTCTTTAATGGGTGGTTTTACTGACTTTACTGATAATACCGTTTTAACGAATGGCACAAGCTTAGAGGCCGAAAAATCTTTAGCTTTAACTTTTGATTTAGCGGCAGAACTTTGGATTACACCTGAATATTTTGCAGAGTTAGAATTACAACAATCCAGTTTTAAAACAGCCAATGACTTAGCTGGTTCATTACCAACCTCATTAAATTACACATTAAATATAATGGATCTCTCATTTGGTTATAAATATTTAATTGATGGTAATTTCTGGGGACCACAAATTTCGGCAAGTCTTGGTTATTACACTCACAGTGTGCGCGTGACAGATACAACCCCTACAGCATTTACATCTTTTGATTTAACAGGCGTTGATTTAACTGTCGGCGGAATGTTTCCGGTCACTCTTAAAAATGATGTAGCTATTGGTGCTCAGGCAAAATTTTTGTTTTTTGAAAACTTCAGCGAAAAGCCTGTTAATTCAGGCAGCGCATCGCCGTCGTTTAATCAGTTCGATGTCTTAGGAACAGTTCAATACACGACAAATATCAACTTTAAAGGCGTAATCAGCTTTTCAAATGTACAAGCCAACTTTTCGGGTTCAGGAACCAAGACCCCGGCTTCGCGCTCTTTAGATGAAAAAGTATCGACATACCTATTGGGTATCGAATATCTTTTCTAACATGCAAATTTTATTTGAAGACGAATTTATCATATGTG
The DNA here is from genome assembly GCA_036677065.1 of Bdellovibrio sp. Lineage (GTDB taxonomy): Bacteria > Bdellovibrionota > Bdellovibrionia > Bdellovibrionales > Bdellovibrionaceae > Pseudobdellovibrio. The sequence continues at coordinate 242,116 of JAKFBS010000001.1, read as the reverse complement.
TAAACAAGCCTGCGATGATGTTATCGCAGCCCTCGTTTAATAAAGACAGAAAACCTGTATTAGAATCCTTAGTTGATATTCGCCCTGATCTTAAAGGCAAACTGTTTATGCATCACCGCCTTGATTACGAAACTTCAGGCGTGTTTTTATTAAGCAAAGCCAAAGCCGCCAATTATCCATTAACAGAAATGTTTAAAGGGCATAGCTTTGAAAAAATTTACCACTGTTTAACTCGTCCTAATCCTTTAACAGCCGGAAAAAAAGTGCAGTGTGAACAATTGCAAGCCGATCAAAGTGAATGGGTCATTAAAAATTTTATGGCACCAGCTAAGGGCTTAGGTAAAAAAACCAGAATGATTTCAGTCAAAAGTGGCGGCTGGCCCGCTGAAACGCATTTTAAAATTTTAAACACTACGCCATTATTTCATTATATTCAGTGCACACCTAAAACCGGCCGCACCCATCAGATTCGCCAACACCTGCAAGAAAGTTATCGCTCAATTTTAGGTGATAATATTTACGGCGGTAAAAGCAGCGAAGTCCCGCGCTTGATGTTACATGCTTTTCAACTGAATTTTCCACACCCGATAACTAAAGTTCAAACCAATGTAGAAGCTCCATTACCGCAAGACTTCAAAAAAATTCTGCATCTAGTGTAAGTAGCTTACAAAAACTGTCGCCTTCTATTTTTGAAACAACTTTCAGGGCGCTATAACGCATTACTTCGTCTATACAGGCGCAAACCTTGCAAATTCAATAAGTTAATAAACTAGAGAACAAAGGAGTCTTAAAATGAGACACTTAATTTTAACATTGGTTTTTGCAGTCACAAATACAGCTTTCGCTCAACAGCAAGAAGCAGTGCCTACAGCAGCAGTCATCGCAGCGATGTCGCGCGGAGCTCTTGAATGTTCTACAGCAAAAGCAAATCTTAAAGTTGGCGGCGTAGTTTTAGACGATAACTCGCCAGGAATTAGTTTTTCATATATCAGCGGAGCAACATTCACTCATAAATTTATCGGTAAAACTACAGCGGCAAATGGTCAAATCACCATTCACGGCCATTTAGTTTTTTTAAGTGATTTACCCAAAGCCAAAAGCTGGTTCGCTATGTCAGAAGAAATCCAAGACAAAGAGTATTATCAGGCTTTCAAATTCGCACCAGTTTACAAATCAGACGGATCAATTGTGCAAGACAAACAAGGTAGAATTAACATTCGCTGCACGAACTTACGTGAAACAGCACAATTCTTACCTGAATTAACTGAAAGCCAAGTTAGCCAATTAAAATCAGCTAACTCACCAAATTAAAATTTAAATTATCTACCTGCACCTGGTGCAAAGTTTTTAGGTTTACCAAACTGTCCTGGCATCGGAGGCGGAGCCTGCGGTGGCGGAAGTGGTGAAATTGATTCAGGATCTGCATCACGGAATCTATTGGTTTTCGCATCAAAGCGAAGCTTTACAGTACCTGTGGCACCATTACGCTGTTTACCAATAATAACTTCTGCATGACCTGCTTTTTCTGGATCATCTTTTTCATAGTAGTCATCACGATATAACATCATGATCACATCGGCATCTTGCTCGATCGATCCAGACTCACGAAGATCTGATAACATTGGACGACGATCGGCACGGCCCTCAACACCACGATTTAACTGAGCTAACGCAATAACCGGAACCTGAAGCTCTTTCGCGATTGATTTTAAATTACGAGAAATTTCAGAAATCTCACGCTCGCGGTTATCTACTTTTTTCTCTTTTAACTGCATGATCTGCATGTAATCGATCATGATACAGTCTAAACCGTGTTGCGCTTTTAAACGACGACATCTTGCACGAATCTCGAATGGTGAGATCCCTGAAGTATCATCAATAAACATTTTAGATTCACTTAAAGTACCAGCGGCTTGGATTAGTTTTGGCCAAGACGCATCTTGAATACGACCATTACGTAACTCACTCATAGAAATACGAGATTCACCGGCAAGAAGACGCATCATTAATGATTCTTTACCCATCTCGACAGAGAAGTAAGCTACAGACTTACCGGCGCGTAAAGCCATGTGGCTGGCAACATTCAGAGAGAACGCTGTTTTACCCATAGACGGACGAGCGGCAATGATAATTAACTCGCCGGGATGAAAGCCGGCTGTCATTTTATCCATTTCAGTGAAGCCAGTTGGAATACCTGTAACTTCAGCTTTACGTTGATAAAGCTCTTCGATTTTTTTGATCGAAGCTGTAACGATTTCGTTCGGGCTAGTTAAGCCACCCGAAGCATTTTGTTCACCGACTTTTAAAATTTCAGATTCAGCATAATCGATTAACGATTCAACTGAATCAAAATCATTACCGAAAGACTTTTCGATAAAGTTCGTCGAAGTGTGGATTAATTTACGCAATAACGCTTTTTCTTTAATAATTTTAGCATGGGCCTCAATGTTTGCCGCTGACATTACTTTTTCTAAAAGACTAAGTAAGTAAGCTGCGCCGCCGATTTGTTCTAACAAGTTTTTTGCAACTAACGCATTAGTCACAGTCACAAGATCGATCGGTTGTGCCTTTTGATGAAGATCTAAAATTGTCTGGTAAATCGTTTGATGAGCGGGATTATAGAAATCAGAGTATGTAATGACATCAGCAACTTCGTCGAAAGCTTCGCTATCTAACATCAAGCCACCTAATACAGAAAATTCAGCCTCAAGATGTTGAGGTGGAATTTTATTTATCGGTTGATCTGATTTTCGTGTATTGCGATCCATTTGCATCTTTAATTATCCCCTCTTAAAGAGCCTAAAACTATTAGACACCGAGGACTTATGGTCTGTCGATGTCTAATGTTTCGTATCAAATTTAAATTTGAATTTAAATTAGTTCAGTAATTATTTACTAAACTAATTTACAGAATAATTACTGAGTAAGAACTGGAGAAGTTTCGATAGTTTGTGGAACTACCATACCAGTGATTTGTGCAGCAGCACCTTTTTTAGGTTTCAATTTGTAGTTGTCGATTTTCTTTTTAAGAGTGTTACGGTTGATACCTAACATTAAAGCAGTCTTAACTTGGTTACCGTTGTAAGCTTTAAGAGCTAGTTCGATTAGAGGACGTTCAACTTGTTCTAAAACGATATTGTATAAACCGTTTAACTCAACTTGAGCTTCTTTTTGTTGTTGGAATAATACTTCCAATTTGCTTTTCACAAGTTTTTCTAAAGAAACTTGTTGTAGGTTTGCGACAAAAAGGTTTTCTGAATTGTTCAGATTTGGCGTCATGGAACTCCCTCTTACATAGTGGTTCGGTTTGGTAACAGCACTCTCAGCTATATGCACCTTACATATAGGTAACAGTACCGTAGGTTTTAAATTAATGGTGTTTTTCTAAACACCGCGAGTTGTGGGTAACCAAATATACTTATGTTGCTGCAAATGCAACCTTACTTTTAACTTTTTTTGCAAAATTTGTTCAGCCAACCACTGTTCGCTAACTTGGCCGTGGGAAGGGCTAAAAAGCACTGTAAATTTTTTTGATAAATCATGTTGACGGCAAAAATTTTCTGACCAGTCGAGATCTTGTTCGCCAGAAATTACAAATTTATACTCTGTGGTTTCATTCGAGAAATTAACGTTTTCCAATAAAAAACTATTGGCTGCACCTGACTGTGGAGTCTTTACATCTAAAATAACCTTAACACGCGGGTCGACGTCTTTAATTGATTTTGAGCCACTGGTTTCTAGTGAAACTTTGTATCCCGCATCACACAAAATGTGGATTAGTTTGTGGATATCTTTCTGCAACAACGGTTCTCCGCCAGTTAGACATATATATTCGGCGCCGTAACCCTTGACGATCTCTAAAATTTTTTCAAACGACATATATTCGCCCTCATAATACGAGTACTTCGTGTCGCAATACGTACAACGAAGGTTACAACCCGTAGTTCGGATGAATACCGTAGGAAGACCGGCATAGCTGGTTTCCCCTTGAATGGAATAAAATATTTCATTGATCTTTAATTGCATAAAAAGAACATACTACCTACCAGCCTTTTGGATAGCCCTCAAGCACTAGCTATAAACGATTGTACAAGACTAGACTTCAGGGGCTTTGCGGCAAGTCTTTATAGAATTTACACTGAAAGCACTATGAATTCATTCTTCAAGAGATTCCAACAAGATGTGCGCGCCATTGGTTTTTTAGGCTTAGGGTTATTTTTAGCCTTAGCATTAATGAGCTATAACTCAAAAGATCCTTCATTTAACTCTACAGGTCAGGGCCTTAATACCCTTAATTACTGTGGAATCCTCGGCAGCTTTCTAGCTGACCTTCTATATCAAGCCTTCGGAGTAACCGTCTGGGTGGGTGTTGCAGGGTTTTTTCATGCAGCTATTGAAAGTTTTCGCGGAGAAAAAATTCAGTTCAAAGACGCACGTCATTTACTGGCTGTAGCGCTTATCGCCTTCACTGCAGCTTTAGTTACAATTTATTTTCCGAACACGAAAATGTTTAACGGTCAGATTTATCCGGGTGGATTAGTTGGCCTTGGCATTTCAATGGGTTTTGTAAAATTATTAAATTCTGTCGGCGCCCAAGTCATCTTATGGACAATGTCGTCAGTGTTATTCGTATTTTATTTTGAATTCAGCATTCAAGAAGCCGCCGAACGTCCTTTAGAAAAAATATTTAAATGGTGGAACAAGCTTGATAAAACATCGTTTATGGCTAATTGGCAGTGGCCAACTCTTAAAGCTTTAACAAAAGAAAAAGCTAAAGAGACTGCTAAAGAGAAAAAAGAAACCAAAGCCGTTCAACCTGCTTCTTCGGTTGCCGAGAACTTAATTACACAACCAAAAGTAAAAGAAAAATTTATCGAAGAAGATGAAGACGAAGAAATCGATGACGAATCAGTCAATGGCATGAACGCAGCCGATGCGGATGAAGATGATGAAAGCGCTATTTTTGATGGTGCTGACGAAGATGACTCAGATTCGCAGGTTCAAGTCTCTGCGTATGAGCCTCCGGCGCGCCGCAAAGTGATTGCTCCGGTAAAAATTCCTCGCCGTGTAGAAAACTGGAGTATGCCGAAATTATCTCTGCTTGATGATCCTCCTGTATCAAGAATTAAAATCGACGAAAAAGAAATTCGCCGAAAAGCAGATATCACTTTAGAAAAACTAAAAACCTTCGGCGTCGGCGGACAAATCGTAGCTGCTAAGCCCGGCCCGGTTGTTACGATGTTTGAATTTAAGCCTAATGTTGATGTGCGTGTAAGCGATGTTTCTAAATTAGCTGACGATTTATCATTAGCTCTTTCTGCTGAATCACTACGTATTATTGCACCTATTCCAGGGCGCGATGTTGTCGGTATTGAAACTTCGAATGCCCAACGTGAAACAGTGTACTTAAAAGACCTATTGGGTGATGAAAAATTCTGGTCTGAAGATATTAAACTTCCAATCGCTCTTGGAAAACAAACTAACGGTGATCCACGCATTGTGGATTTACGTAAGATGCCTCACTTATTAATCGCTGGTACGACAGGTTCTGGTAAGTCAGTATTTACTGTATCTACGCTCATCGGGTTTTTATTCAGACATTCTCCGAAAACTTTACGCTTGATCCTTGTCGATCCTAAACAAGTTGATCTAGCGGCGTTTGCTGATATCCCGCATTTAATCATGCCGCCGATTCGCGAAGCTAAGAAGGCCGTTTTTGCACTTCGTTGGGGTGTTAAAGAAATGGATAAGCGTTATAAATCGATGTCAAAATTTAAGACCCGCAACCTTGAAGAGTTCAATGCGAAGATGGAATCCTTAACTGCAGATCAGGTCGCTGAACACGAAAAAGTAAACGCTGAATACGAAGCTCAAGGTGGCTTACTTAAACTTGAACAGTACTATTACACTCCACAACCTTACATTGTAATTGCCGTTGAAGAATTCGGTGATTTAATGGCCGTTGATAAACAAAACGTTGAACAAAGTGTCGTGCGCCTAGCGCAAATGGCACGCGCCTGCGGTATGCATTTAATGCTAGCGATGCAGTCGCCGCGTAAAGACGTTGTCACAGGTTTAATTAAAACAAATATTCCAGCCCGTATCAGCTTTCGTGTGGCTTCAAAAATGGATTCAAGAATTATCTTAGATGAAGGCGGAGCAGAACGTCTGTTATCACAAGGTGATATGCTGTATTCAGCAGGCGCTGATAAATCGACTCGCCATCACGGTCCTTTCTTAAAAGAAAATGAAATCAATGCGGTTGCAAAATTCTGGGCTGATCAGGGTGAACCTGAATTTGACCAATTAGCGATGCGGGCTCTTGAAGGCGGACCAAGCCAATCAAGCTTCGCGGGCATGAACGGTGAAGGCGCTGAATTCGCCGGTGCCGACATGGATGAAGAGTACGATGAAAAGTATGACGAAATTTTATCATGGGCAGCCACGCAAAAAGCGATCTCTGCTTCGTTGATTCAACGTCGCTTCAAATTAGGTTACCCACGCGCAGCTCGCATGATCGAAGTTTTCGAACGTGAAGGTGTTGTTGGCCCTGCTAACGGCAGTAAGCCACGTGCAGTTCTTGTTGCTAGTCACCAAGGGTAATTAGCCAGTCAAATGAAAATCTGATCTTGAATCGAATACGTTCGAGATCAGATTCTGAAATCTAATCTTAAATCGATAACCCCGCGCATAAAAACAAACAATATTTTTGTAAACCACAGAGCCTTCGTGGTGTGATTACTCATCTAAACAAACAAATCACTTAGGAGGATCTATGTTTAAATCATTAATCGTTACTGCCGTTTTAGCTTTATCAGCTGTGGCTCAAGCTAATTCACCTGCACATATCTTATTCGCCAGCCAACAAGCTGTTATGCAAGACGTTGTTGCAATGGGTTTACCTTGGAATGTAGGCGATGAAAATAACTACAAATTATCTATGGGATTCATTCCTGGAACTATGAAAATGTTCGTGCGCGAAATTAACGCTGACAGAACTGAAGCTTGGTTAGTTCAAGACATCAATTTATTGATCCAAAAGCAAAAAGTTGAAGCTTTAATCGATATGAACACTGGCGAAACTAAAAAAATGCTAGTTGATGGTAAAGAACAAGCTGTTCCTGTAGCCAACTACGAAATCATCGACCAAAAAGAAGCGCAAGTGACTGTTCCAGCAGGAACTTTCAAAACTATGTACATCAAAATCCAAGATAACGGTAACAACGCTCAAATTACTGAGCAATGGGTTAACGGCCGCGATATCCCAGTTAACGGTATGGCTAAGTCTATGAGCGACAGCCCACTTGGAAAGGTGACAATCGAGTTAACTTCATTTAAAAAGAATTAATGTCGATTTCTTTTCAATCTTTTGGAAAAGCCGCGTTCATCGCGGCTTTTTCTATTTTAGGGCTTAATCAATCTGCTTGGGGCGCTGTTCCCAATAAGCCTTCTGTTCTTAAAGCACAGCTTAAAACCCAAGAACAAAGAATTGATGAAGCCAAAAAGAAAATCACAACGTTGTTATTATTAAAACAACGGCCGCAAGCTTTAGATATCATCCAAGATTTAAACCGCACAAATTTGGTTCCTGAATTACAGAAAAAAATCAGTCAGTTAAAATTAGTTGTGATGAGTTCTTTTTTATCATCAGAAGCTCAGGATTTTTTTGAACTGGCTTCAAGCCAGTATTTAAATCAAGCTAAAGTCTCATTAAAAAATACACAGAAATGTCTGTCGATCGATCCCGATCAATTTATGTGTCTATGGGCTGAAGCTAAAGCTAATAACAAGAACAATAGCCGCTATTCATTATTTTTAGAAAAAATGAAAACTACAGCTCTTGATGTTCCAGAACTTCGACCACTCATTCTGTCGTTAGATAAAACTCAGGATGATTTTATTAATTTACAATTTGATGCTACCGGAAAAAACGAACTGTACGATGCGCAGCTATTAGCAGCGATCTTAGAATTCGATCGTTCTATTTTGGCAAAAAATTACCTATTGGCGAAAGAATCCCTTGATCGCTTGCATCAGATAGCCCCTGACTATATCGATGTGATTTTAATGCGCGCCCAATTGCATCGCCATACTTACGGCGAAGATTCAATTGAGAATTTATTAAACGTGGTTACAATTTACAAAAAAAAATGTGAGGCCGTTTCTCCTGAGATTGCGCGCAAATATTTTTTCGATATTGATTTCTGTAGAAGGACTTTAAAATGAAATCGTTGTTAGCTTTATTCTTTATTTCATCTTTAAGTGCCTGTGGCATTAAAGGTAAACCATTACCACCGATTCCTGAAGCCCCGTTACCAAGTGTTGAGGCTGAAAAAACCAAAACGGTTTCAGAAACGACACCTTTAAAAACTTTGCCTGTTAAAAAGAAAAAAAAGTAATCCTATGATTCATACGCATCAACTTTCTGGCGCCGGTAATACTTTTTCAGTCACTTGGGATTCTTCTGAGGCAAAAGGTATTTCTGATCGTCCAAAATTTGTACGTGCCGTTTGTGAAACAACTAAAACCGATGGTTTTATTTTCTTATCTTGGCTTGATGAAAATCAGCATCACTTGCAATGGGATTTTTATAATAACGATGGTTCGATGGCCGAAATGTGCGGTAATGCCACCCGCTGCGTGGCTTATTATGCAAAAAACATCCTGCACATCGACGGAAATCATTTAAAATTACAGACCATTGCCGGCCCTATTGATATTAAAATTTTAGACAAAGAACTTTTTGAAGTTAAGATGACGGCAATCGAGAAGTTTGTTCATGAAAAATATTTTTGGTGCGACACGGGTGTTCCACACATCGTGATTGAAATTCCTGATTTTCCAAAATACCGCGATCTAAAATCTTACTGCCGTGATTTGCGTTTTCAAGCAGACTTTCAGCCCCGCGGCACCAATGTCACTTTAGTGCATTTAGAAACAGCTTCTAATAAATTAAAAGCCGTATCTTACGAACGCGGTGTTGAAGACTTCACCGATGCCTGTGGCACAGGTGCCATGGCTGCGGCTTATTATAATTTAAGCAAGCGCGGGCAGAATGAAACTTTTGTTGAAATGCCAGGTGGTTTGCTTAAAATGAACCTTTCTGATTTAAAAAATCCATTAATGACCGGATCTGCTGTCCAATTAGGAGACTACGATGCAACAACAACGACGAACTGATTTTAACGGAGCTATCTCAGCTTTAATTACGCCATTTATCAATGGTGAAGTCGATTACGCGTCTTTAGAAAAGTTAGTTGCTTACCAACTTGATAATGGCATCAAAGGGTTTGTTGTTAACGGAACAACTGCAGAAAGCCCAACTTTAAAACCTGCTGAAGTGACTAAAATTTTTTCGATGGTGCGTGCGCAAGCTGGAATGAACTTTCCGTTAATTTTAGGAACAGGTTCTAACTCAACTGAAAAAACGATTGAAGCGACTAAAAAAGCTTCTGAGTTAGGTGCGAATGCGGCTTTAGTGGTCGTTCCTTATTACAACAAGCCTCCACAGCGCGGTTTAGTTGAACATTTTAAAGCTGTCGCAAAAAATTCTGAAGTTCCTGTTATTCTTTATAATGTTCCCGGCCGCACAATCACTGGTATGACGGTAGACACTGTGGCTGAGCTTTCTGAAACACGAAATATCTTGGGTATTAAAGAAGCTACTGGTGATATTAAATTTGACCAAGAATTAATAAATCGTGTTCCGAAAAATTTTTTAATGCTTTCAGGAGATGATCCAACCTACATCGAATTTTTAAAACTTGGTGGCAAAGGCGTAATTTCAGTGATGTCAAATATCATCACTAAAGAATCGACACGCTGGACAGATTTAATGATGAGCGGAAAAGTTTCTGAAGCAGAAACTGATTTCAAAAAATATCTAAAATTAATCGGTTTAATGTACTGTGAAGCTAATCCAATCCCGCTTAAATGGATGCTTTTTAGAAAAGGTTTAATCAAGTCTCCTGAAATGCGATTACCACTTGTGACTCTTGATGAAAAATTTCACAAAGAAATCACAGCCGAAATGGAAAGTTTAGGATTACTATAATGGCCAAAAAGATTCAAATCGGTTTATTGGGCTCAACAGGTAAAATGGGCGTAGCCATTCGCCAGCTGTTAAAAAGCAATAGCGATTTTAATGCCTTAATAGAAATTTGCAAAAAACCCACTGGTGATTTTAATTTAAGTTTTTCTGATTTAAAAAAAGTTTCTGACAAAACTTTAAAACAAGTTGATGTGTGGATTGATTTTTCACGCCCCGAAGGTTTATTGCAATTGCTGCCTATCATTCAACAAACTAGAAAACCGTTAATCAGCGGAACAACTGGTTTTGAAAATAATCAATTTAGCAAAGTTGAAGCTTCTAGCAAAAAAACTGCGGTTTTTTGGGCTTCGAATATGAGTGTTGGTCTGTGGACCGTTCGCCAAGCCATTAAAACTCTTTCAACAATTTCTCATTTTGATTTTGCTTTAGAAGAAATTCACCACACCCAGAAAAAAGATAATCCAAGTGGCACGGCAGTGACCTTGCACAAAGATTTAGAAAAAGCTGTCGGTAAAAAAATTGCTCCAGCAGTCGGACACCGTTTAGGTGGCGTATTCGGCATTCACACGATCACTGCAGCTTCGCAAAGTGAAATGATTAAACTTGAGCACAATGCTTTAAATCGCACAGTGTTTGCTGAAGGAGCACTCAAAGCTGCACTGTGGATTGTCAAACAGCCTGCAGGTTTATATTCTATGGATGATTTAATGACCCCTTCTACCGCGAAAAGGAAAAAATAAAATGAAATTCTTTATTGATACAGCTGATGTGAATGAAATTAAAATGGCTAATGATCGCGGTTGGGTTGACGGCGTTACAACAAATCCAACATTGATTGCAAAATCAGGTCGCGATTTTCATGAAGTGATCAAAGAAATTTGTAAAATCACGACAGGCCCTGTTTCGGCTGAAGTTATTTCTCTTAAAGCTGAAGAAATGGTTAAAGAAGGCCAAGTGTTAGCAAAACTTGCTGATAACGTGGTTGTTAAAGTTCCTATGTGTGAAGACGGCATGATCGCTGTAAAAAAATTCACAGCTATGGGAATCAAAACTAACGTCACTTTAGTATTCTCTGTGGTGCAGGCTCTTTTAGCTGCTAAAGCCGGTGCTTCAATGGTGTCTCCGTTCGTGGGTCGCCTTGATGATATTGGAACAGATGGCATGAGCATGGTCGCTGACGTTATCCAAATGTATCAACAATATGATTTTGAAACTGAAGTTTTAGTGGCTTCGGTTAGATCTCCGATGCACATCCAACATGCGGCAATGATGGGAGCAGATATTGCGACTATTCCATTTAAAGTTATGCAGCAAATGACTGGACATCCGTTAACATCTAAAGGCATTGAGATGTTTTTAGCTGACTGGAATAAAAAATAGTCACTATTATATTAAAGAGTGAAATTATTTAGCGCGTTTTTATTACTAATATTTTTATCTGGCTGTACAACTACAGCCTATTATATTGAAGATTCAACTCTTCCAGTTCCTGAAACGCGCAAAGCAATCACTGCCATCATTGGAAAACCGCGCATTATCAGCCTTAACGGCCGCGAATTAAGCTCGACCTATCATAATCGCAAGTTTGAAGACCTAGACGAAGGTAAAAAAATTAAAGCGCGCTATTACACAAAAGTTGTGATCTTAGGCCCGCGCAGACCTTACGAAATTAGCGTGCAAGTCTCTAAGGAGGCTCTGGATCTGGAAACCATGACCTTTGTCGACCTAGGAATCGACGAAAGTCTAACCCAGAAGCGGGCTCTAGAGATCAAGCGCGCCCTTAACAAAAGTCTCGATACTTACCAAGCCATTGACGCCGAAGAGGTATTCTAAATATCCTATAGGTAGGCATGGCATATCTACTGGCTTTTATTTTACCTCTGACATTTCTCTATTCTCCAAAAATAGAAAAATCTAATATTGTGATGGTCACAAAACCATTAACAATTACTCAAGAGCGCAATACTCCTGCCTACAATTTATTTCAGCAATCTCAGATCATTCAAAAAAACCTTCAATTAGCCAAACAACAACAGTTGCGCGAATTAGCGAGCCATAACCGTGTTGTGCAACTTTCTACAGAAAACATTGAAGAAGTAACAGCTGTAGCTTCAGTTGCTGAAATTAAAATTGATAAAGCTGAATTAAATGCTGAAGCTGACCGCCAGTTACAAGTACTACTTACAAAACAACCGCAAAGCTCTGTTATACCGACATTTACCCAAATGTCTGAAGGCGCTGTGATTCGCGGGCAATTCGAATTAAAAGATGGTGTTGGTATCGTTGATCACTTAGTGGTTTTAAAACGAGTGTTCGAAGGTCAATCTATCGAAGTGGGCCAAGTTGATTTACGTGCCGGCCAATACCAAATCGCTGTTGGTGCTTTCGAAGGTGAAATCGTAGCTGAAGTAAAAGATATCTCTGGTTTATTGATTGGTGAAGACCGCCAAAAAATTTATAACTTAAAACGTGCGGGTCAGTTTTTCGAAGGCCCAACTCTAAGATTAGGCCGCCCTTCAGCTTTTGCTTTCAACGCCCGCTCAGTGGATTCACGAAAAGTTGATAAGAACTTGCAGGCTAGTTTTTTCTCAGGCCATTTTGATCTAAAAAAAACGACTGACGTCTATCCCAATGTCGCGCGACATTCGTCAACGCTTGGATTCATCAAAGATACTACTGGAGCTGTAGCTTCGACCTTAACAGTGCGCTCGTCGGCTGATCGTAGTGATACGGTGTTGTTTTCGCGCAAATGGGTTGCCGGCGCAGTTGATTACTTATCTGAACAATTACAAATTCAATTTTTGCCTGAAACGGGAATTATCATCGGCCGGATACTTGTCGATGGTAAACCGGTTCAAGGTGCTCAAGTGATGATCGAGAACCAACCAGGTTTAGAGCCTTACTACTTAGATCAATTTTTAATTCCGCAACAATCGCAAAATTACTCTTCTGAAAATGGATATTTTATTATTCCAGGTTTAAATGAAGGTGCTTACGAAATCACGGCTTACATGGGTGATCGCCGCTTAGGAACACAACAGTTCTTAGTAGCTCTTGATACCGTGTCTTACCAAGAGATCTTTTCATCAGCTTTACCAACTTCTGTTATTGCCAGAAGTTTTGATGCTCTGACGGGCGAACAAATCATGACTGAGTTAATGGTGCCAGGACAACAAGACATTCTTTCTATAGAAGGTGATTTATTACGTTACCGTCACAATTCGCAATTTGGCTTAACTGAGATCGTAAATCGCCCGTTAATTCGTGATTACGCAGCTTACGTGTACATTCAAAGCTTAAACAAAGATCATTTACACTTACCACAGATTAAAGAAGCGTTCATTGAATACGTACAGGCTCAGACGCAAATTCAAATCGAAGCAGACACTTCAACTTACGTAGGTTTTACACCGTATAACTACTTTGATGTGAGCGTGACTGATGAAACTTATAATCCAGCGAATATTATATTTTTCGACCAAGCTGGAAACCTGGTGCCTAAGCAAGTTATCGGCGGTGGTTTCGTAGCGTTTAATATCAAACAAGGTATTCAAGAATTTATCTTACAAGACCAAAAAACTGAAAGAACCTTTTCAACGGTATTCTATAGCCGTCCTTCAGTGTTATTTGTTAGCCATTTTGCTGAATAAAAGTTTTTACTTTTTCTTTAAAGAAATTTCCGCGCTCTTCAAAATTTTTAAATTCATCTAAGCTTGTTCCACCAGGGCTTAATAAAACTACATCGTGGGCTCTGGTTTTCTTAAATACTGTATCTAGGGCATCGTTTAATTTTGCGAAATACGGACAATCTAACATCTGCATTTTTTCGCGGGCTAATTCACCGCATGCTCCAAAAAAGATCGGCTGAACTTGCTTTTCTTTAGCTATAACTTTTAATTCTTCCCACGGAAGGTTTTTATCTTTTCCGCCTAATAATGAATAGACTAAACCTGCACTACCGGCTTTTTCTTGCGCAGCTTGCACAGCCACCAGAACTGAATCCATAGCTGTTGCTTTGCTATCATTGATATAGGAAACCTGCTTATGTTCGGCAACAAATTCAATACGGTGAGACAGCCCGGTAAAATTACACATCGCCATGATCGCTTTTTCAGATAAGCCCGTAGCTTTAACTAATTCATAAGCCACACTGAAATTATCTTTGTTGTGCGCACCTAAAAGTTTAACTTGTTTCAACAGTTCAGCCTGAGAAAAAGTTTTAGCTTCAGTCAACAGGGTTTTACACGGCACGCGAGAGACATATTTAACATTATCTTCAGAAGCTGAATTTAAAACACAAATATTTTTAGTAATCTGACCAATAAAACATTTTGTCATATAGTATTCATCTGAAGAACTGTAACGCTCTAAATGATTTGCCGACAAATAGGTGATGGCCGAATTTTCTAATTTTAAATCTTTGCAGTTTTCTAATTGATAGCTTGAAAGCTCAAGCACGATATATTTGGCTTTGCTTTTACCTTGTTGTAACCCCACAGCGTATTCACAAAAAGGCACACCTAAATTACCACCAACAAATGCATGCGGATCATCGTTTAAAAGGGCTGCGCCCACTAATGAAGTCACTGTGCTTTTAGCTACTGACCCGGTAATGCCGATTAATTTTTCATCGGTTAGATACTGGCAAGCCAAGGTAATTTCTGAAATTAAACCCCAGCCAAGAGCTGCTAGCTTTTGGATATGTGGGCCTTTAAGCGGAACTCCCGGTGAAACAACTAATGTTCCCGCAGGCAATTTTACGATATCGTCCCAGGATTTTAAGTCGCCTTCTTTTTTTTCATCGAATAATAAAACATCAGTTGCGGCTAAGCCGGTATTTTTAAGTAACTGCACGGCAGCCATACCTGATTTACCCAGACCTACAACAACGAACGGTTTTTTAAATTTTTCTAATTTATTTTGCGACATAAAATCTACCTGTATAGACATTAAAACAGACTCATGAAACAATGTCATTGTGAGTTTAAAGTACACCGCTATTATCAGCGATCTTCATTTAACGGATGCCGAACCGTCGCGCCCTAAATTTAAGGTGCGCCATCCACTTTGGAAAAAATTTAAAACCAAAGAGTTTTTTATGGATCCGGCGTTAATTGAATTTCTGGATGAAATTGATCGCAAATCACAAGGCCAACCAATTGAGCTTATTTTAAATGGCGATATATTTGATTTTGATAGCGTCATGGCTTTACCCGTAGCTCCGATTTATAAATTTCACTGGATCGAAACTCGCCGTGGGCTTTTTCCCAGAGAAGAGCGTTCTGTTTTTAAAATGCAGGTGGTGTTAGAAGAGCACGCGGGTTTCATCAACGCTCTTCGCCGTTTTGTTGAAAAAGGGCATACCTTGATTTTGATTCCGGGCAATCATGACGTCGAATTGCATTTTCCGAAAGTACAAAAGACTTTTTTTGATTTTTTAAATTTGATGCCTGAAGATGCCAAGCGAGTCAAAATTGTAAAATGGTTTTATATCAGCGAAAATGACACTTTGATTGAACATGGGCATCAGCAAGACCCCTATTGCTTATGCGAAAATCCACTAAATCCTTTTATCATCAACTATAATGAACTGCGCATTCGACTACCGTTTGGTAATGTGGCCTGCAGGTACATTATGAATGGCATGGGATTATTTAATCCCCACATCGAAAAAAATTATATTATGTCGGTGAGTGGTTATTTGCGTTTTTTCTTTCGCTATTTATTGCTGACTCAGCCGTTAATTATTTGGACATGGTTTTGGGGAGCAATGGCCACACTTATTCATGTAACTTTAGATCGCTTTGGCGAAAATTTTAAACCATTAGAAAAAATGGAAGATATCGTCGAAAAAGCGGCTAAAGATTCAAACACCACTCCCAAAGTGGTTCGTGGTCTTCAGGAATTTTTTGCCACTCCGGCCACACAAAATCCGTACTTAATTGCTAAAGAGCTATGGCTTGATCGCGCTCTTTTAATTTTCTTCGGTTTAGTTGGTATTTTAGTTATTATCGCTCAACTAAAATTACTTTTTCAGATTTCATTTTATTGGGTAATTGTTCCGATTTTATTGTTAATCCCATTTTTTCTGTTTTATGCACGTTCGATCACTTCATTAGTAAGCACTTATAAAGAGCCTGATGAATTATTATTTTCGCAGCAATCCGAAGTTACGGGAGTGCATCGCATTGTTTATGGTCATACCCATATTCCGCGCCATGAATTTTATGGATCAGTTGAACATTTAAATTCAGGAACTTGGTCACCAGCTTTTACCGATGTTGAATGCACGCAAGCGTCAGAACGTAACAATTACGTGTGGATTTATCCCTCTGAGGAAAACCCCGAGATGCGTAAAGCCGAGTTGATCCAATTTCACCGCAAACCGAACTAACTTAAGTGCCTAGCTGTTGCCTATTTTTGTAGCGCGGCGCACAAGAATCCTCTAATGCGTTTTAAACTATTTGTCAGTCGCCAGATCGTATGTAAGCATTTTAAGGTAAGTTAAATTTAATTTAATTGGAGGCAAATCATGTCTGACGATATCTTAGTGGTTACAAGCAAAGTAAAAAAATACATCAAAGAAAAAGGCCAAATGAATACCTCTGCCGAAACAATCGACATGTTAACTAAAGCCGTTGAACGTCTTTGTGCAAAAGGCATTGAATCAGCTAAAGCTGATGGCCGCAAAACAGTTATGGCTCGTGATATTGTTATCGACCATATCTAGTTTAATTCTTACATTTTAAGAATATAAAAATGCCGAAGTTTACTTCGGCTTTTTTATTTTAGAAGTTCTAAGAACTCGTCCCACGAAATGATTTTCACGCCGACAGACTGGGCTTTATCAGCTTTTGAACCTGGATCTTCACCGACAATTAAATAACTTAGCTTTGCAGAAACTCCAGATAATAGTTTTCCGCCGTTCTCTTCAATTTTCTCATGAGCCTCGTCACGCTTAACTGGTAATGTTCCGGTCACCAGAAAGCTCAAGCCTGAAAGTTTACCTTCTAGTTTACGTTTTGGAGCTTCGAAGGTCATAAACTTCGCCAAAGTTTTTACTTCTTTTTGCATACGATCATCATGTAGCCATTTTAAAACTGTTCCAGAAACTTTTTCGCCGATCTCGGGAACTTTTTCTAGTTCTTCAGCATCGGTCTGCATGAAGTTTTCGATATTACCGTAATGATCTGCCAACAATTTCGCCGTTTGTTCGCCGACAAAACGAATTCCTAAAGCGTAGATAAAACGAGACAGCGTAGTTTGTTTTGATTTTTCAATACTGTTTAAAATATTTTCGATCGATTTTTCGCCCTGGCGCTCTAAAGTTTGAATATCAGAAGTTTTTAATTTGTATAAATCAGAAAAACTTTTTACTAATTCTTTTTCGACAAAAGCTTCAACCAGTTTATCTCCAACTTTTTCCATATTCATCGCCCGGCGAGACACAAAGTGTATCAACGAACCGATAAGCACAGATTTACAGAAAGGATTTTGGCAGCGAAGTACGGCTTCATCTGGTTCTTTACTAACTTTGGTACCACATGTAGGACAAGCCGATGGCAGAACGAACTTTTCTGAATCTTTCGGGCGTAACGAAGTCACCACATCCACGACTTGCGGAATCACATCACCCGCGCGCTGAATAATTACCGTGTCACCAATACGAATATCTTTTCGGTCAATTTCATCTTGATTATGTAAAGTTGCATTTGTGATGGTTACGCCACCTACTTTAACAGGCTTCATCACGGCTACCGGAGTAATCGCACCGGTTCGACCAACTTGCACAACAATATTTTCAATCACGGTCTGAGCTTGTTCGGGTTGAAATTTTACAGCAGTAGCCCAACGAGGAGAGCGTGCCACCATGCCCAAATCTTCTTGCAGAGTTAAAGAATTTACTTTCACGACAATACCATCAATATCAAAGGGCAACTGCGAACGCTGTGTATTAATACGCTGATAATAAGAAATTAATTCATCTTCACTAAAAGTTGTTTCAGTAAATTTACGATTCATGATCGGAAATTTTAATTTCGCCAGTTTATCTTCGATATCTGATTGTGAATCAAAAGTAATACCTTCATAGGCACCCAGTGCGTAAGCATAAAACTTTAAGGGGCGAGATGCTGCTACCTTTGGATCTAACTGACGAATAGTTCCGGCAGCCGCATTACGGGGGTTGGCAAAAACCATTTGTCCGGCTTCTTCATAAATTCTATTCATCTCTACAAAGTCAGCTTTATTAATTAAAACTTCACCACGCACTTCTAAAAGTTTTTTATGGGCAATTTTTAGCGGAATCGACTTAATTGTTTTTATGTTATGGGTTACGTCTTCACCCGTAACACCATCACCACGGGTAAGGGCGCGCACAAGTTGACCCTCTTCATAGACAAGTTCCATTGAAAGACCATCAAGTTTAAGTTCAGCGAAATATTCAACATCTTGATCTTTGCGAAGAAATTTTTTAATACGGGCATTAAATTCTTTGATGTCTTCTTCGTTATAACTATTCGCTAAAGAAATCATGGGTAAACGATGATCAAATTTTTTAAAAACATCAATAGCCGTGCCGCCCACTCTTTGTGTCGGCGAATCGGTCAAATCTAAGCCAGCGTAGCTACCTTCAAAAGTCAGAAGGCTTTGAAACAGCTCATCGAACGCCAGATCTGAAATTTCAGGCTGATCGTGAGTATGATATAACTCATTGTGACGATTGAGTTCGTCTTTAAGCTTATTATACTCTTTAATAATTTTAGGGCTGGCCTGTTTTTTCGCGCTATCCATGCGGTTTTACGCTACCATAACAAGGCTGTTTTCGCTATATTGTTTTTCGACAAAGGATGGCCCGTGTCTTCAGATAAATTTAATAAAGATGTGATTCAAAAAATAGCTAATTTAGCCCGACTTCGACTGTCACCAGAAGAGGCGAATGAATTCAGCGAACAACTTTCAAAAATTATTATACACTTTGATGAAATTTCAAATATCGACACTCAAGGCATCGAGCCTTTGATCACGCCATCTGAAATCGAATATTCAACACGCGAAGATGTTGCAAAACAAGATTACAAAGCTGAAGACATGGTGGCCAACGCTCCTGAAAAACAGGGTAACCTTTTTAAAGTTCCGCCGGTGGTCTAATCATGGATTTATTAACAGCCTCAATGTCAGAAACACGTAAAGCGATTGCTGATAAAAAAATTTCAGCAGTTGAAGTGACAAAATATTTTTTAAGCCGCGCTGAAAAACTAAATCCCTCGCTTAATGCTTTTATTAAATTTAATCCTGACTGCGTAAAACAAGCAGAAGTCATCGATCAAAAAATTGCCAAAGGTGAAAATGTTGGCGTATTAGCGGGTGTGCCGTTTGGAATTAAAGATTTATTATGCACCAAAGGCATCGAAACTACGGCCGCATCTAAAATATTAACTGGTTTTATACCTCCGTACGATTCAACAGTGGTTGCGCGTTTAAAAAATGCAGGCGCGACAATCGTTGGAAAGTTAAATCTAGATGAATTTGCGATGGGTTCAAGTAACGAAAGCTCTTTTCATGGCGTTTGTAAAAATCCGTGGAATCCAGAATACGTTCCGGGTGGTTCAAGTGGTGGCTCTGCCAGCGCACAAGCAGCGCGTTTAGTCATGGGCACTATCGGCTCTGACACCGGGGGATCAATTCGCCAGCCTTCAAATTTTTGTGGGGTTGTTGGTATTAAACCAACTTATGGTCGCGTAAGCCGTTATGGAATTGTTGCATTTGCTTCTTCACTTGATCAAGCTGGCCCAATGGTGTCATCTGTACAAGATGCCGCACTTACCCTAGAAGTCATTGCAGGCCAAGATGAATTAGACGGAACAACATCTGCAAAACCCGTTGAAGCTTTCAGTAAAAATTTATCTGCAGACATGAAGGGTAAAAAAATCGGAATCGTGAAAGAATATCACAATTCAGAATTAGTTCACCCTGACATTCGCAAAACTTACGAACAAGCATTAGAGACTTTAAAATCACTAGGTGCAGAATTCGTTGAAGTTTCAATCCCGTTAACTAAATATGCCGTATCAATGTATTATTTAATTTCTGCTTCAGAAGCGTCGTCAAATTTAGCACGCTATGATGGTGTGAAATACGGCTACCGTTCAGACTTTAAAGACTTATCCGGTTTACCGCTTGATGAATTCTATGCCCAAACACGCGCTGAAGGTTTTGGTAAAGAAGTTAAACGCCGAATTATCTTAGGCACGTTTTGTTTATCATCAGGATACTTTGATGCTTACTACAACAAAGCCTGCCAGGTGCGTCGGCTTTTACGCAATCAGTACGATGAAGCTTTTGCTAAGTGTGATGCGATTATTTCTCCGGTGTCGACAACACCTGCATTTAAAATCGGAACACGCGTTTATGACCCATTAAAAATGTACATGAACGATATTTTCACAACTTCTACAAATCTAGCCGGTTTACCTGGCATGAGTGTGCCGTTTGGTTTAACCAGCGAAGGGTTACCGATCGGCATCCAATTAACCGGGCATCATTTTCAAGAGCAAAAAATTCTAAACGTAGCTTACGCTTTAGAGCAAAATTCTCCGGTGAAAGGAAAAACTCCAAGTGTCTACTAATAATACTGCTACTATAGTTTCCTACCGCGGTTTTGAAGCCATCATCGGTATTGAAGTGCACGTGCAACTTAAAACCGAATCAAAAATATTTTCTTCTGACGCTACAAATTTTGATTCTGCAGATAATGAAAACACATCCCCAGTCAGCGTCGGCATGCCAGGCACATTGCCGGTGTTAAATAAAAAAGCGGTCGAGTATGCGATTCGTACTGGCTTAGCTTTAGGTTGTAATATCCGTAAGAAATCAGTTTTCTCGCGTAAAAATTATTTTTATCCAGATCTGCCTAAAGGTTATCAAATATCTCAATACGACGAACCTATTTGTGAAAAAGGTTCGATCCAATTTGAAGTTGAAGGTAAAACCAAAACTGTAGGCATTACCCGCGCGCACTTGGAAGAAGACGCGGGTAAATCGACTCACTTTGGCCAGTACACTTTAATTAATTATAACCGCGCAGGTATTCCATTACTTGAAATCGTCTCTGAACCAGAAATGCATTCACCACAAGAAGCGGCTGAATACTGTCGTACTATTCGCTCAGTAGTTCGTTACTTAGATGTGTGTGATGGCAACTTAGAAGAAGGTTCGCTTCGTTGTGATTGTAACGTTTCGGTTCGCAAAGTGGGCGAAACAAAATTCGGCACTAAAGTAGAATTAAAAAATATCAATTCATTTCGTTTTGTGGAAAAAGCTGTTGAATACGAAATTCACCGCCAGATTGATGCGATCGAAAATTCAGAAAAAATTGTGCAAGAAACTAGATTGTATGATCCAGATAAAAACCGCACGTTCACGATGCGTGTAAAAGAAGACGCGCAAGATTACAGGTATTTTCCAGATCCAGATATTTTACCCGTTATTGTTACGGATGAACAATTAGCCTTAGTTAAAAAATCACTGCCAGAATTACCTCTGCAACGGGCCGCTCGCTTTGTTAAAGACTTACAGCTATCAACCAGTGATGCAAATTTATTAACTGAAGAACGTGACCTGTCAGATTATTTCGAAGCTTGCGGCAAAGCCTGTGGCAATTACAAAGCTGCGGCGAACTGGATTATCTCTGAACTATTACGTGAATTGAACGAGTCTAAACTAACTGCGCACAATTCAAAAGTTTCTGCACAAAACTTTGCTGGCTTGATTAAACAAATAGATCAGGGAACAATTTCTGGAAAAATTGCGAAAATCGTTTTTAAAGAAATGTGGGACACAGGTTCAACTGCCGCTGACATCATCAAAGCAAAAGGTTTAGTGCAAGTTTCAGACGTAGGCGAAATTGAAAAAATCGTAGCCGAAGTCGTTGCCGCAAATCCCAGCCAAGTTGCAGAGTTTAAAGCTGGCAAAGATAAAGTGATCGGATTTTTTGTCGGCGCGATTATGAGGGCCTCAAAAGGTAAAGCCAATCCTGCCATTGTGAATGAAATTTTAATGAAGAAGTTGAGTGAATAATGAAATTAGCCAGCCTTGATTTAGGTTCAAATACGTTTTTGTGTCTTGTTTCTGAAGTTGAAAATCAGAAAATCACAAAAATTTATTCTGACGAAGTCGAGATGGTTAGGCTTGGCCAGGGTTTATCTGCCAATAAAAAATTTCACCCCGACGCACTTGTGCGGGCAAAAAACTCACTCACAAATTTTAGAAAAACTTTAGACCGCGAAAAACCGCAAGCGGTTTTAGCGATGGCCACTTCAGCAGCACGTGATGCCGAAAACCAACAAGAACTTTTTAAAATCTGCAAAGATTTAAATATTCCACTAGAAATTATTCCCGGCGATAAAGAAGCCGAAATCACTTACCGTGGAGCTGTTTCTGGAATGAGTTCAAACAACACCCGCTTAGTTTTGGATATCGGCGGTGGCTCAACTGAATTTATTTTCGGTGAAGATCAAAAAATTCTTGCCGGAAAAAGTTTAGATATCGGCTGTGTGCGTTTAACAGAAAAATTTATTTCTGCACAACCAACACCACAACATGAAATTACAGCACTGCAAGAATTTATTCGCCAGCAGTTGCAACAAATTATTAAATTAGCACCGAACTCTCCAAACGAAATTCTGGCCGTTGCCGGAACCCCAACAACAATCGCTCAAGTTGAAATCGGTTATTTCGATGCCGCAAAAATTGATGGCTACGAGCTGACCGAGCAAGGCCTGCAGACCTGGCTAGACAAACTAACCAACATGTCTGTAGCTGAAAAAATACAAATCGGCTATCCCGAAGGTCGTGCTGATGTGATCATTGTTGGCGTTATCACTTTACTTGAAACCCTAAAAGCTTTTAACCTATCTAAGTTAACTGTCTCAACGCGAGGGGTTCGTTATGGTGTCGCACTTGAATTGGCAAAACGTTTTAATACTTAGTTTAATTTTTTCATTTCAAGCATTTGCAACTACGCCTAAATATAAATTCACGAAACAACAAATACAAATCGGTGCAAAGAAAATCACTGTTGAAATCGCGAAAACTCCAGAACAGCAAGCACACGGCTTAATGTTTCGCGAAAAAATGCCTGCTGATAGTGGCATGTTGTTTATTTTTGAAAACGAGCAACCTTTAAGTTTTTGGATGAAGAATACCTATCTTGATTTAAGTATTGCCTACATCGGTAAGAATAAAAAAATTATCGACATTATAGATATGAAAGCAACTTCTTCGCTACAAACCAGTTATCCATCTTACCCAAGTTCAAAGCCTGCAATGTACGCGTTAGAGATGAATCAGGGTTGGTTTACAAAAAATCGTATTAAAATCGGGGACTTGTTAAGATTACCTCGAACTCAGTAACCATTTCGAGACCAAAGTCTTGTGCAGGTCGTGATTTCGTTTTTCAACAAGAACTTTCGTCAAGTCCAGCTTTAAGTCTGATCAATACATCTACTTTGCTGCGACACATTCTGTGTGTTGTAATGATATGGTAAGAAAGTAAAGACTTTACGTCACAATTATTTTCAAGGATGAGGATAAATTATGAAAAAACTGTTACTAGTTTTAGCCACACTTGGCCTAATGGGACAATTCTCTGCATGCACAGCGAACAAAGCTCAAGATGATGCTGAGTTTGTTGAAAACGCAGATGTCGATAAAATCGAAGCCGAAGAGCCGTCATTAGATGATGGTAGTTCACAAGCTTTAGACGGCACGGCTCCATCAGAAAACTTATCAACTGATAGTTCGTTAGAAGCGGCCTTAGGTGAAACATCTACTGATGCAACGGCATCGAATGATAATTTATCTCTGGATTCAGTACCGCAAGATCCTCCGCCTGCAGATATCGCAGCTGCCCCAACATTAGATGAGAGCTCTTTAGATGCTCCGCCTTCTGATGTGCCGGCTGAAGTTCCAGCAGATTCTTTAGCCGCCAGCGATTTGCCTCCTCAAGATACAAGTCTTGATGATCCGAATGCTTTAGCCCCTGCAGATGACAGCTTATCAACAGCGATGAACGAAATGCCTAGCGAGACTCCTACTGAGACGCCGCAAGATCCACCGGCAACGGCGATGGCTCCTCCGGCAGCTTCAATTGAAGCTCCTGCAGAACCTACTCCGGTTTTAGCTGATGCTAAACCAACTGGTGCCGGAACAACTTCATTAAAAAAAGTTGCTGACGCTGTTCCTTACGCTTTCGGTGATGGTTACGTAAATACAATTTACATTGCTCATCCTAAAGAGTCGTTAAAACAAATCAGTCAAACGATTTACGGTTCAGATAAAACAAAAGAGCTTAAAAAAATTAACTCATTCTTAAAAGCTCGTTCTCCTCGCGCTGGTGATAAAATCGCTTATGTTTCTCCGAATCGCCCGACTGATTCTTCTAAAACGATCACATACTTTGAAGACACTGGTATGATTCCTGAAACTTACGTGGCACAAAAAGGTGATAACTTAAGAAAAGTTGCTAAAAAACTTTTAGGTTATGACAATGCTTGGAAAGAAGTTTGGTCAACAAACGCGATCGAATCTAAAACGAAATTAGCTGAAGGTGAAACTTTCAAATACTGGAAATCACCTGCTGCAATCACTCCTCCGACGACGACAGCTTCTGCTGACGTGCCGCAATCTCCTGAAGCTGCAGTTCAAAATATCGTACAAAATAATCCAACGCCTCCGATGGATGCAGTAGCTCCTCCTCCGCAACCAGCGATGAATGATCTTCCTCCGCCGCCGGCGCAAGCAGATCTTCCACCACCTCCAGCTGATGCTTTCGCTGCTAATACGGCTCCTCCGACAGACCCAGCGTTAGATGCAGCGATGCCACCGCCACCGCCGCCAGATGATTCACAATTTGCTGCTACTCCGCCTCCTCCGCCAGAAGAAATGAAGCCTAGTAAGGCTCCTGCGATGGAAGGTGAAGAAGTTGCTGCAGAAGGTGGCGATGATATGATGACAATGTTAGGTATTGGAGTTTTATTATTCGGTGCTTTAGCGTTTGTTCTGGTTAAACGTAAAAAAGCTCAAGCTTACAGATCAAATGATGCTCAAGCCGGCGAAGGCTTAGGAACTTAACGTTTACTTTAATCTAACAATTAAAATTCACAAAAAGAAAAAGGCTTGGTTTAAACACCAAGCCTTTTTTATTTTTAAAATAAATTACGCTAAATTAAAACTACGCAGCCTTTTTTAAGATGCCATCTAAAATACCGCGATGGCCCATGCGTTTTGTTTCAACGAAGTAAATTAAATCATCAACGATTTGCACATCGCGATTATTTTGTGGCAAGAACTTTACACCCGCACCCAAAGAATTTTTCCAAACAATTTGTGCTGTGATTTTACGTTCACGTTGTGCAACAACAAACGTTAAATTAATTTTTTCATCCACACGTAAATCGTGGTTTGCTAATTCTAAAAAAGCTCCAGACAAACTAATATTTCTAAGCACGGCGACTGAATCCTGCCTGGCATAACTTCTTCTAAAACTTACATCTAAATGTAACGGCGTTCTAGGTGATGGGGTCATTGTATCCACTTGATACTCCTTGTTTAGACACGTGGTTTCGACCCCAAAATTCAAGGTCGGGTGGTCCGCATATCTTGTAAGATTTTATCGGGTTAAGTACTTGAAATATTTAGAGTAATTCTCATTTTGAAACGATAAAAAATGCGAGTGTTTCAAATTGATTGACTTTATTTAGCCCCACAGCGATATTTTAAAAACATTCACATATTTTTTCCATTAATTCTTATTTAATTTAAACGCATTTAATCAAATATCCAAAAATCACATTCCAGGAGTCCAAATTGGCTAAAAAAGAAGTTGTCATAGAACCTACTACTACTAAGAAAAAGTTTAGAAAAACTAGCACCGATGCAGCAAGTGACGCTGGATCTAGCGAACCAACTCCAGCTGTAGATTCTGCTCCGACAAAAGCCCCTGAAGCTGCTGCTCCTCAAGCCGCAGCAACAACACAAGAAGCCTCTGCACCAGCAGCACCAGCTGCCACTGCAAGCGAAAACACTGGCACTACGACAGCAGCACCACCACAACAACAATCACAGCAACAACAAGGTGGCCAGCATCAACAACCTCGCCGCGAATTCAGAAAATTTGATAACAACCAAAACCGCAATCAAGGTGGTGGTGGCGGAGGCGGCGGACGTCACGGTCAAAACCAAGGTGGCGGACGTTATAATAATCAAAATCAACAACGCAGTAACTACCGTGACAACAACCGTGGTCCTGGCAGCCAGGGTGCTCGTGATGACGAACAACAAATGCAACAACAGCAACATCAGCATTCACAACAACCAGTTGAAGACATCGATTTCACAGATATCAATTTAACTGACGAAGAAAAAAGCTGGTTCAACTCTAAAGATCTAAAATCAAAAAACATCCAGGCGTTAACTGATTTAGCTTCTAAATTAAAAATCGAAAATGCAGCCGGTATGCGCCGCCAAGATATGGTTTTTGAAATTTTAAAACGTGGCGCTAGATTAGGTGATATTTTCGGATCAGGCGTTTTAGAAATTCTACCAGATGGTTACGGTTTCTTACGTTCTCCGGATTACAATTATTTACCAGGTCCAGATGACATCTATGTTTCTCCGTCACAAATGCGTAAGTTCGGTTTAAGAACAGGCGATCATGTTACAGGAACAGTACGTGTACCTAAAGAAGGCGAAAGATATTTTGCTTTAATCAAAGTTGATTCTTTAAATTACGAAGCTCCAGAAGCTTCTAAAGATAAAATCTTATTCGATAATTTGACGCCGTTATATCCTAACAAACAGCTTAAGTTAGAAAATAAACAAACTGAAATGACGACTCGTATTGTGGATTTAATGTCTCCGATCGGAAAAGGCCAACGTGGTCTTATCGTTGCCCCGCCTAAAACTGGTAAAACAGTTTTATTACAAAATATCGCAAATGCGATCAGCACTAATCACCCTGAAGTGAAACTTATCGTTTTATTAATCGATGAGCGTCCGGAAGAGGTAACTGATATGCAACGTACGGTAAAAGGCGAAGTTGTTTCATCTACATTCGATGAACCACCAACTCGTCACGTACAAATCGCTGAAATGGTTTTAGAAAAAGCAAAACGCCTTGTTGAACATAAACATGACGTTGTAATTCTATTAGATTCTATCACTCGTTTAGCTCGTGCTTACAATACGGTTGTTCCACCATCTGGAAAAATCTTATCGGGCGGTGTGGATTCAAATGCCTTGCATAAACCAAAACGTTTCTTCGGTGCAGCTAGAAATATCGAAGAGGGCGGTTCATTAACAATTATCGCGACAGCCTTAATTGATACTGGTTCACGTATGGATGAAGTTATCTTTGAGGAATTCAAAGGTACTGGAAATTCAGAGATCCAACTTGACCGTAAGTTAATGGAAAAACGTATTTTCCCTTGTATGGACATCAACAAATCAGGAACGCGTAAAGAAGATTTACTAATTGATAAAGGTGATTTATCTCGTCTTTGGATTTTACGTAAAGTATTAGCGCCAATGAATGTTGTAGATGCGATGGAATTCTTAATGGATAAAATCGAAAAAGCAAAAACTAACGCCGATTTCTTGAAGAGTATGAATGGATAAAAAAAACCAATCTAGTGACGACAGACCATTGATCAAAAAACTTGTATTACCGCTGACTTTTTTACTCGGTGGTTTGCTGATTTTCATGATTTTATATAAGTTTTTATTAGGTGGCAAAATTAATCTGCCAATGGGAAGCGAAACGGCTCAGGGCCAAGACGCTTTTCAGGCTCCGGCAGAAATTTCAACTTCTTTACAGATCGAATGCCAGGCTTCAGTTGATAAAATTGATAAGCTTGATGACTGCACTGAAAAACAAACTGAATTTCAGTCTAAAGTGGCAAGCTGCGCCAGTTACAGTTTCGCTTTAGAAAATCCGAAATCATTAGACAGTGATGGCCAATACAGCGACATCGTTTTTAATATTGCTACTTGCTACAAAAACATCGGCAACGAAAAAGTACCGCAAGCCATTGCGGTCTTAAAAAAAGCCCAAGACGAACTTCCTGCTTGGGAGGTTAACTTTGGCCCGATTAGCTGTGATTCAAAATCAACTTTAAGCGCTTACCTTGATGCTTACGCTGCAGATGCGGCCTTTACCTGTTCTAAGGCTGCTGATTTAGAAAAAATTGTCAGCCAATTACAAAATAAAGATTTAAGCATTTTATCACACATGGTGTGGAGTCATCACATTCCTCAATTAGGTTTACGTGATTCAGATATTTCTTGTCCTGAAAATTTAAAAGAAATTACTAAGAGCTTAGCTAAAGCTTTAAGCCAATCAGTTAAAGTCAGCGTTAGTAGCGAACCAAAAACTGATACAGCGACAACCTTTATTGAAATCAACAAAGGCGCTGACGTTGTAGCTATGTTAAAAGTAGATACAAACCCTGATGGCTGTTTGTATCTGGATTCGTTATTAGTTTCTAACCTTGATGGTGTCGAGTAAGTCGCGCTGAAAGCGCGCAACTAACTTATAGATGTTTATTAACATCTTTAGTGCTTATGAAATCATCGCAATCTTCACGAAAAAGTTTGCAACCTTCTGAGCACTCAACGCCGCTATCAACAGCATATAGCGTGCCTTTTCCGCCATTTTTGCATTTTTGATATTCTTCACGGCTTTCACAGGCTTCGTGGGCTTCAAGGCGCTTCATACAGCACTCAGTTTGTATTTTTTTAAATTTACCAAACACGGCCTCCATCAAGCCTTCTTCTTTGAACTCACAGCGAATTGAAGAATAATCGGCCTGGGCCGATGAAGTCGCTAGAACCATAAAAAGCATAGTTAAACCCATTAATACTTTATTCATAAATCTACCCCGACATAAGTCTGTTAGCTTCTATGTCGGTTAAAATCGAACCTTACCGTAGGGGTTACGGTTTGATTTTATTTTGTTGCGTTAATGTCTAATAATTTCAAATACTTATAGAACTACACCTTAGATAAAGATTAGCCTAAAAATCGCCCTTTTCAAGCTGCCGACTTCTTTCAGATGAGGTCGTTCATCAGCAACCCCTGAAAATAACGCGGTTTTCCGCTTGAGCCTGGGCCATTTTTTATGCTATCACCTAGGTTCTCGAATTTACGAATTAAAGGCAGAGGACGATATGAAAGAAGCATTACATCCAAAAACTAGAACTGTTGTATTCAAAGACATCTCTTGTGATTTCTCATTTTTAGGAACAACAACACTAGATTCTAAAGAAACTACTAAATGGACTGACGGCAAAGATTATCCACTAATCAAAGTTGAGATCTCTTCAGCTTCTCACCCATTTTACACTGGCAAACAACGTATCTTAGATACTGAAGGCCGTATCGACCGTTTCAAGAAAAAATTCGGCGACAAAAAAGCTGCAAAATAGATTCTCGCAAGGTTATTTATTTATAAAAGCGGCTACACAGCCGCTTTTTGTTTTTCCAGCATTTCATCACGGAGCTTACAAATGTTTTCAAAATTAGACTCAGTAGAATCAAGATATGAAGAAGTGAACATGTCACTTCAGCGTCCTGATATTGCGTCTGACCAGAAAAAATATCTCTCGTTAATGAAAGAACTTTCTGAACTAGAAAAAATCGTGGTTCTGTACCGTGATTACAAAAAGAAAACTGTCGCTCTTAAAGCAAGCAAAGAACTTCTAACGGCTGAACAAGATTCTGAAATGCGCGAAATGATTCGTGAAGAAGTTAAAGAACTTGAAGAATCAATTCCGCAAATCGAAGAAAAATTAAAATTAGCGTTACTTCCAAAAGATCCTAACGATGATAAAAATATTCTTTTAGAGATTCGCGCCGGTGCCGGTGGCGATGAAGCTTCACTTTTTGCAGATGAATTATTCCGCGCTTACGCTTACTACGCTGGTACTATGGGATGGAAAGCCGAAATGGTTTCTTACTCAGAAGGTAATGTTGGTGGAGCCAAAGAGGTTATTATTTCTATTTCTGGCGAGTCTGTATTTTCAAAAATGAAATACGAATCAGGCGTTCACCGCGTACAACGTGTTCCTAAAACTGAAGCTGCGGGCCGTATTCATACTTCAACAGTAACTGTTGCCGTTATTCCTGAAGTTGAAATTAAAGATATTAAACTTAATCAAAGTGATCTTCATTTTGAAACTATGCGTTCGCAAGGCGCTGGTGGACAGTCCGTGAACAGAACAGAATCAGCTGTTCGTGTCGTCCATTTACCAACTGGAATCGAAGTTAAATGCCAAGAGGGTAAGTCTCAGCATAGCAATAGAGACCGAGCCCTTCAAATTTTAGCTGCAAAATTGCAGCAAATCGAAGACGACAAACGTATGAAAGAAGCTTCTGACCAACGTTTAGATCAAATCGGAACCGGTGACCGTTCAGAACGTATTCGCACTTACAACTTCCCACAAACTCGTATCACTGATCACCGCATTGGACTTACAATTCACCAGTTAGACCAGGTCATGGGCGGAAAATTTGAAATATTAATTGATCCAATAAATACATACTTCCAGGCTGAGCAACTAAAAAAACAGGCTTCAAACGCTTACTAATAGCGAGTGCACATGAAACTGAATGAAGTCCTTTCTAAAACAATTCAGTTCTTCAAAGATAAAAATTTCGATACGCCTCGTTTAGATGCTGAACTTTTAATTGCACACGCACTTAAAATTCCGCGCATTCAATTATATGTAAAATTTGATTCTCCGTTAACTGATGCTGAAGTTAATCTTTGCCGCGAATTTGTTAAGCGTAGAACTGCTGGCGAACCCGTGGCTTATATCATTGAAGAAAAAGGGTTTTACGGGCACTTGTTCAAAGTTAAGCCTGGTGTTTTAATTCCGCGCCCCGAAACCGAAATGATCGTTGATGACGTTTTAGCCGATTTTAAAAAATACCCCAAAGACCATGTTCGTATTTTAGATCTAGGTGCTGGTACAGGTTGCATTGGCTTATCTATTTTAAAGCACATGCCTTTAGCCAAACTAATTACCGTTGAAAAATCAGCCGAAGCCTTTGCTTTAGTAAAAGAAAACATCGAATCTCTTGAATTAGGCGAACGTACTGAAGCCATCCATGCTGATGTTGAAAGTTTAAATCTTTCAGACTTGGGTGAATTTGATTATATCGTTTCAAACCCGCCATATATTGATGTGAGCGACACGCAAGTTGAGGCTAACGTTCGCAAATATGAACCAAGCTTAGCATTATTTGCTGATGACGCTGGTTTGTACGCCCTAAAAACTTGGTCGACTAAATTTGCCCCCTGCTTAAAGGCCGAAGGTCTAATGCTTTTTGAAATGGGCCATACTCAAGGGGCAATCATGAAAAAGCACTTTGCCGACATTCCGAAATTTAAAGAAGTTACAGTTTTAAAAGACTTGTCAGGACTTGATCGAATCATCAAAGCCAGAGCATAATATCCCTTTAAAGAACGGATATTTCTATGGATAAAATGTTAGTCACCGGCGGCGCTTCACTAAATGGTTCAGTCAGCGTCAGCGGCGCAAAAAATGCAGCCCTTCCAATTTTATTTTCTACACTTTTAGCTGAAGGCGAACACACATTTGATAATGTTCCACTTCTTAAAGATATCGAATCAACAGCAGAGCTTTTACAAAGTTTAGGTTGTGAATCAAAACGTGATGGTCACACATTTCGTGTTAACGTTACAAAATTAAAAACTTTTGAAGCGCATTACGATCTGGTCAGAAAAATGCGCGCAAGTATTCTTTGCTTAGGTCCAATCCTAGCAAAATACGGCGAAGCTGTAGTTTCACTTCCAGGTGGTTGTGCCATCGGAACTCGTCCGATTGATCTTCACTTAGATGCTATGAAAGCTCTTGGTGCAGAGATTGAATTAAAAGACGGTTACGTCTTGGCAAAATGTAAAAAACTTCAAGGTGCTACCGTATTGTTTGAAAAAACAACTGTCGGTGGTACTGAAAATTTAATGATGGCAGCAACTCTTGCTGAAGGTATTACGATCATCGAAAATGCCGCCAAAGAACCTGAGATTGTTGATTTAGGAAACTATCTTAATAAAATGGGCGCAAAAATTACTGGGCACGGAACAAGTGTAATGAGAATTGAAGGAGTTGCTAAATTAACTCCTGCTCGTCACGCCATTATGCCTGATCGTATCGAGGCCGGAACATTAATGATCGCGGGTGCAATTACAAAAGGTAATGTTCTTGTCGAAAAATGTAACCCACACGATCTAGAAGCACTGATCAACAAAATGAAAGAAGCAGGTTTCAAAATAGAAACCACAAAAGATTCAGTTCGCGTTTTACCACAAGACAAATGGGAAGCTGTAGATATCACAACGGCTCCGCATCCGTTATTCGCAACAGATCTACAAGCACAGTTTATGGCTTTGATGACAGTGGCACATGGAACAAGTGTGATCACAGAAACCGTGTTTGAAAATCGCTTCATGCATGTGAATGAATTAATGCGTTTAGGTGCAGACATTACTCCTAAAACTCAAGTGGCTGTCGTACGCGGTAAACCTGGCGGCTTATCAGGAGCTCCAGTTATGGCAACAGATCTAAGAGCCTCTGCAAGTTTAGTATTAGCCGGCTTAGTTGCTTCGGGTGAAACTTTAGTAGGACGCATTTATCACTTAGATCGCGGCTATGAAAATTTAGAAGGTAAACTTTCAGCTTTAGGCGCAAAAATTAAACGCGTTCCTTAGTTTTAAAATTTAATTGATTGTTTAAAAAAAATTCTCCGAAAGGAGAAAAAATTAAGGCCTGATCGAGGAGGGGCCACAATCAAGCCTTTTAAAAACCGCTACCGTTACCGGTATGATTTTGAAATTCAAATCTACATTTACCAAACAAAGCTCTGAGGCTTGTTCTGGGAGGGGATCCTGAATTAGTTATTCAGAGATCTTCGCTTGGTAATCTAAAACAAAATCTGTTGTCTGAAACACGTTTGAGTTTACTACTTTTTCGTCGCTGATGGCCTTAGCTTTCGCTGAGATCACCAAAACTGCGATGATGTATGCAACTGCAACCCATTTCATGTGAGTTTCTTATAGCAACTGCAATGCCAATTACTCGCCGACCTAGTGCCTCTAAAGCGGCTTTGAATTACATAATGAAATCAAGCGGTTCCAAGTTGGAACTGATAGCTGGTTCCAACATCGGACTTTGGTCATAAGTTGGGTCCGAATTTTTATCATTCAGCTGTCACGCAAGCATTTCCATTTCATAATAGATATGATGGGAAAACGAGTTAATTTTAACGATCAGTGGAGAGTCAAAATGGAGAATGGCCAAATCAAAGGGCCATTTCCAAGCGAGTCTATCAGTAAGATGATTGTTGAAGGTATCTTAAGTGGCCAAGAAGAAGTTGCGCAACATCCAAGTGCTGAGTGGCGCCCACTTTCAAAGGTCCACGAATTCTATGAAGCCCTTTTAGAATCTTTAGAAAATCCCACAGAGCGAGACGAGAAAAAAGCTCTGAAGATGGACGCTGAAACCCAAATTCAATCCGCACCAGTAATAGCTCCTACAGATGAAACGCCTGAAGATGTTGAGGCTGCTCCAGAATTTAAAGATGAAATTAAACAGCTCGTTCAGGAAGAATTAAAAAAACCCACTTCTTCGATGATTCCTACCGCCGGCCAATCAGCGCGGGCATCGCAATTACCGGCCCGTGGCACTGACCAAAATGCGCTGTTACAAGCACGCGATGAGCAGCTAACGATCGAAATGCAGCAGTTAAAAAATATCCAGGCGCGTGAATCAAAAAAGTTTTACCCGTTTGTTGCATTAATTCTTGCCGTCATTGTTGGTTTGTATTTTGTCCTTTCGCCGTCTGCGAAAAAAACAAGTGGCTGGGTGCTTATTGCCCCAATTCGCGGGGCTGAAAAAAAATTAACTGAAAATGAAGTTCGTATTTTAAAAACACGCGCGATCGCTATGATCAAAAGCGGTTCGTTAGAAAATACACGCGATTCACAAAAATTTTTAGCGCAAGCTTCTGAAAATGCACCCAATGATTTAGAACTTTTAGGACTGCTTTGTGTGGTGTACGAACAGCTTTGGCCTTACACCAAGCAAAACTCAAATGATCTTAAGGCCATCACAATCGTGACTCAGATGAGCCGTACGATTAATCCAATCTCAAATTATTCAGACACTTGCCAGTCAGTTTACCTGTTAGCCAAAGGCCAACCCCGCGATGCACGCGGCTTGATTGAAAAAACTTTAGATCAACAAAGCGGTGAACGTTTTATTTTATTTCCATTTTTGTATTTAATTAAAGGGCAAATTTTAGAAGATATGCAAAACCATATCAGCGCTGAAGCCTATTACGTTGAAGCAGTGAAATCGTTTCCAGGCTGGGCGTGGGCGCAGTTTGCTTTGGCCAGATCGTATTACAAACAAGGTAAATACAATGAAGCCAAAGATTCTTACACAAATATTCTACGTGATTACCCTGAATACAAAGGGGCTCTTTACGGCATGGGTTTAGTTGAATTAAAAAATTCAGGCATAGAGAAAGCTCTAAATTATTTTAGCCAGGCCTACGCCATCGACGGAAAACTACCCAAAGGTTTTCATATGGATGCGCTTCAAGAATATATTCAGTTATTAATTTCTCGCAAAGACAATTCTAAAGCCCTTGATGTCGGCCAATTTGCCTTAACGATTAGTCCGAGTCACCGCGCCATTAAAGAACTTGTCATGTCACTTGGCGGAGAAGATCGTGGAAACAATCAATCTGCCGAATTAGTTTTTTTAGGTGATCAGTTTGCCAGATCTGGTGATCACTTAGCGGCGCAAGCCCAGTTTAAAGCCGCTTTTGAATTTGATAAAACAAATGCCGAGCCCGCTTTAAAAGCCGCAAAAAGTTTATGGGCAATCAATCAATCACGTGAAGCCTTAACTTGGGTTGATCGAGCGATCAAAGCTGATCCAAAACTTTCACAAGCCTATGCCCTAAAAGCAGATTATCTGTCACAAAAATATTCTTTCGGCGAAGCTTTTAAAACATTGCAAGATTCACTGCGCGCCGGTGGCGTCAATTTTGACGTTGTTAAAACTCAGGCGCTTGTTGAGTTTCGTAAAAACAGCATGAACACTGCTATCACTTATGGCGAAAAAGCGATTAAAATGTATGATGCCGATGTCGAGCTGTTAAGTTTAATCGCGAATGCAAATATCAATTTATTTTTAAACTCGCCGTCTCGTACAAAAGAAGAAGAAAACCGCAAAGCCAAGTATTTAGAAGACGCACAGAAATACTCTAGCAAAGCCGTGGATCTTGAGCCGGGCAAACCAGAAGCGCAAATTACATATTCAAAATACCTCTATGCAAAACAAGGCAACATTGCGGCCGAAACTAATTTTAAAAAATTAATTGAAACTTTTCCTTACACGATTGATTACCGCTTAGGTTTAGCTGATTTTTATGAGCTGCAAGAAAAATACAGATCAGCTTCTGAAATTTATGCCCAAATTGTTGAAACTGATCCAAAAAATAAAAAAGCTTTAATGGGCTTAGCGCGCAGCAATCAATACATGAACGAAATTAAAGTCGCGCAGAAATATTATATGGATGCAGCGGTGCTTGATCCATCTGATGTCGAACCCTTATTTGCTACCGCCCAGCTAGAATTAGAAAATCCTGGCAGTAAAGATGCTAATGCAGTTATTCAAAGTGCTTATAAAAAGTTTGAAATGGTTAAACGGGTTAATCCAAGCTACCCAAGAATTTCTTACTTTTTGGCGCGCTGTCATTTTGAATTAGGTGAATTTGATAAAGCCCTTGAAATGATTAAAGACGAAAAAACAAAAAACCCTGGCATTGCTGATCCTTATTTATTAGCGGCTACGGTTTACAACGCTAAAGAGCAATTTAAAGAATGTGCTGCTGAATATTCGCAAGGCATTAAGCTTCGCCCGACTTCCGCAGATCTTTATGTTAAAGCGGCCAATTGTTACCGTAAAAGTGATGCCACGGATATCGCTTTAGATATGTTAGAGATCGCGCGGCAAAAAGAAAGTGGCTTTGCGCCCCTTTACCGCGAAAGAGCCTATATTATGGAAGCCCAGGGTGATCGTAAGTCTGCCCGCGAATTGTTTCGACTTTACATTGAACTTTCACCAAATGCGCTGGACAGAAAACAAATTGAAGATAAAATATCTTCATTAGGAGGATAGCAAAGATGACTATCGGAGAAAAATTCAAAGGCTTTTCAAATGATCTACAGGTTGGTGCTAAAAATGCCTCTCACGGCTTAGCCCACTCATTGTTACGCTTAGCTTCCGGATTTTTTATCGGTCTTGTCGTGTCGCTTGTTATTCAAGAACTTACCCAGTCTGGCACTTTTATGCTGTTGTTTTTGACTTTGGTATTCACTGCAGCAATTTATAAAGGCTTAAGCCGCCTGACAATGATTCACATTCTTATTTTTGACCTTATCTGTTACTTGATCGGTCAGATCTTAACGATGTATATAAAGATGGCGCCATAGTCGTGCTGAAAGCACGCAAACAACAGATAAGTTAGGATTTTTTGTGATTGATATTAAGCTCTTAGAAAAAAAAGCTGAAAACGGAACTTCATACTACGACGACTACAAGCAAGGTCTAATTAATCGCGGGGCTTCGACCGAAATTCTTGAACAGATCATGAAAGCGAACATCACTCGCAAAGAAATGATCAACCAGGCTGAAACAGAAAAAGCCGGGCAAAATAAATTAAGCGCAGAAGTCGGCCAGTTAAAACGTGAGGGTAAAGATGCTTCGCACATCCTTTCACAAGTCGATCAATTAAAAGTCCGAGTCAAAGAACTTGAAACTCAAGCCGCTGAAAAAGATTTAGAAGTTTATAATTTATTATTAACAATCCCGAATAAACCACATTCATCTGTTCCGGTTGGAAAATCTGAACACGATAATAAAATCGTTTCTACTGTGGGCGAAGCGAAGAAATTTTCTTTTAAAGCTAAAGAACATATCGAGCTTGGTGAAAAATTAAATATTTTAGATTTCGAACGCGCAGCCAAAGTGACTGGCGCCCGTTTTACCTTTTTAAAAGGTGGAGCAGCTCAAATGGAGCGCGCTTTAATGCAATTTATGATGGATCTGCATTCTACTCAGCATGGTTACACTGAAATGATTCCGCCATTTATGGCCAACAGCAATAGTTTTGTGGGTACAGGACAGTTTCCGAAATTTAAAGAAGATGTATTTAGACTAGAAGGCACTGACTACTGTTTGATTCCAACTTCTGAAGTTCCGGTCACGAATTACTACAACAACGAAACTTTAACTGAAGAGCAATTACCCCAATCTTTTTGTGCGTATTCTCCATGTTTTAGATCTGAAGCTGGTAGTGCTGGCAAAGACACCAAAGGTTTAATTCGCCAACATCAATTCAATAAAGTTGAATTAATGACTTTCTGCCATCCGACTAAATCTCATGAAGTGCATGAACAATTAACGTCACACGCTGAAAAAGTTTTAACTAGTTTAGAGCTTTCTTACCAAAAAGTTTTATTATGCACAGGTGATATGGGTTTTGGATCAGCTAAAACTTACGATTTAAATGTTTGGTTACCCGGCCAAAACACGTACCGTGAAATCAGCTCATGCTCAAATTTTGAAGACTTTCAGGCCCGCCGTGCAAATATCCGCTTTAAACCCAAAGATGGTGGCAAACCTCAGTTTGTACACACGTTGAATGGTTCAGGATTGGCCGTTGGCAGAACTTTAATCGCGATTATGGAAAACTATCAGCGCGAAGACGGTTCTATCGAAATTCCGAAGGCTTTACGCCCGTACATGGGTAACAAAACCGAGATTCGCTAAACTCTGAATCTAACATTGCTGTCGCTTTAAGTAGCAAATCCAACTTTGTGCGCGGCGCATCGAAATGCCGTTTTGCGAAAAACTCATTGAACCGAAGGCTCATTTTTTATAAAACAGTCGACGGAAAGTTGGTAGAGCGGTTGAATACACCAGTCTTGAAAACTGGCAGCCCTTCGCGGGGCTCGAGGGTTCGAATCCCTCACTTTCCGCCATTAAGTTTCAGCTCCGCTCAGCTGACACAATCATAAAAATGCTAATTCGCTGATCCAGATTTTTTTGCTTTCCCAGATCCGCTCTTATTTCCAGACCCTGATCCACCAGATGCCGATGCTTGTTCAACTCTCGCAGCACCCTTCATCGCATAGGTAAGGCGAGGGCAGTGAGCTTTCGATCCAATATATCTTTTTAGTAATCCCGTATAAGCGTTTCCAGAAATTTTATGATCTCCATCTCCGTAAGCCTGACATAAATACGAACTTGGCTTTTGCCCGGCTGAGCGCGTGGCATCGTTGATCATTTTTTTAATTTCAGAATTGTTCATCAATGAATTTAACATCGTTTCTGAAACTCCTGCGCCGTAGACCGGAGTTCTTCCCATATCGACTTTGCTTAAACAGCTGTTCTTCATTTTTTCTGATGCGCCGAAAGTTCCATAACCGTTATAAGCTTGTGCGATCGTCGCCATTTTTTCGGCTGGTGTATCCATTTGGCTTGCGCGTTTCACGCCATAAGCAAAACGTTTTTCAATATATTGATTTGCCAAGTAAGATCTTAATCTTTTTGCATCATTATCGTCTACGTATTGTAAACCCATTTTAATTCGCATTTTAGCGCAGCAATGTTTATCGTCCGCTGTTTTGAAAATTCCAAATGAGGGAGCGCTTCCAGCTTTTACGCCAGGATCTAAGCAAATAATTTTTTGTGACTCGCGGGGATCAACGTTAAATTCGCGAACTTGGCCTTTATTCATATATGTTTTAGCGCTTTTTTTCGAATTATAAGTCACTTGTTGGGCATCACAATTAAAAACATCAGCTATACCCACTTTATCGATAGGGATATGCCCGTAAAACATTGAATAAAGATCGTCATTATAGCTGTCTACCAGGGGTGGATTTTCGATCACTACTAACGACAAAGCCAAGTACGGATCATTTCCTGATATCACTGCAGACCGAATAACGTCTTGAATCGCTTTGCGATCGTAATTATTAGATTCTTTACTTTTATAGTACTGATCGTTCGGTGTTGAAATGGTCATTGTCTCTGACGAACTGGAAGCTTTTTTCGTGTCGTAGCATTTTGCAAAACCAAGTTTTTTAAAAGTTGCGCACTCTTGACTTGGTGGTGGCTTTTCTTCGGTGTTCATCCAAACCATTTTTTTATTCTCGCAGCGTAAATCGTATTTATAAGCCGCAGACGCCGAGTGTGAAGCTAAAACTAAAATTGCAAAGCATAGTAAATTACTTAACTTCATAGACTTGATTCTTTGCATTGTAAGACCATTTGATTAATTCAGATTCGTTACCGGATTTTGTTTTCGTCCAAAGATCAGGAAAATCAGGTGTTGCCGCATTTTCTTGTGATTCTTCGAAGAGGCCATCCATGTTACCGACAAATTCAAAATTTCCGGCAGGATTTTTAGCAAAAATATAATTCGTACAAAGACCTTGGCCGCACATCACATTCAAGATAACTAATCCGTTTTTAAAACTTGGATCTTTTTTAATAAAAAGTCTGCGAACATCATAGCTATCTGCTTTTTCTTGCTTGGCTACAAAAGCCGATAAGTCGGCCAGGGGTAAAACTATTTTCTCGGCGTGAGCAATTTGAGAAAACAGTAAAAACATCAAAACTAATTTGAATATGTTGCGCATACCTAATTTAACCATGTTTTAACATTCTATGAACTAGTTAGCGCCAGCAAATAGACCAATGCCCAGAAGCAAAAACAATCTTGTATTTAGGCGGTGAATCAAGTGTGATTAGCTTATGCGTTTATTCATTTTTTTCATCATTTTGTTTCCTGTGATCGTCGAGTCAGCAACCGGTAAAATTAATCATGTGCGCGGCGAAGTCAGTCTTACTTCTCAAGGTAAAACTACCAAAGCGCTACCGGGCACCGTTGTCAGTTCAGGCGATAATATTAAAACTGGGTTAAAATCTTTTGCGATTATCACCATGGATGATGGCGCGATTTTTAAATTAGGCCTTAAAACTGATTTATCAATTCCTAACGATAACAGTATTCATCTAAATTCTGGTTCACTCTTTAGTAAGGTTTCAAAACAAAAAACTAACCAACAATTTAAAGTACATACTCCGGTTGCAGTTATTGGTGTTCGCGGTACAGAATTTTTTACCTCTTACGGCCAAAGCGAAGATAAAAAATCTGATGTCTGGATGTGTGTGAACGAAGGCAGTGTCGAAGTGACCAGCACTAAAGGTAAAAAATCAGTTATCGTCAACGAAGGCGAAGGGGTTGTTATTCCTGCAGGCCAAGATGTCACACCTCCGAAAAAATATGCTTGGACAAAAAAATTAAACTGGAATCTTGATCCATCAACGGGTGATGTTGAAAACAAAGTAGAAATTAAATATGAAAATCTTTTAAAAGAAGATTATGATTAATTTTTTTCTGATATTATTTTTTAGCAGCACAGTTTTTGCTGTTGGCAACGTACCTGACGACATTAAAACAACGACCGAAGGCGAAGCTCGTCTTCGTTATTTACACCCTGTAAAACAATTTACTTTATTCAGCGAAATCCAATTAACCGATCAATCTGATGGGCGCGAATATAAAACGGTTTTTCTTGGCAGCTATTACCGTTTTTTTGATAACTTACGAGCAGGCTTATTTTACCAACGCCAATATGGGTTTCGTCATAATGAAGACTGGTTTAAAGACCCCGTCACTTTATGGCAATGGCAGAACACCGATGATCGCGGCGAAGATTTAGCGATTCTAGATGTCTCGCCAAAGTTTAGCTTAAGTGATAATTGGACTTTCGAATTTAAAACTCGTTACGAATATAACTTTTTTAATTCTGATAGATCTTTACGATTACGACCAAATCTAACTTATTTTTGGTTAGGTGAAAATGAACCTATCACTAGTTTTTTTCTACAAGCAGAACATGTATTAGCTTTGAACTATGGTTCCCACTCAACTGAAGAACGCTGGGCGTATTTAGGAGCACTTTATCACCATAGTTCAAATTTACAGTACGGCGCTTTTGCTGCACAGAAGTGGCAAGCTTGGAGCAGCACTCCCGCATACACAGCAACCACCGGTAAAACCTATTCAGTTGATGTGAATAGTCATGTCTTAGGCGTGATGCTTATTTTAAAAAAATAGCGCTCAATCTTTGCGCATTTATCTCTGAAAATAAATACTTTCTTGTTCATTCACAAATTACCTTTCTATAATCAGCTAACAATAACCATAGAGGGGAATTTTTCATGAAAGTATTCGCAATTGCTTTTGCAACAATCGTTTTATCTGTTTCTGCATACGCTAAAAAACCTGCTTCAACAGCTCAGTCTGTTGAGACTTCAAAAATTCAATTAGCGGCGGTAACTCCTTCGCAAGTTATGCAACCTGCTGGACACATCTCAACTTCTATTAGCGGTTTAATTACTGGAAACTTTAATATCAACGCCAATTTATTCGTAGGCCAAGCGACAGCTTTTTCTTTGGGTTATTCTGGTGAATCCGATAAAAAAGAACCCATCAGCAAAAAATCTTTTGCCGATGGAACTGAATTAAGTGTTGAGACGACTCAAGTTATGCTTGGTGGTGCGTATTATATTATGCCACACGATATGAATAAAAATTTCGTAATTAATCCATTCATGGTTTTTGAAAGAAGAACTGATTTACGTGATGTTGAAAATAACACCGGCTTTGGGCTTCGCGCTGATGGTATTTATAAACTTAATCACATGGCTTTCAATGTTGGTTTACAAACTATGACTCACACCTATGAATCAGCATCTAATATTTTAGTTGGTGCTGGTTATATTTTTTAAATTTTATATCCTGTTAATTTTCATAAAGTCGGGGCAAAAGACCTCGACTTTAGTTCCGCTTTTGCACTATTTCTTTTGTTTATTTGTTTATACTTGCCAATATTCACAGCTGTTCTAGGCTTTAAGTATGAAAACACTAATCCAACTTATTACGATCTGTCTTCTATCTATCAACGCTCACGCGGTATTGCTTGAAGCAAAACCAGTTAAAGACTTAATGGCAACAATCGATGCGACAAGTTTCAAATACACTGAAACTGGAATGGCGTATGGTTTTGCAACGATCAAGAGCTGTGTTTACACAAGCCCTGATATGATCGTTATTAAGAACTACTGTTCGCCGAAAAAAGATTATCCGGCTAAGGGATACACTATCATTTCTAAAAAATTCGGTTTAATCGAATTTTACCAAGAAGAAGTGTCAGAAGTTATGTTAAAACGCGATGTGCGTATTGATGGATTTCCTGAAATGATCGCGCCGTACGTGAAAGCTAATTTAAGCGGGCAAAAATTACCAGCGATCAATAATTTCTTAGAAACTATGAATAACACAATGGATCCAGCTTGTTGGTCTACGAACTATAGCTTTTACACTGAAGTTCCTGATGTAAATTGTTATAAAACTGATATTGCTGAATACCCGGCTTGGGCTGAAGAAACTCAGACTTTGTTAGCTGACCAAAAAACTTGGTTACAACTTATCAAAGATTTAGAAACTAAATTTCCAAGATAGATTCATTGTTAAAAAATAAATAATTTATAGCCGAGGCAATTAACCTCGGCTTTTTTTTTGCTGTTTATAGGTGTTGGTTTGGACCAAAACTATGAAAAAAATATTTCAAGATCGTAAACAAGCTGGGCGGCTACTAGCAACTCATCTACAAAAAGCAATAAAACTGGATCGAATGAATAGTTTGATTTTAGCGCTTCCGCGTGGCGGAGTGCCCGTGGCCGTTGAGGTCGCAAATGTCTTAAATATCCCCATGGACATTTTAGTGGTCAGAAAAATTGGCCACCCATATCAGCCTGAATATGGCATTGGGGCCATTACCGAAGAAGGTTATTACTGGACAGATCCTGGTGCGATTCGCGTTTCTGATATTCAGCCTATGCAAATTCAGCAAGTGGTGGAAAAAGAAACTCTTGAAGTTGCACGCAGAATAAAAAAATACCGAAATGATCGGCCACTGCCTTCGCTTAACGGTAAAACGATCATCCTTGTTGATGATGGCCTTGCCACTGGAGTTACGGCACGCGTAGCGGCCCAATATGTGCGAAGCAAGGGTGCTCAACAGATTATTTTAGCGGTTCCGATTGCTCCAGATGCAACAGTGCAATCGCATCCGCCTGAATTTGACGACATTGTTTGTTTTCAACAATCATCAACTTTATTAGCGGTCAGTCAGTTTTATACAGATTTTACCCAAGTTACTGATCAAGAGGTCTTAGACATTATGAAAGCGCGAAATGCAAAAATGCGCGAAAGCTATATTTAAATAAGGAGAATGAATATGAAAAAAACAGCACTTATCCACTGGCGCGGGGGCTTAAAACGCGGCAAAGGCACTATCTCGACAGAAAGTGGAGCGCTACAAAATATTTCTTATTCTTATTCGCAACGCTTTGAAGAATTACCTGGCACTAATCCCGAAGAATTAATTGGCGCAGCTTATGGAAGTTGTTTTTCAATGGCCTTAGCGGGCGAGCTAGAAAAACGCGGGCATATACCTGAACGCTTAGACGTAACTGCCGAGGTGCATTTAGATAAAACTTTAAGTGGCTGGAAGATTCCACAAATTCACTTGCGTATTATTGCTAACATACCCAGTGCGCGACCAAAAGAAATTGATGAAATCGCAAGCCTTACCAAAGACAACTGCCCGGTCGGAAAAATTTTAAATACCCATATTTCAATGGAAATCCATATTCCGACAAACGAATCTGTAGCGCCGCAGTCGCTGATCTAAGTGGTCAGCTATGCGGCGAACTTTAAAATCTTAGCTTATAAAGTTTCAGTACGAACAAAATGATTCGAGAATTCAACTTCTACGCTGTCGTTTGATAAAAAACCTAAACCAATAACTTGAGTGGCAACACCGATTGGCGCACGAAAGCATTTTGTATATGTAGAAGCTTCGTTAGCTGTGTTGTAAGCGGTAACTACGAATTTCATTTTGCCGTCAGCAGTTGTACCAACTTGGTTGATTGTTACAGGACCTAAAGTGTCCATGCAGCCATTTAATGTAAATTGAATTTTTAAAATCGCTGCCGGTTCGCACATTGCTGGTTTCGGGCAATTAGGCATATGTGTTACTACAGAAACTTTACCTTCAGTTAATAACGACAGGTTCGTGCTTTTTTTTGGTAGTTCATAAGTTGCTGCAGCCGCGATTGTTGAAAAAGCAAATACCATTGAAGCTAATAATGTTTTCATTTTTTATTCCTTTGTTAAAAGTTAAATTGATGGCTGAGGTATAACTGATCCCTTCTAAAAACCGCAATAGCCATTTTTTCTCTGTGGCAAATTTGCCCGGTAAAACCCAACTTGGAACCTAGACGTGGAACCACTT
Organism: Bdellovibrio sp.; assembly: GCA_036677065.1. Taxonomy (GTDB): domain Bacteria; phylum Bdellovibrionota; class Bdellovibrionia; order Bdellovibrionales; family Bdellovibrionaceae; genus Pseudobdellovibrio. The sequence continues at coordinate 197,533 of JAKFBS010000001.1, read as the reverse complement.
TGCAGATGTCTTAATGGGTTTTTAACTGCAAAATAGAGCCTATGAAGTCGATTTGTATTTATTGTGGTTCTCGCAAAGGTAATGACTCTAGCTTAATGCCAATGGCCTACAAGGTCGGCGAGATGATCGCTGAACGTGGCCATGCCGTGGTCTATGGTGGTGCTAAGGTTGGATTGATGGGTCAGGTGGCTGACGGCGCCCTAGCCCAGGGCGGACGCGTTGTTGGTGTTATTCCAAAGCTTGTTTTTGATTTTGAAGTCGCTCACGAAAAAATTACCGAACTTCATCAGGTCGAAACCATGCATCAAAGAAAATTAAAAATGATGGAACTCTCTGATGCCTTTATCGCCTTACCAGGCGGCTTTGGCACGATGGATGAATTAAATGAAATCATTACCTGGCGACAAATTAAATTGCACGATAAGCCCATCGCGATTTTTAATCACAATGGGTTTTACGATCATTATTTAGCATTTTTAAAAAATTGCGTGAACTCTGGCTTAGTTTCACAAGAACATCTTGATATGCTTATTGTCAGTGATTCTATGGAGCAAATTCTAGCTCAGCTATAACTGGCCAGTGATCAGATGAGACATAGGTATCAAGGATTTTAACTGCTTTAACCTTAAATCCGCGCACTAAAATATGATCCAACTTCAACTTACGAATATCAGTTTCAGGAACAAGCAAAGTCATCCCCAAAGCCTGAGCTTTGTTTTTCAAATACGCCATGCGAACAGGGTTCCACGTGTTAAAATCTCCGGCCCAAATAACTGGTCCTTCAAATTTTATAGCCACGTTGTAAATTTGATCCATATGCTTTTCAAAATCTAAACCTTTATTCGCATTCAATCCATGCACATTGATTAATAAAACTTTGTGCCCAGAAATTTCAACAACCGAATAGCCGGTTACTTTAGGAGTGTTCACGATCGGCTCTACCGCAGGTGCCAAAACTGCATCTACTTGCTGTTGTGGAAAGCGGCTGCCCGTTTGAACTCCGCTGGCACCGTACTCGCGGCAAAAGCTTTTAAAAAAAGTCCAATCCATAGAAATACTTTGAGCTGTTTTATTCTGTAGATCAGTCGAATGAATCGCCTCTTGAATAAAAGCAACATCAGCTTGATTTGAAAGGTTCGTGAAATCTGTAAAAGAATTTTCTCTTTTGAATTTTAAAACATTCCAAGTTAAAACCTGAACAGTGTTTTTAGTTGAAGCCGTGATTCCGTTAGAAAAACGCACCAAACCATCAACCACATTTGATTCGCAAAGCGCTGAAGGATTTGCTGCAGCTACTTGCGACCATAAAACTAGCGTCAGTACAATTTTAAATTTCTTCATCAGCGCCTTTCATTTTTGGCTTAACTATAGCTAAAACTTTAAAAGTATCAAATGAAATCAAGCGGACGCTGCTTAAGCTTAGTTGCCTGAAAGTACTTCGCCAAAGTCGCCAGAAGCTTATCTTTGTGAATAGGCTTAGCCAAGAACTCGTTACAGCCTGCGCGCATACACTTATCTTGATCTTCTTTCATAGCATAACCAGTTAAAGCGATAATTGGAATCGCCACGCCCTGACGGCGTAATTCTTCGGTGGCCGCGTAACCATCCAAAATCGGCATTTGAATATCCATTAATATTAAATCGAAGTTTCCTTTTAAAGCCGCTTCGACACCTTCTAAGCCATTATTGGCAAACACGACGTTGGCTTTATTTTTCGTTAAATAGAATTCAATTAGCATTTGATTATCTAATGAATCTTCAACAACTAAAATATTTTTATTTTCTATAAGGCGCGTATTAATCGGTGTATTTACCGGAGCTTCTTCAGTCACAGGCTTTTCAGTAGGCTGATATTTTACCTGAACGTAGAATAAACTTCCTAAGCCTTCTTCGCTGTCTAATAATCCCGAATCGCCGCCTAAAAGTTGCGAAAGTTTTTGGGCGATACTTAGTCCCAAACCTGTACCGCCATATTTTTTTCTAACCGAACTATCACCCTGAGAAAAAACTTTAAATAGATTTCCGCGTTGTTCTTCAGAGATTCCGGCTCCTGTATCGCTGACGGTAAAAAATAACATTGAACCACGAACTTCATAGGTCAACATCACGTGACCTTTTTCGGTAAACTTAATTGAATTACCAATCAGGTTCGTTAGAATTTGGCGCAGCCTTGTCTGGTCAGAAACAATATATTCAGACACGTAACCAATGCGTTCAAAAATAAGTTGAATGCCTTTTTCATCACAGCGCATTTTAAGTAAGGCATATAAGTCTGAAAGCATTTGCGGAAGCGAAAAGACTGCCTCTTGTGATTCAATGTGGTCGGCTTCAATTTTTGAGATGTCTAAAATATCATTAATGATTGTATTTAAACTTTCGCCCGTACGGCGAATAATAGCCGCATAGCGCTTTTTATCAGGTTCTTCTAAGTACTGATCTTGTAAAATTTCAGAAAAACCTAAAATGGCATTTAATGGCGTGCGAATTTCATGCGACATATTTGCCAGAAATAAATTTTTAGCCTGGCTTGCTTGTTCAGCATGTTGGCGTTCTTGCGTTTGATTTTCTAACCGCTCGACCATTTTATTTAGTGATTGAGACAATTGCCCAAGTTCATCATTAGATCGAACTTGCACTCTTTGTGAAAAATCACCATTACCAACTTTGATCGCAGCTACATTTAGTTCACGCAAAGTATTTGTAAGACTGCGGCCCACACGATAAGTTAAATAAAGTCCTGTCGATTCAACAATCAGGATCGCAAAAATTAGAACAAACATTAATACATCTTCTAAAACGCGCGAAGCGTCTCCTAAGGTAGATGAAAATTCACTTTCAAGCCGAGAAAGTTCGTTGTCTAAACGGTTAATTTCAAAGATAAAATAACGTTGTCTGTTTTGATTAATTGCCTCACGCAAAACTTCACGATGAATTGTTTCGCCCAGCAACATGAGCTCTTCGATCTGTTCGTCGCCCTGGGCCCAAATATCTATGGTCTTGGCCAAGATTGGCACATCCTTAAAACGTCTCACCAGACGAATCATTGCAGGTCTATCGCTTGCGTGAATGTTTCCCTGGGCAAAACCTTCATCAACGATCTTGGCATCATAGGTATCTTTTAATAATTCAATGCGAACATCCCGATCGCCTAAAGGCACCTCGAGGGCCGTTTTAAATTTTTCGTAGTTTTCTGGTTGTTTCGTAAATAGATACTGTAGCAAATTGTAAACTGCAGTTTTTTGTCCTTTAGACCAAACACTTTCGCCGCCGACATATCCGCGAACACCTGAAAGAGTATTCATAGCAAAAATTAATGTAAATAACTCCAAAGTTACCAGCAGGGCCATGATGCCGACTAAGCTAAATAGCTTTTTTTGGACTGACAGATTCAGCCAGAGTTTTTTAATTGCCATAAGTCGGCGAATATAACCAATCTTGGCTCACTACGCTAAATATAACTTTATCGATCTTATAAATGGTGAATTATGCCCCGGCACTCTTTGTAAATTGACAAAAACTTTACCGTTTTTGCACCGAACCAAGGTTGACACACTAGACGCTGGTCTGGCTGTCGGCGATCCGGACTTTTGAAAGAAGCCCCTGGCCACTATTCTATAGAGATGAAGAAAAATAAAAAAATCAATCGTAGAAAGTTTGTTCAATCTGCTACCGCTGTTGCCGCTACGGCCGCTGCGTTTACGGGATGTTCAACATTTGATTCTTTAACCCGCGCGCCTTCTACAGATAATAATTGGAAGATCGATGAAAACGATCGTTTTGATTTTATTATCGTAGGCTCTGGAGCCGGGGGCGGGCCGTTGGCTTGCGGGCTTGCAAAATCTGGCTACCGCGTTTTACTTTTAGAAGCCGGTGGTGAAAGTACAAATAAGATGTCTGCGACTCCGGTATTTCATGCTAAAGCCAGTGATGATCCACTTTTAAACTGGTCTTATTTCGTTGATCGTTACCAAGACAGCAGTCTCTATAAAAATATGGAAACCTGGAATTCTAAATTTCAAAAAAATAACCCAAGCATTTACTACCCACGTGCTGCTGGTATCGGTGGCTGTACCCGTGTAAATGCTTTAATTAATTTATATCCTGATAACGAAGACTGGAACAACATTGGTAATTTAACTGGTGATGCTTCTTGGAACGCAAAAGACATGTATTCTCGTTTTCAAAAAATGCAATCGGCTAATGGTGGTTGGTTAACGCTGAACCAATCTAGCCCTTGGACATTAGCGAAAGACCGCTTTTTAACTCGTATGGCAGTCGCAGCCTTAAGAGTTGATACTTGGGATACAACGACTAATTTTTTCGATAAACTCTTAAACTTAGATTTAGACGGTTTACAAAAAATGATCAATACAAGCCCAAGTTTAAAACTAAATCCCAATGATAAGGGCTATGTTGATAAAAAATATAATGGTGTATTCAATATGCCATTCAATGCAGTTAATGGTATTCGCCATGGTGTTCGCGAACTTATTTTAGAAACGCGTCAACGCCTGCCGGGTAATTTATTTGTAAAAACTGATGCCCTTTGCACAAAAGTTATTTTTGATCCAAACGATAAAACAAAAGCCATCGGCGTTGAATTTATCGAAGGTGCACATGCGTACCGCGCTGATGTAATGAATAAACAAAAAGCTTCGGCTTTTATGGGCACACCAAAAAAAGCTATGGTTAAACGCGAAGTTATCTTAGCGGGTGGCGCATTCAATACGCCGCAACTTTTAATGTTATCTGGAATCGGTAATGAACAAGAATTACAAAAACACGGCATCCCGATGGTTAAAAACCTTCCGGGAGTTGGTTTAAACTTACAAGATCGTTACGAAGTAACCGTCGTCAGTGAATTAAATAAGCCTATCGGACTTATCGAAAACTGCACGTTTGCAAAAAACAATGAATTTGATAAAGATCCTTGCTGGCAGGAATATCTAAAAAATCCAAAAGATCATATTTATGGATCTAATGGCGTGGCGTTATCGTTAATTCGTAAATCAAGTGACAAACAAAAATCTCCTGATTTATGTATCTTTGGTGTTCCGGGTAAATTCACAGGCTATTACCCAAGTTATTCAGCTGATACGACGCCAAAAAATCCAAACGAACCAAGTTATTTCACTTGGGCGATTTTAAAAGGGCACACTAAAAATCATGCCGGCCAAGTTAAATTAAAATCAACTGATCCACGCGATACACCAAATATTAATTTCAGTTATTTTCATGACGAAAAAAATGGATTAACTGAAGATTTAAATGCAGTTTATGAAGGTTTAAATGTAGCCCGCAGAATCAATAAATACATAGGTGATGATTACTTCAAGCGTGAAACTTACCCGGGCGATGACATGAAAAACCCGAATGATTTAAAATCTTGGATCATGAAAGAAGCTTGGGGACACCATGCCTCTTGTACAAGTAAAATGGGTCGCGCCAATGATATGTCTGCGGTTGTTGACAGTAAATTTAAAGTTCATGGTGTAAAAAACTTGCGTGTTGTAGATGCGTCAGTATACCCAGATATTCCGGGTTTATTTATTATGCTTCCGACTTTAATTGTTTCTGAAAAAGCAAAAGAAGTTATTTTAGCTGACCATGCTTCTGGCACTGGTCACGCCTCTGGCGGTAAAGCTTCGTAAAAAGAAAAAAGCCAGCTTCACAGTATCCTTGTGGCTGGCTTTTTCAATTTTGTTACTTAACTGTTAACTTACACCTTTACATTCCTGCAGCCACTTTAAAAGCTTCGTTTAGATTTGTGTTACCAAAAATCCAAGTTGGCTCTGTATCAACCGACATTCTTTTGAAAACCCCTGCAGAATTTGTAGTTACGTAGATCACGCGATAACTTTGAAAGTACGTGTTTTGTACGTTGTACACAATCTCGGCTCCGGCACCGGCCATGCCTAAGATTGCCTGAAACATCGTTGCATTTTTTAACATCGATTTACCAAAATCAGCATAGGCTAAAGAAAAAGCTTTATCATTGCCAGCTTCGAAGTGTTTTTTCATCAGTTTAGCTGCTCTAACTAAAGTTGAAGAGGCTTCAGTGTTTTCGGCGTAGTATTTAGCCAGGCACGCCTCTGTCGACATCGGAACTTGCGTTTCTTCTGGCGTGCAGAGAGCTAACATTTGGCTCTCGCTGGTTAAAAAGCTAACGGCTAACTGATTTGCACGCTCTGCCACTGTTTCTGGTAACAGGCGAGACACCGTGTTCATGATATTTAAAGTCTGATCTTCATCAAAATTGACTTCTAAGTTAATTCGCGAAAATTTTAATTTTTTATATTTCGGAATATTTAGATCTAACTGACGTAAACCTGTTTTTTCAATAAGGTTACCGATAACTTTTTTCATGTCTTTAGTTTTAGCTTTATTATCATCGGCATTAAATACGTACTGACCGAAGATATATTTAGTCATTAAGTCATTATCATAATTATACAATCTGTAAACTGAGCCGTAAAAAGATTCTGTTTGTACCGTTTTGCTGCCAAAAATTTTCTTTCTTTTTTCTTTAATGTACACGCCGTAATCCACTTCGGCGCGGGTGTTATCGTAAAACGCGCGCGTGTCGCTGAATTCATAGATTTTTCCGGCAGTCCAACCCCAAGACATAATAAAGGGGATGCCAAAATTAAAATGAGCTAATTTACGAATTTGTACACGGTTTAGTTTTTCCCATTTTTGGATAGCCGTTACGTTAGGGTCTTGTAACAACAACTGAATCGCAGCCACGTTGCCGCGGATCAAATCATGATACGCTTTGTAACCTACAGGATCAGCGTAATTGATCATGTAAGACATACCTTCTTCGATTTCTTTATATTTTGTAACGCCAACTTGAACTACCGTTGCATCAACTTGCATCACTAAGCTTTTGGCATCGGTATTAGAAATCATAACGTAAACTTCGTTCGCACTTACTTTTTCTATGTAAGTAGAAAAAGTACCTTGAACGATAAAGTCTGAACCAATATTTACACCCGGAACCCCAACGCCGACCGAAAAAATTAATCCGCCAGTAGATGAATAGTTCACAGAATCATTCATCGCCCAGGTCTTAAAATCAGTGGCTTCAAGAGGCACTTTGCGGGCTTTCGCGTTCATTGCTTTTTCAAATGACGGCTGATGTTGATGTGATACCGAAGTTTTTCCGGCCATTGGCATTAAACCAACTGTAAGCCATAACTTACCAGCTAATCCCGTTTGATTTGGAAAATGCCAATTTAGTTTTCCGCCAAGGCCAGCAGAAATTTCTGAATATTTTGTAACTCGAAATCCTTTTGAATAATCACCCAAAATTAGTGTGTCTGAAGCGGCTTCGTAAAAACCATTCGGAGGAGTATTTCTAGGGTGCGGCGTTAAGTTTAGAACTTCTTCACCCCAATCAAAATCTAGAAAAAAATCTGCACGTAATTTCTTTTTGACCTTATCTTTATCGACACCTGAATTATCATCAGCAGGATTATCTACCGGCGTATCTCCGTTTTGTGGCGGAGTTTCTTGGGCTTGGGCGAAGTTTAATGACATCGCACAAATTGCTGCCATCAATAAAAGATTAAGTTTACTACTAGAACGCATGCTTCCTTCTTTCTTGTTCAAAAATTAACAAAGTAACGGGTCGATAAGTTTTACTTGTTCTACAAAGTCTGTGCCTTGACGGCGATCACACGGCGATCGCCTAAAGTGAGTTACTCTAAAGAATTGCCCCAATTTACTTTTGGTTCGGGTCTTAACACATCGACATTTTGTCTCGCGAAATCTTCGATGTTGATAAACTCGTAGCCCATTTTTTTAAGTTCTAACACCACACGCTCCATTTCACGCGTGTCGCCATCAAAGTCGGCTTGGGTTTTGATCGGGTGACCAGCCGGCAAATGTTCTGGACGAAGAAGCGTTTCTGGAGTTTGAAACAAAAACGGATGATAGAAATAGGAAGCCCACACATCGCGAAGCACTAAATTTCTTTTTGCATCGGCAATAATTTCATCGGCAGTGCGCGGAAACACCACTTGATCGTTTTGCCTTGGTTGTACATTACCTAAATTTTCAGGAAGCACACGCTGCCCATAAACATCACCGTAAATTTCGTACGGAAATAATTGGCCGCTCCACGGAGAAGTTGTTTCTAATTTAATATTACCTAAATAACCTTGGCGGGCCTTCTGCTTAGCCACATCACCATCTGTAAACCAAGTACTGCGATTATGTGCAGGCATTGGACTTTTTAATTCAAAATTTTGATAAATCATGCGCCCCATAGACCATGGAACCAGATATGAAAATAAAATATTATCTAACGCCGATGCCTGATAATGCGGAGTAATCCAAATGTAAGGTTTGATATTTACTTTACTTAGCTCTTTCGAACCAATAAACATGCGATCAACTACGTACTTTGCGCTATCTTCAGCAATGGGTTTATTTGTGCGGGCATTCCAAAACTCGAAATCATCACCAGAAGCACCGGTGTGCGGATTTTTAAGCTTACTGTACTGATGCGTAATACCGTGCCAGATAAATGTGGCCTTCTGGGCTTGAAGATCTTTAATCCAAGATACGAAGTTCGGGCGCTGCGAAGCTGGCATAAAACTTTCTTTGGCCGGACGATCATCATACTTAAGTGAATCGTAATAAAAAGGAATAATCGAAATATTAATGGGTATATCTAGTTTTTTCAGAGTTTTAGAGATTAACTGCAAAACATCATTGTTAATTAACGGGTGCACATCTTCGATGCGCATCACTGCAAACTTTTTCTTGTGACGTGGCTTTTCATTTAAAATATCAAAAACTAAATCTGAAAACACCAAATAGCGATCTGATTCATGCATATAACTAAATACCGAATCGGCCACATAGAAATGATTTTTATTGCGCAAAATGTATGGAAGTCTTTCACCTGTTCCATTGTGTTCAGCGACGGCTAGTATTTGTGTTTGTGCACTCACCATATCTAGTGGTGATATCGCACTCATTTCAAAAGGAGCATGAAAAATTCGCGGCAGTGTCACACTCCATTCGCCGAATTTTTTGAATCTTTCGCCTTTATAATCAATCCATTTAAAATAAGTGGGTTTTGCTGATTGATCCAGGCGTGTCGTATCCAAGGTGGTTAATTGGTTATAACGATAGTTAAACACTTTTTCTAAAACTTCGGGCTTGCGCCAAATATTATATCCAAGCCACGCAACATTTTTGGTCGTGTTGATATAATCGGTGTGAAAATCTTCAGGGATTTGCGCCATAAAGTGCGTTCCAATATAAACGCTGGCTTTGCAACGGTTTAAATCACCTTTTTTATATTTTTCGATCGGCACTACAACTTGCTGCAAATGCGGAAAATGCCCTAAAAGATTTTGCATGAATACGGCGTTGGCATGGCCAATCCAATAATCTTGTGGGCCGCGATCATAGTAAACTTGTACACAATCTGTAGCGGCCTGAGTGATCGCAGGAAACATCAAAATTAGTGTACAATGTTTAATTAATTTTATAATGGCTCTTTTCATAAAGTTTGCTCCGTTGTTTGGCTTTTTAAAGTCATTTCATTTGTTATATTTTCAATATGAAGTTGCGGTGGTGAAACAGCTGTGGCTCCGAAAAAAGTTGGCAATTCGTGAACCGTCTTAACCCATTGCGGACGAGTTCCTGTTTTCATGTGGGCACGATAAGTTTTAAACGCCTCGAATGAGGCCACAGTATTAATATAATTTGCCAAAAACCAGCGCGCAGGAATCAATAACGCTAATTTTAAACCATTAAGTTCAAACACTAAGCGATAACGCTGCACAAGTCGAATCGCCATCAAGTAAAAATTTAACGACAGTATGCTCAATAAAATATGATCGCTCGTTAAAAATTTTGGCCATTCACCTGATATAAAATAATAACTCAGATAAGATAACGTAAGTGAATACGATAACACCAAAACTATCGCATTTAAAAAACTACGACGATCGCGCCATAGAAAATAGTTTTCAGCCAAAGTTTTAGACCATTTTAAGTTGTCATAACCTTGAAAGCTGATCCCTAAAGTCCAACGCGTTTTTTGGCGAACCGAGGTGGATATCGATGCCGGAAAATATTCACGTGTGGCAATATAATCAATGCGATTTTTTTTCTGAGCGTAGTTACAAACAAACTTACTTTCATAACCAAGACGCTGGGCCATCAATCCTAAATGATAATCTTCGGTTAATGTGTCTTCTTTTAAAAGTTGTCCCTTTTGTAATAGCCTAATTTCAGACACAAATAAGTGTGACATCGCAGTGCCCACACCAGCCGAAGGAACGCCGCCTTTTAAAAAACTGCGCACAAGCATGTCTTTAGTATGGCTTTCGGTAAATTCATCTATATATACAGCTCTGGTTAAATCAGCCCAACGGGTCGGCAAACTAAATACCGGTGTTTGTAAAAAATCGGCTTCATCCATTTCATAATTAACTAATTTTAACGCCAAGGGATGAATAATATCTTCTGAGTCGTGCAGCATAAAAATATCGTAGATTTTTTTCTCGCTAATTTCTTTTGCCGTAATGTGATGAAAAATTTCATTTAACATTTGCCCTTTAGACGATGGGCCATTCTTACTATTGATCACCACATGAACCCGGCTATAGGCAGTCTCGAGCCGCTCAGCCGCGACAACGGTTGCTGTATCGTTTGGATATACGCCTAAGAAAATATCGTAATTTAAATAATCAACACGCCCGACATTGCCATGAATCATACGTTCGATGATGTCGTCTTCATGCCAATTGGCGATCATAATCGCAATTCGTTTTTGGGGCATATTGTGCATGTTAGCAAGCTGATCCATTGAAATCGCTTTTGGCTTTAAATTAAAAACTAGCGCGATGAAATCGATGAATAAATCGTCCACGCAAAAAAGCAGAACAGCAGAAATTATAAAATACGAAAATATTATCCATATATTTTCCATAATTTAAAAATCTCCGACTTTGTAAATGTTGAGTTGACCCTGCCATTCACCAGTCGCATCATCTTCGCTAGAGGCCACGGGCACAAAAAGCTTAGCTGCAATGAAATCCCAAGGCTGAAACTTAACCCCAACGCGTAAATCAGTGCGCGAACCGCCCCAACTCGCCGGAGAATCTTTAGCATAAATTTCTGTTAACAAATCTAGGATGTGAAAATCACAAAGTTTTGTGTCCCAAAAAATACTTGCGCGGCCGGTGCTTAGCGGGTGATCGCGCGAAATATCCGGTATATGAAAAGTTTCGGCATAAATATCCAAATTGGTGCGTTCATTAAATTGATAATAGTATCCACCATATAAACCAAAACGATTTTCGTTTTGATAATCTGAATCAGTGCGTGTGATAAAATAGTGATATTCGTAAACAAAAAATAGCCAATTACGCCAAAGATTTAGTTTCACCTGTGCGACAGCACCGTGACGATAGCTGTAATCAAAAAGTTCAGAATCCTGATAAAGCCCATAACCACCGACAGCTAAACGCAAATCACGATTTGAAAAAACATCAAACTTTCTGCCAACTAATAAGCGCAAATCACTTTGCACTAATTTACTGTCAGAAAAATACACTGTTTCAGAATTGATTTCGTACTGGTTGTGGTAATCAGGAGTCGCTAGCGGCATCTCTGCATTAGCTATAGAGCTAAGCAAAAAAAATGCAAAAGCAAAAACTCTAAACTTCACTGAACCACACGCGTTTTCCATCCTGAGGCGAATGAGCAATTATCATGACAGGGCTTTAGTCGTAGGAGTTGTTTTATATAGGTAACTCTGGCAAAAATGCCCCTGACTGAATTTTAACAGGTCTCAAAAAGGGACAAGTCTAGTCCTGCAAATGAGATTTACATTTTATAAGTATTTAAAGCAGCTTCCTTAACTAGACGATAAGCCCCCTAGAACAACAACTAGGTGGGTATATGAAAAAATTATTACTTCTGTCTTTGCTATCTTTAACTTTAATTCCTCAGGCTCAGTCAGCAGGTTCGGGTTACGGCTCATGTTCTTTTTTATGCGAAAGTATTCCTGATGATGCCCATGTGATGCATTCGATGGGACAAGCTTCTTTACCCACATTAAATTCAACAAAGCTAAGCATCCTATCTTGGAATATTTATAAAGGCAGAAAAGCTGACTATAAAAAATCTTTTGCAGCGCTGGCAAAAAATAGAGATCTAATTATGTTATCAGAAGCAACAACTGGATCGCCGGTTTCTGACAGCTTTAAAATTGCTGGCTGGGAATGGCACTTAGCTGCATCTTTTGATATGAAAAACGATATTGCTGCAGGCACTGTGTTAGGCTCGGCAGCGCGCCCGCACAATGTTCATTTTTACAGAACAAAAGATATCGAACCGTTTGTTAAAAGCCCTAAGGCCACAGTACTTGCGTATTATGCCGTGCCAGGAAGTGCTAAGAAATTATTAGCGATCAGTATTCACGGAATTAATTGGGATGGTGACGAAGCCTTAGAGCGCCAATTAAATATGATTTTACCTGAAATCAAAGCGCATAACGGACCAGTGGTATTCGCCGGTGATTTTAATACGAAAAATGCTTCTCGCGTTGCTTTAACAAAACGTATTTTAGCTTCAGCGGGATTAAAACAAGTTCCTTGGGAAAACCCGATCAAGAAAAAGCAACTAGATGATGCTTACACGCGCGGTATGAAAATTAATCGTGCGCGCTTTATTCACGATAAAGGTTCAGATCATCCGGCAACTGATCTACAAGTCGAATTAACTGATTTATAAAAAGTGAATAGTTTAAAAATATTTCTTAGCTTAACGATCTGGTTTAGCGGGGCACAAAGCTTGGCTTGCCAGAATTCGACGTCGGCCGATCGCGTGATCTACATTGGCGATTCACACACCGTGGGTACTTTCGGTCAAAGATTAGAAAAAAATCTTGAGCTTGTTTTAGGTAAATCTCCGGTTAAACGTTATGGTGTTGTCGGCTCAGCGGCCCAGCACTGGAATAAAAAAGATAATTCAACTATTCGTAAATTAAACATCGGTTATTACTGTGACGGAGACGGCCAGGTTAACGGCAAAGCTCCAAAAAAAGATTTTCCAACGCCAAGCCAATTATTTCAAGGTGTCGAACCGACAGTGGTGATCGCACTGGGTACAAATGATTTATATTCAAAATGCAATATCACAGATAAAACTGAACAAATGGCAGCGGTCAAAGAGCTGTTAGCGCAGCTGCGTTCAAAATCAAAATGCCTTTGGGTTGGTCCGACCGAACAGCCTGCAATAGGCGTCATCGGAAAAAAATGCGGGCAACCCAGAATCAAAACCTTTATCGATAATTTAGAAGCAGCTGTCAGCCAGCGCTGCACATACATTGATAGCCGCGAAATTAAATCTAAAGGCAAAGCTATTCTACCCAATCGAAGTGATAACTTGCATTACGCTGGAGATTTAGCAAATTACTGGGCTGATAGCGTTTCAGCAAAAATTAAAGCATCACTTCCTGATCATAAAGCAGAAAATCCGAGTTTTATGCCAGAATTAAAGCAGAACAACGCTAAATAATTTTATTCTGGAACGCCTTGGCGCATTTGTTCTAAAATATTTTTAAATCCCGAACGGGCCAAAGATTCTTTGCGGTACAAAATATAGAACTGAACCTCTGGGATTAAATTCGTTGGTATTTGAATTACATCCACATTTTTCAAATCACGCGCAAAATGCGTTGGCATAATTGTCCAGCCTTCAGTATTACTAGCAAGCTCTGCTAGCTTAGTCCATTCAGGTATAACTTTTTTGTAGTGCGGTCTTTTTTTTATCTGGTACTTATCAACTAAAGTTTGCAAATTTTCTGATTGTGGACGGTGTGACAAATAGGGTAAGTCAATTAGCTTTTCAAGCACTTCATGTGAAAGCTTGGCAGCTTTAATTTTCCAGCGTGATGGCACTGCGATGCTATAATCATAGGTAAAAAACTTTTTCGCGTGCAAATCACCAACTTGAGAAAGATCGTAGGTAATACCAATATCAAATTTACGTTCACGCAAACCTTGAGCTACGGCTTCTGTGGTAATCGGTACAAATTCTAATGTTCCAGAAAAATTTATAGCTGACGCCAGTAAATTCAGAATTTCACCGCGGCCTGCAATCTTAAACCATATATTCTTGGCATCCTGTGATCGTTCTGCCAAAAGATTTAAATCCTCTTCCAAGTAATCAAATCGACTTTTAAAAAGGCTTCGCACTTCTTCTCCAAAGGACGTTAGCACTTTTCGGCGGCCTTCAAAGATAAACACAGGTTGCGGAAAATACTGTTCAAAACTTTTTAAGTGGCTGGTTAGCGCCGGCTGTGAAATTTTTAGCGCCTCTGCGGCTCTCTGCATATTGTGCGCTTCAGTAAAAGCCAGAAAGGACGCAATTAGGGCATATGGTGGTGAATTCATTACATCAGTATAGTGATATTATATATAAAATTCTATCTCTTTATTTATACATTGAATTTTTGTACATATATTAGCGAACAATCTAACCAGGAAAACTTATGAAACATTTTTTAATCTCGGCTCTTATCTTTTTAACGGCGCTAACAGCCCAAGCTAAAACAATTCAATCTGAAGAGTTAAACATCGCCCCTTCAAGTATTGATAAAAGTATTCGTTTAGTAGACAAAGACAATCTAGGATCTTCACATAAAAAATTGTCCATCATCGTGACAGACGGCGGAATGAGCACTGATGTATCGCCGCGCTATTCAATATACCTAGGTTATGCAAGTTTAGCTGAAATGGGAAATATCTCGACTGATTTCAAAATCAGTGACCAGGCTATTCAATTTATTTCTGCTTCAAGAAAATCTGCCGGCATTTATGAAATCAAAACTGTTGAATACCGTGATGACGGTATGTACGACGTAACAACCACCATTGATGCGACAAAAATGTTTTCTGACGAAAAAAAAGCTCGTGAAGCTTGTGGTGGAGATTTTTGCGACTTAGTTTTAAAATCTTCGATCTCGGTAACTGAATCGGCAAAGTTACAATAGACGAATAGATATAAATAAAATCTATTAAGGCCAGACCATTCTGTCTGGCCTTTTCTTTTTTGTACATTTTTAGAAATTCCCGTGCCAGGATTGGTGTAAACAAGGAGTATTTCTCATGAAAGCAAAACTACCATTAATCGCCCGCATTTTACTTGGTTTAGTGATGTTCGCATCAGGCTTAGCCGGTTTACTAAATTTAGTTCCGGTTCCACCAGATCTTCCAGAAAAACTTGTGACTTTCACAACAGGTTTAATGGCGACAACTTACTTTATGCCATTTTTAAAATTAACTGAGACTGTTTGTGGATTGTTATTGCTGAGCGGATTTTTTGTTCCACTAGCGCTAGTGATCTTAGCTCCGATCATGATCCACATCTTTTTAGTGCATGCATTTTTACAACCTCAGGGTTTACCAATAGCGATCATTTTAGGGCTGTTAACGGTGTACTTAGCGTTCTTTGCTGAGCCTTATGCTTCGACGGTGAAGACCTTGTTTAAGAAAAAATAGACTGTTTTTAAGTAAAAAATCCCTGTTAGAAAACTAACAGACGAAGTTTCTGGTTAATCACTATATTGTTGGCGGCATAACAAAGGAGTTTCTATGAAACTTATCGCCGCCTTATCAATTATGCTGTTTCAAATCAGTGCTTTTGCGCAAAATCAAAATCTTGATGCGCTTGTCGGAAAGTATCTCGGCACAAGTAAAAATGGCGATGTCACCATTGAAAAAGTCTTAGTCCAAGAAGCTGATCTGTTTGAGCCGGCTCAATTTATTTATACTATTTCTATGGACTACAGCAGCTCAAAAGGGCCGGGCGTTTATTTAGATAACGAAGAAATGACGATTGATGAAAAGAATCAAACTCTTATCTACCGCGGCGAAAGAGAATGCGATGATCCAGGCTGTTGGTATATCGATCAAATTGAAGTAAGCATTAAGAAAACAAAAGACGGCAATCCTTATGTTGAATTGTACTATACAGCCTCTGTATCGGTGCCAGAAGAAGAAGATCAGCCCACTCAAGCTGAAGGCACTAAGCTATTTTTTAGAGCGCAAAAATAATTTTTCTCAAGCTTTTCAGCAGCTTACCTATTTTACCCGGATAATATTGACAATGCTATTTTATCCGGATAATATTAACTTCACGAGGTAAGTTATGTTCAATTACACAGTATTCGACGGTTTTAAATTAATTGCCCAAGGCCATATCGAAGCCGTGGCTATCGCCACCAAAAAATATCTAAAAAAAGAAACCACTGCTCGCATTCTTATTTTCAGTGACCTGTCTGGTAAACAAATGGATTTAGATCTAAGTGGCACCGACAAAGACGTGGTCGAAAGATTAAACGTTTATAAAGCCGCAGAAACTACAACGACTGGCATCAGCCCAGGTCGCCCGAAGATGGGCGTGAAGCCCCGTGAAATATCACTTATGCCGATTCACTGGGAATGGCTTTCAACGCAATCAGGAGGCGCTTCAGCTACAATTAGACGCCTAGTCGATGAGAAGATAAAAACGGCAACGCCCAAAGATAAAATTAAACAAACGCAAGAAAGTGTTTACACGTTTTTGAATTCGATCGCTGGTGATTTAAATAATTTTGAAGATGCGATTCGTTATTTATACCGCCAAGATGAAGACAAATTTAAAGCAGCTATTGCTGATTGGCCAAAAGATTTAAAAAAGCACACGTTATCTTTATCAAGCTCGGCGTTCTAAAAAAGCGGGGCATTTAATTTGCTGTTAATTACCTTTTGTACATCTCGAGGCAGAATGCCATTCGAATACAACAGGAGGTTTATATGGTTCGCTTTTTTCTTTTTTTAATTTCAATAATATTATTCGCAGCTCCAGCTTTCGCGGCATGGACTCCGTGGGTTACTTTGGGTGGCGGCATCCTTTCTGACCCAGCAGCCTGTACTTCACGCGGAAAAACATTCGTCGTCGCTAAAGGTACTGACTATGCTATGTGGTATCGGATGAGAACATTAAGCACAGGAATCTGGGATGAGTGGAAAAGAATTCCCGGCACAAGACAATTTACTGGTTCACCATCAGTTGCTTGCAGGGCCTATCGCGATGCAGATTATTTCGAAGCTTATGCTGTAGGATATGACGGATTCCTTTATCAAACATATCACGCAGGCCTGAATAATTTCACGCCTTGGACAAAATGGTTAGTTAACGGAATTTCCAATAACAGATTAGCCATGGGATCTGGTTTATCTTCGCCGTCATTAAATGATGGGCAATCATTGCCACAACTTTTTGCGCGAGGATCTAACAACATAATTTATTATAGACCGTGTTCTTTGGCTGACAGCAGTTGTTACAACAAAACTTGGCTACAAGTAAGTTCGTATATGACGAGCGACCCAGCTGCAATTCATCAATCTCCAGGAAGATTGGATTTAGTAGTGCGAGCTACAACCGGAACTTTAATCCATCGATTTATGGAAGGTGGCCTTTGGTATCCGCCTTTTTACATCGGCAGTGGTACAGTGATCGGCTCACCTGACATTGTCAGCCGCTATCAAGGTTCACTGGATTTATTTGCCAGAGCTCCTAATAATACCCTCATTCAAAAAACTTGGATCAATGGCGCGTGGGGAGCCAATGTAAATCTTGGCAGTCCGAATAATGCCGGAATTACTTCTGGTCCCGGAGCAGTCACTTACGCCAGAGATTTCAGCAATGCCCGCATCTTTGTATTTGCCCGCGGAAGTGATGGAGCACTTTGGTATAAAGCTTGGGCTCCGTAAATTTTTGCAAAGTCAGGAGGACTTATGAACAAGATTTTTTTATTTTTAATTTCATTCGCATTTTTTTCAACTCCAACTTTTGCCGCGTGGACTATATGGGTACCACTTGGTGGCGACATTGTTGGTGATCCAGCAGCATGTACAGCTCGGGGTGATACTTATGTAGCTGCAAAAGGTACTGACAATGCGATTTGGTATCGCAAAAGAACTTTAAGCACAGGTATATGGGATGCCTGGAAACGGATTCCCGGCACACAACAATTTTCTGGTTCGCCATCCGTGGCCTGCCGTATTTATTTAACTTTAAATCTATTTGAAGTTTGGGCAGTTGGCTTTGATGGTCAGCTTTATCAAACGTATCAAGCATCTGCACCTAACAGTTTTACTCCGTGGGCGAAATATCCGCTCAATGGAATTACGAGTGGACGTTTAGCTACAGGCTCAGGATTGTCGACGCCATCACTCGTTGATGGTCGATCTTCGCCGCAAGTTTTTGCCCGTGGCTCAAACAACTCAATTTATCAAACAAGCTGTGTGGCTTCTGGAAATTGTTATAACAACTGGGTTTTAAGAAGTCCGATTGTTATGAGTGATGCGGCCGCAACTTATCAATCTGCCGGAAGATTAGATTTAGCGGTACTTGCGATAAACGGAACTGTTATGCATCGATTTATGGAGGGTGGCATTTGGCAACCTTATTATTATGTCGGCAGTGGCCCGGCAGCCAGTGCCCCCGATATTGTCAGCCGTTA
The DNA here is from genome assembly GCA_036677065.1 of Bdellovibrio sp. GTDB lineage: Bacteria > Bdellovibrionota > Bdellovibrionia > Bdellovibrionales > Bdellovibrionaceae > Pseudobdellovibrio. Next base: position 178,989 of record JAKFBS010000001.1, on the reverse strand, counting down.
TCAAGGCTCACTCGATTTATTTTACAGAAGTACAAGTAATGCGTTAATGCACAAACGTTGGATTAACGGCGTGTGGGGAAACGCAGTTAACCTTAGCAGCCCTAACAACGCCGGCATTACTTCTGGTCCCGGAGCAGTCACTTACGCTAGCAAAGCCCGCATTTTTGCGTTTGCGCGCGGAAGTGATGGAGCACTTTGGTATCGAGCTTGGGCTCCGTAACAAAAGGAGACTTTTATGAACAAAATTTTTAGTTTAATAATTTTAATAACAATGTTCTCGGCTTCAGCTTTAGCAAATTGGACGCCGTGGAATACTTTAGGCGGAAGTCTGATCGGTGATCCTGCGGCATGCTCATCAAGAAATGTCGCTTACGTTGCTGTAAAAGGAACTGACAATGCGATCTGGTATCGTAAAAAAGTTTTCGGCCCCATGATGTGGGAAGATTGGAAACGAATTCCCGGTGGTCTAACATTTACGGGATCGCCTTCTATAACTTGTCGACGTACCGGAGGAATGGATATTTTTGAAGTGTTTGCGATTGTTAATTATCGCCACATCTATCGCAATAGACTTACAGCATTTTCAGGATTTACGGGATGGAATAATGTTTCAACAGCTGGAATTCCAACTTTGTTAGCAGTTGAATCCGGACTAACTTCACCTCGCGCCAATAGTGGTGCAAGACCGCACATACTGGCACGTGGAAGTGACAACAAAGTGTATTACTCACGATGTATTCATAGCTTTATGTGTAATAATCGTTGGAGTGCTGTGACCGGATCTGTAATCAGTGACCCGGCAGCCACCTTCAGATCTTCAAACAGACTTGATCTCATTGTGCAAAATACGACCGGAAATTTAATTCATCATAATATACGATCTGGGGTAATTTATTTTTATGGCGTGATTCCCAGGCGGACCAGTTGGCTCAGCGCCTGATATAATTAGTCGAAACTCAAACTCACTGGATTTATTTGCAAGAGGACCTGGCGGAAATCTGCTTCACAAACGATGGATCAGTGGTCATTGGGGATTTTGGAATGATCTTGGAGGTATTGCCACTTCCGGGCCAGGGGCAACAACGTTCGCCAACAAAACCCGTATGATGGTTTTCGTTCGCGGAACAGACGGCGCACTTTGGTATCGTACGTGGTCTCCATTTTAATAAAAAAGCGGGAAATTTCTTTCCCGCTTTCACTTTAGTTAAAATGTAACTTAATAAATTATTGAAGAGCTTGTGCGATACCTGACCACAAGTTCAACTCACTCACTTGTGCGTAATCATAAACATCAAAGTTCACATTCATCGACCTAAGGGTTTTTAACTCTTGTAAGAACTGAGAGCTTGTTGGTCTAACTGTTCCAGCGCTACCGCTAAATTCTGAAAGCTCTGTATGAACAATCGCTGGCTGCGCTAACGATCCCATTTGCGATAAAAATGAATTTGCGGCTGTCTTGATCCAATCTGGATTAAATACGCTGGTTCCGTATTCAGCTTTCCATTGTGACCACATAAATTCACCTTGAATATAGGTCGGGCGTTGATGCGCCGGTAATGCATTAAAACCCAAGAAATTAAATGCAATCGCTTTTGATAAAGATGCTGCTGATAACAATGTCCCGTTTGAATTGGCTGTCCAAGTTTGAACAACGTGGGCTTCTTTACCTTTTGCCCGGGCTAGGCCAAAGAAATTTCCTAAATACGAAGTCACCTCTTTTGATTGAACGGCCTCCCACTGCGCCGAACCTAATGTTCCAGTTGGATAAAGAGATTTGAATTTAGCATTTGCAGCTGGGTTGTAATCAGCTCCGTTATTCCAGTTAAAGTCTAATTGTGGTTCGAACGCTTCGATACCATCAATACCCGGGTGTTTTGCTAAGAAGTCGTTCACAAAACCTGTGTACCACGCCTTAAACTCGGGATGAAAAATCGATAGTAAATATAAATCACTGTAAGGGCGATAATTGCCGCCACTTCTATTTTTCATGCGCCATTCTGGTTTAGCTAACCACACTTTATAAAAGTTATTCATCGGAAGATCTGCGATAACTTTAATTCCACGCGCATGCGCTTCATTGATAAGTGCGGTCGTGAAATTTCCGACACCTAGTCCACCTTCAACATTTGTCATACTGTAAGTCGTTTTATAAAACGCTCCATAATACGAAGAGTACGCAAAAAGAAAAATTGTATTAAAGCCGGCGTTCTTCACGTTCTGAGCTGCAATGGCTGCAATCTGCTGTATAGATTTACCGGCTAATGCTGGATCATCATAGACATAGCCTGGATCAAAGCGCAGACCCTTTACCGGAGCCGTTTGGGCAAAAGCAATATTCAAAGATAAAAAAGTTAGTAGGGCAGTTAATAGCCGCATGTATAGACCTCCGTTGTCTGGTTGTTGTTGCCCGTAGCGAATGCTGAATAAGCGGGACTTGTGTTGCGAAATCAGTGTGAAGTGTTGCGATTTGGCAAAACCAGAAAATTGAGGATTTTGTTTAGAAAAAATAGACGATGGGCCTAATGCGATTGTTCAAAACAAATAAACTTTTGTGAGAGAAAAACTTAAGAGACTAAACGTAAACTTACGCCATTGCGGCCATTTTGTTTAACGCTATACAGAGCCTGATCGGCATCATGAATTAATTGATCTAAGGTTACGGCGGTTTCGGGTTGCTCTTGAGTTGCTACGCCAACACTGACTGTGACTTTCAAGTTTTGCGCGACACTCGTAAAATCAATTTTTTGAATTTGTTGGCGAATGCGTTCTGCAACTTCTTCTGCCTGCGCAGCTTCGGTAAACGGCAGAATCGCTAAAAATTCTTCTCCGCCAATGCGGCCAACCATGTCGCCTTGACGTAGTAAATTACGGCTTACAAAAGCCACTTTTTTAATAACTTCATCTCCGATAGCATGTCCTAAGGTGTCGTTAACTTTTTTAAAATGATCAATATCAAATATGATAACAGACAAAGACTTTTTGTGACGCTGACAGGTGCTTAATGTTTGCTTACCGTAGTCTATGATGTGGCGGCGGTTTGGAATCTTTGTTAACTCATCTGTTAAGGCTAGCTCTCGCATTTTTCGCGCTACTTTGATTTGTCCGATGGTAAATACCACAATAACAATTAATAAAACGCAGGCTAATGCTAACGTTATAAACTGTAAATCCAGCTCTCTTTGTTGCAAACGATTTTTTTCACTCAACACCTTATTTACTTCTTGTTGTTTCTCTAAATCAAAAAGAGCATTCATTCGTCGTAATTGTTCATCAGCTTTCATTGCCAATAAACCATCTGAACTTTTCTTAAATTCAGTTAGTGAGTAGTAGGCATCCTTCCACTGATTTAGTTGTTCGTAAACGCGACTGCGCGTTTCATATATATCTGAAGAAAGCTGCTGCGAGACTGTTTGTTTATTCAATTTTTCTGATTTTTCTAAACTTACCAGTGCCTCTTTTGAGCGCTTCATTAAAGCATAGGTTTTTCCGAATTCTAAATGCAATTGAGCTTGCGATTTTAGAATATTCTTACGTTCAAGAGTGTCTATGGCATTAAAAAGATGTGGCAATGCTTTTTCAGGCTTACCCATGGTGTTGTATAGACCACCAAGTGCTCTTTCTATGACGGCCTGACTTTTTTCATTTTTAGTTTCACGATGAATGTTTAAGGCTTCATTGAAATGATTAAGAGCTTTATCGTATTGCTTAAGGTCTTCGTAGCGACGGCCAATATTATAAAGAACGACAGCGATATTTCTTTTTTTACCTAAACTTTTATTCAGCGCTAAAACCTCTTGAAAATAAGTAATCGCTTTTTCATTTTCTCCCATGCGTCCGTAAAGCACAGCAATCGAGTTTAGCGTGATTCTTTCCTGATGAACTGACTTCAAAGCAGAAAAGATACTTTTTGCATTCACCAAGTGATCAAGACTTGAAGCAAATCGATTTGCAAAAGACAACATTTGCCCAAGGTTCAGGTGTGCCAGGCCTTCGACTTCGCGAAAGCCCTGATCGCGACTTGTCGCAAGGATCGTTAAAAGCTCGGTTTCAGCCTTAACAGATTCTCCGACCCCTTGTAGGGCCGAGCTTCTACAAAGACGCATTTTTAATATCAACTCAGATTTCACAGGCGCTTGCGAATAATCAGTTTCACTAATTTTTAAAGCCTCGCGAGGATCATCATTATCAACCAGAAGCTCACACCTAAGAATACTCTTACGTAAATGAATCTCTGACTCAGAAGCAGGAATTTTTTGATCGATGGTCGCCAGCAAATCAAGACTGGCTTTTGGATTATCACCGGCAGCCTCTTGGGCTTTTTCTAAAATCTCTAACCCCGTTAGCCTAGAAGCTAATGCAGGAGAAAAACTCCCCAATATAATAAAGGCTAGTAAAAGAGCAAATGACATAGTCTGCTTTTCGGTAACAGAGGGCCTCATCTTGAACTGTCTCAAAATGATATGCGACATCATAAATGTCACTAATCATAAGATTGATATTAAGAATTATTTTTCGCTATCCATAGGCTGGATAATACCCAAAAAAGAAGGGCTATTTATGAAACTGTTTTTTATTATCGTCGCGCTTATTTTCGTTCAACAAACAGCTTCGGCTGGATTGCCAGTCTTACCTGCAGCAGACCAACAAACACTGCTAGCCAGTACCGATGCAAAATTAGCTGCAAATAAAAAGCTAGTTTATGATTTTACACGAATTATTCTTTCAGGCAGACGCCTTGAGCGAACCGCAGAATTTTTAACAACTGATTACATCCAGCATAATCCAAATGTTGAAACAGGCTTACAGGGCTTTATCGATTTTTTTTCAAAGCTTGGCGGCCCACGCCCGATTCCTGACACAGTAAAAGGGCTTGTGTCAATTTCAGCAGAAGGCGATTTGGTGACGATGGCTTTTGTAAGCCATCTGAAAGACGCTACAGGAGCTGAATACACGACCACGTGGTTTGACATGTTTAAAGTAGTCGACGGGAAGATAGTAGAGCACTGGGATTGCGATACGAAATAGAACAAGGTAGATGATTTTCTTGATTCATAATTTCGGGAACCTGAAGCTTTAGGCATTTTAACTTCAGGGTCCCTGTTCTGCTCGGACTTTAAAAGTTTATACTCCAAAAGCGTTGCAGCGTACTTGATGCTATTACTTCGCGCCTCTATTAAAATTCTTTTGCAAAAATTTTAAAACTATCACGCTTGTAAGGTTGCCTTGATAGCACCACAAAATAAATAAAAGCATTTGTCGTGCCGAAGGCTTTGCCCGTTTCAAAGGTCTATAGAAAATTTAAAGACAAAAAGCATCCCTTTTGTTGCCATTTGTCTTGTTTATTGCAGCTCTTTGGAACCTTTTATGATGCTTAAAGGCAATTTAAAGGGGTTTGAGTATTCGGACAAGAGATACAAGGCAATACCCATTGAACGGGTAGAACTTTTGAATAGCAACATGCTGAAAAAAATAGGAATCTCTAGAGAGGATTTTTTAGCTAACGCCGCAAAGTTAAGGCAAGAAGAAGTTGAGTTGTGGTTGTGCGCTCAAAGTAACTTGTCCTGTTTTAATTGATACATTAAGTTTTTAATAGCATTTGCTAGAATGGGGTCAACAACGGAACCTTTTTTCCATCCTGCGGGTGTTAGAAAGCCAAGCCAATATACCATTACGAAGCTTTCTTGAACTACATAGTCTTTGATAAATTTGCCGTTTTTATCCGACACTCGAAAACCAACTACCCAGTTATTGCCGGGTGTACACGGCAGAATTGTCAGCGTCAAAACACAATACATGTGAAAATACCAGCCTTATCCCATACTACTTTCACTTTCAGATCGGGATTGTATTTTTCATGTTCACTAATGGGAAAAAAATCATCAAACTTTTTTATTTCTGGTGTGCTCTTGAGTGTCTATGTTATCATTAAATCTGATTTCAATTTTTTTGTCAGTTACTACGCTTTCGGCATGAAGATCTGGCAATTGATTTTTCTTAATTGTGATACATGAGCATAAAATCACCGCTGAAATAAATAGAATTAACTTTTTCATTTCAGCCCTTTTTTAATTACTTCACACAAAGCGAACTCAACCGCATTCACGAGCGGTTCGCGCAGAAGTTTCAGGTCTACATTTTTATAATCAGGATAGGGTATAGAGGCTGTGCGTACCGTAAATTCTTCAGTTACAATTAACTCTGAAGATTTTTCGCCTTCTTTCAGTTTAACTCCGACAAGCGCTTTTAGATAATCCTCGGTTGGAATAATTGCTAATGTTAAAATACCTGCCAACATTCTTGGTGAAAATTTTTTCGTACTTAGCTTGCGAATATAAATACTTAATTCTTTTCCGTTGAAAGATTTTAAATCAAGAATCCGTGCATCCAAGTTTTTAATTTCTACTTTTGGATCTACCCGCATTTGATAGTTGGAAAGAACTCTAACAAATTCATAATCACTGAACTGCTGACCTTGAATTAATGTGTGTTCAAGTTCAGTTCTAAGATCTCCAGGACCTAAAAGCGTTGAATTAATTCGGTCTTCCGAATCTTCATATATAAAAACACGAACTGGCGATTTAATTTTAGGCTGACATTGAGACCGTTGCTCCGCAGACAAAGGCGGTATTTCCCGTTTTGCCAAATACGTACATCCAGATAACAAAGTAATCGTGAATAAGAGCATGAATTTCTTCATTTTTAAATGCTAACGTGCTTTGTATCAGTCTACTAAGGATTTTTCTATTTACAAAAGGCGAGTCTTTGAGAAATGGCGGAGTGGGTGGGATTTGAACCCACGGTACCTGTTTTGCAAGTACGAGTCTTTAGCAAAGACTTGGTTTCAGCCACTCACCCACCACTCCGCGCGCTAATGTTTTATGCTGAAATAATCTAGAATAGAAAATGCCATAGCGTTTTTACAGAATCAAGGAATGACCCATACTTACACTTGATTTTGGACTAATAAATCGGTAGAACCTTAATTCACAATTAACATTGCTTAATTTACGACGTGCGGTCGTAGCTCAGCTGGATAGAGTACTTGACTACGAATCAAGTGGTCGGAGGTTCGAATCCTCCCGTCCGCACCATTTTTGTTCCAAAAGCAACCAACAGTTGCCTTATAATTCACCAAAATTTGATGAAATCTTAAAATCTTTGTCCGAACTGGAAAAGAAGTTCGCCCGTATCCATTTTTGAAAATTCTGAATCAGGCAGATCTCGCTCAGTTCCACTCATTTTCACGCTGTCGTAAATCGTTGTTCGGCCCAAGATACGAAAAATCACGTCGTCTTTGTTAACTCCAAAACCTGCCATATAAGCGTAGCCTTTAAGAGTGTCTTCTTTTCTAAATGGATTTAAGTGTTCATTATCCGTGTACGTTACTTTTGAATACACAAGAGGATCATAACCTAGATACAGATGAACCATTTTTCCGAATGTCATATATGGGCCAACATAGGCACGAAATAACTGATAATCATATTCTCCAACTACATTGTTTTGAGTGTGCTGAACGGCTTCGGTTTTCCACCCAATATCTGCACCTAAACCTGCCGATATGATATCGCCATGATAAGCTGCTTTTACAACTGCCGAAAAACCCCAGTTGTTACCAAAGTTCCAAGAGCGACTGTGTTTTACTGGCCCAGTTGTTTGATCGAAGTCAGTGCCTCCAAATTGTGGCGAAAATAAAATCTCTCCACCGAACCCATTTGCGGCTTTCGCTGATAACGGTAAAATCAAACCAATTACTGTGAATAAACAAGTCAAACTGTGCCTTAATTGCATGCATTACTCCTGCTATTAATACGGTAACAATTTGCCTTGCAGCAGACAATCCGACCAAAGGTCAGAACTTACTACTTCCTATACTCTTAAAATTTACCTAGACTAATTGAGTGAGCAAAAAACTTATCTTCAAAATTGGTATCCTTGTTGTCGGTCTTGTAAGCATATTTCTTTTTAAAGGCTATCTTACAAACGTGAATTCAAATCATCAGCCCGATATGGCCGAAATCACAAAATCTGTGGCCTCGTTTCAATGGTGTTCTGAAAATACGGGCACCGTGAAGTGGCAAGAGGCCAAGCTTAAAGCTAAATATAAAAAATGGACTGACCATGCTCTTCGTAAAAAGTTCTGTAAGGTGGATCTTGAACCGCTATCAGAGGCCGAAATGAGCAACGCAAACTGGCGCGATTTAGCCTTTGCGACAGATTCGCAAGCGTCTTTAGTGAAGTTAGAGTGGGACAAAGCCTTGAAAGTGTTCAGAGCCGCGGGGCTTCCCTTTAAATCGAAAAAATTGAGTCGAGAGCTTCTTGACGAAGGCCACTGAATTCGTTAGTTTGATTGCCAGTTGTTCAGAAGTAGCTCAGTTGGTAGAGCAAGCGGCTGTTAACCGCTTGGTCGCAGGTTCGAGTCCTGCCTTCTGAGCCATTTTATTTTGGTTCGAACAATCTTAAAACCCTTGGAGAAATCCGAGGGTTTTTTTTTGCAACAAACCTGGCTCTATGTCTAAGCAAATACCTTGAGTTCCTGAAGAAAAATACCGATCAGTTAGAGGAAGAAATACGAGGATTTTTCAACACAAGGAGTTGCCAATTGAAGAAAGAATCTCCCCTCAAGGGAAGAAACGTCCTCGTTGTAGACGATGACTTTGATCTAAGACAGGCCATGATTTTTGACCTTAAACGACGTGGATGTATAATCTTCGAAGCTGCGTGTGGTGCTGATGCGGTTGAAATCGTAAAAGCAAATCCAATAGAGATTGTTATATCGGATGTGCGTATGCCCAATGGCAACGGAGTAGATATGCTTAAAGAGATCAAAAAAATAAAGCCTAATGTACCCATAGTCGTGCTTGCAACGGGATTTGCAGATCTTAGTGAACTCGAAGCTTTGAACCTGGGCGCTCATGCACTTATTGAAAAACCCATTAACAGACAACAAATGTTAGGCCTTCTTGAAAGTTCGTGTGAACTGCTGCTTCAGGCGACATGATCCGATACCGCTCGCCGAGGTAATGTAATGATAATTTCAGTATTGGCAGAAGCGCTGTTGATCTGAAGACTTCCCCCGTGGCTTTCAATAATTCCACGCGATATACTAAGCCCAAGGCCGGTGCCTTTACCGATTTCTTTAGTCGTGAAAAATGGCTGCATCATTTTATCTCGGATTTCCTGAGGAATACCCTGACCACAGTCACTGACGCTAAGAAGGACCACATCTGCTTGCTCAATAAGTTCAATCTTAACCCATTTGTCTGAAAAACCTTGAATGGCGTCATAAGAGTTATTCAATAAGTTCAACAGCACTTGCGAGATTTCTACTGAGCGACATAGAATTTCTACGTCTTGCTTACAAATATATTCGAGCTGAACCCCATGATTATTAAAGCGTTCACGGCATAGGCTAAATGTTTCATCAACTATTTTTGAGATTGAATATGAACTGATCGGGTCTTTGCGCCCGTCGCGCGCAAAAGAACGTAATCCATTGATAATTTTAGCAATCCTTTTTACCGTGTCGTCGATAGCGCGCAGAGCATTTGCTAATAGTTCTTTATCTAACTCGTCTTCTTCTAAGTTTTCCAGCACTTGTTCTGTTCGCATTTGAATAACGGCTAATGGTGTGTTGATTTCATGTGCTACGCCACCGGCCATTTCACCCAAGGCCGACATTTTTGAAGTTAAGGCTAACGTTTGCTGTTGTTCAACAATGGTTTGTTGTGAAACCAATAGTTCTTCTGTGCGGGCGCGAACGCGCTCTTCCAGATGTGTATTCGCGTGATGTAACGCTCTGGCCACTTGCCAAATTTTAATAACATTGAAAATCACAAAACCAATCAGCGTTAAACAAAGTCCTAATAATAGATTTTGAAAAAATAAAGTTTGTTTTTGCTCTTTTTGAAATTCTTCAAAGTAAGACTGTCTTAGTTTTTCAAAAATCTGACGTGTTGGTGCCTCGACGATTTCCAGTGTTGCCTGAAGGCGGCGCGGTTTAATATCGATCAGCTTTAACGCATGCTCAGAAATAATATGTTGAGGAAATTTTTGCGCTAAAAAATATTCTTTTCGGGCATTAGCTAAGGCTTTTGTGTTTGCATCCGAAAGTAAACCATAGGTCAAAGCAATATAAGTTAGCTGCCTTCTAAGTTTTTCGGCCGGTGGTAATTGAGTAAAAAGAGTCTTACTTTGCCATTCAATCGCTTGTCCGTGTAAAAAAAGCAGCGAATTTTTATAAACTGAATTAATTGACTTAAAATCTTCAATTGCCAGAATTTTTGCGTCTACAGCCTGACAATATTCTTTAAAATACATTTGAAAATTTGATCCTTCTGTCGGATGCGATTTGGCTATTGCATTGTCAGGCGCACAAAATTCTTCTAAGTTTTCTTTTTCTTTGGCAATAGAGTCATAATCTTGAAGCAAAAAATTCTGAACGCGCAAAATATCTTGATTAATTTCGACTTCACTTTGTTTTGTAGCATTTAAAAGATCGACAATTTCCTGGTGACTGTCTCTGAGAGTGCCTCGCGAATGAAGGTAAACATAGCCAAGACCCGCAAGACTTAATAGACTACTGATGAAAAGCGCTAAGTATCTTTTCATTTGCTGGTTTCCTTTAATACGACCGGAAGTTCTCCGGTTAAGGTTTTTAAAAAAGCCACGATTGCATCCGCATCTTCTTTTGAAAGTGTTTGTCCTAATTGATAGCGCCCCATAATTAACACAGCATCGTTAAGTGTTTTAGCATAGCCATCATGAAAATACGGCGATGTCAGTTCGACATTTCTAAGACTTGGTACCCGAAAAACGTATTTATCCTGTTCACGCTGGGTGACGTTAAAACGCCCAAGATCATGTTCGTTAAGCGGCATGCCTTTACGGTCTTTGAAGTAGTCTCCCATGATTCCCATAGTTTGAAACATATTGCCGCCGACATTTTGCCCTTGATGACAGGCAATACAGCCTAAAGATTTAAAGCGGTTGTATCCTAGAATTTCTTTTTCGGTTAAAGCCTTGCCGTCACCAGCAAGATACTTATCAAACTTAGAGTTGGGTGTTATTAATGCTCGTTCAAAACTGGCAATCGCGTCTTTAATATTTTTTGCTGTAACTCCATCACGGTATTGCGCAGAAAAACGTGCTTTGTATTTAGTGTCTTGTTTAATTTTTTCTACAACATGCGCCCATGTCGTACCCATTTCTTTCGGATGTTGAATCGGGCCATCCATCTGGTCTTCCAGAGTTTTTGCGCGCCCATCCCAAAACTGAACAAAATTTAAACCACTGTTAAAAACTGTTGGTGAGTTTATGTCTCCAACCGCGCCATTAATGCCAATTGAGCGATTCAGGTTATCAACACCGCCACGAAATAGATTATGGCAACTGGCACAAGAAATTGTGTTGTTTGCTGAGAGCTTTTTTTCTTGAAATAACTCCAAGCCCAATCTGATTTTCTCCTCTGAAGCTTGCGAAGATAGAGCGCGGATTGGTTTTATAGGTTCATCTTTAATATTCTCTGCATATAAGTCTTGAGAAATACAAAAAATAAAGAAAAGTAAATATTTTTTCATGCTTAAAAAAGTATAAATAAAACTGCTTCTATCCGATACTCCTGAATTTAAAACACTCTCTAAGTCGAGAACGCTCTGCAACTGGCCTAGCGGATAACTTTTTATTAGAGAATACTTATCTAGAGGTTATCGTATGTTAAAAAAGATTTTGATTGTTGAAGATGATAATTTTTTTCGTGAGGCGCTGCGCGATTTATTAAAGAAAAAATTTACTGTTTTAGAATCTCCCAATGGTAAATCCGCAAAAGAGATCCTTGCTATGCAAACCGTTGATGTGGTTTTAACCGACATTCAGATGCCCGGACTTACCGGTTTAGAGCTCTTAGAGTGGGCACGACAGTATAAGCCTGAGGTTCCATTTATTATTATGACCGGTTTTTCTATGGTGCTTGAAACTAAATCTGCTTTTGATTTAGGAGCCAAAGGTTTTATTGCCAAGCCGTTTAAAAACCTGGAATTGTTAACTCTTGTTGATTCTGTTTTAGGAATAACACCAGAACCCAAACAATTTGCTGTCGAAGAAATCGCTAAAGAATTTTGTAAAGTTTCAATTGAAGAGTTTGTCGCCAAATCAAAAATTGATTTTGATGTTTACATTAAGCTCTCAGAAACCAAATATATTAAAATTGCTCATCAGGGCGAAGAAATCCCTAAAGAGAAGGTAAACCATTACAAAGAAAAAGGCGTAAAATATTTGTTTATTCGCAAAGAAGATTTTAGTAAGCTAGTTCAATTTAATTTAGGTCTGGCGAACATTATTAAAAATCGCTCTGATATTTCGATTCAAAAAAAGTTAAATTTTTTGAAATACACCGGCGAAATTTTATTAGAAAGAACATTTGTTGATGGTCTTGATAAAAGCAGCTTACAAGAAGCTAAAACCTTTACCGAAATTACTTTGGATGCCATTACTGAATCACCCGAAAACTTTGATTTATTAAATTTACTAAATTCTCACTCTGATCATGTTTATGCCCACTCATTAGGGGTAGCCATGTATTCAGTCATGATTGCCAAACAATTGGGTTTTGAATCCAACGCAGCGCTGGCAAAAATAACCATGGCTGGCCTGTTTCATGATATTGGAAAAAAAGAAATCGATCGCGAAATTTTAGATAAACCCCGCCATCTGGTTTCTAGAGAAGAACGACAAATGATCGAAAGCCATGCTATGCGTGGACAAGAAATTCTAAATGCTTTACCTAACGTTTCTTCTGATGTGGTGCAGATGGTCTCTGAACATCACGAAGACTTAGAAGGCCTGGGATATCCTTTAAGAAAAGAAAAGTTGGCTCTTCATCCTATGTCAAAAATTTTGCAATGTGCGAATATCTTTATCGAACATGCTTTAGCAGGGTCTAATGGTTCCGGAAAGCCTGCTCTGATTGTTATCGCTCATATGGAAAAAATTTACGGCGGACGCGTTGATCGCCACTGTTTAGGAGCACTAAAGGTTTTATTTAAGAACGCGAAAATCTAATATTTCGATTTTGGCTGTGTCGTTCCCGAAGCTGGCACCGGCGGACGTGGAAACTTATCCGTTTGCAATGCTTTACCGCGCGCGCGCGAACCTATGTAACTATGTGGCCCCGATGGATCTGTTTGACCTTTTCTTTCACCCACACCTTCTGCAGATGTATTCGGTGTCGTTGGTTTTTTGCCAATACTTCCCGGTAAACTTTCGCTCGTCGTTTTCAGATCTGAATCGGTTTTAGTTGTCGAATCTTGCATAATAGCCGGGGCTGAAGCAGCAGGGCTGCTAACCGTAGCCGGTTGCGCGAAAAGCTTGGCACCAACCGTTGTTGCTGCTGCTAGTAAAATAATTTGAATTGTCATGTATTGCCTCTTTGGTAGTTTTCTTTTTCAAAGAAGCAAATTGCTGACCAGCTAAAAGTGATATTTTAATCCAAGGCCCGCATTAAATTCTAATTCAGTTTCAGGAACTACGGCAATAATCGGCACGATCTCTATATGAAAACTAAAATTCTGGGCTTTCACCGGACGCCAGTCTAAACCTAGCGGAAAACGCACGCCAAACCCTACATCGCCGTCGTCTCCATAATAACCATCTTTGCGATGATGATAGTGATCATCATTCGTAATAACGATCATTCCTCCGATACCATAAAATAAACCGACATCATTTAATTGCGGGCTACGTAATGGAGCATGTGTTTCTATTAAATAGTCTCCATAAATATGAGTTGCATGATTATATGAAAAAGAAATCCCAGCTTCGACTGCTGCAGGACCGCCAAGACCATGGGTAAAGTGAATATAAGTCGGGCCTCCGATAGTGATACCCACAGCGTTTTGAGCTAACGCTTTCGGTAAGCAGAACAGAGTGGCACTTAACGATAGAACTATATATAACCTGCGTAAAATCATTGTGAAAACCTCCGTATTGTCTTCAAGCACTAATGGCGTTTTATTAATCTTATATGTTTTTATTTAAGAGATATAATCTCTAACCTCAGAATCTTATTTTAAGAAGAACTTTTAATTTACTGTGCAGCAGTTCGACAATTTTGCCCCAAAAGTCCTGGTTTCAATAAGGTCTGTCTTAGGCAATATAGATTATATCTATATTGATTCAAATAACATAGATTTTATATATTTGTGCTGGCAGTATTAACTTAATAAGATTTATTCGGTTTTATAAACAACCAATAACAAACACAAAAGGGGGCCCTCGTGGCAGCTACATTAATTAATACAAAAGTAACGGACTTCAAAGTTCAAGCTTACCATAACAACAGTTTCAAAACTGTAACCAGCAATGACCTTAACGGTAAATGGTCTGTTTTCTTTTTCTATCCAGCAGATTTCACATTTGTTTGTCCTACAGAATTAGGCGACATGGCTGATAAATATGCTGAATTTCAAAAACTTGGCGTCGAAGTTTACTCTGTTTCTACAGACACTCACTTCACTCACAAAGCTTGGCATGACGCTTCTGAAACTATCAAAAAAATCAAATACCCGATGTTAGCTGATCCAACGGGTCACTTATCTCGCGCATTCGGTGTTTACATTGAAGACGCTGGTATGGCTTACCGTGGTACTTTCTTAGTTAATCCAGAAGGTCACATCAAATTAGCTGAAGTTAACGATAACGGTATCGGCCGTAACGCTGATGAATTACTTCGTAAAGTTCAAGCCGCTCAATTCGTAGCAGCTCACCCGAATGAAGTTTGCCCAGCTAAATGGACTCCAGGTGCGAAAACTTTAAAACCAGGTTTAGACCTAGTTGGTAAAATCTAGTTTTCTTTGGGTAGGCCGTTACTTTTTGGCATGCGCCGCATCCCAAAAAGGCAGGGCCTACCTCTTCCTTCTTTTCTTCTCTCTCTCTTTCTCTAGTTCTCTCAAGGAGGTCTTATGTTAGATTCCGATTTAAAAGAACAGCTCAAAAGTGTATTTGCAAATTTAGAAAATCAAATTGATCTAGTTTACGAACAAAGCACGAATGCCAATCAAAATGAACTTGTTGAAATGTTAACTGGCGTAGCTGAAACAAATGATAAAATTTCTGCAAAGTTTGATCCCGCATCTGCAGCCGCTGATGTGCCTCCAAGATTTACCATTCACAAAAACGGAAAATCAACTGGCGTATTTTTTACGGGTATTCCCGGAGGTCATGAATTTACCTCTTTAATTTTAGCAATTTTAAACGCAGACGGAAAAGGTAAACTTCCTGATGCGATGATTTTACAACGTATTAAATCTTTACGCGGACCTATTCGTGTAAGAACGTTTATGTCTTTAGACTGCGAAAATTGTCCGGTCGTCGTTCAAGCTTTAAACTTGATGGCTATTATTCATGATGATTTTCAACATGAAACTATCGACGGCGCTTACGCCCAAGATGAAATTGCAAGCCTTGGTGTACAAGGTGTGCCTAGCGTTGTTGTTGACGGTAAAATGATTCACTCAGGCCGTGCGAATTTTGCCGAACTTTTAAAAACATTAGAAGAAACTTTTGGCCTTGATGAATCTAGCGCCAAAATTTCTGGTGCTGATGCTAATCTTGGCGATTACGATGTCGTTGTGATCGGCGGCGGTCCAGCAGGGGCATCTGCTGCGATTTATAGTGTTCGCAAAGGCTTAAAGACAGCACTCATCGCTGAACGCTTTGGCGGACAAGTACAAGACACCAAAGGTATCGAAAATTTAATTTCTGTTGTTTACACTGAAGGCCCACAATTAGCGGCGCAGTTAAACCAACACGTATTAAGTTATCCGGTAAAACTTTTAGAACATCGCCGAGTTGCTAAAATTGATAAAGCTGAAAATGTAATTCATTTGGAAAGCGGTGAATTTTTAAAAGCTGGTTCGATTATTATTTCAACGGGTGCCAAATGGCGCGAATTAAATATTCCTGGCGAAAAAGAGTATCTTGGTCGCGGCGTCGCATTTTGCCCACACTGTGATGGTCCATTTTATAAAGGTAAAAAAATCGCAGTGATCGGCGGCGGAAACTCTGGCGTAGAAGCGGCGATTGATTTAGCAGGTATTGTTAGCGAAGTGGTGTTGTTTGAATATAACGACACACTAAAAGCAGACGCTGTGTTAGTTGAAAAACTTAAATCTTTACCTAATG
This sequence comes from Bdellovibrio sp., assembly GCA_036677065.1. Lineage (GTDB taxonomy): Bacteria > Bdellovibrionota > Bdellovibrionia > Bdellovibrionales > Bdellovibrionaceae > Pseudobdellovibrio. The sequence continues at coordinate 162,810 of JAKFBS010000001.1, read as the reverse complement.
CTAAAATTATAACTTCGGCAAAAACTACCGAAGTTATCGGCAATGGCCAACAAGTGACTGCCTTACAATATTTAGATCGCAACACCAACACTGTTGAATCTGAAACCTTAGAAGGCGTGTTCGTACAAATTGGATTATTACCTAATAGTCAATTTGCTAAAGATATCGTTGAGACTAACAAGTTCGGCGAAATTGTAGTAGACAGTAAAGGTCGCACTTCTGCTAAAAACATTTATGCGGCTGGCGATGTTACGACTACGCCATTTAAGCAAATTGTGATCGCGATGGGTGAAGGCGCAAAAGCTGCACTGACCGCATTCGAAGATCGCATGTACCAAGGAGTTTAATATTTATCACGGCGAACGCTTTAACAGCATTTCTCATTTAATTGGTTTGTTATTAGCAGTCGCCGGTGCTTCTGTGTTGATTACTTTAGCTGTAGTTCAAGGCGATGCTATTAAAATTACCGGCACTATTATTTATGGCGCTATGTTAATCATATTGTACGGTGTTTCAACTTTGTATCATAGCGTTCCTGGTCCTAGGCCTAAAGCTATCTTACAAAAATTAGATCACATCTCGATTTATTTATTTATCGCAGGCTCTTATACACCATTCACTCTCGTGGCTTTAAAAGGCGTTGTCGGATGGTGGATCTTTGGAATCATCTGGAGCTTGGCCGCTGTCGGAATTATGTGTGAATTCACCATAGCTAAAAAAACCAGAATTCCATCTTTATTCATCTATTTGATCATGGGTTGGCTCATCATTTTTGCTATTAAAGATTTAATGTTAGCAATGCCCGCGCCCGGTGTAGCTTTGTTGGCCATTGGCGGAATGTTTTATACTGTCGGCGTTTTCTTTTTTGTTCAGGACGAAAAATTTAAACACTTTCACGGCATCTGGCATTTATTCGTAATGGGCGGAAGTATTTTTCAATATTTCAGTATCGCGCTTTATTTGATTTGATTTACTTCTGCTAAAAAGTTTTGTGCCTATGGCTGGTCCTACATAAGTCTAGACCTAAATAAAATCGGTTTATATCCAAATTCACATCGAGATAAAATAAAGATGGAGCGTTGAATTATGAAAAAGATCTTTACTCTCTTTATTGGTATTTTATTTCTGCAGAACTGCGCAAGTTTTTCCAAATCAGAACAAGAAAGAAAAACTTCGTCAGAAGCACTAGCTGAATATCAGCAAAAATTAGAAATCGTTGAATTAAATCCAGAAATCTTTGCGGATATTACCAACAAATCAAAACTTCGTGAAATGTTAACTAAAATCGGTTCTATTAAAAATAACCTTATTGATCACACAGGCCATGCCATTGAACACGTTGCCGTTGGAATATCTGCCGAAGCCTTTGTAGGTGTTGGCGTAAGCAAAATGGTCGAATTTGCAGTGCATGAAAAAAACATCGGTGTATTTTGTGCACCCGGCGTTTCGGCACGCACCGATATTGGTGTCGGAATCGATTTATCTGTTGGAAAAACGCTTTCTTGTAAATCTAACGATCACTATAACGGCGGCTTTTTAGGAGCCTTTGCCGGTGTAAGTGCTGAGGCGCTCGGGGTGCCTGCGGGTGCGGCTGCAAGTTATAATATTGGTGTTAATTATCCTAAATTTAGTGCGGGACTTAACTACGCCATAAAAACTAAAAAATTATCTGCTGTGGGGCTATCTCGCGAAGTCGCATCTTTAGCAGAAAAAGCAAACTCAGCAGGTTTATTGTTCTTATACGGCATCGCTCATCAAGTATTATCAAAACGCGGTAATTCATCTCAAAGAGTTTCTAATCAGCTGAACGACCTTATCGCGCGGCTTGTACGCTCTAGAAAATCCTTATCGAGCGAGCTTCTAGCTTATTTAAATTCTCAGGAACTCGGTGATTTTTTATATGAGAATAAATTTTATCAATTACAACTGCTCTCAGATATTTTGCGAACCTCTTTAACGGGCTGTGATTCAGTCGGGGGAGCGCTGGGATTATCACTGTCTGTTTCTCCTGCGAATATAGGTATTAAGTATTCTGATTTTAAACTCTTAACTGAATTTGATCTCGATGAAATGAAAGAATTTGGCGTAATTAACGCTGATATTTTTGATAATCCGTACGATTATTCAATTTTACAGTTAAGAAAAGCGGCCAGCATCGCAGCGAAGCTAATCAGTATTCCTTTTCAGTTACAAAGCAACAAGTGCTCTTTGTTTCAAATTATCAAAATACAAAATTAACTTTAGACATAAAAAAACCCAAGGCTTTTAGACCTTGGGTTTTGAATTTTAAGTAGAATAATGTACTCCCGAGGGATTACATCATGCCGCCCATGCCACCCATACCGTGGTCACCGCCTGGCATACCGCCACCAGTATCTTTTTTCGGAGCGTCAGCAATCATAGTTTCAGTAGTTAACATCAATGATGCTACTGAAGCTGCGTTTGTTAATGCACAACGAACAACTTTAACTGGATCAATAACGCCGTCTTTTAATAGATCAGTGTATTCATCAGAGAATGCGTTGTAACCGTAGTTCATAGATTTATCTAATAAGATATTGTTCACAACGATAGCGCCATCAAGACCGCCGTTTGTAGCGATTTGACGAACAGGCTCTTCGCAAGCACGTTTGATGATGTTAGCACCGAAACGCTCTTCTTCAGAGAATTTAGCTTTTACGATAGCTTGAGAAGCGCGTAGCAAAGCAGTACCACCACCAGCTACGATACCTTCTTCAACAGCTGCGCGAGTTGCATTTAATGCATCTTCAACGCGGGCTTTTTTCTCTTTCATTTCAACTTCAGAACCGCCACCAACGTGGATAACTGCAACACCGCCAGCTAATTTAGCTAAGCGCTCTTTAAGTTTTTCTTTGTCGTAGTCAGAAGTAGTTTCTTCGATTTGAGCTTTGATTTGGTTAACGCGAGCTGTGATATCAGCTTTTTTACCGTTACCATCGATAACAGTCGTGTTGTCTTTATCAACAACGATGCGTTTTGCGATACCTAAGTGAGTCGCATTAGCTTGCTCAAGTTTCATTCCAAGGTCTTCAGAAATAACTTGTGCAGCTGTTAAGATAGCGATGTCTTCTAACATAGCTTTACGACGATCGCCAAAGCCCGGAGCTTTAACAGCACATACGTGTAAAGTGCCACGTAATTTATTAACTACTAAAGTAGCTAATGCTTCGCCATCAACATCTTCAGCGATGATTAAAAGTGGACGGCCTTGTTTAGCAACTGCTTCAAGAACGCCTAACATGTCTTTCATAGAAGAGATTTTTTTATCGTAAACTAATACGTATGCGTTTTCTAAAACAGTTTCCATTTTTTCTGCGTTAGTTACGAAGTATGGAGACAAGTAACCACGGTCAAATTGCATACCTTCAACAGTTGTTACTTCTGTTTTCGCAGTTTTTGAATCTTCGATAGTGATAACACCTTCGCGACCAACTTTTTCCATAGCGTTAGCTAACATAGTACCGATTTCTTTATCGTTGTTAGCAGAGATCGCACCAACTTGTGCAACTTCGTTTGAACCTTTAACAGGTTTAGCCATGTTTTTTAATTCTTCAATGATAATACCAACAGCTTTGTCGATACCACGTTTGATAGACATTGGGTTATGACCAGCAGAAACTAATTTAGCGCCTTCGCGGTAAATAGCTTGAGCTAATACTGTAGCAGTAGTTGTACCGTCACCAGCTTCGTCATTAGTTTTAGAAGCAACTTCTTTAACCATTTGCGCGCCCATGTTTTCGAATTTATTTTCTAATTCGATTTCTTTAGCAACAGTAACACCATCTTTAGTGATAAGTGGTGAACCAAAAGATTTGTCGATAACTACGTTACGACCTTTAGGTCCAAGAGTAACTTTAACAGCGTTTGCTAAAGTGTTAACACCTTTTAAGATGTGTGTTCTAGCGTCTTCAGAGAAAATTAAGATTTTGCTCATGTATATTTCCTTCGTTTTAATTAATTTAAAAAATTTATTGGTTCAGTAATTACTGAACGATTCCAAGAACGTCTTCTTCGCGCATCATTAAGAATTCTGATCCGTCGAATTTGATTTCTGTACCTGCGTATTTAGAAAATAAGATTTTATCGCCAACTTTTACTTCTAAAGGTAAAACTTTACCGTCTTCAGTAATGCGACCTTTACCCGCAGCTACGATTTCGCCACGTTGAGGTTTTTCTTTTGCTGAATCTGGAATAAATAATCCGCCAGCAGTTTTGTCTTCTTCTGCAGTTCTTTTTACTAAAATTCTGTCATGTAATGGGCGTACGCCTAATTCTTTAGCCATGGAAAGCCTCCCTATTTTATTGTTTAATCAAGAGGTAATATGTGTAGCCGTTTTGCTCTGTCAAGGCTACCTCTATCGAGAAAATTTTATAGGGATCCAGTTCTGCCCCTTTTTTAAGCCCCAACATCTCCAAAAGCTAGATATTGGCCTTGGCCAACTAAAGTCTAAAAAAATGTCGGGTGACGTAAAAAAATTGAAACAATAATAACCCAGTGGTCGAATAAAACTGTCTGAGCAATAGGAACAATCAATGAATGTTGATCAACCTAAAAAGCCCATGGATAGGGCTTTTCACACAGACAACCCACAAAAGCACGGAGGCGAATGTGAGTCGAGTTATAGAGGTTTTTTCTCAAGCAGCAAAAATGGATAAAGATACTATTGAGACCGAGCTTTTTGCGGCGATTCGTGCGCTTGAGCTTGATCCTGATACCATGACTGTCGAAGATCTTCGCCAGTGCCTTCTAATCTACATTGATGAGGTGTTTTATGGAACCTCACCAGAGCGCGTTCAGTAATATTATTTAACTTCGCAGTTTAAACTTTCAGTTTGGTACCAGCTTTGTCCAAGCTTAGATAAATAAACTGCGCCCTTATAGCCTCCAGAATATTTATATCCTCCAAAACCGAAGTAACCTTTTTTCATATTCGGAACAATGTGTATCCAGCCAGCATCTATTGCGCCTGGAATCGCCATTGATCCGCGTAATTCTGAACTAAAAGCCGTCGGCTCTTTAGCAAAACGTGTTGGCGCTGAATATTGCAATTGCGCTTCTTGTCCTACAGATTTTGTATAAACCGAAACATGTCCTGTTGATTTCGTATCACCCGCCACAAGAACTTCGGCTAAGTGAGCGATCGGCTGATCTAAGTGAACTTTAATAATTAGCTCGTGCGCACTGGCAGGAACAGTTGGCGCCGGACGACAGATCAGATTTTCTGCCACTTCTTGTTGATTTGATTTTGTCGCAACTTCTGGTTGGTAAGTCATGTCAGCTTCATTAGCTGTCTGTCGATCTGATTTATTTTGTGTTTGCGCACAAGAAAAGAATAAAAAAAGTGCCGTGGTTGAAACTAATAACATTTTCATTTGTGACTCCTTCACATAGCTATAAATAAAGTTTACTCGCTAAATGTAAGGATCACAAATTTTGTTAAAACCACAGTGACCTAGGTCTGATGTTTTTAATAGACGGTTACTGTGGCGTCGAGTTGGTAAATTATTTTGTCGCTGTTGTTAGCGTCTTTTTCAAATCAACTAATGCCGTTTGCGTTCTTTTGTATTTCGTCGGATACGCTTCAGTAATTTTTAACGTGCTATCGATTAAAGCGATCGCTTCGTCTTTTTTACCTAGTTCTTTTAAGATTTTAATTTTTGCCAAACTTAATTGCGGCTCGTTACCTTCTTTAAATTCTAAGGCTAAATTCGCGTTCGCCAAAGCTTCTTCGTGACGTTTTTGTTTTGTTAAAAAGCTCGCGTACCGTTGGTAGTACACATAAGTTTTTGGGTACGCTTTAATTAATTGCTTTAATAGTGATTCTGCTTTTTCCGGAGTTCCCGCTTGGCCATAATACCAAATTGCAGAAATCATTTGGCCTGGCAGCTTTGTTGAAAGTTTAACTTTATCAACTGCTTGGGCTAATTCAGCTTGAGTTTTTTTAGTGTTTTCTTTGTCGTCAGTGATTTTAAAAAGACGGGCAGTCATATCTATAATTTCTGCTTTTTCAAAGTTTTCGGCATCACCTAAAGTCGATTTTGCGAATAAACCTTTTAAGTCTTTATTGTTTTTTACTTCTGCTAATTGAAACTGTAAAGCTTTGATCGCATCTGTTTCAATTGGTCTTTCTTGTTCTTTTAACTGCTCTAAATAATCAAGCTTCCAGCGAGTTTGATCTAAAACTGAAGATGAAAGTGTAAACCCTTTTTCTAGTGCTTGTAGGTAAGCTTTTTTAGATTCTGCTGAATCACCCAAATCATCTTGAGCTAATGCAATTTCAGAAGATAATTTGTAATTTAATTCTTTGGCACCTTTTGCAAAAGAAAACCATTTGGCAGCGTCTTTCCACTGCATTTTACTATAAGAATTGTACGCCAAAGTTGTTGATGCTTTTTCGTCACCAGCTTCGGCTTTTGCCGTTAATTGGTTGATTGATTGTGTTTCTTTAAGTGCTGTTTGTAATTCTGCTGCAAAAGATTTTACTGGTTGATAATCTAACCAACGTTTTAATTCTTCACCCTGTTCGTTGACTAAAATCACTGTCGGAATTGCTTTAACACCGTATAGTTCAGAAATTTTTTCGCTTTCAACTAAATCGATATTGATTTCAACTAGGTTGGCTTTTTTTAGCAACGCTTGAACTTGTGGTTTATTCATTGTTTCTGATTTTAAACGAATACACGCCGGGCACCAAGGCGCCGAAAACTTTAATAGCGTGATTTTATCGTATTTTTTTACCGGAGCATCAGAGGCCACTGCGCGATCATATGGGGCCGCATCAGTTGCTGCACGTTTTGCAGTCAACTCAACAGTTTGATCATGAGATTCACAAACTGTTTTTGCATCATCACAAACGTAGTAGTTAAGTTTTGCTACTTTAGCTTTTTCTAAAACTTTAAAAGTGAATTTTTGTTCAGTTTTAATGAGGGGTTTATGTTTAGCTTCTAAATCATCAAACACAACACTTGCCGGAGCCTTGTCATTGAAGTGATAACCTTTTTTAACTGTTAAAACGATCTCGCTTGGTACAACCTGAGTTATAACTGCACCCTCTGTTTTTTTAGCAAATACTTGAGTCGAAAAAATAAGACCTAAAATTACGAAAAGCTTTGTCATGGCAAGCCCCCTGTTCATAGGGATTCAATGTACCACTGCTATTGAGTTAAGCGAATAAAAAAGGGCCGACACTTTGCGGTGCCAGCCCTTTGGTGGTTCTTAATCTCGAGTTAAAAACTATTAAGCGCGTTCTACAGAGATTTGGATTGGAGCTTCCATTCCTTCGCTGTACTTGATAACTGCTTTATGAGTTCCTAATACTTTGATTTGCTCTTCAAGAACGATGTCTTTTCTGTCTACAGAAAAACCTAATTTGCCTAGGCCTTTAGAGATATCAGAAGTTGTAACAGTTCCGAAAAGTTTATCGCCATCACCAGCGTTTAATTTAAAAGTAACAGTTGTACCTTTAATTTTTGCTAAGAACGCTTGGCGCTCTGTAGCTGCTTTTTTCTTTTTAGAATCAGCAACGCGTTTTAAGTGATTGTATTCGTTCACGCGAGTTTCAGTAGCTTCAACAGCTAATTTGCGTGGGAATAATAAATTTCTAGCAAAACCTGCAGAAACGTTAACTAGATCGCCAACTTTTCCTAAGTCTTTAACGTCTTTTTGTAAAATTACTTTCATTGTAAAATCCTTTTACGTGCCTTCGGCACGGCTTAAGCTACTTTAATCTTTTTTCTCATATGTCGGCGAAAATCCACCCAGTAATCGGCAAATCCTAGGATTGTCACTACCGGTAGCGCCCATGTGATAATTAAAAGATAAAGTAACACTTTTGTTATTCTGCCTAATCTGAAAATTCGTGTAGCAAATTCGAAAACTGAAATCCCTTGAAAGAAAAAGCTCACAATGCTGATAACCGCGAAGTTAATGGCGATCACTTGAAGAAATTGAAATGGTGTTTCTACTGCTGAAAATAAAAATGCAAATAACGATATCCAGATAAACATATCAGGTAATCGAAATTCTAACCATTTAAGTCCCGAAGCCAGTTTTTCACGTTTAATCTGAAAAACTTTGAAGATTTGTGCTTCAAATACAAGTGAAACAGCTAAAGAGCTGATCAATGCAGAAGCCAGCAATCCCGGCATAAACATCATTACGGCTTTGTTTTCGAAATTTTCATCGGGTAAAACTTGTTTTAATGAAGCCATGAGTGGATCGATTACCTCTTTGTATAACTGATGATCAACAGACCACTTCGTAATTGAGAGAAATGCGATTACTCCAAACAACATACCGGCAAAAACCGATAAGGCGCCTGATTTTTTCCACGTGATGCCCTTTTTTTCCAATTCACTGTAAAGGCCTAAAGTCATCCAAACTGCCCCTACATAAATTGCGACCAGGTTCATCTTTAGAAAAAATAATGAAGTCACAAAAACTAATCCAACCAACCAAAAAATTTTGGATTTAGTTGCTGCTAACACACGAATAAACGGAGCACTCATGATTGAAAAAATAATGCTCATAGCAGCAGAAACTGCCGCTAGTAAGAAATATTTTTTATTGTCTGAGGCTTGTTGTGGCAGCATGTTCTATCTACTCTTCGTCTTGTCTTTCCATGCGAGCTTGTTGAGCTGCCTGACGACGAAGTTGTGCTTTTGCTTCACGTTCTTTTTCTTTTGCAGCTGACTCAGCTAAGCCTTTTTTGAAAGCTTCTAAGTGTTTTGCAGTAGAAGTACGTTCATCTAAGCGTGTATGCATAAAGCGTAAAACTTTATCATTGATACGCATAGTACGTTCAATCTCCATAACCGCTTGTGGATTAGCTTCGAAAACTGAGTGAAAGAACACAGCTTTACGAATTTTTCCAATCGGTGTAGCTAAGTTTCTTTTGCCCCAAGTTTCTACTGAGTGCACAGAGCCTTTAAAGCTAGTGATTGTTGTTTTGTTTTTGTTGAAAAGAGCTTTTTGCTCTTCTAAGTTTGCGTCTGGGTGCATGAGGATAACAACCTCATACGGACGCTTAAGGTCTGTCTTAAGATCCATGGATATTCCTTCCGGTTAAAGCTCCACCGACTATCGGGGAGCAAGGATGACTTATAATGTTCAACTGGTTTAGCAGCTTCCGTAGTCGTAGACAAGGCTTGATCTAGGCCCTAAGATAATTTTATGAAATTGGCATTGCAGGTGTTAGACGGACACCACAAAGGACAGATTATAACCATGCGCGAGAACTACGTTTTCTCGTCGGGCTATTTCGGCGATCCCGAAATGGCGTCGGTGCACGCTGAAATCTATCTAGATCCAAATTTCTTATGGAAAATCAGAGCCTTAGACGGCAATAAAATTCGCGCTGGTTCATCTGAAGGGGTGTCGCTTAGCTTAATTAATGGGCTGATTTTTCATATGGGACAGACGGGTTTTAAGGTGATCGAAAAGCCTAAATCTAGTTTTACCACCTGGGAAGAATCCTTAGTAGAATTTTTAGAATCTGACAGCTGGGAGCCCATTTTAACCGAGTTTTTCTTCTATTTATACCCCGTGCGCCTAACTTTCTTATCAGGTCCACAAACCGACGAATTCTACACGCTCAGTTATGGTCCAAGAACCATGGGTTTTAATAGCCTAGATTTAAACATAAAAGACCCCACCCAGCCCGGACAAATTGCCAAATTTTTTCAGGTCGGCGAAACAGCTTACATCGAAACTCTTTGCGGTGATAAGATACTTATCAATGGCAAAGCCTTCACACAACATCCCATCGAAACTGGAGATCGTGTGATGTTTGGAGCCAACGTAGTGGAGCTTTCGATTTTAAAATGAGTGCACAATTTATTGAGAAAAAAACTGGATACTATGAAGCCATGGATGGAACTCCGATTTATTACGAAGTTCATGGCAAAGGCGAACCTATTGTTTTTATTTACGGCATCGCTTGTTTAATGAATCACTGGCACCCACAAGTCGAATTTTTTTCGCGCACGCATCAGGTGATTTTGTTTGATATTCGCGGTCATCACAAAAGTGTGCCGGTAAGAAATCTTGATAACATGACCTTTGAACATTTAGCTTTTGATCTTAAGGGGTTAATCAATCATTTAGGTCATAAAAGTGCCCACGTGGTCGGTCACAGTTTTGGTGTTCCTTATCAATTAAAATCTTTTGAACAGTTTCCTGAAATTTTTAAAACTTTAACATTCATTAATGGTTTTGCCAGAAACCCGTTGAAAAAACTTTTTGGTTTAGAGTTCGTAGAGCCACTTTTTCAATTTTTAAAAATTCAACACACCAAAGCCCCTGACCTATGGAATGCGCTATGGAGAGCCATGATTGATAATCCCGTCGCTTTTCAAGTGGCCGCATTATCTGGCGGTTTTAATATAAAACTTACGCAATTTAAAGATATCGAAATGTACGGGCGGGGAGTTTCAAGACTAGAACTTCCGTTATTTTTTAGATTGTTTGAACAATTATTAGGTTTTGATGGCACAAGAATTTTACATTCTATCGATAAACCTGCCTTAGTGATTGCCGGCGATCGCGATTTTTTAACTCCACCAAGTTATCAAAAAGAATTGGTCGATCAAATTCACGGGGCAGAATATGTTTTAGTGCCCTATGGATCACACTGCTGTCAGTTGGATTTTCCAGAATTTCTAAATTTAAAACTTCGCGACTTTTTAAGTCGTCATCAGTAGCGTGCGTTTAAATCAAAAAAATATTTTTCTATTGGATGGAATCGGCGCGATTCTTAGTGCTTGCTTTACGGGGCTTATTCTTGTTCGTTATTCTTTGTTTCTTGGAATTAACGTGTCGCTATTGCAAAGCTTGGCGATGTTGCCAGCGGCGTATGCCTTATATTCTTTAAGCTGTTATTTTTTCGTTCCTAAGATTCGACCGTGGATGTTGATAACGATCATTTCTGCCAATTTGTTTTACTGTTTAATTTCGGCAGCCCTAATTTTGTTTCGCGAGCGTATAACTTCACTTGGCAAAACATTTTTAACTGCCGAAATTGTTATTATCCTATTGGTCGTCTACGTAGAGATTAAAGTTTTAAAACGGAAATAGATTTTTTGCACCGTTGAAAACTGTAAAGCCTTCCGGTGAGTTTTGCGCGTCTTTAACAACTTCTAAATTTTGTTGGTTAGCGCTTACGATTTCATAAACCGTTGTTGTAAGAATTGTTTTTTTTACCTTTTTTAACACTTTTCACAATATTTAAATTAAAATTAGTCATGACTTTGGAAATGACCACATAAGTTTCAGAACCATCTTTTGCGGGAGCGTAGTAAATTCTTGAAAGAAGCGAGTCTGCACCAGTTTCTTTTTCTAACATTTTATATAACCACTCATCGACTTCTTTAACTACGCCAACTTGAACTGATAGATCATTTGTTTTTGAGTTGTTATTCATAACAACAACATCTGTTAAATCAACCAAGGCAAAACCTTCCGCGCTAAAATGTTGCGGCATTGTTTGAGCCGCTTGGCGCGATGCTGAAGTTTGAGTGGTCGCACAACCTGTGATGAAAACCGTTAATACTAATACTGAAATAAATTTCATACTTAACTCCTGGTGAAGTTTTAAATATAACACCTATTTTTCCCCTAGAGAGGACTTTGTTTAAAAAGCTCTCCGGAAGTCCTGTATAGAAAATCTTTGGCTTCGAAATAACTTAATATTACCGTCAGAAGATTCTAATGGCGGATAGGGTTTGGTCATTAGGGTGTTGGCTGTATCTGTGTTACCGCCAAGTCCATAGTCGGCGCAGCTTTGCGTAAATATCATTATTGAAACAAGAACGAGTTGTGTAATATGTTTTTTCATACTTTCAACCTGCTTCGTGCAAAAAAAAATTGCAAAGTTTTAGCTTTGCAATTTTTTTGAATTCGAATTTATCTGAATTTCGCTGGAAAAACTATTCGTAAATCCAGCAAACAAACTAATCGGATTAAATTACTGTCTGTAAGCAGCTTTTGTAATTGTCCAACCAGATTTTTCAACTGATTTGTCTGATTTAAATTCGATACGAGCTGATTCGCCAGTAATCGTCATTGAAAAAGACTCGTCTAATGAACCAGTTAAGGTTTGAACTTTAGTTCCTTTTGAATCGTAAATAGTTACGAAGTCATAGCCAGATTCAACATTAAATTTTTCAAAGTAAACTGCGAATTCTTTCGCGCCCGGAACCGAAACTTCAAACACTTGGTTTGTGTTTGGTTTGTACGGAGACTCAGATTTGAAATCCATAGAAACTGTTGCCCAGTTAGATGGATCATTTGCATCAGGTGGAGCTTGTGTGTTTGTTAAAGCACCGTAAGCATCAACCATACCGCCAGTTCTAGTTTTACCTTTCATAGAAGCTAAAGGTCTAACCGTAGCAACTAATCTTGCTTTTACTTCAGCAGCAGTTAAGTTTGGCTCATTTGCCCATAATAAAGCGGCAACACCAGCAACGTGTGGGGTTGCCATTGAAGTTCCAGAGTAAGATTTATAAGAACCACCAGTAGTCGACATAACATTCACACCAGGAGCTCCTAAATGAACTGTCTTTTTACCATAGTTAGAAAAATCTGCTTTAGCACCACGATTATCAATCGCTGCAACCGACATTACGTTTGTTGCTTGGTATGTAGATGGGTAAGTAGGTGAGTTATCATTATTGTTATACTCATTACCTGCTGCTGCGATAAAGATCGCGCCAGCTGCATTTGAACGTTCGATAGCATCTAATAGAGTTTGCGAAAATCCGCCGCCGCCCCAAGAGTTCGACATTACATGCGCACCCATTTTAGTTGCGTAGTCGATAGCTTTGATAGCATCAGCTAAAGAACCAGATCCACCAGCATCTAAAAATTTAACTGACATCATGCGAACATTCCAGTTTACACCAGCAACGCCGATACCGTTATTTGCGCGAGCTCCGATTGTTCCGGCACAGTGAGAACCGTGACCTTGGTCATCTTTTGAATTACCAGAATTATTAATAGCATTGTAACCATAGATATCATCAACAACACCGTTGTTATCATCATCTACGCCAGCTGTTCCGTTTGCTTCAGCTTCATTTTGCCACATATTATCAACTAAATCAGGGTGAGTGTGATCAATACCTGTATCGATGATCGCAATAATCTTTTCGCGAGTTCCTGTTTGGATTTCCCAAGCGCGCTCTGCATTGATATCGATTCCAGCAACACCAACTTGATTTTTTGGATCTGCCTGGCCAACGTTACCTAAACCCCAAGTTTGTAAATACATTGGATCAGTTGGAGCTTTGTTAATTTTGTAAATGAAATTTGGTTCTGCGATCTCAACCATTGGATTTTCATTTAATGATTTAATTGCTGAATCATTAGTTTGAAATACAGCTTTTTTAACTACGACAATGTCTTGTCCAGAAATCTTTTGAGTTACAAACCCATTAAGCTGTGTAGAAAGTGATTGCGTTGATAAGCGCATCATTCCTGGTTTTAATTTTACAACAAATTCGCCCGGTACAGACTCAGTTGTAAATTTTGCGTTTGCAGTGATAGCTAACATCATTGTCGCCGCTACTGCGCCTACTTTAGAAAAATTCTTTTTCATGGTGGTGTTTCCCCTTAACTTACGAAAAATATTAGCACGTGCTTGTTTACTAAACAGTCTAGTTGTTGGTTCCAGACTGAAACTGGCAAAACGGCTAGGGGAAAACTAGCATTTAATAAAATTTATTGTTACGCCTTTTTGGATTTTTTCGCAGGCGCTAAGTTTTCTTCGTCGACAAAATCAAAAGATAATTGTTTCGGAAATTGTACGATTTTATCGGGGTTTTCTTGGATAATTTTTTTCTCGGTCGGAGTCACAACATTGGCTCCCGTAGCGGCTTTGATAAGATGTTTCAAAAATGCTTCTTGCGTTGCAACGGGGGCATTTTGGTTGAATCCCATTTCTTTCAATAAATCGCTGGCTTTTTTCATTTGCACCCTACCTATGATTCTCTTCGTCAGAATAGGTCCAGGAATGTAGACTTTTGTCAGGGTGCAAATCATCGTTGTGTTTAGTTCTTCCTGAACTAACGTACGTAAGTGAGACGGATGACGCGATTTTTAAAGGTTAGTAAGTTTAAAAATAAATTTAAATCTGTGTAACAAGTTGCGGCTGTGGCTGTCGTGTCATTAGTGAGCCGTCTCAAAATGGTACATTCACCTCAGCGATATGCGATTCAAAAACGCGAGGCTTTTTGCACCCTCTCTATGTATGAAAAATTTATTTAAATTTTATATCGTGGCCAGTTGCTTAATTTCACTTTCGGCTTTCGCCAGTCAAATCGGGGCTTACCAAGTGAAAGGTTGCAGTTTAATTGTTCCAAACACCACGCCTGACGAAATCACTGAAGCCTTAATGACTAAGGGATACCGCCCGATGAACGTTATTGATGTAGTTACTCATGAAACCAAAAAAGATTTTTCTGGTTCTTTTGAAATGCGCGCCACACAAGCTTTACAAGACTCTACGCTACTTTCTGGGTTTCCATATCTAGAAATTAAACAGGAAGTTTTACGCGGGGGTTCGTTTTCTAATTTATCAGTTGGAGTCGCGGGCGTTAAAGTTATACAAAAATATAATTCAAGCAAAACGGTTTTGCCCTTAGATAAAGATGTCGTTCTTAAATTTTCTGCTGATGAATTGCCGACTTGTATAGAAAACTAAATACGATCAGTACGATTTAAAACAAAGCTTCCGATAAGTTTTGTTGTGCCGTTGGGAAGACGTTCATAGAAATTTCCGGCAATTTTATCTGCGGATTCAATTTTATAAATCTGTAAAAATCTTCCACCCATGCTAACCATATTTCCTTGGTAACCCGTCGGTGTATACCCCCAAGTGGCGCCATTGAAAGTAGACGTCGATTCGGCTTTGCCACCACGATAAAATTGCACTTCACCAGAAACATTATCGGCTTTTTCTGCATGCGGACCAATCGTCATAACCAATGAACCATAATTTGAACCATCAACGGCAGCTACACGGCCGCGAAATGTTCCATAGTATTTTTGTAAATTTGAAAATGGCGTTTCAGGAGCCGCGACCAAGAAAGCATCTATATTAGTTAACTTTACTTTTTCAAGATTTTTTAAAATTTCTGAATTTGAGTTGCTATTAACAAGAGTCCATTCTGTAGATTTAAATCGCCCGGGCGCTACTTGAGAAAACTTCGGTGCTTTAGGAGCCTCTTCTGCTTCTTCGGGCAATGTTTTAGGAATAGAAGCTTGAGCCGGGGCTTGGGGCGGTTTTATAGCTGGGGATTGCCCTGATTGAGCCGCACAAATTAAGAGTTGTGACTTGCCAGCGTCTAAATCTTTTTGCTGTTGCTCTGAAATGCGTAGGCCAAGATCGACTAAAAACAAAGTCATCATTTTACCGTAAACTTCGTCGGCTTTTTTTAAATCCGCGCTATCTAGTAAGCTTTGAAACTTATCTTTCATAAGTTTCAGTTCTTCTTCGGCGCGTGCATTTTCAGCCTGACTGCTTTTGTTATCTTTAAATTCTTTAGACTCTAAGATCGATTGTTCGCCGTAGCTGCGGCCAAATACAAAGGCCACTACTACTGTAATTAAAACTAAAAAGATCTTAATAAAGTCTTTCACTAGCCGTCGCCGCCACCAGAATGTTCTTCTTGTTTTGTGATCGTAGCTTTTAATAATTCGCGATTCATTGTCGCGATATTAATTAATGAAATATCTTTCGGACAAGCCACAGAACATGATCCTGTTGTAGAGCAAGCTCCGAAACCTTCAGCATCCATTTGCTCTGTCATATCAAGTGCACGTTGAGCGCGCTCAACTTTACCTTGCGGAAGCAATGCCATATGTTGAATTTTTGCAGAAGTGAATAGGGCGGCAGAAGCATTTTTACAAGAAGCAACGCACGCACCACAACCAATGCAGGTTGCAGAAGCCATAGCTTCATCAGCGTCTGGTTTTGGAATTAAAATGTTATTTGCATCGCGAGCATTACCCGTGTTTACAGAAATGTAGCCGCCAGATTTAATAATGCGGTCAAAAGCTGAACGATCAGCAACTAAGTCTTTTAGAATTGGAAATGCAGATGCTCTCCATGGTTCTAGCACTAATGTTTCACCATCTTTAAAAGCGCGCATGTGCAACTGGCACACAGTTGTTGATTTTTGTGGGCCGTGCGCGTTTCCGTTAATCATGAAACCGCAGCTTCCACAAATACCTTCGCGGCAGTCATGGTCGAATAAAATTGGCTCTTCGTTTTTATTGATCAGCTCTTCATTTACAGCATCTAACATCTCTAAGAAAGACGCATCTGGAGATACGTTTTTTGCGTCGTAATTTTTAAATTCGCCTTTAGAGCTACTGTTTTTTTGGCGCCAAACTTTTAATTTTAAATTGATCGTTGGTTTTGCAATTCCCATATATTCCTCAGCCTATTTATACGAACGTGTCGCCAAATGGACGTTGTCGAAAGTTAGTTCTTCTTGGTGACGATTCTGTGCTTTATCTGCAGAGCCATTCCACTCCCAAGCAGCTGCGTGACAGAATTTTTCATCATCACGTTTTGCTTCACCATCAACCTGATATTCAGATCTAAAGTGACCGCCGCAAGATTCTTCACGAGTTAAGGCATCACGACACATTAATTCACCAAGCTCGATGAAGTCTGCTACGCGGCCTGCTTTTTCTAATTCATTATTAATGCCTTTAGCTTCGCCAGGAACATTAACATTTGAATGGAATTCTTTACGTAAGTTCTGAATTTTAGAAATAGCTTCTGTAAGACCCGCTTTGTCGCGAGCCATACCGCATTTTTCCCACATGATGTGGCCAAGTTCTTTATGTAGAGATTCAACTGATCTTGAACCTTTAACGCTTAAGAATTTGCTCAATTCAGTTTGTGTTTCGTTCGCCGCGTGTTTGAACGCATCGTTTGTTGTTTCAACTTTACCTAACTTGGTATTCGCGATGTAGTTACCGATTGTGTACGGCAATACAAAATATCCATCGGCTAAACCTTGCATTAACGCTGAAGCCCCTAAACGATTTGCACCGTGATCAGAGAAGTTCGCTTCGCCAGCTACGAATAAACCAGGAATAGTTGATTCAAGATTGTAATCTACCCACAAGCCGCCCATTGTGTAATGCGGAGCTGGGAAAATTCTCATCGGTTGTTTGTATGGATTTTCGCCAGTGATTTTATCATACATCTGAAAAAGATTTCCGTAGCGCTCAGCTACTTTATCTTCGCCTAAACGTTTAATACTGTCTTTGAAATCTAAGAAAACTGATTTTTCACCTAAAGCACCGTGACCTTCATCAACGCGGTATTTAGCCTGGCGCGAAGCTACGTCGCGTGGAGCCAGGTTACCAAAGCTTGGGTAAACGCGCTCTAAGAAGTAATCGCGCTCTGATTCTGGAATATCATTTCCTAAGCGAGCGTCGCCTTTTTTCAATGGCGCCCAAATACGACCGTCATTACGTAATGATTCAGACATCAATGTAAGTTTAGATTGGTTTTCACCGTGTACAGGAATACAAGTCGGGTGAATTTGTGTGTAACAAGGGTTTGCGAAGAACGCTCCTTTTTTATGAGCTTTCCAAGCAGCTGTTACCGCACACGCCATCGCGTTTGTTGATAAATAAAATACGTTTGAATATCCGCCAGAAGCAACGATTACAGCATCTGCTTCATGAGATTCGATTTCGCCAGTTAATAAATTTCTGACAATCACGCCACGCGCTTTACCATCAATGACAACTAGATCTAACATTTCGCGACGAGTGTATAGTTCAACAGTTCCTAAATCCACTTGGCGCATCATTGAAGAGTACGCACCTAATAACAATTGCTGACCAGTTTGTCCGCGCGCATAGAACGTGCGTGATACTTGTGATCCGCCGAATGAACGGTTTGATAATAAGCCGCCATATTCACGCGCTAATGGAACACCTGAAGCAACAGCTTGATCGATAATGTTTACAGACACTTCTGCTAAACGATGAACGTTGGCTTCGCGCGCACGAAAGTCTCCGCCCTTAACAGTGTCATAGAATAAACGATAAACTGAATCGCCATCATTTTGATAATTTTTTGCAGCATTGATTCCGCCTTGTGCCGCCACTGAATGGGCGCGACGTGGAGATTCATGCACGCAGAATGCTTTTACTTTATAACCAAGTTCACCCAGCGACGACGCCGCAGACGCGCCAGCAAGACCAGTTCCAATAACGATAACCGAATGCTTACGTTTATTTGCTGGATTGATTAACTTCATGTCGAACTTGTGTTTCGTCCATTTTTGGTCGATCGAGCCACTAGGAATTTTGCTATCTAATTTAGACGACATATTATTTTCCTCTCAGTAAAAATACATAAGCGGGTTGAGATAAAAAGCCAGCGACAACAATAATTGCGTAAGTCCATGCAAATTTTCTTAAACCTTTTTGCATTTTTCTCTCTAAGAAACCAAAAGATTGGAAAATTGAACTCGCGCCGTGGCTTAGGTGGAACATTAATAAAATTAAGGCTACAACATACCAAAGCACATAACCAGGTTGTTGAAACACTTCCACGATCAAACGATGTAAATCGCGCATTTGTACGCCGTTTACAGTTGTGTCGTAATGAGTTCCATATTTAAAAGTGGCTAAGTGTAAAATGATGAAGGCCAAAACCACAGAGCCTTGCATGCCCATAGTTCGCGATGCCAGGGTTGCGGCTTTTTCGCCGCTTGCGCTTACAGCGTAACGAGTTCCTTTGGCTCTACGATTTTCAATTGTTAATGAAATCGCCGTTGTTACGTGAACGATCAGCGCTAAAACTAAAACTGATTCAGCACCATAAAGCACAGCTTTGTTAGAAACGATGGCATGGCCATAAGCATTGTACAAATCAGGGCTCACTAGAATAAGCATGTTTCCCGCCATGTGAGCGAGCACAAAACCCATCCACACCAAGCCAGAGATTCCCATGATGTATTTTCGACCAACTGTCGATTTAACGAAATCAAACATAGACACTTCACCTTCTCATAATGTTTTCATCTTACAATAAACCTTGCGCCGACAAATTGTCACTTTGCGCCTCACTTTACCGCCCAAATTTTGCGTCACGTTATTTTTATAATTCACTGTCTGATTTCAGGCACTTGCGCTAGAACAAATGGGTTCATTTATTAAACAAATATTAATCCTTCGGCTTCGCCGAAACGAGGTATTTCGCATGAAAATTTTCGTGTGCATTAAGCAAGTGCCAGACACTGAAACAAAAATCAAAGTTGCCGCTGACCAAAATGGAATCGACACAGCTGGAATCAAATGGGTTTTAAACCCGTACGATGAATTTGCTGTAGAAGAAGCTGTAAAATTTAAAGAAAAAAATCCAACAGCTCAAGTATGGGCCATCACTGCCGGACCAAAAACTCGCGCTGTTGAATCATTAAGAACTGCTTTAGCCATGGGCGCTGATGAAGCTATCGTAATTAATGCTGATGAAAAATTAGATGCTATCTCTACAGCCAAAGCTTTAGCCGCGACAATTAAAGCTGAAGGCGGAGCCCATTTAATTTTCACTGGAAAATTAGCCATTGATGCTAACCAATCTTCAGTTCCACAAATGGTGGCTGAGTTTTTATCAATCCCTCATACATCTGTGGTTTCAAAATTTGAAAACCAAGGCGAAAGCGTTTTAGTTGAACGTGATGCTGAAGGCGGAGCTAAAGAAGTTGTGCAAATGATGAACCCTTCACTAATTGCTGCAAACAAAGGCTTAAACATGCCTCGTTATGCATCCTTACCTGGAATCATGAAAGCCAAAAAGAAAGTGATCAAAGAAGTTGAGTTCTCAACTTTAGGAATCGCTGCGACTGACCAAAAAGTGAAATATGTTCAGTTCACATTACCTGCTGATAAACCAGCGGTTAAACTTTTAACTGGCGATGCTTCGGCACAAGCTGCTGAATTAATTAAACTTCTTCGCGACGAAGCGAAAGTGTTGTAGGAGCCGATATGTCTAAAATTTTAGTATTTGCTGAATTTCAAAACAATAAACTTAAAAGAAGCTCTCAAGAGCTTTTACAATTTGCCGCTAAGTCTGGTCACACAGTTTTAGGTTTTGCTCTTGGTACGCAAGCTGGAACTGCAAACGCAGAACTTGCTCACCATGGTGCTCAAGAAATCCATTTTATCAAAGATGCTTCTTTTGACATGTATAACCCAGAATTGTTTACGGCTGCAGTTTCTGAAGTGATTACAAAAACAGGTGCAACGATCGTTCTGGCTTCAGCTGGTTCAACAGCTAAAGATTTATTTCCGCGCGTAGCTGCAAAGTTAAACGCTGGCGTTATTTCTGACGGCACTGAAATCACAATTTCTGGTGATGATGTAAAAGTTAAAAAACCACTATACGCTGGAAAAGTTTTTGCCACAGGCACTTTTGAAAACTCAGCAATTAAAATCGTTTTAATGCGCGCAAATCAATTGCTTGTTGGCGCTGCTGATACTTCAAAAACAGCTCCTGCAACTGAGCACACTTTTGCAGCTCCTTCTTTAAAAACAATTATTAAACAAATCGTTAAAGGCACTTCAGAAAAATTAGATTTAACTGAAGCCAACGTTATCGTTTCTGGCGGCCGTGGCTTAAAAGAAGCAGGCAACTTTAAACTTTTAAATGATTTAGCAGATGTTTTAGGTGCAACAGTTGGTGCGTCACGCGCAGTTGTTGATGCTGGTTGGGTTCCACACAGTATGCAAGTTGGTCAAACTGGTAAAACAGTGGCTCCATCTCTTTACATTGCTGTTGGTGTTTCTGGCGCGATTCAACATTTAGCTGGCATGAGTGGTTCAAAAGTGATCGTTGCGATTAACAGTGATCCAAATGCTCCAATTTTTCAAAAAGCAACTTACGGTATCGTAGGCGATGCGTTTGAAATTTTACCAAAACTAACTGAAGAATTTAAAAAAGCTCTTCACCACTAATTTTTTAATGCATAAAATTCGCGGCCTTATTCTAGGTTTTATTATCTGGGTCATTTACAGAACACTGTCGATGACCTGGAAAGTTCGCATCATTGAACCTGATTCTATGAAAACCATGATGAAAGAAAAAAAACCTTTTATCTTGGCGCATTTTCACGGCGATGAGCTGGCTCTGATTTCATTAGCTTCAAGATATAAAATTGCAACAATGACTTCGACGTCAAAAGACGGCGAGATGATGAATACAGTTCTTAATTTGTTAGGCGCAAAAACTTCGCGCGGCTCCGCTACTCGTGGCGGCGTATCCGCACTTAAGGGCTTACTTAAGTTTTGCAAAGAAGGTTCAAACTGCAGCATGGCTGTTGATGGTCCTAAGGGTCCAATTTATGAAGTAAAGCCCGGTGTGTTTGAAATCGCTCGCTTAATGAAGGCGCCAATTTTTGCTGGCGCACTTACTTGTGATCGCGCGTGGCATTTTCCAAAATCATGGAACAAAACTTATCTTCCCAAGCCTTTCGCCCAGCTAACGGTGTTGTGGTTAGAGTTTAATTTCACAATCGATAAAACTACTGATCCACGATCTCCTGAATTGGCAAATTCCCTGAAAAATCAGATCCATGCTGCACGCAGCCAATCGGCCAAATTAACTTAAAATCATTGTCGAGTCCTCGGGCAGTCCTTATCATTTTATATAGGACTACTACATCGTCTAAAAGGAATTACGACATGAAATGGATTTTATCATTAGGCCTAGCTTTTTCTTTATCGGCTTTTGCTCAAAAAGGTTCTGACGTTGTTGCAACTGTTGGAAATAAAAAAATCACTCTAGATGAGTTCAACAAAAAGTACAAAGAAGTGACTTCGCAAGTAATTACTAACATGCCAAGCCGCAAACTTTTTTTAGAAGATCTGATTCGATACGAAATTGGTCTACAAGAAGCTAAAAAGCGTAACCTAGAAAAAGACCCAATGGTTCAAGACCGTTTAAACCAAGAGCTTTACAAAGGTTTACTTGAAAAAGAATTAGGCCAAAAAGTTCAGGAAAGTAAAGTTTCTGACCAAGAGATGAAAGAACACTACGCAAGAAATCCTCAAATTCGCGTTTCAGATATTTTAATCGAAGTTAAGCCAGGCGCTACCGCTCAACAGCGCGAAGAAGCTAAAAAACGTGCGACTGAAATCTTAGGCGAAGTTTTAAAATCAAAACGTCCATTTGAAGAATTAGTTCGTTTGTACTCTGATGATTTAACAACTAAAAACTTAGGTGGTGATATCGGCTGGCAGTCGCGTTTAACTTTAGTGCCTTCGTACTATGATTCTGCACTTAAATTAAAAATCAACCAAGTAACTCCTGGTTTAGTAGAAACTCCGTTTGGATTTCATATCTTTAAATTAACTGGCAAACGTTCATACGAAGAAGCTACAAAACGTGAAATCCGCATGGCGGTTTTTGACGAAAAAAGAAAAGCTTTATTCGATGATTTTTTCGCTAAATTAAAAAAGCAATACCCTGTAAATGTTAACTCTAAATTGGTTGAGTAAATCTCAGATAAATTTATTGCTCCGCAAAAGCCCCGCCGTCGCGGGGTTTTTTGTATGTCTGGCGTTGCTGTCAGGCTGCGATCTTTTTTCTTACAACACAAAATCTAAAGTCGTGCTGCAGGTTGAAAATCGCGCCATGACCTTAAGCCAATTTTCAATGGCTTTAGCCAATCGCCTAAAAGAACTTGATCCTTTGTCGGCAAAAGATCCTTCAGTTTTAAAAACATTTAAAACTAAGGTGACCTCTGATTTTTTAGTCGATTCTTTAATTGAACAATGGTTTGCCGATAAAAAATTACACGTCGATGCAAAAGTTTTAGAAGCTGAACTTGCACAAACAATTTCACAGTTTCCAAGTGATAAAGATTTTCGCGATGAACTCGCTTCGCAAAATAAATCTTACCAAGATTGGCGTAAGGCTGTCGAAATAGGCTTGAAACGAAATGTTTTATTTGCTGAACTTCGTAAAGAAATGGCAAAGCCAACCACCGAAGAGCTACAGGCCCATTATCAAAACAATAAACTTAAATATTTTCAAAACGAATCCGTGCATGCTGAATCCATTCTACTACAAGATGAAAACCAAGCAGACGTAGTTAAAAAACTTTACCGTAAGTCATCTTTTGAAAGTTTGTTTAAAGAATACTCTCTAGACCGGGCTAATTCCGCGGCAATGAAGTACGGCTGGATTGAACGCGCTCAAGGGTCTCCGCTTGAACCTTTATTTATTTCTAAAAAATCCGAGCTTATTGGTCCCATTCAGGTCGCTGAAGGCTATCGTTTGTTTAAAGTCACTCAGCGCAAGCAGTCGTTTCAGCGCCTGTTTGATGAGGTCAAGCCGCAGATCTTAGCTGAGGTCATTTCTCTTCGCGAATCTGCGCGCTTTTCAGCCTGGTTAGACGAACAAATTAAGCGCTATAAAATACTTAGAAACAATGCTGCTATTGACGCTTTGGTCGTTGAAACCCGCGAAGAATAAAGAGATAAATAAAGCATGAAACGCTTATTTATCTGTCTTGCATTTATACTTTCTATTTCTTCAATTTCAGCGGCTGCTCCTGCCAAAGAAAACACTAAAAAATCTGAATTGATCGACAAGATTATCGCAACCGTTGGTTCAGAAGCTGTTTTACAATCTGATCTTAACGAAATTCCTTCACGCTTAAAAAAAGAAGGCTCAATTGATGATACAATGTTATTAGATGATAAAATCGAAGATCTTAAATCTAGCCGCGCAATTCAATTACAGTATTTAATTCGCGAAAAATTAGTCGAGTCAGAAATTAAACGCCAAAATCTATCTTTTACTGAAGAACGCATTAACGAAGAAATGGGTAACCTGGCTAAAAAAAATCAGATGAACAGAACTGAGTTAGAAACTTATTTAAAAAAACAGGGCTACAACATCGCTGATTACAAAAAAACTTTGAAATCGCGCTTAGAGCGCCAAAGCTTTTTTGAATCTGAAATTGTTGCCAAACTTCGCATCACTGATGAAGACGCCTACAACGAATATAAAAACCGTAATCCTAAATACAAACCTAACGTAAACGAAATTAAAGTGGGAATGATTTTCTTTAATCCACGCAAAGGTACTCCCGAAGAAGCTTTAAAGCGCGCTGATGCAGTTTACAAAAAACTGCAAGCCGGCGAATCTTTCGAAACGTTAGCCGATAAATATAATGAAGATGCAAATGCAAATGCTGGCGGTTATTTGGGTCAGTTTAAAACTGGTGAACTAAATGCCGAAATGGAAAAAGCTGTCGCTAATTTAGAAGCCGGCGAAACTTCGCAAATTGTACGCACCTCGCGTGGTTTTCAAATTTTAAAAGTTTTAGATAAAAAAGTAACTCAAGACCCAATGTTTTTACGCTACAAAGAACAAATCAAAGCAGGGCTTGTTGAAAAAAATTTCAAGCGCCAATTAAAAAACTGGTTCGAATCTAAAAAACAAGACGCCTACATCAAGCTATATGAGTAATAAATTTTCTGCAGTAGCAATTACCACCGGTGACCCCGATGGTATTGGTTTTGAAGTTACAGCCAAAGCTTTGGCTAAACTTGGCCCGCAAAAAAATGCATCGTTTTTTATATTTCGCGACAAGAACCAAGAAAAAAATCAAAAACGCTATTTTCAATTATTGGATAAAAACTTTTGTCGCTTAACGTTTAAAACAACTAAAGCGGCTCTGGCATTTTATTATATTTTAAAAAGTGCTAAGGCTCTTGATAGTAAGTTCTTATTCGACCTCGAGCTTTCAACCAATGCTGCTGATTGGATTATCGAAGCAACAGAGCTTTGTCGTGATAAAATTTTTGATTCATTAGTCACAGCTCCAATTTCTAAGACTTTAATCAAAGATGCAGGGTATAAGTTTGTCGGCCACACCGGAATCTTTCGTCATTACTTTCCAAAGTATCCAATGTTTATGGGTTTTGTGGGTAATAAGTTTAATGTCATCATTGCCACAGATCATATTGCACTAAAAGATGTTGAAAAGGACTTATCCACACAGAAACTCACAGGCAGTATTTTGGCGGCAAAAAAACTACAAACACTGCTATCTAGTGGTAAGCCCGTAGGCCTTTTAGGTTTAAATCCACACGCCGGTGAAAAAGGTGTGGTTGGGTCTTTCGAACAAAAAGTTTTACTACCGCTAGTGAAGAAATATAAACATTTATCGCAGCCGCTGGTTCCAGATGCAGCTTTTTTTCCTAGCAATTGGTCAAAATATTCGACCTACCTGGCTCTGTATCATGACCAAGGTTTAATCCCATTTAAAATGATCCATGGTCAGGACTCGGGCGTTCACATTACGTTAGGACTACCATTTCTACGCACCAGCGTAGATCATGGAACAGCTAAAGATATTTATAATAAAAACAAAGCTAACGCCAATTCCATGCGTGAGGCGATTGAGTTAAATTTACAGTTACTGAGAGGAAAAAAAACATGATTATCAGCCCAATTATTTTTCGTGAATACGATATCCGCGGAGTTTATAACAAACAATTCGACGATGAATTCGCTTACAACCTAGGAAAAGCTTTTTGCTCTTACGTTTACAAAAAAACAGGTAAAAAATCTTTTCGTTTATCTTTAGGCCACGATGCCAGAACCTCTTCTATTCCATTAATCGAAAATCTAAGAAAAGGTTTTGTTGAATCTGGTGCAGAAGTTTACATGCTTGGAATGGTGACTTCGCCAATCAGTTATTTCTCAACATTCGCCCTAGATCTAGATGGCGGCATCATGGTAACGGGTTCGCACAATCCACCAGAGTATAACGGTTTTAAAATTTCTTTCGGCAAAACCACTATTCACGGCGCTGAAATTCAAGAACTCTACAAAATCATTTCTGAAAAAGATTACATCACAGGATCTGGCTCTTCAAAAGACCACGATATTTTTCCTGAATACTTAGAGCGCTACAAAAAAGAATTCGGGCAGTTAAAGCCAATCAAGGTAGTTCTTGATTGCGGTAACGGCGCCGGCGGCGTAATCGTAAAAAGATTATTCGAAGCTGTAGGCTTAACTCCAGAAATTTTATTCGAACAACCTGACGGAAATTTTCCTAATCACCATCCAGATCCAACAGTAGAAGAAAACTTAGTTGATCTTGCAAAACGCGTAAAAGAAACAGGCGCAATCTGCGGAATCGGTTTTGATGGCGATGCAGATCGTATCGGTATCGTTGATCACACAGGAAAAATGATTTACGGCGATGAATTAATGACGATCTATGCACGCTCTATTCTTGCTACTAACAAGGGTGGCAAAGTGGTGGGCGATGTAAAATGCTCTGATAGAATGTATGCAGATATCGCTAAACACGGCGGTGTTCCGGTATTATGGAAAACCGGTCACAGCTTAATCAAAGATAAAGTTAAATCAGAAAAAGCACCCTTCGGTGGTGAAATGTCGGGCCACATCTTTTTCGCCGACAGAAACTACGGTTACGACGATGCTCCATACGCAGGTTTGCGTCTATGCGAAATCCTTTCTCAGACAGGAAAGAACGTTCAGCAATTATTAGAAGGCTTGCCACCGGCATTCAACACACCAGAAATCAGAATTGATACGACAGAAGAGAAAAAAGTATTAATCGTAGAAAAAGTAAAAGAAGCTTTCTTAAAACCTTCAGACGATTACAAAGTAAATCTAATCGACGGCATCAGAATCAGTTTTGCAGACGGCTGGGCCCTGGCAAGAGCCTCTAATACACAACCAGTATTAGTAGTACGTTTCGAATCATCATCTGAAGCCGGATTAAAGAAAATCCAAGACTCAGTAATGAACGTAGTTAATAAGTACTTATAGGAATTAAAATTAGAATCTTATTAAAATGAAGGGCTGAAGAAATTCAGTCCTTTTTTTATTCTCACTCTTCTGCCAGGAGGGCAGAAGATACCCACCAAGGATGATAGACAGCGGAGCGGTGAAGTTAACCAATAGACTCGCTGCTCCCCAAAAAGGTACGGCCTACCTTCGAACCAAAAAAAAGAGCCGGTATAAAACCGACTCTTTCTATTTTCATATTTCTTCGTGAGAAAAAATTAGAAACCGAAACCAGCTGCTGGTAATTTTACGAAAGCAACTAGGAACGCTAAGATAACTAAAGACTCGATAAGAGCTAAAGATAAAATAAGCGGTGTGAATAATTTGTCAGAAGCAGCTGGATTACGAGCCATTCCTTCTAAAGCAGCAGAAGCAGCTTTACCTTGTGCAGAAGTTCCGCCGTAAACAGCTAAACCGATTGCGATAGCAGCACCGATAGCGATTAAACCGCTATTAGAAGAAGCTGCAGCAGCATCTTGAGCGAAAACGCTAACAGAAGCTAATAATGTTGTAGCAAATAAAATTGCTTTTTTCATGGGGATCTCCTTACCCAATTAAGGGTGTTGTGTATTAGTGGTCGTGGGCTGTAGCAAGAGCCACGTAGACCATTGATAATAAAGTGAATACGAACGCTTGAATTACGCAAACAAGCATTCCCATTAAGTAAAATGGAATTGCAGGCCCGATCGGAAACAAGTTTAAGAAAACTGTTAATACCGCATGGTCACCTGTCATTACATTCGCTAAACGTAAACCTAAAGTTAATGGACGGATAAAGTGAGAAATTAACTCGATGATTAACATCAAAGGAGCCAACGCTAAAACTGGGCCCAAGAAATGTTTAAGGTAACCCAAGCCACCTTCTTTTAAACCAACAACATTGTACGCTAAGAAAGAAAACACACCGAAAGCAAATGTCGTGTTGAAGTTATCAGTTGCAGGAGTCATTCCAGGTAATAAACCTAAGAAGTTGTTGATTAAGATGAAAGTAAAAATCGCCGCGAAGTACGGGCCGAAAGCTCTACCGTGTGCGCCAATAACTTGGCTTGCTAAGTTGTAAAGGTATTCAGTTAAGAATTCGAAAACACCGCGAACAGAAAATTTTCCTGTTGGGATAACTGCTGCATCGCCAGATCCTAATGATACACGAGCTACTAGGCCTAAAATGATCGTTAGTACAGTAGCAAGAACAAGAGTTGCTACGTGAGCATAGTGATGACCCACTAATAATTGCGTCCAGTTAAAATGCATAATCGTTTCCTTACGCTTTAAGTTTTGTTTTCAAGTTTATGTCTAACTAATGCTGCTAAGACGATTGAAAGTACAAACGATGAAAATCCGATTAAAACGCCAATAGAACTAAACCAAGTTTGGCGGCTCATCTGTACGACAATATATCCAAGCAATGGGTATTTTAATATAATGATCACGACCCCTAGGGCAACCGATTTTTTCTCGAAAACCACACTCCAAATAAGCCAAATTCCTAGCATATTTAGAATCAACATCACATGGGTCGCAAATCCGGTTGCAGCCATATCCGGTTTTGTGAAAAGCCAAGCGGCCAATCCCGCAACTACAGCGGTTAACAAAGATAAAAGTGCGATTTTTTTAATCATTGCAGAGTTCTTTCTACTGATCTTTACTTTTTTCGATCGAGCGTAACTTGGTGATAAGACTGATAAACCACACAACAAATGCCAAAACAATAAGTAAAGCTTTTAAATAATTAGGGTAGCCTTGTTTCACCAGATATTCGCCGCCATAAATTGCAAACAAAATAAGCGATATCAATTCAAAGCCAATCGCACCGAACATAAGGTATTTATTTTTCTTCACCGGCTTACTCATTTACGAACTCCCTTAGTGAAAGGTTTATTCAAAAGCTTTTCATTTAGTCGCTTAACTCTTAGATCAACATACGATCCGTCTTTAATTTTATTTTTGTTTTGTTGAATGTAGGCCAAAGCCGTTTTGTAATCCTGTTTTTCTTCGTAAGCCATCGCAACCACTACATATAGGTTTTCATCTAAAAAGTATTTCGGATCGTTCGTTAGAATTAAATTATAGTTTTTAATGGCTTCGTCGTATTGCCCTAAAGAGGCATAGGTTTGAGCTTTTAATTTTAAAAAAGAATTTTTTTCAGTCTTAGCTGAGTTTAAAAATACTTCGATATATTCAAGCGCTGTTTTAAAACTTCCGGTGTATCTATAGCACTGAGCAATTTTAAGTCGAATGTGTTCTAGCTTTTCAGGATCTCTAATCAGTGATTCTAATAATAAATATTCTTTAACTGCCGTAATGTAGTCTTGAATATTTTCAAAATAAATTTCAGCAATCGCTTCCTGTGATAATAAACGAATAGAGGCTTCTTCAGATTTTAAGATGAGTTCGCGGTAAACGAGAAGGGCTTTGTTGTAGTCTTGAATTTCAAAACGCAGGATTCGGGCAATTTCAAAATTTGTTCTAGACCAATTACGATTATTTTTTTCTAATTCAGCAGAGTTTTCTAATAACTCTACAGCATCAGAAAACTGACGCTGTTCGATTTTTGTTTGCGCAAGATGATAAAATTTTTCAGCTCTAGATTGGCAAGCGCTAAGTGCGCTTGCCGTTAATAGAAGTATGAATAAATTAATGGATTTCTTCGCCGGCTTTATCTTCATCATCGACAACAGCTAAACCTGACACGAATTCTTGTTTTTCATCTAAGTTAATTAGTCTAACACCTTGAGTATTGCGTCCAAGAACAGAAATATCAGAAATTTTCATTCTAATAACTTGGCCTTGATCCGTAGATAAAATCAATTCTTGTGTCGCATTAACTTTTAATGTTCCAACCACAATACCAACTTTATCCGTTGTTTTTTGCGTAATGATACCAACCCCACCGCGGCTTTGTACGCGATATTCTGATACTTCTGAACGCTTGCCGTAACCTTTTGAAGTTACCATCAATAAAGTATCTTTCGTGTCTTTCTCGATCACTTGGAAGCCCACGACGATATCTTCTTTAGCTAAAGTCATACCTTTCACGCCACGAGCTGAACGGCCCATGCCACGCACATCATCTTCATTAAAACGAATCGACATACCTTCTTTGGTTGCGATGAAAATATCACTTTGGCCATCAGAAATTTTTGCTGCCACTAACTGATCATCAAGATCCGTAGTTAAGGCAATAATACCTGCTTGGCGTGGATTATTAAATGCATCTAAAGATGTTTTTTTGATGATCCCTTTTTCAGTTAACATCACAACATATTTATTTTCGCTGAATTCATTCACAGGAAGAATTGCTTTTACTTTTTCGCCAGCTGCAAGCTGAACCACATTGGCAATCGCTTTACCTTTAGAAGTTCTGTTACCCAATGGTAATTTATGAACTTTACACCAGTAAACTTTGCCTTTATCTGTGAACACTAATAATTGAGTTTTCGTACTTGCTGTAAAGATATCTGTTACATAGTCCTCTTCGCGAGTCTCCATGCCTTTAAGACCTTTACCGCCACGTTTTTGAACGCGGTATTCTTCAGTCGAAATACGCTTGATGTAGCCTGTGTTAGTCACAGTCACAACCATTGCTTCATCAGCAATTAAATCTTCGTCTTCAAGATCTTCCATATCGCCTGTAATTTCAGAGCGGCGTGGATCTGCATATTTTTTTCTGATGTCTTCTAATTCACCCACGATGATTTTATAGATTTCTTTAACGTCAGCTAAAACGAATCTTAACCAGTTAATTTGTTTTGTGATCTCTGCCAATTCATCAATGATTTTTTGAATTTCTAAACCAGTTAAACGTTGTAAACGCATTTCTAAGATCGCCGTTGCCTGACGCTCAGAGAATTGAAATGTAGTTTGTAATGCTTCACGAGCCTGGTTAGCTTCTTTTGAAGCTTTAATCGTAGCGATAACCGCATCGATATTGTCTAACGCTTTTTTCAAGCCCTCTAAAATATGTGCGCGCTCTTGTGCTTTTTTAAGCTCGAAAATACAACGTTTCGTTACAACATCACGTCTGTGATCGACGAAAGCTTCTAACATCGCTTTTAAATCGAATGTTACCGGCTGATTCGTTTTATCAATCGCAAGCATAATAATACCAAAGCTTACTTGAAGCTGAGTGTATTTAAATAAACGATTTAAAATAACAGATGCGTTTTCGTTACGTTTTAAAATAATAACTACGCGCATACCTTCGCGAGAAGATTCGTCGCGGATATCAGAAATACCTTCAACAGTTTTTTCTTTCACAAGATCAGCAATACTTTCAATAAGTTTTGCTTTATTCACTTGGTACGGAAGTTCAGTCACGATAATTTCTTCGTGGTCTTTTTTAGTTTCAATTTCAGTGCGCGCTTTTAAAGTGATGATCCCGCGGCCTTTTTTATAAGCCTGTAAAATACCTGCGCGGCCTGCGATTAAACCTGCTGTTGGAAAATCCGGGCCTGGAATTCTTTCGATTAATTCATCGATCGAACAGTCTGGATTATTAATTAAATGAATTGCTCCGTCGATAACTTCGCCCAAGTTGTGTGGCGGAATATTTGTCGCCATACCAACCGCAATACCTGATGAACCATTCACTAATAAATTAGGAAATTTAGCAGGTAAAACTAACGGAATTTCTAAAGAGTCATCGTAATTGGGCCCATGAGCTACAGTTTCTTTTTCGATATCAGCAAGTAATTCTTCTGCTAAACGAGTCATACGAACTTCTGTATAACGAGAAGCTGCGGCCGAATCGCCATCGATAGAACCGAAGTTACCTTGACCATCAATCAACGGGTAGCGAAGCGAGAAATCTTGCGCCATACGAACCATAGTGTCGTAAGCCGCAGTATCACCGTGTGGATGGTATTTACCGATAACGTCACCGACAACACGTGCCGATTTTTTATAGGGTTTATCATGAGTATTTGATAATTCATGTTGAGCGAACAACACGCGTCTGTGAACTGGTTTTAAACCATCACGAACATCTGGTAATGCACGGCCCACGATTACAGACATTGAGTACTGTAAGTAAGCTTCGCGCATTTCTTTATTAATATCTACGTTAGTTACGCCTCTAACTGGTGTTTCGTTTGAATCCATATTTTCCTAACCCTTACACATCTAAAGCGCGTACTAGTAACGCGTTATCTTGGATAAATTTTCTGCGTGGTTCTACTTGCTCACCCATAAGAACGCTGAACGTCTCGTCGGCTGCAACTGCATCATCAATAGTTACTCTTAAAAGATTTCTGACTTCAGGATTTAAAGTCGTATCCCAAAGCTGTTCTGGATTCATCTCTCCCAATCCTTTGTAACGTTGGATGTAGATACCTTTTTTCGAAGTTTCCATAATGTTTTCATAGAAATCATTATAGTTTTCGAAAGAAACTTCATCCGTGTTTTTAACAACAGTGATCGGAAGTTTACTGATGCCTTGCATGAATTTCCAGTTATTGCGAATTTCAACAATTTCAGAATAGTTAATCATGTCTGCTGATAAAATGGTTTTCATGCGGTCAGCGTAACGAGTTGTTTCAACAACGGCTTCAAGTTTGCCTTCAGCATTAGTTTCAATTTTAAAATCAATTTCAGTCAAGCCAAGCATTGGTTGGTTGTTCGCCCAAGCTTTGAAATCATTTAATGCTGTAGTCAATTTAGATTCGTCTTTTAGAGTAACTTCTAAATCAGCCACTTTGCTTAATAAGAAATACAATACGTCTTTATCGTATTTACGAGAAGAGGCATGTAGTAAGTTATTAAATTTCTGAATATTTAAAATAAAAGTTTTTAGATCTGCTGGATCAACTTTTTTACCTTTGATTTCAAAACTGTCTAAACCAGTTTTTAAAAGATATTCAGTCAAAGCAGCGTCATCTTTTAAGTAAGTCTCAGACTGGCCTTTTTTAGCACGGTATAAAGGAGGTTGTGCGATATAGATGTAACCTTTTTCTAAAACTTCAGGCATCTGACGGTAGAAGAAAGTTAATAACAGTGTACGGATATGTGATCCATCCACATCGGCATCTGTCATGATAATGATTTTGTGGTAACGAATTTTATCAGCAGACACATTGTCTTTGCCGATTCCAGTTCCTAGGGCAGAAATCATCATACGAATCTCTTCGTTAGATAACATTTTATCAAAACGCGCTTTTTCAACGTTTAAGATTTTACCTTTTAATGGCAACACGGCTTGTGTCTTACGATCACGCGCCATTTTTGCAGATCCACCTGCCGAGTCTCCCTCGACCAGATATAATTCGCATTTTGCTGGATCGCGCTCTTGGCAATCGGCCATTTTTCCTGGTAACGATCCGCCATCTAACGCTGTCTTACGACGAGTTAAATCGCGGGCTTTGCGGGCGGCATCACGAGCACGTGCTGCTTCCACACACTTAGTTACGATATTTTTTGCTGTTGAAGGATTGCGATCTAACCAGTCAGCTAATTTATCATTAACTAGTGATTCTACGATCCCTTTTACTTCAGCATTACCAAGTTTAGTTTTTGTTTGTCCTTCGAATTGTGGTTCGCGAACTTTAACAGAAATAATTGCAGCTAAACCTTCGCGGATATCTTCACCCTCGATAGATTCTTTAAAATCTTTTAAAAGATTTTTTTGTTGAGCATAAGTGTTTGTCGTACGAGTTAAAGCACCACGGAAACCGATTAAATGTGTTCCGCCTTCGTGCGTGTTGATATTATTTGCGTAACAGTAAATGGACTCGGAATACGAGTCGTTCCACTGCATAGCCACTTCAACTTCAACTTGGTCTTTTTCGCCTCTGAAATAAATAACTTCAGAGTGAATTGCTTTTTTAGATTGATTTAAATAAGCCACGAATTCAGCAATACCATTTGCGTATTGAAAATCAGTTTTTTTACCAGTCGTTTCATCAGTTAAAGAAATATGTAAGCCTGCATTTAAGAAAGCCATTTCACGAAAACGATTTGATAACGTGTTGAAATCGAAAGCCATTCCTGGCTCTTTGAAAATTTCTAAATCTGGTTTAAAAGTAACCGTTGTTCCTGATTTAGTTGTTGGACCAATTTTTTCAACTGGGCCTTCAGGAGCACCTTTGTGATAGACCTGGCGATAATGATTTCCATTTTTATGAGAATCAACTTGGCAACGAGAAGAAAGGGCATTCACAACCGAAGCACCAACGCCATGTAGACCGCCAGAAACTTTGTACGCGCCACCATCAAATTTACCACCGGCATGAAGAACGGTGTAAACAACTTCCATCGCATCTTTACCAGATTTATGCGGGCCTACTGGAACACCACGGCCATTATCTTCTACAGATAGAGATCCATCAGCAGTGATTGTGATTAAAATATTTTTGCAATAACCCGCTAAGTGTTCGTCAACGGCGTTATCCACAATTTCATACACAAGATGATGGTAACCACGAATCGTCGTATCACCGATATACATTCCCGGACGTTTACGAACAGCTTCAAGTCCTTCTAAGACTTGAATGTCGTCTGCGCCATACACTTTATCCTTATCAACGGATGTAGAAGAAGAAATTTGTTCCGACATGAGCACCCCATACATTTTTTTTCAAACTTAGCGCGCTTACAGCACGACTTAAATTTTTAAAAATTACTTATTTTCGCTTTGTACAAATCCATTTTGTACTTTGAAAACGGTACTACTATCGATGTTCAGTTTTTTTAAAACTTCGATATCAGTCGAGGTGAGAAAGGTCTGCGTTTGAATTTCATTCAACGCCAAAACAAGCGAACTTTGCTTAGTTTGATCGAGCTCTGACAACACATCATCCAATAACAAAACAGGATAGAATCCGTTAACCCTGTAATGATACACGATTTGAGCCATTTTGAAAGCTAATATGATAGATCTTTGTTGCCCTTGTGAAGAGTAGAATCGTGAGTCATTTCCGCTATATAGAAATATGACATCATGCTTCTGCGGACCAACTAAACTTATGCCTGCGGAAAGCTCAGCTGGAAGCAATTCTTGAGCTCTTTTTTTCATAAGGTTTATCAACATTTCCTCAGAATTTTCCACAATTTTTTGATCAGAAATGACGTAAGAAAAATCAAACGTCACATTTGGATTTTTTGCTTCGATTTTCACCAAAGCCTCTTGCACAAAGGGTTTGATGTCAGTCAGACATTTAATTCGCAGGTAAGTAAGCTTACCTGCTAAACCAAAATAGATCTGATTAATGCTATCTAGTGTTTGTAATCCCATATCGCGGGATATTTTTTCTTCAGAGATATCTTTTAAAATTTTATTGCGTGTTCTTAAGGCTTTTTTAAAATCTAGTAATAACTGTTTACCATTTTTTATGCTGGTTTCGATTAAGCTATCTAAAAGCTTTCTGCGCTCATCAGCACTTTCTTTGATCACTGATAGGCTTTCAGGTGAAAATAACACAACTGGAGGCAAATACTGCTCAATCTTGGTGGTTTTTTTATCATTCACCAGGGTTTCTTTCTTATTCCCCAGAATTTTCAACAGTATTTGGTATTCAAGTTCGTTATTAACTAAGGTGGCTTTTACAAAAGCGCTCTCGTGTCCGAATTGAATAAGTGTTGAGTAGTCAGAGTATCTAAAAGATTCACCTTCAATCAGAAGATGAATACTTTCGATAAAATTAGTTTTTCCCTGACCATTATCGCCAATAAAAATATTTAAGCGTGGAGACAGTCGTAGAAAAGCTTCAGATATATTTCTAAAGTTTTTCAGTCCGAGCGTATTTAATTGCATCAAATTCTCATAGGCATAACTACGTTAATGTAGTCATTTTTACCATGCGCTTTTAAAACACCTGGTGAAGTCTGATCATTTAATTCGATCTCGATACTTTCTTGTTCAATGTTTTTTAAAACATCTTCAATGTATCTAGCATTAAAACCGATTTTTAAATCAGGCCCAGTGTAATCAACATCTAATTCATCTTTAGCATCACCAAGTTCTGGATTGCTTGAAGTGATTTCTAATTTATTTGAAGTGAATGAAAATAAAATCGCTTTTGATTTTTGATTCGCCAATAAAGAAACTTTTTTCAATGAAGATAAAATCATTTCACGAGGAATTTTAATTTTATGAGTTAACTTCTGTGGAATAAACTGTTGATAATTCGGGTACTTGCCTTCGATCAAACGAATCATCAATACGCAAGTGCCACATTTAACAATAAATTGAGAACCTTCTACAGCAACAAATACATCTTCAACTGTGTTCTCAATTAATTTTTTAATTTCGAATAAACCTTTTTTAGGGATAATCACACCAACTTTGTCGGTGAAAGTTAAACCAGCAAAAGTTTTTTTAATTAAACTTAGACGGTGACCATCGGTTGCAACCATTGTCACATTGTTCATATCAGAGGCTTCAAAAAAAACGCCGTTCAAGTGGTAACGAGTTTCATCGTTTGAAACAGAATAAATAGTTTTATCAATCATTTGCTTAAATTCTGATGCATCAATTTTTGAGAAGTTTTCAGATTTGTATGTTGGGAACACTGGATACTCTTCAGCAGCAACACCAACAATTTTAGATAAAAACTTACCCTGCTTGATTTCTAAGTAGTTATTATCTTTTTTAGTTAATTGGATCGGTCCTTCTAAAAGTTCTTTAGTTAAATCAAATAGGCTCTTAGCGCTCACTGCGACCTTGCCATCTTCTTTAATCACGGCTGGGCTGCTGTCAGTAAGGCTTACTTCTAAATCCGTTGCATAGGCCTTTAATTGATTATTAGAGCTTTCTAAAAGAACGTTCACTAAAACAGGCATTGTATTTCTTTTTTCAACGATGTTTTGCGTACGGCCAATTAATCCTAATAAATCTTTCTTCTGAATTTCGATTTTCATGTAAAGCCTTTTTGGTTTTTATAACCTGTATTTTTTGGATCCCATTTTCCCTATTATTATATATATAAATATATAGTCGTAGTAGTAGGGGCTGTAGTTATCCGTAAAACTCTATTAAATTATTGAAACTTCTAACCTTTTCCTGTGGAAAACTCAACGCCTAGCTTACCTTTTTATTCGCCTGAATTTGGGGGTAACTTTGTCCACTAAACTATACAAAGCTAATCCACATAATTATCCACAATCCACATGTTATAAACCGGTGATATTGTGGATTTGGTTCACTAACTCGTCGATATCACTTTTGTATTGCAGATCTTTGGCCTGTGTAGATTCGACCTTTTCAAGTGAATTAATGACCGTTGTGTGGTCACGACCGCCAAAAGTTTTACCAATTTCAACTAAAGACTTATCTAAAAACTTTTTGATCAACCACATTGCGATTTGTCTGGGCACTACAACTGGCTTCGCTCGACTGCTTGATTTTAAATCAGTAATGCGAATTTTGAAGTATTCGGCCGTAATTCGTAAAATTTCATCAACACTAATAGTCGCCGTGTTTTCATGATGTGATAAAATTTTGCGCGCTAATTCTAAATTAACAGTTACGCCTTGAAGTTCAGAGAACATTTTAATTTTATTTAAATTGCCTTCAAGTTCACGAATCGAGCGTTTTGAAATTCTTGCTAAATATTGAATAGCATCTTCAGGGATACGCAAATTTTTCTTTTCAACTTTGTAACGTAATATGGCTATCCGTGTTTCAAAATCAGGCATTGTGATATCTGCGATTAATCCACGTTCTAAACGTGTACGAGATCTATCTTCTAAATTTAAAATATCTTTTGGCATACGGTCGCTGGCTAAGATCACTTGCCTACGACGCTCAATGAATGCATTCACAGTATGGAAGAATTCTTCTTGAACACGTTCACCACGCTCAATGTATTGTACGTCATCGACAACTAAGACATCGCAATTTTCGCGATATTTCATGCGAAATTTATCCATCTCTTGACGACGAATGGATTGAACACACTCATTTAGAAATTTTTCAGCACTAGTATATAGTACGCGGTAATGTGGATAATTTTGGTGAATCTGGTGGATAGCCGCTTTTAATAAATGCGTTTTACCCATTCCCGATGGTCCATATATAAAGAGGGGATTGTAATCACCTTCACCAGGGCTTTGCGACACATTATATGTAGCCGCATGGGCAAATTCTGAATTTTTACCGACAACAAATGTCGAAAAGGTAAACTCTTCACCCATTAAATCCATATTGGCCACTACGGGTAGTTGCTTAGCTTGGTTTAATTTGTTTTGAACTTGTAATAATTCATCCGAATTTTGCAGCACATCTTGAAGGGATGAATTGTAATCAATTGTATTTTTTGCCGAAACTATAAGATTAATCTCAAATTCTTCAGGAATAAGATTCTTAATTTCAGCTATGATCTTTTCTTTAAGGTTCTCATTCACATAAAAATAGATGAACTGGTTAGGCACAGATAGGGTGAAATGGAACTTATCATCCTTTTTTTCGGTGCTAATAAACTCCACTGGCTCAAGATATGACTCTAAGATACGGTTTGAACCGCTCTTCTGCTTCATAGTCGACTTTACTTGATTCCAAAATGATGAATCCAAATTTGCTGAATTTAACTGCACTGGCCCCCCTAGCAATTAACGGAATGTGGATAACTACCAAAGCCAGAGCCAGTTTTCAACAGTTGACCATGATGCCGCGATGTGCTTTAACTAGGATTCTCTTTTTTGGGAGAGCTTAAAATATTTGCAAGTTAAAACTTACAACAGACGGTTAATCGTCGTAAGAGTAAAAGTCGAAAGACAAAGATATAGAGGATACATATGAGCAAACGTACATACCAACCTAGCAAAAAACGTCGCGCTAAAAAACACGGTTTCCGTGCTAGAATGAAAACTTCTGCAGGTAAAAAAACTATCGCTCGTCGCAGAGCTAAAGGCCGTAAAAAATTAACTGTTAAACCTGGTGGAAAGTAATTCTAAAGTCTTTCCAATAAAGCTTTCCTCTGAATTCACTCAAATTACAAAAACTGGTCGTAAGATAAGAGCTTCCTCTTATCTGACCGTAATTACATTGGATTCAAAGGATGATTTTGCGTATTTCGGCATAACAGTTTCAAAAAAAGTAGGCTCCGCCGTAGTACGAAATAAGCTAAAGAGATGGGTGCGTAACTGTGTACGATCTGCAGGCTGGAGTTCTAAATTCAAATCTAAAAAAGTTGTGTTCATGTTCAGAACACAACCCGAAGGTTTTTACAAAAATCTCAAGTACAGTGATTTCGTCTCGGCCGTCATGGCTTAGTAGTGCATCTATATATTTAGTGAAATTTTATCAGGCTTCATTTTCATACTTTTTAGGTGGAAATTGCCGGTTTTATCCAAGCTGCTCGCATTATGCAGTTGAAAGCTTTCAGACGCACACTTTCTTAAAAGCCTTTCGTTTAACAACAGTCAGACTACTTAAATGCCATCCATTCTGCTCCCACAAGGGGTTTGATCCGGTACCAAAGGCATAGGGGAAATATACAGATGAGCAAAAATCAAAGCGAATCACCATTTGGAAATCCAAAATTTTTGATGGCCATAGCGTTCACATTTTTCGGGTTATGGGGCTGGCAGTTTTATTTAAGTAAAAAATACCCACAAAAACCAGTTACTGAACAAGTTGCCACTACAGCTAGTGCAACGACGACGGCAGCAACGGGCGCAGTGGCAACCACTACACCTAGTACATCCGCAACAGTTGCCGCGACGACAGCTGTTGAAGAAGAAAAAACTTTTCCTTACGAGGATGACACAGTTAAATTTGAAGTTTCATCTCGCGGTTTAGGAATTAAAAATTTCACTCTTAAAAAATACACAGATAGAAAAGGCCAACAAATCAACTTTGCAAGCGTTGAGGGCCAAGCAGAATTATTAGCTAATAATAATGTTGTTAACTTCACTGTGGAAAAAGCTGGGGAATCCGAGTTTATAGGATCTGCAGTGGTAGACGGTAAAAAAATCACCCGCAAATTAACATATAATAAAGAGACTTCATCTTTTAATTCTGAAGCTGAATTTGATTTAGGTTTTGATTCTTTAGCTCTTAAATTATTTCAAAAACATCACAAACCAGAAAGCACCAACTTTTTAACTCCTAGCTTTGAACAGCAAGATTTTATCTGGATGGAAGCCGGTTCTGCGAACAACGAAAGTATTGCTGGATTAAAAGAAAACGAAAGCTTCTTAAAAGCGGCTCCTGCAGCGACAATGGCGTCGATTGGCACGCAGTATTTTACAGCGGCTTCTGTAAATCGCGCCGACATTGTACCAAGTATTACAAATAAAGTTGAAAACAATTTAGCCTCTGTAAATATCAGCTATAATCTTAAAGATGCTAAGATCAACAAAATCAGCCAAGCGATTTATCTTGGTCCAAAACAAACAGAAGTATTAGCTAAAATTGATACACAATTAACTGAGACTTTAAATTACGGCATGTTCGGCTTTATCTCGGCGTTGTTAATGAAATTATTAGTATTCATGCACAGTATTCTTGGCAACTGGGGTTTGGCGATTATTGCCTTAACTTTAGTAGTACGTTCGATTCTTTTACCATTTAACGTAATGTCTTTTAGATCTGCGCAATCAATGCAAAAAGTGAAACCAAAACTTGATGCGATTCGTGCGAAATTTAAAGACGATCCAATGCGTATGAATAAAGAGACTATGGCTGTTATGAAAGAAAATAACGCCAATCCTTTATCTGGTTGTTTACCAATGTTAATTCAGATCCCGATTTTCTTCGCTTTATGGCGTGCAATTGGCTCGAGCATTGAGATTTATCAACAACCATTCTTTGGTTGGATCACAGATTTAAGTTATCATGATCCATTCTTTGTATTTCCAGTGTTGATGGGTATTACAATGTTCTTACAACAAAAAATGACTCCGACAACAATGGATCCAACACAGGCTAAAATTTTAAATTTCATGCCGATTTTATTTACGTTATTTATGTTAACTCTTCCGAGCGGCTTAACTCTGTACAATTTTGTGAGTGCGCTTTTCGGTGTGATTCAACAGTATTTTTTATTAAAAGAAACAAAAACTAACAGCCCGGTTGTGGCGTAAAGTTATTAAGGATAGGGGACACATATGGCAGGATTTTTCGCAAAATTATTTGGTGGTGGAAAAAAATCAGATATCGACGCAGTTGTTGAAGCAACATTGTCGGGAATTTTAGAAAAAGGTGGTTTTGATTTAGAGTACAATCTAGCAATCACCAAAAAAGAAGAAATCACTGAAATTAAAATTGATTTTTCTGGTGCAGACGAAGAACTATTAAAAGATCACAAGGGTCAGCTATTAGACGCATTTCAATTAATCATTAAACGCGTTACTCAACACAACTTTCCAGATGTGCAAACAAATGTATTAGTTGATTGCGGCGGATACCGTCAAGAATCAGAAGCGGCTCTTATCGAGCGTGCAGAGCACTTAAAAACTATCGCTATTGAACAAGGTAAATCAGTTTATTACCGCGCTTTACCTCCGAAAGAGCGTAAAGTCGTTCACCAATACTTAGCCTTAGATGCGCGTGTAAAAAGTCGCTCTCTAGGCGATGGCTTATACAAAAAAATTAAAATTTTTCCAGTTAAAGCTAATGGCACTGAAGCGCCAGATGCTTCAATGTCTGACGAAGGGTAATCAAAAAATGTTCGATGCTAATCGCGAAGCAAAAACGATTTGTGCGTTAGCATCAGCAGCCGGAACTGCGGCCATCTCGGTCATCAGACTCAGTGGCCCAGATTCTTATAAAATCATTCAAAAAGCCTGTAAAAGCCTGGGCCGTAAAAAAATCGAATCGCATAAAGTTTATCTCGCAAAATTTGCCAATAATAAAAATGAAATCATTGATCAGGTTGTTGTAACAGCTTTTGCTCAGGGCAAATCCTATACAGGTGAAGAGACCATCGAGATTTCTTCACACGGTTCTCCACATGTTACTAAAAAAATATTAGAAGCTTTAGTTGAATACGGCGCGGTCACTGCAGAAAAAGGTGAATACACTTATCGTGCGTTCATGAATGACCGACTAGATCTAGTACAAGCTGAAGCTGTGTTGTCAGTCATTGAAAGCCAGTCAGATAGCGCGCTTAAAATGTCGCTGCGTCAGCTTGAAGGTAAAGTTTCAGAAAAATTTCAGCACCTAGAAGATAAACTGACTTGGTGCTTGGCTCACATTGAAGCTTCAATTGATTTTTCTACTGAAGGCATTGATGTCGTTGATCCATTAGTGCTGATTCAAAAAT
The DNA here is from genome assembly GCA_036677065.1 of Bdellovibrio sp. Taxonomy (GTDB): domain Bacteria; phylum Bdellovibrionota; class Bdellovibrionia; order Bdellovibrionales; family Bdellovibrionaceae; genus Pseudobdellovibrio. Next base: position 120,719 of record JAKFBS010000001.1, on the reverse strand, counting down.
TAAAAGAATTAAAAGCCGAACTAGAAATTTTAACTGGGTCATACAGCCAGGGTAAAATTTTAAAAGATGGTATTAAGTTAGTTTTGGCAGGTTTGCCAAACGTGGGTAAATCAAGTTTGTTAAATAATTTAGTTTTAGACGAAAAGGCGATTGTAACCGATATCGCAGGAACAACTCGCGATGTGGTTGTTGGCCATACTTTTTTCAATGGGATTAAATTTAATATCTCAGATACCGCAGGTTTACGCGATACTACCGATGTTGTAGAAAATATCGGGGTGCAAAGATCTTTAAAAGAGATCGAAAGCGGAGATCTTACGCTATTTGTGTTTGATAGCTCTTTAGGCCTCCAGCAGGGCGATCTTGAGCGTTTTCGCATGGTTAAGGGAAACGCCCTGGTCCTTGCGAATAAAGCTGATAAAGCCGGTTCTGAGGCGCCCGAAAAAATTAAGCAAAAATTACAGGATTTAGAGGGTGGCCCCAGGGTTATCGACGTGCTTCCGGTTTCAGCCCTTGATGTGCGGGCACGTGATACGATATTACATCGTGTAAGCACTATTATGGGGTCTGAAAAGTTTAGCGATGAATCGGTTATTTCATCAGCCCGACAGTTCGAACTTTCAAATGCAGCGATGGACTTAATTGACCAATCTATCACTGAATTAGAAAATGAACTCGGAAGCGAATTTGTCGCACAAACTTTGAAAAATTCATTATTAGCGTTACAAAAAATTCTTGGAAGATATTTCGACGATCAAATCATGGATCGCGTCTTTAAAGAATTCTGCTTAGGGAAATAATCGCCCTAACATACAAAGGGCAAATGAAATCTAATTCGTATCAAGTCATTGTTGTTGGAGCCGGTCACGCAGGAATTGAAGCCTGTCTAGTGCCAGCTAAATTAGGATTAAAAACCCTGATGGTGACCAGTAATATCGATCGCATTGGCTACATGTCTTGTAATCCCTCTATCGGCGGATTAGCCAAAGGCCATATGGTTCGCGAGATCGATGTGCTTGGTGGACAAATGGGTGTCGCAGCCGATGAATCTTGTATTCAGTTTAAAAGATTGAATGCCTCTAAGGGCCCTGCAGTTCGCGGTACGCGCACGCAAAATGATAAAAAAATCTATTCTCAAATTCAAACGACAGCCCTGTACAGCCAACAAAATTTAGAAGTTGTTCAAGGCGAGGTAAAACATCTTATCTTAGATGGTAATGAATGCCGCGGCGTAGTTTTACAAGACGGCTCGCAAATTTTTTCTGAGCGCGTGATCATTACCGCAGGAACTTTTTTAAACGGGGTTATGCATATTGGCTTAGAACAAACTCCAGGTGGACGTGTCGGTGATGCGGCCTCTGTCGGGCTTTCTGATCAAATGCGTGAATTTGGCTTTACAGTTCAGCGTTTAAAAACAGGAACTCCTGCGCGCCTTCATAAAGACAGTATCGACTGGAGTAAAACAATCCCGCAAGAAGGCGATCCGAAGTTTTATCCTTTCAGTTTTAAATCAAAACGCGAATTTTACTTACCCCAAGTGCTTTGTTATCTTTCACACACCACAGAGCAAACCCATGAAATCATTCGCAACAACTTAGATAAATCTCCAATGTATTGTGGAATTATCGAAGGCGTAGGCCCACGTTACTGTCCAAGTATCGAAGACAAAGTGACGCGCTTTCATGAAAAAGGAACACATCAAACTTTCTTAGAGCCAGAAAGCTTAACCAGCGACTTAATTTATCTTCAGGGGATTTCGACATCGTTACCTGCAGATGTACAAGATCAGTTTCTAAAGACAATTCCTGGCTTAGAAAACGTAAAAGTTGTTCGTTACGGGTATGCTGTTGAATATGATTTTATCGAGCCCACGCAAATTCACCACCGCCTAGAAACTCGTCCTATTAAAAATTTATTTTTAGCGGGTCAAATCAACGGGACAAGCGGGTATGAAGAAGCTGCGGCACAAGGTTTTATTGCTGGCGTGAACGCATCACACAGTTTATTAGAAAAAGAAGAGTTTATCTTATCAAGATCTGAAGCTTATGCCGGTGTATTGATTGATGACCTTGTAACGAAAGGTACTCGCGAACCGTACCGCATGTTTACTTCGCGCGCTGAGCATCGGTTAGTACTGCGTGAAGATAATACGATTGATCGTTTAGCTGATATCTCGAAAAAGATCGGTTTAGTCTCAGAAAAAGAACTGAATCAGCTGATGTCTATCAAAGACGACCGTAGTGTTTTACTAGGCCAGCTTCAATCAACGATTCTTTATCCAAAAAAAGCTATCAACGACACTATTATTGAAATGGGTAGTAAGCCGTTATTAAAGCCCGTCACCATGGAAGAGTTTCTTCGCCGCACAGAGATCAATTTCTCACACCTCGAGAAGTTAGATTTTCCAGTTAATAAAAATGAAGTGGTCACCGAGGCGGTAGAGATCGAAGTTAAGTATTCTGGCTACGTGAAAAAACAGTACGAAATCATCGAGCAATCTAAAAAATTAGAGACTCTCGAAATTCCACAAGAATTAGTTTTCTCGAAAATTAAAGGTTTATCGAATGAAGAAGTAGATAAATTAAATAAAGTTAAGCCACGCACTTTAGGTCAGGCACAAAGAATTTCAGGTGTAAATCCGTCAGCAATTCAGGCTATAATGATTTATCTTAAAGGGAATAAATTTTTATAGTTTGAGAGGGTCTATATATTATGAGTTCTGAATTGCAAGTAAACTGGCGCTTAGCAAAATGGTTTCCAAAACTTCCGCAAAATGCGATTGATAAGCTTAGTCTATTTAACCAAGAACTTATTAAAGCGAATAAAAGTTTGAATTTAGTTTCAGAAAAATCGCTTCCCCATGCAGACCTAGTTCACTTCTCAGATGCACTCCTAGCGTTCGAGCCAGTTTACAAAAACATCAATAAAAACGAACCCTTATATGACATAGCATCAGGCAATGGTTTTCCAGGAATGGTCATCGGATTGGCCTATCCTGACGTTCGCGTGCACCTTGTGGACTCAGACCAACGTCGATGTGACTTCTTAAAAAAGGTTATCGCGCTCACGGGAGCAAAAAATATTTTTGTTATTCCGTTGGCTGCAGAAACTCTTGAAGAGGATTCGATCGAGCAAGCAATTTGCCGTGGGTACACTACTTTATCAAAAGCATTTTTGGCTTTACGAAAATCTTTTAAAGTTAATGGTGTAATGTATTTTATGAAAGCTTCGGATTGGCCAATAGAAATTTCTGAGGTGCCAACACAGCTTTGTTCTATCTGGTCGCCTAAACTTTTTCATGAATATAAACTTCCGACAACAGATTCTAGCTTTTATGTTGTTGCGGCTACAAAGATCGCTTAATTTTAAATTACTTTGTTAATGAGAACTTGCGGGCGCCGCTGCCGGAGTTTTGCCATCGGTTGTTCCACGTGGAACATTTTTATCTTCGACTTTTGGTAAAGTGTTCTTCACACGCGCGACTTTTTCCCGAAGCATCTGAAGTTTCAATAGTTCGGCCTCTGCCTCGCCCTCTTCGGGCCATTTTCTGCCATTCGGCGTAAGACTCTCTAAATAACGACGCTGAACATATAATTTTCGCTCTTCGATGCGAACTTCATATGCGCGCACCTGTTGTGCGGCATATGTCTGTGCATTTAGTCCCTCATTAATTCTTTTCACATAAACCGGCTGTTCACCCGACTGTGGAATGGCAGTCTCCAGATCTAGTTTGTTTGTATTAATATAATCAGCGACATAAGCGAGTGCGACCTTTGCTTCGGCTAGATCTTTATTTAATTGGGCAAAAACAGCATCTTTATTTTCTGGATTTGGATCGCGCTTATTACAACTTACCAAACTGACCAGCAGAAGCGTAAAAATAAGGAGTTTTATTGGTTTTTGCATATGTTCCACGTAGAACAATCGGATTAAATAGTGCGGCACTAAAGTATTTTCTTGTAAAGAATAGGTGTGGGGGACAGGATATTCACATTGTTCCACGTAGAACATTTCTTTGGAGGAAAACATCATGGTTAAAGTCATTTGCGTAGCCAATCAAAAGGGCGGAGTGGGAAAAACCACTACTACAGTGAATTTATCGTCAGCATTAGCTCAATTAGGCAAAAAAGTATTGGTTGTGGATATGGATCCCCAGGGAAATGCTTCAAGCGGATTAGGCATTAAGAAGCACGAAACTGAAGAAAAGAATATCTATCACGTTTTAATCGGCGAAAGCACGCTGTCTGAGGTCGTTTTTAGAGCCAATCACGACAATTTACATATTGCCACTGCGAATCCCGATCTTGTGGGCGCCGAAATCGAACTTGTGGATATGCCACAGCGTGAATTTCGCCTAAAACAGGCTATCCAGACGGTTTCTCACCAGTATGACTACGTTATTATTGATTGCCCACCATCTCTTGGACTACTCACTTTAAACTCATTGGCGGCGGCCAATAGCTTTTTAGTTCCGCTTCAGTGCGAGTACTACGCCCTAGAAGGCTTATCTCAACTATTAAATACTGCGGGATTAGTTAAAAAGGGCATCAACCCGAACCTGCACATTGAAGGCATCCTTTTAACGATGTTTGATAAGCGCAATAACTTAAGCCACCAGGTGGTTGAAGAAATTAAAACTCATTTTAAAGATAAAGTGTTTGGCGTAATCATTCCAAGAAATGTTCGCCTATCCGAGGCGCCTAGCCATGGAGTCTCTATTTTTGGTTACGACCCAAGAAGTATTGGCGCACTTATGTACCTAGAATTAGGCAAAGAGATCATCGCCAAACGCAAAACCGAAGTTTTAGAACAAAACAAACAACCAAGTCAAGAGCTGTAACATATGGAAAATAATACAGAAAATTCAAACAAAAAACGTTTAGGCCGCGGCTTGGGTTCGCTTTTGGGCGGAGCCGTAGAACAGCCCACATCACAACAACAAGCGCGTCCTGCCGGAGCGACTACTCAACCAAAGTCTGTGGTTAACCAAGAGCCAAGACAAGTTGTTGTAGAGAAAATCGTAGAAAAAATTGTTGAACAAAAAATCGATGAAGACAAAAGAATATGGTCTATAGCCGTAGATAAACTTGTTCCCGGCCAATATCAGCCGCGTAAAAAGTTTGAAAAAGAACAATTAAATGAACTAGCTCAATCGATCAAAGAAAACGGAATTCTACAGCCAATCGTAGTTCGCAAGCGCCAAGCGGGCGGTTTTGAAATCGTAGCCGGCGAACGTCGCTGGAGAGCGGCTCAAATCGCGGGCCTACATGAGATTCCAGCATTAATTAAGACCTTCACCGATCAAGAAGCGCTTCAGCTGGCCTTAATTGAAAATATTCAGCGGGAAGATTTAGATCCTATTGATGAGGCTGAAAGTTATCAGCGTTTAATGGAAGAGTTTAGTCTGTCTCAACAACAAGTGGCTGAAAAAGTTGGAAAAGAAAGATCTTCTGTAGCCAATGCCTTACGTCTATTGGTATTGCCGTTTGAAATCAAAAATATGATCGCTGATAAAATGATTTCAGTAGGACACGCCAAAGTAATTCTTTCGGTAGACGGAAAACCAGAGCAAATGCGCTTAGCAAAAGCCGTTCAAGCAAAAGGCCTTTCGGTTCGTGCTTTAGAACAACTTTTAAAATCTGGCGGCCATAAAGACGAATCTTCTGATGCAAAAATCAAAGAATTAGATATGCCAGAAAAACTTGCGCAACAATTGGCTGCGCAAGTTCAAAAAGCCTTAGGTACAAAAACAACAATCTCTTACAAAAAAGGTAAGGGCGAGTTAACGATTCACTTCTATTCGGATGAGCAACTTAATAGTATCTACGAAAGATTAACTGAATAATGGATCAACACTCTATATCAGCTATTGTTGAAGAAGGCTGCGCCATCGAGGGGCGTATGTCTTTCAGTGGCACAGCAAAAATTTCGGGCCAGTTTAATGGAGAAATTTTTTCGCGTGATGAATTAATAATCACTGAAACGGGCTTCGTAAAGGCCGATGTTGAAGTTGGCAGCATTACCGTAAAAGGCACTTTTGAAGGCAATATTACGGCACACGTAAAAGTGATCATGTTGCCGCCAGCTCATTTTAGAGGCACGGTAACGGCACCCAGTCTGAAAATCGAAGAAGGCGTTGTTTTCGAAGGCGCCTCATATATTCCGAAAACATAAAATCTGCCAAAGCTTCCGCCTGTCTGAAAATAAAGCGGAAGCTATTTAATTTTCAACTTGCCTTGCAAAAACCCACTTGGCTCTTAAATGTTGACCTCAAATTAAATACAATGCTATTCCAAGGTGTTTTCTAACATAAGGATGCCTATGGAAATTTTCTCAAAAATTGGTGAGATCGTTATGCAGATCCTCCTCCAATTAGGAGCTAATACGACCGCGTACATTCAAGTCGTTATTTTTATTGTAGCGATTACGTTTTTAACGACGGTAGTTTATGGCCCATATTTTAAAGCCGCCGATAAACGCTTTCAAAAAACTAAAGGCGCAGACGCTGTAGCAAAAGATGCAGCAGCTGAAGCTAAAAATTTGCAATTGGTTTATCAAACTAAAGCCCGCGAAGTGAATAATAAAATTCGCGATATTTTTGATGCTGAAAAAAATAAAGCATTAAAAAAATCAGCCGACATTATTTCTCAAGCAAAAATTCAAGCGGATGAAGCGGCAACAAAAGCTCGCAAAAATATCGACGATCAGATGAAGGCCGCTGATGGCGAAATTGCTAAAATTTCTTCTGATATCGCTCAAACCCTAACTGGCAAATTTGAGCAAGGGTTATAAGAATGAAAGCACTATTATTTACAATCACACTATTATTGTCTGCATCTGCATTGGCGGCTAGTGGCGGCGGCGCACATGACGACAGCCATATTCCTTGGACAGATATTCGCAATCAAGCAATCAACATAGGTATTTTACTTGCTGCGCTGATTTTCTTATTAAGAAAATCAATTCCCGCAGCATTCGCAGCGCGCCAGGCGGCGTTCTTAGAAGAAGCACAAAAAACTGAAGCCGCTTTAAAATTAGCGGAAGCAGAATTAAAGGATATTAAAACTCGTCTTGCTGATCTTGAAAAAAGCGAAACAACAGCGATTGCTAAAGCCGAAAAAGAAGCAATGGTGGCTGCAGAAAAGCTAGTAACTGACTCTCAGGCGCAAGGTAAAAAAATCGTTGAAGACACCTCTCTAATTATCAATGCTGAAGTGTTAAAAGCAAAATCACAAATTCGTGAAAAAATCATCACTCAATCTATGGCAATCACAGAGCAAGGCCTTAAGGCCACTGCTGATGCGGTTACAAAAAAATCTGAGTCTGGGTTTTTACAAAATTTAGGACAGGTGAAAGCATGAGTTCTAATAACGTAGTAAAAAAATACGCAAAGTCTTTATTTGACGTCACTTACGAAAAAGGTGCTGCCGGCGAAGTTGGTCAACAGCTTAACGAAATCACTAAGATTTTCACTGGCGAAGTCGTGGCGTTTTTCACAAGCCCGTTCAACACAGCAGACAATAAATTATCTGTAGCAAAAGCGGCTCTTGAAGGAAAAGTAACTCCTGAAACATTTAACTTTATTCTTATATTAGTACAAAACGAGCGCGTTGCTTTATTAAAAGATATCGCGAAAGAATTTAGCTTTTTAGTGCAAGCTTCTGCTGGCATAACAAAAGGTAAATTATCTGCGGCTCAAGAAGTTTCTGCTGAATTTTTAAAGCAAGCTGAGGCAACGGCTTCAAAAGCTTTAGGTAAAAAAGTAGAACTAACTTTCGAAAAAAATCCAAGTTTAGTAGCAGGCTTCAAAGTAGAAGTAGCTGGTTGGACAATGGATGATTCAGCTCAAGCCCATTTAAAAAGTTTAAAAGATGATTTAATTAAGAGAGGACTATAATTGATGGAAACCCAAATCAGAGCCGATGAAATTGGCCGTATTCTAAAAGAACAGATTTCTAAATATAATAAAACTGTAGAAGTTGCTGAGGCAGGAAGCGTGCTTTCTGTAGGTGACGGTGTTGCCCGCGTTTATGGTTTAGAAAACGTAATGGCCGGTGAATTAGTTGAATTCGCATCAGGCGTAAAAGGTATGGCCCTAAATCTTGAGGCTTCTCAAGTGGGTGTGGTTATCTTCGGGGAAGATCGCGACATTAAAGAAGGCGATACTGTTAAACGTACAAAACAAATCGTATCAGTTCCTGTAGGCCCTGAATTATTAGGCCGCGTAGTTGATGCTTTAGGTAATCCAGTAGATGGAAAAGGTCCTTTAAACGCTAAAGAGACTCGTATCGTTGAATTAAAAGCTCCAGGCATCGTTTACCGTAAATCGGTTCATGAGCCTTTACAAACTGGTATCAAAGCAATTGATGCCTTAGTACCAATTGGCCGTGGTCAACGTGAGTTAATCATTGGTGACCGTCAAACTGGTAAAACGACTATTGCGATTGATACTATTATCAATCAAAAAGGTCAGAACGTTCACTGCTTTTACGTAGCGATCGGTCAAAAGCAATCTACAGTATCATTAGTTGTTGAAAAATTACGTCAAGCTGGCGCGATGGAATACACTACTGTAATCACAGCTTCAGCTTCTGAACCAGCTCCTATGCAGTACTTATCTGCATACACTGGTACTGCAATGGCTGAATACTTCCGTGATTCTGGTAAACATGCATTAATCATTTATGATGATTTAACTAAGCAAGCACAAGCTTACCGTCAAATGTCATTATTATTACGTCGTCCTCCAGGACGTGAAGCCTACCCAGGCGACGTATTCTATTTACACAGCCGTTTATTAGAGCGCGCAGCTAAAGTTTCTGATGCAGTTGGTGCTGGTTCATTAACAGCATTACCAATGATCGAAACTCAAGCGGGCGATATCTCTGCGTACATCCCAACAAACGTTATCTCGATCACTGATGGTCAGATCTTCTTAGAATCAGATTTATTCTACAAAGGTATCCGTCCAGCAATTTCTGTTGGTAAATCAGTATCGCGCGTTGGTGGTGCCGCTCAGATTAAAGCGATGAAGCAAGTTGCCGGTTCTATGAAATTAGAATTAGCTCAGTTCCGTGCGTTAGAGGCTTTCGCAGCTTTCGCATCTGACTTAGATAAAGCTTCGCAAAACCAATTAGCTCGTGGTCGTCGTTTAGTTGAAGTTTTAAAACAAGGTCAATACCAACCAGTAAAAGTTGAAGAACAAACTGCAATGATTTTCGCAGCTTCAAATGGTTATGTTGATACTATTCCTGAAACTGATGTTAAACGTTATGAAAAAGAAATGATTGAATTCATGAAGCAAAAATACTCTGGAGTATTAACAGACATCGTGGCTAAAAAAGCGATCTCTGATGATAATAAAAAAGAGATGGTTAACGCGCTTAACGAATTCAAAGCTATTTTCCAAGCGACTAAATAGTCAGGGACAAAGATGGCAAGTTTAAAAGACATACGCATGCGTATTGATTCGACAAAGAATACTCAGCAAATCACGAAAGCGATGAAGCTGGTATCTGCGGCGAAACTACGTAGAGCACAACACAACATCACAAATATGAGACCGTATGCGGTGACTTTGAAAAAAGTTATCGCAAATATTACGGCAACTCAAAAAGTGACTCATCCGCTGATGACGGCAAAAGACTCTGTAAAAAGAGTTCTACTTGTTGTTTTAACTTCGGATCGCGGTCTTTGTGGTGGCTTTAATACAAATATTATTAAGTTCGCTGATAAATATCGTTTAGAGAACGCACCTAAACTAGAAAAATTAGATTTTTTCTTTATCGGTAAACGCGGTGATGACTACTTCGCAAAACGTAATATCAAATCTATCGAAACTTACTTCAAGTTAGATAAAGATATTTCTTACGGTTTGGCAAAAGGTGTCGCTGAAAAATTAATTAATCACTACCTTGATGGCAGCTACGATGAAATTCGCTTAGTGTATAACGAATTCCAATCAGCTATCTCTCAAATCGTGACCTGCGAAACGCTTCTTCCAATTCAAGTTGATCAAACATCATTTGATGCAGAAGGCAGCCAATTTTCTAAAGACATTATTTTTGATCCGTCTCCAGAAGCGATCGTTGAAGAGCTTTTGAAAAAGCATTTTAACTTATCGGTTTACAAAGCAATGTCTGAATCAGTGGCGTCTGAGCACGGTGCTCGTATGTCTGCTATGGAAAACGCAACGAACAACGCGAAAGAAATGATCAACAAATTAACTCTGACTTACAACAAAGCTCGTCAAGAAAAGATTACTACAGAGTTAACAGAGATCGTATCAGGCGCTGAAGCTATTAAATAATTAGTTTAAATTTAAAAAGAATTAACGAGGAAATAAATATGATTAAAGGTAAAATCAAACAAGTTACGGGAGCGGTTGTTGACGTTGAATTTGACGGCGCAGAACTACCACCAATCAACGGCGCATTACGCGTAACAAATAAATTCATCTCTGATAAACCATTCAACTTAGTATTAGAAACAGCACAGCACTTAGGTGACAACACTGTTCGTACGATTTCAATGGATTCTACTGAAGGTTTAGTTCGTGGTACTGAAGTGCAATACACTGGTAACATGATCACAGCTCCTGTAGGTCGCGGCGTTTTAGGTCGTATCATTAATGTTGTGGGCGAGCCGATTGATGAAGCTGGTCCGGTTGATGCTAAAGAACAATGGCCAATTCACAGAACAGCTCCGAAGTTTGAAGACCAAGCAACTTCAGCTGAAATGTTAATGACTGGCATCAAAGTCGTAGATCTTTTAGCTCCATACGTAAAAGGTGGAAAAATCGGTTTATTCGGTGGTGCGGGCGTTGGCAAAACAGTTCTTATCCAAGAATTAATTCGTAATATCGCTACTGAGCATGGTGGTTTCTCTGTTTTCGCTGGCGTAGGCGAGCGTACTCGTGAAGGAAACGATCTTTGGATGGAAATGAAAGAATCAGGCGTTATCGAAAAAACAGCGCTTGTGTTCGGTCAAATGAATGAGCCGCCTGGAGCACGTGCACGCGTTGCTTTAACTGGTTTAACTATCGCTGAATACTTCCGTGACGTTGAAAAACAAGACGTTCTTTTCTTCGTTGATAATATCTTCCGCTTTACACAAGCCGGTGCAGAAGTGTCTGCACTATTAGGTCGTATCCCTTCTGCCGTGGGTTACCAACCTACATTAGCAACTGAGATGGGTGTAATGCAGGAACGTATTACTTCAACTAAAAACGGATCTATTACATCTGTACAAGCGGTATACGTACCAGCGGATGACTATACTGATCCAGCTCCTGCAACTACATTTACTCACTTAGATGCTACAACGAACTTAGACCGTGATATCGCGGCACAAGCGATCTTCCCAGCGGTACATCCGTTAACATCGACTTCTCGTATCTTAGATCCTTTAATCGTTGGTGAAGCGCACTACAAAACTGCACGTGATGTACAAACGCTATTACAACGTTACAAAGAATTACAAGATATCATCGCGATCTTAGGTATGGACGAGTTATCTGAAGAAGATAAAACAGTTGTATTACGCGCACGCCGTGTACAACGTTTCTTAGCTCAACCATTCTTCGTAGCTGAGCAGTTCACTGGTTTAACTGGTAAATACGTTGATATTAAAGACACTGTTAGATCTTTCCGCGAAATCTTAGATGGTAAACATGATGCTATGCCAGAACAAGCGTTCTACATGGTTGGAACTATCGAAGAAGCAGTTGAAAAAGCTAAGAAAATTGCTAACGGGTAGTTTATGTTTAAACTAAACTTACTAACTCCAGAAAAAAAGGTTGTTGTTGATCAAGAGATCACAGAAGCCGTTATCCCGACGATCTCAGGTGAAGTTGATATTTTACCTGGGCACGTTCCGATGATTGCAAACCTTGGCACTGGGATTTTAAAATTCAAAGTTAAAGAAACTGGTACGGTTTTTAAAGCCGTTATCAGCTCTGGTTACTGCGAAGTAAATCCTGAAGGCGTAAACATCCTTACAGAATCAATTCAGTTAAAAGAAGAGATCTCTGAAGAGGCTGCAAAAGCTAAAGTTACTGAAGCCAATGCTAAGTTAACAAAAGAATCGTTAACTGATGCTGAGTTTGAAGAGACTTTAAACGAAGCTAAAAAAGCTCAGGTGGGTATTGATCTGGTTAACGAAAACATCAGACACCACTAAGAAGAAATTAAATTTCTAATTGAAAAGACCAAGGGCGAAAATCCTTGGTCTTTTTTTATGTGAAACAACTACGGAAGATATGCGTTGCCATCCGATGGGCGAAAGACGCCGTTTTTTTCGAAATCGATACCACCGCCACTCAGCTGGTCTTGGGTCATCGTATAGATGGTTTTAAGAGCCCCGGCCTTCTTATCAAGTTCAATACGTTGAGGATTTCTTTTTTGAATAAACGAAACAATCTGCCCGCCAACAAATTCACCATTGGCGTTGATTTGGTAACGAATCAGAGGGGCTTGGCCAGAAGTTCCGCTCACGTTGATTCCTTGCCCAGTTAAAAAATTTCCTAAGCTGTAAATAATTAATTTCTTTTTATAAAGTTCAATCGCACGTGGAACATGCGGCCCATGCATAATGATTGAATCAGCACCAGCATCAATGGCTGTTCTTGCGAACTTCACTGAATCACCGCGATTTTCGCCAAGATACATTTCATTTCCAGTTAAAGAAACTTCTGTCGAGCCTTCGCCGCCCACGTGTGAAGAAACTAAAACGATATAACCTGCAGTCTTTAATTTGCGAATCTCTTCATAGATGGCAAGTGGGCTATTAATGCTTCTGCGGCCTTTGTAGAAGTCAGTTGCGATCAACGCAATTTTATGACCCTTGGCTGACAATAAAGCCACTTCTCCGGCTTTAGATGAATATTGCAAACCTAGCGTAGCTAAAGTTGATTTAGTCGATTCAGCACCGGCTTTACCAAAATCATTTACGTGATTATTTGCTAAAGATATTACATTAAAACCCGCATCAACTAAGCGCTTACCCATGATTGTTGGTGTACGAAATAAATAACGATTTGGACCTGGTTTTTTGCCGTCTTCTTGAGGTTCGCCATCAAAGAGAGTTCCTTCTAAATTTGCAAAACGAACATCAGCTGCTTGAATCCATTGTTTTGCGGGATCAAATAATCCCAAACCATTGTCTGCAGGCAACATAGAGTCGTAGGGATAACTTGTTCCCATCATGACATCGCCGACAGCACTGATCGTGATATCGTCCGACGCAGCGATCGCAATTGAGGCGATAGCTTGCGTAGATAAAAGAACTGCAAAAATCATTTTTAATTTTGATGAATTGGGGTGTTTCATGTCCGTGATTATGCGTGAGGCTCTTTAAATGCGAAATAAGCAAGATTTGTCAGGGTAATAAGGTAATGACTGTACATAACTTTGACAGACGTAGGTCTTAAAACCTTGGTCTCTATTATAAGGGCTATTCAAGCTTAATTCACAAAACTGTAAACAGCGATAAGCAAATAGAGCTAAAATGAAGAGGTATGAGTTATCTAAGAAGAGCTGTTCTTTTTTTTGGAGTTACAATTTTTGGCGCCTATGCCAACGCACAAGATTATTCAGACCCATTGCGTGGCGATGAAATTACCGTTGAAAGCATCCAAGATTTATCAACGTCATACAAAGAACGCCGTAAAGATTTTGGTGCGCTCTTTTCAATTAATTATGAACGCTACTTTCCTGAAGAACACATTTCAGTTATTCAAAATAAATCTTATGAAGAAATTTCTGAGGGTGAATCGATTCCGGTTATCGGTGCAGAAATTGGCGTTAAATATAATTTTGCTTTAGGTTCAGTCTCTGCGCTATTTGGTTATGGTGCAGGTAGTTTTGCCAATGAGGCGCAAAATCTGGACGGCGCGAGCGTTAGAATCACAAAGCTTGATTTGAATTTTGCTTTAGATAACTTAACCTCAGAGCCATGGATTGTTCCTTACGCGCAAGGCGGAATTCACCAACTTGAGTGGGAAGAAAACAGTTTTACCGGCAGCGACAATGTGATTGAAACCTTAATTGCCAAACCAAATGCGCACTATAAGTTTGGCGTGTTGTTGCAATTAAACTGGATTGAAAATTGGATTGATCCAACTACGACCACAGAAGGGTTGCGCTCTTCGGGTTTAGAAAACACATATTTAGATATATTTTATTCAGGTTATTCAGCTTATGCAGAGCCTGATCCAATTGTCGGAGCTTTAGGCTCTGATGATGGCGAAGCTAATCTTTCTAGTTCTGGCCTTGGAATGGGACTTAAGCTCGAGTTCTAATAAGGGTTTTAATGCGACTATTGCTCGTGGTCATTTATTTATTAGCCTCTACGAACGAGGCGATAGCGTGTGGTATGCAGGGCAATTCGTCTGTGCAAAATCTATTGCAAATAGCTCAACAAATTGAAACGCCGGCAACAGTGTATTTGCCCAAACCTTTGCTCAGCGGCGCATCTTCTTTGCTTGTGAAAAACGAAAAAGGTGAAGATGTTAAAATTGATGACAACATGGTTTTAACTCCGGGCATGACGATTACAGCAAAAACAGACAAAGCTAAAGTTTATATTCCTTCTACGGGCCAAATGATTGAGCTTTTACCAAAAACAGCAATTAAAATCATACGATATAACAAATCTCTCGATGAAAAAATCTGTCACTTAAGTTTTGAACTTCAAAGTGGCAAAGCGATTTTTTCGTCTAACCATCAAGCCCGCGAAACAGAATGCAAAGCAAGTGAAGAAAATTTTGAGGTCGCAACGAGTTCGATCGAGATAACTCCAATAGGCACTAAATATTCAGTAGATTTAAATCAGGCGCTTGCCGAGCTAAATGGCGAACCGGCAGAGGCTGACGAAAGCGTCTCTGTACAAAAAGGACAGGTAAAAATTCGTCTAGTGAAGCTTAAAAAAAGCAGTGCTCGAAAAGTTGCAACCAAGAAATCGAGTAGTAAGAAAATCGCAGCTCTTGATGACGACTCAGGCGAGAAACCGTTAATAGTTAAGGCCGGGCGCAAGGCGCGTGTTAGAAAAAGCAAAAAAGATCGTATAGCCGATATACAGATTGTATATCCAGAGCAGTAATTATTTCATAGCCAGACTTAGCAACTCAAGTAATCCCTCAGGGTCATAAAAAACATGTTATAAAGGTTCTCTGTGAAAACATTGGCTTTATTGATTACTTTTATGTTTGTGCAAATATCATCTGCTGGCGAGGTAGTTGAACAGATATTTAATTCTGGTGGTCGTAGTTTTAAAGTCGAAGTTATGGATAGCTTTTCATATCCATCTAGAGTGTTTGAGCAGTCACAGCTGCTGCTAGTCACGCATAATTCACACTACTGGGATAATCAGCACCAGACCTGGAGTGGTACCGAAAAGTTAGTGCAGTATTTTGCCAGTAAAAATCTGCCATATCTCTATATGGCGGATTTACAAGATCGCAGCCAAAAATTAACAGCTAATTATTTTCCCAAAGGTGTGACGGCAGACAATCTCTATCCCTTTCAGGGAGATTCACACCGCATAGTGATGCGTGGAAACGATGTCGTAATTGCGGGAGGAAATTTCACTATTTGTGCCTGTCAAACGGCACGCGCGGTGATTGCACTTTCTGAAACCAAAGGTGTCTTAAATGTGCATTATCCGATGGATGCAATTTACGAAGGGCAATTAGGTTTTCAGCTAACACTTTCGCAAATTTCTGAAAAATTATCAGACGATGCCTTTATCAAGTATTTAAAAACAGATTATTTTAATCAAGACACTCTTCCATGTGTTGAGTCGATGTTACAAGCGCTAGATCGTAAATTTAATTATGAAATTTATCGAAATAGTAAATTAATAGGTAAAATTGGCAGCGAAGGCCAGGCCGTTAGATTAAATTTTTCTTCAAGTCATGATGTTATTCAGACTTTAAAATCAAACTAAACTTAATAAATACTGAAGCTCTTCATAAACGGCAGACCAAGTAATGGTGTTCATGCGCACATTTAAACGCTGATCTGGCGTGATTGAATATTTTTTGTTTTCACGCATGGCCAATTGGATCGCTGTTTGCGGTTTTAATTTGGTTTGCTCGGTGAATACCAGAGACACAGTTTTTAGCCCGCCGCTGATATCGCGTACGCCTAAGTTTTTACATTGGCGACGAATTAACATTAAGCCCATTAAATTAACCACGGGCTCAGGTAGTTCGCCAAATTGATCTTTTAATTCGGCTTCGATTTGGTCTAAGTCTTCTTGAGATTTAATATCTGCTAAAGCTTTGTAATAACTAAGTCTAATGCGAATATCTTTAATGTAGTTATCCGGAATAAGCGCAGGAATACGTAAATTAATTTCTGGATCCAGTTCAGCATCAGGTGTGTTTTCACCTTTTGCTTCGGCAAGGGCTTCGTTTAACAGATCCATATACATTTCATAACCAACTGAATTCACATGTCCAGACTGGTCATCACCTAAAATATTACCAGCGCCGCGCAATTCTAAATCGTACTGCGCAATTTTAATTCCTGAACCTAATGCCGAGTTATCTTGAATAATTTTAAGCCGCTCTTGCGCATGTTTTTCGATGCGTTTGTCTTTGGGCATTAATAAATAACAATAAGCGCGCGCCTTGCTGCGGCCTACGCGTCCACGCAATTGATAAAGCTGCGATAGACCAAACATATGCGCTTGATCAATAAACATGGTGTTGGCACGCGGAACATCCATTCCCGATTCAACAATTGAAGTGCAAATTAGAACATCGATTTCGTGATTAAAAAAAGCAAGCATGGCTGATTCAAGATCTTCTTCGGCCATTTGGCCGTGAGCCACCTTCATCCGCGCATCTGGAAGTATCTGGCGTAATTCATCGGCGATGCCGTAAATAGATTGCACGCGATTATGAATAAAATAAACCTGGCCGCCACGGGCGATTTCAGCGGTAATGCCTTTACGAATAAGTTCAGTATCAAATTTCGAAACAAATGTTCTTGTCGGCAAACGATCTACTGGCGGCGTGTTGATAATTGATAGGTCGCGCACGCCGGTAAAGCTCATATTTAAAGTTCTTGGTATGGGTGTTGCCGATAAAGTTAACGTATCAACGGTAGTTTTAAACTTTTTAATTTTTTCTTTATGCAATACGCCGAACTTTTGTTCTTCATCAATAATTAATAAACCCAAATCTTTATAGACAACATCTTTACTAAATAAACGGTGCGTACCAATAAGTATATCGACTTTACCGTCTTTCAATTCAGCTAAAGTTTTTTTCTGATCAGCCGTAGAAACAAATCGATTTAAAGATCTAATTTCGTAGTTAAATCCTGCAAAACGTTTTTTGAATGTCTCTAAATGCTGAAACGTTAATACTGTTGTTGGTGCCAGCACGGCTACTTGCTTTTTGTTCGACACGGCTTGAAATGCCGCGCGCATAGACACTTCGGTTTTGCCAAAGCCCACGTCGCCACATACTAAGCGATCCATTGGGTGATCGCTGTGAAAATCTTTTTGAATTTCATTGATCGCCCGCAATTGATCAACCGTTTCATCGTATGGAAAGGCTCGCTCGAACTGACCGTAAGCCACCTCATCCAACATTAAAGGAAAGCGGGTGATTTCAGCGCGCTTGGCATAAAGCTGTAATAATTCAGCGGCAATATCGCGTAAATGTTTTTTAACTTTGCTGGTGGTTTTTTCCCAACCAGTGCCGCCGAGTTTATCTAAGATCGTCGTTTGCGAAGCTCCAGAAAATTTTTGTAATTGGCCAACGCGGTAAACCGGTAAATATAATTTATCTTTGTCTTTGTAAGCGACCTGAATGAATTCAGAATCGATACCGCCCACATTCATCAGCTTCAAACCCTCGTAAATACCGACGCCATGTTTTACATGCACGACTAAATCATTAGGTTTTAAATCTCCGAAACTTAAACGTTTGGCATTCTTAGAAAATTCTTCGTAAGAGCTTTGTGCCGCTGCTCGTTGTTTGCGTCCGAAAAAGTCATCGGCGCGTAAGAAAATAATTTGTTCTTCGTGTAACAAGACTGTTTCGCCCAGATCGCGCGGAATTAACACGGCCGGTTGATTGGCTTGATCTAAATAGCTTAACCATTTATCCCAATCATAACTTGCAGAACCCGAGCTAGGTGCGACTTCAAAACCAACTTCTAAGCGATCTAATAAATTTTTTAAGCGATCAAGTTGAGTTTGATTTTTGTACGATATAAATATTTTAAATTTATCTTTGCGCCATAATTGTAATTTTGGTGCCGCCACAGAAATCCACTCGGTAGATCCAGGGGTTTTATTGTGGGCCAATTGGGTAAACTCAGTCAGCGGACTTGATTTGTATTCAATGCGCTCCTCAGTGAAAGATTCGTCAGTTAAAAAAGCTAAATTAGAAAATTGAATTGTTTGCGAGCCTTCGGGATAAACAACTTTATCAAATGAAAAATATAATTCTTCAATCTCTGGTTTAAATAATGTGGTTTCGGCTGTGCGGTAATCGGCAACGACTTCTTGATAGAATTCATCAGCTTTTCTGGCCACTTCGACAGGATCAAGCATGATCACATTTAACCCCGAAGAAAAATGCTCAAGCGGTGAAACCAACGAATCATAACTATAAGGCAAAAGATATTCAGCACCGGGAAACAAAGTTTTTTGTGTTAGCTCGCGAAGTAATTCATCGCGCTCGGCATGTGCAACAGGACGGCCTTCTAATTGTTTGCGAAATTTTTTAACAACAGATTCTAAATTGTCGTCATCAAGTTCATATTCAAACACCGGCGCTAAATTTAAAATCTTCGTAACATCTTCGCTTAATTGTGAAATATGAGAAAAATATCTTAGGGTTTCAACTTGATCGCCGAAAAGTTCTAAACGGATAGGTTTTTCTTCGGCCACTGAAAAGATATCTACAATACCGCCGCGGATACTGTATTGCCCGCGATCTTCAACCACCGGCGCTGGCTGATAACCTAAATCATGAAAATATTCGGCTAAGTTTGTTGGCAATTCGTCGCCAGATTTAATAGCACGACAGCGTTTGTTGAATTGACTAAACGGAGCTGACTTTTGTTGAAGGGCCGAGATAGGCGCAATAAAGATGTTGTTTTTTTCAGCGTTTGGTTGGTTAGCCCAATACAAAAATTTTGAACGATCCCACGAGGCCGAGGGCGATGGATAAAGACCTGAATACGGCTGAACATCAAAATGTTTTAAGATATGGCAGCGATATTCATTAGAAAAAAAGCTCATTTGCTTAGCAAAAAGTTCGGCATCATCTAAACTTGAAACTACGACAAGCGTCGGCAAGCCATTGAAATGTATAGAAAAATGTTGTGACAACAAAAAAGAAATAGCTGCCGACGACTGAGTGCCGACAATATTAAACAATTCTTTTTTTTTGTTGGCCGCGCGAAGAATAATTTCTTCTAAACGCAGTTGATACTGACTATTCACTTCGTTGGTTTTCCTAAAAACTTTTTGGATGTTGCCAAAAAAATATTCTTTCGTCATCCACGAAAAGCCATTCGCGAAACAATAATTTGGCAGTCCAAATCTGAGCTTTTTCATTTGGTTTTTAACTGAACGCTTTGTATAACTAAGTAGTTAAAACTATTCATTAAAATAAGGAGGCAAGATGCCTTTAGGTGGGATCATTTTTATCACGCTTTTCATCGGTGTGTTTGGGGTAATTTTAATTTACCTAGCACGTTGGACGGGTGGCCG
The DNA here is from genome assembly GCA_036677065.1 of Bdellovibrio sp. Taxonomy (GTDB): domain Bacteria; phylum Bdellovibrionota; class Bdellovibrionia; order Bdellovibrionales; family Bdellovibrionaceae; genus Pseudobdellovibrio. The sequence goes on along the minus strand of JAKFBS010000001.1, from coordinate 100,979 downwards.
CGCAAAGCGCACTAGCGAAGCTAAAATGGAAATCTACGAATGTGGTATTCCGGAACAAGAAAAAAAGGATACTAAAATTTCTGTTAAGTTCTACTTAACGGCGATCTTGTTCATTCTGTTCGATATCGAAATTATTTTTATGTACCCATGGGCAGTTGGTTTCAAAGAGTTTATTCACTCGGGCGCCGGGCCTTTTGTTTTTGGATCAATGGCAATCTTCTTAGCGATTTTCATTTTTGGTCTATGGTGGGAAATCAAATCTAAAGCTCTTGAGTGGGACTAAAGGAAACTAATTTATGATGGATATGGGAAGTACTCCTTTTGAAATTACAATCAACGTCGTGAAAACTATTTTAGTTTTCTTAATGATGGTTCAGCTTGTTCCAATTTTAGTTTGGGTTGAGCGTCGTGGATCGGCATTTATTCAAAATCGTTTTGGTCCAAATCGTATCGGGCCTTTGGGTTTAATGCAGCTTCTTGCCGATGCTGTGAAATTCTTAACTAAAGAAGATTTTGTACCAGATAAAGGTAATAAATATTTATTCTATGCGGCTCCGATTTTTGCTTTAATTCCGGCTTCAATTGCCTACATGGCAATTCCAATGTCGACACCACTAATTATCGGTGATTCAAAATTTTTAATTCAAGGCTTTGAAGTTAACGTAGGTATCGTTTTCATTTTGGGTGTTTCGTCGTTAGCGGCTTACACTATTTTGATGGCAGGCTGGGGTTCGGGAAGTAAGTTTGCATTAATGGGAGCGATGCGCGCATCAGCTCAAATTATTTCTTACGAATTAGCGCTTGGTCTTTCGATCGTTGGCGTGATCATGACTTACGGAACATTTAACCTAAGTGATATGATAGCCCAGCAACAAGGTTTTTTAACATTCAACGGATTTGGCAGCACCTTAACAATGCCGCTACCTAACTGGGGAATTTTCTTTCAACCGCTTGGCGCTTTAATTTTCTTTGCCGCAGCTTTTGCTGAATCCAATCGTTTGCCTTTCGACTTAGCCGAAGGCGAAGCAGAGTTAGTTGCCGGATTCCACACTGAGTACGGCGGTTTTAAAATGTTAATGTTCTTCATCGGTGAGTACGGTCACATGATGATTGCTTCTGGTTTGTTTGCGACTTTCTTTTTAGGTGGTTACAACATTCCGTGGACAACAGTTCAGGGCGTTCATGACTGGTTAGCCTCTTTTGGTTTCTCTGCTGATTTAACGAATATTTTAAACACGGTACTTCACTTCTTGATGTACAATGTTAAATTCTTAATTCTGCTTTGGATCTTCATCCATGTTCGTTGGACTCTTCCGCGTTTTAGATATGACCAGCTAATGGATCTTGGTTGGAAAACCATGCTTCCGTGGGCGTTGGCTAACACGATTTTAACTTCAATTGTAATTTTCGCAGCGGCGCAATTTGCGTTCTAAGAAAGTAGGAATTTGTGACTGATGCAATCTTGTTTTGGTTTTTAGCTTTTGTAACTGTTGGTGCGGGGCTATCTGTAGTTCTGATGTCTAACCCGATCTATTCAGCGCTTTCGCTGGCGATGACGATGGTGGGCGTATCGGCTTTGTTTGTAACTTTAGGCGCTTTCTTTTTAGCGGGCGTGCAATTGATCGTTTATGCTGGTGCGGTGATGGTTTTATTCGTCATGGTCATCATGCTTTTCGATTTGAAACACGAAATCCAGGCGTTCACGCGCGGTAAAATTACCGGAGCAGTTAAGATTGCTTCAGTCGGAATTTTAGCAGGATTAGTTGTTGGTGCAATCACGCTAAGCACCAAGGCGATTGAGTTATCGCAAAAAACGCAAGTGGATGCGAATACCGGAAAAACTTACGCCGACAACACGATGGCGTTAGCACAAAACTTATTTTTACAAAACGTTTTTGGCTTTGAAGCTTTGGGCGTTTTACTTTTAGTAATTGCAGTTGGAACTGTAGCGCTATCACGCAGCAGAGGGGGCACACATGCCAGAGACTAATATTTTCACAACAATCGGTCTTGAACACTACTTAGTGTTATCAGCGGTTATTTTTTCTATGGGTATGGCGGGCGTATTACTTCGTCGTAACTTGATCGTTTTATTAATGTCAGTTGAATTAATGTTGAATGCCGTAAACATCAGTTTTGTGGCGTTTTCAAAATACAACAACAACATCGAAGGCCAAATTATGGTTTTCTTTGTAATGACAATCGCGGCGGCTGAAGCGGCGGTAGGCCTAGCATTAGCGGTATCAATCTTTAAACGCTTCAAAGAAGTTAATATCAGATTCTTTGAACACTTGAAGGGGTAATTTAAAATGAGTCATGAAGCATTGATTGCAATATTATTATTAAGCCCTTTGGTGGGATTTATTTTAAACGGAGTTCGCTTTCGTTCGTCTAACTATGTTTTAGCCGGATCAATTGCCACGGGCGCTGTGTTTGTGTCTTTTATCTGTTCTGTGATGTTGATGATTGATTTGATCAACGCACCAGTAGATCAAAGACGATTGGCTGCTAACTTTTTTGAATGGATCGCGGTTGGCGGTTTTAAAGTTAACGCTGGCTTTGTCGTCGATCAGATCAGCTCGATTATGATTTTAATCATTACGGGCGTCGGTTCGTTGATTCACTTATTTTCGATTGGTTACATGCACCACGATAAAGGTGTTACAAAATACTTTGCGTATTTAAATCTTTTTATCTTCAACATGTTAATCCTGGTATTAGGTGATTCATTATTAACAATGTTTGTGGGCTGGGAAGGCGTAGGGCTTTGTTCTTACTTGCTAATCGGGTTTTGGTTCTCTGATTCTGCCAAAGCTGCAGCCGGCATGAAAGCCTTCATCACAAATCGTATTGGTGATGCGGCTTTCATTATCGGTATGTTTATTTTGTTCTTTTCATTCGGCACATTAAATATGTTTGAATTAAACGCTTTAGCTCCAACGACTGTTGAAGCGAGCTGGATGGGCGCAGCCACCCTAGGAACACTCATGTTATTCATCGGCGCGACGGGAAAATCAGCGCAGGTTCCACTTTATGTTTGGTTACCTGATGCAATGGCGGGTCCAACGCCGGTATCTGCATTAATCCATGCGGCAACGATGGTTACTGCGGGTGTTTACATGATCGTGCGTTTGAATCCAATGTTCGTAGCTGCACCAAACACAATGATGGTGATTGCAATTATTGGTGCGGTGACGGCGGTAATGGCTGCAACAATTGGTTTAACTCAGTTTGATATTAAAAAAGTATTAGCTTACTCAACAGTATCTCAGCTTGGTTATATGTTCTTAGCTGTCGGGGTTGGCGCGTTCGGCGCAGGCATGATGCATTTAATGACTCACGCATTTTTTAAAGCTTTAATGTTCTTGGGCTCTGGTTCAGTGATCCATGCGATGCACGAAGAGCAAGACATTCGCAAAATGGGCGGCCTAAAAAAATACTTACCGATCACGCATTTTACATTCTTAATGGGATGGCTTGCGATTATCGGGTTTCCATTGTTTTCAGGTTTCTTTTCTAAAGATGAAATCTTATGGCAGGCTTACGCTTCTCCGCGCGGGAGCGTTTTCTTATGGATCGCTGGCGTTGCGGGAGCGTTATTAACTGCGTTCTACATGACTCGTTTAATGGCGTTAACTTTCTGGGGTAGCTCAAGAGTTCCTAAATCGGTTCATCCACATGAAAGCCCTGCGATCATGACGATTCCATTAATTATCTTAGCTATTTTATCTGTTATTGGTGGATTCATTGGTGTTCCACATGTGATCGGCGAGTATTTAGGACACATTCCAAATTACTGGGCTGACTGGTTAGACCCTTTAATTCGCAAACTTCCTGAAACGGGAGCACCGCACACGGCAGCTGAAGAGTGGGGTTTAATGGCGACGTCAGTAAGCTTAGCTTTAATTTCTGCATTCACGGCTTACCGTATTTACACAAATAACAAAGGCACTAACGAACAAATCGCAAAAGCTTTTGGTCCTGTGTACAACTTTGTGAACAATAAATATTTTGTTGATGAGGCTTACTTTGCCGGGATCATTAATCCACTAGTTAAGCAAAGTCAGAATTTATGGATGTATATCGATGTGAATTTCATCGATAAGACAACTCATGTGATCAGCGATATGACAAAAGGTGCGGGCTCGCTAGCTCGCTCTTTTCAAACTGGAAACATGCAACAATACGCGATGTACATCGGATTAGGTGTCGTTGTCGTTCTAACATTTGTGTTGATGAGGTAGTCGATGTTGTTATCAGTTGTTTTATTTTTACCTTTAGTTTTTGCGGTGATTCTGACCGTGTGGCCGCAAAAAACCACAATTCGCCAACTGGCTTTGGGCTTATCGTTAATCGAATTTTTAGCCTCACTTGTGGTTCTTAAAGACTTCGACCAAGCTTCTGCAGCTCTGCAAATGGCTGAGCAATACGCTTGGGTTCCACGTTTCGGGATTTCATATTTTATCGGGATTGATGGCATTAGTTTAATGTTAATTATGCTAACGACGTTTTTAACCCCGATCATTATTTTAGGATCTTGGAATTCAATCACAGACAGAGTTAAAGGCTTTCACGTTGCGCTTTTTGTTCTACAAACGGCGATGATGGGATCTTTCTTAGCGATGGATGCGGTTTTATTCTATGTGTTCTGGGAATTATCGCTGGTTCCGATGTACTTTATCGTCGGCATCTGGGGCGGCGCTCGCAGAATTTATGCAACGATCAAGTTTTTCATCTACACGATGGCCGGATCTGTTCTGATGTTATTAGCGATTATCTTTTTAATGCGCTTAACTCCAGAAGTAACGGGCGGAGCAGTAAGTGCTAGCTTACTTGATTTCTATAAATTACAAATTCCATTTGTGGCCGGTGATTTTTTCACCGCACAAACGTTATTGTTCTTTGCTTTTGCATTAGCATTTGCGATTAAAGTTCCACTATTTCCATTACACACTTGGTTACCTGATGCCCACGTTGAGGCGCCAACTCCTGGTTCGGTGGTTCTTGCGGGTGTGATGTTAAAAATGGGTACATTCTGTTACTTGCGCTGGGTGATTCCGCTGTTTCCTGAGGCGGCAGAATACTATGCCTGGTTTTTCGTAGCTCTTGGTGTGATCGGTATCGTATACGGCGCTCTTGTTGCGATGGTACAACCTGATGTGAAAAAACTTGTGGCGTATTCTTCAGTATCGCACATGGGTTATGTGATCTTAGGAATCTTCGTGATGAATCAATACGGTGTAAACGGTGCTTTATACCAAATGCTAAATCACGGTATTTCTACAGGCGCACTATTCTTGTTAATCGGTATGATTTATGAGCGCACACATTCTCGTATGATCGTTAAATACGGCGGTTTAGCCAGCGCACTTCCGATTTTCACAATTATGTTTGTGATCGTCACGATGTCTTCAATCGCGGTTCCGTTAACGAATGGTTTCATCGGTGAATTTTTAATCTTAATGGGTACGTACCAATATTCACCGCTGGCTGCAGGTATTTCTGTAACGGGCGTGATCTTGGGTGCGGCGTACATGTTATGGATGGTTAAACGTGTATTCTTCGGGCCAAAAGGTGAAATCGTAACCCACGCCGAAGAAGATAAAGAACATGCATTACATGATTTAAGTGTACGTGAATGGGTTGTGATGACTCCGCTGATTATTTTAATTTTTTGGATGGGGATCTTTCCGAATCACTTTATGGATTATTCAAAAAAGAGCGTGGATCATTTAATCTCTAACAAACACAACTACACTCTTGAGGTGAAATAGTTATGAATATTACAGTTGGTCTTACAGATGTTTTATTAGCCTCTCCGTTGATCGTTTTGTTTTTGTTCAGCTTAATCCCGCTAGCGATTAAAGTTTTACGTGGCAATAAAGAGCAAAATCCAGCAGCTACAATCGTTATTGCTTTAATCGGCCTGGGTTTAACAGCGGGTTTATTATTAGTATTTGGTGGTTCTGATAAAACGGCATTTAATAATCAATTATTATTTGATGGCTTAACTCAGTGGTCAGCATTACTTGCGATCGTGGCTTCGGCCGGCGGCCTTATCATGATGTACGAAAATCCATCAACACGCGGTAAACAGTTTTCTGAATTAATTTTCTTAGCACTTAATTCTGTGCTTGGAATGATTATCTTAGTTGCGGCCGTGAATCTGATCACGGTGTTTATCGGTCTAGAGCTAATGTCGTTAGCCCTATACTTGATGATTGCGATGTCGCACGAACAAAAAATCTCAAAAGAAGCTGCGATTAAGTATTTCGTATTAGGGTCTTTTGCATCGGCGATTTTCTTATATGGAGTATCTTTCGTGTTCGGAAGTTCTGGGTCAGTAAATATTACTGATTTCATGCAAAGTGCCGCGACACTAGTTAAAACAAATAAATTATTCTTATTTGGTATCGTCTTTGTGATCTTGGGATTTTGTTTTAAAGTTTCAATTGCTCCGTTTCATGCCTGGGCTCCAGATGTTTATCAAGGTGCTCCAACGCCAGTAACTTCTTTTATGGCGACCGCAGTAAAAGCTGTTTCGTTTGCGGCTTTTTTACGTATAATCGCGACACAACCATTAGTAGGTTCGCAAAATTTATTTGATGTTATGCAATGGCTAGCCGTAATTACCATGACGGTAGGTAACGTAGCGGCGATTATGCAAAATAATTTGAAACGCACTTTAGCTTATTCTTCAGTAGCTCATTCTGGTTATATCTTAGTTGGTCTAATCACGGCGGGTATCAGTCAGAATTCAGCTTATAGCGCATCAAGTGTAATGTTCTATTTATTTGCTTATAGCATTATGACGATGGGTGCTTTTGCGATCGTAAGCCTTGTTGAACGCTCTGAAAACTCTGTTATCGGCATAGATGACTTAGCAGGTTTTGCAAAAAAACAACCAGCCTTAGCTATGTGTTTAACAATATTTATGTTATCGCTTGCAGGTCTGCCACCGACATTAGGATTTTTTGGTAAGTTCTATTTATTTAGCGCTGCTGTAAACGAAGGTTTAGTGTGGTTAGCTTTATGGGGTGTAATTAACTCTGTGATCAGCGTTTATTACTACTTACGCCCAATCGTTGTTATGTACATGAAAGACGGCGATGCAGATGTTGCCGACCACTCTTTACATGCAACAACAGTTCTTGTGTTTGTGTGTGCATTTTTAATTATCGCGATCGGCTTATTTTCGGGCCCATTGTTTGACCTTGTTGAAAAAAGCTTAGGTTAGTTTTTAGTTAGTTATAGTTTCCATACTTTTAACCGTTCTACATCCGTAGGACGGTTTTTGTTTTTGGCGGTACTCTTCTGCACAAGCTTCAAGTTTTAAAACCATATTTTCCATACGATCATAAGTAAGATCTACGTATTTATCGAAGTCTTCTAAAGTGTCGTTTTGTAAATCACCACCTGGTGCATAAGGCATTTTAAATGTGCCTAAGATAAAATCCTGCACTGCGCGTGAAGTTCTGCCATTGCCATCTGAAAATGGGTGAATTGTAACCAACCACTTTTGCACGAGTGCAGAAAATTCAATCGGCGGCATAAGTGGTTGATTCGCACGGTAACGTGCAAGGGTAGCTTTAACAAAAATATCTAACCAAGAAATTTGTGCTGGTACGAGATCGCTTGGCGCGTAAACCACGTAAAATTTTCCTGCATCTGCGGCGGGCGTAACAGTCATCGGCACGGTAAGAGTTGCAGCATTTGGCTTTTGGCCATTCCATTCTCTGACAACCTCATTAAAATTCATTCCGTATTCGACTTCCCAATTTTGTTGGGCTTTAAACATAGAATTTTGCGCGCAAGTTACTTTATCTTTGCAGTCAGGAATCGCCGCGGTCCAACCAACTTGTGCATCGCCGGCTTGGCGATAGGTTCCAGGTTTTGATTCGCGACGTCTGATTCCAGATAAATAATCGCGGCTGATATCGCCATTTTCATTTTTTAATAAAGCGCCATTGATCATCGTAAAATTTAAATTTTCATAACCCTTTTCTGAAGAATTAAAACCACCCGATCTTAAAAGAAGTGCGACTACCTGAGTATCATCAGCAAAAAGGGCTCTGATCCCAGAATCCCAGACTTCCCATGTGGTTGGTGCCGGTTTATAAATTTGTGATGGCGGCATTGCAGTTTTTTTAGCTGATTCATAACTATTACGGTCGACAAAACGTAATAGGCGATATTCTGCAAGTTCTGCGACATTGATGCCCTCAGAACTAAAATAAGTTTGTAATTTTTGATAGCGATCTTGAATATCGCAATCGCGCTTATAAAGGCTGGCTTTGCGCGCATCTTCTTGGGGTAATTGAAGAAAACTATCGCAATCTGCATAGGCCGAAAGACCGATCCAAAATGAGACAAAAAACAGAGTGAAATTTTTCATATAAACTCCCAAGTCGTGTCGCAGACACGCGACAATTTCTTAAGAGGTTTATATTGCGATATTGGCTCCAAACAGAGCTAAGTTTTAGAAGCTTTGACCGATCAGACTATTTACAGATGACGTAAAGTGCTTAATCCCGATTTAAAACCAATCCAGAGAATCTTCTCTAAAATTGCTGGGTTTAGTGAGAAATGATCGGCAAAAAACATTTCGTAATCTTGCGGGCGGGGTTTGATGTAGACGTAGTCTACTTCTGGCTGAAAACTGGTTGTTTTTTCAACGGCAGCTAATATTTTTTTAGTGATCGCAGACGATAAACCTTCGCTCACGCAGATTTTTTTTAGTTCGCCGTAAAGATTCTTTTTTTGATTCTGATACTGAATACCACGAGCAACTTTTTGTTCAAGCACTTGGTATAACGCCTGGTTCACAATCGCGGGAATCCCATACTTGTGTAATGAACCCATTTCTTCGGCGTAGTGATACGGCTGCATCGAATACGAGGCAATAATTAGGTCAGCTCCGTGATCGGCGGCTACGTGAGTGCTTAAAGTGTCACGAATTTCACCATCGTACAGGTAAATCTCTTTTTTATAATCAGGTAAGGTGATCGGATAGGGAGCAAATACTGGCGGTAGGGCCGTCGATGCGGCCACGGCCTCAGAAACTTTAGACGAGCCGATATATAAAGCCTCAGAATCTTTTCTGTTTTCTAAGTAGTTACCAAAAACGACTTTGCGTGAATGATTCAGCTGAGTTGCAACAATGTAAAGTTCAACCCCCAGGCGTGAGAACTCATTTTCATCTAAAACATATTTACGTAAATAGCGTTCAATACCGTTGGTGTTAAATAGTCCGTTTAATTTAAAGCCTTCTTTTAAAAAGACCTCTAAACCACCGGTTAAGATCGATTTTTTAAAAAGAGCTTCGGGTAAAAAACTAAGTAAACGGGCGCTATTAATATTAAACATATGGCGGTAACCGATAGGTTTAATAACTTCATCTTCAGGCAAAGAGTAAAACGGTGAATCGCCGGCGCCGACTTGAAAGGCCGTAATTAACGACTCGATTGACCTGCCAGAGGCTAAAACCGAACTCACAAAAGCCCCAGCGCTTGATCCAACATAGGTTTGAATCTTTGGCCCCTTGGTATTTCGAATTTGCACCGACTCTTTAGTGCCGCCCTCAAAGGCAAATCCCTTTTCTTTGAGCGCTAGACAGACGCCAATATGAAATGCCGCAGCTTTTATTCCGCCGCCGCTAAGAACCAGGGCAATCTTTTTTTTATCGTGAATATTCACAGACATAAGACTAGTTAAGCACGATCAAGGTCTAGTGTAAAGGCGGCGAAACCATACCTTGGTCGTGACTATCCACGCATTTTGCATAAAAAATGACGCAATTCTTTGGATATCCACGTCAAAAGTCTGGATTGAAAAAAGTCTAGAATCCTTATTTGACAAGCCTTTCGGCTGTGTTAGGCTTGAGTAGTCAACCCGGAGGCACATAGAATGTGGTTACCTTTAGCTGAATACTCAATGAAACATAAAGTGAGTATTTCCACGTTAAGACGTCGGATTAAAGCTGAGGACATTCAGTACCGCTTGGATGACGGCAAGTATTTTATTTTCGACACAGACCCAACAGCTACAACAACAACAACAAATGTCGAAGATAAAACGTTCAGCACAGAAGCCCATCGCCCCTCCCTAAAAAGTGATTCTTCTGCTGCTGAGTTTGCCAAACAAGAGAACGCACAAGGCGAGTCAGTGATTACTGCAGCCAACCGTTTATTAACGGATCTCAAAAAAGCCTACACTCAGGTGTTACAAGAAAAAGAAGAACAAATCGTGTCGTTAAAAGAAGAAATTTCTGATTTACGTACATTAGTTCGCGTTCTTGAATCTGAGAATCAACGTTTAAACCAAAAAAATAACCCACACCACGTGGCTTATTCATCGAACCAAAATTTAGACTACTAATTTAGATATACTGATATTTATTATAGGCCGTGTAGAACAATTGAATTGCGGCTGCAAATAACAATACGTTCGTTACTCTAAAGAACCATTTGAAATGCAAACTTCCTAAAGATTTTTGCAAAATGAAATAAATGACATAAGAAGCTGCGACGGCCAAAGCGATTTGACCGCCAAGATTTATTAACTTATCAAAAGTCGCCTCAATGAGCTCACCACTTAAAAATAAAACTGTTTCTAAACCTTCACGAGCCACAGCTAAAAAGCTGATTAGCAATAAGCTGATTAAGCTTTGTTTGCTTAACGCATTTTCTACTTTTTCAGTTAAGTCTGACTTCATAGTGCGGGCATTTTTATGCATCCACCACATAACGTGAATGATCATAAGGCCGGCCACTAACGGAAAACCGACATCGATGTAATTCATTGCTGATTCTGGAAGTGCATCAGGCAGAAACATAATCGACATGCCTAAGGCTAAACTTACAAATATTCCAGCAAGTACCCCGAAAATTAAAAACATCCAGTGTTTCTTAGTTGTGCTTTCATCTTTTTTTAAAACCGAAGTTAAAATACCGATGATTAATAATGCTTCTAAGCTTTCGCGTAATACAATTGAAAATGCTGTCCAGTTCATTTTACGATCACCTTGCCTTGGCAGGTATCCATGTGAAATTCGCCAAAGATTTCATATTCGCCAGCAGCTAAAGGCTTAATTTTAAATTTAGCCGAACGTTTTGGTGGAATAATTTTTTCAATATTTAAACTGTTACTTTCGAATTCTTCGGCCGTGTTGTCTGTGTTAACAACTTCGATGATAAAAGGGGTGTTTGGCGCGACAACGATTTCATTTGGCACCATGGTGCGGTTTTTAAGCTCGATCTTAAACACTAAATCATCTGCGAACGCTAAATTTGAAAACAATAATAAAACGCTTAACATTTCTAACCTCTAAAGTGAGTTGATAAATTTAATAACCTGAATACGTTCATTAACCGGCAGGCTTGCGAACTTATCGCGACTGATTTGCGCTTCGCCGCCATGCCAAAGAATGGCTTCTTCGATAGTAGCTGCGCGACCGTCGTGCAAAAATCCACCGCGGGCATTTATAGTCTTAGTTAACCCGATTCCCCATAGCGCACGAGTTTTCCAGTCGCGGCCAGAGGCCTGAAAATCACGACGGTTATCAGCTAAGCCTTCGCCCATGTCGTGCAACAATAAATCTGTGTAAGGTGCAATTCTTTGAAAACTTAAAGCCTCGATTGAATGTTTGCCAGTTACAAATTCAGGTTGATGGCAATTCGCACAGCCGACATTTTTAAAATTCTTACCACCGGCAACGATGTCGGCTTCTAAGTATTCTTTGCGACGAGAAGGTACGGCTAAAGTCTGCGAATAGAAAACAGTGTCTAGTGCATCTTCATCACTGATATTTACTTCTTTTCTTAACGACGGAAGAATTTTTTCGATTAGCGGTGTTCCAGCGATACTTTCATCAGGAAAAAATGAATTTGTTACGCCCATGTCGCCGCGAAAGGCACCCAAGGCTTGGTGTAACACAGAAGGTGTGTTCGCCTTTAAACCGAAACGGCCCAGGCTGTAAACGTCGACGAAATTATTTTTTTGTTTTTCAATATCGTAAACCCAGTTTGGTCGCCCTTGTACACCCCAGGCAGATAAGTCACGATTAGCTAAGGCGATAATATCATCTTGTTCGATGGCTTCTAATAAACCTAAACCGATCATGGGCGGAGTCATGCGCGGGCTTGTGCGAACATCATCTTGAAGCAGACGACTTGTTGGATTTCCTGATTCATCCGTTGATAAATCATAGGGGTTTCTAATTTGAAAAATAGGTTTTTTAATTTTAACAACTTGCCCGTCGGGATAAGTAAATGTTGAGTACTCATACTTCATCCAAACTTCGGCTTGGCCTGTGTTTGGTGAATTTTGGCGTAAATGATAACTGCCAAGGTGAAATAATTGGGTTGAGTAACCTGGAACAGCCGTCGGTTCGCCGTGCAGATTTTTAGAAACGTAAGACTCAACACTAATACGAAGAAAAATAGCTTCGTTTTGGCCAAGCTTTGTCCAAGCATTATTGGCAGAGATAACAGGCAAAGAGCCACGGCCGTCGCGGATGTGACAGCTGGCGCAGCTAATATTATTGTAGGCCGGCCCTAATCCATAATCTGAACGGGTAGGATCATCAGAAAAGTTTTTTTCGAATAAGCCATCGCCCACAATGTGTTTTTCTTGTAATTCCGGTGGCATGGTTGTCACCGGTTGTTTAAATGAAACTGTAGTGCCGAAGTTGGCAACGTAAGTTCCGTCGCCCCCCAGATTTCTTTGTGTAACAAAGCCATCATCAAAAATTATTTCAGCTTGAGAAGTTAAACTTAAGAAAATAAATGTTAAGAACAAAGAAATCTTCATCTGCGAATCCTATTATTGAAAAATGGGTAATACTTCGCTCTCAACTAATTGGAATAAACCATTTAAGTCGTTGATGGCTTCAGTTGTTAAAACACGGCCTTGAGCATCTAAAATTGCTTTATTGAAAGGCGTGTTGTTGTTGCCAGCAATAGCTTTGATTTTACCCATAGCTTGTAGAATTCTTGCTTCAACACGATTAGCTAATTCAGGATTAGTTTGCGCAATAACTTCTTTAAGACCAGGGCCTTTTTTGCTGCCGCCGTAAGAACCTGTGTAGACGTTGTAAACGCTGCGAATGTTGTCTTCGAAATCTAATAATGAATTCCAAGAGTACGGAGATTCAACTAACTCAACATTAGCATGCGCGATATCGCCACCCAATGGGTCAGACATTTTACCGTTAGCCACTTCGTCTAAGATGCCTAAGATACCATTGACGAATTCAAACATAACAGCTTGTTCAGAAGAATAAATTGGATTGTCGAAGCCTGGTTTAGAAATCACTTCGATAAAGCCTGGTTGAGAAGCGTCATCTGGATCAGCTTGCGTAGTCCAAGCGTAATGTAATTTATGAGTGTATTCAGCTTGTAAAACCGCAGTAGCGATTAAGTAATCAAATTGCGCTTGCGTGAAGCTTGAAACTTCTTTTGTGTTAGTATGAATGCCATCACCGAACAATAAATATTCTAATGTGTGAAAACCTTGTAAGTTTACGCCTAAGTTTCTAACGAAATCAGCATTGATTGTGTTGCCAGAATGCAAAACAGAATCTAAATCGATGCGGCTTAAAGGCCAAGTGTCGATCATGGGATCAATTCCCAAAGAATCAACCGGGCCGTATAAGAAAGACTCAGAAGCCTCCCATGGCGCGCGAGCAGCAACCCAAGCGTTTTGCGCATTTACTAAGTTCGCTTGCGTGCGGTTTGCTTCTAATTGTTTAACAGCAGTTAATAAATCTGCTGAACGATCAGAAAGATCTTTGTAAGTTTGTAGAATAACGTTTTTAGAAACGTTTTCGATCACTTGTTTTTCAAGTGGGCCGGCTGAAGCAACGGCGCCGAATAATAGGGTGCTAAGCACTAGGTTCATGATTTTCATTTTTTCTCCTGTTTAATTTAAAATTCAGCGGTATCCAGATTAAAGCTCAGCACAAAGTGCGTAGTTTCCGGAAGCGCTTCTAATTTTGTTTTTTCTTTATAATAATGAGCTTTGATGTGCGTGATTTCATCCAGCTTGTAAGCGAAACCGTAACCATTCTGAATTACATCATAGCGGGGGTCTTTTGCGATTGTTCCTTCAACTTGCATAAAAGTATTTACGTGTTCGTACTGACTGAAAATATTTAAAGTATCTGTTACATCTAAATTTAATTGATACATTTGCAGTGCTGCCTGTGATCCAAGGGCGGCAAAACTTTTTGGTTTAGCCACACCACTTAATGTGGCATTGGCCAAGGCAACAGATTCAGAGTTTTGCAGCGTACCTCTGATATGCTCAGTAATGATTCCGACGCGATCAAAGAACTTCCACTGTGCCATCGCTGTGTAAATACGTACGGTTGCAGGAACAGTCAGTTTATCCAGTTTGTAGCGGTTTTTTTGCGTATCACCCTCATAGTAATGCACACTGATGCCACGGCCCCAAATCACATCACCCCATTCAAGACCTGCGGTGTAGGCCAATTGATCGGCGTTGATGTTTTCGAATTGTTTTTGGTATCCGCCACCAACCCAATTGTACTTACGAAAAAATTCAGAATTTAAACCGCTCACGATACCGGCGTAGATACTCCAGTCGCCAAGTCGTGTCTTAGTCTGCAGACCCATTTCGTTCCACTCTTGCGGAACAATGCGCGACTCTAACTGCGAAGCTTCATTTGAAGAATACATTAAGGGAGAGTTCATCGCATTGTTTAGGGTGATCCCTACCGGAGACTTACCTATATATAGTTCTGTTTTTGGTGAAAGTTTTTTAAGTAAGAAAGCTTCAGAGACCACAACTTCTCCGCCTTTTTCAACTTCAGTTTCGAACTCACCAAATTCTTCGAAATTATCGAACTCAACAGCAGAGCCAACACCGCCGTGTTCATATTCAACTTCGAATTCAAATTTATTATTAGGATTTAACTGAATTTCGTACTCAGCTTCGATGGCTTTTAGATCGAAAGATTTACGCTGGTAGGGTGTAAGATTATTTACTGTCTTAAATTTGTCTTCTTGAATAAATTGAAATTCGCCAACATATCTTTGTTTAAAAGAAAAGTCTGATTGAGCGAAAGCGGGAAGAGATAAAAAAATTAAGAGTGCTGATATTGAGCGCATGGCGCATCTATAAACGATGCCTGCAAAAAACCATAATTTTAAAAATTAATCTTTGTAATTGAAAACGCACTAACTACTAATTGAAATCGAAATGATAAGTGGTTTTACACTGGAACCGCAAAATGTAAAAAACCCAGGGTTTTTAATCCTGGGTTTGATTAATGTTAACTGTAGTAATCAGTTGCTAAGCCGCCGCAGTAGTAGCTTTGGCTTTTTTCGGAGATTTGTTGGCTCCGGTTTTTGTTTTTGAGAAGCGCTCTGATTTCTCGAAAGCGACTGCAAAAACTTCATCTAAATTTTCTGCTAAGATAAAATTCATCTTCTCTTTGAAAACTTGTGGGATGTCTTCAAGATCTTTTCCGTTAGCCATAGGGATGATCACGTTAGTGATTCCTAAGTTAAGTGCCGCTAAGCACTTCTCACGGATACCGCCGACAGGTAAGACGCGACCTTGTAAAGTCACTTCGCCAGTCATAGCGATGTCGTTTCTGATTGGTGTTCCAGTTAACAAGCTGACCAAGGCTGTAGTTAACGTGATACCAGCAGAAGGACCATCTTTCGGAATTGCACCTGCAGGTAAATGCACGTGAATATCAAATTTTTCAAACATCTCTTGATCAATACCTAACTCGTCCATGTGAGCACGAGCATAAGACATCGCTGCATGAGCAGATTCTTTCATCACATCACCTAATTGTCCGGTAAGCATTAAACTGCCTTTACCTTTCATTTTAAGTGCTTCGATTAAAAGAACTTCACCACCAGCCTGAGTCCAAGCAAGACCTTGAACAACACCAACTGATGGTTCAAGCATTCTTTCGTCACGTAAGAAACGTGGAGGACCAAGTAATTCTGGTACTGTTACTTCATTCACTTCAACAAAGTTTGATTCATTCATCACAACTTTTTTAGCAACCTTGCGGCAAACAGAACCAACTTCTCTTTCAAGGTTACGTAACCCTGCTTCGCGAGTGTATCCTGCGATTAAGAATTTGATACCTTCGTCAGTAAATTTGATATTATCTGACGTAACTCCGTTGGCTTCCATTTGTCTGCTGATCAAATGTTTTTTAGTAATAAATAATTTATCATTCTCTGTGTAACCAGGGATGTAGATCATTTCCATACGGTCACGTAAAGCTGGTGGGATATTTTCAACCACGTTAGCTGTCGCGATGAATAGAACTTTCGATAAATCGAAATCTACATTTAAATAGTTATCACGGAAAGTTGTGTTTTGTTCTGGATCTAACACCTCTAACATTGCAGAAGCTGGATCACCTCTGAAGTCTGAAGCCATTTTGTCGATCTCATCTAACACGATAACCGGATTTTTAGTTTTACATTGACGTAAAGCCTGCACGATTTTACCTGGCATAGCTCCAACGTATGTTCTTCTGTGACCACGGATCTCAGCTTCGTCTTTTACGCCGCCAAGTGCGATACGGAAGTATTCACGACCCATTGCTTTCGCAATTGATCTACCAAGAGAAGTTTTACCTACGCCCGGAGGACCAGAGAAACAAAGGATTGGACCCTTCATTGTCGTTTTTAATTTTCTTACAGCTAAAAATTCCATTACACGGTCTTTAGCTTTTTGTAATTCATAGTGATCATCATCTAAAACCTGCATAGCATGTTTTAAATCATGGATATCTTCAGTTTGTTTACTCCACGGAAGATCAACCATCCAGTCTAAGTAAGTACGAACCATAGTTGCTTCAGAAGCATCCGGGTGCATACGCTCTAAACGAGTTAATTGTTTTAAAGCTTCAGTTTGAACTGGCTCTGGCATTCCGCACGCCATTAGTTTAGCGCGTAGTTCATCCATCTCTTCAGCTTTTGAATCTTGCTGACCAGCTTCGCCAAGTTCAGACTTTATAGCTTTCATTTGATCGCGTAAAAAGTTTTCTCTTTGATTTTTGTGTTGGTCATCACGAGAGTTACCACGTAATTTTGCCTGCGCTTGTAAAACTTCTAATTCAGCAGCTAAGATTGTGCATACTAGGGAGAGGCGTTCTTTTGCGTCTACTGTTTCTAGAACTTTTTGCGCTTCTTGAACTTTTACGCCCAAGTTGCTTGCGATAAGATCTGCGATACGACCTGGATCAGTCACATCATCTAATACTAATAAGATATCAGGAGATAAAGCTTTACCAAGAGCGATGATTTTTTCGATCGACTCTTTCGCTGTGCGAATTAAAGCTTCGATTTCAGCAGGAGTTGAAGTCGTGCCTTTGTCTTCGATTTTTTCGATAGCTACTTCATAGCTGCCAGTTGTTTTTGTGAAAGAAGTGATTTGCGCTTTCGCTTCACCTTGAATCAGGATTTTTACACGGCCATCAGAAAGTTTTCTCATGCGCATAATTTTTGCGACAGTACCAACTTTGTAGATTGTGTCTGGCGTAGGATTTTCTTCAGCGATATCTTTTTGCGAGGCTAAGAAGATAAGGCGATTTTTAGCTAAAGCATCTTCAACTGATCTGATAGAAGATTCTCTGCCAACGAATAAAGGGATGATCATGTATGGGAATACAACGATATCTCTTACTGGTAACATCGGTAGAGTTTGCGGTACTTCAACTGGTTGATTGTCAAATGTCATGTCGGCTCCTGTTTCTTACAAACCTAATCGGAGCAAAATGGAGCGGCTTAAATGAATTTAAGTCTGGATTTAAAGAATTTGTTAAAAACAAGACTGACATCCATGTCAGCAGGTCTCATTCCATGAGAAAACATACTGTTTTCTTAGTTACTAAAGGCTGGAATTAAACGACCGCTTATTGGATTAGTCCAGAGTGATGCGACTGCTCTTCGTGCTCTTCCATGCAGTTGATGCAAAAAGGAGTTAAAGGTCTAGCTTGTAAACGCTTGATCGTGATTTCATCACCACAAGATTCGCATTCACCGTAGGTGCCAGTAGCAAATTTTGAAAGAGTTTTTTCAATGTGCACCAGAGACATTCTCTCGCGTTCGTGCAGCTGAATTGAAATATTATTTTGTTGTTCTTGCGCAGTCTGATCACCTTCATCTGAAAGTTTCGCTACATCTAATTGCGCTAATTTAAATTCGTTATCACGATTTAAAATTTCGCTTTTTTGCAATAGTAATGAATCTCTGATGATAGTCAGTTCTGGCGACATAATTAATGTTTCTGAATTCTCGGTTTTTTTCACCAAATCCCCCTCACTGACCAACGTCAGCTGACATGTTGAAATCGTTCCGAATCGAGGGGGATAATTATCTTAAGACAGATTTCTGTCATCAAAAAACACTGCGACACTTTGATTTTCATTGCTGCGCTAAAGCATTAGGATCGCAGAATCTTAAACGATTTCTGTAATTTGTAGAATCAAAAAGCAAGATAGCCTTTGCCTGCTTTTTTAGTTTGCGACTCGCGGATTTCTGCACCTTCTATACTCAGGCGTGTCCACGGAATAGCCAATAGGCGTTCTGTTTCAATTAACTCATCAGTTTCTTCACAGATACCGTAGTTACCGCTCTCAATGCGGCTCAGGGCCATTTCTATTTCTAATAATTGGGCTTTCATACGCGTTTGGGCGATTAAGAAGTTATGCTCTTCTTGGTGGGCTGCAGATAGATCACTTTCGTCACCGCGTGATTTATCAACCATATTGAAGTTAGCAGCCATCGTCTTGGCCTGATTCAAAAACTGGCTTTTAAGATCTAAAAGTTTTGTTCTGCAGACCTGAATTGTTTGTTCTGATAAAAAATCCTTTTTCATCTGAATACCCCTCCACCATGCTCTATGCATTTTTTAGGACTAGACTATTGTGCTAGTTCTTGGACATTGGATGCGGCAGGGGGAATAAACGGTTAGCGGCAGGTTAAAAATGCCGCAAAAAATTTGTAAAATGTGGATTTAATGGACTAAAGTCTATTCTGTTTTCTGAATAGACCCTTCGGTCAAGCTAAAGATATGCAGTGGGCGCTCAATTTCATGATTGTTATTCATGCGTACTTCGCTGTAGGCGCCACTTTTACGCCCAAGGATACTTAACTGGTAGGCTAACGAACTGCGACTAATAGAGCTGTTACCAATGATATCGCGTAATATTTTAGCGGCTTCATAAACCTGAGCTTCAACAATCGTTGGATCTTCTTCATGCTTAGCTAAATATTTCGCGTGAAAGTCAGATTTTTTTTGTTCTTCAGGAGTAAACGTAGAATCAACAAAAAATACGCTGCTGATGTTGGTTCCAACACGGCGAAACAAATCCGGGGTATTCCATAAGTTAGTGCCCAGGTAAGTCATTTGCGCGACATCATTATTTTTCATAAAAGCCATGATTTGACCTAAAGCCTTTCCGCTATCAGGCACGAACAAGACATCGAAATCAACGATAGCAGGTAAAATATTTTCCTGTGCTTCATGTTCACGGGTATTTTTTTTCTTTGCAGGTTCTGTTTCTTTTTGTTTTTTCTTTTTTTCGGCGATTTCTTTTTGACGAGCTTTGAACTCTTCAGCGCGCGCATCGACGTAATAAGTGCCGACAAGTTTTTGCACATAAATATTTAAATTTGTATCTTTTGGATCATAAGCTTGAGCGGCTACGACTTCTCCGCCGCCAGCTAAAACCAAATCCCAATATTTGTTGGCAAACTCAACGCCGTAAGGATCATTGGGGTAAAGGATAGCAAAACGTTTCGCATTAATGTTTTTAAAAGCGTGCTGCAGAAGCCTTGCTACTTGCATTTCAGGAGTTACAGAATTTCTAAAAGTGTATTCGGTCGAATCTGTTAGACCTGATTTTTGCGAGAACGAAAAAAATGGAACCTGAAAAAACTCAGCCTTAGCTGAAATATTTTGGGCTTCTTTGGCACTTAAACCACCCAGAATCGCAATGACATGATCATCGCGCAAAAGTTTTTCTACACCAAGAGCAGCAACATCGGGATTACTTTGACTATCATATATGTGAATTGAAAATGAAGAATTTTTATCGTCAAGGCCAAGACCTAAGCGAATAGCATTTAAAGTGCGTTGACCTAAACTGGCATTTTTGCCAGTGATCGGAAGAATAACTCCAATTTTTTGCGCGTCAGAATCATAACTTACAGTCGATCGGGGTTTGTCGGATTTTTCTTCGTCTAAATTAAAATTTTGCACTGGCGGAATTATCACTGCCGGAGGAGCTGTAACTATTTCTGGTGGCGGTGTTGCAGCAGCAATTACC
The DNA here is from genome assembly GCA_036677065.1 of Bdellovibrio sp. Taxonomy (GTDB): domain Bacteria; phylum Bdellovibrionota; class Bdellovibrionia; order Bdellovibrionales; family Bdellovibrionaceae; genus Pseudobdellovibrio. The sequence continues at coordinate 80,650 of JAKFBS010000001.1, read as the reverse complement.
GGCGCAGGAGCGTAAATCGAAGTTGGCGCAGGTGTAGAACTTTTTTCGACTCTGACGTATTCATTTTTTTTTGAAGGTATCGTTTTGTGACGTGTTTCAATAGATGGAGTGCTTGAGCACCCATGAAATACGACGACCGCTACAGCGGCTAAACTTAATTTTTTAATCATTTTCGCGACCTCAACAAAGATTCTAATTTTTCTTTATAAGTTTTTACTAGTGGGGTTTCTTCAGCATAGCGGTTTAGTTCTTCGAGAAGCTCTTTTTGACGGGTGTTAGTTTTTAATGGCGTATCTACCAATAGACGCACCAACATATCACCATTGCCGATGCCACCGATGCGAGGAAAACCTTTTCCTTTTAATCGTAAAACCTGACCAGAGTATGTTCCCGCAGGAATTTTAATCTGGGCCTTGCCAGATAAGGTCGGAATTTCAACTTCTGTTCCCAAAATGGCTTCTGTGTATTTAACCGGAAGATCTAACATCACGTCAGCTTCTTCGCGTTTAAATAATAAATGCTCTTGTAAATTAATAATAACGTAAAGGTCGCCAGCGGTTCCAGAAGAGGGTTTGTCGCCTTCTTCAGTCAGCTTTAGACGTTGGCCTTCTTTGACTCCGGCAGGAACGGTCACAGAAAGTTTTGCGGCTTCTTCGCGGGATCCAACTTGGCGAACAAAGCTAATTACTTTTTCAGTGCCGGTAGCAGCTTCTTCAAAAGTAATTGTTAATGTGTAGCGAAGGTCTGCGCCTTTGCTGGCATGACGAGGACGTTGCTGTTGTGATGATCGAGTGCGAGCACCACCACCAAAGGCCTCGCCAAAGATGTCGCCAAATAAATCATTAATGTCGGCATTGCCGAAAGGATTACCGCCACCACCACGGCCAAAGGGGTTTCCTTGTTGGCCACCAGCGCCACCGAAAGGATTACCGTTCACACCGGCATGACCGAAAGTATCATAATTTTTTCTTTTTTCTGTGTCGCTGAGAACTTCGTAGGCTTCAGAAATTTCTTTAAATTGTTCTTCAGCCTTTTTATTGCCCTGATTTTTATCTGGGTGATATTGCATCGCTAGCTTGCGATAAGCTTTTTTAATTTCATCAGCTGTTGCTGATCTGGTAACACCCAATGTTTGATAAAAATCTTTTTTACTCATCTTATGCTTTTGGCGCAGTAGCTACGATAACTTGACCCATGCGGATCACTTTATCATGAAGTTTATAAGGTTTTTTAAAGACTTTAGTGATGTGACCTTCGGCAACCTGGGTTGTAGGTTCAGAGCTGATCGCCTCATGCACTTGCGGATTAAAAGGTTGGTTTTCACTAGGCACTTCTTGAATACCATGTTTTGTCAGAGCTTCTTTTAACTCTTTTGCTGTCATTTCAACACCAGTTTTATAAGTGGGAATATTTTCAGCGGTTACTTTTGTTTGTAAGGCGCGTTCAAAATTATCCATAACATCTAAAATATCGCGAGCGATTCTTTCGATGCCGAATTTTAATAAATCAGATCTTTCTTTGATCGCATGTTTTTTGTAATTATCAAATTCTGCGCGCAAATATAAATATTCGTTTTTCCATTTTTGCACGTCTTCTTGAGCTTGCTCTAATTCAGACTTGATTGGCGTAACAGTAGCGTTGCCCTCAGCGCTGGCTTCACCGTTTCCGGGCGCCCCATTTTGAGTTTCAGATTTTGTGTTTTTATCCTCTGTCATAGATCCTCACATATTCAAAAATATTAACCTTTAAAGTGTGAGTTCTATCCTAGAAATGTCAACTAGATGTCTTCAGCTAAAAAGGTGAATTTCTCAAATATTTGATTACTGATTAGCACTCCGCGATGGGTGAGCACTAAATGATTATTTTCTAGCTTCAAAAGCTCGCGTTCTAGCATCGGTTGCGCGATTTCTAGAACTTTACTGCACGCTTTCGCGTCGAACTTGCGCTCTAAGCGCGCGAATGAAACGCCTTCTGCAACGCGCAGTGAGGTATGACAAAAGTCGGTAAGAGCCTGATGTTTTTGCAAGGTTTCAATTTGATTATCAGGTAAATCAACTAAGCCTTGGCGAATTTGTTTTTCGTAAACATCAATATTGTTTGGATTCCAAAATCTGTGGCCCCACTGAGACGTTCTTGAATAAGAATGGGCGCTTAAACCCAAACCCCAGTAAGAATGATCATCCCAATACAGACGATTATGGCGTGATTCTTTACCGGGCAAGCTGTAATTAGAAATTTCATAGCGATTGAAGTTTTTTGCAGTCAAGTGTTGATGAATAATATCAAACATTTCGACTTGTTCGTCTTCAAGTGGCCGATTTTTTGAAAGCGGATGCGCTTCTGGTACAGTTAAGCAGTACGGCGAAATATGTGATGAGCCGATTTCCACAGCCATTTCCACATCGGATTTTAACTCTTCGACAGTTTGGGTGGGTAACGCGAAAAGCAAATCGAACGAAAAATTTAATTTATAGCGTTTTAACAGGTCTAAAGTCTGCAAGGTCTGTTTCGCATTGTGTTCACGCTTCACCATTTTCAATAGGCGATCATGAAACGTTTGTGCCCCAACGCTAAAGCGATTAACCCCAGCCGATAAATAATGTTCTATTTTGCGTTCATCAATTGTGGCCGGATTTATTTCAATTGTGATTTCTGCATCAGGACCAGTTGTTAACCCATGCTTGTTGAGTTCAGAAATCAGGCCTACAATGAGGTCAGAAGAAATCAGGCTGGGAGTTCCCCCGCCAAAGTACACCGTATTTAATTTTTTTTCGGTGTCTTTTGAGAAACCAAAATAATGTTTTCTTAAAGGGATTTCTTCTTTGACTAAAGCTACGTATCTTTCGGGAACTAAAATTTCTGACTGCACATAGGTGGCAAAGTCGCAGTACGAACAGCGCTGAATACAGTACGGGATATGAATGTAGACGCCAAACTGTTCAGACATAGAAGGATGTTATAGATGAAACAGGTTAAATTTCAACTCAAAAACAAGCTTAAAGTAATTCTTATTCCTAGCCATAAATCTCCTGTGGTTAGCGTGCAGATGTGGGTAAAAACCGGAAGCGCCGATGAAAAAAAAGGTGAAGAAGGTATTAGTCATTTTATCGAACATTTAGTGTTTAAGGGCACTCACAAATACAAAGTCGGCGAAATTGCGTCGATTGTAGAGGCCTCGGGCGGCGAATTGAACGCTTATACCTCGTTTGATCAAACAGTATTTTATGTCACGATTTCAAAAACTTTTCAGGATGTGGCCCTTGATGTGATTTCGCAAATGATGGGTCACCCCACATTTGATGCCGATGAAACGCATAGTGAGCGAGAAGTTGTTTGTGAAGAAATTAAAATGGGTCAGGATTCTCCGGGCCGTCAATCTTCACAATTGTTGTTTAGTTCGGTTTATAAAAAACATGCGTACGGAATTCCTGTTATTGGTTATGAAAAAAATGTTCGCTCATGGCCGGTAAAAAAATTAAAAAGCTTTTATCAATCACGTTATGTGCCGTCTAATATGTGCCTGATTGTATCGGGCGATTTTGACGAAAAAGAAATGCGTCAAAATGTAGATAAATATTTTTCTACATTTACGCCATACAAACTTAAAAAAATTAAACGCACGAAAGAACCAAAAGCCACTAAAGTGACTTACAAGGCTAAAACCAAAGACCTAAAAGACAGCAATTACAATTTAGCCTTTCCAGCGCCGGCGATTAAACATAAAGACGTGCCAGCACTTGATGTGATGGCCATGGTTTTAGGCCAGGGCGAAACCAGTCGTTTATTTTCTAAATTGCGCTTGCGATCAAGTTTAGTCAGCAGTGTTTCAAGTTATAGCTACACGCCCCAAGATCCTGGTTTATTGGCGTTAAGTTTTAAAGTTTTAGAACAGGACCCAAAGCTGGCTTTCGAAGGTATTTACCAAGAGATCGAAAAAATTAAAAAAGAAGAAGTTTGTTGGGAAGAAATTCGCAAAGCCATTATTAATATTTCTTCTGAACAGTTTTATTCAATTGAGACAGTCGACGGCATCGCCAGCAAAATTGGTTCATCGCAATTTTATATGGATGATAGTTTGGCGCATGAAAAATACTTAAAAACGATTCAAAAAATCACGCCTAAAGATGTTATGCGGGTTGCAAAAAAATACTTTGATCCAAAAATTGCCAGCTACACTGTGCTTGGGCCAAAAAAAGAAACTGAATTTGTAGAGATCTTAAAAGATTCACACAAAATCTGGTTACAAATAATTGCCAGTCAGAAAAAAGAAAAACCTGTAAAAAAAGTAAAAAACAAAAAAGTAGTGATCCCTAAAATTGTTTTTAAAGAAATTAAAAAAACTGATAAATCCGGCATTGAAATTGTTACGACAAACAATGGAACCCGCGTGATTTTTGAAAAATCATTAGAAATACCAACAGTGTCTGCGCGTATTTTATTAGGCGGCGGTGCCCGTATCGAGCAACTTGATAAAATGGGCACCTCTGAATTATTAGGTCGCTCTTGGCTGGGCGGAACAAAACAAAAATCAGAATCACAAATCTTACAATTAATCGAAGAGTCAGCAGCCGGTCTTTCGCCATTTAGTGGTAAAAACACCGTAGGCTTTTCATTGGACTATATGAAGCCCTTTGAAAACAAAATTGTTGGCCTTATGGAAGAGCTATTTTTAGAACCTGATTTTGTACCTGCGGTCGTCGATCGTGAACGCCAGGCTATGCAAAGACAAATTCATTCGAAAGAAGACCAACCTTCTTATTTATGCGGAAAACAGTTTGTGAAAAACATGTTTCCGAATCACCCCGTCTCTTATGATCAGCTGGGCACGATTGAAACAACGAATAACATTCACGCGATTGATTTAACGAACTACTTAGATAAAGTTAAATCATCAAATAATATGCTGGCAGTTGTAGTTGGTGATTTTGATCAAAAAACCTGGATAGACAGCATTGAGCGTTTAGAAAAATCTTTTAAACGCACGCCGAAATTATTGCCGACGACAGAATTTAAAAAAATAACAGAAAACAAAAGTTATTTTATTGAAAAAGACAAAGAACAGTCGCATGTGATCGTTGGCTGGCAAGGTATCAACATTACTGATCCAGATCGTTATGTCTTACACGTGATTCAGGCCATTATGGCAGGTCAGGGTGGGCGTTTGTTTATTGAACTTCGTGATAAGAATTCTTTGGCCTACTCAGTTTCACCAATTCGCATGGAAAGTTTAGAGTGCGGATATTTCGGTGGATATATTGCGTGTTCGCCAGATAAAGTCGAAAAAGCAATTAGAATGTTTCATATCGAATTCGATAAAATTCGCACGCACAAAGTACCACAAGAAGAACTTAAGCGCGCGCAAAGATATTTAATCGGGCAAAATGATATCGGGTTGCAAAGAAAGTCTTCTTTATGTAACACGATCGCTTTTGATGATTTTTACGGAAACGATTTTAATGAATCTTTACATATCGATAAAATTTATAACGGCATTACATCTGATGATGTAAAACGTGTAGCGCAAAGACTTTTTAGTCAGGCCCACATCACGAGTGTTGTAGGTAAAAAAACAGCCTAGCTAGATTTTTTAAGCTGGGTGTTTGGATCAAAAAATTGCGGCGAAATCTTTTTGCTATGAGAGTTAATTCTTTGAATGACGTCGGGCACATAACCAGTAACATCCAGTTTTGCTGATTTTGCGCGAGTAAAAATCGGCGAACGGGTGATGATATCAGCTTCCATTCCGGTGAGCTCAATGATTTCAGAAATTTGTCTGCGACCATCAGGCAAGCGTTTAAGCTGCACGATTAAATCAACGGCTTCGCTAATTTGCGTGCGCACCATTTTTAGCGGCATATCGGGATTAGCCACATTAATTAAGGTTTCTAAGCGAGCCAAACAATCATTACCGGAATTAGAATGAATCGAAGTCATCGAACCTTCGTGACCTGTGTTCATGGCTTGTAACATATCAAAAGCTTCGCCACCGCGACATTCGCCAACAATAATACGATCCGGACGCATCCGTAAGGCATTGTAAACGCAGTCTTTAGCAGTGACTTTCGTTTGCTCATTTTTAATTGTTTTAAGATAAATCCAATTAACATGAGTCGGCCTAAGTTCTTGCGTGTCTTCGACAGAAACGACACGTTGATCTTCTGGAATCAAACTTGCCAGTGTATTCAAAAATGAAGTTTTACCAGTGCCAGTGCCACCAGATACCACAATATTTAAACGGGCTTCGACAGCTAACTTTAAAAAGCGTGCTGTTTTGTCAGATAAAAAATCAGAAGCAATCATCTGATCTAAAGAAAAATTTTTCTCTAAAAATTTACGAATCGTTAGCGTCGGTCCTTTTGGACTCAACGGCGGTAAAGTTATATTATAACGATGACCTTCGGGTAAAATGCCATCAAACGAATAAGTTTTGCTATAATCATGTTTATCATTCATCAAAATCGCAAAAACTAAATCCTGAAATTCACGGGCATCCATAAAGCGTGCAGCTGTGCGTACAAGGCAACCTTTGTGTTCGACAAAAACATGATCCCAAGAGTTGACCATGATTTCACTCATGTCATCAGAAGTGAATAATGATTTTAACGGCCCGTAATTCAGCATAAGAGCCTATCGGACTATTATGAAACAGAATTAAGTCGATTTAACCCGACCTAGGCCAAGAATTGCTCTCAGAGCCACTTTTACGTTAAGCCCGACTAGATCAAGGCCGATAAGTATACTAAGATGAGACACAAGCTATGAGTGCATTTTTATTTATTTCTCCGGAGCAGCATTTCTCCGAGGCTTTGAAAGAAGCTTTAGAACAAAGAAAAGTAAAATCGTATCCACATTTGGAAACGTATCTTATTCATATGCTTAAACACTATCTTGATTCACGCAATTTGTTTAAACCGCATAGCACGCATGGCGAAAACAACGAAAATCCTCCAGAAACTTTAGCTGAAATGTATTTGATTGCGATGAATTCAGAAAATACGCGCAAAAAAGAAATCATGAAAACGTTGGCAGATCGTTCGCTATACCTGGCTGGATTTTTTGGCGATTCACTGCAAAAGAAGTTAGTCGATATTGATTATTATTCTGAAATGGGTTCGGCCGCGTATTTTAACTTAGCGACCTGGACTAAAGAAGACCACTTAAGCGAAGTCTATAAAACGTTTTCTAAGCGCTTTATAGAGTTTGTAGAAGTGCTAAGCTATATGAGTGAAAAGTCAGCCGTGCAGGCCGATCAGAACGTCTTACGTCTTTATGACTTGTATCTGAAAACAGGTTCTGAAATGGCTCGTGAAAAGCTAACTCAATTGGGCATTGTGACCCTGCCAAAAGAACAATTGAAACTTAATAAAGCCTAAGTTAAAACTGAGTACATGAGTTTTAGCCATTTACTGATTCTTGGAATAATTTTAATTATCGTTATCCCGCCAGAGAAACTTCCTGAAGTTATGCGCAATATTGGTCGCATGTTTAATGATTTGCGCCGAAGCACCTCGGGAGTCTTTGAAGAACTTAAAAAAGAAGCTGAAATCAGACCTTCAGATTTATTAAAACACAAACCAACGCCACCGCAGCAAGCGCAACAGCAAGCAACTCCTTCTGCGCCAGTAACAAACTTAGATGAAGTAGTGGCAGAAAAATCCGATGAATCCAAATCCTAATCCAGAACCTAAAACAGCAGCAGCTACCGAAGAAGAAAAAAACATGTCTCTGATTGAACATCTGGGAGAGTTGCGTTTTCGCTTAACACGCGCAGCGTACGCTATTTTTTTTGGAACTTGCCTGGCGTGGGGATTCAGCGAAAAACTTTTTGATGTTATTCGTAAGCCCATTCAACCGTATTTACCAAGCGGCGGCTTAGTTTATACTGGGCCCATTGATAAATTTATGGCGCATATTAAAATCGCCTTTGTAGCCGGATTAGTTTTATCTGCGCCGTTATGGCTATATCAACTTTGGAAATTCATTGCGCCAGCACTTTATCGCAATGAAAGAAAAATGGCGACAGGCTTTATATTTTTCGGAACATTGCAGTTTTGCTTGGGCGTTGCTTTTAGTTATTTCGTTGTATTGCCAATGGCCTTTAAATTTTTAATGACCTTTGGTGGCGATGTCGACAAACCAATGATTACGATTGACCACTATCTTGGATTTTTCACTCAAACCGCGGTTGTGTTCGGATTAACTTTCGAAATGCCTGTCGTAATCACGTTCTTGGGAATGGTCGGCCTGGTTTCGCAAAGATTTTTAAAAGAAAAAAAGAAATATGCAGTAGTCGCTATCACCGCTGTTTCTGCAGTTGTCGCCCCGCCAGATGCTTTAAGTATGATTTTACTTATGGTACCTCTTTGGGTGATGTATGAAATATCAATTGTAATTGTGGGCTTTTTTGAAAAGAAAAAAGCTTTATCAGAGAGTTTTGAGAACTAAGGAGATTTAATATGGTTTATTCAGGTTTTTGGCGCCGTTTTATGGCATTAGTTATTGATGCATTAATTATGTTAATTCCAGCGGCTATCTTAGGAACATTAGTTCCTTATGTCGGCGGGCTTGTTCTAGGTTTACTGTATAAACCGGTTTTTGAGGCTTCACCGTTAAAAGGCACGCCTGGAAAAGCTATGATGAGAATGGTTGTTTTGTCTGAAACGGGTGAACGTTTAACATTAAAACAATCATACATTAGATACTTTTGCAGTATTCTATCTGGTTTTGTTTTAGGCATTGGTTATTTAATGAACCTATTTACGGCCAAACGCCAAACACTACACGACATGATTGCTGAAAGTGTTGTGGTCAACCAAGACGCACCAGATTTAAATTATTTTCAAGTTTGGTTAGCTGAAGTTAAAGTTATTTTTAATCGCTTAGCTGGTGATTCAGTTGAAGTTTCAAATGCGGCCAGTTCAGTGAACACGACAGCATCTACGGTATCTTCTTCACAATCAGCAGATGTTTCAAAAGTTATCGAAGACTTACACAAACTATATCAATCAGGCGCCCTATCAGAAGCTGAATACACAGCTAAAAAAGAAGAATTACTAAAAAAGATTTAGTGATTTGTAAATTTTAATATAGCCGAAATTAATTTTTCTAAATTAATAGGTTTTGACAGACATAAATCAAAACCGGCAGCTTTTATTTTGTCGAGTTCCTGCTTATCTTCGTGGCCGGTTAAAGCAACGACCGGTATTGGATTGTTCTGCGAATCAGCAGATTCACGCAATTGTGAAAGCAGATCGTAACCAGTTTCTTCAGGCATTTCGATGTCTGTAAACAGAACATCGGGCAAAGAAAACTTAATACTCGATAATGCTGTTTTTACATTATCTGCTATAGAAACTTCTGCACCCATGCTTTCAAGTAAATGTTTTATTAAAAATAAATTATCCGGCGAATCATCGACAACTAAAATGTGCTGGCCATGCAAAAGGCTAGTTGAAGGATTTGACATGTCGATAGTACGACGAGTGAATTCAGTTTTTTCTGCATGCACTATTGGTAGGGTGAAATAAAAAGTAGTTCCTTTTTGCAATTCGCTTTCGGCCCAAATTTTTCCGCCATGGGCTTGAATAATTCCTTTAGCAATTGATAAACCTAAGCCGCTGCCTTTGTGTTTCGCAGAATCAACTTGCCAGAAGCGGTCAAAGATTTTAGTTAAATTTTCAGGCGCAATTCCGGGGCCTGTATCTGAAACAGAAACTAAGATATCGGATTTAAGAACAGCAGCAGAAATTTTAATAGTGCCACTCGCAGGAGTAAACTTTATCGCGTTACTTAACAGATTTGATATGACTTGAACTATTCGCGGCAGATCAATAGTTATTTTCGGTAGATCAGCTGCAAAATCCATAACTAAAGTTTGATGATTGGCTTCTGCTTGTGCCTGTACTGATTCAGTGGTTTCGCGAAGAGCATCAAGCAAATTTTCGGTCTGTTTGCTGACTGAAAAAGAACCACTTTGAATTTTGGCAAAATCTAACAAATCGCCGATAAGCACCTGCATTTGTTTGACGGACTTATCAATTTTTTTTGCAAATGAATCGCAAGTTTTTTTATCTGGAGAATCAAGTAGCTGCAGTGTTTCGCCGATTAATTTAATTGTCGTTAGTGGGCTTTTTAGATCATGCGACACGATGGCTAAAATTTCTTCACGACTGGTGATGGCTTTCTGAGATTCGTTGTAAAGATGAGAATTTTCGATCGATAGAGCTGCGCGCAGGGCAACCGCTTCGGCCAAACGTAAATCCAATTCATGATAACGACGATTAGGCGTGGCTGATATTATAACCAGTGTGCCAATGTATTTTCGCTTCGCGATCAAAGGCACTGACATTAATGAGACCAGATTTAAATTGTGCAACACTTGTAATTCGGCTTCGTTGCCAGCCAACAGCGAACGTTGGTAATCGGTTACATTTTCAATTATTAAAGATTCTTCAGATTTAACAATTAAATGTGAAAAGGCCCCTGATTTGATAAGATTCGATAAATCGTCGCATTTTTGGTTGTTGGTTGGGTCGTTAGCGACAATTTTTAGAATGTCACATTCATTGTTGGCGCAAGCGATATTTAGAATACAATAATCACCTAAACCTTTAACTGAAACTTCGGCAAGCTTTTGAATCGTTTTTTCTAAGTGCAGCCCACCTTCAGCTAAAGCTGAGCCAACCTCTGCTAATAATTGCTGTGCTTTTTCAATACGTACTCTATCGGTGATATCTTGTAAAGTCACAGTCATCAGCTGGTTTCCGCCGACATCAATATTTGAAATGGCCGCATCAGCCGGAAACTCTTCGCCATTTTTTCGAAGCCCGTAAATCGTGGCACCGCGCTCGCCCATGCGACGAGCAGTGTTTTTGTCAGCAGAAAATTTTTTTACATGGTGTTGGTGGTTTTTGCGAAAGCGGTCGGGAATAAGGCGATCTAACTTATTTCCTAACATTTCTGTCTGGCTATAACCAAAAATTTTTTCTGCGCCTTCATTAAAAAGAACTATCTTGTGGCTGCGATCGATCGAAATGATAGCGTCGGCAGAAATAGAAATGATTCCCGTCGCTCTTGCTTCAGATAAGTTTTTTTCAATTAAAGCCTGTTCGACTCGCAGTTCCTGAATTTCAGATTGTTTGGCGGATTGCCAGGTGTTGCGAATAATCATTGCGATAAAAAGTATAACAAACAGGGCGTCATGCGCCTTGTCTTCATAAAGACCAAAAAACAAACCCAGATGTGTAATTGCGCCGATAACCAGAGGACCAAGAATGACTGTCAGAAAAAGTTTTCGCGCGACGGCGCCACTTGCAGATTTTTCGCGAAATAAAATCTTGGTTAAGCCTACGTCAGGGCGACTACAAATTACAGCTAAAGCAAGCAGAAGAAAAGACGCGGTCGTGGGTACAGACATTCCCATGTCTTGCCTGTACATCGGAAAACCATAAAACTCGGTGGCATTAAAGATATAGCCAGTTATTGCAATTTCAGCGTTAAGACCAGCAAATAAAACCATGTACTGTGCAAGCCTTATTAGCTGAGGCAGATAACAATAAATAATTACACTAGCTCCCATCAAGATAAAATTTAACGCCACTTGAGGAGTCGGAGCGCCGCTCGTAAAAGGTAAAAAATACCCCGCTAAGGTTAAGCTTCCGAGTAACAAGGTGAACGCTGCACCCAGCGCAATAATAAATCGCGGCGCATTTTTTATCGATGTTAAAAAAATGCTAAGAGATAAAATGAACACTCCAAGCGAACTGTTTGTACGCATGGGGGGAAATTCGCCGACTTGGCCAGTTAAAACCGGGATTTCAAAAACATGGCCAATAGTTACAACAATAGGAATCAGTAAAACAATCCCAGAAAGCCAACGCGTGAGCTTCAGGCTTAGTGCTGTTAAGTTTTTGTTAGGTGATGATTGATCCACGGTTCCTCTATAAAGACGCTTTTAAAGCATTGAACATGCCATGAAGATTTAAACCGATAGAGGGACAATACACCTCGTTGGCGTAAGAGTGACAATTTTTTTGACGATCTATGATTCTTTACAATTGTGCTTAAAGATTGTTGATAATAAACAACACCCAATTATATGGTGGCCCCACATCCACAGGGGGAAGTATGAAGTTTTTAACGATTATTGTTCTCGCAAGTCTTGCAATGCCGATATTGGCTAACGCCGCTGATCCACGCGACATCTCGCAAGAGATGATGGATCAACTCACTCCGCTGAACGTCGAAGTTCGGGATGTCACCGAAAAATACCAAAAGAAAAACCGATTTAAAATAGAACAAGCAGCACTGCAACGCGAAGCTATTGAAGCTGATCTTGGTGTTGGTGGCCCTTTTGATCAAGTGATCGGGCAATTGAATCAAGTTGAAGTTATTGTCGATAAAATCATTAATATAGGTACAAAAATCTGGAATGTTTTAGAAAAGGGAAAACCAGTCGCCAATTATCAAAAAATGCCAAAAGCGACTGCGGTTCCGCAAAACATTACAGCCTGGCAACAGTTAGAAGGCTGGAAAAATCCACAATCTAAATATTACGAAATCACGTATAAAAATCTATATAATATCGAAGTGGCTAAATTAGTTTATAAAATAATTTATCTAACTAATGGTAGCTATAAAGGCCAAGGTAAATACATTGGTTACGTGTCGGTAGAGCCACAAGAATTTAAAACAGCTTACCTATACACATTCAACGTACAAGCTGCAGTTGAATCAGTGTACAACAAAGGAACTTCAACAAATCCTTTAGCTGGTATGATTATAAATATTAATTGGACGGTTTCTACAATCTTGAAAAAAGAGACACAATCTTATTCATACCATATCGATGGTTTAGGTAATTTTTCAGCTTTATAATTTTTAGATTTTAAAATTTAAAGCAAAAAAAAAGCTCCGGTTAAGGAGCTTTTTTTATTTATGGTTTTTCAAATCTAATTAAGACAGCCCCGTTTTCGACCGAGTCGCCTTGCTTGATGCAGATCTGTTTGATCTTAACATCGCTAGATGCGCGCATTTCATTTTCCATTTTCATGGCTTCCATAATTAACAATGGTTTACCAGCCTTAACGATTTCACCTTCTTTAACGAAGATCTCGATCACTTTGCCAGGCATACCGGCTTTTAATTCAATGTTTGAACCAGCGCCGCCACCTTTTTTTAATGATTCATGTAATAACATTTCATCATTGAAAATTTTGATCGTACGAAACGAATTACGAATGAATACTGTGTACTCAGTGTCTTGCCCTAGCACGTCGATAAGGTATGACTTTCCATCAAATAGAAAGCTTACATACTCTTCAGCATGCTTGAAATCAGTTTTAGAAATGTCGTAGTGCTGCCAGTCCTGGCCGTCTTGTTGTAAAGACACCTTCCAAGAATGACGTTCTTCGTGGACATCGACTTTATATTTCTTATCTTTAAGTTCTGCTTCAAAATACATATCTAATCCTTACGTTCTCAATTGAATTTTACGGCTAAGACTGCGCCAGTTAGAGCGCACATTGTATCTGCGCACATCTTTTGATTTACGATCTTCATAAGCAGTAATTGCCGCTGCAATTAAGAAAACCTTGTCATTCACTTCGCGAAACATTTGCGGTTCTAACACTTCAAAATTCTTTTCAATAAATTGAGTCGTGTATGAACCATCTAAGAACTTTTCGTGTCCTAAGATTGTGCGGTGTAAAACGATATTAGTTTTAATGCCTGTTAATACGAATTCAGCTAAAGCTCTTTGCATACGATCGATCGCTTCTTCGCGTGTATCACCCCAAGTGATAACTTTGGCAATCATTGGATCGTAATAGATAGGCACTTCATAACCAGGGTAAGCATATGAATCGATACGTAAGAATGGCCCTTGTGGATGACGACAAGCGCGGATTAAACCAGGTGATGGTTTATACGTTGTTGGATCTTCAGCACAGATACGCGCTTCAATCGCATGACCTTTTTGTTTGATATCTTCTTGTTTGAAACTAAGTTTATTGCCTTTGGCGACAAAGATTTGCTCTTTCACAAGATCTACACCGATAACTAATTCTGTGATCGGATGTTCTACTTGCAAACGAGTGTTCATCTCCATGAAGAAGAACTCTTTAGTTTGGTTATCAAAAATAAATTCGATTGTACCGGCACCAACATAACCAATTGATTTAGCTGCGCGAACCGCACAATCACCCATTTTAAGTTTCACATCCATTGGAACAGATGGAGACGGCGATTCTTCGATAATTTTTTGGTGACGACGTTGTACCGAACATTCACGTTCAAATAAGTGCACTACGTTACCATGAGTGTCGCCGAACACTTGAATTTCGATATGTTTTGGATCGTTAATAAATCTTTCGATATAAACCGTAGGATTGGCAAAGTAGTTTTGGCCTTCAGACCGGCAAGCGCGAAAGGCACTTTCAATTTCTGATTCGTGACGAACAACGCGCATCCCTTTACCACCACCACCAGCAGTTGCCTTGATGATAATTGGTAAACCGATTTTTTTCGCAACAACTAAAGCTTCTTCAACAGTTTCAACACCGCCATCAGATCCCGGAACCAAAGGAACACCAGCTTTTTTCATTAAAGCTTTGGCAGATAATTTATCTCCCATTGATTCCATATTTTCAGGAGTTGGTCCGATAAACGTGATACCGGCTTCTTTACAAGCTCTTACGAAAACTGGATTTTCAGACAAGAATCCATAGCCCGGATGAATTGCATCTACGTTAGCTTTTTTTGCCACTTCGATAATTTTTTTATAATTTAAATAGCTCTCTTTAGATGGGCTTGGTCCAATATGGTAAGCTTCATCAGCTAAGAACACATGTAAACTTTCGCGATCAGCATCACTAAATACAGCCACTGTTGCAATTCCCAACTCGCGGCAAGCACGAGTTACACGAATCGCGATTTCACCGCGGTTAGCGATTAAAATCTTTTTGAACGGGGCATTCTGTGGAGTTGAAATTTCATGACTATGCATATCGACCCCTTTTTAAAGTGGAATGTTTCCGTGTTTTTTCGGTGGATTGATTTCGCGTTTATTGCGAAGCATTTCCAAAGAATCGATCACGCGTTTACGGGTTAATGCAGGTTCGATCACTTCATCCGTGTAGCCAAGCTCTGCAGAAACATATGGGTTTGAAAACATTTGTTCATATTCAGCGGTTAATTTTGCTTTTTCAGCAGCAGGGTCTGCGGCCTTTGCGATTTTTTCACGGTGAATAATATTTACTGCGCCTTCAGCGCCCATAACTGCGATTTCTGCAGATGGATAAGCTAAGTTTACATCTGAACGTAATAATTTAGAACCCATCACGATATAAGCACCACCGTAAGCTTTACGCGTAATAACTGTAACTTTCGGAACAGTGGCTTCAGCGTAAGCATAAAGAAGTTTTGCACCATGAGTAATAATGCCGTTCCATTCTTGATCGCGGCCAGGTAAGAAACCGGGAACGTCAACAAACGATACGATTGGAATATTAAAGGCATCACAAAAACGAATAAAGCGTGCCGCTTTTCTTGAAGCATCGATATTTAAACATCCTGCTAAAATTTGCGGTTGGTTGGCAACGATACCCACTGGGCGGCCATTCATACGTGCATAGCCTACGATAATATTTTGCGCGAAGTTTTTATGAACTTCTAAGAAATAACCTTCATCTACAACTTCTGAAATCACTTGTAACATGTCGTAAGGTTTTTTCGGGTTATCAGGAATCAACTTATTTAAAGCTTCATTGATGCGATCAGGAGTATCTTTAGTTCCTAAAGTAGGAGAATCATCCAAGTTATTCGAAGGGATAAAGTTCATTAATTCGCGAATTAACAATAAACAGTGTTTATCATCAGTCGCCGTAAAATGACATACGCCAGATTTTTGTGAATGTGTAACCGCTCCACCTAAATCTTCTTTAGTCACATCTTCATGAGTTACTGTTTTAATAACATCAGGACCAGTTACAAACATGTAAGACGTATTTTCAACCATGAATACGAAATCAGTGATCGACGGAGAATAAACCGCTCCACCAGCGCACGGCCCCATGATTGCGGTAATTTGCGGAATCACACCCGAAGATAAAACGTTACGGGTAAAGATATCAGCGTAACCACCAAGAGATTCGATACCTTCTTGAATACGCGCGCCACCAGAATCATTGATCGAAATAAATGGAGCTCCATTTTTTAAAGCTAGATCCATTACTTTACAGATTTTATTCGCTTGCGTGCGAGACATTGATCCGCCGTTAACCGTGAAATCCTGCGAAGAAAGATAAATGAGTTTTCCGTTGATACGACCGTATCCAGTGATGATTCCATCACCCGGAACTTTATTTTTTTCCATACCGAAGTTAGTACAACGATGAGTCATAAAACGATCAGTTTCAACGAAGCTGCCTGGATCAACTAAAACTTCAACACGCTCGCGTGCTGTAAGTCTTCCGCCTTGTTTGTGTTTTGCAATCTTATCTGCACCACCACCGGCAAAAGCTTTGTCGTTTCTTTTTTCAAGATCTTGAATTTTTAGCTGCATTACATTTTCTTGCATAGGTAAATTACCTCTCTCTGAGTGAGAGAATTTACCATAGTTAATTTACAAGAAACAAACGGTTTTAGTGCTTTTACTCTCGTGATAATGCGCGCTGAGAAAACTCATCTTCAGTCAGACCTGAATTTGATTTAATGTTTGAAAGAATCAAATCGGTGCCTCTTTTATTGACTAAATTGCGCACCTTTATTGACTGAGCGCGATATGCGCCACCAACTAGTATGTAATTTTCAAAATCCACACGTTTAACGGCTTTATTTTGCTTATCATAGTACTCAAGACGAGCAGGTAAGCTGCTTTTTAGCGACACTAACACTAAAGCTTTTGAATATTCAGTGGTGTTCGAGTTTGATTTGATTTCAATTAAGGCAAAATCTTGGTTTCCAACTTTCATTTCTTTAACCAAAGTTGCTTTTGATCCCTTAACGGTCGTGATGTCTAAATCTTCAGGTGTAAGTTCAGAGCCTAAAACTCCAGCTTTTTTATTCTGCTGACCCATAATGCGGCGAACTTGCTTGCTCGACGGTAAATACAACCACTGATTTTCTTCGCCGCCTTCAATAACATTTAATAAAGCAGTGCCTTTAAGATCCGCAGGAGCTTTCATTCGAACTAGAGTCATGTGTTTAGCGCCAAACTTACGTTTGATCTGCATGGAGCGCTCTTTTACTGAACCGTCTTTTTCAATAATTTTCATCATCACATCAGCTACGTCATCTTTACTTGCGATTAATGATTTTGATTTTTTTAACAGAGTGTCCACATTGATCGGTGCAGAAAAAGAATTTTGTGAAAAAACTATGAACAATAAAAATGTAGCCGCTGTTGTTGCGGTAACTAATTTTGGAGGAAGCATCGCTTGCTTTTGTAATAAAAATTTCGGATAGCGTTTGATAAAAGTCGGTAAAAACAATAAATCTGCAAACGCGCCGGCAAAAATGGAAAGAATCATATAAACTCCAAAAATCTTATTCATTTCAAAGTACGAAAATGTAAATACGATAAATCCAGAAGCTACAAGTAAGGTAGCTAATAAACACGGAATCATCTCTGAAACGAGCATAGACTTAACCGGTAAATAGTCTATTAGATTTTTTTCTTTAATAACTTTTTTAAGCTTACCTAATAGGTACACCGTATTAGAAAATGCTAAGCCAATCGCGATAGAAAATATAATAGCTACGCTTGGTTTAATAGGTGTGCGGGTTGCAGCTAGAATAGCAATAAGTGCCAAAGGTGGAACCAGGTTTGGCAGACAAGCTACCAGAGCCCATTTGTAAGAGCGAAACACAACAACTAAAATTAAGCCGATCACGACAATCGCATGCCAGAAACTGAAAATTAATTCTTTCGACATTTCTGAATTCAGTTGATGCGCACTAACACCCATTCCAGAAACATTGTAACGGATACCCGGAAAATATTTTTGAATTAAATGTTTCGCCCGTTCTAAATCAGCTTGTTGCGTGTAAAACGGAGTGTCTTTTAATCTTAACTCTAAGCGAGTTAAATAGTTTAACTGGTTGAGATAAGAAGCGGTGGGGTCATTCTCTGCCATCGAAAATAAAAACAAAGACTCAGAAGCTTCTGCAGCCGTAGCCGGAAGCCTTGAACCTTTTAGAGATGATTTTTTTAATAAATCTGCCGTAGAAATAACTGATCCAACCGAGGCCAGTTTTTTAAGATCTTTCGACAGTAGATCTAAATTTTTCATAGCTTGCGGATCAACCCAGGTTTTTTCCTGACCAAATAAAACAATAGATACCGGAATCGTTCCACCGAAAGAAGAATCAATTTTTTCAGTATTAATACGGGTAGCGCTGTCTTTAGGAAGATCATCGAATAAGCGCGTATTCCAGTTTAAAAAGAAAAAACCAATAATACCAAATACAAATAGGCTATATGTGGCGGCCATCACGGGGTTGCCATATTTAAGTAGGCGCAAACTCCAGAAGGCTTTTTTAGAGGACCACGAACGCAAAACCACTTTAGGTAAAAACAATAAAGCCGGAATCATAAATAATTGAGATAAAAACCAGCTTAATACAATTACAGTTGAAACTGATTTTCCATATTTATGAATAATGCCGATATCTGAAGTCATTAACATTAAAAAGCCAATGGCCGGCATTAGAGTAGCTAAGAAGTACTCTAAAAAGTGAGAGCGTAAATTTTCGATAATACCAAAGAATTTAGTTTTGATATTGTCACTGCGATAGTCTTCAAGTGCGGATACACGCAATAATATATGAACGGTTAACGAGATCGTCATTAGGCTGACCAACACAGGCAATGTAGATAGTAAGACATCTAATTTAATCCCTAGCAGCACTAATAGACTTAAACTGATAACGTTAACAAAGATTAAATTAATTACGGATAACACTAAGCCTGACCAACCAGAGAAGATAGCTCCAAGTACACCGATAAAAACCAATACACCAAAGATCACCGAACGAACGAGTTCAGATTTTAAAAGTTTTGCGACATCATTTTGCAAAAGAGGCACGCCTGCATAGTTTACGTTGATATTTGGATATTTAGTTTTTTGTAATTTACCGATGAAACTTTGAAAAGCCTGCATTTTATCCGGCGTATTTTCAGTAAGTTCGATGACGAACAAAGTCTGTTTGCCGTTGTGGGAAAGTAAATTTGGTTTAGCGATAGGGTGAGTGGCGATCATTTTATTCCAGTACTTAACGGGGACTTGCGCGAATAGATCCCCTACATATAAGTCCTGGTTAACTTCGAATGTTCCCTGAATCTTGCCTAAACTGTACAGGGTTTTTACAGTATCTTGTGATTCGATATCTGTAGCAAAATTACGTAACTGATTAATCAATTTCTGGTTCATCCAGGGTGCTGCATTCTTATTTTCAAGGATTAGAACTAAGCTGGATTTTTCCTGCAGCTTAAAGTGGGCAACGACACGACGCTCTTGTTCAAGTAAGGCATGCTTCTTAGGAAAAAATTGTTTGATGTTATATTCAGATGAAAGATGTTTTAAACTGTAAAAACTTAGACAGAATACAGCAACTAAACAAAGTGCAAAAATTTTGATAAAAGATTCCACACTTTTTTCATTTTTGTTGCTAAAATATTTTATAAATCTTGTTCCAAAGTACTTCATTAAAAATTCTTTCTACCGAATAGTTTATCCACGAGGGATTCACATGCTACAAAACAAGGACTGTTTATTTTTATCGGACGAAAAACAAAAAACATGTAGAGCTTTATCAATAATTTTTGTTTTATTGTTTTCGGTAAATACCTACGCACAAAAGCTCTCGGGGCATTTCCTTGTTTCAACAACAAAGCTTAAACAGACGCTAGAGAATTTAATAGTCCAGAAAAAACCTCTCAATGGTGTGTACGAAAAGCCATTGTCATTCACGTCTTTGATCCCCATTGCTGTGAACAACATTGAATATAATTTAGACTGGCAAACAGTTAATTTTAATCCAATTCAAAATAATAATATTGATTTCGCGCTAGTTGCGCCGAAGCTTGAAATCACAGTTCCTAAAATTGTGATTGATACATATTTAGTGAAAGAAATTAACGGCGTTATTCTAAAAGTTCATGTGAAATCATCATGTGAAAATATCAAATTGATCACTGCCACAGATGCTATTAGTGTGCGAGCAGGAATTGCTGGCTCGGCGAAAGCAGATCATGTTGATCTGTCAGCAACGGTTACAGATATCAATATTGGTACACCGAAACTAACGGTGCAAAATTTTAAATGCGATAATATATTGGGCTTTGAAGATCTTGTGGCCGATGAAATTTTACAGCAATTTGCGCGCATTGATTTTTATAAACCCGTACTATTAGAAAAAATTAATTCATTACTGGCGGTTCAGCTTCAGAAGTATGCCGCTAAAGCAGAAAAAGCAATTAAAGACCAAGTCTTAACTGTTGAGGGGTTATCTGCGCCATTATTTAGTTTATTGCAGGTTAATGAAAACTATATTGATATCGGATTTTCTTTGAATAATCCTGATATTACTTTTACTCCAGTGACAAATTATACACTGAATTCAGATGGGGCGATGATTGTCGATAAAACAGAACTGCAAGAGTTTTTAAAACAAGGTTTAACGGCAAAATTAGCAAAACTTGCATACTCATCAAAAAGTATCTCTGAATTAGATAAACTGACGAGATCTCGCTTCAAGCAGTTTTTTGTTTGGCCAGCGTTGATGAAAATACCCAAGGGGCAAGAGTTAATTCTTAGACCCGTGTTAGAATCGCTGAGTATCGTATTAAAGCCTGATAGTTACGTGAATAATCTTAATATCACAGCCACAGCAGGTATTTGGGTGATGGAGCGTAATGAGGCGATGGTGTACCTACGCGCGAACCTGACAGCGGTTTCAAACATAGCCGATGCAGCCAAAGTGCAAACAAAGATTTCTTCACTTAAAACGGGTGCGGTGTGGGATGCGGGTTATCTTGATCGCCATGATTGTTCAAAGCGTATTTCGACAAGCATCGTTGATACCACAGCAAAAAAGTTTTTCAGTGATAACTGGGCAACAGCGAACTTAAGTGTTTTAAAACTAACGAGCACAGCCTCTGCGCAGCTTAAAAAGATTTATTATAGTAAAGATAATAAATTGTATTTTGAATTGGGTTTGATCGACTAAAAACTAGTGCCAATCTTTAGTGAAGCCGAATCGGCTTTATCAAAATACGAAAGAAGTGAGCCTTCTTTGCCACCCACAGCAATCAATTGTAATTCGACATAGGCATTTTGCGTGAATAAGTATTTCGGACGTAGCGTGCCGACATATGACCCTTGGGCAGAATCATATAAGCCACCGGCCAATAAGCTAAATTTATCATTAGGTGCATAACGAAGTCCTACGGCCTGTGCATTTTTATACAGATTAGTCATCGTTGATAAGTTGCTGTTATCCACACGGCTATTAATTTGTTGGTTTGTGGTTTCTAAGATAGCGATCAGCTGTCCGAATGTTTTTTCAAAGGCTACTGTGGTCATCAGTGTTTTTTTACTTTCACTGATTTCCTGATTAGAAAATATTTTAATAATTAAACCTAATGACTCCAGCGGAATATTAAATCCACCACCATAGTTTTTTACCTTTTTCCAGCGCACATCTAATTCAATTGGATTTGTCAGCTCAATAGTGAAAACAGGAGACGCCGAAATTAAATTACCAGTTAAAGTCGGTGAGATCTCAGGAGAACTCGAAAGTGTTTCTGCCACTTGCAAAACTATATCAGTGTATGAGGTCGTGATTTTAGTTTTAAAAATATAATTATTCTTTAAGTCATCTTCTGAGCGCTCCTGATTATTGATGTGGTAATTAGGATTTTCAGGAAGAGTAATTAAATAACTGTCAGATTCAGTTGGTAGAATTCCTTCGCGGGGATACCAGGCAGAACTTTCTTGCGGAATTATGGGAATACGATTTTTCGGGGTAAAACCGACTTCAAAAGTAATGTAGTTATTAACTGCTAGTTCGGCCTTCACACCTAGTAATGAGAGCTTTCCCGAGTGTAGGGGATCAAGGTAGTTTTTTGGCTGTTGATAATCCAGTGGATCTAAAACATCAGGGCCTTCTTTTTTCATCTGAAAAAATCCAAGCGTCCAACTTAATTTCGCCCCAAAATAATTTAAACCCAGTTCTTTGGCATCAACAAAGGCCTTATCTTTATGTTCTTTTTTCTGATTATCTAAAAAATAAACTTCAGGCGACAAGGCAAATTCATATTTTGAATTGAGCTTAATTTTATTATCGCTGGTTAAAAAATACAGAACTTGATTTTTTTCTGCGAACTCTGATTCAGTTAAGTACGAATTTCCTGCAATGAAGACTTCAGTTTTGGAATCAAAATCTAAAGCCCAACATAGGTGGCTAAAAAAAAGAATAAGAAGTAATTGAGTAACCTTAGCGCGCATTTACTGCGATGATAGCATCGCACGTAACGCATCTAAAGCTTTTTTCACATTAACACGGCCACGCGTGCTAACTTGGTATTCAGGATATACATCTACTGAAGAAAAAATCGCCTGTTTGATCTGCTGAGCCGTCGCAGCGGGCACAGCACTCCATAATAAAGCTGCTGCACCAGAGACCATTGGTGCCGCCATGCTCGTGCCATCCATATCATCAATGCGATTACCCGGAATCGTCGAATAAATCGAAACACCAGGAGCCCCGACATTCACGGTGTGAATGCCGCGATTTGAAAATGAAATAAAACGATCATCAATTGTCGTTGCTGCCACATTAATTTGATTCGCTAAACGAAAAGCAGCTGGATAGTCGGGTGAATAATCAGAATTCACACCTTCATTGCCTGCGGCAGTTACAATTAAAATTCCGCGATTAGATAAAGATTCAACAGCGTCTTTTAATGATGTTACACAACCTGCACCACCCCAAGACATATTGATAATTTTTGCGCCTTTGTTGGCCACAGAATTCATCGCTAAGATAGCTTCACCTAAAGAACCACCACCCGCATTACTGATAAACTGTCCTGAAAGAATTTTTGCTGACGGGGCAACTCCGCCCACAGGTCCAAAATTTGGATCTGCAGCAATAATGCCTGCCACATGCGTACCGTGAATATTTAAATTAGGATCATTTACTTCGTTATTAAATTGCTCTGCTGAAATAACATTATTAGAAAGTTGCACATGTGATGGATCAACCATGCCGTCAACGACGCCGACTTTGACGCCTTGGCCTTTGTAGCCTTGCGCCCAGACAAGATCAGCTTGCATGCGTTCCGGACCCCAACTTAAATTTGTGGCTGAAGCCTGAACATCAGATGATTTTGCCATCGGACGAACACGAATTTGAAAATCGCGATCAACATGTTTAATTAATGCTAAATTATCTTTAACAAATGTTTCTCTGAATTCGTCATCAGATTGACCGTCTTTACTTTTTTCAACTGTGATTGATCCGTCTTCCCATTGAACAACGTAGCGATTTTTTAAAGTGCTAGCTTCACAGTAAGATTGGGCGTTTTCTGAGAATACAGATTCTTTGGTTTTGCCATTGTTACAACCGGTTAAAATTACTAGACCTAGGGCTAATAAAAATATCTGTAAATTGTTACGCATTGTTCTCATTTCTGCATCAGCAAGTACATTCCCGCTCTACTTGTGATGACCTTCTAAGAACCTTTCGGTTAAATGCGAAACATAACCAAGTCTTGCTCGTTCGATTTTGAGAAAATCTGGACCAAAAAAACCCCACTTTTTTATATGATTTAGCGAGCTAAAAGCGGCCTTTAGTTTAACTATAAGTGTTTGTTTGGGCTGTTGCTTCCGCCCTGTAAATCAGATATGTTACTTGCATGAAAAAAACAGTGCGTAATTTGTTTAAAGAGAGTGATAAATTAATTGGTCAACAAGTCCAGCTAGCTGGTTGGGTTAGAAAAATCCGTGATCAGAAAAGTTTTGGTTTTATCGAACTTAATGACGGAAGCTTTTTTAACGGCGTGCAGATTGTTTTTGATGAAAGCCTTTCGAATTTCGCTGATGTAACTAAACTTTCAATTGCCAGCTCTATTCAAGTTGTCGGTACTGTTGTTAAATCTGAAGGTGCCGGTCAAACATTCGAAGTGAAAGCCTCAAAAGTTGAAATCTTTCAAAAAGCCGATGCCGATTACCCATTACAAAATAAACGTCATAGCATGGAGTTTTTGCGCGAGATTGCTCACTTACGCCCACGCTCAAATACTTTCTCTGCAGTTTTTCGCGTGCGTTCGGTATTAGCGTTTGCGATTAATAAATTCTTTCAGGAAAAAAACTTCGTGCTTGTGCATACACCGATCATCACAGGATCTGATGCAGAAGGCGCTGGCGAAATGTTTCGCGTGACTACGCTGAATTTAGATAAGCTGCCACGCACGGCAGACGGGCATATTGATGCTAGCCAAGATTTTTTCGGTAAGACAACAAGCTTAACCGTAAGTGGTCAGCTAAACGGTGAAACCTTCGCAGCAGCGTTTGGCAATGTCTATACTTTTGGTCCAACATTTCGTGCCGAAAATTCAAATACTTCACGCCATGCGGCTGAATTTTGGATGATCGAACCAGAAATGGCGTTCGCAGATTTATCAGCAAATATGGACACCGCAGAAGAAATGGTGAAATACATTATTAAATACGTGATGGAGCAATGCCCTGAAGAAATGGCGTTCTTTAACCAATTCGTCGAAAAAGGATTATTTGATAAATTGAATAACGTTTTAAACAATGAATTCGGACGCTTAACTTACACAGAAGGCGTAGATATATTAATGAAGTCAGGCAAAAAATTCGAATACCCGGTTAAATGGGGAACAGATTTACAATCTGAGCACGAAAGATATTTAGCTGAAGAACATTTTAAAAAACCAGTTTTCTTAACGGACTACCCAAAAGAAATTAAAGCTTTTTACATGAAGCTAAACCCAGATCAAAAAACCGTTCGTGCTATGGATCTTTTAGTTCCTGGCATCGGTGAAATGATCGGCGGCTCGCAGCGTGAAGACAATCTTGAGTTATTAGAAATACAGATGAAAAAAGTTGGTTTAGAACCTAAAGACTACACTTTCTACACAGATTTACGCCGCTACGGCACTTTCCCGCATTCGGGCTATGGTTTGGGTTTTGAACGTATGTTGATGTATGTCACAGGTATGGGAAACATCCGTGATGTCATCCCATTCCCGAGAACTCCGAAGAATGCGTTGTTCTAGATCTTAGAAATAAATTCTTTTAAGAAATCGCAAAAAGATTTTTCAACTCTTTTTGCGGTTACGGTTACTTCATCATGAGTAAGTTTATGCGCACTAATACCAGCAGCTAAATTCGTAATGCAGCTAATGGCTGCTACGCGAATTCCCATGTGGTTTGCTGCAATCACTTCAGGAACAGTCGACATGCCGACAGCTTTTCCGCCCATACCTTTAAACATGCGAATTTCTGATGGAGTTTCGTAAGTCGGACCAGTTACACCGATGTAAATACCTTTGTGAAAGAAAACTTTTTGCGCGCGCAGAACAGTCTCAGCTTTTGCTAACAGTTCTTTATCATAAGCTTGGGTCATGTCTGGAAAACGAGGTCCTAAAGCTTTAATGTTTGGCCCCATGAGCGGGTTCGTGCCCATCATGTTGATGTGATCTTCAATCACCATAAAATCACCGGCATTCATACCATCGCCATAACCACCGGCAGAATTTGTAACGATTAAAATTTCGATACCTAAAGCGGCCATTACACGTGTCGGAAAAACCACCGTGTTCATATCATGGCCTTCGTAATAATGTAGGCGCCCTTGCAATACAACTAAGGGCGTACCATCGATATCACCTAAAATTAAATTGCCTGAATGGCCTTCGACAGTGGTCGGTATAAAATTTGGAATCGCATTGAACGGAAAAGTCGTTTCAACATTCATAGTTTGTACAAAGTGCCCTAATCCAGAACCTAAGATCACACCAATGCGTGGTTTAACTTTTGTTTGGCCTTTAATATAAGTAACAGCATCAGTGATGTTTTGAACGACGTTATTATTGTTCATCATAATAGAACCTCTTTAATTAATTTATGTTGATCAGGTTTTTGAGCAGAGATTGTAACAGCTTCATTTAAAAATTTTGTGGTTTCAGCAACTAATGATTCGTTATCACAGTGAATTGTAAATAATGTTTCACCAGTTTTAATCGGATCGCCGGTTTTTTTATGAAACTCGATACCAGTTAATGGATCAATCACATCTTCAGTGAGGCGGCGGCCGGCCTTAAGCACGATGCCGGCGATTCCCACTTTTTCTACATTAAATGCAGAAATAAAACCACTAGATGTGGCAACGATCGGGAATTGTTTTTTTGAAAAACTAAGGTTCGCAAGATTTCCACCTTGTTTTCCACACATCTTATCAAAAATTTCTAAGGCGCGACCAGAAACTAAAGCATCTAGCGCTAGTGCATAGGCGTCTTCAACAGAATTGGTTTTTCCTGATAAGTGGATCATATGGGCAGAAAGCTGTAATGAAAGTTCGCGTGTGTCTTCATACATATCATGGCCATCGGCACCGATATGTTTTTTATTTTTCATGATCTCAACACACTCAAAAACTTCCCATGCATTACCAGCGAAGCGACCGAGCGGCTGATCCATCGAAGTGACTAATGATACAACTTTTTTACCGTAACCTTCGCCAATAGCCATTAATTTACGTGCTAGTTCGTGTGCATTTTCTGCAGTTTTCATAAAAGCGCCAGTTCCAAATTTGACATCCAGAACTAAACCATCAATGCCCTCAGCAATTTTTTTCGACATGATGCTGGCGCAAATTAATGGGTAACTTTCAACAGTAGCTGTGACATCACGAAGGGCATAGATTTTTTTATCTGCAGGGCAGATGTCTTTGGTTTGACCGATAAAACAAGTGCCAAGCTCTTTTGTAATACGAATAAAATTTTCTAAACTTTGTTGGGTATTAAATCCGGGAATTGATTCTAACTTATCAAGTGTTCCGCCAGTGTGACCAAGACCGCGCCCTGAAATCATCGGTACGTACACGCCACAAGCTGCTACCACTGGGCCTAAGATCAAACTAGTTTTATCGCCAACGCCACCAGTTGAATGTTTATCAACTTTAAAGCCGGGGATAGATGAAGTATCAACAACGATGCCTGAATGTAACATAGTTTTTGTTAACGATAATGTTTCAGAGGTTGTCATGCCTTTAAAATAAATCGCCATTAACAAAGCTGACATTTGATAATCTGGAACTGTTCCGCGTGTGTAACCTAGAATAAAATCTTCGATTTCTTTTTCAGTTAATTCGTGGCCATTTCTTTTTTTCTTAATTATTTCTGCAGGTAGCATTAGTAACCTGTTTTTCCAGATTCATTTTTTACAATTGCCACGCCAGAACTTGTTCCGATGCGAGTAGCTCCTGCCTGAATCATTTTTACAGCCGTAGCAAAGTCACGAACGCCGCCACTGGCTTTAACTTGAGCTTTGTTTTGTACAATAGATTTCATTAATGTGACATCTTCAATAGTAGCGCCGCCACCGGTAAATCCTGTTGAGGTTTTTACGAAGTGCGCGCCGACCAATAAGCTGATTTCACAAACTTTTTGTTTTTCATCCTGAGTTAACATGTGAGTTTCTAAAATAACTTTTACCGGATGACCTTGTGCCGCTAAGACAACTTCTTTGATATCTTTTTCGATATATGACCAGTCTTGTGATTTTACAGCACCCAAGTGCACAACCATATCAATTTCAGTGGCACCCAAGTTAAGCGCACGCGTGGTTTCAAATACTTTAGTTGAAGTGTCGCAAACGCCTAAAGGAAAACCAATTACAGCAGCGATTTTAACAGAACTGTTTTTTAAAATTTCTTTGCACACAGAAATCATCGATGAGTTTACACAAACCGCATAAAAACGGTGAGTTAAAGCTTCTTCGCAAAGTTTTTGAATTTGCGCACGTGTAGCTTCAGGTTTTAACAACGTGTGATCGATGTATTGGGCAATGTCTTCTGGAGATAAATTTTTAGTATCGGATGTCATGGTTCAATTTGACATCCGATCTAAGAGTTAGGCAACTTTTTTTCCAGATGGGCCGCCTTGTAGACCCGCTCCTGGTTCTTTACCTAAGAAAGAGTTCGCATCGGCAGCAGTGATTTGACCTTTTTTAACAAGGTCATCCAGGGATTTTTCAAATAAAAACATCCCCTGAGCGGCACTAGTTTGAATAATAGATGCAATTTGATGATTTTTACCTTCACGAATTAAATTCGCAACGGCGCGCGTACCCTTCATGACTTCAAAAGCGGCAACACGTCCCATTTTATCGGCGCGGGTAAATAGCGACTGGGCTACAACTCCACGTAAAGATTCTGCTAACATAGCACGAATTTGCGCCTGCTGACCTGCAGGAAAAACGTCAATGATACGATCAATTGTTTTTACGGCTGAATTTGTATGAAGTGTTCCGAAAACTAAGTGACCCGTTTCTGCAGCTGTTAAAGCCAAAGAAATAGTTTCTAAGTCACGCAGCTCTCCCACCAGAATAATATCTGGATCTTCACGTAAGCTGGCTTTTAAAGCATTCGAGAAAGACTTTGTATGTGCACCAACCTCACGTTGATTCACTAATGATTTTAAATTTGGATGTACGAACTCGATCGGGTCTTCTACCGTGATAATATGTGCTTCACGTGTCGCATTGATATGTTGAATCATCGCAGCTAAAGTCGTCGATTTACCCGAACCTGTTGGGCCGGTAACTAGTACAAGACCACGATCATGTTCAACCAGATCAACAATTGTTTGAGGCAAATTTAACTCTGTCGCAGATTTAATTTTTTCAGGAATCGTACGAAACACTGCGCCTAAACCTTTACGCTGCATGAAGATGTTACAACGAAAACGCCCAACACCTTCTAATACGTAAGCAAAATCCAGCTCCCATTTTTCAACGAAGGCCTTTTTTTGTTTTTCATTCAGGATTTCAAAGATCAAGCCTTGTACGTCTTGGCTTGTCAATTGGCGATAATTCAGTGGAGACATCATCCCATGAACGCGAAGATAGGGAGGTGCGCCGCTTGTCACGTGCAAATCCGATGCTTTTTGCTCAACCATTAATCGAAATAGATCGTCAATTGTAGCCATTGTTTTATCCTCGCATTGCTTAACAAACTATTATTCGGTAAAACTGTCTTGAAAGTTAACAAGCGAATCGTCTAGGAGTCCCAATATGGCAGCAGAAATTCTAATTAATGTTCGACCGTTAGAAACACGCGTGGCCTATGTCGAGTCTGGGATTTTGATGGATTTAAAAGTCGAACGTAAGTCTTCACCGACTTGGGTCGGGACAGTTCACCGTGGGATCGTAACTAGAGTACTTCCGGGCATGCAAGCGGCTTTCGTCGACATTGGTCTAGAGAAAGCAGCCTTTCTTTATGTGGGTGATATTTTAACTGAAGAAGGCAAAGAATTTTTTGCAGATGATGACGATCATAAACCTCAAGACGACAATCAAGACTACAGATCAAGCCGTGATATTAAAACTCCCATTCAGGATTTAATTAAAGAAGGCCAACATCTTATGGTGCAAGTGGCAAAAGATCCATTGGGAACAAAAGGCGCCCGCATCACAACGCACATTTCATTACCCGGCCGAGGTATCGTGTATATGCCGTATGTAAAACACATTGGTATTTCGCGTAAAATCGAAGAAGAAAATGAAAAAGAGCGTTTAAAAAGATTAGTGCAAAAAATCAATCCTAACGGTGGGGTGATCGTAAGAACCGCCGCAGAAGGTGCGACTGAAGAAGCACTTCGTTCAGATATCGAATATTTAGATCGTTTAGGAAAAGAAATTCAAAAAAATTATGAAAAGAAAAAAACTGCAGGCTTAGTGCATGCCGAACTTGATGTTGAGCTGCGCGCATTACGTGATTTGATGAGCGAAGACGTCACCACAGTTTGGGTTGATGACGAAGAAGTTTATAAAAAAGTTTCAAAGTTTGTGACGCAATTAATGCCAAAGTACAAACAGAACATCATTCATTACGGCGAAAAAAAACCGCTTTTTGATTTGTATGATATTGATTTAGATATTTCACGCGCCACTGAACGTAAAGTTTGGTTAAAATCAGGCGGCTATATCGTTGTTGATGAAGCTGAAGCTTTAGTTGTCGTCGACGTAAATACCGGAAGTTACGTTGGTAAAAAAGATTTAGAAGACACCATCTTAAAAACCAATCTGGAAGCGGTTAAAGAGATTGCCCATCAACTGCGCGTGCGTAACGTCGGTGGAATTATCATTATCGATTTTATCGACATGGAAAAAGAATCACACCGTGAACAAGTTCTGCAAGCGATGATTGAAGAGCTTAAAAAAGACCGTGTACGTACCAATGTGACCTCAATGTCTGAACTTGGACTGGTCGAAATGACCCGTAAACGTATTCGCCCAAGCCTTGTAAAAACTTTATGCGAACCATGCTCTTATTGCGATGGTAAGGGATATATTAAACGTAAAGCTACAATTGCTAATGAAATATTTCGTGAAATTGAACGCGAAGTGGGTTTAACAGAAAACACGAAGCGCAATTTAATCGTACATTGCCACGCCCAAATCGTGGATTGGATTTACGAAGTTGAAAATGAAACTTTGGAACACCTGGAAAAGCGCTTTGGACATTCGATTGCCTTTAAGATCGAAACCACGTACCACTTAGAACAATACGAAATTTTCGATAATTAGGGAAATTATATGAAAAAACTTTTGGTAAGTCTTACGCTTGGTCTAACTTTTACTTTTGGCTTAGTTTCAACGGCTTTTGCTGATCAGCAATTAACTGAATACTGCATCCAAACCGGGGGAGAACTGGTTCCTGAATGGACTTGTCCTGCAACCGGTAATGTTAAAATGGGCGAAGCCTGTAAGCAAAAAAATGCCGAAGGCCAAGTGATGTATTTCAACGGCTGTTCAGCTCCTGAAGGAAAATACAAAACCTTATTTTTCAAAGCCTGTATCATTCATGATCTGTGTTATCACCACGAACCAACGACAAGTAATAAATCTAAATTAGACTGCGACAATCAGTTTTTAACGAACATGAAAAAAATCTGTAAAGCCACAAATCCATTTAGCTTAGAATGCGGAATAGTCGCCCAGACATTTTATGCAGCTGTTGATAACGCAGGTAATGCGGCTTTCACATGTTCAAAAGAAAATGTTCAGTACCCGGCAGATATGGATCAATTGCCATTACCATCGCCAGCACCGTTTATTACTAATTATTAGATCACTTTATCGCGCCACAAATCTTTTAAAAACGTTTCAACGTTTAAGCTTTGTGGGTCGCGGCTGATCAGATACGATTTTTTTACTGAAAATTTAGTCGTGAATTTTTTAAGCCGGCGCGAATGCTGGCTATTCACAGATTTAGTGCCGCGCACTTCAATGGCAATCTCATTATTAATTAAAAAATCAATTTCGTTACCCTGATAATCACACCAGAATTCAATTTTCATGTCGGGCTTACGATAATTTTTGTAAGCCATAAGTTCAGTTAGAATAAGGTGTTTTAAAGCGGCCTCAGATTTTTCAAAATCCTGTTCGATATTAAAATCATTTTTCAGGGCATTCACAACACCGATATCGAAAAAATAAAACTTAGAGCGTTTAGCGCCTTTACGCGATGTCGTACACTGGATTTCATAACCTAGGTGCATTTCTTTTAGCAGTTCAAAGTACTCTCGTACAGTGCGTGCCGGCGCTTCGCAAAGTTTAGCAATTTCTTCATAATGTAAATACTGGCCGTTATATTCGGCAGCTACGTTTAAAAAACGCGAAAAGTTTTCGATCTTACGAATTTTTCCTGACTGAATAAGGTCAGCCTGAAATAAAAGGCCTACGTAATCACTTAAAAGCACATCTTTGCGTTCAAAATCATAGATTGAAGGCAGCGAACCAAAACTTAAAATTTGTTCTAACTTAAATTCGTTTTGCAATTCTTCATAACAAAACGGCAAAAGCGAGATCGTGTCTGCATTTTCAATAGTCAGGGCGCAATGTTTTTTCATTTGTTGCGACGATGACAATACAAAATGCACATTTTGCGTTTTATTTAAATGTTCAACTTGATCAAGCAGCGATGGCAGACGGTGAACGTTATCTAACGCCACAGTTTTCATTTCAGGGGTTAATAGTTTTTCGATGATATTCTTTTGAAACGATAGTTTTCGAAAAGTATCTGCCTCTTGCAAGTTTAGATACAAATCTACCGAAGACAAAGTCTTCAGATAAGAGCTTTTTCCCGTTTGACGGGGAGAAAGTAATAATAAGTTCTTTTTTAAAGGGGCCTTTAAGGGAGGGGCGATCCTTCTTTTATGGATAACATCCATAAAGCAATAACAACATAGTCCATTAATAATGGCAATAGTAATTCGTAAAATAATTTAAATAAGCATTAATGATGCGGTAATTAACATCCAAATCGTATTAAAGAGTATTTGGCATGTCGCTTAGAGTAAGAAAAATCTAGACTGAAATTAAAATATTTAGCTTTGACAGGGTCAGACGAAAAATGATTTAAAGGTCACTCTTATTTAAGACAGTTAATCCAATCAAGGAGTAAAGAATGTACGCAATTATTAAAACAGGCGGCAAACAATACAAAGTTCAAGCCGGCGATGTTTTACAAATCGACAAGATCGAAAAAGATCTTGGATCAGAATTCACAATCAGCGAAGTATTACTTGTTGGTGGTGACAAAACTCACGTGGGATCTCCATTAGTTAAAAACGCTGGTGTTACAGTTGTTGTTACTAAGCAAGCTCGCACTCGCAAAGTGATCGTTTTCAAAAAACGTCGTCGTCAAGGCTACAGAAAATTTGGAACTCACAAACAAGAATTTACTGAATTATTCATTAAAGCTATCACATCTCCAGATGGCCAATCTTCTAAAGCAGAAGGTAAACCAGTAGTAAAAGATATGACGGCATTACGTGCTGAACGTATCCAAACTAAAATTGAAGATTCACGCGCTCGTGCAGAAGCAGGCATCGGTTTAGGCCGCGCAGCAGCTCACGGTGTTGCTCCTAAGGCTGCTCCAGCTAAAAAAGCTGCTGCTCCTAAGAAGAAAGCTACAGCGAAAGCAGCAGCTCCTAAAAAAGCTACTTCTAAACGCTCAGTGAAAACAGCAGCTAAAAAAGCCGCTAAAAAAACAACTAAGAAAACGAAATAATTAATTTAAGAGAAATCGGAGTATACAATGGCAAGTAAAAAAGCTGGTGGTAGTACCAAGAATGGTCGGGATTCACAGGCAAAGAGTCTAGGTGTTAAACGTTTCGGTGGCCAATTAGTGCAATCAGGAACAATTATCATTCGTCAACGTGGCACAAAATTCCATGTTGGTAACAACGTAAAAATGGGCCGTGATCACACGATTTACGCTGTGATTTTAGGTCACGTTAAATTTGAAAGATTTTCGAAAGATAAATTTAAAGTTAGCGTTTACCCAAAAACTGCGTAATAAGTAGTTCACTTACAAACATTCGCATAAAGAGGGAGCCCTTGAAGGCTCCTTTTTTATTGCTTTAATCGGATCTAAGTCGTGCTGCAAGCACGCAAAGGTGTCGTGCCGAAGGCATGCAAAGGACATATGAAATTTGTTGATGAAGTTAAAATCACTGTTGCTTCTGGTCGTGGTGGCCCTGGTGCTGTTACGTTCCGTCGTGAATCTTTTGCTCCTCGTGGTGGTCCGGATGGCGGCGATGGCGGTAAGGGCGGTGATGTTATCTTTAAAACCTCTAAGCACATCAACTCTTTAGTCGATTATAAGCCTTATAAAAAATACCACGCTGAAAATGGCCAAAACGGTGGTGCATCGAATTGTTCAGGTCACCATGGTGCTGACCTCGTGATGATCGTTCCAGAAGGAACAATCATTCGCGATGCTGAAACAAACGATGTTATATTTGATTTAACTGAAACTAACGAGCTTAACTTTTTACAAGGTGGCCGTGGCGGTAAAGGTAACGCGTTTTTTAAAACCAGCGTAAACCAAGCCCCTGAATATGCTCAACCGGGTGAAGACAACCACACGAAAGAAATCGTTTTAGAACTTAAGCTTATTGCTGATGTGGGTATTATCGGTTTTCCGAATGCAGGTAAATCGACATTAATTTCTCGTATTTCTGCAGCTAAGCCTAAAATTGCTGATTATCCATTTACAACTTTAACGCCAAACTTAGGCGTTGTTAAAGTGGGCGATTATTCAAATTTCGTAGTAGCTGATATTCCAGGTTTAATTAAAGGTGCGCATTTAGGTGTGGGCTTAGGGATTCAATTTTTAAAACATATTGAACGCACTAGTTTATTTGTTCATATCGTGGATGTATCTGGCATGAGTGGCCGTGATCCGCTTCAAGATTATCAAGATATCAATTTTGAAATCGAAAAATACGATGAGATGAGCAAAGACAAAGACGGATTTTTTCCGTTATCATCGCGTGAACAAATTTTAGTATTTAACAAAATTGATTTGTTATCAGCAGATCAAATTGAAAAAATTAAACAGCAATTTAAAAAGAAATTTAATGTAACTGGTTACGCTATTTCAGGCGTTACGGGTAAAAACATTAACGAGCTTTTACAAGTGCTAGCTGAAAAAGTCTTAGCTTCAAAAATTAAAGACAACGACACTGATAAAGAACAGGTATAGAGAATGAAAATCGGAATTTTCGGGGGAAGTTTTAATCCTCCTCATAATGGTCACGTTAACAGTTTAACTACCGTACAAAAAAAGATGGGTTTTGATAAAATCCACATTATCCCAAACAGTCAAAATCCATTAAAAGTTCCGACTGAAACAGCGGCCGACGAACACCGTTTAAAAATGGCACAGTTGGCATTTGCTACTTACGGTAATGCTTTCTACATCGATGATATCGAATTAAAACGCGGTGGCAAAAGCTACACAATCGATACAATTAAAGAATTACGCAAAACCTACGAATCAAAAGATTTATACCTAATCATCGGTGCAGATAATTTTGAAACGTTAAACGAATGGAAAGACTATAAAAAAATTCTTTCAGAAGTAAACATTGTTGTAACAACTCGTCCGGGTTACCAAATTCCAGAAACTGAAAGCGAGTTTCCGGCATTTCTATCAGGTTTAGTGGCTGAAAGCGACTTCGGCGCAGTTGAGTTAACAACTGGCCGTTCAATAGAGTTCTTAACTTTACAAGATTTAGATATCGCATCTTCTGAATTGCGCAAAAAATTACGAGTTGGCCGTCCTGTTGATAAGTTTTTACCACTAGCGGTAGAAAGCTATATCAAAGAACACAAACTTTACCGCGTAGCGAATGCTAAAATCAGCGATTACAAAAAATTTACTGATTTCTGCGCTCAGGTTTTATTTGATAAAAAAGGCATCGCGGTTCGTGGTTACGATATTCGCGAAACTTCGACTACAACAGACTATACATTAATCGCTTCAGGAACGAGCACGCGTCATGCGGCTTCAATGGCTGAAAACTTAATTCAGGCAGTTAAAGAAGAATTCAACGTTTACCCACAAGGGGTTGAAGGTGTTGATGAAGGCCGTTGGGTTGTTGTGGATTACGGTCCATTGATCGTCCATTTATTCTACGATTTCGTTCGTCAAGAATACCGCATGGAAGAACTTTGGAAAGAGGGTAAAGAGTTTACCCTTACTGATAAAACCGGATCAAAATAATTATGAAAGCCGTTCTATTTGACTTCAAAACAGCCAAAGAAGAATGGTTTGATCATGCGGTTGCCACGTACACTAAAAAATTAAATCCCTATATCCCGTTCGAGGTGATTTCGCTGAAATCATCTAAATCCGATCGTGATGATGCTGCCTCAAAGAAAAAACAAGAATCAGAAGACTTACTAAAAAAAATCACAAACGACGATTACGTAATTTTATTTGATGAAAAAGGCAAAGATTTGGATTCCATTCAGTTTTCAAAACAAATCGAAGCCGCGCAAATGTCTGGTAAAAAACGCTTAGTGTTTATTATCGGTGGGGCGTTTGGTGTTTCTGAAGATGTAAAAAGTCGCGCCCAGCTTAAAGTTTCACTTTCAAAAATGGTGATGAATCATTTAGTCGCTGAAACTGTAGCGCTTGAACAAATCTATCGCGGTTTTACAATTATAAAACGTATTCCTTATCATAACATTTAATTAATCCGGCCAAACAATTGCAAAGTTCTACCACATCATGTGGAAGAATTTGCGTTTTTGGTTTTATCGGTTATGGATTATTGATTGTGTCGGTTGCGGATCCTTGGTCGTGCATGCCCGCGGGCTTTGTTTAAAGTGCGAATATCATATTTTAGATCAATATTTAGCGTCAGTAGACCAAGCCAAAGAATTAGAAAAATCCGGCTTACGGTTTCGCTATTTGTTTAAATGGATTCCGGGAGCGAGCGATATTCTTTCAAAATACGTCTATCTGTTAAAGTCTCCGATCGCCGAGCCGTTGTGGTGTGAAATTGCCCGTTATTTTATTTCGTTAAAAGGAATTTCAATAGACCGAAAAATTATTTTTATACCGATTCCAAGTCGCAAAAGCCGCAAGCATTCGCTGTACTTTGCGCAGGCTTTAGCAGAACAATGTGGTGGCTCGGTGCTGCCTTTGTTAAGGATCGACACTGCGGATGTCACTGAGCAAAAGACAAAAACCAAAGAACAGCGGCGTAAAATTAGCTTTAATCTGAATGAAGAATTTACAGAGCAAATGCGCTCAGACCAGATGATCGTTGTCGTAGACGATGTCATGACTACGGGGGCCTCGTTTGAGGCCGCTTATAACGTTTTAAAAACACTAAAAGTGTGTCCCAAAAACATCGAACTCTGGACTGCGTTTCGACGAGAAACTATGACTATCGAATTTGAGTAAAATCTGATATACCAAGAGCATGAAATTTCTCTCTCAAATTCGTCTATTTTTTGTTTTGTTGTCGGCTATGGTATTAATGCCGTTTACATCACTGGCGTTAGCAAAAAAAGCCGTTAGTGATCAAGCACAAGCTGAAAAGATCTTACAAAAATATAATCAAAAATCTGGTGTGCAAATCAAACTTGAAATGCAAACCGAGAAAAAAGTTTTAGGCACGAAAACAACTGATAAAGGTGTCATGACCCATCAATTGGGTAAATTAAACTTATCTGTTGAGGGCGAAAAAAAATCAGAAATGATTTTTGATGGCAAAAAGGCGTACTTAATTGCCTACCCAGATCAAGAACTTGATCCAGATGGCAAAAGAAAAGTTATTTTCTTAAAAATGAACAGTAAAAATCAATTAGGCTTGCTGTCAGATTTGTTTGGCCAGCCAAAAAAGTTTTTTGCGAATTTTAAAACCAAAACAGTTTCTAGCGACAACAAATCTTTAATCCTGAAACTTGAAGACAAAGCTAAAACGTTAAAAGATATGACGCTGTCTTTTTCAAAAGAAGATAAAACGTTAACTCAGCTTTCTTATACAGACGATGTGGGTTCTGAAATTCAGATTAATTTTGAAAAGCCCAGCTTCACTACAGAAATATCTTCTAAACTATTTAAATACAATGCTCTTAAATCTGACGAGGTCGTAAGCCAATGAGTCAAAAAATAACTCCAGAAACTGCTCCTAAAAAAGTCCACTTTATCAGCTTAGGTTGCCCTAAGAACTTGGTGGATAGCGAAATCATGGCCGGTACATTAATGAAAGACGGCTACGAAGTTGTAGCTGACGCTGAAGACGCTGACACAGTTGTTGTAAATACTTGCGGCTTCATTGAAGACTCTAAAAAAGAATCTATCCAAAGAATCTTGGATATGACGGCATTAAAAGAACAAGGCCAAATCAAAAAAGTTGTTGTAGCTGGTTGTTTAACTCAACGTTATAAAGATGAATTAGTTGAAGGTTTGCCTGAAGCTGATCTTTTTGTTGGTAGTGGTGAATTTCAAAATATCGCTAAGATTTTAAAAAGCCACGATGCCGGCGACAAAAAGAAGACGTTCTTTAATTTGCCAACTTACTTACAAGAAGAAACTACTCCGCGTGTGAATTCGCAACCTAAACACAGAGCTTACTTAAAAATTTCTGAAGGTTGTATGAAGCGTTGTGCATTTTGCGCAATTCCGTTAATTCGCGGTAACTTACAATCACGTACAATTCCAAATATCGTTAACGAAGCTAAATTATTAGCTGCTGGCGGTGTTAAAGAATTAATTATTATCAGCCATGACTTTACAGACTATGGCTGGGATTTACGTCGCAAAGACCCAACGGCTAAAGAGACTCCGGTCGAGCTATTAAAAGCCTTAGCTGAAGTTGACGGTATTCAGTGGATCCGTATGTTGTATTTATATCCAGATGGAATTACGCAAGAACTTATCGATTTAATGAAATCGAACAAAAAGTTCGTAAAGTATTTCGATATGCCGTTACAGCACATCAATAACGACGTTCTTAAAAAAATGAACCGTAAGATGACTCGCGAAGAAATCGAAATCGCGTTAAAACGTATCCGCACTGAAATTCCTGATGCAGTTATCCGCACGCAATTCATCGTGGGTTTTCCTGGCGAAACAGCTGAAAACTTTGAAGAGTTATTAAAATTTGTTTCTGAGCAACAGTTTGATCGCGTAGGTTGTTTTAAATATTCGCCTGAAGAAAACACTCCAGGTGGAAAAATGACTGACCAAATTGAAGAGCATATCAAAGACTTCCGCCATGATGCCTTAATGTCGATCCAACAAGGTATTTCTAAAGTTAAACACGAAGCCTTCATTGGTAAAACAGTTGAGGTTTTAGTTGAAGGTTACAGCGAAGAAACTGAATTATTATTACAAGGCCGTACATCTCAGCAAGCTCCGGAAATTGATGGCGTTGTATTAATCAATGATGGCTTAGCTAAAATCGGTGATATCGTGCAAGTTGAAATCACTGAAAGTATGGAATACGACCTTATCGGTGGAATCGTTTAATAACGAATGCCACCGCATTGCTGGATGCCCTGGTAGTAAGCCGTAGAAACCTTTAGTTTCGCGGCTTCTAGAGGCTGCTGGGCCTCACGAAACCTAGTCGCTGACGACTTATCAAGCTGACAGGCTTTAATGTAATATGGCAAAGCCTCGTCATAACGAAGCAATTGATATAAAGATTGTGCAGCACCTAATTGAGCGCGCCCGGATTTAGATTCAATGTTTGTGGCAGCTTTAAAAGATTCAATCGCCTTACCAAAATTTTTCTGTAAATAAAAAACTTCACCTAAGCAAGATAGTGCAAATTCGTTCTTTTCAATCTGCGCTGAACGTTCAAATAATTTCTGTGCCTCTTTGTAATTGAGTCTCTCGCGAAGTGAAATTCCCATGTAAATCAAAGATAAATAATCTTTAGGAAAAATCTTTGAAACTTTCGCGCAAACCACGTCAACTTCAGCGTGATTTGAGTCTTCAGTCTCTAAAATACATAAATCTAAAAGGTATTTGTTGCCATGTTTTTTATCGACTTTAATAGCATCTTGTAGAGCGCTTTTGGCTTCGAATAAATTATCTATCTTGCGATAAGCACGCGAGTATTCGACCAGTACAAGCAAATCATTTTTGCCTTCGTCAGGCACCGAATCTAAAACAGTAATTGCTTCGCGATATTTGCGGTCAGCAATAAGAATTCGTGCCTGTAAAGCTTTGTCCTGAGCCACGGTTAACAAAGATTTATTTTCAATAACGACTGCGCGTGCTTCTTTTGTACGTGTTTCGTTGATCAGAAAATCAACCATAGATTCTAAATTTGGAAAAGTTTTTTTGCTGTTGAATGTTGTTTTAAATGGTTCAAGCGCCATTGCAAAGTCTGTATCTGATAATGGATTTTTAAATTCTAAAGGTTGGCGGCAATACGAAAGATATTCGTAATATTTTCCTATCGGAGCAGCTGCGCCAGTAGCCGGAGCACCAGAGGTTCCATTTTGAATAGGCTGTTGAACTCCTTGGGGACTGCCCGGATTAAAGGTCGGAACCGTGACTTGTACAGGCGGAGTTGCTGAGGGGGGCGCCGAACCAGACTGTGCGTGTGCCATATTGATACAAATTAAACAAATACTGCTAGAAAAACCTAATAAAAATCGTCTCATATTTTTCACCAATTGAACTAATCATCCGATAAGTTCATAGGTGAAACAAGAGCTAGAAGTAAAAACAAGACGTTCGATTTTGCGTGGTCGCAATAGTGGCCAGGCCGTCGTCGAATACATTTTAATTGTGTCAATTGCAGTGGGGCTGATTGTTATTATGAAAGGTGCGTTCACTGGAATGAACACCTTCATAAATAATTATTTAGGTTTGTATACTGAATGTTTAATGGCGCATGGCGAGCTACCCGCATTAGGTGTCTCTGGCTCGGCAAGTTTTAGTGATGGCAGTGGATTAAAAGAACATTTAACTTCTGCATACAAATGTGAATCAGGATTTAAACCCTTTACAATTGCTGAGGGTCGTCCGCCAGTCGGTGGCAGCACCAGCAATCAAGGCAGTCAAAATAGCGGTGGCAAATCTGGATCAAAATCTGATGACAATTCAACGAATGCATCCGACAGCGCAAGCAGTAAGTCTTCCAAAGATGGCGGTGCAGATAAAGATAAGGATGCCGTAGGTAAGGGCGGCGGTAGCGGAAGTTCTCCGTATGACGAAGGCCAGATCAAACGATCAGGCCGCAGAGGTGCAGATGGCTATGCTAGCGCAGGTTCTAATCGTTCTAGATTAATTGAAGATGACAGCGAAGGCGACGAAGCTGGTGGTAAAGGTCGTAAGCGTAGGCCGCGCGAATCGCGTATTATTTACAGAGACAGTTCACGTACGCGCAAGCTCTTAGGGCAAGACGCAGAGCAGCTGGTGAACCAATCTACGCGCAGTACGAACAAACGTAAGGTTACTGCAAGAGCGATTGCTAAAGCCGATGGTGGTGGCTCCAGTGGTCCACGTTCAGGTCTGATGAAGCAACCTCCAGAGAAGAAAATCATAGTCGAAGAAATAAAAGAATCAAGCTGGGGTTTTGGCCAAATGCTGAAGTGGCTTTTGATTATCGGTATTATTGTGGCCCTGGTTATTTTCTTCGGAGGCCAGCTCATGAATTACTCGAATTCTGACAGCTAACTTTTTAGTCACTATATAATATACAATCACAGTTTTCCTTGTTGAAACTTTATCTCAGATGACAAATAAAAGAGAGATAAATTTCTGGCAGGGGACACAAATTGATCGAGATTTTCAACGTTCAAAAAAACAGATTATTCACATATGCGGAAGCAGAAGAAATTCTACCCCTAGTTTACCGTATTACTGAAGATTCAAGCAAAGAAGTGAAATATCTAATGGGCTGTGTTGAGGCCTTACAAGATAAGCACAACGATTCGTCGCGCGAACTTCAGACTCGTATCAATCAAATCATTGAAAAATGGCAAAACAAACTTGAGCGCTTAGGTTTACGCCCTAAGGGGTTGTGGCTTGCTGATTTTGATAACGGATCGGGCTATTTTTGCTGGAAATTTCCTGAAACAAAAATTTTGTTTCAACATGGCTACCAAGATGGCTTCACAGGGCGTATTCTAATATCTGAACAAGATGCTGCCCAATGTGAGGACCACCATGCGCATAGCCCTATCACAAATTAATTCAAATCTAGCAGATTTCGGCCACAACGCCGAAAAAATCATTTCTCATATTAAAACCCTGGCTGAAAAAAAAGCGGAACTCATTGTCTTTCCAGAGGCTTCGCTTTTCGGTTACCACCCGTTTGATTTATTAGAACGCGAAGTTTTAATCACCCAGCAAAACAAGGCGTTAAAACAAATATTAAAAGCGATTCCGACAGGTGTGCATGTTCTAGTTGGTGGTTTTGAAAAAAACAAAAATAAAAAAGGCCGTCCGTATTTTAATTCGGTCTTTTTATGTAAGAAAAATAAAATCGTTAAAACATTCAGAAAACAATTACTGCCGACAGGTGATGTATTTGATGAAGCCCGCTTTATTGAACAAGGTGATATGAAGCAAAACTACTTTCAAATAGGAAAGAAAAAGTTTTTCTTAACCATTTGCGAAGATATGTGGGCCTGGCCAACAAAAGAAGGCTCTGATTATAAAGAAAATCCAATTTTAAAAGTACCAAAAAAGAAAATCGATTTAGTCATCAATATGAGTGCTTCGCCGTTTCACACTGGCAAATTTAAAAAACGCCAATTTGTAGCCACGCAAACAGCAAAGTACTTTAAAGCGCCGTTATTATATGTAAATTTAGTCGGTGCTCAGGATGAAATTGTTTACGATGGACAAAGTTTCTTAGTTTCGCCAAAAGATAAAATTTTATTTAAAGCGCAATCTTTTGCCGAAGATACGAATGTTATTGATCTAAATACGTTAGAAACGTGGAGTCCAAGCCATAAGTTTGATTCTCCAACTGAAGAATTAAGAAAAGCTTTAGTTCTTGGATTAAAAGATTACGGCCAAAAAATTGGTGTTAATAAAGTTCATTTAGGTTTATCAGGCGGTATTGATTCAGCTTTAGTGGCGGCCCTTGCAGTAGACGCATTTGGTTCAAACAATGTTAAGCTTTTCGCGCTACCAACTCAGTACAATGCTGAATTAAGCATGATCTATGCTAGGCAATTAGCTTTAAACTTAGGTTCTGAATTAAAATCGATTTCTATTCAATCGACATTCGAATTTATCAAAACGATTTTAGATGAAGAATTTGAAGTTCCACAATTTGGACTAATGCACGAAAATCTGCAATCACGCATCCGTGGTTTATTTTTGATGGCTTATTCAAACTTTACCGGAAGTTTATTATTAACGACGGGAAATAAATCAGAATATGCCACAGGCTATGCGACTCTTTACGGAGACATGTGCGGTGGGCTTGCACCATTAGGTGATTTAACAAAAAAACAAATCGTAGATCTTTGCGAACACTACAATAAAGAAATTGAAATCATTCCTGATTTTATTATCCGTAGGCCGCCAAGTGCAGAATTACGCCCTGATCAAAAAGATCAAGACAGTCTACCAGCGTATGAATTGCTGGATAAAGCAGTTCAAAATATCGTTGAGAAGAAAAAACAGGCTAAGTCTGAAACCGAAAAATGGCTGATTAAGCAATTGATGAAAACTGAATTTAAAAGATGGCAGGCTCCGCCGATTTTAAAAATGTCGGAGCATTCATTCGGACGTGGACGTCGTTATCCGATCGCCCATAAGGCTAAAGAATAATTAAAATAAGAAACCCATTTGTTTAGGCTGACGTTCAATTT
Organism: Bdellovibrio sp.; assembly: GCA_036677065.1. Lineage (GTDB taxonomy): Bacteria > Bdellovibrionota > Bdellovibrionia > Bdellovibrionales > Bdellovibrionaceae > Pseudobdellovibrio. The sequence continues at coordinate 37,238 of JAKFBS010000001.1, read as the reverse complement.
GCGGAAATTTGAATTCAGTCTTGCCAGTTAACTGAATTAAATTTTCAATTTGTGGGGCGCGATTACCTACAGATAAACGTTTAACCATTTCCCAGAAAACCATTCCGCAATAAGTCGCATCTTCTTCTGCTCTGTGAAATTCAGAAGCTTGAACTTTGAAATGCTGTACTAAAGTTCCTAATTTATAATTTGCTAACCCCGGGATAAGTTTACGAGCCATTGGTAATGTATCTACAACTACGCCTTGTGGAGCTAACGATTCAAATCGTTTGATATCTGCAACTAAGAACTGACAGTCAAACGGTGCATTGTGAGCCACCATCACATTGTTACCGCAAAATTCAGCGAATGAATTTAATACGTCTTCGATTAAGGGTTTACCGGCAACCATTTCATTAGTGATTTTATTCACCGCAGTTGCTCCAGGAGGAATCGGAATTAACGGATTAATTAAAGTTGAAAAAACGGCTTCTACTTGGCCGTTATCGATAAGTACGGCACCGATTTCTACAATTTTATCTACGCCAGGTACAGTTCCAGTAGTTTCTAAGTCAAAAGCTATAAATCTCATACAATATATGTTACATATAGGTGTGGGCGTATCAACAAAAACACTGACAGTTTTAAAATACAACGATGCGAAATTAGGCGTTGTTGCTGAAATCGAACTTAAACAAACAGAAAATTTATTGGACTTATTAAACGCTAACAAAATTGGCATTAGTCAGTCGTGTGGCGGTTTTGCCAGCTGTACAACGTGCCGAATTATCGTGACAAAAGGGCTTGAAACTTTAAAACCTCGCGAAGAATTAGAAGCTGAACGTGCACATGAAAGAGGTTTTGCAGACAATGAAAGATTAGCCTGCCAAGTTGAAATTCCTGAAACTCCAGCAACTGATATCGAAATTATTATCGCCAATCCTAGCGAGGATTAACGTAGAAATTATTGGTGTACACCCAGGTAATCCACTTGGTTGCATCAGGTAGCGGAAACGTCGGACTTAAGCGCACTTGAATTCGGTAGACACCCGGCGAATCAATAGCAAACAAACCTTCAAAAGTATTTAAGTGGTCGATACGCTGACCATTTTTAAAAAGCACCACTTCGTAGAATGGAATCGGCTCTGCAGGTAGCTTATAATATAGTCGTAAATTTTTTGTAAAAACAATATCATCACCGGTAAAAAACTTTTTACGATTTTCTGTAATATAAGTTTCAAAGCCAGTCGGATCACCTAAGGCATCAAAGGCCACATAGGAGTGGCCACGCTTAAGGGCGGTAAGGATTTTTTGGGCATCGTTACCAATGTCTCCTGTTAGTTCAGAAGTTAAAAAAACATGTTGGCTTGCGATATTGAAACTCATTTCATAACTTGGAAATTTAACTAACCAGTCCGCAAATGGAATCGCACGCGCCGTAGCTTCTGCGCCGACAAAAAAGTTAACTTTTTTTAATTGTGATAATTGGTCGAAAACTGCAATTTCAGCAGAAGGCTCTTTGTATAGCCGGGTTAACGCCAAACGGGGATTGAAGGGGTAATACAATAAGCTCCACATAGTAGATATACGAGATTCAATCCATGATTTTTGTGCAATACTTTTAAAATTTAGCACTTCCAAGCCATCAAATTTATTTTCAGTTAATTGCGATAGCTCATAGGGAGTATTGATCTGATGCGATTCAATAATTAAAGCCTTATCATCATTGGCATAATCTGCAGACGTTTTTTGAAAGAAAGACTTTTCTGTTGGAGAATAATAGATAAATAATCTTTTGCCGTCGAAAACCTTAGCGCCAGATAAAATACCAATATCTGATAAATACTTATCAGTATCTAAATCATAAAAACTATTGGTGTTAGAGATTAATACAAAATCTAAGCGCGCTTTTTTGGCTTCTTCTGCAATTGAAAGCACACTTCCTGAGCCTGAAGATAGATTTGAATAAACATCGAAAGCAATCTTGTAGTCATATAAGAAAGTGGCTTGCCCTTCGTTTTTTGCCGTGATTGGAATAATGCGAAACTCGAATTGTGAAATATAAAAGCCGTAAACGACAAATGAAATCAACAGAAACGTAAGAATTAAAAATATTCTATTCATGGCGAAATTCGAACACTTCTAAATTAAATTTTGGAAACTCTGAGACTTTAGTTTTGCTATAGTTTTCATAAAACAGAGGCCAGGGTGAAGAGGTGTACTTTAAGACATAAAAAGACGGTGCAGTTGGGTGTGATCCTGGCAGTGAATCAAAAAAATCATAGCGGCTTAAACCATGTAATTTATAAACTGGCATGTCTGTAAGTAAGGTTAATAAAGAAGACATCTGAAATGTTGGACCGTAAAGAGGCTGGTATTTTTGCAGTTCGGGCGCTATTTCATTAACAGTTAGGCTGGTTGGCAGCCTGGCAATTTTATTTTTACCGAAATCAGTAAAAAATAATATCGGAATCGCCAGCCAGATTACAGCATAGTATAAAAGCGAATAACGAATAATTTTTTTACGGGTTACATCTAAATCAATCAGACCTAAAACGTGCGAAGTCTGGGGCCAATTAGCTTCAACTTTGGCTTTAAAAGAACTGTAAAGAAAAAATGCCCATTGCGCTAAAGCACTGATATTAAAAAGAGATTTTTTGAAATTAAAAAGCAATGCAAACACCAGGATTGGATTAAAAAGTAAAATCTGACCTAGCACATAAGTCGAAGTCCACCAAAACTGGTAAGGCTTTGCCTCATTTAAACCATGATTAAGCTGAAATTTAAAAGACACAAAGTCATTTTGATAATTCCAAATCAAGACAGGCAGACAAAACAATAATCCAAACAGGACCGTGATCAGAGTTTTTTTAGAAAAGAAAACTTTAAGATTTTTTTCAAAGTACAGGGCCACAATTGTAACTAATGGAAAAAGCACGATATGGTATTTCGAACAGAAACCCAACCCAAGACTTATACCCAATAGAGCGTAATGCACAGATTTTTGTTCGCGAAGAATCTTTAAAACAAAGTATGAAGATAAACCCCAGAATAGCAATAAAGGAGCATCAGGAGTAATTAAGACACTTCCTAAACCCAGAAATGGATTTAGCATAAAGAAAATCGTGAAAATATTTAATTCATGTAAGAGATTTTTACTGTGTTGTCTGTGCTGGATAAAAACTTTTAGCCAGACATAAAAAGTAACCATACTTAAAGCAACGAATACTAAACGAGTTGCCGCCCATTTAGGAGTAACGGGCAAATAATCACTTAAGCTGGCAAGCCAAGCCACCATGCCAGGATGATCGAAATAACTCAGTTGTAAGTTTTGACCCCAGAACCAGTAATAAGCCTCGTCGCCGACTAATGGAAATATCAATGCAAAAACTAGCTTGATAAATAAGACAATAGCAAGGAGATTAAGAATTCGTTTTTGTAACACTATATTAGAATGTCATCTCGACGAACTTATTCGCGTTAGACATTTGCCCTTTACTAACACCATTTACTGTAATGCTTACGGCGCTGCCATCAGCAGCGCGCAGGTGTAAGCCGACTTTTGATTTTAAAATTTGATAAGTGTTTGCTTTTAAAGTTAAGCGTTTAAAATCAGAAGTATTACCTTTTGCGTAATCAATATAAGCGTCTTTTTTTGCTTCAATAAGCACTTCAACCGATTGGCCTTTAGATTTTTCAGCCGCCGCAGTATTTTGCGGTTGATTATTAACCGGAGCAGTCGCTGCAGCAGAAGCGGCGATTGCCGGTTTTGTACTAGTTACGGCAGTTGTTGCAGATGCCGTTGCAGTAGCTTCGATATCAACACCACCAGTGATTGTGCTAGAAGAACTTAGTGCGCTAACGATGTCGTTAGGAACTGTTTCAGCCGATACGACTGAAGGCGAAGAAGCTACGACAGCTTCTGTGTTAACAGGTACGCCATCAGCAGAAGCGTCGGTGACTTGCGGTATTTCGTTTTGATAATGATTAGCAACTTTATTAATAATGGCAATGACGATAACCAAACTTGTGACAACTGCAAAATAAATTACATTCTTTTGAGTTAAGCCACCTTCCATTTTTTTGCCGTTAATTGATTCAACATTTTGTCTGAAAGCTACTTTTGAACTATTAGGCATAGGTGTTGTAGGTTCAGTTGTTTGTCCAACGGGCGCAGCGATTGTTTTGGGAACCGGGTGCGTTGATCCCATTTCTTCTTGAAATTGTTTTAATACGACATCGCTATCAATTTTTAAGTAATCAGCATAACTCTTAACAAATCCACGTACGAAAGTTTTTGCAGGAAGTTCATCAGTGTCGCCATTTTCGATAGCTTGAATAATGCGAGAGCTTAGTTTTAATGCGTAAGCTACATCTTGAATGGATAAGTCTTTTTTGATTCTTTCTGACTTCAGCAATTCGCCGGTGATTTTCATAGTGTTCCTTTTTCGATGATGTCGATCATTTTTTTTGATTGTTCTCTATATTTTGCTTGAGGAAATAAATTTAAAAGTTCTTTAAAGCGAACCAAAGATTGGTCTTTGTCGCCAGTGCGGTATAAAGCAATAGCTGAAAAATAATGAGCATCGTCAATACCTACCATTTTGCAAAATGTTGTCGCCTTTTCTAATTGGTCGACGGCAGCTCTGTTTTCTTTAAGTTCTAAAAACGAGCGTCCAAGAAAAACTTGCGCGAAACAATCTTCACGATCTTGCATTAAAACTTTTTTGAAATGTTTTTTAGCTTCTTTAAATCGACTACGGTTAAATTCTAATAAACCGTAATTCATATCAGCTTTAATCTGAAATTGATAAGTTAGATCTGCCAATACTTCTTCAAGTAGACGTTGGGCGATGGCAAATTGTTTTAATTCGATATAAACGCGAGCCAAATTATTTTTAGCATCGGTAAATTTTTTATCTAATTCATAAGCGCGTGCAAAGTGTTTTGCCGAAAGTTCTAATTTATCGCGCACGAAATACAGCATGCCTAAATTATTTTGGATTTGCGGATTTTCTGGATCTAATTCTTCGGCGGCTAATAATTCTTTTAAAGCTAGGGGGTAGTTGCCTTGCTGCATATACGAAACACCCAATTGTTGGCGTAATTGTGCACGTTCTTCAGAACGATCGCTACTAAAAAGCGATTTGCATGATGAAAACAAAAAGATGATGAGACTCAGGCGAAGTAAAAACATACTCCTTTAATTAAGCCTTTTAAGGCTTAGTCGAGTCAACCCTTCAGTGAGCTAATTTTACGAGACAAAGAGTTTCGAAATGATCAGTTTGTGGAAACATATCGAAGATCTGCAAATGTTGAATTTCGAAGTGAAAACCATTTTGCGTTAGAACTTGTAAATCGCGCACTAACGACACTGGATGACAGCTGATATAGAGTAAAAACTTTGGTTTTGTCTCGGCAATTTTTAGTAAAAGTGATTTTTCACAGCCTTGGCGTGGGGGATCTAACATGATCAGATCTGAAGACATTGTATTGCGTAGAGGAAATAATTCGGATTTAGTCGTATAAAATTTAATTTGTTTATGAAGTTTTTGCGCTTTAATGAAATCGACGGCTTTTTGGGTCAGATCAGGGTTTAGCTCGATTGCGTCAATCTGTAAATCTTTCGAAATTTGGCCTAAAGCGAACGTAAAATTTCCGCTACCGGCATAAAATTCGGTCATAGTTTTTGGTTGAGCGCCTTTAACCAGATTCACAGTAGTCTCAACAAGTGTAGCATTCACAAAGCGGTTCACCTGTGAAAACGATAAACCTTCGCTTTGCGCGCCGATCGGGTAAAATTCGACCTTACCATCAGCATTGATTTTTAATTCATGCTTACGCAGCTTATCACTCGGGCGAATTTTCGATTTATTTGTCTTAAGCCAGTCACGTAGTGGCTTTTCAGCGATCATACAGTCATCAATATCGACTAAGTCATGCGACTCAGGTTTAAAATAACCCAGCTGCTTGCCGAATTGTTTAAGTTGAATGCGATTTCTGTATTCGAAATTTTGTGCACCAACCACCGTCGGTAGTAATTCATATTTTTGCTCAGGCAAAAACTTTTTCAAAAGGTCAGTTAAGATTAATTCTTTTTGTGTGATTTGATGTTTTTCATCAATGTGCTGCCAAGAGCAGCCGCCACAGTCTTTAAAATACGGGCAGGGTGCTTCGCGTCGGTAAGGGCTTGGCGTTAAGATCTGAACGATTTCGCCATTAAGAAAGTTTTTTTCGACATGAGTAATACGCACGCGAACTTGGTCTTCAGGAGCTGATTTTGGAATAAAAACGACTAATTTTTTATCCTGAAAATCAATACGACCGATGCCTGAACCACCCACCGCTAATTTTTCAATAGTGATAGTATGCTCAGAATGTAAAAGGGACTCTAATTCAGAGTCCCTTTTCTTATTTGAATGAGGATTTTTGTTATCCTGTCTCTTCATTAAATTACACCCCTGCTGAAAGCAGGTATTACATATTTAAGTTTGCTAATTCGTGTTTATCGAAGAAAATCGCTAATTCACGCTCAGCAGAAGCTACTGAATCAGAACCATGAACTGCATTTTCACCCATAGAATCACCGTGTTTAGCGCGGATAGTTCCTGGATCAGCTTTTTTAGGATCAGTTGCACCCATGATTTCGCGGTTTTTTAAAACTGCGTTTTCACCAACTAAGCACATCATTACAACAGGACCAGAAGTCATGAAAGATACTAGTTCACCGAAAAAAGGACGTGCTGCGTGTTCAGCGTAGAATAATTCGCATTTTTCACGAGATAACATACCTAATTTAGCTCCGCCAATGCGTAAACCTTTAGTTTCAAAAGTGTTGATGATATCGCCGATTACGTTCTTTTTAACAGCGTTAGGTTTGATGATTGAAAATGTTCTTTCGATTGCCATTTAGGGCTCCTTTAATAGGGGTTTTTTGGTTACTCGATAGGTTTAAACGGCAGAAGTGAGGAGGTCAAACTTTAAAAATTAGGCATATTTGCTGGTTAAATATACAAGGATTGGCGGACTAATTGCTCTTGAGGGTTTTACATATGAAAAAAACTTCAAAAACAGAAATAGAAAAGTGCATTTTTATAGTTCGAAAGCAAAAAGTTATGTTGGATTCTGATTTAGCTCGAATATACGGTGTCCAAACTAAAAATTTGAATAAGGCCGTAAAACGAAACCCGGAGCGCTTTACACCGGATTTCATGTTTCAGCTTTCAACTTCTGAGGCTGCAAACTTGAGGTTCCAGGCTGGAACCTCAAGTTTGGGCTATGGAGGACGCCGTACCTTGCCGTATGTATTCACGGAACATGGGGCTTTAATGTTAGCCAGCGTTTTGAGTAGTCCAATTGCGATCGAAGCAAGTATTCAAGTTGTGCGCTCATTTGTTCAACTGCGAGAGTTCATAATTTCGCATACCGAGCTTTCAAAGAAGCTTTCGATTCTAGAAAGTAAATATGATTCACAATTTAAAGAAGTCTTTAAAGCTATTGAGCAGCTAATGATTGTTCCCGAGTTTGAATCTAAAAAAATAGGAATTTAAAAATAAAAAACCCCACACTTGCGTGCAGGGTTTCAATTAGTTCATCACTAAAGTGAAAAACTATTTCAACATCGATTTAAGAGTCGTTCCCATATCAGCCGGAGAACGAGAAATCTTACAACCAGCTGCCTCTAAAGCAGCGAATTTAGCTTCTGCTGTGCCTTTACCGCCGCTAATGATAGCTCCGGCATGACCCATACGTTTTCCTGGAGGAGCCGAAGCACCCGCAATGAAAACTGCTACTGGTTTTTTGAATTCTTTTTTGATGTATTCAGCTGCTTCTTCTTCTGCTGTTCCACCGATTTCGCCGATCATGATAACTGCATCAGTATCTGGATCTGCGTTGAATAGTTTTAACATATCGATAAAGTTTGTTCCGTTAACCGGGTCTCCGCCGATACCAACACAAGTTGATTGGCCTAAACCTAAAGCTGAAAGTTGACCTACAGCTTCGTAAGTTAAGGTACCAGAACGTGATAGCACACCAATACGACCTGCTTTGTGGATGTGGCCAGGCATGATCCCGATTTTACAAGCTTCTGGAGTGATAACGCCAGGGCAGTTCGGGCCGATTAAACGAGTGCGTTTGCCTTGCATGTATTTCTTAACCTTAACCATGTCTAATACTGGAATACCTTCAGTGATACAGATCACTAAATCTAAATCAGCATCAACTGCTTCTAAGATAGAATCAGCAGCAAATGGAGGTGGAACGAAAATCATAGAAACTGTTGCGCCAGTTTTTAATTTTGCTTCTTTTACCGTGTTAAATACTGGAATACCTTCGTGAGTAGTTCCACCTTTACCAGGTGTAACGCCTGCAACCATTTGTGTTCCGTATGCTTTACATTGTAATGAGTGAAATGAACCTTGAGATCCTGTAAGACCTTGGCACATAACTTTTGTATTTTTATTAATTAAAATCGCCATTTTAAATCCTACTTAATGGCTGCGGTAATTTTTTTCGCAGCATCTGTTAAATCGTTTGCAGGAATGATGTTTAAACCACTGTCAGCTAAGATTTTTTTACCAAGTTCAACGTTAGTACCTTCTAAACGAACCACTAATGGAACTTTTAAACCAACTTCTTTAGAAGCGGCGATAACACCTTCAGCGATCACATCACATTTCATGATACCACCGAAAATATTTACTAAAATTCCTTTAACGTTTTTGTCTTTAAGGATGATTTTAAATGCGTTTGTTACTTTTTCTTTGTTAGCTCCGCCGCCAACATCTAAGAAGTTCGCAGGAGATGCACCGTGAAGTTTAATGATATCTAGAGTAGCCATCGCTAAACCTGCGCCATTTACTAAACAGCCGATGTTGCCATCTAATTTAATGAAAGCTAGATCAAATTTAGAAGCTTCGATTTCAGTCGCTTCTTCTTCGTTTAAATCGCGCATTTCAAGAATTTGTGGCTGACGGTATAATGCATTTGAATCGAAATTCATTTTTGCATCTAAGCAAATAACATCATTTTCTTTAGTTACAACTAGGGGATTAATTTCAGCGATAGAACAATCGTGTTTAACGAAAGCTTCGTATAATCCCATCATGAATTTTACGGCTTTATTAACAACTTCAGGCCCCATGCCGATTTTGAACGCTAATTCGCGAGCTTGCCATGCGCCTAAACCAGTTGTTGGATCGATATCAACTTTTACGATAGCATTTGGATTGTGTTCTGCTACTTCTTCGATATCCATGCCGCCTTCAGAAGACGCCATCATCGCTACACGACCAGTTTCACGGTCAATTAAGCAAGCAACGTAGTATTCTTTAGCGATGTTGCAACCAGCTTCGATAAAAACTTTTTGAACTTTTTTACCTTCAGGGCCTGTTTGGTGGGTCACTAATGTCATACCTAGAATTTTTTGCGATAATTCGCGAACTTCTTCTAATGTTTTTGCAACTTTAACGCCGCCGCCTTTACCGCGGCCACCAGCGTGGATTTGGGCTTTAACAACCCAAACTGATCCACCGATTTCTTTAGCTGCAGCAACTGCTTCTTCTGGAGTGAAAGCAAGTTTACCTTTTAAAGTAGCTACGCCGAAATTTCTTAAAACTTCTTTAGCTTGGAACTCATGAATATTCATTATTGAACTGCTTTCAAGCCTTCGCATAATGTGCGAACTGCATTTACTGATTTTTCAAATTCAGCTTTTTCGTCAGCATTGAATTTGTAATCGATGATTTTTTCTAAACCTTTACCGCCGATAACGCACATAACACCAACCATCATGCCGTCGTTAACGCCGAATTCACCTTTTAACTCAACAGCTACAGGTAATACGCGTTTTTGATCTTTTAAAATAGCTTCAGCCATTTCAACAGCACCGCGAGAAGGAGCGTAATATGCTGAACCAGTTTTTAAGTGGCCACCAATTTCTGCGCCCGCAGATTTTGTGCGAGCAACAATTGCAGCAATTTTATCAGCCGGTAACATATCCATTAAAGGAACTGAACCAACAGAAGCTGTGCGAACTAATGGAACCATGGCATCGCCGTGGTTACCAACAACAACACCAGTTACGTCTTTATATGAAACACCGCACTCTTCAGCGATGAATGTACGGAAGCGAGCTGAATCTAAACAACCGCCCATACCTAAAACGCGCTCACGTGGGAAACCCAATTGTTGCTTAGCATATAAAGCCATAACATCCATTGGGTTACAAACTACGATAACGATTGAGTTTGGAGCGTGTTGTTTAATGCCAGCGCAAACATCTTTAACGATTTTTGCGTTGATTCCGATTAATTCATCACGGCTCATGCCTGGTTTACGTGGCATACCTGCAGTAACGATCACGATATCAGAATTTGCGATATCAGCGTAATTAGAAGTGCCTTTGATTTTTGTATCAAACATTTCCATAGTAGCTGCTTGAGCTAAGTCTAAAGATTTTCCGATAGCCGCGCCTTCGTTAACATCTAAAAGAACTACATCACCTAATTCTTTTTGAGCTGCCCAGTGAGCAGTTGTTGATCCTACGAAACCTGCGCCAATAACGGCGATTTTTTTTCTTGCGTGTGCCATGTGAAATCTCCCTTTTTGATTTATTAAAATAATAGAATTTAAATACTTAACAGGTTTAATACTTAACGGCTTAAAGCTCAAGCCCAGATAAGTTTTGGCCAGTTGCAGGGCTTGAAATATGAATGAAATTTCCGCTCTAAAAGTCGTGAAAAAATCTTCAGCGCCCTTAATGAAGGCAGAACAAAAAAAATTATGAAAAACGATAAAAAATAAACACAGAACGACTTATTATTAGTCATATCAATCGATCATGCTGATTAAGTAGCGGGCAAGCGCAAATATTTTAGACGTAGATTATAATTTTCATAGGTTTTTCAAATGCTTAAGGCTTATTGATTTAGTATTTAGTTTTATCTTTAATAGGCAAAAATTGCCTATTAAAAGCGATCGCTAAAAATGATTTTCAAAGAATTTTTCTTAGCGTTCAACATCATTTGTAATCAGCGATTCGCAGAAATCGTTTCCTATTCAGACAAAAATGATTAAACTAGCTAAAAAAGAGGGCCACAGCATGAAATTACTTATTATCGCATTAGCTTTTTTGTCTACGACAGCAACGTTTGCTCAGACAGAACCAACAAATCAGTCAGTTTTTTCTAAAAGCCAAAAATTTGATAACGAAGGTGTAGAACTTTACGATTCAAATTATGAACTTAAGAAGTATAAAAAAATCGGTTTAGGAGTCTCTACAGGCGGCTTGACTGGTGGTTTAGGTTTTAATCTAGAAGTTAATCTTCAACCAGAAGACGCTTTAGAGTTCGGGATCGGCGGAGGCAAAGCCTACAATTCATTTCATATTGCGTGGAAACATAATTATGAAGCCGCTTACTTATCTCCTTATACGAAGGTCGGCTATTCTAACTGGTTTAATTCAAACAGTTCATCAGCGGACGCTTCAAGTTCAGATATCTTAAATAGAGTTCTTTCTGAAAATCAGATCAAAGAGAACAAATTCTCTGCGAACTTCTTGGCTGCGGGAATGGGTTTAGAATACAACCAACTTGAAGGTGAATTAGCCGGCGTAAATTTTTACGGTGAGTTGATGGTGTTGGGCGAATTAAATAGCTCAGTTTATCTTCCAACAGCTGGCTTAGGCTTAACTTACTTTTACTAAGCTCTCTTTATACATTTCTTAACAAAATCAGTTTAAACGCAAAATAGGCCCTCTTGGGGCCTATTTTTATTTGGGATCTCACAGATGATTTATATCCCGATGTACTTTGCGCAAAAAAAAAGGACCAACTTACGTTAGCCCTTCCAAAGCTTCTGCTTTACAGAAACAACTACTTTTTTTTCTTTTTAGTAGCTTTTTTTGTAGTTTTTTTAGCAGCTTTTTTAGTAGCTTTTTTTGCTTTTTTCTTAGCCATGGTTGCTCCTTCCGGAGTGATCGTATTTCTACGAGCACCGTTGTTGTTGTTGTGACTTTTCAGTCTCCCTTATTAAAATTGTTAACAAATTGATTTAATCCGTCAACAAAAAAAATTCTTGCATTTATTTTGCAATCCAAACTTTGCGTGAAAGCGAGGTTTGGATGCTCTTTTTACTGATTTCGATATTCGGATTATTCATTTCGGATCGATTCGTGTATCGACTTGAGAACTTTCATATCATTTTTCCGAAAATTCGGAAAGTGTTGTTCATCATTTTGAATATTCCGAGTCTTTATTTTCTATTTTTCAAAGAACATCTGATCTTGTTCTACATTTATATCGGCGTAATTCTTGTGAGCTTGATCTTTTTGAACATATATTTTGAATTATTTTTGAAAAAGACGTTTTTCAGAGGGCAAATCAAAGTTCTTGAAGCGATAAATTTGCATATTAAGGGCGGTCAATCACCGATAAAATCTGCGAAAATAGTCTTTCAAACGCTCACTCATATTGAAAAAATTGTGTTTGAACCGCTGAACTATATCGAAGTTGATGTTGATAAGACACATGCGGTGCCAATTTACGCGCGAAAGAACTTTTCGGCTCACTTTTTTGGAGAAATGTATTTTATTTTGCGTTCTTCAACACGAGTTTCTGATCAAATTGATCAATTTAAGCGCGGATTGCGCATTCAAAATAGTTTGCGACATAAGTCGAGACTATCAGCGCTACAAGTGCGCACACAAGCGGTGGTGGCGACTTTTATTTATGTGTTTTTGCTTTTCTTTGCCATCGCTGAACTTCAATTAGCGAATTACCCGTCAGTGATTGGCCTTTCGTTTTTTCTAATGCTGGCGGGCCTTACAGTGATTTTAAAGATAGGAAGTAAGATCAAATGGACAATCTAAATTTGCCGAGCAGTTTACTTTTAATTTGGGAAATTAAGCGCACGATCGAAAAAAATCTGTCGCTTCAACAAGGATTACAAAAATTTTCACAAAGAATGACGCAACATTATAGTTCGAACGATCAATTTGCCAAAAATTTCTTACAATGGTGGCAAATACGGCAGAAAACTCAAGTCAGCGAGCTTTCTCATTTTAACGCACAACATAGAGCAATCATCACTTTGTTAGAAAATGGGCTGCGCGGGCAATCCATTTACGAACCGTTGAAAGCTCTGGAGGCTGATTTTATTGAAATGTGCGATGCTGATATTCAAGAACATGCGGCAAAACTTCCGCTTCTGTTGCAAATTCCCCTGATTTTTCTAGTGTTTCCGGCGATTTGCATTTTGTTGTTAGTTCCAACCCTGAGCCAGCTGGCTTTTTGACCTTGTTTTGCCGCCCGTAAAACGATAATTTCGGGTGTATGACAAACAATGAATTATGCCTAGAACTTGTAGCTGAATTGACGAAAAAAAATGTTCAATCCAAAAAAATCCAACAGTTATGTGAAAGATTAAAAATTCCCTACAACGGGGATCAGGTCGAACTTATGACGTTTATGCTCGGTTCAGGAATGATTTCAAACACAAAAGCACACTCTAAAACAAAGAAGACCAATCATGATATCAACATTTAGTGAAACTAAATCACTTAACATCTCTAATAGCATCTTAGATACAATCGGAAACACGCCATTAGTGCGTTTAAACAAAGTTGTTAGCAATTCAAAACATGAATTCTACGCTAAAGTTGAATATTTTAACCCAGGTGGATCAATTAAAGACAGAATCGCCAAATATATGGTTGAAGCTGCAGAAAAACGCGGCGAAATCAAAGCTGGCGGAACAATTGTTGAAGCCACTGCCGGAAACACTGGTATGGGTTTAGCACTTGTAGCCGCAGTTAAAGGTTACAAATGTATTTTCGTACTTCCAGAAAAAATGAGCGAAGAAAAAAGAGCTATGCTTCGTGCTTACGGCGCAAAAGTAGTTTTAACTCCAAATGGATTAGAACCAGAACATCCATTAAGTCATTATTCTGTAGCGAAAAAAATTGCCGAGAACACGCCAAATTGTTTCTATGCGAATCAATATCACAATATGGATAACTTCGATTATCATTATAATGTAACTGGGCCTGAACTTTGGGATCAAACCAAAGGTCAAATCGATTGTATTGTCGGCGGCGTAGGAACCGGCGGTACAATTTCTGGTGTTGGTAAATTTTTAAAAGAAAAAAATCCAAACGTAAAAGTTTTAGTGACTGATCCAGTAGGAAGTATCATTTACGATCTATTTTACCACGGTAAAATCGTTGATCCTCCTGGTCCTTGGAAAGTCGAAGGCGTTGGCGAAGATATGCTTCCTGATAACTGCAAATTAAAACTTTATGATGATTGCGTAAAAGTAACAGATAAAGAAGCTTTTCAGTTAACTCGTCGTTTAGTGATCGAAGAAGGTCTTTGTGTTGGCCCATCAAGCGGATTAATTTTAGCGGGTGCAATCGAGTATTCGAAAAAATTAGATAAACCATCAAAAATCGTAGCTATCATGCCAGATTCTGGAAAAGCGTACTTAAGTAAAGTATTTAACGACAAATGGATGATTGAAAACGGCTTAATGGATGCAGATTCAGTGAAAACTGTATTCAACACTGAAGTAAAAGCTGAAGAACATTTAAAACAATACACATAATTAGGATATTTATGAAAACAGACAGCAAAAACACAAAATTTAATACGCGCGCAATTCATGCGGGCCAATCTCCGGATCCTACAACTGGCGCGATTATGACGCCGGTGTACTTAACTTCAACTTATGTGCAAGAATCTCCGGGCGTTCATAAAGGTTGGGAATACTCTCGCACTCATAATCCAACTCGCAAAGCTTATGAAGATTGCATCGCAAGTTTAGAATCAGGCAAATATGGTTTTGCTTTTTCTAGCGGCTGCGCGGCAACAACGACTGTGATGCATTTATTAACTTCAGGCGATCATGTGATTGCTATGGATGATATGTACGGCGGCACTTTTCGTCTATTTGACAAAGTTTTACGTCATCACGGTTTAGAATTTTCTTACACCGATTTAACTAAGGTTGAAAATGTTGAAAAATCGATTAAACCGAATACAAAAATGATTTGGATCGAAACACCGACAAATCCAACGCTTAAATTAGCTGATATTAAGAAAATTTCAGCCATTGCAGCGGCTAAAAATATTTTAGTGGTTGTTGATAACACGTTTATGTCTCCGTATTTTCAGCGTCCTTTAGAATTAGGTGCAAATATCGTAGTACACTCGGCCACTAAATACCTAGGTGGGCACAGTGACGTAGTTGGTGGAGTTGCCGTAACGAGCGATAAAGCGATTGCTGAAAGATTACAATTTTTAACTAATTCTATGGGTGGAATTCAAGGCGCATTTGATTCTTTCTTAGCGTTACGCAGTCTTAAAACTTTACCATTACGTATGAAAGCTCATGCTGAAAACGCAATTAAAGTGGCTAATTACTTAGAAAAACATCCGCAAGTTGAAAAAATCATTTATCCGGGTCTTGCTTCGCATCCACAACATGCGTTAGCAAAAGAACAAATGAGCGGTTTTGGCGGAATGATTACATTCTTTATTAAAGGTGGAATGACGGCAGCCCGTAAATTTTTAGAATCAGTAGAAGTTTTTGCCTTAGCAGAATCATTAGGTGGTGTTGAATCGTTAGTCGAACATCCTGCAATTATGACTCATGCGTCTGTTCCAGCTGAACAACGCAAAGCTTTAGGAATTGATGATTCATTAATTCGTTTATCAGTCGGTGTAGAAGACGTTGATGATTTACTTCACGACTTAGACCAGGCTTTCAAAGCCGCTAAAGTTTAAATATTTTTGCCAGTCCGAGCGCTCACAAATATAGTTTGTGAGCAGCTTCTTAAAATTTATAACCTAAACGCAGATTAATCTGTTGGGTTTTGATATCGCCATCAGGGTATAGAAAATAATCGATTTGAATTGGAAAAGCTTTGCCGCCCTGGAGGGCGACATCCATCCCGGTGGCTAAGATAAAAATTTGATTGGTTGCCAGTGAATCTGTATTAATAATTTCGCTCGATCCAGAGGTTAAAAATAAAAATCCGATACCTAATCCTAACCAGAAGCGGCTGCCTTTGTCGTATTTAGCAATATCGTACTGCGCGTAACCATGGGCAGTTAAATAATTTAAATTCACAGAGCATTCTCCACCCGGGCAAGTTGATAACGAACCTGTGGCTTTGAATGTCTCATACCCGGCCATACCACGTAACACGAAATCAGGTAATAAAGGATAATCATAAAAGCCTGTTAAGTTAAATCCTAAGCCCTGCATTTTCAGTCTGGTTGTTGAAGTTAAAGCGATATCCATGGTGTTCGAAGAGAGCCCCGCAAAAAAACCACTCTGAGCATTAGTTTTTTTAGTTTCTCTAGATAAAATACGAAAACTCTGACTAACCTTGGCAGAGCCTTTAATCACTTGGCCAACAGCACGTTCGCCACGCACTTGAATAATTTTAGCTTGAACGGTTTTATCAGTGGCAATCACTAAACTATTCACACTGACTTGGGCAGTCTCTGAATTATCTAAAGAAAATAAGACGCGGTTGCCTTTGACAACAATCGCTTGCATTGCGATCGCCAGTTCTGAAAAAACTGTTAAGGCTGTGATTACAAAGAGAAATAAGTAAATTTTCTTCACCGATTTCAGATTAAATTTAACTAACCACCCGGGCAACCACATATGAGATATCAACCTTTGGTCTATCTCAAATCTAGACGTTTTTTTAAATTCACTAGAGTTTCAAGATAGAAAAAAGTTAATTTTTAAATATTTTCATTTGCAGTATCTTTCGCTGATGGAAATAAGTAGGGCTAAATATGACTACAAGACGTTATCTTTTAATGATTTTGAGCAAAAATCAAACGCTGTACGGGCCAAATTAACGGGCATAGCCCATTTATGATTATTAATTAATCACAAACCAGAATGAATTCCGAAAGGGCTGGCTAAATAGTTGACTTGATTAGGCTGAATAGATAATTTCCAAGTTCACTTTTTAGAGATTGGCCAAGTAGCTCAGTCGGTAGAGCAGATGACTGAAAATCATCGTGTCGGCGGTTCAATTCCGTCCTTGGCCACCATTCTTCTTTTTCACGTAAATTAACAACATTTAAAATAGTTTTTTCAAATCATATTAGATATTTAGCCCATCTAAATTTATGAGCTTTTTGATTCTTTACTTTATTTTGCTTGGTTGGTATACTTACCAAGAGCGAGGTCAAATGAAAGAAAAAATTCTCAAAACGGCAATTCAGGTATTACGCGAAGGTGGGATTAAAAAGCTCTCACAGCCCGAAATTTGCAGCGTCCTTGGAATACGCCAATCGCAACTGACATATTATTTTCCACGCCGACAAGACCTTATAAAAGCTATTGTCGCTGAATTTTCTGAGACGGCCAAGAATCGATTAGACCGTTTGAATCCAGCCGCCAACATCGCCACGATAATCAGTGAGCTTGAAATGCAAATTACGAAACCTGGCCCTATGCGAGGTTTTATTGGCCTTTTAGTAGAGGGCGATCAGGAACCAGTTGTGGCCGAAATTATGCTTGAGCATATGCGAGAATTTGAAGAGGCCCTTTCGTTACGCTTAGAAAAACTGCTTCGGCCTGAAGAAGTGCGGTTTTTATTGGAACACCTCAGAGGAATTGGAATAAGTAGCTTTGTAAACCCCCACTATGATTCTCAGAAAAGCATCAAGATGTTATGCCAACTCTTTGGTGATCAACCGACTAAAAAAAGAAATAAAAAATGAACCCATTACTAAAACAAAACTCCATTCGTCTTTTAATAAGTGTTGCAGTCCTCGTTGTTTTGACTGCTGTTCATCACGCCTATGGCGCTTTTGTTTATCAAACGCCATGGCGGTTGCACACATTGCCGATTAACTTTATTTTATTTTTCGTCGTTAGTGGTTTTCTTTTTTACTCTCATAAGAATTTACCCTGGAGTCGTGTCGCAAGAGTTCTTGCGATTGGTCTTATATTGATTACCTGGCTTGGGTGGGTTGGTTTTTACGAAGGTTTTTATAATCATCTAATCAAAGATAGCTTATATTTTTTAGGATTTTCACCGGCAGTCATGAATACAATGTTTCCTTCTTCAATATACGAAATGCCAAATAATTTAATTTTTGAAATAACAGGAATTTTACAATTGTTACCTCTTCCGTACATTGCGATTTATTGTTTTAAAGGCCTTCGAGACTTAAAAAGTATAAAAGGAAATTAATATGATTGAAAAATCTCAAGTCGTATTAGTTGTTGGTGGATATGGTGAAGTTGGCCGCCATGTTGTGCGAACACTTATTTCAATGCAAAGAAGAGTTGTTATTGCTGGCAGAAATGCGAGTAAAGGACAGGCTTTTATTGCATCGCTCGGAAATTATCCAGAGGTTTCTTTTCGAACCCTTGATTTAACTAAAAGTCTGGAAGAATTATCCCCTGTCTTAGAAGGCGTTGCCGCTGTTATTATGTGCTCAGATCAATCTGACATAAAATTTGTAAACTTGTGCTTAGAAAAAGGAATTCAATACGTCGACATTGCTGCAGAGGATGAGCATTTACGAGAGATTGAAAAATTGAATACTATTGCTCAAGTAAACCATACGACGGCTGTTTTGAGCGTCGGACTTGCTCCAGGATTAACGAATCTGTTAGTGCGTGAATGCCAGGAAAAATCACCAGAGCTCACTCAGTTTGAAATTGGAATTTTACTCGGAACGGGAGATGCTCACGGAGCACAGGCAATTGATTGGACGATGAAGAACTTACTTCATTGGAATTCTTCGCTCGCGCCAAAAAATATTGATTACGGTTCACCATGGGGGCTGCGCCAATCGTACCCATTTGAGTTTTCAGATCAATATGCACTCGAACGCACTATAGGCATTAAAGCTTCAACATTTTTATGTTTTTCTTCGAAGGTGTTGACCGCTATGACATTTTTTCTGAGACAACCATTACTTTTGCCTCTTATCCAAAAATTTCCAAAGATATTAAAAGTTATCGGAAACGTTTCGTGGGAAGGCGATGATTGTTATGCAATTCAAATACACGGGATTTCTGAAAATAAGGAAGTACAAGTTATTCTAAAAGGGCAAAACGAAGCTCTTGTCACTGGTGTGATGGCTGCGGTAGTTACGGATTATATGCTGAGAAATAAAATTTCTGATGGTGTATTTCATATTCATCAAATTTTAAAAATCTCGGATATCTGGAGTGCGATACATCAATATGCGCGTTGTGAGCGCTACCGTTCAGATTAAAACAGAGCGCCACATTTTAAAGCTTGTGGTTTGTACAGGCTATTTTTATGTATGTACTGTTCTACTTTTTCTGAAACAAGTTTTTTAATTGATCCGCCTGTTTCTAAAATATTTCTAATTTGAGTTGAAGAACGATTTTCTTCTTTGAAATTTTCAGTTTTTTGTTTATCGAAATAAATAAGATTAGATCCGATTTCTGTTTCAGGTAAAGGTAATACACCACCACCACGAGCCATCACCAGAATTTCATTTTTTGCAGTTTTGTCGTAACGGCCGGCGTGGTGATATCGTTCGAAAGAATCAAGACCCATAACTTGGACGAATGAATTACCTGTGCCTAAATCGGCTTGAAGCTTTCTGATGGCTTCACCTGTATTAATATTCAGAGTAGTTAAATACGACGGATCGATCACGCGAACTTGAGAGATACTTTCTGTGGCCATGCGAGCCATTTCTAAGCGATGTTTCCATTCAATTGGTTTTTCGTTGTGAGTAGTTGCTGGCGTCGGGATAATGTAAATAACATCCAGTTGCCCGGCTTTGATTGCATTTTGAATTACTTCGATGTGTCCAGAATGAATCGGATTAAATACGCCGGTGAAAATACCAATTCTTTTTCTGCCGGTCATTTTGTCATTGAGAACTTGTATCTCATGTTGGGCCCATTTTGGGTGAACTAATTCAATGTCTTTAGCCAGTTCTAATTTATTTTGAGCGCTAAGCATTTCGTAAAGAGAAGCAATCAAAGGTGTTTGAGTTGTTTTTCTAGCTACGAAATTCGCTAAATATTTTTTAAGTTCCAGCGGTTTAATTTTTGACAGAATTTGATTTAATTCAGGATAAATTTTAAAAAACCCGATACTTTGAAGAGTTTTTAATTCTGAATAGGCTACTTTATCTTCGATCATTTTTTCTAGATTACGAATGATTTGCAGTCGATTCTTCGGTGGTCTTTCTAAAGCCTGTTGTAGAGTTTCTTTTAAAGCATCAGGTAAACCAATGCGTCCGATTTTGGCGAAAGAACGCGCCAAACGAATAGACACGATGTGTGGATCAGCCGCGATATTTAAGTCATTAACCAATTTGCCGTCTTTTTTAAGCCAATCAACATAACCCCCGTGTTCATCAACTACGAGGCGTCTTTTCAACAGTTGTTCAACCGACTTATCTTTATTTTTATCGAACCAACTTTCAAGAGTTTCATCTTTAAGAGGAATCATGACCATATCAAAATTGAGAATGCCATTTAAAGCCAGATCACCGCGCGAATGGTAAATAGATAAATCAAAAATATTACCGTCTTTTAGCCAGAAGAATCCATAACCGGCATTATGGCTGAGAGCCGCTTTCATATCAGGTAAAAGTTTTTTGTTGGGACGGGGACGGGGGCGTAATTCATTTAAGGCAAACCGGCCTAACTCTGTCGATTCTAATTTTTGACCTAGTTCTTTAGAATTTTCAAAAGTCACTTCTCGATCAAGAACAACAAAAATATCCAAATCACGCATATCCGGCATTTGGTTTTGATAAATAGCATCTAAAATAGCCCGCGACGAGCCACCACCTATATAGACTTGATCAACACCGTAATTCTTTTTAAGCCCATCCTGGAAAACTTTTAGCCAGTCGGAAATCTCTTTGACAGTGACAATAGCTTCCGGCTTGATGTTTCCGGGAAGAAACTCACTCGCTTCTTGAGCTAAAGCCGAAGGAACATGGCTTAGCGAAAGAGCTAAAGTAAACAGAGCTTGTTTAAAGAGTTTTTTCATACTGGCACCTCAATTTTATAAGGAGCAAAAGAAAAGCCAGCACCGAACAGCCTCATATTGAGAAAAAACACAGAACAACACAGTGCTTTTAGTCGCCGCTTTTATTTATATTTTTCTAAAACTTTTTTAATCGTGTTAACTGAAGATTCGAATTCTTGCAGAGTACAGTTTTTACCCAAATTCGTAGGTATCATGTCATATGTTTTTGCTTTAACGTCTTCAAGATCGAAAACGCTTAAGCATTTATGATTGTTATCAAGTTTTTTCATTGCCCCGCAGCCGGCGGCATATTGAAACTGATCCCATTCTAATCCCACATATTCATTTGCGGGGTTTAAACCATCCACCATCATTTGTTCGGCCAGTAATGGAATTTTGTATGTCGTCATTAAATTTATTAATTTTTTTTGATCCAAAGATGGAAGGGCAAACTCAATTGATGTGACGCGGACATAGTCAGCAGGTGTTTGCGCTAAGCTTAAAATAGCGCGTCTTACTTTTAATAAATAGGAATCAAAATGATCGGTTGAGCTTGTGATAAGTGCGGCTATTTTTTTTGCCTGCTCGGGCTGTTTGAGTTCATCATAAATAATCGCCATATGGGCAAGTGGGGCAGAATTTTTTGGGTCTTTAAGATGAACTTCATTTAAGAGTTTTAAAGCTAAATTTCTATCTAATGTTTTTTTTTCGTTTTGAATTCCGTGCAACAAATCGCCGATAGCTAATGCGTAGATAAATTTTCCGGTATGAGTTGATTCTGCCGAATGTTCAATCGGGTAAGTGATGTCGTAATACCAAAGATCTACCACACCCAACAAAGTATCATCTGCACGTTTGTTAAAAGCGATTTCACCAGCTTTATCTACTTGTACGAGTTCTAACATGCGACCGTAACAGGTTGCGGTTGCCTGAACTTCTGCAGGAAATTCGTTAGTTGTCGTTGTAACGGCTGCTGAACCAGAAGAAGTACTTTCAACTGATGTGGTCGTCGCACTAACTAGGGTCGCAGCGTTTTGCGAAGAAACAGCATTGGTTGTAACTGGAATGACTGCGTTTTGCAGATTCGCAGAACGCTTTTTTGTCAGGTAGAATGCAGCTATTGCGATGAGGATAAATAAAATAAAGAAATATCGGTTACGATTTTGCTTTGCCATGTGCTGAAAGTCTATTAGGCAATCAAATCTAAGGTATGGCAAGATCGACAATGACTAAAGTCTGTATTCATTTTTTCTCGAAATGAACCGATAAGTGAAGTGATTCTTTCAACAAGGGGATACATCATGGCTAAGACACCAACATCACTTTCAGAAGCTATTGAAAAACTTGAAAATGCAAGCCATGGAAAAGTTCAGGATTTTAAAGAAATTTTAGAAAAAGATTATAATGAACTTCGCAAAAGTTTAGATGATCTTAAGCCCTATTTAGATGACCTTAGAACGAATGTTGAAACTGAGGTTAAAAAAACAAAAAATCAAGTTGAAGACAAAGTAAAAGAAAACCCATGGGTTGTATTAGGCCTTGTGGGCTTAATTGCATTTGTCGTCGGTTGGATTTTCGGTCAGCGCAAACAAGATTAGTGTGAAAAAACAATGAATTGGATGCGAAAGATTTTCTCATTTTTTTTAAGTCAGATGGCGTATAAATACGCGTTTGGTCACGTTAAGAAAAAAGCCATCTTAATTTATTTAAAAATGCTACAAGCGACTCGTCGAAGTATTATCATCGCATTACTTGCATTTTTTACTTTGCAGTTAATGGTTTTTGGTTTTTTAGGAATGGTCATTACGGGAGTATGGCTTTTGCCGCTAGCAGATGTAAACGCCAAGCTCTATATTCTATTGGGATTTTTCGGTGTGCTATTCTTGGTGCCATTAATAGGTTTAAGTATTTTTCTTTCTGAACGGTTTTGGTTTCGGCTTTCTGGAGCCGAACAAATGTTAAAAGACTCTTAACACAATACGAACATGTTCCTGACCCGAAGCTAATATGACTTCTGATGCGTTGTCGCTCAGACTTATCTGATATGAAGCATCTTGTAGATTTACATATTCACTCGAATTTTAGCGATGGAAAGCTAAGTATTCCTGAAATTGTCGATCTTTATGGAAAAAAAGGTTTTAGTTTTATTGCGATTACTGATCATCTAGCAGATTCAAAAACTTTAACTGGCATTGTAACCCGCGCCCTTAAACTTTCGCTTACAGCAAAAACAATGGATCAATACTTGGCACTTATAAAGTCCGAAGCAAAACGCGCTTGGGAGAAATATAATATGATTCTAATTGCTGGAGTTGAAGTCACATTAAATTCTTGGTCACGGCAAAAGGGCGCACACATTGTTTTTTTAGGTGTCGATCGCTACATTGATCCAAATAAAGCAGTCAAAGATCTGCTTATTGAAAACCAAGAATTTTTTTCGATTGCTGCTCATCCCTTGTGGGAAAAACCTTACGAATTTAAAACAACTTATTTATGGGATAACCGTGAAGAACTAAAATTACATATAGATGCGTGGGAATGTGCTACCGCAAATCATATGTCTCAGGAAGTCTTTAACTCACAACTACCGGTAGTGGCCTCGAGTGATTTTCACGGACCTACAAAGTTTGAATCTTGGAAAACCTTGGTTAATATCGGGGAAAAATCCGTTGAAAACTTATTCGAAGCCATCGAGCAAAGAAGAGTTCAACCCATCTGGGCATAAAGTACTCAAAAAAATCTCTAATCGTTCTGAGTCGTCAAGAAATCGAACATAAACTATCTAGTTCAAATGCGACTGCAACGATTTGAATAATTATAATTTAGGTGCATGTTTCTATTCGTGGTAAGGTGCCGATAAGTAATAGCTAAGTTAGAGACCTTGTTCATTCTGTTCAATTCCTCCGAAGTAGCGCTCAAGCCTTTAGGAGGTTTTTATGAGTAATAAATTATACGTTGGCAATTTGCCATATTCTGCAACTGATCAATCATTAGGTGATAAATTTTCTGAGTGTGGAACTGTTCAATCAGTTAAAATCATCATGGATCGCGATTCTGGTCGCTCTAAGGGCTTTGCATTCGTAGAAATGTCTACTTCTGCAGAAGCTACGACAACTATCAGCCGTTTTAACGGAACTGATTTTGATGGTCGCGCTATGAATGTTTCAGAAGCTAAACCAATGGCTCCTCGTACTAATTCATACTAATTTTTTTTAGTTAAAAATTAATTAAACCGACCGTAACAGGTCGGTTTTTATTTTCGCGATAGGGGAACTGATGAATTCGCAAATTGTTTCATTTAACTGCATTCTAAAAAATACAGCCGGTCAGTTAATTAGCACTACCTACAATCGTGATGTTTTAACTTCAGTTAATCCGGCTGACACCATGTTAGTTGGGCTTACTCAAGGTTTACAAAATCTAAAAAAAGGCGAACACCGAAAAATTAGTATCACTGCCAGTGAAGCTTACGGTTTTTATGACCTGCAAAAAATTATTCTTTATCCTGTTAAAAAGCTCGCAAAAGATCTTCGCATTGGCCAAATTATTTCGATTATCGGAAAAAGCGGAAACTCTAGAACCTACAAAGTTGTAGAATTTCAAAATGACTTTATTAGACTGGATGGAAACCA
The DNA here is from genome assembly GCA_036677065.1 of Bdellovibrio sp. Lineage (GTDB taxonomy): Bacteria > Bdellovibrionota > Bdellovibrionia > Bdellovibrionales > Bdellovibrionaceae > Pseudobdellovibrio. The sequence continues at coordinate 12,614 of JAKFBS010000001.1, read as the reverse complement.
TCCGCTAGCTGGTCAGGATCTGGTATTTGAAATCGAAGCCCTTGAAGTTCGCGATGCGACTAGTGCCGAGGTAAATGCCTCTGTTAACACGGTGGGCACAAAGCTTCTGCATTAAACTAGCTCTCAACAATTAAAAGTTGAGCAAATGGGGTAAAAATTCCCTTTATATCGAATAGAATAGCTTCTGAAAGAAAAAGCATTATTTGCTAGGTAAAGACGCAAAAATAGTTTAAATCTAAGTCTCAACCGTTCTGTACTATCGATCAAAAGCATTAAGCTCTTTCTTCTTAGGCGAACACTTTATTCCTGAGGAGGAATTATGAACAACAAACTATACGTTGGAAACTTATCTTTTAAAATGGATGAACAAACTCTAACTAACTTATTTTCTGAAGTTGGTAACGTTCAATCTACAAAAATCATCATGGACCGTGAATCTGGTCGCTCTAAAGGTTTCGCATTCGTAGAAATGTCTACTGAAGCTGAAGCTAACGACGCTATCCAAAAATTAAACGGTTCTGAGCAATTACAACGTGCTATGACTGTTACTGTAGCTAAACCAATGGAACCTAAAACTAATCGCGGTGGCGGCTTCGGCGGCGGATCTCGCGGCGGTGGCGGCGGCGGTCGTTACTAGTGGCTAAAGACGACCTGGTTACTCTGAAAGGCAAAATACATGACCTTTCAGGGGGCGGCGTTTACCACATCACTCTAGACAACGGCGTAAAAGTCCAAGCTAGACTGTGTGGTAAAATGAAAAAGTTTAATATCAAGGTTGTTGTAGGTGACTCTGTTGACGTTGGATTATCTCCGTATGATCCAACGCACGGACTAATTACTCACCGACACAAAAACGTTGGTAGGTAATGAGAACCCACCAACAGAGCTTTATACTTCTATTAAAAAATAAAAATTTAAGCCTCTGTGAAAATGATATCACCTCGCTATGGCGCTCATTGCCCGTACGCGAGCGTGCCTCTCTATTTATTGATACTGCATTTCTAATTACGATTTTTCGATTTATTCAAGAGCAGTACTGGATCTACAATAAAGAAAAATCAGAACCAGCCCATTTCGGAAACTTTGTTAAAAAGTTTTTCAAGCAAGAACTTAGCTTAATTCTATTTTTACATTCGACGCTTGAGTCTGCAGATATCGCAGAAATTGAAGTCATGCGCCGTAACGTGACGTTGATCCTAAAAACTTTTTTAGTTGAAATTACGCATTTAGAAAATAGCGAGCATTCTGTATTTACTATTCAATGTTTAAAATTGATGTTGGAAATCTTTGAATTCGAACAAGAACTTCACAATCAATACGATGATAAAAAAGAACCGGTCAGCTTTTCTTTAGATCGCACTTTTGATGTTTTAGATCATGTTTTTAATTTGGATTATAAAATTGAAATGCAATCTACAGAAGCTGCAGATGAAACTCTAGAGCGAATTTATCAAGGCTCTGGCGTAGGTGTTCAATCGACTTATAATACGATCATCATTGCGCTTAATTATCTGCGTATACCATTAAACGCACGCTTTGTTGATTTAGGTTCTGGCTATGGCCGGGTAGGCTTAGTTGTGAGCTTGTTACGTCCAGATATCGATTTTAAGGGTTATGAGTTTGTAAGTAACCGTGTTGATTTAGCAAATGCTGCTACTCACAAATTAGGTATTCAGAAGAAAACTCAGTTTTTTCATCAAGATCTTTCGTTAGCAGGTTTTAAAATTCCTGAAGCTGAAGTTTATTATATGTTCGATCCCTTTACTGAAGAAACATATATGCATGTGATTGCGCAACTTAATGCGATTGCAGCGACTAAAAAAATTATGATCATTACTAAAGGCAATGCTCGTGAACAATTTATGACTGTAGCTGAAAAGAAAAACTGGTCAGCACCTCAGGTGTTTAGTTACGGAAACTTTTGTTTATTTCGTTCGCGCGGATAAATTTTGATTATTCGATGTAATCAGCCCCATAGACAATTGATTTAAAGGTTTCTTCAGGCACGAATAAATAGCCATTTTCGCAACGTACTTTATAATAGCGATCACATTCTGGTCCCCAAGAATTTTTTAAGATATATTCACATTTGCCAGTCGCCGGATTATATTTTCTTCCGGCCAGTGTAATGGCGTGGCGGGGTTGTTTTGCGATACTTGATTTGCCAAAGCTATAGATTTTATCCATAAAAATTGAAACCGATACAGGTTGTTTTTTGCTAAGAACACGGTCGATTTCGTTAAAATCAGAACTGCGCAAAATTTCAGATCTACTGCTTTCGTTATGCAGATTTTTAAACTTCATTGGTGTTGTTGATGTGATACGAGGTTCGCAAGCTTTATCAGTTAAGTTAGCCCCAACATTTGTTATGTCGCTTCGATTGGCAATGTCTTGTATTTCACGGATGCTTACGCCTGGAAAAACTTTTTGAATTTCAGCAAATTTTCCGCAAGATTCGCCAGTAGAACTATCTAAACTATATTGATGCAAACTTAATTGATTTAAGTTAACTAAGCCTTTGAATAAGCCACGATTAGTTGTGAAATCATTCGAATTAATTTTTTCGTCCGCGCAAAATCCTACTTGATTAGAATACTGCAAAGCATATCTAACCCAACCACCATGAAAGATGTCTCTTTTGCGCTCATCAGTGACTTGATTTAAATATTTACTGCCAGCACCGCGCACCATTAGTTCATCTCGATGTTTGGTGTATTGAAGAGCAATATCTACCGGAGAAACCTTGCGACCTAATCTATGAGAAACGATGTCACTAGCGGTATAGGCATAACATAATCCCGTGCCATCTTGGTTTAGCACAGGACCAAGTTGATCGCGCAAATCGATATTTTCGCATGAGCCTGCGGCGAATGAGTTATGGGCAAAGAAGGCGATAACAATAAACGTTAACCATTTCATTCAAGACTGCCTTGTAAATCACGTAAAAATCCTGAAGAGACAAATGAGTCCGTGTCATCACCAAAACACAAATCAATGTGCGGGGTTTTAATTTTTTTAAATTCTACTTCGACTAAACGAGATTCAAAGCCCAGCTGTTGGCAAATTTGTCCGCCAGGGCTGCCGACAGTTGAATCTTCTAATTCGATATCGTTTTGTTTTTTTAAAGCTTTTGTAAATTCACAACCATCGGCGCATTTTTTAGCATAAAACTGACTGTATTCATTTTTACAAACTTCAACTTCTTCAGAAACAGCTACTTTGCCATTTTTGTAATTTAATTTTGCGCTTCCACAATCAGCTGTTGATTCAGCATGGGCATTTACTGCAGTTAACACTAATAAAATTCCGATAAGTATTTTCATGTTTTTAATTTTACATTAATCACTGCAAAAGAGAACAAATCCAAGGCTCGACATCGGACCAGAAATGAACAGAATATCCCGTAGCTCTATCAATATTTTTGAACAAGTTTAAAATAATAAGAGTGAAGAAAATATTACCTTTAATAATCTTATTCGTAGGGTTTACGTCTTTTGCAGAAGTAAATCCAATCAGTGGTGAGCTGTCATTAGACACAATTGATCTAGTCACCAAAGAAGTTTTAACTCCATTTAAAATTCAACGCCAATATAATCATAAACGAAAAAGCTATGGCATGTTTGGCAACAATTGGTGCTCGCAATTAGAAGAAACGATTGTGCGTGCGAATTCTGGATTTGAAATCAGAAAATGCGGGCAAACCACAGCCAGTGTTTTTTCAAAGGCAGAAGGTGGTTATGCCAATAATGCCGGTACAGAAATAATTCAGGAACTTCCTAATGGTTCTGGTTATATGCGTGTCGGTTCTGAAAATATTATTGTTTACAATGAACAAGGCCAGTTAAGTTTAATTTCTCGCAAGAATAATCCTGAAAAGCCATTTATCCGCATTTATTTTAACAAGCACAACATGATTGATCGTATTGTTCACAATGGTACTGATCACTATTTTTTTACTTTTGCAAAAACTGAAAAAGTTTTAGAAAAAATAACTGGGCCAAAAAAAATTCAAGTCATGTATAGATATGACAAAGATAACAACCTAGTGAGCGTTGAAAACGCCTGGAATAAAAAATTAACTTATTCTTACGACTCAAAAGGTCGTGTAAATGGATTTACGGTTCCAGGTGGTGAAAAGTATACTGTAACTTATGATTCAAAACTGGATGTTGTCAGTAAAGTCAGTGATCCAAACAACTGCGGTTTTGATTTTTCATATTTCATGGATGTAAACACTGCATCGCTGAAATCGACTGTTAAAAATATTTGTGAAAAAACGATTCAAGAATTTACTTCTGCGAGTTCGCCATTGTTTCAAAAGCACCGTATGGATAAAGATGCTCTATTTCGTGTGTCAGCTAGTATCAATGGCAACATGATTAAAACTTCTAAAGGTTGGCAAACAATAACGGCTAAAGGCGTGCGTTGGGATTATATTGAAGATTCTTTGGGAAACATCACTCAGATTAAACAAACCCGATTAGCGAATAAACGCAAAAAAACAATCAACACAAAATATAAACATCAACGGTTAGTTGAATTAGAATTAGTCGGCAGCGGTAAAGTAGTTTTCAAATATAAAAACGGCAAACTAGATGCGATGGAATCTTCTGAGTCGAAGCGTAAAAATTCTGGTTATGCGGCTTTTGATTTGTTCACAGAGTTTTTACTGGCAAAAAATGGAGCAAACAATGAATAAGAAAATTATGGTCGTGTTGTTTTCATTGTCATTATTGCAAGCACCCGTTGCGCAGGCAGGATTTTTTGATTCATTTAAAATGCAATTAGCCGCGATCGGTTTAGCTTTTGTGAATATTTTCAGATCAAATACGCCACCACGTGTACCTATAGAACAAACACAAGATGCCGTTTCAACGAACGACGCGGTTTTGCCAAGTTCTGTCTTAGGAGACGATCCTAATGATTATCAAGTCAGTGCGCAGGTTGATCCGGAACCTGAGCGTGCAGAGTGTATTCCGCGCACAACAGCACATCGCTGTTCATATTTAGAAAACGATCAGGTTGTTGCAAATACTTGTGTTAATCCGATTGCCGTTAGAACTGGAACAACGGGCGGAAGTTCTGGCGTAAAATCTAATAATTAATCTTTTAGGTTAATACGGTATGAACCGCTGGCTTTCATGCCTTGATCAACGATTTTATCATCGATTTTGATGACTTCTAACATTTGTAAGCCCACATCAAAAACATGAGATGGTAATGCTTGAATATTCAAAGTGACATCTTGAGTAAATTTAGTTGAATCTAAATTTATGCGGTCAAATAAATGAGTCGCATCTGTGTTCATAACTGCTAAACTGGCGTTACCATATTCATAACTAATAACATGACCGTTATTTTTATAAACTTGTTTTTCAGATAAAGCGTAATGAACTAAAGTCATTTTTCCTTCAAGGCGAAGGCACACTAAGGTGTCTACTTGTAAAGTTAATGAAGCCGCTGACAAATCTTTAATAGTTAAACGAAATGCGCGAGACCCAGCATCGCCACCTTCTTTACAGCGTGCCACTGAACCATTCGGTAAAATGTCAGACACCGCGGTTGGTAAAGCTTGAACTGTTGCTGTCGAAATCAAAATAGCCGCTGTGATCACTAAATTTTTTAACATTGTACACCCCATGAATCCCAAAAAACTCTATAGAGTAAAAATAGCTGATTTCACTGTGAAAAAACAATATGTAATTGATTCAATAAATATGGGAAACAGCGTTAGAAGCCATAGCCAAGACGTAAAAAGATCATAGAATCGTTTTTACCCGTATGAACATTCGGAATATCATGAACATCGGTGCGGTTACCTTGCTGTTTCATAGTACCCACTTCAACATAGGTTCCTGATTTAATACGCTGAAAGCCTACGGCTACTGATTGTTCACGAACAAAGCTTGAACCGGGTCTATCGGTGGCATCATAGCGACCACGCAAGTAGATGGCATTGCCTTTAGTGATGTCATAAGAAACCTGCGCATTGGCGCTAGCATTCCAGTAAGATGAATCTTTAATGGTTCCGGCACGAAAACCCGTTTCAGCAGAAAGACTTACGTGACATCGACTGCCTAAGTTGGCGTGCTCTTGCAGACCTACACTCATCGTTACAAAGCCGCCCCACTTATTCATCGAGCCTTGTTCGTAATTATAAGTAACGGCGCTGCCTTCGCCACTGATTTTGTTAAGAGTGGCGTGAAACCATTCCTGCTGGTTCGCTGACGATAACGGACCAAATGTTTTTTTATCAGTTTTATTGATGAAACCAAATCCGCGCTTCCAGTAAGTGGCTTTACCCTGGTTAATGTTATCTTGAACAAAAGCAAAAACGGTTTCAGAAATAAATTTTTGCTTTATGCGATTTTCAGAATCGCGAACATACTTACCGTTAGCCATTTGCGGATTCGTGTACAGCTCTGTATCGTAAGAAAAAGTTTTTGACAGCCCGTCGTCTGAAGTACAGCTAACACTTAAACCTAAAGAGTGGGTGCGTCCGACATCGTCGCCGCTGCCTTGTTCTTGGTTCATTCCGATCATTTCTTTATTGTCGTTCATCATTTTAAAGCGAATGATACAGGCTGTTTTTTTATCTTTAGTATCTTTACGAAATTCTTCTGGAATCACATCATTTAAACGCGGATCGATTTTTCCTGGTTCAAATTCAACTTTTGTGATGATGCTGTTATCAATATCTTCAGCAGGTGCGCTACAAGCAACCATGGTATTGGGGTCACTTTTATTAAAAGGCTGACAGCGCGATGGCACATTGAGTTTAGTCATGTCATCTTTAAGTGTTGTGACTTTAGAAAGGCCTCGGGCAACCGAAGCCGTATCAAAGGGTGAGTCATATTGAGCTTGGGCAGTCAGCGCAAAAGAAAACAAAACAATAAATGTGAAGATCTTCTTTTGCCTAAACATTATTTAGCTTTCGCACCTAGATCCATATCGAATAATGGAGCATTAGGATCAGCATAATTCTTATAATCACCTTCGCGGTCAGTAAAAGGCGGGAAAGTCGCATTCACTGGGCCTAATACGTCTACGGTAGAACCCGAGAAAGCTAACATGCGATTTGGGCTGCTACAGTCAGAAGACACGTTATCAAGATTTAGAGGCTTTAATTTATATTTCACATTAGCACTGGCCGCGGGATCAAATTCTGGATAAAGTTTTTCGCCACCACCAGCAGGTTCTAGTAATAGCGGGTATTTATGGTTGGCCATAACTGCATATAGCCCTTTGATTGGATAGATTCCGTGTGAGCCTTTTGCAGCAACTGCTTTTAAACGATTATTCTCAGTGATGATTTTATTCCAGTTTACAAATACCCGTCCGGTGGCCCAGCTTTGCACGACATCACCGTTTGAATCTAGCTGCGCCATTGTCTGCGAAGGTAAGTGTGCCCCATAGAAAGTGTATAGTGGTTTTTTAGAGGTTCCACGCAATACAACCGTTAAACTTTCACGGTCGAAAATATGAGCTGCCATAACAGCCTTATCTTTCGTGCCATTTTTAGAATCGAAAGCATAAAACATGTGATAGTTGATATAAATTTCATTCCATTGTTTGTTTTCAAAAACTGAATAATAAATTGTTAAATGATTTTTGCTGGTACGCATTCTAAGACGAGTTTGAGTGTCATCGGCTAAATTTGATTTTAATACTGATTCAGCATGACCGTAGTACGGAAATATCTGGTCGATTTCAGAGAAATTAAACTCATGATTTACGCCATACTTTTTACCAAAGAGGCTTCCCATTAAACCCGAAGAATTTTTACTGATGTTTGTGTTTAATGTCGTTAAGCGAAATGGCTCGGCTGCCATTTGTGGATCTACTTCAACTTTATTAAAAATATATTCTAACGAAGATGGCCAATACATTTCATCAGGGCTCATTTCTATAATCGGGGCATACTGTGCTGCCAAAGATTCACGTTCTGCCGCTGAAATTGTATTTTCAGATTTGTGAAGAGCGAATACTTTTTGTTTCCAAAAAATTTTTCCATCTTTTGAAAGCTCGACGTGATAGAGACCGCCATAATTTACCGGTATTTGTAAAGTGTATGGTTCGCGATCGACTGATCCATCCATCACTTCGTGATTGATAATAGCTTTTTTGCCTTCGCGATCTAAAATTTTAGTTTCAGAGTACGTTACCTTGAAATCGTAATCTGAAGATCCTAAATTAAAATATTTTTCAAAATTATCTAAGCGAATAACAATGCGATCTGAAGTGGCTTGAAGCACGTTAAAAAGCGGGGGATTCTTATCAGAAATCGCACATTGGCCTGCATTTGTCGGAAGACGGTCTAAGTTATTAAACGAGGCACACGCCGACATCAGAACGCTAACTAAAAGAATGAGTTTTTTCATACTTTTAGTATCTGCAAACACTCTATAAATTGAAAGACTAGGTTCGAAAAAGTCTTAAGACTTAAGTCGGGCAATGAAGCTGAGATTACGGCCACTATTCAGTTTATCGCGGCGGTATGAATGAAATCTTAGATCAGTGACTGTGTCAAAAGGTAATAATGAAATCGCCGCATCGACGCCCCCTGCTTTGATATCAGCGATTACGATCTTGGTTAGATCAATATGATATTTAATACTTTTTTGGATAAATATTTTTTTAAAATCGGCAGAAATGGGATCAATTTTACAAATTTCTTCTAAGAGGTCTTTTACATCTAAATCGACTTCAAAACTTTCTTGTTGAATGCATGGTCCGATAAAAATATTAGCTTGTTGTAATCCGCATTGTAGCAATGATTTTGAAGTGATTTGATTTTCTACTCCGCGCCAACCAGCATGAATTGCTAATATTAAATTTTTACTTTTATTATACGCTAAGATCGGCTGGCAATCGGCGGTTTTTACAACTAAAGCAATTTTATTTTCAGTAGTAAAGTGCGCATCTGCAATCGTGTCATTGCTCGTCGCAGCTGACGGCACACAAATGTCAGTGTGTTTTTGCTGAACACTGCGAAAAGTTAAATCGGGATAAGCTTGTTTTAATTGATCTAAAGTTGCTGAATTTTTACCGAAAAAAATAAGATGTTGATCTTGTTCTTTAATAAAACCTAAATCGGTTTCAGTAAAACTCATAAGATAAAACCCCAGGATTTAATTTTTTCGAAATCAGCGCGTGGCCAATCAATTAAAAACTTCATAGGCTCTTTAGTTTTCGGGTGAATAAATCCAAGTTCGGCCGCATGTAGGTAAAATCTTGTAATACCTAACTCTTTAGCTTTTTTCGCAGAGAATCCATAAGTCATGTCACCAACTAACGTGTGACCCATTTCAGACATATGCACGCGAATTTGGTGGGTGCGTCCGGTTTCAAGTTGCACGCGCACTAATGATTTGGATTGCGAGCTTTGAATAGTTTGATAGTGCGTAACAGCCCATTTGCCTTTTTCAAAACCTTCTTCGAATTCAGTCAAAACGCGATTGTTAATTCGAACAGAGGCAAATTTTTTGCGATCATTCGGATGACGGGCTAAGTAACTACTGATAGTTGCTTTGCCTAAACGTGGACGGCCTTCAACAACAGCATAATAAATTCTATGTGTAGTTTTGTTTTTAAATTGAAGAGATAAATGTTCGTGGGCCTTATCATTTTTAGCTACAACTAATAAACCACTAGTTTCTTTGTCGATACGGTGAACAATACCTGGGCGCTCTTCGTTTTTCATCGAAAGATTTTTTGTGTGGTGTAAAAGAGCATTCACTAACGTATTTTGTTCGTGTCCTGCCGAAGGATGCACAACTAAGCCTGCAGGCTTATTAATAACGATCAAATCATCGTCTTCGAAAATGATATCTAATTTTAAATCGTAAGGAACCAGTTCAGTCGGTTTTACTTCGGGAATAATAATATCAATAATGTCTGATGCTTTAAGTGCGTACGAAGCTTTGGTGCGTTCGCCGTTAATACTGATGTATCCTTTCTCAATCATGTTCTGCGCATAACTGCGCGTAGAGATAACCTCTTTGAACGATTCTTCATCGACTAAAACTTTATCAAGTCTTAGGCCGGCGTATTGAGTGGGAACTGGAAAGGTAATTTTATTTTGTTTTTGTTTGCTCAAGTTTAGACTTGTAGATTTTCATGTACGATTCAGCAACTTGTTTCTCGTTTAAACCTAATGTTTTTGCAAATTGAGTAACGTAACCACGAACAAATACCGGTGCTGGTAGGTTTTGTGGCTCCATTTTCTCAAGCGCTGACAAATACCAAGGGTTTACTTTGGTTTTTTCATGCAATAATTCTAGAGAGTACTGCTTGTATTCGCGCACTTTTTTTAAGAAATCGCCATCCCATTCATTACAAGTTTCGATCTCAGACTCTAAAGTCTGATTTTTTTCGTAAGAAGGCTTTTCGTTTTCAGTAATTTCAGTGGGAGCAGCTTGGAGTAAACTGTTTTCGTTGAATAATTCAGTGCTGGCTTTTTTAACAGCATCTAAAGATAAATCTGAAGCAGAATAAGATTTTGATAACAGACGTTTTTCGTAAATATTGCGGTAATTCTGATTACTTAGAACCGAATAAGCTTCTTCGATTAAATCGCGTAATGCAGACGCTTCAGCTTCAGTGAAGACACTGTACAAAGCCGCATTTTGAGCAGAATAGGTTCTTTTAGCTTTTTCGTAGGCTACGGTGATTTCATGTTGAGTTGCTGTGTTGGCAACTTCCAGAATTTCGTAATAATTATTTTTAGAATCTGTGCTCATCTTAAATTATGATACGGCCCGTAGATCACTTGGATCAATCAATTGTTTGCAGATTTTGTAAAAATCATGACAGACTTCGGAATACGGCATCAATGCAAAAACATTTTGCAAATTTGAAGACGCCATAAAAGTCGACTGCCACACAGCGTTATCAAAACGGATGCCTGCTGAATATTTCACATTCACGTCATGCTTTTTGAACAAAACGGATTCAAATGATTTTCCTAGGGTTTGATGTTGCTGCGAACGGCAAAAATTCACCAAAATATGTAAATTTTTCGCAGGGTAATCGCCCGCGATGTACTGCTCGATAAATGAATATGTTTTTTCAATCGATGTCGGTTCACAGTTTGTAATCACAAAATTACGGTCAGCGTAATTCATTAAACTAAAATTAGCTTTTTGCGCACCAGGGCCTAAATCGAAAATAATTACATCATATTTCAAACTTTTAAGCTGCTGTAACAAAGCATCGACTTTAAAAGTGCAAAGTTCTTGGCCTAATTGCGGCACGATAAAACCAGGAATAAAATCTAAGTTCGGAAAACTTGAACGCATTACCATATCTGCGCCATTAGAATTTGCATTTAAGCCATCAACGATTGATTTTTTAAAGTCTTTTAATCCTAAAACGGTGTGAAGATTTGCACCCGAAATATCGAAATCCACCAACAAAACTTTTTTTCTTAATTTTGCTAAACTGATTCCCAGGCCTGAGGCGACGAACGTTTTTCCAACGCCACCTTTTCCGCTAGCGACACACCAAATTTCCGACATGCTGAACTCCCGAAGATACTACAGAGGTTGATACTTTATTCCGCTGAGGTTCTCTTCGGCTTCGGACGCTCTTAAATAAAGAGGTAAAAGTTGTGACCAGTGAAAAAATTTATTTTCTAGACTCGCAAGGTGACCCACTGCAACCGCTGTCGGATAGTCGTGAATTTTTTCGTGACGAATTAATTTTTCACCACAGTGTTTTTGCAAATAATTTTCGTAAGCGGCGTAACCATCACCAACAAATAAAATCGGTGTTGTTAAGAAATTGTGTAATTCTTGAACGCGCACAACTTGTGGTGGTCTGGTTTCAATAATGGAATCACCGTCGATTTTGGACTCAATTTTATAAGTCGCGATGTAAACCATGTTTTTAAAGGCATTAATCGCGCAACAAATTTCTTTAGCGCCGTGTCGATTGAGATAAGCTAAGCTTTTTAGGCTATCAACCCCAGCCATTGGTTTAGCAAAAGCCTGCGAAAAAGTTTTCATCGTGTTAAAGCTAATGCGAATACCAGTAAAGCTACCAGGCCCAAGTCCAGTGGCAAAAACATCGACATCATTTAAAGTAAGCTTGGCTTGTTCAAGACAGTCTTTGACGAGGTTATTCAAAGCATCAGAGTGAGATCCTTGGCGCATCAACGATTTTTCAACCAGAAGCTGGCCATCTTTATGGATGGCCACACTTCCAAGTAAAGTGCTGGTGTCGCTGGATAATATAACCATAGATTACGTTTTAAAAATAAATTTAGTGAAGTCGTTAAATAACGCCAACACCATTAAACCCATTAACAGGGCAAAACCGATTTGGTGGGCGATCTCTAATTTTCTGCCACTTAATGGTGAACCTTTCACGATTTCAATAGCATAAAACACTAAGTGTCCGCCATCTAAAACCGGAACCGGTAATAAATTTAAAATAAATAAGCTGATTGATAAGATTCCCATCGTCATTAAAAACGACTGTAAACCCATCGCGTATGAATCTTTAGCGGCTTTACCGATTGAGATCATACCCCCGATGTTTTTATGTGATACTTCGCCTTGAAATAGACGTACAAACGACATCACCGTCATCACTGAAATATCATATGAACG